>CAWIKF010000004.1:0-57317 GCA_963836755.1 uncultured Verrucomicrobiae bacterium | reverse complement strand
TCAGCGTCAACGACTTACGTCGCAGACATTGACAGGCATGATCATCTGCGGATGACGCCTATGTCGGGGGAGAACGAAGAAGATATAGTCCCGGCGGATCGTCGTCGTAGATCGTTGCGACAGATGCCCGATGTCGGCGGGTTAGTCCAAAAATGAGGGTTGTTGTCGATCTACGCGCCGCCGCGTCCGCACTTCGAGAGATGAGCCGTGAGAGTGTAGTCCGGTGTCATAGAGTCTAAGTCTCCTGAGGTAGGGCTTACTGCGTAGGCGGCGTTGGGGTCGTCGGCGGAGTGGTGGCGCTGCTGCCGTGCCCGCGGTCGATGATCTGGCGGGCGCGCTGGTAGCCGGCGACGAAGGCGGGTTGGTCGTCTTCAAATTGCGCGATGAGGTTGTCCATGTCGTCGAGGAGGGCCATGAGGCGATGGAGTTCGCTATCGATCGAGGCGGTGGCGTTGGCGCGGGCGTTGACGGCGCTTTGCGGGCTTTGGACGACGACGCCGTAGGCGGTGATGGCGGCGAAGAGGGGGGCGAGGAGTTTGTCGGCGGCGCCGGTTTTGAAGCCGTATTTGGCGGCGGTGGCGGTGTCGGCATCGCGGGCGGCGAGGGTTTTGTCGTGAAGGGCGGTGGCGCGGTCAGGAAGCTGGCCGTCTTTGATCGCTTTGATTTCGCTGGCAGAATCGAGAGCGCTGGCTTGGGCGGCGAGGTCGGCGTTGTCGGTGGCGTTGCCGAGGCTAGTGGCGGCCGTGGCGACTTTGACAATGCGGTTTGCGAGGGAAAGGCGAAGGCGGATTTTGTTGGCGGTGACGCCTGTGGTTGTCCCGGTCTGGAGCTGGATGAGGGCGTGGAGGACGTTGATGCTGCCGCTGGCGGCTGTGACGTCGTCGGCGAAGGCTTCGAGCGGGGTCCAGATGGGGCTTTGCGCTGGGTCCTGCAGGTAAGCGAGGGTGACTTCGGCGGCGTCGAGTTGGTTTTGTTGGCGGTCGTTCATTGGGTTTTGTTGGAGTTGGAGTTCACCGGCTGTAGGCAGTCGCGAGCGGGGTGTCAATGGGATTCAGCGCCGACGGATGCTCCCGGCGAGAATGGGCGCACCGATGATGCGAGACGGGCTTCCGACGATGCGAGACCGGTTTCCGATGATGCGAGACCGGTTTCCGATGATGCGAGACCGGTTTCCGATGATGCGAGACCGGTTTCCGATGATGCGAGACCGGCTTCCGACGATGCGAGACCGGCTTCCGACGATGCGAGACCGGTTTCCGACGATGCGAGAGGGGTTTCCGATGATGCGAGAGGGGTTTCCGATGATGCGAGAGCGGTTTCCGACGATGCGAGACCGGTTTCCGATGATGCGAGACCGGTTTCCGATGATGCGAGATGCGTCCGACCGACTTTTACCCCACTTTTCGCCGCCGTTTTGGCGGATTGAGGCAGCCGACGAGCCCGCCGACGGAGACTTCGGCTCGATCTGTAACTTTACGCCACCCCGGCGTGCTCCATCCAGATGATGGCGTGCTGGATCATCTCGGAGTTCGAGGCGAGGCCGCACTTTTGCTTGATGTGGGCACGGTGGGTATCGACGGTTTTGCCGCTGAGGCGAAGGAGTTTCGCGATGTCGCGCGTGGACTTGCCTTGACCGATCAATTCGAAGACTTCCAGCTCGCGGTCGCTGAGAAGGGTGACGGGAGAAACCGATGCCGTCTTGCCGTGGCCGCCGGTTCCGAGCGCTTTGTGAAAGATGGAACCGGCGACGCCTTTGCTGACGTGGTAGTCGCCGTTCAACGCATGCCGCAGGGCGACGATGATTTCCTCGGCCGCTTCCTTTTTCATGACGTAGGCGCGCGCGCCGGCGCGGAGCGCACGCTCGGCGTAAACGCCCTCGTCGTGCATGGAAACGACGATCGCCGCGATGTCAGACAGTTGCGCCTTGAGGTTTTTGAGGAACTCGATGCCGTTCATTCCCGGCAGTGAAATATCGACGATGATCGCGTCGGGTTGCGTCTCGAGGATGAGCGGCAGCGCTTCGGTTCCGTTGTCGGCTTCGCCGCAGACTTCGAGGTCACTTTCGCGCTCGATAAAGACGCGCAGCCCCTGCCTCATCATCCGATGGTCGTCGACGATGAAGATCCGTTTCCGCGGCTCGGCCGGCGTGCCCGGTTCGTTCTTCCGCGGGGTTTTGGATCGTAATCCTGTCACACGCGAAGTATCGAATTTCGACGCTTCGACGGTCGCGCCTGAGCGTCCATTTTCAGAGTCTTTTCCCTCGTAAAAGAGGCCACTCGCGCCGCTTCGCAAGTCATTCAAAATCGCATGAATTTCGCTCACACCCGCGGTGAGAGTATCCGCGATATTCTCGCAAAGTTTTGCATTTCCCTTGATTCCCTCCTCGACGTTTCGGAGGAGGACTTGTGCGAGTAATTGTGCGCTCGTGAATGTCTGGCACGGGCCGTCGTGCAGCATCTTCGCGATGCGAAGCCGCTCCTTTTCCGACTCGTTTTGTAACGGCGGAGCTTTCTTTGCTTTCGAGGTCGGCATTGGCAATCGCGAGCTGGACGGCGCTCTCGCGAGCAACTATCCGCCGTTCAACTCCGCGAGGCAAACTCTGCCGCAGCCTCATCGAGCATTTTATTGAGCTGCCGCACATCGACCGGTTTGAGGATGTGATGCCGGTAACCAACTTCGCGGCTCTTCTCACGGTCGGTGTTCATTCCAAACCCGCTCATCGCAATGGCAAAGATGGGACCCGGAAAGTGGGCGCGGCGGAGCAGTTGCCATCCATCGCCGTCGGGCAGCCCAATGTCTGAGATCAAAACTTCGCAGTCGCTTTTCGAAGCGGCTTCGAGCGCTTCTTTCATCGTGGAGAGAGTCGCGACGCGATGGCCTTCGCCTCGCAAATAAAGTGCGAGATACTTGCGCGTGTCGTGATGGTTTTCGACCACGAGAATCTTCAGCCGACGCGGTTTCAAGGCATCGCTCATTTCTCTCATATCGCAAGCGGCCGGTTTTGCAGCTTAACAAAAAAGCGCGCTGCGCAATTTTCAGCCGCCGTGATTTTCGTCTCGCGGGAGTGGCAGCTTCACGGAAAAAGTCGCGCCTTTCCCGAAGCCAGCACTTTCCACCGTGACCTCGCCCTCGTGCGCTTCGGCCACGGCTTTGGCGATGGCCAATCCGAGCCCGAGGCCGCCGTATTCCTTCGCAATGTCGGGGCTGCCTTGCACGAATGCCTCGAAGACTTTTCCCAAAGAAGGTTTGTCGATCCCGATTCCCGAATCAGCCACGGAGATGATGATGTTCCCGTCCTCATTGCGAGAAGCGACCTGGATTTCGCCGCCGACTGGAGTGAACTTTGCCGCGTTTCGGAGAAGGTTCCAGATGACTTGCTGCAGACGCATGGAATCCCCGTTCACCTCGTGACGTTCCGCATCGAGCGCGATGCTGAGGCGCAACTCCTTTGACTGGACATCGCCGTCGGTCACCTCCATCGCGTGGCGCACGGCCTCGTGAATATCGACCGCCTCATGCACGATCGCGAGTTTGCCGCGACCGATGCGCGTGACGTCGAGCAAGTCGTCGATGAGCTGCGCCTCCACCTGCACATTGCGGCGGATCATCGCGATCGTCTCGCGCAGGGTCTGCGGATCGACCTGCTCCTGCTCGAGGACGTGCGTCGCCATCAGCACCGGCGTCAAAGGCGTCCGCAGCTCATGCGAAAGCACGGCGAGGAAATCGTCCTTCGCGCGGCTGGCGGCCTCGGCTTCATCGCGCGCCCGCTCATTTTCCTGGAGCGCTTCCCACAGTTCGGCGCGGCTTTTTTCGAGCGAGTCGAGCGCCTCGTGCATCTCCGTCTGGTCGCGCAAGATTTTGAAATAGCCGGTCGTCTCTCCCGAACGGTCACGAATCGCCATCATCGCGCCGGTGGCGAAAAAGCGGGAGCCGTCCTTGCGCTCGTGCCAACGGTCGTCGGATGAGCGGCCGGTTTCGCGCGCGGTATCAATTTCCTTTTGCGGCACGCCGTTCGCGCAATCTTCTGGAGTAAAAATAAGGTCCGAGGATTGACCCACCGCCTCCTGTTCGGTGAACCCTAGCAGGCGTTCCGCGCCTGGATTCCAGCTCGTGATCTTGCGGTCGAGATCGAGCGAAAAGATCGCGTAGTCATGCGCGTTCTCGATCATCAGCCGCAACCGTTCCTCGCTGCCGCGACGACGCGTGATGTCGACAAAAGTCAGCACCACGCCAGCAATCCGATCATCCGGTGTGCGATACGGCAGCATTCGCGCGAGAAACCAGCGCCCGTCCGCGTGCCGCACCTCGCGCTCCGCCACGTCGAGCCGCTCGATCACGCGCTCCGCTTCGGAAGCGATTTCGGGATACGTGAGATGATGCGTGAGGTCCGCGAGTGGGCGTCCCACATCGGTCGCGATGAGATTGAAAAGCGTCACCGCGGGCGGTGTGAAGCGCTGGATGCAGAGTTGCCGATCGAGAAAAATGGTCGCGATATCCGTCGAGGCCATCAGGTTTTGCAGGTCGCTGTTCGAGCGGCTTAGCTCCTCGACCTTGAGCTTCAGCTCATGGTTCACCGTGGTCAGTTCCTCATTGATCGACTGCACTTCCTCGCGCCCCGTTTCCAGCTCTTCACTCGCCGATCGCAACTCCTCGTTCATCGCCTGCAACTCCTCGTTGCTCGCCTTCATCTCCTCGCTCTGCGCCTCGCTCTGCTCGATATTTTCCCGCAGTTGCCGCTTCGTCATGTCGAGGTCCTCCTCGATGCGCTGGAGCACTTCCGCATGGCCGGGCACCGCGAGCGCGACGCCGGGAGCTGACTCGCCGATGTCGGCTTCCTCGCGTTCGCGGAAAACCACGAGCAGACATCCCGGCGCCAGATCGTGCGCCGGCCGGACGCCCACATCGACGGCGCGCGACACCCCGCTGAAATCGACCATGATCCCGCGCAGATCCACGGGCGTCGCGGTTTGCCCAGCCTGGAAAAGCGCGGCGCGCAATTCCGGCCGCAGCATCGGATGCACGACGCGCAGCAAATTCATCGACGGCTCGCCGGAAAAGTTGAGAAAGTGATTCGCGCTCTCCGAGAGATGTAGGATTTCGTAGTCCGCGTTGACGAGCAACGAAGGCGGACCGAGCCGCTCGATCAAGCGGAAATGGATTTCGCTCCACGGCTTCCCGAGCGAGTCCGAAAACATCGGGATAGGAATTTGCGGCGCGCTGTTTTCTTTGATCGGCGTCGGCTTCGGAATCGCGGTTCCCGGAATGTGCCCCGAATGTTCCGGTCGGGCAATGCCGAGCGGCGCCGGCAAAATCATCCGCTGCACCGAGCGCCGCACATAGATCCGATTTTTTTTGTCGAACGCCGAAAAAAGCGCGGTCGCGTCATCGGCAGTTTCCGATGAGCCGACGAAAAGCCGGCCTTCGGGACGCAACGCGAAGTGAAAAATTTCAAACGCCCGCGCCTGCGCCTTGCGGTTGAGATAGATCATCAAGTTGCGGCACGAGATGAGGTCGAGCCGCGAAAACGGCGCGTCCTTTAGCAAATCGTGCAGGGCGAAAAGCACCAGCTCACGCACCTCGCGCCGCACGCGATAGCCGCGATTCTCCTTTTGAAAAAAGCGCCGCAACCGCTCCTCGCTCACATCGGCCGCGATCGTGTCGGGGTAAAATCCGTCGCGCGCCGCGGCGATCGAGACGGCGTCAATGTCCGTCGCGAAAATCTGAATCTGCGGCGGCGCTTCCACCGTGCCGGCGTATTCGAGCAGCAGCATCGCGATCGAGTAAGCTTCTTCGCCCGTCGCGCACGCGGCCACCCAGACTCGGATTTGATCTTCCGTGCGCCGCTCCTTGAACAGCGACGGAATGATCGTTTCGAGCGCGTGAAAAGTTTCAAGGTCGCGAAAAAAGTTCGTCACCGAGATGAGCAAATCCTGCAAAAGCGCGCCCGCTTCGCCCGCGTGCGTGCGCAGAAAATCGAGATAAAGCGGCAGCGTCTCCGTGCTATTCACCTGCATCCGTCGCCGGATGCGCCGCAGCACCGTCGCGCGTTTGTAATACGAAAAATCGTGACCCGTGCGCATCCGCAGGAACGTCAGCACTTCGCGCAGCGCCGCCTCGTCTTCCACTTCCTGCCGCTCGCGGTGGTTCGCTTCCGGCGGCTTTTCGGCCGGCAGTTTTAACTTTGCCCCATTCGCCAGATACGTCGCGATCCGCGCCGGCATTTCCTCGACGCGCAGCACCCAATCGACCATTCCCGTCGCGATTGCCGAGAGCGGCATCCCGGAGTGCTCGGCCTGCGTCGGGTCCTGCGCTACCGTCAACCCGCCCAGTTCCTTGATTCTTTTCAAACCAATCGCGCCGTCCGAATCCGCGCCCGAGAGCACGATCGCCGTCGCGCGCGGTCCGTGCGTATCGGCAAGCGTGCGGAAAAAAAGATCGACCGTCACGCGCCGGCCCGGCGTCCGCTCGATTTGTGAAAGGCACAGTTTCCCGTCGATCATCGAAAGATGTTTGCCCGGCGGAATCACATACACATGGTCGGCCTCAACCTTGACGGGCCCGGTTACCTGCACCACCGGCATCGCGGTGGAACGCTGCAAAATCTCTGCCGCGGAACTTTCGTGCTCCGGCGAAAGATGAAGAATCACCACATAAGCCGTGCCGGAATTTTTGGCGACATTTTCAAAGAAACTCTGCATCGCGCGCAACCCACCCGCTGATCCGCCGAGCCCCACAATCGGCAGTGGAGGATAATCGATGCGCGGCACAGCCTCATCCATTCCATCTGCATCCGACGCCTTTTCACGCAGGGCGCATCCCGCCTCGGAAGACGCTTTAGGTGGGGACGTTTCGTCGGGTTCGGACATGTCGAGCGGCTGATTATTCCGCGTTAAGCTAGCTCCCGACGAGGCAAGAATCCAGCGACGCTTTTCGCTTTCGTCAACGGCAAGCGCGTCACTTTATCCGCAAGCAGTTGTCGAAAAACAGCCGAACGCTTCCTTCCTCCCGCGGCGATGCCGGAGCAGTCCCATCTGGTATTCGTGCTCATCGACGTGGAAACCTCCAATCGCCTCGCGCGCCGGGTCGAGATCTTCGAGCGAATACGAGTAAACTCGCTCGCAAGGCCCAGCCGCCGCTTCCACAGCGCCGCCAGCTCGGCTTCCTCTTCGCCCGTCAAAGCCTTCTTCGCGGCCATCGCCGCCGCCGTCTCCTCAACCCCGCGGTCGCTGCGCATTCCATCTCTAAATCTTAGTGTGTTGAAGATAACTAATAAAAAGCCCGTCCAACTGCTTCTTAACCGCTTCCATTTTGGCTCTTTTTTCCGCGGCACCCGTAAATCTCTTGGCTGCGGTCTTCCGCGCCTTTAAATCGAATTTCTTATCCGCTCGGATTGGGAAGGGAAGGGCGAGCTGCACAACCTCTTCGGCCGCGTCAACGAAGCGCACGTCTTTCTCGACGACGACGACGGCTTCTACATCGAGGGAACCATCGAGGGGAGCACCATCGGCGAAGTGCTCGCGCTCACGCAATGGAACCAGAACGAATTGATCCGCCTCGTCAAAATCCAGGTCGATGCCGCGATCAAAAGCGACCGCCTGAAGCCGAACGACGCCATGAAAACTGCTAGCAAACTTCGAGCGCGGCCTCAAAGGCTACACCTATCTCCACCTCAACGGCGCAAAGACGAAGGGCGCTGCGGCCACGCCACCTCTTTCCGAGAAGCCTGCCCTTCCGAATCCCACCGCGTGGCCTTGATGCCGGAACAGGTTACCGGACTGCCGCATGAAGGCGTCACATTTCGACCGTTGTCCACCATCTCCTGGCGCGCCGAAAATCCCTCAAAATCGCTCAAGGACTACATTCAGATCGTGAAGGACCTTCCCATGCCATGTAATCGCTGACGGAAGGCGATTTGGAAAACTCCTCCACCAATCGCGCCGTGTCCGTGCTCTCGATCACGAACTTTATCAAGCGCGCTGTGCCGGGCGACTTGCCGCACGCTCAACGTGACTTCGCGCATCGGCTTCTTCGCTTTCCTCGCGGGCTTGGCGTTTTCATGGGAAAAGTCTTACGCCATTTGTCCAGCTCGCTCGCTCCATCGGCGGAGCAACTGCTGCGATAGCTCACGATGAGCCGGAGCCGTTCCCGTTCCTGATGCTGCGAAAGTCGCTGTCCTTTGGTCCTCACAGTGTGTAAAAATATCCGGCTGATGAAAACGCGCATGCTCTTTGGGAATGCTGATGATTGCGGGGGCAGGATTCGGCGCTCAGCTTCCGGCAAGTGGGCTTCTTATCTACCATCAACCGCCCTCGACTTATGTGGAGGCGATTGAATTCATCTCTATCCGGCCCGAATTCCCGCGCGATGGTGCTCACTGGCCTGCCTCGCGCCAAAGACGTTTGGGTGCGGGTTCGCGTGATCGGAACGAATGGCGCGAGCGCGTGGAGCGATCCGGCGACGATTTTGGTGAGCTGAATTCTGAAATTCGCTCCACCAGGCCGACGACGGCCGGCACCCGGCATTTGCGACAAATGCACACGGGTGAAACACGGATACGGATTGCTCACGGCGCTCCTTGGTTTTTCCGCATCTGTGTTTCAGCGGTGTCCATCCGTGGCAAAACCATGACAGCCGAAAAATTCCTGTTGGGCTGCGGACGGAGAGACGGCATGGTGACTGCGCTTGAGTGCCCCGATGAAAACTGTGCTCGAGGTCTTGACCGCGACGACTGGATATTTTGCGAAGAATGGCGTCGAGAGCGCGCGGCTCAATGCCGAGCATTTGCTCGCGCATGTGCTGGGGAAAAAAAATCGGCTGGAGCTGTATCTGGAATTCGAGACGCCGCTTTCGGAGTCGCAATTGGCGCCGCTGCGCGAGCTGGTGCGGCGCCGCGCGGCGGGTGAGCCGTTGCAGCATTTGCTCGGGACGGTGGAGTTTTGCGGACGCATTTTTGTTGTCGGATAAACGCGCGCTGATTCCGCGGCCGGAGACGGAGCGGTTGTGCGAGATTTTGCTCGCGGATTGCGCAGGGTTTGAATGCGGCGGAAAAGCGGGTGCTCGATGTCGGCACGGGCAGCGGAGTGATCGCGCTGACGCTCGCGGCGGAATGGCCGGCGGCCGATGTGACGGCGGTGGATGTGTCGCCGGAAGCGCTGGCGCTCGCGCGCGAGAATGCGGCGCGGCTCGGCCTTGAAACGCGCGTGCGGTTTCTCGAAAGCGACCTGCTCGCGCAGCTCGCGGAGGAGCGCTTCGATTTGATCGTGGCGAATCTGCCTTATATCGAAACCGATGTTTTACAAACTTTGACGCGCGAGGTGCGGCACGATCCACGCAGAGCGCTCGACGGCGGCGCGGACGGCGCGGAGTTGATCCGGCGATTTGCGGACGAGGCGCGCGCGCATTTGCAGCCGCAGGGAAAAATCGCGCTGGAGGTCGGGCATTCGCATGCGCAGCCGGTCATGGATTTTTTGCGCGAGATGGGCTACGGACAAATACAATGCAAAGCCGATTACAACGGCGTAAATAGATTCGTCTTCGCAACCTATGGATAAGATTCTCGTTCACGGCGGCCGCGCTTTATCCGGCACGGTCAAGATCAGCGGCTCCAAAAACTCGGCGCTGCCGATCCTCGCGGCCACGCTGCTGACGCGCGACGAGTGCGTGATCCATCACGTGCCGGACCTCAGCGACATCCATTACATGCTGCAAATTTTGTCGCATCTCGGCGCGCAGGTGGAGCGGGCGAGCGGGACCGTGACGGTGAAGGCGGAGAAAATCGGGACGCAGGCGCCGTATGAACTTGTGCGGAAAATGCGCGCGTCGGTCTGCGTGCTCGGGCCGCTGCTCGGGCGCGAGATGGAGGCGACGGTGTCGTTGCCGGGCGGATGCGTGATCGGCGACCGGCCGATCGATTTGCATTTGAAAGGCTTCGAGGCGCTCGGCGCGGCGGTCCGCGTGGAGAGCGGCAACGTCAAAGTTTTTGCGCCAAAGCTGACCGGCGCGGTGATTCCGCTGCGCGGCAAATTTGGCTCGACCGTGCTCGGCACGGACAACGTGATGATGGCCGCGGTGTTCGCCGACGGCACCACCGTGATCGATGGCGCCGCAGAAGAGCCCGAGGTCGTCGATCTCGCGAATTTCCTCAACGCGATGGGCGCAAAAATCGAAGGCGCAGGAACACGGCGAATCATCATCGAGGGCGTGAAGGAATTGCACGGCGCGGAGCACGCGGTGATTCCGGATCGCATCGAGGCCGGAACATTTCTCGTGGCCGCTGCGATCGCGGGCAAGGAGGTCACGCTCAAGCGCGTGGAGCCGAGTCATCTCACCGCCGCGATCACGGCGCTGCAAAATTCAGGCTATCGCATCGAAAGCAACTGCGATTCCCTGAAGATCGACGGCACGCCATCGCCGCGACCGATGGAACTCGTCACCGAGCCGTATCCGGGTTTCCCGACGGACATGCAGGCGCAAATGTGTGCGCTGCTTTGTAAAACAAGCGGCATCAGCACGATCACGGAGAACATTTTTCCGCAGCGCTTCATGCACGTCTCGGAGCTCAAGCGCATGGGGGCAAATATCAACCTCGAAAATGCGACGGCGATCATTCACGGCGTAGATCGCCTGAGCGGCGCGCCGGTGATGGCGAGCGACCTCCGCGCATCGGCGGCGCTGCTGCTCGCGGGACTGCAGGCGGAGGGCGTGACGGAAGTGAACCGCGTCTATCACATCGATCGCGGCTACGAAATGATCGACGACAAACTCAACGCGCTCGGCGCAGAGATCGAGCGGGTGAAAGCCTAAAACTGCGACCGCAAAAACTCGGCAAGCGCGGGGAGATTTTCGCTGGAGAATGGCTTCCAACCTTGATCCGCAGGCATCGGCAAATCGCGAACTTTGGTGATCCGCGCGTTTTTCCAGACCCACGCCTCGGGCTGATACGGACCGACGATGCGTGGGTTTGTCCAAGTGTGAATGCTGAGCAAACGCGGCGTGATCGCGGCGGCGATGTGCATCGGACCGCTGTCCACGCTGGCGGTAAAATGCGCGTTGCGGATGAGCCAGATCAACTGTGCGAGCGAAGTTTGATTTAAAAGATCGATGCAGTTTGACGGCAGTTGGATTTTCGAATTCGTGCGGCCGGCGACAACGATTGGCAGCGGCGCCAGCAGCTCGCAAAGCTGCTTCACATCAGCTTCCGCAAGCGATTTGTTTTCACCGCGAGAAAACGGATGCAGCAGCAAAAACGGATAGTCGAAATTAAATCCGCGCGGCTTTTCGCCGGCCGGCAGCGGAAACTGAAGCGGCGGTTCGATGGTCACGCCGAGGTCGGCAACGAGGCGCAGATAACGCTCGACGGCGTGTTCCGATGTTTTATTCGCGGGCACTACGCGTTGCGCAAGAACGCGTGGAATCCATTCCGCATCGCCCATGCAATGGACGCGTGCGGCCAACTTTCGCGCCAACAGCGCGCTGCGGGTGAGACCTTGGAAATCGAGCGCGAGGTCGTGTTTCTGTTGTGTTACACTTTTTAACCATCCGGGAATGCGCAGCCATCCGCGCATGCCGCGAAATTCGCCGCGCGGAAATTTGATGACCCGCTCCACGTCTTGATTTTCGGCGAGCAGCGGCGCCCATTCCGTGTTCACGAGCCACGTAATTTTCAGCTCGGGCCGCGCGATTTTCAGCGCATGAACCGCCGGCAGCGTGTGCACGACGTCGCCGAGCGAACTCGGCTTGACGATAAGCACGGAGCGAGCGGCGGCGAGAATAGGCGACAGATTATTTCCCCTGCGCGAGGCGGTCTGCGAGCCGTTGCGGGAGGCCTGCTTCCACGATTTTATCCTGCGCGGTGTAAATGTCGTATTCGATGCGGCGCAATTCCACGGTGTGATGGTCGGTGTGGAAAATGCAATAAGCTGCGTGCCAGTCGCCATCGCGCGGCTGGCCGACGCTGCCGACATTGATGAAATACTTTTTGCGAGGCTCGATGCGGAGCTGGTCGAGCGGCACACTTTTCACGGTCGTATCCCGGACGTAGGCGCGCGGGGCGTGCGTGTGGCCGTAAAAACAAATGTTCGTGTGCTGGTAGTTGAAGCTCGCGGTGGCATCGAGCTGGTTAAAGACGTAGCCCCATTTGCCGGGCGTATCGAGCGTGGCGTGGACGATCGTGAAATCGCGAACCTGCCGCACCATGCGCAGGTCGCGGAGCCAGACTTTGTCCTCCTCTGCGAGGTGCTCCCGCGTCCAGTTGATCGCTTCCTCGGCGAGCGGATTGAATCCATCGAGGTCGGTCTCGATCGACGCCTGCTCGTCGTGATTTCCTTTCACCACCGGGCACTCGAGCGAACGCACGATTTCCACGCACTCGTGCGGGTTTGCATTGTAGCCGACGACGTCGCCGAGGCAGACGTAATGCGTGCAGCCGGCGTCGCGCGCATCAGCCAGCACGGCCTCGAGAGCTTCGAGATTGGAATGAATGTCACCGAAAATTGCAAAACGCATCAGGCTTTTTTTTCCGGCGGAATATAGACTTTTTGCTCCGGCGGGACATGTAATTCTTCCTGTAAAAACTGGAGACGCTTGAGCAGCGTCGGCAGCCATTCTTTTTTTCCCATCTTGTAGAGCGCCAGCAGCCGGTCGTAAGCCGCTCGTTCGTGGCCCGCGCAATACGAAAGCTCATACGCGGCAAAGCGCTTTTCGTATTCCGGCGCGTCGGGATATTGCGACGCGAGATCGTATTCGCGCGCGGCGCCACAATGGTCGCCGAGTTTGTCACGCAGCAGCAAACCGAGCCGGTCGTGCAGCAAATAACGGTCGGGATTGTTCGAGATTCCACGCTCGTAAAAATCTTTGCCGAGCAGGAAATATTCGTGCTGCGCCTTGATCCGAAGCGCCTCGCGCGGCTGCTTCGGATTCTGGCGGGCGGCCACGCTCGCATTCCACGCCATGTGCCAGCCGGCCATGTCCCAGAACATCAAATTGCGCGGCTGCAACGCCGTGACGTTGTCAAAAATCAGCGCCATCCGCCCCCATTCCGTCCGCTCCCACGCGGCGTGCGCCTCGATCCAAAGAACGTCAGCCACCAGCGCGCGCAGGCCGCTCAGGGCTGCGATGAAACTGTTGAGCCGAATCCGCTGCAGCAAGTCGAGGTTCAGTTTCGCGCCGTGAAAAAAAGCTGCGCGATGTTCTTCCGTCAGCCGCTGCTCGAACTGCAATTTCCCCGCGCCAAAGAGCAGGAGGGTGATCGCGACGAGAATGTGGCGCACGACTCAGAGCTCCTTCCCCGCAAACACGAAATAGGCAACCAACAAATACACCCCGCAATATAATCCGCCGAGGCCCGCCGTTCTCCAAAACATCTCCGCGTGAATCGCGTTTCCAGCGATGATGTCATCGACGAGGTTGAACAACTGCAGATCGGGAAAAATCAGCGAGATGATTGCGAGAAAGATCTTGGTCAGCGGGCCCGCGTTTTCACCAGCCATCCAATACTCGCGCGCCGTCGATTGCAGATGACCGATCACGTAGATCGAGACCGAAATCATGATCGTGAAAATCCACGACGAGGCATAGGTGGAAATGAACAGCGTGAGCGAAGCAAAGATCGCGGCTTTCAAATAAATCATGACCACAGCAGGCACGAGACTCACGGAAAGAGCGTTCGCCTTCAGAGCACGGACCGTCTCCGCGATCTGCTCCGGCGGCGTCGTCTTCATCGTCTCGGCGATCGCCTGTTGCTCGCGAAAATAAAGCGCACCGATGAACATCACGCTCATCACAGCCGTCGTGATCAGTAGCAACACAAGCACGCCGAGGAGCTTGCCGATAAGGTATTCAAAGCGCGGCACCGGCTTGGCGAGGATCGTGTAAAGCGTGCGATCCTCGACGTCCTTCGGCAGCAGCATCGCCGTCGGCAGCGTGGCGAGCAGCCAGGTGAAAATCGAAATCGCACCGAGTGCGAACGCTTTTAACATCTGAAACTGCTCCTCAAATGTGAAGCGGACGATGAAGACCGAAGATCCGATCAAGATGAGCGCGAAGATCAGCAAAAAATAAAAAACTTTCAGCCGCACGAGCTCAAGCAGCGTGTTGCTGGCGATCGCGCCGATGCGCGCGGGCGAGAAAATTTTGTGCTTCGCCGGCGTCATTTTTTGTCGCTCGTCACCTCCAGGAAAAATCGCTCGAGCGTCGTCTGCGGCTTGCGCGTTTCCAAGATACGCGCGCTCGATTTTGCGACGAGATTTTCGATCTCGCGCAGCAATTCCGGCGAAGAGTTCTCGAGGATCAGCTCAGTCTGGTTTTCGATGGAGATCAGCTCCTCGAGCCGGCCTTCGCGCACGAGCACACCTTGATGCAGGATGCCAATCCGGTCGCAAATTTCCTGCACCTGCCCGAGCAGATGCGAGCAAAGTAGCACAGTGATGCCGCGTTTTTTGAAATCCAAAATCAAGTCGCGAATCTCGCGCGAGCCCGCTGGATCGACGCCGGCGGTCGGTTCATCGAGCACGAGGAGGCGCGGGTGCTGCACCAGCGCCTGAGCGAGACCGATGCGTTGCAGCATCCCTTTTGAATAGCCACCGAGTCGCCGGTCGCGCGCATGCTCGAGTTTTACGAGCGACAGCAGTTCGTTCGCACGTTCGCGCAGCGCCGCGCCGCGCAGTCCGCAGATTTTTCCATAGAAATGCAGCGTCTCCTCGCCAGTCAGAAATTTGTAAAAATACGGATTCTCCGGCAGGAAACCCACTTCCTCGCGACTCTCAACCAACGAACTTTCCTGGCCAAAAATTTTCGTGCTGCCAGACGTCGGCGGCACGAGCCCGAGCACGATTTTCATCGTCGTGCTTTTGCCGGAGCCATTCGGCCCGAGCAGTCCGTAAACCTGCCCCGGCTCGACATTGAGCGACAAATCGCGCACCGCAATCACACGCTCGCGCCGAAACGGAATCGGATAAACCTTCGTCAGGTTGCGAATCGAAATCGCCGGCTCAGCCATTCAAGAAACAATGCGAAATCCGCTCGCGCACGGCTCCGGCAGATCGTGCTCCTCGGTTTTTTTAATCAGCGACCCGAGTTCGCTCTCATCGATCGCCATCAAAAACGCGCGCACTTCCGCATCCTCGCCACTCGCCTGCAACTCGACGCGACCATCGTTCAAATTTTTCACGCTGCCGGCGACATCAAATCCTTTTGCAATCTCGCGCACGCGATAGCGAAATCCGACGCCTTGCACATGTCCCTCGTAAAAAACCTGCCGGGCCGTCATCGCGTCAGCATTCGATTTTTCGCAGATATTCCGCAGCGCTTTCCGGCCAGACAGTGTTAAGCGCGCAGCCGGTGCCGAGCTCGAATGCACTGGTGTGAAACAGCCGCGGCACGATCTCGATGTGCCAGCGAAAATCGACGTCGAGCGTGTTCCAATGATCGCGGCGCGCGGTGCGCGTCGGCGCCGTGAAAAGCATGAGCTGATAGGCCGGCGCGTCGAGTGCGCGTGAAAGTTTGCGCAGTGCCCTTTGCAGGGCGTCGGCGAGCTGCGCGATTTCCGGATCGCTCACGCCGTGAAAATCCGCGCACTGCCGCTTCGGGTAAATCGCGATCTCAAACGGCGTGCGCGCGGCATATGGGCAAAATGCGGCGAAGCCGTTGTTTTCATAAACCAGCCGAGTCGCGGCGCGCACTTCCTCACTCAAAATGTCTTCAAAAATCGAGCGCTTTTTGCGTTCAAAAAAATCGCGCGCGACCTCCAATTTTTGCCGCAGTGAACCTGGTAACACAGCCATCGCGATTAATTGGCTTAACGCGTGCGGCACGCGCGCGCCCGCGGGTTCGCCGACATCTTTCACGATGAAAAAAGCGCGCATCCGCGTGTCGCGCAGCAGATCGACCATGCGCGATTTCCACGCATGGATCACCTGACCGATCGCCGCCAGCGGCAAGTCCTCGAGCGGCTCCGGGCCCGGATTTTCCACGATGATTTCGTGCGCACCCACACCATCCATGCGGTCGTAAAATCCGTCCGCGCGCCTTTGCGTATCGCCCTCGACGCGCAGCGCCGGCGCGCGATTTGGCACCACGCGCACCTGCCAGTCGTCGCCACGCTCTGCTGAAAAAATCGCCGGCGGCGTGTAGCGCTCATTGCCCGCGGAGAAAGGGCTGAAGCCCTTCGCGCTTGTTTTCTCGCGCTCAAAAAACGGCGGCTTCGAGAGGCGCGCGCGCGAAAAAACCGTCCACGTCTGTCGTAGCGGATCGAGGCGCATTTCAGTTTCGTTCATGGAAGTTCGAGCGGCGAAAAATCCTGCGCGTTAAAACTTTTGTTTCAGCAGTTGCTTCCACTTTTCGTCCTTCGCCTCGATCAAGACAACTTCATTCTCCGCGTGCGAAACGATGTCCCACGTGATTGTTTTTGCGCCGTTGGCGACATCGCGCGCATGCCGCGCGGATGCGAGCGCTTCCTTGAATTCGCGCGCTTTCTGCGCGTCAGCCCAGACGGTTTTCCAAACAAGCGCGTCACCGTGATCGAAGACGAGATAACGGTCGCCGCGCCAGCCGTCCGCCGCGCTCTCGGCTTTCTGCGGATCGATCCATTCTGAAAGCAAAATGCGCGTGCCCATTTCTCCGAGAACATTGTCCGCAAGCGGCTTCTCGCCATTTGCAGAAATGGCTGGCCATTGCACGGAGATCGGCTCCACGTGCGGCTCGGCGAGGTATTGGTCGATGTGCAAAATCTGCGAAGTCGAGCTCGGCGGATTTTTGTAGCAGGCGGAAACGGCGTCCCATCCACCGCGCGCGTAAAGCGCATTGCAAAATTCCTGCCCGCGCAGATACGGGAAAACGAGCATCTCGCGCAGGTAGCGCGGAGCCTCCTGCAGCTTGCGCATGTTTTGCGAAAGCGCGCCGTGCAAGTTGTCGCGCAGGCCGCTGAGCGAAATATTTGCCATCATGTATTGCGACATCAAAAGCGTCGCGTCGCCCTCGATCAGCGCGCTCGCGGCGAAGGCGCGGTCGTCATCGGTTTTGATTTCGAGCGGCAGCTTGAGCAGGCCGAAATGCTGATCCTGCAAGGCGTGCGTGAGCTCGTGCGCGAGGACGATACGATTTTGCGCGTTCGCGAGCGTCGCGTCCTCAAACATGAAAAGCTTGTGCTGATGCTGGTCGTAAAACGCGGCGACCTGCTCACCGAGCAGCTCGATGAATTTTTCCTTCAGCGGATAATCGGGCGGCAAAAGGCCGAGCGCGGCGAGCCCGATGCCGGCATTTTTGAATTCCTCGTTGGAATATTGCTGCGACAACTTTTCCTCCAGCACATTCCGAATGCCCGCGCGCGTGAGCACGGCGTAGGTGACCGGTTTCAGAAATTCGAGATGGCGCAGCGTGGCAGTCGTCTTCTCAATCTGCGCGCGGATCGCGACATTTTCCGCCTGCTCACTCGCTTTTTGCTGCGCGGTGACGGCATCGCGCAGTCGCTCATTTTCCGCGTCGAGCAGGACGAGCCGGCGCTGATCAAAATCTTGCGCCGCGAGCTTTTGTTTCTCCGCGAAACCCCAGCCGAACCCGGCAAGCGCGAGCAGGACGAGCGCCGAGATGGCGAATGCGGGAAAGCGCTGACGCATGCGGTGTGTTTACGAGATGTGAAACAATCACCGATGCCGGCGCGGCGGCACCTTAGGTGTGCTCGCGGGCGCGGCGGTCTGGTGCAATTCGTTGCCGTTGCCGTCAAACGCGCGGATGCGGCTGACTTTCCCATCGGCGCCAAACTCGTAAATGAACCGCCGCAGTAATTCGCCCTGCTCCGTGTAATCGTCTTCCTCGGTGACCCGGTTCGAGCTGTCGTGCTTGTAGGCGGTTTTCATGATCACTGCGCCGTTGCTCCCGTAAACTGTGCCGGTCGAAGGCTGATTTTCCTCGTCGAGTTGGTAAACAATCCGCTGCAAAACTTTGTCGCCAGCGCCGTATTTGATAGCCTCGGAGCTGTGCTGTTCGGGATCGGTTTTTGTAACGGTCCGTGTGCCGTCCTCGTGCAGCGTCGTGATGACTTTGATGGTGTTGTCCGGCTCGTCCTGCGCGCGGCAGAAAACGGGAATGAGGATGAAAAACAGGACTGCGCGAATTTTCACAAATTAGACAGCGGTTATCGTTTCGAAAGCAGGTTCAAGTTCCCGTGAATGATGTTGAAATTGCAGATCGTAAAGTCGGCGATAATGCCCGGACTTTTCCATCAACTCTTCGTGTCGGCCCGTTTCGATGATGCGTCCGTGGTCCATGACCACGATCTGATCCGCTTTCAAAATCGTCGAGAGCCGATGCGCGATCGTGATCACGGTGCGGCCGCTGGAAAGCCGGTCCAGGGCCGTCTGGATCTGCTTTTCGGATTCGGAATCGAGCGCGCTCGTCGCCTCGTCGAGCAGCAGCACCGGCGCATTTTTCAAGAATGCTCGCGCGATGGCGAGTCGCTGTTGCTGGCCGCCGGAAAGGCGCGAACCTTTGTCGCCGATGATCGTCTCGTAACCGTGCGGCTGTGCGGTGATGAAGTCGTGCGCGTAGGCGTTGCGCGCTGCGGTGAGGACGTCTTCTTCCGACGCCTTCAGGCGGCCGTAGAGGATGTTGTTGTAGATCGTGTCGTGAAAAAGAAATGTGTCCTGGCTGACGATGCTGACGTTTTCGCGCAGCGACTTTTGCGTGATGGAACGGAGGTCGTGGCCATCGATGAAAATCGCGCCCTCGGTCGGCTCGTAAAATCGGAGCAAGAGCGAAAACATCGTGCTTTTGCCGCTGCCGCTCGCGCCGACGAGCGCGTAATTTTTTCCCGGCGCGATCTCGAGCGAGACGTCGCGCAGTGCTGCGGCGGCGCGGTTGACTTGATAGGAAAATGAGACGTTGTCGAAGCGAATCTCGCCGCGCGATTTTTTTAAAACGATCGCGTCGGGGGCGTCCTGAATCGTCGGCTGGATATCGAGCAGCTCGAAAATATTCGTCGTGGCACCGATCGCTTTTTGAATGCTGACATGGATTTTGCTCAGGCGCTTGACCGGATTGTAGAGCATCACGAGACAGCCGAGCAGCGTCACGAATTTGCTCACCTCCATGTGCGAATAGTAAACGTAAACCAGCCCCATCCCGACGCCGAACGCGGACATTGATTCGATCATCGGGCCGACCGCCTGCATCGCCTTGCGGACGCGTTGGGCGGCGGCGACCATCTGGCGGCTCGCTTCTCTGAATCGCCCTTCTTCATAGGCTTCGCGCGTGAGCGATTTCACGACGCGCACCCCGCTGAACGCCTCGTGCATGATCACCATCAACTCGGCGTTCTTCCTCTCATCCTCACGGCCAGTTTTGCGAACTTTTCTCCCGTAAACCGTGATGGGCACAAGGCAGAGCGGGAAAAGGCAAAGGCTGTAAAGCGTGAATCGCCAGTCGTTTCTCAGCATCACGAACACGATGCTCACCACGGTGAGCGGCTGCGTGACTACGTCGTCCGTCACCGCCGTCAACGCCAGCTGTGCGGAGCGGCTGTCATTGGCGACGCGCGAGATGAGACTGCCAATTTTTGCTTTGTTAAAAAAGTCGAGCGACTGGCTGAGGATGTGATTGAAGACCTTCGTGCGGAGATCGTGCAGCACGCGCAAGCTGACCCAGCCCATGCAATAATTTTCCAGGTAATCGCAAATGCTGCGCAAGACGATGATTGCCGGCAGCAGCGAGCAAATCCAAATCGCGTCGCCCAGCGAGCCGGGCTGAGCGCCTTCCCGGAAAGTATTTTTCGTCACGTAATGCAGCACTTGCGCCTGACCGCCTGTGAGTGCCGCGGCGGCCGCGCCGGCGATGATGCCCGCGATGAAGCGCGCTTTGTATTTCACCAGAAACGGAAAAAGTTTCCGGTAAGCCTCGGAACCTTCGCGCATCGTCTCCCAAAGCGAGCGCTTCGGCTTCGCTTTGCCCGTCGCGGGTGGGAGAGGTTTTTCAGCGGCCATGTTTGAGTTCCGAGGTGGCGGCCAAAATAGCATTGAGCACGTGCTGAGTCGATATTTCGCTCATCACGCCGGGCTTCTGCTTCGGCGTGAAAGGCGGATTCAGCGCCTCTTCGCCAGCCACGATGATCTGCGCCAGCGGATGCTGCGGCCGCCAGTGAAATGGATTTGTCTTTCCAAAAAGCGCGACCTGAGGTGTGCCGAAAGCGCCCGCCATGTGCATCGGCGCGGAGTCAACCGTCAGCACCAGCGCAGCCGACTGCGTCAGCGCCGCGAGCGTAAGCAAATCGAGCCGCCCGCTCAGATCGTGGGCCTTTGCAAAGCGCAGCGCTGACTTCGTTTTCGCAAGATGCTGCTGCTCCGCGACGTCGCTGCTGCCGGTCAGCACGCACGGCAGATGCAGCTCGCGCTCGAGAAAATCGATGACCTCGGCCCAGCGCTCCGGCACCCAGTATTTCTCCGGCCGCGCCGTGCCCGGATGCACCAGCGCAAATCGCTCGCCGACGCCGCATTCGTCCAGGATTTGCCGCGCTTTTTTCGGCGCCCATGCCGGCAGACGCAACGTCACCGGCACATCGTGGGCCATGATTCCCAGCGGACGCAAAAGCTCGAGATAATGATCGCACGTGTGATTTTCACGCACCGATGAGCGGACGAAATTATTAAAGCACATCGCCTTCAGCGGCGAGCGATGGAGCGATTCAAAGGCGATTCGCTTCGGCGATTTCGAGAGCACCGCGAGCAGCGCCGCGCGGTCCGTGCCGGAAAAATCGAGGCAGACATCAAAGCCGCGGAAAATGAGCTGGCGCCAGAGCGGTCCGTTGCAGCCGTCGCGATTGAAAACCATGCTGGCGTCCACGAAATCGAGCGCGGGTAAAAGTTCGCGGCTGCCACTTTCCACCGCCAGGGTGATGTGCGCGTCCGGCAGATTTTGACGCAACGCAAACAGCGCTGGCGTGGTTAAAATCAAGTCGCCTATGCGCTTGAGCTGAAGTGCCAAAATTTTCATGCGCTTCCCGCCGCACAAAATCGCGGGGCGAAAACTAACTGCTCAACGCTCGCCGATACGCCGCGAGAAGTCGATGCCTGAAATGCGCCCACGTGAACTGCTCCAGCACGCGCGCCCGCCCCGCCGCGCCCATCCGCGCACGCAAATCTGGGTCGCGATAGAGCCGCTCGATCGCAGCCGCGAGCGCATCGGAATCGTCCGGCGGAACGATCAACCCATTCACGCCATTGAGCACGACATCGCCCGACTCGCGCGTCGTGATTTGCGGCAGCCCGCACGCCGCCGCTTCGTAAGTAGCCTTGGCGCTCCCTTCGCAGGTGCTTGGAAAAATGTGCACGCTCGCCTCGCGGTAAAAATCCTGCGGATTCGCCGAGAAACCGGCAACGCGCACGCCTCGCCCGAAATCGCGCAGCGCGGGTTTCATCTCGTCATGCACGGAGCCGACGAGCACCAACTCCGCGTTTTTCAAATTCAGCCGGTGCCAGACTTCGAGCAGTCGATGCACGCCCTTGCGCCGGATCAGCGCGCCGACAAAAATCGCGCGGAAAATTTCCGGCGGTTTTTCGGCCGGCGTGAATCGCTGGACATCGACGCCGCGCGAATGACGGAAAAGTTTTTTCTCCGGAATGCCCGCGGCCAAAAAAGTTTCCGCCGCTTTCTCCGACAACACCAATATCAAAGTCGCGAGATCGTATTCCTCGAGCACTTGCTGCCGGCTCACGAGCAGCGAATTCATCCAGCCGCGCACGCCGCGCTCCGCATCGCGCACACGCTCGCTTTTCGTTTTCGACGGCTTGATTTTCCCCTTGTTGCGATGCCACGTCGGGATCTCGATCAGCGTCGGAATTCCGCGATCTGCAGCCGCGCGGAGCGTTCGCACGCATTCGCCCGACCAGCCGTGAAACAAGTTGTAATCAGCCCTCCCGGCAATTTCGCGCGATGCGATCCAGTCGAGCCAATGCTTTTTCGCGCCGTAATAATACGGCCGCTCGAGGAACGAAAGCAGCCGCACCGGATGCGCGCGCAGCGTGCGGATGAGCGACGCCGGAATCGCACGCTGGCGATTGTCAAAGGCGATCGCTTTTTTCAAAATCCCAGCTTCGTGCGCGCCCAGCAATGTCTCGAAGGCGACGCTGTCGAGCCCGCTGCCGCCGATGCGCGCGCTGGTCGCGTAGAGCAGTTTTGCGTGGAGTGGCACGCGGCAACTTTGCGGACGCGGAGATGCTTCGACAAGCCCGGCTTCGCGGCGTAAAAACCGCGCGATGAAAGTCGGACTCGTTCGCCGCGGCCACTCGGCCAGCGGTGGCGCGGAAAACTATTTGCGGCGCTTTGCGCTCGCGCTCGCGGCGGCGGGACACGACTGCGCGCTGTTCAGTTCCGAGCCGTGGCCCGATTGGCGGCACGAATTTTTTTTGGTGAAAGGCGGCTCGCCGCGCGCGTTCGCCGATGCGCTCGCGGCGTCGCGTCCGCGCGAAAAGTGCGACTGGCTTTTCAGCCTCGAGCGCGTTTGGGAATGCGATTGCTTTCGCGCGGGCGACGGCGTGCACCGCGTTGCGCTCGCACAGCGCGCTCGGTTTGAGCCTGGGCTGCGGACGTGGTTCCGAAAATTCAGCGCGTCGCATCGTGAATTGCTGGAAATCGAAACCGCGCTTTTTTCACGCGGCGGCGCGCGCAGCGTCATTGCGAACTCGCAAATGGTGAAAGATGAAATCGCGCGCGAGTTTTCTTTTCCCGCGGAAAAAATCTCCGTGATTTACAATGGACTTCCCGCGGAAAAACTTTCGCCTCCGCCCGCGGATCGAGCAGCAGCGCGGCGCGCGCTCGATTTGAGCGGTGAGGAACTGGTGGCACTTTTTGTCGGCTCCGGCTGGGAACGCAAAGGTCTTCGCTTTGCGATGAAGGCGGTTTCTCGAATGTCGCGCGCGAGTTTGCTCGTGGCCGGTCATGGAAAAATGCGCGGACTCCCGCAGTCAACGCGGACAAAGTTTCTCGGGCCGGTCGGCAATCTCGCACCGCTTTTTGCGGCGGCGGATCTGTTTTTGCTGCCGACGGTTTATGATCCTTTTTCCAACGCGTGTCTCGAAGCAGCAGCGGCAGGTTTGCCGGTGATCACGACGCAGTTCAACGGCTTTGCGGAGTTGATGCAGAAAGCCAATGTGCCCGGCTGGCTGCTCGATCCGAGCGACATCGAAGCGGTCGCTCTCGCGCTTAAACTTTTTTCCGATCCTGCAGCGCGCGGCGATGCCGTAACAAAATTGCAGCCGCTCGCGCGGGAATTTTCGATCGAACGGAATGTGCGCGAGACGCTCGCGCGGGTCGGCTCAAACCGCGATTGAGGCGGTTTTTTTGTCGGGATAAATTTTGAAAACCTGATCGAGCCGCGCGATCTCAAATACCGTGCGAACGCTGTCGCGCAGACCGAAAAGCGAAAATTTTCCGCCGTAGCTCTGGATGCGTTGCATCGCGTCGATGAGAACAGCGAGACCAGAGCTGTCGATGTAACCAACTTGCGTCATGTCGACAAAAACGCGCGGCAGTTTTTGCTCGATCAAACCTTTGAGCGCGTCGCGGACATTCGGCGATTCGTGGAGATCGATTTCCCCTTCGAGTGAGACGAGATTCGGCTCTGGATGCGAGACGGTGGCCATTGGTTGCTCTTCGCTTAACATGAAAACGTATCCGTTTCAAGAAGCGCCGCTGGCTGTCTCGATTTTTTAAAACCAGCGCACATGGCCATCGCCGTAGAGCGCGTTTTGACGGCCGTGGTGGACGGGAGCGATGTCGATGACCTGCCGCACGCGCGCTGGCGAAACCTGAAACGCCCCGCGCCGTGTGTAAACGCGCGGCGAAACCATCGTCTCATCGTCGAGCATCGGACGCCATTCGTAGCTGGTGCCGCGTTGTCCGTAGTAGTTGTAGTTTGAGTTGCGCGCGTCGGCCGGGCATTTCAAAAGTTGGTCGGTAACGCCGTAATTTTGAAAAGTGTGCAGCATGTCCTGCGCACCGTCGGCCGGCGGATAGATAGGATGTGACATATCGTTCTCGACCTCCGGATAAGTCTGGTCGTGATCGGCGATGTAAAGATTCACGGCCACGCCGATCTGACGGAGATTCGAGAAACAAGCGACGCTGTCGGCATGCTTCCGCGCGTCCTGCACCGCTGGTAATAAAAGCGAGGCGAGGATGCCGATGATGGCGATCACCAGCAACAGCTCGATCAAAGTGAATGCGCTGGAGCGCGCGCGGAGCCGCTTCATTGCGCTGCCTTGATCGCGGCTTTGTGCTGAACGTAATTTTGGTAACGCGCTTGCCGCTGGTTGGGAGTCTGGCGCGAATCGCGGTTCGCCTGGCGGTCGTCCATCCGCTGCTGCACTTCCGGATCGTTCATGTGGTCCTGGATTTTTTGCATGCGCTGGTCGGGCGGGAGATCACGCAGCGATTTCCAAAATTCGCGCTCTTTATTGAAACGGGCTTGCGCGGGCCCACGGCTCGCCGCGGGCAACTTGTCGATCTCGGCCTGCATCCGCTGTTCCATCGCTGCCGGATCCATCTCGGGACGGCGCGGCCGATTTGTGTTGTCGCCGCCCGCCACAGCAGTCGGCAGCGCGGCGTAATCGCCGCCTTGCCCGCCGCCGTCATTGTCCGCCATGCGCCGTCCGCCGGAACCTTTCGTCAGCACAAAAATTTCTTCAACCTTGCCTCCGGCCGCACTTGCGAGCTTCGGAATCACGTGCGTGATTTCGCCGGAGCTCGGCGTTGACTTGATCGTCGGATTCCAGCTTTCGGGAAATGAGAACGCTGCGTTTGCAGATTTCGCCGCGTCATCGAGATAAGCCTGCAGCGTGGCATCGGCGGGCGCCTTTACATTCCAGACATCGCCGCGCGGATCGGGAATCGGCGCATCGTCCGCAATCGCTGTGACATTCGGCATCGGGATGTAAATTTGTTTCCATCCCTCGGGCCGCTGGCCGCTCACGAAATCGTCGATCGCAGTCTGCACGGCGGCTTTGTCCGGCGCCAAAACATAGCTCAGGCGCCAGCGCCCATCCGTCGTCGCGGCCAGCGTCTCGAGCGCCTCAGTCAGCGGAACTTTGTCCACATTCATCGTGACCGGCGTATCACCCGCGATGTCCGTCTTGAGCGTCACGTGACCCTGGCGCTGGATTTGCGAAACGATTTGCGAGAGCGGTTGCGCCTTTGCGTGCACGGTGATCAATCCCCAGCCCGCCCAGATGTGATAAACGACGGTGCAGAGGAAAAGGATGAGCAGGATGCCCGTGAGAAGGAGTTTTCTGTTCACGCGAGATAAACGTCAGTCGGGGCGGAAAGTTGCACACCCGGACTGAAAGCGCCAATGAGTTTGACTTCGTTCCGCGAGATATTAGTCGCGGAAATTTTTGAAATTCAGCGCGACGCCAAAATCTTTGCCGCGCAAAAACTGAATCACGTTTTGCAAATCATCGCGCTTTTTTCCCGTCACGCGAATCTGCCGATCCTGCAAACTGCTCTGCACTTTCGAATCGAGCGCCTTGATCGCCTTCACGATTTCCTTGGCCTTTTCGCCCTCGAGTCCCTGCTTGACGTGCAGCTCCTGCGTTGCGTGGCCGACTGACGAGATTGCAGGATCTTTGCGCTCGATGTTGCGCAAATCGACATTTCGCTTCGCGAGTTTATTGATCACGATTTCGTTCCAGCCCTTGAGATGATTCGCGTCCTCGGCGGAAAGTTTGATCACATCCTTGACCACTTCCACGCTCGCGGTGCTTCCCTTGAAATCGAAACGCGCGGCCAATTCTTTGCGCGCCTGGTTCAGCGCGTTGTCGATCTCTCCGTTATCGACTTCAGAAACAATGTCAAACGACGGCATCGCGAGCTAAAATGCCGCGCCGACCGAGAGCTCCGCGTAGGGAGCCGGTTCGGTGCGGAACCGCGAGCCCGCGCGGTCGTAGTTAAACTCCCGCTGCATCGATGCGCCGCCGCCGAGATCGACTGTGAACGGCTTCACTTTCCACGTCAGTCCCGCGCCGACGCGAATGTCGGTGTAGGTGACGACGGCGCCGCTGAGTTTGTGCGGATCGACATCGCTGCGGTTATCGGTTTTGTAGCCGCCGCCGGTCAATTCGCCGCCTGCCCAGAGCTCGAGTTTGTCGCAAGCTTTGTAAACGATCCGCGGCTGCGGCAGATACCCGCGCAGATCCCATTGATCGTTAATGTGCCAGGAGACGCCGACCACGGGAATCACGTGCGGCGACCAAAGCGCCGCGCCGGCCGCGCCGACGATGAGGTAAAATTTGTCGCCGCCGAACACCGGATACGCGAGCGCGAGCGTCGTCGGAGAATCAAACGCGCCGCCGTTGATGTTGTGCTCAAAATAAACGCCCGGCCGCGTCTCGAGCAAAATAGCCGTCTGGTTCTTCACCAGATATTCGAGCGCGATCACGCCGGAAATGCTTTGCAGCGTGTTCGGCACGCGCGCCTGATTCGAAGTGTCGAAATCGTGCCGGTCGTAATTGAGGCCGAGCTTCAAAAACCATTTGCCGCACTCGGCAGCCGGCCACTTGAGATCGAGCGGAATGCGCTGGTCAAATTCGAAATCATAATGCACCGCCTCCTGATGGCCGCTTGAGTGCTTGAAATTGCTGTCGCCCACGTAATCGATGCTCGAGCTGAAGAGCGTCGTATCGTTATGCGGGCACTCGACCGGCTGCGGCGCCTTGAAGTTTTTCGCCTCCTCGCCTCCGGCAAAAGCGGAAGCCGACAAAGCGAACGAAGCGGCGCAAAAAAGCGGCGTGAGGAATTTCATGCGCGCGAAGCTAGCGACCTGCCCGCGCGGTGAAAAGCCGAATCTCTTATCGGGAAACGCCCGAGCGCACATACCGTCCCATCAAAACTGACTGCCCGATGATATGACCCGCCATTGTCTTTTCCAAAGCTTTGCGCGGAGTGCCTGCGGGCAGCTTCACCGGAATATCGAGCGCGTAGAGCCGGAAATAAAAACGATGCTCGCCCGATGGCGGGCAGGGACCGCCGTAAGCAGATTTGCCGAAATCGTTGCGCCCTTGAATCGCGTCGGGCGGCACTGTGTTCACGACGAACTCCTTCAAGTCCGGCGCGAGATTCCAGACCAGCCAATGCGTGAAAGTTCCGCTCGGCGCATCGGGATCATCCATCACCAGCGCGAGGCTTTTCGCGTTTGTCGGCACGCTGCTGATCTGCAAGTTCGGGCTTGCGTTTTCATCGTCGCACGTGAACCGCTTCGGGATCGTCCCGCCATCGATGAAATCCGTGCTCGTCAATTTCATCGTCGCGGCCGGGATTTGCGCCACAGCGAAATTGCCGCCGCAAATGAGCGCCAGCACCAGCGGAAGAAAAATCTTCATCGCTTCGGGAAAAAGTTTGCCCTATTGCGCTGCAGCACTCGGCGACGCGGACGCTTTCGCCTTTGCCTCCTGAATCGTCTGCTGGATCGCCTTCTGCAATTCCGGCATGATCGTTACCATCCGCTTCTGCATCAGTTGCATGCTTTTGGCCGTCACCTCCGGCATCTTCTCGATGAGCTTCTGCCCAGCCGGCGTATTGTAAAATGCGGTCAGACTTTTGATCTCATCTTCGCTGAATACTTCGCTGTAGATCTGGATGAAATCGGGTTTCAGCGATTCCCACGTGAGCTGCTTGTAAACCACATCCATCACCCGCGGCATCATCTCCTGCGCCTGCTGCACGGCTTCCGGCGGGAGATCCTTTGGCATCAGCGCGGGCAGCATTTTGACCATCGCCTCCCGCTGTTTATCGAGCGTTTTCTTCATCGTCACATCGGCGTGCATCGCGTTTAGCAACTCCTCGACCGCTGCCGTGCGCGATGCCGCATCCTCCGCTCGAGCGAGAGGAGACAAAATTATTTGGCCGGCAAAAAGAACGAGGAAAAGGGTCTTCATGCGCGGCAAGGTATCCACCGTCTTTGCCGATGAAAAGACGAATCTATGGATGGAACCGGGTCAACTACCTTTGCCCGGCTTTTCCTGTCCGTAGTAAGCTGTCGCGCCGTGTTTGCGCAAAAAATGTTTGTGGAGCAGTGGCGCGGAAATCGGTTCGACGCCAGGATTAAGCTGAAGCGTCTTCATCGCCATCTCAGCGATGATTTCCAAGGCGATCGCATTCTCCACGGCTTTTTTTCCCGACGGCCCCCAAACGAACGGCCCATGGTTTCGCACCAGCACTGCGCACGTTGCCAGCGGGTCGCGCGAGTTGATCGTTTCGACAATGAGGTTTCCAGTTTGCAATTCATACTCGCCCGCGGTCTCAGCCGCCGACAACGCGCGAGTGACAGGGACTGCGCCGTAAAAGTAGTCCGCGTGTGTGGTGCCGAGGCATTGAATTTCGCGTCCCGCCTGCGCAAACGCGACGGCGTTGCGCGAGTGGGTATGTGCTACCGCTCGGATGCCGTCAAAGCTTTGATAGAGTCGCCGATGCGTCGGCGCGTCGGAAGAAGGTCGCAGCGAACCCTCCACGACATGGCCTTCGTAATCGATCACGACAATGTCGGCGGCTTTCAGAGCTAGGTAGTCAACGCCGCTAGGCTTGATCGCAAAAATGGCGCGCGCCGGATCTGCGACACTGACATTTCCGAAGGTAAGATCGACAAGCTTGCTAGCTGGAAGAAGAAGGTTTGCCTCAAGGCACTCTTCCCGAATTTGCTGGTAGCTGCTCATAGCTCTTTGCGACTACAAGCGGCCGAGTCCCGGCGCGAGATGGTAGTAAACTTCCTCGTTGCGAAGCTGCTGTTTGAATTGTCGAAGCTGCGTTTGTTGATCGATCACAACGATCTCAACACCAGCCATTGCGGCGAAGTCTTCCATCTGTTCCGTAGTCACGGTGTAACTAAAGCCCGTGTGATGCGCGCCGCCCGCAAGGATCCATGCCTCGCAAGCGGTTTTGAAATCAGGCCGGCACTTCCAGACCGCGCGCGCGACAGGGAGTTTCGGCAAAGGTTCCGGCGGCTCGACGACATCGACTTCATTGACGAGGAGGCGAAAGCGGTTGCCCAGGTCGATCAGCGAAGCATTGATCGCTGGTCCCGCGGGCGCATCGAAAACAAGTCTAACCGGATCGTCCTTGCCGCCAATGCTCAGCGGATGAATTTCCAGCGAAGGTTTACCGCCGGCAATGGACTCACAGACCTCCAGCATGTGTGAGCCCAGCACTAAATGACCGCTGGGATGCAGGTGATAGGTATAGTCTTCCATGAAGGATGTCCTGCCGCCGAGGTCATACGCCATTACTTTCATCGCGCGAAGTAGTGCGCATGTTTTCCAATCGCCTTCTGCGCCAAAGCCATAACCTTCCTTCATCAAGCGCTGCACAGCGAGACCGGGAAGCTGTTTCAATCCATGTAAGTCTTCAAAAGTAGTGGTGAACCCTTTAAAGTTTCCTGACTCGAGGAAGCTGCGAATACCTATCTCGATGCGCGCACCTTCCCGCAGCGATTCGTGACGCTGTTGATCTTTGCGCAAACCCTTCGCGACACCGTAAAGTTCTTCATACTCCGCGCATAGCTTTTCAATGTTTGCGTCAGATACTTCCCGCAATCGCTCGACAAGGTCTCCCACTGCGTAGCCATTTACTGAAAAGCCAAAGCGCATCTCCGCGGAAACTTTGTTGCCTTCCGTAACCGCCACCTGGCGCATATTGTCGCCGAAGCGCGCAAACTTTGCCCCTTGCAAATCATGCCATGCGCGCGCCACCCGCATCCACGCGCCGATCCGCGCCTGCACCTCCTCGTCCGACCAATGCCCTGCGACCACTTTGCGATTCAAACGCATGCGCGTGTGGAGGAATCCGGCCTCGCGGTCGCCATGTGCGGATTGGCTGAGGTTCATGAAATCCATGTCGATTTCCTGCCACGGCAGGTCGCGATTGAACTGCGTGTGGAGATGGAGGAAAGGCTTTTGCAGAGCTAGAAGGCCGCCGATCCACATCTTCGCCGGCGAGAAGGTGTGCATCCATAGAATAAGTCCCGCGCATGCCGGGGTTTCATTCGCTTCGAGGCAAAGTTCGCGAATCTTTTCGGGAGAAGTCATCGTCGGCTTTGCGATAACCTTCAGCGGAACCAGTTCTGATGCATCCAATGCGTCCGCGATCTGCTGGGAGTTAGCGGCAACTTTCCGCAAGGTCTCGTCTCCGTAAAGATGCTGACTGCCAGTGACAAACCAAATTTCCGAGGGGAGAAGCTTCATGCACTTGTCGCGACACTACTTTGCCTTTCGCGGATTGCGATAACTTGTTTCATCAAGCCACATAGATCAGCGCTTTTATTTACTCCACCGAATGTATCGTGAAGATTGAGGTATAACTCATAAAGCTCATTATAAACTGACTGATTTCTCTCGATAGGATGATAGGCTCTCGCCTTTAGAGAAGTCATCGCTCTTTGCGCGGCGCCGAAGTCTGCATGACCTCCTTTGCCGAGCCCGGCTAGAACTGCCGCGGATATGGCCGCACCTAGCGCGCAGGCTTGGCTGGAGCCGGCTACCTGGATCGTGCAACCTATGACATCGGCGTAAATCTGCATGAGGAGCGGATTCTTTTCCGCGATACCTCCGCAACAGACTATTTTTTCGACCGGCACGCGATACTCACGAAGACGCTCGACGATCACTCTCGCGCCGAAGGCGGTGGCTTCGATCAACGCGCGATAAATCTCTGCGCGTGTCGTGTGTAAAGTTTGGCCGATCAGCAGTCCACTCAATCTGGGATCTACAAGGATGGTTCGATTTCCATTGTTCCAATCCAGCGCGAGCAATCCGCTCTGACCGGGGCATACTTCTGCGGCTTCCTTTGTCAGCGAGTCATGCAGAGTATCGCTACCCCGACATACAACCTCCACCCACCAGTTGAAGATATCGCCAACCGCCGATTGTCCCGCTTCGACGCCGTAGTAGCCTGGAAGGATAGAGCCTTTGACGATTCCACAGATTCCCGGAATGTTCGCCACGGCTTTATCCAGGCCTACCACGCAACAGTCGCACGTGGATGTGCCGATCGCCTTTACCAGAACACCCTCGCCTACTCCGCTCCCAATCGCGCCGTAGTGGACATCAAACTCTCCCATGGCAATGGGAATACCTTCGGGCAACCCCAGTTTGTCTGACCATTCGGGACAAAGAAACCCCGCAACTTCCGTTACATCGAATGCCGTTGTGTAAAGTCGATCACGTAGTTCGGCTAGGTTGACATCGAGTAGGCCAAGAAACTCTTTGTCAGGCAACCCGCCATGTTCTTCATCATAAAGGGCTTTGTGTCCTGCCGCGCAGATGCCGCGCTTTGTTTCAAGAGGCTGCGAGATACCTGAAAGGATCGCGGGAATGAAGTCGGCGAGTTCCACCCAGCTGTAAGCTGTTTCGAAGACACCAGGAGCGGAGATGAGGCAGTGCCAGATTTTGCTCCAGAACCATTCGGAGGAATAGGTGTTTCCGCAGCTGGCGATTAGATGTGGACGATGAATGGCGGCGAGCTCGGTGATGCGCGCGGCTTCGCGATAGCTGGTGTGGTCTTTCCACAACCAGCATTGCGCGGCCAGTTCGTTTTTCCATTCTGGCAGCACTCCGAGCGGCACATTCTGCTCGTTGACTGGAATGGGACTAGAGCCAGTGCTATCGACGCCGATGCCGATTACGTTCTTCGCGGAAAAACTTTCAAATGCCTCCGCGGCCGACAAGGCCGCGCGCACCACTTTTTCTAACGCAAAGAGATAGTCTGCCGGATGCTGCCTCGCCAGGTTATGGTCACGAGGATCGAGCAGGATCCCTTTTTCGCCGCTGGGATATTGGACTACGGCGCTGCCGGCCTCCCTACCATCGGCGCACCTGACGATGAGAGCTCGGACAGAGTTGGTGCCAAAGTCTATGCCGAGGGTGAAAGACACGAAAAACTATTTCGTCGGCATCCTGCAAAGTAAACGAAAATAGCGTGACGCAACGAAGCACCGCTTCGCGTTTTTAACGCTCATTTGCGACCGAGTAGATCCCGGTGAAAAGGACAATGGCGAGAGAGACGAGCGAGCTGGTAGGCATCAGGATGGCCGCTGCCAAGGGACTCATTTTTCCGATCAAGCAAAGTAAGATTGCGATGAGGTTATAGACGATTGCGAAAGTTAGGACGCGGTGCGCCGCGAGACGGCGACAACGGGCGACTTCAAAAAGTTTGCGCACGCCGCTCAGTCCGCGTCCGAGAAAATAAAAATCGGATTTCTGCTGGAGCAGTCCGCGATCAATTGCGGGCGTGCCGGTGCAATAACTTTCATTAAATGCGAGGCTGTCGTTCGCGCCGTCGCCAATCGTAAGCGTGTCGCGTTGGTCGTGCTCGCGAATCCATTTAGCTTTCGCCTCGGGCGACATTTCGCCGACGCACGCCTCGGCGGGCAAACCAAGCTGCGAAGCCATTTGTGAGACTTTTGCAATTCGGTCGCCGCTGAGGATTTGAATGGAAAAACCGTGTCGCTGAAGTGCCGCGATTTCGTCCGCGGCATCGGCGCGGACCTGTTCGACCAATGAAAATTCTGCGAGCAATTCACCATTGAACGCGAACACGCAATCTCCGGGTTGGGTGGGCGTCCCGCCTGCCGTGCAATTTTGTGGCATCGGTTCGACGTTCGAGTGTGGCGGACGGGACGCCAGCCCTACCCAATCCGGTCTTCCAAGCCGCCACACACCTTCGCGAGTATTTAATCCTAGTCCGAAGCCGACAATTTCTTCGGCAAGGCAATCGCGCGCCGGTTCAATGCCGATGGCCATCAACGTTTCGCGCAGGCAACAGCTCACAGGATGCAAATTGTTTTCCACCATCGCGAGCAGCACGGATTTTCCGCGAGCGGTGAGCGAATCGAGAGCCTCAGGGTTTTGTAAAGCCATCGTTTCCAAAGTCAGCGTGCCGGTTTTGTCGAAGACGATTTTTCGCACGCGCGCAATCCGCGCCCACAGGCTTTGCTCGCGCACGAAAACGCCTGATTTTCGGAGTGTTGACGCGGCGAGTTCGTCCGCGAGCGGCAGCGCAACTCCGGCTACGCAAGGGCACGAGACGACAAGAATCGAGATGAGCACTTGCAGGGCGAGCAGCAGCGAGTGGCTCGCGATCAGCCACACAGCAAAGCCGGCGGCTGCGATGACGATGACCGCGACGATGTAAATTTTGATAAAGCGTTCGAGGCCCCTGCGATTGAGTTCGGCACGCGGTTTGACTTGCAAAAGCGAAGCGAGGAGCGATTCCTCCCAAGCTTCCATTGCTTCGAGTTCGATCGACGATTGGCTGCAATTCACCGCGCCCGACGGCACGAGCTGGCCAAGCCGGGCTGTGCGCGCTTCGGATTCGCCGTTGATCCATTCGAGGCCGAGCGTCGCAGCATTCGCGAGCAATTTTGATCGCACGGGGATAAGTTGGCCGGAATTCACTTCATAGCGCATCCCGGCGCGCAATTCCGCGAGCGGTAGTTTTGTTCCATGTATTAAAATAACCTCGCGTGGCTCGTCGTTCGCGTTGAGCAAACGGTTGCGATTTTTTTCGATCGCAGCCTGCTGCGTCCATCGTCCGACGAGGATCAAAAACGTGAAAGTCGAAACGAAATCGAAATAGGCGAAGTTCATCGCGCCGTGCGCCCACGCGTAAACGCTGCCGGTGTAGGCGGCGATCAAGCCGAGCGAAATCGGCAGGTCGATGTGGAGCACGCCGTGGCGCACGCTGCTCCAAGTGCGCGAAAAAAAATAGCTGCCGCCCACGAGAAAACTGAGTGTGGCGAAAAGCAGCGCTAGTTTGTCGAACAACGCTGCGGTCGCAAAGTGCGCGTCCATTCCGAAGTAACGGGGGATCGAAAACAGCATCGCATTCATCGCGAACGCGGCGCAGAGGCCCATGCGTTTGACGAGTGCGCTGCTCGCCGGATGCACATGTTTTCCAATCGGTCCGACGAGGTAGCCGAATTTTTGCAGCTCGCGCGCGAATCCCAGGATGTCGCATTCGCCCACACGCCACCGAAGCGTGATTTCGCCGAGGCTGGAATTGGCTTCAGCTCCGAGAGAGCCCGGTTTTCGCGCAAACAGTTTTTCGATCAGCCAGACGCAGCCGACGCATGAGACGCCTTGCAGATCGAGCGTCAAAGCCGCATGGCTGCTTGCTTCCGCGGCTTTGATGAGTTCCGAGAGCCAGTCGAAATCGTGCTTTTGAAAGACCAGCGATTGCACCGGCGATGGTGTCCCGTTTTGGAGATCGTAGAATTTTTCGAAGCCGTTTCCGACGATGAGTCCGTGAACGAATTGGCAGCCGGCGCAGCAGAAATTTATGCGCGTTCTCGTCGGATAAAATGCGAGGCCGCAGTGGCTGCACGCAGTCGTCGTGCGCGTTGATTCTCGCGGACCGACGGCGGTCAGTGGCATGCGGTTCCGGCGAGGCCAAGCCCGCCGTTTGCGGTCGCGCGCCACACGAGAAGTGCCGCGGAGATTAGCGACAATCCCTGGCGCGTGCGCTGCAACGTGAGCGGTGAGAGGCGGGTTTGCAGGCGCAACAACTGCATTTGCGCGAACCAATAAAATGGCAGCGTGCCGAGCGCAAAGCTAGCCATGAGCATCGCGCCGGTCAGCGCCGAGCTGGAAACAAGCGCGACGCCGAACATCAAATAAAGCGGGCCGCACGGGAGAAATGGCGTTGCGAATCCGAGCAGCGCGGGAAAAGTTCGCGAAGGCGAGACGCGTGCGCCACCCAGAAATTGCGCGAACAATCGCGTGACGAACGCAGGCGGCGCGATTCGTTTTTCCAATCCGAACGCGAGCACAATGAAAACGAGCGCAAACGCCCACGGCACAAGACGCGCGTTCGTGAAAAGCGTTGCCGCCGAATGTCCAACTGCGCCGAGAGCGAGGCCGAGCAGTGAGTAGGAAATGAGGCGCGAAAGTTGATAAATTGCACTCGCGAGTTGCGACTCGCGTTTGCCGCATCGGCCAAACATTGCACACGTGAGCGGGCCACACATGCCCGCGCAATGGATGCTCGTGATCGCACCGGCGACGAACGCCGCGAGCGGGGTGGCTGCAGAGCTAATGTCCATGCGGGTTTGCGGGCAGAGCGATTTCCTGCGGCGCGTGTTTGATCGCGATAACGAGGCCGGTGATTACACCGCTCATCAAGAATAAGTAGCCGACGATGATCCAAATCCACGGACGCGATTTCACAAATCCGTTCATGGCGTGGAAGGTCCAAGAAACGGCAGCGATTTTTCGTCCGTGAAATTTCCGTCGGTAGAAACGATGCGGACTTTCAACAAAAGAGGCGTGTGAAACTCGTTTCGCGGAACGGTCACGACGAGCGGGCGGATTTGCTCGTCGAGCGCGGCGATTTTTACGTCATCGCCCGCGCCGCTTGATTTAAAGCCGGTTGGCGCGCCGCTGACTTGCACGCGGAAAGTTTCCGACGCGTTTCGTTTGTTGATGATGCGGACGAGAAATTGATTTCGCACCTCGCTGTCTTCGATGAAATACGGCGCACCAGGCATGCGCGTAATGCTCGTCGTCGTGGATTTGAATGACGACATCGAGAAGCTCATGACGGTTGCGCCGGCGAGCATCAGCACGAGGTAGAGAATGATGCGCGGGCGGATGAGCCGCGTCTCTTTTCCGCTGAACGCGTTGGCGGAATCATAGCGGATCAAACCGCGAGTCCGGCCAACTTTACGCATCACGGTATTGCAAGCGTCGATACACGCAGCGCACGCGATGCACTCCAGTTGCGATGGGCCTTGACGGATGTCGATGCCGGTCGGGCAGACTTGGACGCAGCGGAGACAATCGACGCAATCGCCCGCGCCCGGCGTTCCCTTTTTCCCACGCGGGTCGCCGCGAATCGGATCGTAGCCGACGGTGATCGTGTGGTCGTCGATGAGCGCGGATTGCAGACGTCCGTAAGGACACATGATGATGCAAAATTGCTCGCGAAACCACGCGAGGTCGAAAAGGAGCGCGGCGGCCATTGCGAACACGAAAAGGAAGACGCTCCAGTGCTCGGCGGGGGATTGGCGGACCATTGCGTAAAGGCCGGGCAGAGAGACGAAATACGACATGAAGACGTGTGCGAGCAGCAGCGCGAATGCAGCGTAGAGCACGTTTTTCAAGGCGCGCCGGATGGTTTGTGAAAAGGTCATCGGCCCGCGGTCGAGCGCGCGGCGCTGCGGAGCATCGCCTTCGCACCAACGCTCGATCCGGCGGGCGATGTCGAGAAAGACAGTTTGCGGACAAGCCCAGCCGCACCATGCACGCCCGACAATAGCGGTAACGAAGAACAAACCGAATGCCGTGCCGGTGATGAGAAAAAACGCGAGCCACAAATCCTGAGTGACGAGTGTGAGTCCGAGGATGTGAAACTGGCGATTGGCAATGTCGAAGAAGACGGCTGGGTTGCCATTGATGCGAATCCACGGCAGCGCGATGTAAGCCGCGAGCAACACGACGCCAGTCAGTCCACGCAAAGACGTGAACCGACCGCGCGGCGTGGCGGCATGGATGAAGCGGCGCGAGCCGTCTTTGTTGATGGTCGAAAGACGTTCACGCGTGGGCCGGGCAATGCCTTTCGCGGCCCGAATCGGCGGCGCGAAATCGCTCATTTTTGCGCCGGCTTTGGCAGAGGGAGTTGCGCCCGGCCGCTCGACTCGGGTGGTTTGATGCCTTGCGCTTGCGCTTCGATTTCTTGTCCCGATGCGGTTTCCTTTTGCGCCTTTTCCGTCGGGTCAGGCGTGGATGCTGGCGCGGTGGGCTGCTGATGGAAACTAAGGATCAGCGCGGCGACTTCACCGATCTTTTGTTTGCCAAGCACCGGTCCCCACGTCGGCATTCCTTTCGCGGGGACGCCGCCGGTGATCGTCGCGATGATCTCGTGCGGCGAGCCGCCGTGCAGCCAGATTTCGTCTTTCAAATTCGGCCCGATTTTTCCGGTCAAATCCGGCTGGTGACAGGACGCGCAGGTGGTTTGAAAAATCGCGTTGCCCGCCGCCACCACGCCGGCGTCGCGGCTCATCTGCCAAAGCTGATCGTCGCTCAATACGCCGGAACTTTTTGCTGCTGCCAGCGTGTTTTCGTTCATCGCTTTTTCAACGGCGATCCCAGGCTCGTCCGCGACCTGCCAGTGGTGCACGAGGCTCCAATAGAATGCGGCAAAAATGATCGCGCCGAAGAGCGTGAAGAGCCACCAGTTTGGCAGTCGGTTGTCATATTCCTGGATGCCGTCGAAAACGTGCGGACGCAGTGGTTCTTCGGGAGATGGCTGACGTTCCAGCGGGTTATTCATGGCGCGATTCGTCTAATTCCAAGGGCAGATTCTCCAGATGGCGCACGTCACGTTTCGTCATGAACACCACCCGGAAAAGTGCGATCAAAAAGCTTGCGAAAAAAAGGACGAAGCTGATTGCCGAAAGGATGTGGTGCCAGTCTTCGAGTTGGATGCGGTGGAAGATCATGGGTTAATTTTTTAGATGAGCAGTCGCCGGAAAAAACTTCGGATCACGAAGGCATAAACGCGGGAAATGGATGCGGTGCCGGCTCCTGATTTTCTGATTCATTTTTTCGCAGTGGGTTTCTGGTTGAGTTCGACGGGCGGGATGACTTTCTCGGACTTCCCGAGCTTTTGGAGATAGGCGATGACTGCGACGATTTCGCGGTCCGGCGAAATGTTCGCGCCGACGCTTTTTAGGTCATCGACGATCGCGTTTTCCTGCGTCGTGACTGACTGCGAGAGCGCGTCGCTATTCATCTCGGGATAAGGCACGCCGAGGATCCGCTGCACGCGGAGTTTCGACGGTAACGCCTCGATATTGGTCTTGTCCGTGTAGAGCCACGGGTAGTTCGGCATCGTCGAGCCGGGCGTCACGTCGCGCGGATTTTTCATGTGCTGGAAATGCCAGAGGTTCGGATATTTTCCGCCCATGCGCGCGAGGTCCGGGCCGGTGCGTTTCGATCCCCACTGGAACGGGTGATCGTAAATGCTCTCGCCGAGCTTCGAGTATTCGCCGTAACGCAAAACGTCGCCGACGAGTGTGCGGATCATTTGCGAATGGCAGTTGTAGCAACCCTCGCGCACATAGATGTCGCGGCCTGCGAGTTCCAGCGGCGTGTAGGGAATTTGCCGCACACCTTCGACGCTATCGGCTTTGTTTAAGACGATTGTCGGAATGATTTGAGCGATACCGCCGACCAGTGCCGCGAGCACTGTGAGCGCGGTGAAAGGAAGTGAATTCGCGAGCAATTTTTCATACCACTGGCTCCAGCTCGTGCCGGTGAATTCGTTATGAATTTGTGCACCCATGGCCGTGGCAATCATGCCCAGGAAACCGACGCCGCCCCAGATGCCGGAAAGCATTCCCCACATGATGGCAGACACGACAAACAGCGTCGCGGAGACGACCGGCCCGTTGATGAAACTGCCGAAAAGGCCGAGCGATTTTTCCTTTTCCTCGACGACGATTTCGACCGTGCCGTTCACCGGCGCAGCGCCTCGAATCGTTTTCCAAACATTCCACGCGAGCATGAAAAATCCGGCGAGATACATCGCACCGCCGAGCGCGCGCGTGTGCATCATCGCTTTCGTCGAAGTGACCGAATCGATGAAATTCGGATACGCGAGCACGGTGCCGTTTTCGTGCGTCGCGCTGAGCATCAGCCCTTCCATCATTCCCGCGACCCACATCGACGCGATGTAAAGAAGGATGCCGACGAGCCCCAGCCAGAAGTGCATGTTCGCGAGCGAGGTCGAGTAGAGCTTCCGGTTCCAAAGCCGCGGCGCGAGGTAGTAAAACATGCCGGCGGCCATGAAGCCATTCCAACCGAGCGTGCCGCCGTGGACGTGGCCGATGATCCAGTCGTGATAATGCGCGACGGCGTTCATCGATTTGATCGAGAGCAGCGGTCCCTCGAACGTGGCCATGCCGTAAAACGTGATCGCCGCGGCGAAAAACTTGAGCACGGGATCGGTGCGCACTTTATCCCACGCACCGCGCAAGGTGAGCAGGCCGTTGAGCATCCCGCCCCAGCTCGGCGCCCAGAGCATGAGCGAGAAAATCATCCCGAGCGATTGCAGCCAGTTCGGCAGCGCTGTGTTTAACAAATGGTGCGGCCCGGCCCAGATATAAACGAACACCATCGACCAGAAATGGATAATCGAAAGCCGGTAGGAATAGACCGGCCGCTCCGCCGCTTTCGGCACGTAATAATACATAATGCCGAGGATCGGTGTGGTGAGGAGAAAGCCGACGGCGTTGTGCCCATACCACCATTGCACGAGCGCGTCCTGCACGCCGCCGAAGAGCGGATACGAATGCACCAGACTCGTCGGAATCTGGAGATGATTCACGATGTAGAGCATCGGAATCGTCACCACCGTGGAGATGTAGAACCAGATCGCGACGTAGAGCGACTTCTCGTGCCGGCGCGCGAGCGTCCAGAAATAATTGATCATGAACACGACCCAGATCACCGCGACGGCGATGTTGATCGGCCAGATGAGTTCCGCGTATTCCTTGCCGCGCGTCAGCCCAAGCGGAAGCGTAATCGCCGCCGCGACGATGATGCCTTGCCAGCCCCAGAAATGGAGCTGCGTGAGGAATCGCGAGGCCAGCCGTTGTTTCACGAGCCGTTGCGTCGAGTGATAAATGCCGGCAAACATCATGTTTGCGACAAAGGCGAAAATCGCCGCGTTCGTGTGCAGCGGACGGAGCCTTCCGAAGGTCAGCCACGGCGTATTGAAATTGAGCTGAAAAAACGCCAGCTGCGTCGCGATGAGCACGCCGACGAGCATCGCCACGATGCCCCAGAAAATTGCGGCGAGCATGAACTGCCGCACGACGCCGTCGTCGAACTCGATGGTGATTTTTGAGCCGGGCGGATGGGTCGCGGTGAGGTGCATGGAGTTTTACAAAAGCTTGCCGAGCCGCTTGGATACAGGGTTGGCGGGCCGTGAGATTTCATCCGCCAGCGGCATCAGCGAATCGCGATCGCTATTCCGTTGTCCCGACATCTGGTCGAGAAACATCAGGACGAAAAATGCCACGAGCGCCAGCCCGACAAACGCGGTGAGAGCGATTACGACCACATTCGTCCTCCGAAAATCAAACAAGCACTTAATGAAATCACGGTCGCGAACTTGCCCGAAAGCGCACATCTCCGCTCACCATCCTTTGCTCAAGATATGGGAAATTTTGCCAAGCGTTTTTGGATGCTCGGTGGGAATGACTATGGCGCCCGCCCTGTCGGAGCTTTCACTGGAAATCAATCCCCTGCGGACGATTCGGTTGAAGTGCTGGCGAGACTGAGTCGGAGGCCAAATTTCGCAAACAAAACGCCAACCGTGGAGAAGCGCGCAGAAGCCGAACCGGTAAACTGAAAGAAAAGCGATGATTGACCTGCCCCAGCCGTTTTGCGCCCTCGCGGCCCCGCCGCCACGTAATTTTCTCGGCAACCGATTTGTCTATTGCGTGATTTCGCAGCGCGCCCGCGGCTTGTCGATCGGCGTGAATATGAACCCGGACAAGCGCTGCAATTTTGACTGCGTTTACTGCGAGGTGGACCGGCGCAAGCACGGCGGCGCGCGGCGCGTGGATGTGGCGCAAATGAGGTGCGAATTGGAAGGAACACTCGCGCTCTATCGCGACGGCGGTTTGGACAAATTGCCGGCGTATCGGAAAACGCCGCCGGATTTGCTGCGGCTGAAAGAGGTTGCGCTGAGTGGCGATGGTGAGCCGACGTTGTGCCAGAATTTTTGCGAAGTGGTCGAAGCAGTAGCGCACATTCGCGCGCGCGGCCGGCTTCCATTTTTCAAAATAGTGCTGATCACAAACTGCACGGGGCTGCAATTGCCGGACGTGCGCGCGGGCATCGCGATCCTGACTTCGCGCGATGAAATCTGGGCGAAGCTCGACGCCGGCACACAGACTTATATGAATCACGTCAACCGAGCCGACATTTCCCTGGCGGAGGTGCTTGAAAACATAGTCGCCATCGGCAACGAGCGGCCAATCGTGATTCAGAGCTTGTTCCCGTTAATTGATGGAATGGAACCGTCGGTGAACGAAATCGACGCTTATCTTGCGCGCCTGCGCGAATTGCAAAATCGCGGAGCGCAGATCGATCTCGTCCAAATTTATTCCGCGCATCGGCCCGCGTTTCATTCGGGCTGCGGCCATTTGCCGTTGCGAAGTTTGTCAGCCATTGCCCGTCGCGTGCGTGAGGAGACAGGACTGCGCGCGGAAGTTTTTTAAACACGAGAAATCCGCTGGCTCGTGCGCGCATAAGGAATCTCCTTATCGCGCCTACTGACTGCGCCACAACTCACGGATGGGGCTGCGCCCAATTCCCGTGCGTCGCCGCTTCGCATAAATTGTCGCCATGCCAACAAGATTCGCGAAGCCAGGCCAAAAACTGTGACGCGGAACAAAGCGGCCTTTTTTTAACCGGAGCAAAATTATGTGTGCCAACAAAGACCTCATCGAAACTTTAGCGTGCTCGAAGATTTACCAGGACTACGAGCGCGCATTCACCGGGGCCACCGGCCTCCCGGTCAGCTTGCGAGGAGTCGAATCGTGGCAACTTCCGCACCGAGGCAAGAAGAGCGAAAACCCGTTTTGTGCGATCATGGCCCGCGCGAGCGCTTCGTGTGCGGCGTGCCTGCGCGTGCAGGAGCAGCTCTCGCAAACCGCGCGACACGAGCCGCAAACGGTCGCGTGTTTTTCCGGCATGTGCGACACGGCAGTGCCCGTCCGCTCGGGCCATACGCTGATCGGTTTCTTGCAGACGGGACAGATTTTTCAAAAAAAACCAAGCGCCGCTCAGTTCAGCCGCGTGTCGAAACAACTTCACGCCGGGGGGCTGAAAGTGAACGACGCGGAACTGCGCGATGCGTATTTCGCGACGCGCGTGCTTTCGCCGCGCCAATACAAAGCCGTGATTGCGCTGCTCAACATTTTTGCGCAGCACCTCTCTTCGGTGAGCAACCAAGTGCTCGTGCAACAACAGAATGCCGAGCCGCCGATGATCGCGCGGGCGAAGGAATTCATCGACAAGCATCAGGGCGACGCGCTCTCGCTGGGTGTGGTCGCGAAAGCGGTGAATACGAGCACGTTTTATTTTTGCAAAATGTTCAAGAAAGCGACTGGATTGAATTTCACCGACTACGTCTCGCGAGTCCGGATCGAGAAGGCGAAAAATCTGCTGCTCAATCCGAATTTGCGCGTGAGCGAAATCGCCTTCGAGGTCGGGTTTCAGTCGCTCACACATTTCAATCGGGTGTTCAAAAACATCGTGGGCGAATCGCCCACGGAGTATCGCGGTGCGGTCGCGCTGGCGGCGTGAGCATTGTCGAGTGCTTGCGCGCCCGCTAAGTTCGGCGCGTGGAAGATCACACCGAAATGTCCAAAGCTGAGTCAGCATTGCTCGACAGCGAGGAGCGTATCCGCGGCATCCTGAACACGGCAGTCGAGGGCATCATCACGATTGATGAACGCGGGATCGTCGATTCGATGAATCCATCTGCCGAAAAGCTGTTTGGCTACCGCGCGGATGAGGTGATCGGGAAAAATGTGAGCGTGCTGATGCCGAGCCCATATCGTGAGGAGCACGACAGCTACCTCGGGAACTATGTGCGGACTGGAAAAGCAAAGATCATCGGCATCGGACGCGAAGTCGTGGGTCAAAAAAAAGACGGCTCGACTTTTCCGATGGACCTTTCCGTCGGCGAAGTGCGGCTCGCAGGCGGGCGACTTTTCACCGGCATCGTGCGAGACATCACGGAGCGCAAACGCCTTGAAAAAGAGATCCTCGAAATCAGCGACCGCGAGCAACAGCGGATCGGCCAGGACTTGCACGATGATCTTTGCCAAAGTCTCGCCGGTATTGAGTTGATGAGCGAAGTGCTCGAAGAAAAACTCGCTGCAAAATCGAAGCCGGAATCCGCGCAGGCCGCGCGCATCGCCGAGCGCGTCCAGCGAGCAATCGAGCAGACGCGGATGCTCGCGCGCGGGCTGTCGCCGCTGGAGATGGAATCGAACGGGCTGATGGCGGCGTTGAGCGAACTGGCATCGAACACCGAGCAGCTTTTCCGCGTCGGTTGCAAATTTGTCAGCAAACAGCCGGTGATGATCGAGGACGCCGCCGCCTCGACGCATCTTTACCGCATCGCGCAGGAAGCGATCAACAACGCGATCAAGCACGGGAAGGCGAGCGAGATCACGATTTCGCTGAGCGCGGAGCAGGATCAAATCGCGCTGTCGATTACCGACAACGGCGTCGGTTTTTTGCCGCCGAAAACGCAACGCAGTGGCATGGGTTTGCGCATCATGAAATATCGTGCCGGCATAATCGGCGCGTCGCTGGAAGTTCGCCGTGCGGACGACAAGGGCACAGTCGTGACGTGCGGATTTCGATCCTCGCTGCCCACCAGAATTTAACCATGCCCGCGAAACAAAAGGCCGAGCCGAAAAAACGCATCCTGATCGTCGACGATCATCCGATGATGCGCGAAGGACTCGTGCATTTCATCGGCAATCAGGCCGATCTCGAAGTGTGCGGCGAAGCAGAAACGGCGTCGATCGCGCTGGATATGATCGCGTCATCGAAACCCGATGTCGTGCTCGCGGACATCACGTTGCCTGGAAAAAGCGGCCTCGAACTCGTGAAAGACATCGCCGCGATGCATCCGCACATCGCGACGCTCGTCGTCTCGATGCACGATGAGAGTGTTTACGCCGAGAGAGTCCTGCGCGCGGGCGGTCGCGGCTACGTCATGAAACGCGAAGGCGGCAAACGCATTGTCGCCGCGATCCGCAAAGTCCTCGCGGGCGAGGTCGCCGTCAGCGAAAAAATGTCCGCGAAGATATTGCAGATTTTTTCGGGTCGCCGCGGCGACGCCACCGAATCACCGATCGAACAACTCACCGACCGCGAGTTCGAGGTTTTCCAACTTATTGGCCGCGGGAAGAGCACGCGCGAAATGGCCGGCGAGCTGCACCTCAGTGCGAAGACTGTCGAAGTCCATCGCGCACACATTAAAGAAAAGTTCGGAATCAAAACCGCGTCGGAACTCATTTCCTACGCCGCGCGCTGGGGGCAGACATCAGCAGAGAACTGCGAATGAAGATCGCGGTCTTCAGCACCAAGCGTTACGACCGTGAATTCCTCGAACCGGTAACAGCCGAGAGCCGTTTACAATGCCAGTTGCACGCGAGTAAGAAAAACGTCTTCGTCGTGACGGTTGCCAATGGGCGCTCCGCCGTCGAACACAGTGTGCTCCCAATCAAGCACGGCCTTGACGTTATCGTTCAAATACCAGTTGAGGCCGACGCCGAACGACTTTTCAGATCTCGCCGAGAGGGCCGGATCGGAAAACCCGAGGCTGAATGCTTTTTCGTCGACGTGCAGTTCGCCGTAGCGCGCCGCGACCTCGAACGCTCCAAGACCGCCTTCGCCGAAGTTCCTGTGCGGCTTCACGCCTTTGTAGGAAGCCGGTTCCCCGGTGATGACCCACGAGCCTGCGAGTTGCCAGGCGTAGTTTTCGATTCTTGCAGATTGGTTTGCGTTGCTGAGTTCCTGATTGGAGAGCGCGTATTCACCCAAAACGCCGAACGGCCCCCACGAGTAATACAACTGCGGCACGATGCGGTAGCGATCGCCGTCAGCTACCGCAGAAGAGTTATAGCTAAAGAAAGTCTCCTGCGCCGGTGTCTTGTAGGTCGGCAACAATCCATTCTCCTCGCCATAAGTGCCCGCTACACCGAACCCAAGTCCTTGCAGCGCGGCGATCTTTGTTGATCCAAACGGCTGAAGCCAAAGCCGCGCGGCCACGTCCTTGTCGTCGTTGTTATCAATGTCGCTGCTTGCGCCGTCGCGAGTGCCGTTGAAGATGCCGATTTGGTAGCTCAGCAGGCCGTTGAAAAAGATGCCGCTCAACTGCGCTCCCACATCGCGGATCGGCACAAGGTTCGTCGGCAACCCGCGCTCGACGAAAAGCAGGTCCTTCGCCGATTGCAGCATCTCAAGACCGACCGGCTCGCGGAATTTTCCGACGCGCAATTGCGCGCCGGCAAAGTGCGTGTATTCGATGAACGCATCTTGAAGAACGACCTTGCCTTCGCCGAAATCCGGCATGATGAAAAAGTGAAAGTCCTTGTAAACCGTGCCTTCCAAAATCGGCCGGACGCGCCGCAGCAGAAAGGTATCGGTAAAATCGTCGCGATGATCACGTTCCAGAAAAAAGCGGCCATCAGCCTGAATGTATCCGCCAACGCGCAGTGAAAATCGTTCATCGAAAGACTTGATGGCGAAGCCATGTTCATCAGCCTGCACGATGGGCGCATAGGATTCCTGGATGGTCTTATCCGAGCGTGGAGCTACGACGGAGCGTTCAGACTTCGCGAGTCGCTTTTCTAAGAGATCGGTTTTTTGCTGAAGCGCCTGGAGTTGTTGCTTCAAAGCGTCGAACTCCGCCTTGGTCTGAGCCTGCGCCGCGTCAGGGCCACGCAAAACGGCAAATGTAACGATTCCGATAATCAGCGAGCAAAAAGTCTGTTTCCGCATGAAGGCTAGAATGCCTTTTCCCGATGCGGGTGACTTTCGGTTTCTTGGCGAAGATTCGCCAGTTTTTGTCAGACAGTCTTTCCGCGTTAATGCCAAAAAACGAAAGATGTTTGGCAAGTGATGGTGAGCATGGGCGGGCGCGATCGCTAGGTTACCTTCATGGCGCAAACCGTCCCCGCAACGCGCGCGGCAACAATGGTCGCGGCGCAGCCGAGTGCTTTCGGCTTATCGAGCGGGAAATCGACGGGCACCTTCTCAGAAAGGAAGAAAATCATGCAACTGCTTGAATCAACTCCCACCAAACATCCATTCTTCGCGGGGATGCGCGAAGATCATCTCCGCACGATTGGAAAACTCGCCAATAGCATCCATTTTCCTCCAGATCATCTCGTCTTCCGCGAAGGTGATCCGGCGAATTGGTTCTACTTGATCGAAAGCGGGAAGGTCGCGGTTGAGGCGGAGATTCATGGACGCAGCAGGATCTTTGTCCAAACAGTGGGAGCTGGCGAAGCTCTCGGTTGGTCATGGTTGTTCGAGCCGTTCGTCTGGCACCTCACTGCCCGCGCGACGATGGCAACGCATGCGCTGATAATCGATGCGAAACGACTCCGCGATGAGTGTGAAAATGACCCGCGTCTCGGCTCTGAACTGCTCCGGCGTGTGGCGCGAGTGCTCGCCCTCAGATTGCAGGCAGCCCAATCTCGACTGGCCACTGTCTGTGGCGCTCGCAGCTTCGAAACATGGAAGGAGGTCGGTGATCGAGAGACTTGAAACAGTGATCGCAGCGCATCCGTTTCTCGAGGACTTCGACGAGCGCTACTTGCCGGTGCTTCGCGAAGCAGCGTCACTCGTTCGGTTTGAAGCCGATGAGTGGATATTCCATGAACGCGAAACGGCGGATCATTTCTACCTGATTCACGAAGGCCGGGTCGCACTTGAAACGTCGGTTCTGGATCGGGGAACGACGACAATCCAAACGATCGGGACCGGCGATGCACTCGGCTGGTCATGGTTGTTTCCGCCTTTCCGGTGGCATTTTGGCGCTCGGGCAATTGCGGGGACCGTGGTCATCGCGTTTCGTGCAGACCAGCTTCGTGCAAAGGCGAAAGAGTTCCCGGAATTCGGTTATGTGCTTGTGCTGCGCGTTGCGGAAGTGCTCTCGCAACGTTTGCGAGCGGCGCGCCTGAAACTGGTGAATCCTCAATGAGAAGTCATCATCGCGCAGACCGTGCGCAGGACATCTTGCGCGCACGACGACCGGTGCTCGACACCATGTTCGGGCCAAAATCCGTGGCGTTGATTGGCGCGACGGAAAAGCCTGGTAGCGTCGGCAGGACCATTTTGGCAAACCTGACCGCGCAGCCGTTCGGAGGCGCGATTTATCCGATCAATCCAAAGCGCGAAACCGTGCTCGGACACAAAGCGTATCCGCGCATTTCGGAAACGCCCGGCGAAGTCGATCTCGCGGTTGTCGTTATTCCTGCGGCGACCGTTCCCGGCATGGTCGACGAATGCGCAAAAGCGGGCGTCAAAGGCCTCGTCATCATTTCCGCCGGCTTCAAGGAAACCGGCGCGGCGGGCGTGGAATTGGAAAAGCAAATCCTCGCGAATCAAGGCGCTATGCGGATCATCGGGCCAAACTGCCTCGGCGTGATGATCCCGCACGCGGGTTTGAACGCCACCTTTGCCGCGGGCATGGCGCTAACCGGAAGCGTCGCCTTTCTCAGCCAGAGTGGCGCACTTTGCACGGCGGTCCTCGATTGGAGCCTGCGCGAAAACGTAGGCTTCAGCGCGTTCGTTTCCATCGGCTCGATGCTCGATGTCGGCTGGGGCGATTTGATTTACCAGCTCGGCGACGATCCGCACACAAAGAGCATCGTGATTTACATGGAGACGATCGGTGATGCGCGCGCGTTTCTCTCGGCGGCGCGCGAGGTCTCGCTGACGAAACCGATCATCGTGATCAAAGTCGGACGCACCGCGGCGGCGGCGCGCGCGGCTGCATCGCATACCGGTTCGCTCACGGGCAGTGATGAAGTGCTCGACGCCGCGTTCCGGCGCGCGGGCGTGCTGCGCGTGAACACCATCGGCGAATTGTTTGACATGGCCGAGGTGCTCGGCAAACAGCCGCGTCCGCGCGGGCCGCGGCTCGCGATCCTGACGAACGGCGGCGGGCCTGCGGGACTTGCAACCGACATGCTCGTGAGCAGTGGTGGCGAACTCGCGGAGCTTTCGCCAGAGTCGGTCGCGGCATTTAACGACATGCTTCCGCCGCATTGGAGCCACAACAATCCCGTCGATATTCTCGGCGACGCGAGTGCTGAAGTTTACGGAAAGTCGGTCGATATTTTGCAGCGCGATCCGAACACGGACGGCGTGCTCGTAGTCCTGACACCGCAAGCCATGACCGACGCAACAGCGACGGCCGAAAAACTTGTATCCCTCGCGAAGTCCGATAAACCCTTGCTCGCCGCGTGGATGGGCGGTCACGAGGTCGAAGCCGGCGAGGAAATTTTGAATCGCGCGAGCATCCCAAGTTTCAAATATCCTGACCGCGCCGCGCGTGCCTTTGAATACATGTGGCGCTACAGCCAGAATCTGCGAGCGCTTTACGAAACGCCCGCGCTTACCAATGCCGCGGACGGGCCGAATCACGTTCGGGCAAATGAAATCGTGCAAGCCGCGCGGAAAGCGAAGCGGACGATTTTGACTGAGGACGAATCGAAGCAAATTCTGGCAGCTTATAGCATTCCGACCGTGCCGACGCGCGTTGCGACGAATGAGGAGGAGGCGCTCGAACTCGCGAACGAATTCGGCTTTCCGGTTGTGCTGAAACTTTATTCGAAAACGATCACCCACAAATCCGATGTCGGCGGCGTGAAGCTGAATCTGCGCGGCGCGGCCACAATCCGCCGCGCCTATCGCGAGATCGAAGAATCGGTGCGTTCGAAACACGGAAGCGACGCTTTTTCCGGCGTGACCGTGCAGCCGATGATCGCGCGTGATGGCTTCGAGTTCATCCTCGGCAGCAGCCTCGACCCGCAGTTCGGACCGGTGCTCCTCTTCGGCGCGGGCGGCCAACTGGTGGAAATTTTCAAAGACCGCGCGCTTGGCCTGCCGCCGCTCACGGCCACGCTCGCGCGCCGCATGATGGAACAAACAAAAATCTACGGCGCGCTCAAAGGCGTGCGCGGACGCAAGGCCGTCGATCTCGACGCACTCGCGCAATTGCTTGTGCGCTTCAGCCAGCTCGTCGTCGAGCAGCGCTGGATTTCCGAAATCGACATCAATCCGCTGCTCGCGTCCGGCGACGACGGCTTCATCGCGCTTGATGCGCGCGTGGTCGTGCAACCTGCGGAGGTGCGCGCCGAAAATCTGCCGACGCTCGCGATTCGTCCCTATCCGACGCAATATGTGATGCCGTGGACGTTAAAGAACGGCGCATCGGTCACGATCCGTCCCATCCGTCCAGAGGACGAGCCGTCGATGATTGAATTCCACAAGACGCTCTCCGAAAGCAGCGTGCATTCTCGCTACTTCGGGATGCTCGCGCTGGAGCAACGCATCGCGCACGAGCGGCTTACCCGCATTTGTTTCAACGATTACGACCGCGAAATCGCACTGGTCGTTGACCGCAAAAATCCGCGCAGCGGCACCCGCGAAATCCTTGGCGTGGGCCGCCTGAGCAAAGCGCACGGTCTGGACGAAGCGGAGTTCGCTATCGTCATCAGCGATCAATGGCAGCAGCATGGGCTTGGCACAGAACTGCTCAAGAAGCTCGTGCAAATCGGCCGCGACGAAAACCTCTCGCGCATCGTCGGCCACATTTTGGCTGACAACACCGGTATGCAGAAGGTCGCGAAGAAAGTCGGGTTCTCTGTCCGCCTCACCGCGGATGCTGATGAATGTGAGGCCGAGATTTTCTTGTGAGTTAACGAAGCCGCCGTCGCGGTCTTGGACAAAATCGGAGAATGATCGGGCAATCGGCGGTTATCGCATGATTCACTCCGCGAGGTATTTTGGTTGAACGAAATGAAGATGTGTTTTCTGGAAACGGAGCCGCCGGAGCAGGAGTTTTTTGAGAACGAATTCGCGAATGATGATCTCGATTTTTGCAGCTCGCTCGATGAAGTCGAAGGCGATGCGGAGGTGCTTTCGATTTTCATTCACTCGAAAATCGACGCGGTTTTCCTGTCTGCGCATCCCGCGCTGAAGCTGATCGCGACGCGCTCGACGACGTCCGATCATATTGATCCTGGCGCTTGCGTCCGACGCGGTGTGCAGGTTCGTGGCGTTGGCAGCTACGGCGATCATACGGTTTCTGAACATACGTTTGCGTTGCTGCTCGCAGTTTGCCGAAAGCTCCGGCTGGCGATGGAGATCAATAGCAAGCGGATGTTTTCGTGCGCCGCGCTGCGCAGCACGGAACTGCATGGAAAAACATTCGGCGTGATCGGCGCGGGACGCATCGGACGGCAGACGCTGCGGCTCGCGAGGGCGTTCGGAATGAAAGCAGTCGCTTTTGACATCAGCGCGGACGCACAGGTCGCCGCGCAGATCAGCTTCGATTACGTGACGCTCGACGATCTTTTTGCGCGCTCGCATTTCATCTCGATCAATGTGCCTCTCACGCCGGAGACGTTTCACATGTTTAACCGAGAGACTTTCGCCAAATGCCGGAAGGGAGTCGTCATCATCAACACGGCGCGCGGACGCATCATCGACACCGATGCGCTCATCGAAGCGCTCAATGCCGGGATCGTGGGCGGCGCAGGTCTCGACGTGCTCGAAGAAGAACGCGTGATGCGGAAGAAGGCATCGGACATTATCAGCGATCAAATCATGGCGCGTCTGGGCGAATCGTTCGCGCCTGTTGAACCGCTCGAGCAAGCAGAGGAGCGGGCACGCGAGCTGCGCGAATTGATGCACAACAGCGATTTGCTGGCACATCCGAACGTCGTGTTCACACCGCACATCGCCTACAACAGTGTCGAGGCGATCGAGCGGATCAACCACGCGACGTCGGAGAATATCCGGACGTTCATCGCGGGTTGTCGCGGAGTGTGATCGTGAGAAAGGAAGATCGCATTTTACATATATGAACTGGCTCACTGATTTCGCTTCGTTACATCCTGTCGCGCATTCGATGCTCGTGCTCGCAGTCGTGGCGGTGCTCGGCCTCACGCTTGGCACCGTGAAGATTCGCGGCGTCGGACTTGGCATCGCTGGGGTGCTCTTCGCGGGGATTTTCGTCGCGCATTTTGGACATACGATCGATCACACTGTCTTGGAATTCGTGCGCGAATTTGGACTCGTTCTGTTTGTTTACACGATCGGCATGCAAGTCGGTCCGGGCTTTTTGAACTCGCTGCGCAAACAAGGTCTGCCGCTCAATCTCATGGCCGCGACGATCGTCCTGCTCGGCGCTGCGATCGCGCTCGGCGCAGGTCATTTGAAAAAAATTCCGATCGCTGCCGTGGTCGGACTTTTCAGCGGCGCGACGACGAACACACCATCGCTCGGCGCAGCGCAGGAAGCGCTGAAAAGCATTCACGGCGTCACGCCCGCAGAAGCCGCAATGCCGGGTCTGGCTTACGCGGCGGCATATCCGTTCGGCATTGTCGGGATTATTTTTGCGATGCTTTTTCTACGCTGGATTTTCCGTGTGCATCCCCAGCGCGAAGCGGACGCTTTTAAAAAAGAACATCAGACCAGCGGCGAAAATCTCGAGCGAATGAGCATCAAAGTGGACAATGCGAATTTGAACGGCGTGATGATCCGCGATCTGCCCGGAAAGGCTGAACTGGGCGTAATCGTTTCGCGCGTCGAGCATGCCGGTGAAGACGAAGTGGCGACTGCGCTCGGCGAAACTCTGGTGCATCGCGGCGACACGTTGCTTGCTGTCGGCACCCGCGCGGCGCTGGAAAAATTTCGGCTGATTGTCGGCACGGAAAGTCATCGCGATTTGATGAAAGCGCGCGGCCATCTCGGCTATCGCACGGCGGTCGTAACACGCGACGAGGTGCTCGGTAAATCGTTGCGCGAACTCGGACTCGATCATCTTTACGGCGTCACCGTGAGCCGCGTGACGCGCGCCGAACACGAGATGACGGCGGTCGCGGATTTGCGATTGCAGTTCGGCGATCGGGTGCGCGTCGTCGGTGGAAAGAACGCGATCGAAGAGGCGGCGAGCGCGCTCGGCAACTCGCTCAAGCGGCTCGATCACACGCATTTCATCCCTGTGTTCATCGGCATCGCGCTCGGAGTGTTGCTCGGAAGTTATCCGATTCAAATCGCCGGAATGCCCGCGCCCGTCTCGCTCGGGATGGCGGGCGGCCCGCTCGTCGCGGCACTGTTTTTGAGCCGCATCGGGCGCATCGGTCCGCTCGTGTGGTATATGCCGGTGAGCGCGAATATCGCACTGCGCGAACTCGGCATCGTGCTGTTTCTCGCGTGTGTCGGGTTGAAAGCGGGTGATCGCTTTGTGGACATTCTGGTGCATGGCGACGGCGTGCTGTGGATGGGCTGCGCCGCGCTGATCACGGTGCTGCCGCTGATAATCGTCGGCTTCATCGCGCGGATTTTTTTGAAGCAAAATTTCATGAACCTCTGCGGTCTGCTCGCCGGCAGCATGACCGATCCGCCCGCGCTCGCCTTCGCCAACAACATCGCCGGCTCCGACGCTCCTTCTGTTGCTTACGCCGCCGTCTATCCGTTCACGATGCTGCTGCGCATCCTCGTCGCGCAGTTAATCGTGCTGCTTTTCCGCTAAAAGCCGCCGCGCTTTCGCCAGCGCCTCGTCGAGGTCAGCGCAGAATTTTTGTTCGCCGAGGCGATCAACAAGTCCCGACTCGAACATCACTTTCATCGGCTGCGGCTGGACGGCGGTGAGGATGATTTTCACGCCGTCGCGGTGCAATTTTCCAATCGCCACTTCGAACGCGTGCAACCCGCTCGCATCCATCGCGGGCACATTGCGCATCCGGAAAATGATCACCTTCGGCTCGCCACCGGAGCCGCGCAGTGCGTGCTCTAGTTTCTCGGCAGCCGCGAAAAACAGTGGCCCCTCGATGCGATAGAGCACTACGCCGGCGGGCACGTCCTTGCCGCGGATGCTGTGGCTGCCGACTCCTTCCGGCTCGCTCTCAGGTGTGACGATGCGAATGTGCGTGACGGCTTCCATCTGGCGAAGAAACAGCACGGTGGCCATCATCAATCCCGCGCCGACGCCGATGGTGAGATCAAAAATTACCGTCAGCCCGAACGCCGCGGCCATCACGCCGAAGTCGCTCCGCGGGCCGCGCCACAGCTCGATCCACGTGTGCCACTCGGCCATGCGAATCGCGACCGTCAGTAAAATTGCGCTTAACGCCGCGAGTGGAATGTAGCGCGCAAGCGGCGCGGCGACGAGCGCGACGAGCAGCAGCACGAGCGAGTGAATCACGCCGGCAATGGGTGTGCGTGCGCCGTTACGAATGTTCGCGGCGGTGCGCGCGATCGCGCCGGTCGCGGCAATGCCACCGGCGAACGGGCACAAAATATTCGCGATGCCCTGCGCAAAAAGTTCCTGGTTCGGATCGTGATGTGTGTCCGCCATGCCGTCGGCGACCATCGCGGAGAGGAGCGATTCGATTGCGCCGAGCGCGGCGATGGTGAAAGCGGGCGCCATCAAATCGCGCATCGCATCGATCGAGATTGCCGGGAAATGCCAGCCTGGCAAACCGGACGGAACGCCGCCGAACTTGCTGCCGATGGTCGCGACCTGCCACGCGCAAAAATGGGCAACGAGCGCCGTGACGACGACCGCGACGATGCTCGCCGGGACACGTTTGGTGAGGCGCGGCCACAAATACAAAATCGCGAGCGAAAGCGCACCGATGCCGAGCGCGTGCCAATTCACGCCGCGCAGTTGGGACCCCAGAACCGCGAGCTGCTGCGGCACATGCTCGGGCATTTTTAATCCGAGACCGAGAAACTCATTCAACTGCCCGCAGAAAATAATGACCGCGATGCCACTCGTGAAACCGGCGACGACGGGATACGGAAAAAATTTCAAGAGCCGTCCCATTTTCAGCGCGCCGAGGACGATCAGCATCACGCCGGCCATCAGCGTCGCGAGCGCAAGTCCGCCGTAACCGTGCTGCGCGACGATGGAAAAAAGAACCGGCACAAACGCGCCGGTCGGCCCCGCGATTTGGAAACGCGAACCGCCGAGCAGCGCGACTGCGAGACCCGCGATGATGCCGGTCCAGAGGCCTTGTTGCGGAGTCACTCCGGACGCGATGCCGAAGCCGATCGCCAGCGGCAGCGCGATGATGCCGACCGTCAGCCCAGCCGATAAATCAGCGAAAAAATCGCCGCGACGGTAATCGCGGAGAGCCGGAAAAATCGCAGGACAAAATGCACGCATTGCCTGCGAGGATAATTCGTTACGGACAGTGGAACAACGTCGCGGAGCCGGATGGCAACAAACGTCCACCTTTCGCCAAGCAGCGTGTAGTCGGTCCGCGCGCGTCGGTGCAAAGTTCGCCCAGCAGCACGAACCTATGACAACAAAACTCGGACGAAAAAATTGCGATAATCCTGTGGTGGTCGCGTGGGTGGCGGAAATGGCGGAACTCTGCACACCGGAGCAGGTGTTTTGGTGCGACGGCTCCCAAGCTGAATACGATGCGCTTTGCGCGCAGCTCGTTGCGGCGGGCACTTTCAAGAAGCTGAACCCGGAGAAGCGGCCGAACAGCTATCTCGCGTGGAGCGATCCCAGCGACGTGGCGCGCGTCGAAGACCGCACTTTCATCTGCTCCCGCAATCCAAACGACGCCGGCCCGACCAATAACTGGCGCGATCCAGCGGAGATGAAAAGGACAATGCGTGGACTTTTCGAAGGCTGCATGCGCGGGCGGACGATGTATGTCATCCCGTTTTCGATGGGGCCGATCGGCTCGCCGATTTCGCACATCGGCGTCGAGTTAAGCGATTCGCCGTATGTCGCGGTGAACATGCGAATCATGACGCGGATGGGCAGCGCGGTGTGGGACGCGCTCGGCGACAGCGACCATTTTGTGCCGTGCATGCATTCGGTCGGCGCGCCGCTTTCGCCTGGACAAAAAGACGTGCCGTGGCCGTGCAATCGGGAAGAAAAATACATCGTTCATTTTCCCGAGGAACGCTCTATCTGGAGCTACGGCAGCGGCTACGGCGGCAACGCATTGCTCGGCAAAAAATGCTTCGCGCTACGCATCGCATCGTGTATGGCGCGCGATGAAGGCTGGCTCGCGGAGCACATGCTCATCGTCGGCGTCGAATCGCCGCAGGGCGAGAAAAGCTACGTTGCCGCCGCGTTTCCAAGCGCATGCGGGAAGACGAATTTCGCGATGCTCATTCCACCGCCGCAGTTCGCCGATTGGAAAGTCACGACGGTCGGCGATGACATCGCGTGGTTGAAGCCGGGTGCGGATGGACGGCTTTATGCGATCAATCCCGAGAGCGGCTACTTTGGCGTCGCGCCGGGCACTTCGGCGAAGAGCAATCCGAACGCGCTGAAATGCTGCGAGCGCGACACCATTTTCACCAACGTCGCGCTGACCGAAGATGGCGATGTCTGGTGGGAAGGATTGACAGATGAGCCGCCCGGGAAGCTCACCGATTGGACTGCCAAAGAATGGACGTCGGGCTGTGGACGCCCCGCCGCCCACGCCAACTCGCGCTTCACCGCGCCGATGCAGAACAATCCGGCGCTCGACTCTGCCGCGGATGATCCCGCCGGTGTGCCGATCACCGCGATCGTGTTTGGCGGACGCCGCGCGACGACGATGCCGCTCGTGTTTCAGGCGTTCAACTGGATCCACGGCGTCTATGTCGGCGCGACGATGGGCAGCGAGATGACCGCCGCGGCCGCAGGCACGCTTGGCCAAGTGCGGCGCGATCCATTCGCGATGTTGCCTTTCTGCGGTTACAACATGGGCGACTATTTCAAGCATTGGCTGCGGATGCGCCGAACCATCAAGCGCCCTCCGAAAATTTTCCATGTAAACTGGTTTCGCAAAGATGAAGCGGGCAAGTTCTTGTGGCCCGGTTTTGGCGACAACATGCGCGTGCTGAAATGGATTATCGACCGCTGTGGCGGCCGGGTTTACGCAGAGGAAACGCCGCTGGGCTGGATGCCGGTGCCGGAAGGAATCGACATCGCCGGCATGAAAAACTTTGGTGCCGCAGAATTGGAAAAAGCGCTCACGATCGACGTCGCCGGATGGAAACGCGAAGCGCTTTTGCAGGACGAGCTCTTCATCAATCTTCATGACGAAATACCGAAGGAGCTGCTCTTCCAACGCGAGCTGCTCATTGCACGGCTGTGAAAAGGCGTTCGTGCGCGGCGAGCACTTTGAGCCGCGTCCGACGAGGATCACATTTCCAAGCTGCGCGAGCCGCAACTTCGTAGCGGTCGTGTGATGCAGAAGCGTCCAGTCGGAGGGATGAAGCCCGAGCAATTCCTCGACGATGCTTCGTGGACGAATGGCATGGTTTTTCCACTGCCAAAACATCCCATCTCTGCGATTGTTGAGATGCTCATGGCTTGGCCACTTCTACGCGCAATTTGCCATGCCCGTGCTGGCCGCGAACAGTTATGACCGGACTTGTCGCCGATCCGTTTTGCAAACAGCACGAGATCGGCTTTGGTCACCCGGAATCTCCGGCGCGTTTTGATGCCGTTCTGGGTGGTTTTAAAAACGCCGGGCTGTTGGAAAAACTGGTCCCGATCGAGGCTCGCGATGCGTCGCGTGAGGAATTGCTGCTTTGTCACGGTAGCGACTATCTGAGCCTCGCCGAGCATGAGATTCTCGATGGGCATGTGGAGTTAAGAACCGGCGATACGCAGGTTTGTGAACAGTCGTGGCATGCGGCATTGCGAGCGGCAGGCGGGGTATTGGAAGCGGTTGATGCCGTGATGAGCGGGCGCGTGCAAAATGCTTTTTGCGCGGTCCGGCCGCCGGGTCATCACGCGAGCGCGCATCGCGGAAGGGGTTTCTGTATTTTAAACAATGTCGCACTAGCGGCGCGCTACGCGCAGCGGCGGCGCGGCGTCAACAAAGTGCTGATCGTCGATTGGGATGTCCATCACGGGAACGGAACGCAGGAGATTTTTTACGAGGACGGAACAGTCTTCTTTTTCAGCACGCATCAGGCGCCGTGGTATCCCGGCACCGGTGCGCGCGAGGAGCGAGGCGTGGGCGCGGGCAGGGGGGCGACATTGAATTGTCCGCTGCCGGCCGGCTCCGGGCGCGCGGAAATCTTCGAAGCATTCGAAAGAGAATTGTTGCCCGCGGCTGAAACATTTCGTCCCGATCTCGTGTTGATCTCCGCCGGCTTCGATTCACACCTGGGCGATCCGCTCGGCGGCTTCAAATTGACGGACAACGATTTCGCTGACCTGACGCGGCTGTTGCTCGATTTTGCAAAACGTCATGCGTCCGGGCGCGTAATTTCAGTGCTTGAAGGCGGCTACAATCTCGCCGGTCTCGCGGCCGCTGCATCCGCGCATGTGGAATCGCTAATTCTGCACGCGGTTTAGTCGTGAACGAATCGCATAGCGCGGAAGAGTCATGCTGGGGCTCCGTAGAATTCAACAATGATGTTTGATACGAGTGACGTCAGAAACTTCAACAAATATGCAGGACTTGTTGTTACTCGGGAGAGTAACCAGTCTGAGTTGCTCATTTTCAGGGGGGCAGCGCCTACGGGATTCGAACCCGTGCA
>CAWIKF010000003.1:0-99063 GCA_963836755.1 uncultured Verrucomicrobiae bacterium | reverse complement strand
CGCGATCCTCGGTCTGCGTTCGCTCTATTTTCTGCTAGCTGGTCTCGCCGACCGCTTCGTCTATCTGCAATACGGCCTCGCCGCCGTCCTCACCTTTATTGGGACAAAAATGCTCGCGGAATATTATTTCCACATCCCGATCGGCATTTCGCTTTCCGTCGTAGCCATGTGCCTCGCCGTCTCGATTGCCGCCTCACTTCTAAAGCAACAGAGCGCGAAATCCGAAATTTGAAGTTTGCGTTTCACAGCGGCATTTGCATAATCTGGCTTTGCATGAAAACGCTGCTTTGTTTCCTCCTCGCCGCCGGTTTCGGCACTCTCTCTTTCGCCGATATCCAGGATCCTCCGATGAATGACTTTGGTCCCACGCGCAAACTTGGCCGCGCGCTGGCAAACATCTTTGAGGGCGTCACCGAACTCCCAAGCACAATCGCCATGGTCAACTACGGCGAAGGCAACTCGGCGGCCAGCAGCTACGGCGTGATCAAGGGCTTTGGTCGCTGGTTCTTCCGCTTCGGCGCCGGCTGGTATGAATTAGTCACGTTCCCATTCCCGACCTACAAAGGCTCGTATCGTCCATTCTATCGCTCGAACATTCCGTGGATCCATGGTGGCTGGGAGGAATTTCCGCCGGAGCTGGGCTTTGACACCCGTTTCAATTACAATCGGGAAAACTCCAACGTTTCCAGCGCCTACTAAGCGCCCGTCAACTTTTTTCAAAGAGGCTTTCGTCCCCGCGGCGAAAGCCTCTTTTTTATGGACGAATTCCTTTCCCTGACCATCGACGACATTGCCTTTGGCGGCAAAGGCGTCGGCCGCGCGGACGGAAAAGTGGTCTTCGTGCCGTTCACCATTCCAGGCGAGCAAGTCGATGTTCAGGTTGTTACGCAAAAGAAAAAGTTTGCTGAGGCACGTCTCGTCTCGATCCAAAAAAGTTCTCCCACGCGCGTCGCGCCGCGTTGTCCATACTTCGGGCGCTGCGGCGGCTGCGCTTATCAGCACCTCAATTACTCGGCGCAACTTGAAATGAAAGCGCGGCAGGTCGAACAAACGCTCCGCCGCGTCGGCCGTCTCGAACACGTGCCGATGAAGCCGATTCTCGGATCGCCGCAAAACTACAACTACCGCAACCGCATTCGCGTCCACGTTTCCGATGGAAAAATCGGCTTTTACGCCGTCGAAAGTCACGCACTTGTCGACGTCGATTGCTGTCCAATCGCGTCCCCCGCGGTGAACGATCGGCTCAGCGATTTGCGGCAGCGACCGGTGACGGATGGCGATTACACACTCGCTGCGCAAGGTTCCGGAGAATTTTTCGCACAGGTCAATGACGGCGTGGCGCAGCAGCTTATCGAAGTGGTGAAAGGTCTTGTGCGACCAGACCAGAGCACTTTGATCGATGCATATTGTGGTGCCGGGTTTTTTGCAAAGCAGCTCGCGCCGCAGTTCGAAAAAGTGCTCGGAATCGAAGAAAACTCTTTCGCGATCGCGCATGCGCTTCGTTCCGCGAAGCCGCATGAAAGCTACATTGCCGGCGATGTTGCCGCGCATCTGCCCGGGGTTTTAGCCACACACGATCTTCAAAAAACGACGCTGATGCTCGACCCGCCCGCGACTGGCGTCGCGCCACGCGTTCTCGACTCCATTCTTGCCGCGCCGCCGCGCGAGATCGTTTACGTTTCGTGCAATCCCGCCACGCTCGCGCGCGATCTCGCAATTTTGTGTCCCGCATTCACGCTGCAATCCGTGACGCCGCTCGACATGTTTCCGCAAACTGCGGAAATCGAAGTAGTGGCGCATTTGCTACGGCAGTGTTAATGGCAAAGACGATGAAATACCGACGCTTCGGCCGCACGAATTTATCGATGTCCGTGCTGAGCTGCGGCGGCATGCGGTTCCAGCACAAATGGGAGGACGAGGCGCTCTCGAGCGTGCCGCCGGACAATCAAGCGAATCTCGAGCGGACGATCGAGCGCGCGCTGGAGCTCGGCATCAACCATCTCGAAACCGCGCGCGGCTACGGGACGAGCGAAATGCAGATCGGTCAAATTCTGCCAAATCTCCCGCGCGAAAAGTTGATCGTGCAAACAAAAGTTTCACCTCGTGCCACACAACGTGAGTTTATCGATGCGTTTAGCACGTCGATGAATTACTTGAAAATCGATCACGTCGATCTCCTCTCGCTGCACGGCATCAATGACGACTCCGTTTTTGACGCCGCCATGCGATCAGGCGGCGCGCTCGACGCCGCACGGCAGATCCAGCGCGAGGGGCGCGCGAGGTTTATCGGCTTTTCGACGCACGGGACGTGCGACCTGATCGCGCGGTTGAATGAAACCGGTGAGTTCGATTACGTAAACCTCCACTGGTATTTCGTGAACGATTTCAACTGGCCCGCAATCGAGGCGGCGACGCGCCACGACATGGGCGTCTTCATCATCAGCCCGAATGACAAAGGCGGGAAACTTTACCAGCCGCCCGCGAAACTTTTGCGCCTGTGCGAGCCGCTCACGCCAATGATTTTCAACGATCTCTACTGCCTGGCGCGGCCTGAGGTCCATACGCTGAGCGTCGGCGCGGCGCGGCCGAGCGACTTTAACGAGCACATGCTGGCGCTCGATCTTTACGACCGCGCTGCGGAGGTGATTGCGCCGGTCGAGCAGCGGTTGCGCATCGAGATGAATGCCGTGCTCGGCCGCGATTGGTGCGAAAAATGGCCGACAGGAATTCCCGAATACACAGCGACGCCGGGCAACATCAACCTGCTCGAAATTTTGCGGCTCTGGTCGCTCGCGAAATCGCTCGATCTCGTCGAGTTCGGCAGGATGCGCTACAACTTGCTCGGCAACGGCGGCCATTGGTTTCCTGGCCAAAACGCGGCGAACTTTGACGCCGAGAAAATCCTCGCCACGATTGCCGCCAATCCTTTTGCAGAGCGGATTCCCGGCATTTTGCGCGAAGCGCACGAGATGCTGCACGGTGAGCAGCAAAAGCGTTTGAGCGAGAGCGACTGACCAAGTCCTACAATTCGAAAAACGAATAAAGTTTCGTCAGGAACCCTGCGGCGTATTCCTCTTTTTTGGCGAGCATCGTATTCTTCTCGGTCGAGGCGAGCGCGCCTTCGTTTTCCATCTGCCGCTGCGCGAGCATCTCGCTGAGCGTGCGAAGCAGCGCCGGAGTTTCCTGCAGCACCTGCGCGAAAAGTTCCTTCTCGATTTCGAAAACTTCGCAGTCGCTGACGGCGATCACGGTCGCGCTGCGCGCCTCGCCAGTCAGCAGCGACATCTCGCCGAAGTAGTCGCCCGCGCTCAGCGTTGCCACTTGCGCCGCCGCGCCGCCGCGCTCCACCTCGACCGACGCGGAACCTTGCGCGAGGATGAACATCGAATTGCCTTCGCCGCCCTGCTCGATGATTTTTTCGCCGCGCCCGAAGCGGCATAAATTCGCTGAGCCGAGCAGCTGGCCGGTCTGCGTGGCGTCGAGGCATTTGAAAAAAGGCTGGCGCTGCAACAGCGCGCGCAAATTTTCCGGAAGTCCGCCAGCCTTGTGGTGACGGGCATCGCGGTCGATTTGCAGCGTGCGGATCGGGAAGGGGATCCGCATTTTCGCGCGGTTGAGTGCATACCAGACATTCGTGCGGATGCCGTCGGTGATCTCGTTGAACTGCCGGTGATTCTCGAGGTGATATTTGATTTCGTAGATCACCGCCGAGTCGCCGAAGTCCACGCAAAAAACTTTCGGCCCCGGCGAGTGCAGCACTCCGGGCACGCTCCGCGCGGCCTGTGCCAGCACGGCTTTCACGCGATTCGGCGGCGTTCCGTATTCGATCCCGAGCCGCAGCCGCATCGCGTGCATTTTTGTCGGATACGAAAGATTTATGATTGTGTTGCGGGCGATCTGGCTGTTCGGCACGTCGAGATAAATGTCATCGTTTGTGCAAAGACGTGTTGAACGCCAGTTGACCTCGATCACCTCGCCGTAGGTGTTGTCCACCAGCAGCCAATCGCCGTGCTTGAAAGGCTTCCCGAGCTGCAGCGACACGCCGGAAATAATGTTCCCGAGCAAGTCCTGCATCGCCCAGCCGACGATGCCGACGACGACGGTCGATGGCAGCAGCACGCCCGTGACGCCCTGATTGTAAAACATGCTCAGCACCATCGCGAGCGCCGCGAGGAAAACGATCAGCGCAAAAACTTCGCGCAGGAACTTTGGAATTTCGATCCCTCGTTTTTGCGCAAAATAAATCTCCCACAAATAACGCCGCACCAGCGCCAGCGCGAAAAGCGTCGCCAGCAGCGCAGTCGCCGCGCCGAGATTTCTCTGCAGCTCAAACGGCCGCGGCCCGTAGTCAAGCGCGAGGAAACGGAGCGGGACGTAGAGGGAAATGACGATGCAAAAAAGTTGATACACCACGCCGAGATGCACGCCCGCGCGCCGCTTCAGCGCGCGTCCGATGCCGACGGTGACGAGATAAAGCAGCGGCGCGAAAAGGCAGAGCAGGAGCGCGCGCTCAGTCGTCTCGATCGGCAGAGTCCACATCGGGGCGCAGTGTGGGAAAAAGGCGCGCGGCGTTCAATTCATTCCACGAACAACCTCTTCGCGCGCCGCCTCACGTGCCGTCCGCCGGGCAGATTCACCTTCGCAATTTTCGCATCTGTCGGCAGAAGCGCGCGCACTGATTGCACGAGGGCGAAGGTCAAATTCGGCACGCCGTTTTCCTTCAGCCAGCGATGAATGAGCGCGGACTGCGGCGCTTCCGGCAGCGCGCGCAGCTCGGGCACCGAAAGTTCCCGTTCGGTTACAGCTGTGCCCGCTTGTATAAACTCCTGCTGCGCGCGCAAAATCTCCGCCGCCTGCCAAACCGCCTTCCGCACGCCGCGTCCAAGCGCTTGCTCAATCATCGGGATGATTTTCTGGCGCATCCGGCTGCGACTGTTTTCGCCGTCAAAGTTGGTCGCGTCCTCACGGAATTTCAGGCGGTGCGCCGCGATGTATTCATCGACCTCGGCGCGCCAGACGGCGAGCAACGGTCGTATCACGCGCAGCTCGCTGGCTCCTTCGGTGCGCGCGCTTTCGACCCGCATACCACCAAGCCCGCCAGCACCCGCGCCTCGGAAAAGATTAAACAAAAAAGTCTCCACCTGATCGTCCGCGTGATGCGCGAGAAAGATTCCCGCGCATTTCTCCACACGCGCCGTGCGGAAGAAAAAGGCATTCCGTGCCGCGCGTCCCGCAGTTTCCAGCGACTGCCGGCTTTCCGCGGCCAGCGCTGCCACGTCGCATTTTTCGACAATCGCTCGCAATCCCAACCGCTCCGCAAGCCGCGCCACGAATCGCGCATCTGCCGCGCTTGCCGCACCGCGCAGCCTGTGGTCGAGGTGACAGACGATGAGATCACGAAATCCGCTCGACGCCAAAAAATGCAGCAGCGCCACCGAATCGCGCCCGCCGGAAACCCCGATGAGCCATTGCTCCGACGCGTCGCATTTCACCAACGCCGCAGCCGCCTTTTCGCAAAACGCCAGCTGGCCCGCCATCCGCGCCGCGCCGCGCCCCACTCAGCCCTCGATCGTGTTGATCTCCACTGGCTCGACTTTGACGCCGAGGCCCTCGAGCCAGCTGATCGCCTCCTGGATTACTGGCCGCTCGCCCTCGAGTTCGAGCGACACGAGCCCGACATCCTCGGTCACGCTCGCCTGGCGGACATTGGTCACGATCTCAAATTTCTGGCCGAGCTCGTAAATCACCGGCCGTGTGATGAGGCGCGACGGATACATCAACCAGAGCCGCGTTTTTTGATTCATGTCGCAATGTGCCCCGCCGCCGCCTCTCGCGAAAGTAAAAACCGGCGCGATCGTTTTCGCCAGATACTTGGCCGGCTTCAGCGAGCAATCAGTCAGCTTCACATCAACCCGAGGCTTTTGCAGAACCACCAAGTGTGTTCGGGAAAAATATCTCGCGGAGCGCGGCAAAAAGTGGGCTATGCTCGGCCGATGCTCGAGCAAAAAGAAGCCATCGTGCGCCTGCTGCGGGACGATGATCCGAAGACGGTGCGACTTGTTAAACAACAGCTGGCACAGCACGGATCGGGCGGCATTGGGGATCTGCGCGACTTGTTGCTCGTGGATGACGAAACGGTGACGAGGCATGTGCGCGAAGTCATCGCGGAAATCGACTCGCGCGCCGCGTCGGACGAGATGTCACGGCTCTGTTCGCATTTCACCGATGATGGCGATCTTGAAGCAGCGAACTGGCTGCTCGCGCGGGCATTTTTGCCGGGCGTCGATGTGCCGGCGGCGGTGAGCGAGCTGGATCAATGGGCTTCGCGGCTGACTTTAATTGGGCAGCCGCTTTCGGCAGAGGAGCGTGTGCGGCTTCTGTCGGTTTTTCTCGGAGAGCGGCTCGGATTTCGCGGGAACACCGATGATTACTACAATGCAGCGAACTCGCTGCTGCCGTGCGTGCTCGAGACGAAGCTTGGGATCCCGATCACGCTGGTCGTGATTTACATGCTCGTCGGCCGACGCTGCGGCGTGCGCATCGAAGGCCTGAATTTTCCCGGACACTTTCTCGCGCGGCACGGTGGCGTGCTTTTTGACCCCTTCGAGCGCGGGCGCATCATCGGCATTCCGGAGTGCAGACAAATCCTCGCGCGTCAAAAGTTGGAGCTGCAACCGGACCATCTCGCAGCCGCGAGCTCGCGCGTGATGCTGCGGCGTATCCTCGCGAATCTGCTCTACGCCTTTCAAAATGCAGGGGAGGTCGAAAAAACCGCAAACGTGACCCGGTGGATTCACGCACTGGAAGACTAAGTGCGCGTCGAAGTCATCAACACGGGCACTGAGATTCTTCTCGGGAACACCGTCAATTCTCACCTCACTTTTTTTGCGCGGGAATTGTTCCCGGTCCACCTGCGGATTGCGCGGCAGGTCACCGTGCCCGATGGCACTGCAATCCGCGACGCGCTGGCGGAATCATTTCCGCGCGCGGATCTGGTTTTTGTCACCGGCGGACTCGGGCCGACAACGGACGACGTCACGAGAGAAATCACGGCCGAGCTGCTGGGTCTGGAAATGCGGGAAGATGCGGATGTGAAACGAGCGATCGCGGAGCGTTTTGAGCGTCGGCGGATCGTGATGACCGACCGGGTTTCACGGCAGGCGCAGATTCCGTCTGGCGCGAAAGTTTTGCCCAACCTCCACGGAACCGCACCGGGTCTTTATCTAAGCCGATCCGCGGAAAATGGAACGCCGCATCTTTTTCTCTTGCCCGGTCCGCCGCGCGAGTTGAAGCCAATGTTTCGCGACAGCGTGCTCCCGATCATTCGGGAACTTGCACCGCGCGGCGAGGTGGTCGAATGCCGCACCTATCGCGTGGTCGGAATGGGTGAATCGAATGTGGAAGCGCTTGTTGGTGCGGAGATTTTGGCGATCGACGGCATCGAGCTCGGCTATTGCGCGCGACCAGGTGAAGTCGAGGTTCGCTGCATCGGCACAGCGGCGATGCTTGCGCGAGTTGAAGAAATCGTGGCGGCAAAGTTGCCGCTTCAAGTTGCTTCACGTGACAATTCCTGCCTCGAACAGGTCGTTGTCGAAAGTTTAAAGCAGCGTTGTGCGAAGGTTGCGGTCGCAGAATCTTGCACGGGCGGTTTTATCGCGCACCGGTTGACGAATGTTCCCGGTGCTTCTGAAATCTTTGTCGCCGGGTTTGTGACCTACGCGAATGAGGCAAAAGTGCGGACGCTGCGCGTGGATGAAACTTTGCTCGCACAGCACGGGGCGGTCAGCCGCGAGGTCGCCGCAGCGATGGCGGAAGGTGCGTTGAACATCGCGGGTGCGGACTTCGCGTTATCGAGCACCGGTATCGCCGGGCCCGGCGGAGGAACGGAGCAAAAGCCTGTCGGCACTGTATTCATCGGCCTTGCGGGGCGATTCCAGACGAAGGTCGAGCAGCATTTTTTTCCGACTGATCGGGAAAATTTTAAATGGCTGGCGTCGCAAGCAGCGCTTGATTTGTTGCGACGAACGCTAAACGAAACGTAAACGGCGCGTCTATTGCGTGATCTCAACCGGCGTGCCGATTTTAACCTTGGCGTAAATCATTTCCGCGATTTTTTCCGGAAGCCTCACGCAACCATGCGACGCGGGATAGCCAGGCAGAATGCCAACGTGCATGCCCACGCCTTTGTCGGTGAGGCGCATGAACCATTTCATGGGCGCGCCAATGAAATGTGTGCCGCTCGGCGCGGAGTCGATCAGCGCGCTGACGCCGTCGCGCACGATGCGGCGCTGGGAATCGCAAAATGCGCCGTAGATGCTCGACCGATGATCGGGATCTTTTTCGAGCACGGTAAATTTTCCGGCGGGCGTCGGACGCGTCGATTTGCCTGAGGAAATTGGGGAATCGATCGCGATCTCGTCGCCGAGCATCAGATAGGCGCGTTGGTGTGAGAGCGAGATAAGCACGTGGGAATTGTCTGGCGTGAGGAGATCGTAAACTCGCGGCGTGACCTTTGGATTTTCCTGGCGCGAAATCATTTCGCCGGCTTTGCGCATCGGTCTTTTGACCGGAACCTGTGCGTTGGCGGCGAGCGTGAGGGTGAGGATTGCCAAAGTCGCAGCGAGAAATTTAAATGCGCGACATGTGGCCAATCTCATCGGGAGCGACGCAGTTACATAAAGAGTGCTCGCTGGCCGGGCAATCATTTAAATGGTGCCGCGCCGCCGCGCGCTACTAACCATGCGCCTTCCCATCCTTCTGGTCTTGTTGCTCGCCGCTTCGGCGGCGGCGGAGATCAATGCGCCACCGGGCGCGCCGCCGCAAGCGATGCCGCTGAGCGTGACGGTGAGGCGTGGCGCGAGCGTTGAGATCACGCTGCGGGCGTATGGGAGGGCGAATCAGCAGTTGCGATTCAAGCTCCGAAGCCGGCCCGCGCTCGGAAGCTTGTCGGATCCGAAAAGCCTGAACCTTGAAACGGCGGTCGTCACTTATCAACACGACGGAAAGGCTGCGCCGTTGCTTGACCACTTCACATTTGCCGTGCAGTCCAATGCGGGAGTTTCGGTGCCGGCCGAGGTGGAAATAAAAATCGTCGACGATGCTCCGTTGCTCATCGCACCGGAAGCCGTCGACTTCAAAACGGCCGCGCCGGGCGGCACGGCAGAGCACGAGATCACGATCGAAAATCGTGGCGGCGGAATCGCGACGGGAACTTTGATCCCACCGGAAAACTGGACGGTGCGCGGCGATGCGAAATATGTGCTCGATCGCAAGGAAGGCGCGAAGTTCACGCTCGTTTTCGCGCCGAAAGAGGAGCGGGAATACCGCGGCGATCTGCGCTACAGCAGCAATTCCGAGCTCATCACATCGCTTCACGGGCTCGGCAGTTTTCCAATGCATGTGAGCCCGGCGACGCTGATTTTGCATGCGTCAAAAGACGGGACGACACGTTCTGGAGCGGCCGAGCTGGAAAATCGCACGGATGCCGCGGAAGCAGTCGAGACCAGCGCGGACGCGCGTCTTCACGTGTCGTCAAAAATCAATGTGCCGCCGCGGGAAAAAGTTTCGCTGCCAATCGAAATCACGGACGACGTGTCCGCGTTTAACGGAAAGCTGTCGTTTGTTTGTGGCACATTTTCAGCGTCAATCGACGTGCAAGCCGCGGCAGCCGGCCCGATCTTGCAGGCCGCTCCGGCGGAAGTGATCTTTCCAAAAGCGGCGGCCGACGAAGTGGTGCATGCGACGGCGGACGTGCAAAACATTGGCGGCACACGCGCCTTCGTGCAGGCGGCGGTAAGCCAGCCTTTCGAAATCGCAAAGGATGACGCGGCTTTCAGTCTCGATCCCGGACAAAAACGAGCGGTGCATCTAACGTCGAAAATTCCGGAGAGCGGGACATTGCGCGCTGCGCTGACTTTTAACTCAGGAGACGCGCATGCAGAGGTTCAGGTGCGTGCGGAAGGCGCAGCTGCGCAGGCGCGACCTTCGTATCAAGCTGGCGTCGTGGCCGTGGCGGATGCCGAAGAGCAATCGCCGCCAGAAACTTTTTCCGCAGTTGCGCCGGTCCGAAAATTCTCCGTGGATGCCATCACCACTGGTTCCGCGACGCTCCGTTGGACGGCACCGGCTGACGCTCCGCTGAAGTATGTGGTCGAAATGCAGCGGCTTTCGTTCGACCAAAATGACGAGCTGAAAGTCGACTGGCTCACAATGCAAGGCATCAACTTCAAACGGGACGGCAAACAAGTTTCGGCTGTTTTGACCGGGCTCCGTCCCGGCGAACATTATCTCCTCCGAATCGCATCGGTTGACGCGCAGGGGCTGCATTCAACGCCGTCGCAGCTGATTCCACTTACGACACTTGCGCAAAAGCCGCTGCGATGGGGCATTTTGCTATGGGCATCGACGGTGTTCCTGATCGCATACACCGTGATGCGACGAATTTTTCCATACTCGCCGCCGCCTAACTTTTATTCCAAAAGAACGGGCGTTTAACGGATGATGGCCACAACGTGGCGTTAGACTAACGCAAGCTGATTTTTAAAAATCCACGTCAGCGCCTTCACGCCGAGTTCCAGCACATTGAAAGGCTTTCCGATGAAATCATTCCCTCCGCTCAAGGTTGATTGCGCGCGATTTTGAAAAGACGCGAGACCGGTCAGAAAAACGATTGGAGTCTTCTTATGATCGTCAAAACGGCGAACTTGCGCGCAGATATCGAAGCCGGAAGTCTGCGGCAGATTGATGTCGAGAAAGATGAGGTTGAACGCATTGTCCTCGAGCACCGAGAGCGCCATCTCGGCTTCGGCGGCGCAGGTGATTTTTAAATTTACCATGGCCATCGCGTCCGAGATCAGCTTGCGCGCATCGCTTTCATCATCGACCACCAGCACGTCCGCCGTCGCCGGATCATGCACGCGGCGCACGTTGCTCTCCTGCAAAATCGTGCCGAGGAAATCGATCGATTGGCTGACGGTGCGAATCACCGACGGATTCACTTGCTCGGGCATCGCGTAAAGATCGTATACGAACGCCTCGACTGCCGCGGTCCATTTATAGACGGCGTTCAAACCGACCACCGAGGCGCGCTCGGAAATGAGATGCACCTGGCGAAAAAGATCGAAAAGCAGATCCGCGTTTTGAGGCTCCTTGATAAAGGCGTGCATGGACATCCGCATCGCATTGATCGCTTCCGGCGCGATCGCGAGAGCCGACTTTGCCCACACTTCCTGATCATCGCTGCTGAACACAGCCGGTTCGCCCGCAAGCCCAAGCTCCGCCTGCACTGCGTGCACTACCGACTGCGCGTGCATCTCCGCGCGCGGTAAAATTTTTGTCACACCCGACTTCATCATTGCGGAAAGCACTGGGGCCGGCGCGCCTGTGAAAATAATGAGCGGCCTGTCGCCCAGCGCATTCCGCAGCCATTCGACCGTCTGCAAGCCACTGCCGGGCTGCAGCACGGGATCGAGCAGGACGAGATCCGGCGATTTGTCCATTGCCTGCCGTGCTGCGTCGCCTGTGCGCACGGTCTCAACCGCGATACCGATGGCGGTAAATTTCTCGCGGTAAAAATTCGCGATCAACTGATCGTCGACGAGGATGAGGATTCGTTTCATGGGCGTGATTTTCGCAAAGCTGCGGACATCGTTTTAGCAAGTTGCGTTCCCACCCGAGGAATTGCGCAGCGCTTTTTTTGCGGGAATGCAAGCTGCTCTCTCAGACTTTCGTGAAAGCGAACCGCGAAAATCAGAATCCGCCGCGGCGGCGGCGCGCAAGCAACATGCCGAACACTCGGCTGCTGCTCGCCGCTCTGCGCTTGTGGGAACTCAAGCGCCGCACCCGCGACTCCGTCGGACGCTAAGTCTCGGAAGAAAATCGACGAACGCTGGCGGCGACGAATAAAGTCCGCAGCGTGCTCCGCGCCCGCCGTCTCGAAATCCTGATCTTTCTCGCGACCTTTTTCGCGTTTGCCTACTTCAATCAAGGCGGCGGATGGAATCAAAACTCGCGCTTTGCCGAGGTGCGCGCGATAGCCGAGGAAGGGAGATTTGCGATTGATTCCTTCCTCGTTTACAAGCGCACCAACACTCCGAAATTCGCGCGATTCCCGGTGCGCAATGGCGACCTCGTCCTCCGCGGAAAAACCTTGCGCCTATGCTGGGGCAATGAAAACGACGAGCTGATCCCGATCAACGGCGTCCCGATTTCGGATGACGTCAAAGGCGTTCCATTCGAGCAATACACCTGCTCCGGCGACGTCGCATTTGCACGCGGACACTTTCATCCGAACAAGCCGCCCGGCACCACATTCGTCGCCGTGCCCGCCTATTTTTTGCTGCAAAAAATCGAGCGAGTTTTCGGATTTAGCCAGGATGACTGGCGCGTGCTGGATGCGAACGCATGGCTCACTTCTGTGTTTAGCGTCGGACTCATTGCGGCGCTCGGTTGCATTCTGTTTTTTCGGATCGCGAAGAGTTTGGCCGGTGGAAATGACGGCATCGCGTTTGCGGCCACGCTGGCGTTTGCGTTCGGCACGTTGTTTTTTCCATTCGCGACGCTCCTCTTCGATCATGACCTGACGGCGATATTTCTCTTCGCATCATTTTACTGGATATTCACTGCGGATAAAAGTTCGCATCGGTCGCGAAGCCTTTATTTGAGCGGGCTCGCGGCGGGTATGGCTGCGATTACCAATTACATCGCAGCTGCCGCCGTCATCTTTTTGACGATGTATTTGTTCACGAAACTGCGCGGCGGCAAATCGACGGTGCGCGATTTGACCGCATTCGCCATCGGTATTTGCGGCCCGTTTCTCCTCATCTGCGCCTACAACCAAATCTGCTACGGCTCGCCTTTCGCGATCTGCAATTCCTTCCAGAATCCGCTCTTCGTGGACCCGACGCCGAAAGTTCTCGGCATGTTCGGCGTTCCGCGGCCGGATTACGCAGCAGCTCTTTTGTTTTCACCGTTTCGAGGGATCTTTTGTTTCGCGCCAGTTCTTTTGCTCGGCGTTTACGGTTGGAGTAAAATGCGTGCGAAATGGCCCGCAGAAGCCTGGCTCATCGCGGCAATGTGTGGCTTGTTTTTCCTCGTCAATGCCAGCTTCGTCGGCTGGCACGCCGGCTTTTCCAGTGGGCCCCGCTACTTGATTCCGGCAATCCCGTTTCTCGCGCTGCCGATGGTCTTTGGGTTCGCGAAATTCCCACGAGCAAGCGCGCTGTTAATGCTTCTTTCAGTCGCGATCAATCTCGTTCTAGTCGCGGTGGACGCGGAATCTCCCGTGGGCGTCGGCGACCTGGCGATCATCGATGGCCGTCCGATGTGGCTCTACAGTCCCGTGGCTGACTACGCATTGCCGATTTTTTTCAGCGGCCGCGCATGGCCGCTTTTGAAAGACTTTCTCAAGCAGGATTTAGACAGGGAGAGTCAGCAAATGTCGGCGGCAGGCATTGGCGCTGATGAGCGCGCGCGCCGACTCGCGCAAAGGCGTTCCGAGCTTTTCGCGAGCATCGACCGCGGAGGTGCTAACCCTTTTTTACTCGCATCGTTCACCGGTCCGGTTTCAGTCAATCCGATCGAGGTTTGTGCCTCCGGTTATTACATGCTTGGCACGATGACGAAGGCTGCGCGCTGGGCTTCATTCAATGTGGGCGAGTTTTTGTTTCCGCACAGCCGCTGGAGTCTCGCGCCGCTGCTTTTGATCGAAGCAACTTTGCTCGCGCTGGCCTCGCACGCGATAAGAACGGCGCCGCGTCTCTAGTTTAAAACGGCTGCTTTTTTCACCGCATCGCGATCCGCATTGCGTGGGTTGACGATGGCGAGGAAAACTTTTTCCAGCGCGCCGGATTCGGAAGATTGACGCCGGAGTTCATCTACGGTTCCGAGCGCGACGAGCCGGCCGTGATGAATAATGCCGATGCGATCGGCCATTTCCTCGGCCACGGAAAGGGCGTGAGTGGAGAGAAAAATCGTCGTCCCTCGCCGGCTGCGGTCTTTTAATTCTTGTTTAACGGTGTGTGCATGCGCCGGGTCCAGCCCGACCATCGGCTCGTCGATGATCAGCACCTTCGGCTCGTGCAGCAGCGCGGAGGCAATCGCGAGACGCTGGCGCGTGCCGTGGCTGAGGTTTTCCGTCAATTCATGCTGGCTTTCGATGAGGCCAAACTTCTCGAACAACGCATCGGTGCGCTGCTCGATCTCGTGCCGGTCGATTTCAAAAAGCTCGCCGATGAAACGCATGAATTCCGCGCAGGTGAGCTTGTCGTAAAGGAATGGAAAGTCCGGCACGTAAGCGAGCGCGCGCTTCGCAGCCTCAGGCGATTTTTGAATGTCGAAACCGCCGACGATGCAGTGACCAGCCGTCGGACGCAGCAGGCCGGAGAGCATTCGGATCGTGGTCGTTTTTCCGGCAGCATTCGGCCCGAGGAACGCGAAAAATTCGCCCTGCGCGATGTCGAGGTTGAGAGAATCGACCGCACGCAATGCGCCGAAGTTTTTTGAGAGTTGAACAGTCTGGATCATCTAATCCTGCGCCATCATTCCGTAACCGAAAGCCGTTGTGACTTCCAGCACCTGGCCGAGTTGACTGACGTAAATGTCCGCCACCTCAGTATCGCCTTCGCGAATGCTGACCTGGAATACGTTGATCCTTTCGCCGTGAAAAAAGCGCTCGGTTTGTTTGGCGATTGCCGTGGAATCGGGCATGTTTTTGGTCAAGGCGAGGAGTGTGCCGGCGTCGAGTCCGAGTGATCCGAAAGCGCGCGACACTCCATCGCTATCGAGTGAAATATTGGATTCGGTCACCGTGATGGCGCCTTGCTTCACGGCGTAGTGAAGAGATTTTTTTTCCTGATCTATCTGCACAACGAAGCTGCACGCGGGATTGCGCAGAGTCACGTCCAGCTGGCCCGAGCGAATGGCGAGCCCGCGGTTCAATTCCACGTTGCCGTCCCAGATGATTCGCTGCCGGGCAAGCGATGGAATCCGCAGCCAAAGATTTCCGGCGAATTGTATCGAGCGTTCATCCGGGCCGCTGCTTTTCGGATGTAGGGAAATCGCGCCGATGTTCAGGCCTTCCGTAGTGATGTTGAGCGACGACGGTTCGCCGTGCGCGAAGATAACTTTCAACACATGAGCCACGGGAACGATCGGCACCGAGGATTGATCCGGCGCGATTTGCAGCCTGAGCAGAAGGCCCATCATGATCAGCCAAAAGCCGATGATGAAGCCGACGAACGTGCGGTAAATTACCACGTCCGGCGCTATCCTTTCTCAATCAAGGCATACGCGTTGTGATTGTGAATCGACTCAAAGTTTTCCGCCTCGACGCGATACCACGTAATGTTTGGCTCAAGGTTCGAGCGCGCTGCGATGTTGCGCACCAAATCTTCCACGAACACCGGATTGGCGTAGGCGCGTTCCGTCACGGCTTTTTCGTCAGGGCGTTTCAGCAGGCTGTAAAGCTCCGAACTCGCGCTGCTTTCGACAATTTGGATTAGGTCCTCGATCCAGATTGGTTTGACGAAACGAACTGCGTAAGTGACCTGTCCGCGCTGGTTGTGAGCGCCGGCCGTGCTGATCGCCTTTGAGCAAGGGCAGAGCGTTGTCACCGGGACAATGACTGTGAGCACAAAGTCGAACTCACTTTTCTGCAAGGTCGCATTAAAGAGCACGTTGTAATCCATAAGTCCAACGGCTCCAGTGACAGGGGCTCTTTTTTCTAGAAAAAAGGGAAATTCAAAATCGACATGCGCCTTCTGCGAATCGAGCTTTTCCAGCAGCTCTTCCGCGATGTTTTTGATGTTATTCACATGCAAAACGGGTCCGCGCTCGTTGAGCACCTCGATGAAGCGGCTCATGTGCGTCCCTTTATAATGATGCGGCAAATCCACGGTAAGCGACACGGTCGCGATGGTGCTTTGCGTCTCATGCGCCTTGTCGAGGATCTGCGTCGGGTAGCGCAGATTTTTGACGCCGACACGGTCAATCGCAATCGCGCGGTCATCCCGTTCGTTCTGCGTATCTTTTAGCTCGCTGATCGGTTGTGGATGCATCGCCGGGGTCACCATACTCGCGGCGATTTTTCATTCAAGCGATCTAAGGGCCGCAGCTGCGGGCGCAGCTTTGCTTTGACCGGTCTGCGGCTTCGGGCGCATGTTCGTTGCGTGCAGAGTTTGCGGATTCGACTGATGCTGCTGGTGGCGCTCGCGCTCCTGCCCATCACCGGACTGCTGCTTTATGATGCGGAAAGCCAGCGGCACGAGGCTGCGGAAAATGCGAAAATGGAGGCGCTGCGAGTGGCGAGATTGTGCGCGAGCAATAACGAACGGCTGATAGAAAGCGCGCGGCAGATTCTCGTCACACTCGCGCAAACGCCGGCGGTGCAGGAGCGGAATCGGGAGAAATGCAACGCGCTGTTTGCAAAAATCGTTCAGCGTTTTCCGCTCTTCGCAAACCTCGGGCTTCTCGACGCTGACGGAAATCTCCTCGCGAGCGGCATCGCTTTTGACGAGCCGATCAATCTTGCTCAACGCTCTTATTTCCAGCGCGCCATCAAAGCACGCGACTTCGCCGTCGGAGATTTTCAGGTCGGGCGCATCACAAAAATCGCTTCGCTCAACGTCGCGTTTCCATTGATCGGCGAAGATCATCACGCTTTCGCCGTGATCTATGCGGCGCTCAATTTGAGCTGGTTGAGCGACATCATGCAGCGGATGGATTTGCCGGCCCGCGCGACGATGTCCGCCATCGATCAAGATGGCACGATCCTTGCGCGCTATCCCGACGCGAATCGATGGGTCGGGACATCCGCTGCGGGAGCCCCGATTGGAGAAATAATCCTGAGTGCAAAAAACGAAGGGACGGCCGAGACGGAAGGCATCGATGGCGTGAGGCGATTGTATGCGTTCACGAATCTGCATTTGAAACAGGGGCTGGACCGCCGCGTGTTCATCAGCATCGGAATCCCCAGCGACCTGGCGTATCACAACGCTAACAAAATGCTGGTGCGGCAACTGTGGACGATGGCCACATTTGCGATCGCGGCGCTGGCGGCGTCCTGGTTCATCGCCGATCTGCTCGTGCTGCGCCGGGTGAACGCGCTGGTGGCCGCGGCGCGCGAGGTGACGGCGGGAAATTTAAAAGCGCGCGTCCGGAGCAATCCACGCGGTGGCGAGTTGAGCCAACTCGCTGACGCATTCGATGAAATGGCGGCATCGCTCGAGCAGCGGGTCGCGGAGCGTGATGCAACGGCCTCGGCCTTGAAAAAAAGCGAAACGCTTTTTCGCAGTCTCTTCGAATTTTCGCCGACCGCGATCTTTGTCGAGGATGACAGCGGCCGCGTGATCGATGCGAACAGCGCCGCGTGCAAATTGCACGGTCTCACCTCCGCGGAACTCGTCGGCAAAAATGTGAGCGATCTTGTTCCATCGGACGTGAAGAACGATCTGGAGCGGACTTTTCCGCTGTGGATCGACGGTTCGCTGCGTCTCGTTGAGAGCAAAAGTTTGCGCAAAGATGGAACGAGCGTGCCGGTGGAAATTCGCGGCACGCGCATTGACTACGATGGAAAAAAAGCCGTGCTGCTGCACGTCACCGACATCAGCGCGCGGCGCGAGGTCGAGGAGACGCTTCGGCACGCGCGCGAAACCCTCGAAAAAAATGTGGCGGCACGCACTGCCGATCTAGCGGAAACGAACGCGCAATTGCTTTCAGAAATCGCACAGCGCAAGCGGATCGAAGCGGCGTTGCGCGAAAGCACGGAGCGCTTTGAGCTTGTGATCCGCGGCACGAATGACGGCGTCTGGGATTGGAACTTGGCGACGAACGAAACGTATTTTTCTCGGCGCTGGAAAACGATGCTCGGCTACGATTACGACGAAATCGGCGACAAGCTCGAGGAGTGGGAAAAGCGCGTGCATCCCGACGATCGCGTCCGCGCGCGCGAAACGATCGAGGCTTATTTCAGAGGTGAAACGCCGGTCTACGAACTCGAGCATCGGCTGCTGCACAAGGACGGCACGTATCGCTGGATTCTCGCGCGCGGCGTGGCGCTGCGCGACGAAAACGGGAAGCCATATCGCATGGCCGGCTCGCACATCGATCTCACTGAGCGGCGCGAGGCGGAGGAAAAATTGCGCGAGCTGCACAGCTTCCTCCACTCGATCGTCGAAAATATTCCGAACATGATTTTTGTGAAAGATGCGCGCGAGCTCCGCTTTGTGCGCTTGAACAAAGCGGGCGAAGATTTACTCGGCGTGCGGCGCGAGGACTTCATTGGCAAAAAAGATTCGGATTTTTTTCCGCCGGAAGAAGCGGGGTTTTTCACGGAAAATGATCGCGCGGTATTACAAAACGGAGAGGTCGTGGACATTGCCGAGGAGGAGATTCGCACCCGCGTGAAAGGGCTCCGCTTTTTGCACACAAAAAAAATCCCGATCGCGAATTCCGAGGGCGCGCCGCAATACCTCCTCGGCATTTCCGAGGACATCACCGAGCACAAGCAGGCACGCGAGGAGCTGGAGCGGACGGCCGCGGAACTCAAGCGATCGAACGAGGAGCTCGAGCAATTCGCCTACGTCGCGTCGCACGACATGCAGGAGCCGCTGCGCATGGTCGCGAGCTACACGCAGCTGCTGCAAAGGCGCTACTCGGACAAGCTCGACGCTACCGCAAATGAGTTTATCGAGTTCGCGGTGGATGGCGCGCGGCGGATGCAGCAATTCATCACCGACCTGCTCCAATACTCGCGCGTCGGCACGCAAGGGCACGTGCTCGAGCACGTGGAGCTCCAGGAAATTCTCGCCGCGGTTCGCATCAATTTAAAAGTGGCGATCGAGGAAAGTGGTGCGCAAATCGACGCCGATCCGCTGCCTGCCGTTGCTGGCGATAAACGGCAACTCACGCAGCTTTTGCAAAATTTGATCGGCAACGCCATCAAGTTTCGCGGAGCGGAAACGCCGCGCGTGCGCGTCACCGCTGCGCGCGAAAACGGCATGTGGCGAATCGGAATTGCTGACAACGGCATTGGAATAGAGTCAAAGTTCTTCGAGCGCGTCTTCGTGATTTTCCAGCGCCTTCACAGCCGCGATGAATACGCGGGCACTGGAATCGGTTTGGCGATTTGCAAAAAAATCGTCGATCGTCACGGCGGCCGGATCTGGATCGACTCCAAAAAAGGCGAGGGGACGACCTTCTTTTTCACGCTCGCCGCTGCGCCAGAAATTTCCGCATGAACATCGCGAAGGCTGAAATTTTATTGGTCGAAGATGATCACGCGGAAGCTCGTCTCGCCCGCGAAGCACTCGCGGAAGCGGCTCTCGAACACAATCTTCACACGGCTTCCGATGGGGTCGAAGCTCTCGATTTTTTGCGCCGCCGTGGAAAATTTGCGAAAATGCCGCGCCCGGATTTGGTGCTGTTGGATTTAAATTTGCCGCGAAAGGATGGGCGCGAGGTTTTGCGCGAAATCAAGCAGGATCAGGATTTGCGGCGAATTCCGGTGATTGTGCTTACGACGTCGAAATCAGCGGAGGACATTGCGACCGCCTACGATTTGCAGGCGAATTGTTACATCGCGAAACCGGTGGACATGGACGGGTTCGTGCACGTAGTCCGCGCTCTGCACGATTTTTGGCTGAAGCTAGCGCAGTTGCCGCTGATGTAGCCTCGGCTACTGACTGGAGATATCTTTGAGCGATTCGCTCTCCGCCTGATCGATTTTTGGGCCAAGCTGTGGCGCGATCTGGCGCATGCGATTGGAAAGGGCGCGCGTGTATTCCGCAGAGGCCGCACGCTGTTCTTCGTCACTTCGCGCCGAGTGAATTTTGTCTTTGAGCGCGCGCACTTTTGCATCTTCCATTGCGCTGAGCCGCACTTTTTCCAAAGCCGCGCGATCGGCCGCTGTCAAAGGTTTCAGAGCTTTTGGCGAAGGTTGCGGCGTGACCGTCGCTGACGACTTCACGATTGGTTGTGGCAATAGCTGCGGCGTCTGGCTCGGCGATGATTTTGGTGTCGCGCTCGGTGAAGATTTCGGCGTCGGCTTCGGGGTTGGAGTCGGCGTCGGCTTGGGCGTCGGACGCGGCGTCGGTGAAGGTTTGATCGCGACGGGCGTTCCGGCAGGCGCCGGTTTTCCCGGCAACTTTATCGGCGCTCTTGATGCTGACGCGGAAGGCGCTTTCTTCGCCGTGTGTTTTTTGGCAGGAGTCTCCTTCGGTTCTGGCTTTGTTTTTTTCGGGCTCGCAGATTTTCCAGTCGAATAGGTGTCGCCAACTTTGTAGCGTGACCATTCCTTCTGCGAGACGAGGATGTTCTTCGTTTCGTGCCGTCCCTTTGAGTCGGTGCCTTCCACTTCCAAAACGTATGCGTCGCCGAGCCTGTAATAATCACTCTCCGGATGCTGCGTCCGTTTTCCAATAACCGTGCCATGCTGAAGCGTGCTGCAGGCGACGAGCAGAACTGCGATGCTGAGCGAAGAGAATTTGACGGAATTTTTCATGGGCAAACCAGGTTGTGTTCGCATGCATAGCGGAACGAAAACTTTTTTTAAAGCATTTCGCAGCCGCTTTTACGACTGCCTCGCCAGCAAATCAATCGGCGTCAGCACGCCGCACAAGCGAGAATTTTCGTCGAGGACGAGCAGCTTGTTGCTGCCGGTGCGAAAAATCTGCTCGACGGCATCGGGCACGTTCGCCGTCGCCTGCACGGTCGGCAGCGTATTCGGCTGGAGCTGGCTCACCGGGCTTTCGCGCGTGACCGTGCCTTCGCGAAGGGCGTCGTAAATTTGCGACTGCGTGATCACGCCGAGCAGTTCGGCATTTTGTGTGACAAGCGGAAAAGAATTGAACGGATGTGTGACCAGCGTCTTCAGCGCGCCGTCGATAGTTTGGTCCGACTGCAGCGTGACTGGATTGCGCGCCATTACGTCCTCGACGCGCATGCGCCGAACGGATTCGGGCAACATGGAGATGAGGTCCTCGACGCGCTGCCGCGTGAGATATTGCGCTGCGGAATGCTCGAAAAGTTTGTGCATGGAGCTGCTCGAGCGATTGATCGAATCGAAAGATTTCGCATCGATCGAAACGAGCGTCGACGACTCCGCTGCCACGGCATTGAAGCGCCAGATTTTGTCCTGCATCAGCGCGCGCTCGCCGAAGTGCTCGCCGCTCGTGAGGCTTTTTACGACGCCGGTTTCGTCTGACAAATTGATGCGGCCTTTTTTAACGATGTAAAACGAGAGCGCGGGCTCGCCGGAGTGAAAAACGGAGTCGCCTTTCTCCAAGTGAGTTTCCTGGAGAAGCTCCGTCGGCCGGGTGCGGAGCAGCGTGATGTCGCGCGGAAAAAAGAGGTCGAGCGTCCAATCGATGACGACGCGCAGCTTGCGGTCGAGGCCCGGCAGCTTTGATAGATAGATGGTTCGCCACATCAGCCACGCAAAAATTCCGGAAAAGCGAATGCCCATGATATCGGCGACCGCGCTGCGATGGCCGATGGATGCGAGTTCGCCGAGGCCGGTGAATTTGAACGGTTTCAAACTGCGACCTGCCAATTCATCAGCGAGGTTTTTGCCGAGCAGCAAACCTTGCCGATACGCGAACTGCGCGGTGGGCGGACAAAATTTTGCGGGCGCCTTTTCATCCCCCAACTTTTTCTGCATTGCCACCGGATCCCACAAAGGCACGGCCGCGCAGTCGCCGGCGGCCCAGAGGTTTTTCTGGCCTTTCACGCGCATCATCGAGTCAGTCGCGATGCGGCCTTTCAGACACTCGAGGTTATTTTTCTGGCAAAGGTCGAGCACGAGCGGATGCGGTGCGTTACCGACTGTTGATACAACGGTGTGTGTCTCGATCGTGCGGCCGTCGCCCAGGGCGACTTTGCTCGAGGTCATCGCGGTGACACGCGCGTTGAGGATGATTTCAACGCCGCGCTCGCGCATGTTTTTCTCGCAGTAATGGCCGAGCGTCTCGCTGATTTCCGGCAGCAAATGCGGGCCGCTGTGAATGAGGATGACGCGAAATTCCGGAATCGCGAGACGCGGGTAAAATTTATGAATGCCCTGGATGAGATCGAGAATTTGCCCCGCTGTCTCGACGCCGGAATAGCCGCCGCCGACGATGACAAACGTTAACAGTTTGCGCGCTTCGGCTTCATCGCTGCATAATGTCGCCTCCTCGAGCCGGTCGATGATCGCTCCCCGCAGCTCGATCGCGTCGCCGACTGATTTCATCAAAAATGCATGCTCGGGCATTCCCGGCACGCGGCTCAGATCAACGATCCCGCCGATGGTCACGACGAGATGCTGAAAGCCGATGTTGATCTCGCCCGTAAAATTGCCGGCGTTGAGTGCGAGGCGGCGCTGTGGCAGATCGATCGCTCGGATGCTTCCGCGCAAAACGCTGACGTTTCGACAAAGGCTGCGGATGGGATTGACGACGTGGCGTGGCGAGATGGATGAGCCGCAGACCTCCGCGAGCATCGGCTGGAAAACCATGTAGTTGCGATCGGCAACGATCGCGACTCGATCGCGTCCTTTTTTACCGAGCGCGCGTCCGATCGCCTGTGCGCAATAAATTCCCGCGAAACCGCCGCCGGCGATGACGACATCGTAGGTTAATGAGTTCGCGGGCACGCCGCGTTTTAGCGGAAGCGGAATGGTGCGAGAAGAATCTTTTCGGCGATGCGCAGTTGTGTCATACACGCCGCTTTGCAATGGAAAAAATCGCCATCGAGCAAGCCACGATCGAAGATCTTCCGCAGCTGACGGATTTGCTCACGGACCTCTTCACTATGGAGAGCGATTTCCAGCCGGATCGCAGCAAGCAGATGCGCGGGCTGCGGCTCATCCTCGAGCAGCCGAGCCGCGGGCGCATTTTTGTGGTGCGGCAAAACGGCTCAATCCTCGCGATGATCAATCTCCTGATCACGATCAGCACGGCTGAGGGCGGGTTCGTCGTGCTCCTCGAAGACATGATCGTCCACCGCGAGCATCGGCATCACGGTTACGGCGATCAGCTGCTGCAATATGCGATCCGCTACGCGCAGGAGAAGGATTTCTTGCGCATCACACTGTTAACGGACCGTCTAAACGATGACGCGCAGCTGTTTTTTAAAAAACACGGTTTCGTCGAGTCAAAGATGATTCCGCTGCGGCTCGTGATTTCCTCCGATTCGGGCCGGTGAAATACGTCGATCTCGGTTTCGCGCGCGTCGATACGGACCGAAAAGATCGGTGCGGCTTTCCAGAGGTAATTTTTTGCGGAGGAAAAACTGCTGTCGAGGTGGTGGCGATCGCGCGGACTATTCTGGAGAAAGATGGGCAGGTGCTTGGCACGCGCATGAACGGCGATCAGGCGGATTTGCTGGCCGCGGAATTTCCCAATGCGCAATTTCACCCGCGCGCACGTTGTTTCACGATAGTAAACACTCCGCCGCTGCCGATGACTGGCAACATTGCTGTCGTCTGCGCGGGCACGTCCGACTTGCCGGTCGCCGAGGAAGCGGCGGTGACGCTCGAGTTTTTCGGCAATCGAGTCGAGCGCATCTGCGACGTCGGCGTTGCCGGCATTCACCGGCTGCTCGGGGAACGTGATCGGCTCGAGAACTGTCACGTGATCATCGTGGTCGCGGGAATGGAGGGAGCGCTGCCGAGCGCCGTCGCGGGATTGGTGAGCCGGCCGGTCATTGCGGTGCCGACCAGCGTCGGCTACGGCGCGAGTTTTGGCGGGATTGCTGCGTTACTCGGGATGTTAAACAGTTGTGGAAGCGGCGTCACGGTCGTCAACATCGACAATGGATTCGGCGCGGCTTATGCGGCGGCGACAATTAACCGGCTGGCGCAAAAGTAAAAAATCGGGAATGATTTCCCGTAATGGGAAGCGGGATCAAAAGTGTGGGCGGATCGGGCGGGAAGTTGCGAATTCTGCTCGTCGATGATCATGAAATCGTGCGTCACGGATTGCGCATGATGCTCGAGACGCGCGCTGACTGGGAGGTTTGTGGTGAAGCAACGAACGGCCGCGACGCCGTCACGGAAGCCGTGCGATTGCAGCCTGCGGTGGTCATCATGGACATCACGATGCCGCTGCTCAACGGGCTCGAGGCGACGCGGCAAATCAAGCGAGCTCTGCCGCAAACGCAGGTGCTTATTTTAACAATGCATGAATCCGAGACGCTCGTGCGCGAGTTGCTCACCGCTGGCGCGATCGGCTACCTGCTAAAATCCGACACGGGCCGCTGCCTGCTGGAAGCGGTCGAAAAGCTCGGCCGTGCCGCGCCGTATTTTAACTCGCGAATCGCGCGGATGATTTATGACACCTATCTTTCGCGCGCTGCGAACCGTCCCGGCATCGGCACCACACTCACTCCGCGGGAACGCGAGACCGTGCAGCTTATCGCCGAGGGCCGCAGCAATAAAGTCATCGCGGAAACGCTCGGCATCAGCGTGAACACGGTGGTCAGGCATCGCGCCAATATCATGAAAAAGCTGCGGCTGCGCAGCGTGGCCTCGCTGGTGCGCTACGCGGTGCGCAACCACATCATTCAGGCCTAGCCGGCCGTCTCCATCATTTGTTTAAACCGGCGCATGTCCGCATCGATCTGCTCCGCCGGTTCCTCGCAAAAAAGTTTTGCCACAGCCGCGCCGACTGCGCCTCCCGGCAGATCGTATTCGAGCGCGATGCGGACTTCCGTTCCACCGGGCACCGGTTGGAAACGAACCGTTCCCGCGTGATCAACGTCGCCTTCCAATGACCGCCACGCGATCATTTCGTTCGGGTGCTCGTTAATCACTTCTGCATCCCATTCCACGCGCCGCCCCGCGGGCCCTCGCGCAATCCAGTGCGAATGTTTCTCGTCGAGCATCTGCACCGATTCGAGGTGCTTCATGAAATGCGGCAGGTTTTCAAAATTCCGCCACGTGCGAAAAAGTTCCGCCGGCGCGCGCTCTACAAAAAACGTCTTTTCAACTTTGATCCCACGATTGCCAGGCACGCTGATGCGCGAAGAACGGCCGCCGATAGGGGCGGTGCTGACGCCGAGCGCTTGATACAGCTGGCAATTACCGGACGCGCCGCGGAAAAATAATGCGCTGCCAAATGCAGCCGAGAGCCAGCCGGTGAAGCCGCGCTTCATAAGACCCAGCGCGATCAGCGCCGCGCCAACCAGTCCCGAAGCGATCCGTTCGTTCACGTTGAGATTTTTTTTGAAGAGGAGGGAATAGTTCATGCGAAAACTTTAAGCCTAGCCACGCGCATGTCCAATTTTGAAAAGCACTTGCTGAACTCCCGCTTGCCAACGCTGTAGCAATTGCGCTAATCACGGCGCAGTCCCGCGCTCCGCGCTATCGGGACTCCCCTGATTAATGTTGAAACTTTGCCCGGCCTTATTGCTTTGCCTGCTTTTCACAGTCGGCTGCGCCACTCAACAGCCGCGAAACGGATTTGTGGATGGAATGAAAAAGGTGCGCACCACAGCCTACACCCAAACCGAGCCCGGCGGCAGCAACAGCGCGTGCGGCCGGCCATTGAGTTGCAAGAATGTCCATAGCGCCGCCGCCGATTGGTCGCGGTATCCGGTCGGCACGCGCTTTGAAATCATGGACACCGGCGAGATCTGCGAGATCGATGACTACGGGTCGGCACTCGTCGGCACCGACACGATCGACCTTTATAAAAACAGCCGCGCGGGCATGAACAAATGGGGCGTGCGCCTTGTGCGGATCAAAGTGCTGCAATGGGGTTCAAACACGAGAAGCCTCGAGATTCTACTGCCGCGCGCGGCAAACCCACACGTTGGGCGGATGGTCGACGCATTGCGCTTGAAAACTCCCGGGTTTCCCGCGCGAATGCGCCGCCTGAACTCCTGATCCCCGAGATGTCGCTAAGCGGCCGCGTGGGCTGACGAGCGATGAATCCCTTCAGCGAATTCTTCGATCATTTTCGCGTTGAAGGCCGGGATATCGCCGGGATTGCGGCTGGTGACCAAACCGTGATCGACCACCACTTCTTCATCCACCCAATGACCGCCGGCATTTTTGACATCAGTCTGAATGGCTGCCCATGAGGTCAATTTTCTTCCTTCAATAACTCCTGCATCGATTAGAACCCATGGTGCATGGCAGATCGCGGCGACCGGTTTTCCGGCTGCGAAAAAACTGCGCACAAACTGAAGCGCATCCTCGTCAGTGCGCAAGGTGTCAGGATTGATCAAGCCGCCGGGAATCATCAACGCATCAAAGTCCTCGGGCTTTGCATGCTTCAAAGGAAGATCGACTTGGAACTTGTCACCTTTGTCTGCATGATTCATCCCTTGTATCTCTCCGGAAGATGGAGAAACGATGCTGGCAGTGGCGCCAGCTTCCTCCAATGCCTGCTTCGGCTTGGCCAGCTCTACTTGTTCGAAGCCATCCGCTGCAAGGATCGCAACCCGTTTGTTCCTTAGTTCATTCATAGCTGTTCGGTGTAGGTCTTTTCGTAATGTTGAATAGTCGCCGAAGTAGCGGAGACTACTTGCCGATCTTGCTCTGCAGTTTCTCCGCCGCCTCGAGGTGATGCTTCAAGTGAGGGATGGTTTTCTTCGCGAAAGCCTGAAGCTTTGCGTCGTCGATATCCTTCGACGCCTTTTCGAACATCGCAATGGTCGTCTTATGGTCCTTGACCTCCTGATCTACGAATGCTTTGTCAAAGGAGTCGCCGCTCTTCAGCCCGAGGAGCTTCAGCTCACCTTGCTGCATCAGGCTAGGTTCGGCCGGAACTTCGATGCCTTGTGCTGTCGCAATCTCTTTGAGTTCCGCATTGGCCTTCTCATGATCGTGCACAAGCATTTCGCCGAAGCTCTTTACGTCCTGGTTCTTTGATTGCTTCTGCGCCAACTCGCCAGCGCGGACTTCATCGTGACCTCCTTCGGCGGCATTGGTTACGAATGTTTTAGCCGCAGCAGAAGGCGCGGACTTTTCAGCTCCCCAAAGCGTGCACGCCTGGCACACGAGTATCGATGTGGCCGTTGCGGCAAGGCCCAAAGCGGTTTTGCGAGCGAAATGGTTATGGATGTTTTTCATAGATGACCGTATTTCGCATGTCGGTTCAAAGGCGGTCGTTCAATTTTTTGAGCTAGCCGTGTAACCTCGACGAAATTTCTTGGGGCCACTGCCGATACGAGGTGCGATAGGATGAGAAATGAATACTCTCCTCAAGCTGACCGCACTTTCTACTGCTACCGCATTTCTCGCCGGCTGTATTGCCGAGGATGGGAACGACTACCACCGCCACCCGGCCTACTATGATGGAGGTCCAAGGTATGGAAGAGATACCGTGGTAGTTCATGAAGAAGACCGAGGATATGGCGACCGTGATCACCATGATTACGACCATCACGACTACGACCACCACGATTACGGCAATCATGACAATGACCACCACGACAGGTCCAACGACGATCGCAATCAGCACAACTACGTTCATCAATCTACGAACGCGCAAGTGCAGACTCATGTGACCACGCAAACTCAAGCGCAGCCGGTGAATCGGAAAAAGAAGAAGCACGACGATCATGATCAAGATCACAACCATGATCAGGATCACGGTCAGGATCATGACCATCAGTAGTAGCTCGTTTGACTCCACGAGCGCCGCGCTCGGCTACTTTTAAGGCATGCTCAAGATGCTCAAGGACACCGTTGCTGCGTTTAGCAGCGACAAGGCGCCTAGGATGGCAGCCGCGCTTGCCTACTACACGATCTTTTCGATAGCTCCGCTTCTTGTTATCACCATCGCGATCGTCGCATTGGTGCTCGGGCAGAAAGGCGCAACCGAACAAATCTCCGCGCAATTGCGGGACCTCGTCGGAGCCGGCGGTGCGGTCGCAATCCAGACGATGGTCGAGAGCGCCAATCGACCGCGTCAGGGCATCATCGCAGTCATCATCGGCCTCATCACGCTCCTGTTCGGCGCGTCGGGCGTCTTCGGCGAGCTGCAGGACTCGCTCAATACCATCTGGAAAGTGCCCGCCTCCGCCGCGAGCGGTATTTGGCTCATGATCAAAAATCGCTTCCTCTCCTTCTCCATGATCCTGACTTTCGGATTTTTGCTGCTAGTCTCGCTAGTCATCTCGGCCGCGATATCCGCCGCCAGCGGATTCATCAAAATCCCGGGATTCGACTTGATCGCGCACTTGCTAAACCTTCTTCTATCCATCGTCATCATTACTGTCCTTTTCGCGATGATTTTTAAAATCCTCCCAGATGCCGCGATCGCGTGGCGCGACGTTTGGATTGGCGCATTCGCCACGGCAGTGCTTTTCAGCATTGGGAAGTTCGGCATCGGCCTCTACCTCGGCAAAGGCGCCATCATGTCGAGCTACGGCGCGATGGGATCCTTGGTCGTTGTGCTGCTTTGGATCTACTATTCGTCGATGATCCTGCTTTTCGGCGCGGAGTTTACTCACGTCTATTCGAAAACTCACGGCACGCGCAGCGGCACTGCGGGCGCTGCATGAGTGACAGCCGGCTTTTCACGCGGCGCGAAATGTTCCGCACTGCTGTGGGCGGAGCGCTCGGGTTCGGCCTCGCAGCGAAAACTTTGGCGCGTCAAAATACTGCCGACTTTTCCTTTATCGTCGTCAATGATTTGCACTACCGCGACGCGCGCTGCGGCGATTGGCTGGAAGGCGTCGTGCGCGGCATGCGCACGCACCGCGTGGACTTTGGCGTGCTGAATGGCGACCTGACGGAAAACGCTACCGCTGCGCAGTTTGACGCCGTGCGGGAAATCTTTCGCGGGCTGCACGTTCAGCTTTTCGCGACGATCGGCAATCACGATCACGCTGCAGACAAGGATCGACGGGCATTCGGGGAGTTTTTTCCGAACAGCATCAACTATCATTTCGAGCATCGCGGCTGGCAGTTCGTCGCGCTCGACACGACACAGGGACAACAGGTGTTTTACACGAAAGTCGCGCCGTCCACGCTCACATGGCTCGACGAAAACCTCGCGGGTCTCGACAAAAAAAAGCCGACGGTTTTGCTGACACATTTTCCGATGGGAAGCGGCGTCTGGTGTCGCCCGCGCAACGCGCCGCAAGTGCTGGAGCGCTTTCGCGGGCACGATCTGCGGGCGGTTTTCAACGGCCACTGGCACGGCTTCACGAAGCGCGCGTTCGACGACGCGCCGGTGGTAACAAATCGCTGCTGCTCCTGGTGGCGGCCCAACAACGACGGCACGCCGGAGAAAGGTTATTTCTTGTGCAAGGTGCAGGATGGCCAGATCGCACGGGAATTCTGGCAGGTGAAAAAAGCGGGCGACACCCTCCCGGTTCGCTCCGCCTCAGCCGATCTTCCGCCATTGCACAGCCGGCAGATTCCGATGCAGACTTAGCCGTGAAAGAGCTAGCGATGAAAAAAACCTTGTCCGCGAAGGAACGTGACGAACTGCTGAAGACCTTGCAGGAGCGTTTTGAAAAAAACAAAAACCGGCGTCAAGGTCTCGATTGGGTGAAAGTTCAAACACGGCTCCAAGCCAATCCACCAAAACTTTGGTCGCTGCACGAGATGGAAAGAACCGGCGGCGAACCCGATGTGGTCGGCCACGATGCAAAGAGCGGCGAGATCATCTTCTTCGATTGCTCGGAGCAAACTCCCGCCGGTCGCGGCAGCCTTTGCTATGATCGGGGCGCGCTCGACGCTCGAAAAGAAAACAAACCGAAAGGCAGCGCCATCGAGATGGCTGCAGCCATGGGCATCGAAATGCTCACCGAAGAGGAATACTTCGCGCTGCAAAAGCTCGGCGAGTTCGACACGAAGAGATCGAGCTGGATCAAAACTCCGGACGAGATGCGCAAACTCGGCGGCGCACTTTACGGCGAAAGCCGTTACCACCGCATTTTCATCGGCTGCAACGGCGCGGAATCCTACTATCAAGGCAGAGGCTTCCGCGGCTCGCTGAAGGTGTAGATATTCACCATTTTCGAACGGGAGAAGAATTGCTCACGGTGCGGCAGCGTCACGGGTTCACCGATGAGATCAAACTTTGCGCGCAAGCGGATGTCAGTGGATGAGGCACCTACGAGGACCTCATAGATGCACGGCGCGAGCGTCAGCTTACCCGCGTCATCGTGCCGCGCGAGCTGCTGGGCGAGCTGCTGGGGCGAGACGCTGATCGTGATCGTTTTCGTCTCGTTCGGCTTTAGGCTGAAGCGGCCGTAGCCCTTTAGCTCGATCGGTCTTTGTCCGGGCGCGGGGTTCACCGGCGCGAAATAAAGTTGGCTGATCTCCACACCTTCCTTCGCACCAGTGTTGGTTACCTCAAACTGAATCGGAAACTCTGCATCGGTCGTCTTTGCCGTAGTTGGCGCCTGCAGCTTTGAGTAGTTGTAGGTTGTATAGGAAAGGCCGTGGCCAAATGGATAAAGCGGCATCTCTTTTTCCGAGTAACCGGCGCGATAGGAGATCGGGATTTGCTCGTTGCTGCGCGGCAATGTGATCGTGAGCTTGCCGGAAGGATTGATCCGACCGAGCAGGAGATCGGCGACGGCGTGCCCGCCATCCTCGCCGGGATACCATGCATAGACGATCGCACGGCAGCCAGCCGCCACGTTCGTTAGAACCATCGGCCTTCCGCCGAAGACCACGAGGATCACCGGCTTGCCGGTCGCGATCAATTGCTGGACAAATTTCTCCTGATCGCCGGGCAGCCGCACATCCGCGCGGTCCTTTGTCTCGCCGCAGAGGTAACGGTTTTCCCCCATCGCCGCGACGATGACATCGCTTTGGGCGGCGAGCTTTACCGCCTCCGTCGGGTTCGTAGTCGGGATGGCTTCCATCGGCACCCGCTGCGCCTTGGCTGCTCGGAGGTCTGCCGCCTGGTTGGCGGGGACTCCGACTTTTTCCAACGGATTACTCCAGTCGCAACCGCGCGCATACCAAACTTTGACGTCGGCTCCCACCCGATCCTTCAGCCCCGCCAGCAGCGTGATCAGCTTTGGCGAGTTCGGGTCAAAGTGATGGCGCACCCAGAACTCGGCCAGCATCTGGCCGGTGTAATCGCCGAGCAGCGAGTAATACGATTCGGCGTTCGGCCCCACGACGGCGATGGAGTGAATCTCCTTCGAGAGCGGCAGAACTTTGCGGTCATTTTTCAACAGCACCAGCGACTCGCACGCGGCCCGATACGCCCGCTCGCGATTCTCCGACGGGTCGAGGTCGTAGCTCGCGTTTGCCTCTTGCGCCTGCACTGCCGGCGGGTCCATTAGGCCGAGTTTGAATTTCAGCATCAACATATCACGCACTGCCCGATCGACTAAATTCGTCCGCACCGTTCCATCCGCCATCGCCTTTGGAAGCATGCTGTAGGTTTCGCCAATCGGCAGGTCCACGTCGGTGCCAGCTTTCAGACAATCAAGCGCCGTCTCCTCGGGCGTCGCCGCATACTTGTATTTGGATTGAACCTCCTTGATCGCGTAGTAATCGGAAACCGTCACGCCGGTGAAGCCGAGTTCCTTGCGCAGAATATCGCCGAGTAAAAACTCCGACGCCGAGCAGGGGACGTTTTGGAACAAGCTGTAAGCCGGCATCACCGCAGCGATGTGACCCACCCGAATCGCCACCTCGTCTGGCATCAAAGTCTCATCGCGGAAATGCGCCATGTTCGTCGTATCGCCGCCGTAACCGCAGAAATGCTTCGCCGTCGCTGCAATTCCCTCCCGCAAATCCTTTCCCTGAATCCCCTGCACAAACGCCAGTCCCATCGTGCTGGTCACATACGGTTCCTCGCCGAAAGCCTCCTCGATGCGACCCCAATGCGCGTTATCATGCACATCAAGCACGGGCGAAAGCGCCTGCCGTCCGCCGATCCAGCGCATTGCCTTGCGCGTCGCGTCTGCATTCTCCTTCAGCAAATCGGGATCCCACGTGCAGCCCATGCCGATCATCTGCGGGTAAGTCGTCGCGCCGGGCGAGGGGAGGCCGGTAATGTTTTCCTCGTGCGGGATGGCCGGGATGCCCAGCCGCGTCTTCGACCGCAGGAAATTTTGCAGCTCATTCAAAAGCCCGCGCACTTGCGCCGCTGGCAAGCCATTCGTGTAGGCAAACGCGCATACTTCTCCGACCCCGTGCGGCATCTTCTGCTGGCATTTCTCAAGGGAGAGTTTTTCGCCATCGAGGAAGTCCTTAAATTGGACACTCTGCAGTTGCGCCGCCTTCTCCTCCGGCGTCATCTTCGCGATCAGCGCGTCAACTTTGGCAGCCTCATCGCTCTCGGCACCGCGGCAGATGGTGAAAAGAGAAAGAAAGATGAGACAGGCAGGCAGCGAGGGAATCATCATAGCCGCGTCAGAGTGCGGTTGATTCGCGGAAACCTCAATCCCTCAAGAATGCGCGATCATTTGCGGGCGATGAAAACAAGACCTGCCGCCATCAGCGCCGCACCGATGATTGTCCGCAAGGTAATCTGCTCCTTCAAGATGAACGCCGCGAGGATCACCGCCACCACGACGCTCCCCTTATCAATGATCGCCACCGTCGAGACCGATCCGTCCTTGATCGCCTTATAATAAAGCACCCACGAAAGCGTCGTCGTGACAGCCGACAAGCCGAGCCAGAAAAAGTTCGTGCGATTGAGCGAAGAAAGCTGGCTGCCGGGAACAGTGAATGCCGCAAGGGTAAGCACGAACACAAAGACGAAACAGGTGCGAATCGCCAGACCCAGATCGCTCGATATCCCCGTCAAGCCGAGCTTCGCGATCACCGAGGTAAAGCCGGCGAAAAACATTGAGCCCAACGCGCAGATAACCCACGTCTTCATTCGCATGCCGCGCGGAAGCCGCAAAAAAGAGAAACTGCGTGGGCCTTTAACAAAAATCTGCCGAAGGATTGCTGCTGTCGCGGGGACGATTCCGAAAAGCTGCCCCAAGACTGCGGCTGGCAGGCCGAAGATTTCTGGAATCTGCCCTGATATCGCGGATGGATCATGAAGATTCTGGCGACCTTCATGAAGGTGCTGGAAATCTTCGCCAAGATTTGCAAAAGGACCATGATGATCGTCAGAGGCTTGAGGAAGGGTTCGGGCGTCTCCAGGGAGATTCTAAGAATCCTCGTGAGGATTTGCAGAAGAACCGTGATCTCTTTTGAGATCTTCACGAAGATCTCTGGAATCTTCACTGAGATCTCGGGAAGAACCGTTGAGATTTTCAAAATCTCAGTGGCTTTACTCTATTGAGGTCAAAGTTGTGCCTCATTTCACGACGGCCAGCGGGAATTTCTCGGCGAGGAACTTTTCCAGCTCATGCATGGACTCTTTTTCCGCGGCGCGGTTGGCAGGGTCGGTGCCGCCGCCGTCGCTGGTGCCTTCGATGAAGCTGTGACCGGCTTGCGGGTAGATGACGCTTTTAAAGGCGATCCGGCTCCGCTCTTTCTCGAGCCGCGCGGCGATCGCGTGGGCGCAGTCGAGCGCGGGGGCGACGGTATCCGCGCCACCGGAAAGGAGAAGCAGCGGCGCGTGGATTTTTTCCACCGGGATCTCGGCGCGCGCAACGATGTCGGCAGAAGCGGCGTGGAGGCTGCCGAGGCAGAGGTCGCGCTCGCAGTTCCAGCCGTCCGCGAAGCCGGCGTGGATCGGGACCATTCGCTTGTAAGGAATGAACGGAAGGTCCTGCCCGTGCCATGTCCACGAGGAGCCGGCGGGGCCGTGGCCGTCGCAGCGGCATTCCCAGACGACGTGCGACGGCGAGTAGGCGATCACGACCGCGATGTCATCGCGCAGGCAGGCGGTGAGCAGCGCGGCTTCGCTGTCTTTTGAGCAACCGAGCATGCCGATGGTTTCCGTGCCGGTGAAAGTCTGCCGATGGAGCCAATCGAGCGCATGGAGAAAAGTCTCGAGCGGGACGTGGTCGAGATGTTTTTTCCCGGCGCGGGTCGAGTAGGCGAGGGTGAAAACGTTGTATCCGAGATCGGCGAGATGCATGGCGGAGGTGCGCGGCGTGGTGTGGCCATCGGGGCCGCCGCCAAGGACAAGCATCGCCGGTCGCGGCGCGCCGGGATGGACGAAAAGCGTTCCGTGGACGTCGGCATCGTGGACGCCGCGTTCCGTCCAAGGCGCATTTTCTTTTGCGAGTGAACGCGGCGCGCGGAGCGAAAGCGCGGCGAGGAGGACGGGAATCGCGGTCTTCAGGATTCTGGTCACGCGTGGCAATCTAGCAAGTTTAGGCGGCTGCACCGAGACTTTTTCGCGCGCGCGCCGAATTGCGAAAACTGGCTGGACGCAAAATCGCGCGGCCATTAACAAGCGGAATGAGCCGCGTGCAAGCCCTGCTGTTGGTCACCGCGATCTGGGCGGCGATTTTTTTGCCGGGGCTCGGCTCCACGGAAATCAAGGGCGAGGAGCCGCGCCGGATTTTGCCCGGCGTGGAAATGCTGGCGAGCGGCGACTGGCTGGTGCCGCATCTTTTCGGTCGGCCGTATCTGCGCAAGCCGCCGCTGGTGAACTGGGCAATCGCGCTCTCGATCAAACTTTTCCGCGTCCGCAACGAATGGACGGCGCGGCTTCCATCGGTGCTCGCAGTGCTGGTGCTTGTTTTAACAACAGTCGCGGTGGGCGAAGCATGGCTCGGCCGCGAGACCGCGGTGATCGCCGCGCTTTTGATGATGACAAATCTCGGGCTGCTGGAAAAAGGGAGGCTCGCGGAGATCGAGGCGATTTACATTTCGCTCTACGGCATCGCGATCACGTGCTGGCTGGCGTGGCAGGCGCAGAGCCGATCCGCGTGGCTCACGTGGCTCGTGCCGTTTATTTTTCTCGGGCTCGGGATGCTCGCGAAAGGGCCCGTGCACCTGCTTTTTTTCTACGCGGTCGCCGTGCCGGTCTTGTGGAAAAAAAAGGAGCTGCGGCAGCTCGTGCGGTTGCCGCACTTTTGCGCAGTGGCGCTGATGCTCGCGATTTTCGCGGCGTGGGCGGTGCCGTATTTTCACGCGACCGCGCAACTGCACGCGGCCGGCGTCTGGACAAAACAGATGGAGGAGCGCGTGAACGGCGGTGGCACTTTCGATGTCCGTGCGTGGCTGGAAAATCCGCCGCGCGGGCTGTGCAACTTTTTGCCGTGGCTTTTGTTTTTGCCGCTGCTCTGGAATCGCGAGGCGCTCGCGAAATTGCGCGAGCCGGACGCGGCGATGATCCGCGCGGCGCGGTGGCCGATCGTGATTTGTTTTTTCGGGCTGCTGTTCATTCCGGGAATGTTGCCGCGCTACACGCTGCCGCTGCTGGTGCCCGCGAGCCTTCTGCTCGCGCTGGTTTTGCGCGAATGCTTCCCGCGCCGGGCGTGGCGATGGGCGCTCGGCGCAGGAATTTTGGCGGGCGTGGCGATGATCATTTATGCCATCGCAATCGTGCCGCGCGTGAATGCGCATGACGATGTGCGGCCGCTCGGCGAGCGGATCAATGCGTTGGTGCCGGCCAGCGAAGCGCTATGCGTGCTCGATCCGGGGCTCGTTCCGGCGCTGTTTTACGTGCGTGCCCAGTGTGTTTACTTTCAGAAATATGACGAGTTGCCGGCGTCCGCGGAGTTTCTTTTCACGCGCGCGGAGCCGATGCGGAAATTGCGCGCCGCATGGCGCGAAGTGCGGGTGCTCGGCGAATTGACCGACAAAAACAAAAACCGGTTTTTTGTGTTGCAACTGCGGGGCAAACTTTGACAAAGAAACACCCCCGCAGATGCGCGAGTGCGCGGATGTTTAACAACGTTGAAAAAGACGAAGCCTTGAAGCGAATTTCTTCCCGAGCCAGCCACCAGCAGACGCTTGTGAAATTTTTCACAAAATCCGCTTGCGTGACATCGGGGGAGAAAAATAGAGTGCGTTCGTCCTCCCCGGCACAGCGAGATTTGCCCTTCTTTTTTTTACTCCACATGTCACTTCGCGGAAAAGCCATCCTGTAGAAAATGGCGAATCTTTTTCCAAAATGGACGAATTGGCTGCCGCTGAAATTGGTGGTCATCGCCGGCGTGCTCGGCACCGCGCTCACGTGCGGCGTCTGGTATTATTTCACGCCGAAATACACGCACATCGGCTACGAGCCGGTGCAGCCGGTGCCATTCCCGCACGACCTGCACGTCTCGCAGCTCGGGATGGACTGCCGCTATTGCCACAGCTTCGTCGAGGTCGCCGCGCACTCGAATGTGCCGAACACGCAGACGTGCATGAATTGCCACTCGCAGGTGCAAAAGGAAAACCCGAAGCTGCAGGCTGTGCGCGAGAGCTGGAAGACGGGGCTGCCGGTGGCGTGGACGCAGATTCACAAGACGCCGGACTATGTTTATTTCAACCACTCGGCGCACGTGAACCGCGGCATCTCGTGCTATTCGTGTCACGGTCCGGTCAACCACATGCCGGTCGTATATCATTTCAATTCCCTGAGCATGTCGTGGTGCCTCGACTGCCATCGTGCGCCGGAAAACAATCTGCGGCCTCGTGAACAAGTGTTTAACCTCGATTGGAATCCCGACCAGGTGAATCCGCAGAGCTTCATCGCGAAATACGGGAAGCCGCCGGGCGAGGAGAACAAAGATTTTTCGAAGGAAGTAAAACTCACGCAGCAGGAAATCGGCAGCACGCTCAAGCACGACTGGAACGTGGAACCTCCGAACATCAACTGCTACGCCTGTCACCGATGAAACGCGTTTTTAAACACCCGTCGCAGCCGCTGACCGGCAAGAAATATTGGCGCAGTCTGGAGCAGCTCGCCGAGACGCCGGAGTTCGGCGCGTGGCTCGAGCGCGAATTTCCGCAAGGCGCGGCGGAGTTCAAAGGCGGCGAAGTTTCGCGCCGGCACTTTTTGAAAATCATGGGCGCATCGAGCGCGCTCGCGGGCATCGGCCTCAGCGGTTGCCGCCGTCCGGAACTTCATCTCGTGCCGTTCACGAAAAGTTCCGAGTGGTGCATTCCCGGGAAGCCGCTTTTTTACTCGACCTCGATGCCGCAGCGCGGCGGATACATTCCGCTGATCGCGACGACGCACGACGGACGCCCAACGAAGCTCGAGGGCAATCCGTTGCATCCTATTAGTAAAGGGCACGGCGGCACCGACCTTTACGCGCAGGCGTCGATTCTCGATTTGTATGACCCGGATCGCTCGCGCGATTTCATTGAAAATGGCGAGCAGCGGGATCCGAAAAAGTTTGCGGACTTCCTCGACAAACTCGTCACTGACTCGGCGGCGGGCAATGGCGACGGGCTCGCTTTTTTGATGGAGGAGGACAATTCGCCGACGCGCGAACGGCTGCGGACGCTGATGGAAAAACGTTTCCCGCTGATGCGCTGGTGCGTTTACGAGCCGCTCGGCTCAGATTTTTCGAGCCAGGCCGCGAACCTTTCCTACGGTCCCGGTTTGAAGACCGCGCACAATGTTGAAGCCGCCGATGTAATCCTCGCGCTCGACTCGGATTTTCTCGGCGACGGAGAGGGGAAAATCGCGGCGATCAAAGGATTCAGCGCTCGCCGCCGTGTCGAAAAAGCCGGCGACAAAATGAACCGGCTCTACGTCGTGGAGAATCGCTACACGATTACCGGCGGCATGGCCGATCATCGCCTGCGTTGCCCGGTCAGCCAGATCGGCGCGTTTGCGCTCGCGCTGGCGGAGCGGATCGCGAAAGGAACGAATGATCAGGCGTTAACGCAGTTTTACACAGCGTTGCCGAAGTCGTCGGTGAAATTTTCCGAAGCGTGGTTGGACGGCGTCGCGGATGATTTGCTCGCGAGCAAAGGAAAATCGCTGATCCTCGTCGGCCCGCAGCAGCCGGTCGCGGTGCAATTGCTCGTCGCGGCGCTCAATTCCGCGCTGGAAAATCTCGGGCAGACTGTGCTCGGGCAGCAAACTTTTACCCGCCCGACGATGTCGCTTGCGGAGCTGGCAAAGGAGATTGCCGACAAAAAAATCCACGCACTTTTCATCATCGGCGGCAATCCGGTTTACAACGCGCCGGCCGATCTCGAATGGGCAACGCTGCAAAAATCCGTCCCGACGATCGTGCACGTGAGCCTGATGGAAAACGAGACGTCGCGCACGGCGATGTGGCACGTGCCGCGTGCGCATTATCTCGAGATGTGGGGCGATGGGCGCAGCTCAGACGGCACCTACGTTTCGGTGCAGCCGATGATCCTGCCGCTGTTCGGCGGATGGTCGGACCTCGACGTGCTCGCACGTTTTTGTGGCATGCCGAAGCCGGTCGGGCCGGAACTCGTGCAGGATACTTTCAAGACGCTTTCGCCGGGCGCGGATTTCGGGGCGGAGTGGAACAAATTTCTGCACGACGGCTTTTTGGCGGAGAGCGCGTCGGCGCCGCATGTCCTGTTTTTCATGGGCTCGCGCTCGTCGGCTTACGTCGCGGAAAATGCAAATCTTCCCGCGGCGGCCGGCGGCGACATGATCGAAGTCGTTTTCACCGGCGACTCGAAAGTCGATGACGGCCGCTACAACAACAACGGCTGGCTGCAGGAACTTCCTGATCCGATCACGAAAATGACGTGGGACAATGCCGCGCTGCTGAGCCCGGTGACTGCGAAAAAGTTGGGCGTGAAAAATTACGAGGCGTCGGGCGACATCATCGAGATCGCGATCGATGAGCATCGCAAAATGGAAGCGCCTATTTTCATCGTGCCGGGCCACGCCGACAACTCGATCTCGATCGCGCTCGGCTACGGCCGCACAGTCACCGGCCGCGTCGGCGCTGGCTCGGGAGTCAATGTCTATCCGCTCCGGACGACTGCAGCGCCGTATTTCGCTTTTGCAAAAATCAGGCGCACCGGCAAGCGCGGCGCGCTCGCGATCACGCAGGATCATTGGAGCATGGAAGGCCGTGCACTCGTGCGCGAAGGAACGGTGGCGCAACACGACAAAGATCCGGCCTTTGCGCAAAAGTTGGGCATGGATGCGGAGCTGCCGAAGGCGGGACTGCCGTCGCTTTATTCGCATCCGCTAAAATTTGAAGGCCCGCATCAATGGGGCATGGCCATTGACCTCAACACCTGCCTCGGCTGCAACGCATGCGTCGTCGCTTGCCAGGCGGAAAACAACACGCCGATCGTTGGCAAGGAGCAGGTGATCAACGGCCGCGAGATGCATTGGATCCGCATGGATCGGTATTTCGCCAGCGTGGACGACGACGATGCTGATCCGGAGATGCTCACGCAGCCGATGCTTTGCCAGCAGTGCGAGAACGCGCCGTGCGAAACGGTTTGCCCCGTCAACGCAACCGTGCACAACGATGAAGGTCTCAACGTGATGGCATACAACCGTTGCATCGGCACGCGGTATTGCGCGAACAACTGCCCGTTTAAAGTGCGGCGCTTTAATTTCTTTGATTACAATCAGCGTCCGATCACGCCGGTAAAAGTGCCGCTGCTGGGCGAAGTCAATGGACTAAAGCTCGGCCCGCTCACGGAAAAAGGAATGGCCGACACGCTGAAGATGCAGAAAAATCCGAACGTGACCGTGCGCATGCGCGGCGTCATGGAAAAATGCAGCTTTTGTGTGCAGCGCATCCAGGAAGCGAAGATTGGCGCCAAAGTTCGCGCCGGCGCTTCGCCAGACATCAAGATCCCGACCGACGCGTTTCAAGTCGCCTGCCAGCAGGCGTGCGTGAATGAGTCGATCGTTTTTGGAAACATCGCCGATCCTGAGAGCAAAGTTTCCAAGCTGCGGCAAAGCGAGCGCGGCTATCGGCTTCTCGAATATCTCAACGTAAATTCGCGAATCCAATACCTCGCGAGATTGCGCAACCCGAACATGAAAATGCCCGGCGCAGACAAGATTGGCGCATTTGAACACGAGCCGGAATCCGGCGGAGAAAATCCGGTGCCGCACCCAAACACGCAGACAAACCAGGTCGGAGGTAAAACATAATGGCTGATTCTACCGCACGTCTTGAAGCTGATCGCCTCGCAGTGACGCGCGTCCCGCTGATCCTGCAAAACCGCCCGGCGAGCTGGATCACGGAAAACATTTCGTCGATCGTCGAGGCGAAAACGCCGTTTTGGTGGTGGGTCGCGTTTTGCATTACGGTGCCGACGGCGCTGTTTGGCTGCATGTGCATCGCGTATCAGATCTCGACCGGCGTCGGAGTCTGGGGCGAAAATCACCCGGTCGGTTGGGCGTGGGACATCACGAATTTCGTATTTTGGATCGGCATCGGCCATGCTGGAACTTTGATCTCAGCGATTCTATTTTTGACGCGACAAAAATGGCGCACCTCGATCAATCGCGCGTCGGAGGCGATGACACTTTTCGCCGTGGTTTGCGCGGGAATTTTTCCCGGCATTCACATCGGACGCGTCTGGATGGCGTGGTTCCTCGCGCCGGTGCCGTGGTATAATGGCATCTGGCCAAACTTCCGCAGCCCGCTGCTGTGGGACGTGTTCGCGGTTTCGACATATTTCACCGTGTCCGTGCTGTTTTGGTATACGGGTCTCGTGCCCGATCTCGCAACTTTGCGGGATCGGACGAAGTCGCGCGTGAAGAAATTTTTCTTCACGATTTTTGCGCTCGGCTGGCGCGGATCAAATCGCCAATGGCGCCATTATGAAATGGCGTATCTGATTCTTGCGGGCATCTCGACGCCGCTGGTTTTGTCCGTGCATTCAGTCGTCTCGTTCGACTTCGCGACGTCGGTGATCCCGACCTGGCACACGACGATTTTCCCGCCCTACTTTGTCGCCGGCGCGATCTTCGGCGGCTTCGCGATGGTGCTGACGCTTTTGATCCCGGCGCGGTTGATTTATCCGCAGCTTCAGGATGTCATCACAAAGCAGCATGTCGAGAAAATGGCGAAGATCATTTTGTTGACCGGCAGCATCGTCGCCTATGCGTATGCGATGGAGTTTTTCATCGCGTGGTATGGCGCAAATCCTTACGAGCGGTTCGCGTTTTACGGCCGCATCTGGGGCCCGAACGGCTGGTATTGGTGGGTCGGAATGCTTTTTTGCAACTCGATTGCGCCGCAGCTTTTTTGGTTCAAGGCGTGCCGGCGCAATCTCTGGGTCGTCTACTTTGTCTGCATGTGCGTCAACGCCGGCATGTGGTTTGAGCGCTTCATCATCATCGTCGGCGGACTTTATCGCGACTTCCTTCCGTCGTCGTGGCACATGTATCATGCGTCGTGGGTCGAAATCGGGACGTTCGTCGGAACGTTCGGGATTTTTCTTTCGCTCTTTCTTTTATTCATGCGGTTCCTGCCGATGATCGCGATGTCCGAAGTGAAGATCGTGCTGCCGGAATCTGATCCGCATCATCATGTGCCGGACGCGCAAGTCGGAGTGGAGGCTCATCACTAAAATGGCCGATCGTTCTCGCAAAGTTTACGGACTCGGTGCGGAATTCCCAACCGCTGCGGCGCTTTTCACCGCAGCGGAAAAAATCCGCGATTCTGGTTTTAAAAAATGGGACGTCCATACGCCATATCCGGTGCACGGAATGGACAAGGCGATGGGGCTCGGAAAATCCTGGCTCAGCGCCGTCGTCTTGTGCGGCGGCACGTTTGGTCTGCTCACCGCGGTCGCGCTGGAATGCTATCCATCGTTGATCGATTACAAACTCGTCGTGCACAACAAGCCGGTAGATTTCATGACCGTGCCGGCGTTTATGCCGATCTTTTTTGAGCTCACGATTTTGTGCTCGGCCTTTGCGACGGTGACCGCGCTGCTGGTGATGAACCAGCTCCCGCGCTGGAATCATCCGATGTTCAACTGGGAACGTTTTTCAAAAGTCACCGACAACGGATTTTTCCTCGTGATCGAGGCGCGCGATCCGAAATTTTCCGAAACTAAAACGCGCGAGCTGCTCGAGCAAATCGGCGGCGAGCACGTGACGCTCGTGCACGACTGACCATGCTCCGCTCCTTTTTTCTCATCTTTATTTTGGCGGTCATCACGGTCGTCGCGATCGCGGGATTCCGCGGCACGCATACGACGAAGCGGCCCATCGAAATCATCCCCGACATGGATCATCAGCCGCGGTATGATCCGCAGCACGAGAGCACTTTTTTCGCCGATGATCGCGCCGCGCGCAAGCCGGTGGAAGGAACGGTGCCGCTGGGTTACGTGGTGCCGCACCTCTATTATTCGACCGGCGGCAGCAACAACAAATTCGATCCGACTCGCGGTAATTTTTCGGACGCGCCCGACTATTTCAACACCGGCAAAATCGGCGACAGCTACGGCGACGGCATTCCGGTGCAGGTGACCCGGGAGCTGATTGCGCGCGGGCGCGAGCGCTTCACGATCAACTGCGCGGTCTGCCACGGCGCGACCGGCATGGGCAATGGAATAGTGACGCAATACGGACTGGTGGGCGTGGCGAATTTCCAGGACAACCGGCTGATCACGATGCCCGACGGGCAGATTTTTAACACCATCACGAACGGCAAAAACTCGATGGGCGCCTACGGCGGAAATGTGACGGTCGAGGACCGCTGGGCGATCATCTGTTATCTCCGCGCGCTGCAGCGCAGCCAGCACGCAACCGTCGCAGATGTGCCGACAGACCAGCGCGCGCAACTGGACAAACCGCAGGAGCAGGCAGCCAAATGAGCGAACATTCCACGGCACAACCAAAGCCCGAAACTTTTAAGACGAGCGACGTCGGCGGATGGCTGCCGCTGCTGCTCGTGGCCGGTGCCGTCGGCATCATCATCAGTTTGATTTGCGCGTTTATTCCAGCGCTGAAACAGCAGTTCGCATTTTCGTGGCTGTTCGCCTTCATGTATTTTTTCACGATTTGCGCTGGGTCGCTGTTTTGGATTCTCGTCCATCACGCGACCGATGCGGAGTGGTCGGTGGTCGTAAGGCGAATCCTTGAGAACCTCGCCGGTTTGATGCCGGTTGTTTATCTCTACTTTTTACCGCTGCTCGTTTTGGGATGCGCGCCGCTACTTTGGAAATGGTGGAACATGCCGCATGGAATGGATCCAATCCTCGACAAAAAGAGCGGCTATCTGAACCACGGATTTTTCATCGTGCGCTACGTGCTTTATTTCGCGCTGATGACGCTGGTGGCACTGAAGTTGAAACAAAAGTCGACGCAGCAGGATGTAGATGGCGATCCGCGGCACACGATTTTGATGCGCAAATTTGGCATCATCGGCCTACCAATCTTCGCCCTCTCGCTGACTTTTGGCGCGGTCGATTGGGTGATGGGGCTCGACTACAAATGGGTCTCGACGATGTGGGGCGTTTACATCTTCGCCGGAGCCGCCGGCAGCGCGATGTCGCTTCTCGTGCTCATCGTCACCGCGCTGCGGAACAACGGTTATTTAAAAGGCGTTGTCACCATCGAGCACTACCACATCATGGGCAAGCTGATGCTCGCATTCAGCATTTTCTGGGCTTACATCGGCTTCTCGCAATACATGCTCATCTGGTATGCGAACATTCCTGAGGAGACGGAATACTTCATCCGCCGGAACATTTCTTCGTGGTGGTATCTCAGCCTTTTTCTTGTTGTCGGGCGCTTCTTTATTCCGTTCCCGCTGCTACTCATGCAATGGACGAAAAAAGTGCCAAAGGTGCTTTGCGCCGTCGCTGGGTGGATCATGTTCATGCAGATCGTTGATCTTTACGTCATCATCATGCCGATGCTGCACCAGACCGGTTTTTCCATCGCGGCGATTCCGATCGATCTCTGCGCACTTGTCGGCATTGGCGCGCCGCTGGCGTATTTATTTTTGAAAGCACTCGGTAAACACAACCTCATTCCAATCCGCGATCCGCGCCTGCCGGAATCGCTCCGCCTCTCGAACTGACATGCGCGAGGAAGTCAAAAAAGTTTCGCTTGGCGTTTGGTTTTTCTGGGGCATCGCCGTCTTCTGCGGGTTCGGAGTGATCGCGTGGATTTTGTTCCGCTTCGCCGCGCCGCAGCAGACGTTTGATGAGGAGCGCGCGAAAGCGCGGGTCGAAAAGCTCGAGGCTTTGAACAAGGAGAATGACGCGAAGCTTGATCATTACGGATGGGTCGCGAAGGACAAAGGCACCGTGCAAATCCCGATCGCGCGCGCGATGGAATTGGTTGCGAATGATTTAAAATCGAAAGCGGTCGGACCTTCCGCGGTGAAGGTGGAACAAATATATCCCTACGGTCTGCAGCCGCCGCCGAGCGCGCCCGCGGCATCCGCGCCGCAAATCGGCACCAACCCTTCGGCATCGCCCGGGCCAGTGGCCGCGCCGCCGAGCACAAACGCTCCAGAATTGAAGAAGCCATGAGCGCACAAACACAAACCATCGCTCCCGCAAGCAGTGAAGTGACTTCCGCCGAGGTCGCCGCAGTCGAGCGCGCCTTGATCGACGCGTCCACGCGCGCGCCGGTGATGTTCTTCTTTACGACTGCGCTGACGTGGCTGTTGGCGGCAACGTTTTTCGGGGTGATTGCGTCCATCAAAATGCACGCTCCCGAATTTCTCGGGAATTTCAGCTGGCTGACATATGGACGCATCTGGCCGGCGTTCACCAATACTTTGGTTTACGGCTGGGGTTGCCCGGTCGCGATCGGCAGCTCGATCTGGCTGCTGGCGCGTCTTTGCCGCGTGGCGCTGCGCAGTTCGATGGCGCTAATCATCGGAGGAATTTTCTGGAACATCGGCGTGACCGTCGGCGTGGTTTCCATTTTGTCCGGCAATATGCGGCCGTTCGAGTTGCTGGAATTTCCCCGTTCGGCCGAGGCGCTTTTGTTCATCGCCTATTCGCTGGTCGCGGTGTGGGGATTGATCATTTTTAACAGCCGACGTGAGGGTCCGGTTTACATCACGACGTGGTATTTGCTTGGCGCAATGTTTTGGTTTCCGTGGCTTTTCGGAGCGGCGAATATCATGGTCGCACACTCGCATGGTGTGGTGCAGGCGGTGGTCGCGGCGTGGTATGCACAAGCGTTGCTCAGCTTGTATTTCACATCAGTCGGGCTGGGTGCGATCTACTATTTGATTCCGAAAATCCTCGGCCGACCGATCCACTCCTATTACCTGGCGTCCGTTGGTTTTTGGACACAGGCGCTTCTCGGCGGCTGGCTGGGAATGACGCGGCTGACTGGCGGACCGGTGCCGGCGTGGCTGCCGACGGTCAGCATTTCGGCGACGATCATGATGCTGGTTCCGCTGGCAACGGTGACGATCAATCACGTGCTGACGATGTATGGGCGCTACGACATGGTTTATCACAGCCCCACGATTCGCTTCACTGTGTTCGGCGCGTTCTGCTGGTCGCTTTCGATTTTGACGGCGATCATCACTGCGCTGCGTTCAGTGGATCGCGTCACGCATTTCACGCAGTTTTCCGTCGGGCAATTCCAGCTCGTGATCTACGGGTTTTTCACGATGGCGATGTTCGGTTCGATGTATTACATCGTCCCGCGGCTGGTCGGTTGCGAATGGCTTTCTGCGACGTTCATCCGGATTCACTTTTGGGGAACAGCTTACGGCATCGGGCTCGGCGTTTTCATGCTCTTCATCGGCGGCGGCGCGCAAGGCACTGCATGGCTCGATCCCGAGCTCTCGCCTGCGCTGGTGATTGGATATTTCCAGCCTTACATGGTGGCGCGCACCATTGGCTGGCTGCTGATCATTCTCGCGCACTTGATTTTTTTCCTGCATTTCCTGGCGATGCTTTTCCGGCTGGGACAACCGAGCGGGGCGCCAACTTTATTCGCGGAGCTTGAAGAAGGAGGCAAAAAAGCGTGAAGAATTTTCCATTTATTTTCGGGGGAATTTTCGCGACTTTCGCGCTCTCGTTTCTCGGGCTGGCGATGGCGCCGCAGTTGCAGATCGGAAATCTCCAGCCGCAGGTCGATCAGGAAGCAGGCGACATTTATCCCATTAACGCCGGAGGTCAGGCAGAGCAGGGGCGTCGTGTTTACATCGCGAACGGATGCATCGCGTGCCACAGCCAGCAAGTCCGCGACGATCAGATGGGCGCAGATCTCAAGCGCGGCTGGGGCTCGCGCCGGACGGTCGCGCGCGATTACATTTACGATGATCCGGTGCTGCTCGGCAATGCCCGCACGGGGCCGGACCTCACCAATATTGGCGGCCGGCAATCCTCCGCAATTTGGCATTATCTGCATTTGTATAGCCCGCGCTACGTGACGCCGGGGTCGATTATGCCGCCGTTTCGATTTCTTTTTGAAAAGCGGAAAATCACAGGCCAGCGTCCCGACGATGCTCTCGATCTCACCGGCGTGGAAGCACCGGAGTGGGGCTACGAAATCGTGCCAAAACCGGAGGCAAAGGCGCTCGTGGCATATTTGATCTCGCTCGATCGCAATCATCCTTTGAAGGAAGCGGGTCCGATGGAAGCGCCTGAAAAACCGGTGGCAGGAGGGGCGAAATGAAACAGAATCCCGAAGACCTCCGCACCGCCGGCGCGCACCGCGGCCTCGGCCACATCGATTACCATGAGACAGCGGATGTCCATGATGTGCATAGCGCGGCAAGGCGCGAGCATGAGGACCCCGGTTTCAGTGCAGTGCCCGTCCCGCTTTGGCTGATGGCTGTCGCCGGCGTCGCCATTTTCTGGGCCGGCGCTTATCTGGGAATGTTCAGCGGCGGATTCAGCGGCGATGTTTATAATGAAAGAAGCGGATTGCCGCAAACGACCACTGCCGGCGCGCCGCAAGCCGGACAAGCCGGCGGCGCGCCGCAAGCGTCATCGGTGGTGGATGAAGGCAAACGTTACTTCACGCAAAATTGCGTTTCGTGTCACCAAGCCACTGGCCTCGGCGTGCCCGGCCAGTATCCGCCGCTGGCAAAATCGGAGATCGTCAACGGTGGTTCGCGACGGCTCGCGATGATTCTTTTGAAAGGCTTGATCGGCCCGATCAAAGTTTCCGGCACCGAATACAACGGCGCGATGCCGGTGTGGGAAAAAACTCTCACCGACAAAAAAATCGCGGCGATCCTGACGTATATCCGCCAGGAATGGGGAAACAGTGCGCCGCCGATCGAGCCGGAACAAATCGCAGCCGCGCGCAAGGAATATGCAGGCCGCACCGATTCATGGAGCGCCGCGGATATCCTCGCCGTTCCGGCCGATGCAAACTTACCCGGCGGTGCGCCGGCGCCGGCGGCTGGCGCATCACCCGCCGCAGCGGCTGCAACAAAGTGAACATTTCACCAAAGCAAAAACACGCCGCACTTTGCATTCTGCCCGCGCGAATGCTACCGAATAGCCCACACTAAAATGGCCGACGATTCTACTTCGCACGAACACCACGAGCACGCCCATCACGAACTGGGATTTTGGCAGAAATACGTTTTTTCCACTGATCACAAAGTCATCGGGATTCAATACGGCGTGACCGGGCTCGTGTTCCTTTTCTTTGGCTTTTCGCTGATGATGTTGATGCGCTGGCAGCTCGCTTTTCCCGGCCGCGCGCTGCCGGGCATCGGCGGATTATTTCAGGAAATCTTCGGTAAAAATATGGTCGGCGTCGATCCGCAGGGACATCCCGGCGTGATGACTTCCGAGCTCTACAATTCCTTCGGCGCCATGCACGGGACGATCATGGTGTTTTTGGGAATCGTGCCGACGGCGTTCGCCGCTTTTGGAAATTTTGTCGTGCCGCTGCAGATTGGCGCGCCCGACATGACTTTTCCGAAGATCAACATGGCGAGCTACTGGGCGTTTTTTGTCGGCGGCGTCATCATGCTGCTGAGCTTTTTCTGCCCGGGCGGCGCGGCGAAAAGCGGTTGGACTTCGTATTCGCCGCTGGCAAACATTACCGATCAGGCACCGAACATGTTGTTCACGGGACAGACGCTTTGGATTCTCGGCATGGTGTTTTTAATCACCTCATCGCTGCTCGGCTCCGTTAATTTTATAACGACAATCATCCAGCTGCGCGCGCCGGGGATGACCTGGATGCGATTGCCATTCTTCGTGTGGGCGCAGCTGGTCACCTCGTTTCTGCTGTTGCTCGCGTTTCCGCCGCTGGAAGCCGCGAGCATTTTTCAATTCATGGATCGCATCGCCGGCACGAGCTTTTTTCTGCCCAGCGGATTGATCGTTAATGGCGCGCAAATTCACATCAGTGGCGGCGGCAGTCCCTTGCTCTGGCAGCATCTGTTTTGGTTCCTCGCTCATCCCGAAGTTTACGTATTGATTTTGCCCGGCATCGGCATCATCGGCGAAGTGCTCGCCAACAATACTCGCAAGCCACTCTGGGGCTACAAGGCAATGGTGTTCGCGATTCTGGTGCTCGGATTTTTGTCGTTCATCGTTTGGGCGCACCACATGTATCTCACCGGCATGGGCGCCGCCGTTAGTGCGTTTTTCCAGACGACCACGATTCTGATTTCCGTGCCGTCGGTCATTTTGCTCACGGCGCTAATTCTGTCGCTTTGGGGCGGCTCGATCCGATTCACTGTGCCAATGATGTTCGCAACGGCGTTCCTGCCGATGTTCGGCATCGGTGGCTTGACCGGGATTCCGCTCGCGTTCAACGCGCTCGATCTTTATTTGCACGACACCTATTACGTCATCGCGCATTTCCATTACATCGTCGCGCCGGGGACGATCTTCGCGATTTTCGCGGGCGTCTATTATTGGTTTCCAAAGGCAACTGGTCGCATGATGAACGAGTTTCTCGGGCGCGTGCACTTTTGGGCATCGCTGCTTTTCATCAACGGCGTGTTTCTGCCGATGTTCCTGCAAGGAATGCTGGGAATGCATCGCCGCTGGTATGATGGCGGCAACAGCTACGATATTTCAAAGGTCATCGTTTGGGGTATGTCGGGCTTTGACTGGAACAAAGTTATCTCGATGTCCGCATGGGGGCTCGGGCTTGCTCAACTTCCCTTCATCGTCAATTTCTGCCTGAGCATCCGGCACGGAAAAAAAGTCGGCCGCAATCCTTGGGACTCGACGACGCTGGAATGGACTGCGCCTTCACCGCCGCCGCATGGAAACTTTGATCACGAGCCGACGGTGCATCGCGGCCCTTATGAATACAGTGTGCCGGGCGCGGCCAGCGACTTCCTGATGCAGTCCGAGCCGACGAGCGCCACTGCGCCGGAGGCACCGGCACTCGCGCATTAACGCCTGATTTACAAATGGACATCCCTTACACAGTCACCGCGAGACCCGACACCGGACTCTACAACGCGAAAATCGGCCTTTGGCTTTTCCTCGCGTCGGAGGTGATGCTTTTTGGCGGACTTTTCTCCGGCTATGTCTTCATGCGGCTCGGTGCGGAGCCTGGCTACTGGCCGCACGGGCTTTTGAATGTGCCGATCGGCACGATGAATACTTTCATCCTGATCGCTTCGTCGGTCACGGTCGTGCTCGCTTGGGCGTCGCTGAAAATGCGGCAGTTCATGCAATACAGAATTTTCATGGCGATCACGATTTTGTGCGGCGTCGCATTTTTGTTCGTGAAGCTGACCTTTGAATATCCCGCGAAGTTTGAGCACTTTGGCGCTTACATCAGACAAGACGCGCTCGCAAAATATGAGCCGTATCTTGGCAATCAATATCTCCAGGAAAAAGGGTTGCCGCCGCGCGTGGAAATCACCGGCCATTTGCACAATAAAGAGGCCCTGACCAATCCGAACGTAAAGGAATACGAAGTCGCGCTCGATCCCGTGAATGCCGAGCCGACCAATCCCGAAAGCGATCGTCCGCAGTTCTGGCCAAAACCGGCCACTGAGAAAATTGCGACTATTGAAAAAACCGACGTGCAATACGCGGGCGTTTTCGCGCCGCGGCACAGTTCCTATTTTGCGATTTATTTTACGATTACTGGCCTGCACGGATTGCATGTGCTCGCAGGCGTGCTTGTTTTTATTTATTACATGCTGCCCACAAGCACCGCGCTTTATCGGCAAAATCCCGAACACCTCGCCAATCGCGTCGAAGTGGCTGGCCTGTTCTGGCACTTCGTCGATTTGGTCTGGATCTTCGTTTTCCCGTTGTTTTACCTCCTTTGAAAAAACATGAACGAATCACCAGAAATTCATAAGACCGACGCAGCTCATGTCAACAAGCACGTCACCGGCTACCTCATCGTCGGCCTCGCGCTTTTCGCCTGCACCGCGCTGACCGTCGGCCTGTCCTACGTCGATTTCGGCACCGGCAAGGCGAACATCATCGTCGCGATGATCGTCGCAACCTTTAAGGCGGGGCTCGTCGCCGCGATCTTCATGCACCTCCTTTCCGAGCGCTGGACGATCTACCGGTTTCTCATCCTCACCGTTTTTTTCGTGACCGGTTTGTTTCTGCTGACGCTGCTCGCTTATCACAACCCAATTAGTCGGTAAAAAATGTCGCTGAAAATTTTCCACATCGTTTTCATCACGATTTCCATGCTGGTGTCGTTGGCATTTTCTGCGTGGGAATACGGCAACTATCGGGCATTTGGCGGCAGTCACATTTTTGGCGCTTTGCTCGGACTGCTCTTTTGTATTTGCCTGATTGTTTACGGCATCTGGTTTTGGAAAAAAGCGCGCCGCCTGATTTTGTAATGAATCGCTTACTTTCGTTCCTTTTTTCCATCGCTCTGTTCGCTGCGCCAAAGTCGGTTCTTGCCTGCGCGGTTTGCATGAGCGGCGTTGATTCGAGCGTCCGCCCTGCGATTAACGGCGCGATTTTCGTGATGCTCGGTTTTATCGGTTCGATGCTTGCTGGCGTCGGCGGCTTTGCGTTTTACCTGTTTCGGCGCTCGCGCCTTCCGCATCCTCCCCATCAACAATTTCTGTATACTCAGGAGGAATAGTCATGCTGAACCATTTCATCGGCTTGCCGCCGAACGCTTCCGAACATGGCTATATGATCGACCAGATGCTCGAGTTCGCGCATTGGTTCATGCTTTTGCTCTTCGTCGGATGGACCACTTTTTTCCTTTTCACGATCATCCGGTTCCATCGCTCGCGGCATCCGAAGGCCGATTATTACGGCGTCAAAACGAAGGCATCCACGCACATTGAGTTCATGGTCGTGCTTGTGGACGTGCTGTTGCTGCTCGGATTCGCGCTGCCTTTGTGGGGCAAACGCGTGAGCGATTTCCCGAAAAATAATGCGGTGACGATTCGCGTCGTTGGCCAGCAATTCATCTGGAATTTCCGCTATCCCGGCCCTGACGGAAAGTTCGGCAGATCCGACGCTTCCTTTGTCACATCATCCAATGATCTCGGCATCGATCCCAACGATCCGGCTGGGAAGGACGACATTGTGAGCAAGAACGAGCTTCATCTTCCTTTCAACCGCGACATCATTTTGGAAATCAGTTCCAAGGACGTCATCCACAGTCTTTCACTCCAGTCGATGCGGATCGGACAGGACGCGATCCCCGGCTCAATGTCGCCCATCTGGTTCAAACCGGTTCGCGCGGGGACTTACGAAATCATCTGCGGCCAGCTTTGCGGCCTCGGCCATTACAATATGCGCGCGACGATGATCGTGGAATCACAGGAGGATTACGACAATTTCATCAAGGAAGCCGAGGAGCTCAATGGCAATGCCACCAATCCAGCGGCGTCTGCTACATCCGGCGGCGCGCCCGCGAACCCGCCTCCGCCCACCACTCCTCCGTCCCAGGCCACGATGAATGCGGCATCAGTGCCGAATCCGAAAGAGCAGCCGCCCGGCGCGACTCTTCAGCCGCAGCCATATCCCGGCGGTCCCCCGGCAAGCGCGACGGAAGACCCGCACAAAAAGTAATCGCATTGGCGTCGATTGTCTTTGCGGAAAACGCTGCGACTGTTCGCTGCTCACCAATGCACGAAATCCATCCCTGGCTCTCCCGCTATGCGAAGCTCGTCGTGTTGGCGACGCTCGGGTTGATCTTTCTCGGCGGCATGGTCACCAGCACGAACGCAGGCTTGTCCGTTCCCGACTGGCCGACGAGCTATGGCTATAACATGTTTACCTTCCCGATTTCCCGATGGGTCGGCGGCGTGTTTTTCGAACATACGCATCGGCTTTTTGCCTCCGGTGTCGGGTTGTTGACGACGATCCTCGCGATTTGGATTTGGAAAGTGGAGACGCGGAAATCGGTGCGCAATCTCGGCGTTGGCGCATTTTTTCTTGTCGCTGTCCAAGGCGTTCTGGGGGGATTGCGAGTCACCGAGCTTTCAGTCGCGCTGGCAATCGTCCATGCATGCACGGCGCAGGCTTTCCTGTGCATACTCGTGGTGCTTGCGACGGCGCTTTCGCCGCGGTGGATTGCAGGAAAATGGGAATGCTCGGTAAGAACTTTGCCCGCAGTGAGCAGACTCGGCTGGATCCTGGTGGCGATGGTTTATCTCCAATTGATCCTGGGCGCAGTGACGCGTCACATGAGGGCTGGATTGGCGATTGGTGATTTCCCCCTCGCTTTCGGGCACCTGATTCCGCCGATGTGGAGTCCGCAGATAGCCATTCATTATTCGCATCGGATCGGCGGCCTTTGCGTCTTCTTTTTGGCGCTCGCTTTGATGATTTGCGTTCTGACCTATTTTCGAAACGACAGAGATTTCGTCCTTCCCGCCGTCGGAATTATGATCCTGGTTTTTTTCCAGATCGCGCTGGGCGCCCATATCATCTGGCTCGCAAAGGCGCCTGTCGTCACCACCCTTCATGTGGTCAACGGAGCAATAATTTTGGGAACATCCTTGCTGCTCGCGATGCGTATTTCGCATCTGAACCTTAGCGATGTCAGATCGCAGGTTTTCGACGAGGCGCACTCCGTGCAGCAGTCGATGGTATGAGCCACGTGTCCGAGGAAACGCCGGTCGCTCCGGCTCTTGCTGTCGCGCCGGAAGTCGTGATTACGCCCGGTCTCTTCGGCGATTTATTGATCCTGACAAAGGCGCGCCTGAGCATCCTCGTTTTGGTGACGACGACGGTCGGTTTTTGCATGGGCGAAAGTTCCGCGCTCGATTGGTTCCTCCTTTTCCGAGTGCTTTTCGGCACGGCGCTCGTTGCTGGCAGCGCCGCGATTTTAAATCAATACATGGAGCGCAAGGTCGACCGGTTGATGGATCGCACCCGGCAGCGCCCGCTTCCGGCGGGGCGAATGCAGCCGTCCACCGCGCTGGCGCTTGGCGTATTGCTCGCGGTGGCAGGTTTCATCTACCTGCTCAATCGCGTCAATCTTCCCGCCGCTGCGCTCGCGGCGGCAACGCTAGGAGTCTATCTTTTGTTTTATACTCCGTTAAAACGTCGGACCGCTTTCTGTGTCACCGTCGGCGCGATTTCCGGCGGACTTCCGCCGATGATTGGCTGGGCGGCGGCGCGTTCGTCGCTTGACGCGGGCGCGTGGGTGCTGTGCGGCGTGCTATTTTTCTGGCAAATGCCGCACTTCCTCGCGATCGCATGGATGTATCGCGACGAATACGCGCAGGCCGGCTTCGTCATGCTGCGCCGTCGCGACATCGGCGGATTGTGCACCGCGCGTGAAAGTTTGCTCTCATCGATCGCGCTGACCGTCGTCACGCTGCTGCCTTATTTTCTCAAAATGGTCTCGGCGATTTATCTCCCCGGCGCCATTCTTTGCGACTCGCTCCTGATCGCGTGCGCGGTGCAATTCCTTCTCCACCGCAATCGCGCCAGTGCCCGCCGCTTATTTTTCGCGTCGATTATTTACCTGCCGCTGCTGCTCGGGCTGATGGTCGCAACCAAAGTTTGATGTCTTCGCGCTCTAAAACCGTCCTTTGGATTTTGCTTTTCAGCACCGCGACATTTGCGCTCGCGGCTATTGGATTTCAGCTTCGCACCCTCGAGCAGCCGCCGCTCGAAAAATTCAAGCCAGTGCCCGATTTTCATCTCACCGATCAACGCGCGAAAACCGTGGCGCTCTCGGATTTGAAAGGCAAAGTCTGGCTCGCCGATTTCATTTACACGACGTGCCCCGGGCCGTGTCCGATGATCTCGCATCGTCTTTCTGATTTGCAAAAAGAGGCGCTGAAAAACCCGGACGTTCGCTTTGTCTCGATCAGCACTGATCCCGCGCACGACACGCCGGAAGTGCTCCAAAAATACGCCGAGCTTTTCCACGCATCGGACCGTTGGCTTTTTCTCACCGGAGAAAAGGCGAAAGTTCAAGATCTCATCCGCAACGGTTTTTCGCTCGCCATCGCCGATCAGGACGACCCGAAAAATCCGGTCGTGCACAGCACCAAACTCGTCCTGGTAGATAAAGACGGAGTCATCCGAAAATATTTCGACGGCCAAAGCGACGAGAACAACGCGGAAATTTTGCACGATATTTCGCGCCTCGTTCGTGAATAGCGGCGAATGACTGCGCAAGATGTTCCGCTCATCAATGCCTCCCTCAACGGAGCCAGCGGAGTGCTCATCAGCATCGGTTGGTGTTTGATCAAGACGCAGCGAGTGCGCGCGCACATCGCCGTCATGTGCTGCGCACTGGTGACGTCCACACTTTTTCTGGTGGGCTACGTCGCAAACCACATTTTACGCCACGGCATCGTCACCCGCTTCACCGCGCAAGGCATCGTGAGGCCGCTGTATTTCACGCTTCTCATCTCGCACACGTTTTTGGCGATCGTCGTTTTGCCGCTCGTGATCTGCACCGTGGTGCCGGCACTGCGGGCGCGCTACGACAAGCATCGCCGCATCGCGCGCTGGACTTTTCCGATTTGGCTCTACGTCTCGATCACTGGGGTCATCGTTTATTTGATGCTTTACCGCTGGTATCCGCCGCAGCTTTTGGCGAACTAATGCGAAACATTTCGAGCGCCCGTTCGCGCTCTTGCGCGTGGTCGGCCATTGGCGCGGGATAGCCGCGCACCAAGCCTTTCCCTTCGGTTGGCGGATGCGTGAACTTTTTCGGCGGCACATCGCGCAACTCCGGCAGCCAGCGCTTAATGAATTCTCCGCGCGGATCGAAGCGCGCCGTTTGCCGCCACGGATTTTGCACGCGAAAATAGGGAGCCGCATCTGCCCCGGTGCCGGCGCTCCATTGCCAGCCGCCATTGTTGCTGGCGATTTCTCCGTCGATCAGCCGCTGCATGAAAAAACGTTCGCCAGCTTTCCAGTAGATCTGCAGATCCTTCGTCAAAAACATCGCCACAATCATCCGTAAACGGTTGTGCATGAAACCGGTCGCCAGGAGCTGTCGCATTGCGGCATCGACAATTGGAAATCCCGTTTCAGCGGAGCACCAGCGCGCGAGCGCTTCGGGACTTTGACGCCAGCGAATCATACGAAACTTCGGTTTGAAATCCGTCTCCAAAACTTCCGGCCAATGCCAGAGCACCTGCATGTAAAATTCGCGCCAGATCAGCTCATTTTGGAACGTCGAAATATTTTTGCGCGCTGCTTGCGTGGCTTCTCTTTTTAAATCTTCCGCGCGCGAAAAAATCTCGCGCGGCGACAAAGTTCCAAGCCGCAAATCGCCGGAAAGCCTCGAAGTGCCTTGTTCCGCGGGCAGATCGCGTTTCTCCGCATAATGAAAAATGGGGCTTTGAAAAAATTTCTCGAGCCGCTGGCGCGCCGCATCTTCGCCTGCCGCGATGATCTTTGCGTCCGCGCAAAGTCCCCACCAATCGAGTTCCGGCAGCGCCAGGCTTTTCACGCGCACAGGCGTGCGCAGGCGCTCGACGCGCGGGTTTTGAGACGACATGGGAATTTTTCTCCACGCCCGCGCATAAGCAGTGAAAACACGAAACGGCGTCCCGCCGGCAGTGAGCACCTCATCACGTTCATGAATCGCGACGTCTTTATGCGGATGCACTGCGCACCCGCATTGCTCTGCGACGAAGCGCACGTTCTCCTCCATCGCTCGTCCGAAAGGATCGGGATCACGATTAAAAAAAATGGCGGCGGCCTGCGTTTCGCGGATCAACTTTTCGATTTCTTCGTCCGCGCGTCCGCGTCTAATGATGAGCCGGCCGCCAGCGCGTGTGATATTTTTCGCGAGCGCGCGCAACGCTCCGCAAAGAGCTTCCTGCCTCGGCGCGCCTGTCCAGTCGTGACTTCCGCGCCATTCGCTCGCGATGAACACTGGGACAACTTCATCAGCCGTGGCGACCGCGGCCGCCAGCGCTGTGTTGTCATGCAGGCGCAAATCCCGGCGAAACCAATGGATGGCGAGCTTCATTGTTTTCATCGTCGCGGCAAAATTCTGTCAATCGGCTCATCCTTTTCTAAAATAAAACGCTTGGAAACAACCCTCGGAATCATCGCAGGCAACGGCTCGTATCCGCGCGAAATGGTCCGCGGCGCGCGTGCCGCGGGCGTGCAGCGGATAGTCGTCGCCGCATTTCAAAACGAAACTGATGCAAAGCTGCAGCCGCTGGTGGAGACGATGGAATGGATGCGCGTGGGTCAGCTCGGCCGCATGATTTCATTTTTAAAAAACAGTGGCGTGCGACAGGCGGTGATGGCCGGCCAGATCGCTCCCGGGAATTTGTTCGACTTGCGTCCCGATCTGAAGGCGCTCCTTTTGCTCGGGAAACTGAAAACTCGCAACGCCGAAACCATCTTCGGCGCAATCGCGGATGAGCTCGCGAAGGCAGGCGTGGAGCTGATCTCCGCGATAACTTACATGGAGAATGACCTCGCTCCCGCCGGGCATATCGCGGGCCCGCGGTTGAATCGGCGTGAAAAACAGGATGTCGACTTCGGTTTTACAATCGCAAAAGAGGTCAGTCGCCTCGACATTGGCCAAACGGTCGTCGTCAAAAACGGAACCGTGCTCGCGGTCGAAGGCTTCGAGGGAACGAATGAAGCGATGAAGCGCGGCGGCGCGCTTGGACGCAAAGATGCGGTCGTCGTCAAAGTGGCGAAGCCGAAGCAGGACTTCCGTTTTGACGTGCCGGTCGTCGGCACCCAAACTCTCGAGACAGCGCACAGCGCCCGCATCCGTGTGCTCGCGATCGAAGCTGGAAAAACCCTTTTGCTGGAACCAGAAAAAGTCGAAGCGCTCGCCGAGCGGCATGGAATCTCGATCTTTGGCCATTCTTCATGAATAAATTCAGAATCGGAATCGTCGGCCTCGGCCACATCGGCAAAAATCACGCGCGCATTGCGGCGCAAATTCCCGACACGGAATTTGCCGCCGTTTACGATGTGGACACGGGAAATGCGCAGCAGATCGCGGAACTTTACCAAACGCGCGCGACCGCTTCGCTCGAAGGATTCGCGGAGCTCGTGGATGCCGCGACGATTGCAACGCCGACACCAACGCATTTTGAAGTCGCGAAACTGCTCCTGGAGCGGGGGAAACATGTGCTCATCGAAAAACCGATCACGGAAAATACCGCGCATGCGCGTGAGCTCGCGCAACTCGCGCAGGCTCGCGGAGTGATCATCCAGGTCGGGCACGTCGAGCGTTTCAACCCTGTCTTGAGCGCGCTCGAGCAGCGCCTCACGCGCCCGCGTTTCATCGAGTCGCACCGGCTTTCGCCGTATCCAAATCGCAGCACGGAAATCGGCGTTGTGCTCGACCTGATGATTCATGATCTGGAGATTGTTCTGCATCTCGTCCGGTCGCCGGTGAAAAACGTCGATGCCGTGGGAGTGCCCGTGCTGAGCCGCGGCGAGGACATCGCGAACGCACGGATTCGTTTTGAAAATGGTTGCGTCGCGAACATCACGGTGAGCCGCATCAGTCCGGAAAAAATGCGCAAGATCCGCGTTTTTCAAGAGGACGCATACCTTTCGCTCGATTATCAAAACCAGACCGGCGAAATGTATCGCCGCGACGGGATTGGCATCGTTCGGGAGACCGTGGAAATCGAAAAAGACGAACCGCTCAAGCGCGAATTGGAATCCTTTGTCGAGTGCAGCCGCGCCGGGTTGCAGCCGAAGGTCACAGGCCGTCAGGCGACGGCGGCGCTCGAACTTGCGCTCGAAATCACGAAGCAGATTGAGGCGCAAAACGTGCGATGAAACTTTACTTCATCGCCGGCGAAGCAAGCGGCGATGCCCGCGGTGCCGAGCTCATGCGCAGTCTGCGCGAGCGCGAGCCGCACCTGGAATACTTTGGGCGTGGCGGCCCGCAGATGCGAGCGCTCGCAGACGCGAGCTTTCATGACTGGAGCGAGCGCGCCGGCGTGCTTGGAATCATCGACGTCGTCAAAAGTTATACGTGGTTTAGAAAACAGTTTGAGGAAGCGCTTTCGGAAATCGCGCGGCTGCGACCCGCGGCGGTTGTGCTCATCGACTATCCCGGTTTCAATCTGCGCGTAGCCGCAGCGCTAAAAAAGCAAACGAACGCGCCGAGAATCATTTATTACATTAGCCCACAGGTTTGGGCATGGCATCGAAGCCGCATTCCCAAAATGGCACGGACGGTAGATTTGATGATGTGTATTTTTCCTTTCGAAAAAACGCTCTACGAAAAATCGGGATTGAAAACGGTTTTTGTCGGCCATCCGATTCTCGATTCACTTGCTTTGAAATTGACCGGCAAGGCGCGCGAAAACTCACTGGTGGGGCTTTTCCCCGGCAGTCGCAAGCGTGAGATCGAGAGGATTTTTCCGGTCATGCTTGCAGCCGCGGACGCGCTGCAGCGTAAAAAGCGCGGCTTGTGCTTCGAGGCAGCAGCGGCGTCAGACGCTATGCGTGAACTGATGCAAAATATCGCGGCAAAGTTTTCGCAAGTCTCTTGCAAGATCGAAACCAACGCTTCGCACCAGCTGATGCAGCGAGCGAGCGCGGGTATGGTCGCTTCCGGCACGGCTACGATGGAGGCGGCGTTTTTCCGGCTGCCATTCGTTCTGATGTATCGCACGGCGTGGCTCACGTTTTTTCTAGGGCGCAGGCTGGTGCAGGTTCCATGGCTCGGCATGCCAAATCTTCTCGCGGGACGAGAAATTGTTCGTGAATTTTTGCAGGAAGAAGCGGCCCCGGAGTCAATCGCGCTGGAGGTGCTTCGGTTGATAGACGATGCCGACGCGCGTGACCGACAGGTGAAAAATCTCGGCAATGTGATCGCGCTCCTCGGCATGTCGGGCGCTAGCGCACGCGCGGCCGACGCAATATTGCGTGAGCTGAGAAGCCCGGCCGTTGCTTAATCCGCGAGCGACGACGGAGATCCATATGCCATCTTCCAGTTCATGTTTTGCATGGCAGAGAGCAGCGCTTTTCGCGTTCATCATCCTGCAGTTTTGCGTCCGCGACCTGCCGTGGCATCTCGATAACTTTGATCAGGCAAAACAGGCATACACTTCTTTTGAGATGGTAACATTGGGTCACTGGTGGTTTCAGCACACCCCGACGCAAGGGGTCGCGACCAAGCCTCCTCTCGCAGGTTTCATTTCGGCGGTGATTTTCTATTCCACGCATTCCTGGAATGCCGCGTGGCGTCTCCCCTCGCTGCTGAGCGCCCTGGCTATTTTGTTAGTTCTCATTCTTGCCGGAGATCGTCTGCTGCCGCAAACGGGCGGGCTGCTCGCGGCCGGCGTTTTCGGTCTGAACCTGATGGCGCCACGGCTCGCGACATTGGTGCGAACCGACATGCTGCTGACGTTGTTCATTTTTCTGACGGGTCATCTCGTTTACGAAAAAGTGAAAACTGCGGCCCCATGGACCAGTCGTGAGCGGTGGATGGTTTTCGCGCTCGTGCTGGGATCGATGATGACGAAAGGCCCGATCGCTTACGCCTTCTTGTTGCCTGGACTGGCCGCATTTTGGCTTCTTTGCAAAAGACGGCGCATGCCGGACAACGCCTGGAGCGGCTGGTGGAGCTGGTTTGGGCCGTTGTTGTTGTTTCTCGCGTGGGCGGGGATTGGCATCTGGCGCAATGACGAATTTTACAATCAGGTCGTCCTCAAGGAATTTCTCGGGCGTTTTACAGTGGGCGAACAAGCGGTGCATAAAAACCAGCCGATCTATTTTTATGTGACGCATTTGCTGCGTGATTTTGCGCCGTGGAGCCTGCTCCTGCTCGCGCTGCCTTTCATTCGCAAGGTGCGGTGCGGGTTTGCTGACGATCGCGCAGCGCTATGGCTCATTTGCTGGAGTCTCGGCGGTCTTATGTTCATGTCACTGGTTCCGTCCAAGCGCCCCGACCGGATTTTTCCGATCGTGCCGCCGCTCTGTTTGTTGCTCGTCCATTTTGTGCGCGAACTTCAAATCAACGGCTTGCGGGTGAGCCGCGTAGTGCCGATTTCACTCGCTTTGGCTGTCGTGTGTAGCGGCGGCTACACGTTGTTCAATGTTGTCAATGCCTATCGCGATCGAGACGGCGCGCTGGCCGCATTTGGCGCCCGCGTTCGCGAATATGCAGCGAAAAACGATCTGCACTACGCCATCGCGTCGAGCAAAGACGAGGGGATGCTGCTTTACCTGCAGCAGCTGGAATTCCTGAAGCTCCGCCACGCCGCTAGTGCGTGGACAAGTGGAAAGATCGATGCGCTGGTCCTGAATGGATCGGATTTCAAAAGCGACGCCGCGGCGCTGCGCCCGTGGTTCCTCGCCGATGAAACAGGACCGGCGGTCAATAAAAGCAGCCGTTACTACCTGATTGTGCGAAACAAGGAGCCATGAGCTTTCCAGACGATCTTGAAGCACTTTGGGCGCCTTGGCGGGTTGAATATTTTTCAATCGACAAGTCTCGCAATTTTTTGACAGACGCCGCGCAAGCATCGGATGACGCGGCGCATCTCGTCGTCGCCCGCCGCCGCAATGCGTTTTTGATCCTGAACCGTTTTCCATACGCCGTCGGCCACATGATGGCGGTCCCTTACCGCAAAGTGGCCGACGTCGCTGAGCTGACGGAGCGCGAGCAGCTCGAGCTGTGGGAGCTGGCGGCCCACGCACAAAAGCTTCTGCGGAAAATCGCGAATGCGCAGGGATTTAACATCGGGTTAAATATCGGTGAATGCGCTGGAGCAGGCTTTGCCGATCATTTGCACCTGCACATCGTTCCCCGCTGGGCGGGCGACACCAATTTCATGCCCGTGCTCGCGGGCACGCGGGTGATGGCCGAATCGCTCGGCGCGCTCTATGAAAAGCTGCTCGCGATCCAGCGGGAGGGCTGATGCATGGCCGATCGAGCGCTGTTGGAGCAAATTTTGCAAATCGCCGCTGACGCGAAATTTGACGCCGTTGCCGTTGCTTTTCACGACTACGAAACCGGTCGCGAATTTTCACACGAGAGCGGTCGCTATTTTCACGCTGCGAGCACAATCAAAGTCCCATTGCTGCTCGCGGTTTACAAAAGGGCCGAGGAGGGCCGCATCCGGCTCGACGACACGCTCCACGTTCGCAATCGATTCCACAGCCTCGCGGATGGATCAATCTTCCGCGTGGCGGGCAGCCGCGATGGCGATGTCGATCTTCACAAACGGATCGGGCGCGCGCTGCGCGTGCGCGAGCTGGCGCGCGTGATGATCACGCGGAGCAGCAATCTTGCGACGAATCTGCTGCTCGATTATCTCGGCGTGGAAACGGTTCAGAGCGTGTTGCGCAAGGCGGGAATCGACGCCGTCAAATTCGTGCGTGGCGTCGAGGACACCAAAGCTTTCGAAATGGGGATCAACAACGAAATCACTGCGGAAGGGTTTGCCACCCTGTTCCGCGTGCTATGTGAGGAGAGTTTTTTGCGAAGAGAAACGCGGGAGCAAATGCTGGAGATTTTGCACGCGCAGGAGTTTAACAGCATGATCCCTGCGGGTCTTCCGAAGGAGACTCGCATCGCGCACAAGACCGGCGAAATCTCCACGGTTGCGCATGATGGAGGCATTATTTTTCCCGTCGGACGAAAGCCTTACGTCCTCACGATTCTCACGCAGATGTCCACGGACGTGGAAAATCGTCACGCGCAAATTGCGAAAATTTCGAAAACGATTTTTGATTTCATTGTCGGAAGTAAAACAAATGACTGAGAGGCCAAATATCGTCGATGCAAGATCCCTCGATGCTGCGACGCAAAAACTTTTGCGTCCCGCTGAGATACTGGCCGATCGCACGGGATGCAGACACGCGCTGCCGCGTTTTTTCTATGAAATCCCGACTTGGGAAGATGCGAAGAAATTGCGGATCAGCGCCCATTTCACTTTCGCGGAAATGATGTCGGTGGATTCGCGCGAGGCTGATCTGTTGCTAAACACTTTTCCGCATTATGTGCCGTGCACCGTCTCGATTTTCGCGCACTACTTGCAGGCGTTTCGGGACAAAGTTGACGCGCCGGTCTTCATCGCCACGAATGGTGGCTACCGCTCGCCGGCGCACGCGCATTCGCGCGAAGGGAGCCTGCATCTTTGGGCGACCGCGGCGAACATCTACCGCATCGGCGATACGTTTCTCGATGATGAAAAGAGCATTGAAAAATATGCGCGTGTGGCGGAATCAATCGCGCCCGAAATCCGGGCGAAGCCTTTTGGTCACGGCGCTGACGAATCCGACGATCACCTTCATCTCGATATCGGTTACGTGATTTACGTGCCTCGCGAGTGCGACGAAGCGCTTTGAAAAGCCATGGCGGAAAATGGCAAAGCCCGCGGTGAAAAAAGTTCGACAGGCATTCAGCCGCGCCGGGCGGTTGTCGGCTTTGAAGCGGAATTTACGCTTTTCGTTCGCGACCAGAAACAGAGGCCCGAACAGGTATTTAAAAATCCGCAGGAAATTGTCCGTGCTCGAATGCTTCCGCGGACGGGCCGCTCGTTTCACATGCCATCCGGCGGCGCGATTTATTTCGACACCGGCGTCATCGAGGTGGCCACGCCGATCATCGAGATCGAGCCGGGCTGCTGCGTCCGTGCGGCCCGCTCGCTATGGGATCAAATTTCGTTTCTTCGCAGCGAGCTCGATGCATGGGAAGCGCGTGCAGATTCGCACGTGCGGCTCGAAGGATTTTCCACGCATTTCAATGTCTCGGTGCCGGCGGAATGCGCGCTGAGTGAGCGCGGGATTCGGCAGCTCGCACGACTTTTGACATATGTTTTACATGTGCCGGTGATGCTTCTCGCCGCGAATCGGCTCAGCACGGGCGTCGGCGTGCGGCCGCGCGGCGATCGCATCGAGGTCACGGTCGATTTCACGCCTGATCCTGACCTCATGGTCGCCGCGGCATCGCTTGCCATCGGCGTGATCCTCGGCGTGCTACGCTGGCCGTCGCATGAGGTGGGGCAGTTGAAAAAAAAAGGCATTCCTGTCATCGCGGGTTTTCGACCGCGCAAGCACACCTCGCGCAAGGGATTCCTCGCGCGGTTCGATTGTTTTCCACGCAATCCATTCGTGGCCGATCCGAATGCGCGCGACTGGCTCACGGTCGACGGACGCACGATGAGCCTGCGTGAGATCGCCCGCAAGATTGCCCTACCGTTCCTCAACGACATCGCCGCGGTCACTGATGGTGATTGCGTCGAGCACATCTTCGCGGTCTTCGACGAGCGGGCGCGTTCGCTGCTCGATTTTCCGGAGAGGCCGCCTTCCTACGATGATGTAGGTCGCGTCATTGATTGGAACCGCCGCTCCACGCGCGCGCTGCCGCACAGTGCGTATGAGCGCGTGATTCACCGCATCCTCGAGCATCGACCGCTGCAGGTCGGGCGCGAAATTTATGCGCCCGAGCGAATGCAGGGCTGGTATGAAATTGTCTTTCGCAACACGCGCACCGGACTACGCCGCGTCTTCAATCTCGACACGCTGGTGGAGCGTGGACACGTTTGAAAATCGCAACCTCCCGCGTCTTCTCCATGAAATATTCGTCGTTGTTGATCGTCGCGTTGGCGTCGATTTCGACCAGATCCACGCTGGGCGAATCTCCGGCAACTCCCGCGAAATCCGCGACTCCTCCGCAACGCGAGATTCTCACGCCGCCCGCGCCGGAAACGCCGCGCATCAATGGTCCGTCGGTCTTTGGCGCGCGGCCCGGTTCGCCTTTTCTCTTCGCTATTCCGGCGACTGGAAAGCGGCCGATGAAATTTTTGGCGCAAGGGCTGCCGGCGGGTTTGAAACTTGACGCGGCGACGGGCCAAATCACCGGCAAACTACCGAAAGCTGGCGAGCACGACGTGACGTTGCGCGCTCGAAACGCTCTCGGTTCCGCGGAGAAAAAGTTCCGCATCGTGGCAGGAGAAAAAATCGCGCTCACGCCGGCGATGGGCTGGAATAGTTGGAACTGCTGGGCCGGCGCGGTCGACCAGGAAAAAGTTCTGAGCGCCGCGCGGGCGTTCGTAGCTAACGGCCTCGCGCAGCATGGATGGAGTTACGTCAACATTGACGACACGTGGCAGGGAAAACGCGGAGGACCGCTGAACGCGGTTCAGCCGAACAGGAAATTTCCCGACATGCAGGCACTCTGCGACGAGATCCACCGCATGGGGCTGAAGGCCGGGATTTATTCCACGCCTTTCATTTCGTCCTACGCAAATTTTGCCGGCGGCACCGCGGACACGGCGGACGGAGCGTGGCCGCCGGAAAAAAAGCTCGATGCCGCGGGCAAGGAGAGGGGGCAAAAGCGTGTCGGAAGTTTTACCTTTTATAGACAAGACGCGCAGCAGTGGGCGGAGTGGGGATTTGATTATTTGAAATACGACTGGAATCCAAATCGTCTCCCGGAAATCGACGCGATGGCAAAAGCTTTGCGGGAAAGCGGCCGCGATTTTGTTTACAGCCTTTCAAACAACGCGCCCTTTGCGCTCGCCGCAGACCTCGAGCGGCTCGCGAATTCCTGGCGCACTACCGGCGACATCAATGACTCGTGGAAAAGCGTGAGCGGGATCGGTTTTTCGCAGGACCGCTGGGCGCCGTTCGCGGGTCCGGGCCATTGGAATGATCCCGACATGCTCGTCATCGGCAAAGTCGGCTGGGGTCCGCACCTGCACCCGAGCAATCTCACGCCCGACGAGCAATACACGCACATCTCGCTCTGGTGTCTGCTTTCCGCGCCGCTCCTGCTTGGCTGCGATCTCGCGCAGCTGGATGACTTCACGCTCGGCTTGCTGACCAATGATGAAGTGCTGGCGATCGACCAGGATTCGCTCGGGCAAGAGGCGACGCAGGTCAGCAGCGAAAATGGCGGCTTGGTTTATGCGAAGCCGCTGGAAGATGGGTCGATGGCGGTCGGTCTGTTTAACACGCGGTCCACAGCCGCAAAAGTCACGGTGACGCGCGCGAGCCTGAAAAAGTTGCCGGAAGGCAAATTGAAAGTGCGCGATCTTTGGCGGCAAAAGGATCTCGGCGCGTTCGGTGACGAATTTACCGCCGATGTTCCACCGCATGGAGTCGTGCTGCTCCGGTTGATAAAATAGCTCCCGCGCGTCGCATTACGGGCGCGAAAGTCACGTCCGATCGGAAAAAAACACGCGCGAGGCGAGCGTGCCGCGTTCTTTTTTCACAATGAAAGCTGTCGTCTATCACAAACCAAAAGACATGCGGGTCGAGGAAGTTCCCGATCCGAAACTCGAGGCGCCCGATGACATCATCCTGCGCGTCACATCCACCGCGATCTGCGGATCAGACCTGCATATTTACAACGGATTTTTCCCGCAAAAAGAGCCGCTGGTAATGGGCCATGAATTCATGGGGATCGTAGAGGAAACCGGTCCTCAAGTGACGAGCGTTTCATGCGGGGATCGTGTGGTGGTGCCGTTTCCCATCTCATGCGGCCACTGCTTTTTCTGTGATAATCAGTTGCCGACACACTGCGAACATTCGAATCCGAAAATGTATGGACCGGAGGGTAACGTGCTCGATCAAAAGGGCGGCGCGCTCTTTGGCTACACCGATCTTTACGGCGGTTACGATGGAGGCCAGGCACAATATGTCCGCGTGCCTTACGCAAACTTTGGTCCGCGAAAAGTCCGCGAAGATTTCAGCGATGATCAGGTGCTTTTTCTCACCGACATTTTTCCGACCGGCTTCAGCGGAGTGGAATGGGCGCAGATGAAGGGTGGCGAAACCGTCGCGGTTTTTGGCTGTGGCCCTGTCGGTCTCATGGCACAAAAATGCGCGTGGGTGCGAGGGGCAAAACGTGTGATCGGCCTGGACATCCAGCCGTATCGTTTGGAGATGGCGCGCAGAGCTGCGCGCTCGGAAACGATCAATGTCGCCGAAGTCGAGGATCCCGTGGAAATGATCCGCAGCATGACCGATGGTCGCGGCGTGGACGTTTGCATCGACGCCGTCGGCATGGAAGCAGACCGCACCGCGGGCGACAAAATAAGTAACGTTTTGCACGCGCAGGCTGGCAGCATCAAGGCCCTCAAAATGGCTATCAGCGCCGTCCGCCGCGGCGGCACAGTCTCAGTGCTCGGCGTTTATAGCATTCCTTACGACAACTTTCCGCTCGGCCAGATTTTCGACAAAGGCATCACGATGCGCTTCGGACAGGCGCCCGTGCAGGCATACATTGACGAGCTCATCGGGTGGCTAGAACAAGGAAAAATCCAGCTCGACGACATCATCACGCATCGCATCGGCATCGGAGAAGCCGCGCAGGCATATGAAATTTTCAACGAGAAAAAAGATGGCTGCGTAAAAGTCGTCATCAACCCGTGAGATTTTGACTTCAGTCGCCGCGCCGGATGCCCACGAAAAATGAAAATCTTCACGGCGACGCACCGGAAAAATCTCCGCTCGCACTGCTGCTAATCGACGTGATCAACGATCTAGATTTTCCTGACAACGAAGAAATTGTCACCGCCGCGCAGGAAATGGCGGAGCCGCTGCTCGCCCTCAAAGAGCGCGCGGCAGCGGCTGGAATTCCGGTCATTTACGTTAACGATAACTTCGGCCGCTGGCGGAGCGATTTCAGCCGGCAGATCGATCACTGTCTGCGCGACGGTGTGCCCGGGAAGCCACTTGTGGAAAGGCTTCGGCCCGGACGCGACGATTATTTCGTGCTCAAGCCGAAGCACTCCGGCTTCTATTCGACAACGCTCGGAATCCTATTGGAAAACCTTGGTGCGCGTCGGTTGATTTTGACGGGAATCGCCGGAAACATCTGCGTCCTTTACACGGCAAACGACGCATACATGCGCGACTATGAAATCAGCGTCCCGCGCGATTGCATCGTCTCGAACACGAAGCGCGAAAATGATTTTGCGCTCGAGCACATGGCGCGATTTTCAAAGGCAGACACGCGTCCATCCGATGAGGTCACTTTCGAAATCGAGTGATGGCAAAATTGTTGCAGAACGGCGCGAACCCTTTTGTGGCCGCGCTCGCGAGCGAGGCGCGTGAGGCGGGACTTCGTTATTCAAATGATACGAAACCCGGAATCCGTCGTCAGAAACAGGGGAAAAACTTTGCGTATTTTTTGCCCGATGGGAAACGCGTGAAAGACGAGGAGACGCTCGCGCGCATCAAGCGTCTTGTGATTCCGCCGGCTTGGACTGGGGTTTGGATTAGCCTTCACAACAACGATCATCTTCAAGCGACGGGCCGCGACGCGCGCGGCCGCAAGCAATACCGCTACCATCCCCGATGGCGCGCAGTTCGCGACGAGGACAAATTTGGGCACATGATGAAATTCGCGCGTGTGCTGCCGCGCATTCGCCAGCGCGTGCGGCGCGATTTAGCGCGCCGCGGAATGCCGCGGGAAAAAGTTCTGGCGACCGTCGTGCGCCTGCTGGAGACAACTTTGATCCGCGTGGGCAACGACGAATATGCGCGTCAAAATTCGTCGTATGGCTTGACGACGATGCGGAATCGACACGTGCATGTCGCCGGCGAAAAAATCGAGTTCGCCTTTCGTGGAAAGAGCGGGAAGCGGCATGAAATCAGCCTTCGCGACCCGCAGCTCGCGCGCATCGTCCGGCGCTGTCAGGACATGCCGGGGCAGGAACTTTTTGTTTACGAGGATGAAAGCGGCGAGCCGCGCGACGTGAGCTCGCAGGATGTGAACGATTACCTTCGGGCAATTTGCGGCGAGGATTTCACAGCGAAGGATTTCCGCACGTGGGCCGGCACGGTGCTCGCCGCGGTTGCCTTGCGAGAGTTCGACAAAGTGCAACATGCGACGGAGGCGAAAAAGAATATCGTCACCGCGGTCGAAGCGGTCGCGAAGATGCTTGGGAACACGCCTGCCGTCTGTCGCAAATGTTACGTGCACCCGAAAATTTTCGAGTCGTATCTCGATGGCGGAACCATTGAAACGATTCGTCAGCGGGCGTCGGAGAAGGTTGATCGCCAGCTTTCAAAACTGCGGCCGGACGAAGCGGCGGTGCTCACGCTGTTGCAGCGCCGGTTGAAAGCGCAGACGCGTCCGCGCAATTCCTCGCAACGGAAATAGCGGAAATCGCGGAAAACTTAGCGCAGCAGGTCGAGAAGATTGGCACCTTTTTGCGCGAGCTGCTCCATCGTGCATTGCCGCGGAGCCTTGTCTGGACGCCATCGCAGCAGTTTTGTGCCGTGGCGAAAACGGCCGCCGGTGACGTGGTCGTAGCTGACTTCGATGACGAGTTCCGGCTTGAGCGGCTCCCACTTTTTCTCTTTGCCGCCATTCCAACGACTCGGACCGCCGGGTTTGTCGCCGGTGAAGCCTGGCGGCGAAATGTGCGCCTCAAGCTTCTTCGTGAGCTCCGCGCGATCTGCCTTGGCGATTGAGGAAGTGAAGCCGACGTGATTCAGCAAACCGCTGGAATCGTAGAGGCCGAGGAGCAGCGAACCGACTGCTCGCGAGCCAGTCGCGTAGCGAAATCCGCCGACGACGCAATCGGCGCTGCGATAGTTTTTGATTTTTTGCATCCCGTCGCGGTCGCCGGATCGATAGTCGAGGTCGCGGCGTTTCGCGATGATGCCGTCGAGCGTGGCGCCCGTGTGCGCGAGCCACTTTTTCGCGTGCGAGAGCAGGTGGGTCGCGGGCGAAAGGCGGATGCTTTTGTGTGACTTGAGAAACTTTTTCGCAAAGGCCTCCAGCCGCTCGCGCCTTTCTGCGAGCGGCTTCGCGAGCAATGACTCGCCATTTTCATCCGCGAGCAAATCGAAAACGACGTAGATCGCGGGAGTCTCGCGCGAGAGCCGCTGCACGCGCGACGCGGCCGGATGAATACGCTGCAAAAGCGCATCGAATGAAAAGCCGCTGCCCTCGGGAATGGCGATTTCGCCATCGAGCACGAAGCACTTCGCGGAAATTTCCAGCAGCGCTTCAACAAGCTCCGGAAAGTAGCGGGCGAGCGGCTGCGATGATTTTGATTGCAGCTCGACCGAGTCTTCCTCGCGAAACGCGATGCAGCGAAAGCCATCCCATTTTGGTTCGTATCGCCACTCATCGCCCTCGGGAATTTTTTCCACCGACTCCGCTTCCATGGGCGGCAGCGGCGGATGAATCGCGAGCGCCGGATCAGCTTTTCGCATCTCTTCATTTCGCGAGCCCGCGAAGATTCGCGCCTTTTTTTTAAAGGAGTTCGCGTGATTCACGACAGGCGCGATGAAATACGCGTCCAACGAATCGGCCGCATGCGAAAGCCTTTCACTATGAAACTCAAATCACTCGAAGACTTATTTCTGCATGAACTCAAGGATCTCTACAGCGCCGAGAATCAACTCGTGAAAGCGCTGGCGAAAATGGCCAAAGCCGCGACTAACGAAGAACTCAAGGCAGGCTTTGAAGAACATTTGGAGCAGACGCGCGAGCATGTCGAGCGGCTCGACAAAATCGGCGAGCAGCTCGGCAAAAAACTCACCGGCGTGAAATGCAAAGCGATGGAAGGCCTTGTCGAGGAAGGCGCGGGGATGATCGACGAAGATGCGGAAGATTCCGTGCGCGATGCTGGCCTGATCGGTGCGGCGCAGCGCGTCGAGCATTATGAAATCGCTGGCTACGGCACTGCCCGCGCGCTCGCGGAGCATCTCGGCCACGACGACATCGCGGAGATTCTTTCCGAGACTTTGGAGGAGGAAAAAGAGACTGACGAGAAACTGACGGAGCTAGCCGAAACGGCGGTGAATGCCGAGGCAGGCGACGAATAGAAATCCGGCATTAGCGAAAGAATTGTTAAGCTTGGAAAAGCCATGCCGGTCGTGTGGGAATGGTGATCGGCGTGGCTTTCCTCACGACGTTGTCGGAATTAACGGCAGAACTTTTGAAGCTTACAAAACAGGCGCGATGGTAAACTGAAAATGCCAAAAGCATCACAAACCGCGCGACGGTTCCCAATCGGCGCCGAACTTCTGGATGCCGACAAAACGAGCTTCCGGGTATGGGCGCCAAAGGCGAAAAAAGTGGAAGTGGTATTGGAAGATTCCGCGGGGTCAACGTGCAAACTCGCGCGCGAGAAGGGCGGGTATTTTTCCGGCGAAGCGAACGTCGGCGCAGGAACCCGCTATCGTATTCGACTCGACGGCGGGAAGGAATTGTTGCCTGACCTCGCTTCGCGTTTCCAGCCGGAGAGCGCGCATGGTCCCTCGCAGATCGTGGATTCATCAGCCTTCGCGTGGAGTGACGGAAAATGGCGCGGCATCGAAAAGCGCGGCCAGGTGCTTTATGAAATGCACGTCGGCACGTTTACGCCGGCGGGAACGTGGCAGGCTGCGGCGCGCGAATTAAACGAGCTTGCGCGCCTCGGCGTGACGGTCATCGAGATGATGCCGGTGAATGATTTCCCCGGAAAGTTCGGTTGGGGTTATGACGGCGCTGGGCTTTTTGCGCCATACTGCGGTTACGGTTCGCCGGATGATCTTCGCCATTTCATCAACGAAGCGCATGCCGCGGGAATCGGCGTGATCCTTGACGTCGTTTACAATCACGTCGGGCCGGACGGGAATTTTTTTAGAAACTTTGCCGACGAATATTTTTCCGACCGCTACGAGTGCGAGTGGGGCGAGCCGTTCAACTTTGACGGCAAAAATTCCGCGCCTGTGCGGGAATTTTTCATCACGAACGCCTGTTACTGGATCACCGAATTTCATTTTGACGGGTTCCGTTTTGATGCGACGCAGGCAATTTTTGACGCATCGGACGAGCCGATTTTGGCGTCGATCTCCAACGCCGCGCGCAAGGCTGCAGGAAAGCGCGCATTGTTTTTCGTCGGCGAAAATGAACCACAGGATTCGCATCTCATTTTGCCCGTGGATCAAGGCGGCCACGGGCTCGACGCGCTTTGGAATGATGATTTTCACCACACCGCGCTCGTCGCGTTGACGGGCAGGACTGAAGCGTATTACACCGATTATCGAGGCTCGCCGCAGGAATTTGTTTCGTGCGCGAAACGAGGCTTTTTGTATCAGGGTCAAAATTACCGCTGGCAAAAAAAACGTCGCGGCACGCCTTCGCTGAACGTCGAGCCGGCTGCGTTCATCGGATTTCTCGAGAATCATGATCAGGTCGCGAATACCGGCTTCGGCCAGCGCGTCGGAGCAAACACTTCTCCCGGCCGTTTCCGCGCGATGACGACGCTGCTGCTGCTCGGGCCGTGGACTCCGATGCTTTTTCAAGGGCAGGAATTCGGCGCGTCGTCGCCGTTCTTTTATTTCAACGATCTTAACGAAAAGCTGCACGACTATGTCCACGAGGGGCGCGTGAAATTTCTCAGCCAGTTTCCAAGTATCGCCAGCGACGATACGCGAAACCAGCTCGCGCGGCCGGCTGATCTAAAGACGTTCGAGCGCTCGAAACTTGATTTGCGCGAACGCAAATCGCACGCGGCGGCATACGCGCTTCACGCTGATTTGCTGCGCTTGCGCCGCGAGGACGCGCGCTTTTCCGAGCAGCGTCGCGGCGGCGTGGATGGCGCGGTGCTCGGCGCGCACGCGTTCGTGCTCCGTTATTTTTCGGAGAAAAATGATGGCGACGATCGACTGCTCCTCGTCAATTTTGGAATGAGTTTGGAATTGGTTTCCGCGCCGGAGCCGCTGCTCGCTCCGCCATTAAACAAACGTTGGGATACGCTTTGGACCAGCGAGTTGCCGCGCTATGGCGGGCCGGGAATGGTGCCGCCGGAGGACGAGAATAATGTGTGGAGAATTCCCGCCGAAGCCGCTCTGGCGTTGCATCCGCGGGCAATCCCGAAAAAATAAGCATGCCCGATCCGCACACGCGCATTTTAAAGTGGGATGGTAGCGACGCCGGCCGTGAAAATTTGCTCTCTCGCGAATGGCTCGTCACCAACGGCCTCGGCGGCTACTCGTCGGGCACGGTCTCCGGCGCCATCACGCGGCGGTATCACGGCATACTCGTTGCCGCGCTACCGGCGCCGCACGGCCGCACGGTGATGTTTAATCATCTCTCTGAGCATCTCCATTTCAGTGAGGACGACGTTGTGTCGCTCGGCGGCGAGGAGCGCGCGGGTGGCCAGCTCGACCTGCACGGCGCGGATGTGTTGAGTGAGTTCCGGCTCGAATGGGGACTGCCGGTTTGGATTTTCAAGGTGCGTAACATTGTTTTGGAAAAGCGCATCCTCATCCCGCACCAGCAAAACACGGTGCACATTTCCTATCGCATCCTCTCGAGTGAAGGAAAAATTCCGCGGATCGAGCTGCGGCCGGCATTTCACTTCCGCCATCACGAGACGCCGGTAAGTGAAGGGCACGTCTCACCGTATAAAATTACCGCTGTGGAGGACCGCTACGAAATCAGCTCGATGCACACGGAGCTGCCGCCGGTGCGCCTGCGCGTGTGCGACGCCGAATCGCATTTCACCATTCGCACGGGCAAAATTCACCGCGTCGTCTATCGGCTCGAGGAAGAGCGCGGCTACGAATTTGTTGGCGATTTGTGGAGCCCCGGTTTTTTCCAATTGCGGCTCGATGCTGAAAAGGCGGCGACGCTTGTCGCATCGACTGAGACTTGGAAAACGATCGACTCGCTCGCGCCCGAGGAAGCTCGCAATGCCGAGCAGCATCGGCGTCAATGTTTGCTCGATGCGGCCGCGCCCGGCGGCTGTCACGGCATCGCCGCGGAGCTTGTGCTTGCCGCGGATCAATTCATCACGACGCCGGCGGGCCGCGCTGAGGAAGCTGCGCGGGCGCATGCCGCGGGCGACGAAGTTCGCACTGTCATCGCCGGTTATCATTGGTTTACCGATTGGGGTCGCGACACGATGATCTCGCTCGAGGGCCTCACGCTCGCGACCGGCCGCGGGCTCGAGGCCGGCTACATCCTGCGCACTTTTGCACATTACGTTCACGAGGGTTTGATCCCGAACATGTTTCCCGACGGCGGCCAAGAAGGGCTTTACCACACGGCCGACGCGACGCTCTGGTATTTCCACGCGCTGCGCCGCTACCTCGATGTCACGGGCGACCGTCCTACTTTGAAGCTGCTGCTGCCGGTTTTGTGCAATATTGCCGACAAGCACCTTGCTGGCACTTTGTTTAACATTCATGTCGATCCCGCTGACGGACTTTTGTGCCAGGGCTCGGAAGGTTACCAGCTGACGTGGATGGATGCCAAAATGGGCGATTGGGTCGTGACGCCGCGTCGCGGCAAAGCTGTGGAGATCAACGCGCTTTGGTTCAACGCCCTCTCGCAGCTCGCGCGGTGGCTACGCGAGGAGAGCGATCCGCGCGCAGAACGCTACGCCGCGGCTGCTGCACAGTGCCAGCAATCGTTTAATCAACGTTTTTGGTTCGCAGATGGCGGTTACCTTTACGATGTCGTCGATTGCCCAAACGGCTCGGATGACTCCGCATGCCGTCCGAACCAGATCTTTGCAATCTCTCTCGATCATCCCGTGCTGGACCGGGAACACTGGGTCGCTGTCGTCAAAACTGTGGAGGAAAAACTCCTCACGCCTGTCGGCCTCCGCTCGCTGTCACCGGAAAATCCTGACTATCAGCCGAACTACCACGGCGACCTCCGCAGCCGCGATGCCGCATATCATCAAGGCACCGTCTGGGCATGGCTCATCGGGCCGTTCATCGACGCGTGGGTCAAGACGCATCCCGACCGCGAGAGCAGCGCGCACGGCTTTCTCGAAGGCTTTCGCGCCGAGCTCGACGAGGCCGGCCTTGGCACGATCAGCGAAGTTTTTGACGCCGAAAAACCACACACAGCCCGTGGCTGCATCGCGCAGGCGTGGAGCGTGGCGGAGGTGCTGCGTTGCTGGCTGCGATATCCCGCCAGCCCGCGCGAAACCTAGCGTCCCGGCGCAAGCTCGAGCACGAAACCTTTCAAATACTCCGTCTCCGGCAGGCTCGCCAGAATCGGATGATCGGCGCTTTGCTGCAGTGTCCGCAACTGCCGCGCGGACTTTTTCGCGTCGACCAGCGCGTCGATGATCATCTCCTTGAAAAGCTCGCTGGTCACGTGATGCGAACACGAAAAAGTCGCCAGCAATCCATCCGGCGCCAGCAGCTTCAGCGCGCGCAGATGGATCTCCTTGTAGCCGCGCATCGCGTCCTGCAGCTTCCCCTTCGACTTCGTGAACGACGGCGGATCGAGCACGATCAAATCATAGAGCGCGCCCGCAGCTTCCTGCTTCTTGAGAAAATCGAACACATTCGCCTCCAGCGCTTCCACCGCCAGTCCGTTGCGCGCCGCGTTCTCGCCGATCCGCACCACGGCCTCCGCGCTGATTTCCACCGCCGTCACCGCGCCCGCCCCCGCCTTTGCACAAGCCAGCGCGAACGCCCCCTGGTTCGCAAAACAATCCAGCACCCGCCGCCCAGTCGCCCACGCCGCCACCGCCCGGTAGTTATCCATTTGATCCAGATAAAACCCCGTCTTCTGCCCCTGCAAAAGATCGATCCGGAAATGCAACCCCAGCAGCTCCAGCTCCACCGGCTGCGCCTCGCCGAAAAGCACCCCCGTCCGCAACTCCATCCCCTCCGCGCGGCGGATCGGCGCGTCATTCCGCTCCACGATCACCGCCGGCGCGCACACCGCCCGCAGCGCCTCCACGATCAACCCGATGCGCCGATCCATCGCCAGCGTCAGCGTTTGCAACACCAGCGCATCCCCATACCGGTCCACGATTACCCCCGGCAACCCATCACTTTCACTCCAGACCAGCCGGCACGCCCTCGCATCCACCCCGCGCCGCGCCCGATACGCCACCGCCTGCGCGATGCGCCTCTGGAAAAAATCGAGATCCAGATCCTGCCGCTGACGCGAGAAACGCCGCGCCACGATTTGCGAGCGGCTGTTGAAAATCGCCGAGCCGAGCAGATGATCGCGCCCATCCTTCAGTGACACCACCTCGCCGTCCTGCGGCTCTCCGAACGCCTTCAACACATCGCTCGCGTAGACCCATTCATGTCCGTGGAGAATGCGCGTGCGCGGTTTGATGATGAGGCCAGCCATGCGTTGCGAAAAGAATTTACGAAAGTCAAAAATCGCGGACGCTCGCGATCAAAATTTTGTAGCCGGCGTCAGATTCCACGACTCCGGCTGCGCCGAAAAACGATCAGCTGCGGCCGGCGAGCGTGGAGCGCTCGTAAGATTTTACTTCCTGTAGCCAATCCGCCCCGACAGGCACATTGCTGCGACGGCAATATTCATCCCAGACGGCGCCGAAAGGACGCGTTTTCGCCTCTTCCAAAAGCACGATCCGCGACGTGAAATCGCCCTCGATCTCCAGTTGTCGTAATTGGTCCGTCGGCTCCAAAAGAGCCTGCAGCAAGGCTTTGATCGCATTGCGCGTGCCGATCGTCCACGCCGCGATCCGGTTGATGCTCGCGTCGAAAAAGTCGAGTCCGATGAACGTGCGCGCGAGAAAATCACCGCGCACGACCTCCTCCATCATCGACTTCAAAACATCGTCAAAAAGCACCACATGATCGCTGTCCCAGCGAACGCCGCGGCTGACGTGCAAAAGCAGATTCGGCACGAACTGCAGGATCGAAGAAACTTTGTCCGCGAGATTTTCGGTGGGATGAAAGTGCCCCGCGTCGAGGCAATATGTCTTTTGATTTTTCACCGCATAGCCCAGGTAAAATTCGTGCGAGCCAACGACGTAACTTTCGCTGCCGATTCCAAAAAGTTTGCTCTCGACCGCATCCACGAGATGCCGCGGATTGAGCGGCTCAGCGAAAAGCTCATCCAGCGCCGCGGCGAGCCGTTCGCGCGGCGCTTTGCGATCCACCGGCTGATCTTTGTAGCCATCAGGAATCCACACATTGGCAACGCAAGTTTTACCCAGTTGCTCGCCCATCGCTGCCCCAATACGCCGCACAGCCTTCCCGTGCTCGATCCAGAATTCGCGCACTTTCGAATCGGAATGCGAGAGCGTGAATCCGTCCTCCGCAAGCGGATGTGAGAAAAACGTGCCGTTGAAATCGAGGCCGACTCCGCGCGCTTTCGCCCAATCGACCCAGCTCTGGAAATGCGCCACGGTGATCTCATCGCGCGCGATCTTTTTTCCACCGAAATCGCCGTAGATCGCATGCAGGTTCAGCCGATGTTTTCCGGGCACGAGCGAAAAAGTTTTGTCGAGATCCTGGCGCAGCTCGTCGAGCGAACGCGCCTTGCCCGGATGGTTGCCGGTGACGGCGAGGCCGCCGCCGAGCTCGCCGCCGGCCTGCTCGAAGCCGCCGACGTCGTCGCCCTGCCAGCAATGGATGGAGATCGGGATGGTGGCGAGTTTTTGCAGAGCCGCCTCGGTGTCGATGCCGAGCGCTGCGTAGGAATCTTGAGCGAGGGAATAGGAGGTTTTTTCCATCGCGAAATCATGCCCGCCGCCGTGGAGGTTGTAAATCCCATCCCATCGCTCGCTCACACGCAGCGTTAACTTTTTACCAGCGTCTGTTTTACTGCCGCAAACCGGGCACGCTTCCGTAGCCGACGAACATTGGCGCGGTTTTCGCCTCGGGGCCGGGCGGAGTTGTCGTCGTCTTGAAATCAAAAACGCTCACGCCCCAGCGCGAAATTCCATCATAGGTGCGCCCGTCGCTGGAGCCGGCCATGACGGGGCGGCCGCTCTTTTTTTCCGTGCCGAGATAAATCATCGTGTGCGTGACGGGCGGATCTTTTTCGGTGGAATAAGTGCCGGTCCAGAAAAGCAGGTCGCCTGGATGCAGGTCCTTCAACTCGAACGAATTTTTTTTGCGGCTCAGCACCGCTTCGAAGTTGTCGGCCTTCCGAACCCATGTGTATTGGCCGCTCGCGTCGCGCGGCACATCCATCACGCCATTCTCTCGCAGCACGTGGTAGATGAATCCCGAGCAATCCATGCCGCCATTCGCCGGATCGTCCGAGCCGTAAGTGTAGGCCAAATTTTGTTTCGTGAGCGCAAGCGCGGAAACGATGACGCCGCGCACGCGCTCGGGTTGCTTTTCAAATTCCACGAGCTGCGATGGATCGAGCGAAACATTTTCCGCCGCGTGCGGCGTGACGGAGGCGCTCGGCGACACCGCGGGTTTTTCATCCGAATCGTCGGATTTTTTCGGCGACGATTTCGGCTTCGGCGTTTCCTCATCGTCGGGCGTCGGCGAAGAAGCGGCATGCTTTTTCTTCGTCGGCGAAGCGCTTGATTTCGGCTTCGGCGACGAGTCGTCCTGCGCGTGATGCTTGTGGTGGCGCGGCGCGGGAGTCGAATCGTCATCCTGCGAAAACGCGGCGCGCGGCGCGAAAAGAACGAGCGCAGCCGCAGCCGGCGCGAGGAGTTTTTTAAAAAGTGTCACGGAAAGGCAATCGGCTCGGCGCAACTTTTTACGCGCCCCTTAGCAACGACGCGAGCTCGCGCAGCAGCGCCTGGTTGAGCCGAATGCCCGCGTGGAAATTTTCCACAGGAAAGTTTTCATTCGGCGAATGCGCGCGGCAATCGGGCAGCGCGAGGCCGGCCAGCAAAATGTCGGCATTTAATATTTGTTTAAAACTCTGCAAAATCGGAATTGAGCCGCCTTCGCGGATCAGCGCAACTTTGCCGCCGAAGGTTTCGACAAGCGCGCGCTGCGCTGCAAGCCCGGCCGGCGATTGCGGATCGGTGAAAAAAGGCTCGCCGGTGTGTCCGCCGAAAAATTCCACGCGCACGGAAGGTGGCGCGACGCGCGCGAGATGCTCGCGCACTTGTTTAACGCATTGTTCGGGATGCTGATTCGGCACGAGCCGGAAAGTCAGCTTGGCAGAGGCTTCGCGAGGAATGACGGTTTTCGTTCCTTCGCCCTGGTAGCCACCGGTGATGCCGTTGATCTCGATCGTGGGTCGCGACCAGATGCGCTCGAGCGCGCTGAATCCCGCCTCGCCAAAAAGTTCCGGCACGCCCGTGACCTCCCGCAATTCCGCGTCGCCGAGCGGCAAAGTTGCCCACGCACTTTTTTCCCAATCCTGCAACGGCGCGGCTTCGTCGCAGAATCCGGGCACGGCGATTCGTCCATCCGCGTCGTGCAAACTCGCGAGCATTCGGGCGAGCGCGGCGATCGGATTCATCACCGCGCCGCCGTAGATGCCGCTGTGCAAATCCATCGCGGGGCCGCTGACTTTGACCTCGAGCGACGCGATGCCGCGCAGGCTGTAAGTCAGCGTCGGCCAGCCCGGCGCGACCATTCCGGTGTCGGAGATTGCAACGACATCGCAGCGAAGCGCGTCGCGATTTTTTTCGAGGAATGGCCCAAGACTCGGGCTGCCGATTTCCTCCTCGCCCTCGATGAGAAAGATGACGTTCAGCGGCAAATTTCCATCGCGCGCGAGCATTTCGCCGACGCCGAGAATGTGCGCGAGAATCTGGCCTTTGTTGTCCGTCGCGCCGCGCGCAAAGATGCGGCCATTCTCAATGCGCGGCTCAAACGGCGGCGTGTCCCAAAGCTGCACCGGATCGACCGGCTGCACATCGTAGTGCCCGTAGATCAAGACTGTTGGCCGATTCGCGAGCGATGCGTTTTTTTTCGCGACGACGATCGGATGTCCGGCAGTCGGATGAAGCTCGGCTGCCATGCCGATGTTTTTAAGTTTTGCGACGAGCCATTCCGCGCAATTCGCAACGTCTGGCGTGTGATTTTTTTCCGTGGAAATGCTGCGGAATTTTAGGAATTCAAAAAGCTGCTCGAGGTGTGCGTCCATGCGGAAAAAATTACACGCACTGCGAATCAGGCATCCGCTTTTTGCCGAAAATAAAGGCCGCTTTGCTCCCGCACCGATTCGTCCGGATGAAACGGAATGATGTAGGCAAAATCTGGATTGCGCCAGCGGTCGATCAGCTCGTAGCCGAGCGACGTGATCGACTCGATGAACTCATTCGCGTTGAAAATATGGTTCGGGCAAAACGCCGAGCCGATGCTTTGCAGTGTCACGACGTGCGGCCCCTCGCGCAGCGGCAGGCGGTTGATGATGATGTGCCGCGGCTTCACTTTCAGGCGCGCGAGATTTACGTGCAGCGGCGTCTCGATAAATTGCACGGCGCCTGATGCGAAGAGGATCTCCGTGCCATCGGCGTCCGCGAAATCGCTCGTGAATTTCAGCTCGGGATGGCCCTGCTCGCGCGCAAGTTTTTTACCATTCTCGACAACGGCGGGCACCTCGCAAACGGTCCAATCGATGTTCGGCGGGTAGTCGAGATATTTGCGGAAAGAATAAAACGAAATGCCGACATTGCCGCCGTAATCGAAGATGCGGCTGCTGTCGCGAAACGCGCGCGAGAGCCAGAGCATCGCGGGGTAATCGCTCGGGAAAATCCAGATGAACTTTTCGTTGTAGATTTTCGCGGCGTCGGGCAGGTCGAATCCAATGCCAGCGGTCTTTGGCGCGCATTTTTCCGCCTCAGCAAAATCGCGATAAACGCCACGAAAAACGCGGAACGGGCACGTTGCAAAATATTGCTCGAATTCGCGCTCAAGCAGCGCCTGCACGGGCGGCAGTCGCTGGAATTTTCTCGCGAGAAAACGGACTCCGCTCGCGATCAGCATGGCGTGGGAATTTCAATCCGCCGCTTCGGCGCGACGAGGCCGGCGGAGACGATGAGCTTCGTCGCTTCCTCGATTGTGAGCGAGCTGTCGATGACCTTATGCGACGGCACGACGACGACGATGCCGGTCATCGGATTCGGCGCGGTGGGAATGACGACCGAGGTCATCTCGAAGCCGATTTTTTCGTCAAAAAAAACACCGGTGACGAAGCCGATCAGCTTGCACCCTTCCGACGGATACTCGATGTAGGCGACGCGCTTGAAGTTTGATACATTGTTAAACGACTTGATGGAGTCGATGATCTGTTTAACACCCGCGTAAATCGTCGCGACCACCGGAATTTTCAGCAGCAGATTTTCCACGATCTCGAGCAGGCGCTGGCCGAGGACATTGGTCGCCATGAAGCCGAGCGCGAGGAGCATCAGCAGCGTGAAGCAAAAACCTAGGCCGGGAAATTCGACGCGGAGTTTCTGGAGAAACGGCGCGCTGATGCCGTTGATGAAATTGTAGGCGACGTTGAGCACCCAGATCGTCACGATGATTGGAATCGCGACGACGACGCCGGTGAAAAATGTGTTCCGCAAAAGCGCGAGTGTCTGCCGCCAATCGCGTGCGGCGGCCGTCGCGCGGTGCTGGATATCGTGAAAGCGGTTGCTCATCCGCAGCGAGTCAAACGCGTTTGAAGAAGCGTTGCAATCCTCTCGTCAACCAGTTTCCATTTCCGCGCCTCATGTCCGTTTATCGCCGCACGCTCGCTTATTTCCAGCCGTTCTTCGGGCAGACGGCTGTGGCGACTTTGCTGACACTGCTTGGTATTCCGCTCAATCTTTTGAAGCCGTGGCCGTTCGCAATCATCATCGCGAAAGTTCTGCCGGCTGCGGCGAAAGGCGAGCCGGTCGGCCACATCGGCTGGGTGAATTTTTCAAACTGGAGCGCGTTGCAAATCATTGCCGTTTTGTGCGCGGTGATGATTGTTTTACAAATCTTAACAGGCTGGTTGAACTTGGTCGGCACGATGATCTACGTGCGCGTCGGCTTGCAAGGATTGCTGCGGCTGCGCACCGAGCTCTATGCGTATCTCCACGCACTGCCGTTAAAGTTCCACGACACGCGGCGAAGCGCCGATTCGAGCTTCCGCGTCGCTTACGATTCGCAGTCGGTCCAAACTTTTTACTCCCGTGCGACTTTCATTTTCCAGACGCTCATCACGGTCGCGAGCACGTTTGCGGCAATGTGCTGGCTCGACTGGCAGCTCACGCTGCTCTCGCTGCTCGTGCTGCCTTTGATGGTCGGCACGTTCCGGCTTTTCGCGCATCGCATCCGCACGGAATCGACGACGATCGCCGAGCGCGAAAGCGCGCTGCTGGCCGCCGCGCAGGAAGGGCTGAGCAGCATTCGCATGGTGCAGGCGTTCGGTCGCGAGGAGCATGAAGTGCGGCAATTCCAGACAAGCGCGACCGGCAGTCTGGAAGCGAATGTAAAACTTCAGCGAACGTCGATGAAGAGCTCGCTGGTAGTCAGCACGCTAATGGCGGTGGCGACGGCGGCGATGTATTTCATCGGCTCGATGCACGTGCTGCATGGCTCGCTTTCGCTGCAAAGTTTGATCGCGATCGGCACGTATCTCGTCACGCTTTACCAGCCGCTCGAAGCGCTGACGCAGGTGGGCTGGGTGCTCGAGGGCGCGGCGGCGGGAGCGGCGCGGTGCTTTGAAGTGCTCGACCGGGAGGATGACGTGCCCGACGATCCGAAAGCGGTGGTTCTACAAACAACGCGCGGCGGGATCGGGTTTGAAAACGTCGGTTTTGGTTACGACGAGACGCGCGCGATTTTAAAAAACATCAACGTCCGCATCGAACCGGGCCAGACGGTCGCATTCGTGGGCGGCACCGGCGCGGGAAAGACTACGCTGCTTTCGCTTGTCCCGCGGTTTTACGATCCGACGGGCGGGCGCGTGTTGATCGACGGCAAAAACGTTCGCGAGGTTACGAAGCAATCGTTGCGCAAACAGATGAGCATTGTTTTACAAGACACTTTGCTTTTCTCGACGACCATTCGCGAGAATATTGCCTACGGGCGCCCCGGCGCGAGCGAGGCGGAAATCATCGAGGCGGCGAAGCGCGCGCAGGCGCACGATTTTATCCTGCAGATGCAAGACGGCTACCGCGCGCAGGTTGGAGAACGCGGCGGACATCTTTCTGTCGGACAACGGCAGCGACTCGGCATCGCTCGCGCATTTTTAAAAAACGCGCCGATCCTGCTTCTCGACGAGCCGACGAGCGCGCTCGATCCGACGACCGAGGCGGCAATCATGGAGACGATCAAGGAACTGATGCGCGGTCGCACGACGCTCATCATCACGCATCGGATCGCGACGGTTCACGACATGGAAAAAATCGTCGTTTTAAAGAACGGCGAGATCGCGGAGACCGGCACCGGGCCTGAGTTGGTCGCGAAGAATGGCGTGTATGCCGGGCTTTTTCGCTCCGCGAATTTGGGCCATTAATTTCGCGCGCATGAATGGAAATGAACGACGGACGTCAAGAAGAGCGCGCGTAGAACTGTTTATGAAATCAATGTTCCATCCGTCTCCATCCGTGCTTAGAAACAACCGATGACAAACATCACCGCAGACCGCCGCATCGAGCAAGATTGGTGGAAGGATCCGATTCCGCCGAACGTCACCTGGGGCGACGGATTTTACTGCGAGACAGCGCAGATTTTTCGCTTTCTCAAAAGCACGCGAGACCCCGCGGTGGAGCTCGGCGAGAATGTCTCCTGCTACGCGGGCGTCTCGTTTGCCATTGGCAAAAACGGCCGCTGCAAAGTGGGCGATTACACGCTGCTCAACGGCGCGCTGCTCATGGCCGAGGACTCCATCGAAATCGGCGCCTATTGCCTGATCTCCTGGAACGTTGGCATCGCCGACTCGGATTTTCACCCGCTCGAGCCGGCACTGCGGCGCATTGACGCGCGGGCGTGCGCGCCCTTTGCGCTGGAGCGGCCGGAGCGGCCGGCGATTGGGACGCGGCCGGTGAAGATCGGCGACAATGTTTGGATTGGGATGAATGCCGTCATCTTGAAAGGCGTGACCATCGGCGAGAACTCCGTGGTCGCGGCGGGCTCGGTTGTTTCGAAGAGCATTCCGGAAAATGTAGTCGTCGCGGGAAACCCGGCGGTGGTGGTAAAGGAGCTGCGATGAAGCGCCGGCAACTTTTTACCGAAGAATGAAACGCAAGAAGATCGTCGTCATGGGCTTCATGGGCGGATGCCCGATCGCGGGAGTGGTTTGGGCGCATTTGCATTACATCGTGGGGCTGATGCGGCTGGGGCATGAGGTCACTTACATTGAGGATTCGGCGCGGTATCCGTATAATCCGGTGACTTACGCGCAGGACGAGGATTACAGCTATGCGGCATCGTTTTTGCAAAAAGCGGCCGCGCAGTTTGGCTTTGAAGGACGCTGGAGCTACTGCGCGCGGTTTCTGCCGGGGACGCCGTGCGCTGGGTTGCCGAAGGAGCGAATCGTCGAGCTGTATCGCGACGCGGATGCAATCCTCAATGTGAGCGGAACGCAGGAGCTCAATGAAGATTTGCTGCTGAGCGAGCGACTGATTTATGTGGAGACGGATCCGGGTGTGGAGCAGATCAAAATCGACCAGGGCGCAACGGCGACGATCGAGTATTTGCGAAAGCATCACGCGCTTTTCACGTTTGGCGAGGATGTGGGGCGGGAAAATTTCCCGGTCCCGACGCACGGGTTCCAATGGCTGCCGACGCGTCAGCCGGTGGTGACGGATTTGTGGAAAACCGATGCGCCGCCGCCGCCGGGCGCGGTTTTTACCAGCGTCGCAAACTGGAACACGAGTGGGAAAAAAGATATCGAGTGGCGCGGTGAGCGTTATCTCTGGAGCAAATCGCTGGAGTTCCTGAAGTTTGCCGCGGCGCCGGCGCGGGCAGGGGAGGAGTTCGAGCTGGCGACGACGATCAATGACGGGGAGACGCGCGCGCTTTTGCAGGAAAACGGCTGGCGTTTCGCGGACCCAAACCCGCTCTCGATCGACTACGATCTTTATAAAAAGTATCTGCAGGAGTCGAAGGGGGAGTTCACCGTGGCGAAGGATCAATACGTGCGCCTCGAGACTGGATGGTTTAGCGACCGGACGGCGTGCTACCTCGCGTGCGGGCGGCCTGCGATCACGCAGGAGACTGGGTTCACGCGGCATTACGGACAGCAACGCGGGCTGTTCGCTTTTCGGACTTTGGATGAAATCGCGGAGGCGGTGCGAGAGATTAACGCCGATTACGACGCGCATTGCCGCGCGGCGTATGAGGTGGCGGCGGAGTATTTCGAGGCGGAAAAAGTCTTGCAGTCGTTGTTGGAGCGGGCAGGGATTTAAGCCGTCGGAGTAAAATTGGGTCGGGGTTTGTCTGACACAAAAAATTGACACCACAACATCTTGTGATAAAAGCAGGGGTTTGTAGTTTGCCTGACCCATGCGCTGCCCAAAATGCGGTGGGATCGAAGATAAAGTAATCGATTCCAGACTTTCTAAGGACGGTTCCTCCATTCGGAGACGCCGGGAGTGCATCGTCTGCGAATTCCGCTTCACCACTTACGAGCAGCTCGAGCGCGCGGACATCCGCGTGATCAAGCGCGACGGGCGCGGCGAACCGTTTGACCGGCACAAGCTGCTCGGCGGCGTCTCGAAGGCGTGCGAGAAGCGGCCGCTTTCCATGGAAGTAATCGAGCAGGCGGTCGAGGAAATCATCCACGATCTCGAGACGAATCACCCGCGTGAAATCCCGTCGAGCGTCATTGGCGGCAAAGTCATGGAGAAATTGCACGCGCTCGATGAAGTGGCGTATGTCCGCTACGCCTCGGTCTATCGGCATTTCCAGGACATCGGTGAGTTCATTGACGAAATCCAATCCCTCGAGCGGCGGCCAAAGGCGAGCACGCTGCAACCGGATCTTTTCAAATGATTGCCTTTCGCGACGAACTACCGCTGGTGAGATTCGAGGATGGGGAAATCGCGGCATTTGAGCGCGGATGGCTGGTGCGTTTACTCCTGCGCGCGGCGCAAAAAGCCGGCTACGAGCAATGGTGGCTCGCCGAGCAGGTGGCGGAAAGTGTGACCTGCTACCTGCGCTCGCGTTTTGACGATCCGGTGGTGGCGCTGCCAAAACTTTCAAAGGCTGTGCAGGCCGTTTTGCAGGTGATCGGCTACGGTGAAGTGGCGGCGCATTTCGTGCCCGGGCCGCCGCCGGTGAAAATTTCGCTGCCGGAAATGGTGCGAACTGCAGGGCCGGGATACGAGCTGGCGTTTTTCGGCTTGCTCGGGCGGACGCTGCAATCGGCGGTGGCGAGCCAAACGGCTTACTGCGAAGTTTTCGGGCTGGCGAGATGCGTGCGGCAATTGCGTGGCAAAAAAGCGTGGAGCCGCGATTGCGACGCGCTGCGTGCGGAGATTGTTGCCTTTGTGCGCGAGCAAATCGGGGGAGCAAAACCGAATCAGGAGATGATTTGTTCGTTGAGCTAACCATGAGCACGACCGTTTTTGAAAAGATCGCGCGCCGGGAAATACCTTCAGAGATTCTCCTTGAGGAGGAGGATTTCCTCGCATTCCGCGATGCGAATCCGCAGGCGCCGGTTCACGTTTTGATCGTGCCGAAGCGAGTCATTCCGCGGATTGGCGAGGCGGAGGCGAGCGATGCCGAGTTGCTCGGGCGGATGCTGATCGCTTCGCAAAAAATCGCGCGCGAGCTCGGCGTTTTTGAAAGCGGCTACCGACTGGTCATCAACAATGGCCGCGATTCCGGCGAAGCCGTCCCGCACCTGCACATCCATCTGCTCGGAAAAAGAAAACTCGATTGGCCGCCAGGCTGAAACCATGACCCTGCTCCAACTCCTACCCATCTTTTGCGCAGTCGCCGTCTACACGGCGCGGCTGATCGAGATTAACAAAAAGCGCAACACCATCGCCGGCAAAGTGCGCGAAAATCTCACGCTCCGTCTTTTCATGATCGTCGGCACCGTCACCTTCGCCGGAGCGCTCACGGAATATTTTCTGCGCGGCAAAGTTTTTGCGTGGCCGTGGCTCATCATTGGCATCGCATGCGCGATTTTTTCGTTTTGGCTGCGCGGCCGCGCGATCGCCGCGCTCGGCCGCTTCTGGAGCCTGCACGTGGAGATCCGCGAAAATCATGAGTTCGTGCAAAGCGGGCCGTTCCGCTGGATGCGGCACCCGGCGTATTTTTCGATGGTGCTGGAGCTGGTCGCGCTGGCGCTGATCCTGAACGCGTTTTTTACGCTGCTGATCATTCCGTTGATTTTTATTCCGGCGCTGCTGCTGCGACTGCGAATCGAGGAGGCGGCGCTCATCGAGAAATTCGGCGATGCGTATCGCGAATATCGCAAGCGAACACCGGCGCTCTTCCCATGGCGAATCATTTAGGCAACGGCAATGGCAATGGATCGCGGCGAGTCGTCATCACGGGCATAGGCGTTGTCGCGCCGAACGGGAAAAATTTAACAACCTTCTGGGACAGCATTCGGCTCGGCGAAAGCGCGGCCGCGGGAGTGACGCGATTTGATGTAGGGAAACTGCCAAACAAAATCGCGGCCGAGGTAAAAGGTTTCAACATCGGCGACTACACCGATCCGAAAAAAGGCCGCCGCTTCGATCTCTCCGCGCAATACGGAATCGCGGCGTCAATGTCCGCGATCAAAGACGCAGCGCTCGATGTGAAGCGGCTCGACGCTGACCGAATCGGCGTCGTCGAGGCGACGTCGGTGAGCGGGATGGAGAGTTCATTCAAAGGTCAGTCGGCCTTTTATGAAAAGGGCTACCGGTCGATGAGCCCCTTCACGCTGATCAATGCGTATTGCGGCGGCGGCAGCGGCGAGATCGCGCTCGAGCTCGGCATTCACGGCCTCGCGGTCAGCTACAGCTCCGGCAGCGCGTCTGGCAATGACGTGATGGGCTACGCGTCGGGGCTCATCCGACACGATGAGGTCGATGTGATGATTGCCGGCGGGACGGAAGCGCCGCTGCTCGCGCCATTGTTCGGCGCGTTTTGCCTCATGCGCGTGATGACGATGCGCAACGATACGCCGAAGGAATCGATGCGGCCTTTCGATAAAACGCGCGACGGCTTTCTTCTCGGCGAAGGCGCTGCCTTTGTTGTGCTCGAGGAACTTTCCCACGCACTCGCCCGCGGCGCGAAAATTTACGCCGAGGTCACCGGCCACGGGCGCGCTTGCGAGGCGTATCATTCGGTCGCGCCGCATCCGGACGGCATCGGAATGCAGCGCGCGCTGGAAAAAGCGCTGCGCGGCGCGCATGTCCATCCCACGGAAATTGACTACATCAACGTCCATGGAACCGCGACGGAGATGAATGATCTCGTCGAGACGCTAGCCATCAAAAAAGTTTTCGGCACGCACGCCTACAACATCGCGATCAGCTCCACAAAACCCGTCACCGGACATTTGCTCGCTGCCGCCGGCGCTTTGGAAACTTGTGTCTGCGCGCTCGCCATCGCGAACAGCGAAATCCCGCCGACGGTGAACTTTTCCACGCCGGCCGATGGCTGTGATCTCGATTATGTGCCGCAAAAGTCGCGGCCGTATCCGTTGCGCGCCGCGATGAACATCAGCGTCGGTTTCGGTGGGAAAAACTCCTGCTTGATCCTGAAAAAGTTCGACGGATGAAGTTTGCCGAGCTGATCCCACTGACTGCCGCGGTCGTCAATCTTGCGTTGACGCTGTTTGTGATGACGCGCGGGCTCAAGTCCACGCTTTCACGCGTCTATCTTTTATGGGGCGTATCCATCGTCGTCTGGAATCTCGGCACGCTTTTCATGTTCCGGATCGAGGATCCGGGGACGGCGCGGATCTGTGCGACCATCCTTCAGCTCGGCGTCATTTTTCTACCGATCGCACTCTTCCATCTCTGCCTGCTGATCGCGCAAATTTCCATGCCGCGCCTGCTGCGGCTGATGTATGCCTTTCAAGTCGCGCTGGCAGTTTCGGATCTGAGCGGATGGTTTATCTCCGGCGTTCACGACGCGGGCTACGCTTTTTACTCGGACGCCGGCCCCGGCTTTTGGGTTTTCACCGTCTCCTACGCGTTCCTCACGACGTTCGCGATGGTGCTGCTTTACCAAAAGCTAAAGCTTGTGCCGCCATTGCACCGCGTCCGCATCAAGTCGCTGATCTGGGCATGCGGAACGCTCGTTATCTTTGGCGTCAACGACATTCTGCCGATCCTCGGCATCTATCATTATCCGTTTTTTCACTTCAATATTTTCCCGTTTGGAAGTCTCGCCGCCATTGGCTACGGACTGCTCGTAGGCTACAGCGCACTTCAGCATCAATTGCTCGATGTGCAGGTCGCGCTCAGCCGCGTGATCGCGCACGGCATCAGGCTCGCCTTCATGACGATGATCGGCCTGGTGCTTTTGCTCATCATGGTCTTTGTCGTCCCGGACGGGACGTTTAACTGGCTTTCATTCGTCTGCGCGCTCGGCGTGCTGCTCATCAGCGCGGTCCTCGCGTCGGTTTTTTTTCCGCGTTTGTTCGGGCAAAGCGGCGAGGGGATCGAGCGCCGGATTCTCGGCGACCGCTTCGAGTATCACGACAAAATTCAAAACTTCATCACGTCGATGCAGTGGTATAGCGACCGCAATCTGCTGCTCGCCGATCTCGATGAACTGCTGACGAAAACCGTGCGCGTCCGCAATTACGAGATCATTCTTCTCGATGAAACGACGCGTGTTTTCGTCGTGTTTCGCTCCTTCCCGGAGCGTGCGCAGGAGCAGTTGCCCGACCTGCACACCGACTCGCCCGTGTTTCGCTATTTTCAGGAAAGCGGCGCCGAATATCTTGCATTTAACCTGCTCTATGGCGCCCCGGGCCAGACGAAACTCGAGCGCGAATCGCGCGAATCACTCCAACATTTTCGCGCGGAATTCTGCTTTCCATTTCTCTCCGATGACGAGCCATTCGGGCTGATGCTCCTGGGCGAAAAAACCAGCGAGGATCCTTACACCGCGACGGACATCAGCTTGATGGTGAAGCTCGTCAAAAACCTCAGCCTGATGATCAACCAGATCCGGTTGAAAAACCAAATCCAGCAGGCGCAGGAGCTCGAACTGCTCGGTCGCATGTCGCGCGGTATGGCGCATGACCTCAACAATTTGTTAACGCCGATTTGGACATTGTTGCAGCTCGTCACCGAGGGCGTTTCGCACGAAGATATCAGCGATGAGCTGCTTCCCGTCGCGCTTCGGAATTTAAAAACGATGCGCGCCTACATTCGCGAATCGCTCTTTTTCTCGGAAAATTTGCGGCCCGATTTTCAGCTCGGCCGGCTCGACATGCAGATCACGCAGGCGGTCGACATTACCACTGCGCGCCGCGCCGCGAAGGAAATCAACGTCGTCACCGACACCCCGGGCGAAGTTTTGGTGGAGATGGACGAGGTGCTCATGCAGCGCCTCATCGCGAACATCATCGCGAACGCGAGCGACGCATCGCCACCACGCTCGACCATTCGCGTTGAGCTGGTGCGATTGTTAAAAACAGAAGTCCACCGCGATTGGCTGCGTGTGCGCGTGATCGATTCTGGCGAGGGAATCAAACAAGAAAATCTCAACCGAATTTTCACTCCATATTTCACGACGAAGGATCGCGGCGACCAGGATCGCGGCTTTGGCTTGGGACTCGCCATTTGCCGAAAAATCGTCAACCTGCATGGCGGAAACTTGAATATTTTCAGTCAACTGGGCAAAGGAACCACCGTGCAAATCGATTTGCCCAGCCGACAAATCAAGCAGCCTGCTGCGCCTGTCATGACCATATGAGGACGCTCTTGATTTTAACGAAGCAGCCGCAGTTTGCGGCGTCCATCGAGGCGTCGCTGGATGCAGAAAAGTTTCAGTTCATCGCAAAGGAAAATATCTGGGAAGCCGAGTCGCTGCTCACTCGCGGCGCGATCGACGCGGTGATCCTGGACGTCGAGCTGACCGATGTGCGCGCGGTCCGGGCAATCGAGCAGGTGCGCCAGGCGGCGCCGCAAGCTCCGATCGTTGTTTACACAGGCGACAAACAATGGGAATGGGAGGAGGACGCGTATCTTCTGGGCGTTTCGCATGTCGTCGCGAAACCGGTGCGCGGCAAACTTCTCGGGAATTTGCTCGATCGCTCCTTCGCGGAGCACGATCAGAAAAGTCGTGTCGCCTCGATGCCGGAGCAGGCGCTGCTGCCTTCGCGCCAGATGCAAACGCAGACGGATCATTTTCGCGCGCTGGAAGCGCTTCGGAATTTTTCTAGCGTGCTGATTCACTCGCTGAATCCAGAGGCACTGCTGAAACAATTTCTGCTGCTGCTCCGCGAAATCATCGGAGTCAATCGCGCCGTAATTTTTCTCCGCAAGCCGGCCAGCCTGCTCAGCGAAAGCGCGCACTCGCAGGAGGATCGCTGGCTCCGCTCGGCGTGTGCGATCGGCCTGGAGCAAAGTTTTCTTGAGCACTTTGCACTCTCGCTGGGCGCCGGCATTGGCGCGTGTCTGCGGCGGCAGGGTCGCATCTTGAAAGCGACGAGTCCCGAGGCGCAATCGAACCGCGAGATCGTGAAGGAATTCCAATTGCTCGGCGCGCAGGTCGCGATTCCGATCCTCGATCGCGAAACCTTGATCGGCGTCGCTGTGTTTGACGAGCGTTTAACAGGCGAACCGTATGCAAACGAAGAGCTCGCGCTGATTTTCCACATGCTCGAGGAGGTCGGACTCGCGATCCGAAACTCATGGTTGCACGATCAACTCGTCGCGAATCACGGTATGGTCGCTGACATTCTCGGCACGCTCGGGAGCGGCTGCATCGTGGTGAGCTCGAGTCTCTCGATGCTCCACGCGAACGCATCGGCGCGCCGGATTTTTCTCAGCAACAAAGGCGGCAAGCTTCAGATCGAGTTCGCGGATTTGCCGCAAGAGTTGGGCAGCCGCCTTTTCACGGTGATGAAGACGGGAACAGGGCTGCCGCCATTTAAATATCAATCGCCCGCACTGCCGGAGATCACTTTTCAAGTCACGATCTCGCCGTTTCGCACCCAGAATTCCGCGAATCCAAATGCGGCGCTGCTGATCATCGAGGACATCACGCAGATGGAAAAGGCGCAGCGGCTCGAGATCGAAACTTCGAGCCTGCGTTTGATCACCGCGATGGCGGAGCATCTCGCGCACGAGATTGGAAATTCCGTCGTGCCGATTTCCACGCACCAGCAATTGCTGCTCGAAAAAGGCGAGGATCCGGAGTTTCAGCAATCGCTCTCGCTGGCGCTTTCCAGCGGGGTAAAACGCATTTCGCGGCTGTCGAACCAGATGATGTTTCTTGCGCGCGGGAAAACCGATTTTGGCGATCACATCCGCGTCTCGGAATTAATCTCGGAGGCGTTCCGCGAGGCCTACACGTATCACAACGGCCATGTGCCCGAGTCCGAACCGACGAAAAGCGGCGAGGCGTGGATGATCGCCGGCGACAAAAAAGCGCTGCGCCACGCTTTTTGCGAAGTGATTTTGAATGCGCTGCAGGCGAACCCGACCGACCCGAACGTGGTGGTGCGCGTCACCGAGGACGGAAGCGGCAGCAAACCGGCTTTGCGTGTGGAAGTGCACGACACCGGCGCGGGTTTCACGCGGGAGACGGCTGAAAAAGCCTCCGAACCTTTCTTCTCAACGCGCAACGTCGGACTCGGTCTCGGCCTGACCGTCACGCGGAAAATCATTGAGGATCATTTTGGAAAAATGGAAATTCAAGCGAACGATCGGGGACCGGGCGTGGTGCGCATTTCACTGCCGCTCATTGCTCATAATTAACTAAATTTAAAAGTTGTTCCCCAGACGTTGGACATGCTAAATCCGAAAAATCACATGAAATTTAAGTCTGCCTTTTTTGCCGCCATCGCGCTCCTTCTTCCTTCCATAGCCTTCGCGCTCGGGGTCCGCTTGGTCGATCAGGACGCAGCAGCCACGGCGCGCGGCGATGCGTTCACTGCGACTGCCGACAATCCGTCGGCGATTTATTACAACCCCGCCGGCATCACACAGCTCGATGGATTTCAAGCACGGGTTGGCGTGTATGGCATCGGTCTGGACGTGCATGTTTCACCGAAAGATGGCGATGGTTTCGACTCTGAAGAAAAGGCGCTCTTCCTGCCTCAGCTCTACGCCACTTATAAACCGCACGATGGGCCGATCACATTGGGCCTCGGCGTTTACTCGCCTTACGGATTGGAACTCCGTTATCCGGACACCGTGCCGTTTCGCACTTTAGCCGAATACGGGAAAATTGAATTTTTGACGGTGAATCCCGTGATCGCCGTGCAAGTGTCGCGGACTTTTTCCGTGGCGGTCGGCCTGACGATTGACCAGGCGCAGGCGGATTTGGAGCGAGGGATTGCGTTTCCCGCATCGGCCTCTTTCTTGAATGGTAGAGGAAATTTGTTTGGGTTCAAAGGCGACGGCACCGCCGTTGGCTTCAATGCTGGCGTGCTTTGGCAGCCGACGCCGCAGCATTCATTCGGCTTGAGTTATCACAGCGGCGTCGCGATCGATTTCAGTGGACACTCGAACGCCCATCTCTCGGACAAGCAAATCAACGCTGCGAACAAAGTAAACAGCCAGATCCGCACCGCTAACAATGCCATTCGCTCGATCCGCGCCCTGCCGCTCCCGCGCTCAGTTCAAGATGCGATCCTGGCTGCAAACGGTTTGCCGACGCAGCCGATCGCCAGCGTGCCGACATCATTTCCGGAGGAAGATGCGGATGCAAATTTTCACTTTCCGCAGTTTGCCGTATTTGGCTACTCGTTTCGGCCGACGCCGCAGTGGAATTTTGAAGCCGACGTCGACTGGACGGATTGGGATGTGTTAAATGATGTCACACTGCATCAGCAGACCAACGGCAACGTAAATTTGCCCTTCAATTGGAAGCACTCGTGGATCTTTGAGTTCGGTGTCACACACGATTTCCAATGGAAAGGTTTGCACGCGAGCGCCGGCTACGCCTACAGCGAAAATTCCGTGCCGAGCAGTAGCTTCAATCCGCAGGTGCCGGATTCCAATCGCCACATTTTCAGCGCCGGCGTCGGCCAGGCCGTGCACAATTTCAGCTGGGATCTGGCTTATCAGCTCTCCTATGGGCCCGCGCGCACGATCGATAACAATACCCTTGCAGATGGGCGCTACACTTTTTTAAGTCATGCCGTCACACTCTCCGTTGGATACCATTTCTAAAAACAGCGCAGCGCCTGCCGGTTCGCGTCCGATTCTGCTCGTCGTCGACGACGAGGAAGGGCCTCGCCAGTCAGTCAAAATCATTTTTAAGGACGAATACAACGTCCTGCTCGCGAGCGATGGAAACCAGGCGCTCGAGCATGCGAAACAAAACACGATCGACGTAGCGATCCTCGATATTTTGATGGCGGGAATGTCGGGAGTGGAAGTGCTCAGGCGCCTCAAGGAACTGAATCCGACGATCGAAATCATCATGCTGACCGCGTATGAAACGATCGACACGGCTCGGCAGGCGTTGCGATACGGTGCTTGCGATTATTTAAACAAACCATTCGATATCCCAACGATGCGCGCCGCCGTGGCGCGCGCGCGCGAAAAGCATCAGATCGCGATCAATCTTCAAAGCACGAATCAGACGCTTCACGCGCTGCAAAAAGAAATCGAAGATCAAAAAGAGAAGGAGGAAATGATCCGCGCGAAGGGCGAGATTTACGCGAGCGTGCTGCACGATATCAATGGCCCGCTCACGGTGATTTCCGGATTCATCGAGATCATCAACCGCTCCATCGAAAATGCCGCGAGCGTCGATGGCGAGCAGCTCCAGTCAATCAAGGGCGACCTCAACAAATTGACCGGGCAGGTCGGACGCTGCTTTGAAATTTCTCGCCGCTACCTTTCATTTTTGCATGAAGGCGCGGCAGCATCCACGCGCGTCGGCGTCAATCAAATCCTCAGCGATTTGAAGGAACTGCTCGTCCGCCATCCTGCGACGCACGGGAACGAACTGACGATTCACGAATTGGCAGAAGATGTTTTCGCCGAAATCAACGGCACCGACTTGCTGCAAATTTTACTCAACCTCACGATCAATGCGCTGCAATCGACCGACAAGCCGCATCGTGTCGAGATCCGGGCGCAGCGGCTGATCTACGCACTCGACCTCAATCAATTCCAGGACCATTCGGAGGAGCGGTTCATTAATCGCGACGGATTTCTCAATCGCGCTCCCGTGCTCGCGCTCTCGGTCCAGGACAACGGTCCTGGCATCCCGCCGGAAATTCTGGCGAGAATGTTCGAGACGCAGTTCACCACAAAGTCGGTGGACAAGGGAACGGGCCTCGGCCTTTCGATTGTTAAACGTCTAGTTAAAGAAGCGCAGGGCGGTATTCACCTTCACACAAAGGTTGGGCAGGGCTCTACTTTCACCGTTTGTCTGCAAACGGTGATCGGCGACGAACTTTGACGCGCAGCGGTTTCAGTCAACAGCGCTGGCTGAAATTTCGGGCTACCTTTCTGCTGCCAATGCTTGTGGCAGACCGCGCGCGACGCTAAGTTGGATGCTCATCCCGTCACTCAATTTATGCCCGAAAAACCGCAACAGCCCACTGGACAATACGATGCCGCGCAGATCGATAAACTCGAGGGACTGGAAGCGGTCCGCAAGCGGCCCGGCATGTATATCGGCGATCCCGATGAGCGCGGATTGCATCATTGCGTCTTCGAAGTTTTGGACAATTCGATCGACGAGCACCTCGCCGGTTTTTGCACGAAGATCGAAGTCACAATTCATGTCGATGGCTCCGCATCCATCCGCGACAACGGCCGTGGAATTCCGGTGGACATGCACCCGAAATTCAAGATGCCCGCCGTCGAGTTGGTGCTGACAAATTTGCACGCGGGCGGAAAATTCGGTCAGGGCGCTTACAAATACTCCGGCGGCCTGCATGGTGTCGGCGCGAAGTGCGTGAATGCACTCAGCGACTGGTTCAAAGTCGAGGTTTCGCGTGACGGAAAAGTTTACCACATGGCCTTCGAGCGCGGCAAAACCACGCAGGCGCTCACGGTCATTGGCGAGCTGAAAAACAAGAAACACACGGGCACGCTGATCACGTTTTTGCCCGACCCGACGATCTTCACGATCACGACTGAATTCCGCTTTGAGCGGCTCGCAGCGCGGCTTCGCGAGCTGGCATTTTTGAATCCCGGCTTGGAAATCACGCTCACCGACGAGCGCGCCGAAGTGCCGCGCAGCGACACGTTCTTTTATAAATTGGGCATCGAGGAATTCGTCCGGCAGCTCGGCGAAAACAAGTCGCTCATCCACCCAAAACCGATCGTGCTCGAGCGTCAAAAGGACGAGGTCTTCGTCGACGTCGTGATGCAATATAACGACAGCTACAACGACCAGATCCTCTGCTTTGCGAATTCAATTCCGAATCCCGATGGCGGAACCCATCTGACGGGATTTCGCTCCGCGCTGACGAAATCGATCAACCAATACGCGAAGTCGAACAACCTCGTGAAAGAAAAGGACGCGGCGATTTCCGGCGACGATGTGCGCGAAGGTTTGATCTGCGTGCTTTCCGTGAAATTGCCGAACCCGCGGTTCGAGTCGCAAACAAAAGTTAAACTTGTGAACACCGAGATCGACGGGATCGTGAACTCGATCGTTTACGAGGGTCTCATGACTTTTTTCGATCAAAATCCTCCAATCGCGAAGAAGATCATCGACAAGTGTTTGATGGCCGCGCGCGCCCGCGAGGCTGCTCGAAAAGCTCGTGAAACAGTCCGCAAGAGCGCTCTTACGGGCGGCGGTCTGCCCGGAAAATTGGCCGATTGCAGCGAGCGCGATCCCACGCTGACCGAGCTTTACATTGTCGAGGGCGACTCGGCTGGCGGCTCCGCGAAGCAAGGGCGCGATCGCCGCTACCAGGCCATTTTGCCGATCCGCGGAAAGCTCATCAACGTCGAGAAAGCTCGGTTGGACAAAGTTTTACAAAACACGGAAATCCAGACGATGATCACGGCTATCGGCACCGGCATCGGAGCCGGTGATCAGGAAGGTTCCTTCAACATGGCAAAGCTTCGTTACGGTCGCATCATCATCATGACGGATGCGGACGTGGACGGCTCGCACATCCGCACGCTGCTGCTCACATTCTTCTACCGGCAAATGACGGACCTCGTCCGCTCCGGCAAAATCTACATCGCGCAGCCGCCGCTTTATCAAGTGAAGCGCAAGAAGCGCGAGGAATATGTGGACGACGACGTGGCGCTGAACAAAATTTTGATTTCGCTCGGGACGGAGGATGTGAAATTGAAAAATCTCGCCGACGGCAAGGAACTGACGACGGCGCAGCTGAAGGATATTCTCGACCTGCTCGAGCGGCTTGCAAAATACAGCGATGCGCTTCGCCGGCATGGCGGTGATTTTGAGCAATATCTAACGCATCGCTCGAAGGAGAAGGGGACGCTGCCGCTCTATCTCGTCAAAGTGCGTGACGGGAATGACGAGTCGGTCCATTACTTCAATGCTGAGGCTGAGTTGCGAAAATTCCACGAGGAAAATCTTGATTTGAATTTGCTCGAAGTCGAAATGGGCGAAGAGATTTTGCCATTGGGCGCGCCCGTCAAAAAAGACGCGCTGCGGCGCCGGGGCAAGCTTGTCGAGCTGCACGAGTCGGCAGCGATTCAGAAGCTGATCAGCGAGCTTGGGCGCAAAGGATTGCAGATCGAGCATTACGCCGATAGCGACAAACCGATTTTTGAGTTGATCGAAGGCGAGGGTGAAAAAGCGAACGCGCATCCGATTTTTTCCATCCCGAAGATCCTCGATACGATCAAGGAGATCGGACGCCGCGGCGTGCAGATCAAGCGTTTCAAAGGTCTCGGCGAGATGAATGCGAAGGAGCTTTTCAGCACCACGATGGATCCGGAAAAGCGCAAGCTGCTGAAGGTTGACCTCAATGAGGACAACGCCGTCGAGGCCGATCAGATGTTTACCAAACTGATGGGCGATGTTGTCGAGCCGCGCCGCCAATATATCGAGGACAATGCGCTCAATGTGCGCAACCTCGACGTTTGACTGATTTCTCGCGCGCCTTTTAATGAAGCGGCCTCGCGACCATGATCGCAACGTCAGTGTGGAATTTTGCGAGATACTGCGAGAGCCGTGTGTCGAGGACAACGCGGCCGTAATGGTGCGGCGATGAAGCGTGCATGAAATGCGCAACGCCGCTGCCGTCGCGGCTGATGAGACCGACGTGCGACGTGGAATAAAGTCCGCCGCCGTCGCGCGAGATGATGCCGATGATGTCTCCATCGCGCAGCTTTGATTCGATGCCCGCTACGCGATTTTTCGGAATGCCGTAAAGCGGCAGCGAGCTGACGCGATGCTCCATGTCCGCGAGTGCCGGCAGAAGCGACGGATCGGCGCGAAGGTAACGATATTGGTGCCAGCCGACGCTCATCTCGCGCGCGTCGTGCGACCATTTCACGCCGCCGAGACTGCGCGTCAGATCGGCGACGAGACCGCGGCGCTGATTGTCTGCAAGCCAGTCTTCGAGATAGTGAAGCCGCGAAAGATAGGCGCCGGTGCAGCGGCCGTCGCGGTAGCGATCGAGCTCGATGTAGTGAAGCATCGTCGCCGGCGTCCAGTTTTCCCGCGGCTCTTCGAGCATGCGAGCAAACGCGAGCGATGTTTCAAAAAAAGTCCAGCAATCGAGGCCGTCGAGATTTACCGATGGCGATTCGGTGCGGTCGTCAATCTCGAGCGTGAAGGAGCGGTAAGGCGTGCCGACCATCGCGCGCCCGACGGTTGCGGTGCGCTCGCCGATCGGCAACGCGCGCCAGTTTTCATCCGAAGCTTCCTGCACGAGGCGCACGAATTTTTCACTCCCTTTAAACGTGACGTTCATCGGCAGCGAGGCCCGCGCCGCGATGCTCGCCAATGTTATAACAATAAATAAACAAAGAGTGCGCATGAAGCGTCCAGTGTCGCCGCCCGGCGAGCGGCCGTCAAATGCCCGTGGCGCCTAAGTTTGCGGGCCGAGCAGCTCTTTCACCAACTCGCGTTCCTCACGCAGCTCGGTGACGCTATTGTCGATTTTCCAGCGAGCGAATTCCGGGATGTCCACCCACTTCGCGATTTCCCAGCTCGTCCCGTCGCTGCGAATGGGGAAGGAACAAATGAGGCCGGCGTCCACGTCGTATTCGCCTGTTGAACAAACAGCAACACTGTGCCAATCGCGCGGCGCGGTCGGAGTCACGAGATCGCGCACCGTATCGACAATCGCGTTGGCTGCCGATCCCGCGCTCGATGCGCCGCGCGCTTTGATGATCGCCGCGCCACGCTGCTGCACGATTGGAATGAAAGTATCCTTCAACCAATTGTCGTCGCCGATGACGTCGACCGCGGGGCGTCCGTCGATTTGTGCGTTGTAAAAGTCCGGATATTGCGTTGCGGAATGGTTGCCCCAGATCGCGACGTTCGTGACCATTGTCGTATGAACTCCGGAGCGTTGAGCGAGTTGCGACTTCGCCCGGTTTTCATCTAGTCGCGTCATCGCGAACCAGCGCTCGCGCGGAATTTGACGCGCATTGTTCATCGCGATCAGGCAATTCGTATTGCACGGATTTCCTACGACAAGCACGCGCACATCGGCCGCCGCGTTGCGCTCGATCGCTTGGCCCTGGCCGATGAAAATCTTGCCGTTGATGCCGAGCAAATCGCCTCGTTCCATCCCGGCCTTGCGCGGGACGCTGCCGACGAGCAGGCACCAATTCACGCCGCGAAAACCCTCATCGAGATCGGCCGTCGCGACGATTCCGCGGAGCAAGGGGAACGCGCAATCGTGCAGTTCCATCACCACGCCATTCAAGGCTCCGAGCGCCTGCGGGATCTCGATGAGATGGAGTTCGACCGGTTGCTGCGGCCCGAACATCGCACCCGACGCGATGCGAAAAAGTAGCTGATACCCGATTTGCCCGGCCGCGCCGGTCACTGCGACTTTGATGGGAGATTGCATCGCATTCTCTTAATCCCCCAAGCGCCCGGAGCAAACGCTAATTTATTTTCCGATCATCGCCCGCATGCCATCGCCGCGAGAAAACCAGCCAACGCTACGCTTTTCGATGACGCGGCATAAAGCCGAGGAAGCCAAGGAAGCCGAAGAATCCAAACAAACCTTGATGCCCCGGAATGAATCCGAGGTAGCCGAGAAATCCAAGATAACCGAGAGCGGCAAGTCGTGAAGTTGTCATTCTTTGTGATGTTGGTTGAGTTGTTTTGCGGAAGGAAATCAGTTCGTTTGAATCAGCGGCTTCGTCCCTCTGGACGCGGTGCCGGCGGAGGGGATCGAACCCACA
>CAWIKF010000002.1:0-2250990 GCA_963836755.1 uncultured Verrucomicrobiae bacterium | reverse complement strand
CATTCTTGCGAATACCAGATTTTGAGTCTGGCGCGTCTGCCAGTTCCGCCACGCCGGCGTGAAACGTGGGGACGAAATTATGCGCTAAATATACGATTGCAAGCTCCGCGGCGGACCGAGGACTTCGCGCAAAATAATCGCGTCGCGCAACGATGCGCCGCGCAGCAGCGCCATCCGCACATCCATCTGCGGAGTGGAGTCAGTCGCCGCAAGCGGCGCGATTTTTTCCACAAAGGTCGCTGGCCGTGGCGGCGCAACGACAACCACTGGATCGGATTGCGTTTGTGAAACAACCGGCTGCGGAAATGTTCGCGCGGGCAGGGGACGCACCGGTTTCCGCGGCTGCGGAGTGCGCTGTTGCTCGATGATCCTGCGCCGCACTTCCTCGCGGTTCCGCACCGTCGGCGGCGGCTCGGTCGGTTTTGGAATGCCGAGCGCCTCCATGAATTTCCGCATCCGCTCCTCTTCGTCGGTCGTGCCGGGGCGCGCGGATTTTTGATTTTCCCCGCGCTCCGCGAAGATGCCTTTGCCGCCGGCAAGCCATTTCATCAGCGCGATCGCACCAAAGAGGACGATGGCAAAAATCGGTTCCATTTGCGGCGGCAGCGGGCGCCTTACTTCGCGTCTTCGCGCGGCTTGTCCGGGCCGGCAATGGACTCGCGCATCTTCGTGTCGGACTCCATGTTTTTCATCCGCATGTAATCCATGATGCCGAGGTTGCCGGAGCGAAATGCCTCGGCCATCGCCTGCGGCACGGTCGCTTCCGCCTCGACGACTTTCGCGCGCATTTCCTGTGTGCGGGCACGCATTTCCTGCTCGACGGCGACCGCTGCAGCCCGTCGCACTTCTGCTTTCGCTTGTGCAACACGCTTGTCCGCGTCCGCCTGCTCGGCCTGAAGTTTGGCGCCAATGTTTTCGCCGACGTCGACGTCTGCGATGTCAATGGAAACAATCTCGAAAGCCGTGCCGCTATCGAGTCCCTTCACGAGCACGGTCTTCGAAATGCGATCGGGATTTTCGAGCACTTCTTTATAGGAATCGGCCGAGCCGATGGCAGTGACGATTCCCTCGCCGACGCGCGCGATGATCGTCTCCTCGGTCGCGCCGCCGACGAAGCGGTCGAGGTGCGATCGGACGGTGACGCGGGCCTTAACTTTGACGCCAATGCCATCCTTTGCCACGCCGTCGATCGTCGTGCGGCCCATCGCGGCATTTGGGCAATCGATAACTTTCGGATTGATGCTTGTGCGCACCGCTTCGAGCACGGTTTTGCTCGTCCCTTTCGTCGCAAGATCGATGGCGCAGGCGCGGTTAAAGTCGAGCGCGATGCCGGCTTTGTCCGCCGCAATGAGCGCGAGGATCACCTGATCGACACTGCCGCCGGCGAGGTAATGCGCCTCGAGCGGATCGGTGCCGATATCGATGCCCGCTTTCACCGCCGTGATGCGCATGTCAACGATCAAGCCGACTGGCACGCGCCGCAGCCGCATCGCCACCATGTTAAACAAGCCGACTGGCGCGTTCGCGACGCGGGCTCGCACCCAGATGCCAATGAAATTAAACATCACGATCACGAAGATCAGGACGCAGAGTGCCGCGAAGCCCGCAACCACGAGGAAAAGCATGCCACCGAAACTTGTGTTAATCATGCCGATCGTATGGCTGTTTTCGTTTTGTTAATCAATATTTAACGCCTACTGGTCCTCGTCGCGATACTTCTGGTCGAGCGTCCGCTTGCCGGTAAAGAATTGCTCCAGAGACGCGCCGGCCTCGTGCAATGCCTTGTTGATCTTGTGTCCAATGCGCAGATGGTTGCCGTTGCTGTCCTCCACATATTCATCGTCGCCCGAGCCCGGCGGCACATCGACATCATGCACCACGGGCGCCCGATCCGGCACATCCTCGACCACCGGCTGATGCGGCCGATTGCTTCCATACAAGCTGCTTCGCACCACCGCGCCTGTATCCGCGGCGATCTGCATCATCCCGAGCGAATGGTGCGAGCTATCCTGCAGCTCCATCACCCAGACCGGCGGATGTCCCTCCTCGCCGCCGTGCAACGTGAAATCCACCGAATCAAAACCGACACGGGCTTTGCTCGCTTCCTTCACGGCGATTTTGAAAGCGCCCTCGGAGTCGAGATTCAGCTTCTGGAAATTCATCACCGACCCCGCGCTCGCACTCATCGGCGTCCGCTCGGAGACGATCTTGCCATCCTTCACCTCCAGCTCGCGCACACCGGTCCGCGCCGACGAATCCTCGAGCGTGATTTTCCACATCGCCGGCTGCGGCGCTCCGTTGCTTCCGTGGACCGATATTACGTGATTGAGCACCTCCTCCCCGCGCTCCTTGCCGACCGCCCGCAATGCCTGGTAGGCGGACTCGCGCGCCATACAAATGGTGGCCGAAGCGATGAGGAGAGAAAAAGTGAACACCGATTTCATGTGCATATAAATGGAAACTCGGCGGCACTTTGGCCAGCCGTTTCTTCCGACGCAACTCGGGTTGATTTGCTTCAACATGATTTTCGCGCCATCCGGAAACGCAAGCTCACGCAAACCGGTCTCGCGTCGTAACAAGCCGGTTTCAGGTCGTCGCAGACCGATTTTGCGCGAAAGCAGCAGCTTTTTGAGCGGAAACGAGAGTTTTTACGCCAAGAGCCGAACGCTCAGAAGCGAAACAACGCGAACTTTTACCAGATCGTGACGACCATTCCCTTCGTGATCATGTAGGCGAAGCGCGCCGCGTCCCAGTTTGCAAGCCTCACGCAGCCGTGGCTCGATGCGCGACCGATGGTTTCGGGATTGTTCGTGCCGTGGATGCCGATGCCGCGCTTGCTCAGGCCGGTCCAAAGGACGCCGACCGGATTGTTCGGGCCGCTCGGAATGTTGTAAAAGTCGTTGCTGCGCACGCCATGCATGAGCATCGACTCGTCCCAGCGGAACCACGGGAGCGTCGCGATGCCGATGATGGTCCAGACGCCGGGCGGCGCAGGCAGCGCCTTCGAGCCGGGGGTGATCGGGAAGGAAGCGATGAGCGCCTGGCCGTCATAAAGGTCGAGCATCTTGTCGCCGACGCTGACGACGATGGTGCGCGCGGCAAACTCCGGATGAGCGGGCAGCGAACCTTTTTCCGTCATGAGCTCGATGCGGAACGGCGCGACGTTCGGCACGCGGACGGCGTCGCCGGCCTTGAGGTTGTCGAGGTTTTTACCGGGATTGATTTTTTTCAAAAAATCGGGCGATGCGTGGTAGCGCTCCTCGATGAACTCGAGCAGCGAAGAGTAGGGCATGCGCTTCACTTTCGCTTCCTCGGCCGGCTTGCTTGGGACGGGCCCGATCCATTTCGCGTCGGCATCGGTGATTGTATAAACCGTGTAAACGGGGTAGACGCTCTCGAGCGGAAGCTGCGCGTAAATGTCCTGCGTGACGGTCAGGTTGTGTGCGCGCGCGTAGTGGACGAGCGCCTTCCCGGTGAACTCGCCCCAGCGCCCGTCGATGATGCCCGGGCCGAAGTTTTGCTGGTCGAGAAAAATTTGCAGCTGCGTGACGACTTCGCGCTCGTTGACGAGCTGTGCCTTTGCTGCGCCCGCCTCCGCGCCTGAATCGGCCGACGCGCTCGGCCGCGGCTGAGCAGATGGAGCGGGGGATGAGATGGCAGACGGCGATGGTGACGGCGGCGGCGGTGACGCTTGTGTAACAGGTTGTTGCGCGACGGCAGTGAGTTGCGAGGAGAGAAAAAGAAGCGCGAGAAAGTTTTTCACGAAAGGGCGAAATTATTCGCGGCCGTCGCGTGCGGCAATGGCAAATGTTTTGAGTTGTCACACGCAGCGGCATGCCATTGTTTTGCTGGTTAAATGTCCGCCCGCCCGCTCCGCATCGCACAGGTCGCGCCGTTGTGGGCAGGCATTCCGCCGGCGACTTATGGCGGCATCGAACTGGTCGTGCACCTGCTCATCGAAGAGCTGGTGCGGCGCGGGCACGAGGTGACGCTTTTCGCCACCGGCGAGTCGCGCACCTCGGCGAAACTGCGGGTCATCACGAGCGATACTTTGTTTAACATGATGGAAAGCGGCCGCGCGTCGCTCTACGATTATTACATCAACGCGGCGATGAGCGAGGCGCTGCGCAATCGCGGCGAGTTCGACGTGGTGCACGTCCACGCCGGCATGTCGCTGGTGCCATTCGCGCCGCTCTCCGCCACCCCGTGCGTCTTCACGATGCACACCTATTTTTCCAACGACGAGGAATGGATCCTCGGCCAATATCCCGACGTGCCGGTGGTCGGCATCAGCCGCGGACAGATGCGGCATCTCACCGCGAGCCGCGGCCACGAGACGCCTGTTGTTTATAATGGCATCGACTTCGCCACGTTCCGACCGCGATTTGAACGCGGCGAATACCTCGCGTTCCTCGGCCGGCTTTCGCACGATAAAAATCCGCTCGATGCGATCAAAATCGCGCAGGAAGTGGGAATGCCGATCGTGCTCGCGGGGCGGCCGCAATCGCGAAAAGAGGAACTTTATTTCGCGCAACACATCGAGCCGCTGATCGATGGCAAAGGCGTCCGCTGGATCGGTCCGGTCGATCACGAGCAGAAAAACGAGTTGCTGCGCAATGCCGCGGCGCTGCTTTTTCCGGTGCAATGGGACGAGCCGTTTGGCCTCGTGATGGTGGAGGCGATGGCATGCGGAACGCCGGTCGTCGGGCATGCGCTCGGCTCGGTCGCGGAGGTCGTGGATCAAGGCGTGACGGGGTTTCACACGGATTCCATCGTTGGAATGGCGACGCTCGTTTCGCGCGCGGTGGAGCTGGATCGGAGCAAAGTTTTCGAGCGGGCGAAATCTCGCTTCAGCTATCAGGCGATGGTTGACAACTATCTCGAGTTTTATCGCACGCTCGCGCGATGATCGCACCGGAGCTGCTGCTCGACGGCTATCGGCGCGGCATATTTCCGATGGCGATGGAGCGCGGCGAGATCGCCTGGTTTTCACCCGATCCTCGCGCGGTGATTCCGATCGAGGAATTTCACGTGCCTCATGGGCTTGCGCGCGCTCTGCGGAAGAAAACTTTCGATGTGCGGTTCGATCACGCGTTTAAACAAACGATGGAGGCGTGCGCGGCGCGTTCCGAGACGTGGATCAACGCCGAGATCGTGGAAAGTTACTGCTCGCTGCACGCGCTCGGCCACGCGCACTCGGTCGAAGCGTGGCGCGGCGATGAGCTCGCGGGCGGACTTTATGGCGTGGCGCTCGCGGGCGCGTTTTTTGGCGAGTCGATGTTTCACACGCAGACCGATGCGTCAAAAGTGGCGCTGCACGCGCTGGTGCAACGGCTCCGCGAGCAAGGTTTCACGCTGCTCGACACGCAATGGCTCACGCCGCATCTCGCGCAGTTCGGCACTTGTGAGATTCCGCGCAGAGAATATTTGCTGCGCCTTCGCGAGGCGCTGGCGCTGCCGTGCAAATTTTCGCCGAGATGACGCTTTAGTTTTTTTTCGGAGCCTGCGGATTGGTAATGACGCTCGGGGTTTGCGCGGTCGCACCAGTCGCGGAAAGCGGGTTGCGGTAATCGGCGACAACTTTCGGCGGCACGTGATGCTCGGCGAGCGCTTTGTAATTTTCCAGGCCGGCGACGATCGCTTCCGCGAGCTTTTGACGCCATGCGGGATTCGCGATCATCCGCACTTCGCTGGTGCTGCTGACGAAGCCGCCCTCGATCAAAACTGCGGGCACCGTCGCGAGGCGGATCACCGCGAAGCGCTGATGTTTGATGCCACGATCGAACTGGGGAATGTTCCCGAGCATCGCGTGATAGATGCTCGCGGCCAGCGCCGAGCTCGCGCTGTCGTCAAGATTGCCCGGCTCGTTGCGCAGGTCGCGGCTGCTCAGAAAAGTCTCGTCCATCGACGGCGCGCCGCGCGGAGTCAGCGAGAAGATTTCAAAGCCGTTCGCGTCGGAATTTCCCGGAGCGCAGTTGAAATGCATCGCGACGAAAATACTGTTCGGGATCGCGTTCGCGACGCGCGGCCGTTGTTCGAGCGGGATGAAGACATCCGAGCTGCGCGTCATCACCACTCTCAATCCTTTGCTCTCCAGCAAAGCCTTCGCGCGCTGGCACACATCGAGCGCGAAGTCTTTTTCATTGCCGAAAATGCTGACCGCGCCCTTGTCGTGCCCGCCGTGCCCGGCATCGAGCACGACTGTGTCAACTGGATGCAGCCCGGTGATCATCTGCGGACGCAGCATCGGCTCGATGGTCTTCGCGAGGTCGAGTCGCGAGATGACGAGCTGATCATTCACTGCCTCCACGGGAAACGAGAGCCACTGGTGCACGCCATTCAAAGTGATCTCGCGGTCGCCGGATGTGACCTCGAGCTGTTGGCGACCATTGTCGAGCAGCAACTTTTTCGTCAAAGGCTCAGTAGGATTTGCCGGCAAAATCTGGCTGACCGGCGGCACTATGTTTGGGAATCCGTAAAACTTTGCCACGTCCTGCAACGGCAGATAATCGCGACCGTCGATCTTGACGATGTGCCAGTCCGAGTCCGCGGCAAAACCGGGCGCTGCAGAGAGCGCTAGCACCAGCAGGCAGCGAATCCAGGACATGCGGTAAATTTCCACGGGTGCTCTCAAAAGCAACTTCCGCTCCCGCCCCTTGACAGCTGCGCTTGCGCCGGGCACCATCCGCCCCATGCTTCGGCGTTTACTTTTGCTGACGATGGCACTTCTTTGCGCCGCATGCTCGTGCTTGCGGGAGGGCACCGTGGTCGCGAAAAAGAGTCGGCAAGGCATGGCGAATGTTTATTCGACCTACCTGTCGTTTCGCTACGACGAACCGGATGTCTATTGGGTGCGCATTGAAGGACGCGACCGCCACGGCCGCCTCGCGCACAAAAATATCATCCTCTTCCGTAACGACTGGAAGCAACTCCGCGTCGGCGACCATTGGGATCGCGAGCACGGCTTCGCTCCCGGCGACGCCAGCAAGTAGCCACGGGATTTTTCCTGGCTGAAAATCGCGCCAATTCGGTGCGCGATATCGTCCATTTGGTGCAAAACGCACTAGAGACTATTTCTCACGCGTCGGGGCAGGAGTGCTTCTTTATTGCCGACACACCTCAGGTTTTCCCCGTATCGGGGATTCCCTTGAAAAATATCGTTTTAAAAAGAGAGGGTTTGGCCCAGCGATTGCTTAGGGGGTCGGAAACAAAAATTAACACACCATTCTAATAGCCATACTATGAAGAAACTCGCCGCCTGTCCTAAGCTCCTCTTCTTTCTTACCACCAATGTCTTGTTAGCGGGAGGTGCCGCCAAAGCAGCGGAATTAGATTGGAATAACACCGGAACGGACTTTAACGCCAAGGAGAGTTACGGAGCCGGCACGACCGCTCCCTCCGCATCAAATGTCGAGTTCTTTAAAACAGCCGAAACTATGCAGCCGCAAGTGACAGCCTCGATAAACACGGCTGGTCTTAATTTTTCAGTGAATGGGTATGACCTTACCGCTGTCCCCGGTGCAACTTTGACGCTCAATGGATACGGAACCAGCGCTACTGGCGCTACTTCAAGTGCCGGTGCCGCAATCTACTCTTCCATCACTACTGGAACCGTAACAATAGATGCGCCTTTGCTGCTCGCTGCCAACAATGGCACTTCAAATTCCACGATTTACCAAACCGGCAACGGCGGTTCATTGACCATCAACGGCAAGATCAGCGGATCGACCACGGCGATCGCGATGACCATTACTGGTGGAGGCACGATTACGCTAAATGGTGCGAACGACTTTTCCACTGGTCTAATTTTGTCGGGAACTACTCTTGGCAACGGTCCAGCAACGCTTGCACTGGGCAACGACAGCGCCTTGGGCACTGGAATGCTGACCTTCAATAGCGGTAACACGATCGTCGCATCGGGCGGCGCGCGAAACATCAGCAATGCCGTCCTCTTTGGAGCAAGTGGCATTATCGCTGGCTCGAACGACCTGACCTTAAGCGGCACTTTCACCTCGTCCGGTTCCAATTCGCGCTCGCTGACCATTAACAACACTGCCAGCACCACACTTTCCGGAAATGTGTTTCTTTCCGAGAGCAACAGCAATAGCCGCACCTTGACCATCAATGGAAGCGGAGCCCTCTTGATCAGCGGGAGTATCACCAATAACAGTGGAGCGAATACTGCCGCCAGTTCACTTGCATATAGTGGCACCGGCACGCTAACGCTTTCCAACGCCGGCAATACCTACACAGGCACCACATCAATCAGCAACGGCACCGTTTTGGTAAATGGGGCACTGACAGGTTCTTCGGCCACGACGGTAACAGCCAACAGCGGCGGGACTACCACTCTAGCGGGCACGGGCCAGGTCACGAACGGAGTGACGATCGGTTCGAGCGCCAACGTAGCTACTGTGTCCGGCACAGCGATACTAGCTCCCGGCACCGACGGGACGATCGGCTCAATCAAAACCGGTGCGTTAAGCTTCGTCACGAACGCCGGACAATCGAATGTTACTACTCCGGAAACTCCGGAGTTCAAATTCGACATCAAAACTTCAGGTGGACTTCAAAATGACCAAGTGCAGGTAACGGGAGCACTTGCATTGGGCACCGGCACGACGCAATTCATCGGGCAGGATTTGATGACAGCGCAACTTACGGGTGGAACCGTCATCACGCTGGCTACTACCACTGCTGGAATCGCGGGCAACTTCGCCGGGCTGACCGAGCATTCGCTCTATATGCTCGGGGCCAATACCTACCAGATCAGCTATGGCCAGGATGTCGCGAACAACCTAACTCTGACCACAGTAGTCCCCGAGCCGGCTACTTGGGGCTCGCTGGCTGGCGGCGCGGCGCTTCTCGTCCTCGCGCAGCGCGGGCGCGGCCGGAATCTCATCGGCAAAAAGAGCTGAGGCTTTTCGTGCGGCGCATGGCTCAGGCCTGCGCCGTGCGACGGCCGGGCTTCCGGCCATACTTTATCGGACGGCGCTTCGGCTCGATTTTCGAAATGCCGGTGCCGTTTTTCAACTCGCCGATCTGATCGCGCAGCAGCGCCGCCTTTTCGTATTCGAGATTCGCCGAGGCGATTTCCATTTCCTGCTGCAGCTCGCGTAAAAGTTCCGTGAGATTAAAGTCGCCCCCGGCTTCCCGCACCACGCTCGACTCCACTTCGCGGGCGCGCAAAATCGTGTGCAAACTCTCCTGCACCGCGCGCTGCACGCTGCGCGGCGTGATGCCATGAGCCGCGTTGTATTCCATCTGTTTCGTGCGCCGGTATTCGCTCACGGAAATCAATTTCTGCATGCTCTGCGTTATAATATCGGCGAAAAGCACCACCTCGCCATTCACATGCCGCGCCGCGCGTCCTGCGGTCTGGATGAGCGAAGTTTGAGAGCGCAGATACCCCTCCTTGTCGGCGTCGAGAATGCAGACAAGCGAGACTTCCGGCAGGTCGAGACCTTCGCGCAAAAGATTGATGCCGACGAGCACGTCGAACTCCGCCGCTCGCAGCGCGCGCAGGATTTCCACCCGCTCGATCGTGTCGATATCGCTGTGCAAATAGCGCACTTTCAACCCGACATCCTTCAGATAATCCGACAAATCTTCCGCTGTTCGCTTCGTTAACGTTGTGATCAGCACCCGTTCGTTCTTCTCGATCCGCTGGCGGCAAAGTTCCAGCGTGTCGTCGATCTGGTTTTTCAAAGGCCGCACCTCGATCTTCGGGTCGAGCAGTCCCGTCGGCCGAATGATCTGCTCCACGATCAGCCGCTTGCCCGGCGTATGCACATCGAACTTCTCGATCGGCTCATCGGTCCGCGAAACCAGTGGCAGCGCGGCCGGAACGGTCTCATCCATCCCGATGCGGTCGCGCTTGTGCGGGATGTAGCCGGTGTTGCCGACCGTCGAATTCGCGAGCTCGAACTCCGCCGGCGTCGCGCTCACATAAATCATCTGGTTCATCATTTGCATGAACTCCGGAAAGTTCAGCGGCCGATTATCCATTGCGCTCGGCAGGCGAAAGCCGTAATTCACCAGCACCGATTTCCGCGATTTGTCGCCTTCAAACATTCCGCCGATCTGCGGGATCGTCGCGTGCGATTCATCCACGATCGTCAAAAAATCACGCGGGAAAAAATCGAGCAGTGTGTATGGCTTCGATCCCGGCGGCCGCCCGCTCAAGTGCCGCGAGTAGTTCTCGATCCCGTTGCAGAACCCCATCTCCTGGATCATCTCGAGGTCATATTCCGTCCGCATCTTCAGCCGCTGCGCCTCGAGCAATTGGCCCCGCTTTTCAAACTCGATGATCCGCGCATCCAGCTCCTCGCGGATCGTCCGCTGCGCAGTTTGCAGCTTCGCCGCCGGCGTTACGAATTGCTTTGCCGGGAAGAAAGTCATCTGCGTCAACTGCTCGTGCGCGTGGCCAGTCAGCGGATCGAAGCGCGTGATGCGGTCGATTTCGTCGCCGAAAAATTCCACACGAATCGCCTCCTCATCGAGATTCGCCGGATGCACCTCCACCACGTCGCCGCGCACGCGGAACCGCCCGCGCGAGAACGCCATGTCGTTCCGCTCATAAAGCATGTCGACCAGCTTCGCCAGCATCGCCTCTCGCGTGAATTGCTGCCCTTGTTTAACAGTCAGCAGCATGTTGTAATAATCTTCCGGCGACGCGAGGCCGTAGATGCACGAGACACTCGCGATCACGATCACATCCCGGCGCGAAAGCAGCGCGCTCGTCGCCGAGAGCCGCAGCCGCTCGATCTCATCATTAATCGACGAATCCTTCTCGATGTAAGTATCCGACCGCGGGATGTAAGCCTCCGGCTGATAGTAATCAAAGTAGCTCACGAAATACTCCACAGCATTGTGCGGGAAAAACTGCTTGAACTCGCTGTAAAGCTGGGCCGCCAGCGTTTTGTTATGCGAGATCACCAGCGTCGGGCGCCCCATATTTCGGATCACATTCGCCGCCGTGAAAGTCTTCCCCGACCCAGTCACGCCCAGCAAAGTTTGATGCCGATTCCCCGCCTCGACCGATTTCGTCAGCTTCTCAATCGCCTGCTGCTGATCGCCCTGCGGCGAATAATCCGAAGCGAGCTGAAACTCCATCCGCGGAAGCTAACACGCCCGAGCGCGCTTCGCTACGTCGGCTTCGGCGCGGCTCCAGAGCTTTAAATTTCACTGACGCGGTCGGAGCATTTTTACAGTCCCAACTTGCAACTTGTCGACGATACGCGGCGCCGCTACAACCTCGCCAAATCCTTCGCCGCAAACCCTCGGCGAAAAACCCAACCGACCAACACCGTGAAAAAATCCATCTCCATACTCCTGCAAGCGTCGTGCGCATGCGCCTTCGCGGCAGTTTCACTCCACGCCTCAGCCGAGGACGTGCATTACGTTTCTGCGGGTCATCCCGACGCGACCGCGCTGCTCGCGCCGCCGCCACAGCCGGATTCGCCGGAGCAGGCCGCGGATCTGAATGAAGTCCGCGAGGTCTCGCACGCATGCTCGAGCGCTGAGGCTGCAGCCGCGCTGTCGGAAAAAGAATTCGACGTTTTCAATTTCACGCCAGCCGTCGGCGATTTTTTTCAACGCGGAAAATTTCCAAAGACCGCCGCGTTTTTCGATCGCGTGCTCAACGCGGCAAAGTCTGTCACCGACAATACGAAGGATTTTTACAAACGCCCGCGTCCGTTTGCCGTGGATCCAAGTCTCGCGACGGGTAAATTGGAGAAAAGTTTCAGCTACCCGAGCGGGCATTCGACGGAATCGATGGTGCTCGCGCTCGTCCTTTGCGAACTTTTTCCCGACAAGCACGACGCGATCGTCGCGCACGCGCGGCTGATGGGTTGGCATCGCGTGGAAATTGCGCGGCATTATGCCACCGACATTTACGGCGGGCGCGTGCTGGCGCAGGCGATCGTGAGTGACATGAAAGCAAACGAGGAATTTCAGCACGATCTCGCCGAGGCAAAGGCTGAGCTGGCCGCGGCGCACTAGAGCTTCTTTAGCGGATCAAGCATCCGCGCAAACGCTCGCGGTTTTTCCGCGAAAAATTGCGTGCCGAGATCGATGGCGCGCTGTCGCAATTCCGCGTCGTGCGCGTCAATCTTGTCGAGAAGCGGGTTGCATCCCGGCAGCTCGCACAACTTTTCTCGGAGCATTACGAGGTCGTGTTGATTGCCGGCGATTTCTCCGAGAATTTCCGCTTTGTCGGTCAGCTCCCCGGCGGTGCCCGGCAGAAGATCGCGGAAGATCCGTAAGGCATACCAGAGCGTTTTCACGCGTTTGCGCCACGCGTGAATTTGCGAAGAATCTTCGCGCGCGACGTCCAGCGCGCGCCGCGCTTTTTTGTAAGCGCGACGGATCTCATTTCTCAAATCACGCGCATCAAAGTTTTCTACCGGCCAATCGTTGACGCGAGCGCTGGCGCTGCTCAGAAGCGTTGCCGCCTCGCGCATGGGCGCACTGGCGTTTTCGTAAAGTTTGTCTGACTCGGACTGCAAACTCGAGCGCGCGAGCGGGAACTTTTCATCGCGACCAGCCAGCGTTTCAAAAGTTTTCAGCCGCACGGTCGCATCGCGCAACGGGGCAATGGCGCCCGCGGCATCGCGAAAACTTTGTTTCTCACTCTGCAGCTGCTCGCGTTCGAATTTGCACGAGACCAAGCGCAGAAGCGCTCGAACTTTTTTCAAATGTTTGCGCGCGGCGTGCACCGCGTGCTGATTGTGGCTGCTCTGCTGCAGTTCGTTTACGGCCGCGCAGATCTGCTCGTGAACGAGGCGCTTGATGCCGGCGCCAGCCGCTTCCTCAACGCGAAGCCGGAACTTTAACGCGCTATTTTTCACCGTCATCATTTTCGAAAACCATACACGGCTGCTATCAGCAGTAAAACGGGTGCCAATGTTACGATTGCGCAACATCTGTCGCATCGGTCGCGTCCGGTGTTGACAAGGCCAATGCAGGTGAATTGATAGCTCTCGATGATCCTTTATTTCTTTCGCCACGGTGAAGCAGATTGGCCGGATTGGAAAAAGCCGGACGACGAACGGCCGTTGACGCAGGCCGGACAGAAGGAAGTGCGGCGGGTCGCGAAATTTTTACGCGATTTGAAAGTGAAGCCGGATGTGATTCTCACGAGCCCGCTGCCGCGCGCGTATCAAACGGCGGAGCTGATCGCGAAAAAAATCGAGCGGCGCGTGGAGACGGAGCCGCGGCTCAAAAAAGGTTTCGATGTGAAAAAGCTGGAGCGTTTGATGGAAAAATATCCGGGCGAGGAATTGATGATCGTCGGCCACGAGCCGGACTTCAGCGCGGTGCTGCAGGAGCTGACGGGCGCGCGCGTGAAGCTCGCGAAATCAGGCGTGGCGCGCGTCGATTTTGACGGCGAGGAAAATCGGCTCGTCTGGCTTTTCCCGCCAAAGTTGACGCGCGTCTAGAGTCGCCGCAGGCGCGGCGGCCAATGCGCGCGATCAAGCTCCAGCCCCACTTCGCGGGCGATCGTCGCCTGGGCCACCGTCAAATCGAGCTGCGCTTCGCCGAGGATCTCCGCGAGCCGCGCGGCTCTTTCGCCCGGCGGCAAATCCTGGCGAACTTCACCGATGCGTTCGGCGATCACGGCGATGGAAAGAAGTGCGGAGTAAAGTGAGTCGCGATCCATTGTGGTGGGAACATAGCGGGCAAATGTCACGAACGGATGACCGATGTGTGTCATCTGCGTGAACTTTTTCAGGCGCAACGGATGCGTAGAAGTCGCGTCGGTTTTCTACGTGGAAAAACGATAGCCGTAGCTGCGGACGGTTTCGATGCAGCCGCTGGAGCGTCCGAGTTTTTCGCGAATGCGCCGCATGTGCGTGTCGATCGTGCGCGTGCTGGCGCTGCTTTCGTAATGTAAAACATCCGACAACAGAAATTCGCGCGTGAGAATTTCATCACGGCGATCGATGAGGCTTCGGAACAGCTTGAACTCCGTCGGCGTGAGATTCAGTGGCCGACCATCGATCGAGACTTTCATGTTCTTCGTGTCGACCTTGAAACCTTTGACGCCATCCGATGTGAGCGCGACCGGCAGGCGCCTCGCGAGCGCTTTCACGCGATAGACGAGCTCGCGCGGACTGAAGGGTTTTGAAACGTAATCGTCCGCGCCGAGCTCGAAGCCGGCGATGCGTTCGAGCTGATTGCCTTTGGCGCTCAGCATCAGCAACGGGATGTGAGATGTGCCCGCGTCGGCGCGAAGCTGGCGGCAGACTTCGTAGCCGTTGAGCATCGGCAGCATGATGTCAAGAATGATCACATCGGGGCGGCTGGCGCGCGCCTTTTCCATCGCCTGCTCGCCGTCCGCCGCGGTGAGGACGATGAAGTCTTCCCGCTCGAGGTTTTTCCGAACGAGCGTCAAGACATCGGGTTCATCATCGACGACGAGCACAGTCTGAGGCATGCGGGAGTTTTCGACTCGATTGTGACAATTGTGTGAAGGTTGGGTAAATTTCTCGTAATATTTTCCCCGATGCTCCGTTGGCGTGCGGGCAGCAAAAAGGGCGACAGTCCCCCAACTGTCGCCCCTCCCTTTATCCCTAAATTTGCTTTGCGGATTTGCTTAAGCGCCGAGGCGCGCCAGCCGTGACCGGCGCCGTCTCCAGACCAGCAGCAGCGCCGCTCCGCCGACGAACGTCGCGCCAGTCTGTGATTCGGGGATCGCCTGGTATTGCAGTTGCAGCGCGTTTCCGGCTTCGCTGACATTGAATGTGCCGTTGTAGTTATTGGCAAAGCCCGAGGGATCGACTGAAAACAGGTTGCTGTTAAAGACGCCGGCCGGATTCGTGATGCTGTTGGCAGTGGCAAAGGTCCACGTATAGTTCGACGCCGGATTAAAGTCGGAGAGCGCAGCGGGATTGTTGGAGCCATCGAGCGTCTGTAGCTTCAACACGAACGGCGTGCCCGAGCTGAGCGAGGACAAATCGAGCGTGCCGTTCACAGCGAGCAAGTCGTTGTTCGTCCCGGCGGTCGGGTTTGTCGCCTGGTTCATCTCGAGCTTGTAGATACCGCCGCCCATGAAGGCCGCGGCGGTGGTGGTCATCGTTCCAGGGCTGTTGCCGGGCGAGAGCGTGCCGCCAGAATTGATGGTCACGGACTTGACCGTTCCTGAACCGCCGAGCATGCCGTTGTTGGTCACGGTGATGTCTGATTTCGCCGCAGAGCCGACGCCCGCGACGCCTACAATGAGCGCGCCGCCATTGACCGCCGTCGCGCCGGAGTAGCTGTTCACACCAGTTAGCGTCAAAGTGCTTGAGCCATTCTTGATGAGCCCGAGCTTGTTGGTTGCTCCATCGGAAAGAATTCCGGTAAAGGCATTCGCCGGCGTGGTCGAGCCGCCCACTGTGAGCGTGGAGTCGGCCGCGCCGGTATTTGTCACGCCGTAGCCGCTGCCGTTCGCGCCCGAGGAAAGCGAGCCGATGGCCAGCACGTGCCCGTGCAGATCAATGTTCGGCGAACCGATCCCAGTCTGCGTGCCGAAGATCACGTCGGTGCCGGTCGGGAGCGCGTTGTCGATACCGATGATGACATTGGCGCCATTGCCGTTGACCGTCGTCGTGCCGGTGTAAAGTTCGACTGCATTGAGCAGCGTGTGGCCGCTGCCTCCGCCCGTGGTGCTGTTGTTGGCAAAGTTTACGTCAGAGTCGCCGGAGATCACGCCGCCGATGGTGAGTGTGTTGTCACCTGCGTTCGTCAACTTCGTGCCGCCAATCGTCGTGACGAAAGTGCCGGGCGCGTAGGTTGCCTGCGTCACGTCGCCCTTCGTGAAAGGAATCAGGTTGCTATTGAGCGCGATATTTACATTCACCGTTCCTCCGGCAACGCCAGAGGTATTGGAGATCAATGTCCCGCTGCTTAGCACCTGAGCTTGCCCGGTGCCGCTCGTTGTGCCGGTGTTAAAGTTCAGTCGCAGGTTCGCGGACAGGGCGAGAGCGCCGTTGATCGTCGCGCCGGTTATCGTCGAGCTGCCGTTGGCACCGAGCGTAAAAGTGGTCCCGCTATCGACAGTCAGTGCCCCGGTCGTTTGCGTATAAATGCCGTTCGTCGTCAAGCCTCCGTTGCCGGTCACGGTGAGATCGCCACCGCCGCTGATCGCGCCGAATGCCGAGCTGAAGCCGCCCGTGTCGAACTTGTTGCTGGTCGCGCCCGTTAGCGCGATCGTCTTCGTCGAGCTAATCGATGAGCTGGTCACCAGCGTGCCGCCGCCGAGCGTGATTCCGCCGGTGCCGAGCTGGTTGTCCGCGTTGATCTTCACCGTTCCGCCGTTGATCGTGGTCCCGCCGGCGTAGCCGTTGCCGCCGCTTTGGCCCGTCAGGTCGAGAATGCCGTTGCCTGTTTTGGCCAGCACACCGTTGCCATTGATCGGGCCGCCGCTAAAGGTGTATGTGCCTGTGGTGTTGCTGACATTCGTCGCGGCTGGCGAGACTCCAGCCGCCTCAATCGTGACCGAACCGACGTTTGCATCAGTAAAGTTCGCCGTGTCTCCATCGTTGAAAATGTTGGTGGTGCCGCCGGTCCAGTTCACCGAGGCGTGATTCCACGTTCCATTGAGCGCATTCCACGTCAGGTTTTGCGGCGGGTTGGCGGCCTGTATTGCCGAGAAGGTGAAGTTATCGATCGCGAGGCCGGCGTCGCTCCCGGACTCATCCAAGTCTGACCAGCGCAGAATGAGATATTGGCCCGGTGCCCACGCCGTGCTGGCACCAAGGTTCAAGCTTTTGGTGCCAAGATTTTCCGGCGGATTTTGCGCCGCTTGAGCGCCCGGACCGCCCGTGCTGCCGGAGGCGGCGGAGCTGAAATTGAGCGCGGTATTTGCCGTGTAGCCATTCGTATAAAAGTTGTCCGTCGATGAATTCGTCAACAAATACGAAAACGTATCCGTGTTTACCGTGGAGGATGGATTGCGATACTCGAGACCGGTGAAACCGATGGTAACGTTATTGAGTGTGAGCGCGGTATTGTTCTGCAGAATCACTCCAAAATAAGGTTGAGTGCTGCCAGAAGCTTCCCCACCCAAAGCTCGATCATTGTTGCCGACCAACCCGTAGTTGAAAGCAGACCCAGTGTTTGAACCGCCAGCGTCAGTGCCAAACTTTACAACATTCGCAGTCGCCGAATTTCCAACATACCATCCCGTCATTCCAACCCCGCCAGCTTGCGCGCCCAGCGCCGTGGAGTCGTTCAACTCAACCATTGACGACGCCGCGCCGACGCCGCCGCTGGCCGGGGCTACGTTCGCGGCGGGACTTTGTAGACCTCCATCGGACGTGTTGAAGGTTTGGGTGTAGGTCGTTCCCGCGCTGGTGTAGCTCACCGCGTCGAGCGCATCGCTCGATTGCGGAAAACCGAGCGCGAGGAGCGGGACGGAGATTGCGGACGCGACCGCCTTCAAAAAACCGAAGCGCTTCTTGCGAGCGCCCTTGGATGACTGACTCTTCTTTTTACTGATCAATGACATGGGGCGCAACCTGCTGCCCGATTGTTACGATCGTGTGGAGGAAATGTTAAAAGTAGGTGAACTTCTTAGGGGTCTCCCCCATCTCGGGCTTAAGGGCGACGGCTCCTCCAGCCGTCGCCCTTTTTCCCTTTAATGCCCAGATTGCTTTCGCTTAGCTCACGCGAGCCGTCCGCCGGCGGCGGCCGCGCTGCCAGACCATGAGTGTGCCAAGGCCCGCTGCGAGTGATGCCCAAGTGCTGGACTCGGGGATGACTTCGTAGTCGCTGTTGTGGTCGAGCACTGCCCATGCGGTGTGGTTGACGGAATCAAACCCGTAGTCGCCGAGGATAAACTCGCTGGCCGGGTCATAAGCGCCCAGGATTTCTCCGTAGTTGGTTCCACCGAATGGCGTCGTGTTCCCGGCGCTGTTGCCGGCAATCGCGTTGACATAGCCGCCGTAGGTCGCGCTGTAGTAGGCGAGGAACGGAGTGCCTTGGGCCGGTGTGCCGGTGTAGGTGAGTTGCAGGACAAACTTGTCGGTGTTGGTGCCCGTCAAGGTGAGCACATCGCTCAGCTTGTTGACATTGTTCGCGTGGGCGCCCACGTCGGAGAAGGCCATGTTGACGGTGTGGTCTGCGCCATCGGAAGTTCCGCCGGTGTTGCCCGTGCCGGCCTTGCCGTCGAGGAGCGTCGCGGTGGTGCCGACGGTAAACGTGCTGCCCAAGCCGTAGCCCGTGTAGCTTTGACCCGCGAGCACCGTGGCGCCGCCGGTGTTGTTCTTGCCGGAGACGCTCGCCGAGAGCACCACATTATTGGCGCTGTCACCCGTGCCACCTGCGATAGCTGCGCTGCCGCTGGTCAGGTCATTGAAGCCGATAGTGGCGGTGGTGTGATAAGTGCCGTTGAGTTTGCCGGTGCTGTCGAAGGTCGCTGCAGCGACACTGCTGCCGGCGTCAATCTTCGTGCCGTTAAGGTTGGTGGCGGTGAAGCCCGTCTGGCCGCTCAAGCTCTCGGAAGTCACCGACGCCGAGGCGCGGAAGCTTCCCGCCGCGTTGGCTACGTTGAGTCCGCTGCCGCTGAGCGCCGCTGCGTCAAACACCGTCACCGCTTGAGGTGCCGTGCCGCTGCTGCTCGCGCTGCCGCCGAGGGTGCCATTGGTCGTGGAAGCCACCGTCGGGGTGATCGAGTAGGTGCCGCTGGTGGCGCCTGCGTTGTAGGTCAACCCGGTGTTGGTGTCGTTCGCGCCTTGAGCCAGCGGACCGCCGTCCTTCGTAGACCCGGTGATCGTGCCGCCGGTCGCGCTTGCGTTCAAGCCGGTGTAGCTCAGCGTATCAGCCGTGCCGTTGCCGGTGTTAGTGATCGTGCTGTTGACCGCGGTCGTTTTGTTAACAAGAACATTGTTGTTCGATGCCACCGCTGCCAGCGAGTAGGTCGTCGCCGTGGTCGTGGGTGCACCGCCGTTGAATGTCACGACAACGTCGTTGCCGGACAGCGTGAACGCCGCGGTGCTGCCGCCCGGTGCGCCAACGGCCGACCAGGTGCCCAGATTCCCGCCGCCGGTCAGGCCGGTCGCGCCGCTGATCAGCGTGTAGCCGGTGCCGGTGACGATGCCGAGATCATTAACGTTGAGGACAACGTTGTTGCCCAAGGTCAGCGCGCCAGCCATTGCGATCGAGTCACTGGCGGCCGTGTTTGCGCCGAAGTCGTAGTCAAGCTGTGTTCCGTCGCCAATGGTCAGGCCGTTATTGAAGTGGAGCGCTCCGGCAGTGCCGAAGTCGGTGCGGGTGCCGCTGACGTTCACGCCCGGAGCGAGGTAGGCAACGTTCGATCCAATGGTCGAAGTCGTCACCAAGCCCGTGGTCGTGCCCGTGCCCGAGAAGATGGCGGCGGCGGCGGTGTTGTTGCCCACCGTCACCGCGCTCGTCAGCGAGCCGGTCAAGCGGAGTTTGCCGTTATTGATGCTGGTCGTGCCGGTGTAGGTGTTCACGCCGCCCAAGCTCTGCGTGCCCGTGCCGTTTTTCACCAGCGAGATCCCGCCGGTGATGATACCGGAGGTTGCCGCAGTGCCATCGCTGAAAGCATAGCTGTTGCTTCCAGCAGTATTAATGGTGAGCGTTGCAGGAGTGGTCGATGTCGTGACGGTGTTCGAAACCGCGGCTGCATTCGTGCCGGTTGTGGAAACCAAGCCCGCGATCGTCTGGTTGTTGCCATTCAGGTCGAACGTGCCGACGTTCGAGCTTGCAGCCTGGCCGATGTTGACCACCGTGCCTGTCGGCAGGCGATCATTACCAGTGGTGATCTGCACAATGCCGTTATTGATACTCGTGCTGCCGGAGTAAGTGCTCTGGCCACCGAGGCGCAAAATACCACCGCCCTGCTTTGCCCACGCGCCGGTTTCTCCAGTGACGTCGGAGATGACACCGTTGTAGGTGAGATCACCGGTGCCGCTTTGAACACTGATGCTCGTTCCTGCTGCGGAGCCTACCATGATGTTTCGGCTGGCACTCCACGTCGAAGTGACGGCGTTGCCAGCGGTGGAGGAGGATGTCAGCCGTCCTCCGTCAACCGTGATCGATGTCCCGGTGCCGAGAGCGCCATCGCTGGCGAAACCGACTTCGCCACCCGTGATGCTGATCGGGCCGCTGAATGAATTCGATGCGTTGCCAATGTAAATCTGCCCCGCCCCGCTGCCAATAAACGTCAGTCCTGCTCCCGCTCCGCCCGAGATAAGGCCGGAAAAGATCCGGCTGCCGCTCGTGGTGGCGTTGGTAATAGTTCGGGTGGAAGCCCCAAGTCCCACGGTCGCCGCGAAAGTGGCATTTCCAGTGCCAGACAAGCCAAAGTCGCCGCCGAAGGAAATGGAGGTCGGGGCGAATGAGCGGGTGCCAGACGATTGAAGTGTTCCGCCATTGAGATTCAAGGCTCCATTGCCGAGCGCCTTGTCTCCAGACACGACCAAGGTTCCGGCATTCAGCGTGACGCCACCGGTCATATTCGTCGTGTAGGTCAATGCACCTAGGTTTAAAATTCCAGCGCCGCTCTTGGTGTAGCCACCGGTGCTGTTCGCCGTGACGTTTTGAGACGTCCAAGTTAATGTGGAATTCGTTCCGATATTGAAGATGCTCGGCGTGGCTGTATTCAGTGTCAGCGTTCCTCCTGCAGTAACAGTCACCGTAGCTCCATCGGCAACGGTGACGTTGCCAATGGTCGTGGTAGCGAAGGTGAGCGTGGAACTGGCGGTGAAGTCCGCATTGTTTGCGCTTGTCCAAGCGGTGGAGAAAGGTCCGAGAGCGGACGTTCCCCAGTTGGGCCCGGTCCATGTGCCGGTGGTGCCGTCGATTTTCCAGTATTGATCCGTTGCTGCTGCCTGCGCTCCGGCAGGATTGATTCCGAGGACCGCTGCTACGGCGACGGCGAGTTTGTTGAGGTTTTTGGTTTTCATTTTTGGTGTTGAGTTAAGGCTGACGGTGGTTTTTGGAGCTGAGTTTGGTTTGCTAACTTTGTTCTGATTAAATCTTTTTGCGTTTCTGGTGCCTTTCGGCGCGCTACAAATAGGGGTGGTTCAACAGATAGGCAAAATGTTTAGTGTTAAGATTTCGTAACATAACTTTTTACCACCATAATGACCCGCAAAGCCTTTGTTTATCAGCTTTCGAGGATTTTCATCAGCGCTTGTAAAACTTTTGGAGAGGGCTTTTCTCGTCACTTTCGGCAGAAAATGAAACAGGCCGGGATGGTGCTCCCGGCCTGTTTCGGTTGAGGTTTCTGCTGTTTAAACAATAAACTTGTTTATCAGCGTTTTCGGCGGCGCTGCGGCCCGGCTTAGGCGGGGATCGTCGCGCTGACGACGTGGCTCCACGGCCCGTAATTGCCGCTCTTCAATTTCCACCGCAGCCGGTAAAACGCCGTCTTCCGCGCATCGGCCGCCGGGAAGTCGTTGCGATGCGGCGTTTTCGTCTCGCTGGCGAGGAAAACGTAGGCGTTTTCATCCACCGGGGCGGTGTCGCCGATGTATTCCCAGATCTCGCAGAGCATGACGCCATCGGGCTTCGCTCGGCTGTTTGGCGTGCCGCTGTCGCGAAAATCGAGACGGTGGCGCAGCGAGGTGGAGGTGTCGACGGTCGCCACCGGCCACGTGTCGATCGAATTGATCGGGGCGGTCGGGGTGTTGTCGGGAACGGTGATGCGCAAGTCGGTGCGCTGCGCATCGGTGGTGGCGGGCCGTTTCTGGATTTGGCCCACGAGGGCGCGCTGGATGGTTTCGAGCACGCCGCGCGCTGTGTCCTTGGTCTGCTGCGCTGTCGCAGCAGAGGTTTGCGCACTGACGTGGGCGCTGTAGGCGGTATCCCACGCCGTATGTGCGGCGGTTTCGTTGGTCACATCGGCCGCGGAGAGCCCGAAGGAGGCGGGCGCGCCGGAGGTTTTCGTGTGGAGGTTCTCGCTGAATTCGCCGTATTGGTCATCCGGCCTCGGTATGTAATCGCTCATTTTTTTGTCTTTCTTGTTCGTTTCGTGGTTTTGCTGGGTGAAAAGCGGGTGCTTTTCGTGAAAAATGGGCTTTCGGCCTGGTTCGGCACTCCGGTCCGCACGGGGAACCGTTGCACCGTTGGAGGGAACGGTGCCGCCGTTGGAAGGAACGGTGCCGCCGTTGGAAGGAGCGGTGCGGGCGTTGGAGGGAACGGTGTGACCGTTGGAGGGAACAACCCGACGGTGCTTCGGGATGATGCGACCGTGCTTCGGAGTTTTCCGATGCCGCTTCGGGATAATCCGCTGGCGCTTGGGGGTGGCGCTTCCTTCATTCCGCCTCTGTGCCTATTGCCCCGCGCCGACGATGGCAAAAGGTTTAGTGTTAAGATTTCGTCACAATGCGACGAAATTTTCCATAACCGCTCCGGCTCGAGATTCCTGCGGGACGCCTAATCCGGCGCGATGCCGTCCACCTGCAGCGTGGGGTGAAAGTAGCCGTAGGTGTCCGGGAAAATCAGGACGGTGACGTGCGGGGTGCGCTTGAAATTCACCTCCATCCCGGCGTCGGCGGGCGTGTTGCCATTGAGGACGGTGTGCAGGACGATCTGCTGCTTTTTCAAAGGAAAATCGTCCGTGTGCTGCGCCTGCCCGGTGGCGACGCCGGTGAAGAGGACTTTTTTCTTCGGCCCGTGAAGATCGACGGAGGCGCCGGGGAAGTAATTGCGGACGACGACCTGCCCGCCGTTGACCGCAGCGGGATCGTAGGTGTCGTCGATGAGCTCGATTTTCGGGCGGCCCTGGTCGTCGGTGGCGAGGAAGGTGACGAAGACGTTTTCGCGCAGGATGACGCTGATGGATTGGATCGGCTGCTTGTGGTCGCCTGTTTTATAAAGGATGAACGGGTATTTGCCGATCTTGATCGGGACGTAGGGGCCGGCGCTCCACGGGATGCGCTGGGAGAAGAGCGGTTTGTCGTCGGGATTTGGCGAGTCGGAAAGGTCTAGCTCGGGGCCTTTCGCCGGGGACATGTTCCAAAAGCGGACGTAGGCGTGCTTTTCGGGCGTGCCGCCCGGCGATGCGGCGGCGGAGGCGGCGGGCGATGCGGCGGCCGGGCTTACGGAGGCGGCGGATTCGCTGGGCGCGGGAGTCTGCGCGTGGAGGAGCGGGGCGAAGAGGAGGCTAATTGCTAACCTGAAGAATTTTGATGGCATAATGGTCGGGTGTCTTGAATCGGGTTTTGGCTGCGTTGGCATCAGTCGGGTCAAAGGTGGTGGGCGGCGGCGTGTTCCAGACGGGGTCGATCTCGAAGGTGACCTTCGTCTGGTTGGTGCTGGTGACGATTTTCGCGCCGGTGGCGCTCTGCGTAATGGCCTGGCCGACGGCGTAGATGGAGAAAATGTTGCCGCGCGTGGTGGTCATCTCGACGAGACGGCGGAAAAGTTCCTCGCGGCCGCGGTCGTTGACGTTTGTCATGTTTGCGCCGGTGTAAAGGCTGGTGCCCTTGTCGAAGATGGGCATCTCGGAAAATTCGCCGCGTTCGGCGAATGGCCCGACGGTGTTGGTGAAAGTGCTGGCGTTGTTGAGCCGGTCGGTGAGCTGCTGGACGAGGGCGGCGATCGGCGCGGTGGTGGTGGCGTCGTAGAAAGTTTGACCCGCGAGCTGCGGGTCGGAATCGGCGGCAAAGATCAGCCCGTAGAGCGCGGCCTTCAAAGCGGCGCCGCCGTCGCGCCGGACGCCGTTGATGTTGATGAGGCCGGGGGTGGTGGTGTCGTCATTGATGCTGAAAATATCGGCGAGCCGCCACGCGGTCCAATCGCGGCTGGCGGATTTTGATTTGCCGTCCCAGAGGCCGCCGGTGTTGTTGGTGGCGTCGTAGCCGTCGGGCTGGCCGATTTTGAAAGTGCGCCCGCCGCCGCGGCTGTAGGTGATGTCGCCGGAGCCGCTGCTGGAGGTGTTGATTTTGCGCGCGGGATCGAAGATGTCGCCGAGCTGGCCGATGGAGGTGAGGGGAGCATTGGCCTGGACGGAGGGCGCATGCGTGGCGTCGCTGGTGTAAGGGCTCGCGGGGTTCGGCCACGGGTCGCTCCATTTGGAGAAGCTGACGAAGTTCCCCGGCGGTGCGGAGTCGATCTCGGTGAGGGAGCTGTTACCGGGGACGCTGCTGTCGAGGCCCGAGGTGAAGTAGCGTGTGGCGTCAAAGTTGAGGGCGGTGTCGTAGGTGCAGATGTTCAACTGCTCCTGGTTCGTGCGCGGATCGCCGTATTGGGAGGGGGTGGCGTTGGTGCCGCAAAGGGAGCCGCCGCGGAAGACGGTGACATCTTGATAGGAGATGTCCTGGTTGCCCGAGCTGCGGATGATCGGGAGGCTCGGGTCATTTTCGAGGACGCCGTAGTCGTTGCCGATGAAGCAGCGCGAATCGGCGTCGGTGAGGCCGGAATTGCGGGCGTTCATCAGGAGGCGGAATTGCTTGCTGGAATTGGCCGAGATGGTGACGCCGCTGTAGATGCGATGGTAGTCGGCGTAGGATTGCCGTCCACTGGCGGGTGTCCAGCGAAAGACGAGGCTGGCGTTTGGCAGGAAGCCCGGTGGCTCGTCGGAGGTCGGATGCGTGGTGAGGACGGTGGGCTTGCCGGCTTTGAAGACGAGATTTGGAAACTCGCTGAGCGGAATTTCGATGTCGCGCTTGGCATCGTTCGGAATGGAGTCCTTGGGATTGATGTCGGGCTGGGAGGTGCGATTGGCGGGTGGGACGCCGGTGGTGGCGTTGCCGGAGGCGCGGGTGGTGAGGTCCCAGTCGGGCTGATTGAGCAATTTCAAAAACGGATTTGGCCCGAGGTCGGAGACATTGATGTCCTTGCCGGTCATGTTCCAAAACTCGAAGTAGTGGTCCATCCCGACGTTGAAGGTGGAGGACTTGTTGGTGGCGCTGGAGGTTAGATTGCTGAATGGCGAGATCGAATAGACCAGGAAGGCGTATTCATCCAGCATCGGGACGCGTTCCTTGCCGATGGCGAGAATGGCATTCGCGCCGGTGTTGGTGTGGGCCGGGGTCAGGTAGGCGTCGGTCGGCTTGGTGCCGATGAGGACGGTTTTGGCGGCGTCGTTGTTAACGATGGTCGGCTGGCTGTCGGTGTCGATGTAATCGCGGATGTTGCAGGCGATTTTCTGAAGATAGACGTCGGTCATCTGGTCGCTGGCCGGGCCGGGCGCGGTGCCGGAGACGTCGAGGGCGTTGAGGTCGGTCCCGTTGCGGTAGAAGCGCTGGCCGAAATTCGGGAGCTGGGAGTTGATGGCGTAAATAATTTGGTCGAGCTGCTTGCGGATGGTGGTGGCGTCGGTGGAATCCTTGACGACGGCGTTCAGGTTGAGCCGCTTCGCGCCGGTGCGGGATATGTTGAGGCCGCCGGAGAAAATGGTGCCGTAGAATTTGTTGCTGTCGGCGAGCGTCGGCTGGCCGTCGATCTGGTTGAGCGCGCGGTATTCGAGGAGCGACTTGGTGGAGAAAAGGTTGCGCAGATCGAAGACGCTGCTCGCGAGCTGGTCGTAATTGGAGCCGTTCATCGCGATCTGGAAGACGCCTTGCATCGGGATTTGCGAAGGACCGGTGCCGACGGTGGCTGCGCCGCGGACAACTTTGCCGGCGAGGTTAAAGTTGACCTTGAAACTTTCGTCCTCGATCCAAAAGGCGTAGCGGGAGATCACCTTCGCGTTCGTCGTGACGGTCGGGTCCTTGATCTCGACCCACGGGACGCGAAACGTTTTCGGCGTGCTGCCAAGCGGGACGGGCGAGCCAATCCAGCCGGCGGCGTCGCCGGCGGTGCGCGCGTGATTGAGGTCGTAGGTATTGTCGGCGTCGGTGTAACTTTTCGCCGAATATGGAACGGTGACCGCGCTGCTTTTCGCCGCGACATCCTGCACGCTGGCACCGGACATCAACGGCAGGACGGAGATGGTATCGCTGGCCGAATTGATCGCCGCGCCGTTCGGATGATCGCGATAGTAAAGCACCGTCCCATCGACCGTGCCGGAGCTTGCCCCGGAGCCGACTGCGAGCGTTTCCCAAGTGGTCGCTGAGTCGGGATGCGTCTGGAACTGTGTCTTCAAAGTCTCGATGCCTTGCGCGACCGCAGCCTGCGCGGCGAGTTCGGCCCGGGCGGAATTGCCAAAGGCGCGCGCCGTTTTTCGCTCCATGCTCATGCTGGAAAGAAAGGCGGCGGTGATGATCGCGAGCAGCGAGAGAATGATGAGCGCTACCACGAGCGCAAAGCCGCGTTGGGTGTGGATTGGCTGTTTCATGGCGTGCTGGAGCCGGACGTGGAGGTGACAAGTTTGACCCGCATCACAAACTGCTGCGAATACGGCAGGATGGTGTTTTTGAAAAGCGGATCATTCGGCGTTTCCCATGTCGAGCGGGTGATGGGAAGAGTCTTCAATTTGTTGACCGCGGATGCGCCGACTGCTTTGAACCGAATCTCGATCCAGAGCGGGAACACCGAGGAATAGCTCGTCTTCGGATACGAGGTCGAAAGGGTGTTGTTCACGCAAGGGCGAAAGGTCAGGTCCCAGATGTAGGAGGCGACGTCTTCCTCGTCGGCGGGAGGCGTTTGGGTTGCGGCGCTGCTGTCATCAATCAATGCGGAATAAGTGTAGAGATCGGCAAAGGTCATCGGCACATCCGAAGCGGCTTTCTTGAAGGCGGCGAAAGTCGCGTCGCTGTCCTTGAAGATTCGCCGGAGCACGTAGCATTTCGTCGTCGCGTTCCAGACGCAATGGTAGCCGATCGTGCAAAGATCGCTTTTCCCGGAATTCGGATGCGAACTGATCATGTAGATTTCCTCATTCACCTGATCCTGCGACGCGGTGTTGGGGTCAAAGTTTAAAACCAGCATCGGAGGCGACGGATCGGGGCTGGCGGACGGCTTCGGCGCGGGCACGGCGTTGCGCAAGTCGCGGTCCATGCTCTCGAGCGCGGCGCGCGCTTCGCGGAAGGCGTCGGTGCGCTGCTCGGCATGCGTCCATGTCGTCGCAGTCGCCGAAAAGATGTGCATGAGCAGGACCACGATCAGAGCGGTGATCGCCGTTGCCAACAATATTTCGATGAGAGTGAAACCACTCTTCGCGCGATGAACTCGAGGCATCTTAGTAATCGCCGATGACGGTGGCGAATTGGACGGTTCCTGAGTCTTTGGTCTGCGCGTAAATGGTCAGCGTCACGAGATTTGCCGTGCCCTGCGTCATCGGCTTCAGCGTGACGGGAGTGACGGCGGGGGTCACGTTCTGGTTGAAGCGAAGCTCCAGTGTGTAGATGGAGTCGGAGTCACGCGTCGAGCTGATGGTCGGCTGCGCCGGATCGGAGAATTTTGCGTAGAGCAAGACCGGCGTCGAGCTCGTGTCGAGCGAGGAAAGATCGAGTGTTTGACCATAGCAATCGACCGCATTGAAAGAAGGCGTCTGTAACGTGGAAAAAACCGCCCGCGCCATCTGAGCGCCGCGTGTTTCCTTCACGCTCGTCCGGCTGTCATCGAGGCCCATCGGGAAAACGCCAAGCATCGTGACGAGACCAAAAACGATCACACCGAGCGCGAGCGCGACCTCGATGAGCGAAAAGCCGGCGGACTTTTTTTTCATAACCCGTTCACGTATTTCGGCCGCCCCGTGTATCGGGAAACGACGATCTGGTCTGTGACCGTGGAGGGGGAAGTGGAAACCTGCGTGCCGTTTGGATTGGTGAATCCGTTCAGGAGGACGATTCGCGAATAATTTGGATTCGTCGGATGAAGCACCTCGCCAGTCGCGCTGAATCGAACGTAAGGGAAAGCGACTTTGGTGAAGCCCTGGCCTGAGAACGTGATTGCCGGCGTGTCCGCGGGCGCATTCAGGATGGTCGAAACTGAGGAGTCGTTCTTAAAGCAGTAGCCGGTGGGCAGCGTGCTCCATTTCGTCTGCATGCTCGGCGGCTGCGCCGGATCGGAATTATCGGAGAAAATACACACGGCGCGGTCCATTTTATCCCCCGGCAGATTCCCATCCGCAAAAACCACGTAAGCCGGCCGCCCCTGCGTGATCGCCAGGCCGCGGGCCTGATCCATCACATCCATCAGCATGTTGACCGCTGCCTGGCGCGAGGAGCTCTTTGAGAGACCTTGAATCGCGGGGACGGTGGCAACGAGCATTATGCAGATAATGCTCATGACGGTCAGCAGCTCGACCAGCGTGAAGGCCGCCTTTTGCCAAGTCCGAAGTTTCATCCGGCCCTAATGCCTTCTCGCGCGACGGAAGGCAAAGTTTGAAGTGTTACTTTTCCGTAACATGAGTTCACGCAGGCTAGAAATGCTGGGAGATTTTCCATGGATAATAAGGACATTCCCCTATTGTGATGCGCTAGTCACGGGAGTTTTTCGCCAAACCGCGAAATAAGCTTCGAGCGCACCTCGGCACGTCATTTGCTCTGAAAGCGACGCCATGCCGAAGCTTGCTCGTTTCCATTGCGCCCGCCTCGTGAAGCCGGTCCGCTACGAAGTCGTCTCGTGCGTTTTCGGCAGCGGCAAAAAAGTTCTCGGCATCTGGACCGGCCATTGCTGGTGGTCAGAGGGCGGTCAAATCTCGCCCGTCAGCTGGCATCGTTAGCCGTCGCTTCTTCTTCTAAAAGCGCAAGGACGCTTTACCAGCCTTTGGTTCGCCACGCGACGACGCAGAAAAAGCCGGCGAGGATTGCGATGACGAAAAGAAGGATCGGCATGAGTTCGCCGGTTGCTTATGCAAAGCGTGTGCCACACGCGTAAAACATCTGCTCGCCTTTTGCCACGCCACGCGCAATTATTTCTGCCCCGTGTCTCCCTCCAGATTCCGCGTCCTGCTCGTCGAGGATAATGTCGGCGATACCCGCCTGCTCGAAGAGTCGCTGCGCGAAAACGAATCCTTCGTCATCGCGGCAAATGCTCGCCGCCTCAGCGACGCGATCGAACTTTTACGCGAAGGCGACTTTGACCTCATCCTGCTCGACATGTCGCTGCCCGACAGCAGCGGATTCGACACCTTTTTGCAGTTAAACAAGCTCGTGCCGCACGTGCCGATCATTGTGCTGAGCGGGCTCGACGACGAGGAGCTCGCTTTGCGAACGGTGCACGCGGGCGCACAGGATTATCTCGCGAAAGGCCGGTTCGATGGCCAGTTGCTTTTGCGCGCGATGCGTTACGCGATCGAGCGAAACCGCGCGGAGCATGCGCTGGCGCACGAGCGCGACCTGCTTCAATCGCTGCTCGATCACATTCCCGACCGCATTTATTTCAAGGATCGCGACAGCCGATTCCTCCGCGTGAACCCGGCGATGTTGCGGTTGTTCAACAAGGACAAATATGAGGACGTCATCGGAAAAAGTGACGCTGATTTCATCGACCCGGCGCAGGCGCAGCGATTTTTTGAAGACGAGCTGCAGGTCATCCACACCGGCGAGCCTTTGGTCGCGCAAATCGAAAAAGAAGTGCGGGCCGATGGACGCACGCGATGGGTTTTGACGACAAAGTTGCCGCTGCGCGACCGCCAGGGCCGCGTGATCGGAACCACCGGCATCTCGCGCGACGTCACCGAATTCAAGCGGATGGAGGAGCAGTTGGCTGCCGAACGAAATTTGCTGCGCGGTGTCATCGATAATTTGCCCGACCCGATCTACGTGAAAAATGTGGAAGGCCGATACCTGCTCGACAACATCGCCCACGCGCGATTTCTCGGCGTCAAAGAAGGGAGCGAGATCATTGGCAAAACCGTCTTCGACTTTTTCCCGCAGGAAGTCGCAGAGCATTTCAAAGCCAGCGACGACATCATCACGCGCTCCGGCGAGCCGCTGCTAAATCACGAGGAAATTGCCACCAGTTCGGCCGGTGAACGCCGCTGGCTTTTGACGACGAAAGTGCCGCTGCGAAATGAAAGCGGAAAGATCACCGGTCTCGTCTGCATCGGCCGCGACATCACTGAGCAGAAGCTCGCCGACGACCGCGTGCGAGCGGCAAACGTGGAACTGTCCGCCGCGCTTGCTGATTTAAAAAAAGCGCACGAGGAGTTGCGCGGCATCCAGCTTCAGCTCATCGAGGCCGAGAAAATGAAATCAATCGGACGGCTCGCGGCCGGCGTCGCGCACGAGGTGAAAAATCCGCTCGCGATCATCACGATGGGAATCGATTACCTGCGGCAGCAAGATTTCGCGGACGATTCAAACGTGCCGCATATTTTAAAAGATCTGACCGACGCGGTGCAGCGCGCGGACAATGTCATCCGCGGCCTGCTTGATTTTTCCGCGCCGCGCAAACTCGAGGTCAGCGAACAAAATCTGAACGAGATCATCGAGCGCTCGCTCCGCCTGGTGCGCGGCGAGATGCGGGGCTCCGGCTTCCATATCGTTAAACAACTGCAGCCCGATCTGCCGCGCGTGAAACTGGACGCGATGAAGGTCGGTCAGGTGTTCATCAACCTTTTTACAAACGCCGCGCATGCGATCGAGAAATCCGGCACGCTCACCGTCCGCACTTTTGCGCAGCAGCTCACCGGCGTCGGCGCAAACATTGGCGGCAATCGCTCCGAATCTTTTCGCGTCGGCGACACTGTCATCATCGTCGAGGTCGACGACACCGGCCCGGGCATTTCCGAGGACAAACTCACGAAAGTATTCGACCCATTTTACACCACCAAGCCGACCGGGCAGGGGACCGGCCTCGGGCTCAGCGTCACGCGCTCGATCATGGATTTGCACGGCGGCATCATCGAGATTCGTAATCGACCCGAGGGCGGCGCCCGCGTTACTCTCATGTTCAAAGGCTGAGCCCCTATGGAAAAAAAACGCATCCTCATCGTCGATGACGAATCCGGTTTCACCCGGCTCATGAAACTGACGCTCGAGCGCACCGGTGACTACATCGTGCGCGAGCAAAATGATGGCACGAAGGCGCTCGAAACCGCGCGCGAGTTTCGTCCGGACTTGATCCTGCTCGATATCGTGATGCCAAAAATCGACGGCGGCGATGTCGCGCGGCAGATTCAAGCCGACGGAAGTTTGTCGAAATCGAAAATCGTTTTTTTGACGGCGATCGTTTCGAAAAAAGAAGCGGTCGATGGGAATTTGATCGGCGGATTCCCGTTCATGGCGAAGCCGGTGAGCCTCGACGCCCTTGTGAAATTCATCGAGGCGAATCTCCCGTCCGGTGACCGTCCGGCCTCATAGCGCGCGGCAAACTTTGACGCGCTAGCAACAATCGCACAGCCGATTTTGGAACCGCGCCGTGGAAAATCGCGTGACGTTTTAGTGCAGTTCCTTGAGCTTCAGATTGCGAAAGTGGATCAAAAATCCTTCGCCTTCCACTCCGATGAAGCCTTTGTCGATCCCGCAATCGGGAACCTCCGCAGCCGGAAAACCGTTCACCCAAAGCGTCAGCACACGACCACGCGCTGTCAGCTCCATCGTGTTCCATTCGCCGGCTTCCTTCATCCGGCACGGCCCCAGCCCGCTCTTGTATTTTTTTGTCCCGGGCTCGGACGACGTGACGCCGAAATAATATCCGCCGGACAAACTTCCGACCTGCGCCTGATGCCAGATCGCGCCGTCGCGCGACGTGCGGATGAAGACGCCGCTGTTGTAACCTTTTTTCCCCTCGATTTTCGTGAAGCAACATTCGACGTGAAAAATGCAATCGTGCAATTCGCGGTCGAGCAAAAGCATGTCGTGCCCGCCATCGCCGTCGCAAACGAGCTCGCCATTTTCCACATGCCATTGCTGGCGGATCAACTTTCCGGTGGCCGGAATTGGCACACGAAACCAGCCTTTCAAATCAGCCGGGGGCAACACGTCTTCCCATCCGGCGGGGTCCGTTTCGAGCGCGCTTTTTGTCGAAACATCCGCGGCCTTTGCGCTCGAGGCGGCGATCAAAAGGGAAGCGCAAAATGCGAGGCCAGCCGCCGAATTTTTTAGAAAAGTTTTCGCGGCGATCGGCTTAACGGCGAGGAATGAGGGGAGACGCATTCCCGCAAAATAGGCACGCGCATTTTTGTGACAAGCTCCAACTTTTGATCGCGTCAAAATTCCTCCGAAGCCGCTCTACTGCTGCGCTCGCGGGTCGAGCACATCACGCAAAGCATCGCCGAGAAAGTTTAGCGAGAGCAGCGTCGCGGACATGACGAGCGCCGGAAAAACCAGCAGCCACCAATTGCTGCGGATCGGATTGATCACTTGCGCGCCGTCGCTCAGCAGCGAGCCCCAGCTCGCCTGCGGCGCCTGGATTCCAAGGCCTAGAAAACTCAAAAAAGATTCGTCCAAAATCACCGCAGGAATCGTGAGCGTGAGATAAATGACGACCACGCCGGCGAGGTTCGGCAGCAAATGGCGTGTCACGATTTTCACGCGGCTCTGCCCGAGGCTGCGCGCCGCATCGACGAATTGCCGCGCCTTGAGCGAGAGCACCTGACCGCGCACGATGCGCGCCATCGTGAGCCATTCGATGAGCCCGAGCGAGAGGACGAGGATGACGATTTTTGAGTAGCCGACGAGCGCGCCGGCGTTGTGCAGTGCGAGCCAGTTTTTCAAATGCATGTCGAACGCGTTGATGAAAACAAGGATGATGATGAGCCGCGGAATGGAATATAAAATCTCAACCGCACGCATCATCGCGGCGTCGATTTTTCCGCCCGCGTAGCCCGCGATGAGGCCGTAGGTCGTGCCGACAAAAAACGAAATCAGCGCGCCGGAAATGCCGACGAGCAGCGAAATGCGCGCGCCTTCCATCACGCGAAAAAGGACATCGCGGCCATTGAGATCGGTGCCAAACGGATGCGCGAGCGATGGCGGCGCGAATTGGTTTTCCGTCAGTGACGCATACTTTGCCGGCAGCAAAATCGGCCCGAAAATCGCCGCGACCACGACGACTGCGAGCACGATCAGCGACGCTTTCGCAGCGGGCATTTTGCGCAGCTTTTGCCAGGCACTTTTTTCGCGCGGATCAGCCATACACCTTGATCCGGCGGTCGAGCAGTCCATAGCTGATATCGACGAGCAGATTTAAAATCACGAGCAGCGTGCAGTAAACGATGACGACGCCGCCGAGCAAAAAGCCGTCGCGATTTTGAATCGAGTTGACGAAAAATCCGCCGGCGCCGGGGATGTTGAAAATTGCTTCGACGACGATCGAACCGGTCAGCAAATTTGCCGCGAGCGGTCCGAGAAATGAGACGACCGGCAGGATCGCAACCTTGAGCGCGTGCTTGTAAATAATGCGCGGCCGCGGGAGCCCTTTCGCACGCGCGGTGCGGACGAAATCCTGGCCGAGCACCTCGAGCATGCTCGCGCGCATGAGCCGCGCAATGTAGGCCACATATGGCCCGGCGAGCGTCAGCGCGGGCAGGACGAGTGCGGGCCATGTGCCCCAACCGCCGACCGGCAGCCAGCGCAATTTCAGCGCAAAAACTAAAATGAGGAGCGGCCCGACGACAAACATCGGAATGGAGATCGCGAAAAGCGCGGCGAGCATCGCGCCGGTGTCGATCGCCGTGTGGCGGCGCACGGCAGCGACGCAGCCGAGCCAGATGCCGCCGAGCGTCGCGATGAGGAATGCCGCGAAGCCGAGCTCCGCGGAAACTGGAAGCGACTGCGCCAAAAGTTCGTTAACGCTGCGGTCGCGGTATTTTGTGGAAAGGCGCAGATCGCCGTGCAGCAAATCGCGTAGATAATCGATGTATTGGCGCGAGATCGGACCATCGAGTTGATACTTCGCGAGCAACTGCTTTTCGATTTGAGGCGGGATTTTCCGCTCACGATCAAACGGTCCGCCCGGCGCGAGACGGATCAAAAAAAACGTGATAGAGACGACACAAAAAAGGACGAAGACCAGCGAGATGAGGCGGCGAAAAATGAACGCGAACATTCAACGACCAGTTAAACAAACGAATGTGCGCATCTTTTTTCGCCGCTCGGGACGATTGCGATTGATTTAAATCAACCAGCCACTAGAACCAGCGCAAATTTTTCGCGGCGGCAGCTCAAAGGGCGCGGCATGGCGCGCAACTAGCTTCATAATTACCATGTTCTCTTCACGCTTTTCTTTTTACTTCCGCATCTGCGCCGCATCAGCAGCAGTTTTTTCGCTGTCGGCCGCGGCGCTTCATTCCGAGCCGTTCTTCAGCGGTTCGCAAAACATTCCGCGCGCGCACGCGGTGCGCCACAGCACGGAGCTCGCGCTTTATTCACCGACCATTTTCGAGCCGGCCGCTGTTCCGGAGCAGGATGAAGAATCGAGTGCGCCGGCCGTCTTGAGTGCTGCGCGACCGATGGTGCAGGGCGATCGCGCGGTCATCCGACACGGCGTGGCATATGCGCCATCGAATGCGCCGCAGGCTGTGAAAAATGCGATCTGGGCCGTCAACACGATCCGCAAAACGCCTTACAAATGGGGCGGCGGGCACGGCTCGTTCCTCGATTCCGGCTACGATTGCTCGGGCAGCATTTCGTTTGCGCTGCATCACGCGGGCGTTCTGAATTCGCCGATTCCGTCACGCGAGTTGATGGACTTTGGCCAGCGTGGAAAAGGCCGCTGGCTCACGATCTACGCGCGCAACGGCCACACCTTTGCCGTCATCGCCGGGCTGCGCCTCGACACGACCGATTTCCAGCGCGGCGGCAATGTCGGCCCGCGCTGGCATTACGACAGCCGCGAGACGTGGGGCTTCACCGCGCGGCATCCGGGCGGCATGTAAAAATTTTCGCGCGTGCGGCGCGCAGACATTGGCAGCGGCGCGAACAGCGGCTAGGTTCCGTCGTCACGATGCCAGTTCAATTCAAGGATTATTACGAGACGCTCGGCGTTTCAAAAGCGGCCACTCCCGACGAAATCAAAAAGGCGTTTCGCAAGCTCGCCCGCAAGCATCATCCGGACGTCAACAAGGACAAGAAAACGGCCGAGACAAAGTTCAAGGAAATCAACGAGGCGTATGAAGTTCTAAGCGACCCGGAGAAGCGGAAAAAATACGACACGCTTGGCGCGGATTGGGAACGTGGTGGTCCGCAGCAACCGCCGCCGGGCTGGCAGCACCGCGCTGGTGGCGAGGGAAATGGCGGCGCGGATTTTCATTTCGGCGGCACAGGATTCAGCGATTTCTTCGAGCAATTTTTCGGCGGCGGCGGCGCGCAGCGCAACCCGTTTGGCGGCGGCATGGGCGACGCGCGCGGCTTTGGTCAGCGCGACATTTCGCAGCGCGGGCAGGACGTCGAGGCCGACATTCTCGTCACGATCGAGGAGGCGCTGCACGGGTCGAAACGGCAGGTTTCGTTTCGCCGTTCGCAGCACGCGAAGACGGAAACTTACAGCGTTCGCATCCCAGCCGGCGTTCACGAGGGACAGCGGATTCGGCTCGCGGGCCAGGGCGGCAAAGGCGCGCACGGCGGCAGCGCCGGCGATCTTTTTTTACGCGTAAAATTTGCGCAGCATCCCGATTTTCGCGTCGAGGGCAGCGACCTCATTCACGAGGCCGACTTGCAGCCGTGGCAGGCCGCGCTCGGTTGCGAAATTTCGACGCCGACGCTCGAGGGCGCTGCGAAAATGAAAGTGCCGCCCGGCACGCAGCACGGCCAGCGCTTCCGCCTCAAGCAGCGCGGTCTGCCGAAAGCTGGCGACACGCGCGGCGATCTTTACGTGGTCGCGCAGATCGAAATTCCGAAAACGCTGACCGCCGAACAGCGGGAGCTTTGGAAAAAACTTTCGGCGCTCGATTAAATCGGCGTCAAAGTTTTTCGCGAAGATGCGCGCGGAAAAATCGCGCGACCGAATCGAGTTGCGCATCGGTCAGCGCAAAGCCGTGCGGCATTCCCGGCAGCACGACGAGATGCGATTCGACGCCCGCGCGATGCAGCTTGGCGTCGAGTTCCTCGCTTTGACGGATCGGCACGAGCAAATCTTTGTCGCCGTGGAAAATCAAAAACGGCGGCGCACTCCTATCGACATGCCGCACGGGGCTGCCCGATTCCGCCAGCGCCCGTTTTTGATTGACCGAGCCGCCGAGCAATTCCGGCAAGTATCCGCGCAGCGCGTCCTGGTTTGGAAAGCCCGTCAGGTCAGTCGCCGGATACATCGCGCAGACGGCGTCGATTCGCGCGTGGCCTTCCTCGAGGCCGAGCATCGCCGCGAGATGTCCGCCCGCGGAAGCTCCGGCGAGGAAAGTGTTGCGGCGGTCGAGTCGATAGCTCGCGCCATTTTTCCAAAGCCACGCGAGCGCGTCGCGGCAGTCGTTTAACTGCGCCGGATATTTCGCGCGATTGCTCAGCCGATATTCGACCGATGCGACCGCGAAGCCGCGCTGCGTCAGCTTTCGCAGGTAAAGCATCCAGCCTTTGTTGCCATATTTCCAGCCGCCGCCGTGAATCCACATGACCAGTGGAAACGGGCCGCGCCCCGACGGCGAATAAATGTCGAGCCGCAGCGGGCGTCCATCGGGCGGCACGGAATAAACGCGATTGTGGATGATCGTTTCGCCCGCGGGCGGCGGCGTGAGCGGCGCGCATCCGGCGAGCGCGCAGACGCAAAATAGCAATGGGAGCAAAGTTTTTTTCATGAGACTACGCCGCAAACTTTCGCGCGAAACGCAGCGCTGGCGAAAGTTTTACAACGGCCAATTCATCTCGAAGTAAGTCCCCGCGTCGCCTTCCTCGGTGCCCAGCTTAGGCTCGAGACTGAGCGCATGATACGCGGCTTCGAGCGCTTTCGGATCATCGCGCAGCTCCGGAAAAACGCGGACGAGCCGCTGTTTGATCCAGCGCTTCGCGAGGCCGCGATCGATCGGATGCAGCGCCGGTTCGCGGCCGAGCGCGCGCTTGAAAAATTGCATCAGCGGCGAGTTCATTTTTCACGCGAAATGTTGTCGCAAAAGTCGGCGAGCAGCTCCGGCAGCTCCCGCAAAACTTTGATCCGCGCGGTGACTTCGCGCAGCGAATGGAGCGCGATCGGGATGTGATCGAGGAAGTGCGTCCGCCTTTTCACGAGGCCAAGAAAACCGTATGCGCCGAGTGCCTGCATCAATCTTTGCATCGCGCAGAGGTCGAAGATTTCGTGGAAGTTTTTCGAAATTTCGACGCCGGCCTCTTGTGCTTTTTCAATGTAAGTTTGCTGCAGCTCCGCGCGCTCGGATTCCGGCAGCGCGACGTATGGATCGTAAATCAGCGAGGCGAGATCGTAAGGCGCGAGACCGGGGCGCAGCCCTTGGAAATCGATGAGGTGCGCGCGGTCGTGATCGATCAAAATGTTTTGCGACTGGAAATCGCGATGCACCAAAACGCGCGGCAGCTCATGCAACTGCGACGCGATTTCGCGCAGCGCATCGCGATCACATTCCGCGCGGTCGGAGCCAAAATACCGGTGCGCGCAATTTTCGAAAAAGTAATTTTGTTCCCATGCGTAGAGGTCGGCGTTGAACTCCGCTTCCAAAGTTAGCCCCGCATCTGGCAACGCGTGATGAGCGCGCGCATGCAGCGCGACGAGCTCATCGAGCGTGCTGGCGTAAAGCTCGCGGCGCGTCTCCCACGGCTCGTTGCGGAACGACCAGAGATCGCGCTCGCCGAGATCTTCCATCCAGATCAGTTGCTCATTTTCATCATGGAAATAAATCTCCGGCACGTGAATTTCGAGACTCGCGAGGAATTGCGCGATCGCGACGTAGTGGCGATTCTCTGCGCGGCCGTCGCCGTATTTCACGAGGATGAGCGAATGCTCGCCGCCGATGCGGACGCGGTAATATTTGCGGTCGGAGCCGCCCTTTTCCACCGGCTCGATTTTGATGCCGCTCTTCGCGTAGCGCGGAAAACGCGAGACGGTTTCGCGGAGGAGAGAATCGGCGAGGCGCATCGTTTAGAAATCGAGATCGGTGTGCGAGCCGCTCGCCGTCTGGCCGGAAGTGACGATGCAGTTGTTCAACACAGCGCCGGGGGCGACCCGGGCGTGTTCCCAGATGATGCAGTCGTGGAGCTGCACGCCCGGGCTGATGAACGCCGACGCTCCAATGGATGTGGCGCCGGATATTTTCGCCGAGGAAGAAATTTCCGCGCTCGGGTGTATGAACTCCGGCCATGTGCCCGCGATCCGCGGATTGATTTCAAATTCCAACGGTTGTTTCGCAAGGTGTCGATGCACCTCGAGATAACTTTCGCGCGTGCCGAGGTCCCACCAATGTCCCTCGTCGATCACGATGCCGCCGAGCTTTTGGTTTTTCTGGATCATGTTCATGAAGATCGGGATCACGGAAATTTTGGTGCGCGACGGAATTTTGACCAGGAATGACGGGCTCACAATATAGATGCCGGTGAACATGTAATGGCCGTCGGCCTTTGCGCGCAAGCGCCCCGCGATATCGACCACGCGGCTGCCCTCGAGCGCGATGTGGAGCGGAGCGCCGCTGGAGCGGAGGATGAGCGTCACGTCGTTCCGCTGCTCGAAGTGCTGGCTGACCGCGCGCTCGATCGGCAGGTCGCTGAGGATGTCGCCGTTGTAAACGATGAACGTGTCGTTGCGCAGCAATCGCTCGACGTTTTTGATCCCACCAGCCGTTTCCAGCAGCGTTGGCTCGTGTTCAAAGTGGAGCGGCAGTCCGCGGTAAAAGTGTTCTGGAAAAATGCGTGTATAACACTCCGGGCAGTGGTGCGTATTGATGACGAACTGCTCCGCGCCGTTGCGAATGAGATGGTCAAACGCGAAGGTGATCAGAGGTTTCCCGAAGATCGGCAGCAGCGGCTTCGGCGTCCTCGCCGTCAATGTTTTCAAGCGCGTGCCGAGTCCCGCGCCCAGCACGAATGCCTTGCGAATCGGCGCGTTCAATTCCCGGAAACGGCGCGAAGCCGGCGTTGAAGGATCTTAACGGTGAAGGGGAGGGAACCAAAAATCATGCGCAGACGGGTCGACCATAAAACCACGATTCGTGCCCTGCGGAAATAAAAGGATTCCCCGCAGAAAGCGGGATTCTCGGAAGACAAAACGGAAATCATGTGGAAAAACAGGCGAAGCTTTCTCAGAAAGAAAAAGGGAAAAGTGGGGCGTTGCGGAAAAAATAGGAGATTTGTTTCGCAACGATAAATGCGATACGCATGGCCGCAATGAATCGGTTCGCTTTTTTCCTTCTCCCAACCCAATGAAAGCACTTTTTTTAACAAACGAATTCCCACCCACCATCTACGGCGGCGCCGGCGTCCACGTCGATTACCTGTCGCGCGAACTCTCAAAGCTCATCGACGTCGAAGCCCGCTGCTACGGCAAGGAAAAGCGCGAGACGCGCATCGACACGCCCACGCTCCAGGCCACCGGCTACGGCGTCGACACCAGCGGCTACACCGCGCCGAAGCCGCTCCACAGCGTGTTTAACGCCGTCCAACATTGTCTCGACTGGAACACCACGAATATCGACGCCGACATCGTCCATTGCCACACTTGGTATACGCATTTCGGCGGCATCCTCGCGAAGATGAACTACGGCATCCCGTTCGTCCTCACCGTCCATTCGCTCGAGCCCCTCCGCCCGTGGAAACGCGAGCAACTCGGCGGCGGCTACGACTTTTCCTGCTGGGTCGAGAAAACCGCCATAGAGATGGCCGACGCCGTCATCGCCGTCTCCCGCGAGACGCAAAGAGACATCCTCCGTTTGTTTAACGTCCCGAAAGAGCGCGTCCCCATCATCTACAACGGCATCGACCTCGACGAATACCAGCCCGTCACCACCACCGTCGCGCTGGAGAAATACGGCATCGACCCCGCCGTCCCCTTCGTCCTCTTCGTCGGCCGCATCACACGGCAGAAAGGCATCGTCCACCTCGTCAACGCCGTGAAATACATGCACCCCGGCTTCCAGATCGTCCTCTGCGCCGGCGCGCCCGACACCCCGGAGATCGCCGCCGAGATGAAAGCCGCCGTCGATGCCGTCAAAGTTCAGCGCCCCGACGTCATCTGGATCGAGGAAATGGTGAACAAAACCACCGTCTACGAACTTTACTCCCAGGCCGCCGTCTTCTGCTGCCCCTCCATCTACGAACCGTTCGGCATCATCAACCTCGAAGCCATGGCCTGCGAAACGGCCGTCGTCGCCAGCGCCGTCGGCGGCATTAAAGAAGTCGTCGTCCCGGGCGAAACCGGCATCCTCGTCCCGCTCGAGCAGATGAAAGAGAGCCCCTTCGAGCCGTCGAACCCCGACCAATTCTCCCGCGACCTCGCCGCCGGCATCAACGAGCTCATGGCCGACCCCGAAAAGCGTAACCGTTTCGGCAAAGCCGGCCGCAAGCGCGCTGAGGAAAAGTTTTCCTGGCACGCGATCGCGCAGCAGACGGCGGAGCTTTACGAAGAGCTCCTGCGGAAAAAGTCGACATAAAGTTGCGTCAAACCCGCGTCACGAGCCGATACCGCTCTGTGTCGGGTTTAGCCACGGATGGAAACGGATGGAACACGGATGGGGATTTTGCAGCCGATGGCCGCTTTTTGACCCCAGCCGACCCGCCGTCAAACCGCCATCAAAACCGCAGGGTCGCTCCAGTCACTCATCCTCCCCTTCGTCCCCGTCGCGCGCACCTGCACCACGTAAACCGTCCCCGGCGTCAAATTCTCGATCAGCACATTCGCCGCAGTCGTCGGCGGCTCGACCATCGTGAAAACCGTCGGCGCTGTCGAAAGCGCCCAGCGCCATTGATAACCCGTCGCATTGTCCACCGGCGTGCAGCGCGCCTTCATCTGTCCGCTCATCCCGGAACGCGTCAGCCGCAGATTTCCCGGCGCAGACAGGTCGCCGTTCACCGGCTGCCGATCCTTCTGCGCGGGAAAGCCGGAACTCAGCAGCTTCACCATGTCACCGCCGCACGCCTTCTGCACATAGGCGGCGAGGTCGCGGACGAGCCCCGCGAATACCTTCCGCTGCGCATCGCGCGCCGCCGTTGCCTCCGTGCCACCATTGAGCGCATTCACCGTGCCTTGAAACAGCGTGCGCGATGCCGTCACGGCCGCCAGCGTCGGGTCGGGCGTCACATAAACCGCATTCCCCGTCATCAAAGTAAGCACGCGGTCGGTATCGACGAGCAACTCCGGGTCCGTGTCGTCATTGAGAAAATTGATGGAAACTTTTGCGATCATAATAGAGCGGGCTGGATTGAACTGAGTTGGTTTTGGTTGGTTCGATTGAAGCCACGACCGTAACCACCCCGCCGCCATCCGTCGCCGCATCTCCCCGGAAAAGCTGCGCATCTCAACCGCCCTTCCCTCCGCCGCGCGCAAGCTCCGCCAAGTCTCCCTCAAAGTTCCCTAAAGCCGCGCCGAAACGAGATCAATCTCCAGCAAAAGGATATGTTTCTGCGACGAGAACATAGGTGTCCGTCGCGGGAAGATATGTGCCCGTCGCGAAACGATAGGTGTCCGCAACAAAAGGATATGTTTCCCTCCCGAAAACATATGTGTCCGTCACAAAAGGGTATGTTTTCGCCGCGGAAACATATGTTTCTTCTGCAAAGGGATATCCTTTTCCCGAGAAAACATATCCCTCCGTAACAAAAGGAAGGAAGTCTTCGGAAAAAGCAGGAAAGTTTCCCGCCCACCGAACCAACCTTCTCAGAGTAACACCTGCTTTTTCAGGAGGAAATATCCTTCCGACCGTTGTCGGTTGCAGATAATTACTCTGATAGGCGATAACGCCAGTAGTCTGGATGCCGGCTTTGATGCTTGAAGGCGAGAATGCGGATGTGATCGGGAAAGACTCGATAGTAGATCGTGAAGGGAAAGCGAGGCATGAGGTAGTGCCGGATATCGCTCTCGACGGCGCTCCATCGGTCAGGCGCATCGAGGATCGTGCGAACCGCTCGATCTGCGGAGTCTAGGAACTGTGCGCCGAGCGATGAAACTCTGCGCTCATAAAACTAAGCCGCCTCGGTTAGTTCCGCTTCGGCATCGGGATGATAAATCAGTCGCATCCGATAGCACGCCGTGCCGCCTGCATCACTTGCTCGTGCGTGCGCCCGCTGGCCGCGCCGGAAGACAACTCTTGATCGCGTCGAATCGCCTCGCGCACTGCCTCCTGCTCATCGGCTTCCTTCAAACCCGCATCGATGCTCGCCCAAAGCTCCTGCGCCAGCGACACCCGTTCCGCGAGTGGAAGCGCCATCGCCTCTTCCTTGAGTTGCCGCGTGGACATAACAGCAAAGTAGCCACACACCCTTTCTTCGTCAATGTCAGACGGACACGATGGATTGTCGACGCAGAGCTGGCTACGATGACAAGAACCCACGCATATTTCGCATCTTAATTTGGTTTTAACAAAAGCTGTTCCTTCTCTACCTTCGATGCTGATAAAACGAGAAGCGAACTACTCTCCTTTATTGGCTCCATCAAAACCCATGCCTGATCCTTTTACATACGACGTCTTCCTAAGCCACAGCGCGAAGGACAAGGCGGTGGTGCGCCCGCTGGCGGAGCGGTTGCGGAAGGACGGGGTAAAGGTGTGGTTCGATGAATGGGTGCTCAAGCCGGGCGACAGCATCCCGGCCAAGATCGAGGAAGGGCTGGAGCGATCACGCGTGCTGGTGCTGTGCATGTCGGCGAATGCGTTCGGCTCGGACTGGGCGCAGTTGGAGTCCGGCACGTTCCGCTTTCGCGATCCACTGAACAAGGAGCGCCGCTTCCTTCCCCTGCGCTTCGACGACGCCCCCATCAAAGGCTCCATTGCCTAACCGCGAGTATCATTTCGAATTGCGTCGCAAACTGCCGGCCTAAATCCGGCTTGCGCAATTAACCAAAAACCGATAACGATCCCCACATGAAAGTTTCCGCTTTTGATCAGGAATTAAATTCGCTGAAGTCCATACTTCAGGCGCTCGAGCCGCTCGACGAAACACAACGCAGATTTGTTTTGAAGACCGTGGCCGAACGAATGGGAGTTTCAGTCCCTTCGAACGTCACGCAAGGAAGCGCGTCGAGCGGAATACAAGGTGGTTCAGGTGTAGGTAGCGCGTCTGGCGGCGGCGGAATCCAGGAGGGTCAGTCCTCGAAGCAGTTTCTTAAAATGAAGATGCCAAAGACAGACGTTCAGCGGATTGCCTGCCTGGCCTACTACCTGACGCATGCTCGCGAGCAAACCCACTTCAAGACCGAGGATTTGACCAGGCTGAATACAGAAGCGGGAGGCACCCCCCTCTCAAATCCATCGATGGCTGTCGGTAATGCCACAAAACAAAACAAGTTTCTTGGCGCTGTTGGGGAAGGAAAAAAGCAAATCACTGCTTTGGGTGAGGATGTCGTAGCCGCCCTGCCTGACGAAGAAGCTGTTAAGGCCGTGCTAGCGAATCACCGAAAGCCTCGGAGAAAGAAGACGAAGAAATCTGCGGCGAAGACGAACTAATTGAAGCGTGCGCACTACGATTCAATCCCAACTTGCTACGGCGTTGCCGCCGAAGCTTGTTGACGAATTATTGGAAGCGCACTCTCAAGCGAAAAAGAGTCTCTACCTAGGTGGGCTTCGTCTTACTGAGGTCGAAGGAGGCAGATTTTGCGAGGCTGCGTTCCGGTTGCTGGAGCAGATCAGCCAAGGAAGTTTCACCCCTCTCGGAACCCAGCTAAACACTGACAAGGCTATTCAGAAGCTGGAGAACTTACCAAAGGAATCGCATCCAGATGCGGTGCGCATTCATATTCCGCGAGCGCTTCGCTTGGTATATGACATTCGAAACAAACGGGATGCGGCCCATCTCGGCGACGGTATAGACCCCAATGTGCAGGACGCTATGCTCGTATCCTCCGTGCTCGATTGGGTTCTGGCCGAGTTCGTTCGACTCTATCACAACGTTAGCGCTGATGTTGCTCAACAGATGGTGAGCGAAATCGTGACGCGTGCTGTTCCTGTCGTTCAAGATTTCAACGGCTTCTTGAAAATCTTGAAGCCCAACCTTGCGGTCAGCGATCACTGCCTTGTGCTACTGTATCAACGCGGCGAACAGGGAGCGGCTTTCAAAGAAATGGAAAGTTGGGTTCGTCCACAAATGCGCGCCAACCTTGCCAGAACCTTGAATGGCTTAGGAGAGCGGAAAGATTTGATCCATTTCGACGGCAGTCGCTATTTCATCACCCGGCTCGGCCAGAAGGAAGTTGAGGTTCGCCATCTTGTGGAGCCGACCGCCTAACTGCGCAGATACTCAGGCCAACCGCCTGCCGCAAGCCAGCCCAGGGCAAGCGAGGAACGAGCGCCGCCCTGGGGCTGGAAACAAAGAATGGCAAAGCCCCAACGGGGCGTAACAATCTCCCTCCGTTATGCCGCAATCCCTGGCCCGCGTCGTCCTGCATGTTGTCTTCAGCGCGAAGAACCGCGTCCCTTTTCTTAGAGACCCGGAACTCCGCGCCCGGCTGCACGCCTATATGGCTGGCATCCTGCAAGGCATTGAGTGCGAGCCGATCCTCATCAATGGCACCGAGGATCACGTTCATATTCTCTGCAACCTGTCCCGCACTATCACCATTGCGAGGTTGGTTGAAGAGGTGAAGAAGACTCCCTCGAGATGGATGAAGGAACAGGGGCCTGCCTATAGCGACTTCTACTGGCAGGGTGGATATGGCGCGTTCTCCGTCAGCCAATCGAACGTCGAGCAGGTTCGCGCTTACATCGCGACGCAGGAGGAACATCATCGAAAGGTGTCGTTCCAAGACGAGTTTCGGGCGCTTTGCCACAAGCACGGCATGGAGATCGACGAACGCTATGTTTGGGACTGAACTGCCATTGTCGGCGTTGGCGGTTGTTCCGCCCCGTCGGGGCTTCTTGTCGGTGTGACGTGGACCCAGGGCGGCGCTCGTTCCTCGCTTGCCCTGGGCTGGCTTGTTGACGGGCCTTTGGCCCGAACCGGAGAAGTTACCCGCCGACGCGGGAAGCTGCTGGCGCTGGAGGTGGGAGCGCGCATCACCAGCGCCGATCAGAAATGCTTCGAGATTCCGGCCACGGAGGACGAGGGGCTGGATATGGAGTTGGAATTCACCAACGACGACGGCGAAGGCACGGGGCGCCGGCTCTATCTGCAACTGAAGTCGGGCAATTCCGACCTCACGAAGCGCAAGACCGACGGCGCGGAGATTTTACGATCAAGAAGCCGCGCTGGGTGGAATACTGGCTCCAGCAGCCGCATCCGGTGATGCTGGTGATCGGCACGGTCTCGGAGGACGACGAGCGGGCGATCGGCAAGGACAAGCTGGAATTCGCCGAGGTGCGCTGGATGGAAATATCGAGCGTGCTCCAGCGCGCAAGCGCGAACGGGACGAAGCCGGTGAAGCAGATCGAGTTCAAAGGCGAACGGCTGGACCTGAGCAGCGTGCGGCGGTGGCGTGACAAGATGTTATCCAATAGCGGGCATTGAACCCGCGAGTGCGGCCCTATGCTCGGACGGCGAGTGGCCGGTGAGTTTCTTGAAGGTGCGGTTGAATTGGGAGAGGGACTGGAAGCCGGAGGCGAAGGCGATTTCGCTGATGCGCCGGTGCGGGTCGAGAAGGAGCTCGAGCGCGTGGTCGATGCGGGCGCGGGCTAGGTAGCGGGTGAAGTCGAGGCCGGTGGATTGCTTGAATTTTTCGCTGAAATGGTTCGCGCTCATGCCGACGGCGCGGGCGACGGCGGGCATGGGAAGTTCTTCGGTGAAGTGCGCGGCGATGTGGCCGCGGGCGCGGGTGATTGTCTCCGGTTCGCGCGGAGGGCTCCGTCGCATGAGTTGTGCGGCGTGGAGGCTGAGATGCGCGGCAAAGATGGTGAGCATGCTGAGGACCGCGGCGGATTGGGCAGGGGTGAGAATCGGCGTGCGCAGCCATGCGGCCTCGGCTTTTTGCAAATCGAGATCGGCGGCGAGCGGCGCGAATTGTTTCGCGAGGCGCTGGAAGTCGCCTTTGCGCGCGGGTTGCAGACGAACGCGCCCGATGTGGAGCGATGCGATGAGCCGGCCGCAATGGTGCACGGGGACGATGATTTCGCCGAGGCCGGCCGGGCAGGGTGATGGCGCGGGCGCGGGTTGGTTGCGATCGGGTTTTTGTTGAAACGCCATGCACTGGCCGCAGCCGCCGCTCGTTTTTGACAAGAGTCCGCAGAAGAAGTTTCCGTTTTGCGCGAACCGCGGCGAGCCGTTGCGCGCCGGCGCGTGGAGTGATAGCGGCAGGCTCAGCAGTGCGGTGATGCCGCGGGCGTAATCGCGAAAGAGCGGCGAGGAGACGAGGGCGCGGGCGAGTCCATCGTCACGCGGGGAAGTTCCACCCTGCCGCCCGCCCAACTTTTCCGGGAAAAATTTCCGCATGACCTCGATCCGCCGGGGCGAGACTATGCGTTGCCGGCTGTTTAACAATCCATCTTTGCCGGCGCGGCGAAAAACGTGCGACAAAGAGTTTGACACCGCCGGGAGCGTCCTCTAATTTTTCCACCCTTTCCGCAAAGCAGACATGAAGACATTTTCAGCAAAAGCCAATGAAGTGGACCGCAAATGGTGGGTGATCGACGCCAAGGACCAGGTGCTCGGCCGCGTCGCCGTGAGAGCCGCGACGCTCCTGCGCGGCAAGCACAAGGCGATTTTCACACCGCATTGCGACACGGGCGATTTTGTGGTCGTGATCAATGCCGGCAAAGTTCGCGTGACTGGCAAAAAAGAGGTGGCGAAAACTTACATGAGCTTTTCGGGCTTCGTCGGCGGACATAAATCCGAAACGTTCAAGGCGCGCCGCGAGCGCCGTCCCGAGATGCTTATCGAGCACGCGGTGCGCGGCATGATCCCGCACAATCGCCTCGGCCGTTCCATTTACACGAAGCTCAAAGTTTACGCCGGCGACACGCATCCGCACATCGCGCAGAATCCGACGGCGGCGACGGTTGTCTAAATTTCAGAACTAAAAGTTAAAATCATGGCAGAAGAAATCATCGCCACAGGTCGTCGCAAAACCGCCGTCGCGCGCATTCGCATGACGCCGGGCACCGGCAAAATCGAAGTCAACGGCAAGAGCTTCGAGGAATATTTTCCCACGCAGTCGCTGCAAAACGTGATCCTCGCGCCGATGCAGGTTGCGAAAATCACGAACGCTTACGATCTCTCGGTCAACGCGCATGGCGGCGGCTCGAACGGCCAGGCCGGTGCGGTGCGGCTCGCGATCGCGCGGGCACTTCTGCAGACCGATGAAAATTTGCGGTTGCCGCTCAAGCAGGAAGGCCTGTTGACGCGCGATTCGCGGATGAAAGAGCGGAAAAAGTCGGGTCAGCCCGGCGCTCGCAAACGCTTCCAATTCTCGAAACGCTAAGAGCGTTTCCTGCAAAAAAGGCGACGCTTCGGCGTCGCCTTTTTTTTGCGCACGCGCGGTTTATGCAGCCGGCTGGATCGCGAGTTTGCGTCCTTTGAATTTGATGCCGTTGAGTTTTTCCAAAACGCGCGCGGCGTGATCTTCGGCGACGTCGACGAGCGTTTGCTTCGGCATCAAATGGATGGCGCCGATGCTTTCCTTTGGAATTTTGACGGCACCCAGAATGACGCCGACCACATCGCCCGGCCCGATCTGATGCTCGCGGCCAAGGTTTAATGAAAGGCGGATCATTCCAGCTTCGTGCGAAACCATTCCCGGCTCGGCGCTGAGAGCACGCTCGCGACGGCGCGGCGCGCGCGACTCGCCATTCCGCGAACCGCGCTCACGCTCACGCGAGAGAGGTTCGTATTTCGGATAATTGCGCTGCGGCAGCGGGCTGTCCTCGGGAATTTTTTCGCCGCTGCGCGCCTTGTCGGCATTCAACAAATGAATTAGCGCATTCGCAATGTCGGTCGGCGCGTGACCCTGGTCGAGCAGTCGATCGATGAGCGCATCGTGGCGCTTGAATTCACCGCCCTCCAAAGTTTGTTGCAGCGATTCGAAGAAAACATTTGTCCGCTTTTCCTCCACTTCATCAGCCGACGGCACCTTGCCGCGTTTGATCCGGCCTTTCGTAAAGCGGATGATGTTTTGCAGTTTGTAAATTTCGCGGCCGGCGACAAACGTGATCGCGCGTCCGGAGCGGCCCGCGCGGCCGGTGCGGCCGATGCGGTGGACGTAATCTTCGCCATCGTGCGGCAGGTCGTAATTGAAGACGACTTCGATGTCATCGACGTCGAGCCCGCGCGCAGCGACATCCGTCGCGACGAGAAATTCGAACGCGCGCTTGCGGAATTTTCCCATCACTCGCTCGCGCGCCGCCTGCGCGATGTCGCCGTGAAGTTTGTCGGCGGAATAGCCGCGCACGATCAAATGCTCCGTCAGCTCATCGACCATCATTTTTGTCGCGCAAAAAATGAGCGCGAATTTGATGTCCTCGAGATCGATCAGGCGGCAGAGCACCTCGAGTTTTGATCGCCGATCCACCTCGTAATAAACCTGCTCGATCGCGACGACGGTGAGCGCTTCTTCCTTGATGCGGACGTTCACCGGATTGCGCGTAAAAGTTTTGATGAGCTGCGCGATTGGCGGCGGAATCGTCGCGGAAAAAAGCACGGTCTGCCGCTCGGAGGGCGCGTGGCTGAGGATCGTTTTGATGTCGTCGAGAAATCCCATGTCGAGCATGCGATCGGCCTCGTCGAGAATGACCATGCGCACTTGATCCAGTTTTAGACTTTTGCGCTCGAGATGATCCATTACGCGGCCCGGCGTGCCGATGATGATTTGCGCGCCCGCGTGCAAGCCGCGGAATTGCCGCTCGTAACTTTGGCCGCCGTAGATCGGCAGCTCGCGCACGCCGCGTTTGAAGGCCGCGAGCTTTGCCACTTCTTCCGCGACCTGCACCGCGAGTTCGCGCGTCGGGCAAAGAATAATCACCTGCGGCGCGCGCAGATTTGCGTCCACTTTTTCAATCGCGGGAATGGCGAAAGCGGCGGTTTTGCCGGAGCCGGTTTGCGACTGGCCGACGACGTCGTGACCGGCGAGGAGATGAGGAATCGCCTCCGACTGGATCGGCGAAGCTTCCTCGTAACCGACGCGATCGATGGCCTTGAGCAGCTCAGGGGAAAGGCCGAGCTCGGTGAAAAGTTTCTTTTGCATCATGGCTTGTAGGCTAGATGGCGGCGACGCGCCATTGCTGATTTCTTATTTGCTGCCGGGCTTGATCGCGGGAGTGCCAGCGAGATCGGGCGGAAGCTGATCCGCCGCGAAGGTCTCAACATTGAGTTGAACAAGCGAAACGAACGGGCAGCCGAAGTCCGGAGAATTCCCGCCGCTGCGATCCACCAGCACGCCGACCGCGGTCACCACGCCGCCGTGTGCGCGGACGATGTCAATCGTCTCCTGCACGCGGCCGCCGCGAGTGACGACGTCTTCGGCGACGACGAATTTTTCGCCCGGGCCGATTTCAAATCCGCGACGCAGCACAAGTTTGCCGTCTTCTTTTTCCGCAAAGATGTGGCGCCTGCCGAGTGTGCGCGCGACTTCGTGACCGACGATGATGCCGCCGAGCGCAGGTGAAATCACGCTGTCACAATCGACGCCGCGCAATTTTTCAGCGAGCTCTGCGCAAACGCGCTCGGCGATGCGAGTATGCTGCAAAAGTATCGCACATTGAAAAAACTGTCGGCTGTGCAAGCCGGACCGGAGAACGAAATGCCCGTCGAGCAAAGCGTTCGTCTCGCGAAAAAGCGCGGCAATTTCGTCCTGCGTCACAACGGCGAGGCAGGCGAGATGTCCGTCGGTGCGCCGAACATTGACTCCGACTTCGGTGCCATTCCGACCGCGGCGATGGCTTCGATTTCGACCTGTGCATTTTTCGGAAGCGCCGCGACTTGAATGGTGGAACGCGCCGGCGGCTGTTCCGGAAAATAAATCCGGTAAACATCATTCATGGCGGCAAAGTCGGCGAGGTCGGTGAGAAAAACAGTCGTTTTAACGACGTTCGCGTAAGTCATTCCATTCGCGCGTAGCACGGCGCCGAGATTTTCCAAAACCTGCGTTGTTTGCGCGGTGACGTCGGCGGCGACGAGCTCACCAGTCGTTGGGACGAGCGGGATTTGACCGGCGCAGAAGAGCAGTCCTTCGATGGCGATCGCCTGCGAATATGGGCCGACAGCCTTCGGTGCCTCGACCGTGGCGATGACTTTTTTCATGTGCGGCGAGGGTAGCAATGCAATGGCCGCTGTCAAATTTCTCGGTGTCGTTCCGGGACGAAAAATGTTGCTTTTCGGGAATGAATGTGGCTTTATCCCACGGCCATGTCGGACGTTCATTTCAATTGCCCCGCATGCGCGCAGCCGCTGGTGGTGGAGGAGACGGGCGGTGGCTTGACAATCGATTGTCCGCATTGCTCGCACCCGTTGCAAATCCCGTTCCTGGTGCGCGGCGAGCTCGAGGCTCAGGAAAGCAGGAAGCTTTCGAAGTGGATCAACCGCGCCAGCGACCTCGAGCGCCAACTTTACAACGCCAAAACCGAGCTGGCTGAGACGCAGCGCGAATCGGAGCAGCGGCAGATCGCGCTGGCGGAAAGTCTGCAGGAACTTCGTGTGCTGAAGACCGAGCAGGAAAATTCGATGCTCGAAATCTCGACGGAGCGGGCTGGACGCGAGTCGCTGATCATTCAGTTGCGTCAGGCACAAACCGCGGCCGCGGACGCATTGCACCGGCTTACAGAAATGTCGGCGGAACGCGATCGCCTCGACGTTTTCGCGCAACAACTCGAGCTGGAACTTTCACAAAAGCAAAAGCAGTTGGAAGTCGCGCACGCGGAGCGCAACAGCCTGCTCGTCGATTTCGCCCAGAAAAGCGCGGCGCTGGCTGATCTCGGCACGGAGCTCGACCTCGCGCACGGCGAGCGCAACGAGCTCGACATCATTTTGCAGCGTGTGCGGCATGAGCTGGAGCTCTCGCAGAAAGAGTCTGGGGAGCTGCAGGCCGAAAACGCGCAGCTCTCGTCCGAACTGGTCGACGTGCGTGCGGAGTTTCGCCATTTGCAAACTAGCTTTTCCGTGACGAAGGAGGAGCGCGATCACCTCGCTGAGGCGGTGCGCCTGGATCATGAGCTTTCCGATTTGCTCAGCGCCAAAGCCGCGCGGCAGCGGGTAGAAACCGAGCTGCGTGATGTGCAAACTGTCCTCAACGACACGCGGGAAAAACTTCACATTGCTGCAATGGAGCGCGATTTGCTTCGCCGCGAGACAGTCGAATTGCAACTGAAGCTCTCGGCGCTGCGCGATTCGGCGTCGCAGACAGAACTGGTTCAGGACAACGAATTGCTGCGCGGCATCATCGAACGGCTTCAGGAAGAACTGAAGGATCGTCCGGCCCCAAGGCGGCGGCGCGGGAAGAAGGAAAGTTCTACGAAGTCCATGACCGCTGCGATGCGCGCAGTCTGGGCTCGCTGTTTCGTCTCCGACCCCGATACGATCTAAGGGCGCGGCGCTCTGTTAGCGATCCAAGGCGATTTCACCGCCTTGCAACGGCGGGAACTTCGGCGGCCTGCCTGCTTTATGATAACGGATGCATGCCAGTCCGACATACGCCATGTCCAGCGCAACAAAGGTATAGACATAGCGTTCGCCACCAATGCCAAAGCCATAACTATGCAGACCTTTTCCGAGGATGAAATTGACTCCATACCAAGTCATGAGAACCGCGCAAAAGCAGACGACACTTGAAACCGCCAGACCAAATTGATCCCACCATCCAGCGATGCGTCCGTGAAGGACGAAAAGGTAGCAGAGCAGCGCAATCAATGCCCAAGTCTCCTTTGGATCCCAACCCCAGAAACGCCCCCAGCTGTAGTTGGCCCAGACTCCGCCGAGAATCGTGCCGGCGGCGAGAAGAAGGACTCCGAGTTGCAGCACTCGGTAAAGCCAGAAGTGCAGAGTCTGGTTGTTCGCAGCGACCTGCGGATTTTTGATGAATCGATACAGGACGATATGTCCGAAGCCCATTGCCAGCCCGAAGGCGGCATAGCTTGAAGCGATCGTCAGCACGTGAATGGTCAGCCAGAAATTACTCCGGAGCACCGGCACGAGCGGATCAATGTTTTCCGGCATGGCGACCGGTAGTTGCCGCACTACAAAAAGGCAAAGCAAACTTACCGGGAGCGCGGCAAGAAGGTAAGTCAAAGTGCGATAGCGAAGAAAAAAGGCGAAGCCGAAAGCCATGACTGCAAAGGAAACCCAGACCACCGACTCGAACATGTTGGTGACAGGTGGTCTGCCGGCGATGATGCAACGCAAGGCGATGCCCCCGCTGTGAAAGAGGACGCCAGTGATTGCGAATGCAAGTCCGGCATAGCGCACAGTCGTGAAGGACGGTGAACTATTCACGATCCAGAGGCAGAGCAGGGCGAGAGCATAGAATAATACTGCCCAATCAAACGGGCTGAGATGATTGTAGAAATACTCTAGCTTAAGGCTCGAATCGCTCGGATAGAGAGAAGGGTTTAACTGGCGCAACGCCTGGCGAAGCTGGCTCGAGTGGACATTGAAGTTAAAGTTGTCGCGCGAGACGTAGGCGTTTGCCACAGCGCGAAGCTGGTCCATCGCCGGTCGCGCGACATCTTCGCCGAAACTGTCGCCGATTTCAGTAGGTGTCATCCACCGGCCTTCCTGACGCGGAGGAATGATCGTGAAGGCTGCTCCCGTGATAGCTTTGTTGAATAACTCGAGCCGGTTCATCACGTTTTCAGCTTCCTTCAAATTTCGCGGCACTTCCTTCCCAGCCTTTTCCGTTTCCTGCGCATTGCGCACAATGTCGAGAAGCTTGTTAGCCGCCGTGATTTCGGTGAAGGAAAATAGCTTCCTCGTAGCGTCCAGGCCTATCTCTTCTACCAAAGGCTTGTAGCCGATGAGAATCATCGGTTCCTTCTTCCAGTCGTGCGTCTCCAATAGCATCGATAGGATGATGTCGTCCGCTGTCCATGTGGTGGTGCCGCTGAGATAGGTGCTTTTTCCAGTGAGCCGGAGGATGGTTTCCTTGGAAAAAGTATCGATAGGCTTGCGGCGGCCGCCGTCTTGAATGGCTAGTAGTCCCCATTGATTAAAATCGAGCGTTTCCGCCAAGACGGCATGAGTCGTGACAAACAAAAGAAACAGCGCGAGAAAAATACGTTTGATCATTGTCATACTTCTACAGTCTCGTGCTTGGAAGAAACCCTCTCGCGAGTTTGTGCGGCCGGATTGATATCGTTCGGATATGGCCGCAGATAAAAGAGATTGAAAATGCCTGCGACGATGAGCAGCGACCCGATCCATTTTAAGCCCCAGCCCGGGTCTCGTAAGATTTGCACGCTGCTTTGGGAGAGGTTCTCCGGGTTCCACGAAGCTTGCGAAATTTTATAGGTCAATCCGGTGAATGTATTGAACAATGAGGAGGGGAAGCTGATGGGATTGTTCATCCAGCACTGGCCATGCTCGACGGTGCCGTCCTGGCTGGTAATCTCGAGAGTGCTCTTGAAGCCGGCGGGTGAGTCACTGCCTTCATTGCGCTCCACCTGGAAATCCATCAGTTGGAGACTTATCGGCAACGGCTTTTGCTTTAGTCCATAACCTACTTCCATCGGAGTGGGAGAAGTCGGCATCGCGATCTGCCAGCCAAAGGGAACCCATTGCTCCACGCTGGTTGCGGCGTGACTCGCCCGAACTAGAACCCCCTCTGCTTTTCCGTTCGGTGCGGGATGAGCGACAAAGTGGGAGATGGCGCTTGGGATGTTTTGATCGACGACTAATTGCCAGTCCGCCCAACCTGTCACCAATGGCTTGCCTGCTTCCAAGCTTCCATGACTCACCCCGCCTTTGCGCGACGACAAGGTGAAGCTCAACTTACCCGAATCATCGCGGTAGATGTCGACAAAGTTTTTTGCGGTGGCATGTTCATCTTCCACGGGTTGTGTAGGAACCGCATGGCCTCGTAGAGTTACAAGGATGCATGGGTTGTTCGGTTGGTCACTGAGGGTTAGTGGCTTTCCGTCCTTGATCCTAAAGTCAGGCCAGTATTGATCGATCGTCAAGCTATAGGGCGAGCTGCCGACCTTTGCGGTCTTGCCCATCGATTGACTTATCTCGAAGCTTTGCGTCTCGGTGCCGATCTGGACCACTACTTTGCCAGAATTGCCCTTTGCTACATCGATCAATTTGACCTTTGCTCCGGTGCTACCGCCTTGCAGCGATTTGGCTACCTGATCAGCTGGCGAATTTGCAAAGGCGAAGATACTTTCTTCGATGTCCACCGCATCGGTCTTTGGGAGCGAGGAGGCTGGCGCCGTTCCTTTTTTCAAGGAAAGGGACGCGAGACCTAGGTCAAAAGTCCCGTGGACATCATCATCGATCAACCATGAGTCGAGTTTCTGCCCCATCATCGCTGTTGAGAGAATGATGTGCACTGCTGGCACTCCATCTTTTGCGGCTGGCTGCGCCTCAGTCTTGACTTCCAGCGAAGAGGAATAACCGATCGCTTGGTAGCTCCAGCCTGACGGAGTTGTCACAAGCTGACGCGGATGTTCAGCAGTAGGCTTGCGGTTGAGAAATTCCAGTGGCACCACCTGTGCAGAAGTTTCGTTCTCAGCGATCTGCAGGACGCGCTCATCCATTGTAAGCAAGTTCCGCGGCGGTTCGCCTTTAAAAAGAGTCATTGAGCCCTCGACTCCGAAGATGTGACCAATGAAGGAGCCGATCAGCAGAATGATGATCCCTAAGTGCGTGATGAGAAACCCGGTGTGGTGCCTTTTCCATGGCATTCGCGACAATGCCGACGCAGTCAGATTCAGCGCGAGCAACAGCAGCCAGATGTTAAACCAAGATGCGCCATACACATAGGCGCGGGCGACTTTCGCATCAAAACTCGACTCGTAGATCGTGCCTGCGACCGTCGCCACGATAAGGACGCCTAGCAAAAGCATCGCGAGGCGCAGCGACGCGAAGAACCGAAAAACCACGTTCTGCTGCCATGCGAGCGCAAGGCCTTTCGATTCGCTCATGCGGGCGCGAAAACTTCGCCTTTCATGGCGTCTATAGCATCACTTGACATAAAAATCCGGCCTTGGAGGGAGCAAACTATTAGTCGCGACCCGCATCTCCGGCAAATGAAAATTGCCGCGCTGTCATCGAGCAGCGCGTGTGGTTTGCCACATTTCGCGCAGCGATTTCGCATGCGTTGGCGTTAAAATTTAGGCGTGCAGGTCGTGGAGCGAATTCAAGTTTGGCAGAATCTTCGAGATGGGTTACTTTTTTCCAACCCCATGAAAAACAGGACAAGCGCGTTTACACTCATTGAATTACTGGTCGTGATCACGATCATCGCGATCCTCGCCGGTCTGCTTTTTACCGCGATGGGCTCCGTCGGAAAAATGCGCGACCGCACCGCTGGCATGAGCAACGTGCGGCAGGTCGGACTCGCGTTCACCGTTTACGCCGGCGACCACGACTACAACATTCCCGGTCGAGTGCAGGACGGCACGAAAGGGAATGTAGACAAATGGCCCGCAATCCTCGCCGGTTACCAAACCGATCCGACAAGCGGAGTGCAGACGTATAATGCCAACACGGATTACATCAAAGACGTCCGCATCTACCTTGCGCCCGGTTACTGCAATAACGATCCGAATCATCCCCAAACGATGACGGGAGCGGCGCTTGCAACTTATTTGGTCTCCAACGCTCCCAACCATACCAGCTGGACCATGAACGGATACAATGACCTGGGAGACAAAACCACCGGCGCAATTTCCGTCCGGATCAATAAATTCCAATCTCCGAGTCAAACGATTCTGCTCGGCATGCATCAAATCAATAAAGACCATTTCTACATGGACTTCGCTGATGGCGATAACAAGAGTGTGCTCAAGCTCGACGGCTATGGCTCCGGCGACCAGGCAGGCTCGGTTTACGTGATGGTTGACGGCTCCGCGCGCTACATCACGCTCGCGGAATACAACAAGCCATCGCCGAGCAGCACGCAATTCCCCCCCAGCGGCTCCAGCAATTACAACGATTGCTACGGCGACTGGCTCTGGCTTTCGCAGAAGCCCTGATTTTAGAAACCCAGCCCCGGCGGCAATCCGAGGCCTGAAGTCATCTTGCCCATCTCGGCCTGCGCCATCTCCTTCCCTTTCGCAATCGCCTGAGTCACCCCGCTCAAAATTAAATCCTCCAGCATCTCGACGTCGTCCGGATCGACCACATCCTTGCTGATCTTGATTGAAAGAACGTCGCCCGCACCGGTTGCGACCACGGTTACTTTGCCGCCACCGGCCGTGACTTCGACAGTTTTTTCGGCGAGCTCCGCCTGGGTTTGCGCCAGCTTTTCCTGCATCTGCTGCGCCTGCTTCATCATTTTTTGAATGTTCATAGTTTGTTAGCGAAAAGTTAACGGAAAGTTTACACCGGCTGAATCTCGCCTTTGAAAATCTCCAGCGCCTTGCGAATGAGCGGATCGTTTTTAAACTCCTCCATCGGATCGGCAGGAGCGATCGCGACAGGCTCAGGCAAAGTCACCGGCGTGACCACCAGACCTTCACGAATTTCACAGCGCAACGCCAGTTGACGACCTGTCAGTTGCGCGAGGAGCGCCTCTAGAAAAGTTCGGTTGTTGCTGCGGTTGAGCGATTCCACGGCCATTTTTTGATCCGGCGGGAAACCGATGATCGCTTCGCTCGCGGTCAGTGAAACCATCGCTCCAGCCTCGATGAAGCTTTTGATGAGCGGCCGATTGTTTCGGATTTCCAGGAGCAACGCCGGCCACAAAGCTTCATCGGAAACTGTCTCGACGGAAGCCGCTTCTTCTTTTGTAGTCGAAACTCGCGGCGGGGATGGAGCAGCGAAAGAGGTGGAATTGTCAGCGGCCTGAGGAGTTTTTTTTTCCACGCGCGCCAACTTTGGTTGCGGCGCTTCGCCCCCGCGCAATGCCGTCAAAGTTTCAATTACTTCGTTTAACGTCGTTTGACTCAGTGTTTGCACCGCTTTGATCACCGCTATTTCAAAATGCATTTTTTTGTTTGGCGCCCAGCGCATCCGCCCTTCCGCGGCCGCGAACTGCTCGATCAGCTCCAGCACGCGGTCCATCGCGATTTTGCCTGACTGCGCCTGGAGCACCGCAAACGTCTCCGGCGGCACGTCTGCCTTCACGCATTCCGGGTCCGCCTGCGTCACCAGCAGATCGCGAAGATGTCCGATCAAATCGCTCATCAAGCGGCCGAGATCACGCCCTTGCTCAGCCTGCTCATGAACCACGCCAAGCGCATCGGCGCAACTTCCAGCGAGAATGCATCCGCAAAGTTTCGTCACCGTTTGTTGCGCGGTAAAACCGAAAACGGTCAGCACATCAGTGCCCGAAACTTTGTCGCCGCAAAATGCGACGAGCTGGTCGAGCATCGATTCCGCGTCGCGCAAACCACCCTCCGCGCCGCGCGCGATCGTCTGCGCCGCTTCATCATCGAGCGCGATGTTTTCTTTCTTCGCAATGTATTGCAGATGCTTCGCGATGAGCGGTGCCGGTATGCGGCGAAGGTCAAAGCGCTGGCATCGGCTCAGGATCGTCAGCGGCACTTTTTGCACATCGGTCGTCGCGAAAACGAAAATCACATGCGCGGGCGGTTCCTCGAGCGTTTTCAACAAAGCGTTAAACGACGATGTGGAGAGCATGTGCACCTCGTCCACGATGTAGATTTTGTATTTCCCGGACGTCGGCAGGTATTTGACATTGTCGATGATCAGCTCCCGCACCTTGTCGACCTGCGTGTTCGATGCGGCGTCAAACTCCAGCACGTTGAAGCTCGTGCCGGCTGCGATCTCGCGGCAACTCGCGCACTCGCCGCACGGTGTGATCGTCGGCCCTTTCTCGCAATTGAGCGCCTTCGCGAGAATGCGCGCCGTCGAGGTTTTGCCCGTGCCGCGCGGGCCGACGAACAAATACGCGTGCGCGAGCCGATTCTGCTCGATCGCATTTTTTAGCGTCTGCGTGATGTGCTCCTGCCCGACCACTTCGTCGAAAGTTTGCGGCCGATATTTGCGGGCGAAGACCTGATAATTCACAAGCCGCACTTTAAAACGCGGCTGCTGAAAGCAAAATACTTTTCGGGAAAAACCGCTGCGCATTCGATGAATCCGTGCGCGCTGCTTGCGGAAAGTCCGGCTTTTTGTTCGTTTGTCGGAACGCGTCAAAGTTTCGCGGCTGCATTCATGAATCTCATCGACGGAAAAGCCATTGCTCAAAAGATCCACTCCGAGTCGCGCGCCAGCGCCGCCGACCTTCGAGCGCGCGGTTTCATCCCCGGCCTCGCCGTTGTGCTCGTGGGAGATGATCCTGCATCGCGCGCCTACGTTCGCGCGAAGGACAAAATGTGTCGCGAACTCGGCTTGCATTCCGTCAAACATGAGTTGCCAGCAGAGACTGCGCAGAAAGAGCTCATCGCGCTCGTCCAAACGCTGAACGACGATCCTTCGATCCACGGCATTCTCGTTCAATCGCCGCCGCCGCCGCACATCGACGAGGCCGCCGTCATCGCTGCGATCGATCCGCGCAAAGACGTGGATGGCTTTCATCCGGTGAACGTCGCGAAGCTCGCCCTCAGCGACTCGAGCGGCTTCGTCCCGTGCACCCCACTGGGCTGCCAGCGGCTGCTCGTCGAAAGCGGCATCGAGATCGCCGGCGCGCATGTGGTGATCCTCGGGCGCAGCATGATCGTCGGAAAGCCGCTCGCGCTTTTGCTCATGAATAAAGGCGCCGGCGGCGACGCGACTGTGACCATCGCTCATTCGCGAACGAAAAATCTCACCGAAATCACGCGCAGCGCCGACATCTTGATCGCTGCCATTGGTCGCGCAGAGTTCGTCAAAGCCGAACATGTGCGTGAAGGCGCTGTGGTCATCGATGTCGGCATCAATCGGAAAGAGGATCCCTCCGCCGAACGCGGTTATTGCCTCGTCGGCGATGTCGACTTTGGGAGCGTCGCGCCGCGCTGCCGCGCGATCACGCCCGTTCCCGGCGGGGTCGGGCCCATGACGATTGCTATGTTGATCGCAAACACCATTGTCGCCTGCCGCCGTCTCAACAGCGGTTGCGACAAAAGTTAAACTTTTCTCCAACAAACGAGACGCCGTCGTTTTCAAGAGTTGGCGGCTCGATGAGCCAAGTTTTTTTTCGAACCGATAGCGCCGCTAATTCCCGCGGCCGGAGACCGGTTGATAATGGCTTTCGCTCTGGCCGAGGACTTTGCCGAAATCAACGCCGAAGATGATGTAGCCTTCCACGTTCGGTGATTTGCCCGTCGCCCCGATCAAGCCGACGAGGTCGAGGTGGGAGTTGCGCGATGGCCGGACCTGCACGCTCGGGCCGATGAGGAATTGCTGCGCCGGATTGCTGCGCGAGCCGCGCTCGGTTTCGATTTCGTATTCCATTTCCACGCCGGCGCTGAGGACGGAATCGATGAGCGTGTAGCTGATTCCCTGCGTGACGGCAAACTCCGTCGACCGCGCGCCCCACGTCTCCTGCTCGTAAACCAAATTCAGCCCGTAATGAATGCGCGGGCCGAAATCCTGGCCGAGCAGCAGCTTGAATTCGACTGTGTCCGGCGCCTGATTCACTACTGCGTATTCAGCGTAAAGCGTGGGATTGAGCGGGATTTTTCCCCAGTCTGCCAATGCGAAACGGAGCTCGAACGAAGTTTCATCCTGGTCAGCGTGACGATCCTGATCGACCACCCAATTTTCATAGATGTCGAGCTGCATGCGATAGGGCAGACCGAATTCCAATTCCTCCTGGAAACGCGCCTGCGAACTGCCGTCGCGGAAATCCCGGAAGCGCAGCCATTGCTCAAAACCGATCTCACCCGGCGACTGCTGAATGTAAACGCGCGTCGTCGTAAAGCGGCGTGCGGAAGTCCAGTCGGGACGCCCAGTTTCACCGACCGGTTGATTTTCGCTTAAGCCCGCAGTCGAGGTGATCGTGACCCTAGGAATCGAAGTTGAATTCTCCGCATGAAGAGCGGCGAGAGTGGCAACCGCTAAAACAAAGAATGGAGAGCAGGTCTTTAACATGGTGGGTTTGTAACGGAGTTAACTTTTGATCTGCCTCGCATTAGCATTCGTCATGCATGCAATGACGAACCTTTCGTAGATCAAGTAACGGTCGGCATCTGCGGGCGATGGAGGGATTCACGGATCATTTGCACCAACTGAGTTTAGGATCGAAAATATCCGGTCGTTTTCACCTTATGAACGGAAGTATCCGCGAAAACCAATTCATTTTTTGCGGTGAAGAGGCGATTTTTCGTGGACAAACTTTGGTCTCGTCGCGCACGGCGGGCTGATTAAGTTTTGTCCCTTCGCGTCAATGATTTTGCGCCCTTTTTGCGGCTTTTCGCTCCGCATCGCCGTCACATCGAACCGGAACTTTATGCGGCGTCGATCGTCGCCGCATCACGCAGCCCGTGAGCAACATCATCATCAATGCCATTCATGCGATGCCCGAAGGGGGCGAACTTTCAATCGTCGGTTCGCGCGAAGCCGCTCTGCGTCTTGTTTTTCGCGACACAGGCAAGGATTTTCAACTCTGGCGATGGAGCGCTACGTCGAAATTTTTTTCTCTGAAAAAGAAGGCGGTATGGGCATCGGTCTCAGCGTCAGCGAACTTGCGCCCGCGCTTGAGGCGTGGCTCGACGAAAAATTGCAGGACGGGCGTTCTTACAAGGAAATGCACGAGGAACTTGAAGCGCTCACGCTGCGGCATTTGCTCAGCCGTTTTGACAACAAGCCGACCGTGCTCGCGCGCGCCACCAAAATGAACCGCGTGACGCTCCGCAAACGGTGCGAGACACTGCGTAAAATCCTTGCTTCTAACGGCACCAGAACTTAGCGCCGGTTTAACAGGATGCTTTATCTTTGTTCGGCGCTGCGGAGCGTAGATTTCCGCGGCAATTGGCAAGCAAGCCTTACAGCAGCTTGAATCGCGCAAGATCCTGCGTGTCCACGATCCCGACGGGCCGATTCATTTCGTCCACGACGATCAAGTCATCGATGGAATGATGTTCGAGGATATGAAGCACCTCCGCGGCAAGTTTATCGGCTGCGATCGTAACCGGATTTTTCGTCAGGTAGTCGCCCACCGGCCGCTCCAAAAGTTGCGGCTCATTTTGAAAATGTCGGCCGAAATCGCCGTGCGTGAAAATCCCGAGCAGCGCGCCATTTGTTTGTGTCACAATTGCTGCACCTGTGCGTTTCCGGGCCATCGCGTGCAGCACTTCGCGCACGGTTGTTTGAGGGGCAACCGTGGCCATCCGATCATCACCACGCATGATTTGGTGAACTTTGAAGAGTAGCGTGCGCCCGAGTTTTCCCCCCGGATGAAAACGTGCAAAATCATCTTTGTTAAAACCGCGCGCCTCGAGCAGAACCATCGCCAGCGCATCGCCGAGCACGAGCATCGCTGTCGTGCTCGAGGTCGGGGCGAGGTTCAGCGGACATGCTTCCTGTTCGACGTTCACGTCGAGATGCACGTCGGAATTCTGCGCCAGAAATGATTTGGGATTTCCCGTCAGCGACACAATTTTTACGTCAAATCGCGCGAGTGCCGGCAGCACATTGATCAACTCCTCGGTCTCGCCGCTGTGGCTCAATGCGAGGATCGCATCGCCGTCCGCGACCACTCCGAGGTCGCCGTGCAGCGCGTTGAGAGAATTGAGCACGACGGCCGGAGATCCTGTGCTGGTCAAGGTTGCCGCGATTTTCTCGCCGATGTTTCCCGACTTGCCGACTCCCATGACGACAATCTTTCGCTGCGTTTCCACCGCGCGCAAAAGCGTCTGCACCGCAGCGGAAAAAGATTCGTCCACGCGCGCGAGAAGCCGCTGGATTTCGTTCAGCTCGATCTCGATGACGCGTTTGGCTTTTTCGACAAAATCCACGGAAAGATTTTGCATTTCGAGATCGGCCACCGGCAATGCAATTACTCGTTTTCCTGCGTCACAAAAATTTTCAGCAGTTCAGATAACTCGTCGAGCGCTTGAGCAGCGTCGGCTCCCTCTGCATGCAAAACCAGCTTCGCACCGCAATCGAGGTTGGCGCTCAGGACATCGAGAATGCTCGCGGCCGAGTATTGCTCGCCACTCTTATGGATGAAAATTTCACTCTTGAACTTTCGCGCGCACCGCACGAATTCCGCGGCGGGGCGCGCGTGAAGTCCGAGTGTGTTGAGGACAGTGAGTTCGCGTTCCATTGGCGCAGACACAATAGGAAAAGTTCTCGGGGCGGCAACCCTCGACTTCGCATCCGGCCAGATTCGATGCCTATTCCGAACTTATGGCAGAGGACAAAATATGAAAAAACTTCTTTTCTTCGCCGCAATCTCCGCTGCTTCACTGACTCTCCACGCGCAGGATTTCCGCGCGCCGGTTCGTGTGGTTCCGGGGTCAAGAGTGCCGGCGATTGCACGCACCACGACGGAGGGCGGACTGCAACGAGCCGCCCGCTCAGGAAACGTTTTGCAAGCCGTTAATCCGCTCGCGCCGCGCGAATACGGAAATGGCTCGGAGTTCGTCGAGTATCGCCCGAGCGATCCGTTTCTCCGCCCGCGCGATCAATCTCGTGAGCACCCGATCGCGTTGCGCCTTTTCGCTTTTGCCTTTTGAGAGGCGAGCAAAATCGTTGCGCTTGCAGCGCGCACAGACTTCGAAAATGCTGACCGGTTGTGTCAGCATTTTCTTTTGAGAGGCCGGTCGCGGTTCAGTATTGCGCGACTTTTTTGAAGCCGGAAATGCTGCACATTTACCGGCAGATCGTCGGCCTCAAAACCTTTCGTCCAATCGTCTTCGCGCAAAAGCGGGAGCACGCCACGGAGTTCCCTGTTTCCGATTTGATTTTGCTGCCGAGGCCCGTCACGCGGGAGTTCCGGCGCTTTTGGCAAAAGAAAATCAAGAAGGCGCCAGTGCAGATTTCGCAAAATCAGGCGCGTCAAATCGGAGAAAAACTGCGCGAGGTGGATGCGAAACTTTTACATATCTACTTCGGCCATATCGGGGTGCATTTGCTGCCGCTGATTCAAATGCGCGCGCTGCCAACAATCGTTTCTTTCCACGGAGCCGACGCGATGGTCGACATGGAAAAATCGAATTATCGTGAGGCGATGCAACGGATGTTGCGCGACGCGACGATGGTGCTCGCGCGTTCACAGTCACTGGCGGAGCAGCTCGTCGAACTCGGGTGCGCGCGAGAAAAACTACGGTTGCATCGGACCGGCATTCCGCTCGATCAATTTCCTTTTCGACAGCGCGAGCCGGCGGCGGGCGGAGCGTGGAACTTTTTGCAAGCGTGTCGTCTAATTCCAAAAAAAGGTTTGCGCGTGAGTTTGCGCGCATTCGCTGGTTTTGCGAAAAAATTTCCGGCGGCGACTTTGACCATCGCAGGCGAGGGAGCGATGCGAGAAGAGTTGGCGGCGCTGGCGCAGGAACTCGGCGTCGAGAAAAAAGTGCGATTCACTGGCTTCGTTGCGCAGGAGCAACTGCGGGATCTTTTTTACGATGCGCATGCTTTTTTGCATCCAAGCGAGCTCGGGCCGGACGGGAACCAGGAAGGCGTGCCGAACTCGATGCTCGAGGCAATGGCAACGGGTTTACCTGCATTCGCGACGACGCATGGCGGCATTCCCGAAGCCGTTGAAAATGGCGTCAGCGGTCTGCTTGTTGATGAGCGAGACCACGCAGCGCTTGCTCGCGCGATGATTGAGCTGGCCGATTCTCCGGAGCGTTACCGTGCGATGAGCCGCCAGGCAGCGAGCGCAGTCGCGCAAAAATTTGAGATGCGTGCGCAGATCCGCAATCTCGAAAATTATTACGCAGAAGCGTTGCGGGTTTAAGCTTCGAGCATCTCGCGAACCTTGTGGGCAAGCTCTTTCGGAGCAAATGGCTTGCGCAAAAATTCGGCATGACCTCCGAGCGCATTCATGTCGTCGAGCTCGTGATTTGGATAACCGGAAATGAACAAAATTTTCGCGTTCGGCTGCGAAGCGCGAATCCAGAATGCGAGATCTTTGCCGCTCATGTGCGGCATCACGACATCGGTGATCACGAGGTGCAACGGCTGTTCGCCATGCGCCTGCATCACTGCAAACGCGTCTTCGCCATTCGCCGCCTCGAGTAAGTTGTATCCGAGCGCGCGCAACACCCAAAGCGTGAGGCGACGCACCATCGGCTCGTCCTCGACAAGCAGAATTGTTTCGGTGCCGCGCGGCAATTCGTTGAATTCAGCGGACGCCGAAAGCTCCTCCGTTTGCTCGGTCACGCACGGCAGAAATATTTTGAAAGTCGTGCCGCGTCCCAGTTCGCTTTCGACCATGATGTAGCCGCCGCTCTGGCTGACAATGCCGTAGCAGGTCGCGAGGCCAAGACCGGTGCCCTGGCCGACTTCTTTCGTCGTAAAAAACGGCTCGAAGATGTGTGCTTTGACTTCCTCGCTCATGCCGGTGCCTGTGTCGGTGATCGACAGGCAGATGTAATCGCCGGCGCGCACGTCTGGATTTTGCTCCTCGTCGCGCGCGGTGGCCGTGGAGCGCGACGTGCGGATCGTGAGCGTGCCGCCGTGTGGCATGGCGTCGCGCGCGTTCACCGCTAGATTGACCAGGACATTTTCGATCTGGCTGATATCTGCGCGCACGTGGCCGATTTGCGGCTCGAGTTCGGTCACAAATTCCACGTCTTCGCCGATGATGCGCTGGAGCATTCTTTCGAGATTTTCGAGAACGTCATTGGGATCAAAAACCTTCGATTGCAAAACCTGCTGGCGGCTGAACGCGAGGAGTTGATTCGTCAATGCAGAGGCGCGATCCGAGGCTTTCGCGACTTCCTCGACAAACTCGCGACGCGGATCGGTGGGTGCGAGATCCTCAAGGACGAGGCTGTTGTAGCCGCCGATGACCGTTAATAGGTTGTTGAAATCGTGCGCGACGCCGCCGGCGAGCCGGCCGAACGCCTCCATTTTTTGCGCCTGCAAAAACTGTTGCTCCAGGCGCTTTCGGCCGCTGATGTCTTCCATCACGGAAATGAAATAAAGCGGCCGGCCTGATTCATCGAGACGAAGCGCCGTCGTAAGATTTGCCCAAACCGTCTCGCCATTTTTTTTCACGTAGCGTTTCTCGAGCGAGTAACTCTGGATTTCTCCCGCGAGAATTTTTTCTGTTTCCGCCGCGCCCAAATCCGTGTCGTCGGGATGCGCGATCTCGTGGAATTTTTTGTGACGCAATTCCTGGCGCGAGTAGTCGAGCAGATCACACAGCCGCTGGTTCACTCGCAAAAACTCGCCTTCCAAGCCGACGTGCAAAATGCCGACCGCAGCCTGCTCGAACGTCGCGCGGAAGCGCTCCTCGCTTTCCCGCAGCGCTTCTTCATTGCGGCGCCGATCGGTGATGTCCTGGACGATGCCCATCATTTTTAGCGGCGCCCCACTGGTCTCATCGAAAACAAGATGCGCCTGTTCGTAAACAGTGCGTTCATCGCCGTTTGGCAGCATGATCCGGTGATCGATGCTGTATTGCGTCCGCGTTTTCACCGCTTGCAGCAGGGCCGCCCGCACGGCTTCGCGATCGTCCGGGTGAACGAAGCGCATGAAATTTTGCTCCGATACTTCAACCGCACCCGGCTCATAACCGAAGATGCGGAACACTTCGTCCGACCAGCGCAGCGTGTTCCGCTCCATCTCTTCAAGGTCGAATAGTTCGAGCTCCCAGCTTCCGAGGTGAGTGATTCGCTGCGCCGCCGCGAGGTTCGCCTGGCTTTCGCGCAATGCTTTGTCCGCCAACTTTCGCGCCGTCACGTCGCGCTGAATCGCAAAAAATTGCGTGATGTTCCCGTCGGTGTCCCGGATCGGCGCGATGTGCCACTCGAGCCAAAATTCCGTCCCATCTTTTCGATAGTTAATGACTTCGCCGTCAAAGTGCTCGCCACTCGCGAGCTTTGCCCGCAAAAGATTCATGACGTTCCGATCCGTCTTTGGCCCCTGCATGATGCGCGGCGAAGAGCCGAGCACTTCGGCCGCGGTCCAGCCCGTCATTTCAGTAAATGCGGCGTTGACGAAAAGGATGCGCGGCCCCGGTAGGTCGAGATTCGCATCGGTCACGGTGATCGATTCAGTTGTTTGCTCGACCGCCGAATGGAGCAGGCTCAACTCGGCATAGGTCCGGCTGCGCTCGATCGCGCTTGCGAGCACATCGGCAATCGTTTGCAGGAAAGAAGTTTCGCCGGGCCGGAACTCTCGCGCGTTTTTTGAGAAAACTTCGACCACTCCGAGCTGTTCGCCGCGCGCGGAAATGACTGCAACCATTCCGCTGCGAACGCCTTCCTCAATAACGTGCGAATGCATTTTGAAGCGCAGCTCAGTTTCGAGATCATGCGAAATCACGAGCTCGTTTTTCGCGAGCGCGTAGCCAGCCATCGAGAGTGTGGAGACGAAGCTCATGATCGGCCTCTGCCATCCGAAGCCTGCACGCATCGTTAACGTTTCGTTGTGCTCTGCTAGTTCAAGAACGCAGGTGAAATCGGCGGTCAGCACCTCCGCGACGAGCGCCATGGCTTCGTGCAAAAATGTTTCGAGGTTTCGCTCCTGCAATGCCCGCTGCGCAAGCCGCGCGACCGCCGCTTCTCTCCTCGCCCTTAGTTTGAGCGTGTGATCGATTTGATCGCGCTCAACCACGCGGCCGAGCTGCGTGCCGACATAGGTCATCACATCGAGTAAGCGTTGGTTTTGCGGCTCCACTTTTTCGACAAAAAACTCGAGCATCGCGACTACCGACTTTCCCGCGAACACTGGGAATGCCACCGCGCAACGAAGGCCCGCCCGCTCAGCCATTTCTTTGCGGAGAAAATTTTTCCATTCCCGCAAATCCTCTATCCATGCGGGTTGTTGGGTCATAAGCACTTGTCCAGCGATTCCTTCGCCGCGGCTGAAACTCATCGCGGATGTGCCGTCCCGAAACTCCGCGAAGCGCTGCGCATCGGAGAGCGCCCAAACGTTTGCGGAAATCATTTTGCCGCCGCTTTCATCAAGCAGATACGCGTGACCGACTGGAAAGCCGGCGTAGGCACAAACGAGATCCAAACCGGCCTGCAATGCGTCCGGGACGGACGCAGCTTCATTGGCCGCAACCGCGATCACCTGCTGTAACTGCAAAAAATTCGTGCGCTCACGCGCAAGGATTTCGATCTGCTCGCGCTTGCGCATCAAGTCGGCCTCGCGGCAGGTGCGCCGGACGACGGAGCCGACCCGTGCCAGCTGGTTTTTCAAGATGCAGTCTGTCGCGCCTCTGCGGAAATATTCCACCATCGTCTGGTCGTCCATCGCTCGCGAAATGACGACGAATGGAACGGCGGGGCAAAGTTGCTGGCATTCAGCCAAAGCCTCCTCACCGCTGAATCCCGGAATCGAATCGGAGACGATGATCAGGTCGAAAGCCTCGGTCCCAAGCTTGTGCAAAAATTCTTCCTTCGTCCGCACGAATTGGCTCACGGTCGAGCAGTCGCCAGCCTGCGGCATCTGGTCGAGCAGTTGCTCCGCTGCCTCCTCATTTTCCAAGACCAGAATGCGCATGGTCGTGCTCATCTCGATGGAAATGTCGTGTTAACGGTGATTATACTAAAACGCAACGGAGTGATTTTCTACTTCCGCTCAATGTCCACCAAAAAATCTGCGGAAAGAACGGAAAATATTTCCCGGCAGAGATTCGATCCCATGTTCCGGCCCGTGTTGCGAGCCGGACTGCCAGTCGCCTTCCATTTGCGGCGCGGGATATTTTTGCGGCGATGCAGCGTTCATCGCGTCAATCCAGATCGGCAGCGCGAGCGTCGCGCCGTAGCCGCGCGACATGATGGTTTGCGGCCGGTCGAATCCGACCCAGACGCCGCATGTGAGCGATTTTGTGTAACCGACGAACCACGCATCTTTGTAATCATTTGTCGTGCCAGTTTTGCCCGCCGCGGCCTTATGCCAGCCGAGAGAGCGCGCGGATGCGGCCGTGCCGCGCGTGAGCACCTGCTGCAAAAGCGACGTCACGAGCGCCGAACTTCCGGGATCAATCGCGGGCGCGTTCACGTGCGACGCGCGGTAAATCACCTGCCCATCCGGGTCGTCAATCCGCTCGACGACGTATGGCTGCCGGCGCTGGCCATCGTTCGGAAAAACTGTGTAAGCCGCGGTCATATCCCGGAGCGTCGCCTCGAATGCGCCGATGAAAACCGCTGGCGTGCTTGGGATTTTTCCGAGTCCCACCCGCTCGGCCGTTTGTATGACATTGTCCAGCCCTGCGTAGTTTCCGATTCGCACGCTCATCGTGTTGCGCGATTGGATCAAACCTTCCGCTGCGGGCTTGGGCGGGCCATACACGCCGTCGGAATTCTCCGGGCTCCAGTTGGAAATCGTGCTCAATTCGCCCGGGTGAATCCGGCTGTCATCAATGAGCGAATCGGGTCGCAAGCCTCGCGTGAAAGCCGTCGCGTAGACGAACGGCTTGAATGTCGATCCGACCTGCCGTTTTGAAAGCAGCGCGCGATTGAAACGGCTCTCCGCGTAATCGCGCCCGCCGACCAGTGCGCGAATGCCGCCGGTGCGGTTGTCGATTGCGACGAGCGCTCCCTGCAAATATGCGGTTTCAGTTTCGTTGCCTTGTGCTGGAACATACGAGCGCCGCGTATGATCGTAGCCCGGCTTTTGCTCGACCTTTCGCAAATCCGCATCGACCGCAATCTGCGCCGCGCGCTGCAACGCCGGATCGATCGTCGTGTAAATTTTGAGGCCGCCCTCGTCGTGCTGATCGTCATCGAGCAGCATGTCGAGATCGCGGCGCACCGCATCCAGCGCGTAATTTTCCTGCTGCGTCGTCGCATGCTTTTTCGCCAGTGCCAGCGGCGTGCGCCGCGCCGCGTTTGATTGCGCGCTGTCGATCATTTTCAACTCAACCATGCGATCGAGCACGAGATCGCGCTGATGCAGCGCGACTTTCAAATGCTGGAAAGGCGAGTATCGATGCGGGCTGCGGATGAGCGCGACGAGCATCGCCGATTCATTGAGAGTCAACTTTGACGCCGGTTTTCCGAAATAGGTTTGGCTCGCAGTTTCAATTCCGTAAACGCCCGCGCCAAAATAAATGCGATTCATGTAGCTCTCCAGAATCTGGCGCTTCGTGAAATTCTGCTCGATGCGCAACGAGAGAAATGCCTCGAGCAATTTCCGGTTCAGGCTGCGGGTGTGATGGCCGCCGAGAAAAGTATTGAGCGCGAGTTGTTGCGTGAGCGTGCTGCCGCCCTCGCGAATGTGGCCGTGCAAAATGTTGCGCACGAGCGCGCGCGAAATGCCGATCGGATCGATGCCGTGATGCCTGTAAAAACGCGAGTCTTCGCGCGCGAGCAACGCTTTTTGCAAGGATTGAGAGACGCGTTCCAGCGGCACCGTCACGCGATTTTCACCTTCGAGACGGCTGTAATATTTTCCGTCCATGTCGAAAACGCTGGAGCGCTCGGGGATGTTGTTGACCTGTTTCAGGTCGAACGTGGACGCCCAGATCGCGTAGACGGCGCAGACAACAAACCCCGCGACAAGGACCAACAAGCACAGCCAGAATTTCCAGTAAGATTTTTTCGACGGACTTTTTTTGGCCACGCGCAAGGACTTTGACAGAACTTCCAGATTTAACAAAATGGCGGTGCCGTGCGCATCGATATTCTCACGCTCTTCCCAAAGATCTGCGAGGGCGCACTCGGCGAAAGCATGATGAAACGCGCGCAGGAAAAAAACCTCGCGACGATCCGCGTGCATAACATCCGTGATTGGGCGCGCGATAAACACGCGGTGACTGACGACGCGCCGTATGGCGGCGGGCAGGGGATGGTGATGAAGTGTGAACCGATTTTTGCGGCGGTCGAGGAGCTACGCACGCCGGCGGCGAAAGTCGTGCTGATGTCGCCGGCGGGGCGGCCTTTCGAGCAAAAGGACGCGGCGAACTTTTTACACACGCCGCATCTCATCATTCTGTGCGGGCATTATGAAGGAGTGGATCAACGCGTCATCGATCATCTCGTCGATGAGGAAATTTCGATCGGCGATTATGTGCTGACCAATGGCGCGCTCGCTGCGCTCGTGCTCGTGGATGCTGTGGTGAGGCTGATCCCCGGCGTGCTCGGCGATGCCGGCTCCGCGGCGGACGATTCGTTTGCGCAAAGGTCGCTCGAGTTTCCGCACTACACGCGGCCGCTGGAATTTCGTGGCTGGCGCGTGCCGGATATTCTGCTCTCCGGTCATCATGGCGAGATCGCAAAATGGCGCGCGCAACAGGCGCTTGAGAAAACCCGCCGCGTCCGACCCGATCTCCTCGGCGAATGAGAATGCGAAGCCGATGTGCAGCGATCGTCACGCTTCTGCAGATGTTGATTGGCATCGCTTGCCACGGAAATGAAATCACCGAAAAGCAGCTGCTCGCGGCGGCTGCTTACTCAAAGGCACGCCGAGGGCTCGCGTTTTTGGTCATGCAGCATGGGCGGATTATTTTTGAAGACTATCAAGGCGGCGCGAATGAGCCACATCCCATCTATAGCGGAACAAAAAGCTTTTGGATAATTGCAGCGATGGTGGCGGTCAAAGAAGGATTGCTTGCCCTTGATGAGCCAGTCGCGACGACAATTACGGAGTGGAAAAATGACCCGCTGAAGTCGCGGATACGGATCCGAGAGCTGCTCAACTTTACTGATGGAATAGAACCCGCGTCATTCTTGCATCGATCAGATATTCCAGATCGAAACCGCGTTGCACTTGCGCTTCCAGTCGTAGCAGAACCAGGAACACGCTTCCTTTACGGGCCGAGTCATACTCAAATTTTTGGCGAGTTACTTCGGCGAAAGCTTCTCAAGCGCGGCACGACGCCGCTTCGGTATTTGCAAGATCGCGTGCTCGATCCGCTGGGCTTGAATCATGTGGAGTCAAAAGTCGATCAGCTTGGACATCCACTGCTCGCGACGGGCTTTAAACTCACTGCACGTCAATGGCTTCATCTCGGGGCCACGATCCTGCAACATGGAAATTACAATGGGCATGAAGTGCTCCCGTCCGCGGTGTTGAAGGAATGTTTTCAGCCAAGCGCCGCGAATCCGGAATTTGGCATGGGATTCTGGTTGAATGGCGAGGCCGTGAATGCCGGGGCACGAGATCCCGACATCGAAAATTTGCTGGAACTCAAATGGAACCAGGCGAACTGGAGTCACGCCTGCATCTGTCGCGACGCACCAGCCGATATGATTGTTTCGCTAGGTTCCAGCTATCAGCGGCTCTATGTGATTCCTTCGCTCGACGTGGTTGTAGCGCGTCAAGGTATGGACGCGAAGTTTTCGGATGCGGCTTTCTTGCGACTGCTGCTAGCTCGTTAGCGTCGAAATCCGACGATCAGCGTGGAAAGCTTGGGATTCCATCCTCGATAACCTATCCCGAAATCAATCGGTGCTGGAGCGCTTTCCTTGTAAAAGTCCGCTAGCATTGGCTGGTAATGCTGCTTGAAAATGTCGATTGGCCCTTGATAGGCGCCGAACAAGCGTAAACGCCATTTGGATCTGTCGAAATCGGCGATGGGAATGCCGGAGTCATCCTCCACAATCGTATCGCAATGGTCTAGCAGCCAACTACGCACATGCGAAAAATCGCTTTGGTGCATGAGATACGAGGCGGACTTCACCAGCCCAAGTCCTGTGCCGAATCCATCGCAAAATTTGAAAAACCCACTATTCGCCGCACCATCGGATAGGTCTGTATTGAAGTAATAGAGAGTTTGTTTCCGATTCTCGCCGCTGGAAAAAGTAATTTTAACTCCTTTACTGATGAAGCTCACATCCTGGATCTGGCAATTCAGCCGCGCCAGGAAAACGTAAAGGATCGGCAGAGTTCCATTTATGGGGCCGTTTTGTAGGTTTACTCGCATCTCCTTCGTAATGAAGAAGCTGTAGTTCATCACCGAGTTCAACGATGCTTCGACGTTTCTGAGAGTGGCACCAACTTCGTGGCTTGGAATGCGAGTTACATCAGGCAGGCTGCCTACAGGCTCGGTCCCACAGAGAATGTAGTTATCGCTCGCAGGAAAGAAGGTGTGTGCGTAGAGAAAGTCAGGTCCGCTGAACGTGTAAAAGACAGGCTTGTGACTGTGATAGGAATCGTGGAGAAAGTTCTCGGACCACGCTCGGATGGGAGCAAGCTGCCTTTGATCAAGCTTGCTCCACGCCTTGTCAAAAAATTGTGCGTGGCTTGTCCAACCGGTGTCAGTTTCAAGTGCCTGCAAAGGACCAGAAACAGGCAGTCCGGCAAGAAAACGCGCAGTGTCCTGAAAGCTCGCGGGATCGGCGCAGAGAGATTGGAAGGCTCCTGCGAATAGTATGACATGTAGAACGGCTCTGAGTATGGTTTTCATATAAGCGTCGCGCGGCGATGATGACTTACGACAGTGAAATAAACCACTACTCCCAATAACATTAACCCGAGTCCCAAAGTCGATTCAAGGGGATGTTGTTTTAGGATATAGAACATCATGAATAGACTTACGGAAAGAAAGAGAAGAGGCGTGAAAGGATAGCCCCAAGTCCGATAAGGTCTCACAAGCTCTGGTTGAGTGAATCTTAGGACGATGACACCGAGCACGGTAAGGAACGAGCACAGCATCAAACAGAGCTGGATGTAAATTAGCACCATCTCGAAAGTGGAGGTTAGCAAGAGAAGGGTGGTGACGGCGAGTTGAACGCTGATGGCCACTACTGGAATGCCGCTCCGGGTCTTGCGAGCAAACACGCTGAGTCCGAGAAAGTCCTCACCCATCGCCATTGTTACTCGCGGTCCTATCCATGCCATCGAACTAATCGAAGACACAAGTCCCAGACAAATCAATGCTGCGACGACACGTGTCCCGATGGAACCAAACACTGCGTTGCCGGCGATCAATCCTACTTCCAGTTGCCCAGAAAGTTTTGCCATTGGCGTAGTGTAAAGAAATGCAGCGTTGATTGCGACGTAAAGAATTGTCACGAGCAAAGTTCCGACGAAAAGTGACCGTGGAATATTCCGCTGCGGCTCAAGAATCTCCCCGGAAATATAGGTCGAGGCATTCCATCCAGAGTAGGAATACATGACATAAACGAGACTGATCGCGAACGGTGCGCTGACGATGTGATTGATATCGGACGAGCTGGGTAAGAAGGAAACCCCTTGTGCCCGACCAAAACAAAAACCCGCGACGATGAAGCCGATGAGCAGCAGGATTTTCAAAAGCGTCCAGACATTTTGGAAGGCGCTGCCGGACTTCAGATCGCGGAGATGGAAGAGCGAAATAATCCACACGATTGTCAGCGAACTGAAAATTGGAGAGATTGGCGAAAGGCCTTTGAAGTAGTTGCCAAATGCCATGGCCGCGAGCGCGACCGGTGCGGCGAACCCGACGGTGGCAGAGGTCCAGCCTGCCATGAAACCAACGGCAGGATGAAATATCCTAGAAAGGAAGTGATACTCTCCGCCGGATCGCGGAAGCGCCGCGGCAAGTTCCGCGTAGGAAAGCGCTCCGCAAAGCGCGACTATTCCGCCAATCGCCCATAAGGTGATCAAGGCAAAGCAAGAGGGAAGTTCCCGCACTTGAAATCCCAAGCTCGTGAAAACCCCGGTGCCGATCATATTGGCGACGACGATGCTTGTGGCAGTCACGACTGAGACAGTCCTTGGATGATGTTGCGCCGGCGCGTATTGGGTTTGACAATCCACAAGTCGAGGACCGAACCAAATCAGGTCAGAAAGCGATTTTCAAGACGTTCCACTTCAAAAACTGGCATGGGCTCTGCTGATGTAAGCCGAGAACAAAGCTATGCAATCGCTCACGAAGAGGATCCCGCTACCAGAAAATCATTCGGGCCAACGGTCGAAAAAAATCCTGCTGCTAGAGGATGATAAGCAGTTTTGTGAGACTTTGACCGAATTCTTGCAGTCGCATTCGTATGAAGTTATTGCCGTTCCCGATGGAGTGGCTGGCGTTCGCGAGGTTATGGAAAAGGACTTTGAAGTCATTGTTTGCGACATGTTGATGCCGAATCTTCCGGGCGACATGTTTTACCGCGCGGTGGAACGGATGCGGCCGCACTTGTGCCCGCGCTTTATTTTCATCACCGGAATGCGCGGCAATCCGAAAATCAACGATTTCATCAAGACGGTTCAGGGCACCATCATCTCAAAGCCATTCCACATTGACGATTTGCTGGAGGTCATCGGCTTCGTGCAAATCCGCTGTCGCCTCAAGTAGCCATGCGAATACTTGTAGCTGATGATGATCGTGAAGTGGCGGAAATGCTTTCACTTTTTCTCAAGGAAGCGGGCCACCAAATCATAACTGCTACGCGCGGCGGGCTGGATGTTATCCAAGCCTATCATCAATCATGCCCTGACGTGGTGCTGATGGACGTGATGATGCCGAGGATCAATGGCCTTACGACTACGCACGCAATTCTCAGCAGCGATCCCAATGCAAAGATCGTATTGATGTCGGGAAAACTACACGCGGAACATCCCTTCATCACTGCGTCGGGAGCTTCGCGCTTCCTATCGAAGCCGCTGCATCTTTATGATTTGCAGACGGTGTTGGATGAACTGATGGACGGACGCGCGGTCGCGTAGTCTTAGGGACTGCGGCGGCCGATTCCCTTGTAGGTAAAGCCAAAGCTCTCGACCGTTTTCGGATCAAATAGATTCCTTCCGTCGAAGATCAGCGGTGTCGCCATTTTGGCCTTCACTTCCTGAAGATCGACATTCGCAAACTCCTTCCATTCGGTCGCGATGATCAAAGCCTCAGCGCCTTCAACTGCTTCGAGCGCAGAATTTACAAGCTTGACGGTCTCTGGGATTAATTTGAACTCCGTGGCCTTCTCCATCCCCTTGGGGTCGTAAGCAGTCACGCTCGCGCCTTCCTTTACGAGGTCATTGATAATGTCGATTGCGACTGAGCAGCGGACGTCATCTGTGTCGGGTTTGAAGGTCAAACCCCAGACGGCAAATTTCTTGTCGCGCAACACCCAGAGCGCATCACGCATGCATTTTATGAAACGGTCCTTTTGATCGCGATTGATTCTTTGGACTTCCTTTAAAAGCGTAAAAGGAACGCCAAGATCCTCGCTGATAGCAATAAAGGCTGCGATGTCTTTTGGAAAACAGGAGCCGCCGTAACCAAGTCCGGCATTCAAAAAGTTGCGGCCGATCCGGCGATCCATCCCAATGCCATCCGCTACTTTTTCCACATCAGCGCCACTGGCTTCGCAAATGGCGGAGACCGCGTTGATGTAGGAAATCTTCAGCGCGAGGAACGAGTTTGCGGCGTGCTTGATCAGCTCTGCGCTGTTGATGTCCGTAACCAAAATCGGCGCATTGAATGGCTCGTAAACCTTTTTCATCAGCGCCAGTGCGCGGTCATTGTTGCCGCCGATCACGATCCGATCCGGCGCCATCAGGTCGGCGACCGCGCAACCTTCGCGCAGGAACTCCGGATTGCTCACCACGTCGAATTCCGCGCCTGCCTTGTTGTAGCGCTTGATGGTTTCCGCAACCTTTTGGCCTGTTTTCACCGGCACCGTGCTCTTATCCACGATGACGCGGTAGCCCTTCAGCACGTCGGCGATCTCACGCGCGACCTTTTCGATGTAACTCAAATCAACGCTGCCGTCTGGCTGTGGCGGAGTCGGCACGGCGATAAAGATGACGTCGGATTTATCGACGCCTTCTTCGGTGCTGCGGGTGAAGTGCAAGCGATTCGCAGCGACGTTGCGGTGAACGAGGTCCTCGAGCCCTGGCTCATAAATAGGAATGCGACCAGCCTGCAAAGCGTCCACTTTTCGCTGGTCGTTGTCGACGCAGATGACGTTATGCCCGACCTCGGCGAAGCAAGCGCCGCTGACGAGCCCGACATATCCAGAGCCAATGATGCATAGGTTCATAATTTTTAAGAAAGGTTATCTGCTGATGGTCGACCCTATCAGACCTTCGGGATCAAAGTTGACCGGAGCAGTAATGGAAGGCAAATCTTTCAAGGTAAAGGTAAGAATGACGCCAAAGTTTAGGTTGGTGCCATTGTTCTCGACGACGAGTCCGAGCCCTGCGACCCAACTGCTAAGATCGCGGCTGACTTCATAGGTCTGCGATTCGAGCGTGTGATCGGACGCCTCATAGCGCTCGCGGATGCTCAGGCCCCAGTTGTCATTGATGCGATAGTAGCCGCCCAAGCTGATCAGGCTGCTATTGTCGAAGAAAGGGTTATTGTTGATGTAGCGATGCCCGACGTCGAGCCGCAAGTTTGAGTTCACGAGAAAACTCAGCGTCGAATTTACTTCGGTAAAACCTTTCGGATGCGTGGGCACTTGCGAGTCGATCTGGAGATTTACCCAAGGCAGCGGCGCCCAGTGAAAGTTATTGTAAAGGTTTGAAATAGTTCCTTCACGGAGGCCGGAGTCGGGGAAGTTCGGGCGCACGACGTTGACATCGACGAAGCTATCAATGGTGAACCAGTTGTAGGTGTTGTTGTCGCGCCTCGTTTGGAAGTTGTTGTGCACGCCCAGCCGGACGATCGCCCAGTTATCAATGGCGTCCACGGCTGTGAACTGCGGAAAGTCAAAAACTGGCAACTGCGTCGAGTGCTGAAAGCGATCGAACTGCAAAATATTGTCGGGCCGCAAGCTTGTCTTGAGCAGCGAAACATCCATGTAAGGCTTCACGATGTGGCGCAAGCCATCGAGTCCCCACGTGCGCGATTGCAAGTCGTTCCACTCGCGTGAAAATTTGAAGGAGCTTTCAAAGCCGCCTTCAATGATTCCGCGAAATGCGGAGCCGCTTCGGTGCAACTGATTTTCAGTATCCGCGCCTTTGATTTTCCGCTGTTCGGAGTTTGGAAGAATCGTCTCGACAGTCGTTTCCACCACTTCGTTTTCGAGATGTCCCGTCTCCGTGTAATAGGTGCCGCGAATGCCGATGCGAGGAATGAAAGACAGCCATCCGCCGAGCACGGTCGGGTAGAGAATTTCGTGAAACGTATCCAGCCGCACAGTGCGATAATCGGGTTCGCCGGAGAACTTTGAAAAGTTGCGGCGCAGATTGGCGATGCCACTTTCGCCTTGGTAGAAAATGGGCGAGTCAAAGAGCGCCTGCCGCTTGATATCGAGCGCGAATTCTGGAAGCCGCTCCGTTGCGTCAAAAAAGTTGTTGAGCTGTTTGCGGCCGATCAAAGTTGCGGTGTAGTCGTTATCCCACTTCGTCAAGGAGATGACATTGTCGGGCTGCGGATCGAGCCGGAACTCATTGCGCAAAAAGTCCTGGAGGATAAATGCGTCGCTCAGCTTGTTGATGTTGACGTTCGCGTAAACGTCGTCGGTGATGTAGAGCTTCTGCTGCAAGCTCACGCGGTAACGTTCATGATTGACGTCTTCGCGACCCAGTGCGGTGTGATTGGTGTAAGGAGCGGCATCCTGCGCGTAGTAGCTGCGGAATCGGCCCCAGTTACGCTGCTCCCCACCTATCTTATAGCGAGACTCAAATCCAACTGCGACGCCACGTGTGGAGCGTAGATCGAGTCGGATTTTGCCTTCCCAATCTTGCGCGATCGGGAAGGAATACTGGCCAAGAAGAAACGCGCCCCATTGGCTTAGATAGCCGGGCGTCAGCGAAAAGCTCGTATCATGCTCGAGGGATTGAAAGAGGTATGGAAACCAGAAGACCGGAGTCTTGCCGACATACAAGGTCGCGCCCGTAAAAATGATGCGGTTCTTTGGATAAATGCGAACCGACTTCGCCTTGATGTAATAGTCTGGCTGCGACGAATCACTCGTGGTAAAGATCGCATCCTTTGCCGTGAAAGCGTTCGGGCCGGTGGAGCTCAAGGTGTCGGCCGCAAAGCGGAACGGGTAGGAGTCGCCGCGAAAATCGGCTCCGCGCAGTTGCTTCGTTTCGAGGTTATAAACCGCGCGCTCACCAATGAAGAGCTGTCCGCCGCCCGAGGTGGCAAGGGAGTTGGAAGAAGTTTTTTTAGTTTTATCCGCACCGATGTTTCCGCTTGCTTCCGGGTTGCGATAAATCCGGACATTGCCACGCACCAGCACGTCGTGCGTATCCGGATTGTATTGCCCGTAGTCGCAGTAAATCGTGATCGAGCCGTATTGGATGATCACATGGCCTTGGGCGATCGCGATGCCGCCGACGAATTGCGTGGTATTGGCATTGATCTCGATCGGCACGTCGCCGAAACTCGCCAGCTGCGCACGGGCAAATTGCGCGCCGAGGAGCAGCGAGAGGAGAACGGCGAGCAGCTTTTTCATGCGTGGGAGGCAGGGAAAGTATGAACCGCCCGCGCGATTGCCAAGCGAAATGAGCGGCAGTTTTGCGGCATTGACATCCGGGGCGCGGCGGTTATTTTTCACGCCCTCAAAACCATTTATGGCCAACACCAAATCCGCCGCCAAACGTGCCCGTCAAACTGTCGGCCGCACACTGCAAAACAAGCGCGCTCTCACCGCGATCAAGTCGACCTTGAAATCCACCCGCGCCGAATTTGCCGCAAAGAAAAAGGACGAGGCGAAAGCCGCAATCCAAAAACTGAGCTCCGCGCTCGACCGCGCCGTCAAGACTGGCCGCATCCATCGCAACAAGGCCAACCGCCACAAGAGCAAGCTCAACAAGCAGCTCAGCGCGATCGCCTGATTCCGCGCGGGCTAAAAGCTCGCCCTCTCCAGCTGCCGCGTCTCCGGCTTTCGCCGCGGCGCAGTCTCAACCTTCGCTTCGATTTCCGCCAAAAGCCGCAGCGCGATTCGGCCCAGCGCCGTCGTGACCACGAGCGTCAGCAGCAAGCCTGAGATCCAGATCACATATTCGTGCATGTGCGGATGCGTCTGGTGTCGGAAAAGTTTGATCCCAAGCTGCGCGAGCGTCCCGAGATACGCGTAGAGAAACAGCCCCGGCAACTGCCCGAGCGCGACCCAAAGCATGCACGTCGAAAAGCGAATGCGCGTCACGCCGTAGAAATAATTGATGAAGCTCGTCGGGAAAAGCGGATGCACCTGGCTCAGGAAAATGATCTTCCACCCCTCGCGCGCAATCGCCGCGTCTAGCAGCATCCACTTGCGATGGCGGAAAATTTTTCGCTCCACCCATTGACGGCCCAATGCGCGGCTGATCCAAAACGCAGCCGCGGCGCCTGCCACGTTCCCGACCAGCACGAGGAAAAATCCCCACCATAGCCCGAAGAAAAGTCCGCTGCCGATCGCGAGCACACCGCCCGGCAACAGCAACAAATTGCAGACGGCCAGCAGCAGCGGATAAAGCACGGCGCCCCACCATTCCATCTGCCCGATCCTCCGCTGCATCCGCTCGATCACATGCACGAGATCGTAGTGATGCGCGAGGAATGCGAGGACGAGCGCGGTGAAAATCAGGCCGCAAATCTGGATGGCGAGGGCGCGGGAAACTTTTGACATTTATCTACTGCGGACAAAGTGGGCGAGTTCCGCGGTCGTTTCAAAATTTAAAAACGGCGTGATCAAATAGACACCGGGAAAACAATCGAGCACCGCGCGGCAAACTTCCTTCGCAATCTCCACGCCTTCCTTGCGCCCGTCCGCCCCTTCGCGGCCGGACATCCGCGCGCGAATGGGTTCGGGAATTACAATCCCGGGCACTTCATTGTGTAAAAACTCTGCTTGCCGTCCGTTTAACAGCGGCCAGACTCCGGTGAAAATCGGCACATCAAGATGCTGCGTGCGCCTGTGCATTTCAATGGCGAGCGCGGCGTCAAACACCGGTTGCGTCATCACGTATTGCGCGCCCGCCGCAATCTTCCGCTCGAGCCGCGAAACTTGCGCGTCCATGTTTTTCGCATTCGGGTTAAAAGTGCAGCCGATGACGAACTGAGTCGGAATCTTGATCGAGTTGCCGATGTAGTTGAACCCCTCGTTCAGGCGCGCCGTGATCTTGATCAACTCGATCGAGCTCACGTCATACACCGACGCCGCGCCGGGATGATCGCCGACTTTTGCCGGGTCGCCAGTCAGCGGCAGGACGTGGCGAATGCCGAGCGCCGCCGTCCCCATCAGCTCACTTTGCAGGCCGAGCAAATTTCGATCGCGGCAGCTCAGGTGGAGCAGGGGAGTAATGCTTTGCTGCTTCAACATTGCGCCGATGGCGAGGTTGCTCACGCGCAAAATCGCGAGCGAATTATCGGCGAGCGTGATCGCATCCGACCCCGCCTCCGTCAGCGCCTTTGCGCCTGCGAAATATTTTTCAAGGTCGAGCGTTTTCGGTGGATCGAGCTCGGTCACAATCACCGTTTTTTTCTGCGCGAGCAGGTCGAGAATGCTCGTTTCCGCTTTCCTCGGCGTCGCCACCGGCTTTGGCGCCGGCTCGGTAACGCGCACGATTTTCGCGGTGATCGGACGCAGATCGCGCAACGCCTCCACCATCATCGCGATGTGCTCCGGACCGATCCCGCAACAGCCGCCGATCAGCCTTGCCCCTTGATCCGCGAGCCCGCGCGCCGATTGCGCGAAATATTCCGGCGTCGTGTAATAGAGATACCGCCCGTCGTGATATTTCGGATATCCGGCATTGGGGAAAGCGGAGAGCAGTGAGCCATCGAGCGGAATTTTTTCGAAAAGACGCAGCATCGCCTGCGGCCCGTTCAGGCAATTCGCGCCGACCACGTCCGCATCCAGCGCCTTCAATTTCTCGAACGCCTCCGCGAGCAAAACTCCCGACGGCAACCGCCCTTCCTCGTTGCACGCCATCGAGCAAATCGCCGGACAATGATGCAGCGATTGTTTTACATGCAGCGCGAGCGCGATTTCCTCCAGGTCGCTGAAGGTCTCGAGAAAAATCAGCTGCACCCCGCCATCGAGCAGCGCACCAATCTGCTCGCGGAACACCGCCTCGCGGTCGATCCCGCGTTCGCGCGCCTGATCCGCCGTGATGCCGAGCGGCCCGACGCTGCCGGCAATATAAACATCTTTCCCGCGCGCCGTCTGCTTCGCGAGCTGCGCGGCCGACCAGTTGATTTCATTGACGCGCTTTTCGAATCCATACTTCTCCAGCCGCACCGCATTTGCGCCGAAAGTGTTTGTCTCGATCACCCGCGCGCCCGCCGCGATGTAGCGCTCGTGAATCCCGCAGATCAGCTCCGGCCGGCTCACGCACAGCTCCTCGAAACAGCGCTCCAGCGGCACATTTTCCTCAATCAGCACCGTCCCCATCGCGCCGTCGCCCGGCACGATCCGCGTCTGCATTTCATCGAGCAAATCCATGAGCGCACACCTTTATCCGAATCTGGAAAAAAAAGAATAGCGGACATTGCTCCCGCGCGAAAAGTCCCGCGCGCCCCACTTCATCAGCGCTCCCGGGAAACCAGACAGCGCGGAAAATTTCCCCGCTCCCGAAATTTGCCGTCAGAATTTTCGCGGTCCCGTCGCACCCGGATTCTGCGCCGGCCCGCGCGGAAGATGAACAATATCGCCAACGCCGCCAGCGTATCGAGAAACGCGACCACTGGCCCCGCCGCGACGCGGAGTTGATTGCCCGCATAAAACATCGGCGCCGAGAAGAGGCATTCCCACGATGCCGATGACCTGGTTCACACTCAACAGCGGGACGACTTCCAGGCGAACAAAAAGACGAGGAGCACGATGATCGCGCCGACGAGGAAGTTATGTGCGAAAAACGCCAGTTTCGCCGCTTGCGTCAGGACCGGATGAATCGCCGAGAAATTTCCGCGAAAATCGGAGCTGCGAGGCGTCGGTCAAGCGCGCCCCCGCACCCCGGATTTGAGACGCGAGAAAAGTTTTGACGCCTTTGCGCTTTGAGCGCGCAGCCTAGCCGCCGGCGATGGCGGGGACGATGCTGATCTCGTCGGTCTCTTTGACCGCGGTCGCTTTTTCGTCGAGGAAGCGGATGTCTTCGTCGTTGAGGAAAATGTTGACGAAGCGGCGGATGTTGCCCGCTTCGTCGCAGATGCGTTCCTTCAAACCGGGATACGATTCGTCGAGATTCGCGAGGATTTCCTCAATGTTAGTGCCGGTGGCTGGAACGACTTCCTTTTCGCCGGTGAGTTTGCGGAGCGGAGTTGGGATGCGGATGTTTGGCATGTTTGTTTTTGGTTTATGATTGGACGGCTTCGAGTTCGCCGCCGATGAGGGCGTCGAATTCGCGGAGGCTCGGTTTGATGAGGCGCGGTTCGCCGCATTTGCCGATGATGGCTTCCTGGGTTTTGAGGCCGTGGCCGGTGATGCAGAGGACGATGCTTTCGTCGCGCGGGATTTTTCCGGTGTCGATAAGTTTGCGGGCGCAGGCGGTGGTGACGCCGCCAGCGGTTTCGGCGAAGATGCCTTCGGTCTCGGCGAGGAGGCGGATGCCGGCGACGACTTCCTCGTCGGTGCAATCCTCGGCGCTGCCGCCGGTCTCGCGCATGGCGTGGATGGCGTAGTAGCCGTCGGCGGGCGTGCCGATGGCGAGGGATTTGACGATGGTGTCGGGCTTCGGGACGGGCTTGACGATATCGGTCTCTTTTTTAAATGCGGTGGCGATGGGCGAGCAGCCGGTGGCCTGCGCGCCATGCATGGCGGTGGCGGTTTTTTCGACGAGGCCGAGGGTGACGAATTCGCTGTAGGCTTTGCAGATTTTTGTCAAAAGCGAACCGCTGGCCATGGGGACGACGGTGTGCTGCGGGAGACGCCAGCCAAGTTGCTCGGCGATCTCGAAGCCCATGGATTTCGAGCCTTCGGCGTAGTAGGGGCGGAGGTTGACGTTGACGAAGCCCCATCCGTATTTGCCGGCGATCTCGGAGCAAAGGCGGTTGACCTGGTCGTAGGGGCCGTGGATGCCGATGACGTTTGTGCCGTAGACGAGGGAGCCGAGGACTTTGCCCTGCTCGAGGTCGGCGGGGATGAGGACGTAGCTGGTGAGGCCGGCGCTGGCGGCGTTGGCGGCGACGGAGTTTGCGAGGTTGCCGGTGGAGGCGCAGGCGACGACTTTGAAGCCCATCTCGCGGGCGCGGCTGAGGGCGACGCTGACGACGCGGTCCTTGAAGGAGAGGGTGGGGTAGTTGACGGTGTCGTTTTTAACGTAGAGCTCGCGGACGCCGAGGGCCTTTGCGAGGCGATCGGCTTTTATTAATGGTGTGAAGCCAACTTTGACGCCGACGGTCGGCTCGCCATCGATGGGCAGGAGCTCGCGGTAGCGCCACATGGATTGCGGACGGGATTCGATGGCGGCGCGTGTGAGGAGGGGCCGGATCGCGTCGTAATCATAAGCGGCTTCGAGCGGGCCGAAGTCGAAGTCGCAGACGTGCACGGCTTCCTTCGGATAGGCGCGGGCGCATTCGCGGCACTTCAGGTGCGTGAAGCAAGGGTTCGAAATTTTGTCCATAAGTCAGCTCCCGGCCGAGAGTGCCGCGGACAAAAGAAGGGTGCGAAACGACGCAAACTCCTCTCATCTTTTCCCGGCGTCCGTTTTTTTCAAAACGATCACCGAGCTGGATTTGGCACCTGGTCCTCGCGATTGCTCGCGAGCGGTTGCCGTGACTTCATTGGGCCAGTCCCTCAGTCACTCTCGATAAGAAGTGCCGGGATAGTAGGAGAGCGGTGTCGACGCGTCAATATTTATTCGCGAAAAGTGCCGTATCAGCCATTTCCTGAGCTGCGAAAAGTGCAGAAATTTTCCTTTACATGCTTAATCATCCCTCCTACCAATCGTTGCGCGGCTTTCAAAAGGGCCGCAAAAAACAAACAAACCAAAGGAGTAAACTAAATGAAAAAAGCAATATTCGGATTCCTTGCTTGTGCTGCCCTCGCAGCGACAGGCTTCGCTGGAACGGCAACGTATTCAGCAGGGAAGAGCTACAAAGAATATAAAAACGTCGAGCAGCCCTCATGCTTCTCGGACACAGAAATCCAGGCGGACGTCTTCGGCGCTTATGTCGTTGGCGAAGGCCCAAACCACGCAGGTTCCATCCGTGATCACGGCTGGGGCGGCGGCATCGGAGTCAACTATTTCTTCCACCGTTACTTCGGTCTCGGTGCGGAGGGCTACTGGCTCGAAGCGAAACCAAACGCGTCTGCGGGCCACGGGTCGGAAAGCAAAGCTTTCCACAACGCGACCGGCAGCGTGATCTTCCGCTACCCGATCGACAAACTGTGCCTCGCGCCTTACCTCTACGTCGGCGGCGGCGCTTCGATGGACGGCGAAAATTGGGCGTTGGCGCACGTTGGTGCCGGCCTCGAATACCGCATCATCCCGAACAAGCTCGGCATCTTTGCCGATGAACGCTGGAATTATTTTGGCGACCGTCATGACCATGACACCCAGAATAACTTCATGACCCGCGCGGGCATCCGCTGGGTGTTCTAAACAAAGCGAACAATCAGTCATGGCGCCGGAGTCTTCACCGACTCCGGCGCTTTTTTTTGTGCGAAATCCGAGAGCTAGCGGCCTTGTTTCAGCCAGGGGGAAAGCCGGCTCCGCAGCTCCGGCGACGGATCCACCCCGAACTGCGAGCCCAACTGCATCCGCAGCTTCAGGCCGCTGCCGTTGACGAAGCGCAGCTCCAGCCGACGCGAGCCCGGGAACTGCTCGATCGTGCTTTTCAAATTCAGCAAATCACCTTCCGTCGTCCCGTCGCGCGTTAAAGTTACGATCAGTGGTCCGTCATCGGCCGTCGGCGCGGCCGGTTTGAGCGGCGTGATTTCCGCAGCGACCAACCGCGGAGCGTCTTCACGCTTGTCGAGTCGCGCAGTGATCGCGACCACGCGCCCCGGCTCGAGATGCGTGGCGCATTTCGCGAAGGCGTCGTTCCAGATCATCACTTCCGCAGCCCCCGTGAAATCCTCGATCGCGGCGATCGCAAATGGCTTCCCGTCCTTTTTAGTGAACTTTTTGTCCACGCTCGTCAGCGCACCGGCAACCCGCACAGTCGCCTTGTCATCCAGCCCCGCGAGCGCATTCATTGCGCAAAATTTTCCCCCTTCGAGCACATCGCGGTATTCATCGAGCGGGTGACCGGTGACGTAAAAGCCGAGCAATTCTTTTTCAAAGGCCAGCTTTTCGGCCTCAGGCCAGCGCGGCGCGGGAATGGCCGGACGCCTTGGCGCAGTGGGCGTTTGCGCGAAATCGCCGAACATCGAAAATTGCCCCGAGGCGCGGTCGCGATGCGCTGATGTGGACGCAGCGAGCGCAGCGTCGATCTCGACAAAAAGCTGCGCGCGATCTTCGCCAGTCCAGTCAAATGCGCCGCATTTCACCAGCGATTCGAGAACTTTTTTGTTGATCTTCCGCGAGTCGAGCCGCGAGCAAAAATCGTCGAGCGACCTGAACTCATCATTTGCAGTTCGCTCCTCAATCGCATTTTCCATCGCGGCTTCTCCCACGTTTTTAATTGCCGCGAGCCCATAGCGAATGGCCGCTTTTCCGTCCGCTTCCGGCGTGAATTTCAGCGAGCTCCGGTTCACGTCCGGCGGCAAAATTTCAATCCCCATCCGTTTGCACTCTCCGACGAAAATCGCGATTTTGTCCGTGTTGGAAATTTCATTCGATAGCACCGCCGCCATGAATTCCACGGGAAAATTCGCTTTCATGAACGCCGTCTGATAGCTGATCCAGCCGTAGGCAACGCTGTGGCTTTTGTTGAATCCGTAGCCGGCAAACTTTTCGAGCAAATCAAAAATCTCGTTCGCTTTTTTCGCTTCGATTTTGTTCAGCTCCGCACAGCCGGCGATGAATTTCGCGCGCTCCTTTGCCATTTTTTCCTTGTCCTTTTTGCCCATCGCGCGTCGCAGCAAATCCGCTCCGCCAAGCGTGTAGCCGGCGAGCACGCGCGCCGCGGCCATGACCTGCTCCTGGTAAATCATGAGGCCGTAAGTGTCCGCGCAGATCTCGGCCAAAAGTGGGTGCGCATATTTGATCTTCGTCTGACCCTTTTTCCGCTTCACATAATCTGCGATCAACTCCATCGGGCCCGGCCGATAAAGCGCGTTGAGCGCGATGATGTCGTCGATGGTTTTGAAGTCGAATTGTCGGCACCAGGCGGCCATCCCACCGTCAAGCTGGAACAAGCCGATAACCTCCGCTTTGTTTAACAGTTCATAAACACGCGGATCGTCGAGGGGGATTTTGTCGATGTCAAAATCCGGTTGCCGCGCGCGGATCAATCCCTCGGCGTCGCGGATGACCGTCAAGGTTTTGAGGCCGAGGAAATCCATTTTCAACATCCCGAGATCGCCGAGCGGTCCCATAGCATATTGGCTCACGATTCCGCCGTCGCTTCCGCGCGAGAGAGGGATGTATTCCGACAAGTCGCGGTCGCTGATGACGATGCCCGCGGCGTGGACGCCGGTGTTGCGCGAGAGGCCTTCGAGCACGGTCGCGTGCTTCCACAGCTCGGCAGTTTGCGGCTCGGTCTCGACGGCTTTTTTCAAATCGGGATTCTTGTCAATCGCCCCGGCGACGTGCTTCGTTGCGCCGGTTTCCTTGTCCTTTTCGTCGCGGCCGTTGAGCGTGATGTTCAGGTCGTTTGGAATCATTTTCGCGATCCGATCCGCGTCGCCGTAGCTCAAACCCATCACGCGCCCGACATCGCGCACGACCGATTTTGCACCGAGCGAGCCAAAGGTGACGATCTGTGCGACTGCACGCTCGCCATACTTTTTCCGGACATATTCAATCACTTCGCCGCGCCGATTCTGGCAAAAATCGACGTCGATATCCGGCGGGCTGACACGCTCTGGATTTAAAAAACGTTCAAACAAAAGTTTATACTTCAACGGATCGACATCCGTGATGCCGATGACGTATGCGACCATCGATCCGGCGGCCGAGCCGCGACCCGGCCCGACAGGAATTCCCTGCTGTTTCGCCCAATGAATGAAGTCCCAGACGATGAGGAAATAATTCACGAAGCCCTGCTTTTCCAGCACGCCAAGCTCCGTTTCCAATCGCTCCTGAATCAGCTGATCATCAGCCTTCGCGCCAAATTTCGCTCGCGCGCCATCCGCGCAAAGCTTTCGCAGAAATCCGTTTTGCGTCGTGCCCTCGGGCGGCGTGTAGTTTGGATATTTCGGCACGCCGAACTCGAGCGTGAGATTGCACCGTTCCGCTATCAATAGCGTGTTGTCGCAAGCGACCGCGTGATCTCGAAACAGCTCGCGCATCTCAGCGGACGACTTGAAATAAAGTTCCGGCACGTAACGCATCCGTCGCTCGTCGGCGACATTCGCGCCAGTGCCGATGCAGATCATCACGTCGTGTGACTCGTGCCGTGAGCGATCCAAAAAATGCACGTCATTTGCCGCGACAAGGCCGATGCCGAATTCCCGCGCAAGCTGTGGCAACACGCTGTTGCACTTCCGTTGCGCCTCGATTCCGTGATCGTGCAGTTCCATGAAAAAACTCTCGCGGCCGAGAATGTCCCGATACGCCGCCACGTGCTCCTTCGCTTTTTGCATCTGGTCCTGCTGGATCGCGGAGTTGATCTCGCCTTTCAAGCAGCCGCTCAGCCCGATGAGCCCGCTCGCGTGCGCGGCGAGCAGTTCCTTGTCGATGCGCGGCTTGTAATACATTCCGTCGAGATGCGCGGCGGAGACGAGCTTCACGAGATTGCGATAGCCGGTTTGATTTTCCGCGAGCAGCGTGAGGTGAAAAGCAGCATCGCGCGCGCTGTTCGCTTGTTTATCGGTGTGTTTACCCGGCGCCATGTAGACTTCGCAGCCGATGATTGGCTTGATGCCCGCCGCGTGCGCCTCTTGGTAAAATTCGATCGCGCCGTAAAGGTTTCCATGGTCGGTCATCGCGATCGCGGGCATGCCGAATTCCTTCGCTTTTTGCATCACTTCGGAAATTCGATTCGCTCCGTCCAGCATCGAATATTCCGTGTGCAGATGCAGGTGAACGAAGGAATCGGCGGCCATGATGCGCGAAATATACGCCGAAAAATCGCGCTGCGAAGTCACAAAAATCGCTGCGCGCGAAGCGCCTCGCAGATTCTCTTTGCGTCCGTTCGCCGCTACTTGATGAAGCAGGGATCGCCCTCGAGTAAATGCTTCCCGGGACGCGTCAGCGTTCGGGCTCGATTGCCGGATTCGGTTTGTAAACGAAAAAAACCACCGCGCCCATCAGCACTGCCTGCGCGACTCCGCAGCAAAACCATTTCGCCACGAGCAGTCCCGGCAGCGGCTCCACGGCGTAGCTGATGAGCGAAGCCGCTTGATTAAAAACGCCCATGCACGCTCCGTAGATGCACGCGCACCGAAGGCAATTTTGCGCGGCGAAGCCTTTGGCATAAATCAACACGAACATGGCAGCCGCGAGAATTTCGCCGGCAAAAATCCACCCGCAATGCGCCTGCATTTCCACATCGGAGCGCCACAAGTTTTGCGACGCCAGGTAATCGCCGCGCAGCAAAACGCCATGAATCAAAAAATCCGTCAGCCAGGCGCCGGCGAAGACAGTGGCGATTGCGAGCAGGAGACGTTTCGTGTTCATCAGCAAAATTTCATCCGCTTCGCCGCGCGTGAAGTCGAGCGTAAATGGGGGCGCATGCGAACGTCGCGCTTTTGCGGTTGATATCCGACCCGAGCGCACTAAAGTCGCCCTCCCGTTTCGCGCGGCACGATGCACCGTTCCTATTCAGAATTGAAAATTTTCTCTGGCTCCGCGCATCCCGCGCTCGCTGAGCAGATCGCGAAATTCGTCGGCGTGCCGCTCGGCGACGCGACGGTGAGCTCCTTTCCGGACGGTGAAACTTTTGTAAAAATCAACGAGAACGTGCGCGGTCGCGACGTTTTCATCGTGCAGCCGACGTGTCCGCCGTCGAACCAGAATTTGATGGAGCTGCTGATTTTGACCGACGCGGCGCGGCGCGCGAGTGCGTCGCGGATCACGGCGGTGATTCCTTTTTTTGGCTACGCGCGCCAGGATCGAAAGGATCAGCCGCGGGTGCCGATCACGGCAAAGTTGATCGCGAATCTCCTCGTCGCTGCGGGCGTGAATCGCGTGCTCACGGTCGATCTGCACGCGCAGCAGGTCGCGGGATTTTTCGACATCCCGGTCGATCATCTTTACGCGCTGCCGGTGCTGATCAAATATTGGCGCTCGAAAAACATTCAGGATCTCGTGGTCGTCTCGCCCGATGTCGGCGGTTTGAAAATGGCGGCGGCATATTCACAGGCGCTCGCCGCGCCGCTCGCGATCGTCGCGAAACGCCGCGACAGCGCCACGGAAACGAAGTCGCTTTACATCATCGGCGAGGTCGAAAACAAAAATGTCGTTATTGTCGATGACCTCACGGAAACGGCGGGCACCTTGACAAGCGCGGCAAACATCCTTAAACAACATGGCGCGCTCAAAATCTACGCCGGCGTCTCGCACGCGGTGCTGTCGGACTTGGCGATCGAACGGCTGAAAGGTTCAGAAATTGAAGAACTGGTGACGACGAACAGCGTCCCCGTCCGCTCGAGCGACATGTGCCGCATGCATGTGCTCTGCATTGCGGAGTTGCTCGGCGAAGGAATCAAGCGCATCCACAACGATGAATCGGTGAGCTCGCTGTTCGAGATCAACGGTTCGAAATGACGGCCGGCAAAATCCGGCCACCTAATATATATGGCAAAACAAGTTAAACTCAGCGCGCAGGTTCGTCCTGGCGTCGGCCGCTCCGCGGTCAATCACCTCAAGAAAAAAGGGATCGTCCCCGCCGTGATCTATGGCGGTAAAACCGAGGCGCAGCCGTTGCAGGTCGCCGCTCGCGACATCAAAGCGCTGCTCAGCCACGCAGTCGGTGAAAACTTTCTGGTGGAACTCGAAATCGACAACGCAGGCTCAAAGGCGACACGCATGGCATTGATCCAGGAAGTCCAGCACGCGCCGCTCAGTGGCGATGTGCTGCACGTCGATTTTCACGCGGTGAATATGAACGAAAAGCTGACGGCCTCAATCCCGATCGAGCCGACGGGCGAGGCGAGCGGCGTCAAAAACTTTGGCGGCATTCTCGAGCAAAGTCTGCGCTCGCTCGAGATCGAATGCTTGCCCGGCGATTTGCCGGAAATCATCCGGATCAATGTCTCAGGGCTGAACATCGGCGACTCGATTCACGTGAAGCACATCCAGCTTCCGGATGGCGTCGTCGCGCTCGACGATGCGGATCTGACGGTTTTCCTCTGTGCGGAGCCGAAGGTCGAGGAAGAGCCCGCCGCGGCTTCCGAGACTCCTGCCCAACCGGAAGTCATCAAGGAGAAAAAGGAAGAACCGGCTGCCGACGAAAAGGAGAAAAAGTAGGCGCGCCTTTCCGGCCGCGACAACAAACTTTAACGCCGTGTGGATGCAGAAACAGCGCCGCTCTTTCGCCTCATCGTCGGTCTCGGAAATCCGGGCCGCGAGTATGGGCAGACGCGCCACAACGTCGGCTTCATGATTCTCGACCGCCTCGCACAGCGCGCCGCAATTCCATTTCGCCACGAGTCCAAATGGGACGCGGACATCGCCGCGCGCGCGGGCGTGACGCTCTGCAAGCCGCTTAGCTACATGAATCAGAGCGGCCAGCCCGTCGCGGAACTGAGCCGCTTTTACAAAATCGGGCCGCGCGAAACGCTCATCGTTCTCGACGACGTCGCGCTGCCGCTCGGAAAGTTGCGCCTTCGTCCCGGCGGTTCTGCCGGCGGGCACAATGGCCTGCAATCGATCCTCGATCATCTCGGCACCGAGGAAGTTCCTCGCCTTCGCGTCGGCATCGGCGCGGCGGAAGGGCGCACGCTCGTCCATCACGTGCTCGGCCGTTTCAGCGGCGAGGAAACGGAGACGCTCGAGGAAAGTCTCGCACGCGCGGCCGATGCGATCGACTTTGCGCAGCAGCATGGAATCGACGCCGCACGCAATCGTTTTAACTAAATAACACAACCGACAAATGACCAATCGCTACGAAGGACTTCTCGTCCTCAACACCAAAGGCACCGAAGAGAGCGCCAACGACATCATCGAACGCCTCGAGGGTGAGTTCAAAAAAGAAGGCGCCAAGATCCAGCAGGTTCAACGGATGGATAAACGACGGTTTACATACGTTGCCGGACCGCTCGACTCGGGCTTTTACGTCAATTTCATCTTCGAGGCCGAGCCGCAGCTCATCGATAAACTGCGCGCAAAATTCAAACTCGATGCTGAAGTTTACCGCCAGCACTACCAGAAATTGATCCGCACAAAACCGCGCAAGGAGAAGCCGGCGAAAGAAAAGAATGCGAAGAAAGCGCAGGCTCACTAGGCTCGCCGCATGGCTAATCTAAACAAAGTCATGTTGATGGGGAACCTCACGCGAGACCCCGAAATCCGCTACACGCCCAAGGGGACGGCCGTGTGCGAGATTGGCATGGCCATCAACCGCAACTTCACCGCTGAAAATGGCGAGAAGCGCGAGGAAGTCACTTTCGTCGACGTCACGCTTTGGGGTCGGCAGGCTGAAATCGCGGGCGAATATTTGAAAAAAGGCCGGCCGGTTTTCATCGAAGGTCGGCTCCAGCTCGATACGTGGGATGACAAGCAATCCGGCGCGAAGCGGAGCAAACTCCGAGTCGTCGCCGAGGGGATGCAATTCCTCGGCTCGCGCGATGGTGGTGGCGGCAGCGGCGGTGGCTTCAGTGACGAAGGCAGCGGTGGTGGCGGTGGAAAAAGTTTCCAAAAAAGCGCGCCAAAGTCTCCACCCAAAACAGCGGTCGATCCCGACCTGGACGCTGCCGAAGACGACATTCCGTTTTAAAGGCCGGAGGTTCTCTCCGTCGCGCAAAAGATGGAAGGCTGATGGTGAATCAGTGGTTCGCGGCCTGCGGACTTTCCCGGGACAAATGGTTTCTGCTCGTGTGCGCCGCGCTCTTTTTCGCGGGCGTCGTGTTTCGTCTTAACGGCTCGTCGGTCTTCATTTGGAAAAGTTATTTGAAAGATAGCGGCCCGTCCGGCGGCCTCCTTCTTTCTACGCCGAAGGACGTCCGCTCTGACGAGTGGGAAGTCTGGACGCCAGCGCTCCTCTCGCAGGCGCGACTCGACTTTCCTGCTGAAAACAGTTCGCTCGGCGCTGGTCGCACGCCGCTGATTTACAACCTCCCAGTGCGCGACTACACGATGTGCTTTCGCCCGCAGCTCTGGGGTTTTTTCATCTTCGACGTCGAGCGCGGCTACGCCTGGTATTGGAACGCGAAAATCTTCGGCTTGATCGCTGCGATTTTTCTTTTGCTGCGAATGCTCACCGGCAGCTTCTCGCTCAGCCTTTTCGGCAGTCTCTGGCTCTTTTTTTCGCACTATGTGCAATGGTGGTTTTCGTGTCCGCCGATGTTGCCGGAGATGCTCGCGTGCTGGGCGCTCGCGCTCGTTGCCGCCGTAAAAATCGTCCGCACTGCGCGCTGGACGGTGCGCGCAGGTGCGATCGCCGTTTTCATCGTTGCTGCACTCGACTTCATCCTCTGCCTTTATCCGCCGTTTCAAATCCCGCTCCTCTATCTCGGCCTCGGCATCTTCGGCGCGTTTTTCATCCAGCACCGCTCCGGCTCCCGGCGCGACACTTTGCTCGGCGCGGCGTGGCTCGGCGCAGCGCTGCTCGTCATCGCCGCGCTCCTCATTCCTTTCCTCATTGAATGCCGCCAGACCTTCGAAATCATCGCCGCCACCAGCTATCCCGGCCAGCGGCGCACAAACGGCGGCGGGCTCGCGTGGACGCAACTTTTTTCCGGTCTGATTGACTTCTTCAACTCCGAGACCCGCTTTCCCGACCGCTTCGGCCAGGCCAACGAAGCCGCAAACTTTCTCCCGCTCTGGATTCCCGCCTGCCTCATCACCGCGCGCGCCCTCTTCGCCGCGCCACGCCGTCACGCTGTCGCACTTGCCCTGCTCGCGCTCATCGCGCTTTTTCAACTCTACGCGCTTTGCCCGCTGCCGCCGTGGTTTTGCAGCGCCACGCTGCTCGGTTTTTGCACTGAAGTGCGGATGCTCCTCGGGATTGGCGTTGCTGGAATCCTCTTCGTCACCATCACTTTTCCGCTCTTAAAAAAAGAACTCTCGGCGCTCAAAGCCCGCACACTCCTCATTCTCATCGCACTCCTCGGCAGCCTCGTGTTCCTTTATCTAAGCGCCTCCGCACCCGCCAATCCGAAATTCCTCACCCAGTCGCGCATCGTCCTCCTGCTCGCGATCAACCTCGCTCTCCTCATCGCTTTTTTGAATTTGCCCGCGCGTTTTTTTCAAATTGGCTTCGTCGCCTTCCTCGCAGCCGACACCGCATTCATCAATCCTGTCATGACTGGCCTTGCGCCTTTGCTTCAGGCCACGCCCGCCGCCGCCGTCGAAAAGATCATTCGCAGCGATCCCAACGGAAAATGGGCGGTCTATGAAAACAATGTTTTTTCTGAGTTTCTGATGGCGATGGGCGCGGGCGTTGTCACTGGCGTCAAAGTTGTCCCTGACCTCGCATTTTACCGCAGGCTCGATCCCGCCGGCCGCTGCGCAGCGATCTACAACCGTTACGCCTTTTCCTGCTTTTTCATGCCGCGTGACCGCACTGTCTTTGACGTCCGTTATCTCGGTTTTCCAGCACACGTCGTCGTTGTTCATCCGGCAAACCCGGCGTTGCGCGCGGCGGGCATCCGTTACTTCGTCTTCGGCCGGCTGCTTGCCGATCCAGCCGTGCAGGGACTGGAATTGCTCGCGGCCCTGCCGCAGAACCAAATGTGGATTTACAAGTTGCTGCCGGAATCTTGAATTCGCGCTGAGTTGATTTTGAGCATGCGTCGCATGTTTTAAGCTTTTGAGAGGAGGAGTGAGCCGGGGAATTTTCTCAAATATGTCGAGAAAGGTGAGCGAGGCATGGTTTTAGCTAAGGAAGTGGAGACTAAAATGACCATCGCGCCATCCGTTTCCAACGAGGATCTCGAGCAGATTCTCCAGACAATCCAGATGTTCGAGGTGATCCTGCAAGCGAACAAGCAGGACACTGGCTCGATGGATATTTTGAAGGAGGCGTATTGGAAAGTGGGACGCCAGAAAGATGCGCTGAATATCACGCGGCAGCTCGCGGACACGTATTATTCGCTCGGCCAATACGCTTCGGCGCTGCTCGAGTATGAGGGAATTCTGCAGAAGGATCCGGAGGCCGCGGATGTGGTGGCAATGTTGGGCGAAGTGGAATTGAAGCTGCAAGGTCCGGCGCCATCGACTGGCGAAACGGCGGCATCGGCGATCTCGGTGGATTTCAATTCGGTGGTTGCGGATGACCCGACTTTGATCACGACGAACTCGACGGTGAAGTCGGACGTGAGCGGCGTGCAGATCAAGCTCGAGAGCGATGGCAATGAGCCGCTGGCGAAATTTTTAATCCAGCACAAGCTCGCGCCGGAAGATGTGGTGATGGCGGCGTTGGAGCGAGTGAACAAGATCAACAAGAGCACCGGCGGGCAGGCGCTGGCGGCGTCGCTCATCGACGAAATCAGCCGCATGGATGTCGTGCAACTTGAGCCGCTGCTTTGCGGAATTTTAGACAGATCGAAGTTCGCTTTCATCCCGCTCGATTGCTACGACGTCGACCGGCAGATCGTGAAGACTTTGCCAGAAACTTTGACGCTTGGGCGACTGATCGTGCCGTTCGATCTCGTGAGCCGGACGATGATGGTGGCGATGGCAAATCCGTTTGACGCGCAAGGCAAGGAAGCGGTCCAGCAGCTGCTCGACTACAACATTCAATGGCACGTGGCGGCGCCGGGCGCGATCGCGAAAGTTTTGCGCGATACGTATCGGCTCGATTCGCGTGACTGATCTGCCGGACTTTTTTTATGAGCATTAAATCTTTCGGAGAACGCATCGCAGATGTCCTGATCGAGGACGGCCTGCTGCTGCCCGCGCAGCTCGAGGAAGTGATGGAGATCCAGAAAAAGCAGGGCGGCCGTTTACTCAAACTGTTAACGGACCGCAACTTCGTCACCGAGCAGGACATGGTGATTTCCATGGGCCGCTGCCTCGATACTGCGCCGATCAATTTATCCAAAGTTCGCGTGCCGGAAGAAGTGCTCGATCTCGTGCCGAAGGAAATGGCGCGCGCTTATAAACTCGCGCCGATCTGCCGACTCGGCAGCAAACTTTTCGTAGCGATGGCCGATCCGCTCAACGTGCTCGCGCTCGACGATCTGCGTCAGCGCACGAAGCTCGAGATCGTGCCGATGATCACGACCGAGCGCTCGGTGATGGAAGCGCTCAGCGGTGTCAATTCCGCCGGTCAGGCGATGGAAACCATGTTGAAGGAAGCCGCGACGGCGACCACCGACACCGAGATCGTTCAGCAAAAACGCGAGGACATCGATCTCGACCGCCTCGCGCATCAAAGCGAGGACGCGCCCGTCATCAAGATCGTCAATCTGATCCTCGTGCAGGCTTTGAAAGAGAAGGCAAGCGACATCCACATCGAGCCGTTCGAGAAATCGCTGAAGCTGCGTTACCGTGTGGACGGCGCGCTCATCGAGGCCAGCTCGCCGCCGAAATCGCTGCAGCTCCCGATCGCGTCGCGCATCAAAATTTTGGCCGGACTGGACATCGCGGAGCGGCGACTCCCGCAGGACGGCCGATTCCGCATTCGCGTTTCGGGCAAGGAAGTGGACTTGCGTATTTCCGTGCTGCCGACAGTGCACGGCGAGAAAATCGTCATCCGTCTTTTAGATAAAAGCGCGCTCTCCGGCTCGATTGAACAGCTCGGCATGGATGAGTCAACTTTGACGCAATTCAAGCGCGCGATCGACGCACCGCACGGGATGATTCTGGTGACCGGCCCCACAGGCTCGGGCAAAACCACGACGCTTTACACTGTGCTTCAGGAGTTAAACAACCCGGACTACAACATTGTCACCGTCGAAGACCCGATCGAATATCAGCTCGCGGGCGTGAACCAGGTCGCGGTCAAGAGCGACATCGGCCTCGATTTCGCCGGCGCGCTTCGCTCGATTTTGCGCCAGGATCCGGACATCGTGATGATCGGTGAAATTCGCGACAACGAAACGGCGGACATCGCGGTGAAGGCCGCGCTCACCGGCCACCAGGTGCTCTCGACTTTGCACACAAACGACGCCGCGGGCGCCATCACGCGTCTCGACGACATGGGTATCGAGCCGTTTTTGATTTCTACCTCGATCCTGCTGACATGCGCGCAGCGGCTCGTGCGGCGCGTCTGCCCGAACTGCCGCGAAGAGTTTCAACCCGAGGCGGAGATGCTGGAAAAAATGGGGCTCGATCCATCGGACACCGTCTTTTTCCGCGGCGCGGGCTGCGACCGCTGCAAGCGCCGCGGCTATCTCGGTCGCGTCGCCATTCTCGAAGTGTTAACGGTCAGCGAAGCGATCCGGCGTCTCATCATCAAGCGCGCTTCGGCCGCCGTGATCAAAAATCAGGCAATCGCCGAAGGGATGCGCACGCTGCGCATGGTCGGCATCGACAAAGCACGAGAAGGCGTGACGACGCTGGAGGAAATCTGCCGCGTGACTGCCGAAGACCACTAGCACTGGCGCTTTTAGTTTATGGAGTTAAACTCGACGAAAATGAATGGCCACAGCGAGTCGGGAGAGCCCGGCACTGGTTCCTCCCAGCCTGAAATCACGTTGCGTCTCGGCGACATTCTTCCGCGAATTCCCCCGCGATTTTTAAAGCCGGGCGCGCATGATTCGAGTCGCGAAATCCATTTTCCGATGGAAGAACTTTGCAAGGAAATCGAGCGCGGCCGCGTCGCCGTTTCGCTTTCGCAAATCACGAAACTTTGTCCCGATATTTTCCGAGACGAGCTCGATCTCGCGGAAAATATCGAGGTTCCACTTCCGCTGCAAAAACTGGTCGAGCAGATCGAAGTGCACCCGTTGCCGCAGCGCGCTCATGTCTCGGAAGCGGCTTCACAGCAAGGTTCGCAGCCAATTCAAACTAAAGCGAATGGTCACGAACCCGCGCCGCCAACGGCCGCGCTGCCAACGCCCGCGACGAAGCCCGATGAGTCGCTGCCGAAAAACATTTCTTTGAACCTTGGCGCCATATTTCGACTCATGCCGAGCGAGGTGCTTGGCAATTCCGAAATGCCCGATGAGCATGCGCGAGTGAGTCTGCCGCTCGCATGGATCGAGCCTCATCTCGATAGCGGTCATGTTGAAATTTCGCTCACCGATTTCATTTCCGCGCTCCCCGCACGCATCGGCGCCAAGCTGCACGCTGACGATGAAAACGCCAAAGTCTGGATCCCGCTGGATGAAATTTTCCAAAATCTGCCGCCGCGCCATCCGTTTCACTTTGGCGGCTTCGATATAGCCGACCCCGTCAAATAGATCTAGGGCTCGCGTGTCCACAACGGAACGCGAGCAACGTTTGTAAACGCGCGGCGCCTTGCGCTGAGCGGGGCGTTGCCCTATAAACCGAGGATGCTCGATTTCATGCAAAAGGGCGGTCCGCTCATGTGGCTCATTTTATTGTGCAGCATCATTTCCGTCGCAGTATTCGCGGAGCGGCTCACGTATTTCCATCGCGCGACGATCCGCGTCGGCGAATTTTTGCGAGGACTCTCGAATTTAATCCAGCGTCGGAACTTCGCCGAGGCGCTCCACGAATGCGCTGGCACGCCGGGCCCGGTCGCCCGTGTGATCCACGCAGCAATCATCCGCCACAACGCGCCGCGCGCGGAGCTCAAGGAAATCGTGCAGGAAACCGGCCAGCTCGAAGTGCCAAATCTCGAGCGCAATTTGAACATCCTCGCGACGATTTCATTCGTCACGCCGCTCGTCGGACTGCTCGGCACGGTGACCGGATTGATAGAGGCATTCGTCACGATCTCGAGCCACAGCGGACTCGCGAGCTCGACCGATATTTCGAGCGGAATTTATGAAAGTTTGCTGACGACGGCGGCTGGCCTCGTCGTTGCAATTCCGAGTTCTGTCGCATACAGCTATCTTTCCGCGCGCGTCAATTCCCTCATGCACGACATCGAGCGCGGCGGCATTGAAATCGTCCGCCTCATCACCGAAAAACGCGACGCGGGCGCTGAGATCATCGAGTTCGGCACATCGCATCGCCGCGCCGCGGAATAGCGAATGAAGCTCGCCCGCACGGTGCAGCACAATCCGGCGCTCTTCACGCTCGCGCCTTTCGTGAACGTCCTTTTTCTCGTCGTCATCTTTTTTGCGCTCAGCTCACGCTTCGTTTTACAATCGGGCGTCGCTGTCACGCTGCCGTTTTCCAGCTTCACACTCGCGCCGCAGCGCAACGCGCAGATCGTCAGCATCGTCCCCGGGCCGGAGCCCGCGCTTTATTTTCATGATCAAAAATTTCGTCCCGATGAGCTGGCGAAAACTTTGAAGGCGCTCCACGCAAAGGACCGCACCATCATCGTCCGCGCCGATCGCGCCACGCCTTACGACCTGATCGTGAACGTCACGAACCAGGCGCTCGAAGCAGGCTACGCGGTCGTCCTCGCCGCCACGCCGCCCCGGCCGTGAACGCTCCGGACGAGCTGACGTTTTCGTGGCCGGACTCGCGCCACGTTGAGCTTGCGCTGCCTGGGTTCATCGCGCTCTCGCTGTTTCTTCACGCGCTGACTTTTTACATTTTTCAAATCGGCTATCCGCCGTCCGTTCATGTCGCGCCGCCGCCCGCGCAAGTCAGCCTGCTTGCTGCCACGACGCCGGAAAACGAAGCGCTGCTGCGCTGGATCGCGGCGGAGGATCCGGCCAGCGCCGCGATGGCTCCCGAGGTCGCGCCCGAAAATCTTCTCGACGTCCCGTATCATCCTTCCTTCGCGGAAATCCGCGCGCAGCCAAAGTTAGCGCCCGAGCCGAAGGCGAACTTCAGCTACCCGCCGGCGCTGCCGCCGCTCGCGATGATCGAAAGCGCGTTGCCGCGGCCGTCGGCTGCAACGAGCGCGCCCGTTCGTCAGCAAACCGCGATCGATTTTTCCGACAATCTCGAGCATCGCGTGGTGACAAAATCTCCGGCGTTCGCGATTCATTCACACGCCGCGGAATTGCAAGCAGCGCGCTTTCTCGTCGGCGTCTCGGATCGAGGTCAGGTGCGCTACGTTTTTCTACAGAGCAGCTCGGGCGACAAATTAGTGGATGAGCAAGCCGAGAAAGCGCTTTGCCAGATGGAGTTCGCGCACGTCGATGAGCCACTGACGTGGAGCATGGCCACGTTTTCTTGGGGTGCGTCGGTCTTAGAAAAAGTGCCGCCAAAAAAATGATCCGCGTTTCGCTTTCGACGCTCATCTTCATCTATCTCGCGCTGTTTTTTAACACAGTGTTTTTTGTCTGGCTGCGCTGGAATTGGCGGCGCGCGCGCTTTGCACGGCGCGCGCTGCGGCATCGGCTTCGCTGCACGATCTGCTCGTTCGAGTTTGAAGATCCCACCGCCACGCCGCTCCCGCGCTGCCCGCGTTGCGGCAGTCTCAACGAACGATTTCGTCCGAGCGCGCTCTGATTTTTGACGCCAAAGAATGCCCGCGCAGCTTGCCTCTTGTCAGCCGCGTAGCATTCCCGCAAAATCCGACATGGCTTCCGATTCCGCGATCGACGCAACTTTTTACAAGCCCGCCGATGAATTTTTTCGCAGCCATGCAGATACCGCGCTGACCTACGACGACGTCACGCTCGCGACGCTTTATTCGGAAATTCTCCCGCGCAACACGCGGCTGGAGACGCGGCTCGCGGAAGGTCTCGTTCTGCAAATGCCGATCATTTCCGCCGACATGGACACCGTCACGGAATCGAGCATGGCGATCGCGATGGCGCTCAACGGCGGTCTCGGCCTCATCCACTACAACATGGCCGAGCGCCAGCAGCTCAGCGAAGTCAGCCGCGTAAAAAACAACATTCACGGCCTCATCCAAGACCCGATCAAGGCTGAGCCCGGTCAGCTCATCGGTGACGTTTTAGCGATCATCGAGCAGCGGCGCTTTTCCTTCAGCACGTTTCCGGTCGTCGATGAAAGCGATCGCCTCGTCGGTTTGCTGCCTGGTCACGTTGTCAAAGAACGTTACGCGACGCGAAAAGTCAGCGAAGCGATGACGCCGCGCGCGCAGCTTCACACGATCCGGCAAAACGAAATCGCCAGCGATCCGATCGCGCGCGCTGACAAATTTTTCACCGACCACGTCGGCATTCACAAATTGCTCGTCGTCGATGACGAGGACCGCTTGCGCGGACTTTTCACGATGAGCGACATCGAGCAGATTACGCAGGAACGCGCCTCGCAGGTCAAACCGGCGCGCGATTCGAAATTCCGGCTGCTGTGCGGCGCCGCTGTTTCCGCCACGCGGAATTCGACGGGCGAACTCGATAAACAAAGGATCGCGGCGCATGTCGGCGCGCTGGTGGATCGCGGCATCGATGTCGTCGCCGTCTCCACCGCGCATGCGCACAGCCAGGGCGTTGGCGAAACGGTGCGGCTGATTCGGGAACTTTTTCCGCAGTTGCCGATCATCGCGGGGAACGTGACGAGCGCGGCGGCGGTGGAATTTCTCGCCGAGGCCGGCGCGAATGTCGTCAAAGTTGGCCAGGGTCCCGGCTCGATCTGCACCACGCGAATCGTCGCCGGCGTCGGCATTCCGCAGCTCACTGCACTTTACGTCGCGTCGCGAGCTGCCGAAAAATGCGGCGTCCGAATCATTGCGGATGGCGGCATCACGAAATCGGGAGACATCGTGAAGGCGCTCACGCTTTCGCACGCAGTGATCTGCGGGGGATTGCTCGCCGGGTGTCCGGAAGCGCCCGGGCAAATCCTCGAGATCAACGGCAAACATTATAAACAATATCGCGGCATGGGCAGCGAAGCCGCGATGAAAGCCGGCAGCGCTGCGCGCTACGGACATGCGCGCGACGCCACGCGCAAGGTCGCCGCGGAGGGAATCGAAGCGTTAAAAGAAGTTTCCGCTTCGCTGGACAATGTTGTCACTCAGCTAGTGGGCGGCATTCAAGCTGGGATGGGCTATCTGGGCGCGTTGACCCTCGATGAGATCAGGTCGCGCGCGCGATTCGCCCGCGTCACGCCTGCGGGCCAACGCGAAAGCGGTGGGCACGATATCGTAGAATTGAAGACCGGTAGCTAATCCGCCGGCAGGCCAGCCTCGGCCTTTTTTTCCAGCACCTCGCGCGGAATCGCGAGCGTGGCCATCGGCAACTTTTCGCACACTGCCCATTTTTCAACCAGCGGACCCCGCCGCCCAAAATTCAAATCGCGCTGAAGCCTCGCCAACGGCTCCATTGCCTCGCGCAGCGCCATTTCATCCGCGTCTGTGAAAGCGTCGAGCGTCGTCATGTCGTGCCGAATCACGCCGACCGATGCGCTCGCGGCGCCCGCATCGCGCGCCATTAAAAAGTAGGCGGCAAATTGAAAGCCTGCGCCTTTCGCAAGTGTCGCAAAAGTTGGCGCGGCAGTTTTGCCCGTTTTGAAATCGAGAATGTTGACGCGCGCATTTTCCAACGACGGTTGGTCACTCAGGACGAGATCGAAGCGGCCGCTCAAACGCAAATCGCCCGCGGCGGTTTTCACCTCATGTCGGAGTTTTTTCTCCATCGCATAAAAGCCTCCGTGATTGATCGCAGTCACTGCAAGCAAACAGCGTCGCGCGACCCACGCGGCCTTGCGCAGACAGCTTTCCCACCAAATCGGTAGCTGCAGATTCTGGCTCTCATAGCACTCGCGCAGATGTTGCGTGGCGGCGGCGACCTGCGCCGCCAGCGGCGCAAAAAAATCGCCGCGTGGCAGCGGTTTAAAGTCGTCGCTCCCGTCAAGCGCGCGAGCGAGCCACGTATGCGCCCGAGTGCCGATGACCAGGCTTTCTCCGCGAGTCCACGCGGCTTCGCGCATGGATTCGGCATCGAAAATTTCCCGCAGCGCGAAGGTGGCAGGGCAGGTGAGCGCTTCATCGAGTTTACCGGCGGACCAGGATCGCACGACGAATTTCGATTTTCCAAAGTTAAACAAATAGTGGTCGAACGGCAACGCGGCGTTCATGCGGCTCGCGTGAACTTTTTCCAAATGCGCCCGCTCGTCTGCGGGTAAAAGTTTCGCGTCGTCCGTGCAAAGTTCGATGGCGCGATTCCACTCCGCGATCGCTTGTTTCGCGGAGCCGTGGCGTTCGATGAGACAGCGAATCAGCCACTCATTCGGATAGGCCTCGCGCGCGGCGTCTCCCGATTCGCGCGCGTTGGCTGCAAAAACAATCCCGCCGCCGCAGTGCTCGATCAGGTCGAGAAAATGCGCCTGATCGAGAGCCGATTGGTCGCCGCTCGTCAGCAGATGCGCACGCTCCCCGCGGTGCTGATTCAGCGCGGTGCGCGCAGCGTCATCGAGAAACGGCGTTTCTTCCGGCCTCACGGGCCAGACGCCTTCATTGCTGTCGAGAAAAACGAGCCGGTCCCATGTTTGATGCAGCGCGTTCGCGAGCGTCGTCACGAGCACGCGTGCATGCGGGGCGGAAGCCTCGGCCGGGCGCTGCGAGTTCCGCGGGGCGAGCAGCGCGGCGACATACTCGAGGAAAAGTCTCGCGCTGATTTTCCTGCCGTCGAGCAACTCCGCGGTCTGCGACCAAACCGGCTCGAGCAGCTCGATCGAGATGCCCAGCGGCGCGAGCGATGCGAGCCACTTGTTTTCCGCTCCACTCCAGTCAACGTCGCCTTCCCACTTTCCGAGCTCTGCGATCAAAGTTGTGATCTGCTGCCATTCGCGGTTTGCCGATTCTTCAAAACCACACGCGAGCAGATGAGCGTTGCGGCTTTGCAGCGTCGAAAACGCTTTGTCCAACGAGCGTTGCGCTTTTGCTGGATCGAGCCAGTCCCACGCGCCAGCTGATTTTTCGTTCAGCAGCTTGATCAAACCGAGCAGTGGCTCGATGTCGCAGCCGCTCAAGTGATATCGCGCGACGGCGGCTTGAATCAGGATGTCGAGCGGCGGCTCCACTTTTTCCGCAGTGTCGTCGAGTAGCTCGATATTGGCGGCAACGACCTCGCGCACGAGTGCAATGGAGGTCGCGGAGCGGCGCGGGACGATGAGCGCGAGCCGTTCGGCATCCGTCGCGCGCGCCAGCCACGCGAGCACGTCGTCGCGCACGAGCCGAATTTGATCCCATCCCTCGCGGCCGACGAGGAGCGAAACTGGCGCGGACTTTTCCGGCATCAGATCGACGCCGCCGAGCCGCTCGACCAGCGATTCGTGTGGAGAAACAAAATCGCTCGCCTTGCAGACGGTGTGCGAAGTGTTTAACAAACGCTCGACATCTGCAATCCAGCTTCGTTGCAGACTTTCGCTGGCGCCGCGCGGCTGGCTGAGAAAAAATTCGCAGCGCGTGCTGCTGCGCGCGAGGGCGGTGAGGAGATTGGTTTCAGGAAAATGCGCGGCGTCCCAGCCGGCAACGCAACTCCAGAGCGGCTGCTCGCTCGCCCGTTCCAGCAAGCATCGGTCGAGCTCCGGCGTCCATGCGCGCGAACTTTTCAGCAGACGAAAAATTTCGCGCGCGATCTTCGGCGGCAGGTCGAGCGCGTCTTCGTTCCAGCCCGCGGCGGCGAGATCTTCCAGCGCGCGCAGACACGCGTCGGCGTTTGTTGCGAGGCGCGATGCGGGGCCGGCGGCGATCTTGAGTAAAAGCTCCTGCGTCTCGCGGCCGAGCGCGACTGACTCGACGCCGAGCAGTGCGCACAGTTCGCGACGCAGCGCGGCGGGATCGAGAAATTTGATTCCGAAAAGTGTCAGCCCTTCCGCGAGTGCGCGCTGGCGAATCCACCGCGCCTGGCCGCGACCGGCGACGGCGAGCCAGCATTGCGCGCCATCGAGCGCGGCCCGCGAAGCCGCTTCACACCAGGATCGCAGGCCATCCTGCCATGCGTCCTCGACAAAGCGGTAAAGTTTCAGCGCGGCCTGCATTCGTTTCGAAGACAACTGACGACAGCGAAAAACTTTTGCGGCATTCGCGCAATCGGAAAGTCCTTTCGCGGTGAAAAAAGCGCGAGCATCGTTGCGCGACGCGCTCCGTTGCCGACCGATTGCGCGGTTGAAGGATCGGACGTCCCAATCCCGATGCGCAGGCGATATCCATGTGATGAAACGCTTTCCTTTCTGCGCGTTGCTCGCCGCCACGGCGGCTCTGCTTTTCGCCGGCTGCGCCAATGAGCTCGCGCCGGGCGACCGCGCGATGCTCGGTCAGCACGGCGTCCCGCGGCCGATTTATGACGCGATGACTTACGGCGAGCCGCTCTCGCTGCCGGACATCATGGAACTTTCACGCCGGCGAATCCCGCCAGGCTTCATCATCGACTACCTGCGCTCGACCTACGCGGTTTATCGGCTCCGCTCGCAGGATGTGGTGGAATTGCGGCACGCGGGCGTCGATCCGTCAGTCATCGATTACCTGCTGCGCACGCCGGAGCTCTACGCGCCGCAGCCTTATTATGATGGCCCGTGGTATCCGTATGGTCCTTACATCGGCGCCGGACTTTATCCGCCGATCTTCATCGGCGGCTCCTACCACGGTCACCATGACTGGCACCATTGGCATCATGGCCATTGAGCCGGCGGCATCTTGATTAACCTTGCCGCGTGCGCGGGAAACTGCGCAACTCCGCCGCATGTCACAAAAACTCGCGGGAAAAGTCGCAGTCGTCACCGGCGCTTCGAAGGGGATCGGCGCAGCCATTGCCAAAGAACTCGCAGCGGAGGGCGCGGCGGTCGTCGTCAACTACGCATCGAGCAAAGCCGGCGCCGAAAAAGTAGTCGGCGAGATCACGGCGGACGGCGGCAAAGCCGTGGCCGTGCAGGGGGACATGGCGAAGCGCGCGGACATCGAGCGGCTTTTTGCCGAAACGAAAAAGGTCTTCGGGCGGATCGACGTGCTGGTGAACAACGCGGGCATCTACGAGTTCATGCCCCTGGAGCAAATCACCGAGGAGCATTTCCACAAACATTTTGACCTGAACGTGCTCGGGCTTTTGCTCGTGACGCAGCAAGCCGCGAAACATTTCGGCACGGAAGGCGGGAGCGTCATCAATATCAGCTCGGCAGTGAGTAGTTTCACCCCGCCGGGATCGGCGGTTTACTCCGCGACAAAGGCGTCCGTCGATGCGGTGACGAAAGTTTTGTCGAAAGAATTGGGCGCGCGGCAGATTCGCGTCAATTCCATCAACCCGAGCATGGTCGAAACCGAAGGAACGGCAGCGACGGGGTTCACGGAAGGCGAGTTCCGCCGGCAGATCGAGGCGCAGACGCCGCTGGGGCGCATCGGCCAGCCGCGCGACATTGCGACGGCGGCGGTGTTCCTCGCATCGGCCGACTCGTCGTGGATCACGGGCGAATCGCTGTTCGTTGGCGGCGGGCTGCGGTAACTTTTTTCCAAAGCATCCGCGCGTGCGCGGGAGAAGCATGCAGTTTTCGCGCGAAAGGTCTGTCCGTCCTCGGGTCGCGCGACATACGAATTCCCAGCATGCCCGCGAAAAAGAAGGAACCTTGGGATAAACCGGCGCCAAAGAAGAGCAGCCACACGAAACTCACGCCGAAAAGCAAAGCGAAAGCCAAAGCAGCCGCGAAGCGGGCAGGGCGACCGTATCCGAACTTGGTGGACAACATGAAAGCGGCGAAAAAACAGAGCGCCGCAAAGTCGAAAAAGGAAAAGTGACCGCCGCTGGACCGGCGTGCCGGTAAACTTTGCTCCCATGCAACGGAAAAATCCCCATCTACGGGAGAAAAATACGCATCTACAGGAAAGAAAATGCGCGACGCAGGAAAGGAATCGAGCGGTGCAGGATCCAAATGGAGCAGTGCAGGAAAGAAATGTGCGAATGGAGGAAAATGCCTTCCCAGCGCAGGAATGGAATGGAGCGGTGCAGGAAATGGACGGCGCGTTCCCGGAAACAAATTGAGCGGTGCAGGAATACAATTGAGCAACGCGGGAACAAAAAGGCTGAGCGCAGCCTTGTAATCTCCTCATCCCACGCCGAAGATGCCGCCACTCCCCAAACCCATGCCCACCCCAGCTTCCCTCGACGATATCCTCTCAGCCATCGGCGACATCAACCGCTGGCGCATCCTCGTCGAACTCAGCAAAGGCGAGCCCCTTCCCGTCGCCGAACTCTCCCGCCGCATCGGTCGCCCGGCAAACGTCCTCTCGAAGCACATCGCCCAGCTGCGAGAGGCCGGCATTGTCACGCGCGGATTTGGCAACCTTTACCGCATCCCCGCCGACACCCTCGACATCGCGGCGCGCACGGTGGACATCGGCCCGATGCTGCTCCGCCTCGACACCGAAGCGCCCCCGGCGTAGCGCGTTCGTTGGGAGAAGGTTCGTGCCTTGACCGCCATCGAGGAGATGGACAGTTTCAAAAAGATGCGTCAATCCCTCCGGTGGTTCTGCCGCTTTGTGTTGCTTTTCATCGCTGTCGCGGCCGTGTTGATCGCTCGCGCCGACGCCGCTGCCGAAGCTGCGCCACAAGCTGATCTCGGGAAAAGGGACGAAATTTTCCCGCCGATGCCGGCTGCGGAAAAAGCGGTGCATTGGAAGGACGGCTACTTTGTCATCAACGGCAAACCGATCTTCATCCGGTCGGGCTCCATTCATTACGCGCGGGTGCCTCGCGAGTTGTGGCGCGACCGGATTTGGCGCTTCAAGATGATGGGCTTCAATTGCGTGCAGACCTATGTCTTCTGGAATGCGACGGAGCCAAAGGAAGGGCAATGGAACTTTAACGACAATCTCGATCTCGATGCGTGGCTTTCACTGCTCGAGGAGATGGGCATGGTTGCCGTGGTGCGCGTGGGACCTTACTCGTGCGGCGAGTGGGAGTTGGGCGGCTATCCCGCGTGGCTCACCGTGAAGCCTGGCATGATCGATCGCGAACTCGGCCCTTCCATTGCCTACTCCGATCCGCATTTGGATAAGGTCGAGCAGATCGTGGCGAGGCATCAGATCAATCGCGGTGGAAGCGTGTTCATGGTTCAGCTTGAAAACGAGCATCCCAACGGCTGGGGCACGCAGGTGATCGATCCTTATCTGAAACATCTCGACGAACAGGCCGCTCACAATGGCATCGAGGTGCCCACCTTTAACTCCGGTCTGCGTCACCGCTCCGATCCCACGGCGTCGGATGAGGCGCCCTTTGCGATCACTCCGTCGCCTTGGTATAGCACCGAGTTCTGGACCGGCTACGTCGGCAGACCGACTGCGACCTGGACCAATGGCGATCTCTCGAAGGGCGCGCTCGATGGAAAGATCCACGGCACCTGGAAGATCATCGCGTTCGGCGGCGCAGGCTACAATTACTACATGGGGCACGGCGGGACGAATTTCGGCTACTCCGGCGACGGCGAATCGCCCGGCGTCTCGTATGATTATTCCGCGCCGGTCGGTGAGGCAGGACAGTTGCACAATCTTTATTTTCCCGCCCGGCGCGCGGCGTATTTCGCGCAAACTTTCACGCCGCTTTTAACCGGCAGCCACAATGATCCGACGCTCGCGATTTGCGACCAGCCCGCGCTGCGCGTGACCGCGCGCACCAATCCTACGCAAGGCAGTTTCATCATGGTGGATAATTTCCAGCGCAAGGGCGCGCCTGCTGCCGATCCGAACATTCCGCTGGAGACACATGTGACGGTGGGTGGGTTGACGTTGCCGCACAAGGGGAGCTTCCACATCGGCACCGGTGAGCCGCGGACGATTTTGCTCAGCGTGCCATGGACGGAGAACGCGTCGTTTGAATCGATCTGCACCAACGTCATGGCGCGTCAGACGATCGGCAAGACCGACTACTGGATTTGCTACGGCCCGGCCGGCGACACCGGCGAGGTCACGCTGCGCTTCCTGAACGCCGAGCGGATGCCGCGGACTCAGTTTGATTTCACCTATCCCGCGGGCGACTCCGTATCAGAAATCGACCTCCCTGCGAGCGACGGCCGGCATACCGTGCTCCTTGTCATGAACACGGAGATGACGAACCGCACGTGGCTCACGCAGGGAAAGATCATCATCGGCCCATCGTTCGTGCGCGAAGATGGCCAAATGGAGTTTCCACCGGAGGGTGGAAAAGCGACGATCTACGCGGCCTCGGGAAAATCGGAAGTGGCGCAGGCGGCCGCCAAGGTTCCCGATCTTCCCGCGCTTGGAAGCTGGACTTGGCGCGATGCCGCGCCGGAGCGGGATGCGAAGCTGAAAACCGACACGTGGCTTTCCTCGACCGGCCCGCATCCGATGGAAACTTACGACAGCTTTCAGAACCGTTATGGCTGGTATCGCGCCACGCTGCATGCGGACAAGGCCGGGCCGGTTTCGTTGCACTTCGGCGGCCAGTCCGGAACTTTTATCCCATACCTCAACGGCAAAGCCGGCACGACGACCACGCTGAACTACGGCGAGTCCGGCTCGCTCACCTTTCCCGACGCGCAGCCGGGCGACAACTCTTTGGCCATTCTCGTCAAGTCGTCTCCACGATCGAAGACCCTCTTCTATGACCTCGATGGCATGCGGACGGCGCGCGGATTGTGGGGCGGAGTCTCCACCGATTCGGCTGCGACGCGGCTCGATGTCATTTGGAAAAAATGGGAGCAGGCCACCAAGGGCGACGTCGCTGAGGTCGCCAAACCCGACTACGACGATTCCGCGTGGACTGCGGTCAATCCATCCGCGCTCGCGCTCACCATTGCGCGCGGCGACTCTTTGTATCGCGGCGCCTTCAACGTCACGTCGGCGCAAGTCGACTCGATGATCGAATCGCCCCGCTTCGATCCGCCGCCGGCGGTGAAGGGGCAACGAGAGCCTCAGCCTCCCAAGGTCATCGTTTATCTCAACGGCCAGTTGCTGGCGGACCAAACCGTCGACGCATCGAAGCTCCTCATCCCCGGCAAGAACACGGTCCTTGTCCTGATCCGAAGCCGGCTTGGCGGTGACACCGGGCAGCTTGGCTTAAGCCTCTGGCATAACTCACCACTGGCGCATGCGACCTGGCACTTCCATGGCGGCCTCGATGACTTGGAAGAAACTGGCATCATCGGGAAGGTGACGAATTGGAGCGACTTTCTCGCGCATCAGCCGTGGCAGTCGGGCTCGGCGCCTTCAGGACCTATCTTTTGGAAATGCACTTTTGACTACCATCAACCAGCCGGCATGCGCGAGACGATCGGTCTGCTCACCGATGGATTGAAGGCCGGGCACGTCTGGCTCAATGGCCACAACCTCGGCGAATCGCGTTCGCCGCAAAACTACCCGCTTTACATGCCGGAGTGCTGGTTGAAAGAAGGCGACAATGATCTCGTAGTCTTCGATCTCTACGGCAGCAGGCCCGACAAACTCCACCTCGATCGCTTCGAGGTCCACGTGGACGAATCAGTTGCCGCCAAGCTTAACACCCAGCAGTAGGGCTCACCCGCCGGCCATCGCACCGACGATCATCAATGGCTCCTCGCCATTGACTACAGCCGCGGGCAATTCCGCGTCGGGCGAGTGGAGCGAAAAATCTTCCTGGCAGGCGAAGAAGCGGATGAAAGGTCGGCGCTGCCGCGTGACGTGATCGCGAATCGTGCCGCGAAGGACCGGAAACTTTTCCTCCAGTGCATCGAGGACTTTGCCGATGGCGACCGGCGGTGCGATTTCGAGCCGCACTTCAGAGTCGACGTGCGCGAGATTGCGCAGGTGGTAGGGGATGATGATGCGGATGGAAGGCATTTTAGTGCTTAGTGCCTAGTGCTTAGTAGTAAGTGTCAGTGTTTACCAAGCACTACTTACCAAGCACTCCTACTACTTCACCGCAGCGTCTGCACTTCCACGGAATAGACCGGCGGCAAATCGCGCACGATCGGCGCCCATGTGTCGCCGCCATTGGGCGAGCAGTAGACCTGGCCGCCGGTCGTGCCGAAATAAATCCCGCAGTCATCGAGCGAATCGACAGCCATGGCGTCGCGCAGGACATTCACGTAGCAATGCTCTTGCGGCAGACCTTTCGTCAGCGGCTCCCATTCGTTGCCGCCGGTCCGGCTGCGATAGACGCGCAGCTTGCCCTCGGGCGGGAAATGCTCGGAGTCGCTCTTGATCGGCACCACATAGATCGTCTCGGGCTCGTGCGCGTGGACATCGATGGGGAAACCGAAGTCGCTCGGCAGATCGCCGCTGACTTCGGTCCATTGCTCGCCGGAATCGTCGGTGCGCAACACGTCCCAATGCTTCTGCATGAAAAGGACATCGGGCCGCGACGGATGCAGCGCGATGCGATGGACGCAATGGCCGACTTCCGCATCGGGATCGGGAAGTTCGTAAGGCGACTTCAGCCCGCGGTTAATCGGCTTCCATGTCGCGCCGGCGTCATCGGAGCGAAACGCGCCCGCCGCCGAGATCGCGACGTAAATGCGCTGCGGATTCTTTTGATCGAGCAAGATCGTGTGCACCGCCATCCCGCCCGCGCCCGGCTGCCAGAGGCTTCCCTTCGTGCCGCGCAGGGCCGGGAGTTCGTTCCAGCTTTTGCCGCCATCGGTCGTCTTGAAAAGCGCGGCATCCTCCACGCCGGCGAAGACGGTATTCGGGTCGTCGTGCGAGGGCTCGAGATGCCAGACGCGCTTAAATTCCCACGGGTGCTGCGTCCCGTCATACCATTTGTGCGTGCCGGTCCCGCCTTCGTAGTTGAAAAGGTTGCTCGCGCCGTTGGGCATGCCGCCCGGCCCGACCAAATCCTCCGGTCGGCTGCCCGGCGGATTCCACGTTTTCCCGCCATCGACCGAGCGCTGAATCACCTGGCCGAACCAGCCGCTCGACTGCGACGCGTAGATGATCTCCGGATCGACCGGCGAGCCCTTGAGATGGTAAATCTCCCAGCCGGCGAAGTGCGGCCCGGTCACTTTCCAATCGCTGCGCGTCCCATCGGATGTGAGGACGAACGCCCCTTTCTTCGTGCCAACTAATACGCGGACTGAGCTCATGATATTCTCCTTTGGAAAAATGCTTAACGGCGTGCGCATCCTTGTGGAAGTTGAGCGCGATGTCGAGCCTCAGCGCATAGCTCTCGTCTTCCCGTCGGAGTAAAAGTTGCGCCAGCCCATCAGCCGCGCGCGACACCTACACGAGCACCTTCAGCAACGTTGCCGCTTGCGGCGGCACCGGGAACGATTTCCCGACCACGAACTCACGCAGCGCCACGTTCATCCATTCGCGCGACGCCGACGCTTCCTCCACCACGATCCGCGTCTCGCCGCCTTTTGTCTTGAGCGAAAACTTCGCGACTTGCACCTCGATCGGCTGGGGTTCGCCGAGCAAATCCAGACGCAGTCGCACTGAGTGATTCTTTGTATCAATTGAAAATTCCGTCATCTCGCCCATCTCCCGCAGTTTGTGATTGCAGTAAAACCGCGCGCCCGCGGAGAGCGCCGCATCCTTCGGGTGCCGCAGCCAATCGTGAATCGACACAGCCAGTTCATGCCCTATTGTTCCGCGCCGTTCGCCTTCGCGCGACCCTTGCCAGGGCGGTTCTTTTTTTTAGAAACGCCGACCGTCTCGGCTACGACATCCACCGTCTTTTGCACCGCCGGGATTTTCGACAAAGCATTGCCGAGCAGATGAACCGCATCGCCAGTCGCCGCGCCCGTGTTCGTGAGCTTCTTCTTCGCCTTTTTGCCAGTCTCCGAATCGGCCGAAAGCATCGTCGCCAGACTGGACAAGACCGAAGCCGCCAGCGCCGCCGCGATTTGCGGCCCCTGCTTCTTGATGACTTTGCCGACCTGCTTCTTGATCGCCTTGCGAGTTTTGCGTTTCACCAATCCCATGTCGCCAATATTTCGCACGCCATCGCTTCGCCGGATGGTCGGATTTGCTGCCGCGACTGCTACACCACCATCAAACTCCCGCTGTCACTCCAGTCGGTGATGCCGGCTACGCCCACTACTGAGCCTCGGATACTCCTCTTCTGCCAAACTGAGGTCAATCTCGCTGACTCCTTGGAAAATCCAACGATTAGAAATGTGGGTAATAAGGTCATCGTGCAGCGTCTTGCTCAACGGATATCCCACAGCTCCTCTAGCTCCGGCACCTAGAATGAAAACTGTGTTTCTAGTAATCAAATGCCATCGCTTAAGGTCTTAGGACTCTAAAAGTCCAGCCTCGCCCATGAGCCACGCCTCGGCACAAAGCTCGCCGCCTTTTCTCGGTTGGCTCCAGCAAGCTTTTAGCTGCAGTCTTCTACTCGTGCTGCTGGCCCACCTTCACTAGCCCATGAGGCGAGTCGCAAAGGCTGACATTCAGCGCTGCGAGGCAGATGTCGTCGGCGAAGGGGGCGTCGGCGGCGAAATGCTCGACTTCGCTATAAACGGCTTCGGCGAGTGCGGTCACTTCGAGCATGGCATGTTTTTGCAAAGCCTGCTGAAGGCGTTCGATGCCGAAAAGTTCGTCGTCGGAGTTACTCGCCTCGGTGACGCCGTCGGTGTAGAGCAGGATGACATCGTCGTCCTCGATGCTGCTTTGGCTCGTGCCGTAGACGGCATTGGGAAAGACGCACAAGCCGGGACCCGCGATCGTGCGCGGGCAGTGGAGCATTTCGACCGTGCCGAGACGCCGGTTGAGTCGGGCCGGGCACGGATGTCCCGCGCATGCGTAGCGCAACATCCCGGCGCGGCTGTCGACGATGAGATAAAAGGCGGTGGCAAAGGTGAGGTCGCCGGCTTCGCGAAGGATGGCGGTAAGGTCGCGATTGAGCTGCGTGAGTAATTGGCCGGGCTCGGTGCCGCGGGAGCCAGTCTCCTCGACGAATGCGCGCAGCATCGCAGTGACGAGCGCGGCGCGAACGCCATGACCCATGACATCGGCGATGAATACGCCGACGCATTCGTCGCCCAGCTGCACGACGTGGACAAAGTCGCCTCCGACCTTTTGCGTCGGCACGTAGATCCGCGCGAATCGGATCAAGGGGTCGCTGGCATCGGCACCGGCGGGAAAGCAAAGTTGCCCGCGCGGCAGCATCGCGAGCTGCATCTCGCGGGCCATGGCGAGATCTTCCTCCATCTGCCGATTCTTTTCATCGATCACCCGCTTTTGCTCCTCGAGCAAGCCGATGTTGTCGCTGAGGAATTGCGTCTGCAGCCGGACGAGCGCGTGGACAAAGATCAGGCCGAGAAATTTCCCGTTCGCATCGAGCAACAGCACATCGTCGTAAAAACTTTCATCCGAGCGCGACGAGACCGTTTCGAGGACGCTGGTGATCGCCTGATCCTCCTGCACGAGGAGAGGCGAGGAGGAGAGAAAGTTGCGCACCGGTTTGCGGGAGAAAAGTGCGAAGCCATAGCGCGCGCCGAGCCGCATGCCGATCTCGTGCCGCGAGCACACGCCTAGCACTTCATCGCCATCGAGCACGGCCATGAATTTCCGATTGTGCGTTCCGAACTGCTGGTGGACTTGCTCCAGCGGGCAGTTCGCCGGGACGGAGAGGGTGTGACCGATCAGCGTGCGCAGATCGACCGGCGTCCAAGTGGCATTGGATGGTTTTGGCTCGATATGCCGACGATGTTACACGCTTCCGGGCGAGACGGCAAAAGCGAATGGCATTGTCACCCAAATGTTACAAAGCTACGTGCGCGGCCTTGTCGGAACTATGGCGTTTTCGTTTCCGAATCCTTCCCTCATGCCTTCTCGTCGTCCTCGGTCCAGCCGGGGAATTTCCTGCGTCCGCTCCTCCGCCATCACCCATACTACAAACTCATCGGCAAGCGTGCTCATTGTTGCGAAGCGTGCCGATTACTCCGCAGCCGCCGCTCGCGAAACGTAGTTCGTGCCATAGGTCTGCGCAGTTTTTGAAACGCGCCAGCTCATGTCAACGGTGAAGATCGCGGGTCTTTCGCTAAGTCTTCAGATACTTCTCCAGCCAGCAATCGAAGCCACCGAAATCCACCCTTTGCCGGAACTGGAGCTTCAAGGAGCGGGAAGGGCTTTCCATCCGAAATGGATTGGCAAACACGAGGCGGCCGCCCGGTTTCAATACTCTCGCCGACACGGTGAACAAGTCCGCGATCAAGCCGCGCAGGTCGGGAATCGGAACACGCTTTCCCATCGGCGGATTGGTGATCACGAGGCTGACGCTGCTAGGGCTCAACGTCTCAGCAAAGTCGCGGAAGTCGCCGCAGGTAAACTTTGTTTCCATAGGAGCGAGCTTTGCCGCGGCCAGATTGTTCCTCGCAGTCGCGATGGCATCGGCGCTTAGGTCTGTGCCGTAAAGGCTGCGAACTCCGCCAAGCAGCGCCCGCTCGATGAGCTCCAGCCCCGAGCCGCAGAACGGGTCCCAAACTATCTCATCAGCCATCTGCCTCGCCACACGGGCTATGCAGGCGGCGAGGGGAGGGTGCGATGCGGCGGGAACATCCTGCCGCCGGAAGTAGAGACGCGGATCGGGAACTAGCCTGGGACTTAACTCCACCGTGCCGCCTTGTTCCGCAGCATAAATGGCGATCGTCCACGGAGCGTTGCGTGCGTCATTCAGTATCTCCGGGCATAAGGCAAAAATGCGATTGGCGATCTGCCGCACCGCGCCTCTTTGATGACCTTTGGCGACAAAGTCGAGGCGGTAGCGAATGGAACCTTCCGTAAAGGTCTCAAAGAGTCGCCGCGAGAGTGGTGAAGTAATGAGCGAAGCGAGAGCTTCCATCTCGTGAGACTTATTTGCCACACCTAGAACGAAGCTGACGGTTCCAAAGCAGCGAAGCTGATAGATATCGGCGAGTGTAAAAGGAGCTGCTGGAGTAATGGCTACTAGTCCACGGCCGACGTGCTCGACGTGGAATTTCTTCCGCGCCGATGGCGATTCTTTTACCTCATCAGCCACGATGCTCTCCAACCCATCACGACCGCGGAGGTGTATGCGCAGTCCTTTGTAATTCGCAACCACAGCAGCCATGCGGATCGCGCTAGGACTCTCATGTCGTGCGACACTGGCTCTAACCTTCTGACGAGTTTGCAAGTCCAGTCCACTTTTCTCGATCACTTCCAAGGTCCTCCTGCCGCCGATTTTTTCCAGGGCATGACCTAGAAACTTCTTCTCGCGATCTACTTTCGCTGTTTCCAGCAGGGATAAAAGTTCCGCTTCTTCGTTCACTCCCGCGCCGATCTTCGGTAAGGCCGCGATCGCATAGCGTCGTATTTTTTCAGCAGGATCATTGAGCAGTCCACGCAGCCAGCTTCGCGCGTTGTTTTTATGAATCTCAGTCCCGGATTCCGAGAAGACCACACCTACCGCACGCACGACGGCCACTCTTTCCAGTCGCTCGCGCGGAGCTGCACGATTAAACCGCGTCACCTCCTTGTCCCATAGCTCGTCGCACGTGAGCATGCGCAACTGCTGGTAGAGTTCTTTCGTGGGATTTCCGTTGTCCTTCTTCATGCGATACGAGCTATTCCTTTAGCTTCCCACCGAACCGGCGAAAGATAAACCAGTAAACAGTTTAACGGACTAAGCGCATGGTGATAGGATTGCGCCACATTTTTTGTAAACGATTGCAACTGGAACCCGATCATTACGCCACGCTTGGCCTCGACCGATCCTGCACTGCCGCGCAGATTCGCGGCGCCTACCGGCTGCTCGCAAAGCGTCACCATCCCGATGTAAATCCGGATTCGCCCAGTGCCGACGAGCGAACCCGCGAACTCAACGCCGCCTACGAAGTCTTGATTGATCCCGCGCGCCGGCGCGCTTACGACTCCGAAACGGGAAACGGTAAAGCATCAGCCCCCATTCGCGGCGGAAAGATCGAGCGAAACATCGCGCAAGATGTTCGTCTTCGCCTCGAAGATTTTCTCCGTGGCACATCGCTGGAAGTGCGCGTCAATGATCCCGCCAACCCCGACGGCCCCGAGACCTATCCGCTGCACATCCCTCCCGGCACCGCGCCGAACGCCCGTTTTAGGCTTCCGCGCACCGGCGTCTTTGCCGGCGGGTTCGTCAATGTGCGCCTGCGACCCATGCCCGGTTTTCGTTTCAAAGTCCGCGGCTCCGATCTGCGCTGCGATCTGCGCATCAGCTCGAGTCGCGCTGCCGCGGGCGGAACGGAAATGATCGCCAGTCCCGCCGGAGCGCCGCTCCGCGTGCAGATTCCGTCCGGTGTTGGGCGCGGTGAAATCATTCGCATTGTCGGCGAAGGAATGCCGAAGCCAAGAGGCGGACGAGGGGATTTGCTCGTGCGCATCACCTATCGCCCCGAAGTCCGCGTCTCGCGCGTGTCAGCGCAGACTTCGCACGCACCACAGCGGAGGCGGCTGACGTAAAAGTCGCGCTCCATCGTATCTTTCATCAAAGGACAGCCTACCGTAAAACTTAAGAACGAAGACGCGCAAAAAGAGCGCCCGCAGCGAACCATTCAACTCACTCACTCAACTCCACATCCCATTATGATCGACGCCCATTCCTACGCCGCCTTTGACGCCAAAACTCCGCTCAAATCCTGGGACTTCCAGCGCCGCGATGTCGGCGACGACGACGTGCAGATCGACATCTTATTATTGCGGCGTCTGCCATTCCGATCTGCACTACGCGCGCGGCGAATGGATGCCGCTGACTTATCCGCAGGTCGTCGGCCACGAGATCATCGGCCAGGTGGTCAAGGTCGGGAAAAACGTGACCAAACACAAAGCCGGCGACTTTGTCGGCGTTGGTTGCATCGTCGATAGCTGCCGCCATTGCGCGAACTGCGAGGCCGATCTCGAGAACTACTGCATCGAGGGAATGCAGGGCACCTACATGGGCGTCGAGAAGCAAACCGGCCGGCCGACGCAGGGCGGCTACTCCACCGTCATCGTCGTGGATGAAAACTATGTCTTGCGCGTGCCCAAAGGCATGGACCTTTCCAAAGCCGGCCCGCTGCTTTGCGCAGGCATCACGCTTTATTCGCCGCTGCGCCATTGGAATGCCGGCCCCGGCAAAACCGTCGGCATCGTCGGCCTCGGCGGTCTCGGCCACATGGGCGTGAAACTCGCGCACGCCATGGGCGCGAAAGTCATCCTCTTCACCACCTCGCCCGACAAAGTCGCCGACGGCAAAGAGCTCGGCGCCGACGACGTCATCATTTCGAAAAACGCCGAGGAAATGAAACGCTACGCCGGCCAGCTCGACCTCATCGTCAATACCGTCGCCGCGGCGCACAATCTCGATCCCTACATCAATCTCCTCAAGCTCGACGGCACCATGGTCCTCGTCGGCGCGCCGGCCACGCCGCATCCGTCGCCGCAGGTTTTCCCGCTCATCATGCAACGCCGTTCGCTCGCCGGCTCCGCCATCGGCGGCATTCGCGAGACGCAGGAAATGCTCGACTTTTGTGCCGAGCACGGCGTCCTGCCCGAGGTCGAGATGACCGCCATTCAAGACATCAATGAAGCGTGGGAGCGCGTGGTGAAAGGCGAGGTCAAATACCGCTTCGTCATCGATATGGCGACGCTGAAAGCGGAGCAGAATCCCGACTAAATTTCCTCTCGTTCCAAAAGTTAGCGTAGCGCGTTCGGAACGAAAAATAAAAGACGTCTTTAGGCTTCTCTGCCGAACCGGACCCGACCAGATTCACTCGATGCAAAAGACCAGTTCCAAAAACACCGTTTGCCTGTGGTTTGACAAGGATGCCCTCGAAGCCGCGCGCTTCTATGCGGCCACGTTTCCGGACAGCGAAGTGACGGCGGTCCACCACGCGCCCACCGACTATCCATCGGGCAAGGCTGGCGACATCCTCGTCGTCGAGTTCACAGTCTGCGGCATCCCCTGCGTCGGCCTCAATGGCGGGCCGCAGTTTAAACACAGCTGTGCCTTCTCCTTCCAGATCGCGACCGACACCCAGGAGGAAACCGACCGCTACTGGAACGCGATCATCGCCAACGGCGGCGAGGCCAGCGAGTGCGGCTGGTGCCAGGACCGCTGGGGCCTTTCGTGGCAGATCACCCCGCGCGTCCTGACCGAGGCGGTGGCCGCGGGCGGCGAGGAGGCGAAGCGCGTCTTCGCCGCGATGATGGAGATGGGCAAAATCGACGTCGCCAAGATCGAGGCCGCCCGCCGCGGGTGACGAAACCCGCATCTTGGTTGTTTCCCTCCAGTTGCGAAAGTTAGCGTAGCGCTTCGGGAACGAGCAGTAAAAGCGACTCCACGTCGAGCGGCTTCGTGAACATCGCCAGCTCGCCCTCCGGCGTGCGCGGCCATTCCTCCATGGGCCGATCCCAATACAGCTCCACGCCATTGCCATCCGGGTCGCGCAGATAAAGCGCCTCGCTCACGCCGTGATCCGACGCGCCTTCGAGCGGAATGCCCGCCTTCATCAGCCGCCGCAACGCATCGCCCAGCTCCGCCCGCGTCGGATACAAAATCGCCAGGTGATACAGCCCCGTCGTCCCCGGCGCCGGCGCCCGCCCACCCGCGCTCTCCCAGGTATTGAGCCCGATGTGATGATGATACCCGCCCGCCGAAAGAAACGCCGCCTGCTTTCCCATCCGCTGCGTCACTTCAAACCCGAGCACATCGCGGTAAAACGAAAGCGCCCGCTCCAAGTCCGCCACCTTCAAATGCACATGCCCGATGCGGACGGCAGGGTGGATGAGGTCCGTGCTCATGTTCAATTTCTTAATAAGAGCGGCATGCAATTCACAAAAGTGGTGCCTGCGCTGTAAAACCCGCTTCGCTTGCACTTCTTTGGACGAACTTAGCGTAAGGTCCTCGCGCAAGACCTGTATGCCGCGCCCAGTCCATCAGAATTTTGGACGTTGTCTGAGCGGTGCCATCGCTCCATTCAGAATTCATACCCACCATCAACAAGCGTCCTAACTCTAAGTGACTTTTCTTTTTCCCAGTGTCATTGGAAAGAATGCCTATAAACTCGCGGAATGACGCAATCTTTAACGCGGCATCTCCCAAAGCTTTTGGGACATCAAAATCCGGCTGCCCAAAAGGCTTCAGCGTCAATAGCACAGTAATAGATCCCGATTTTCGGGTGATATAGCCAAAATCCTCGAGGACAAGCAGGGCTTTTTGTCGGGTGCTCGGCCCCATCTGAGGCCAAGCGAATTTTCCACCATGAAGAATCTGCGCGAGGGCTTTTGCCACGGCCGCCACCGGGCCGTAGTGAACTTGAAGCACGCTGGTTCCCCCTCGCCGGGTAAGACGGGAAAAATGTCGCTCCCGGATTTCAGTGCCTGGTTGATAACGCCGAAGTCTCTTCCCACGACGGTCGTGAATGGCCAAATCACCGGCGTCCAGCCAGTCGCAAAAGATATCCGAGTAATCCTCCCAACTCGACGCCGATGCCGAAATATATGGGCAGCTACTCATGAGAAACTGTCCGATCTGCTCTACACTTAAGTCAGGCTCGACAGTCAACTTATCGAGCATCAACAGAACTAAACGATTCCGCTTCAGCTTGTCGCTGAGGTAAGCGCGAAATGCTGCCTGAAAATCCGCCGCCGCAGCTAGAGCAGGATTTAACGACACCAGTTCGCCGGATATCGTAGCAAGGCCAAGCATGCGAAACTCGTGCGCAACGTTGTAGAACGATTGAGAGCTTACCTTCGCGCGCGTAGCTAGTTCTTGAACTGAGATGGCTTTGCCCGCGTCCGCCAAAATCTTACAGGCCCGATATACACTTCGCGTCCCAAGTCGAGGGATGTATTGCTCTTGAGCTGGAACTCGACCCGTATTGAGAAAGTCACGGAAGATGTCCCAATAGATGTCCAACTTTGTTCCGATACGCACGACCAAACGCCGATCAATCAAGCTATGAAGGACGGTGGGGCTTAGTTCGTCACCCAAATCCGCTATAGCTATCGGAGCCAGCTTAGCGATTCGGCGAAGAGCTTCTTCCTGTTGAAGGGAAAGGCCGTTCAAGTCTTCTTGAAACAGTTGCTCCACATTTAGGAGTCCATTCGCGATTGCGATCTGTGGCGTCCCTGCTTCTCGCTGTGATTTTACATGAGCGCAGAGCTTTTTCAGCAGCCAAGGGTAGCCCTGTGAAAACTCGGAAAGGAAAAAACGAAGGTCTTTTCGTAAGGGCGCACCGATTTCCGCACTTAGCTTGTTCAGAAGTTCGCTTGTTTCCGCTTCTGTGAACTTTTCCAACTGAACGACCCGACTAACTGTCCTAATCGAATCGCGGAGCTGATATGGAAATTCGTTAGTCAGTCCAACGAGGTCTGTCTTCCAACAGAAACCAAACACTACATTAGTCTCCGCATTGCTTACCTTAAGGAAAAGGTCCCTTATCCGCTTGAAGGCGTCGGGTAAGAAGAACAAATTCTCGAATTGATCTAAAAAGATCACAAGTAGCTTTCCGCGTCGTGCAAGCTCTTGGCCTATTTTAACTAGGATTTCCGCCGCACTATCGAATCCGGAAATCTGGCTGTCAGCGCCATTGAGAGAAATGCCCTGAACCAGAAGGGCCTGAACAGTGTGCTGGACAACCCGCAGAATGAATTGAGAGGACGACGCCGAGCGAGAGTCGATCGCAACCGAGTAATGCCCAACTCCACGAAGATGTTCTGCGCAAGAAAGGACTGCGGAACTCTTGCCCCAGCCTGAATTGGCTTCAAAAAGTAATCCTCTCGCAGCGGTTCGCCGGGCCACAACGTCAGCAACGAAGTCTTTAACCTCGCCTCGCAAATTCGTGCGGCCCACGAAATGTTCGGGAGAGGCTGGAAACTGAAACTCGAAGCACGACGAGCTACCTTTGACTTCAACAATTGTTTCAGGCACTTCCGCGCTTCGGGCGGGAGTTATCAGTGGTTCTGGTCCAAGCGATACGAATTCGAACGCTTTCAATTCCGGCTCTAGGTCGATTAGGGTCTCGATAGAGCCGCGGTCCGTCAGAAACTGACCGCGCGCGTCAAATAGTGCAAAGTGTGAGGCGATAGCGCTACCAGTGGGGATAATGAATTGAACCACGAAAATCCCTAGTTCGGTTGATAACGTCAACTGTTCGCCCGCCGATCCCACGTCGAGCGGGATGCATTTGGGGACCGTTGAAGGGTGGGATAATTTGCCGGAATCAATTAATGCTTGGAGCACCTCGTCTTCTTGGTAAAGCCGAAGCGTTAGCTTTGGATTCGCCTCGCAGTTGTCGCGATAAAATCCCTTCGCGTGGGGATTGATGCCTGGGATCGCGACAAAAATCCCATGTGCCCGATTGTCCTTCATCCAAAGAGCAACATACTTTCCGAAGAATGCCTGTAGTTTGGGAGAGTCAACTTCTGACTCGTAACATTTGCACTCCGCATAAAGTGGCAAGTTGGTAGCTGTGTGAATGCCATCAATATCTATCTCCATCCCGGAGTAATTAGTGCTCGCCGTCCCATTGAAGGTGTAGCCGAAACGCCTGAACACGTCCGTCATCAAGCTTTCAAAAAGCTTTCCCCGCTTCTGCGAGCGCGCAGATGGAGTTGATCCGCTAGCGAGCACTCGGAGTTTCGCCATAGAGTTTAATTACAACGAGCCGGAGTCACGTCGAGGCATACCGCCCTATGCCTTCGCGTAAACCTCTGCGCCTTTCTCCACGAACTCGGCGGATTTTTCAGCCATGCCTTTTTGCAAGGCTTCCTCTTCGGCGAGGCCTTGCTCGGCGGCGTATTTGCGGACGTCTTCGGTGATTTTCATCGAGCAGAAGTGCGGGCCGCACATGCTGCAGAAGTGCGCGCTTTTCGCGCCTTCCTGCGGGAGGGTTTCGTCGTGGTATTCGCGGGCGGTCTCGGGGTCGAGGCTTAGGTTGAATTGATCTTCCCAGCGGAACTCGAAGCGGGCTTTGCTCAAGGCGTTGTCGCGGTATTGCGCGCCGGGATGACCTTTGGCGAGGTCGGCAGCGTGGGCGGCTAGTTTGTAGGTGATGACGCCGGTTTTGACGTCGTCCTTGTTTGGCAGGCCGAGGTGTTCCTTCGGCGTGACGTAGCAGAGCATGGCGCAGCCGAACCAGCCGATCATGGCGGCGCCGATGCCGCTGGTGATGTGGTCGTAGCCGGGCGCGATGTCGGTGGTGAGCGGGCCGAGGGTGTAGAAGGGCGCTTCGTGGCACCACTCGATCTGCTTTTCCATGTTTTCCTTGATCATGTGCATCGGGACGTGGCCGGGGCCTTCGTTCATGACTTGCACGCCTTTATCCCATGCGCGGGTGGTGAGTTCGCCCTGGACTTTGAGCTCGGCGAATTGCGCTTCGTCGTTGGCGTCGGCGATGGAGCCGGGGCGCAGGCCGTCGCCGATGCTGAAGCTGACGTCGTAGGCGGCCATGATGTCGCAAATGTCGTCCCAATGGGTGTAGAGGAAGCTTTCCTGGTGATGCGCGAGGCACCACTTCGCCATGATGCTGCCGCCGCGGCTGACGATGCCGGTCATGCGCCGGGCGGTCATGGGGACGAAGCGCAGCAGGACGCCGGCGTGGATGGTGAAGTAGTCGACGCCTTGCTCGGCTTGCTCGATGAGGGTGTCGCGGAAGATTTCCCACGTGAGGTCTTCGGCGCGGCCATTTACTTTTTCCAAAGCCTGATAGATCGGGACGGTGCCGATCGGGACGGGGGAGTTGCGGATGATCCACTCGCGCGTGGCGTGGATGTTTTTGCCGGTGGTGAGGTCCATGACGGTGTCGGCGCCCCACTTGGTGGCCCAGCGCATTTTTTCGACTTCTTCCTCGATGCTCGACGCGACGGCGCTGTTGCCGATGTTGGCGTTGATTTTGACGAGGAAATTGCGGCCGATGATCATCGGCTCGAGCTCGGGATGGTTGATGTTTGCGGGGATGATGGCGCGGCCGCGGGCGACTTCGCTGCGGACGAATTCGGGGGTGATTTCTTTTGGGATCGCAGCGCCGAAGCTTTCGCCGGGGTGCTGGTGGCGGAGGATGCGCGTGAAGAGGAAGTTGTTGACGTGGGACGTGTCGACCGGCGGTCTGACGCCCACCCTCCCGGCTGGATTCGGAGGCGAGGGAGCGGCCCATGTTTTCGCGGAGGGCGATGAACTCCATCTCGGGCGTGATGATGCCCTTGGCGCGCATACCAAAGTTGGGTGACGGGATGATCGGCGCTGGCGCGTAACGGACGGCGCTTTTCGCCGTTGAAATGTTCGAGACGATTGCGGCGCTCGGCCTGGCTGGCGAACTCCTCGTGGCCGCGCGTGAGGTAGCCATTGTCCTCGGGCTTGATTTCGCGGCCGTCGTATTCGGCGACGTCGTTGCGATTTAAAATCCAGTCGCGGCGCAGCGCGGGAATTCCTTTTTTCACATCGCCATCGAAACCGGGATCGCCCCAGACGCCGCTCGTATCGTAAACGCGCACCGGCTCATTCACCTCGATGTTGCCGTCGAAGTTTTTCGTCGGCGAAAGCGCAATCTCGCGCATCGGCACGCGCACATCTTTGTGCAGTTCGCCTGCGACGTAGACTTTGCGCGAGTTCGGCAGCGCATCGCCGCTTTGGGGTTCGAGGGAATCTTTCGGTGCGATCATAATGTCCTAAAAAGAAAAAGCCACGCGAGTGCGTGGCTGGACCTTGCTCCCTTCGGCGGCATGACCCGCATCAGGTTCAAGGGGTTCTTCGGCACTCACCGAAGTCTCAGCCAAACGGCGCCCCCGCATTTCGCTGACGATAATGGAAGGCGAAGGCGAGTCAATCGGCTTTACCGCAGCCGCGCGATCGCGTCGCGGATCTCGCCGAGCGTGATGTCGCTCGAGACGAAAGCGGAGCCGATGCCGGACGTGAGGACAAAGCGGATGTGGCCCGCGGCAAACTTTTTGTCAGTGCGCAGCGCGGACATGATCGCGTCGGTGCTGATGTCATGCGGCAAATGCGTGGGCAGTTCGAATTGCTTGAGCCGCGCGAGGATGCGCGCTTGATCGTCAGGCGAGAGATTGGCGTGGCGGACGGACAAGTCCGCGGCGGCGGCGATGCCGATCGCGATTGCTTCGCCGTGCAGGAAGCGGCCGTAGCCGGCGGCGTTTTCAATCGCGTGTCCGACGGTGTGGCCAAAGTTCAACAGCGCGCGCTCGCCCGTCGTCTCGCGCTCGTCGGCCGCGACGATGTCTGACTTTATCCGCACATTGCGCGCGATGAGCGGCGCGAGATTTTCGCGGTCAAAGTTTCCCAGCTCGTTAAACATTTGCGCATCGCGAATAATCGCGTGCTTGATCACTTCCGCAAAACCTTCGTTAAACTCCCGTTGCGGCAGCGTCCGCAGTGTCTCGACATCGGCAAAAACGGCACGCGGCTGATGGAATGCGCCGATCAAATTTTTGCCGCCGCGCGCATTGACGCCGGACTTGCCGCCGATGGCACTATCTACTTGTGCGACGATTGTTGTCGGCACCTGCACGCACGGGATTCCACGAAAATAAATCGCCGCGACGAATCCCGCGAGATCGCCAACCACGCCGCCGCCGAGCGCGACGACGAATGATCCGCGATCGAATCCCGCCTCGATCATCCGGTCGCAAATCGTCTCTGCTTGCGCGAGCGACTTTGATCGCTCACCGGCGGGAACGCTGATGAGCAAAGGATCCGCGGCTTTCAGCGCAGTTGTGACGCGCGCCGCGTAAAGTTTTTCGACGTTCTCATCCGTGATGATCGCGCAGCGCCCGGGCAACTTTGATTCCGTCAGCGCATCGCCGAGAGAATCGAGCAGGCCCGCGCCGATCGTGACGCGATAAGGCTGCGCCGCGAGCGCGACGTCGACGGTGAGCACCGCCTATTTATTCCACCGCACGTCCGTGATCGAGCTGGTCGTGTCGGAGTTTGGAAGCGTCGAATGGAAATCGCTCATCAGCATGTCCGCCACGTGCGCATCGGCGAAAAGGACATTGATATGTCTGCCGCCCGCGTGCGTGCCGCCGGTCGCGCCCGAGCCGTTGCTGGACATGCTCAGCACGCTTGGCTGACCCGGATTGAGCGCAGTCCCTTTCCAGCCGACTGCGGCGCTGTTGATGTTGACCGGGTCATTGATATTCGGCGCCATCAGGATGCACGAGGAAGGGTTCACGACATCGCTGCTCGATGCCGGCCCGCCGCTGCCGCCCGCCTTCGTCGTGAGATTCGCGTTCATGTCGTAGCTAACGGGCGTTGTCCCATCGCCGTTCTCGTTCGAGGTGCGCTTGTCGAAAGGGGAGAGAAAAACTTTCCAGCCGGGGACGTAGGTCGGGTTTAACTTCTTCGTCCACGGACCGGCGAGCGCCGGATACGTGTCGGTGTTGTCATTCATGTAACCGATGACCCCGAGCCCGAGCTGGCGAATGTTGCTGGCATCCTGCGTCGCGTGCGCCTTTTCCTGCACTTTTGAAAACACGGGAAGCGCGATGCCGGCGAGGATCGCGATGATGGCGATGACGACGAGGAGTTCGATGAGCGTAAAGGCGGATTTCTTCATGGGTGGACGCAAAAAGCTAGCGGACAACGGCGGAAAATCACGCATTCTTTTCGCGCGTGCGCTCACGAGAGCAGGCGATACCAGTTGTCGCGCCGATGCGGCTCGTAGCCGGCCCCGCGGATGAGCGATTCGATTTCCTCCGCGCACAAGCGGAACGAAGTGCCGGCGCTGCTGACGACATTTTCTTCCATCATCACGCTGCCGAAATCATTCGCGCCATACTTCAGCGCGATCTGCCCGATCTTCGGACCCTGCGTGACCCACGAGCTTTGCACGTTTTCAAAGTTGTCCAAAAAGATGCGCGAGAGCGCCTGCATCCGCAGATATTCCATCGAGCCGACCGGCGTCGCTTTCAACACAGTGTTGTCAGGTTGAAACGTCCAGCAGATGAACGCCGTGAAGCCGCCGGTCTCATCCTGCAAGTCGCGCAGCCTTTGCAAATGCTCCAGCCGGTCGCCGATGTTTTCCACGTGGCCGAACATCATCGTCGCGCTCGAGTTCAGCCCGAGCTCGTGCGCGATGCGCATCACTTCGAGCCATTGATCGCTCATGCATTTCAGCGGCGAAATGCGCTGCCGCACACGATCCACGAGGATTTCGCCGCCGCCGCCGGGGATCGAGCCGAGGCCGGCTTCCTTGAATTTTGCGATCACCTCGCGCAACGGCATGTTAAACACCTGCGCGAAGTGGTTGAACTCCGGCGGGCTGAATCCGTGGATGTTGATGTGCGGATATTTTTCGCGGATGTGCGCGAGCAGATCGAGATACCAGTCGAGCCCGAGCTTCGGATGATGACCGCCCTGCATTAAAATCTGCACGCCGCCCACGGCGCTCAGCTCGTCGAGTTTTACGTCGAGTTCGTCGCGTGTGAGCACGTAATGGTCGTCATCTTTTTCCGTGCGGTAAAACGCGCAAAACTTGCAATAGACGTTGCAGACGTTGGTGTAATTAATGTTGCGATCGACGATGTAAGTCGCGATCTCCTCGCCGCGCCCGCCGTGACGCGCGCGTGTCGCCTCGCGGCGGCGGAAATCGGCCAGCGCGCCGAGCTCATTGAGCGGTGCGTGGTAAAGCTCGCGCGCCTCGTCCCGCGAGATCCGCTCGCCCGCGAGAACTTTGTCGGCAACTGTTTGATCCAAAAGCGGAGCGACCATTTCGCAAGATTTTACATGCGCCGCTGCCGCTGTCCACTTCCTCGCTGCGCCGAAATTGCGATGTGATTCCGATCTTTAGCGGCGAATCGGCTTTGCGAACTGGAATCCGTCGAATTCTTCCTTCCAAATCACGTCAGGCTGAGGCATCCGTCTCGCGGCTGCAAAGTATCGCTTGTCCGGAGAGGTAGCGTTCCAAACAGCGAAGTTCCCGTAAGGCGTCGAATCTGCGCCTCGCGAGTTTACCGCGCTGAGCAAAGATGCAGCGAGGCGGCAGACGATCGCTTTCATCAGTCACGCGCCGCGTTCAATACATCTCCACCGGCGAGCGCTTGCCATCCTCGGGGCTGCGCTGCGCGGCGGCGTCCGCGCCGAGCGTGGCGACGCGCAGGTCCCACACCTCAGCATCGCGACGGCGAAATTCCTCCACGGAAAATGGATCGGGCGGCGTCATGCGCGCCTTGAATTTCGCCACGCTCGCGAGCGCGCGGTCGAGCTGCGCGGTGGGTAATGTTTTCAAAATCGACAGCGCATCGCGCGCGCATTCGATCCGATGGCAGATCATCGCGAGATCGTTGCCGGCGGCGATGGCGAGGTGCAGCATTTCGGCGAGATCGTAATGGTTCAGGATCGCGCCCATGTCGAGATCGTCGGTCATCACCAGGCCGTCGTAGCCAAACTCGCCGCGCAGGATTTCCGTGATGATGCGGTGGGAAAGCGATGCGGGAAATGCGGGATCGAGATGCGGATATTGCGCGTGGCAGATCATCATGCTGTCCACTTTGTCGACAAAGTGTTTAAAGACTGCGAGCTCGTGCGCATCGAGCTCCGCGCGTGTGCGGGTGATGAGCGGCAGCTCGTGGTGCGCATCGATCGCGGCGGCGGAGTAGCCGGGAAAATGTTTGCCGCAGCTCGCGATCTTTTCCTCGCGGAGCGCGCGATTGAATGCGCTGGCGTTGCGCACGACCTGCGCGACATCGCCTCCCCAGCAGCGGCCGCGGAGGGAATTGTCCGCATCGTCGTCAAAGGAGATGTCGAGCACCGGGCAGAGGTCGAGATTGAAGCCGAAGAGCCGGAGCAGCCGGCCGGTGATGTGCCCGTGGCGTTCGATGAGTGTTAAATCATTTTTAACACGCAGTTGCTGCGCATTCGGCGGCTCCTGGCCGATCAATTTCAATCGCGAGACGCGTCCGCCTTCCTGGTCGATCGTGATGATCGGCTCGATTTCACTTAAGCCGCGCAGGTCGTCGATGAGCTTCCGCAGTTGCGCGGGCGAGACGATGTTGCGGCCGAATAAAATGAAGCCGCCGGGCTGGATCGCGCGGAAGGTTTCGGCCGTGGCCGCATCGAGTTCCGGGCCGGGGACGCCGATGAGGAGGAGTTGGCCGATGGGCATCGCGGAGTTAATCGCGCTGCGAATTAAAAATCAACAGCGCGCGTGGAGTCAAAGTTTCATCGGCCGCGCGCTCGGTCGCCGCCACTTTAGTAACGGTGATTTTTCGTGATCACGCCACCGCTTGCGTGGGCGCGAACTCCGCCGCGATCTCCGTGCGCGGCGGCAGAGCGATCACTTCCGCGAGGGAAGGGGCGGAAACGCTGCGCGGCTCCAGGGCGCTGCGGGTGCTCGTCGGTTGGTTCAAGCCGAAGCTCGCCCAGCGCACATCGTCCGTCGTGAATGTAAAGGCGAGGAAAACACGCACCAGGCGCATCGCCCGGCGCAGCTCGCGCTCAGCCGCATCGCGCGCCTGCCGTTGCGCCCGCGCCTCGGCCTGCGCCGTGAGCGACGCGTGCGAGGCGGCCAGCATTTCCGCATGAATCGCCGCGCCGGCCTCCGCCGTCACATTTGCAAACGCATATTCGTAATCCGCGCGCCGCGTAAAAAATTGCACTACCGCGCCGCAAAGCGCCGTCCGCGCGACGCCGCGTTTCGGCACGCTCGTCGAGCGATGCGTGAAACCGGTCTCGGCCCACGCCTCCGACCAGCGCGCGCCTTTGCGCAGGATGAAAATGAGCCGCGCCTTCCCGAGCCATTCGGTCTGCGCCGCATCCGCCGTCTCCTGCCGCCGCGCGGCATCGCACTGCCGCGAGCGCGCCACCGCGTAATCGGACTCCGCCGTTTTCGCCGCGCCAAATTTTTCCTGAAACCGCGCCACATCCTTTTCGTCAAAAATTTTCAGCCAGCGCGCGTGGAGCCGCAGGCCGTCGTCCATGCGCTGCGCGAGCGCGAAGAGATCGTGAATGCCGGATGGGAGATTGCGGGCTCATCGCCGCTCGCGCCGACAGCGCCCGGGCTGATGAGCCCCCGAGACCAGCCGCGGAGCAAAATCTTCCCGCGCTGCGGGCTCATCGCACCCCGCGCCGGCAGCGCGAGCCGCGATGAGCGAAAATCAGATCTCCATCCGGCCGCGCGAGATGCGGCGAGCTCGCAACACAGCTCCCGGAGCAATTTCTTGCCCGCCCGCGCACTAATCGCGCCTCGCGCCGCCGGCGCGAACGACGATGAGCCCGCAATGCAGCTCGCGGAGGAAAAATCGTGACCGTCTTTCGTTCCCGCAGTTTGGAAGATCGCGTCGTGGGCGTTCCGATTTCATGTCCGATCGCGAGTCGAAGAGATCGCGCAAATCATTCATGCAATGCCACAAGGAACGCGTTGCGCAGCGGCGATGAACAAGTAAAACAGCCGCGAAAGGCGGCGCGGACGAACGAATAACCATGCAAAAGCGCACACTCGGCAAAAGTAATCTGGAAGTCTCCGCGATCGGCCTCGGCTGCATGGGGATGAGTTTTTCCTACGGCCCGCCAAAGGATCGGCAGGAGATGATCGGGCTGCTGCGCGCGGCGGTGGAGCGCGGGGTGACTTTTTTCGACACGGCGGAAGTTTATGGGCCGTTCATCAATGAAGAGCTGGTGGGCGAGGCGCTCGCGCCTTTGCGCGAGCAGGTGGTGATCGCGACAAAGTTCGGGTTCGACGTGAAATCCGATGCGCGCGGGATGACGGGCGCTCCGGCGCTCAACAGCAAGCCCGACAATATCCGGCAGGTCGCCGATGCGTCTCTGAAGCGGCTCCGCGTGGATGCGCTCGATTTATTCTACCAACATCGCGTCGATGCGGATGTGCCGATCGAGGATGTGGCGGGAGCGGTGAAGGAATTGATCGATGCGGGAAAGGTGAAACATTTCGGCCTTTCGGAAGCGAGCGCGCAGACGATCCGCCGCGCGCACGCCGTCCAGCCGGTGACCGCGGTGCAGAGCGAATACTCGCTCTGGTGGCGCCGTCCGGAGGAGGAGGTGCTGCCGGCGCTCGAGGAGCTGGGGATCGGCTTTGTGCCTTACAGCCCGCTGGGGAAAGGTTTTCTCACGGGGAAAATGGGTGAGACGACGACGTTCGACAGTTCCGATTTTCGCAGCAAGCTGGCGCGCTTCACGCGGGAAGCGTTGAAGGCGAACCAGGCGATGGTCGATCTGCTGGGCGGGATCGCGGACCGGAAGAAGGCGACTCCGGCGCAGATCGCGCTCGCGTGGCTGCTGGCGCAAAAGCCGTGGATCGTCCCGATTCCCGGCACCACGAAGTTGCATCGGCTGGAGGAAAATATCGGCGCGGCTGCCATCGAACTGACCGCGGACGATCTGCGCGAAATCGAAGATGCCGCCGCCGAGATCACGGTGCAAGGGGCGCGCTATCCGGAGAAGCTGGAGCAATTGACCGGGCGCTGAATGTCTTTTGGTTTTTGACGGCATGCAGCCTCTGTATAAGCCGGTAATCTTTAGTGCGCTGCGGGAAGGTTTTCTTTGCGCGCGGTGGAAATTGACCGAATGGCGCGAAAGTCTATGATGGCGGCCTTGATCATCTCTTCGTGCTGAATGCAGGTTCGCTTTCTTTTCATCTATCTTCTCCTCGCGATCTCCGCGCGCGCGGCGGTGTCGCTCGGGATCGATGAGCTGGAACGGAGCGACTTCGCGGTGCTGGCCGGGCGGCGCGTGGGACTGGTCACGAACCAGACGGGCGTCGATTCCCACGGCACGCGCACGCGGCTGCTTCTCAGCCGCACGCACATCTGCAAACTCGTGGCGCTTTTCACGCCGGAGCATGGACTCGATGGGACCGAAGGCGCGGGGCGGTATGTGGCGTCGCGGCGCGATCCGGTGACGGGGCTGACCGCGCATTCGCTCTACGGACCGACGCGCAAGCCGACGCCGCAAATGTTGAACGGCATCGATACACTCGTTTACGATATGCAGGATATCGGCTGCCGCAGTTACACCTACATCAGCACGATGGCGAAGTGCATGGAGGCGTGCGGGGAAAAGGGGATCGACTTCGTGGTGCTCGACCGGCCGAATCCGCTGGGCGGCATTCGCGTGGAAGGGCCGCCGATGGAGGCGCGCTGGATTTCTTTCATCGGGCAATTGCCGGTGCCGTATGTGCATGGGATGACGTGCGGCGAGCTGGCGAAAATGGCGAACGCTCTCGGCTGGGTGCAGCCGCGCTGCCATTTGACGGTGGTCGGGATGCGCGGCTGGAGCCGGCAGATGACGTGGGAGGATACGGGGCTGCGATGGGTGAAGCCCTCGCCGAATATTCCCTACGCGAGCTCGCCTGCTTATTATGTGGTGACGGGGATGATCGGCGAGCTGGCGGGCTTCGAGACCGGAGTCGGCGGCGCGACGCCATTCGAGATCGCGGCGACGAAGTTCGCGAGCGCGGCGCGCGTGACGCGGGCGATGGAGGAGCTGCACACGCCGGGGGTAACTTTTACGCCATACGCGCAGGGCTTCCAGGGCGTGCGGCTGCACATCGAGCCGCACAATGGGACGAACCTCACGGCGCTCGGCATTTATCTGCTGCAGCAACTCAACGCCGGCGCGAGCCCCGATCTTTTCATCCGCTCGCGCGGGGACAAACTGAATCTTTTTTTCAAGAGCTACGGCAGCGCGTCGATCCAGACGGAGATCGAAAACCGGACGCCGGTGCCGCGCATCGTCGGGAGCTGGAATGCGACCCTCAGCCGATTCGAGGCGGAGCGGTCGCCGTTCCTGCTGTATTGAAAGGAGCCGCGATGCGAATCGGTCTTTACGGCGGAACTTTTGATCCGATTCATCTCGGCCATCTCGTGCTCGCGCGCGACGCGATGGAATATCTCGAGCTATCGCGCGTGATTTTCATCCCAAACACGCTCTCGCCGCACAAGCCGCAAAGCCGCTCTGCGCCTGCATCCGTGCGCCGCGAGATGGTCGCCGCCGCCATCGAGGACGAGCCACTTTTCACGCTGGATGAAAGCGAGATCGCGCGCGGCGGCGTGAGCTATGCGATCGACACTGTTTTACAAATGAAGGAGCGCGAGCCGGACGCGGAGCTGTTTTATTTGATCGGTGAGGACAATGTGCCGGAGCTGCACACGTGGCGGCGCGTGGATGAGTTGCAACGGCTCGTGCAGTTCGTCGTGCTCAATCGCACGGATGAAAAAACGCCGCATCCGTTTGTGACGCTTCGGCGGCGGCTCGACATTTCCGCCACGGAGATTCGACGCCGGGTTGCGGAAGGCGCTTCAATCCGCTATCTGGTTCCGGACAAAGTGCTGGCCATCATCGAACGCGAAAAACTTTACCGGGAACCCGAGTTATAACAGCCGAAAAGCTAGCCAGCCTCTGCGTGCAATACGCCGGCGATAAAAAGGCGGAAAAGCCGGTCGCGCTCGACCTGCGCGGCATCTCGAGCTTCACTGATTTTTTCGTGATCTGCGCTGGAACTTCCGAGCCGCATCTCAAGGCGATCGCCAATGAAATCCAGGAGCGGCTGCGCGAGGATCACGGCGTCCGCGCCCACGCCGTCGATGGCTATCCGATGAGCCAGTGGATCGTCCTCGATTACTCCGACGTGCTCGTCCACATTTTTCACGAGAGCAAACGCGGCTTCTACTCGCTCGAGGATTTGTGGAGCGACGCGCCGCGCCTGCCGCTGCCGGCAACCTAGATGTCGCTGCTCATCGAAAGCGCGATCGAATGTCCGCATTGCGGCGAGACTTTTTCGACAATGATCGACAGCTCGCAAGGCAGTCACGCGATGGTCGAGGATTGCGCCGTCTGCTGCCGGCCGATCTCATTATATATAGAGTGCGAGCCGGGCGAGATCTTCGCGATCAACGCCTCGGCCGAAATGAGCTAGCGCATGCGCATTCTGATCGTCGATGGACACAGCGTCATTTTTGCGTGGCCGGAAATGCGGAAGCTCCACGCGCAGCGGCAGGCGCTGGCGCGGGAGGCGGTGACGAAATTGCTCACGGAATATCAGGATTCGACTGGCACACACGTCGCAGTTGTTTTTGACGGCAAAGGCGTAAAATGGTCGGAAACTACCGAACCAGGAGGGATTCAGGTTTTCTATGCAGGCTCTAACAAAACAGCGGACGACCTCATCGAGCGGATGGCGTCAGCATACGCGTCGCAGCATGATTTGACGGTCGCCACGTCCGATCATCTCGAGCAGCAGACCGTCAGCGCGTTCGGCGCTTCTTACATTACCGTGGAGGAACTGAAGACGCTGCTCGAAGGTGCTCGGTCGGATTTTGAGCGCGACATGAAAAAGTTCCGCCGCAGATGAATTGGCCGCGCTGGGAGTGGCTGCGGCACTTCAGCCCGCGCGATTTTCGTTTTGCAAAGCAACTTTTCGCGCAGCGTTCGCGCCCGATCCTGCCCGCCCCGCACCGGCCCGATCCGGCGCGATGGCCGGACGATGCGGCGACGCTCGCGTGGCTCGGGCATTCGACGCTGCTCATCAATTTCTTCGGCGTCAAAGTTCTCACCGATCCCGCGCTCGGTCCGCGCATCGGCCTCAAGCTCGGCCCATTCACCATCGGCCCGAAACGCTACATCGCGCCCGCGCTCGGCGTGGAGGATTTGCCGCCGATCGATCTCGTGCTGCTCACGCACGCGCACATGGATCATCTCGATCAATGGACTTTGAAAAAAGTCGCGCGCGGCGCGCAAGCGGTGACGGCAAAGGCGACGGCGGATTTGCTGGCCGGCGCAAACTTCACGGCGGTGCGCGAGCTTCATTGGGACGAGGCGTGCGAAATCGAAACCCCGCACGGAAGTGTGCGCGTGCAGGCTTTTCGCGTGGCGCATTGGGGCGCGCGCATGCGGCGCGACGATCATCGCGGCTACAACGGCTACCTGCTTGAGCGCAACGGCCGCCGCATCTGCATCGCCGGCGACACGGCATTCACCGATTTCTCGCACGTCGCGCGGCCCGGCGGCATCGACGCGATCGCAGTGCCGATCGGCGCTTACAATCCGTGGATTCGCAGCCACTGCTCGCCCGAGCAGGCGGTCACGATGGCGAACCAGGCTGGCGCAAAAGTTTTGCTGCCGATCCATCACCAGACATTCAAGCTCAGCGCGGAACCAAGGGCAGAGCCGATCGCGCGGTTCACAGCCGCGCTTGCGAACGAGCCGGAGCGGATCGGCTGGCGCGAAGTCGGCGAGACTTTTACGCTGCCGTGACTTTGCCGAAAATCTCGACGACGGCCTTTTCGCGATAGGCAAAAATTTTCCGCAACTGCGGCAGCACGATCGGCAGGTGCGCGAGATTTCCAAACGGGCCAAACGGCAACGCGTAAGTCACGAGGTCGCGGATTTCCACGAGGCCGCCCGGTTGTTCGGCGAAAAAATGTTCGTGATGCCATATCCGATATGGCCCCGCGCGCTGGTCATCGACGAAGTAGTGCGGCGCATCGACGTGCGTGATTTCCGTGAGCCAGCGCACCGGCACGCCGAGCAGCGGCCGCACGCGATATTCGATGAGCAGCCCCGCGCGGATGCTCTGCGGCAAATCGGATAGCACGCGGAAATCGAGCGTCGGCGGCGTGATGCGTGCGAGGTTTCGCGGGTCGGAAAAAAAGCGCCAGCAGTCATCGAGCGTCGCGCGGATCAACTGCGCTTTTCTAAAAGTGTGAATTGCCATTGATGAGGTTCCGATTATTTTCCCGGCACGGATGCACGCGCGCAAACTTTGCCTGCCACTTCTCGCCGCGCTACTGCTTTCATCGTGCGCCACGCGAGACAAAGTTCACCGCATCGTCATCAGCGTGCCGGAGCAGCGGATGATCGTTTATCAAAAAGATCAGCCGATCGCGGAGTTCCCGATTTCGACCTCGAAATATTGTCTGAGCGATACGCCCGGCAGTCGCGGCACGCCGCTCGGCGAGATGGAAATCGCGCGCAAAATCGGCGGCGGCGAGCCGAGCGGGATGAAATTCACGAGCCGTCACGCGACCGGCGAAATCGTCGCGCCAGACGCACCGGGCCGCGACCCGATCGTCTCGCGAATCCTCTGGCTGCGCGGCTTGGAAGCGCAAAATCGGAATGCATTCGGCCGCTGCATTTACATTCACGGCACGACGGAAGAAGCAAAAATTGGCCAGCCGGCGAGCTTCGGCTGCATCCGCATGCGCTCGCACGACGTGATTCAACTTTTCGACATTGTCGGCGTCGGCGCGCAAGTCCGGATCGTCAATCAGCCGTTCATGCCGGCGGTTCCCGTCGCGCCCGCCTCGGCAGTCGGCGGCTAGGCGCGCTCGCGCGGATCGCGCCCTTCGTCGAGGTCGATGAAATCAAACATCGTCTCGACATCATCGCGTTCCGCGAAACCGCCTTCTTTTTTACGCCGCTCGAGGATCGCCGAGACCTCATCGTTCCAGCCGCGCTTGCGCATGAAATCATTCCAGATCTCAATCTCCTCGTCGCTCAGCTTGCGGCCTTGCGCGAAGCACCACTCGAGGATTTCCTCATCGCTCGCGTCATTGCGTTTCACCTGCTCGACGAGCGCCGGATACTCGATCCACAGAAAGTTAACACACCGTTCATCAAAGCCGCGGCCGAGATTTTTCTGATAATCCTCCGGAAGTTTTTCGCGCGCGTGAAGGCGGATTTTGTCGAGCATTCGCCCGAAGTAAAAAATCCCGCCGACTTTATCGTGAGGGCTGCGCAGGTCTGGCACGTTCATCCTGTTTTTCTACGGCAAAGGCACCGCTCTTTTCAAGAGCGAGTAATGCCCACTCCCGCCCTGAATTTCCTTGACGAAATTTCGCAGCGGATTTGTGCTCGCACGAGCCACGCGATTCCGCAGCTCCGCCACACGTGGTTTTTTTTGCAATCCGAATAGCACTGTAACTATGAAAACAAATCCGCTCGTCAAAACGCTTCCGCTCCTGGCTCTCGCCTTGCTCGCGCCTTCGCTAGCGCACGCGCACGTCGGCGTCGGGCCGACGAGCGGATTTTTCCACGGCGTGCAGCATCCGATCACCGGTCTCGATCACATCTGCGCGATGATCGCCGTCGGTTTGTGGGCTGCGCAAAAAGGAGGCCGCGCGCTTTGGCTCGTGCCGCTGACTTTCGTGACCGTCATGGCGGTGGGCGGCGCGCTCGGCATGGCAGGCGTCGCACTTCCTTTTGCAGAACAAGGGATCATGCTTTCGGTGCTGACCCTCGGCGTGCTGATCGCGGCCGCAGTCCGGTTGCCATTGGTCGCAAGCGTTTTCATCGTGGCCGGATTTGCCATTTGCCACGGCCACGCGCACGGAGCGGAAATGTCCGACACTGCGTCCGGCGTTGCTTACAGCGCCGGTTTCATTGCGGCAACAGCTTGCTTGCACTTGTTTGGCATCGGTCTCGGGATGTTTTCGCGGAGAATCACGATGCCGAATTTAGTGCGCGCCGCTGGCGGAGCGATCGCGTGCTGCGGCGTTTACATGCTCTGCGCTTAATCCCGCAGCCGGAATGAAACAAAGCTTCGCGGCTTGTGTCGCGCCGCTCGCAGGGGCGCTTTGCATTTCGCTTTTCACTTCCAGCGCATCCGCGCAATCGGCCAGCGCCGCGCAGCAGCCGGCGAACCCCGCGCTTTTCGATCGGATGAAACAATATACGCAGCCTTTTCCCGGCGTGAAGATCGAGTTCAATTACACGAGCGAAGTCCTCGGAAACGTCTCTGGCGGTTATCGCCGCGGCGCGATTTACGATGCTTTGCTGAAGGCGGGCATCGAGTTCAATCTCGAAAAAATCTGCGGCTGGCACGGCGCTACTTTGTTTGCGAACGCACTTTATCCGCACGGCGCGAGCATCACGCAAAAGTATGTTCATGATTTAAACGTTGTCAGCAACATCGACGCCTACGATTCGGTGCGGCTCGATGAAGCGTGGTTCGAGCAAAAGTTTTTCGGCGACAAATTTTCCATTCGTCTCGGCGAGCTTGCGGCCGACACCGAGTTTTTGGTTTGCGACAGCGGCGCGCTTTTTTTCAACAGTTGCTTCGGCCAGCAGCCGGTCGTGAGCTTGAATTTCGACACGCCGGGCTACCCATCGTCCGCGCCCGCTGTCCGGCTTGAATGGACGCCGGCCGAGTCGTTCCTTCTGCGCGCGGGAATTTACGATGGCGACATCGGCACGCAGGACGGCAACAACAAACATGGCGGCCGGTTCGCGTTCAATGGCGACGACGGCGCGCACATCCTCGTCGAAGCCGCTTACAAAACCCATGCAGGCGCGGATGCGGTCGGGCTGCCGGGGACGTTCAAGCTCGGCGGATTTTGCGATACTGGAAAATCGGAAAATCTCGACCAAAGCGGTCGCGCGGAACGCGGCATTTATGGCGTTTACTTTATCGCCGATCAGGCGATCTATCGCGAGAAATGCTGCTGTCAAAAAGATGAAAAAAATCCAGCGGCAGCCAGCGATCAAGGGCTGAATGTTTTCACACGTTTTGGCGTGGCGGGGCCGGACGATCGCGCGCTGGTGACAAGCTACATCGAGGGTGGGTTGAGCTACAAAGGCTTGCTGCCGGGCCGCGACAAGGACGTCTGCGGACTCGCTTGCAGCTACACGCACATCAGCGATGAAGCGCGAGACGATTTCGGTGCAGCCGTTGCGTCGCATCACGAGACCGTCATTGAGGCGACGTATCAAATCACGCTCGCGGACTGGCTGACTTTTCAGCCGGATCTGCAATACGTCATCAATCCCGGCGCGACTGCGGAGACGGCCAATGCGACAGTCATTGGCGCGCGGTTTATGCTGAATTTTTAAAAGCCCGCGCCGCTTTTTCCCCGTCGCTTCCGGCTTGTTCGCGCCGTTCTCGCGAATCATCTTCTACAACGATGCGGCCGGAAAAATTTACTCAGAAAATGCAGGAGGCGCTGCAAGAGGCGCAAAACGTTGCGGAGGAATTTTCGCAGCAGGAGCTGACGAACGAGCATTTTTTGATGGCATTGCTCGCGCAGAGCGATGGCGTAACGCGCCCGCTTTTGGAAAAAATCGGCGTCTCGATTCCCGCGCTCGAAGATCGGCTGCGCGAGGTTTTGCAGCGACGCGCGAAGGTTCAAGGCAGCACGCAGATTTTCATCGGAAACGAGTTGCGTGCGGTGCTCGACGCGGCGGAAAAAGAGATGGCGAAACTGAAGGACGAGTATCTGAGCGCGGAGCATTATTTGCTGGCGCTGTGTGAGTCAAAAACGGATGCGGCGAAACTTTTAAGTGACTCGAGCGTGACTCATGCGCGCTTGTTGCAGGCGCTCCAGCAGGTGCGCGGATCTCAGCGCGTGACCGACCAAAATCCCGAGGGAAAATATCAGACGCTCGAAAAATATGGCCGCGATCTCACCGCGGCGGCGCGCAAGGGAAAGATCGATCCGGTGATCGGGCGCGACGGCGAAATCCGGCGCGTGATGCAGGTGCTCTCGCGCCGCACGAAAAATAATCCGGTGCTGATCGGCGAGCCGGGTGTCGGCAAAACTGCGATCGTGGAAGGGCTCGCGCGGCGGATCGTTTCCGGTGACGTGCCGGAGAGTTTGAAGAACAAGCGGCTCGTCGCGATGGACATCGGCTCAATGCTCGCTGGCGCAAAATTTCGCGGAGAATTCGAGGATAGGCTGAAGGCGTTTTTGAAAGAAGTCACCGACAGCGAGGGCGAGGTGATTTTGTTCATCGACGAGCTGCACACCATCGTCGGCGCGGGCGCGAGCGAAGGCGCGGTCGATGCGAGCAACATGCTCAAGCCGCAACTGGCGCGCGGCGAACTGCGCACGATCGGCGCGACCACGCTCGATGAATATCGGAAATACATCGAGAAAGACGCTGCGCTCGAGCGGCGTTTCCAGCCGGTGCAAGTGGGCGAGCCGAGCGTCGAGGATACGATCGCGATTTTACGCGGTTTAAAAGAGCGTTACGAGGTGCATCATGGCGTGCGCATTCAGGACGCGGCGCTCGTCGCGGCCGCGGTGCTCTCGCATCGCTACATCAGCGACCGATTTTTGCCCGACAAAGCGGTCGATTTGATGGACGAGGCGGCGTCGCGTTTGAAGATCGAGCTCGACTCGATGCCGACGGAGATTGACGTGATCGAGCGCGAAGTGATGCAGCTCGAAATGGAGCGGCAGGCTTTGAAAAAAGAAAAAGACGCCGCAAGCAAGGAGCGTCTCGCGAAACTCGAAAAAGAGCTGGCGGATTTGAAAGAACAAAGCTCGCAGCTCAAGGCGCAATGGCAAAGCGAGAAGGCCGAAATCGACAAGTCGCGCAAATTGCAGGAAGAAATTGACGCCGCGAAAACTGAGCTCGAGCAGGCGCAGCGGCGCGGCGATTTGAGCAAGGCGAGCGAGATTCAATACGGAAAAATTCCGGAGCTGACGCGGCAACTCAACGAGCACAATGCGAAACTCGCGGAAGTGCAAACCGGCGGTCGCCAAATGTTGAAAGAAGAAGTGACCGACGAAGACATCGCGGAAGTCGTCGCGAGCTGGACCGGCATTCCCGTGTCGCGTTTGCAGGAAGGCGAGCGCGAGAAGCTGGTCAAAATGGAGGAGCGTCTCGGGAAGCGCGTCATCGGCCAAAAGCAGGCAATCCAGGCGGTGTCGAATGCGGTGCGGCGCGCGCGGAGCGGCATGCAAGACGAAAATCGGCCGATCGGTTCGTTCATTTTTCTCGGCCCGACCGGCGTCGGCAAAACGGAACTCGCGCGCGCTCTCGCGGAGTTTTTGTTCGATGACGAGAACGCGATGGTGCGCATCGACATGAGCGAATACATGGAAAAACACACCGTCGCGCGCTTGATCGGCGCGCCGCCGGGCTACGTCGGCTACGAGGAAGGCGGACAACTTTCCGAGGCGGTGCGTCGCCGGCCTTACAGCGTGATTCTTTTCGACGAGATCGAAAAGGCGCACCACGATGTGTTTAACGTTCTTTTACAAGTGCTCGACGATGGCCGCATCACGGACGGGCAGGGGAAGACTGTTGATTTCAAAAATACCGTCATCATCATGACCAGCAATCTCGGGTCGCAGTTCATCCTCGCGGACACGAACGCCGAGCAGCGCGAGGCTCGTGTGATGGAGGCGCTGCGCGGACACTTTCGCCCAGAGTTTCTGAATCGCGTGGATGAGGTGATTATTTTTGACCGGCTCAGCGACGACGACTTGAAAAAGATTGTCGAGATTCAGCTCGCGCGTTTAACAAAACGTTTGGACGCGCAAAACTTAACGCTTGTTGTCACAGACGAAGCGAAAAGTTTGATCGCACATGAAGGCTACGATCCGGTTTACGGCGCGCGCCCGCTCAAGCGCGCGATCCAGCGCGACCTGCTCGACCCGCTCGCGCTGCGCGTGCTCGAAGGCGAATTCCGCGAGGGCGACACCATCAAGGCCGATGTTCGGGGTGGCAAAATCGTTTTTAACAAATAGAATTTCCCCATGCTCGAGCAAATGATCACCGTCGCCACTTTCAACAGCGAAGCCCCAGCGGAAGCGCTCAAGGACAAGTTCCTCGACGCCGGTTTGCGCGCCGAACTTTTCGACGAATCGGGGACGCAGGCGATTTTCTTTTCGACGGCTCACCCGCGGGCGCACATGCGCGTGCGCGTGCCGAAGGTCGACAATGAACGGGCGCTCGCGCTGATGAGCGAGTGGAACAAAACGGAAACTTTCATGCAGGAAGCGGTGCGCTGCCCGCAGTGCGGCTCCTCTCAAATCGAGTATCCGCAATTCTCGCGGCGCACGGGAATGGCGTTTTTCTTCGGCGTGCTTGCGGCGGTCCATTTCATTCCGCGCCATTATTTTTGCGAGGATTGCAAGTTTGAGTGGCCAGACAAGGAGCCGGTGAAGCCGAATCTCGATGTGCTGAACTGGCCGAAGGAACGCAGCTAACGCTTCTTTAACACAAAGTTAACACCGCGATTTCCGGCGGACAGTTCACGCGGATCGGAATCGGCAGCACGCCAATCCCGCGCGTGACATACACCTGCGTGTGCGGCGCCTGCACGAGACCGTAGAGATATTTCTGGCCAAAGTAGGAAGGATTCACGGGCGCGCCGATGATGGGCAGCACGACCTGCCCGCCGTGCGTGTGGCCGGACAAGATCAGCCCGACGCGCGGGTCATCCATATGCTCCGCGTAGTCGGGATTGTGCGTCGCGAGAATCACCGCATCGCGCTCGGTCGCATCGCCAAGCGCTGCGGGTAAATGTCGCGATTGGGTTAAAAGATCACCGACGCCGCAAAGCCGCAGGCGAGTTCCATTTCGCTCGAGCCACACGCCGCGATTGGACAGATTGAAAATTCCCGCAGCCGTCATTGCGGAATTAACTTCATCGAGTCCGACGGACGTGTCGTGGTTTCCAGTCACTCCATATTTCCCAGACCGCGCGCGCAATTTCGACAGAACCTCAAAGCAAGGTGCGATGTAGCTCTTGCCGTGAAGAAGGTTGTATTTCCAACCGGCCGTCACGTAATCGCCGCCGAGCACGATGTAATCAGCTTCCAGCGCGTTCGCAGTCGCCACCACTCTTTCGAGATATGCGCGAGGAACGACCTGGCTGTGGTGAAAGTCCGAAAGAAAGGCGATCGTCGCGCCGGAAAACGGCGCGGGCAGATGACGCACGCGAACCGACAGGTGCCGGACGGTGAGCATCTCCGTTTCATAAATTCCGTGCCCAAGTGTCACCGCAGCGACTCCGCCGAGCGCACTACCAGCACAAATTTTCAAAAATCTACGGCGATTCATGGAGCTGCGCCCGCCGTCAATTCCCGCGCGTAATGCACATGGCGCGCCTGCCATGAACGCCACTGCAGAGTAGCGAGATAGTTTGATTCTTCCTCACGAACTTTTTTCAATTTCTCGCGCGCATCAGTGGATGCAACCGAATTGTTTTCGCGTGCGACTGCTTGCAATTCGGGCCACGCAGATGGACCGAGCCGCCGGAGATACCCGACGTCGAGCGGGCACGACGGATTCGCTTTCCACTGTTCGACGTTGTAATGCGCCACGAACCTGCCGACGTCGGCAAACTGCACAATGTAAAACAGAACAAACACAGCGACGGCGTTAGTAAAACAGAGCCAGTTCAGCGTCCTGCGCCATTGCACGTGCACCGCGAGCAAGAGAAAACCGGCAGTGACCAGCAGCAAAAAGAATGCGACGTAAATCCGCAGTTCGCTGAGCTGATAAGCGTCGACGTAAAGTTTCAACCGCAGCAGCACGCTCGCGACGAGCACGATGTTTTGCGCGATCCAAAGCAGCGCCAGGACGCGCAGCGATTTTTCACGGCTGACAACATCGGCTTGTTGAAAGACCGCGACCAGGATCAGCGCGGAGAGCAGCACCGCGAGGACCAACGAGAAAACTCCGCTATGGACAAAGCTGCTATAGGTCACGCCCGCCGGGAGCGTGCTGTGAATCCAGAGATAGATTGCGTCGATCGTGTTCACCGAGAAAAAAAGCGCGTTGAGCAAAATGAGCATCAGGCGGATTTGCCATAATCTGACGCCGACTTCCGCGGGCTCCGGCAGCGGCGGGATCGCGCGTGTCCACCATCTCGCGCTTGCTGGCAGCCTGCCCGGCTGCACGAACGGCAATGCGAAAAATGCAACAGCCATCCAGAAAAAGATGCGCCCGGCGGTCACATCAAAATGCGTGAGCCACTGCAAAAAAGCATTCGCGATTCCCGAGATCCATTTTCCGAAAATGGCGTTGCCATTTGCGAGGATCGTCGTGAAGACAAACGTCAGCAGTATTGCCGGCAGGCAAATGCGCAGTCCGCGCGCGATTCCGCGTGCGGCGGAACTGCCGCCGTTTTCCGCAGTGCGCTGCCGCCCAATCTCGCCGAGCAGCAGCAACCAGCGAACTGGTGTTTTAACAAATGACCAAAGCGATTCTGACCACCGCGGCCACCCGGGCGAAAGTCGTCCGAAAAATGCCTCTCCAGTCAGCACAACGAGCAAAACAAGAAGAACGAGAATGTTCGAAAACGAGATCTCCACTCCGGCCTGGAAGGCAGCGCCGCAGACTAACAATAGCGTGAAAATTTCGCCTCTTCGAAACTCGCGCGATGTCCGGTTCGCCATGACAGCGGCCGTAAGAACAAGAACAAAGAGCGCGAGCGAAAGCCCAGGTGTGACAAACCAGAACAAGAAATCGCCCGAAAATGTGATCAGAAAAACCGAGAGCGTGATTGAAAAAAGACGCGGCTTGGTAACGCGATCTTCAGGAAGCGGCGGCGGATTCATATTTCGCTCCCGCCTTTGCAAACGAAATCCGCGGCAATGGCAAGAAGGCGCGCATGCACCGCGCCGACGGTCTCGCGCAATGTCGAAGTCCCTGCAGTCAGCCCGACAGTTTCATTTGCTCGGAACCATCGCACGTCGAGCTCCGCCGGCCGCTCGATGTGATGTGCGACGATCCCCGCGGCAAGGCTCGCCTCGACAAGTTGGCGCGTGTTGTTGCTGTTGCGTCCGCCCACGACGATCAAGACATCAACCCGCTCCAAAAGCTCTCGCAGCGCTCGTTGGCGATCTTTGGTCGGTTTGCAGACGGTGTCGCAAAATCGAACTTCGCTCTCATGCCGAGCCGCGCGCAAGTTTTCCACCAGCGCACGCGCCTTTTCAATCGGCTGCGTGGTTTGAGAGATCACGCCGTATCGTGTGCGCACAGGCAAGTTGCCAAAATCGCTCTCCTGCGCGATCACGGTCGCGTCGGGGAAATCGCCGATCAGACCCATGACTTCGGCGTGGCCTTTTTGCCCAATCACGACCGGATGATACCCGAGCTCCACGAGTGATCTCAGCCGGGCGTGCGCATGTTTGACCAATGGACACGTCCCATCGGCGACGCCAAATCCCGCGCCGCGCCACGCCGCTTGCGCCGCGTCTGACGCTCCGTGCGCAGTAACCATTACCTGCCGTGTGGACGCACTCTGCAGATCATCGATTTGGCCTTGCACCGCGCCGATGCGAGACAGCTCCTCCCGGACGAGCGGGTTGTGCACGAGCTCACCGAGAATCGTCAGCGGCGCTTGCTGCGCAAGTTTCCTTGCCTGTTCGAGCGCATCTTCCACTCCGAAGCAAAGGCCGTAATGTTCTGCTAAAATAACTTTCATATTATTACTTTGTGACACAAAGCTTCATGGCAAAAATGATTCATCGCTTTCCCGCTTTCACAATTTGTTCCAATACGCGCAAGTAGTCCTGAAATGCCTTACGCCCTTTTTCCGTCAACGCGTAGGTGGTTTGCGGACGATCCAGCACAGCTTTCGTCACCGCCACATAGCCGCGCTGGTGCAAGGATCGCATGTGCGTGACGAGATTTCCGTCGCTCATTTTCAGTTCGGTTTTCAAATCCTGAAATGACCAGCTTTTGCGGGATGCGAGGAGAGTCATGATGGCAAGACGTCCTTTTTCGTGGATGATTTTGTCGAGTTTATCGAAATCGAGCATCTCTTCATGCAACTTTCCGCGGCCATGTGCAGACGGCGTAAACCAAGTGAAACAACCCGAAAGTCACGCCCATCACGTAGCTGCCTATTTCGTCAGACGAGAAAGGGACACCGATGAAAGCAGCGGAAGAGAATTGCAGAATAAAAGCGCAGATCCCCGTCAACAGAAAGGCCCAACCGAGGATGACAAGGGACCGCGGCGAAAAATGAGCAGTCGCCAGGAGCGCGAGACCGTAAAAAATCGTCCACACAATCGCCACAACAATGCGGCTGCCTAAAACGTGAGCGATCAGAAGTGAAATGATGCCGCCGGCGAGGCAGGGTGGGAAGAGGGCGACCAACGCGAGTTTGAATGATGGGGAAAAAAGTGGTTCGTGTCGTTTAGCCGCAGCGCGCCAAATAAAGATCGTGTTGGCGGAAAGAGTGATCGCGAGAGCGAGAAGCCACCACCCAAAGAAGTGCTGTGGCCACCTCTTCGAGCAGAGAGCCGCGATCACTGCGGTAACTCCGCCAACCAAAGCCGTGGGCGCAGAGATTGCGCGATAAATCGTGGCGCGTTCCATCAACGTGCGGATAACACGAAGATGTTCCTCAGCCTCAGTGGTCACGTTCATTCCTAACTTTGTCCCACAAAGTGAAAGTGCGCAAGCGAAATTATTTGGGCTTCTTCCGTGACTCGCGTCCGCGCAGCTGGAGCAGGATCGGCAGCCCCATGAATCGCTCGTGTTCTCGAAATTGCGCGTCCATGTGCTTGCGATACGAATCGGGCAAGACCAGCGGGTTGTTTACGAAGAGCAGAAATTTCGGCACTGGGATTGGCTCCGATCTTTTTCCCTCAACCTGCGTGGCGTAAAGAATTTTGAACCGATGTCCGCTTCGAATGGGCGGAGGATTGGCGCTGAGAATCGACTGCAGCATTCGATTGAGGACGCCGGTCGTGATCTGGCCGCGGGAACCTTCGCGGACTTGTTCGATGATTCGAAAGAGCCGGTCGACGTTGTCGCCAGTCTTCGCTGAAAGCAAAACTATCGGAGCGTAATCAACGAAGAACAGCTCTGCATGGACCTCTGCCATGAATTCGCGAAGAAAAGTTTTCTGATCATCACCGATTTCGACGAGGTCCCACTTGTTAACCGCAATGATGCATGGCTTTTCTGATTTTTGAATCAATCCCGCGATTTTTTTGTCCTGCGCGGTCACGCCCTCGGCGGCATCGATTACAAGAACGCAAAGGTCTGCGCGGCGAATGCTACGCTCGGCGCGCATGACGCTGAAGACTTCGACGGAATTACTGACTTTGCCCCGCGGCCGGATTCCAGCGGTATCGATCAACGTATATTGCTGTTCGCCGCGTGAATAGGGGATGTCAACCGCGTCACGGGTCGTGCCAGAGATGGAACTGACGAGAGTGCGGCGATCGTGAAGGATGGCATTGATCAGCGAGGACTTGCCAACGTTCGGACGTCCCACAATTGCCAGCTGCACTGCTGCACTTTTAGGCGACGAATCTTCTTCGCTTTGTGGCAGAAAGCTCTCGACCGATTCCAGAAGCGACTGAATTCCACGACTGTGCTCGGCGCTTATGGAAAGGATGTTAGTGAAACCGAGGCGGGTGAATTCCGATTCGAGCAATGCGTGCTTCGGATCATCAATCTTGTTCACGACGAGAACGATCGGTTTCTCAACCTTCCGAAGAAGGCGTGCGAGTTCGAGATCGACGGGATTGAGCCCCGCCTGTCCATCGACTACGAAAAGGATGATGTCGGCCGTTTCAATGGCGATGTCCGCTTCCACCCGCACTTGCTTGGAGAAGCTCGGATCGACTGTGCTGCCGATGCCACCTGTGTCGACGACTGTAAAAGGTTGCCTGCCGAGCTTGCACTCTGCGGCAATTCTATCCCGCGTTACGCCGGGCTGATCGTGGACGATGGAAATTTTTCGTCCTGCTAGGCGATTGAACAACGCTGATTTGCCAACATTCGGGCGGCCGACAATGGCGATTGTTTTAAGTTTCATGTCCGCTGGCGTGAAGTTGTCGAAAGCCTTCCGTGACGTAGCCGATGCCGGAGATGAAGGTGAAAAGTCCGGCGAGTGCAACAGGAATATCCAAGAAATGGAAATCGTAACTTTGACCCGCAAAGTTGATTTTTGATTGGAAGAAATCCAGCTGGAGCAGCACGAGCGAAATGGCGGTCATCTGTAGCGCGGTCGCGGTTTTTCCAATCCAACTGGGGCGGACATGAACTTTGCCGACCAGATAATGCAACAGCGCACTGCCGAGCACAATGACGGCGTCGCGGGTGATCACGAGGACTGGAAACCAAAGCGGAAATTCATAGGTCCAATTGCTGAAACTCAACGTGATGATGGCGGCAAGAAGCAAACCTTTGTCGGCGATTGGATCCAAGATGACGCCGAGCGCGCTGCGCTGATTGAAGCGGCGGGCCACGTAACCGTCGATGCCGTCGCTTGCCGCTGCGACGATAAAAATGGCGATGGTGAGAAAGCGCTCCCAGTTTTCCGGATGTCCGTCGCGGACACTTTTGCCGTAATAGATCGCCATCATCACGAACACCGGAATGAGGATGATCCTAACGACGGTGATTTTATTGGCGGTGGTCATTGCACAGGATTGGTTAACACCGCAGATGCGGTGAATCGAACCAACTCTTCCTCAGCGGCGCTCAGGCACCGCGCCTGCCGAATCAATATTGCAGCGCCAGCCCCGCGTGGACGGTGAAGTTTTGATACGTCGCCAAACCGATGTTCGAATCGTTGTCGATAAAGTCGGTGCCGAGGGTGGCGTAAAGATGCGAGGTGATTTCGTAAATCAAGTTCAGGCCAACGATGTTACGTGAGTCGTGGCGGCTTTCGTTGTCGTAGTTGCTGTATTGGAATTGGTAGAACAATTGACCGTAAAGCGCGGGACGAATTTGGTGGGTGAATCCAACGGTGACCTGATGCGCGTCGCGATCGTCGAGCCCGGGCGAGGCGTAGTAGTTTGAAAACTTGTAGCCAACGGTAAAGAGCGTCCGGTGTTGATTGAACACGAAACCCTGGTCGATGCCGGTGGAGATAGCCAATGCATCGGCGAGGCGGTGCTCTGTATCAAAACTGTTGTAGAAATAGGGTTCGATGCCGACGAACAGCCGCGGCGCTTTTGGCTGATAGCGCCAGTCGAGAAAACCGCTGCCGCTGAAACCCCAGAAACTGCGCGAGCCGTTGTCGGCGTAAATCGTCGACTCCGACCGAGCGACGGCATCGACGCTGAAGCCGCGCACGAGCGGCGCACTGTATCGCAATTCGACCGCTGGAATGGTGAGGAAATCGCTGCTGCTGTTATTGCCGAGCAACTTCGCGTTCGTGACATACTCGCCTTGCGTTTGCGCGTTCACGTGGACGTGAGACAGGAACCTGTCGGGTCCTGCGGGATGAATGTCGCCGACGTCTTCTTTTTGCGAGGCGCTCAGGGTTACATTCCCCGTGCTCGCCATGGCGCTTTTGCCATCGGATTGAGCGCATGCGACGCCAGCGCCGAGGAGCAGGAAAAAAAATGAAAGGAGTTTCATGATCGTAATCGAGGCTCAATAGAAATACCGGCCGGGCGACGGAACGGCTGGCGGAGGGGTCGGCGTCGGCTTCGGCGGGGATGTATTCAGGAAATCGCGCACGCGAGGATTGACCTGCGTTGCTTCCTGAATGTCGAGAATTCGATAATCCGGCAGGCCGGGAAATTCGGACATCAGTGTCGAGACGTCGCCGTTTTCGGGGCCGAGCGGCGGCTGCAATGGAAGCGTCGGCGGCGGACCGCCGAAATTGACGAGCGCGCTTTTACCCACCACATCTTTCCAGTCAAACTTCTGAATGTTGCCGTTGGAATCTACCGAAAATCCGGCCGGCACGTCGCCGAATTTTGTGTGCAAAGTTCCCTGCAAGCACGCGATCAAATTCGGTGTCACCAGCCCAAGAGTGCCGGTGACCGCAGCGGTCATGCTCGGCGTTTTGATCACACCGCCGCCCGATCCTGGCGAGATGTAAAAAAGAATCGCGCCCTTTTGCAGCGAGAGCGTGCGCGATTTCGCATCGAATGAAAAAACGGTGTTTTGCCCGACGCGCACAAGCGAGTGGTCGGAAAATTGCAGCTCGGCGCGGGCCTCGGATTTCGTGAGCAGATAATTGCTCGCCTGAATCACATCCGACAGCGCCGCGGGCCGCTCGACCTGATGGCCGTTGCGAGCTTCGCCGACGGAGACGTCATTTTGCAGCCGCGTGACTTTCGCCGACGTGAATGGATCTGCCGCGAGCATCGCGCACGGCATCGCCACCGACGCCAAAAGCAGCCAGCGCACGGACTTTGAAGGAACGCTGAGGTTAAACACGCGGCGCATCTTTGCTATCAAAGCGAACACGTCAATACAAATCTCGGCGAAGCTTTGCGGCATTGTTTGCGCACGGCGCGAATGTTACACCGCAAGCGTGCAAGGCGCCGTTCCGCATCAACGCAGTTTCATCGCTGCCATCTGCCTGGCATGCGCCGCGATCGTGCTCCTCCTTCATTTCTTCTTCGTTTCATTTCAACAGGCGGAGCTCAGCGTGCGCGACTCCGTTGTGCGCCAGCTCCAGCGCTCGCGCGTCGATCCGCAGATCGTTTTTCTCGCCATCGACAACGCCACGATGAACGTCTCGGACAATGTGTTCGCCGACGATCTCGCTGCTTCGCCACCGTTGCGAAAAATGGCGCAGAAGTGGCCATGGGCGCGCGATGTGCATGCGGACGTGCTTGAGCGGTTGATGAAGGCGGGCGCGCACGTCGTCGCCTTTGATATTTTGTTTCCAATGCCACGCGAAGGCGATGCACAGCTCCGCGCCGCGCTCGACAAGTATCGCGACCACGTCGTCATCGGCAGCGATTTTGTCGATGAGCAGAGTGCGGCGGCCACGCGCGCGCTTGTGCAGCCGAGCAAATCGCTGATCGATGATCCCGAGCATGATGATCGCGTCGGCTTTGCAAACTTTTGGCCGGATGATATCGACGAAAAAATCCGTAGCGCGCGTTATCGCGTCTCCGATGCGCAGGTTTTGCACACGCACGGCGCCCGCGAATTTTACTCGCTAGCCGCGCGCGTTTTGCAGAAATCCGGCGCTGCCGTTCCGCGAGGTGTGCGCGATTTGCGCTTCGCTTCGGCGCAGGATGCCGGCGCTTTTCCACCGATTCCGCTCTACTCGATTTTCGTCCCGGAAATGTGGCACGCCAATTTCGCCGACGGCACATTTTTCAGAGACAAAATCGTCCTCATCGGACCGCACGGGAACGCGCAGAAAGATCAGCTGAACACGCCATTCGGCATGATGGACGGCCCGGTGCTGCATCTCAACGCAATCAACGAAGCGCTCTGCAGCGACTTCATCACGCGGCCTGGGCGCGGCGCCGAAGCCGCGCAAATCCTCGTCGCCGGCCTCGCCGCGCTGGCGCTGAGTATTTTGATCGGCCAGCCGCTTTGGCGATTGGGGAGTTTCATTGTTTTAAACGCTGTCTATCTCGGCATCGTCGTGCTGCTTTATAATAAGGCGGGAATCCTTCCGCTCATCTTCAGCCCGCTCGTCGCGCTCGACGCCGGTGGAATTACCGCGCTCGTCTGGCAGCAATGGGCGGAGCGGCGGGAGAGCAAGCGCGTGCGCCGCATGTTCGAGCGTTTCGTTTCGAAAAATATTGTCCGCGAGGTGATCGAAAATCGCGCAAGTTTTTTGCAGCAGCTCGGCGGCGCACGCAAATGTTGTGCCGTGCTGATGAGTGACCTGCGCGGCTTTACCACTCTCACCGAGAATGCGGATTCCACGCAGCTCGTCGCGCAGCTCAACGAATATTTTACCGAGATGGTGAAATGCGTTTTCTCGACCAACGGCACGCTCGATAAGTTCATCGGCGACGCGATTCTCGCCGTCTGGGGAAACGTCCACAGCGAAGGCAACGCGCGCGACGCCGAGCTCGCTGTCACGACCGCGCTACGCATGCTCGCGGCGCTGCGCGAGCTTAATGTTGCCTGGCGGGCACGCGGCTGGCCGGAGCTTCATATGGGCCTCGGCATCAACTACGGCGAGGTGATTTTCGCCGCGCTCGGCTCCGAGGAAAAAGCGGAGCCGACCGTGATCGGAGATCCTGTCAATCTCGCGTCGCGCCTCGAAGGATTGACGAAGGAATATGGCGTCGAGATCATCATCGGCGAACGAATGGCCGAGCTGGTGAGGGACAAATTTCTCGTCCAGCTCGCCGATTACGTTCGTGTGAAAGGCAAGACGCAGCCGGTAAAAGTTTACACGGTGCTCTGTCCGATCGACGCCAACGTTGATTCAGCGCTTGTCACACATCTGGAACATTACGAAAAAGCACTCGCGACTTATCGCGCCGGTAATTTCTTCGAAGCGTGCAGACTTTTCCACGAATGCGCCGACGAGAAAAAAGACGATCCGCTCGCGCGAATGTATGCCGAGCGCTGCGCCGCGCTTCATGAAAAACCGCCGGAGGAAAATTGGGACGGCGTGTTCGTCATGCACAGCAAATGAATCGCGACAAAGTTCGCGAAAACAAACACGGCTGCTTATTTGACAGCGCTATCCACCGGCTCGATGTGAACGAGCACATCGGCAATTGCCGGGTCGGCAGCGCGCACCGCATTTTTCACCAGATGCGCGATGCTGTGACCATCGCGCACGGAGATGTCGCCGTTCACGCCGACGTGCAAATCGACGTAAAATTCCAGACCCATTTTCCGGATGCGGCAGCGTTCGATGTCCGCGACACCGGCGACGGCCGCGGCCACTTCCCGCACGCGCTCGACCACCTCGCGCGGCGGCGCGGTGTCCATCACCTCATACAGCGCCGGCTTGAGCAATCGAATGCCGTTAAACGCGATCAACACGCAGGCAAAAAGCGCCGCCCAGTCGTCCGCGCTTTCCCAGCCGCGTCCATTTTTTTGACCGATCAGCGCGATCGAGATGCCGACGAATGCCGCCGCGGATGTGAGCGCGTCACTGCGATGATGCATCGCCTCCGTCTTGAGCGCGGTGCTGTGCGACATTTTTCCGGAGTTGCTGACCACGCGAAACAGTCCTTCCTTCACCGCGACGACGACGATCAGCACGAGCAGCGTGAATGGCGCCGGCGCGTGATGCGGAGTCAAAATTTCACGCACGCTCTCCACCGAAAGCAGCAGCGCCGCGACAAGGATGGAGACTGAGCCAGCGACGGCTGCGATCGGCTCCGCTTTGCCGTGGCCGTAAGGATGCGACTCGTCGGGCGGACGCGCCGCGACTTTTAATCCGCCCCACATGATCAGCGACGAAAAAATATCCAGCGTCGATTCGAACCCGTCCGCGATGAGCGCGTAGGAATGACCGACCAATCCTGCAGCGATTTTAACAAGCGCCATCGAAGCGTTTACAGCGATCCCGAGCCCGGCGAGGCGCGCGCCGGATTCGAGGTTGCTGGCCACGGTGGGAGGAGTATTTTCAACCACGCCCGCAGTTAAACCGGTGCGCGCCATTTCTCACATGCAAAAATGTCACGCAGTCATTTACGAGGAACGCGGCGAGCCGCTGGAAGTTTTGCGCGTCGGCGAAATCGATGTCGAAGCGCCGGCCGCGCACGAAGTGCTGGTGCGGATGCTTGCCGCGCCGATCAATCCGGTCGACCTGAACGTGATCGAGGGAAAGTATGCGGTGCGTCCGCCGTTGCCCGCCGTTGCTGGCTCGGAAGGCGTTGGCGAAATTGTGGCGCGGGGAAACGAGGTGAGCGATCTGGAAATTGGCACGCGGGTTTTGGTGCCGCACGAGTTCGGGAGTTGGCGCGAATTTGGCGTGATCGACGCGCAAAAATTGACGGCAGTCCCGCCGGAAATTCCAGTCGATCAAGCGGCGATGATGAACATCAATCCACCGACTGCCTGGCGGATGTTGCATGATTTTGTCGCGCTGAAAGACGGCGATTGGATTTTGCAAAACGCTGCCAACTCAAGCGTCGGACATGCAGTGATCCATCTCGCGAAGGCGCGAGGATGGCGCACGTTGAATGTCGTTCGACGACCGGAGCTGATCGAGGAATTGCGCGCAGAAGGTGGCGACATGGTGCTGCTGGATGACGAGGAGTTGCCGGCCAAAATCAAGGACGCGACCGATGGCGTCAAAGTTCACCTCGCGCTCAACGCAGTCGGCGGCGATAGCGCGTTGCGCCTCGCAAACGCGCTCGCGGAGAACGGCACGATCGTGACCTACGGCGCGATGGGCCGGCAACCGGTGCGCATTCCAAACGGGCTTCTCATTTTCAAAAATTTGCACGTTCGCGGTTTCTGGATCACGCGCTGGTATCGCGAGACGGAAAGAAGCGATGTGCAAGAAATGTTTAACGCATTGTTTCCGCTGGCAGTGCAGGGGATTTTGGATGCGAAGATTGAAAAAACGTATCCGCTCGATGAAGCGATTGCCGCCGTCGAGCACTCGCAAAAAAGTCGGCGCGGGGGAAAAATTCTGCTGCAGATCAGCGCGTGAGCAGATCACGAATCCGATCGCGAACTTTGGTCGCAGTGACTGTGCTGGTGGCGCTCAGCGTCGCGGCCTGTGTCACGAATCTAGCTTGGAAGCGGAAACTGCGGACACGCGGCGGCATTTATTTTTTCCGTCGTGTGGCTCTCGCGGTTCCATCTTTTCGGCAGGGTGATCCGCGGTGGCACAATGATCTGCTGGGCGCGACTCAAGGGACGCTCGGCGCGCAAGGCTGTGCAGTGGCGTCGGCCGCAATGACGCTCAACTTTTACGGCATCGACACCGATCCGCAGCGGCTCAATCAATTCCTGACGACGCACAATGGCTACGAAGGCGAAGGCTGGTTGCGATGGGAAAGCGCTGCCGAATTTTCACCGGGTCATGTCGAAAAAGCCTATGAGGATTTGCCGTCATTCTGGCTGATCGATTGGAATTTGCTGCGCGGAAACCCATGCATCGTGCGCATCCGATTTCCAAGCGGCGTCACGCACTTTGTCGTCATCGCGGGCAAGCGAGGATTTGATTATTTAATCCGCGATCCCGGTGCGGGCGCTTCGCGCGGGCTGTATCCGCTGCGGGATTTGGCGCGGGAGATTGAGGCGCTCCGTTTCTACCGGCGAGTCAATGGATGACTAAAATTAGCGCGCGGCAATGACAGGGCCGCTCGGCTCGCGCAGCATTGTCAGAACGGGCTGCGGATAAACTCCGAGAAGGAAAATCAATGCCGTCAAAACTCCGATGGTGAACTTCGTCAGCCCTGCCGCGGGAATGCGCGTTGTCTCGCGCGGCTCGAGCCAATACATCGCGCGCACGACTTTGAGGTAGTAATAAAATCCCGCGCCGACCGTGACGATGCCGATCGCGACGAGGGCGTAATGATGCTGTTGCAGCGCGACGGAAAAGACAAAAAATTTGCCGAAGAAGCCCGCGGTGAGCGGAACGCCGGCGAGTGACAACATCGCAATGAGGAGTGCGAAGGCGAGGCCGGGCGCGCGGCGTCCGAGGCCGTTAAAATCTGAAATGTCGTCGCCGCCGGCGGCATTGGCTACGACCGTGATGACCAGAAACGAAAGCAGCGTCATCAGCAAGTAACCCGCAAGATAGAATGCGACCGCTTCGCCTGAGCCGATCGCGCCGATGCTCGCGACGGCGATGAGCAGGTAGCCGGCGTGCGCGATGCTGGAATAGGCGAGAAGACGCTTGAGATTATTTTGCGGAAGCGCAGCAAGGTTTCCGTAGATGAGCGTCAACGCCGCGAGCGCGGCAACGACGGCGAGAATTTTGTCGCGCAGAAAAGGTGCTGCGAGAAATGTTTCGAGGACGCGGAGAAGGACGACAAATCCGGCGGCTTTGGACCCGACGGATAGGAAAGCTGTGATCGGAGTTGGCGCGCCTTGATAGACATCGGGCACCCAGATTTGGAAAGGCGCGGCGGCAATTTTGAACCCAAGCCCTGCGAGAATCAGCATCACGCCGAAGAGCAGGGGAGTGTTGAAGGCGTGCAGCGTCTGCAATTTCAACGCGATCCGGTCGAGATTGGTCTCCCCCGTGATGCCGAAAATCCAGGTGATGCCATAGACGAGAAAGCCGGTGGAGAGTGCGCCGAGGATCAGATATTTCACGCCAGCCTCGAGCGAGCCGGGGCTGCGCCGCATGTAGCTGACGAGGATGTAGAAGGAAATCGTGACAAGCTCGAGCGAGACGAAAATTTGCACGAAATCAACGGCCGACACCATCCACATCAGCCCGGCACAAGTGAAGACGGGCAGCGCGTAAAACTCGCCGACGCCCGCTTCGTTTTTGACGCCGAAGATAAATCGGCGCACGACGTCGCGATATTCCAGCGACATGACGAGCACGATGATCGTAGTCAAAAGTGCGAAGCGCTTGAAAAAAAGCGCGAGCGCGTCGGTCCGATAAAAGCGGAGATAGCTGGCGCCCGACGGTGCGTGAGCGACGGTTTCGCCGCTGAAAAAACTGAGCACGAGCACGAGCGTCAGCCCGGAAATGCCGAGCCACGCGACGAAACTTTTTTTCTCGTCCGACGCGAACGCTTCATACAACAGCATGAAGACGCCGATGATGAGGACGGCGATCTCGAGGAAAACGGGAGCGATCATCGGGTGGCGAGAAAACTTTTCACGGCGGGTGTGAGGAAATTCAAAAAGAGCTGCGGAAAAAATCCGGCGAGGATGAGCGTGGCGAGCAGCAAGATGATCGGCCACCGCATCGTGCCGACATCGCGCAGCGCCGACCAGCGCTGGTTGATTTCTCCCAGAAAAACGGCGCGATAGGCGCGCAGCATATAAACCGCGGAGATGACGACGCCCCAAAGCGCGAGCATCGTGGTGAGTTGCATCTTCGAAAATGGCGCCGCGGTGCCGTGGCGAAACGCGCCAAAAAAGACCAGCACTTCCGACGCGAAATTTGCAAAGCCGGGCAATCCGATCGAGGCAAATGCGGCTAGGCCGAATGCAAATCCGAGCACCGGCATTGGCTTTGCAAGGCCGCCGAGATCGGCGAACGTGAGCGTCTCCGTGCGCTGGCGAAGCTGGCCAGTGATCGCAAACAACGCCGCGATCGACAGGCCGTGCGCGAACATGAGCAGCGCCGCGCCGCTGAGCCCGAGCGAATTAAACGCCGCGATGCCGAGAAAAATGTAACCCATGTGCATCACGCTCGAATAGCCGAGCATCTGGTCGAGGCGCTTTTGCGCAATCGTGGCGAGCCCGATGTAAATAATGTTTCCGATGAGCAGGACGAGCAGAAGATTCGTCCAGTGCCGCGCGGCATCGGGCAGGAGCGGCAATGCGACGCGAAGCAAACCGTAGAGCCCGAACTTTTTCAGGACGCCCGCATGGAGCATCGCGGCGGGCGCGGGCGCGGATGCGTAAGCTTGCGGCGCCCATGAATGGAACGGGAAAAGTGAAATCAAAATTCCGAAACCGATCAGCAAGAACAGGTAGATCACGTTCGCGTTTGCGGGAGAAAACGCGCCCGACTGCGCCAGCGCCTGCAGTCTTGGAATGTCAAACGTCCGCTGGCCAAGCGGTAAACTTTGATAAAGCCCGATCAGTCCGAGTAGTAAAATGAAACTGCCGACTGCGAGGTAGATCGTGATTTTCCACGCGGCCGTGCGCCGGTCGCCCGTGCCCCAAATGCCGATCAGCAGGAAGGTCGGGATGAGCGCGAGCTCGTGAAACGCGTAAAAGAAAAAGAGGTCGAGAGACGCGAATGCGCCAGTCGCTCCGGCGGCGATGAGCAAAAGGCAAGCGTAAAACTCCTTTTCCATCTTCTCGATGACTGGCGTCACCCAGATCGCGGCGACGGTGACGATCGCCGTGAGCAAAAGCATCAGAACGCTCAATCCATCGACGCCAACGAAAAATTTCAGGTCCCAATCGGGCAGAATCGTGAAGCTCGATTCGAGCTGAAAGCCGCCCTGCGCCTGCTGATATCGAATCGTCGCGAGCAAAGTGATCGCGAGATTCACGCAGGCCGCGAGAAGCGCTGTGGCACGAGCCTTTGCGCCGAGCAGAATCGCGGCGGCGGCGAGAATCGGGATGAAGATTAGTAGAAAAAGCACGCTTAGGATTTGCCGAATAAAATGTAGAAAATGAATGCTACGGCGCCGATTCCGAAGACGAAGCCGTAGGCCTGCAGATTGCCGATTTGCAGGAAACGGAGCGTGAATCCGGTGGCCCATGTCCCGCCGCCGATCAGGCCGCGCACGATGCCGCCATCGAGCACCCAGCGGTCAAACCAAGCGCAGAAAGTAGCGAGCAAATCCTGCGTCCAGCGGATGAGGAATGCGTAAAATTCATCGATGTAAAATTTGTTCGCGAAAAGCGGGATGTGAATCGGGTCTTCAGTTTTGCTCGCATACAGAAACAGCGCGCAGCCCGCTCCGCCGACGAATGCGAGGATTGGCAGGAGCATTGCCCCGAGGCTGGCGACGCCTTCGTGCGGCAGTGGGAGAAAACGGCCGGCGAAAAACGCGTAGCCTGCGATGAGCGACGGAATCGCGAGCAGGACGAGCGGCGCGGTCATCACGCCGGGACCTTCGTGGCCGTGCGAGGCGCGGTCAGATTTTGCCCGACCGAAAAAGACGACGACGAGAAGGCGGAACATGTAAAACGCGGTCAAAAATGCCGTCATGACGCCGAGCGCATAAATCAAGTGGCTGCGGTCGTGCGCGGCGAGAAGGATGGCGTCTTTGCTAAAAAATCCGCTGAAGCCGGGGCAGCCAGTCAGCGCGAGCGTCGCAGCCGCGAACGTGAAAAAAGTGATCGGCATCCGATTTTTTAGCGCGCCCATTTTCCAGATATCCTGCTCGTGGTGCAGCGCATGGATGACGGAGCCGGCGCCGAGGAAAAGTAGCGCCTTGAAAAACGCGTGTGTAAACAGGTGAAACATTGCCGCCGTGCTCGACGCGACGCCGATTGCCATGATCATGTAGCCGAGCTGCGAGAGGGTGGAGTAGGCGAGGATGCGCTTGATGTCGTTCTGCTGCGTGGCGATGAGCGCAGCCATGACGGCAGTGATGATTCCGATCCATGCGATGACGTGCTGCGCGCCGAGCGATGCCTGAATGAGGAAAAAAATTCGCGCGAGCATGTAGACGCCGGCCGCAACCATGGTCGCCGCGTGGATCAACGCGGAAACGGGCGTCGGGCCTTCCATCGCATCGGGCAGCCAGACGTGCAGCGGGAATTGCGCGGACTTGCCGACCGCGCCGCAGAATACCAGAAGCGCCGCGGTCGTGAGATAAGCCGGGTTCGCCGTGAGGTGGCCGAGGTTCGCGTGAATGTCGGTAAAAACGACTGAGCCGGTGCTCAGCCAGACCATCAAAATGCCGAGCATAAATCCGAAATCACCGACGCGATTCGAGATGAACGCTTTGTTCGCGGCCGCTGGCGGCGCAGGTCTGTCGAACCAATGGCCGATCAAAATAAACGAGCTGACGCCGACCAGCTCCCAAAAAATAAACATCATCACGAAGTTGTCGGCGAAGACGATGCCGAGCATCGAAAACATGAAGAGCGAAAGCCCGGCAAAGTAGCGCGACTTGCCTTCGTCCTTCGCCATGTAGCCGAGCGAATAAATGTGAACGAGCGCGCCGACGCCGGTGACAACAAACAGCATCGCTTTGCTGAGGCGATCAATCGTGAAGCCGATCGGAACAAAAAAGTCCCGTCCGAAGTTCAGCCACGGCACTTGCATCGGCGCAGTCGGCTCGGCTTTGAAGAATAAAACGCAGACGCCAAGAAACGAAATCAGCACCGCGCACACCGAAATCCCGGCGCTTAGGTTGCGCAACCGTTGCGTAAACAGCGTGATGACGATCGCGCTCAAGAGCGGCGCGAGCAGGATGATCCAGGGCAGCGTCATCGGTTAAAACTTCATGCTGTTCATGTCTTCAACATGCGTCGTGTGCCGTGCGCGATAAACCGCGACGATGATTGCGAGGCCGACGGCGACCTCCGCAGCCGCGACGGTGATGATGAAAAATACGAGCATCTGGCCGTTGTAATTCGGCAGTCCATTCGCGCCGAGGCGGAAGCGTGAGAAGGCGACGAGAGAAAGGTTCGCGGCGTTGAGCATCAGCTCGAGCGACATGAAAATGATGAGGATGTTGCGGCGAAGCAAAACGCCCGCAAACCCAATGGTGAAGAGCATTCCGCTGACGAGCAGGTAATCATTGAGCGTGATCATTTCAGCTCTTTCTTGCTCAGCACGACCACGCCGATGCTCGTGACGAGCAGCAGCACGCCCACGACCTGGAACGGCAAATTGTATGCGGAAAAAAGTAGCGACCCGATGTTTCGCACGTCATCGAGCGGCGCGGTGAGCGTAAGAAACGGCTCGTTGCCGAACGGCAATTTGTGCAACACCGCGACCAGCTCACCCAAAAAAGTGAGCGTGACCAAGACGCCGCCGGTCACTGCGACGACGTTGAATTTGCGCCGCTCCTCGGCCTTCAAGTCGAGCAGCATGATGATGAAAAGAAAGAGCACCATCACCGCGCCGGCGTAAACGAGCACCTGAATCGTTCCGATGAAATAGGCGTTGAGCGTGATGTAAAGCGCCGCGAGACCGAGAAAAGAAACGACGAGGCTGAGCGCGCTCGCGACGGGGTTGCGGTTGAAAATCACGGCGAGGCCGAAGCCGAGCATCAAGATTGAAAAAAACCAAAACAGCACCGGCGACATGGCTAGTTATTTCAACTTGTTCCACTTGTTCACGACGCCGTGCATCACGCCGCCCAGCTCGTAGAGCTTCGCCTTGTCATGCACCATTTCCGCGCGGCTCAAGCCGGTGATCGAATAATCTTTGCGCAGAAAAATCGCCTGCTCGGGGCAAACTTCTTCGCAAAGGCCGCAGTAAATGCAGCGGATCATGTCGATATCAAACTCCTGCGGAAATTTTTCAACCTTCGCCCATTTACTCTCCGCCGGAATTTCGCCGGGCGTGATTTTGATGGCGCGCGGCGGGCAGATGAATTCGCAAAGCTGGCACGCCACACAGCGCTCGCGGCCTTTTTCATCGCGCACCAGCGTCGGCGCGCCGCGATAATACGACGGCATGTTCGCGTCCCATTTTTCCTCGGGGTATTGCATGACGACTTTTGTCCGGCCGAGGATCATGTTTTTGAAGTGCTTAAACGTGATCGCGAGGCCGGCGATGACCTGCGGCAGATAGCATTTTTCCGCGAAGCTGAGTTTCGGGCGAGAGACGGTGTAGGCCATTTCAGTTTGGGAAAAATGCGAGGATGCCCGCAGTTAAAAAAACATTCACCAGCGCGATTTCAAAAAAGAAAATCCAGCCGAGCCGCATGAGTTGATCGTAGCGAAACCGCGGCAGCGTCCAGCGGACCCAGATGAAAAAAAGCAGCAGCGCGCCGACTTTGCCGAAGAAGACGCCGATGTTCACCAATCCCCAAATCCACGCGGGCACGACGTGAAGCGCACTGAGCCCGCCGGCGCCGCTTCCATCGGGGATAAAAGGCAGATGCCAGCCGCCGAAAAACAAAGTCACTACAAGTGATGAGCCGGCGATCATCGCGGTGTATTCGCCGAGGAAAAAAAGCGCGAATTTCATGGACGAATACTCGGTGTGATAACCGCCGACGAGCTCCTGCTCCGCCTCGGGCAAATCGAACGGCAGCCGGTTGGTTTCCGCAAACATCGAGATCGTGAAAATGATGAACGAGACGAAAATCGGAATCCAGAGAACGCATTTGCGCAACGTGAAATGCCCGTCGGTGAACGGCACCAGCATCCAGCCATGCTGCGCTTGATAACGGACGATTTCAGGGAGATTGAGTCGGCCCAAAATGAGGAACAACGGCACGACCGAAAGGCCGAGCGCGAGTTCGTAGGAAATCATCTGCGAGCTCGATCGCATGCCGCCGAGAAAGGAATATTTGGAATTCGACGACCAGCCCGCGAGCACGATGCCGTAAACGCTCAACGATGAAATCGCGAAGATGAAAAGCGGGCCGACATTGACGTTCGCAATCACCATTGGCACACCCAGAAACGAACTGCCAAATGGAATCACAGCGAGCGTGATCAAAATCGCGCCGATGCCAAGACCAGGGGCGAGCCAGTAGTAAAATTTGTTCACGTGCGCCGGCGTGAAATCTTCCTTGATCAACAATTTCACCGCATCGGCGATCGGCTGACCGAGACCGCCGAGAAACGGCGAAAAATCGTTTTTCATTCCGAGCAAAGTCGTCGGAAAGCCGGTGCGATTAGGCCCGAGGCGATCCTGAATCAATGCGCTGACGCGACGCTCCGCGTAAACCGTGTAAGAGACCATCGGCAGCACGACGAGGAAGATCAGAAAAATGGTTTTCGCAAGCGACGTCGCGATCAAAAACCAGTCGAAAGAAGCAAAAGCGTCCATCACGGCGTCGGTGTTTTCGCGTTGGGCTGATCGGCGTCAAGCCGCGTGGATGCAGGATCGGCGGGCTTTTTCAAAACCTGCACGCCGAGATCGCCGACCTTGCTCAGGCTCAATCCCACAAGTTCCGGCTGCGCTGCTGCCATCTGTTTGAAGACGTCCTCGATCATGTAAATGCCGTTGGAACCCGAGACGCCCTGGATCAAATCGCGCAGAATTTCCCAGTCGTCGCGCGCTTCGCCGGGCGGCTGGGTCGCGCGGTTCAGACGCTGCAACCGTCCAGTTTTGTTGATCATCGAACCGCGCTTTTCCGCAAATCCGGAGCTGGGCAAAACGACGTGTGCGAGCTTCGTCGTTGCGTTCGGAAGAATGTTCATCGCGACGATCAGCCGCGCATTGGCAATTTCGTTTCCAAGGACCGCCGTCGCGTCTTCGCCGAAAACGAGCAGAGCTTTGACGAGGCTCGTTTTCAAGCCGATGGAAATTTCCGGCAGCCGCGCGCCAGGTTGCTCGCCGGTGATGCCGAGCAATTTCGCGCCCGCTGTGTTGGGATTGCGATCCGGGCTGAGCAGGATGTCGTCGCCTTCTCCCTTGTGCGGCACGATGTCGAACAAACGCGTGTTTAAAGCGCTCGCGAGCCGCTTCGTCAGGAACAGCTCCTCGTTTGTCATCTTTCCTGATGCGATGATTCCGATTTCGAAGCCGGCGAACTTTTTCAGCGCCGTCGCCGCGCGCGAGATCGCGACCTCCCATGATGTAATCGCGTGGCCGTCAGCATCGCGCACCGTCGGCAACGTCAGGCGTTCCGGACTTTGCAAATAATGGAAATTCAGCCGGCCGTAGTCGCACATCCAGACTGAGTTGACGTCATTGTTTTCGCGCGGCGTCTGGCGATAAATCACATTTTGCCGCGCACCGATGACGGTGTTGCAGCCCGTCGCGCAGCTTGTGCAGAAGCTTTTGGTTTCCTGCAAAAACCAGACGCGCATCTTGAAACGAAAGTCGCTCGAAGTCAGCGCGCCGACGGGGCATATATCAACGGTGTTTAACGAATAGTTGCTCTCAAGTTTTTTGTCGGGATGACAAGCGATCGTCGAAAAACTTCCGCGATCGACAAAGCCGAGCACATCGTCGTGCGCGACCTCTTTCATAAAACGGATGCAGCGCGAGCAAAGCACGCAACGCTCGGCATCGAGCGTGACGCGCGGGCCAAGCTCGACATTTTTCGGCTTCTTGACTTTGTTCTCGAGGAAGCGGGATCTGCCGTGGCCGTATTCCACGGAAAATTCCTGCAAACGGCATTCGCCAGCCTGGTCGCAAATCGGGCAATCGAGCGGATGATTGATGAGCAAAAACTCCATCACGCCCTGCCGGCAATCCTGCACCAGCGGCGAATTCGTGCGAATCCCCATGCCTTCCGCGATGTCCTGCGCGCAGGAAATTTGCGGCCGCGGAATCCAGCCGATTTCCGCTTTGCCGTCCGCGCCGATGATCGGTTTGCGGTCCGGCCCCATTTTTGGCATGCCCATTTCGATCAAGCACATCCGGCAATTTCCCGGCGACGAAAGTTTCGGGTGATAGCAATAACGGGGGATGAATTTGCCCGCCTGCGCGCACGCCTCGATCATGCGCGTGCCTTTCGGGAACTGCATCCAGACGCCGTCGATCTGGACGTTCAGCATTGAAGGTGGAGCGGCGATTTCGGTGCTCATGGAAAAATCATTCAGTCGCCGCGGGTGCCATCATGCCCTGATCGCGCGCGCCAGGAATGGCTTCGATTTTCACCATGCTCTCCAGTTGTTCCGGATTGTATTCCGGCGGCATCGGCGGCGGCACAGGCTTTTGCGCTCGCGCGTCAAACTCTTCCCGGAATTTCGCGACAAAGCTCTGCGTCGGCCACGAACACGCCTCGCCAAAAGCACAGATCGTGCGGCCGGCGATATTGTCAGCGACGGTTTTTAAAACCGCCGTATCGCGATCGACGCCGCCGCCGGCGAGCATTCGGTCGGTGATTTTTTTCATCCAAAGCGAGCCTTCGCGACACGGCGTGCATTGGCCGCATGACTCGTGCGCGTAAAATTCGTTGATGTTGTTGAGCGTCGCGACCATGTCGCGCGAATCGTCCAGAACAATCACACCGCCGGAACCGGCCATCGACCCGCAAGCCGCGAGCGAATCGAAATCCATCGGGATTTCCTCGAGCGAAATTTCGCGCTCAGCCATCGAACCGTCCGCTTGTTTTTCTTTCAGTTTAAATTTCTCACCAGCCCGCAAAACTTTTGCTGATGAGCCTCCAGGGATGATCGCCTTGAGTTTGCGACCAGGTTTCAAGCCGCCGCAAAGGTCGTTGATCAGCTCGCCCATCGTCACCGCGCCGACTTCCAATTCAAAATAACCCGGCCGCTGAACGTCCCCGCTGACGCACAAAATGCGCGTGCCGGTATTGTTCGGTTTGCCGATCTTCGCGTATTCGGCACCCCCCATTTTGACGATGTGTTTAACATCACACAACGTCTCCACGTTGTTGACGATTGTGGGACATTGATAAAGGCCGAGCACCGCCGGAAAATAGGGCGGCTTGATGCGCGGATAAGCGCGCTTACCTTCGAGCGATTCGATCAATCCTGTTTCCTCGCCGCAGATGTAAGCGCCCGCGCCGCGGTGCACGTAAATCTCGCAGTCGAAGCCGCTGCCGAGAATGTTTTTGCCAAGAAAATTTTTCGCGCGCGCCTCGACTAGCGCCTTCTCCAAAATCTGCGCGCCCTCGGGAAATTCCCCGCGGATGTAGATGTAGGCAAGCTTCGCATTGACCGCGAAGCAGGCGATGATCATCCCTTCGAGCAGCTGATGCGGGTCCTGATGAATGATGTATCGATCCTTGAATGTGCCGGGCTCGGACTCGTCGGCGTTGCAAATGAGATACGTCGGTTTTGGTCCGCCGGGCTTGATGAAACTCCACTTCACGCCGCACGGAAAGCCGGCGCCGCCGCGTCCGCGCAAGCCGGATATTTTCACCTCCTCGACGATTTCCTGCGGCGGCATCGTCAACGCTTTCCTCAATTCGTTGTAACCGCCGTTGTTTAAATAAGTGTCGATGTCGGTGCGCCAGCCTTCGCGATCAACGTTTGCGAAAACGATCCGACGCTCGCGCGGATGCGGCGCACGAAGTTTCGGCTTCGTCGCGTCCGATTCGCTGCTCGCGAGGAACTCAGGGATGCGATCGAGCTTCACGTTTTCGTGCAAATCGTCGTTCACCATCGCGACCGGCGCGCTGCCGCAGCTCGCAAGGCATTCGACAAATTCGATGGAAAATTTTCCATCGGGCGAAACGGTTATTGGATTGCCGTGTCCGGGGTTGTGCACATCAGTGTGCGCAACTTTCTCGATCGAGTTTGAATGCTCTTGATCGCTCGCGCCGTGCTGATTTGCGGCGGGCATCTCGATGCCGCAAGCTCGCTCGAGTTTCGCGCGAAGCTCGTAGCCGCCTGCCATTGCGCACGAGAGCGTGCGGCAGACGCGAATGTGTTTTGCGCCGGCGGGTGCGCGACGAAACATCGGGTAAAATGTGACGAGCTCAAGGACGTTGATCGGCTCCAGGTCTAGCTTCGCGGCGATCCACGTGACCGCGTCATCCGAAACGAAGCCGAACTTTTCGTTGAAAAAATGAAGCAGCGGCAGCGACGCGCTCCGCTTCGACACCGGATAATGCGAGATGACCTCGTCGATCTGTTTTTCGAAATCAGGATCGATTGTCATTTGTTGAAACTCCCGTTTTTGCCGACGAGTTTGTCGTTCACGAAAATCAGCTCCACGGTCTGGCCATCCTGCTCATAATAATAGCGCTGCGCCGGCAGTGTTTTCATTTCGGTGAGCAGCGTCAGCTCGTGAGTTTTGACGCGCGTCGGCTGGCCTAGAATCGACTCGACTTCCTTCGTGCTCATGTCGGGCCGCACGCAATCGAGATTTGTATCGGTCACGCGTCGGCCGCATGCGCCGAGGCCGAGAGCGAGCATGAAGATCAGCGGCGTGAATTTCATCGGTCACATTCTCCCATCACGAAATCGAGCGAGCCGAGGATCGCCACGACATCGCTCATCATGTGGCCCGGCAAAAGCGCGGGCAGGATGCTGAGATTGCAAAAAGAGGGTGCGCGAATTTTCAGCCGATGCGGTGTGCCGCCGCCGCGTGAGTTGATGTAAAAGCCGAGCTCGCCTTTCGGATTTTCCGCACCGAAATAAATTTCGCCGGCAGGCACGTCGGGGCCTTCGGTGTGGATGATGAAATGGTGGATAAGCTCCTCCATTTTCGTAAGCACCTCGGTTTTCGTCGGTGGAAAATTTTTCGGATCGACGACGTTGATCGGGCCATCCGGAAGCTTCGCGAGCGCTTGATTCAAAATGCGGACGCTTTGGCGCATCTCTTCCAGCCGCACGAGATAGCGGTCGTAGCAGTCGCCGACGCTGCCGACCGGAATGTCAAAATCGTAGTTTTGGTAACCGAGATATGGATGCTTTTTCCGAAGGTCGTGATCGACGCCGGAGCCGCGCAGGTTCGGGCCGGACAATCCGTAGTCGATCGCATTTTCCTTTGTGATCACGCCGACGTCGCGCGTTCGCTCAATCCAAATCCGATTGCGCGTGAGCAGATTGTCCGACTCGTCGATTTTCGCCGGAAATTCATCGAGAAATTTTCGCACGCATGGGAAAAACTCCGGCGGCAAATCGCGCGTCTGGCCGCCGATGCGCGTGTAGCTGGTCGTAAAACGCGCGCCGGAAATTTGCTCGCACAAATTGTAAATTTTTTCGCGCTCCGTGAATGTGTAAAGAAACACAGTCATAGCGCCGACATCCATCGCGTAAGCGCCGAGCCCGAGCAGATGCGACGAGATGCGCGCGAGCTCGCAGCAGATCACGCGAATCGCCTGGCCGCGCGGCGGCAGCTCCCAGCCCATCAGCTTTTCCACTGCGAGCGCGTAGGCGACGTTATTCGCCAGCGGCGCCAGATAATCGAGCCGATCGGTGTAAGGAACGAACTGATTATATTGCATCGCCTCCGCGATTTTTTCGTCGCCGCGATGGAGATAACCGACATCGGGCGTCGCTTTCGTGACCAGCTCGCCGTCGAGTTCCAGCACGATCCGCAGCACGCCATGCGTCGCGGGATGAGACGGCCCCATATTTAAAATCAATTTCTCGCCGAGTAAATCGTCGCCGGCGGCCACCTGCGCGACGCGTGCGGCGGTATCGGGCGATTCGATTTCTTGTGTGGTCAGAGCCATGCGTCGTGCCGGAAGGCGCAAAACTCTACGTGCGCTCAAAGGCGCGGCGCAAGCGACTTTTGTGAAAAATTTCACAAGCGGCTTTTGCGCAAAAAAAATGCGCCGCGAGCAGAACGAATCCACTCGCGACGCAGGCGCGGGGAAAATGAAATTAATTCATCGCGGCAATGACCGGCTTTTGCTGCGCGAAATTTCTCGAGGCGCGAAATGGAACGCCGGTCTTCGCGGTCGCGGGTTTGCTGAATTGCGCGTCGAGATAGTCAGCGGCTGTCTGCGAGATTTTTCCGTATTCACTGCCGGCGCCGAATTCATTCTGGAGCTGGCGCAGGATTCCAAGAGCTTCCGGCTGCTGCGTTTCCGCGAGCGCTTGAATGGCGGATTTGCGAAACACGGCGCTGGTTTGCTGCGAGCGAATCCACTTTGGCAGCATCTGCACCGCGATCTCTGGGTAAAAACGGCCGATGCCGAAAAGCGCGTAATGCCGCGTCGCGAGATTGCCCTGCAGCAGCTCGTTTTTCCAGTAAGCCCACTCGTCGTGGATGTCGTAATAATGAAGCGCCATCGCGTGCGCGAGCGGGTCGATCATCGCCTCGATCTTGAGCTGCGGATCAACGGCCAGCGCGAGCTGCGCATCAAGTTTCGCGTCCCGCAAAACCATCAGCGCCGCGACGATGTCGCACGTGTCTGTTTTAAAAGCGGTCGTATCGACCTTCGAAGTCGCGCCGCCGTCGGGCATGGAAAATCTTGCGAAAGCGCTCAGCGGCACGTTCTCGGTCAGCGCGAGTGTGGCGGCTTGCGCGGCGCCGATCGGGACTTCCGGATGTTCGTCGAGATAGGCGAAAAGTGTGTCGAGATGCGGCAACTTCGCGGCGGAAATGTTGAAGGCGTCGTCGCCGATCAAATTTGCGGAGCTCGTCGCGACGGTGTGCCATTCGTCGGATTTGCGCGAGTTCGGTTCGATGTCCACATCGCACGAGCGCAGCAATGCGACGCTCGATTTTGCCGACGTGAAAAATTGCCCGCCGGCAATGTGCAGCCGCAGCGGCTCCGCGCCGTTGTTATGCAAAGTAAATGCGATCCGATCTTTGCCGTTGCCCTTGAATTCAGCGCGAACGCGATTTTGCAAAAGTGCCGCGGGCAAATCCAGTGTCACACGCATCGCGGGCTTTGCGACGGCGGCGGCAACGGGTTTGACCGGCGCAGCGGCTTGAGGCGCGGCGGCGTGCGGGCGGAACGCGACGGCGGTGCCGACCGCTGCGGCTGCCGTCACACCGATGGCGAGAGCGACTTTGAAATTACGCATGCCTCTCTCATAGCAAGCGCCACGCCACTTCCGATCTTACGGAAGGTCTTTCAACGCCGCGCGAGATCGTTCTCCGCGACAACCCAGTCGCGAACAGGCTCGCCGCCCAGAACGTGCTCTTCAAAAATCCGCTCGAATCGCTCAGGCGTCACCTCGCCATACCAAATGCCGTCCGGATAGACCACAAGCCACGGCCCGCCGGTGCAGATGCGAAAACAGGCGGCCTTCGTCCGCATAACTTTGACGCCAGACTCCTTCACGCGGCGCTTGATATGATCCCACGTCACTTCGCCTTCGCGGGATTTGCAACAATCGGGTCCGATGCAAATAAATAGATGCTTTCGCGCGCCGGCGATGCCCGCTTTTTCCAAACCTTGCTCGAGTTTGTCGCCCATGGCCCGAAAGCAAACGGCGAATCGGCGAAAAGCACAAGCACGCGAAAATGCGTGTTCCCTCCGCGCGCGGTGGCGGTTACAACAACGCGCTTATGAAAATAGTCGTCGCGTATTCCGGCGGACTCGACACGTCCGTTTTGCTCACATGGCTAAAGGAAACCTACTCCGCGGAAATCATCGCCTTTTGTGCCGATGTCGGCCAGGAGGAAGAATTGCACGGGCTCGATGCGAAAGCGCTGCGGACGGGCGCGGCGAAATGTTTCATCGACGATCTGCGCGAGGAATTTGCGCGCGATTTTATTTTTCCGATGATCCAGGCCGGCGCGATTTATGAAAACCAATATTTTCTCGGCACCAGCATCGCGCGGCCTTTGATCGCGAAACGGATGGTCGAGATTGCCCGCGCGGAAAACGCCGATGCGATCGCGCACGGGGCGACCGGCAAAGGAAACGATCAGGTGCGCTTCGAGCTGACCGCAGCCGCGCTCGCGCCGGAGCTGCAAGTGATCGCCCCGTGGCGGCAGGAACGTTTTCGCGAACAATTTCCCGGTCGCGCCGAGATGATCGCGTATGCGGAAAAAAATCAAATCCCGGTCGCCGCAAGCGCGAAAAAATCGTATTCGATGGATCGCAATCTTCTGCACATCAGCTTCGAGAGCGGCATGCTGGAAGATCCGTGGTTTGACGCCAGCGCGGAAAGCGCGCGCGACATGTATGTGCTGAGCGTGTCGCCCGAGGAAGCGCCGGATGAGGCGGAATATGTGGAACTCGTTTTTGAAAAAGGCATCTGCACCGCGCTCGGATATGGCGGTCTCGATGCGCTCCTCGATCAATTGGGCGAGCAGCCGAGCGGCGAATACGATGCCGAAAATCGCGCCGCGCTTTCGCCGCTGCAGGTCATGCGCGTGCTCAACAAACTCGGCGGGAAACATGGCGTCGGTCGCGTCGATTTGGTCGAGAATCGTTTCGTCGGCATGAAATCGCGCGGAGTTTACGAGACCCCCGGCGGCGCAATTTTGCACTTTGCGCATCGGCAGATCGAATCGCTCACGATGGATCGCGAAGTGATGCATTTGCGCGACTCGCTGATCCCGAAATATTCGACGCTCGTTTACAACGGCTTCTGGTTTGCGCCAGAGCGGCTCGCGCTGCAGGCGCTAGTGACCGAGACGCAAAACAACGTGACAGGCATTGTGCGGCTGAAGTTATACAAAGGAAACATCATCACCGCTGGCCGCAAGTCGCCCGTGAGCCTTTACAATCCGCACATCGCGACGATGGAAGCCGACCCGACGAAAGCTTACAACCAAAGCGACGCGAGCGGTTTTATCGCATTGAATGCGCTCCGGCTCAAAGTTGCCGCGCGCGTGCATGACGGCGCGTAAAGAACTTTGTCTTAGCCTCCCGCCGGCGTCGCGGAAGGTTCCGCAGGCGCTGGTGCGAGGATTCCTTTCAGCTCGCTGATCCACGCGCCAGCGTTCGGATGATTGCCGTAGTTTTTGATCAGCGCAAACATGTCGCTGATCGCGCGATTGCGCTGGCCGAGCAGCAATTCATCCTGCGCGCGCGACCAGAGCAGCTTCGGCCGGCGCAGTTGCTCGAAATCCTGTGTGGTGAAGGAGAGATTTGATTTCGAGGCCTGCGCCGCTTCGCGTGAAATTTTTTGATCCCAATATTGCAGCAGGCGCGGGTCTTTGTTTTTGCGCATCTCGGGGAGCAACGTCGTGGAGTAAATGCCCTCCACATTGCCCGGCAACATTTCCCAATCCTTCAATCCGACGATCATCCCGCCGAGGCCATACCATTTCACGAAAATGCTGCTCGCGATGCTTTGCTTCATCAGGTTCTGCGACGCGATCGCGTCCTGGTCGGTCTCGACCTGATTCACGTAGTTGAGCAGGCTCGGCATCAATTGCTCGACGGTCGCGCCCATCGCGTGCTGAAGCGAAATGACGAGGTAATTGAGATGCAGCCGCACGGCATTCTGCATGTCCGGATCCTTCAACTGGTTCGCGTCCTTCTTTTTCCATTCCTGGAATTGCGTGTGCTCGCGCGTCTGGCCCTGGAATTGCACTTGCTCGACCGCTTGCAGGTAAAAGTTGATCGCGCTGCTGTTGTCCGCGCCAGCCGCGCTCAGGTCCTGAATGAGCTTGTTGTTCTGCGCTTTCAAAGCGCTTTCGTGCTTGGTCTCGATCTGCTGGAGATTCTGCAGCATCGAGGCGGTATCGACCGGCTGGGCGTCCTGCGAGAAGGCGACGCGCGACAAAATTAGAACGGCGACGAGGGAACTTTTTTGCAGCGACATAAGGAGGGGAACCGCCTCAGCTAAATGCAAACGGGCCGCAGTTGTAAAGCCTCAGCTACGGCGAACCGCATGCGCCGTTTTCCAGGAACCAGCGATAGGTCCCGGCGATGCCGTCGCGCAGCGTGATCGCCGGCGACCAGCCCAGCGCCTTGATTCGCGAGATGTCGAGCAGTTTGCGCGGCGTGCCGTCGGGCTTGCTCGCGTCAAAGGCGAGGGCGCCTTCAAAGCCGACGACATCGCAGACCAACTCGGCCAGTTCGCGGATCGTTACATCCTCGCCGGTGCCGACGTTGACGATTTCCGGCGAATCATATTTTTCCAAAAGAAAGCGGCACGCCTTTGCGAGATCGTCCACATGCAGAAATTCGCGCCGCGGCGTTCCGCTGCCCCACACCACCACTTCGCGCGCGCCCGATTTTTTCGCCTCGTGCACTTTGCGCAACAGCGCGGGAAGCACGTGCGAATTCTGCAGATCAAAGTTGTCGCCCGGGCCGTAAAGATTCGTCGGCATCGCGCTGATGAAATCGCTTCCATACTCGCGCGCGTAAGATTGGCAAAGTTTGATGCCGGCGATTTTAGCGATCGCGTAAGCTTCATTCGTCGGCTCGAGCGCGCCTGTCAGCAGTGCCGATTCTGAAATCGGCTGCTCAGCAAATTTTGGATAAATGCAGGAGCTGCCGAGGAAGAGTAATTTCTCCACGCCAAACTCGTGCGCGCATCGGATGACGTTGTTTTGAATCGCGAGATTATCGAGTAGAAACTCGACCGGAAAATCGTTGTTCGCCTTGATGCCGCCGACCTTCGCCGCCGCGTCCACCACGATCTGCGGGCGCTCTTGTTCGAAAAAGCGGCGCACTTCCTCCAGCCGCATCAAATCAAGCTCCGCGCGCGTCCGCGTGACGATGCGCGTGCAGCCGTGCGCCTGCAAATCGCGGACGATGGCGCCGCCGACGAGACCGCGATGACCGGCGACAAAGATCGTTTTGGATTTCATGGGAGCGCAAGCTAGCACGCGGCGCGCGCGCTGTGGATTGTTTTGTCTTTGCCGCCGCGGGTGCGCGGACGATGTTGCGGTTGAAAGTGAAGGCGCGTTTTTTTCTCGTTCCGTTCTTGATGCTGTCAGCCGTCGCGTATGCCGATTCCGCAACCGATGATTTGCGGGCGGCGCAGTTGCTTGAAAATGCGGCCGCGACGCGTTTTCAAGGTTCCGCACATTCGCCAGCAGATTTGGCAACGCTGCAAAAAGTCGGGGAAGTTTACGCGGCGCTCGTGCAAAAATACCCGCGCGACCCAAACGTCCGCGAAGCTTACGGCGCTTTTCTTTGGCAGAGCGACCAGCGTGCCCAGGCGCTCGAGCAATGGTTCGCCGGCGAAAACATTGATCCAAAAAATGACGCCATCGCATTTCGGCTTGGCGACGCATATTTGACCTTTGGCGACGTGAAAAAAGCCGTCAGCTATCTCATGCGCGCTTCGGAACTCGCGCCAAAAAATGCGCGGCATCATTTCGATCTCGGTAACGCGCTTTACCTTTTCCGCCATGCTTTAATCGACGTGCAAATGCCGAGCGACGACGCGGTCGCATTGCGCGCGATGGAGGAATTTCACACGGCCGCAAACCTCGAGCCGTTCAACATCGAGTTCGCGAAAGCTTACGCGGATGCATTTTACACCGTCCATGCGCCCGACTGGCTGCTCGCACAGCAGGCGTGGAAACACTTTCTCGAGATCAGCCCGGACAAAGATTTCGCTTACACAAATCTGGCGCGCGTGAGCTTGAAAATGGGCCATACGAGCGAGGCTCGCGACTTTCTGCAGCGAATCACGCGCAAGGATTTTGAGCGGGTAAAAGATCGGCTCACAGAGCAGCTGGAGGCTGCGGAGACGCGGAAAGGTGGATTGTAAGTCTTACGTTTACAGCCATTTGTAAATTATCGAACTGAGAATTGACTGCAAGGCCACTCTCGCCTAGCCTAGGAGTCCGTTAGACGAATTTTGCTGAACTTTTAAAAATAGAAAACAAAGCCATGCCCGAAGTAATTGTCAGAAAAGGTGAGCCGATCGATCGCGCGCTCAAGCGCTTGAAAAATAAACTCGATGCCGAAGGCGTGATGGACGAAGTCCGCCGGCTGCGTGCGTTTGAAACGCCGATCCAGAAAGTGCGCCGCAAAGCGAAGGCAAATGCGAAGCGCGCGAAGATGAAGCATCGCTTCAATCCGTAATTTTTTTCCGCAAAACTTTTAAAGCCGCGCTTTTCACGAAGCGCGGCTTTTTATTTCTCGTCGGCTTCGCGCGAGCCGCGCGCGCTTTCGAGCAGATCGCAGATGCCGCGTTTTTTTGCGGCGGCGACGAATGCAAAGTAAGCGCGGCCTTCCTCGCCCCACTCGCGTTCGCACGCGCGCGCGAGCGCCTGGCTCGTGTTGAGTCCGCTTTTATAAAGCAGCTTGAATGCGTCCTTCATTTCCTGCCGCTGCGCCACACTGAATCCCGCACGGCGCATGCCGATGACGTTGAGGCCCGCGACCGTGTTGCGCTCCGCGGCGAGCGAGCAGGGCGGGATGTCTTTGCTGAATGCGCTGCTGCCTTGCACGATGGCGAGGCGGCCGATGCGGATGAATTGATGAAAGACGGAGCCGCCGCCGATGAAGACGCGGTCCTGCACTTCGACGTGGCCGCCGAGCAGCGCGTTGTTCGCGATGATGACGTTGTTTCCGATGCGCACGTCGTGCCCGAGATGGGCGCCGGCCATGAGGAAATTGTCGTCGCCGACCTGCGTTGATGCGCCCTCCGTCGTCGCGCGATGAATGGTGCAAAGTTCGCGGATGACGTTGCGATTGCCAATGACGACGCTACTGTTTCGATTGGGATCAAAAGACAAATCCTGCGGCGGCGTGCCGATCACGGCGCCGTAGCCGACAAGGTTTTTTTCACCGAGCAGGACGTGTCCGTTTAAAATCGCGTGCGCTTGGATCACGCAACCCGCACCGATGATCGCGGGGCCATCAATGCAAACGAATGGGCCGATTTCGACATCGTCTGCAAGCCGCGCATCGGGATGAATGATCGCCGTCGGATGAACACTCACGAGCGAAGATGCGGCGAGTTTTTTTTCAAAGCACGCCCGCTTCCTTGAAAGAAAAGTAAGGCGCGCGATGATCGGCCGGCGCGCCGATGATGATGTGGTCGAGTAACTGGATTTGCAAAAGCTGCGCAGCCTCGGCGAGCCGCCGCGTGAGCCGGTGATCCGCTTCGCTCGGCGACGGATCGCCAGATGGATGATTGTGCGCGACGATGACCGCGAAGGCGGAGTAAAGAATCGCCGGGCGAAAAATTTCGCGTGGATGCGCGATGCTTTCATTTAAGCTGCCGATCGCGATTTCCTCGATGCGCAACAAATGATAACGCGTGTCCAGCAGAACGACGCGCAGCGATTCCCTGTGCAGCGCGCGCATTTCCGCCGCGAGCAATTCGTAGACCAGCTCGGGCGTATCGATTTTCGATCGCGTCAAAGTTTCGCGCGCGAGCCGCGCTCCCAAGCCGAACGCCGCGGCGAGCTGCACGGCTTTTGCGAAGCCGATGCCTTTGATTTTCGCGAGCTCCTTGACCGTGCAGCGCGAGAGGGCGCCGAGCGATTTATAATGCGTGAGAAGCTCGCGCGCGACGTCCACGGCATTCGCGCCAGGCAGACCGGTGCGGAGCAAAATCGCGATCAGCTCGCTGTCGCTCAGTGCGCCAGCGCCGCGCGTCGCGAGCTTTTCCCGCGGCCGATCTTCCGCGGGCATTTCGCGAATCGTGAGCGACGCCATGCGCCTTGCTTAAGCGATGCGCGCGCCGCGCGAAAGTTTAAACTACGTTGCGAGCGGCGTGAGCATGATCTCAACCGATTCGCAGACGTCGTTGAGCCCGTCGCGATATTTGTTTGCGGGCAAAACTTTCAGCTGCGCGCGCGCGTCAGCCAGTAACTTTCTGCTTGCGCGAATCGCCGAGGCCAATGCACCGCTGTCGCGCGCGGCTTTGGTCAAAGCTTCGGCATCCTCGACTTCGCCGCGGAGAATTTGCTCGCTGAAAAAGTGCTGCTGCGCGGTGCTCGCATTCTGGAGCAAATGCAAAATAGGAAGCGTGAGTTTGCCCTTGCGCAGATCGGAGCCGAGTGTTTTGCCGGCGCTCAATTCCGTCCCTGCGATATCGAGGCAGTCGTCGTAAATTTGATAAGCGGTCCCGAGTTTGAGACCGAAAATTCTCATCGCCGAAATCGCATCCGGTGTGGCCTCATTGAGAAAAGCGCCTAGCTCCGTGGCCGCCGCGAAAAGCGCCGCGGTTTTCATTTCGATCATCCGATAGTAGTCGGCGATGCTGAGCTTGAGATCGAAGCGGCGCTGCGTCTGGAGAATTTCTCCCGAGCAAACATCCGCGGCGGCACTTGCGATCCGACGCGAGATTTCGCCGTTCGGAAAGTTGGTGGAAAGTTTCAGCGCGTGCGCGAAAAGGCAGTCGCCCAAAAGGACGGAAATCGCGTTGCCCCACTTTGCATTGGCAGTCGGCTGCGAACGGCGTTTATCCGCGCCGTCCATGATGTCGTCATGGACGAGCGTAGCGGCGTGGATCAGCTCGAGCACGACGGCGAGGTCGAGATGACTGGAGTTAATGTTGCCCGTCGCTCCGCCGGAAAGCAGCGCCAGAGCGGGCCGCAGCCGTTTTCCACTGCTTTCGCACGCGTAGGCGACATAACCTTCGACGGCCGGATCAAATGCGCGAGCCTGCTGCCGGATGCGCTCTTCGACGCTGTAAAGTTGGGTGTTGATGAGTTCCAGGGCCGCCTTGATCGGGGGAGGGGCGTGAACTGCTTCGGACTCGAGCTTTGTGAAAGATTTCACAAGGCTGAAAGTAGCAGCGGGACGAGCGGCAAGTCAATCGGAGCGCCCGCATTTCGCGCATCAAAGTTGCTCGCTCGGCAGCAAAAATAAAAAAGCGCAGCCGTTGCGGGCTGCGCTTTTTTTGCTGCTTCAGTTCTAAGTTTAGTTGTAAGGCGACCAGAACGCGGCGGGCGCCACGTCGGACAAGTTGTTGAAGGTGCTGGTAGGCACTTTCGGCAGGCTGTCCACCGTGAAAGTGCCGAAGCTGTTGCCGAACATGTCGACGCCCGTGGTGTAGAGCGCCGTGCCGGCCTTGATGTAGTTCTTGAGATCCGTGAACGTCGGGTTGGTCCCGCTTAGCTTGTTGGTTTCAATCGCGTATTGATCGACGGCCGAATCGAGCATTCGGAGATCTTCGAGCACGCGTGTGGCCTGTGAGCGCTTGCGCGCACGCAGGAAGTTTGGCACGGCGATTGCCGCCAAGAGGGCGATAATCGCGACCACGATCATGATTTCCACGAGGGTAAAGCCCCCGCGACGGTTGTTTAATTTTTGTAACATGGATGTTGCTTTTCTAAGTTTAATGATTGCGTTTATTTCTACAGTTGCAGACCACTATTAAGCAGCATCCATGCCACGTTGCGCCTTAACCGTCCGATCACGACACGACAAAGCCGCCGTTTTCTGAACGGCGGCTTTGCAGTTAGAACGAGATGTTAGCGGCCTTTCGAAGCCGGCTTTTTTGCAGGGCTCTTTTTGCTCTCCAAGGATGGATCGCCAGCGACGTCACGCTCGATTAAAGTGATGAGGTAGTTGCTGAGAGAGCGGCGATCCTTCTGTGCGCGGGCCTTGGCTTTTTCCAGTAATTCCTCGGGACAACGAAATGCGGTGTATTTACTCATGATGTGGTTGATTGTTTAAACCAATATCGTGCACATCGCAAGAAAAGGATGCAACTTTCTTTGGCCTTCTTTTTAACGCCGGTCCAACAAGTGCTAAACACTCACGAAGCAGGCGCTTTGTGTTCGCACAAACGTTTACAAAATGTTGGAAGCTCTGTAGTTGGCGACAAAGTTTTTGCGAAATTCGGCGAAGTTTCCCTGCTCGATCGAATCACGAACCTGCTGCATCAATCGCAGGTAAAAGTGCAGGTTGTGCACGCTGATCAATCGCAGTCCCAAAATCTCCTCGGATTTCACCAGATGCCGGATGTAGCCGCGTGTGAAGTGGCTGCAAGCCTCGCAGGTGCAATTATTTTCGATCGGGCCGCGATCCAGCGCAAACGCCGCGTTCTTTAAATTGATCGTTCCACTTGCGGTGAATGCCGCGCCGTTGCGAGCGATGCGCGTGGGCAGCACGCAGTCAAACATATCGACGCCGCGCGCGATCATTTCGACCATCTGCGGCGGCGTGCCGAGACCCATTACGTAGCGCGCTTTGTCTTGTGGCAAAAACGGTTCGCTGTGCTCGACCGCGCGAAACATTTCTTCCTCCGGCTCTCCGACGCTCACTCCGCCGATGGCGTAACCTTCGAAGTCCATCTCCGTCAGCGACTCGGCTGATTTTTGTCGCAGCTCCGCAAAGGCCGATCCCTGCACGATGCCAAAAACCGCAGGGCGTTTTTCGCGTTCCCGCGCCCAATCGCGGCAGCGTTTCGCCCAGCGCAACGTGAGGTCGAGGCTGCGCGCGGCATATTCGTAATCGCAAGGGTAGGGAGGGCATTCGTCAAAAACCATTGCGATGTCTGAGCCGAGCGCGGCTTGGATTTCCATCGCGACTTCCGGGCCGATGAAGCAAGGCGCGCCATCAAGATGATTTCGAAAATGGACGCCTTCCTCCGTGATCTTGCGAAGCTTCGCCAACGAAAAAACCTGGAAGCCGCCGCTGTCGGTCAGGATCGGGCCGTCCCACACCATGAATTTATGCAGGCCGCCAAAATGCTGAATCGCCTCCACGCCTGGGCGCACGAAGAGATGATAGGTATTACCGAGCACAACCTGCGCGTGAACCTCCCTGAGCTCGCGAGGACTGACTGCCTTGACCGATCCTTGGGTGCCGACCGGCATGAAAACAGGCGTTTCGACGGTGCCGTGCGGAGTCGTCAGCTGGCCGCGACGTGCCTTTGAAGACGCGTCTTTGTGGAGAATTCGGAACATTGGCGAAGAAACTTTGACGCGATTGCTCGTCGCAATCGGGCGGCGAGAATGGATGAGGACGCAAAAAAGCGCGAGGTGTTTGCCTCGCGCTTTTTTGATTCACTGAAGTCTATTTTTGGCTGAAGCCAAGAGGGATATTTGGCGGCGGATGAACGACGCCAGGAATGAAGGCCGTTTTCGGATCAGCGGCTTCACCGACTGGAAGCAAATTCTTAAAGTCTTTCGCATCCTTGGACGGATCAGTGCGGAGATCTTCGGCGGTATCATCAGTCGCAACCAATTCCTGTTCGGACATCGCCGGGCCGCTGCCAAAGGAATTGACTTCGCGCACCGCGACCAACTGGCCGTCTTCATCCGGCGTCCAGCGGGCGATGAGCTGTGAACCGCTGACAGGCGCAAAATCAGCGCTGCCGCGAGAATCGGCGCCATCGAGTTTGATCGTTGCAACTGGCTTCATTTCAGCCGGGCTCAGGCCGGCTTCGTTGCTCGCTTTGATGAATCGCGAATCGTTGCTCTCCATGTCCGACGGGAGATTTTTCACCGTGGCGGCTTGATTGCTGAGGAAAAATTCAAGTTTTCCTTTCGCCTTTCCATCGGTAAGCACGGAGATGCGCTGAATCGACTGAGTGCTGTCGTAGCGGATCACGAGACCCGCTTGATCTTTCGAAGGGGCGATGCTTGTCGCAGTCTCCGGATTATCGTCGATCGCTTTCTGCCAGCCTGTCGGAGTGTCGGTGGTATTCGCAAAGGCGACGTGGCTGTGGGCGTAGAGGCTCGACATATTGAAAGCTGTCGCCGAATTGCTGTAAGGCCCGATGAGGTTTGTCGGATTAACCGGTTGCGCCCGCTGCTGGAGGTGATAAGCCACGGCCGGTTTTTCGCCGTAGAGGTAAATGCTATACCAAGGTCCGCCGGTCGATAGGTTCGTCTCGATCAGGAAATATTTCGCAAAGCGGCTGAAGGGATTCGCGAGCAATTTTTGATTGATGGAATCGACGCTCACGTCTTTCGCGAGCAAATTCCACGATTTCGCTGATGGCGCAGCAGCTTCGTCGCCCGCATAGATGGAGACGGTTCCAGAAGCGGCGCGGGTGGAGATGGCAAAATTTGTCAGCAACTGCGGCTCGGGCAGCGCGATCATATAATAATGCTGTCCGGTTGGCGCGGGCCAGCCGGTGGCGACATCATCATCGAGCCACGCGGCAGCGGCCTTGGTCGCTGCGAAGGATTTGCTGGTGGGATTATATTCCAGAAGATTCGCACCGACGTTCTGGCGGGCAAGATTCTTCGGATAAACTTGAAGCTGCTGTGAGGCGGTGCTTCCGTCATTCGGGGCGGCGTGAGCCATGGACGTGGCCAATGCCGCCACGAGAAAGGCCGAGTTGATCTTCATGATTCGCTTCATAATGGATGAAATGGTTTTTGTGAATAAAAATCGTCTCAACCACGACAAATTGCAGTGGTTATGGCGATTTGAGAATTTATAATAGCAGTCGTTCCAGTGGCCGCAAGAAATATTTTCTGGAATTCACACTTTTTTAACAGCAGGAGCGCGCGCCCGCTGAAAAATTAGGTTTGGCAAAAAAGCGCCGCGCAATTATGGATGTCCGGCTTCGCCCGACAGATGCTGCAAACCGGCTTTGCGTGGCGAGGAATCTAATCAAAAAAACGTATTACCACGGAGACGCTTGTGACCACCGAAACATCCACCGCCAGTTCCCTCGCACAAAACTTTAAGCCAGGAGATAAAGTCGCCGGCTGTTATACGCTGCAGGAAATTTTGCCCTTTGACGGACCCGGCGTCGTCTGGCTGGTTCAGGATGAGGAGTTAAATAAGCGTTTAACACTGCACTTCCTGCCGGATACGGTCGTCTCCGACGAGCGGGCGATGAATGAGATCAAGCAGGAAACCAAGCGCAACCGGCAGATTGTTCACCCGCACATCCTCCGGGTGCATGATTTGATCGAGGAGGATAATTGGGCGGCGATCACGATGGATTATCTCGAGGGCGAGACAGTCGCGGCGCTGAAGAAAAAAAAGGAGATCGGCCTCTTCAATGTCTCGGAAATCTCCGCGTGGGTCGCACAGCTTTGCCAAACGCTCGAAGATACACACAAGGTTGATTTTTTGCATCGCGATCTCGCGCCGGAAAATCTTCTGGTGACCTCGACCGGCCTCGCGGTGATGAATTTTGGAATCAGCCGCGCGATCCTCGATTCGCTGAGCCGCAGCGGGCAAAAAGTCCATGGCGACGGCAATCTCGCCTACATGAGCCCGCAGCAGCTCGACGGCGAACGCCCGAGCAAATGGGACGACATCTATTCGCTCGGCGCGGTGATTTACGACCTGCTCACGAGCGCACCGCCGTTTTTCAAAGGGGATCTCATCTCACAAATCCGCAAGGCCGTGCCGCCGACCATGACGGCGCGCCGGCAGGAGCTCGGCTTCGATGGCGAGGCGATTCCGAACAATTGGGAAAAAACGGTCGCACTTTGCCTCGATAAACACACCGCGCAGCGTCCGAGTCATGCGGTGGAAGTCTCCGCGGCAATCAAAGCCGACAAAGATATTCCCGCGGGTGAACCTTCCGTTGCACAAGAGCAAACGCCGACAGCCGCAGCGGAAGCTGAACCTGTGAAGGAGACGACGGATGACGCTGCCGCCGCAGTCTTGACGGAGAAAAAGCAGTGGGGTCCGACGAAAACGCCAGTTATCACAGAGGCGACAGTTGTTTCACAAACGTCGCTTGGGAAAAAAGGGGATGGCGAATCCAAATCTCACGAACCGGGCGGCGAGGAATCTCTCGGAAACGAGCCCGCCGCTGAGCGAAAGGCCGGCCCGACCACGCCGAGCGGATTTCCGTTGCGCGCATTTGTTGGCGTGGAGGAGCAAAGGCCGGAAAGAAAAACAAAACTGCCCGGCTCTGCGCTGGCGATCGCCGCTGTCGTGCTCATCATTGGAATCGCTGCGTATCTAATCTTTGGCGGATCAGAAAAGAAAGAAACCGACTTTAGCCCGGCCGTCACGAAGCTCGAACCCGTGCAAAATGCATCGTCGAAAAACCAAGTGGCGCCGCCGTCGCACAACCCGGCTGAGATCGCGGAAAAAGTCGAACTTCCCACCAAACCGTCTGCTGCCGCGCCGATCGTCATTGCGAAAAATGAGGCGACACCGCGTCCTGTTGCGACTTCGCCGTCGGCGGCCCCGAGTGCGTCCGCAGTGAACGCCCAAAAAACAGGCACATTGTCTTTGGCCTTGCCAGGAAACGCCACTGGTGCGGCTGCGGTCGCCGCCAGCAGCCCATTAAGCACAGCTGGAGTCGAGCCGGGCTCGAAACTCGCGCAGGCGATCCAAGCAGCGAATGAAAAAATGAAAGTCGCCGATGCGGCGCGTCAAAAGCTTGCCGCGCTCGCGCAGGCGCAGGCCAATAATTCGAAAGCCGAACAAGCGGCGGAAGCTGGATTAAAGGAAGCGGAGGCGAAGGAGCAGCAAAAAGTTGCCGCTGCTGCTGCCGCGAAAAAAGCGGCCGATGATCTTGCCGCCGCTCAGAAGCAGCGCGAAGACGCGCAGAAAAAAGCCGATGCCGATGCCGAGGCCGCGCAAAAATTTGCCGCCGATAAAGCGAAAGCTGCGGCAGCGGCGCGCCAGGCTGTGGCGGACGGCCAACAATCCGTTAAACAACAACTATCTCTCTTGCAACAAGCGGAAGCGGATGCGCAGAAATATCAAAAGTTGGCCACCGATCGCAAACAAGCGGCCGCGGGTTTCCAGAAAGGGACGGTGAGTCCTGCTGCAGCGCAAAAACAAGCGGAGGCTGATGTTAAACAAGCGGAAACTGCTGCTGCGGCTGCGCTGGCGCAGGTGGAGCAAATTCGTGAGACGGAGCAAGCGAGCAGGGCTGCGGAGGAAGCTGGCAAAGTCCGCGCCGCGCGGGAAGCTGAACTGCACCGGATTGCGGAACAGGCAGCGGTTGCGGCAAAGGCCGCGGCCGATGCGCAAAAGGCGCTGCAGGATGCGCAGAAGCAATTTGATGAAGCGCAAAAGGCGCGTGATCGCGCCGCAGCGGCAGCGGCAGCGGCAGCGAAATCCGCTGCGGCGTTGCCAGTGACGACTGGTGCATCGCCGGCGCCGAGCGTTCCCCTTCCTCCGCAGGCAATGGCGTCGCCGCAGACGGGCAAGAAAAATCCTTCCCTGACGGTTGGAGTTCCGCCTGCAAAACTCGATCAAACTTTAATGAACTCGCTGGGCATGAAATTTGCATCAGTGGGCGGCGTGCTTTTTTGTGTCTGGCAAACCCGTGTGCAGGATTTTAACGCGTTCGCGAAAGCGACCGGGTCAAAGTCGACTGCATGGATGCAGCCAGGCTTTCGGCAAGGTCCCGATCATCCAGTGGTGAATGTGAGCTGGAATGATTCGGTGGCTTTTTGCAAATGGCTGACGGAAAAAGAGCGCAAGGAAGGCTTGCTCGCTGCGAATCAGGCATATCGTTTGCCGACGGATTCGGAGTGGAGCAAAGCGGTCGGACTTCCTGAAGAACCTGGCCGGACTGCCGAGGCGCGCGACATGGATGTGCCCGATCAGTATCCGTGGGGCACGCAATGGCCGCCGCCGGAAGGCGCTGGCAATTACACCGGTGAGGAAACCGGCTCCGACGTCGCGATCAAAGGTTACGATGATGGCTTCGCGTGGACGTCGCCCGTCGGAACTTTCCGCGCGAACAAATACGGGCTCTTCGACATGGGCGGCAACGTCTGGCAATGGTGCATGGACTGGTGGAATGACGAGCACCGGCAGAAGGTTCTGCGCGGCGGTTCGTGGTATAACGGCGCGCTCAAGCTGAGCCTGCTCTCCTCGTGCCGGGTGCATGCCGCCCCGGATAGTTACACTGATAATTACGGATTTCGCGTGATCGTCGCGAACGAAACCGGCAAAAACGCAAAACACTGATCCTTTTATTTTTTTGCATTTGCCAAAACCGAAACTTATCCCCACCATCCCCGCCATCAAACCAAGGCAATTCATTATGAAAATTTCACTCCGTCGACTCGCTTTCACCATCCTCTCCGCCGGCATCGTCTCCCCGACGCTCCTCCACGCACAGGACGAATATTTTCGCGAACTGGAAAGCCCGCGCCAAACCGCCCCGGTCGTCCAGATCAATCCTCAGGAAGAAGAGCGCTACAACCTGATGGCGGGTCCCGTCCGTTTCAACGTCGCAGCAGGCGCCGGACTTGAGTATAACGACAACATTGAGCTGTCTGACCATCACCGGCAGAGCGATTTCATTTTCCGACCCTCGCTTAATATCGAGACGGTGTGGCCCTTGAGCGAACTGAACACCTTGCGGTTTTCGCTCGGCCTGAGTTACGCGAAATACTTTGACCATTCGGAATTCGACACCCGTGGCGTGCTGCTTTCGCCGAACTCCGAAGTGGCGATGACTGTCCACGTGGGCGACGTGGCGATCACCGTGCGTGACCGCTTTAGCTATCAGGAAGATCCTTTCGATCTCCCCGTGCTGAGTGGCGTCGCGGTCTATCGGCGGTTCGAAAATCTAGTTGGCCTGCAAGCCGATTGGGCCATCAATGCGACGACCACACTAACCGGAGGCTACAACCATTATAACTTGTGGACGCGCGACCACGACTTCGACTCCCTCGAGCAGTCTGTCGATACGCTTTATCTGCGGCCTTCTATAAAAGTCGCCCCGGCGGCTTCCATCGGCCTGAATGGTTCTGTCAACTGGGTGCAGCATACGCACGACATTCTGAACGACGGCACCAGCTACCTCGTCGGACCCTTCGTGGATATCGGCCTTACCGAAAGCACTCGCGTTTATCTCGAAGCCGGCTACCAAAATTTTTCTTTCGACAACGGCGGCAGCGTGCCTGACGACGAAGATGCGAACACCTACTACATCAAGTCGGAAATCGACAATCGCCTGAGCGAGAATGTGAATCAGCGCCTTAGCTTCTCGAAGACGACAGAGAGCGGCTTTAACACCAACTTTTATGAGCTGTGGCATCTGGAATATGCCGCCGACTGGAAATTGACGCAGAGCCTCACGCTTGATCCCGTTGCATTTTACGAGCATTACAAAACTTCTGGCGGCGATTCTGAAAAAGCCGACCGCTACGGTGCCGCCATTGGTCTCCGTTACGTGCTCACCCCATCCGTCACCTTTGGAGCGGATTATCGATTCGTGCTCAAAGATTCCAACCAGCCCGATTCGAGCTACTACCAAAACCTGGTGTTGCTCAGCGTCTTTTATAACTTCTGAGGTCCTGCTTGATGACGAAATTCTGTGCAATCCTAACATGCTTCTTCGCTGCTCTCGCTGGAATCGCACAGACCCACTGCGTTGCACAGTCGGCGAATCTTGATGCCGCGCGTCCTCGTTTCGGAAATCCGGCAGTAACCGCCACGGCTCAGCCGCCGGAAAATAGCGCTCAATTCGCGCAACCCCTCGCGCCCTCGCAATGGCCCGCCGCGGGTCAGGTTGCGCCGGCCATGGCCGTCGATCGCGAGACTCCATTGGGAGTGGGTGACATCGTCACCTTTTCCATCCAGGAAGATCGCGACACACCCGTCAAACTCCGCGTCACAGATAGCGGCGAACTCGATATTCCTTATGTAGGTCGCGTTCCCGCATTGAATCGCACGTGCGATACCGTTGCGCTTGAGGCGAAGAAGCTACTGGAATCAAAGTATTACTACAAAGCCACAGTCAAGCTCGGCATTGATCAACGAGCAATAGGTCGTTCTCTAGGAAAAGTCTATGTGTCAGGTCTCGTGAAGCAGCCAGGGCCGCAGGATCTTTTTCCCGGCGAAAGGTTGACTGTCAGTGCAGTGATCATCAAGGCAGGCGGTTTTGCGCAGTTTGCGGATAAAGCGCGAGTGCGCCTCACGCGAAAGGGAGCCAAGACCACCGAAAACAAAAAAATCGATATCGGCGCGGTGCTTGAGAAAGGTCGGGCGGAACTCGACGTGGAAGTGCAGGATGGCGACTACATTTACGTCCCGCAGAAGCTCATCAATTTCTAACAGTCATGGAAGCCGAAATTGTTCCTCTGCCACCTTCACGTAATTGGGCCACGCGCTTCAGCCTGAAGTATTATCGCTATAAAAGTTTGCTGAAGCGTCGCTGGTGGCTGCTTCTGCTGACTGTAGGTCTCGGGCTCGCGTGTGAAGGTTGGATCGTTTTTTCCGAACCGACGACTTATGAGTCTGTCGGAATGTTGATGATCAGCGGCGGCATCAAAATTCCCGAAGGTGCGCAATACCGTGAGCAGGAGGATGGCTTCTACGGAACGCAGATTCATCTGCTGGAAAATGCCGAAGTCCAGGACAACGCGCGCAGGAGAGTGGCGTTGGAAGCACCCGATCTGCATCCGTGCAAAGTCAAAGTAGTTCCGGCTCTGGCGCCTCGCACAAGTATCCTTTCGGTAACAGGGCGCGGCGTGAACGCAGCATACACTCAGCGCTTTGTTGACGCGGTCATGACCGAGTTTCTCAACTTCAAACAAGCCAAGGCCGGAGATGCCATGGGCTCGGCGATGAACCAATTTGGCAGTGAACTTACCCGCTTGGGCAAAGAGCGCGATGAACGCGAAGCTGAGGTTCAAGACTTCATCAAGAAAAACAACATGGCGTTCTGGGAAGAGCAGGGGAGAACGTCAGCAAAGTATCTATCCGACCTCAAGACCAAGCAGGCAAACCTCATCACGGAGATGCAGCGCCTTCAAAATCTGAGCAGCGATCAGCTGTTGACGGCGCCGCCCGACGCTGGGGTAACGGAGTCTGCCGCAGCGAACGATTTCAACCAGCAATATACGCTCAAATCACAGGAACTTATTCAAAAGAAAGCAGAGCTCGCTGAGCGCAGTAAAATTTGGAAGCCTGAGCATCCGAAGCTTAAGGAAATGCAAGAGGACATTGCGAGCCTCGAGCGCCTTCTGGCAACGATTAAAGACCAGACGCGGCAGAATGCAGCGATGCGCATCGACGCGATCAAGGCCGATCTTGCGAGCCTTGATACGAGCATCAAAGACTGGGACGGGAAGGTAATGGAAGCCAGCACTAAAGATGCCGAATACCAGCGGTTAAAAGATGCCGCCACCCGCACCAACAGTCTCTACGAAAAGCTGGTTACCAGCGTGCGCGAGTTGGATTTGGGCAAAGGCATTGACCAGACAAACGTGCAAATCATGCAGACGGCAACCACGCCGGAACAGGTCAGCCCTGGCGCGCTGAAGCATATGGCGATTGGATTGCTCGGGGGTTTGTTACTCGGAGGCGTTGTTCTCGCAGTCATTGACCGCGCTGACGATCGCTTTAATTCATCGACCGAAGTGATGGAGCAGTTCTCTGAATCCATCCTCGGACAAATTCCCGACGTCAACGATAGCCGTATTGCGAGCGGGCTGCCCTTGTTGCAGGAAGACGATCCGCGTTACACTTTCTCAGAAGCTTTTCGGAGCTTGCGATCATCCCTGATTTTTCTCCCGAACCAGATTCAATTAAAGACGGTCCTTGTCACCAGCTCGATTCCCGGTGAGGGAAAATCGACAATCGCGAGCAACCTTGCCATTACGATGGCCCTCGCCGGCACCCGCGTCCTTTTGATCGACGCGGATCTGCGCCGCGGCGATCTAGCGTCTCTTTTTGAAACGGATGGCCGGCTCGGACTTTCGAACATCCTCCGGGACGAAATCTCGTGGAAGAATGTCGCAAAGACTACTCCTTACCCAGCACTGACACTCATCCCTCGCGGACCGGTGACAAATCAATCCAGCGACCTATTGCTCGATTCGAAGCTGGAGAGCTTGCTTGCGGAATGGAAAACTGCCTTCGATCTTGTGATTTTCAACACTTCTCCGATTCTGGCAACCGATGACACCGCTTCCATCGCGCCGAACTTTGATGGCGCACTGATGGTAATCCGCGCCCAATTTACTTCGGCTCGCCTCGTTCATAATTCGATGAACGCTCTCTACCAGCGTCAGGTAAATGTCCTTGGGCTAATCCTCAACTGCATCGATACCGAGATGCCCGACTATTACTATTACCGTTATCCGAAGTATTACGCGGCGTAGGCTAGCCCGCGACCGGGGTCAAAGTCATTTCGCAAGCGCCGAATCCTTCCTCCGCTGCTCTTCAAAGAAATTAAGATAGGCGTCGGCGACTTCTCTGTTGCCGGCAGCGGTTAGATGGACAACGTCGCGGTAGTATGTTGCTGCTTCCGGTTTGCCTTTCCATTGCTCTGCGAGGTTCAATACCGGGACATTCTGCTTCTCACATAGAACGAGAAAACGAGCCCTCCAAGGCGCATAGGCTTCAACCAACGGTTGTCCATCCACTGGGGTTACCTCATTGCGATCGGCAGTATGGATCACAGACACATTCGCTCCAGACTTGCGCGCCATATCTACTTCGTTGAAAACGCACCGCATATTACCTTCGAAAGACTTTTCGACGTCCGTTGGAGGTCCTGCATAGGGTGGGGTATCTGCCGCGGCAGGATGTTCATATCCCTTGAATCCGGGGAATGAGATAGCGAAAGAGAAGCTCACTCAAGGCACAGGCCGGAGCATGATCAGGCATGTCCGGATCGGTGCCGACAAAGTCAGATGGAGTCTTACCTTTCAACAAATCGTGAGAACCGATCTGCAGCACAACAATCTTACTGCCAAAAGTGCCCTGCGTTTCCATATATCCCCATTCGTTCCCTGGATTCCACGCACCAGTGGATGCATTCAAAACTTCGACTGGTTGCTTGAGAGTCTGTCGGAGACGATCCTTAACGAGTTCCGTGTAGATCTGCTTCTGGTCCAGCAGAGCTCCTCCAAAAGTAACTGAATCTCCAACGAACAGGAGGCGCAAAGTCGAATGAGAAGGCGTTGGAGCAACATCATCCGAACGCTGATGAAAATGATTGATTTTTATGAGATGGCCAAAGCGCCAGACCTTCTGGTCTGCCTTGTAGAAGTAACCGCTCGCCGAATCCTTGACCAGCAAGGGCGGCGTTCCAAATCCCCAGACGAATCGAAGTAATAGATCCGACACAGTAAGAAGCAGAACTAGTGGAAGAACTAGATACCTAACTATGCTCCGGAGACGGTGTCGGGATCGATTCATCGGGTCCTAGTCAAAGATGCATTCGGGCTTCGGCGCGCAGCCGAGCAGCCAATCATAAACGGCTCTCATCTTGTCAGCAACTTTTGGCCAAAGAAATCGCTGCATGACCAGGCGCTTCCCGCGCTCACCCATCTCGCGGCGTTCTTCTACCGTCATTTGAACGAGTGCGAGTAGTCCTTGCGCCAGACTTTCCGGTTCCGGCTCTACGCGTATAGCCGCGGAAGACTCAAAGCCCTCAGGCAGGTTACAAGCGGGCGTCATCACTGCTGGCAACCCGTGCGACCAAGCCTCCAGCACCACCAATGGCAGTCCTTCACTCAACGACGGAAGGACAAAGGCGGCCGCGCTCTGCAACGCCGAGGATTTTTCAGCGCCAAACATTGGCCCTGCAAAAAAGACTTCTTCATCCATATCAAGGCCAGAGCACAAAGCTTTCAACTCGTTCTCGTGCCCTCCTTGATCCCAACCGGCAATGACGAGCCGCCATTTTTGAAGTTCAGCTCTGTTTCTCGTTTTCAAAATACGCCAACTCCGTAATAGCGTCATGACTCCCTTCTTTGGGTGAATTCTGCCCAAGTAGAGAAGAACATTTTCGCTGGAGAACTTCTCTTTCCAAGGGGGAGGCATAGGGTTCCTCTTGACCGGCAGATCTACGCCATTGGGAATAAGACATACTGGATTCTTTAAGCCGTATGCTCGAATAGTTTGTGCCTCTTGCACACAAAGTGCGTGAACGCATGCCGCTCCTCGGAGGTGGCGATTCTCGTATAAGTGTGCGGCAATCGATTTCTTGAGCCGCGCATTCTTCAATGCCCATGGTTCCAGCATACCGTGCACAGTAACGACGTTCGGTTTTCCTGTCCCGGCAGCCCTGTGTGCTGCAATCACAGAGGGATACATCCATAGGCCGTGCACGTGAATAAGATCAGGATCGCTTGCTTCCAGACCTTGCTTCATCTCCGGAGAATAGCCAAATGCCGCAGGCCCCATGACTGCGCATCCAGTTGGCCTCAACGGAGTCCATAAAGTCAGATCCTCTTGCATGTATCGATCCTTCAACCCCAACACATTGATCTCGATACCCGCTTGATCTCCAAGTGACTGCGCCAGCCGACGCGCACTTTCGGATACTCCCCCTCCAGCTCTGCTCAAGCTCGGCGTCAAAGTAGTCACGCGCATGTCAGAGTCGTGCAGAGGTAATGTTAGCTTTTGCTATCGTAAGATAAAACCGAACCGTCTGAATGTGGAGCTGAAACAGTCGATGAAGCATCGAGGCTTATGGATCCAGTAGCAATGGCTTGCATTAATCCTTCAGCAAAGTGCTGCGGCGTAAATTGCGCCACTATTCGCGCGCTGCTTTCTCCCATCTGGAGGCGTTCGTCTTCCGAAAGCTGATGCATCTTTACTAGTGCGTAGGCGATCGCTCCTGTGTCCAATGGATCAAAAAGATATCCGTTCGTTCCTTCACGAACTAGTTCTGAAGCTGCACCGACTGTGCGGCTGCATAAAATCGGGAGGGAGGCTGCGCATGCTTCGTTGATAACCAGTCCCCACTGTTCTTGCATGGCAGGATGAATGAAAGCGGACGCCAAACCATACCAGGCGCCGACATGTTCATACGGAATAAAACCGGGAAGATGCACGAAGGAATCCAGGCCATTCGCTTGAATCACCTCGCGAATAACCTTCTCCTGGATGCCACTTCCGCAGATGACAAGATCCCACGGAGCGTCAACTTTTGCGTCAGTCCGATAGGAAGAGAAGGCGGAGACAAGGCGCTCCACATTTTTACGCGGAATCAACCGTGTCATCGCAAGGAAGTATGGCCGCTTAGGAATGCCAAGAGATTGCAAGCGTGTCATCCCGCTCTTGTCGCGAGCAAGTTTGGCGGCTTTGGCGAAGTAATCGTTATCTACCACGTCATAGCCAAAAAAAATCTGCGTGTCCTTCATTCCTAGCTTGGAAAGGTATTGCTGATGACTTTTCGCTCCTACTACTGCGGAGGAAAAGAAGCGGACGAACAACTGCTTCTTTAGCCACTCCTTCCAAGGCGTTCGCCGCTCGTCATCTTGTTTACTTTCACTCATCAATACTGCACGGGCCCGGTTGCGGCGGCACCAGGTCAATGCCGCGCGGGAATAATCAAAGCCCCAACCGGGAATCGCTACCACATTAGGCCCGAGGGAATCGAGCAAACTTTTGAGGAGTTTTCCGCTCTGGCCAAGGCGCTCATGGGTTTCTCGTTTTCCATCAGGGGAAGAATGAACGGTTCTAACAGGAAAGCCCAAGGACTCTATTTTTCCCCATGGATGTTGTCCTTGATGATCTGTGATTTGAATAGCTGTCATTTCCCATCCGCGCTTCTGGCACATTTGATAGGCCGCAAGCAACCGTGCAGCGTGATAACCGCCGATGTTTTCAAATACAACGGCGACGTGCATGAGTTTTGGGAACCTTAGCTTCAACTGAAGTATTCGCAGCAACCACAGGATGCGTAGACGCGGCCGGCCGCGGAACGGCGGCGTCGATGAATCGGAGAGAATCTTTGCGGCTTAGCGTGAACGAACCCCATTTCTTCTCTCAGGAACCAGCACGTGCCGAAGCACGGCCAAAAAGCCATGCCAATCCATGCGTAAATGCCGGCGAGATCTCCGCCGCGAAGCAAAGGAATGCAAGAAGCGCAAAGCACAGCTCGCATGATGACGCCCGCGAAAGGTTTCACCTTTTGACTAAATGCCATGAGCTTCCCAGCCCCAAGGCCGTAGATAATCGAAAATAGGATAATCCCAATTGCGCCGCCTTCGATATAGAAAGAGCCGAACAAGGAAGGTGAAAAACCGAGCGTGAAATTATTGCCAGGGTCATTGAGCCCATAGATGCGGGCAAAGTCTCCGCCGCTGATTGGCTTGTCTGGCCACCATGCCCGAGGAATGATGCGAAGCAGCACGCCTAGATGCTCCCCTCCGTAACGGTAGGGAAACAAAGTGCCGTAAGGCATCGCGGATATGACAAAGCCGTCTAGCATATTCGCATCCTCGGCAGCGATGGCGCGCGCGAACATCGCTTCATTGCGCTGATCTGAATCGAAGTCTCTCATAGCCCCGGCAAAGGTAAACATCCCTAGCATCAATGCGCCCGCGACTCCTGCCATCAGCAGCTTACTTTTGAAAGTCATTGTCGATCCCAACACTATGCTGGCAGCAGCCATCCATCCGAGGAACTGAAACCTACCCTCTGGTCCATAAGTAAGCCATGCGACGCCAGCGATGAAAACCAGGAGAAAGAGCTGATGCTTCCGCGACGGCAAACCTCCCAGACGCCAGAGCGCGATCAGCAAAGTCACAAGGCCCAGCAGCATGAGTGGAAACTGATAAAGGTATGCTGACATGCCATAGGCCTGCATTACGCCGTTCTCGAGCTGCCTGTCCACATAGGCTTTGACAAAAACGACCACGGGCAGACTGATGAAGCCAAGCCACATTATCTTTGGCCGCAGCCATTTCACGATGGTCGGGCTGATCTCTGGCTTCAGGAGTGCGATCGTCTTATTTTGCGCAGTAGCATATGCGAGACATAGCGCGGTCTGACCTAGGAAAATGAAGTTCAATGCTAGCAATGCCTTTGCGTCGGTGATCGGCGGCACGCTAAAGTTCGCGAGGTCAATCCAGCCAAGCTGCAGGTGATGCACAGCGTAGAATCGGTAGGAAGAAAAATACGCGATCATCACGTTGACGATCGTTAAAAACTCATCGTTCCGCTTCCAGAGCCACCAAATGCTGGCAGCTATGAGAGTTCCTTGCGCAATCGCGATCCACGCCCAGCTAATCATTGGATAGTTCTGAAGTTAATCTCTTCGAGAGGAAATCGAGTGAAAATTTATCGGCTATACCGCTGGCGCTGGCTAATGCTTCCAGTAACTCCGGCTTGCGATAGCATTGCATCAATATTGTCGCTATAGCGGTGCCGGTGACCTCAGGAAGTCGAAAGCCATTAATGTCGTCGTTTACCACTTCTCCGCAGAATTTCGAAGCAATGACCGGTAGTTTCCAGGCTTGGGCTTCCAATTGGGTCATGCCAAACCCATCCGACAGCGTCGGAAAAAGGAATGTATCGGCGTCGCGGTAGAATTCGTGGACGCAACTTCTGTTTACCTTTCCGAACCAGCGGAAGCGAGGCGAATTCAGAAACTCCGAAGGTATGCCAGGCGTCGCGTCGCCCACCATCCAGAACTCGATAGCCTCGCTCGCGACCATCTTCGCGGCATCAAGCAACGCAGCAAGTCCCTTTTCCAAAGTGATACTTCCCAAGAATAGCACTCGCATGGGCCTCTGCGCTGAAAAGGCAGCAGGATAGCGCCTCTGAAAGTTTTGCATTTCTGAAGTCGGATCGAACGCGAGCGGAATGACCGCAAGCTTTCCTGATGGGACGCCGACTTGCTTCAACGCCTCCGAAGACCAGTCGGAATTTACGACGATCCGATCTGCCAGCGTGCACTCTTCCCGCCATGCTTCCCAATACGCCTTCGGAGGCGAGTTCTGTCGCATCCCGAAACGGCAGTTTTTTGCATACTCGGATTTTACGACTTCATCAGCGACTGGCCCAGCATCGATTTGGCTGAGGACGGTTCGCCAGTTGCGCTCCTTCGCGTAGCGCAACAGCTTCAATCCTGCATAGCTATATGTGAACAGCGTCAGCCCATCTTGAGCGGCGTCTCGTAAAGCCTTTAGGGCTTTGTTCTGAAACCAGCCGTTCCGCGCAATAATCCTACTCCATCCGGCGCGACGCAGAAGAGTCTGTTTAGCTTCAAACCGGAGCAACGAGTTGGTGAAGGCGCTAACGTTTGCCGTAGCAAGTGCCGATTCGTATCGTTCGATGAGACCGCGGGGGGTGAAGGGAAGCTTTGTGAAGACGGAATCGGGACGGATCCACGCGTCGGTAATCATGCTGTGAAGAGACTGCGATGCATGCAGCGCGCGCGGGATCGCGTAATGCTCACGCGCTCCGAGTTGGCAGCAGATCGTTTTCATCGTTCTGACAGAATAGTAGCCGGGATCATGCCTCCGTCTAAAGTTTTCCACATTGGTTTTTCCTCGAAGCCTGCTAATCCTCCGGAATGTCCTTAAGCAGGCTGATTTGCAGTGGATGGCTGGCGTTTTTTCTCGCAGTGCCTTTCACGGGATCCGCCGATGGACTCGCCGTCAAACTCGGCGAGAAAGGTCTGGAGTCGTTGCGTTGGAAAGGTTCCGAGCTATTGAAAAATGGAGACTTTTCCGTAGTTGACGCGCAATTTTGTGACTCCAGCGGGAAGATCATCACAGCAGATCCCGAGAAAAAAGAGACGGCTTTCGATGCGGCGAGTGAAACGATAAAACAAACGTATCCGTGGGGGACAGTAACCTGTTCCTACAAGCCCGATTCGGACAGGCTCGATATGGTCGTCGGCGTCCAGAATAACTCGAAACAAATTCTTCGAGGAATTTCTCTCCAGTTAATGGACTTTGACTGGCCGCAAATTCCGAAGGGTTGGGTGCTGAATTTTCCTCATCTTGTGAGCAATGTCGGCGAGCCCTCGGTCGACGTAGTAGATTTCGGCGCTGGCGAAGTGGCAGTCTGTAACGAAGAGATCGAACGACCTCTCCTTTTAGGATTTCCGGGCCGGCTTTCCGTCACCGAACGGCCGCTCTGGGTGAGTTCAATGAACATTGGCTGGCTTTCACCACTCCTCGACTCTGTGATTTGCCGACCCATCGCGCCCGGAGGACAAGATCATTACCGGCTGTCGTTGCGTTTTGCTTCGTCGGGAGTTGCCGCGCGTAATGTTGCTGCAGATATCTATCAGAAGTTTAATGAAGCCTATCCGTTCCGACTAAAATGGGCGGATCGGAGACCTATCGGCGCGCTCTTTCTTTGCAGTCACGAGGCGGCATCTCCGTCAAATCCGCGCGGATGGTTCTACGAGTCATTACTGGATTTCCAAGGCGAAGCCGGGATAGCTGCGTTCCGCACAAGATTAATGCGATACGCGAAAGACAGTATACGCATCGCTGACCACATGGGTGCCCAAGGAGTCATCGTCTGGGACGTCGAAGGCGAGCAGTTTCCGCACCCGGTCAGCTATGTCGGAGATCCTCGCTTTCTCCCGCCGGAAATGCATGCCTGCGTGAATGAGTTTTTTGCGAAATTCGCAGCCGCTGGCCTTCGTGTCGGAGTCTGCCTTCGCCCGCAACGCTTTGTGACGGATGAGCATGGTGCCAAGGCCTTCCAAAAAGCCGTAAATGATCCAGCCGCCACTCTTATCGAGAAAATCGCTTACGCTAGAAAGCAATGGGGATGCACCCTTTTCTATATCGATTCGAATGGAGACCCAAATGTCCCGATGTCGGCAGATATCTTCGCGAAGGTGGCGAAGGCTTTTCCAGATGTGCTGCTCATCCCGGAGCACAAGAACCTTCGCTACTATACAATGACGGCGCCTTACAACTCCTTTGTGCAGAGAGGAGTGGCGCAGACTCCGGCCGATGTTCGTTCGGTTTATCCTCAAGCCTTCAGCGTGATCTATGCTCCTGGTGGGCCTATCGATCAACGCAAAGACGAACTAGTTTCCGCAGTCCGTGATGGAGATATTCTGATGTTTCATTGCTGGTATGATGATCCGGCAAATCGTCTTTTGAGAGCTATTTATCAACAGGGCAGACGTTAGCCGGTTGTTGGGCTGGGATGCGAAAGCGTGCGAGCCATTCGCTCTCAGAAAAAATCGGCTTCCGCACTAGCTCCATCCAAGCTTTATAGATGGGCCAGCTTATAGGCCGCCTTTTTTTAACAATGCTGCCGACCCCGGCCAAACAGTCGAGCCACCATCGCGGCTCGCTGAAGACCCAGCGAAGTCCTCGTTTAGTAGCGTAACTCAGTTGCCTCATTATCCGAAACATCAGCACGGCAAACAGCTGTGGAAAGGGGCAATGCATGAGCACGCTCCAAATCTCATTTCTAGCATGGAGCTGGTGAATGCGAAGCTCGTTTCGTTGCACGCCCGTATAGTGATGGCGGATAGTAACTGTCGGCTCGAACTTTACCTCCAAGCCGGCGGCGACACAGCGGAGGGCGAAGTCTGGCTCTTCATACATGTGCTTGAACTCTGCCGGATAACCTCCAAGTCTGATGAACGACTCTCGCTTGATCGCCGTGCCCGCATTTGAGAAAGTCCCTACAAAATGCGCGGGACCAAAATCGTTCTGACTGAGGGTTTCGGGATATTCGTCACTGCGTTGCGGAAAAGTGACTGCTGCAAGCCTCGGGTTTCGCATGAACATTTCCTTAATTCGACTAATGGCCTCGAACTCCAGCGGATGGCTGTCGTCGTCGAGACTAAGCAGTAGGTCGCTCTTGGCTGCGCGCATCATTTGATCCCGGCTCGCAATCGATCCCTGCGCTTCACGATGAACGAGAACTGTGAACTCCGGAAACGAACCGCGGATATAACCAACCGTCCCGTCTGTGCAACCGTCCGCACAAATCAGAACTTCATCTGGAGATGGATCTAGCTGTGAGATGGCAATACAGGTGCGCTCGAGATCTTTCCTCCGGTTGCGCGTGGCTATGGTAATGCCGCACGTGAGACTCATGATCCCGCCCTCAGTCTAGTAGCGTTCGATACACTTCTTCAGTCTTGGCAGCTACTTTGCTCCAATCCAATTCTTCTGCTCTTTTTCTTGAAGCGTCACGCATTTCTGACTGGAGCGAGTGCGAGCTGAATAGTCGCTCTACGGATGCGGCGATAGCATTGCCGTTACCAGCGTCAACCAGGATAGAAGATTGTGGAGTGACATACTCAGGGATTCCGCCCAGTCGCTCCGAGATAATGGGCAATCCGCAAGCCATTGCCTCAAGGACCGCATTGTTCGCGGTGGCGTTTTCGGCCACGTGCAAGAGGCACGAGCTTGACTGATACAAGCTCAGAAGCTTCGCATCGCTGATACCGGAATGGAATTCCACATTCGGCAGATTGGCGAAAAGCGAGCGAAAAGCGGACGGAGCGACAACGACGAATCGGATGCCATCCCGCCTTTTCATGGAATCACAAACCTGAGCGAGGAGCGGAAAGTTGCGACGATAACCTCCAACCGACAATACACTGAAGGAGTCATCTTTGGGCGGTCGCGGAGTGTAGTAGTGAGTGTCGACTCCGTGGAGTATTGTATGCAAATTGGCGGGCCCGACGCCTGATTGTAAAAAAAATGGCCGCTGCGTATTACTCATCAAAATGATAGCAGCAAACTTCTTGAGGCGAGAAGGAAAGCGGATTGTTTTAGGCAAGGTGTCCGAGCAGTTGTGAAAGGTGCCGCAAAGCTTGTTCTTGGGGTGAAGGAGGAGGTCCAGGTAGCCGAGATCATGATCCGCCCACAGCGAATGGATCGGCCCATCAAAACCTGCCCGTAGTTCTTGTGCCGCTTTCCACTCCAGTTGCGCCGATCCTCCCAAATACCATCGCGAAAAGGAAAAGCGCCGCGCAGCGCGAGCACAAAGTCGAAGGAACTTCGAATCAGGATCGCTGCGCGGTGCCGTGATTATTTTTGCACCGGGAACATACTCTCTCAGGAGGCCATATCCCGATCGGAGCGCATGCTCCGCATAGACAGTAGAGAGCATCAGGACTGGAAGCGACGAATGCCGCATGGATTGCTCATGCCCGGTTTCTTCGGAGGCTATTGTGGCGAACATCTTACTTCTGGGCTAAAGGCTCAAGCGATGAAGAAGCCCGGCGGATGTTTTCCAAGAACTCATTGGTATCAAGTTTTTCCACGAGCCATTCAACTTTTGGGCAGACGACGCCCGGCCAGACTTCTGGGAAATGACTGGATTGGTTGCCTGCTCCTGAGATAGTAAAACCCAAATACTCTCCGGGCGCGATCAACATTCTTTCACCCGGAATCTCACAACTTATACTCAGAAGGTAGTCGCGGCAGTTAAGAAGGCGGCCGGGAATTTGGCAGACGGTCCGATACATTCCAGGCGTCTGCATTTCCTGCTGAAATGAATGATCCGTCGCCACAAAAGCGATTTCACCTTCCTGGGTCATGACGGATAGTTTAAAGCGTATGCCACGCAATCGTGAAAGCACCTGATAGTGGATTTCAACCTTGATCGGCTGGTCGGCTTCAAACACCGCTTGAGTCAATCCTTGGCCGCCGATCAATTTTATTCCGCGTAAACAGATTTCATCAGTTCCCGGTGCAGGTTCTGTGTCTGCATTCCAAAATATAAGGCCCTCGCTTTCGTTCTGCTTTGAAATCGTGGAAGAAAGGTAATGGCTAATTACATCTTGAGGAGTGCCGTGCATTGCGAGGTGGCCAGCATCGATGAGTATCGCGCTCTCGCAGAGGGAACGAATTGCCCCCATGTTATGACTGACGAAGAATACTGTGCGACCATGCTGCTGCCGGACCTCACTCATCTTACCCAAACATTTTTTCTGAAAGGCCGCATCGCCTACTGCAAGGACCTCATCGATCATGAGTATCTCCGGCTCTAGATGCGCAGCGACCGCAAATGCCAGGCGAACATACATGCCGCTGGAGTAACGCTTCACGGGAGTATCGATGAAAGCACCTACTTCGGAAAAAGCGACGATCTCATCAAACTTACGTGCTGTCTCAGCGCGTTTCATTCCTAGAATGGCGCCGTTCAAGAAAACGTTTTCACGCCCCGTCAGTTCAGGATGAAATCCGGTGCCCACTTCAAGCAACGAAACCACGCGCCCCCGCACCACTGCTCGTCCGGCCGTAGGTTCCGTGATTCGCGAGAGTATTTTGAGCAAAGTAGACTTGCCTGCACCGTTTCGGCCGAGGATCCCGATAACCTCTCCTTTCTGGACGTTGAAAGATATGTCCTTCAAGCTCCAAAATGTATCTGGTCGCGGGCCCACGCGCTCAGGCGCGATCAACATGTCCTGCGCGCGCCGCGCAGCCAGCTTGTGACGTTGACCGCGAACTCCGGCCCACCAGCTTTCCATGGAATCGCGCAAGCTGCTGGCACCTATATCACCAAGCTGATACAGCTTCGATAGCTTCTCTACTTCGACAATCGGCTTTGTCATCTTAAGCAACGTCAGCGACTGTGCGCTCCGTCTTTTGGTAAATCATGATTCCTGTGAGAAAAACCAGTAGGGTGATGGTTAATGAGGAGATCTCATAAGCTGGCTCGATAGTTCCTCTTCCGAGCAGACAGAGGCGGAAGCCCTCGACGACCGTGCTCATTGGATTCAAGCCTATTACCCAATCCCACTTTGCGGGCAGCTTCGCCACCATCTTTGAAATCGGATAGATGATCGGAGTAGCATACATCCAAAGTTGCATGATGAACTGGTTCAAGTGCATTAAGTCACGATATTTAGCAGTGGCAGCCGACATCCAGAGCGTAACACCCAAACTTAAAGCGGCAGTCTGAATGAGTAAGAGAGGTATGAGAACCACATGCCAGTCCAGGGAAAGGTTTGCGGCGGATGGAACGAAAAGTCTGTAGTATATGTAAAAGCCGATGAAGGTTACCAACTGCAACCCAAAGGCACAAAGAGTCGCGATGACGATCGACAAAGGAACAGTCAGACGAGGGAAATATACCTTTGAGAACATTGCGGCATTCGATTGGAAGGTAGCCGCACCGGTGGTGACAACTTGCGAGAAGTAACTCCAGCTGAGCAGGCCGCACAAATAAAAGAGAATGGGCGGCAGACCATCGGTCGGAATCTGAGCGACTTTTCCAAATACCACGGCAAATATTGCGGTGGTAAGTAAAGGACTGATTACGAACCAGACGGGGCCGAGCACCGTTTGCTTATACTTCGACAGAAACTCTCTGCGCACGAGCAACAGGAGCAGGTCCCGGTAATCCCAAAGGGCATTCCAGTCAATATGCATCCAACCGCGATTTGGCTCGATGATGATTTCATAGTTGTCTTGCGCGCTGTGACTCATGTGGCTTTGTTCAAACTCCATTCGAAGGTTTTCACAACCACGTCGTCCCCATGAAAGGCTAGTCCAGCGACATAGCCTTTAGGTGCGCTTATCCCGCGAACGTTCCACGAATGCTTTTGCGGGTTTACCTCCAATCCTTGCCCGATTCCAACGCCCAAAGCTTTCAACAAAGCTTCTTTGCCAGTCCACATTTGAAAAAACTTTTCCTGCCGCGCCTGTGGCGGAAACTCGCGAAGCTCTTTCACTTCCTCGGCAGCAAAGTAAGCGTCGGCTATGGCGTCATAATCGACGCGATCGGAAACCTTTTCGAGGTCGATGCCAACTTCCTGGCGTGAAAGTGCAACGACAAACATCGATCCGGAATGGCTGACATTAAAGTGAAGTGAGGCACCTTCAACGAAGGGTTTTCCGAATGGACCGACGGAGAAGGAAATGTTTCCCGGAGATACTGATAAGTAGTGTGAAAGGATTAGTCGAAGCAAGCTTCGGCCGGATCGATAGCGCGCAGCAATCAGTGGATCAACAAAGCGCGCCGCCCGGTCCTGTTCCTCTCGGTTAAGCACGTCAAAAAAAAGCTGAGCCGACGGCGCATCGAGGTCAGCTTTCCACACGTGGACTTCACCGGCTTTTAGCTCTTCTGTTGTCGGTGTAAAATGCTCGTCCAGAGTCACAGCCATTTAGAATGCAGTCCTTGTGCCGGCGACAGCGCTTTTAGCGCCGATGACGGCTGACGGTTTTGGAAAAATTGCGTTCATTGGTTTAGTTCTAGCAGACCTAAATGGAAGTGCGAACAGCCATTTCAGGTTGGGTGAAGTGCGAAGCTAGTTCCAGTCCCAGAACTTCAGGAAACTTTCACGCGATTTAGTGGCGACGGCCGCGGCAAAGCCTTGTGAGGGAGAAAATCGGTGAGCAGCGGCACTTCCGACTCCGCCGGCGTGGCGAGCCGCCTCTTGGCTGGTCCACAGTTGAAAAAATCGCGCGGCTTTGTCCCGACTGGAGTGTGTGGTGCGAATCGACCAATGATCGCGCGGTTCAAAAAAATGCGCGGCCATTTCGTCGAATGGCAGATCTTCGCGAATGCGCTCGAGGTCCAGCCCAATATCATCCGTGAGCGTCACGGCTAGCAGTGCGAGATCATCGGCTGCGGTCAGATTGAACTTCAACGTGCTCAATGCCAGAACGGACCGGCCAGAACAGTCGCGAGCGAACTTTAACTTTGATGCCGGCTGGCGCGTGTATCGCGCGAGCACGCTCCGCAGCATTGCGTGCATCGTGAGGTTGCGGGCGCGCGCTAGCGGGTCATCCGATCGCGCGCTGCGGACAATTTCCGCTGCTGACAAGAGCGAGGCGGGCAATCCGTAAAAGCGATGGTCATCCAGATTCGCGCGCCAGACATGGATTTCGCGATCCCGCAATGGAGGAGTGTCGGGAGCCGGCGTCCAATCCGGCGCAGAGTTGCGCAGTGCGGGAAAGTTGAGGAGTCGCGGCATTTCGGTTTAAGAATGAAGGCTTTGTTTCGCGCTCGGGAATAGCAGAGCTTATGCCAGCGCCGCGCCGCGAATCAGTGCTGGGAAATCCTGCGGCGGCGACTAAAAGAGCTGCGCTGAGCGTGCGATTTCTTTTTCTCAACCAATACTTCCCACCTGATCCGGCGCCGACTGGACTGTTGTTGGGCGAAGTCGCCGACGATTTGGCTGCGCACGGGCACGCGGTCGATTTTGTGTCCGCCGGGCAAAAATATCGCGGTGCGAAAAAAGGTGGCCGTGCGCTTCGTGAAGTGCGCGGTCTGCTTGAAATTCTCTGGCTCGGTCTGCGCGCGGAGCGTCCCGATGTGGTGGTCTCTGCGACTTCGCCGCCACTGCTTCTGTTAGTCGCGACCCTTGTATCGATGCGGCACGGCGCCAAATCCGCGCATTGGCTTTTCGACATGTATCCAGAGCTCGCTATCGCGTTGGGGGAGGTGCGGGAAGGCCGCTTCACGCGTTTTATTGAAAGCCTCATGCGTTGGGCTTACCGGCGCAGCGATTTGATCGTTGCGCTCGATGCCGATATGCAGGCGCGGGTGAAAAATTATGGTGCGGAGAGCGAATCGATCGCTCCTTGGGTGGTCGCGCCGATGATGGAGAAACAACCTCAGCGTGTCACAAAAGCGATGGCTCCGGTTTGGCTCTACTCCGGGAATCTCGGGCGCGCGCACGAATGGGAAACTTTGCTCGAAGCGCAGCAGTTGTTGGAAAAGCGTGGCTCAAACTGGTCGTTGATTTTTCAAGGCGGCGGCCCGTCGCGGCCGCTTGCGGAGGCGCGTGCGCGGGAACTTTGCCTCAAAAACTGTTCCTGGAAAGATTACGTGCCGGAAGCGGAACTGCAGGATTCGCTCCGAGCGGCGAAGGTGCTGATGGTCACGCAAAGGCCGCAAACACAGGGCTTGCTGTGGCCGAGCAAACTCGCGCTGATCCGCACCTTGCCCGGCCGCATTTTGTTTGTCGGGCCACCGAATGGAGCCATCGCGGATGAGCTTCGTCGCTTGCCTCAAGCAGGAATATTCGCGCCAGGCGATGCGGAAAAAATCGCGGACTGGCTGGAAGATTCCCCGCCAATGACGCCGGTAATATCTGATGCTGCAGCAGTGCGTGCGGCCGGCCTTGAAAAGTGGCGGACTTTGCTGCTCGCACTCGGCCGCTGACCGCGCGCGAGCGAAGCGCTTCGCGCGCGAGCGAAGCGCTTGCGGTTCCGAAGCGCGAATGGCATCCTCCGTGCTGAACCAGTCGGGTATGGGCCAATTTGGGATCACCTACTTTACGTTCGCCGCCGCCGGGTTCCCGCAGAGGGCCTGAATATGATTGTCGCGCTCCTACTTTTCCTCCTCGGTTTCTTCGTGTCGGTGCTCACGACGCCGTGGGTCATCCGTCTCGCACAGCGCGGCGAGATCGGACTCGATGAATCAAACGAAAACCGCAAACGCCATTCCGGCAGCATCCCGCGGCTCGGCGGCATGCCGATCGTTCTCGCGCTTTCGCTCGGAATTTTCGTCATCGTCTCTGAAAATTTTCGCGCCGCGAGCGATTGGGCTCCGATCCTGATCGGCTCGCTCGCGATGTGCGCGCTGGGCTTGTGGGACGACTTTAAGCCGATCGGCGCGCGCAAAAAATTGGCCGTCCAAATTGTGATCGCATCGGTCGTTTATTCGCTCGGGCTGCGCATCGAGCGCATGACCTATCCCGGCGGCGCATGGGATGTGGAACTCGGCGCGTGGGGTTTGCCACTCACGATTTTCTGGCTGATCGCCGTGCCGAACATCGTGAATTTGATCGACGGTTTTGACGGCCTCGCCGGCGGCCTCGGAATGTTTATGGCGCTCACGCTTGGAATCGTCGGGCTCATGGCGGAGCAGCTTCAGGTCGCGTGGTATGCATTCACAATGGCGGGCGCGCTGCTCGGATTTTTGGTTTTCAATTTCCCGCCCGCGAGGATCTTTCTCGGCGACGGCGGCGCTTACATGGTTGGTTTTTGCATCGCGGCCTTGTCCCTCACGAGTTCACAAAAAGGTTCCATCGCCGCTGTCATGATGGTCACCGTCGTCGCGCTCGGCGTGCCAATTCTGGACACGAGTTTCGCGCTGACGCGCCGCGCGTTTCGCGGCTTTCCGCTTTTCCAGGGCGACGATGAACACATTCATCACCGGCTCGAGGATCTCGGTTTTTCAAAGCGCCGGATCGTGCTCGCGATGTATGGCATTTGCCTTGTCTTGAGCGTCATCGGCCTGAGCATTTTCTGGAGTCAAGGTCGGACGATTCCGATCGCGCTCGGCACCGTTTTTCTGCTCGCAGTCTTTGCGGTTCGCTACTTGCAATACGTCCGTAGCTTCACCGATGTCGGCGGGCAGGTGGAGCGGCTTTTCTCGCGCCGCCGCACCGTGCGCTACGCACTTTTGCAAGCGCAGATTCTCGATCTCGAGGTTGAACGTTGCGGCGATGCCGATGAGTTTTGGCGCGTGTTTGACCAGTCGCTGCGCCGCGTCGGTTTTTTGGAGGACGGCGACTGGACGGATGAAGAAACTTTGAAAATCCACGTGAAATATAACGGCAGCAAACCCTGGACTTTGCACGCGCCGCGCGAGATCGGCACGCGTGCCGAGTGGAACCGCATCGCGGAATGTTTCCGGCCGATTTACGTCAAGGCGATCACGAAATGGCGGCGGTGAATCGCAAGGTCGCGTTCGCGATCTTCGCGATTCTAGTGCTCGCCGGGCCGCTTCTTTTTGGCGCGTCGGACCGGATTTTTCAGATCGGGCTGACGCTACTTTTGGGCTTCGGAATGCTCGCCGCGCCGCCAGCTTTTCCAAAAAGCAGGGGCTGGGCGCATCTCGGGATTCTTCTTTTCATCATCGCCGTCGTGGCCATGGAATTTCTGCCGGCGGCATGGTTTGGCAGCGAAAATTGGCGCACAGTTTTGACCCGCGATTATCAGATCGCGCTTCCTCCGACGCATAATCCGGAGCCTGCTCGCGCACTCGATGTGATCTTGACGATCGCGGTCGCGGGCGCATTTTTCGTCTGGACCCGCGCGCTCGCGCAGGATCATCGCGACCGTCTCGCGCTCGCGTGGATGCTCTTTTTGGCCGCGGCGATTTTTGCCCTCGTCTGTCTTTTGCTCGGCACGCGCACCGATTGGATGATCTACGGCTGGCGCTACACGCCGGGCTGGACGGGCTACGGGCCGTTTCCAAATCGCAACCACACCGCCGCGCTCCTCGCGATGGGCGCGCTTGCCGGATGCGGTTGCACGGCTCGCGCAGCGCGGCGAAAAAAGCATCTTTTTTTCATTGCGGGCCTGCTGCTCATTGCGATTATTTTTGTCGCGCTGCTGGAAAGTAAATCGCGCGGCGGATTGATCGGATTTCTCGTTGGGCTGCTCGTTTTCGGAATCCTTGCGGTCGCGAAAAAACCGACACTCGCAGCGATCGGCACTGCATTCGCGACATTATTCGTGAGCACGGGATTGCTCTTCGCATTCGGTTCAAATCTGCTCGCGCGTTTCAACAATCCAGCGGACGGAAATTTGCCGACAAACATTCGCTGGCACATCTGGCAGGACACGATCGCGATGTGGAAAAGCGCGCCGCTGTGCGGATTCGGCCTCGATACTTTCACGCAAGTTTTTCAATTCTTCGCAACCGTCCGGCTCGACGACGCGATCGTCCTGCATCCGGAAAGCAGCTGGCTGCTTTGGCTCGTCGAGCTCGGCGCGCTGCCCGTCGCAATCGCGACGATCGCGCTCATTTATTTTTTGGGAAAAAATCTGCGCGAACTTTTTTCCAGCGACGGTGGATTTTTCGTTCGCGCAGGTGCATTCGCCGGATTCGCTGCGCTGCTTTGCCATTCGATTTACGACGTGCCCGCGCATCATTGGGCGACTGCCGGATTCGGCCTCGCACTGCTCGCGATCGCGTGTCCGTTGCGCGCGCGCACCGAACCGCGTCCGCTCGCGAGGAGCGCATGTTTTCTTCCATTCGCCATCGGCGGTTTTTGGCTGCTGCCGATCCTGACCGTTGTGCCAGCATGGTCGCCGGTTTCGCTCGACAAAATCCTGCACGCGAGCGCGACGACGCCGACGCTTGTTTCGGCCGATGAGCTCGAGAACGAGATCCGCTATTTTCCGCTGGACGCGAATTTGCATCAGGCGCTGGGCCTTCGTTTCCTGACGCATGGGCAGACTTCGCGAGGCTGGGATGAATTCCGTATTGCCGACAAACTTGATCCGATTTCATGGCAGCTTCCGGCGACGCAGGCGTGGATCGGCGGCCAATATTCGCCCGGCATTTCACTGCATTTCTGGGCTCTCGCGCTTGAGCGCGCGGGACATCGTGCGCAGGAAATTTTCCCAATCGCCTACCAACGAACCGCGGCGACTTCGCCAAAATTTTGGGCAACTTTTGCGCGCGAGCATCCAGAGTTTCTAGGAATTTATTCCGAGTCCGTTTCCGATCCCACGGAAGCTCGTGCGGCTTATGAGGAGTGGTGGAAAATTCGCGGCGCCGCGCAAAATCTCGCGCCATTTGAAGTGCGCTACTTTTACTCCACGGCTGCGAAATGGGGCACCGCCGCGCAGCTCGAGGCATGGATGAAAGCGCATCCGGATCTCGCCGCGAGCGACTTTGAAGTTTGGGCGGAGCTGCTGCATCATTGGAAAAATGACGCGGCTGCGTGGCGCGTGCTCGCCGCACGCATCCAAGAGCCGGCCTTTCCGCCCTCGCAAAATCGCCCGCATACAGAGGCGCTCGAGGCGAATTGGTTTGCGCATCCGTCCGATGTCGTCAACGCGCAGGCGCTGGCGGCCGATTACGCGCTGCGAGGCGATGCCGAACGCAGCAGCAAAATCATTGACGCCATCGCCGTGCAAAAAAATGCGCCGCCGTGGTTTGTCGACAAGGCCGCGTGGCTTTACGCGAAAAGCGGCGACTACAGGAGCGCGGTCGGCGTGGCGCTGCACGATCCGCTGTCACCGCCGCTCGCGCCGAAGCCGGGCGAAAAGCTGACCGACATTTTCGAGGGGCGCGTTTTTCACGGCGGCGATGGACAGACGATGCCGTATCGGTTGTTGAAACCGGAATTTTACGATCCGGAAAAATCGTATCCGCTCGTCCTCTTTTTGCACGGCTCATGGGAGCGCGGCAGCGACAACGAACGACAGCTCAAAAACGGCGTTGAGGTTTTGGCGCAGCCGGAAAATCGCGAAAAATTTCCATGCTTCGTCGTGGTGCCGCAATGTCCGTCGCAATCAAAAACCGAGCCGTTTGGCTGGGCGGGCGCGACGCCCGAGCACATGCCTTATCACACGGGACCCGAAGTCGCGGAGCCGGAGAAGCTGGCGATGGAAATCGTCGACGCGGTGGAAAAGGAATTCAACGTCGACAAAAATCGGATCTACGTGGCCGGGGTTTCGATGGGCGGATACGGCGTGTGGGATTTGATCACGCGCTATCCCGACAAGTTTGCTGCGGCCATTCCAATCTGCGGCGGCGGCGAGCCCGACAAAGTTGCGAGTGTCTTGCGGCTCCCGCTTTGGGAGTTCCACGGCTCCGCGGATCCGAACGTCCCGGTCGCGCGCGCGCGCGAAATGATCGCAGCGCTTCGTGCCGAAAACGCGAAGCCGCGCTACACCGAATACGCCGGCGCGGGCCATGATATCGGGACAAAAAGTTTCAGCGAACCGGAGCTTCTGCCGTGGCTTTTTTCTCAAGAGCGGCAGCCGTGAGTGCGGCCCGAACGGGTTGACTCACCCGGCGCAGCTTTTATAGTTCCAGCGGATGGACGACGCGATCCGCAAACAGATTTACGACTTCATCGAGGCGAAAGGCCTGCGGAAAACGGCGCCGCGCGACGCGATCATCGAGGCCGCGTTCAGCACGAGCGAGCATTACAACGCCGAAGATTTGCTCCGGATGTCGAAAAAAATCGAGCCATCCGTTTCGCGCGCCACGGTTTACCGGACGCTGCCGCTGCTTGTGGAGTGTGGCGTTTTGAAAGAGATGGATTTCGGGCGCGAACACAAATTTTACGATCCGAATTTCGTCGAGCATCCGCACCACAACCATCTCATTTGCGTCGATTGCGACCGCATCGTCGAGTTCGAGGATCGGAACATCGAGACGCTGGAAAACTGCATCACGAAACGGCTCGGGTTTTCACCCGCGTCAAAAATCATCCGCATCGAGGCGACGTGCGACGAGTTGAAATCGAGCGGCGCATGCCGCAACCGCGGCCGGTGTGAATAGCCCGGCCGGTCGCGCGGGCGCGATTGTCATTTGCCAAACCGCGGCGCGCCGCCGATAACCAAGCGCCATGTGGAAAGGTCGTTTTCAAACGGAAACCGCGGAGTTGCTGAAAGCTTACAGCGAGTCGATTTCGTTCGACTGGCGGTTGTATCGGCATGACATCGAAGGATCGATCGCGCACTCGCGCGCGCTGCTCGCGGCCGGCCTGATTTCCGCGGAAGAGCAGGGGAGCATTGAGCGCGGGCTGCATGAAATCGGCGACGAAATCGCGGCGGGAAATTTTAAATTTCAACGCGACCTCGAGGACATCCACATGAACATCGAGTCGGCGCTCACGCAGCGAATCGGCGACGCCGGCGCAAAGCTCCACACCGCGCGCAGCCGCAACGACCAGGTCGCACTCGATCTGCGCCTTTATCTCCGCGAGGAGACGGACGCCATTTCGCAGTGTATTAAACAGTTGCAGCGCAGCCTGCTCACTCTCGCGGATCGGAATGTCGACGTGATCATTCCCGGCTACACGCATATGCAGCGCGCGCAGCCCGTGCTTTTTTCGCATCATCTTCTCGCTTACGTTGAAATGCTGCAGCGCGATGCCGAGCGACTCGCCGACGCGCGCAAACGCATCAACGTTTTGCCGCTCGGCTCCGGCGCGATCGCCGGTTCGACCATCACGCTCGACCGCGAATTGATCGCGCAGTTGCTCGATTTTCCGGCGCTCAGCCAGAACAGCATGGATGCCGTCAGCGACCGCGATTTCGCGTGCGAATTGCTCGGCGCAATCGCGCTCATCGGCGTGCATCTTTCGCGGCTGAGCGAGGATTTGATTTTGTGGGCGACGACGGAATTCAAATTCATCACGATCAGCGACGCCTTTACGACCGGGTCTAGTTTGATGCCGCAGAAAAAAAACCCAGACGTCGCCGAACTGACGCGCGGCAAAACTGGCCGCCTCATCGGCAATCTCGTCGCACTTTTGACGACGATGAAAGGTCTGCCGATGACCTATAATCGCGACATGCAGGAAGACAAGGAACCCGTTTTCGATTCGGTCGATTCGATCAAAGCCGCGCTCACTGTCTGCGCCGCGATGTTGCCGGAAATAAAAGTTCACGCGGACCGCGCGGCCGAAGCTGTCAGCGATCCGCTGCTTCTCGCCACGGATCTCGCCGATTATCTCGTCCTGCGCGGTGTGCGGTTTCGGCAGGCGCACGAAGTCATTGGAAAATCCGTCGCGCTCTGCGTGAAGCGCGGCGCGACTTTCCGGGAATTGTCGCTGGAAGATTTTCAAAAACTTTCACCCGCGTTCGATGCGGACGTTTTCGGGCTGTTAGACGTCCGTAAATCGATCGATTCGCGCCAGGCGATCGGCGCGCCGTCCACGCGGAACGTCAACGCGCAATTGCGACGCTGGAACGAACTATTGGGCGCATGAGTTTTCACGACTTCATCAAGGACACCGCCGGTTGGCAGACGCTCCGCAGCGAGCTCGAATTTTCGAATCCGTTCGTGGAAGTTTACGCGACCGAAACGCGGACGCCGAATTCTCCCGCGACGCGCTCGTGGACGGTGGTGCATCGCAAAGGCGCATGCGTCGTCGCACCGCGGACGCTCGACGGAAAATATTTGCTCGTGCGGCAGGAGCGCATTCCGATTCGCGAGGCGATCTGGGAATTTCCCGCTGGGCAGATTGATGAAAAAGTCGGACACGATGCGTCCGCGATTCGCGCGACTGCGCTGCGCGAACTGCGCGAGGAAACGGGCCACGAACTCGCCCCGGAAGGCGAACTCATCGCGCTCGGACACTTTTTTCCATCGGCGGGATTTACCGATGAGCATTCGTATCTATTTCTCGCGAATGCAGTGGTTGCGAGCGCTGCCGGGCATTCGCACGATGAGAATGAAGTGATCACCGAATGCCGCGCATTTTCCCGCGAAGAGTTTCGCGCGATGATTGCGGACAACGAAATTGTGGACGCAAATACGCTCAGCGCCTTCGCGCGGATGTGCGCGCTCGATTTATTTTAGCGCAATGGGTCCGGAGCGCTGGTTCAAGTTTCGCGAGAATGATCCCGAGGTGGTCAAACCTTTCCTCGATCATCTCGAGGAGCTGCGCTGGACGCTCGTGCGGATGGGCGTGACGCTCGCCTTGGGCATGGGTCTGTCGTTTGCTTTCCGGAATAATCTTGTCCAAATCATTCAGCAGCCACTGCGGAAAATCGATCCGGGATTGGTGACAAAGTTGCAGGTGCTGGGCGTGACGGATCCGCTGACGATCGCGTTTCAGCTCGCGTTTTATGCCGGCATCGTCCTCACGTTTCCGTTTCTGCTTTTCTTCCTCGCGCAGTTTGTTTTGCCCGCGCTGACTCGGCAGGAAAGAAAATACGTGCTGCCAGGAATCGCGACCGGTTTTGGACTTTTCCTCACCGGCGTGGCGTTCTGCTATTATTTTGTTTTGCCGCAGACGCTCGGATTTTTCTTTGGCTTCGCAAAGTCCCTGGAATGGACGCCGACGTGGACGGTGCGCGATTATTTTTCATTTGTAACGCAGATCACGCTCGCGTTCGGGCTCGCGTTCGAGCTGCCCGTCGTCGTGCTGGTGCTGGTGTATTTGCGCGTTCTCACCTTTGCCTTTTTGCACCGCACCCGGCCGTTTGCGATCGTCATCATTCTTTGCCTGGCGGTTGTCATTGCGCCGACTCCGGATGTGGTGACTTTCCTTTCGCTCGGCGCGCCGATGTGCCTGCTCTACGAGCTTTGCATCTGGCTGGCGTGGGTGGTGGAGCGCCGGCGAGTGGGCCGCGAAATTATTCCGCTGCAGTGATGGCGGTCACTCGAGGCTCACTTCGTGTCCGGTCGCACTCGATTTGTAAATCGCGTCGAGCATTTCCATTAAGTTAACAGCCTGTTCTGCATTGTTCACCGGCCGCGAATTACCGGCGACTGCGTCGAGAAAGTTTTCCATCTGCAAAATAAAGCGTCGGTCCTCTGCCGCAGCCGCGATTTCCAGTTTCACCGGCACGCCATTTTTCTCCTCGAATAAAGCCGATGGCTCGAGCCGGATCGTTGCCTGCGAGCCGTGCAAAGTCGTGTTCGAGAGCTCGCGCCCAAACATGGAACTGACCGGGATCTCGTCTGGTTGATGACCCGCCCACGCGATTTCGAAATGCACCACCGCGCCATTCGCAAACCTGACCATGCCGTAGGCGCCGTCCTCCACATCATTCACCGGCACGGAAACATGATGGGAAAAATTTTGAAAAACCTGCGCAGAGACAGTGAGCGGTTTCGGCGTGCCCATTAAATACCACGCCGAGTCGAGCGCATGGACGCCGAGGTCGATTAGTGCGCCGCCGCCGGAGCGAGCCTTTTCCGTAAACCACCCGTCGACGCCAACCGGGATGCCTCGCGAACGGAGGTAGACAGTTTTGCCAAAATAGATTTTCCCGAGCCGGCCGTCGGCGATCAATTCGCGCGCAGCGAGCAGCGACGGAGAAAATCGCGCCTGCCTGCCGAAAAAATAAACTAGGCTCCGCTTCTCCGCCTCATCGCGCAGCACGCGCATCTCCGGCGCGTTCATGGTCGGCGGCTTTTCACACAACACGTGCTTGTTAGCGCCCAGCACCGCAAGCGCTGCGGGGAAATGCAAAAAATTCGGCAGGCAAACTACGACCGCATCGAGATCCGGGTTGGCCAGCATCTCATCCAGGGAAGCAAAACTTTTGCGCGGTTGGTAGCGCGCCACGAAAGCCTCACGCCGCTTTTCGTGCAAATCCGCGCACGCAAAGAGCGTCCCGTTTCGGCTTCCGAGAATGGCTTCGGCATGCCGCTCTCCAGGCCAGCCGAGGCCTACGATTCCAACGTTGATTCTATTCATCACCTTTCATTCGTATCTCGCACGGCCGTGGCGAGTCTCCATATTTCCACTTGCCTAGAATGAAGTCCGCACGAAGCATCGCCGCAGATGTTCAACGCGCCCCGCGAAAGTATTTCGGTCATTATTCCCACGCTCAACGAGGTCGAAAATATCGAGGCCGTGATCGCGCGCGTGCGTGAAAGCGCGGCGGACTTTGATCTCGAAATTCTCGTGGTCGATGATGCTTCCACGGACGGCACGATCGAAAAGGTTCGCGTTCTTTCCGATCTTGCTCCGGTGACTTTGATTGAAAGAAGTAACCCTGCGGGCGGCCTTGCGGGCGCGGTTCTGGCGGGCGCGGCGGCGGCGCGACATGAGGTTGTGGTCGTCATGGACGCCGACCTGAGTCATCCGCCCGACCGCGTGCCGGACCTTGTGCGGCCGGTGCTCGCCGGCCGTTGCGACATGGTCATCGGCAGTCGTTACATGCGCGGCGGGACGACGCCTGGTTGGCCTCGCACGCGCCGCTGGATGTCGCGAATGGCCTCGGCTTGCGCCGCGCCGTTAACGGATGTTCATGATTCGTTGTCCGGCTTTTTCGCAGTGCGGCGCGAGCTTTTGAGGCAAATCCCGACAGATGCGACTGGGTTCAAAATTGCCCTCGAGGTGCTTGTGCGCGGCGGCGACAAATTGCGGGTCACAGAAATCCCAATCGCCTTTCGCGACCGCGCGCGCGGCTCGTCGAAAATGGGACCATCCATTGTTCTCACTTATTTCCGACGTTTACTGGCGCTTTCCGGTTGGCGGGAATCGACCGATCGAGCGGGCGCGGCGCTGACAAAAACTCTCGCGGTGATGCTTGTCGATTTTGGTGCATTCATCTCGGGAACTGCTCTGGGCCTTGGTTTAAGCGCGGCGCAGATCTCGAGTTTCGCCTGCGCAGCAATTCTGAATTTATTTCTAAAAACTCGTCAGCTTCCCGACCGCAGTCACGTCGACGTAAAGTTTTTCTCGCGATCCGCGATGATGGCGGCAATGGGATTTTTTCTACGCAGCGGTGTGCTCGCACTTGGCGTGCAGCTTTTTCGGTGGCCGGGATGGCTTGCGATTTTGCCAGCGATTTTGATCACAACGGGCGTGAACTTTTTAGGCTACGCACTTTTCGTCTGGCCGGATCGCAGCCAATACGGCCGCGGCGTGCGCTGGCGCGTGGTGGCACTCGGCATCACCGCTTTTTTTCTCGCGCTGCGCCTGACGTATCTGGCGACGGTGCAGCTGTTGCCGGAGGAAGCATACTATTGGAACTATGCGCAGCACCCGGCGCTCGGCTATCTCGATCATCCGCCGATGGTCGCGTGGTTGATCGCGGCGGGGACGGCGCTGCTCGGGCATGATGCTGCGGGCGTGCGGCTCGGCGCGATTTTGTGCTGGGGGATCGCGGCGATTTTCGTCTTTCGGCTCGCTCGAAATGTTTTCGACAAAACAACCGCACTTCGGGCGGTGATGTTGATGGCGATTCTGCCGGCGTTTTTCGGTGTCGGCACCGTGATGACGCCGGACGCGCCGCTCGTCGCCTGCTGGGCCGGCGCGCTTTATTTTTTCGAGCGCGTCTTTTTTGCGGGGTCGACAGCGGCGTGGTTCGGCGCGGGCGCGTGCATTGGACTTGGCATGGATTCGAAATACACGATCGCGCTCGTCGGCATCGCCGCGATCGCGTTCATGATTTTCGACAAAAATTCGCGGCGCTGGTTTCTGCATCCTGCGCCGTATCTCGCGGCAGTTCTTTCCATCGTCCTTTTTTCACCGGTGATTATCTGGAACTCACAGAACGAATGGGCATCGTTCGTATTTCAAGGTCCACGCCGCTGGGCAGCCGCGCGCCGCTTTTCGGTGCACGAACTTCTCGCGTCGATCTTCATTTTGCTGACGCCGCTCGGTTTCACAGCGGCATTTCGCATCTTGTTTTTGCGCGGAGTAAAAACAGGAGCTGAGGGACGGCTCGGAACTTTCGTCAAAACTTTTGCGTTCGTTCCGCTCGCGGTTTTCGCATACTACAGCGTTAAACACCGCGTTGAGTTCAATTGGACGACTCCGCTTTGGTTGATCGTGCTTCCCGTCATCGCCGCGACGATGCATCGCGGACGAATGCAGCGGTGGTGGCCGCCATGTTTCGCTGCGCTCATCCTGCTTTACGGCGCGGCGCTGTATCATCTCGTGCTCGGTTGGCCGGGCCTGCCATATCCGACCCACATCGAACTTTTTCCCGTCGGCTGGTCGAATCTCGCGGCGCAGGTGGAAGGTCTGGAAGAGAAGCTCGAGCGCGATTCAAAGGCGAAGCCGGTGATCGTCGGCATGGATCGCTACCAGATTGTCAGCGAGCTCACTTACTATGATCCCGATCAAAAAGATGCCGTGGCTGAGGCTGCCGGATCGCACCTTTTCGGCCAGCGCAGTTTGATGTTCGAGCGTTGGTGCTCACCGCAATCGGTCGCAGGAAAAAATGCGGTGTTGGTCGGGCTGGAGCGTTCGCAGCTGACGAGCGACTCGGTGCGCCGCCATTTCGCGAAGGTCACGGAAACGAAGGAAGGCACGATCACGCAGAATGGCCAACCGGTTCGCCATTTTTATTACCGCATTTGCTACGACTACCGACCGCGCGAAAACAAAGAGTGACTAACTGTAAGTCTGCGGCTCGTGCTGTTTCCTGCGCGCCTGGTATCGCGTGATGATTTGCAGCGCGACGAAGTAAAAAATCAGCGCGAGCGGAATCGCCAGAACGAGCGCGCCGAGAAACGTTGGCGGCCAAAGAACTCTGAGTTCTTTCAAGGTCCGCCAGTGCAGCCAGTGCTCCATGCTGAAATGTTTCAGCTTTGGAATCTTCGGCGGAAATTGATGCGGCCGCGAAAGAAGCCAGTAGCCGATTTGATACTGCCAGCGCAAAACCAGCGGCCAGATCGGCAGCACCACATCGTGGCAGGTCACGCCGACCGCCGCGGAAAGTTTGCTGCAGCGGAACAGCCACGCCAGCAGGATCGCGAGCAATGTTTTCACCGGCACGAAGGGAAGAACGAGCGGCAGAAAACCGATGAAGATGCCTGCCGCAAGACCGCCCGCGATCGCGTGCGGCGTATCGCGGATTTGCATCAAGGCGTGATAATGCCTCGAGATCCATGCGCGCAGTTTTTGCATCATTGGCGGTGCGGATAAAACCTAACGCCATTTTGATTGCGAGCCAGTATTTGCGTGCGGTTGAGTCCTTCCGCGCGTCATGTATCGTGTGCAACCGATGGCCTACCTGAACTTCCAGACGAACACCGCGCCGGAACCCGTCCTGCGGAAATGGCTGTTCCGCGCGCTCATGCTCTCGCTGTGCCTCCACGCCGCACTTTTCGTTTTCTTTCGCACGAAAAAACTGGAGCACTTCAGCATGTTAACTGACCGTTTGGTCCCGCGCGCCTTCTCCGTGCAGCGGCTCGATATTGATCCGAAGCTGCTGCAGAAAGACGAAGATGAACCGCTTGCAGCCGCGAAAACTCCTGCGATCAAGCCCATTGATCTTCCCGAGGAAAGGCCGTCGGACGACAAGCTCGCGGACAACACGCGCGTGACTCCGATCGCGCCGGAGCTCACCAAGCCGATCGCGCTCGACAAGCCGCGTGTCGAAGCCGCGAACCTCAGTGCGGTAAGCGACCTGCAACGAAGTGCGAGCCGGGAAATGGAGAGCGATCTGAAAACGTCGTTAAACAAATCGCTGCTGCGGGATTCTCCCAAAGTCTCGGCGCAGGCGCTTTTAAAATATTCCGAAGGCTCGGGAAAAACCGGCGGCGATTCCGATGCTGCCGGCATGGCCGCAGCTTCCGACCAGCTCAACAAACTGCTCGGCCGCGGCTTGCACAATGGCGATGCGCCGCTATCGCTGCCCGGCGGCGCGCTCTTCGAATTCAATAGTTCGGAGCTGAAACTTGAGTCCATCTCGCAGCTCCGAAAACTAGGCGAGCTGATCAAAAAAAATCCGCGCGTTCTTTTCAGCATCGAGGGCCACAGCGATTCCTTCGGCGATGACGCCGCGAACCATGCGATCAGCTTGCAACGCGCCGAAGCGGTCAAAACCTGGCTCGTTCAAAACGCGGATGTCGATCCCTCGCACATCCAGACGCAGGGCTTTGGAAAAACGCGGCTCGTTGTTACGCCCGCCGCTTACGATTCGCATTCTCAGGCTTCGATCGATGCGGAAAAAATACGCCAGGCGAGAAACCGACGCGTCGAGATTGTTTTCCGTTTCCCGCACGCCGATTGATCGCATCGAAGACAGCGCTCAACAGTGAAGCGGTGGCCGGGCATTACGATGAGCTCGATCACTTTTACCGCGAAATCTGGGGCGAGCATGTGCATCACGGTTTTTGGCGCACCGGTCGCGAATCAAGCTGGGAAGCCACTTTGCAGCTCGTTGAGCTCGTCGCATCGCGCGGAGAAATCGAATGTGGCAAACGTGTGTGTGACATTGGTTGCGGCTACGGCGCGACCGCCCGGATGCTCGCGCGGAACTTTGGCGCGGCAGTGACAGCGATGACGGTCTCGCCAGCGCAATATCGTTTCGCGCAAGGCGCGGCCGATGGCGAAGACGTCCAGTATTTGCTCGGCGATTGGCTGCGCAACGATTTGCCGGCGGAAAACTTTGACGTGGCGATCGCGATCGAAAGTTCGGAGCACATGACTGACAAGTCCGCGTTTTTCACGGAAGCGCATCGCGTCCTGCGTTCCGGCGGCCGGCTCGTGATCTGCGCGTGGCTCGCGCGCGAGCATGCTTCGCGCATGGAAAATAGTTTTCTGCTCGAACCGATTTGCCGCGAGGGCCGCATGCCGAGTATGGGCACGGAGCTTGATTATAAGCGCTTCTACGACGACGCCGGTTTCGTCTTTGATTCGTTTGAGGATGTGACGACGAAGGTCAAAAAAACGTGGCCGATCTGCGCGGGCCGCTTCCTCGTTGAACTTTGCCGACAGCCGCGTTACGCCAAATTCCTCATCAATCGGCACGCGCGCAATCGCCTTTTCGCCATCACGATTTTCCGCATCTGGCTTGCCTATAACGTGGGCTCGATGCGCTACGGGATTTTCGTCGGACACAAGCCGTGACGCTTTTTCGCGCGCCGATTTTCTCCCTCGCTCAGTCGCGCGAAATCCACTACTGAGACCGGCTTGAAAACAGAAAAAGCAAAACAGCCGCTCGTCGAACGAATGATCTGGTTCGTCGTCGGCGGCGTCGGCAGCGCCGGCATGAACACGGTGCTCACGCAGCTCTTCGATCACTTTCTGCACTGGCGCACCGGGCCATCGCTCGCGGCCAGTTTTGCCATCATGACCGTGTTTTTTTTCGGCTGGAATTACTTCATTAATTTCCGCACGTCGGTCGTGTGGCATGATTGCATCTGGCGCTACCTCGGTTCGGTCGCGGTTTGCTACGGGCTGAATTTATTGATCGCTTTCAGCGCCATCAAAAGGCTTGGCGCGGAGAAATCGCTGTCGAGATTTCTCATCATCGCGAGCGTGCTCAGCATCACCGGCGGCGTGAAATTTTTGCTCTACCATTTTTGGGTTTTCCCGCACGGCCGCGCCGGAGCGACCAGTCCCGAAGCCGCTTGATTCAAGCGAGGCGGAGATTCGGATCGATGTCGGCGGTGACTGACGAAAACTCGCCGCGCTTGAATTTTTGCGCGGCGGCAAAAGCGATCATCGCTGCGTTATCGACGCAAAGTTTTGGCTCGGCCAGGCGCAAGGCGAATCCATTTTGATCGCACGCCTCGCGAAACTTTTGCCGCAGTCGAGAGTTGCGGCTCACGCCGCCGCTCACTGCGATCGTTCGCGATGCGCTCGCTTTAGCGGCGGCGACTGTTTTCGCCACGAGCACATCTACGACTGCTTCCTGAAACGAGGCGCAAACGTCGTTTAAAAAGTTGCCGGACAGCTTCGGCAGCAGGTATCGGACGGAAGTTTTGAGGCCGCTGAACGAAAAATTGAAATCGCCCGAATGCAGCATGCTGCGCGGAAAGTCGAACCGCGTTGCATCACCGGATCGTGCGCGAAGATCGATTTCCGGCCCGCCTGGATACGGCAACTGCAAAAGTTTTGCGACTTTATCGAACGCCTCGCCAGCCGCGTCATCGCGTGTTTGGCCGAGCAATTTGTAAGCGCCAAAGCTCTCGACGGCAACGAGCAGCGTGTGTCCGCCGCTAACGACGAGCGCGATGCACGGCTCAATTTGCCCGCCGAAAAAAGGCGAGAGCAAATGTCCCTCGAGGTGGTTGACGGCGAGGAAAGGTTTGCCCGATGCGAGCGCGAGGCCTTTGGCGGCGGATGCGCCGATCATCAACGAAGTGGCAAGGCCGGGCCCGGCTGTTGCGGCGAAGGCCGAGATTTCGTGCAAGGAAATCTGCGCGTGCTTCAGTGCGAGATCGAGCAACGGCCGGAGCTGCGTGAGATGATTTCGCGATGCGACTTCCGGCACGACGCCGCCGAAAGCCTGATGCAGCGCCACTTGCGAGGCAACTTCGCTCGCGAGCAAGTCGCCTTCGCCGCGCAGAATCGCGACCGCGGTTTCGTCGCAGGAAGTTTCCAGCGCGAGCACGCACTCGCGGCCGTTTAATGGGATCAACTTTTACCCGCCGGAGTTTCTTTTTTTACGGTTTTCACACTTCCAGCCGGCGCAATTCTTTCGGCGTAGATCATCGCGCCTTTGAGCGCATCAACTGCACGTTCGAGTTGCGGATCGTGAAAGTTCGCTAGCTCGCGTTTGTCTTCATCACTTGGCACATCGTCGCGGCGGGCGACAAGCAGCTCGCGCTCCTGTTCGGGCGTGAGCGTGGCGGCAATGTTTGGCGCCACGCCGTGCTCGTGAATCACCTGATGGCTCGGCGTGTAATATTTTGCGGTTGTCAAACGGAGCGCTGAGCCGTCGGGCAGCGCGATGACGCTTTGCACGGAACCTTTTCCAAAGGTGGTTTCGCCGACAAGGATCGCGCGGTTCAAGTCCTTGAGCGCACCGGCGACGATTTCCGCGCCGCTGGCGCTGCCGCCATTAATGAGCACCGCGATCGGGTAGGGCGGGCGCGATTTTGCGGTGTCCGAAGTCGCGTAGAGATGCTTTTGCGAATCGGGACGGCCCTCCGTAGAAACGACGAGCGTGTGTGGCGGCAGGAATTGGCCGCAGACATCGACGGCGCTGTTTAGCAGGCCGCCGGGGTTGTAGCGCAGGTCAAGCACGAGCGCCTGCATGCCTTTCGCTTCGAGTTCATCGAGTTTTTTGCCGAGATCGGCGGCTGTCGGTTCGTTAAACTGTGTGATACGAACGTAGCCGATCTTGAAATTGCCCGTCTGGTCGCCATTCAGGATTTTCGCATCCTTCACGCTCGCGACTTTGATGATCTCGCGCTCGAGCGTGAAATCTTTGATCTCCTTCGTCGCGGGCCGCAAAATCGTGAGCGTCACTTTTTCGCCGGGCTGACCGCGCAGCTTCGCAATCGCGTCGTTCAGCTCCATTTTCTCCGTCGGCGCGCCGTTAATTTTCAAAATCTGATCGTCCGGCATGAGGCCCGCCTTGAAGCCAGGCGTATCCTCCATCGGCGAGACGATGACGAGGTTGCCGTCCTTTTGCGAAACAATGACGCCGAGGCCGCCGAACTGGCTCTTGGTGTCGTCCTGCATCCCTTTGAAATCATCGACGTCCATGAACTGGCTGTGCGGATCGAGCGAGTTCAGCATGCCTTTCATCGCGGCGTAAGTCAGCGCGTGGTAGCTGATTTTTTTCTCGTCGACATAGTCCTGCCGGATGAACTGGAGCGCGCGCGTGAAGATGGAAATATTCGTGAACGCGGAATCGTCGCTGTCGGAACTATCGGCCATCGCTTCGAAGGCGCGGCCGGTGAGGAAAGTGAAGATTCCCGCCAGAGCCAGCGCGGAAAAGAAGAGACGCTTTTTCATGAGGCGAAAAACCTAGCATGTCCGCCGCATAAGAAAAGAGTGACAGCGGCGCGGCTTGCTTCGGCGCATGGGAGAGATAGCCTCGCGTCAAAGTTTACATCCACTCGTCATGAAAATTCACGTAAAACTCATCGTCGGCGCGGCAGCTTTCCTTTTGATGTGCGGCTCCGTCATCGGCGAACCCGCGCAGGCAACGCAGACAATTTTCAAAAATCTAATCGCGGCGACGGTGTCCGATGATTACGAAGGATTTTTGGCCGATTGCGACGCGCAGATGAAGGCGGCGCTGACGAAGCCGATGCTCGCGGGCGTGAGTGAGCAGATCGCGCCGCACGCGAAAAAGGGATACGACGCGCAGTATCTCGGGGAATTGCGGCAGCACGGCTACGAGGTTTATTTGTGGCGGCTGGTTTTCAAGGACGGCGGCGATGACGTGCTCGCGACGCTGAGCATGAAGGACGGCAAAGTCGGCGGATTTTTCCTCCATTAATAAGAGCGGTCGGATCGGCAGTTTCATTTCGACTCGGCGCGGGAATGGAGTAGCTTCGCGCGCGATGCCGAAGGTTTTCATCAAGACATATGGCTGCCAGATGAACGAGCGCGACTCCGAGCAAGTCGCGCAATCGCTGCTCGCGCGCGGCTTTGAGCTGACGCGCGATGAGCGGCAGGCTGATGTCATCTTGTTGAACACCTGCAGTGTGCGCGATATGGCGGAGCAAAAGGCGCTCGGGAAGATGGGAATGCTCGCGAACCTGCGCAAACAAAGGCCGGAGCTGGTTTTCGGATTTCTCGGCTGCATGGCGCAGAGCAGGGGAGCGGAGCTGGTGCGCGACGTGCCGCACGTCGATCTCGTCGTCGGCACGCAAAAGTTCCATCGAGTGGCGGATTACGTCGCGGAGATTTTGGAGAAAAAACGGCACATGCGATTTGATGATCCGCGGTTTTCGATTGTGGACATTGACAATGAGGCGGATTCGCAGGAGACGATTCGGGACCATCTGCTGACTGATAAACAAGCGACGGCGTTTGTTTCGATCATGCAAGGGTGTAACATGCATTGCACATTTTGCATCGTTCCGTTTACACGCGGCGCCGAGCGCTCGCGGCGCATCGAGGAGGTCGTGACGGAGGTGCGCGGGCTGGTGGCGCGCGGCGTGCGCGAGGTGACGCTGCTCGGCCAGATCGTGAATCTTTACGGCAGACACGAATTTCCGGTGCGCGGCGGCAAAAGCCCATTCGTGCAATTACTCGAGGCGGTGCATGAGGTGAAAGGGCTGGCGAGGCTGCGATTCACATCGCCGCACCCGATCGGGTATCGCGACGACTTGATCGCGGCATTCACCTATCTGCCGAAGCTCGTCGAGCATGTGCATCTGCCGCTGCAATCGGGCTCGAACCGCATTTTGAAAGCAATGCACCGGACTTACACGGCGGAGAAATATTTCGCGCTCGTCGAAAAAATTCGTGCGGCGCGACCGGGCATCGCGATCACGACGGATGTGATCGTCGGCTTCCCCGGCGAGACCGATGAAGACTACGCGGCGACGCGCAAATTTGTGGAGCGTGTCGAGTTCGACAACGCATTCATTTTTCGCTACTCGCAACGTCGCGACACGCCCGCTGCAGCTTTGCCGGGGCAGCTCGACGAGAGCGTAAAAGAGGCGCGCAACCAGGATTTGCTCGCGGTGATTGACGAGAGCGCGAAGAAAAAAAACGAGGCGCTCATTGGAACGCGCGCGGAAATTTTATGCGAAGGCCCGAGTAAAACGAACGCCAGCAGATTGATGGGCAGGACGCGCACGAACAAAATTGTGATTTTCGACGGAAGCGAACGCCACATCGGCAAGGTGTTTGACGTCAAAGTTATTCGCGCGAACGGTTTCACGCTCTATGGCGACGCAGCGGTTTTGAATTGAACGCGCTTGGCAAGCTTGCTGCGCTGCATAAACTGCGCTCTCCATGATTTATTCGTTGGTCGATTTGCGCGCGGCGGGCCTCGTCGTCGGCACGATGCTCATCGTGCTGCACGGGATTGCGATTTTGCACAGCCGCACCGCGCGGAGCTGGGCGCGCGCTTTTCCGCGGGCGAAAGCGGCGGGACTTGCGTTGGTCGCGATCGATGCGATCTGGGCCTTTGTGATGGTCGCAAATATGGACTTGGGCGAGTTCAGCAATTTCCGCACGATCATGCTGGTGCTGATCCCGATCGCGGCGTTGCTGACTTTAAAATACGTGGACGAATTTCTCGCGGTGCGCGCACTCGGGATGCTGCTGCTGCTTGCGGCGGAGCCGTTGCTGGAGGCGGCGTTTTTACGCCCGGAGGAGAGCCGGCTTTTCGTCGTGGTGCTCGCTTACGTCTGGATCGTGCTCGGACTTTTTTACGTAGCCGTTCCGTATTGGATGCGAGACCAAATTTTGTGGCTGGAGAAAACCGAGACGCGGTGGAAGGCGGCGTCGGCGCTCGGGCTCGCTTATGGCGCGGTCGTGCTTATTTGCTCCCTGACACAATATCGTTGAGCTTGAAGATCGGCAGGAACATCGCGATGACGATGCCGCCAACGATCACGCCGAGGACGACGATGAGCAAAGGTTCGATGAGGGAAGTCAGCGCGTCGAGCAGTGCCTCGATTTCCTCATCCCAAAAGTCGGACATCTTTTCGAGCATCGTGTCAATCTTGCCGGTCGCTTCGCCGGCGGCGATCATGCGCAGCAGCATCGGCGGAAAGATCGGCTCCTTCGTCATTGCCGCGGTGAGCTGATCGCCTTTTTCTACATCGCCGGCCACGTTTTTGATGGCTCGCTCGATGACGGTGTTGCCGGAGGTTTGGCCGACGATTTCCATGACTTCCAAAATCGGCACGCCTGAGCGGATGAGCTGCGCAAACGTGCGCGCAAAGCGGGTCATGCAGATCTTCAAAACGAGTGGGCCGAAGACTGGCAGCTTCAATTTCCAGCGGTCCCAAATTTCTCGGCCTTGCTTCGTGCTGACGTAATAGCGCAGGCCAAAAATCGTTCCGCCGATGACGACGACGAGGTAATACCAGTTGCCGCGGATGAAGTCGCTGATGTCGATGAGGAATTGCGTGGGCGCTGGCAACTTTGCTCCGAAGTCGCCAAAGATCTGGCCGAAAACCGGGACGACGCGCACGATCAAAAAGGTGGTGATCGCCAGCGCAATGCAGACGACGATGACAGGATACGTCATCGCGGATTTCACTTTCTTTTTCAGCCGCGCGGCTGCCTCGAGAAAGCCGGCGAGCCGGTCGAGAATTTCCGCGATCATACCGCCGGTTTCACCCGCTTTCACCATGCTCGTGTAGAGGCGGCTGAAAACTTTCGGATGCTTGTAGATCGCGTCGTGAAAGGAATCGCCGCCTTGGACGCGGGCGCTGAGATCGCCGATGACGCGCTTGAGGCCGGCCTGTTTTTTCGGATCGCACTGCTCGTAAAGCGCGGTCATCGCGGTGACCAACGGCAAACCCGCATCAATCATCGTGGCGAGCTGGCGCGTGAACAAAACAATGTCCGTCTCGCTGACGCTGCCCATGCGGCGCGTGGCGCGGGCGGCTGCTTTTTGCTGGATGGAGAGCACCATCAGGCCGCGCGTCATCAAAGTATTGATGGCGTTGTCTTCGTTGATCGCATCCTGCACGCCGGCGATGGTTTTTCCGGCAGAGTCACGGGCTTGATAGGCGAAAGAGAGCATGGCAGTCATCTGGATAGCACGTCTGATGCCATCAGCCGGCGGCTGCTTCATCGTATGGAGGAAAGGTCCGCGCCGCTTTTGAAACTACTGCTTGCCAAGCCCGCCAGGCTCGCCAATAGTGCGTGCTCAATTTATGGCAATCGCAGAGATCAAAGACCTACAAGGGTTCCAAATGCACGAGAAAGACACCGGCAGCGCCGACGTGCAAGTCGCCCTTTTGACGCAACGCATCAATCAACTCACCGACCACCTCAAATCCCACTCGAAAGACCATAGCTCGCGCCGCGGTCTGCTGATGATGGTGGCCAAGCGCCGCACGCTTCTCGACTATCTCAAGAGCACCGCTGCCGACCGCTACAAGTCGGTGCTCGAGAAGCTCAACCTGCGCAGGTAACACGGATTTTGGCCCCGGAGGTTTCCGGGGTCATTCAACCCGCCGCGCGGCAATTCCGCCGTTGCGGCAAAACCAAAAACAAAGCCGGCACCCCGCGGCATCATAATTAAAAGTTAAGAATTACGAATCAAGAAGCCTGCCGCGTGCGCAGACTTTTTCATTCCTAATTCATAACTCTTAATTTCACCGCGGGTGTCGCATTAGCTAAATAAAATGCAACACAACGTAACGAGCCAGATCGGCTCCACTGAAATCATCATCGAAACCGGCAAGCTCGCGAAGCTCGCCGACGGCGCCGTCACAGTCCGCTGCGGCGACACCATCATCCTCGTCTCCGCGGTTTCCGCGACGACCACCAAGGAAGGGCAGGACTGGTTCCCGCTCACCGTCGACTACCGCGAGAAAGCGGCCGCTGTCGGCAAAATCCCCGGCGGCTACTTCAAGCGCGAAGGCCGACCGAGCGAAAAGGAAATCCTCACCGCGCGCATGACTGACCGTCCGCTGCGCCCGCTGTTCCCGAAAGGCTACCTTTACGACACGCAAATCATGGGCGTGCTCCTGAGCGCCGACGGCGAGAACGATCCCGACATCCTCTTCATCAATGGCGCGAGCGCCGCGCTCATGGTCAGCGACATCCCGTTCGCCGGACCGATCGGCGCGGTGCGCGTCGGACGCATCGGCGGCGAATTTGTCGCCAACCCGACGCACGCGCAGATGGCTGACAGCGACCTCGACCTTGTCTACGTCGGCACGGAGAACGACGTGATCATGATCGAAGGCAGCGCGCTCGAGCTGCCGGAAGACGAGTTTGTCAAAGCGCTCGACTTTGCCCACGGCCACGCGAAAACGATGGTCGCCGCACAAAAAGAACTCGCGCAGCGCGTCAATAAAGCCAAGCGCACGCCGCCGCTCTTCGTCGTCAAAGACGAGCTGCTCGAAGTCGCGTATCAAGTCGCCGGCGACCGCATCGAAGCCGCACTTTACACCACCGGAAAATCCGCGCGGCACAAAGCCGTGGACGCCTTGAAGACCGAAGTGAAAGCGGCGATCCTCGCGAAATTCCCCGAAGCCACCGGCTTCGAGATTTCCTCCGCGTTCGACTACCTGCAGAAGAAAGCCTTCCGCATTTCCATCCTCGACCGCAAGACCCGCTGCGACGGCCGCGGCACCGACGATATCCGGCAGCTCAGTGCCGAGGTCGGCATCCTCCCGCGCTCCCACGGCTCCGCGCTTTTCCAGCGCGGCGAGACGCAGGCAGTCGCTCTCGCGACGCTCGCGCCCGCCGATGAAGGCCAAATGCTCGACGCCTACACCGGCGGCGAGCGCGAAAAGCGCTTCATCCTACACTATAACTTCCCGCCGTTCAGCGTCGGCGAAACCGGACGCACCGGCGGCCTGAACCGCCGCGAGATCGGCCACGGCGCACTCGCCGAGCGGAGCATCCTCGCAGTCATCCCGCCCGAGGATAAATTCCCCTACGCCATCCGCGTCAGCAGCGAAGTCATGGAAAGCAACGGCTCCACCTCCATGGCCAGCGTCTGCTCCGGCGTCCTCGCATTGATGGACGCAGGCGTGCCGATCAAAAAACCCGTCGCAGGCATCAGCGCCGGGCTCGTCACCGAATACAGCGACGACGGCCGCCTCGAACGCTACGTCATGCTCACCGACATCATCGGCAGCGAAGACCACTTTGGCGACATGGACTGGAAACTCTGCGGCACCGACACCGGCCTCACCGGCTTCCAGCTCGATCTCAAATTGCCCGGCCTCCCGCTCAGCATCATGACCGAAGCCGTCTATCGCGCCCGCGACGCCCGTATGAAAGTGCTCGACGTCATGAACGCCGCGCTCGCCGCACCGCGCCAGGAGCTCAGCCAATACGCCCCGCGCATTGAGACCATCCAGATCCCTGTCGATAAAATCGGCATGCTCATCGGCCCTGGCGGCAAAACCATCAAAGGCATCACCGCCGAGACCGGCGCAGAGATCAATATCGAAGACACCGGCGCCGTCCACATCTACTCGAGCAGCGGCGACGCGCTCGACCGCGCCAAACAAATCATCGCTGGCATGTTCAAGGAAATTGAGATCGACGCCGTCTACCAAGGCCGCGTCGTCAGCACCAAAGAGTTCGGCGCATTCGTCGAAGTCATGCCCGGCAAGGAAGGCCTCGTCCACATCAGCGAGCTCGCAGACCTGCGCGTCAATAAAACCGAAGACGTCGTCCGCAACGGCGATCAAATCTGGGTCAAATGCATCGGCATCGACGACAAAGGCCGCGTCAAACTTTCACGCAAAGCTGCGATGAAAGACCGCGACGAAGCCGCCGGCCCCACCGAAGCCGCCCTCGCAGCCGGCAGCGGCTACGGCACCGAAGGCGGAGGCGACCGCTTCGAGCGCAGCGGCGACGACCGACCGCCCCGCAGCGACCGGGGCGACCGTGGTGGTGGCCGAGGCCGTGGTGGCGACGACCGCCGCCGCTTCCGCGACTAAAGAGTTCTAAGTCTTGCAATCGCCGCTCTCGAAAGGGAGCGGCGATTTGCTTTTCCCGCTGGAGAGGCCGGCAGCGCCGTTGGACACGGCGGACAATTTCCTTATCTCCTCGTCACCAAGCTCCAGCTTGGTAACGCCGGTGCTCTTGGAATCTCCGGCTTTCCGCGGGCATGACGAAGCAAAGCTTCGCGGACAAGTGCATTACCAAGCTCGAGCTTGGTAACGAGGGAGCGATCGGTAACGAGGAAAGAAAAGAAAGAAATTGCCTCATCCAGCCCCGCCGGGCAGTCCGCATGGACGGCTCCCGTGGAAACGTCCCGCAACCCGCAGGTCCAGCTGCAACCGCATCCCGCCACTCCTGCGCCGACGCCGCCGAAGGCATAGGACTGCAATCGTGAAAGTTAGATGGATCGTATCAAGCCGCTTTCCTCGCTCCTCGTTGCTGGCCTGCTTGCCTGCGCACTCCCTTCCGGCCCGGCGCGCGCGGAGGAGCCGAAGATTCATCTCAAGGAGAACGATGTCTGGGTGATGGCTGGCGACAGCATCACGACGCAGTGCAAGCACACCAATTTCATCGAGGAATTTTACCGCGTCCGGCCTCCCGAATTGCATCTCCATTTCCGTGACTCCGGCGTTCCCGGCAACCGGGTCGGCAACGTGCTGAGGCGATTCGACTACGACGTTGCCGCGTGGAAGCCTACGATCGTCTCCGTAGAACTCGGGATGAACGATGTGGACGGCTCGGTGGAGGTTTATCTGAAAGGCATGAAGGAACTCGTGGCCAAAATCCGCGCTATCCGGCTCTGCCCGTGCTCATCTCCTCCAGCCCGATGGACCATGGCAGCATGATGGGCGACTGGAGCCGCGCGTTCTTCCCGCGCCCACGCCCGGCCCGGACGGAGTGATCCCGCCTCCGAAGCCCGCCCGGGCGGTCCTTCCTCCGTCGGTCATACCGCTGAGCGGAGACACCGTCCACGTCAGCAACGTCGGCCATTACACGATGGCGGCCACGATCCTGAATGGGCTCGATGTGAACGCGGTGCCGTGAGCTCCGCCACGCTCAGCGCGGACGGCCACGTCGCGGAGCAACGGCAGTGAAAGATCACTGACGTCAGCGCGACGGACGGCAAGCTGACTTTCACCCGCCTCGATGAAGCGGGGCCGTGGTCGATTCCTCCCGATTCCGCAAGTGCTCTCAAACTCCTGCCGGATACGCTGCAGCTTTCCCAGTATCTTCTGCGGGTCACCGGACTGCCGGATGGAGAATATCGCGTCAGCATCAACGGCAAACTGGCCGCGACCGTGACTGCCGCGGAGCTGGCCACGGGTTGGAACACGACCACGGTGAACGAAGGAGTGCTCAAAGACCGCGGGCAAAACATCTATCGTCTCATCGGACAATTGCAGGGACCGCAGGGGCAGCTCATCAAGAATTGGCGCGCCGCGAGCAAGGCCGGCGACGCCGCAAAAGTTGCGGAGGCGCAAGCGGCCATCGAGAAGTTGGAAGCGCAGATCCAGGCCGCTATTCAGCCCATCCCGTTGAAGTTCGACATCGAAAAATGACGGGAGTCAGGTGGCCAACGCCGCGCGTCGCCGTTACTCGGAGTAAAAGTAGTCGAGATCGACTTTCGGAACTTTCGGCTTTTCCACAGGCTTCGCGGCGCCCTGCTCCGGATATTCGAAGGTGCGCCCCTCGTAGTTGCGGATCACGACTTTTTCGGAGTCGTGGGAAAGGGTGTAGCCGGGATTGATCGGGACTTTGCCGCCACCGCCGGGCGCGTCGATCACGTATTGCGGAATGGCGTAGCCGCTGGTGTGGCCGCGCAGGGCTTCGATGATTTCGACGCCTTTGCTCACGGGCACTTTGAGGTGCGACGAGCCGGTGATGAGGTCGAGCTGGTAGAGATAATACGGGCGGACGCGGCACATGAGGAGTTTGTGCACGAGGTCGCGCATCGTGTCGGCGTTGTCATTGACGCCGCGGAGCAGGACGCTTTGGTTGCCGAGCGGGATGCCGGCATTGGCGAGGCGCTCGAGACCTTGTTTCACCTCGGTCGTCAACTCGCGCGGATGGTTCACGTGGACGCTCATCCAGAGCGGATGATATTTCCCGAGCATGGCGCACAGCGCGGGCGTGATTCGCTGCGGGAGAAAGATCGGGACACGCGAGCCGATGCGCAGGAACTCGATGTGCGGAATGTCGCGCAGCCGTTTCAGGATCGACTCGAGTTTGTCGTCGGAAAAAAGAAGCGCATCGCCGCCCGAGAGCAGCACGTCGCGGACTTCGGTGTGCTCATCGAGGTAGCGATAGATTTGCTCAAAATCGGTATGCAATTCCTGCTCGCCAGCGCCGCTGACGACGCGGCTGCGCGTGCAATACCGGCAATAGCTCGCGCACCGGTCGGTGACGAGAAAGAGGACGCGATCGGGGTAGCGATGGACCAGGCCCGGCACCGGCATGTGCGAATCTTCGCCGCATGGATCGGCCATTTCATGAGGCGAAGTCCACGATTCCTCGATGCGCGGGATAACCTGCCGGCGGATCGGGCAATCGGGATTATCGCGCTCGATGAGGTTGAAAAAATGAGGCGTGACGGCGAGCGCGAGTTTGTTCCCAGAAAGTAAAACACCCGTGCGCTCTTCGTTGGAAAGGACGAGATGCTCCTCGAGCTGGCGCAGCGAGGTGACGCGGTTTTTGAGCTGCCATTTCCAATCGTTCCATTGGACGGGATCAACGTCCGGCCAATAACCGGGAGCGTGTGAGATGAAGGCCTTTTCCGAGCGGACGGCGGTGAGTTCCATGAAGTGCTTGGGCGCAGAGCTAAGGCTGAATCGAGACGATGTCAAACAGGCGCAATGCAAGCTCCGACCACGCTGCGCTGGCTTTGAACGAAATTTGGAGTGTGCGTGTCAAAGCATCCACTTCGGTATGACAATTAATCGTTTAGCTTCTTTTCTTGGTTGCATCGTAATTTCCGGCTCGGTCGCGCTCGCCGCCGATTCTTCCGGGTCGCCGGCGAAGGATGTCATCCATCAGCTTAACGATTCTTTTGTCGGCGTATTCGACAAAGTCGCGCCATCGGTCGTGGTGATCGAGGCTGACAAAAAAGCGACGGACGATGATGCGGAGACGGGGATGGACTTTTTCTTTGGCAACCCGGGCGGCGGCAACGGCCATCGCCGCCAACTCCAGATGCCGCCGCCACCGACGCGCAGCGAAGGCTCGGGATTCATCGTGCGGCCCGAGGGTTACATTTTTACAAACTTTCACGTCATTGAAGACGCGGACAATGTCCAGGTTCGCCTCAAGGACGGCCGGCATTTCGCCGCAAAAGTCGTCGGCTCCGACGACAAGACCGACATCGCCGTTCTAAAAATCGACGCGAAAAATCTGCCGGTCGCGACGCTCGCCGATAGCGATGCCGTCAAAGTCGGCGAGCTCTGCTTCGCCATCGGCATTCCATTCAATCTCGACTACTCCTTCAGCAGCGGCATCATCAGCGCGAAAAGCCGCACGAACCTCACCGGCGACCAGACCCACCCGAAATACGAGGATTACATCCAGACCGACGCGTTCATCAATCCGGGCAACAGCGGCGGCCCGCTCATCGACGTGGACGGCCGCATCATCGGCATGAACACCCTCATCAACGGCATCGGCCGCGGCCTCGCCTTTGCGATCCCGTCGAACATGCTCGCCGAGGTCGGCAACCAACTCATCAGCACCGGCAAAATCATCCGCCCTTGGCTCGGCATTCGCATTGAAACGCTCGGCGACAATCCTTCGCTCGCCGAGCACATCAAAGGCATCGACAAAGGCGTCGTCGTGGACACGATCGAGCCGAACGCGCCCGCCTACAAAAGCGATTTGCGGCCCGCCGACGTAATCACGCAAGTCGACGGCGTCGCCGTGACGAATGCGCATGACCTGCAAAAAGAAGTGCTCAAAAAGAAGGTCGGCCAGCCGCTGGAACTTTCCGTCTGGCGCGACGGCAAAAGCGTCAAAGTCGCGGTTACGACTGGCGAGCTTCCGAACGATTTCACGAAAGTCGCCAACGTCTCCGCGCCAAAAGCCAACGGCGCAGCGAAAGAGGATTTCTATGGGTTGAAAGTTTCCGACTTGAGCAAAGAGCTCGCCGAAAAAATGAAAACAAAGTCCGGTGGCGGAGTTGCAGTCGATGCCGTCGCGCCCGGCAGCCCCGCTGATGAAGCGGGTCTCGAGGCGAAAGACGTGATCACCGAGGTCGATCAAAAACCGGTGACCAACAGCGCCGATTTCCGCGCCGCGCTGAAAAATCACGATCCAAACAAGCGTGTGCTCTTGTTTATCGAACGCGGTGGCCAAAAGACCTACGCGGTTCTGCAGACACACCAGTAAATTTCCTTGGTTGGGCGGCCGATGCCTTTGCAGGCATCGGCCGTTTTTTTTGCAGTAAAGGCACGGAATTTCCGTTAATCCCCCCGCATGCTGCGCCTCTCGATTTGGATTTTGGTGCTCGCCGCCTTTGTTGCGGCGGGCATCCGCGGCATCGTCCCGCACATCGAATGGCGCGCCCCGCTCGTCCGCGAACCGGACGCGACCACCGATGAAATGTCGCTTTCGCTTTTGCAACTGGGCGACGGCACGCGCCTCCTCGACGTCGCGCTCGACGGCATCCCGCGCGACCGCGCTTTGATGGTTATCGGTCCCGGCGACAACTGGCACTTTCCTGAGATCCATTATTTGCTCAGCTACATTGCGTGGCCGCGTCCGGTCTGGGCGCTGGGGCAAATGAATGGCGACAAAGTTTCTGATTACAACGATCTGCCGCGCAGCCGAGTCGACGTGGCCGCGATGCTTTTCTATCTCGTGCCGCCGCCGCCAGAGCTCGTCGCGCGCGCACATAATCTCGGCCCGAACCTTGTGCTGGTGCCGCTTCCGGACAAAGCACCGTGATTTGCGCGCGAGTCACTTTCGCGCTGGCGCTCATCGCATGCGCAGGCAAAGGCGCGGCGATTTTGACGATGCCGCGACGCGGCGCAAATGTCGCGGAACTGCTCGGCGTCGCGGTGCTTTTTGGCGGCGCGATCATTTCACTCGCACTTTTCATCGTCGGTTTGGTCGCACCCGATCCGCTCTTGCACTGGATCGTCGCGGCATTGGCGATTGCGTTCGGCGCCTTCGGCTTTTTCCGCGCGCGAAATGATTTTGAGTTGGAATGGCCGCGCGAGATCGGACTGCTCGGGGTGATTTTTCTCGCCATTTTTGGCGTGCAAATCGCGTTCGTCGCGTGGCAATCGATTGCGCAAACGCTGCGTTGGGACGGCCTCTTCTGCTGGGAAATCAAGGCGCACATTGCCGCGCTCAACGGCGGACGAATCCCGAGTTCCACCTTCACGGACATCGAGCGACTCTGGAGCCATCCGCAATATCCGGCCGGCCTGCCAATGCTCGAAGAATGGCTCTACAGCTGGATCGGCGAGCCGCATCAAGGTTGGGCGAAAGTTTTGTTCCCATTCGTTTATCTTGCGGCGGCAATGCTTTTAAGCGGCGGAATTTTTAAGCTGACTCGAGACGCGCGGCTCGCGATCGCCGGAACGCTGCTCCCGTTTTTCGTGCCGTGCCTCGTCATCGGGCCCGGCAGCGCAAGCTCGGGCTGGGCGGATTTTCCGCTCGCGACGGTCTATCTCGCCGCCGTCATCTATCTGCTCGATTACGCACGCGGCGGCGCGCTCGGTTCGCTGCGATTGTTTGCATGTTGCGCGGCGATTTTGCCGTGGGTGAAACAGGAAGGCGTGATTCTCGCGGGATGCCTGTTTTTGATCGGCTTTGTCGTTGCGGCGAAACGGCGTGAAGCTCGATGGATGCTGGCCGCGGCAATTCCGGCGATGTTGATCTTTTGCGGCTGGAAACTTTTTCTCGTGCTGATGAAAGCGCCGCCGCAGACGGACTTTTTGCCATTCACGCGCGTCATTTTTCTTCAAAACTGGCTGCGCATCCTGCTCGTCGCGAAATTTGCCGCCGGCGAGATCGTGAACTGGAGCCGCTGGAGCGTGCTTTGGATCATCGCTGCGTTCGCGCTTGCTGATCTTTCGCGGCGCGGCCGTGAGCAGCAGGCGCTGATTTTAGTCGCTGCGATCCTGATGCCGGTCGCGCTTTACGGCGGCATCTACATTTTCAGCGCGTGGCCAAATTATCGCTATCACGTCACGTCATCGCTGCCGCGCTTGATGATGGACGTCGCGCTCGTCGCCGTGTTCGCGGTCGGCCTGGCCTTGCCTCTGCGCGCCCGCGCTGTCAAAGATTGAGCGTCGCGCGTGAACCAGAAACTCATCTCCGAGATCGGCAAAAGCCAGCGGCTGCAGATCGTCAACAAACTGAAGCGGACGCAGGGCCTGGCGGTCAGCGAACTCGCCGATGCGTTAAACATGAGTTATATGGGCGTAAAGCAGCACTGCGTCGACCTGCACAAGGATGGCTATCTCGACACGTGGCGGCGGCCGAAGCCGATTGGCCGCCCGGAAATGCTCTACCGGCTCACGCATCGCGCGCACGAACTTTTTCCGCACGAGAGCAACGCGATCACGATCGAGCTGCTCGAATCGGCGAAGAGGCTTTATGGGCCAAGCTCCGCGGAGAAATTGCTTTTTACGATTTTTCAAAACAAAGCAGCGCATTACGCGTCAAAGTTGAAAGGCGATTCGCCGGCCGCTCGCGCAAAATGGCTCGCTCGCCTGCGCGACAACGAAGGCTACATGGCGGATTTTTCGGACGAGGGCGCGCTGCGCATCATCGAACATCATTCGCCGATCCTCGATTTGCTGCGCGCGTTTCCGATCGTCGCGCGGCTCGAGAGCGAAATGTTTCAGCGCGTGCTGCGGATGAGCGTCACGCGCGAGGAAAGCGCGGTGTCCGGCCTGTATCGCTGCGTGTTTAACATCGGTTTGACTTGAGATTGCCGCTGCGCGAGCTGAAATTGATTGCAATGAAACGCTGTCTGCTATGCGCGGTCATGCTGCTCTCGCTGCTGGCGAGCGGCGTTTTCGCTGATGAAGTTTTCGTCATTCCACTGCACGGTGAAATCTCGGACGCGCAATTCATGTTCGTCCGGCGCGCATTAAAAGAGGCGGAGGAAAGCCACGCGAGCGCTGTCATTCTCGACATGGATACCTACGGCGGCGCGCTCGATGCGGCCACGAAGATGCACGACGCGCTTTTCAAAATGCGCGTGCCAACGCTGACTTACATCGACACGAATGCCGGCTCGGCGGGCGCGCTGGTCGCGCTGTGCACGCAGCAAATTTACATGGCGCCGGTGAGCGCGATCGGCGCGGCTGCGCCGGTGATGAGCGGCGGCCAAAATCTGCCGACGACGATGAACGACAAAATTGTCTCCTATTTTTCCGGCTATTTCCGCAGCGCCGCGCAGCGCAACGGCTACAATCCAGACATCGCCGAGGCTTTTATTTCAAAAGATGCCGAAGTGAAGATCGGCGACGTGGTCGTGCACCCGAAAGGGACGTTGCTCACGCTCAGCGCGCAGGAGGCGACGCGTGTGATTAATGGGAAACCGGTGCTGGCCAGCGGCATGGCGGCATCGCTTGAAGAGGTGTTAAACAAATCGCATCACCCTGGAACTTTGCATCGCGTCGAGGCGAGCGGCTTTGAGCGGCTCGCATTTTGGGTGACAGAATTTTCGCCGATTTTTTTGCTGATCGGAATCGTCGGCGCGTATCTCGAATTCAAAATGCACGGCACGATGATTCCGGGCACGATGGCGGCGATTGCGTTTCTGATTTTCTTCGGCGGGCATTATCTCGCGGGACTCGCGGGCTGGGAGGTTGTCGCCGTTTTTGTAGTTGGCGTCGCGCTGGTGCTCAGCGAATTGCTGCTGCATCCAGGGACCGTGATTCCCGGCGTAACCGGCGTGATGCTGATGATCGGCGCACTGCTTTGGGCGATGATCGACCGTTATCCCGGCCAGCCGTTTTGGCCGACCGCGCCGATGCTTTACGTCCCGCTTGCAAAGCTGGGCGGTGCGCTCGCCGCGGCGATCATCGTCATCATCATGCTCGGGAAAATGTTGCCGCGCAGCATGTTTTACAATCGCCTGGTTCTCGCTCGATCAAATCCGAGCGGACCTTCTTTTTCGCCGGCGACCGTCGCTTCACCTACTCGCGTGCCGATCGGCGCGGAGGGGATTGCGAAGTCGATGCTGCGGCCGAGTGGCAACGCGCAATTCGGCGATTTCCTCGTCGATGTCGTCACGCGTGGCGAATTTGTGGAGCGCAGCTCGCCGCTCCGCGTGCTCGCGGTGGAAGGCGCGCGAATCGTGGTCGAGGAATTGAAATGACGGCGGTAATTTTTTTCCGTTAGTGCAGGAGCAAAGCTTGCCGCTGCAAAGCACCGGCCGGTTTTATCCCCCGGCAAACGAAGTCGGTAACGTCATCACGCACGGCACTGGCCTCGCGCTGTGTGTGCCGGCCATTTTTCTGCTCCTGCGCCATACGAGAACTCCGGCGGACTTTGCGAGCAGCCTGATTTATGGGATCACGCTTGCCGCGGTTTACGCTGCCTCGACTTGCCTGCACATCGGAAGCGCGCATCGGCTGCGGCTCCGTCTCGAGGTGCTCGACCATTCGACGATTTATTTGCTCATCGCGGGAACTTTTACGCCATTTCTGGTCCGGCTCGGCGGAACGCAAGGGGTGGCGCTTTTGGTTTTGGCGTGGTTGCTGGCAGCCGGCGGCATCGCGTTCAAACTCATCTGCGGTCTGCGGCATCCGCGGATTTCGATCCTGAGCTATCTCGTGCTGGGCTGGTTTCCGCTCGTTTCGTTGCATGCAATTTTTTGCGCCACTTCATGGTCGGCGATCGAATGGCTGATGATCGGCGGCGCGGCATACACTGCGGGCGTGCCGGTCTATCTCGCCTCGCGGAAAAGGTTCGCGCTGCATCCGCTCTGGCATTTTTTTGTCATGCTCGGCAGCGCGTGCCATTACATCGCCATCTGGTTCGCGACGACGCGCTGATTGGCTATCCAGCTGCCGGACCGCTTTTGAACGCAAACGCGAAGAACGCCGCGAGCGCGATGAGCGTGAATGAGACGAGATAGTTCCACGCAATTTTTTCATTGAGGAATGTGATCGCGAAAACGATGAAGACGATCAGCGTGACGCATTCCTGGATGATCTTGAGCTGAAAGCCGTTCAACTCGCCGTAGCCGAGGCGATTGGCGGGGACGGCGAAGCAATATTCCGCGCCGGCGATGAGCCAGGAGATGACGATCGCTTTCCAGAGAGGCCAAGCGTGGCCGTATTTGAGGTGGCCATACCAAGCGAAGGTCATGAAGACGTTTGAGCAGCAAAGGAGTAGGATGGTGCGCACGAGTGCGGTACCGGATTTTCCGAGCGGGTTGGCTGTTGCGCTCGTGTCTTCGGGATTGCACTTTGACGCGATGCGAAATCTTGCGTTCCTTTTCTTGCTTTTGCTGCCGCAGTTCGCCCGCGCGGATGGAGTGGATGCGCAAGTGCGGCAGTTGATCGTGAGCATCGCGCCAGACTGGAATTCCAATCACGGCAAGCTGCAGCTTTTTCAACGCGACAAGCCGGGTGGTCAATGGCTGCCGGCATCGGATGCGTGGCCGGTGCTTTACGGCCGGAACGGTCTCGCGTGGGGACGCGGCGTGAAGGGACAGGATGAAGCCGGCACGAAAAAAACGGAGCACGACAAGCGCGCGCCGGCGGGGATTTTCCAGCTCGGAAAAATCTACGGCTACGAGCCGAAGCTGCCCGCGGGCGCGGATTATCCTTTCCATCAAGTGACGGATCGCGACGCGTGGATCGATGATCCGCGCTCGCCGCAATACAACCAGCATGTCGAGATCGATCCGAAGAATCCGCCGGCATGGTTTAGCAAGGAGCAGATGCGCCCGGGCGACTTTGCGTATCACTGGCTTATCGACATCCAGCACAACGAAAACCCCGCAGTGCCGGGCGCGGGCAGCGCGATTTTTTTCCACATTCGCCGCGGCGTCGCGCGACCGACCTCCGGCTGCACGAGCATGGCGGAGGCGGATCTTTTGAAAATGATCCGCTGGCTGCGTGCCGATGCGCATCCGGAATATGTGCTGCTTCCGTGGAGCCAATATCAGCGCAAGCAGACCGCATGGAGCCTGCCGCCGATCGAGGCCGTGAAGGCGCTCATGCCGTAGCGCCGCGGGCGGGGCAGTTTTCTTTGCAACCACTGGCCACCGATGCTAGTTAAATGGATAGCCATGAACATCATCGCCAGTCTCTTTAATCTCGCGGGCCCCGACCTTTTGGTCATTCTGTTGATTGTGCTGCTGCTCTTCGGCGCAAAGAAGTTGCCCGAGCTGGCGCGTGGAATGGGCCAGGCTGTTCGCGAATTTAGCAAGGCGAAGGACGAGTTTGAGCATGAGCTGACCAGGCCTGTGACGACAGAAGTGGTCGTGCAGCCCGCGCCGGGAGCTCTCGAGCACAAGGCCTCCGAGCCGGTAGCCACGGCGCAAGCGGCGGAAACCATTGCACCGGCTCAGACTGCCGTGGCAACCGCGCCCGCACCTGCGACGACCGTGATCAACGGCAGCGAAAATCACCCTTCGTAACTTTCGGCGGCGGACGCGATTTTGAAGCGCGTTCTACTTTTCGTCTTTGAGTTTGGTCTGGCGCTGGGCTCGCTGCGCGCAGGCGAGATCGTTTTCACCAGCTACAATCTGGAAAACTATTTGCTCGGCCAGCATGAAGGCAGCGCGCCAAAAGCGGAGCATGCGATTGCGGCGGAAGTATCAATCATTCAGGCGATTCATCCCGATATTCTCGGCGTCTGCGAGCTGGGAGTGCGCTCGGATTTTGAGGACTTCAAAGCGCGCCTGCAAAAGGCCGGTCTCGGCTACACCGATTCTGAATACGTCGAGGCCGCCGATCCCGACCGGCATCTCGCGCTTTTCAGCCGGTTCCCGATTTCGTCGCACCAGTCGATGACCGATGTGCCGTATCAGCTCGATGGTCATCAGCAAAAAGTGAAACGAGGCTTTCTCGACGTGACGGTGCAAATCGCGCCAAAGTTCACGCTGCGGCTGATCGGCGTGCATCTCAAATCCAAGCGTGAAGTGCCGGAAAATGAAGCGCTGGTGCGGCGCAACGAAGCGCATCTTCTTCGGCAGCACGTCGATGAAATTTTGACTAACAGCGACGTTCGTCTGCTCGTCTACGGAGATTTTAACGAGCTTCGAAATGAGCCGGCCATTATGGAAATCGCCGGTCCGCGGAGTTCGGTGCAGCGATTGACCGACCTGCCACTGAAAGATGAGCTCGGCGACCGATGGACTCAGTATTGGCAGGTCGCGGGGCTTTACTCGCGCATCGACTACATTTTCGTGAACCGTCTGCTTTCCCAAAACGTTGAACATGCGAAGTCGAGTGTTTATCGCGGCGCAACGTGGAACGATGCCAGCGATCACCGGCCGATCATCGCCACGATCCGCACCGAATGAACTGGTGCACGTTGTTCCTTTTCGCATTGCTCACCAGCGGTGCGCTCGCCAGCGTGGAGGAGGATTGGCAGCAGATCGTCAATCTTGACGCCGGCCCAAAGGCGACGTGGAAAACGCGTGAAGAGGCGCGTGCGACGACATTGGCGTTTCTCGAGCGCCAGGAAAAAGCGCTCCGCGATTTCGTCGCAAAATATCCGACGGATCCGCACACTTTTGAGGCGCGGCTGCGGCTCGTCCATTTGCTCGGGACCCTCGGCGATCTGCAAAATAGCGCAAAGCCGCGAGTCGAAGCGATGGATCTTCTCAACCGCCTCGAGAAGGAAGCGCCTCCGGAAAAAGTTGCCGATGTAGAATTCGCGCGCATTTCCCTTTTCATGCGTCAGATGTCTCGGGCGGACGAAAACGCGCGTGCCATTTTGTTAAACAAAACAAAAGCCTTCGCAGAAAAGTTTCCCGCCGACCGCCGGATCGCAGCGCTGTTCGCGGAGGTTGCGACGCTTTACGATTCGAAGCCCGAGCAGAAAAAAGAGCTACTCGAAACTGCGCTTGCCAGCGCGAAAAATGCGGATCTGAAGCAACGAATCGAGGACGATTTGAAACGCATCGCCTTCCTCGGAAATCCAGTTCCGCTTGCATTCACTTCCACAAGCGGAACGGCGATTGATGTGAAAAATTTTCGCGGCAAAGTGGTGTTCGTTTATTTTTTTGCGAGCTGGTCGCCGCCCTCGATGGAAGAGCTCGATGTGGTGCGCGATCTATCGGCAGCTTATCCGGCGGGAAGTGTGCAAGCGCTCGGCATCAACCTTGACGCCAATCGCTTCGCCGTCGATGCGGCTTTGCGCACGCGCAGCATCAACTGGCCGGTTTTTTGCGATGGCAAAGGTTGGCTCAGCCCTCTCGTGCGCTCGCTCGGAATCAATACGCTGCCGACACTTTGGATCCTCGACCGCGCGGGCAGGCTGCGCACATTGAACGCGCACGAGGAAGCGCCTGCATTGATCTCGCAGCTTTTGCGCGAGCGCTAGTTTTCGCCGCTCTCGATTTGCGCGATCTTCGCGAGCCGGCGGCGATGCCGTTCTTCGTTTGAAAAGTTCGCGTCTAGAAAAGCCCGCACCAATACCAGCGCCAGCTCAAAGCCAATGATGCGTGCGCCGAGGCAAAGCACATTCATGTCGTCGTGCTCGACTCCCTGCCGCGCTGAATAGGTGTCGTGACAGACGCAGGCGCGAATGCCGTCAAACTTGTTCGCGGCGACGCACGCGCCAACGCCGCTGCCGCAGATGATGATGCCGCGGTCTGCATGGCCGGATGTCAAACTTCCGCTAACGGCGCGTGCATAGTCGGGATAGTCATCGGGCGCGGCAGCATCGTGCGTGCCGAAGTCAATCACGTCGTGACCGAGTCGCTTCAGCTCGGCGATCACGAGCTCATTGAGCGGCACGCCACCGTGATCCGCGCCGATTGCCACGCGCATTTTTTTTTAACCTCCGACTTCAGCGCGCGCATCTGCCGCGAGTGCGGTGGAGAGATAGCGCTCACCGGTCGAGCAGGCGAATGTAACGATCAGTTTACCTTTGTTTTCGGGCCGTTTCGCCACCTCGATCGCGGCCCAGACATTCGCGCCGCTGCTGATGCCGGCGAGGATGCCTTCCTCTTTCGCGAGGCGGCGCGTCATCGCGAAAGCATCGTCGTTCGTGACCTGCACGCACTCGGTGATGAGCGGATTTCCGCTTGAATCTTTGAGGTGTAAATTTTCAGGGACGAATCCCGCGCCGGTGCCTTGGATTTTATGCGGGCCGGGTTTGATCGGTTGGCCCGCGAGCGTTTGAGAAATGACTGGCGAATCTTTCGGCTCGACGGCGATGGCTTGGAATGAAGCTTTGCGCGGCTTCATGTATTCCGCGCAGCCGGTGATCGTGCCGCCGGTGCCGACGGCCGAGACGACGATGTCCACTTCGCCATTCGTGTCGTCCCAAATTTCCGGTGCCGTCGTTTCGAAATGAACTTTTGGATTCGCTGGATTGTTAAACTGATGCGGCATCCACGCGTTCGGCGTATTTTTCACGATCTCCTCCGCGCGCGAAATCGCGCCTTTCATTCCCTCGGCGCCCGGCGTCAGCACAAGCTTCGCGCCGAGCATCGCGAGCAGCGTTCGCCGCTCGAGGCTCATCGTTTCAGGCATTGTCAGGACGATTTTATAACCTTTCGCCGCCGCGACAAATGCGAGCGCGATGCCGGTGTTGCCGCTCGTCGGTTCCACGATGACAGTTTCTTTCGTCAAAGTTCCCGCGGTTTCCGCGGCCGCAATCATCGCCATGCCGATGCGATCTTTCACTGAGCCGAGCGGATTAAAGTATTCGCACTTGAGCGCGATTGTCGCAGGAACGCCCGCGGTGACATGGTTCAGCTTGACGAGCGGCGTGCGGCCGACGGTTTCGACGATGTTGTTAAAGATTCTTCCCATAGCTTTAAGAGGAATCGCTTTTTATACACGCGCGCCGTTATGTTCAAGGGCGATAACTCCATTGCCGCCGCCGCTTTATTTGCATTGTCAACGCGGAGGAGACTGCGCATTTTTGAAAAAACTTTTTACCCAAGCCATGTCAGAACTTTTCGACTCATCTGAAATCAAGGAAGCCCTCAAAAAGATCCCCGAGTGGGAGCTCGAGAAAAAAACGATCGAGCGGACTTTTGAATTCGACGACTTCACGCAGGCAATCGATTTTCTGAACCAGGTCGCCGAGATCGCGGAGGAGGAGGAGCATCATCCGGACATCGACGTGCGCTATAATAAAGTGCGCATCATTCTTTCCACGCACAGCGAAGGCGGCTTGACGGAAAACGATTTCAACATGGCCGAGCGGATCGATACGCTGGCTGAGTGACGCGTCGGAAAATTGTTTGCGCCTTCGCGGTGCTGGTGTGGTGCGCGCTGATCGGGTGGTTCATCGCGTGGCGCAGTTCGCCGCCTGCGCCGCCGCAGCAAAATTCGGCTGCGACTTTTTCGGCGTCAAAGTAGCGGCCGCTACAAAGATTCCGGCTCCGCCAAAAGCTCGGCGATCCGCGCCAGCAGACGGCCAGCGGCTCCTCCATCGAGAACGCGGTGATCAAAACTCAGCGTGAGATTTGCCTCGGTCACGGGAAGAAATTGTTTCTTCATCGCGTCCCAATGCGGCTGAATCCGCCCCGCGCCCATGCCGAGCACGATCGTTTGCTCCGGCAGCGGAATCGGCGTCGCCCAAGTGAGCCCGAACGTGCCGAAGTTTGTCACCGTCGCGATGGACCCGCCCGTCGCGCTCGGCGGCAAACGCCGCTGGCGCGCAAGCTCGACCAATTCATTGTAACGCGAAACCAGTTCTTTTAACGCTGTTTTATCAACGTTGCGTAAAACAGGCACCAGCACTCCGTCTTCGGCCTCGACGGCAAACCCGACATCGATCGCCGCCGGATGCACGATGCGATCGCCAACCAAGCGGCCGGCAGGCGTGCTGTTTTCACCGAGCGCGAGAGCCAGCGCACGCAACGCATAAAGCGCTGGGCCCGGTTTCGGGTCGGATGTTTTTCGATGCGCGAGCAGCGCATCAATGTTCACCGGCAATGCCACGGTCGCGAGCGGTCGCGTCCAACTGCGGCGCATCGCATCGGCAACGGCGACGCGCATCGTCGACGCCGGGTTCATTTTATTTTTCTCCAGCTGCGTGAGAAATTTCTCGAAATCTTCAATGGTGACTCGGCCCGCCGCGCCGCTGCCGGCGATGCCCGCAAGATCTGCGGCATGCAATCCAAGCTCGTTCATGCGCGCTTTCATGCGTGGCGACATGTAGCTCGCGCCCGCCGCGTGCGCCGGCACTGGCAAGCCGCGCACCGTCGGTTGCACGCCGGATTTTTTCGGGGCAGGGGATGCGGAACTTTCATCCGCGGTGGTGTCAGATTCACCGACGGCAGGCGCAGGCGGCGCAGTGTCTAGACCGACTCGCGCCAATTCCGCGGCGGTCGCGTCAAGGTAGCCGAGCACTGTTCCGACGGGATAACTTTCTTGCAATTCAACCACCAGCTGTTTGACCACGCCCGCGCATGGGCTTGTCACGCCCATCACGGCCTTGTTCGTTTCCACTTCCATCACGTCCTGGTCTGCCTCGACTTTGTCGCCAACTTTGACGGCGATGCTCACGATCGTGGCCTCGGCGATTGATTCGCCGAGCTGCGGCATAATGATGGGAATTTGGGGCATATAATCTTAGTGGCGAAGCAGGTCGCGCACGGCGATCGCAATGCTGCGCGCGGTGGGGCGATGCGTTCCCCACAAGTTTGGATGAAAGGGGACAGGAGTTTCGCGCGCGTTCAGGCGCTGCGGTGGTGCGTCGAGCAAGCCAAAGCCTTCGCACGCGACGCGCGCGACCACTTCGGCGGTAACGCCGCCCCACGGCCACGCTTCGCCGACCGCGAGCAAACGGCCGGTGCGCGCGACTGATGCGAGCACGGTGTCTGTATCCAAAGGTTTAACAGAGCGTAAATCGACGACTTCGACCTCCGTGCCTTCGGTCGCGAGTTCCTCGGCCATCGCAAGCGCTTCGTGCACCATCGCGCTGTAAGTGACGACCGTGACGTCGCGTCCCGCGCGCGCGATGCGGGCTTTGCCAGTCGGCAGCGCTTCGGTCGGCAAGCCGTCAGCCTTGAGATGGTAATACAAATACTTGTGCTCGCAAAAAATTACCGGGTCATCGATTGCGACCGCTTCGAGCAGCATGCTGTAAACATCCTCGACCGTCGCGGGAGTCATCACGATGAGGCCGGGATACGTGGCGTAGAGCGCTTCCATGCTCTGGCTGTGAAACGGCCCGCTGCCCGCGGTGCCGCCGCTTGGCAGGCGAATCGTGATCGGGCAGGGGACTTGCGTGCGCCAAAACAGTGTTGCCGCATGGTTAACAATCTGATTAAGGCCGCATGTCGAAAAATCCGCGTATTGCATCTCGATGATCGGACGCATTCCTTCAATCGCCGCGCCAATCGCGCTGCCGATAATCGCGTCTTCGCTCAAGGGCGCGTCGAGCACGCGGCCGGGAAATTCTTTCGCAAGATTTTTCGTCGCCTTGAATGCGCCGCCGAATTCTCCGACATCCTGGCCGTAAATATAAACGCGCGGATCGTCGGTGAGCGCCTTTGCCTGAGCCTCGCGGATCGCCTCGAGATACGTGATGCTCATGGCTCGCAAAAGCCCTCGCACAAATGCTGCGTGGCCAGCGCGCGCCAATCATCGAGATCCGGATCGGGCGCGGGCTCGCGCTGCACGGTCGCGACGGTCTCCTCGATTTGTTGAAGGGCTTCGGCACGCCAGCGCTCCAGCTCCCCGGACTCGACCCAATCGTTTTCGCGCAGGAAATTCTCGGCGAGCTTGATGCAGTCGCGCCCCACATCCGCATTCTTTAACTTTTGATCTACATAATGCGCATCGTCGTGCTCGCCATGGCCGCCGAGCCGGAGCAGCGACGCGACGATGAGCTGCGGCCCGCGCCCGTCGCGCGCACTTTGCACGGCATTGCCAACGACTTCCATGCAGGCTTTTAAATCGGTCCCGTCGACGCTCAGGCCTGTGACGCCGTAGCCTGCCGCTTTGTCCACGAGATCGGCGCATGCGAATTGCCGGCACGTCGGTGTGGAGTAGGCGTATTGATTGTTCGCGACGATGAGGACGAGCGGCAATTTTTCCACGGCCGCGAGATTGAGGCCTTCGTGAAAAGCGCCCGTCGAAGTGCCGCCATCGCCGAGACATGTCGCGCCGACGAAATCGGTTTCGCCTTTTCGCCGCTTCGCCAAAAGCGCGCCCGCGACCGCTGGGATCATCGCGCCCAGATGACTGATCATCGCGAAAAGTCCGTCGCGCGGGCGGCCGCGATGCACATTGCCGTCGCGACCGCGCATCGGCCCGAGGCGCGAGCCCATGTAAGTGCGCGTGGCATCGAGAAGGCTTTCGCCAAAGGCCAGTCGGCCTGCCTGGTCGCGAATGAGCGGCGCGAAAATGTCGCCTTTGCGCAGTGACATTCCGAGTGAAACTGAGAGCGCTTCCTGGCCTTTGCCCGTGAAGACGCCGCCCTGAATTTTGCCGCCGCGGTAAAGATTCGCCAACTTTTCTTCAGCCAGGCGCGCAAGCAGCATCCAGCGATAAGCCTGACGATATTTTTCGCGGTCGAGGGATGGTAATTTCAAATTGCCGGACGGGGTCAAGGCATGCAGCACGTGCTGGATTGTGGCGGCTCAATTCGCCGCGTGCAATTTTTTCTTGCGTGTTTCAAGGCGCGACCGTCGCAGCGGCCAGATCATCCGCGTAGCGCGCTACTTCCGGTTCGCTTCGATGTAAGCTGCAATAGTATTGACCGTCGCGAGCGCGTTTTTCGCAACATCGGAGTTTGGCACGCTGACGCCGTAATTTTTCTCGAGCGAGACGACGAGCTCGAGCGCGTCAATCGAATCCAGCCCGAGACCTTCGGCGCCAAAAAGCGGCAGGTCGTCGCCGATTTCTTCCTTCGGCGTTTTGAGCATCAAATTTTCGACCATCATTTCCTTGATGGAATCTTTCAAAATTTCAGGAGCCATTCGGGGGTTCGGTTAATCGTTTGAAAGCCGTGCAGGTTCAAGCAATTATTTCATCGCGCGCCGTCGCACTCAATGGCTCAAAAACCTGCCTCGCAACGTCTGGACCAACTGCTGGTCGCGCGCGGTTTGTTTGAGAGCCGCGAAAAAGCGCAGCGCGCAATCATGGCCGGCGAGGTGCGAGTAGGGGATGCGACTGTGGACAAAGCGGGGACGCGGATCGTCGAGGACGCGGAAATTTTTGTCAAAAGCGCGAGCCGTTATGTCGGTCGCGGCGGCTTGAAACTCGAAGCGGCGCTGGCGCACTTTGACATCAATCCGGCGGGTCAAACTTGCCTGGATATCGGCGCTTCGACCGGCGGCTTTACCGATTGTCTTTTGCAACACGGCGCCGCGAAAGTGCACGCGATCGATGTCGGCCACAGGCAGCTTCATTGGAAGATCCGCAGCGATTCCCGCGTGGTCGTGCGTGAAAAATTAAACGCGCGCTATTTAGGTAAAGAGGATGTGCCGGACGCGATCGCACTTTGCGTGATCGACGTCTCCTTCATCTCGCTGAGTTTGATCTTGCCAGCCGCATTCAAATTGCTGATTCCAACGGGCGTGATTGTCGCGCTCATCAAGCCGCAGTTCGAGCTGGGCAAAGACGAGGTGGGCAAAGGCGGTATCGTGCGCGACGTGGCGGACCGCGAGCGGGTGGTCAACCGTGTGCACGATTTTGTGACCGGCGCGCTTGGCAAAACATGGGCTGGGGTGATCGCGTCGCCGATTCTCGGCGCGGAGGGAAACCAGGAATTTCTCGCATGTCTGCGCCATTGATTGGGATCATCGCGCATGCGGGGAAGCCGGGTGCAGCGGAGTTGGTGAAAAAGTTGCAGGCCGAATTTCATCGCCACAACGCAACGATTTTTTTCGAAACGAAAACGGCGGAATTGATCGGCGAGAAATCTGCCGGCTCCTCGCATGATCTCGGTGCAGCGTGCGAAATTCTTGTCGTGCTGGGCGGGGACGGGACGATTTTGCAAGTGCTTCATGATTTGGGCGAGAGGCTGAAACCGATCTTCGGCATCAATCTCGGCTCGCTGGGATTTTTGACCTGCGTCAGCTCCTCCTCGCACGCGCTCGCGGTCGACTGCATCGTCGCGGGAAATTTCATCCTGAGCCAGCGGACATTGCTCGAAGTGGAGATCGAAAGCGGTGGCCGCATTACAGGCCGGCGCATTGGATTGAATGACGCTGTCATCAGCCGCGGCGAGATGTCGCGCTTGATCCGGCTCGAAACGCGGATCGACGGAAATGTGCTTACCGAATACAACGCCGATGGATTGGTGATTTCCACGCCGACCGGCTCCACAGCTTATTCTTTGTCAGCAGGCGGACCGATCTTGATGCCGGACTGCGGCGTATTTGTCATCACACCGATCTGCCCTCATGTGCTGACAAACCGCTCGGTCATCGTCAGCGACCAATCGCGGATTTCCGTTCGTCCATGCACCGGACAGCAGGATGTTTTTTTGACCGTCGATGGTCAGGAGCTGCTCAAAATAAAAGGCGGCGACATCATCCGGATCACCAAAGCAAAGCATACGCTGCCGCTCGCCATGCTACCGGATCTCACTTTTTCCGAAGTGCTCCGGCAGAAACTGAAGTGGAGCGGCACTGCCATATGATCACGATTTCCAGCATTCTTCAGCCCCGGCACATCGATATCGATTTGAAGGAGACGAATCAGGAGGAGGCGATTTTCAAAGTCGCCTCGCTTTTAAAAGAAGATGAACGCGTGCGTGACTGGAACGCATTTTACAACAGCCTGAAGAGCAAGAATCCATGCGTCGCTGCCGGCGACGAGTTTGAGATTTGCATCCCGCATGCCCGCACCAATTTTGTAACGAGCATGGTCGTTAGTGTCGGCCGATCGGTGCGTGGAATCGCATTCCCGAATACGAAGAACAACATTCACTACATTTTTGTGATCGGCGTGCCAGTCGCGATGGCTGCAGATTATCTGCGCATCATCGGAGCTTTGGCTCGAATCTTCAAAGAGAGCGCCGCGGAATCCGCATTGCGCACCGCGAGCACCTCCACAGGGTTTCTGGATTTGCTCGCGGAGTGGGAGATGAAACTCTAGCGCGAACCTGCACAGGGTTTCATTCACTAGTTATTCACAAAACGGTAAGCCGCGGTGCCATTAGCACATAACAATAACATCATACAATATATGTAATATAAAATCCAGATTGGTGGCATGTCCGTCCACCAACTCGCCCGCCAAGCCAGCAACCACGGGCCAATTGTCTACATTCTGCAAATCAGCAAAGTTTTTCTTTGCCGGTTTGTATACGGCACCAACGTCTTGTTCAAATGAGACGGCGTGGCGTCAATCTCCATACTCCTGCGGAGCGCAAGCTCTTTGAGGAAATCCGCGCCGATATCCGTGCCAAAAACGCCGCTCGCAAGCACGTTAACGGCACCTCCAGTCCCGTTCTCAGCTATCCGCCTGATCAAAAGCGCGGCCCCAAGGCCAATCCCCAGCTCGAAAAGGTCTCGGTCATTGTCTCCTCTGCGCTGACTGAGGCCGAGGCCGGTGCGCTGGATGATTTCCGCCGTCGCCAGTTCTGCCCGCCGACTCGGTCCGTGCTTCTGCGGCAGATTATCCGCCTGTGGCTCGAAGGTCACGGCGAAGCGTCATGAGTTCCGCAAAACCGCGTTCTAGTGGCCTTGGAGCCCTGCGGAGCCGCTTCGCGCTGGCGATCGTCGTCCCGAAGTCCGCGCTAGCGGCGAGCGGCGCGGAGCCAGCTTTGGCCGGCGCAGAGGGTTCCGGCCCGCGTTTTTACGCGGTTTCCAGCGAGCGCGATAGCGCACGCTGTTCCTTGTCTATATGTGAACAACTGCACCGAACTTTTAGCAAAATCCCAAAATTGGCCAAAATCGTCGCATTCGCATTTTGTAAACTATTTAAGCTGAGTCGGTTGGAAAACCGAAGCGGCCAGACTCGCCTTTTATGCACCCCGCAACACGCGAATACCTGAGGCAAATCGGTAAGCGTGGCGGCAAGGCCAAGTCAGCCAAAAAGCGTCTCTCTGCCCGTTCGAACGGTGCCAAGGGTGGTCGTCCAATCACCGAGAACACGGGGACTGCATGAGCATGGTGTGTGACATGTCGTCGTGCGTGAAATGTGTTCTAAAGGTTCCCCAGCCCGTCCCGTTGCCGTAGGCCGTCGGCGGGCTGGGGTCATTCTTTTCTTTCGTGCCGCGCGACCGTCTTCTCTTTCGTCCTGGCTCTCGTTGCGACGGTCATCTTTCGTCCTGGCTCTTTCTCTCTCGCCTGCTCTGCCGTGGGTCTCGGTCTGACTCTCTCGCGCGCAGCTGCGCGGACTTCTCTCCCACTCTTCTTTTCGATCGTGCCAGAGCCTTTCTTTCTCACGTTGGAAGGCTTGTTCTCAAATCGTCGGAGCGAGTCTGCGAGCGGAGCGAAGGTAGCGGCAGCGCGAGCCGCGAAGCGGATCAGCTCGCGCGCTGGCGCCAAGCCAGAGCTACCGGTTTGTGAGCAAGTCGGCGTGGAAAATCGAGGCGCGAAAAGTGCTTCTAAAAGGGCTTCTAATCCGGCCTTATTTTCCTATAACTTCGATTTTTTTTCGCGTCGTTTATCTCTCTTATCTCCAGCACCTTGCGAACGTTTTTTATAGCCTTTATCTACCTATAACTCGTATAAATCGTTTGACTATATGTAATATAAACTAGTGGGGTGTTGGTGCCGTTTGGATGACGATCTTTCAATGACTGTGCCCGCTCCGCGGATCAATCTTCTACGTCGAGTAGTGATGCAATTTCCGCCGGTGATAGCGCCGACATCTCCAGTTCATCGCCCATAGTCGAGTTTATGATGTCTCGCTTCTTTTGCTGCAGATTGAGAATCTTTTCTTCGACGGTGCCTTTCGTGATGAGCTTAAATGACGTCACGATGTTTTTTTGGCCGAGTCGGTGCGCGCGATCGGTAGCCTGCGATTCCACCGCGGGATTCCACCATGGATCGAAATGAATCACCGTGTCGGCGCCCGTAAGGTTGAGGCCGACGCCGCCGGCTTTGAGGCTGATCAGAAAAACGGGAATTTCAGGATTGTTCTGGAATCGGTCCACCTCTTCACCGCGGTTTTTCGTTGAGCCGTCGAGGTAACAATATGAAGTGTCACTCTTCTCAAGATGTTTGCGGAGAAGCTGGAGCATGGTAACGAACTGGCTAAAAATCAGGACCCGATGTCCGCCGTCGATCGCTTCACGCAGCAGTTCGTCGAGTAACTCGAGCTTCGCCGAGTAGTTGGCGGGATCTGTTGCCAGCTTTAAGAGCCGAAGATCGCAGCAGGCCTGCCTGAGGCGCAATAATGCCGTCAGCATCACCATTTTCAGTCGGCCTTCATTCTTCTCTCCGCTCGCGACTTCGATTTGGGCACGGCTCTCCTTCAGGATCTGGTTGTAGATATCCAACTGAGCGTTAGTCAGCTCGCAATAAGTAACTTGCTCAATCTTGTCCGGCAATTCCGTGGCAACCATTTTCTTCAATCTGCGCAACAAAAATGGCTTGATCCGTTTCGCCAGCCGGTTTTGGGCTTCTCGATCCCTTCCGGAAATCGGTTTCTCATATCGCTCGCGAAAATCTTCATGCGAGCCGAGATAGCCCGGCCTCACAAAATGCATGATCGACCACAAATCACGGACCGAATTCTCCATCGGCGTGCCCGTGAGCACGAAGCGAGTTTCTGCGCGCAGGCTCGTGGCAGCTTGCGCGTTTTGCGTCTCAGGATTTTTGATGTGCTGTGCTTCGTCCAAAATAACGGCCGCAAATTCAAAGGTTCTGTAGCGGTCCGAATCTCGGCGAAGCAGCGGGTAGCTTGTGATCACGAGATCTGACTCGTTGATCTTTCCGTAGAGAGCGCTGCGACTTGCCCCGGCGATCGCCAAAGTTCGCAGCTCCGGCGTAAAACGTTCCGCCTCTCGCTGCCAATTGTAAACGAGCGAAGATGGGCAGACGATCAGCGACGGTCGGCCACGCGTCGTCAAAAAAGCAAGCGCTTGCAAAGTTTTCCCAAGCCCCATTTCGTCGGCGAGGATTCCGCCCGATCCATTCTCGGCGAGAAAGTTCATCCAGTAAACGCCCTGCTTCTGATAAGGGCGCAGCACCTCGTCGAGCTGGCCGAGCGGGATCGGCTGCGGCGCCTTCATCTGCCGTTGCGTCGCCGCCCATTCCTTCCACTCGGCCGCACCGGTGACGCGCGTATCGCCAATCACCGCGTCGATGTAGCCGGCATGGATTCGGTTCACGCGATAGAGGCCGGGCTGCCGCTGTTCCGGCGCGCAATCGACGAGGACGTTTTGGAATTCATCGAGCATCTTCGCATCAAAAACGGCCAGCCGATTATTTTTTAGGCGAACATGATTTTGCCCCGATTGCAGTAGGCGCTGGATGTCAGCGGCAGAAAAGGTTTGCCCGCCCGGCGCTTCCAAATGCACGCTCATTTCGAACCAATCCTGGCCCGACCGCTGAATGTCGAAGCGCGGCGTGATGCGCTCGATGTCGCGCGTCACGTTTGTAAAACGCGCGCCGATCGTAACTGCCCACTCCCGCTCTAATTGCGGCAGCTCCTGTGCGAGAAATGTCAGGATCGAATGTTCGCGCTTGAGCGTAAAATTCCCGGTCGTATCCGGGCCTGCGAAGCCGTGGCGAGTGAGCCGCTCCAATGCCGCGTGCTCGGCAGCGAGATTTCGCGAAAGGCGGCGCGATGCATTTTTGGGATCGGGAAATGTGAAAGTGTCAGCATCCGGCGTGAGACCGACGGTGACGACCCGCTGGCCGTAAGTCGCCTGCAGCCGCCCCGTCAGATGATTGAGCGAACCTTCCAGCGTAAGCGAAAATTCCGGCGCAGCCGGTTCCGCGTCCACATGGGGGTCTGGAATTCGCGGGTCCTCTTTGATTGGCCGCAGCGATTTCAGCAGCGCTTCCACATCGGCTGGCGCAGTTTTTCCAAAAGTCACGCGTGGGTGCCCGCGCAAGACTTTCGAGCAGCTCGAGAACTTTTTCGCGCGGCAGAATCATCATGCCGGAAAGCGCGCCGCCATTGAGTTCGCGCAGTTTTTCGATCACCCGCAAATCTTCCGGCGCCGCGCGAAAAGTTTTCTTCGCATCGAGCGCGTGAATCAAAATCCGCCCGCCGTCCTGCTCGACTTCCGCGCCGACCATCACCTGATCCTTCTCCCATGCCGCCTGGAAATTCGGCGACAAAATCACGTGCAGCGCGATCGGCTCGCCGGCTTCCGTCGTTGAAAAAAACGGCCCGCTCATCACCGCCGCAGCTTTCGGCGCGGAGACCGTAGGCTCCCCCGCTCTCTCCAACTTTGGCCGCAACACCTTCAATCCCACCGCCAGCGAATGCGCGCAGATCGTCCCCCATTCGCGCGACGCGCGGCAGCCGCAGATATTTTCCACATTCGTCCGCGTCACGATTTTGAGCCCCGAGCGAAACTCCGCGCCCGCGTCCTGCACCACGCCCTTCAATACCGGCGGCGCATAATGCGCGCTCAGCACGCGGCCGGCGTCGCAGAGGGCGCGCGCCAGCTTCATCGCCTGCCAGCCGCCCGCATCCATCAGCAATTTTTCGCTCAGCTCGACTCCACTCATGTTGGACAATATTTTTCGAACGACTAGTTTCGCAGACTTTCCAGAAATGAAAACCATCGCCGTGGCCAATCAAAAAGGAGGCGTCGGCAAGACCACGACCGCCGTCAACCTCGCCGCCTGCCTCGCGCTCAAGGGGCAATTCGTCCTCCTCATCGACCTCGACCCGCAGGGCAACGCCACCAGCGCGCTCGGCGTCGAGGGCGTGGACGGGCACAGCATTTACAAGCCGCTCGTCGACCAGGGCCCCGTCGCGAAACAAATTCTCCCCACGCGCTTCGAGACGCTTTCCATCGTCCCCGCCGATCTCGACCTCGCCGGAGCAGAAATCGAAGTCGCGCGCGGCGACCATCACCTCACGCGGCTGCGCGAAGTCCTCTGGCCGCTGCGCGAGGATGCGGCGTTTGACTATGTGCTATTCGATTGCCCGCCGTCGCTTGGCATCCTCATGACCAATGCGCTCGCCGCCGCCGACGAGCTCCTCGTCCCGCTCCAGTGCGAATACTTCGCGCTCGAGGGCCTTTCAAAAATCGTGCAAGTCATCGAGCAAATTCGAGCGTCCGGCGCGAATTCCGCCCTCACTCTTCACGGCATCGTCATGACCATGCACGACAGCCGCACAAACCTCAGCCAGCAAGTCGTCGCCGAAGTGCGCAAGCATTTTGGCGAAACCGTTTATCAGACGATGATCCCGCGCACGGTGCGCCTCGGCGAAGCGCCGAGCTTTGGCAAAACCATCATGGAATACGATCCTAACGGCCTCGGCGCGACTGCTTACCGCGATCTCGCGGATGAATTTCTAAAGCGCCACGGCGAAGCAAAGTCGTAAGCCATTTCGCCCGCATCCGCCATTCACGTTGTGTGAAAAGCAGGCTTGCAAGCCGTCGGCGCACCCACTATTTTCCGCTGCTCCATTCGCCCAGTCGCGGATGGAATGGCCGGACAAACGCGCGGTTAGCTCAGTGGTAGAGCACCTCCCTGACACGGAGGGGGTCACAGGTTCGAACCCTGTATCGCGCACCATCCCCCCGCCCCACGCCGCGCCCCTCGCGCAAATAGTTTTTCCAAGTCAAAGCTTGATCGGCGATCCCCTTCGGATCCATGGATCCCATCCGTGCAATTTCCGTGAGCTGGAGGGACACGTCTGGACAAGGAAAAGGGGCGGCAGCGCCATCATGCGCGGCCGCCCCTTCCATTGGAAAAAACTGCGTGAATCCTAATGTCGAAGCCTAAACCCTGCTGTGCTTCCCGTTCCCATTCGTCGCCAGCGCAGGCAGCTCCAGCGCCACTTTTGCAGCCGGCGCTTCCGCCGCCTTCACCGGCAAAAGCACGGTGAAAGTCACACTCGCGCTCGGCACGCTTTGCAGCGAACCATTCACCGCCTGCACGATGATCTCCACCGTCTGCCCCGGCAGCACGCCGGCGATCGCCGCCATCGGCGCGGGAGAACTCGCCGCGAGCTGGTATTCGCTTTGCACACCCACCAGCTTCATGCGGAAGCGGTAGCGCGACGCGAGCGGAGTCGGGTCAACGAGAGAATCTGGGTTTGATAGCGTCCAAGCCAAATTGAACGATTTAATGAGTTCTATCTTCACGCTCCAATCGAAGCCCACGGCACCTAACCACGCGCTCCAGCGAACAGAGGCTGGCGGTGGGGTCTCTTTCGTGGTTTCGTCTTGCGTCGCCAGCCTCCGTCGCTGAGCTTGGATTCGTTAGGCCAATAACCGATGAGCACGTATCACGACGTATGCGAAGAGTTGGGAGCCCGAGGTGCGTATTTGACCGATCCCGTTGGCAAGTGTCAGCGACATTTCCGGGCTTTTCAGGGCGATGGTCGATCGCGAATCGACAAATACCTTCGCGAATCTCTCACATACGCTGCTTCACTTGCTAGGCGGAGCTTGGCTTCAGAGTTCGATCCGTCTGAGGCGGCTCCCGGAATACTAGAATGGACCGAAGACAGGAAAACCGGCTTACGGAATCGCTTCCCAATTCTCGTTGATGAAAAGAATGGCGTCGTCAAACAGCCAAACAAAGAACATTACGCCCTCCTAGCAGACGTCATTGGATGTTTGTTCCGCAAAGCACAGGATGGGACATTGGTGCCTTGGGAGGATAGCGAGACCGATTCAAATCGTTCATGGCAAGAACTCACGCCGGAAGAGATTCAGAAAGCAGACGATAGCATTACCACGTTTGGAACGGTTTCCTCGCGTCGTTTCTGGCAACAACACTGGCGAAAACGGGTCGAGGATCGGTGTGGCCCTGCTTGCGTCGTCACTGGCTGCCGAGATAGACGCCTTCTGCGTGCGGCCCACATCAAGCGTGTGTCACAGTCTAGCACCGCCGAACGCCTTGACGCCAACAATGGCATAATCCTCGCGGGACACATCGACCTTGCGTTCGAGCACGGACTTATTTCGTTCTCGGACATCGGCGAGATGATCTTTTCGCCGCACTTTTCCCTCGCTGACCGCAACGCAATCGGCATCCCATCCGCGGCCAAGCTGTCCGACTTACCACAGCCCACACGTGCATACCTGCAATGGCACCGACGATTCCATGAATTCGAGCAAATGGCCTAACCATGCGCTGCAGCGAACTGCTCCGGCTGTCACGCTGGCTGCTTGCAGCCTCCGCCTTTCCGCCCCCATGCAGCCAGCGCGCCAGCCTCCGCAGTCGCTGAGCTTGGGGTCGTTAGGCGCATAAGCCGTGCAAGGCCAACGAGCCAACAAAGGGATTTACATTACTACGTCCACCTTCACGGACAACGCCCGCGACTACGTTTCTACTATCGGAAGCAAGATTGTTCTCATCGACGGCACTCAGCTTGCGGAGATGATGATCGACTTTAGTTTGGGAGTCTCCATTGTATCCACATACGAGATCAAGAAGATCGACAGCGACTGTTTCGCCGAGTGAGCAATTCCACCAATGCACCTAACCATGCGATGCAGCTAGCAGGCTCCGCAGTCAGGGCACCTGCGACAGACCACCGTCCCCTTTACACCCGCCGGCAGGTGCCGCGCCCGATGCATCTGCGTCCATTTTTGATTCTCGCTGGCATCGCCAGTCTCGCCATTACGACGACTGCGCGTCCCGCCGCGCCCACGCGCGATCCGCACGCGCCGGGGAGCGTGCCTGCGAAGGTGCTGCCGGATGGCACGGTGCCGCCTGCCGATGTGGATGGGAATTTCATCCTCGGCCCGACGCATCCGCCAGCGCCGGAATTGACGGGAACCGCCATTACGCAGGGAAAGGTCGTGGAGTTCACGATGAGCTCGGCGGACAGCAAAATTTTTCCCGGCATCGCGCGCGATCCTAAGACGTTTGGCGCGCCCGACCCCGCCGATCCGGCGAAGCTGGTGGTGACGACGAGCCATCCGGCTCCTTACACGCGCCGCGTGGCGGTTTACATTCCCAGTCAATATGTCGCCGGCACGGCCGCGCCTTTCATCGTGGGGGCGGATGGGCCGGACCGTCTTTCATTCGCGGCGCTAGATCACTTGATTGGTGAGAAGCGCGTGCCGGTGATGATTGCGATCTCCATCGGTAATGGCAGCGGCGACGCGCAGGGCAGCGAGCGCGGATTGGAATACGACACGATGTCGGGCAAGTATGCGGAGTTCGTGGAGAGTGAGGTGCTGCCGTTGGTGGAGAAGAATTGCGGCGTGAAGCTGACCAAAGACCCGGAAGGGCGCGCGACGATGGGCGGCAGCTCCGGCGGCTCGTGCGCGCTGATCATGGCGTGGTATCATCCGGAACTTTTTCGCCGCGTGCTGACTTACTCCGGCACTTTCGTGAACCAGCAATGGCCGCCGAGCGCGGAGACACCGCACGGCGCGTGGGAATTTCACGAGCACTTGATTCCTAACAGCCCCGCAAAGCCGCTGCGCATCTGGATGGAAGTGGGCGACCGCGATTTACTGAATCCAAACATCATGCGCGATGGGATGCATGACTGGGTCGGCGCCAATGAAGACATGGCGCGGGTGCTGGCGGCGAAAGGTTACCATTACCAATTTGTCTTCGCGCAAAACGCCGGGCATGTGGATCAAGGTGTGAAGCGTGAGACTTTGCCGGAAGCCTTGGAATGGCTGTGGCACGGCTACAAGGCGGAGACGAAGTAGAAGGAGCTTTCGAAAAAGATCGTTGAGATGTATCGGCTTGATATAGGGAATACTTCACTTGCGGCCTTACCATCTATGAAACCACTCCCCTCTTCTACCCGGCGCACTTTCATCAAAGGTGCGCTGACTTTATCGGCAACGACACTTTTAGGATTTCCACGAAGAACTTTTTCGGCACCGGAACCCTTTGCGGAGCAGCGACGCAAAGGGAAGCTAGGTGTGGTGTTAGTAGGTCTCGGCGGATTCAGCGGGGCCAGCATCGCACCGGAACTCGCTTTGTCACAGAATGTCTACTTTGCCGGAGTTGTCACCGGCGATCCCGCGGGCAAAGGACGCCGCTACGCCGCGCAGTATGGCTTCCCTGAGGCGAACATCTTTACCTACGATCAGATGCCGCGCATGGCGGACAACAAGGACATCGATATCGTCCACGTGGTAACTCCGAATGGTCTTCACGCAGCGCACACCATTGCCGCACTAAACGCGGGCAAGCATGTCATGTGTGAGAAGCCGATGGCGATCAGCAGCAAGGAATGCCAGAGCATGATCGATGCGGCGCGAAAGGCCGACCGATACCTTGCGGTGGATTACCGCCTCCACTTCGAGCCGCACCATTTGGAGATGATGCGACTATCCCACGACAAGGTCTATGGCGCTGTCAGGTCCCTCTCGACGGAGTTCTCATGGCATCGCGGGAATGGTAAGCCATGGCTGTGGGATAAGAAACTGGCAGGAGGCGGGGCTATGTTTGATACCGGCGTCTATAGCATCCAGGCCGGTTGTTATATCACTGGTTCGACACCCGTCGCAGTCACAGCCTTTCCTAGCTCTACTGATCCGGGATACTCGGCAGACATCGAGGAAACGATGAAGGTAAACTTTGAATACCCGGGCGGCGTGACTCATGAAGGCCGCGCTAGCTACGCTGGTGGCAAAGGAGAATTCGCAGTGCATGCGGAACACGGAACTTTTTCCTGCACATCCTTCTCGCAGAGCGCCCATGCGAAACCTGCTCCAATGAAGCTGACACTACCGGACGGCACCAGTCCCGATCTGGCCGGCACCATGCAACTCGCCGTGCTCCACGATCATTTCGCCGAGGCGATTCGGACCAAGCAGCCCTTTGCCTGTCCCGGCGAGATGGGTCTGCGCGACATCCGCATCCTGGAAGGCATCTATGCGTCGGCCAGCCAGGGCAGTAAAAGAGTTACCGTTTCGTTAGCGTAAAAGTTAGCCGACGGCAGCCGGCCCGCGCGCCTACTTCTCGATCTCGAACTTCAGCGGCACGGGCTGAATGGCCGCTTAAACGACCCCTCATTGGCCCAGGTCAACGTGCAGAAGAATTGCCATGGTATCTGGCCGACCGCCCACGACTCCGGATGTTTCATTTGAGATTAAAGCGTTTCGATTACTTGCTCGCGGGATTAGCGAACACCTTCGCGTGAAGCCGGACACCGACATTGCGCGGCGTCATCTGCGTGACGTGCAGCTCGGCGGTTTTGCCGACGAGTGACCCCGCTTCGCTGAACGGGAGATTCGCGGCCAGGACCTCGAAGGTATCGGCCACCATTGCATCAGGCGTGCGGTCGATGCAGGTGAGCAATCGCTCTTGCACCTTGTCCCCGTTTTTCTTGGCAAACGTGTTCGGCACGTCCGCGCGAACTTGAACATGGAATTTCATATTTTTTCTTTCTTTTTTACTTTGTTTTCCGGCGCGGCGCGGAATTGCCCCGAGTCGAAATCTTTCGGTGTGCCGTTTTCACCAAGCGCGGAACCGGGCCAGCGCTATGGTTCGGGACGCACTTGCGAGGTCGAATCCAGTCCGCGCCACCGTCAAGACCGCCGCCTTTATTTCAGGGAGAAGACATTGCCAAAGCGCAATGACTTCTCGCACGTCTTGAGAAAACTCCTCGGCGTGTGACGCTCTCAGTGACACCCCTACCCGCAAACCCTGATGAATACTCGATTTGTCTATACGTTCGAACTGTATCGCGCATTTCGAGCATGACTCCGTTCTGGAAAAGTTTGCTGCGCGGATGGCATTTCCTCGCTCGCTTTGTAAAGTGCCTGCATGCGCGATCAGGCTCCTCTCGTCATCGCGGTCACGCGCGGCGCGATCCGCAGCCAGCAGACGAGGCGCTCGTTGATGTTTTTCGGGCTCGTCATCGCGCTGGTCCTCCTTTTTTGCGGCGCTACTTTTTTGAACAGCACGCTCATGGATCATCCGTTCGTCTTTGTCTGTTATTGGGCGGTCTGCGGATGGCTCACGCTCTGCGCGGTGCTGCTCGCGATTTACGATTTGCTTGCAGTGCGCACGCAAGCCGCGCGCGAACGGCGACGCTTAAAATCGGAAATTCTTGGCGCCCCGGATGGCGATGATGTCTAGTCATGCGCGCATGCTAAAAACGCGAGAGGACATCGAGCGGCAGGAGCAGGCGATGCTGGCGCCTTACGCGCAAAAGTCGGCCGACTCCGCAGGCCGACTGCACCACGAGCCGAGGCATCCTTTCCGCACCGAATATCAGCGCGACAAGGCGCGGATCATCCATTCGCGCGCCTTCCGGCGGCTCGAATACAAAACGCAGGTCTTTCTCAACGGCACCGGCGATCATCTGCGCACGCGGCTCACGCACACGATCGAGGTCGCGTCGATCTCGCGCACGATCGCCCGCGCGCTGGCCTTAAATGAGGATCTCGCGGAGACGATCGCGCTCGCGCATGACCTCGGTCATGCGCCGTTCGGCCATTCCGGCGAGGATGAACTCAACGCGCTGATGGAGACGCATGGCGGCTTTGAGCACAACACGCAGAGCGTGCGGATCGTCGAGGTGATCGAAACAAAGTATCCGAAATTTGCGGGGCTGAATCTTTCGCACGAAGTGCTCGAGGGCTTGAAAAAGCACGACAAGTTTTACGAAGTTCCCGCGAAAAATTCGGCCGAGAAATATTCGAGTCCTTCGCTCGAGGCGCAGATTGCGAATCTCGCGGACGAGATCACTTATTACTCGCACGATCTCGATGACGGGCTCGAGTTTGACTTGATCCACCCGAAGCAGCTCGCAGAGCTCGAGGCATGGCGTGAAAGTTACGAGCAGGTGCGCAGAGATTTTCCAAAGCTCAAGGGCCGCGCGCTCACGACCTATGTCATTCGCTGCATCATCGACCGACAGGTGCAGGACGTGATCACGACCAGCGCCGAGCTGATTGACGACTCCGGCGCGCAGAGCGTCGATGCGGTGCGGCGGCAAAAAAAACCGCTCATCCGCTACAGTTCGCGGCTGCTGCAGGCGAACCGCAAACTGCGGAAATTTCTCTACAAAAATCTCTACCTGCACCCGCGCGTCGCCGGCGTGAACCAGCACGCGTGCGCGATGCTGCGCAACGTTTTCGGGGCTTACATCAAAGATCCAAAACTACTTGGCGTCGCGACGTCAAATCGCATGAAGAGAGACGGATTGCACCGAACGGTTTGTGATTATCTCTCCGGCATGACCGATCGCTATCTGCTGGACGAACATGAACGCTTGTTTTTGCGCGACGGAATGCAGCCGGCGCTGCGGAAAGCGGGGTTCGTTCTGACTCGGATCAAGGAATAGTGCGGCCTCCCGCGGTTTTACTCCATCACACCGCGCAGATATTTGATCAGCAAACGCAGCCGCTCGCTCACCGCGCCGCATTCCAGCAACTGCTGGCGCTGATAAGGATCACGCAAGCACGCTCCGGCGACAATGTCCGCGAGCGCATCCGGTTGCGAGAGATGCGGGGCCGGACCTTTCAGCGCCGCCGGCAGCTCCAGGCCGCGCGCCTCGAGTTGGCTGCAAAGTTCCAGCACTTTTGTCCCAAGCGCCTCGGCCTCGACCACGTTCGGCATTTCTGATTTCACCTCCCGCAGCCGCGCAATGCGGAATGGTTCCTCTTGCACGAATTCGAGCAACTCCACTCGCGCCAATCCGCGCAGAACAAGGTTCGACGTTCCGTCCTCCGCTGCCACACTCGCTCGCACCAGTCCGAGTCCCGCGATCGCGTAAAGGTCGTCGACGCTATACGCTTCGGTCACGCCCGGCCGCATCATTGCGAGGCAAAACATCCGCTCGCGTTCCAAACAATGCTCGAGCATCTGCTGATAGCGCAGCTCGAAGATGTGCAGCGGTAAAAGCGTGTTCGGCAAAAGCACCGCATGCGGCAGCGCCATTACCGGCGCTTCTTGCGGCAGTGGGATCGGAGATAAGCCAATGTTTTTCAAACCAGCAGATCAACGTAGCACAATCGCCTGCCGATTCGACCCACCCGCTTGCAAAAAGCCTCAGCTACTTTCTCAAGCGTCTGCGGGAGCCGCCCTTTTGTAAATCCGATCAAGCTCCAATATGGAGGATCCCCCAAAGAAAACCGAGGATCAGGATCACGACTCCCCAGCAGCCAAGAAAACCCTGCCAGTCCGCGCGCGTCCATTTGGTGAATTCCCAATCGGAACCGGGAAAAAGTTTCTTGGAGTCGAAGCGGTGCGGGGCCTTGTAGTTCTCCGCAACTTCGCGGTCGTCGTCCTCGGGAGTCGCGGCGACTGGAGTCTTAAGCTTTGCAAAGAAAACATCGACTCGAAGCTTGTCCTCAGTCGAAGGCGGCCGACTGGGGAACAGCAAACTAAATCCAATGAGCATGATGAAAGGTAGAAGGCCATCGACGAGCCACCGTGCGGCCAGCAGTCCCGCTTTCGGGAAGTCTCGCACCGGGAAGCCAATGAGGTGAAGGATGTAGGCTTCGACTTGAAAACGCCCAACGCCTTCGAGCGGCGATTGCGAATCCTGCGGGTTCGCGCGAGCAACGGCTTCAAAGTAGAGCGCGACTGGCGGGATGGTGAAAGGTTTTTTGACAGCCTCACCGACCTTTGGCGCAAGGCCTTTCGCTACATCCTCGCTCGTGGCACCTACTAGTGCGCTTACAGTTCTAGGATAAGTCTTTTGCAACATCGCCGGGTCGCGTCGCGCCGCTTCCATCCGAGGAACCACGGCTGGGAGGATACCTATAACGATGATCCAGATGAGCAGCGAAATCCAGACTGCCGCAGCGCTGAGTTTTCGCCAAAAAAAGATGAGAAGCACCACTGCGCCAAAGAAGACATTAAAGGTAATGATTGTAGTGATGAGCTTGACCGCCCCGGAAAATAGGAGTGAGGATATGACGCTGGCTGCAAGTGTTAGAATGACGAGCGCCTGGCCGACCTTGAGGTAGTGCTTTTCGGATCGCCCCTGGACGAGCGGCTCATAGATATTGCGCGCGATCAATGCCGCAACCGCGATGGCAGTGTTGCCCACCGCTGGCATGTGTCCTAGCAGCATTCCGGATAGCATCAGGCCCATGAGACCTGGCCCGAGCAGAGACCTGGCCATCACTCCCCACGCATTCTCTGGATCAGCCAGGCCACCCGAGAACATCGCCACCGCGATGAGGCCGCAGAGCATCCACGCGATGATCACTATGCGCTTGGTGAACGCGCCAGTGATCTGTCCGAAGCGCGCGGCGTTTTCGTTAGTCGCAGAACCAGCCAATGCCATGTTTTGCATCAGGCCGAAGATTTGGATCATGCTGGTAAAGGTGATAGCCATGATTGAATACCATGCGTAATCGCTCGCGGCGACCGTCCCGAAAAGTCTGAACATAAAGGCCGGCACTGCCTGGTGCAGACCATGGAAGCCGCCGATCTTCATGAGTCCCAAAGGTATCGTGAGAACCGTGAAGGCAAGGATCAACAAGCCTTGCAATGCGTCCGTAACCGCCGCCGCCTTCAATCCGCCAAGAGTGATGTAGATGGCAACTACGATGGAATAGCTAATGTAGAATGCGGAAGGTTTCACATAGGAGACAAAGGAGTTCAACTCACCGTGCTTCGCCATGCTATCAAGTTCCTCGTAGCGTTCCTTCTGTTCAGGGCGAAGGTTGTTTGCCGAGTAGGCAGTCTTTAGCGCGGAGTATTCATTGTAGTTCTGCACCATGACGCGCTCCTTTGGAGTGTAGTCATGCGCTGACTTCACCATCATCGCGGCTGCTACTTTGTAAGAAGCGACATTGCCAAACCCGAGCAACAGCAGGCTGATGTAGATATTAAAAGTGACATAAGCTGTAGCGAGGGACTTGCTATTCAGCCGCTCGGTAAAAAGGTCTGCCATCGTGACTAGCCGGACCCGGCGGAACCACGTCGTAGAAAACCAATAGAATGGCGTGATGAATAAAGTCTGCATGCTGATCCATGCACCTCCGGCGCCTTGCCGGAACACCTCCCCGGCGGTCGTCGGTGCGCCGGAAGAATCGGTCATGTTTCCAAAGCTCAGAAAAAACTGGAGAGTGCGGCCGAGCTTGCGTCCGCCGAGGTAAAAGTCCTTTTCTTCTTTGACGCCTCGCGAAGCCCACCAGCCAAGACCTATGACTCCTGCGAGACAGCAGAGAACTACGAAGAGGTCAGCAGGATGGAGTCCGAACATTGAGCAGGATTTCGATTTGGGGAGTTACCGCAGGTTGAGAAGAAACCCCTGAAGTTCATCCGAGGATTCTCATTTTCCCGCACAAAAGGCAACTGGGAAATAACGCGCCGGAATCGTGCGCATATCCGCCAGATTCAAGCCAACCGCACTGCCTGCGCTTGGGCGACCAGGCTGAGCTCTGCGGCTTTGAAAGCATGCTCCTGCGTCATCGCCGTTTCTGTCCTATCCAGACAGTCCTGTATGAGCTGCCCGAAAAATGGGAAACCGATCTTTCCCGCGACGCTGAAGCGTTTCTCGCCTTCATCATTCACCAGCAGCAGTTGTTCGCCTGCGGGATCATCCGCCGCGATTTCAATGCACTTCCGCATTTCGATGTAGCCGTTCGTCCCAAGAATGAAAGTGCGCCCGTCGCCCCATGTGCGCAGGCCATCCGGAGTAAGCCAGTCGACGCGGAAATAGCCTGAAGTTCCATTGTCGCTGACCATGGAAACTTCGCCAAAGTCTTCCAGTTCCGGATGCGATGGGTTGTCATAGTTTGCCACCGCCGAATGCAAAACCTTCGCGTCCTTTGCTGATGCGAACGAAAGGAATTGCTCGACTTGATGGCTCCCGATGTCGCAAACGATGCCGCCGTATTTTTGTTTTTCAAAAAACCAACCTGGCCTGCTCGGAGCATTGAGACGATGAGGTCCGAGGCCGAGCACTTGCACGACGCGGCCGATCGCTCCCCGAGCAATCAACTCGCCTGCAAAGACCGCGCATTCCACGTGCAAACGCTCGCCGTAGTAGACCATGTATTTGCGGCCAGTGCGCGCGGCCGTTTTGCGCGCTTGCTCCAGTTGTTCGAGCGCGGTAAATGGAGCTTTGTCGGTAAAGTAATCCTTGCCAGCTTCCATCGTGCGGCAACCAATCGCGCCACGCTCACAAGGCACCGCCGCCGCTGCCACGAGACGGATCTGCGGGTCGTCGAGGATCTCGTCAAAGCTTCTTGCCGCCTTTGCCTGCGGATACTTTTTTCGAAACGCATCGACCTTCGCCGAATCGGGATCGTAGACCCACTCGAGCCGCGCACCCGCCTCGATCAACGCATCCGTCTGATGATAGATGTGGCCATGCTCCAGATACGCCGCGGCGAAAGGAAACTCCTCGCGCACGACGCTCTGATATTTACGGGCGGATAGCTCCACTTTTAAAGGCCGAGCGAGGCTCGGATGCTCACGAACTGCTGCAGGTTGTTGCTTTGCAGGAGGTCGATTTGGTAGTCGGCGAGGAGCGTGAAGCGGCTGCCGAAATCAGCGGAGATCCCTCCACCGACGGTAAGCGCGTCGCGTCCCGGTGCGTGGGTGTCGCCGCTGGTGCTGAAGCTGCCGATGCGATGGGAGCCCGTGGCGTCGGTCAGGACAAAGGGCGACTGAACTAGACTGGCGCTGACGCTTTCATCGCCGTTGCTTTCCTCGTGCCACCAACTCGCGCGGAGCTGCGGCGTGATGCCGCCAAAGCTGGTGTGAATCGGATACGAAACCTGCCAGCCGATTTCGGTGCGGATGGAGTTATAGTTTTGTCCATCGACGTGGGTGTTGAAGCGGCCGGCGTTGTTCTCGGTGTAACCGCTCACTTCGCCTGTGGTGTAGTTGACTCCGGCAAACGGTCCGGTGACGAAGCCGGAGAGGCGGAAGTTATAACCGATGTTGAATTGCAGAACGTGGTTGTTGCTATCGGGGTCGGCCTTGGCGGTGGCGCCGAAGATCGTGTCGCGATGGATGTCGTGCTCGAACCGGCCAAAGCTGTAAAGCGCATCGGCGTAAAAGTTTTTCCAAAAGAAGGAAAGATAGGGTGAAAGTGAGAAGCCGGAGAGATCGACATCGCCGAGGCCGCGACCGAGGTGGCTCTGGCTATCGAGGATCGTCGCGGCAAAACCGGCAGTGAAGAGCTTCGTGAGCCGTAACTCGATGCCGACCGTGCCCGCGTAGACATCCTCGGTGAAGCCGGGAGTCTCCGCGATATTTTCGCGGTCGGTATTGCCGTAATCGCCGGAGGCGAAAACTTCGAAACGCCGGGGCTGCGGCGCGAGTTCCTGGTTCACCTGCGTCTTGCCTTTGTCATCGTAGGAGACGAGGCGCTCACCCACGGCAGGCATCGCCGGGTCTTCATCGTCGGTCCGGGAGCGCAGACGAAAGAGCCGGCCGTCCACGTCGCGCAGAGAGGTTTCGATTCCCGAGAGCACCACTTCCCGCTGCGCCACCGCCATTGGCAGCGAGGAATTGACGGTGGAGAAAATCACCTCGCCGTCAACGTGCTCGACCACTACCACGCCAACCACTGCGGCGGAAATGAAGACAACGTTGCCGCCTTGTATCGATCGATCCCACGGCCTCCATTTGGTCGATGGAATGGTAAAGGCGGGATCGTATTGAATCGTGTAATAGCCGGGAGCGAGGCCGACGACGTGCGCGCCTTGCCAGCTATTCACCGTGGCGACCTGGTCGACACTGATTAAGGTCAAGCCGCCGGCGTAAAAGTTCGTCACCCCATCGATCAGTCCCGCCGGCTTCACGCCGGTCGCAATGTTAAAAGGCGCGCTGATTCCCGCGCCGCCCCCTTGCGGCGTGAGCAAGACGTTTCCTTGATTGGTGGGCAACTCCGAGGGGTCGTGATATGAGCCGGCCCAAACGGTAATCGCGCCCGGCCCCGCATTTTCAAAGCCCCATGAAATCGTATGCGTGTAAGCGACAGGCGGGCTCAGCAGAAACGAGAACAGGACAATGATAGTCAGCGGGGTTTTGCATTTCATCCCGTGGTTCTTGGAGAAATCGGCCTGCTTGTCCAGCGTGGAAAATTCGCAAGCGATTCGATCTCCGCCAATCTATTTCCGGCGCTCAGAACCAGCTCTCGCTATTTGAATGTCTCCCCAGCTAGGAACTACATTGTTCGCATTCCAATCGAACTTCTGGCAAGACATACAGCAAGCTGAAGAAGCTTGCGAGGTGGTGAGACAGGAAATCAGGCGCGGCGGTGCGGGCCGCGCTGCGTGGGCTGCGCTATGGGAAAAAGTATCTCCGGACGACCTGGTCGGAGCTAATCAAGGCGCGCGCTGTCGGCGGAGGCGCGATCCCGAGCTAATCAGGGTCGGCACCGGAGGATGCGGGTGTGATTGGCTTTGAGTCGGTCTCCCGGCCGCGTTTTGCGCTGTAGTGTGAGCTACTCGTCGTTGCCGCCGGCGGATTCGGCTCTGATTAGCTCCAGACAGGCTCCGCCGCGAGCGCTGGTGTGGGTTGGGAGGGACTCGAACCCTCAACCAACGCCTTAAAAGGGCGCTGCTCTACCATTGAGCTACCAACCCGAATGCGAAAACGGGTGCTCTATTTACTGCGGGCGTTTGCAGGACGCAAGGATGATTGTCCGGGTTCGCCAAAAATATTTGAGGTTTTGGAACGCGCGAACTTTTGCGCTACTTTCGGTTTACTTTGAGGAAGCAGAATTTCATCACCGCCACGTTCATGCTCGTGGCGATCAACCTGATCGTCGGCGCCTATTTCATGACACGCCGGGCGGCGCATCCGCCTTCTGCCAACCTGACCACTCCAGCGTTCGCCGTGGATGCGTTGAATGCGCGCACGCTTTTTTACACGCCTCTGGCTCGCGAAACTTTGAGCACGAAGCGGCCGGGACTGCTCAATCCGGCGGAGGAAAAAGCGTTCGGCCTCGCGGCGCAGAATCCGGTTTTGTGGCGGCAGCTCGATCATCGGCTGCATTTCGATGCGCTGCTGCTGAGCGGCGACGCGAATGTGTATCGGCCGCTGTTGCAGCATTTGCTCGAAACGCATGATTGGGTGCTCACTTACCTCGACCAGACGAGCATGATCTGGAAACGCCGGCCCGCGACGGCTTGGACGCCGGATGATTTGTCGGCGTTGGAAAAAAAGTTCGCTGGCGCGGATCGCGCGCTGTTTCTGGTGGGAGTTGCGAACAAAGTTCTCGCGCTGGGGCAAACGCAGCTCGCGAAAAGTTTGCTCGATCAGGCGATCGCGCTGGATGGAAAATCGGCGGATGCGCGCACTCAGCTCGCGTTGTATCACGCGCAGATCGGCCAATGGCAAGGGGCGCTGGACGGTTGCAACCGAGCGCTCGCGATTGATCCGAACTTCAGCCCTGCGCTGAATGCGAAGGCGCAAATTCTTTTAGGCCAAGGGCGTTTCGACGAAGCGCTGGAGATTTCCCAGCGCATCGCCGACGCAGATCCCCAGGACCCGGCTGCACTTTTCCTGAACGCGAAAATCGCGCACGCCGCGCACGCGTTTCAAAGCGAGATCAAGACGATGCGCGCGCTGCTGGAGCTCGCGGAAAAGTGCGGCGCGCCCACTTCGGGCTATCGCATTTACCTCGGGCAAGCTTACGCGACGGACGGCCAGGCGCAGCCGTCGCTGGATGAATTCCAGAAGGCTGCCGCAGCGAACGACCTATCGACCGAGCAGCGAAAGTTTGTGGAGGAAGCGATAGCGAGGATCAAGAGCCGCACCGGCTCGTAGCCTCGCATTCGAGACGGATGCGGAGGAATTCTTGACGCATCGGCGGTTGCTTCTATATTCCCCTTTCTGCCGGTGCCAATGTGAGTGGGCTTAATCCCCCACTTTTTTTTGTCCCCGGCCCTACGAATTTATGAACAGCGAATTTATTGCAATGTTGGATTATCTGGAGCGCGAGAAAGGCATCAAGCGCGAGATCCTGATAGAGGCCGTGCAGACAGCGCTGTTGTCGGCGTCCAAGAAATCGGTCGGTGCCGCGAATGATTTGCGCATCGAGATCAATCCGAAAAGCGGCGAGATCAAGGCGATTGCGAAGCTGACGGCTGTGGAGTGGGTGAAAAATGAATACGACGAGATCGCGATGCCAAAGGCGCAAAAGATCAAGCCCGACGTGCAGCCGGGCGAAGTGATCGAGGTGGAGGTGACGCCGCGGAACTTTGGCCGCATCGCTGCGCAGACCGCAAAGCAGGCGATGATGCAGCGGATCCGGCAGGCGGAAAAGGAGATGATTTACGACGAGTTCAAGGACCGCGCCGGCGAGATTGTCAGCGGAACGGTGCGGCGTTTCGAGCGCTCGGACGTCATCATCGACCTTGGAAAATTCGAGGCAACCATGCCATCGCGCGAGCGCGTGCAAACGGAGGATTACAACATCGGCGACCGACTGCGCGCCTATGTGTTGGAAGTGCAAAACGGCCCGCGCGGCCCGGAGATCATCCTTTCGCGGAGCCATCCGAATTTCGTCCGGCGTCTTTTCGAAGTCGAGGTCAGCGAGATCAATGACCGCACGGTCGAGATCCGCGGCATCGCGCGCGAAGCGGGATTCCGCACGAAGATCGCGGTGCACAGCAGCAACGAAAAAGTCGATCCGGTCGGCGCGTGCGTCGGCATGCGCGGCTCGCGCGTCAAAAATATCGTGCGCGAGTTGAACAACGAAAAAGTCGACATCATCCGATGGAGTGCAGACCCGAAGGAATTTGTGCTCGAGGCGCTCAAGCCCGCCAAAATCAAAAGCGTCACGCTCAGCCCGGAAAAAAAGGCAATTCAAATCAAGGTTGACGAGGATCAGCTTTCGCTCGCGATCGGGAAACGCGGTCAAAACGCGCGTTTAACATCGCGTTTACTCGGCTGGGACATCAACATCGAGAAAGACGAAAGCGCTAAGGAAATTTTCGAGCAAAATATCAACAAAGCTGCGCAGGCGCTTTCCTCAGTGCTCGGCCTCGAGGACGCAAGCACTCGCGAACTCATTAGCGCCGGTATGAACAGCATCGAAGTCATCGTCGGCGCGGAGCCGCAGGACATCGCTGACATCCTCAGCATCGATCTGGAAAAAGCGACCGCCATTCACGAAGCGGCGCAGCGAGAGAACGAAAAAGCGGCATCAATCCACCAGGGTTGACCGATGAATCCGGTAAAAATTTTCCCATGGCCACGAGAGCGACACCTTCCAAACCGACTGCGAAAAAGTTCACGGCACCTGCAAAGATAACAGGGCACAAAGCCGCGCCTGCCGCGAAGGAAAAAGCGACTCCTCCACCCGAGCCGAAAGCGCCGAAGGAAACCGTTTCCCTCATCGAGCCGAAAGAAAAACGGGTCCGCAAACCGGTCACGGCCGACGGCGAAAAAAAATCCAGTTCTCTCCCGCCGATATCGCTCTTAAAGCCAGCGGAGACGCCTCCGCCGGCGGCTGAGCCAACGCCGGCTGCGCCTGCCGTGGCGGAAGTTGCGACGCATGAAGGCGCGGAAAAGGGCGAGGAAAAAATCATTCACATCAAGCCTCCGATCATCGTGAAAGATCTGGCGACGCAGCTCGGGCTGAAGTCTTTTCAGATCACGAAAGATTTGATGGAGCTCGGAATTTTCGCCAATCCGAACCAGACGATCGAGCCGGACATCGCGACTGCGGTTTGCAAGAAACACGGCTTCATTTTTGAGCGTGAAAAACGCGAGCGCGGCGGTGGCGTTCACAAAATCGAAGCGGTTGTCGAGGCGCCGAAATTGCCGCCCGCGCCGAAGAAGGAAGAGCTCGCGTTGCGCGCGCCAATCGTCACTTTCATGGGCCACGTCGATCACGGCAAAACTTCGCTGATGGATTTCATCCGCAAGGCGAGCGTCGCCGCGGGCGAAGCGGGCGGAATCACGCAGCATATCGGCGCCTACTCGGTGGAGCACAACGGCAGCCCGATCACTTTCCTCGACACGCCGGGGCACGAGGCTTTCACGGCGATGCGCGCGCGGGGCGCGAACGTCACTGACATTGTCGTGCTCGTCGTCGCCGCCGATGACGGTTTGATGCCGCAGACGCTTGAAGCGATCAGCCACGCGAAAGCCGCGAAAGTGCCGATCGTTGTCGCGATCAACAAAATCGATCTCGTCAGTGCGAATGTGGACAAAGTTAAGGGCCAGCTTCAGGAAAAAGGCCTCACGCCCGAAGATTGGGGCGGCGAGACGATTTGTTGTCCGGTTTCGGCAATCAAAGGCACCGGCATCGACAAGCTGCTCGAGATGATTTTGCTGCAAGCCGAAGTGCTCGAGCTCAAAGCGAGCCCAAGCGCACTGCCGCGCGGCACCGTCATCGAAGCGCAAATCGAGCCGGGTCGCGGACCAACCGCCACGGTCATCGTGCGAATGGGCACGTTGAAAGTCGGGCAGCCGTTCATCTGCGGTAATTATTCCGGCAAAGTAAAATCACTGGTCGACGACAAAGGCAAAGTCGTCAAAGAAGCGCCGCCATCCACGCCGGCGAAAATTCTTGGCTTCGCCGGATTGCCAAATGCGGGCGACGAATTCCTCGTCATGGACAACGAACGCTCCGCGAAAATTTTAAGCGAGGAACGGCTCGAGGATTTGCGTCAGGACAAACTCGCCGCGCCGCAGCGCGCGACGCTCGAAAATTTGTTCGAAAACCTTGCGGCCGATGCGCGCAAGTCGTTAAACGTTGTTTTAAAGGCCGACGTGCAAGGTTCGCTCGAAGCGCTGCTCCATTCGCTCAAGCAAATCGATAGCAAAAAGATCGATCTCGAGATCATCCACAGCGCGGTCGGTCCTGTCACGGAATCGGATATTTTGCTCGCGACCGCGTCGAATGCGATCGTGATCGGCTTCAACGTCAAAGTCGAAAACAGCGCATCAAACGCGGCAAAGCGTGAAGGCGTGCAGATCAAACTTTACTCGATCATCTACGAGTTGATCGATCAGGTGAAGGAAGCGATGGCCGGCCTGCTCGATCCCGAGACGCGCGAAACGACTATCGGCCACGCCGAAGTCAAAAAAGTGTTCGAGCTGTCGCGCGGCCTCGTCGCCGGATCCATTGTCATCGACGGCCGCATCTCGCGTTCCGCCCGCGCCCGCGTGCTGCGCGGGAAGCAGCCGATTTACGACGGCGGCATCGCGACGCTGCGTCGTTTCCAGGACGACGTCAAAGAAGTCCGCAACGGTCTCGAATGCGGCATCAAACTCGGCGATTTCACCGAATACGAACCCGGCGACATCATCGAGTGCTACACGCTGGAGAAGGTCGCGCAGAAGCTGTAAGCGCGCAGACGGACGGTGGATTGGCGGACGGAAACGTCGTCCTCAAGCCGTCATAACCATTCTCATTCCATGAAACATCGGCTCGAACGCGTCAACGAAATCCTCAAGCGAGAACTCGGCGAAATCATCCCACGCGAAGTCACTTTCAAGGCCACGCTCGTGACCGTGCAGAGCGTCGACGTCACGCCGGATTTGAAAAACGCGCACGTCTATGTGAGCGCGATCGGGTCGGACGCGGAACGGAATTCTGTCATTACGAAGCTCGCGGAAAACCGGCGGCTCCTGCAGCACGAAGTCTCGAAGCGCGTGATTTTAAAATACACGCCGCACCTGCATTTCCGCCTCGACGAATCGATTGAGCGCGGCGCGCGGATCATCGAAATTTTGAACCAGATCGAAATCCCGCCGGATGAAGAGTAGCTGCTCGCTTGGCGAGATCGCGGCAGTGTTGCACAAACAGCAACGCTTCGTAGTCATGAGCCACGTGCGACCCGACGGAGATGCGTTGGGCTGCGAGCTCGCGATGGCTCTTTGTTTACGCCGACTCGGCAAAGACGTGACGGTCTGGAATCAGGACGGGATGATTAAAAAATATGCCTTCCTCCCCTGCTCCGATTTGATCATGCAGCCGCCCGCCGAGCCACAGGAATTCGACGTCGCGATCGCGCTCGACACAGCCGCCCAGGAGCGTCTTGGCACTTGTTTAACGGCCGTCAAACGTGCTTCGACTTGGATCAACATCGATCATCACGTCAGCAACAATAGTTACGGCGATCTCGCATTCATCGACACATTAGCGCCAGCGACCGGACAGATTCTGTATGAATTGTTCGCATCGCAAAATCTGCCGCTCGATCGCGAGATGGCCGAAAATCTTTTTGTCGCCATCTCGACCGACACCGGCTCGTTTCAATATCCAAGCACCACCGCACGAACTTACGAAATCGGCGCAGAGCTGACCAAAGCTGGCGTCAATGTCGGCAAACTTTCGCAGCAGATGTATGAGAGCTATCCGCTGCGCCGCATCGAACTATTGCGTCAGCTGCTGAACGTCCTGCAATTTACTTCCAACTCGCGTGTCGCAAGCTTTGCACTCACGGCGGAAATGATGAACCGCGCCGCCGCGCAACCGGAGGACACTGAGGGACTGATCGATCACATCCGCGCGATCGATGGCGTGCTTGTTGCGGCTTTTTTCGAAGAACTCCCCGGCGAAAAAGTGCGCATCAGCCTTCGTTCGAAAAGTCCGCGCGTCGATGTCTGCAAAGTTTGCGCACTCTTCGGCGGCGGCGGACACACACTCGCCGCAGGCGCACGCACGAGTGGCTCAATCAACGACGTGCGTGACAAAGTTTTACAAGCTATCGCTGATGAAATTAATGACTGAACTTGATGGCGTCCTCCTCGTGGACAAAGCGCCGGCGATGACTTCGCATGACGTCGTCGCGATCGTGCGCCGGCAGCTGAATTTCAGAAAAGTCGGCCATTGCGGCACGCTCGACCCGCTTGCAACCGGCCTGTTGATCATCGTCCTCGGACGCGGGACAAAGATCCAGGATTTGCTCATGGCCGAGGACAAGGAATACATCGGCACGCTGCGGCTCGGCGTCACCACCGCGAGCCAGGACGCGGATGGCGAAGTGCTGAAAACGTTGCCGGTGCCTGAGCTGGAGCCGGCAAAAATCGAAGCGGCTTTCAAAAAGTTTGACGGCGATTTTTACCAGATGCCACCGATGGTTTCGGCGATCAAGAAAGACGGCGTCGCGCTTTACAAGCTCGCGCGGCAAGGCAAAACGGTCGAGCGGGAGCCGCGTTTCGTGCATGTCTTTGCACACGAAATTCAAAATGTGCGGCTGCCGGAAATCGATTTTCGCGTCGTGTGCAGCAAAGGTTTTTACGTCCGCACTTATGCGCACGACATTGGCGCAGAGCTTGGATGCGGAGCGCATTTGAAAAATTTGCGCCGCACAAAATCGGGCCGCTTCGACTTGACCCGCTCCGTGACTGTCGACGATTTGCTTACGAAAGATCCGAGCGACATCGCCGACAGAATTTTGACGCTCCCGGAAGTTTCGCGTCTTCGTGGCGCGTAACGCCCTCAATGAGAGTTCTGCATTCCATTCCGGAACTTGCGGACATTCCCGGGCCGATTTTCCTGGCGATCGGCGTGTTCGATGGCGTGCATCTCGGGCACCAGGCCGTGATCGGCCGGGCCGCCGCGGATGCTCAGAAACATGGCGGCACGGCGGTCGCCGTCACCTTTGATCCGCATCCTGCGCGCGTCCTGCGTCCGGAGAACGCGCCGCGATTGCTGACAGCCACGCAACACAAGTTGCAGTTGATCGCGTTGCTCGGGATCGAGCACGCGCTCGTGATCAACTTTACGCCAAACTTTGCCGACATGGAGCCTGATCAGTTTGTTGAACAGCTGCATGACGCCTGTCATCCGTTGCGGGAAATTTGCGTCGGCTACGAATGGTGTTTCGGCAAAAGCCGTTCGGGAGATTTGGCGCTTTTGAAGCGCCTCGGCGGCAAACTCGGTTTCGATGAAGTCGGCGTCGCTGCAGTGCGAGCCGGCGAGGAAATTGTCAGCAGCACTTTGATCCGCAGCGCGATCGAAAACGGCGATTTTGCGCGCGCGGCGAAGTTTTTGGGCCGCGAGTATTCCATTCTGGGCACCGTCGTCAAAGGTGATGGAATCGGTCGCACACTCGGCTTCCCAACCGCGAATCTCTCCGCGCATAACGAACAATTTCCGCCCGACGGCGTCTATGCGGTCGAGGCGCGCCACCGCGCGCGCGTGCTCCGCGGCGTGGCGAATATCGGCGTTCGGCCGACAGTCGCGGAATCAGCTGGGAAGCGGCTGCTGGAGCTTCACCTCTTCGATTTTCACGAAGATATTTATGGTGATGAAGTGGAGATTTTTTTTCGAAAATTCCTCCGGCCGGAACAAAAATTTGCCGGGCTGGATGAGCTGAAAGCGCAGATCGCGCGGGATGCGATCGCGGCGCGCGAGGCGCTGGCGGTTGACCCCTCATCGAGCGCAATTTAGATTCCGCGACTTATGCCGCTCGACCTCAAACAGCTCGTGGCCGAACGCCTCGGCGAGAATTACGATCTGCACGAACGTCACATCAATCGCACGCTCGTGCAGGTGCAGCGGATGATCGGTTTTGACAAAATTTACGCGAATGCGCAGGGCGCCTATCTTTACGATCTCGACGGAAACGCTTATCTCGATTTTCTGAGCGGTTACAGCGTGTTCAACATCGGTCGTAACCATCCGGCGGTGAAGAAGGCGCTGCGCGACGCGCTCGATCTGGACTTGCCGAACATGGTTCAAATGGATTGCTCGCTGTTGAGCGGATTGCTCGCGGAGGCTTTGCTGAAGCGGCTTCCGGCCCATCTGGACGCGGTCTTTTTCTGCAATTCCGGTGCTGAGGCGTTGGAAGGCGCGTTAAAGTTTGCGCGCGCCGCGACTGGCAGAGCCGGATTCATTTCGCTCAGCGGCGCGTTTCACGGGTTGAGCATGGGCGCGCTTTCGCTGATGGGAAACGATTCGTTTCGCGAGGGATTCGGACCGTTTCTCGAAGACTGCACGCGGCTAAAGACCGGCGATCTTTCGACGCTCCAGGCAGAGCTTGCAACGGGCCGTCACGCGGCAGTCGTGATCGAAGCGGTGCAAGGAAAAGGGGTGCAGTTTCCGCGGGACGACTTTTTTCGCGAGGCGCAGCATCTTTGCCGCAAGCATGGCTCGCTGCTGATTTGCGACGAGGTGCAGACCGGGCTCGGCCGCACCGGCCGCTGGTGGGGTTTTGAAAATTACGATCTCGAGCCGGACATCATCACGATTGCGAAATCGCTGAGCGGCGGCTACGTGCCGGTCGGCGCAATTGTGATGCGGCGCGCCATTTACCAGAAAACTTTCAGCCGGCTCGACCGCTGCGTCGTGCATTCCTCGACCTTTGGTCGCAACAATCTCGCGATGGCATGCGGGCTCGCGACGCTGCAGGTGATCGAGGAGGAAAAGCTGGTGGAAAACGCGGCGCGAATGGGTGCACTGCTCGTGCAGCGGCTCGAGGCGCTGAAGGCGAAACATTCTTTCATCAAGGAAGTCCGCGGAAAGGGTTTGATCATCGCGGTCGAATTCCACGAGCCGCGCGAGTTGGCGCTGCGGGCGGGATGGAAAATTTTGCACAAGATCGAGTCCGAGTTGTTCGCCCAAATGGTGGTTACCGCTTTGTTGAACAAGCACCGGATCCTGTCGCAGGTGGCCGCGCACGGGCTCGACGTGATCAAAATTTTGCCGCCGTTGATGATTGGCGAAAAAGAAGTCGGGTTATTTGTGGATGCACTCGACGCGGTGATGAACGACTGCCGAAAATTTCCGGGGCCGATGTGGGATTTGGGCGCGAACTTTTTGCGTCAAGCCTTGCGAAAACCGGCAGCTGCGGCATAGTCAAAGGTTGTGGCACAAAGCCGCTGAAAATTGACGCGGAAGGGCGCATAACGCGCGCCTGAAGCGAATATTAGTTGGCGGCTAGATGGAGACAAGGGCGCCGCAGAGGAGAAAAATTATGATTCCGAAACGATTCCTCCACGTCGTCGCGATTATTTTTTCGTCGCTTGCCGCGATGATTTCGCACGGTCAGGCCAAGCCGGAAGTGCAAAAAAAAGCCAAGAAAGGCAGCGAAAGCGAGTTTAGCAAATCGCATCGGCACAACGGCTCGGGCCTTACGGCCGGCGATGCGTCGCTGGATCCTCCTCCGACAAAGGATGACGCGGCGCCTTTGAAACTCAATCGCTCGATCATGAACGCTGCGGAATCGAGCGTGCCGAGCAGCGTCCTCAACAAGACGACGGTGCCGTTATCGGCGGAAGACATGAACACGCGTTATCCGTGGAAGCGGCAGATCGTGACTACGACATTTTGGGTTGGCGAAAATCCGTCAAAAAATAATCCGGTGCCCAACCAGGCGAGTTCGTGGGATCCGAAATGGGCGAAAAATTATGGCGGCACCGACGAACCGAAAATGGCGAACCGCACGAGCGACTTTACGCCTGCGGCATTTACGCCGGCGCAGAATCCTTTCTACATCGCGCTTCCCTATAATGATATGGAGCACGGCGCTCACAAAGCCGAGGCATCGAAAAAGATTCCCTGGTTTCAAAAAGATTATAAAGGGCCGGACAAGTCGGTTTGCAAAGACCGGTGGATCGCGATTCGCTTTGGAAACAAAGTCTGCTACGCGCAGTGGGAAGATGCCGGGCCTTTCCGCACCGATCACGTCGAGTATGTTTTCGGCAGCGAACGTCCGAAGCCGAATCTGAATCAGGGCGCGGGCCTCGATGTTTCGCCGGCTGTCCGCGATTATCTGGGCATGAACGGAACGGACGTGACGGATTGGAAATTCGTCGACTTCGACGAAGTGCCGCAGGGACCGTGGGCAAAGTTTGGAGAGAACAACACGTTTGTGCAGAACGCGCGTCAGTCGATGGAGCGCGTGGCGGCGCTGATGCCGCAGGATTCGAAAGCACAGCGGCCAGTTTCGATTCGTCCGCTTTGAAATTTTTCCGCGCTTCGCGTTAACTCGCGCATGAGTCAAAACTTCCTGCGCGGCGCTCGCGTTTACCTCTCCGGGCCGATGGATTTCGTGGCGTCGCGCTCCGACGAGAAAAAATTCGGCTGGCGCAATCGTGTGGGCGATTTTCTGCGCTCGTTCGGCGCGGTTGTGTTTGATCCGTGGTTCAAACCGTCGGTGCGCGGTCTCCAGGAATACGGCCTCGAGGATGTGCATACGATTGACGTTCGCGAGCACTGGACTTTTGAGCAGGGCCAGTCGGGCGACGAAACGCGAGCGGCATGCGCAGAGAAATTTTGGGAAACTTTGCACATCGATTTGCGCATGGTTGACACAAGCGATTTCACCATCGCATTCGTGCCGACGAATATTTACAGCGTCGGCACCGTGCACGAGATCGTCCTCTCACGGCTGCAGTGGAAGCCGGTGCTCTTCGTCAGCCCGCCGGTGATTTTTCCGGCGATGGAGCAATTGCGCGCACATCTGCAAGCAGATGAAAATGCGCTCGCACTCCTCGATCAGTTGGCCGCAGAGGTGCCGATCAAATCAAACCCGCGCGGCATCCCGAGCCTCTGGTATATGCCGCTGGTCGGCGGCGACAATTTTTTCGACGGCTTCGGCTTCAGCGCATACGCCAGCCGTTTTCATTGGCCGGCGAGCCCAATGGATGCGCTCGAGCAGCGTCACGTTCCGCAAAATCCTTTGCTGCCGTTTTTGGAAAAACTTTCACGCCAATTGCCGCAGCGATGGGACAACAAGCAAAAGCGTTACGTGCAAAATGACGACTGGCTGCTGTGGGAGTTTGACGGCGACGAAAGCGAATCGGTGCGCGACGTTCACACGAGCGGCGGCAAGGCGTGAATGCTTGGCGTCAAAGTTTTTTCGGCGCCATGCTTTTTAACGTCGGCTCATTTTCCTGCATCCTCTCCTGGAACCAGCCGGGCACCGGCGTGGCGGTTGAACCAGGCTGCGCGACTTGTCCCGCGGCTCCAGTCCTCGCGGAAGCGGCGATAAGGTTCTTCAATTGGTCCTGCGTTTTTTTCAACGCAACCTGCGTCTGCTGGAGCAAAGCTTGTGCTGTTGCAAGCGACTCGTTTGTATCCGCGAGCTCTTTGGTTTTGTTTTGCAATTGTGACCAAAGCACGGCGCAACCGGCCGCGAACAGAACGATTAACAACGTTTTCATCGCACCTTTAGTAAGCCTCGCCATTGCGGCCGCGTCAATGCCAGCCAAATTCTGCATTCGGGCCCTTGCGCTGCACCGCGCGCGCCGGTAGCATGCGCCACTCACGCGTCCGTAGCTCAACTGGATAGAGCGTCGGCCTCCGAAGCCGAAGGTTGTGGGTTCGACCCCCGCCGGGCGCAGGCCGATTTTCGTTGCGCGGGATGTGCGCTTTTTGCCAACACATTTCATGGCACAAGCAGACGCATTCCACGGGGCAAAAATCGCGATCCTCGACTTCGGCTCGCAATACACGCAGGTCATCGCGCGCCGCGTCCGCGAGTGCCAGGTTTTTTCGCAGATCGTCCGTTTCGATCTGCCCGCGCGGGAGCTCAAGAAACTCGGCGCTAGCGGAATCATTCTGTCGGGCGGACCGGCCAGCGTTTATGGAAAAAATGTGCCGCAGATCGATCGCGATATTTTCAAGCTCGGCCTGCCCGTGCTGGGAATTTGCTACGGCATGCAGCTGATGGGTTTTCATCTTGGCGGCAAAGTTGAGCACTCCGAGCGACGCGAATACGGCGCCGGCACACTTCATTTAAATGGGCAAAAAGATGCGCACGGCGGCGAACTTTTCCACGGCCTGCCCGCCACCATCGAGGTCTGGAACTCGCATGGCGACAAGCTCACGAAACTTCCGCGCGGTTTCGCAGCCATCGCGAAGACTGACAACTCGCCCTTCGCGGCGATTGCGGACTTTAAACGGAAGTTTTACGGCCTGCAGTTTCATCCTGAGGTCGCGCACACGCCGCGCGGAAAGGAAATCCTCCAGAATTTCGTGTTTCAAATCTGCGGCTGCAAAATGGATTGGACGATGGGTTCGTTCATTGAGCAAACATGCGCGGAAGTGCGTGCGCTGGTGGGCGACGATCACGTCGTGCTCGGGCTCAGCGGCGGCGTCGATTCGAGCGTGGCCGCGGCACTTTTGCACAAGGCAATCGGCGACAATCTCACCTGCATCTTCGTGAACAATGGACTGCTGCGCTCGAAGGAAGCGGAGGTTGTCCAGCGGGTTTTCGGCGAAAATTTCCGCGTGAAGTTAAAATACATCGATGCCTCCACACGTTTCTTAACAAAGCTAAAAGGAGTGACCGATCCGGAACGAAAACGAAAAATCATCGGCAACGAATTCATCCGCGTTTTCGACGACGCCGTCGTCTCGCTTTCCAAAAATAAAAAAGCGAAGTTTAAATTCTTGGCTCAGGGCACGCTGTATCCCGACGTGATCGAAAGTGTCTCGATCTCCGGCAATCCCGCGGCACTCATCAAATCGCATCACAACGTCGGCGGTTTGCCGAAGCGGATGAAGCTGAAACTCGTTGAGCCGCTGCGCCAGCTTTTCAAAGACGAAGTGCGCCAGGTCGGCATACAGCTTGGCCTGCCGAACGAAATCGTCCATCGCCAGCCGTTTCCGGGGCCGGGTCTCGCGGTGCGAATTTTGGGCGAGATCACGCGCGAGCGGCTTCGCATTTTGCGCGACGCAGACGCAATCGTCGTGAGCGAGATGAAGGCGAGCGACTGGTATTATCGCGTCTGGCAAAGCTTTGCGGTGCTGCTGCCCGTGCGCAGTGTCGGCGTGATGGGCGACGAGCGGACTTATGAAAATACGATCGCGCTGCGCATCGTGGAAAGTCAGGACGGGATGACGGCGGATTGGGTGCGGCTTCCGTATGAATTGCTCGGCAAAATTTCCAGCCGCATCATCAATGAAGTCAAAGGTGTGAACCGTGTTTGCTACGATATCTCAAGCAAACCGCCGGCGACGATTGAGTGGGAATAAAGTTTACGCTACCGCGGTGTTGACCAGGCGGTTGAGTAAATCTTCCGAGCTCACGATGCCGAGCGGCTTGGCAGATGCGTCGACGACAGCCGCGAGGGTGCTGCGCGCTGCACGCAACTTTCGGATCACGTGATATGCCTCTTCGTTTTCGCCGGCGGTCACGATGCGGCGTTGATACGCGCTGACTTTTTCGCTTTGCAACGGCTCGACGAGCACCTCGAAAACATTGACGAGCCCTGTGATTTCGCCTGACGCGGAAACGACGGGAAGCCGATCCACTTTTGTTTCGCGAAAGATTTGCAGCACCTGCGCAGTCGTCGCGTCGGAGCTGACGGCGCGCACTTTTTCCATTGGCACCATCACTTCCTTCGCGCGAATTTTACGGAAGTCGACGACGTTGTGAATCATCTGGCGCTCAACTTTGGTCAGCGTTCCCTGTCGTTCGCTTTCGATCGTGAAATATTTGAAATCCTCGCGCGCGACGAAAAGTTTTTTCGGCTGTTCGCTTTTTTGCGCAACGAGAGGTTTCACGAGCCACCAGACGACCGCGAAAAGCGGTGAAAGTAGCAAATCGATGAGACGCAGCGGCTCCGAAAGCGCGGCGAGCGCGCGATACGGGAAGCGGCGAAAAAGAGATTTCGGCAGCAGCTCGAGGCCGAGCAAATAAATCGGCAGCGCCACCGCGGCGGCCATGACGTAGCCGATATTTCCAAAGCGCCGAACGAACTCTTGCGCGGCAAGAATCAGCGCGCAGATGTTCATGAAATTGGTGACGAGCAACACCGTCACGAACAGTCGCTCCGGTTGCGCGAGCAGGCGCTGCAGCTTGATCGCGGCGGGATCCTTGATTTTCAAACGATGCCGCAGACGGACGCGATTGAGGGACAAAATTCCCGCTTCGATGCCGGAAAAAATAAACGAAATCATCAGGCAACCTGCGATCGCGAACCATGTCATGCGGCATCCTCCGAAACTTTTTCGCGCGTAATCAAAACTTCCTCGACGCCTTTGCGCGAGCTGCGCCGGACGTTGAGATCGCAATCGCCGATGCGCAAAGTCGCGCCGGCTTTTGGCAGAAAACCGAGACGGTTGAAAATGAGGCCGCCGATTGTATCGACGCCGTCGGCGGAAAATGTGAATCCCAGCTCCTCGAGATCGTCGAGTCGCGTGCGGCCGCTGGCGATGACGCGTCCATCGCCAGCGGCCTCGATGTAGAGCGCCTGGTCGGCGGCCGGCACAGCGTCGCTGATGATTTCCTCGATGATGTCGCTGAGCGTGACGATTCCTTCGGTGCCGCCGAACTCATCGACGATGACTGCGAGGCCTTGCGGAAGCCGCAAAAAACCGCGGAGCAAATCGAGCGCTTTCATTGTCTCCGGCACGAAGGACGGCGCGATCATCGTGGCGGTGTAGTGTTCGCGCGGATCGAGCAGGAATGCGGGCACGTCGATGATGCCGAGGATGTCGTCGGGCGTTTCCGCGTAGACCGGCACGCGCCGATGGCGTTTCAATTTCAGCTGCGCGATCGCCTCCTCGTTGGTCAAATCGTCCGGCAGCGTGAACGCATCAACGCGCGGCGTCATGCAGTCTTTCACGGTTTTGTCGCCGAGCTTGATGATTTCCTGAATCATCTCGCTTTCCTCGGCCGCGAGTTCGCCGTCCTCGGTGCTCAGCTGCACGAGCGTTTCGAGCTCCTCCTCGCTCAAATGTTGATTCGGCGTCAAACGCGGCGTCGCCAGCGCATTCGCAACCGTCTCGCTCAGGCGCTGGAGCAGCCGCGCGAGCGGGTCGAAAAGCGGCATCACGAGCTGCATCACGAGGACGCCGATTTTTGAAACGCGATACGGCTGCGCGAGAGCGAGCATCTTTGGCCCGAGATCGCACACGAGCACGATGAGCGCAAAGATCACGAGCGCCGCCAGCCAGAATGGAACGGCGTGCGAAAGTTTTTCGCGGATCAAAAAAATCGAGAGCGCGATCAGTGGGAGATTCGCGAACGCATCGCCGAGCAGGATCGCGCTCAGGAGCCGGCGCGGATTTTCCATGAGCCGATTGAGCGCCTGGGCGAGGTGCGGGTTGCGCTGGTGCAGCCGCTGGATTTGATAGGCCTGCAGCGAAAACATGGCCGTTTCGATCGCCGAAAAAAGCGCCGAGACAGCCGCGAGCACGATGAGAATGACAACGAGCGCCCCTGCGGACATGAAGCTCGCCGATTATCGTTTCCGATTTGCGATTTGCAATTTGCGATTTGTCGGCCGAGACAAGCGGCGATGAAAAAAGCGGATCGCATGACGGCATTCGTGGAGCAGCTCGGCGCGGCGCACCCTGCGCTCGACCCGTGCTACACCGGCTTTTTTCAATGCTTCAACGAGCAGCGCTATTACGAAGCGCATGACGTGCTCGAGCATCTCTGGCTTCAAGGCCGCGACGAAAATTACGCTTATTATAAAGGCCTCATCCAGGCTGCGGGCGCGTTCGTTCATTTGCAAAAGCAATTCCTGCGGCCATCGCATGCGAAAGATGGGCGCCGGCTCAGGCCCGCCGCGCGGCTTTTTTTGCTGGCTGCGCGGAACCTTGACGCGTATCGCCCGCACCATCTCAGCTTTGATGTCGCCGCGCTTTGCGAGCTTTGCGCGCAGCATGCGGAGGAAATCGCGGCAAGTGATTTTCAGCGAAATCCTTGGCACCCTAACCACGCGCCGCGGCTGGAAATTTCCGACTAACTCGCGGAGGCTCCGTTCAAAATCAAAATTCAAAACCTCCCGGCACGCTTCCTGCACTCTCATGCCGGAACTGCGTATGAAACATCACCTTTTAGCGATCTGCTCGGCATTCCTCCTGGCCTCGTGCGCCGGCGTCAAAGTCACACACACTGACGTTGCCACCGGCGCAACGAACCCGCGCTCCATTTACATCCGCCCCTTCGATGTCAGCCACACCGATTTCCGCGGCAGCCATCACAGCATCGGTGAACGCGCGATCCGCCGCTCGCTGGCGCCCGCGGAATTTGCGGAAATTTTGAAGGAACAGCTCGAGCAAATCGCTCCGGCGATGGTTTTGAAAGATGACGAAAGGCCGCGCACCGGCTGGCTGGTCGAGGGCGACATTGATCGCGTCGACGCCGGCAGCCCAACTGAGCGCTCGCTTCCCGGCAATGTTTTTGGCGTCGGGTCGTCAAAAGTCATCATCCACGTCCGCGTCATCGATCTCGAAACGCGCGGCGTCCTCACCGACGGCAAAGACAAGGATGGCAACGCAGTTTCCGAAGCCGTCCAGACCACGCACGGCGCGATTATTTATGAATTCGATGTTGCCGGCGGCAGCCGCGAGACCGGCAAATTCGGCTCCGTCACTGCGCCCGGCCTCGGCTACGCGCCGCCCTTTGATTATCGCAACGCGGCCGAGCGCATCTATGAGGCGCTCACGCCCGACCCGCACGGCTACGGCATCCGCACGTCCCCGACCATCAGATAAGCGAGAAAATTTCCGTCACAGCACCGCCGCGTCAGCGGGGAGTCCAAGGCTTTGGGCTCCCCGTTTTTTTTGGTGACGGAACATCGAGGGTTGTGAACAAACGCATACGCTTGTTGACGCGCCGACGTTTCCTGTGTTTTCTTTTTGCCATGAAACGTTCCTCCTTTTTCACAGCCGCGATCTTCGCCGGAGCCATTTTCTGCGCCGCAGCACCGAGCGTGCGCGCGAGTGATGTCGGCGTCGAAATTCATAAAATCAATACGACTACCGCGAAGGACCGCGCGACGCCCGACCCGAAGAAAAAGCCGCCGGCTGCCGAAACCGAGCGCGCAAAGATTGAGATCGTAATCCAAAACCAAACGACGAGGGATTTGAAGGGATTGAAGGTCAAATATTTTTTCCTCTCGCGCAATTTCGCGACGCACGAGGCTGGCGTCGAATCGCAAGGCGACATGCCCGCTGACGTCGGGCCGAACGCGAAGACGACGTTGACGACAAAGGAAGTTTCCGCGAGTTCGACCGGCGCCTACAACGACAAGGGAAAGCACATTCGCGCCACGGGAACAAAGTTAATTGGCGTCGCCGCACAGGTTTACGAAGGCGACAAGTTGATCGGCGAAGCGTATTCGCCCGACGGGATGAAAGCCGTCTTGAATCCGCGCACGGCCGCTGGTCACTAATTCGGCTCTCCGCCACCGTGCGGATTGAGCCAGTTTAGCGGCGGGTAAGCGGCCCGGTTTGCCTATTGCCAATTCGCGAGCGCGCGATACGCTCTGCGGCTTCGCAAATGAAATTTTTCCGTCTCGTATTTGTCGCCGGAGCTCTGTTCATCGGCCTTGCCGCGAAATCGCCCGCGCAATCCGCAGCCGCCTACGCAGTCACCGATAGCAACACCGGCCACGTTTTACTCTCGTCAAATGTCGAGAAAAAGTTGCAGGTCGGCAGTCTCACAAAAATCGCGACCGCTGCTGTTGTCTTTGATTGGCTCGACGTTCGGCACGGCGACATCGGTCAGATTGTGACAGTGCCCGCGCAAAATTTTCCGCAAGGGCCGAACCCGCTCGGACTGCAGCCTGGCGATCGCCTTTCGATGCGCGATTTGCTTTACGCGGCATTGCTGCAAAGCGACAACATCGCGGCCGCCACACTCGCCGAGCATGTCGGCGAGACGCTTCGCGCGGCGGACGGCGGCACGCCGCTCATCCGCTTCGTCGCGCAGATGAATGCTCTCGCGCGGCATCTGCGCATGACGCGGACGCTTTTCGTCAATCCGCACGGCCTCGATGCAAATGAGCGCAAGCTCCCCTACTCCACGGCCGCCGACCTCGCCCATCTGACGGCTTACGCAATGGCGAAATCGCAGTTCCGGTTTTTCGTTTCGCAAAAAGATCGCGACATTATCGTGCTGCACGCGGACGGCACGCAGAGCGGCTGGCAATTGCACAACACGAATCAGCTGCTCGGAACGGAAGCAATCGATGGCGTCAAGACTGGCACAACCGCGCGCGCCGGCGAGTGCGCAATCATCTCCGCTGCCCGCGCGCCGGAGTCGAAACCAATCGGCGAAAATAAAGTCGAGATCACGCCACGGCGATTGATCGTGGTGGTGCTCGGCGCCAGCGATCGGTTCGGACTGGCGTTGTCGCTCCTGCACAGCGGCTGGCAGGCATACGACAACTGGAGCGCCGCCGGCCGCCCGCTCGCACGCGGCGAACAATAATCTAACAATATGCAACGCAGACGCATCGGAGTTTTAACAAGTGGCGGAGACTGCCCCGGGCTCAACGCAGTCCTTCGCGGCGTCGTCCGCGCCGCGCAGGCGCTCGGCTGGGAGGTCGTCGGCTTCAAGGAAGGCTTTGAGGGGTTGCTACCGCCCGGTCATTTCATCATGCTCGACCGGCACAAAACCGCCGGCATCATGCCGCTCGGCGGGACCATTATCGGCACGACGAACAAAGGGCACTTTGTCGCGAAAGTTGGCGCGGGCGAGAAAGCCGTCATTGCCAGCGAGATCATCGAGGACGCGCGAAAAGTTTTGAACGGCTTGCGCGTCGAGGGCCTCATCGTCGTCGGTGGTGATGGGTCGCTGACGACTGCGCTTCAGCTCACGGAGGCCGGCATTCCGACGGTAGGCGTGCCGAAAACAATCGATAACGACCTGGAAGCAACAGCGATGACGTTCGGGTTCGATTCCGCGGTCGCATGTGTCGCGGACGCGCTCGATCGGTTGCACACCACGGCCAGCAGCCATCGGCGCGCGATGGTCATCGAAGTGATGGGACGCCACGCCGGATGGATCGCACTTTACGGCGGTCTCGCCGGCGGCGCCGACATTATTTTGCTGCCGGAAATTCCGTTCGATTACGAAAAAGTTGCCGCAGCCGTGCGGCAGCGCGACGCCGATGGATGCCTGAGCACATTGATCGTCGTCGCAGAAGGAGCTCGGCCAAAAGATGGCTCCGAGCTGATGCACAAAACCGAAAGCGGCGAATACCGGCTTGGCGGCATCGCGGAAGTCGTCGCGCGCGAAGTCGCCGCGCGCACTGGCAAGGAAACGCGCACCTGCGTGCTCGGCCACTTGCAGCGCGGCGGCGCACCGACCACGCTCGACCGTATCCTCGGCACGCGTTTCGGCGTGCATGCCGTGGAAATGATCAACCAGGGCAAATTCGGCCACATGGTTTCGTATCAAAACTATCTCGTGACCGATGTCCCGATTTCCGAAGCGGTAAGCCGCCTGCGCCTCGTGCAGCCGAACAGCCAGATGGTCCAGACCGCGCGCGCCGTCGAAATTTCCTTCGGCGACTAAAAACAAAACGAACCTGTTCGTTTAACATCTCGTCGGAATTTCACGTGCCCCCGGCGGAAAAATATTCGACATTCTCAACGCGCCGTCCGACATTTTCCGTCCTTCATGGACGAATTGCTCAAGCTTTTAAAATCGGACGCGCACGCTCCCGTGGGCGATCTCGCGCGCGAACTCAACCTCAGCGAAGCCGATGTGACCGCGCGCATCGCGAAGCTCGAGAGCGACGGCGTGATCCTCGGCTACCAGGCGATCGTCGATCCCGCGAAGCTTGGCAACGGCGCCGTCACCGCAGTCATTGAGGTCAAAATCACACCGGAGCGCGGCGGCGGTTTTGATCGGCTCGCCGCGCGCATCGCGAAATTTAGCGAAGTGCAAAGCTGCTATCTCATGAGCGGCGGCTACGACCTTCTGGTCATCGCCGAGGGCGCGACGTTGCAGTCCGTGGCCACATTCATCGCGGAAAAATTGAGCACGATCAAAGGCGTCATTTCCACCGCGTCGCACTTTCGTCTGAAAGCTTACAAGGAAAACGGCGCGCTATTGCATCGTGAGAAGCGCGAGGTCCGTCTCGCAGTCGCCCCGTAAAAATGGACGTGCAGAAACGCATCGCCGACCACGTGCGCGACATCCCGCGCTCGGGCATTCGCGACTTTTTCGAGATCGTGCAGTCGATGAAAAATGTGATCTCGCTCGGCATCGGCGAGCCGGATTTCGACACGCCGTGGCACATCCGCGAAGCTGCGATTTACTCGCTGGAAAAAGGACGCACCGGTTACACATCGAATCTCGGGCTCCCGCAATTGCGCGACGCGATCGCCGCATACGTTGCGAAAAAGTTTGCCGTCGAATATCACGCGTCGACCGAAGTGCTCGTGACCGTCGGCGTTTCCGAGGCGCTCGATCTCGCGTTGCGCGCGCTGCTGAATCCTGGCGACGAGGTGCTTTACCATGAGCCGTGCTACGTCAGCTACGCGCCGAGCATCACGCTTTCGCACGGCGTTCCCGTCGCGGTGTCGACATTCGCTGCCGATAACTTTCGTTTAACAGCGCGTGAATTGGAAAAGAAAATCACACCCGCGTCTAAGGTGCTTATGCTGAATTTTCCGTGCAACCCAACCGGCGCGACGCAGAGCCGCGAGGAGCTCGAAAAAATTGCCGCGCTCGCGATCAAGCACGACCTCATCGTCCTCACCGATGAGATCTACAGTGAGCTGACTTACGACGGCGCGGAGCACGTGAGCATCGCGTCGCTACCGGGCATGCGCGAGCAGACGATTTTTCTGCACGGATTTTCGAAGGCCTTCGCGATGACCGGCTGGCGGATCGGCTACGCGTGCGCCCCTGCCCCGCTCATCGAGGCGATGATGAAAATTCATCAATACGGAATTTTGTGCGCGTCAATCACCGCGCAGGATGGTGCGCTCGAGGCGCTCGAAAATGGCGCTGCGGATGTCGAAGCGATGCGCCGCGAATATGAGCATCGGCGCAATTTCATCGTCCGCGGCTTGAATGACCTCGGGCTCGAATGCTTCCAGCCGCACGGCTCGTTTTACGTCTTTCCAAAGATCACGAGCACCGGTTTGAGCAGCCGTGAATTTTCGTTGCGGCTTTTGCGTGAAAAACAGGTGGCCGTTGTGCCCGGCCCGGCGTTTGGCCCGAGCGGTGAAGGCCATGTGCGCGCGTGCTACGCGACCAGTCTGGAGCAGATCAAAATCGCGTTGAAGCGCATTGGCGAATTCGTCGGCGAATGCCGCACCGCGAGCAAAGCCGCGTGATCAGCGCGTCGCAGTCGGGCCGCCGAAGGGCTTGATTTCACGCCGGCGCAGTGGCACGACGAGATTTTGATCCTGGTAGCGCAGGATCACCTGGCCATCCTGCACAGCGGTGAGCTGCACGTTCACTTTTTGTCCGCCAAAATTCATCGCAACAACTTCGCCCTCGACCATTTCTTTGCCATTGATCACCGCGATCGGCGGCTGATTGAGTAAAATGCTGGTGACAACAAAGTCGCCGGGTTTGACCAACGGCGCAGGCGCAGTCGACGTCGAAGTCGCGACGGCAGTTTTCGACCAGCCGATCGGCCAAAACGGATTGTGCTTCCCGTTGTCCCGCGCAAAAGTTGACTGATTTTTCAGCGGAAAATCTCCGGCGTTCGCGTGGAGCGCGATCGATGCTGCTAAGATAACAAAGGTAGACAGTGTGCGGTTCATTGTTTGACGAGAGTTGAAACGATCAGCGTTGCATGCTGGAACTGCGGTTCTTCCTTGCCGGCATCCACGCTGACATTGTTGATCTCGAGCAGCGGCTCATCGTTTTCCAGCGCCGCGAGCGCCGCGCCAAGCGTGGCAAACTCAGCCCTCGGCAAATCGATCGTCCAGCCGAGCTTGCGGAAACCGGTCAGATCTTTTTCCGGCGCCTCGGTCGTGAGATGCGTCACCGCTTTATCGATACCGTGCTGCTTGAAAAATTCCGCCATGCGCGGAGGAAACCACGCCACCGGCGCGCCCTCGGGAATCAGCGCGTTGATTCGGTTGAGCATTTGATCGGTCGCCGACGCGTCGTGTTCCATCGCCGACGTTTTGATCGATTGCTTTTTTGCCTCCGCGATTTGCGGCTCGAGAGTCGCGATCGTTGCTTTCGCGTTCGCCTCCGACTTATCCAGCGGGCCGAGCAAGAATGAAAAGTAGCCGTAAATCACGCCGGCGAAGAGCATGACGCTGAGGACGATTTTCTGGATTTCTTCTTTTCCGAGTTTCATTGGGCGGCGATTTTGTGACGAACCTGCGTTGCGGCGGGAACGGTTTCCGGTTGTGTGTGCAGTTGAAATTCTATCGCGAAATTCGCCGTCGCTCGCGTTTGGCCGTCGAGCGTGACGCTGACATCCGAGTCATCGAGCAGGTTGAAATGCGATGCGACTTTCTTGAACTTCGTGCCGAATTTTTCATCGATCGTCGTGCGCAATTCCTCCGCCGCCTGACGCGGCGCAGCGCTTCCGGAAATCCCATTCACCATCAGCGTCACCTCGCCTTCGTGATCTTTTACCAGCCCACCATCGAGACGCGTGAGCTGAATTTCGCGCGGCACACTTTCGAGAATTTCATCGAGAACGGGCGCCCAATAAAACCGCGTTTCAATCCGCGCGACCAGCGCGTCGGTCAGTTTCTTCTTCGTCTCCAATTCGTCCTCGCGAGCCTTCGCGGCTTTTTCGCGCGGCTCACATTTCGCCCACTCCTGCTGCAGCACGGCCACGCGATTGTTCAAATCATGCACCGTGCTCAAGCGGCAAATATAATAGAGGACAAAGCAGACGCCGATGAAAGCCAGGCCAAACATCCCGAGCTTCAGCGGGTCGCGCCGGCGCGCCTGCTGCTGCTTGAGCGCCTCGTGGTAAAGATTGATGCGCAGTGCCATTTTAGATTCCTTTCAAAGCCTCCGCCGCCGCGCCGCACGCGACGTTCAGGCTGACCAAATCTTCCGCGAGCAACTTTTTCCGATTCGCCGGCAGCGAAAGCTCGCACGACTTGAACGGGTCCCATGCCTCGCACGGCATTTCCAATTCCTCCGACAAAATCCGCAGCAGCGCCTTCGAGCGCGCGATGCCGCCGGAAACAAAAATCTTCGGAATCGTCTCCTCGCGTCGGCCTTCGAAAAATCCAATCGAACTGCTGATCTCCCGCGTGAGGATCGTCAGCGCCAGACGCGCGGCGTCCACGGTCAGCTCATCATTTTCCTCGAGATGCAAAAGCGCTGCCTCGCTGTCCGGCGCGCCATTGCTGATGAGTGAATCGATCAAAGTCTGACCGCCGAATTCGATGGCGCGCACGAGCATCAATTCTTTTTTGACGCCGACCGTCACGGTCGCCGCCCGATGCCCGATGTCGACCAGCACGAACGCTTCGTTGTTGAAAGTCTCGGGATTGGCAAATTCGAAAGCGTTGAAAATGCAGACCGGCGCGAGCTGCACGTTGTGCACGGAGTTTTTCCTGTGCTTTTGAAATGCCTCGTCGACCTGCGCGAGATGCGCCCGCGGAATTCCGCAGACGAGATAGCGGCCGACCGCCGGCATGCCTTCCGCAGCAGGCGTGATCGGCGTGACCGGATCGCAGTCCAGCACGAATTCCTTCACGTCCTGGTTGAGCAAAGTCATGCCGTTGAGACGCAGCGCATCGCGCAAAATTTCCGTCGGCGTTTCCGGTTGCTCGATGATGCGAATGAGCGATTCCGCACTTGATACTGCGACGACGCAATTTTTCGCCGCGCCGCCCATGTCCTTAAAAAGCAGCTTCAGCTCCGCCGCGAGATCGTCAGCCGTCTCCGGCGTCTTTTGCATAATGCGCAACGCGTAATTGTTGAGCACGAAACGGTTCGCGCCTTTACGCTGCAAGGAAACGGACTTCAGCGAAAAGCGGCCGAGGTCTACGCCGATTACCGAACTGGGAATTTTAGCCATCGATCTTTAAAAAGCAGATTGAATGCCGTGCCGCTGTGTTTCTACGAAATGAGATTACCGCGCGGCTTCAGACACTTTTGCTGATGGCGCGGATCGTGGCGGCGCGGGCGGCATCATCCATTGTAGCATCAGCAAAGCGACCACAGTCATCACCACGATCAGAACCAGCGCGCCGACGCGGAATGCCGTGCGATTGCTGTGTTCATGCCGCTTGCCGCGCTGCGCCACGAGTTGCAGGTCGAGCAGTTTCAGCAATTGCTCGGGATCGATTTCTGGTTTTCCAAAGGCCGGCTCGGTAGCGTGAAGGTCGCGCATGACGAGACACTACACAGCTTACATCGCGCCATTTGCCGTCTTCATGTTGCTGCTGGCCGTAACGCCGCTCGTCAGCAGCATTGCTCCACACTCGCCTTACGCCAACGCTCCGCAGCAGATTATTTTTCCGATTCAAACGCTCGTCTGCGGAGCGCTGCTGCTATTTTTTTGGAGGCGCTACGACTTCGGCGATGTGAAGAAAATCTGCTTCGCGACAGCCATCGCGATTCTCGTCTTCGTAATCTGGATTTCGCCACAGGCGCTCTTCCACATCGCTGCGCGCCGCGATGGATTTGATCCGACACTTTTTCAAAACAATCATCCACTTTTCGTCACGGTGCTGAGTCTGCGCTTCGTGCGGCTTGTGATCGTCGTGCCTTTGCTCGAGGAAATTTTTTGGCGCGGTTTTTTGTTGCGCGAGCTTGTCGATCGCGATTTTGAACAAGTTCCTTTTGGCACTTTTTCACTTTTTTCTTTCACGGCCGTGAGCGTCCTTTTCGCTCTCGCGCATTCCGGGCCGGAGTTCGTGTCGGCACTGGTCACCGGCGCGGCATTTAACTTTGTCGCCTACCGGACTCGTAGCCTTGCCTCGTGTTTTTTCGCGCACGCGGCCACAAACCTGCTTTTGGGTATCTACGTCATGCAAACCCGCCAGTGGGGATTTTGGTGACAAGCTTTAAACAAACCACTCCATCAAATGCAGGCCACGTTTTTTCAAAAAGTTTTACTGACGATGATTTGCTCGTTCTTCGCCGCGTGCCTTTTTTACGTTTATGTGCACATCGTGCAGGAGGCGTTTTACGAGTCGAATGACGGTTGGAAAACCAGCCTTTATCAAACGACGCCCTCGACGCGCGCACGATAGCAAGGCAATGATCGGGGCGTGAAAGTTGGGTTCGCGCAGATCAATCCCGTCGTCGGCGACCTGCCTGGGAATCATCAAAAAATCCTAAACGCCTATCGCGACGCGGCGGCCCGCGGTGCGCAAATCGTGCTCACGCCTGAGCTAGCGATCACCGGCTATCCGCCGCAGGACTTGGTTTTCAAATCGCGCTTCGTCCCGCTCAACCTCGAGATTCTCGACCAGCTGCACCGCGAGATCGGCGACGTTCCTCTCGTGACCGGCTACATCGATTGTAACGAAGGCCCGGGCCGACCTTTTCGCAACGCCGCCGCGATCTTGCAGCGAGGGCGCGCTGCTGAGAAAATCTTCAAGTCGCTGCTGCCGACCTACGACGTTTTTGACGAAGACCGCTACTTCGAGCCAGCTGATGGCGTGCGACCGCTGGCGTTTCTCGGCACCAGTTTTGGGCTGACGATTTGCGAGGACATCTGGACGCACAAATATCTGCCGCGACGGCTTTACGCGGGCGATCCGGTCGGCTGTCTCGTGGAAAAAAGTGCGGAGATGATTCTAAATATCAGCGCGTCGCCGTTCAATCTCGGCAAGCCGCGCCGGCGTCACGACATGCTTTCCGGACTCGCGCGGGAGCACGGCTGCCCGATCTTTTATTGCAACGCGGTGGGCGGAAACGACCAGCTGATTTTCGATGGAAATTCCGTCGCATTCAACGCGCGCGGCGAGCTCATCGCGCAGCTCCCGGCATTTCAAGAAATGGTCGCAATCGTTGATTCTGAGAGCGCTGCGATGGAATCAAACTTTCAAAATGAGCCGGAGGAATTGTTTCACGCACTCGTGCTTGGGCTGCGCGATTACATTCAAAAATGCGGCTTCAAATCCGTCGTGCTTGGATTGAGCGGCGGCATCGATTCCGCCGTGACCGCAGTCATCGCGGCCGCGGCGCTCGGCGCTGAAAATGTGCTCGGCGTGACGATGCCGACGCAGTTTTCCTCGCGCGGCAGCATCGAAGATTCGCTCGCGCTCGCGAAAAAGATCGGCATCAAATGCCATGAAATTTCGATCCAACGCGCCTTTGAATCTTTTAAACAACAGTTCACGAACATTTTTGCCGGTTTGCCGGAGGATACGACTGAGGAAAATATGCAGCCGCGATTGCGCGCGATGACGCTGATGGCGCTCTCAAACAAGTTCGGACATCTGCTTTTGACGACGGGGAACAAAAGCGAACTGGCGGTCGGCTATTGCACGATTTATGGCGACATGGCCGGCGGCCTCGCAGTCATCAGCGACGTGCCGAAGACGAAAATTTACGAACTCGCGCGCTGGATCAATCGCGAGCGCGAAATCATTCCGGCGAACACGATTGAAAAACCGCCGAGCGCTGAATTGAAACCCGATCAGCGCGATCTGGATACTTTGCCGCCGTATGATTTGCTCGACGAAATTTTGCAGCTTTACGTCGAGGAAAATATGGCGGCGCGAGACATCATCGCGCGCGGCTTTGAAGAAAAAATCGTGCGCTGGATCACGCGCCGCGTTGATTTAAATGAATGGAAGCGCGCGCAGGCTGCGCCCGGCTTGAAGGTGACGAGCCGCGCGTTCGGCGTCGGCCGTCGCATGCCGATCGCGCAGCGTTTCGTCGATTGAGCGGGCGCGGAAAATAACTCGCGCGGTGCGCGGGGCGCCCTTATGTTCCGCGGCCAATGTTCAGTCGGGACGATTTTAATTACGCTGTCGAAAACACGCATATTCTCCTCGCGCCGCAGCAAAGCATCGAGACTTTCGGCCAGACGAGCTTCCGCTTTTACCTCATCTCCGAGCTGATGGACCGCGTTGATGAAGTGCGCGTGCGCGATGGCCGCATCCACGCGGAGCGGCCGCAACTCCTGACGCCGGGCCATTATTCGCGGCTGCTGCTGGAAGGCTTCGGCGAAAAAGCGCGCGAGTTTGCCGATTGGATCGAGACGCACACCGAGCAGTTTGCGATTTTGAAATACGGTTTCCAGTTTCGCAAAACCGATGTCGTGGAAAAAATCGTGCAGAGCCCGCTGACGGATGTGATCGAGCGCGTTCGCGAGCAAGCGGCTGCCGAAGATGAGCCGCTGCGGACGATCATCCAAGGCGTGGACGATGCGTGGGAAGTGTGTCTGCTGAAGTTCAGCGTCGATCTCATTCAGCGGTCGTCCCGCGGAAATCTCGGCGATTTGCATCGGCGCGGTTTGATTTAGACGCGATGACACGCGCGTGTAAATTGCGCCGCAGCTCATGTTAAAGGCGCTCTTCATCCTCATTTTGGCCGCGGCCATTTTCGGAGGCGCAGCGTATTTCGGCTACGATCTTTTCATCAAGCCGCAGCAGGAATTGAAAGAGGAAGCGGCGTTCGGCACGCCGACTCCCCCACCGGATCCGACCATCCCGGCATTTGAAAAATGCATGGCTTTGAAAAATCAGCACAAGCTCGTGGAGGCGCGGGCGGCGTTTGAAAACTTCATCGAAAATTCTCCCGGTTCGACGAAGCTCGAGGCGGCGAAAGACGCGATCGGCGAAATCAACGTCGATATTTTTTTCTCGGCCACGCCTTCGCCGGAAAAGGAGCAATACACGATCCAGCGCGGCGATGCGTTGATCAAGATCGAGAAGAAATTAAAAGTTTCGGGCGAGCTGATCATGCGCTCGAACAACCTCGAAGATCCGCGCCGGCTCAGCATCGGACAGGTGCTCTACGTCTCGCATCCGGAATTCGTCGTTGTGATCAACCGCAAGGAAAAAATGATCACGCTCTACAATCACGGCAAATTTTTTAAGCAATATCATGCGAAAACATGGGCCGTGCCGCCGCCGAAAAACAACGCGCCGATCACAGCGAAAGTCGCCAACGTCGCGGCGTGGAACCATGGCTCGCGCGTCGCGTTCGGGACCAAGGAATACGCTGGCGCGTCATTCTGGGTGCAGCTGAGCGCGGCAAATTACACGCTTTTCACCGATCCCGCCGAGGGCGGCGAGAAAACGGCCGCAGGCATCGCGCTGAGTGCAACGGACATGCAGGAACTTTCCGCGTTGCTTACCAAAGGCGTTCCCGTCACGATTCGCTGACGAGCTTATGAAGACGCAGCCGCTCGAATTTGAAAAACCGATCCTCGAGCTCGAGCGCAAACTCGATGATCTCAAGCGCCATTCGCGCGCGCAGGACATCAACCTCGACCCCGAGGTCAAGCGCATGCAGGTGAAAATCGAGGAGCTGAAAAGAAATACTTACGAGCGGCTCACCGCGTGGCAGCGTGTGCAAATCGCACGGCATCCACAGCGCCCTTACACCCTCGATTATCTGACCACGGTTTTTACCGATTTCATCGAGCTGCACGGCGACCGACTTTTCGGAGAAGATCGATCGATGCCCGGCGGGCTTGCGACCATCGGTGACTTCCGCTGCGTCGTCATCGGCCATCAAAAAGGGCGCGACACGAAGGAAAATCTCAAGCGCAATTTCGGCAGCGCGCATCCCGAAGGTTACCGCAAAGCGCTTCGTCTCATGCGACTCGGCGAAAAATTCGGCCTGCCCGTCGTTGCGCTTATCGACACGCCCGGCGCCTATCCCGGCATCGGCGCGGAGGAGCGCCACATCAGTGAAGCGATCGCCGTGAACCTGCGCGAGATGATGATTTTAAAAACTCCGATCATCTCCGTGGTCATCGGCGAAGGCGGATCGGGCGGCGCGCTCGGCATTGGCGTCGCCGATCGCGTGCTCATGCTCGAAAATGCCTACTACTCCGTCATTTCTCCGGAAGGCTGCGCTGCGATTTTATGGAAACATCGAAGCCACGCACCCGAGGCTGCGGAGGCGTTGAAACTCACCGCGAACGATCTCGAAGAATTAAAATTGATCGACGAAGTGATTCCCGAACCGATGGGCGGCGCGCATCAAAATTCCTCGCAGACGGCGACGGCTTTGAAAAAATCTCTCCTCAAGCATCTACAGGCGCTGACGAAAATGCCGCTGGAAAAATTGCTGCCTCAGCGCTACGCGAAGTTCCGCCAGATCGGCGAATTCGCCGACGATATCGGCAGCAACGGAACGTAGCAGACGCGGCTTTTCTACCCGGACTTTTCGTCAATCGCTCAACGCGCTGCCTCTTTTCGTCTGCCTCACAAACGCGGAAACCGCACGGCTGATCTCGCTCGCCACTTCCGCCTCGCGCGTCACAAACCTCGGCTTGAACCAGGGAAAGAGCCCAATCAAATCATGCGTCACAAGCACCTGCCCATCGCATTGCGGGCCAGCGCCAATGCCGATCGTTGGAATCGCAACCAAGCTTGTGATTTTTTCGGCGACTTCCGGCTGCACGAGTTCCAGCACGATCGCAAAAGCTCCCGCGGCCTCAACCGAACGGGCATCGGCCAGTAACGCCTCCGCTTCCTCCGGAGTTTTACCCTTGGTTTTGTAGCCCCCTTCGATACGCACATTTTGCGGTAGCATCCCGAGGTGCGCCATCACAGGAATTGCGCTTTCTGTGATCGCGGCGATTTGCTCGGCACGCGCGCATCCGCCCTCGAGCTTGACCGCGTTTGCGCCTGCTGCAATCAGCCTTCGCGCGTTTTCCACAGCCAGTGAAGGAGTTTCATAACTCGCGAACGGCAGGTCCGCGACAATCAACGCCCGTTTAACTCCACGCGACACAGCTGATGTGTGATGAATCATCTGCTCCATCGTCACAAAAGTTGTGTCTGGAAATCCAAGCACGACCATGCCAACGGAATCTCCGACGAGGATGACGTCGACACCGCTTTCATCAAGCAGCCGCGCAACCGGATAATCATACGCCGTGAGCATCGCAACTTTTTCACCATCCCTTTTCATCGCGAGCAGCTTTTGAATGCGGTCGTCCATGCGGGTGAAAGTTAAATCGGCTCCGCGAAAATTGCAGCCGCGGGATGCGCGGGCAATCCCGCAAGCAGCTCTGCGACCGTCCCGTGTTGGCCAGGCAAAACGAGTTCGGGGCAAATCTCAGCAAGCGGTGCGAGCACGAACCGGCGCAGGTGCATACGCGGATGAGGGATCACCATTTCGTCATTCGCGAGCGCGAGGTTGCCGACATACAAAAGATCGAGGTCGATGATGCGCGGCGCGTTGCGCGGGCGTTTGGAGGGCCGACCAAGCCCGATTTCGATTTTCTGCAACGCATCGAGCAACGTGACAGGCGAGCCGTCGTATTCCATTTCGATCACTGCATTTAAATAGCAAAGCGTGCCGGGTGCGCCGTCGACCGGTTCAGTTTCATAGATGCGCGAGCTGTTTACCGGCTCGCGGCAAATCGGCAGCGCGAGCAGACGCGCGTGCGCGTCGCGAAGGTTTTGCCAGCGGTCGCCGACATTGGAACCGAGGGCGATGCCGGCCCTCATGCACGTCCCGTCATTTCAGCGCGAGCACATCCTGCATGTCGTAAAGGCCGGCGTTTTGAGAGCGAACCCATTTTGCAGCACGCAACGCTCCGTTTGCGAATGTGTCACGACTGGCAGCTTTGTGCGTGAGCTCGAGTCGTTCTCCATTTCCCGCGAAAATCACCGTGTGATCTCCCACGACATCGCCTCCGCGCAGCGCGTGCATCCCGATCTCGGCGAGCGGCCGTTCACCCACAATCCCATCCCGCCCGTGCCGCACATCGTTCTGATATTGCAATCCGCGCACCTCGGCTAAAATTTCCGCAAGCCGTTTCGCAGTGCCACTTGGTGCGTCTTTTTTCAAACGGTGATGCATCTCCACGACCTCGAGATCAAAGTTAGGCCCGAGAATTTCTGCAGCTTTCTGCGTCAGCCAAAACAATGTGTTCACGCCAACCGAAAAATTTGGCGCGAATACAATGGGAATCGATGCCGCGGCGCGTTTGATGACATCAACTTCGGCGTCGGTGTGGCCGGTAGTGCCGATCACCAGAAACTTTTTCCCCGCAACGCACGCGTCAGCGATGGAGCCGATGGCGCTGTGATGCGTGAAATCGACGACACAATCGCAACCTTCGATCGCGGCGAGAAAATCGTCTCCTTCATCGACTTCAGCCGCGATGGAAACTTCGGGGTCGGCCTTCGCGCACGCGATGATTGTGCGCCCCATGCGGCCACGCGCGCCATTCATTAAAATCCGCAGCGGAGTCATTTTACGAGGTCCAAACGCTGTAACGTCTCGTGCAGTTTTTCTGCATTCGCCACGGTCATCTCGCAAAGCGGCAGCCGCACGCCCGGCTCCATTCTGCCAGCCCAGCCGAGAGCAGTTTTGATCGGGACAGGATTTGGCTCGATGAATAAATCGCGGAAAAGCGGGTAAAGTTTAGCCTGAATTTTCTGCGCCTCCGCGACCCGGCCGTCGGCGAATGCGCGAACCATTTCCACCATTTCCCGCGGGACAATGTTTGACGCGACGCTGACGACACCGCGCGCGCCGGCTGCCATGAATGCGAGCGTGATGAAATCGTCGCCGGACAAAATATCAAAAGTCTCGGGCAGGGCGGCACGCAGCGCATTCACGCGCTCGACGCTCCCGCCGGACTCTTTGATCGCCGCGACATTTGGACATGCCTCGGCGAGACGTCGCACGGTTTCGACACCGATTTCGATGCCGCATCGGCCGGGGATGCTGTAAAGAACGAGCGGCAATTTCGTCGCATCCGCGATCGCTTTGAAATGGCGGAACAAACCTTCCTGCGACGGCTTGTTGTAGTATGGCGCGACGAGCAGCGCGGCGTCGGCGCCGACATTTTCCGCCTCCTGCGTCAGTGCGATTGCTTCGGCGGTGGAGTTGGAACCGGTCCCGCCGATCACGGTGCAGCGGCCTTTCGCGGCGCGGACTGCCAGCTCGATGACGCGCGTGTGCTCGGCGTGATCCAGCGTGGGCGATTCGCCGGTGGTGCCGACGGGGACGACGCCGGAAATGCCGCTTTCGATCTGCCAGGCAATGAGTTTTTCAAACGCGTCCTCATCCACTCTGCCGTCGCGAAATGGCGTGACCAAAGCTGTGAAAGTGCCGCGAAACATGGGGCGCAAAGTGTCTGGAGACGTGTGCCGGGTGTCGAGGGCTTTTTAAAGCGCGATCTCGCCGTCGAAGACAAAGTCTGCCGGGCCGGTCAACGTGACGTCGTGATAGCCGTCGGCACCTTTTTCAAAGGAGACCTCCAGCGTTTCTCCGCCATTCACGTGCACGCACACCGGCGATTTCGCCGCGGTCATCTCGTGAAAAATCAATGCGCTCGCGACCACGCCCGTGCCGCACGCGAGCGTCTCGGCCTCGACCCCGCGCTCATACGTGCGGATCGCGATGTTTCGACGGTCGAGCTGCATCGCAAAATTAACGTTGGTCCCCTTCGGCGCAAAGTGCGCGTGATGGCGGATCTCGGCGCCAAGCCGCTGCACCGAAGCGTTCTCGAGGTTCTCGACGAAAATCACCGCGTGAGGAACGCCCGTATTGATCGAGTCCACAGTCAGGGTTTGCTGCTTTAAGTTCAGGCGTTCATTCAAGCGCAATTCTTTCGGATCGCTCATCGCGAGCCGCACGGAACCGCCGACGAAACTGGCGCGAATCTCGCCCGCTTGCGTTGCAAAATTGATCGCATCCCGCGGGCCTGCAATCCGGTTGACGAAACGGGCGAAGCATCGCGCGCCGTTGCCGCACATCTCGGCCTCGCCACCGTCCGCATTATAATAACGCATGCGAAAATCCACGCCGTCGTCCGATCTTTCCACCATCAGCAAGCCGTCGGCGCCAATGCCACGATGCCGGTCGCAAAGACGCGCGATTTTTTGCGCATCGAGCCGCAACGCGCCGTCGCGATTATCGAGCAGCACGAAGTCATTGCCCGCGCCGTTCATCTTGGTGAATTTTAACATTAGCTTTCCCTACCACACGGCGGCGCCCGTGTCACCCGCGCCAGCCGCGCGGCGGAAATTGTTTGCGCGTCTGTGCCGGATGCGGAAGCTGTCCGCGTGCGTTTGTTTTTAAAGTCCATCGCCGCGGCGGCCGCGCTGGCGCTGGCTGCGGGGCCGCTGCGCGCGCAGTCTCCGCGCGATTACAACGCATTGGTGCTCGAGCAAATCCGGCAGATGCCGACGGGCGGAAATTATGCGGCGACGCACGTGGCGACTGTCGCGCTGCAACAGGCGGCGCATTTCGAGCAGGGAAAGTTTTTCGTGCTGCCGAATGCCGCGTCGCCGAGCTATTGCTCCGGCGCGACGTATCTCGTTTTTCTGAAAACGATCGAATCTCTGCGGCGCGACGGCTCGCTGGCGCTCGATCCGGAGACGCTGAACGCGCTGATGATCCACGGGCAGCGGGACGGCCAGGGAATTTGGGGCCGCTGGAATGCGAACGGGCCGGGAACGGCGCGGCTTTTTTTTGAGCTCGATCTCGGGCCGAATTTTGCCGACTTCGCGCACGCGCAACCGGGCGATTTCATGAAAATTTTTTGGACATCGGAAGTCGGGAAATCGGAGCACGGGCATTCGGTAATCTATCTGGGACGAGAGCAACGCGCAGATGGCGAATACGTCCGGTTTTGGTCGAGCAACGTTCCCGCCGGCTACGGCGAGAAATCAGTGGCTCGTAAAAAGATTGCGCAGGCGATTTTTTCGCGGTTGAAAAATCCGGTGAACCTCGCCCGGATCAAGGCCGCGCCGGACGTTGACGCGTATCTCGGGAGCCTGACTTGGCGCGCATCGAGCTTCGCCGAAGCGAGGGCAAAGTGCGGACTTTGACACCATTCACAGCTGTTTAACAGCCTGTGCAAGCGGCCGGACGAACTCCGCGACGCGCTCCGCGAGATCTGCAGCGTGTCCATGCTCAGCCACGCGCTTTACGATCGCGCTTCCGACGACGACGCCGTCCGCGATTCGTGCGATCTCGCGCGCCTGGCTCGGATTTGAAACGCCGAATCCAACCGCGATTGGCAGCGTCGTTGTCTCCCGAATCGCCGCAACGCGTTCGCCAAGCGAATCAGCCACGGCGCTTTGCTCGCCCGTTACTCCTTCGCGTGAGACGTAATATATAAAGCCGTCCGCGCGCGCCGTGATTTCCGCAATGCGTGCGAGCGGCGTGGTCGGTGCGATGAGTCGAATCCGTTTCAAATTTTCCGTGGCCGACAACTCGCCCCGATCTTCGTCCGGCGGCAAATCGAGAATGAGCAAACCATCGACGCCCGCTCTTTCAGCCTCGCGATGAAAAGCCGCGAAACCAAATGCGTAAAGTGGATTCATGTAAGTGTAGAGCACGATCGGGATCTGGGAATCGCGTCGGATTTCGCGCACGCAATCGAGCACGCCGCGCGGCGTCGCGCCCGCTTCGAGCGCGCGCTGCGCCGCGAGCTGGTTTACGATGCCATCGGCGAGCGGATCTGAAAATGGAACGCCGAGCTCGAGAATATCGACGCCCGCTTTTTCGAGCGCAAAAGTCAGCGCGCAAGTCGCGGCAAGCGTCGGATCGCCCGCGCTGATGTAAGCGATGAACGCTTTCTCGCCGCGGCTGCGCAGTTGCGTAAATTTTTCGTCGATCCGATTCACGGCGCGAAGTTTTTGCAGGCACGCCGCGGATGAACAGGAATATTTTGCGCGCCGCTTTAGCTCGCCAACTTTTTCGGCCGCGATAAGTTCGGTGCACTGCGCATGAAAACTTTCAGCGGCTGCACCGCATTGGTCACCGGAGCCTCGTCGGGACTCGGATCGGAATTCGCAAAACAGCTCGCGCCGCACGCGTCGACGCTGATTCTCGTGGCGCGCCGGATTGACCGGCTCGATGCGCTGAAGGCCGAGCTGCTGCAACAACATCCGAGCGTAAATGTTTATAGTTATGGCATCGACTTGAGCGACGACGCAGCGATCGACGCGTTCCTGCGCTGGCTCTGGAATGAAGGGCTGCGCGTCAATTTTCTCATCAACAACGCGGGCCTCGGCGATCGCGGCGAGTTCCAAAGCGGCGACTGGAATAAAATCAAGATGATGCTCGATGTGAACATCTCCGCGCTCACGAAACTCACGCACCGGCTGCTGCCGATGCTGCGCAGTTTCGGCGATGCGGCGATCCTCAACGTCTCGTCGAGCGCCAGCTTTTTGCCGGTGCCGCACTTCGCGGTGTATGCGGCGACGAAGGCTTACGTGACGAGTTTTTCCGAGGCACTTCGCGCAGAACTGCGCGGCACCGGCGTTTCCGTGACTGCACTTTGTCCCGGGCCGGTCGAGACGGAGTTCAATGAGGTGGCGAAACGTGACGCCGACGGCAACCTTGATTCGCCGGAAATCTTTGTCGTCTCGCCGGAAAACGTCGTCGAGCTCGCATTGCTCGCGGTGCGGCGGGATCGGGCGCGGATCGTCCCAGGAATGGCCATGAGTTTCCTCGCGGTCCTGATCTGCATCACGCCGATGTTCATCCTGCGCCTTTTTCTGAACATTGGCGCGATTCGGATGCGCGCCGGAAAATCCTGAGTCGCCGGGAAAAGAAAAAGCGCCACGAGCATTCAGCCGGGTGGCGCTTTTCGGTAAATTGTTTGCGAGAAACTACTTCCCGGTTTTCTCCTCGATGTATTTCACGACGTCGCCGACGGTCTGCAATTTCTCAGCATCCTCATCGGGAACTTCGACGGAAAATTCCTCCTCGAACGCCATCACGAGCTCGACGGTATCGAGCGAATCAGCGCCCAAATCTTCAATGAATGACGCGCTCGTGGTGACCTGCTCGGGATTCACTCCGAGCTGCTCGACGATGATGTCTTTGACTTTTTCTTCAACGGTTTTGTCTGCCATAAATTTGTGGTGAGACGTTTGCTTTAAAGAGCGCGCAATGCTTTGGCAACAAATTATTTTGCGCGGCCGAAAACGCATCGGGCGCGGCAAAAACGTCGAAGGTTGGACTTTTGGCGCGAATGCGATTTATTAGCCTCCGCATGGAAACGCCGCCGCCGGATTTCGATCTAAAGCTGATGCCGGACTGGCTGAAGGAGACGCCGGTGAAAAATCCGTATGCGGATTACGAAGTGCGCGAAGAGCGGCCGCGACGCGACTTTGGCGAACGCCCGCGCCCGCCGCGAGGCGATCAAGGACAGCGGCGCAAAGAGCAGCGCGGTCCGAAACCGCAGGGCCAAAAACGGGATTTTCCGCGCCCGCCGCGCGATGAAAAATCCCGCCCTCCGCGCCAGGATGGACCCCGTCCACCGGTCGAGCAAAAGCCGGCGCCGGTGCGTGTGGAATTTTTACCCGAGGCGATTTTCGTCGAAAGCGTGGCGCATCAAATCAAGAGCACGGGCCGCGCGTATCCGCTTTACGATCTTGCGCGGATGTTTTTGGAAAAGCCCTCGCGGCATCGTGTCCGCATTGTCTCGACGGATGCGACAGCGCCGCTGTTTCAACTCGGTGAAAATGGGCCGGTCGCCTTCCAGCGCGGCGCGCTGGAACGAGCCGCGTTCGACATCATGCGCGCAAAATTTTACGCGGAAGAAAAAACGGAGCGCGAACCGATCAAGGGAAACTTTTCAAACGTCGCGCGCTGCAAATTGACGGGCACATGGCTCGGGCCGACGAACCATCACGGGTTTCAGCCGGCGCTGCGGAAACTTTACGAGGAGCGCTTCAGTCGGCGCATGCCATTCTCAGATTTTCAGCGCGAAATCGAAACGGTGAACGACCCTGCAGCGGTCGAAGCGTGGAAGCAGGAGGCGCGGAGCGTGACGTCATATCGAACGCTCGATGAAGCCGCGCCGGTTGAGTTCGCGACCGCTGCGGAGGCGGAGCAACATTTTCGAACCACACATTTAGACGCGCTCGTGCACAGTGGCATGAGTTTTGACATTCCGGGCGAAACCAGCCGCAGTCTCCCCGACCGCGCGATCGCGAATGCGGTGCGTCAAGCGTGGGAAAAAGAGCGCGGATTTCCGGCTCAGCTGATGTTTCACTTGCGGCATCAGCTCGTCCACTTTGGCCTGCATTCCTTTAAACATCGGAAACGGAACCAGTTCATCTCCGTCACGCGGCCCGAGCCGTTCAAGGACAAAACTTTTTCGCCAAACATTGCGGAGATTTTACGCATGGTTATTACCGTTCCAAAATGCACGCGCGCGGAACTAGCCGCGGAGATTCTTGGTAAAATCGAAGACGCGGATGAAGCCGCGAAACGCAAGGCGGCTCTCGCGACGGACCTGCGCTGGCTGCTCGATGCCGGCCGGATCATCGAGTTTCACAATGGTCGGCTCGAGTTGCCGCTCGAGGCAAAACTCGAGACGGTCGAAGCGCCTGCAACGCCCGTGGCGTCTACTTCTGCGGCGCAATCGACTTCTGAATCTTCAGCTGAGTGAAGTTCGGAAAAAAGCCTTCCACGATGTAGGTCTGGCCCGCGGCCATGTCGCGTGTGGAAATGAGCGCGCTGTATTCAATGTGCTCGCCGGGGTTCACCGTCACGTATCCGGGCTCGGCCGTGAATGACTGATCCTCCGACCACTGTGCAATTGTTTTCGCCGCCTGATTGCGGACGATGACTTCGATCCGCTGCGTGGTCGGAAATTCCAGGTGCACATGCTTTTTCGAGTGATTGGCGAGCTCGAGCGTCACCTTGAGCTGCCGCGCTTCAGAAAGCTTCAGCGGCTGCGGCGCGAGGTCCATGCTGAGCGTGAGATTACTCGAATGCACATCGCTGGATGCAGGATGCGGCCCGAGATGCATCGCCTGCAACGTGCGGCTGAGCAGCGTCGGTTTCTTGGCATCATTGCCTGAGGCCCCGGCGCGCGTGACCAGCAGCAGGCAGACGAAAACCGAAGCGAGGAAGCGAAGACTCATTCGCATCTCCTAGCGGACACCTTCACGGGTTGCAAACGCATTTGCCGCCGCACAGAATGCTGCATGCGCTCTCGCTTTTTGCTCCCGTTGCTCGCTCTCGCCTTTGTCGCTGCTGGAAAAAAAGAGCCGCCACTGACGGTGCGTTTTTTCCTCGAGGCGAACGCGCGCGACACCTCCACATTTTCAACACCGGTGACTTTGAAAAATCCGCCCCGAGAAGCTTTCGTGGAAAAAATTCCCACGCTCAGCGAGCGCGACGTCAGCTCGATCTATCCATTCCCCGCGAACGACGGCACGATGGGCTGCGCGTTCAAACTCAATGAACACGGCACCTTCGATCTCGAGGCCGTGAGCACCGACCGGCGCGGCAGCTCGATCATCGCCGTGGTCAATGGCCGGCAGGTCATCGACATGCTCATCGACAAGAAAGTGAGCGACGGCATCATCACGATCGGAAGCGGGCTCACGCAGAACGACATCGACCTGCTCTCAAAAAAATTCCCTGTGCTCGGGAAGCCTAAAAAACGCTGAGCATCATCGGCGGCGTGATGTCGCAAAAGTCGCCGCGACGACGCAGTTTCCTCGATTGCCGATGAGTTTCGGTTACGCAACAATATTTAACGCTGTGGCGCCGGTCTACGCGATCGTGCTCGCCGGCTTTTTCATCCGTCGCTGCCGATGGCTGACCGCGGAGGCTGATCACAGCTTGCTGCGGCTCACGGTCAACCTGCTGATCCCGGCATTGATCGCCGATTCGATCCTTGGAAATCCGTCGCTGGAAAAAATCGGAAACCTGACGTGGCCGCCGCTCGTAGGATTTTTCACCTGCTTCCTCGGCTTCGGCTGCGCGTGGCTTGGCGCGCGGGTGCTGCGGCTGGAGCCGGGCCCGAAAACACGCACCTTTTGCTTTGGAGTCGGCATTTATAATTACGGTTACATCGGGATTCCAATGGTGCAGGCGTTGTTTGACAAAGAGACAATGGGTGTGCTTTTCACGCACAACCTCGGCGTCGAAATCGCATTCTGGCTCGGCGCGAGCCTAATCCTTGCCGGCGCCTCCTCGCATCGCGATTTGCGGAAAATTTTCAGCCCGCCCGTCATCGCGATTTTGATTTTCGTCGCGCTCAACTTTGTTCGCGCAAATACGTGGCTGCCGGACATTTTTCTAGGCAGCGTCCATTCGCTCGGCAGTTGCGCCGTGCCGCTTGCGCTTATTTTAACAGGCGCAACTTTTTCCGATCAAGTTGCGGAGCTGCATCCGCGCGGAGGTCTGCCAATGGCCGCCATGGCTTGCATGCTGCGGCTCGGCGTGCTCCCGCTTTTGTTTCTCGCGCTCGCGAAGTGGCTCCCCTGCTCGCTCGCGCTCAAGCACATCATCGTCGTCCAGGCCGCGGTGCCGGCGGGCATGCTGCCGGTCATCATCTCGAAACATTATGGCGGCGATCCGAAAATCGCACTCCAGATTGTGCTCGCCACAACCATCGTTTCCATTGCCACCGCGCCGCTATGGATTCGGCTCGGGCTGGCGCTCGTGGGCAATTGAATAAAACTGGATTTCACGCCGTCTGCTTGCAAAATAAAACCATGAAAAAACTTCTTCTCCTCCTGGTGGTGCTGCTGCCGATTTTTGCCCCGCCCGCGCAGGCATACCATCCCCGCAGCGACGATTATCGTGCGGCGGCCGGGCAATACGAGGTTCTGAAAGACCGCTACAATCATGTGCTCGACATGCGCGACCGCTACGGCGCCAACGTCCGGATCAACGACAAGATCGGGCGGTTCGACAATATGATGAAAAAGTTACGAAGAGGTCTTGAGGATCGCGATGCAGATCCGCGGAAGCTCAGGGACCTTGCTTCTGACGCCTCCGATTTGCTCAGCGACATCGAGGTCGATTTGCGGAACCGCGCCGGCGGTTACGATCACGATCGGCACGATCACGTTTACAGGTGGTAGCGTGCCGTTTGCTGCGCGTCGGTGAACCTCTGAAATCAAAGTTGGCGGCTGCTTTTTTAAAAGCGGCAGACCAAAATCGTGAGCAATAGCCACAGGTGAAAATTCCGCATCTCGAAAAACTCCTCGATAAACTGCCGGGTGCGATCCGCGGGTCTGTGCTCGATCATGTGCGGGCGGTGCGGGACCTATTCTCGCACGGAAAACTCGATGCGGCGCGGCGTTCGCACGATCCGGCCGTCAAACTCGAAGCTTCGCGGACCATCGTCGAGACGAGCGCGGCACTATGCACGACGATTGGTTTCGAGCCGATTCCCTTCGCTGATTTTCCGCTGCTGACGAGCGTCCAGTTCTCGATGGTCTGCGGCATCGCGTATGTCAGCGGGCGCTCACTCAGCCGGCGCGCCGCGGCGGAATTCATCGCCACGCTTGGCACCAATGTCAGCGTCGGATTGGTGCTGCGCGAAAGTTCCCGCGCCGTTCTGAAATTCGTTCCCGGCTGGGGCAACGCCGTCTCCGGCGCGATCGCGGGCGCGGGCACCTACGCGCTTGGAAAAGCAGCGATGGCTTACTTTATCGAAGGCGTTTCGATGAAAGATGCGCGAGCGATTTTCCGCAAACGCGGCAAATTAAAATCCTCACCCAAGCTTCTCGCGCCCGCGCGCATCGAGTGAATCTTTCGGCAATCCGGCGGGAGTTGGCCGCGCTCGATTTGCATCCGAGCAAAAGTCTCGGGCAAAATTTTCTTCACGATCAAAATGCCGCGAACTGGATCGTCGAGCAGCTCGCGCTCACGCCGGAGGATCATCTCGTGGAGATTGGCCCCGGCCTCGGAGCTCTCACCGAATCAGCCCTCGCGCGCTGCGGCTCCGCGACTTTGATCGAAAAAGATCGCCGTCTTGCGAATGCATTGAGCGCGCGTTTTGCGAGCGATCGCGTGGAAGTGCGGCAGCAGGACGCGCTGGACTTTGATCCGCGCGGCCTTTTCCCAAACGCGCCCGTGAAGCTGCTCGGCAACCTGCCTTACAACATTACGAGCCCGGTTCTTTTTCATTTCACCGCCGAGCCGACGCCGATCAGCTGCATCCTGATCACCACGCAGCGCGAATTTGCCGAACGGCTCTCCGCAAAACCGCGCACCAAAGATTACGGCGCGCTCACGCTCCTCGTGCAACGGCGCTGGCGCGTGGAATATCTGCGCACGCTGCCCGGCGACGTTTTTTTTCCTGCGCCGAAAGTCGAATCGGCGGTGCTGCGTCTGACGCCGCGCGGAGCCGGCGACTTGCCGGAATGCGATGACGCGCTCTTCCGAGCGATTGTCAAACAAGGTTTCTCACAACGTCGCAAACAGCTTCACAAAATGCTCGCCGACCGCGTGCAAAATTGGCCGCCGCTCGCCGCGCAGATTGGGGCGACCGCGACCGCACGCGCAGAGGAACTTTCACTCGAGCAATGGATCGCGCTCACGAATTTGCTGGCGCGCGCTGAGCCGGAAGCCGCGCAGGACGTGCACCGCGAGCAGTTTGATGTCGTCGACGAAACGGATCGCGCGGAACGCATCGCCACGCGCCACGAAGTCCATACACAAAATCTTCGGCACCGCGCCGTCCACATTTTTGTCTTCAATCGCGCGGGCGAACTCTTTTTGCAAAAGCGTTCGCATCGCAAAGACATGCATCCGCTGAAATGGGATTCGAGCGCGGCTGGGCATGTCGACGCGGGTCAAAGTTACGACGAGACTGCGGCGCGCGAAATCATCGAGGAGCTCGGCGTGAGCGCGCCGCTGGAATCCGTTGCGAAAATTTCCGCCTGCGCGAACACCGGATGGGAATTCGTGCAACTTTACCGCGCACGGCATGAAGGCCCGTTTGCGCTCAGCCGCGCGGAGATCGAATGCGGCGGATTTTTCCCGATCAACTTGATCGAGCGCTGGCTCAAGAAGCGGCCGCAAGACTTCGCGACCGGCTTCATCGAGTGTCTCGCAAAATTTCACGCCGTTAACGCTGCGTTCGCTGAACGTTCACCCACTCTGCCGACAGTTTCATAGACACTCGTTGCGCGTTCTGAAACGCTCCGCGCCGGATGAAATCTGCGCTTTGGCTCTGCTTTTTTCTTGCGCTGACGCTGGCGACGCGCTGCGCAAATCACGCGGATGTTTTCGTCGGCGGCAACGTTTATTTCATCGACGCCGATTGTTATTCACGGATGACGCGCGTGCGGATGGTGATGGACGCGCCGGGCACGATCATCCGGCATCACGATTTTGAAAATTATCCCGAAGGCATTTCTTCGCACGCGACTGCTCCGTTCGATTACCTGATCGCGGTGCTCGCGTGGATGCTGAAGCCTTTCACGAAATACTACGTTGATCTGGCCGGCGCGATCATCTCACCGCTGCTCGGAGTGATGACCACCGGCTTCCTCTGGTATTGGTCGCGCGAGCTGCTGCAGCGCTATCGGAGACTCATGCTGCTGCTCGTCTCGCTGAGCCCGATCCTCGTGCACGGGACGAATCTCGGCCGACCCGACCATCAGTCGCTGCTCATTTTTTTAATGACGGTCGCGCTTGCCGCGGAGCTGGCGCAAGCGCGCGACCCATCGGTGAAATGGAGCACGATCGCGGGCGCAGCGTGGGGTCTCGGATTGTGGGTTTCGCTTTATGAGCCGTTGATTTTGATGGCGACAATTTTGGTGACGAAGCTGCTGTTTTTTCGCGCGCAACTTTTCTCGCGCGCGCGTCTGCGGGGGCACGTGCTGTTGCTGGCCATCGTCGCCGTCGCACTGCTGATCGAGCGCTGGCACATGACTTTGCCGGACGCGACGATGTTGCACTATTTCGGCTCGTGGAAACAGCAGATCGGCGAGATGTCGCCGATGTGGAAACTTTCGCCGGGCAGCATTTTTCAATCGCTGCTTTTTTCGTGGGTCGGCTTCGGTCTGTTCGCGGCGCCGCTGTTATTGATCGCGCGGATTCGCGATGCGAAGCGCTCGATTCTTTTGCTGGCGCTGCTCGCGGTGACATTCACGCTCACGATCACGCAAGTGCGCTGGGGCTATTTTTTCGCGCTCGTTTTTGCAATGAGCCTGCCGTGGCAGCTTTCGCTTTTTCGTAAACAGTGGCTGGTCTGGCCGCTGTTCATCTTGAGCTTGTGGCCGGTGCTGCGGGATTGGGATGGCCGTTTGTTTCCCGATGAGGCGCGCGTGGTTCTTCTAACGCAAAAGCGCCAGCAAGCCGTGGCGCTGCGCGATGTCGCGGAGCATTTGCGGATGAAGGAAACTGTTCCGCTGCTCGCGCCGTGGTGGATTTCGCCGCCGCTTGTTTATTGGTCTGGGCAGCCAGCGATCGCGGGCAGCGCGCACGAGGGATTGAGCGGAATCGTGGACAGCGCGCGATTTTTCACGGCGTCGAATTTCGCCGACGCGCACAAAATTTTAGAAAAGCGCGCGGTCGGCGCGATCGTCATTGGCGATCCAGGACCGATCGTGGAAAGTTCGGCCGAATTGCTTTTCCAGCCGCTGCCCACGACGACTGTCACACAAATGCTTTATGAGCGTCCGCACATAGCGCCGGGTTATCTTTCGCTGGTTTATGCGAATCAAATCTACAAAGTTTTCGCCGTCAACCAATCGGCAACGCCATGAATGAAGATTACGATTTTGATTTCGATTTTGTTGTGATCGGTGGCGGCAGCGCGGGCTATTCGGCCGCGGCGACCGCGTCAAAGCTCGGATTGAAAACCGCGGTCGTCGAAGGCGGTCGCGATGTTGGCGGGCTCTGCATTTTGCGCGGGTGCATGCCGAGCAAGACTTTGATCCAATCGGCGAACCGTTTTTTGACGATCCGCCGCGCGAAGGAGTTTGGGCTTTCGATGGAAAATGCTGAGGCGCATGGCACGGAAATCATTGAGCGAAAGCGACGGCTCGTGGCGGAGTTTGCGAATTATCGTCAGGAGCAACTGGAGAAAGGCGCGTTCGACTTCATCCGCGGCTGGGCGAGTTTTTCAGACGCGCACACGCTCGAGGTTCGCGGAGAAAATGCGCGCCGCATCACGAGCAAAACTTTTTTGATCGCGACCGGATCAAAGCTCACGCACATCGACATCGAGGGCTGCGACGAGACCTGTTTTCTCGACAGCGACGCGGTGCTCGATTCGACGCACATTCCGAAATCGGTGATCGTGCTCGGCGCCGGACCGACCGCGCTGGAGTTCTCGCATTTTTATTCCGCGCTCGGCTGCGAAGTGACGATTTTGCAGCGCGGCGGGCAGGTTTTGAAAGAGATGGATGGCGACGTGGCGTGTGCCGTCACCGATGCATTTACGCGACGTGGCATGCGACTTTTTTTCCACACCACTTTGCGGCGCATCGAAAAAACCTCGACGGGAAAGCGCGTGCATTTTTGTCACGAAGGGGACGAAAAGTTCGTCGAGGCCGAGGAGATTATCTATGCGCTTGGCCGCTCGCCGCAGCTCGACGGGCTGCAGTTAGAAAATGCGGGGCTGGAGCCGGCCGGTGGCCATGTCGCGACGAATGCGCGCCAGCAAACAGGCGTTGAACATGTGTTTGCGGCCGGGGATGCGGCGGGGCCTTACGAGATCGTCCACATCGCGATCCTGCAAGGCGAGCTGGCCGCGCGAAACGCAGCGCGCATCGTGCGCGGCAGCGCGGAGCCGCTCGAGGAAATCGATTATCGCCTCAAACTTTTTGTCGTTTTCACCGAGCCCCAAATCGCGTCCGTCGGCTTGACGGAAAAGGAGCTGATCAGCGCCGGCGCGGAATATGTCGTGGCGTCGTATCCGTTCAATGATCATGGAAAATCGATCGTGCTCGGCGAGACGGAAGGCTTTGTGAAATTGATCGGGCGCGAGCACGGCGGCGAGATTCTTGGCGGCGCGGCGATCGGGCCGGAAGCGGGCGAATTGATCCACGAAATCGCGGTGGCGATGCACTTTCACGCGACCGCGGCCGACCTCGCGCGCGTGCCGCATTATCATCCTACGTTGAGCGAAATCTGGACTTATCCCGCAGAAGAACTTGCCGGCGGCGGTGCTCCTTTGATGCCGAAATAGCCTGTTTTTCGCATAAATCGAAACGGGCGTTGACATCGGTTTCGCGGGGTCTAATAGTCCCAAAAGGCCTGCGTCGAAACGAGGCAGACATAACACCAACCGCCGGCGCGTCCGGCTCAACGAAAGAAATTTATGGCTGAAGCAAACACGACAAAAAACATTCTGAGCAGCGAAGTAGACATCAAAGGAACGATCAAATTTCGCAACAACCTGACCCTCGACGGAAAGATCGAAGGCGAAATCACTTCCGAAGACGGCGCGTTGACGATCGGCGAAATGGCCGAGCTCCGCGGTGAAATCAAAACAAAATCCGTGACGGTTTTGGGCAAGGTTAACGGAAACATCACCGTCGACGAACGCTGCGAACTTCGCGGTCGTGCACAACTTTTCGGCGACCTCAAAGCGGCACGCCTCGTCATCGAGGAAGGCGCCACTTTTGTCGGCAAATCCGAAGTCACGCCGAACAAAGTCGCGCAGATGAAACCAGAAATCGTGCGGCAGCCGGAGAACTCGAAAGCAGTCGGCGGTCGCTAGGGCGCGGCGCCAGACGTCGATGGCGAAAGGCCCCGGCCAGATCACCGTCGCGTGCCCCCACTGCCACGCGAAGCAGGCGGAATCTGCCTTTGCGCGGTCCACGTTTTGCCGCAAATGCGGCAAGCATATGGATCTGCGCAAGCTCGCGACGCAGCCGCAGGTGGCGCCGACCGCGAGTGAAAGTCCCGGGTTTTTTCAAAAGTTTACGCGCTTGCTGCGGCGTGAAACTTTTCGCGAAATCCGCTGCTTTAGTTGCGATGCGCAGCAAACGGTGAGCAGTTTCGCCGAGTCCGGCAGCTGCGCGCATTGCGGGACCTACATGGATCTGCGCGATTTCAAAATCAACGGAAATTTCAGCCGCGCAGTGCAGACGCACGGGACGCTGACGGTCGGAAAAAGTGGCGACGTCACGAGCTCAAAAATTCTTTGCGGCGAGGCGCTGATTTTTGGCAAAGTTCACGGCAATCTTCAATGCACCGGCACGGCGCGTGTGCGAATGCACGGCCGAGTAACGGGTGCAATCGAGGCGCGAACTTTGATCATCGAGAAGCGTTCGGAGATCGAGTTCGTGCGGCCGTTGCGGGTCACGTCGATCGAAATTGAGGGCAAGGTTTCTGCGCGGCTTTACGCCGATTCCGTAAAGATAAGCCAGACCGGCGAGCTCGACGGCAGCGTCCACGCGAAATCGATCAAGATTGAAAAAGGCGGCATTTTCCACGGCGATCTTTTCATCGGCCAGAGCGAACTGGAGCAACCGGAATTGCTCCCGCCGAAGCCGAAACCAGCCAGGAAAAAAGCAGGTGGCGGCCGCGGGGAGCAGCAGTCGCTCGCAGTTGTTTAACGAAGCGTCTCACGCTTACTTGTGCAGGAGTCGCAGGTCGCGCGTCGCTTCCTGCGCACAATAACTCTCGCGATACTGTGTCAGAATGTTTTCGTAAGCGACGCGCGCTTCTTCATTTTTCCCTCTAATCCTGAGCGAGTTGGCTTCTTCCAAAGCTGCAATCGGCGCGCTGTAACTGTCGGGAAACTTTGCCGTGACCTGTTGAAAAGTGGAATCGGCTTCAGCCGTTTTCCCCTGCACTTCCAAGGTTTCTGCGAGGCTGAGCCAGCCTGTGCTGACGAGCGGATGATCCGGAAAATCCTGCGTAAATTTGCGGAGCGTCGCCACAGCCTCATCGTATTTTTTTTCATCGCGCAAAACTTTGGCCAGAAGAAGTGAGGCGTTTCCTGCACTGATCGTGTGCGGATATTTGTCAATCACTGCCTGGTAATCGGCAGCCGTTTTCGCCTGCGCGAAAAGTGTGCCAGAAGCCTCGAGGCGCTGCGAGGTGGTGTATTGGTAAATCGAAAAAATCAAAAGCGCACCAATCAGCAACGCTCCGTAAACAATGATTTTGCTCTTGTGTGCGTCCCAAAAAATTTGCGGCTCGAAGCCAGAGGTGACGGGAATTTCGGAGTCGGTTGGCATAGGCGCGTAAAGTTTCAAACGTGCCGCGCGATGACAAGGTTTTTGCGGCGAAATGCGTTGCTCGCATCGCGGGCGGCGCATATAAAGGCGGGCTCTACTTTATGGGACAACAATCGAACAAAATCCAGAAGCGCCGCCGTCGCGAAACTTACCTTGAGCGCAAAAAAGAAATCGCGAAAGCAGCCGTAAAACCGAAGCCGAAAACGCGCGCGCCGAAAAAATCGGCGGCTTCTTCAGATGCCGCTCCAGCCGCTTAGATACAGCCGTCGCGAGCGCTGACGCTTTCTTTTTTCCACCCCTTCCGTGTATACCCAAAACGAAAAAGTCGAAAAAATCAATGTGGCGGAGGAGATGTCGAAGTCGTTCCTCGACTACTCGATGTCGGTCATCATTTCGCGCGCGCTGCCGGATGCGCGTGACGGATTAAAACCGAGCCAGCGCCGCATCCTCTACGCGATGCACGATCTGTCGCTTTTTCCGAATCGGCAGCATCGGAAATGCGCGAAGATTTGCGGTGACACGAGCGGCAATTACCATCCGCACGGCGAGGCGGTGATCTACCCCACACTCGTGCACATGGCGCAGCCATGGGCGATGCGCGAGCGGCTGGTCGACGGCCAGGGAAATTTCGGCTCGGTCGAGGGCGATCCACCGGCTGCGATGCGTTACACCGAGGCGCGCATGACGCATCTCGGCGCGGCGCTGATGGAGGACATGGACAAGGATACCGTCGACTTTGTTCCCAACTACGACGAGACGCGCACTGAGCCCAAAGTCTTTCCCGCGGCGTTCCCGAATCTTTTGGTCAACGGCGGCACCGGCATCGCCGTCGGCATGGCGACAAACATGCCGCCGCACAATCTCAGCGAGATCATCGACGGCATTTGCGCGCAGATCGACGATCCGGAGATCACGATCGAGGGATTGATGGCGCATGTGAAAGGGCCGGACTTCCCGACCGGTTGCATGCTCTGCGGCCTCGCAGGGATCCGGCAGTATTTCGAAACCGGTCGCGGAAGTTTAAAAGTTCGGGGCAAAGCCGGGGTCGAGGAATTGAAAGGCGGGCGCGAGCAAATCGTCGTCACCGAAATTCCTTACAACGTGAACCGTGCGACGCTCGTCGAGCGCATCGCGCAGTTGGTAAACGAGAAAATCATCACGGACATCTCGGCGATCCGCGACGAGTCGGACGAAAATACGCGTGTCGTCATTGAGTTAAAGCGCGACGCGCTGCCGAAAGTCGTCATCAACAATCTCTACAAGCACACGGCGCTGGAATCGTCATTCGCGGTCGCGATGCTGGCGATCGATCATGGAAAGCCGAAGCTGCTTTCGCTCAAGGACGCGATCGCTTGCTACATCGAGCATCGTCGCGAAGTGGTTCTGCGGCGCACGCGCTTTCTTTTGAAACAAGCGGAGGAACGTGCGGAACTGCTTGAAGGTTACCTCATTGCGCTCGCGCGCATGGATGAGTTTATTCGCATCATCCGCGAATCAGCGAATCGTGAGGAAGCGCGCATCAAGCTGCTCGCATTTGAGTTCACGCGCCGCCAAGTTGAGCAGATCGGAATTTTGATCCGCGACGAAGCGCGTCTCATTGATGGCCGTTACGTCTTTAGCGAACGTCAGGCGAACGCCATTTTGGACCTGCGCCTTTATCAACTCACCGGCCTCGAGCGCGACAAAATTGATGCGGAATATCGCGCGCTGATCGAAACGATCAAAGACCTGGTGGACATCCTCGCAAAGGAAGCGCGCGTGATGCGCATCATCAAAACCGAGTTGCGGGAAGTGCAGAAGAAATGGGCGACGCCGCGGCTCACGCAGCTCGTGCCGGACGAGGGCGAGATCAACATGGAGGACTTGATCGCGAACGAAGGCTGCATCATCACCATCACGCACGGCGGCTTCATCAAGCGGACCGCCGTCAGCTCGTATCGTGCGCAACGCCGCGGCGGCAAAGGGGTCATGGGTATGACAACGCGCGAAGGCGCGACCGAGCAGGACGAAGGCGATTTCGTCGAGCACCTTTTCACAGCGACAACGCATGACTATCTGATGTTTTTCACACAGTCTGGCCGTTGCTATGTGGAAAAAGTTTACGAGATCCCCGAGATGGGTCGCGCTGCAAAAGGCCGCTCCATTGCCAATTTACTGGAGCTCCGCACCGACGAGAAAATCGCGGCGACCATTCGCGTCCAATCGAAAATCACCGGCACTGGGCCGAATGCTGTCGATCAAACATGGGATGAAAACTTTCACATCGTCTTCGCCACACGCACGGGCATTGTGAAAAAGTCGAACCTGTCCGACTTTAAAAACATCCGCAAAGGCGGCATCATCGCGCAGCAGGTGGAGGAAGGAGATTGCCTCATTAATGCTTCGCTCACCACCGGCCAGGACGAAATTGTTTTGATCACAAAGGATGGCATCAGTCTCCGCTTCAGCGAGGATCAGCTCCGGGATCAAGGACGCAATACCGTCGGCGTCTGGGGCATCCGCCCGCAGCCCGGCGACCACGTCGTGGACATGGCGCTGGTGAACAATGACGCAATGCTCCTCGTCGCTGGCGAAAATGGAATCGGAAAGCGCACGAAGTTTGAGGAATACCGAACGCAGTCGCGCGGCGGCAAAGGCATCATCACGATGAAGACGGGCGATAAAACGGGCGACGTCATCGGAGCGCTAACGGTGCGCGACACGGATGAATTGATGCTCATCACGAACAAAGGGCAGATGGTGCGCACGCGCGTCAGCGAAATCCGGGAGACCGGCCGCAACGCGCAAGGCGTGAAACTTATTTCGCCGCGCGAGGGTGAAAAACTTCAGTCCATCGCCCCGGTGGTCAGCATGGAAGAAGAGCCAGCGGAAGAAAGCGCGGAAAGCTGATATTACGACGTTACCAAGCGTCGCTTTGTGAAAATTTACGCCGCGGCACTTCCTGCAAAGTGGAGCAGCTCGAGAATCTCGCCGCGAAGCTGCAAAAATTCAGTGCTGCTGCGATCGCGCGGACGGGCGATGTCGACACGGATCGTGCGCTCAATTTTTCCCGGACGCGGCGTCATGATCGCGATCGCGTCGCTCATATAAATGGCCTCGTCGATGTCATGCGTGACGAGCACCATCGTCGTGCGGCGCGCGTGCCAGAGCCGTAGCACCTCGTCCTGCATACGCATCCGCGTGAATGCATCGAGCGCGCCAAGCGGCTCATCGAGCAAAAGCACTTGCGGATGATTGATCAACGCTCGCGCGAGGGCGGCGCGCTGAGCCATGCCGCCGGAAAGATGATGCGGATAGCTTTCTGCAAAATCCTGCAGCCCGACCAATCGGATGAAATCGTCGACTTCGTGACGTTTTTCACGCAGCGCGCCGCGCGCCACGAGCCCTGCTTCGATATTGCGGCGCACGCTCAGCCATGGGAAAAGATTTGGATCTTGAAAGACGAGACCACGTTTTGCACTTGGGCCGGTGATCGGTTCGTCGCCGACAAAAAGCTCTCCAGCAGTCGGCGAATCGAGACCGGCCATCAGCCGCAAAAGGGTTGATTTACCGCAACCACTCGGACCGATGAGTGAAATCAATTCTCCCGCGCGCGCGGAAAAATAAACTCCGTCCAGAGCGGGCGAAAAAGTTTCTGCTTTGTCCGAAGCAGCAAAACTTTTCCGGACATCGAGCACGCGGAGCGAGGAACCCTCGGCGACGCGTTCCAGCGCGCTCACCATTTGATCATCCCTTTTTGCCACACGAGCACGCGGTCGCGCACTTTGAAGAGCGCCGTCATGATCGTGGAAAAAAACGCGGCCATGATGACGAGCGCTGCAAAAACTTTTCCATATTCCGCCCAGCCCTGCGCCCAGCTCACATACCAGCCGAGGCCGGATTTGACGCCGACGGTTTCGGCGACAACGAGCGTGAGAAACGACGCGCCGAGTCCCATGAAAAGTCCGACGAAAATGTTTGGCATCGCCGCGGGAATCGCGACGCGAAAAATCAAATAAGCGCGGCCGGCGCCGAGCGTGCGCGCGACGTCGAGATAAGATGCGCGTGTGTTTGAAACGCCTGACGCGGTGAGCATCGTGACGGGAAACCAGACCGCCAGCGCGATCAAACTGGCCGCGGAAAAAAGTGCCGATGGCGAAACGACCATCGCGAGCGGAATCCACGCGGTCGCGGGAATCGGGCCGACGATTTTCAGCACCGGCATCCCCCAATAGCGCGCGGGTTCAAACCAGCCGATGCAGACGCCGGAGATGATGCCGGCGACGACTCCCAGCACGTATCCAGTGAGCAGCAGCACGAGCGAATGCCATGTGCTGTCAAAAAGCAGCTCGCGATCGCTGAGCATGCTTTGCCAAACGCCGGCAGGGCTTGGAAAATAGGGCAACGGCAGCAATCGGAAGCCTGTCGTCAGCAATTCCCAAATGCAAAAGAGGATGACAGCTGCTGTGAGAATCGGCCCCGTCTCTCGCATCCAATCGCGCAGCTTCTTCCAAAAAAATTGCGCAATACTTTGGAAAAGCGCAGCGGCGAAAATGATGCAGAGCAAAGCAGAATACGCATGAGTTTCGATCGGCGGTTCATTTTTCGAGACGACCAAATGCACGACGAGCGCGAGGATCAGCGCGGTGGGAAGGAGGACAAAAGTGCGTGCGTTTCCATTGCGCCGCGAGGCGTTTGGCTCGGGCACGCCACGCACCATTACATTCGCGGCTATGTTCGCGGAGGTGCTCACTTTGCCACCGCGATCACCGGAGCGCAGCACGATGAAATCACGAGCGGGCCACGCTGGCGGGCGAGCTCATCGGTCACACGAAGATCCTCGTCCGGCGGCAACTGGCCACCTGCAACTTTTTCCACGTGCAAACTTTGAATCCATTCGTCGGTCACGCCGTCGAGATGCGCGAAGGCGCGTTTCGCGAGCGCCGGAACATCGGTCGTCGGGCTGAGCATCCCAGCCATTTTCATTTCCGCTGCCGCCGAACTTACGGCTGCTTCTGCGCCCGACACGCTCGGCTCATAACGCAAGTGCGAGATTGCAAGCGTGTTAAGCTCCGGGTTTGACGCGAGGTATTTTTTCTCGACCGACAATCTTGCCGCAGCCGCCGGATTTGCCTCCACCCATTTCGCGCCCTTCAGCAGCGCGCGGGTCGCGCCGGCCGCTGCTTGTGGATTCGCTGTCAGGAATTTTCCGTTCACGATGATCGCACAGCAATATTCACTGCTGTAAGGCGCGTCCGTGGCCTGGTCGGCGACATTACGCACCTTTCCATCGTGCAGTAGCAAACTTCCGATTGGCTCCGAATCCGCCACCGCATCCACCTCGCCTTTTTCGAGCGCCAGGCCAAGTTCGCCCGCAGGAAAAACCCGCCACTCGATCTCTTTTCTCGCGTCGACGCCATTCGCAGCGAGCACGCGCGTTGCGAAAATGAAAGGCGGAGTTCCCATCCCTGGCACACCGATTCGCTTGCCGCGCAGGTCGCGCACCGTGCGCACATTTCCATCGGTTCCGGATTGCAGGCGCAGACAGCCACGATGAATTCCTGCAGTGAATTTTACATCAAGCCCCTGCTCGATGGGTTTCAAAAAATACATCACGAGATGATGCGTGACATCGAACCCGCCCAGCGCAAGGACGTCCTTGTATTTCGACCATTCGCATTTGACGAGCTCGACGTCGAGGCCTTCCTCTTTGAAGAAGCCGTTCTCGACCGCGCAAAATATCGGCGCTTCACACGTGATACCGATGTAGCCGACGCGGACTTTTTTGTGACCATCCGTAGTCGCCGACGGGACTCCAGAACTGCGTTCGCAGCCTGCAGTGGCGAGCAGTCCACACCAGAAAATTCCTATAAGTCTACTTAGTCGCATTTGAATAAGTCATAAAGAAGGGCAAGGCATATCGGATGCGGGAAAACAAATACAGCGAGGACTACGCGAATGCTTCAGTCAACCTTCAGGAGTTAAAGGCGAGACTACCGAGCTCGTCGGCAGAATCACTGTATCGCTCGCTGGCAGTCCTTCCCCGATTGCATGGAGGGTGATCTTTTCCGCGGCACCGGGTTTGGCTCGAATAATGACAAGAGCCATACCGTTGAAAGCGGCGCGTTCGGTGGACGGGAAAGAGGTTTGATCGGTCGGATCGCCGTTGTCGGTCGCAACGATCTCTCCGGGCCCGGTGATAGCAAATTGCAGCTTCGGATGAGAGCGCGGAACCGAAAGTCCATTTTGATCCACGATGCTTACCGTCACAAAGCAAAGGTCGCGGCCATCGCCCATGATAGATTTTCGGTCGGGCGCCAGCAGAATCTTTGCCGGCTGTCCTGTAGTCTTCACGCGATCGGTCGCCCACTCTTTGCCATTTTTGTAAGCAACCACTTTCAATTCCCCTGGCTGATAAGTCACCTCGTCCCAGCCGATCCTGTATTGAAATGGATCCTTCTTCTTTTTACCGAGCGAAGCGCCGTTGAGAAAAAGTTCAGCCTCGTCGCCAGAAGTATAGACAAAGACCGGCGTCTGCTGACCGACGCGCTCAGGCCAGTTCCAATGCGGAACAATGTGGGCCATTGGATAATCCGGGCGCCAAACGGATTGGTAGAGGTAGAAACGGTCTTTTTTAAACCCACACAAATCGACGATTCCAAAGTAGGAACTCCGCGAAGGAACAGGTATCTTCTGAGAAGCCTTCAGGTCGGCTTCGGCCTTGGCTTTTTCTTTTGGAGTGGAAAAGTTGAGAAGTATGCTGCTATCCTTGTTATAGGGAGTTGGCTCGCCCATGTAGTCAAAACCAGTCCACACAAACTCACCTGCCACGAAAGGGTTCTTTTCCTGCCCGGCGAACTCAGTATCCGGAAGAGTCGCCCAGTGCGGCTTGTAGGTGTCATAGGAAGTTACCTGAAAATCCTCAAGTTCCGTATTCAACGGAAAAAAGTATTCGCCGCGCGTGCTGACAGTGGAGGAAGTTTCGCTGCCAAAGAGCGGTATGAGCGGGTTGGTCTCATGAAATTTCGTATACTCATCAGGTTTATAGTTATAGCCAAAGACATCGACGGCTTTTGCGTAATCCGTATAGCCGGCGGTGGTGGAACTGCAAGCGACGGTAGAGTATCTCGTGGAATCCTCTTCGTGAATGATATGAGTTAGCTCCGCCGCAATTGAACTCCCTTTTGGACTTCCCTGCTCCGGAATTTCATTGCCAATGCTCCAGAGAACTATGGAAGGATGGTTGCGGTCGCGACGCACTTCCGCGCGGATATCTGGCTCATGCCAATCGTTAAAAAGAAGATGGTAGTCGCCCGGAGTTTTGGCGCGTTGCCAGCAGTCGAAAGATTCATCCATGACGAGCATCCCCATCCGATCACAAAGGTCTAACAACTCAGGTGCCGGCATGTTGTGACTGGTGCGAATCGCATTGCAGCCCATCTCCTTGAGGATCTCAATCTGGCGCTGGAGCCCGCGGACATTGACTGCTATTCCAAGCGCTCCGAGATCAGAATGATTGCAGGTGCCATTTAGCTTTACCTTCTTCCCGTTCAATGAAAACCCTTTGTCGGCTGTGAATTCGATAGTGCGTATGCCGAAGGCGGTCACACATTGATCAACCACCTTTCCGTCTTTAAGAACATCCGTCACGACACAGTAGAGGTTGGGAGAATCCAAATTCCAGACCTTCGGCTTTTTAACTTTTAACTCAGTCAACTGCACTCCTGTTTTCACAAGCACGTCGCTCGCCAAAGGCATACCTTTGGCAACTGGTTCCCCTCCCCTCGTGCCGTCTGGCTTCAACTCATAAATGGTTTCCGCGACCGCAATGCTCGTGTCCGGAGGTTGGTCTATGTTGGCTGATATCTGAATAGTCGCTTCATCTTTGCTCGCATTGACCGTTTTGATTATCACTCCCCAATGAGCGACATGAACTGGAGCAGTTTTGACGAGCCAGACGTTGCGATAGATGCCGGCGCCGGGATACCACCGCGAGGAATTCTTAGGGTTGTCGAGGCGGATGGAGATGACGTTGTCAGCTCCTATTTTAAGATAAGGCGTAAGATCCAGACGGTAGGATGAGTAGCCATAGGGCCAGCCGCCAACAAACTTGCCGTTTAACCAGACTGCCGAGTAGGACATTGCGCCGTCGATATCCAAAAAGACTTGCCTGCCTTTGTCAGCACTCGGCGAGGTAAAGTGTTTGCGATACCAGCCAACGCCCCAATAAGCAAGCTTTCCGGTGCTGCCCGGATATTCTTGTTTGAAAGGACCTTCTATCGCCCAGTCGTGCGGCAGGTTCACCTTTCGCCATGAAGAATCGTCGTAGGAGCCTTGGGTATAATCTACATTTTCGCCCGGCGCCTCGCCCGCAGGCCGCCGAACCTGTTTCGAGGAGAACGCATTCGCGGCGGGAAGCACCCATGGCTTTAGCTTATCGTATGCAAAACTTTCACCCGCGCCGGCCGGGTCGTCCTTCTTGAAAAGCCAGTTCGAAGTCAAAAGAATCCGCTCGCGAGGTGACGTCTCGCCCATTGCTGAATGAGTCAGTGCCGCAAGCAAGCAATAGCTAAGGAAAAGCAAGAAACAAGAGGGTTGCTTCACTGTAGACCTAGATCTCGATCATGGCCTTAATCACACCCGTTTGCGGGTTCGTCCAACTCGCAAATACGTCTACCACTTCGTCAAACTTAGCCCGATGAGTAATCCATGGCGTGGTATTGATGCGCCCGGCTTCGATGAGCTGGATGATGCGCGTGAAGTCTCCGGGCTGCGCATTTCGACTGGCGAGCAACGTCAACTCACGCCGATGAAAGTTCGGGTCATTAAATGTCACCTCTCCTTGGAACAGCCCAATGAAAACGAGCCGGCCGCCATGAGCCGGATATTCGAAAGAAGCCATCATGGATTTTGGACTGCCCGTTGCATCGAAGACGACGGTTGGAAGATCTCCGTTGGTGATTTTTTTCAATGCCTCCAGTGGAATTTCCTTGGCGCCATTGATTGTGTGAGGCACGAGTAGCTGCTGGCGGCAAAACTCCAACCGTGCGTCATTGATGTCCAGCACGATGACCTTCGCGCCTTTCTCGAGCGCAAATTGCATTGCGGCGAGACCTATGGGACCTGCGCCAATGACCAGCGCGAACTCATCCCTTTCCACCTGCGCCCGCTCGACGGCATGAGCGCCGATGCCGAGTGTTTCAACTAGCGCAAGTTGGTCGAGACTTAGCTTGCTCGAACTATGCAGCTTGCGAGCTGGCATGACAAACTGCTCGCGCATGCCGCCATCCGTGTGCACGCCGAGCACTTTGATGTCTGTGCAGCAATTGGGCTTGCCGCGGCGGCACGCGATGCACTTTTCGCAGTTGATATAGGGTTCGACGGAACAGCGATCACCGGGAGATAGATTGGTTACTTCGCTGCCTACTTGAACTACTTCAACAGCCAACTCATGACCTAGGATTCGAGGATAGGAAAAAAATGGCTGCTTACCTCGGAAGGCATGAATGTCTGTGCCGCAGACTCCTATCCGATGCACGCGGACGAGTGCATCTTCTGCGGCCAACTGCGGAGAGGGCGCGTCGGTTTCGAGAAAGGCCAAGGTTCCAGGTTCTTCGAGTCGGATGGTTTTCATGAATTTTTTAGGGTTGATTGCCAGGAGAGTGCTTTGATCTGCGAGAGGATTTTTTCGACAACCACCGGCACCGGTTCCTCGATTGGTGCGACTATCGCATCCTTCGGCTCTTCCAATGTCGCAAACTGGCTGTCGAGCAAAGACGGAGGCATGAAGTGATCTCTTCGCGATTCGAGCCGCTGACGAATCAGCTCCGTCGAGCCTCTCAAGTAAATGAAGCGCAGCCTGGGAATGCCGACACCGAGCCGGTCGCGATAGCTCTGGCGCAACGCGGAGCATGCCAGAAAAACAGGCATCTCTTTTCTTGAGAGTGCCTTTAATTTTTCATTCAGAAGATCCAACCACGGCCAGCGGTCATCATCAGTCAGTGGGATTCCCGCCGCCATTTTTTCCTTGTTGGCAGCTGGATGAAATTCATCGGCGTCAAAGTAGATACCGTTCGATTTTTCCGCCAAACAGCGAGCTACACTTGTCTTACCACAACCTGCGACACCCATGACCACAAACTCACTCATGCTGATCCTCCACGCGCCCACTCCGGCGGTTCACGCAACTGATAAAGCATCTCGCCAGCCTTGCGCACGAGCAAGATGCCCTCTTCTTCGCGATTGGCGAAACTCTCGACGTCGATCGAGTCAGGATCGCGGTAGCCCATGTTGATTTTCTCGCAAATCTCTCGCGGGATTCGTGTGGCAAGCGTGACACGTGCGCGGCATTTTTCGACGCCGGTCTTTTCGTCAAACTCGCCGATGCCACGGACATGAGTTGAATGGGCCAGCGTGCCCCACGGATAGCTTTTAAATTTGTCCCACTGCTTCAAAAAATAGTCCCGGCAGTGATAGCCGAGTTCTTCAATCACGCGTCCGTGCGTGATGGAGACTTCCGAAATATGCGGCGCATAAATGATCAGCTCGCCGCCGTCCGCGAGGACGGGCTCAAGCTTATACATGCACTTTCCACCCGTCCAAAGTTCGTCATACATCTTCGGCGCGCAGGACAGAATCGTGTGAAAAGGCTTCTCCTTGTAAACAATGTGCAATTGCCGCGAAAGCTCCGAAGCCTCTGTCCATGCGGCTTCCGGGGTGCCGACGAATGCGCCGGCCAAGTCCGCACCTTTCACTACGAGACAAAAACAGAGCTTCGGCACCTTCACCATCGAGGCGGCTCGATCGACTACTTTGCGAACCGGCGTCCACTTATTTCCAATGATCATCGGGTTCGTGACCACGGCGCCGAGCCAGTGAAAAAAGTTGAGCACTTCGGGTCCGCTCACGCCCGGAAAAAGGTATTTGTTACCGCCGGAAAAACCGACAACCTCGTGCGGAAAGACCGGCCCGACAATGATGATTTGATCGTAGTCGAACAGGCGGCGATTGACGCGCACTTCCACATCCATGGCAAAAAGTCCGCCCGAGAGCGCACTGATTTCCGCCGCTGGAATCACTCCCAGCGAGGTGAGCGCGCCGGGATTGTCCCACTCGTGATTCAGAAACTGAACATTAGGATAACGCTCGTGCCTTTCTTCCGGAGTGAGGCCAAGCCTTTCGCAGATTGCCGCATCGCTCATTGGCGGATGCGTGCCGAGCGCGATCATGACGTCAAAGTGCTGGCACGTCGCGCCGATCTGCGTGTGCAGCGCTTTAAAAAAGAGGTCCACCGGCGCGGTTCGGGTGGCATCGGGAACAATGACAAGAACCTTCCGATTGCGATAATCCGCCGCGGGACAAGCCTCAACGACAAGGTCACGGATTTCATTGGCAGTGACAGCGCCGCCATTTGCTCCGATGCGGGAAAGGACTTCGAGGGGCATTTTAGACTTAGATCGTTTGCGACAAAAATCCGCCGTCGACGCGCAGATCGATGCCGGTGACAAAGCTGCTCGCGTGTTGACTGGCGAGAAAAATCGCGGCGCCCACCAACTCTTGCGAAGTGCCAAAACGTGCCATAGGCGTATGGCCGAGAATCGATGCGGCACGCGCCGTCGGCGTTCCGTCGGGGTTGAAAAGCAGCGCGCGATTTTGCTCGGCGGGGAAAAAACCGGGCGTGATGGAATTGACGCGCACACCGCGCGGCGCCCACTCGCGCGCGAGGAATTGCGTGAGGCTGATCACGGCGGCCTTGGCCGCGGAATAAGCAACCACGCGGCTTAGCGGCAAGTGCGCCGACACGCTGGCGATGTTGATGATGCTCCCTTTTCCCCGCTGCGTCATCGCCGGTCCAAACTCCTGGCACGGCAGGAGAGAACCGCCGACAAGGTTGAGGTCGAAGCCCGCGCGCCAATCTTCAGCCGTGATTTTTTCAAAAGGTCGCTCGGCCGTGACCGTCACTTTCGGGTCGTTGCCGCCGGCAGCATTCACGAGCACCGTCGTCGCGCCGAAAGCCGTCTCGATTGCTCGATGTGCCGTCGCGAGGCTCGCAGCATCGATAGCATCCGTTTGGAAAAATTTCGCGCTTCCGCCATTTCCGTTGATGCCATTCGCACAAGCTTCACCGCGTTCTACATTGCGTCCGAGCACGGCGACTGATGCTCCCGCCTTTCCTAAACCTGCGGCCAGCGCTCCACCTAGCGCACCCGTTGCGCCGATGACAACTGCCACTTCACCTGAAAGATCAAATAGGTTAGCGCTCATTTTTACAAGGGTTTCATGTTCACGTTATTCAACAAGCGCCACCGGTCGGCAGAAAGCGCCCGAATGGTTCTTTAAGTTAACCGGCAAGGCCCAGAATGTAAAAGGCTGCCGCAAGCTCCATACCTCTGCCGGGAAATTCAAATCCTCCACCACCCACACGTTCGCGCCCAGCAGAATCTCGTGTGTCCGAGTGTTATCGGGATCACGGCTGCCGCCGATGGAGTAGTGGTCGATTCCAACTCCGCGCACATTTTTCTCAGCCAGCCATTGCGCCGCGGCCGGCGAAAGGTATGGCGAGTGATGATGCCATTCATCCGTCTTTGCGCGCTTCGTTCCCCAGCCGGTAGCGAGAAGGACGATGGTGTCATCCAAGCGCAGTTGAAGATGTTGATCCAATAGTTGCGGGGTAATTGGCTCGTTCGCGCCAATACCTCGTATGTCCACGACGCAAGCAGGACCTACAAAGGAGTCAAGTGCAATTCCGTCAATGTCCGCCCCGCCGGCTACCTTATGCAATGGAGCATCTACATGACTGCCAGTGTGGCTCGCAAGAGTTAGCAGTTCCAATCGCCAGCCGTCAACGGGATGGTCGGCGATGATCTCGCTCTTTACGGGCGGATGCGCGGGGCAGTTTGGACCTCCGTGGTAAATAGGCTGCGATAAATCAAGGAGCTTCATGACCTAGGCCGAAACTAGAATGATGTTCCCATAAGGCGTCGCATCACCAGTTCGAATAAGACCTATGGCTGAAGGCACTCGTTTTTTAAACTTTGCCTCATGAGGCTCGAAGGTTAGAGGCACATTACCCAACGCTTCTGTAAAGACGGCGCAAGCAGCTTGGTCATTGTTCGCCAGGAATTCTTCGGCCATGAAAGCTTCTCCGGCGTTAAAGTTCGGCAGGATCGCCGCAAGTAGCTGCGGAATAGTCGGCACGCCTTTCACCAAGGAGATGTCCACTGTTTCAACCATCGGCCAGAATGGAAAACCAAGATCGGAAATGACCAGCGCATTCGTATGACGCACTCGACTTAGCAGTGAGTTGATCTGCGGGTTTAAGATACCGCTCTTCAGCATGGGTGATTGTTTTCCGGGCGTCCCGAAGCCCAGGTTCGGTTATGAATCGGCCTTAGGAGTTCCAAGACTCCGTGCAACAACTCCTCGTCCAGTGGTTCTTCCATCTCGCGGATGTTTTGGAGTATGCGATTAGGATTTGCAGTGCCGACAATGTTGGTATGGATGGCGGGATTAGCTACCGAAAACTGCAAAGCTAGCTTTCCAATGTCCGCACCGCGCTCGCGGCAGTATCTTGCAGCTTCGGCACACTTCTCGCGAACCTCGGCAGGCGCGGGATGCCACTTGGGCGGGCCTTCATCGCTTAGAAGACGCATCGCCAGCGGCGCGGAATTAAAGATGCCAACTCCTTTCTGCTGAAAGTAAGGTAGCATTCCCGCGAGGGCCGTATCGTTGAGGCAGTAGTGACAGTAGGATTGGATTTGATCCACCTCCACCTGATCCATTACTTTTTCAAACAGCCAGACTGGCAGGCAAGTAATTCCAACGAAACGAGCCTTGCCTTCCCTTTGCATCTTGCGCAAAGCCGGAATGGTTTCATTGACTATCACGTCGATATCGCCGAACTCCATGTCGTGCACCTGTATGAAGTCGAGATAGTCGACGTTCAACCTTTGCAGACTTTGCTCGACACTTTGCATCACTCGCGCCGCCGAGAAGTCAAAGTCTTTGATCTCATCGCCATAGCGCGCGACTTTGGTAGCGAGGTAATACTTCTCGCGCGGAATCTCCTTCAACGCCTTACCTAAAACAGCTTCCGCGGTGGTCGCACCGTAGTAGGGAGCTGTGTCGATAATGTTGATCCCATGATCAATGGCAACGTGGACTGCCTTAATGCCTTCGGATTCATTGATGGCCTTGAAGACAGAGCCGAGCGAGGAACCGCCGAAGCCTAGCACCGATACTTCAAGGCCAGTGTTGCCGAGTTTGCGATATTTCATCCTGACTTAGTTCTATCCGAAGATGGGCTTGATGTGACGGTCGTAAAGGTTGCCGGTCACGTTTCTAGCGATGATCGCTTCATTGGCAGCAAGGGCGTCGGTGTAGCGGGTCTTCATTTCGGCGGCTACTTTGAATCCCACGTGGATCAACTGCCGGAAGTGTTGGTTATAGTCCGGGTTGCTTTGCACATGGCGCAATGTATTCACGTATTTCACCGAATCCCACTGCTCTACCGCCTCCGGCTTCGGCAGCTTCGCCTTGTCAATGTCGATCACTGTTGCATAGGGCCCGGTCAGTTCATCGAACCGCGCATAAGCTCCGGCATAGACTTCCTTTGCGATCACCAATCCCTCGCCGCCCGCTTCAGCGAGACCTATGACTTCCTCAAGCCACGTGGTTCCAGCAGTCTTCACGTGAAGACCTGCGTCGTGCTTTTTGACGAGGCGGTTGATGATTGAATAGAGTGAAAACTTATCGCTGCCGGAATGGACACTTAGTTTCAAGCTATCCGGCAAGCCGAACTCTCGGATGGCAAAGGCGATGACGCAAAGGTCTTCGTCGAACTCCTTTTCAAACTGCGCAAGGTTACCCACATAATCGACACCTTTGTTGAATCGGCCGGTGAACTTTGGAGCTACTGTTTGTGCCGGGACTCCTTCGGCTGCGATCATGGCCAGGATCAAAAACAACTCCACTGGAGTTTGCGGAGTATCGGTTTCGTCGACTGAGACTTCGGTCACGAAATTCCCGGCGCCCTTTTTGGCTTCGATGTGACGGTAAATGCGCCCTGCTTCCTGCGTCGCAAGAAGGAACTTTCCAGCCGCCGCACGCACGGAAACTTCCGTCAGTTCGATCGGGTCGTCGATGCCGGCGATTTCCAGCGAGCCGAGGTAGTCATCCATCGATTTGACGAACTTCTCGATCGTCGCCTCATCGGCGGCTTTTCCCGTGAAGTCCGCCACATCTAGCGTGTAAAAGTCGCTGCCGTCGATGAAGCTATCCACGGTCTTCAAACCGATATGGTCGGCGTCCACATAGTAAGCTTCCTTCCATCCGAGCGCAGCCACAGCCGCATCAGCTTCCGCGCGCAGGTCGGCCGGCTTGCTTTTGACGATCGTGTGTTCGCGGTTGGACTTGTTCCAGACCGGGTAGATTTCGACGCCGGCGTCCCGCGCCTGGAGCACTGCCGTGAGCTGCGCGTTGCCTTGATGAGCGAAGCGGTCGCCCATTCCGATGGTGTATTTTTTGATTTTCATAGCTTTAAAAGTTCGCGAGGCCTGCTCGCGGCACTGGGACGCAACGACGAGAGTTGAGCGAAAGGCACATGCGCACAGACGGGGTGGGATTGCTTTCCATCCACATCAATTTCGGAACGCGCGCAAGCACAAAGTTCCAGCTATCCACCATCCAGCTCCGTGCAGCGCGGGCAGGTCACGAGATGATCGTTCACGAGCCCGCACGCCTGCATCATCGCGTAGCAAATGGTCGTGCCTACAAATTTGAAACCGCGCCGCCGCAGGTCTTCGCTCAACGCGTCCGATTCGGCAGTGCGCGCAGGCACATCGGCGATCGAGCGCCGGCGGCTTTGCAACGGCTTCCCGCCGACAAAGCTCCAGAGATAGGCGTCAAAACTTTTGCATTCCTTTTGCACTTCGAGAAATGCCTGCGCGTTGCGGATGGCTGCGGCGATTTTCAACCGATTGCGCACGATGCCGGCGTCGCCCTGCAGCCGCGCCACGTCTTGCGCGTCAAAGTCTGCCACGGCTTGCACATCCCATTGTGCAAACGCCGCCCGATAATTCGCACGCTTTTTCAAAATCGTCGTCCAGCTTAGCCCGGCCTGCGCTCCTTCCAAAATCAAAAACTCGAACAGCTTCCGATCATCATGCTCCGGCACACCCCACTCGCAGTCGTGATAGGTGATGTTCGGCTCGGCCGTGGCCCAAGGGCAGCGCGTCATGCCGGGGAATGTGCGCCGGACGCTTCGCCGCTTCCGAGCAAAATATGCGCGGCGTCCGCACAGCCATCGCGTGGAATCGGAACGATGATTGGGCATGAAAACTTTGTTTACCAGCGAGGCGATCTCGAAAGGCGGCCGCTCCGGCAGCATTTCGAATCCCGATCACCTGCTTGATGTGACCCTCGGCAATCCGCTCGAGGAAGGCGCTGAAAAGGGCGGCCCAAGCCCGGAACTTCTTTTCGCCGGCGCCTACTCCGCTTGTTATCACGGCGCGCTGCTCAATGCCGCAAAGCGCATGGACGTGAAGCTGAAAGATTCCACCGTTCGCGCGCTCGTCAGCTTGATCGAGGAAGAAGACGGTGGCTATCGCCTCGGTGTCGAGCTGCATGCGCAATTGCCGGGCATCGATCTACCGGAAGTCGAGCGCATGATGACTGCGGCCCACGAGACCTGCCCTTATTCAAAGGCGCTGCGCGGTGATACGACGGTGACGCTCGTCGCGGAGCTCGTGGACGAGACGCTGGCGAAACCTCAAGCGTAGCCGGCGCTGCACTTTAAGGATTGCAAAGCGGCGCGCGGACAGCCTAAGCCCACGTGGGTTATGAGAACTCTCAGCATCCTTTTTGAAAAGAACAAGGCTTGGGCGGACAGTATCCGTCAGCGCGATCCCGATTTTTTTCTCAAACTCTCCGCCCAGCAATCGCCCAGCTATCTGTGGATCGGATGCGCCGACAGCCGTGTCCCGGCAAACGAAATCGTCGGCCTGCTGCCGGGCGAACTTTTCGTTCATCGGAACGTCGCGAACATCGTGGTGCACTCGGACCTCAACTGCCTCTCGGTGCTCCAGTTCGCCGTGGAAATTCTGAAAGTCCGCCACATTATCGTCTGCGGGCATTACGGCTGCAGCGGAGTGAGAGCCGTGCTGCAGCGCAGGCGTATTGGGCTCGCCGATAATTGGCTGCGTCACGTGCAGGACGTGCAGGCAAAATACGCCACTCATCTCACGGGTTTCACGGATGAAACGGAAGCCGCCGATCGCCTGTGTGAGCTGAACGTAATCGAGCAGGTCGCAAATGTCTGCCGCACAAACGTTGTCGCCGATGCGTGGGCAGCCGGCCAAGACCTTTGCGTGCACGGCTGGGTGTATGGATTGAAAGACGGATTGATCCGCGACCTCGATGTCACGGTCACCTCGCCCGACGAATCGGCAACAGTGCATGAGGCCGCTTTGGCGAGGTTACAAAGCTAGCGGCAAGCGAAAGAGCAAAAACCTTTTTCGCAAAAATAAAACTTTACTTTTCTCATCGTTGAAACAGTTTCGTTTCTGCGAATCACTCTGAAACTATGGCGAGAATCATGATTATTGACGACGAGCCGGCGATGGTGGATGTCATTTCCACAATCTGCCGCGACCGAGGCCACGAACCGATTCCATGCAACTCCGGCGTCAAGGCAATCGAGACACTCGGGTCGGTCGCGCCGCAGTTGGTGATTTGCGACATGAAGATGGAAAAAGTGGGCGGCTTCGATGTGCTCAAGGAATGTCAGGAAGCGCTGCCGCAGACGCCTTTCATCATGATCACGGCTTTTGCAAAAGTCGAAACCGCGGTCGAAGCGCTGAAGTCGGGCGCTTTCGATTACATCGTGAAGCCGTTCAAGATCGACGAACTGCAGCTGACGATCCAGCGGGCGCTAGATCACCAGCATTTGGAAAAAGAAAACCGGACATTGCGGCAGGCAGTGAAGGAAAAGTATCGGTTCGAAAACATCATCGGCACGAGCGAGAAGATGCAGGAAATTTACAACCTGATCGCAAAAATAGCGGACACGGACAGCACGATTTTAATTCAGGGCGAAAGCGGCACGGGCAAGGAACTAGTCGCACGCGCGCTTCATTTCAACTCCGCGCGGCAGCATCAGCCATTCGTCGCGATCAACTGCTCAGCGCTGCCGGAAAACTTGCTGGAGAGCGAACTTTTCGGCCACAAAAAAGGCGCATTTACCGGCGCGGTGCAGGACAAGGTCGGGCTGTTCGAGGAGGCGTCGCATGGGACGATTTTTCTGGATGAAGTGAATTCGATGGCGCAGCCGCTGCAGACAAAGTTGCTGCGGGTGCTGCAGGAGCGGCAAATTCGGCGCGTCGGAGAAACGAAGAGCATGCCGATCAATGTCCGCGTGCTCGCCGCGACGAATGAATCGCTTTTGGAAAAAACCAAGCACGGAGATTTCCGCGAGGATTTGTATTACCGGCTCGCGGTGATCCCGCTGGAAATGCCGGCGATGCGCGAACGGATCGAGGACATCCCGCTGCTCGTCAATCATTTCATCCACAAGAACGCGGTGCAAACCGGGCTCGAGCCAAAGAAGATTGATGGAAAAGCGCTCGAGGTTTTAGCGCGCTATCCGTGGCCGGGAAATGTGCGGGAGCTTGAAAATGCGATCGAGCGGGCATGCGCTTTGTGCGAGGATGGATTGATCAAAACCTCAGATCTCCCGCCTCACGTGGTGCGTCTCGCCAACGCGCCGTCGGAGGAAAAATCGAGCTCCCTGCCAATCGGACAGTCCCTCGATGAATACATTCGCGAGCAGGAACGCACCTACATCGACGAGACGATTAAGTTCAACGGCGGCTCCCGCGAAAAGGCCGCGAAGATGCTCGGCATCAGCATGGCGACGCTTTATCGCAAGCTCGATGTGAAGATGCCGCGCGTCCCCGCGAGGCGCTAAAGTAGCGCTAGCCGCGCTTACCGAAAGTCTTCAACTGCTCGGCAGTTGCCTTCATTTCGTCCAGCATCTGCAAAGTTTTTTGCTGCTGATCGATGAGGACTTTGTTCGCAGCCTGCACGGCCTGAAGCTGGCTCAAGAGCGAAGCCGCAGCGCTGGGCGCTTGTGAATTTGCAGTCGCTCCCGCGAGGATGACGGTGGCGAAAAGTCGGACGGCAACGCGTTTCATTTCCGACCTCCCGCGCGGGAAACGAAAATGCGAGCGACGCGCAAATCTTCGGCGATTTCAGCAAGCTTCGTGTCAATTTTCGACTGGTTGTCGGCGATCACCTTTTGCTGAAGGAGAACCTCCTGCGCCACCGCGGCGGTGGCATCAGGTTCCGCATGGACAGCCGCGGAAGTTCCGAGCAGCACAAGGCCGCAGAGGAGTGGATGAAGATAGTTTTTTTTCATGGGCATTTGAACTTCAAGGGAAATTCAAGCATTTCACGGGCCGCAGAAGCGGAAAAAAGAGCTGGCGCGGAACCTGCTCATAGTATTTTCTCAGATTAGCAACTCCCTTTAAAATTATGGCCGGAATGCAGCAAAATTTAAGCGTATCGATGCAACAGGTGCTCGCACCTCAGTTGCAGCAAAGTCTCCAGATTCTCCAGGTGCCGATGCTCGAGTTGCGCAATCTCGTGCAGCAGGAAATTCAGACGAATCCGGTGCTCGAGGAGGAAATCACGGAGCCGAGCATCGAGGACCGCCAGCAGGAGCAGGACGAATTCAAGGAGGAATTCGAGCGCCTTGCCAAGCTCGACGAAGAGTGGCGCGATTACATGGCGCAGAACAATTCCTATTCCGCAAAGTCACAGGACGAAGAGGATCGCCGGCAGTTTTTCTTTGACTCGATCATTTCACACGAAACGCTCCAGCAGCATTTGCTCGAGCAAGTCCACGGCGGCGACCTCGAAGATCAGGACAGAAAAATCGCCGAGCTGATCATTGGCAACATTGACGACATCGGTTTCCTGCAAACTTCGCCGGAAGACATCGCGCAAAATTCCGGCCTCGATCTGCCCGATCTTGAGCGCGTGCTCGGGATCATCCAAACTTTTCACCCAATCGGCGTCGGGGCGCGCGACCTGCGCGATTGTTTGCTCATCCAACTGCGCCGCATCGGCAAGGAAGGCACGCTCGAATATCGCATCGTCGAGAAACATCTCGACGATTTGGGCAAGCGCCGTTTCCCGGAAATCGCACGTCGCCTCGGCACGACTGTGGATCAAGTGCAGCGCTGCCAGAATTTCATTAGCACGCTCGATCCGAAGCCCGGGCAAATTTTCACAGCCGACCCGAACAACTACGTGTTGCCGGATGTCAACGTCGAAAAAGTCGGCGAGGACGATTATCAAATCACGCTCAACGGCGAGCAGATTCCACATTTGCGCATCAGCAATACCTACAAGGACTTGATGGCGAAGGACGGCAGCGGCAACGAGGTCAAAGAATACATCCGCGACAAAATCCGCAGCGGCAAATTTCTCATCAAATCGATCCACCAGCGCCAGCAGACGATCTCGAACATCGCGCATGAAATTGTCGCGCGGCAAAAAGAGTTTTTGGCCAAAGGGTCCTCGGCGCTGAAGCCGCTGACGATGGTGCAAATCGCGGACGTGGTCGGCGTCCACGAAACCACGGTTAGCCGCGCAATTTCCGGCAAATACATGGCGACGCCGCAGGGAGTTTTTGACATGAAGTATTTCTTCACGCCCGGCTATCAAACCTCCGCCGGCGCGTCGATGAGCAACACGAGCGTCAAAGAAGCCATTGCCGAGCTCGTGAAAAACGAGGACACGAAAATTCCGCTCAGCGACAAGGAGATTGTGGAAATTTTGAGCAAGCGCGGCATCCCAATCGCGCGCCGAACCGTGGCAAAATACCGCACGGAACTCGGCATCCTGCCGAGCAACATGCGCAAGCAGTATTGACTTCACTGTGCCGGAGAGCGGAGATTTGCCGCTTCAATGGCAGCTCTCACCGACGCTCAGATTCGTGAGCGGCTCTCGTCCGTAAAATACCCTGGCTTCACGCGCGACATCGTCTCGTTCGGGCTCGTCAAAAGCGTGCGCATCGACGGCGCCGATGTGACCGTGCAGCTCGCGCTCGCGGCGAGCGATCCGAAGATCCCGCAGTCGATCAAAAGCGAAAGCGAAGCCGCACTGCGCAGCCTCTCGGGAATTGGCGAGGTCCGTGTGCTGATCGACGTGCAGGCGCCGCCCCAAGCTGCCGGCGTCGGAGCAACAGCAATCGCGGGGGTCAAACACGTCATCGCTATTGCCAGCGGCAAAGGCGGCGTCGGCAAATCGACCGTCGCGGCCAATCTCGCGCTCGCGCTCGAGCAGAGCGGCGCGCGGGTCGGGCTGTGTGATTGCGACATTTACGGCCCGAGCATCGCGCTCATGTTTGGCAGCGATGAGCGGCCACACGCTACGGAAGAGAACATCATCATTCCCATCGAGCGGTATCGTCTCAAGCTGATGTCGATGGGATTTTTGCTGGACGACGCCGCGCCCGCGATCTTGCGCGGACCAATGGTGACGCGCTACACGCAACAATTTTTGCGTCAGGTCGAATGGGGCGAACTCGATTTTCTCGTGCTCGATCTGCCGCCGGGCACTGGCGACATTCAGTTAACGATCGTTCAGACAGTCGCACTCGCCGGCGCAATCATCGTCACGACACCGCAGGAGGTCGCGCTCATCGATGCGCGCAAAGCCGCAACGATGTTCGAAAAAGTCAACGTGGCCGTATTGGGCCTCGTCGAAAACATGAGCTACTTTCTCTGCCCGAGCGACAAGACGCGCTACGATATTTTCGGCAGCGGCGGCGGTGAAAAAGAGGCGCAGCGCCTCGGCGTGCCGCTGCTCGCGCAAATCCCGATCGACATTTCCACCCGCGAAGCCGGCGACCGCGGTGAGCCGATCGTCGCCATTGACCGCGACAACGCGGCGAGCGAGGCTTTCGCAAAAGTAGCGGCACATCTGCGCGCGACACTTCCCCTTTAGATTGACGTGAACTTAAACGACCGTTATTCCTTCTTCCCACCCCGCCAGCCGCGCCACACACGCAAAGGTGTTGACGCATTCCCAAATCTTTTGAAAGTTACTGCCTTAATGGAAATTCCCAACACGGAGAACTCCGATCTCGTCAAGAATTCCGTGCTTTATAAGGAATTTTTGGCCGAGCGGGAGGAAATCCTGAAGCACAAGTGGCTCGAAAGCGAGAAGGCCGGGCAGGATATCGGCTTCGAAAAAGCGCTCCTCGACTGGATCGTGAAATTCCGCTCCGCCTGGCGCGACAAACGCCAAAAACAGGCGAACTCCGGCTAGTTGCCGGCGCGCTTTCCTTTAACGCGATCCCGCGAGATCGCGAAGGACATGCCAAACCCACCCTCACCCACCGCGCAGCTCATCCTCGACGCCCCTGCCATCGACAGGGCGCTGCGCCGTATCGCGCACGAGATCATCGAGCGCAATCCAGAGCTGGCGAAAATCGCCCTCGCCGGAATTCCGTCGCGCGGCGTCGAGGTGGCCCGCCGCCTTGCGGCAAATATTGAGCAGATCGAGAAAGCGCCGGTTGAGCTCGGCATGATCGATGTCTCGATGCATCGCGACGATCTGCGGTTGCGAAAAAAGTTGTCGCCGGTCGAGGTTTCGCAACTCCCGCTTCAGCTCGACGGCCGCACGATCATTCTCGTCGACGACGTTTTATTTTCGGGTCGCACATGTCGCGCCGCGATGGATGCGATCGCCTCATTCGGACGGCCGGCGCGCATTCAGTTTGCGGTGCTTGTCGACCGCGGCCATCGCGAATTGCCAATTCGCGCCGATTACGTGGGGAAAAATTTACCGACCGCGGCTTCGCAACGTGTTTACGTTCGTTTTAATGCTGTGGATGGCGTCGAAGATTCCGTCTGGATGGAGCGCGTATGAGCGACTGGTCACGAAAAGATCTGCTGGGAATCGAGGAGCTTAGCGCGAGCGAAATCAATACGATTCTCGATACCGCCGCTGCATTTAAGCAAGTCGGCGTGCGCGAAATTAAAAAGGTTCCCGCACTTCGCGGCAAGACGCTGGTGAACTTTTTCGTCGAGCCCAGCACGCGAACGCGCACCTCTTTCGAGATCGCAGCAATCCGTCTCAGCGCCGATGTCATCAATATTTCCGCCAGCACGACCAGCCTCACGAAGGGCGAATCGCTCAAGGACACGGCAAAAATTCTCGAGGCTAATCACGCGGACATCATCGTGCTGCGCCACAGCTCCGCCGGCGCTCCGAAGTTCCTCGCAGACCGGCTCGGCGCGAGCATCATCAACGCCGGCGACGGTGCGCACGAGCATCCCACGCAGGCGCTGCTCGACGTTTTTACCATTCGCGAAAAGCGCGGCGAGATCGCCGGTCTGCACATCGCGATCATCGGCGACATTTTATTCAGCCGCGTCGCCCGCTCGAACATTTGGGCGCTGTTGAAACTCGGCGCGCGCGTCACGCTCGTCGGCCCCAGCACGCTTGTTCCGCGTGTGTTTGAACAAATGGGTGTGCGAGTCACGCACCGAATCGACGACGTGCTCGAGGAAGTCGATGTCGTGAATCTTTTGCGCATCCAGCACGAGCGCCAGCGGAAGGAATATTTTCCCGGCATCGGCGAATACACCGCACTCTTCGGCCTCACGCGCGAGCGTGCGCAAAAGCTGAAGCCCGATGCGCTCATCATGCATCCCGGCCCGATCAATCGCGGCGTCGAGATCGACAGCGACATCGCCGACAGCGCGCGCAGCGTCATCCTCGATCAAGTCACCAACGGTCTCGCCGTCCGCATGGCCGTCCTTTATTTGTGCGCCGGAGGCGAACGCATCGCTGCATGAAAAGGACGCTCATCACCAACGGCCACATCATCGATCCGGCGAATGCGCTCAACCGCGTCGGCGACATTTATTTGTGCGACGGCCGCGTCGAAAAAATCGATCTCGATGGAAAGGAACGAAAGCACGACGAGCAAATTGAGGTCATCGATGCGACGGGGCTGACAGTTTCCCCAGGCCTGATCGACATCCACGTTCACCTGCGCGAGCCCGGCCAGACATCGAAGGAAACAATCGCGACCGGCGCGCGCGCGGCGGCGGCGGGCGGTTTTACAAGCGTCGTCTGCATGCCAAACACCTCGCCAGCCATCGACAACGCAAGCGTCGTCACATCGGTAAAAGATCGCGCGGCTCGCGAAGCATGCGTGAACATTTTTCCAAGCGGCGCGATCACAAAAAGCCTCGCCGGCGAAGAACTCGCTCCGATTGGCGCGATGCATCGCGCGGGCGTCGTTGCGCTGACTGACGACGGGCATTGCGTCCAAAATCATGAGGTGATGCGCCGCGCGCTCGAATACGCGCGCATGTTTGAGCTGCCGATCATGGACCATTGCCAGGACTACAATCTCGTCGGCAAAGGCGTGATGCATGAGGGCTATTGGTCGGCGTTACTCGGTCTTCCCGGCTGGCCATCTCTCGGCGAGGAAGTGATCGTCGCGCGCAATGCACAGCTTGCTGAGCTTTGTGAGACAACTGTGCATTGCCAGCATCTCAGTGCCGCCGGCAGCGTGCGCATTTTGCGCGAAGCGCGAGCGCGTGGCGTCAAAATTTCCGGCGAAGTTTGTCCGCATCACATCGCGCTGACTGACGAATCGATCCGCGCTTTTGACACAAATTTTAAAATGAATCCGCCGCTGCGCACGGCCGGGGACATCGATGCGCTCATCGCCGGCATCGCCGACGGCACGATTACGATCCTCGCCAGCGACCACGCGCCGCATTGCGATTATGAAAAAGAAGTCGAGTTCGACATGGCGCCGTTCGGCATCGTCGGGCTCGAGACGGAGCTCGGACTTTTCATCGACATCCTTGTGCACAAGAGGCGCGCCATCGATCTGCCGCGCCTCGTCGCGCTGCTCACGATCGAGCCCGCGCGTTTGCTGAAGCTCGATCGCGGCACGCTTTCACCCGGCGCAATCGCCGACGTCACGCTGATCGATCCGCAATTGGAATGGACTGTGGACAAAACAAAGTTTGCGTCGCGCTCGCGCAACACGCCGTTCGATGGCTGGCAGGTCAAAGGCCGCGCCGTTCGGACGATTGTCGCCGGCGAAACTGTCTGGCAACTTTAGCCGCGCATATTCCCCGCGCGGATCGAAGATTTTCACATGCAATGGCTTTGGCAGAGTTTGTATTTCGCGGCCGCGATGCTTTGGGAAATGCTTTGGGCGCTCGTCTTCGGCTTCACGATTTCCGCCGCGATGCAGGTTTTCGTGAGCAAAGAAAAAATGGCGGAATGGTTTGGCCGCGCCGGCTGGCGCGAGATCGGCCTCGCCACTGCACTCGGCGCCGCGAGCTCGTCCTGCTCCTACGCAGCGTCGGCCACGGCGAACACAGCGTTTAAAAAAGGCGCGGCATTCATTCCATCCGTCGCGTTCATGTTTGCCTCGACCAATCTCGTGGCCGAGCTCGGACTCGTGCTCTGGATGCTGATGGGCTGGCGTTTCGTGCTCGCGGAATTTGTGGGCGCGTTCGTTTTAATCGGCGTCATGTGGATCATCATGGCGATCACGCTCCCGCAAAAGTTGGTCGACGCGGCGCGCAAACGCGGCAGCGAAAACGGCGGCGGCTGCCATCAGCATGACCACGGCGAACATGCTCACAAGGACGATGGAATGGGCACTGGAATCAAAGTTTGGTCGCGGATCGCCGATGCATTTTTCATGGATGTTTCGATGCTCTGGAAAGAAATCCTCCTCGGCGTTGTGATCGCAGGATTTCTGATGGTGCTCGTGCCTCACGATTGGTGGAAGGCACTTTTCGACACACAAAACCCGTCGCCGCTGCGGCTCATCGGAAACGCTTCAATCGGCCCGCTCATCGCGCTTGCGTCCTTCGTTTGTTCCGTCGGCAACATTCCCCTCGCCGCTTTGCTATGGTCATCGGGCATCGGCTTCGGCGGCGTCATCGCGTTCATTTATGGCGATCTGCTCGTGCTGCCGCTGCTGTCCGCTTATCGGAAATATTATGGCACAAAACTCGCCGCGTATCTCGCGCTCGTCCTGTATCTTTCGATGGTGATCGCCAGCATGGTCGTCGATTTACTTTTTACATCGATCGGCCTCGCGCCCGCACCGCATCAAGCTTCGGCGGCGATGATGCATGCGGGATTCTTGTGGAATTACACGACGTGGCTCAACTTCGTCGCGATCGCTTTTGGCGCATGGCTCGTTTTCGTTCATCGAAAAAGCGGCAGTGCGTCAAAGTCGCATTGCTGCTGAATTCACGCGTCGCGCAGTCGGACTTTCCCAGCGTTTATATCGTAAATCCTCACCTGAGGCAGCGGCCGCATCCAATCGAGATGCGTCGTCGTCACGAGCTGCTGCGCGTCCGGCGGCAGGCTCGCGAAAAGCGCGTTGCGCCGCGCCGGATCAAGCTCGCCGAAAATATCGTCAAGCAGAAGAAGCGGCTGCGCACCGGTTTTCAAAGCGAGCAAACGCGTTTGCGCGAGCTTGAGCGAAAGCACGATCGAGCGCTGCTGCCCTTCGCTCGCGATTTCCGCGCCGACGCCGTTCAGCGTGAAGAAAAGTTCGTCACGATGTGGACCGCAATTTGTCTGGCGAAGACGCGAATCCTCGTCGCGCGTCTTTTCCAGTTCATCGGCGAAATTTTCTGCGCTGCCGCTCGTGTAACGGAGCGTCAATGTTTCGTTTTGGCTCGTAATTCCCGATTGCGCTGCCGCCGCGTGAGGCTCCAGCTCCGTCGCCAGCCGTCGGCGCACCGCAGTCACATAATCGCCTGCTTCGACCAGCGGTCGATCGAACGCGGAGATTTCGCGCCAATTTTGCCGCGCGGCTTTCAGCAAAAAGTTCCGCGAACGCAGTGCGCGCTCATAATCGCGCAATCTTTTGCGATAGCTGCCGTCCATCTGCGCGGCGACAAAATCCATGAAACGCCGCCGCTGCTCGGCCGCGCCGCGCACGATCTCGATGTCCGCGTTTGAAAAATGCACCACCGACGCGACCTCGAGATATTGCCGCGCGGACTTTTGCTCCACGGAATCGAGAGCAAGTTTTTTCCGCTCGCGGGAAAAATAAAACTGCATGTGCCGCTGCGCGAAATATCCGTCGAGCACGAAACCGCGCTGCTCGTGCCGGATCGCGTGGCCGAGCTTTGCGATGCGCGGCGATTGCAGCCGCAGCAGCACGCAGACGGCTTCCAGCAGCGACGACTTCCCCTGCGCGTTTGGCCCGACGAATACATTCATCCCTGGCGCGAACTCGCACGCGAGCGCATGAAAGCAGCGAAAGTTCCGGAGCGAAAGATCGGTGAGCACGCGTAAAAATTAGCTGCGGATGCGCATCGAAGAAACATGGAACCGCGCGATGATTTGCTCGACTATCGTTGCTCCATTCGCATTGATCTTTGCCTCCAACCCATGCAAATCCTTCCCGGTTTCCGCGATTTTTTCCCCGATGAGTGCGTGCGCCGCTACTACATTCTAACCCATTGGCGCGAGGTCTGCCGCCGCTATGGTTTCGTCGAATATGACGGGCCGGTTTTGGAAAACGAGGAACTTTACCGCAAAAAAAGCGGCACCGAGATCGTGAAACAGTTGTTCAACTTTGTCGATAAAGGTGAACGCGCCGTCGCGTTGCGCCCGGAGATGACGCCGACGCTCGCGCGGATGGTCGCGGCGCGCGAACGCGATTTCAAAAAGCCGCTGAAGTGGTTCGCGATGCCGCAATGTTTCCGCTACGAAAAACAGCAGCGCGGTCGGCTGCGCGAGTTTTTCCAGCTCAACTGCGACATCATCGGCGAGCCAGGCGTCGCTGCCGATGCAGAGATGATCGCGCTGATGATCGATGTGCTGCGCAGCTTTGGATTCACGGAAAAAGATTTCGTCGTGCGCGTGAGCGACCGCGATGCGTGGCTGGCTTTTCTCGCCGCGAAAAATATCGCCTCGGCGCGCGCGCCGGAGTTTTTGCAGATCATCGACAAAATGGAACGCGAGTCGCCGCAAGAGACGGCGAAAAAGTTGGAGGCGTTCGGACTGAGCATCGAGAGCGTCCGCGGGTTTATTGAAAATCCCGGCGAGAATTTTAAGAAGTTTAACGAACTGTCGGCAGAGCTCGATGCGCGCGGCTTGAGGCGTTTTTACAAACTCGATCCGCTGATCGTCCGCGGTCTTGCTTATTATACAGGCCTGGTTTTTGAGGTTTTCGATTGCGGTAAAAATCTCCGCGCGCTCGCCGGCGGCGGACGCTACGACAATCTGCTGCGCGACATGAGCGACGGTAAAACGGCGCTCCCCGCGCTCGGTTTCGGAATGGGCGACGTCGTTCTGGGCGAACTGATTGACGAGACGCCGCACGCGCTGGAAAAAATGCAGCGCTGGATCTCGCAGCGGCCGAGCGCGCAGATTTATCTCGTCATCGCGAAGGAGGAATTTCGCATCGTCGCGCTATCGGATGCGCAGCGTCTGCGCGAGCTCGGGTTCCGCGTCGATTTCTCGCTGGCGCCCGCAAAGGTCGGCAAACAGTTTCAGACCGCGGAGCAAATCGGCGCGCGCATCGCGATTCTCTACGGCGATGAAATGGCGCAGGAGAAACCGAAGGTAAAATTCAAGACGCTTGCGACGCGCGATGAATTTCTGGCCGACCACGATCTGCTGCTGCACAAGCTCGACGACATCAAATTGACGATCGAGGAATTTTAGGCGCAGCGCAGCGCGTCAATGTTTCGTCGGCGTCGCGCTGGGCTTCGCCAAAGTTTTCGGCGGCAATTTTTCACCGATCGGCGCGAGCGAGTTTGAAGATTTTGGCACAGCCTTCGCGGTGACAGGTTTCGCACCGGAACCCGTTTCCTCGGATGCAACTTCCGCGGAAAGTTTTTGCACGCGCGCTGCCGCCATGTCGGCGGCCTGAACTTTGGAAGCAGCGGCTTTCATCGCGATGCGCGCCGCCTTTTCCTCCGACTCCGTCTTCGCCTCGGACGTGTAGAGTTCCTTGCGGAGCTTCATCAGGTCGGGATGCTTTTTGTCGTCAATTTCTTCGCCGGCTTGCAGCTTGCCGTCGGCCATCGCCTTCATCTCCGCTGTATGAAGCTGGCTGCGGACGTCGATTTCCTCGATGTGGCGATTGAGCGCGCTCAGCGATTTGCCTTGCGCGGTGCTGAGGTTGCGCAAGCCGTCGAGGCGCTGCGTCTCGGCGTCGATGCGGGCGATGGTGAGATTGAGGTCGTGCTGCAAGCGGCGGCGCTCGGCGCTCAATTCTTCGTAATGCTTCGTGCTGTCGTTGATGAGATTTGCCGTCGCGTCGATCGTCTGCTGCAAACTTTCCGCGTCCTTTTTGTTGTGATCGAGATCTTCGTGCAGACGATCGATCGTCGTCTGCTTCTCCGCGAGCTGCCGATCGAGCTGACTTTTTTTCACTTTGTCCAAAAGCACCTGCGCCTTTTCGGCAGGAGCATCTTCGGCAAAAGCGGGAGCGGAAAATGTGGAGGTGAACACGCCGGCGACCAAGGCCACACCGGCAACCGTGAGAGTCAAAGAAGTTTTCATCGGCGGCAGGCTGTCAGTTTTTTCGATTCTGGCAAGCGATTCATGCCGTTTCTTTTTGGCTCGCGCAGAGGCTTCCGGCAATAGCTGGAATTGCCATTGCGTTCATATTTTTTCGCAACGTTGCCTTCATCCACTGCAGCAGCATTTTGCTCCCGAAAATTCGCCGCGCTACTGATTTTCAAATTGGCAATTACCGGCGCGGGAAATAGCTTCGCGCGCATGATCCTGAGCTTTCTCAACCGCTACCGCGAAGGCGCGCTGCTTTTTCTTCGCATCGGCCTCGGCATCATGTTCATCATCCACGGCGCGCCGAAAATCATGAGCGGACCGGCAGGCTGGGCAGTGCTCGGAAAGGCGATCAACTTTGTCGGCATCCACGGCTACCCGAAAGTGTGGGGCTTCATGGCGGCGTTCTCGGAATGCTTTGGCGGCATCTTTCTCATTCTCGGTCTTTTTTTTCGCCCCGCGTGCATTCTGCTGACGATCACCATGCTCGTCGCCTCCACGAAAATGCTAAAAGAAAAGAAAGATTTTCAGAGCGTGGCTTCGCGTCCCATTGAGCTGGCGATTGTCTTTGCGAGCCTTGTCGTCATCGGGCCCGGCAAATACAGCATCGACAAAAGCTGACGCAAAAAATCGGCGGCGCCTCAAGCCATCGGCAGCCGATGATGTGCACCGTGAAGGAATCGAACCTTCAACCTAGTGATTAAGAGTCACGTGCTCTGCCAGTTGAGCTAACGGTGCGAATTGCGCTACGCGTGCGGCGTTGCGTAGGGCAGCTACTATGCACGAACCGGAATCGCCGACAAGTGGGTTTGCAAGCGAAGTAGCGTGAAAACATTTTTGAAAAAACTTGCTTCCCATTTCGCGGGGAAACTAAATCTCCGGTTCCGATCGAAATAGAAACTTTGCTCCCCTTATGAAAAACAAGCTCAGCTTCACCACCGTTCTTCTCCTGGCTCTCACTGCTTTCCGGCTTGAGGCAGCTCCGGCGACTTTGGAACTTTGCTCGCCTAAAAATGACGATCATTTCCCGGTCGCCAAACCTTTGTTGTTCTGGAAAGAAATTCCTGGCTCAAAAAACTACGAGGTCTATGTCGATGACGCTAAAGTAGGCGAGACCAAGGGAGCCGCGGGGCCGGTCTTGAATTACGCACTCACGACTCCGCTCGCGCCGGGTGTGCATCATTGGTCCATCAAAGCCATCCCTGCCAGCGGCGATGCGGTTTCTTCCAGCCCTTCTGCGTTCACGGTCGATCCTCCGGAAAGTTGGCCGGCGTGGGCCATCGGCCCGTTCGTTCGTTATGGAAAAAATCCGATTCTCAGTCCCCAAGGCACGACTTGGGAGTCGAAGAATGCTTTCAATCCCGGTGTGGTCTATGCCGATGGGAAGTTTCACATGCTCTACCGCGCGCAGGACAGGAGCTGGCCCTCCACCGAAGGCTACGCAGAGAGCACGGATGGCGTGACCTTTGAGAGCAAGCCGGACCCGGTCATCGACAAGACGGGGCCGAACGAGAAAAATTATGGCGCCGAGGACGCGCGGCTTTTTAAGCTCGGCGATACCTATTACGCCTTCTACACCGGCAACGACCTCAACAGGCACATGGCTATCTGCGAAGCGACTTCGCCCGATGCGATTCACTGGAAGAAGCTCGGCTCGGTGGTGAGCGGGACGAAGAATGCCGCTGTGCTCTCCGATCCAAACGGGACGCCGGTGAAGGTCAACGGCAAATACGTCATGTATTGCGGCAACGGCAACTTCAAGATCAGCTACTCGGACGACATGCTCACTTGGACGCCGACGGTGAACCTCAGCGGCGTCAAACTTCCCCCGGGCTGGGGCGGTCCCTACGAACCTTGCGTGGCCGTGATCGACTCCTCGTCGGCCAATCCTGACAACATCGTCCTTTTCATCGCCGGCACCTTGAACGGCAAAGGCAAATGGTTTTACGCCATCTCCGAGATGCTGATTAACAAGAACGACCTTACCACGACGACCGGCAAACTCGACGATTGCATCATGAAGCCGCGCGAACCCTACGAAAGCGGGCAAAACAAAAATTGTCTCTGGACCAACTGCATCATCCAGCGCGATGGCCAATGGTATCTCTACTATGGCGCCGGGGACCGGTTTGTCGGGCTGGCGAACGCACCGGTGAAGTGACGCGGTAAAGCTTCGGGAACTGTCGCCCAAACTTTTACTCAATACACATCGGTGAAGCTTCTTTCACATGCGCTTTTTCTTCCGGTAGGAACGGCGCTGTTACTTTCGCTGGGCGGTTTGCCCAACGGCGTTTCCGCGACTTCTGCTGCGGGCGCTTCGCTCGATTTTAAATCCGAAGAACTGGTCTCACGTTCCTTCCCGCCAAACTTGAACTGGCTCCACTTCGGTGAGCCCGGCTTCGACTCCCATTTTTACGGGACCTTCGCCGTCGGCCAATGGGTGGAATACGTGCTCCAGATTCCCGAAGCGGGAACTTACAAACTCACGGTGCAGGCGTTTGCCGGCAATTCCTCCGCAAAAGTCCAGGCGTTCGTTGATGGAGTGAAGCAAGGGGAGGCGCAGGACTTGTTCGCCGCGTCTCGCTCGCCGCGGACGCTCGACTTTGGCAACTGCACTTTCCTGAAAGCGGGCAAGGCAATCCTTCGTTTGCAGGTGGAAGGGAAGAACTCGCAAAGCCAGGGATACGCCATGGAGTTTAACGCCATCGACTTGACCAGCGATGAAGGTTTCCGCCTCGTCGCCCCGAACGGCGCATGTTTTGAGGAGGGAAATCCGGTCCTGCAATGGACCAGCCTCGGGAAGGACGTTAACTACACCGTCTATCTCGACGACGCTCCGCAATCGCCGACAAAGAAGACTTTTCTCGAAGTGAAAAATCCGGGCGCGGGCGAGCATCACTGGTATGTGGTCGCTGAAGGGCCGAAGAAAGAAAAGCAGCGCTCGAATTGCTTTCGCTTCACGGCCGGCCCGCCTGCGCCTTATCCCGATCGCGATTACAGCGACAACTTTGACGCCGGTGATCTCTCAAACTACGTCAACCATGGGGTGGCCTCCGCGGACTCTACCGATGGAAAAAAGTCGCTCGCGGGAGCGCCGAATTCCTCGGCTTACGTGAAGAACGTCAGCCTCGGTGTGAGCGAAGGCGAGGTCTCGACAATGGTCACGCTCGACGACGCGACCAGCTCTGCCTCGGCCGGCTTCACGGACGCCGACGGCACCTGCATCCGCGCCACGATCGATGCCGCCAGTGGGACGCTGAACCTCGAGCGAATCGTGAAAAGTTACTCCATCTTGGCGATCACGCCGAAGGCTTATCAACTCCCCGCATGGAAGGAGAGCCGCACGCAGGATGGCGCCTATCTCTGGCAGATCGCATCGTCTCCCGCCGCGCTGAAGCCGGGCGTCGCGTATCAGTTAAAGCTGGCATGGTCCCGCCGTTCCTGCGCGGTCATGGCAACGTTGATGGATGTCGATGGCGGCAACCTTGTCACCTTGCGAGACCTCTCCGATGTCAACCTGCCGGATCATCCGATGCTGGCGGTGAACCAAGGCAAAGCGCATTTTCAGCAGCTCGCCTACCGGCGGATCAATCGCAAAGCCTACCCGTGGGACATTGATACCAATCAAATCGTGATGCGCCCCGGCCCGCCCGGCAGTTGGGATTCGCGCGGCGTTTTGAATAACGCCGTCATCGTGAAAGGCAACCACTGGTATATGGTTTACCGCGGCAACCCGATCCCGGCGCCGCCCAATGGCGGTCCCGACAGCGAACTCGGTGTGGCCACCAGCACCGACGGCGTCCATTGGACCAAGGATGAGCACAACCCGATCATCAAAAAGATTCCGGGGCGCGACAGCGAGGAAGACCCCGACCTGCTCCAGCCTGCGGGAACGAATCTGTATTTCCTCGAGCGCTATAGCACCAAATCCCCCGTTCACGAACTCATGGCCAGCAGCGAAGACGGCATCCATTACTCCGAGCCGTGGGATCTGCCAGTGAAAGGAAAGATCGGCGGTATGATCGACACTCACAACGAGCAGCAGATCCCCGAGTTTGCTTTCAATGGACAAAAATACCGCTACCTCGCAGCCATCGAGGAAGGCGGCATCTATCTCTCGAACGATCTTCACGACTGGGTCAAAATGGGCACCGCCGATTACACTGGGAAACCCGACCGCTGGTGCGATGGCCACGAATGCGCGGGCGACATCTTCGTCGATGCCGATCACAATCTGCGGGTGGAAACCCAGGCCGGCACCAAGGTCAACGGCAAAGACCGCATCTCCGGCAACCGCCTTTGCACCAATGTGGAAGACATCTTGAGCGGAAGCGACCCGACCAAAGTCCTCTCGCGCGGCGACCTCCCCTACCTGCCCGACTACTACGGCGACGCGCCCACCGGCGACTTGAACGAGGCGACTTTCACCAACGGCTCCGTTTTCCCTGGCCAGACCATCATCCACGACGGCTGGCTCTGGCACTACTACGGCGGCAACAACACCATCACCGGCCTCATCAAGGCCCCCTACCACCCGGTCTTCGTCTATCGCAACCTGCGCCTGCTCCCCTCCGGCAATTCGAAGAACAAAAGCGTCGAAGTGACGATTCGCAACGAAGGAAGTCTTGCTGGAAAAACTGCGGTGAACCTGCTGCTCGACGGCAAAGTTTCAGCCACGAAGCCGGTCACGCTCGGCCGCGACGAGGAAACGAAAGTCAGCTTCCCCATTAGCGCGCCACAGGGGCAGCATTGGATCGGGATCGACGATCTCACCATCGGCGAGACGACTTTTTCCGAGTAAGACGAGGGAGTCGCCAGGAAAGCGATTCTACCTGCGCCAATCGCGAATGATCGGCGTGATGCCAATCAGGGCGCAGCCTCTACTTTGACGCCAGTGGCGACGGAGAGGTTTCCGACGTTTCCCGCGACGTGCTTCTTCTACGCGAGAAGCGATTTCCGCCGGCGCGCGCGCTGGAAGACGACCAATGTGCCGAAGCCACCGAGCAGCATCGCCCATGTGCCGGGCTCGGGGACAACTGTGAACGTTGCGGACGTCGGATCGCCATTGCTGGTCGCGAAGGAGCTGACGCCGAAGAAGCTGTCGAGTTGCGCTGCGGTGTAAGTGCCGGGTGTGATCATCTGCGAGGTGGTCGTGTCAGTGATCCCCGCGAGCGTATCATCGCCGGTAAAGTTCATGTTGATCACGGAATTCGTGCCGAAGCTGAGGATCGCCGAACTGCCGATCGACGCGGTGTTCTGCAAGGTCAGAACCGTCCCGGCGGTATCCGCGACCGCAACGTTTCCATTTCCCAGAGTGCCGGTGGAGCTAGTTGAAAGATTGCCGAGCGATACGGTGGTTCCACCCGTGTAGGTGTTCGTGTTGGTGACCGTCCAGGAACCGACGCCGGTCTTCGCCACGCTAACTGCGCCGGCGCCGTTGTCACCGATGCTCGGAGCTAACGTGTTAGCTCCCGTGTTGCTGCCGGTTAAAGTCAGGTTATCGGCCTGACCAATGTTTCCGTATGTCACCGCGCCTGTGTTGGTGAAGCTGAGCGTGTTCGTGCTGGAAGTGCTGGATGAATCGATCGTGGCGGTTACCGCGCCTGCGTCGCCGCTTTGGCCGATCTGAAAGAGACGATCCGTGCTGCCGACCGTGGTGCCCTTGTATTGCAGGGTGCCGCCGTCGAGGACGAGGTTCGATGCCGCGTTCGTGGAAATACCGAGGCCGTTTCCAGTTCCGAAGTAGACAGCTGTGCCACTATTTGCCGCTTGATCCGTGAGGCCCCCGTTCAAAGTAACCGCGTTGCCTGAGACGGAAGAAACTTTCTGGCCTTGAATACCTCCCGACCCCACGACGTTCTGGCCGGCGGTGATGCCGGTAGGATCTGCCACGTTCAGCACCGTTCCACCTGACGCAGTGGTTGAGGTCAAGGTCGTCGCAAAGCCGCCATCGGCGATACTGCTGATTGAGAGGGTGCCACCGCTGATCGTCGTCGATCCGACGTAGAAGTTCGAATTAGTCAGAGTCTGAACGCCCGAGCCAATCTTGATAAGATTCCCGCCTACATTCGCGCTACTGCCAAGACCGTTATAGTGCGTCCCGGTCGCACCCCCGGGAATCAGGCCGCCAGTGATTTGGCCCGAAAACGAGCCACTCTCATCAGCACCGCCGATCGTTAAGTTTGCACCGTTAAGCACGATGCCATTTCCGCTTTGGCCGCCAATCAGCGCACCGACCTGCTGGCTTTTTCCATTGAGGATAACGGTCTCGCCCGAGGAACCATTGACAAAGCTCAGCATCGAGTTCACGCCAAGCGCGCCACTGACGGGCGCGCCTCCACTATAAACCGTGGCTACGTTGGCCTTAACCACGCCACGACTCTGGAAAGTCGTCGTGCCTGTGTAGGTGTTGGCTTCATTCAAGGTAAAAACACTGCTCGGATTACCGTAGTTGAAAGTTACTCCGCCCTGCCCGGCAATGCCTCCCGTGACGAAGGCGCTCTCGTTATTGTTGCTGGTAAATAAAAGAGTAGCACCAGTGTTCACGGTGACGGCACTGTTGAGAATGCTGCCGGTCAGGTTCAGGGTGCCGACGTTGATCGCGGTCGCGCCTGTGTAGGTATTCGCTGCAGTCAACTTGAGCGTTCCGGCGCCGGTCTTTGTAAAGCCGCCGCCGTTGTCGGAGATGACGGAGTTGATCGTGGTCGTATTGGCAGCGATATCGATGTTGCCTCCGTTTGCCAAAAACAGTTTGAGCGTGCCATTTGTGGTGCCCGTGGTGCCGACGGTAAAGGCGACGTTGTTTTTTACATAAATCAGATCGGCTGGGTCGGCGCCCACTGTATTGGAGCCACCATTGAGAGTCAGCGTGCTCGTATTACCCGCGCCGGCTTGTATGGTCAGGGAGTTCGTGGCCAGGTCATTCAGCGTGCCGATGCTGAGATCTGTAGGAACAGTGAAGGTCGCCGGATTGTATGACTGCGCCGTAAAGGTGACATCGCTCGAAGTCCCGGGCAGGCCGCCGGTGTATGTGGCATCCAGCGTCAAATCCGTCTGACCATTGATGACGTCGTCCTCAGTGTTTGTCGGGGCGATCGCCTGCGCGGAGTGGACGGCGAGCAAAGTGGCCGTGGCGGCGACGATGGGGAAACGGTTGCGGAGCTTGAGTGCGAAGGATTGCTTGTATTTCATTTGGTTTTGGAGGTGGAGGAGCCTTTCGGCTGCGGTAAAATAGTGGGGTCAAATAATAATTCCATCAGTTTCGTGTGTCGTTTTGTGTTTTTATTGTGACTATTCGCGAATGGGTCGTCGGAATCCTAGGTTTTCGGGCCAACGGAGTGCGCTGGCTCGGGTGGGACTGGGGCTATGGAACCCGGTGAGCCGCATCTCGATGGAACAGACTCCGTGGCCCTCTTCCGGTGGGAACCGGCCTCATCCCAAGGGTCACAAAATGGATTTCGCGACCGCTCTACAGAGGAAATGCGCAGGACTGGCCGCGAAAATCCTGGGATTTTCTCCTTCCAACCTGGGATTTTCGCCGCCAGTCCTAGGATTTTCTCGATCCATCCCAGGATTTTCTCAATTCATCCTGGGATTTTCTGCATCCATCCTAGGATTTTTGCCGCCAACCTAGGATTTTCGCGAAGCAACGCGGGATTTTTGCCGTCCAGCGTAGGATTTTCGGCGTCCAGTCTAGGATTTTTGCCGCCAATCCTGGGATTTTCGCCGGCACTCCTTGGATTTTTCGGCCTGGACTGACGCTGGCGGGCGGGAAGCGCCGGGCGTTTGTTACGAAATCGTAACACTAAATATTTCGACAACGCTCGGCCGAAGATCAGAATCCGTCCAAAGCCGCCCCATGGTGGGACGGCTCCAACCCAACAAAAACAAGCTATGGCAAACCGCTACTATCCACAAACCAACGACGGCCGCGCTGAATGGTGGGCCAACATCATCTCCGATAACGGGACCACGCTCGCGGCCTGCGGAATTCCCGCCGCGCAGATCACCTCGATCCTCGCCGATGCCGCCATGGCGGTCTATCTCTACCGCACGTTGCCGAATATCTACGCCGGGTTCGTGATGAGCATCACCGGCTACATCCACGCGTATCTCGACGGGGCAATTGACGGGGCCGCGCCGGTCTTTCCCGCGATGCCGACGTTGCCGACCTCGCCCGACGCAGTGCTCGGCGGGATCGAGGCGCGCCGCGAAAAATGGGTGCAGGCGGTGAAAAGCTCGACAAGCTACAATCCCGAAGTGCAGGGGAATACGCTGCGGACTGAAGGAACGGGCAGCGGCTTTGATCCCGCCAGCTACGTCGCGGTGGTCAGCGGCGTGACCTGCACGGCCACAGCGACGGTGAGCGCGAAATTTCGCAAGGCCGGCGGCAATGTTGCCGCGATGGAGTTTCATGGGCGCAAAGCGGGCACGGGCACATGGATCAATCTCGGCCGGTTCATGGCGACGCCAGCGTCGCTGCACATCCCGATCACCACGCCCGGCCAGCCGGAGGAGTGGGAAATCCAGGGTCAGGCTTGTGCGAAGGACACGCCGGTGGGCCAGCCGAGTGGGATCCAGACGGTGCTGGTCCGCGGATAGCGAATTATTTCGGGCGTGCGAAGCCCTGCGTAGGAAGCCCGAAGGTTTGGGATCGCCGACGAAAGTCCGTCGAGCGCGTCACTCCCGATCGACTCTGAATGCCGCGACGGCGCGGCGGAGCTGGTTAAAGTCGACCGGCTTGATGAGATGGGTGAAAAATCCCGCCTGCCGCGAGCGCTCCAGATCTTCTTCCATTCCATAGCCGGTCAGGGCGATGCCGCTCAATTGATGCCGGTCGCGAAGCTGCTCCATCAGATCGTTGCCGGTGCCATCGGGCAGGCCGAGGTCGCTGATGACGAGGTCGATTTTTTTCGTAGCCGCCACAGCGAGCGCGCCCGCCACGGAATTGCTGGTGAAAACTTGATGCCCCGCGCGGGTGAGCAGTCGGGTGAGCACTTGCAGCGTCGCCTCGTGATCCTCGACGAGCATCAAGCGCAGCGACGGCATCGCGGGCGCGGGCTCGGCTGGAGCGATACCGTGCAAAAAGAGATCGGCAGTGTCCGGCAGCTCGATTCCGGCCGGCGGCGTGGTTGCGCCGGGGAGTGTCACGATGAAAACCGAGCCGCGGTCCGCCCCTTCGCTTTCGGCGCGGATGGTGCCGCCGTGCAAATCGACGATGGCTCGCGCGATGGCGAGGCCAAGGCCGATGCCGCCGAAGCGGTGGTCGCCGGTCAATTGCGCCTGCTCGAATGGCTGGAAGATTCGCTCGAGGGCATCGGGTTCGATCCCGATGCCGGAGTCGCGCACTTCGATCGAAAGCCATTCCGCGCCGTCTTCACGCTGAAGGTCGCGCGTGCGAATCGTGACGCGTCCGCCTCGCGGGGTGAATTTGACGGCGTTGCGCAGCAAATTCCACATCACCTGCTGCAAGCGCGAGGGGTCGACGAAGAGCCCGCTGTGCTGGGCATCGAATCTTCGGTCGAGAAAAATCCCTTTCGTTTGCGCTTCGTCGCGCACGATCTCGATCGCGAGCCCGATGAGCGAGTGCGTATCGCAGAGCTGCTGGCGCAGCGGCAGTTTCCCCTTTGCGATGCGCGTGAGGTCGAGCAAATCATCGATGAGACGCGCCTCAAGGCCGATGTTGCGTTCCATCATGCCGAGCTGTTCGCGCACGTCGAGAGGCAGGCGGTCGTCCTCGCGCAGCGCGGCGGCCGTGAGCAAAACCGGCGTCAAAGGCGTGCGCAGCTCGTGGGAGAGGACGGCGAGGAAATCATCTTTCGCGCGACTGGCCCGCTCCGCTTCCCCCTGCGCCATTTTGAGATCGTGGATGTCGGTGTTCGTGCCGAACCATTTCGCGATGCGGCCGTCGCCGTCCCGCATCGCCTCGGCGCGGCCAAGGAACCAGCGATAGACGCCGTCGCGATCGCGCAGCCGAAATTCCACCTCGTAGCTGTCGCCGGTCGGGAGACACTTTTGCCACATCTCCGCCACCGTCGGCAGATCGTCGGGATGCACGAATTGCGTCCACCCGTTCCCGAGAATCTCCTCGTCGGCGACGACGCCGAAATACGCGCGGCATTCGGTGTTGGTAAAATCGAGTTCACCATCGGGCCGCGCGGTCCAGACTTGCAGCGAGACGACTTCCGAGAGGAGGCGGAAGCGGTCCGCCGATTCGGCCACCGCCCGCGCCGCGGCCTCGGCCTGCTCAGTCGCCGCGCGAAGCGCCATTTCATTTTCCTTCCGGTCGGTGATGTCGCGCACGTAGCCGGCGAAAAGCGGCGGCTCGGTGCCGGGGATGTGCGTGATGGAAAGCTCGCACGGGAACTCCTTCCCATCCGCACGCAGCGCCGGAAGCTCCAGACGGCGCCCGAGAATCTGCCCCTCGCGCGTGGCGAGGTAGCGCGCCAATCCACGCTGATGCGCCTCGCGCAAATTTTCCGGCACGATCGTTTCGCTGAGAAATTCTCCGGCGACCTCCGCTCGCGTCGCGCCGAAGATCCGCTCCGCCGCTGCGTTCCAGTCCTGGATGCGGCCCTCGTGATTCATCAGGATGAAACCGTCGAGCGAAGTGTCGAGAACGGCGGTTTTCAAAACTTCGTTCGCGTGCAGCGCAGCCTCGGCGCGCTTGCGCTCGATGTGTTGCGCGATTGCATCCGAGATCGGCGCGAGGTCGCCCAGCACCGCGTCCGACAATGTGTGTCGCGCGAAAACCGCCAGCACACCCGCCAGCCGCCCCTCGACGAGCAGCGGGTAACCGGCAAAGGCCACCATCCCCTCGCGCCGCGCCCACTCCGGATCACTGATGTTCGGATCGTGCGCCACGTCGTTCGTCAAATGCGGCTGACGGTTTTGCGCGATGCGGCCGATTTTAAATTTTCCCACCGGCACGCGCGCGTGCGGCCCGTCAAGATGCGTGTAGAGGCCGGCGCTCGCTTTTAAAATAAGGGTCTCGCCCTCCGCATCGAGCGTCCAGATGCGCGCGAATGCCACATCGAGATGCCGCACCAGAATTTCGCAACAACCTTGCAGCGTCTTGTCGAGCGGACTGCCGAGATCGAATTGCCCCGCGACATCTGCGCGCAGCGTCGAAAGGAGCGCGCCCTCGTGCAGCTTCCGCTCGATCTCGCGCCTTTCCGTGACATCGTGAAAAACAAGAATGACGCCGAGCACTTCGCCGCGGTCGCTGCGGATTGGCGCCGCCGAATCCTCGATCGGCACTTCGCGGCCGTCCCGCGCGCGGAGCACCGTATGATTCGCGAGGCCGACAACGACATTTTTCCGCAACACCCGCGCGACCGGATTTTCCACCGGCACACGCGTCGTCTGATTGAAGATGTCGAAAACTTCCGACAGCGGCCGGCCTGTTGCCTCCGCGTTTGACCATCCCATCAATCCCTCCGCAGCCGGATTTAAAAAAGTAACTTTCCCCTCCGCGTCCGTCGCGACCACCGCGTCGCCGATCGAGCTCAGCGTCACGCGCAGCTCGCGCGCGCGCAGCTCGGCCGCATCGACGCTCGCTTGGTAAGACGCGCTCACTCGCAGCAACAGCCGCCGCAGCCCAAACGCCAGCGCGGGAATTCCAGCGAGCGCGACGAGGCCGAGCGTCCACAGCAGCGCATTGACGACGCCATCCAAATTCTTGTCGCGCAAGGCCCGCAGCCTGCGCTCTTCGATGACGATTTGATCCATGCGCGTTTGCGCTGTGTTAAAAATCGGCACGCCTCGTTTCAGAAATTCCGGGTTGTGCACCAGCGCCTCGTTTCCGCGCACCTTCGCGAGCTCGTCATCGACGAAAGCGAACCACGCATTCGCCTCGTCTCGGAATCTCGCCACCTGCGCGAGTTGGGGAGGATTGTCCGCCACCAGCATCGAGAGCCCGTTCGCAGCCGGAATAAACGAACTCCGGTCCTGCGCGAAAAGCTTGAGATAACTCTCGTCATTCGAGAGCCGATAGCCGCGGAAGCTCGTCTGCATCTCGACTAAAAGCTGATTGAGCACGTTCGCCTGCGCGATCACCTCGTCGGTGTGATTCACGCGCTCGCCCGCGTGCAGCAGGATCAAAACCAGCGAGAGCAGCGCCAGCGTCGGCAAGCTCAAGGCCAGCGACAGCGCGACCGTCGCCCGGCGCAACACCCGGTGGAATCCACGCTCATCGAGAAGCTCCGGTTTTTCCATCGAGGAAATAGATTTGCGCATTCGGCCGGGAAAAGATGCACGACCACGCGCGATTCGTCACCGCCGTTTTACAAAATATTTAAACAAGCGCTGCGCGGCCGGTGTTCAAACTCTGCGCCCAATCGCACCCGGCGAGGCGGAGAAAAACTTTCGCCGGCAGACTTTTACTTGTTCCCGCTCGCGCAACGGAGCAGCGCTTCCAGCCGTTCCGCATCGGCCGGAGTGTCGATGCCAGCGCTGCTGTGCTTCGTCACCAGGACACGAATTTTCACGCCATGCTCGAGCGCACGAAGTTGCTCGAGCTGCTCCGCGCATTCGAGCGGCGTCGGTTTCCAGTCGACGAAGCGCTGCAAGAATTTCGCGGAGTAACCGTAAATTCCCTGATGCCGGTAATGTCGAACTTTGTCCGCGCGGTCGCGATCGTGCGGGATCGGGCTGCGCGAGAAATAGAGCGCGTTCCCATCACGATCGAGGACAACTTTGACTACATTCGGATTATCGAGTGGTTCGTCTGTTGGAAAAAGATTTGCGGCTGTAATCATCTCCGGCTTTTCGCCGAGAAGGAGGTCGGCGATGCGATCGATGAGGCGCGGGTCGATGAGCGGTTCGTCGCCCTGCACATTTATAATATGCGAAATGCCGCGCAGCCTGCGCGCAGCTTCGGCGACCCGATCCGTGCCGCTGCGGTGGCGCGCCGATGTCATCACAACCTCGGCGCCAAAGTCGCGCGCGGCGTCCGCGATGCGGTGGTCGTCCGTGGCGATGAGGATGCGCGCGAGGCGGCGAGCGCGGAGGCAGCGTTCCCAAACGTGTTGGAGTAAAGGTTTGCCGGCGATGATGTGGAGCGGTTTGCCGGGAAATCGCGTCGAGCCCCAGCGCGCTGGCAGAATGGCCGCAACTTTTTCAGGCGCGCTGGGCATGAGTCTGCGCGAGAATGTGGCGTGCGGCGTCGGCGAGATTTTTCGCGATGAAATCCGGTCGCGCGTCCGATTGCGCTTTTCCGTAGCCGGTCTCGACGAGAATCGTGCGAACGCCCGCGGCGCGCCCGCACTCGATGTCGCTAGTTTTGTCGCCGATGAAAAAGGAGCGCGCGAGATCGAGGTCGAGATCGTCCGCTGCTTCCAGAACCATCGCGGGCGACGGCTTGCGACGCTCGGAAAAATCGGGGCAAAAATAAACGGCGTCAATTTTGCCCGCACCGATTCGAGCGAGCAACGCTTCGTTGACGGAATGATATTGCGCGTGCGTGATGAAGCCGCGCGCGACGCCGCTTTGGTTCGTGATGATCACGTTTTTAAAACCGGCAGCGTGGAGCGCATCGAGCGCATCGGCTGCGCCGGGCAGCACGCGGACTTTGTCGGGATCGCCGCAGTAATCGACCTCCTCCATCAGCGTCCCGTCGCGGTCAAAAAAAACTGCTGCGTCAGGCATCGGCGTGTTGTGCGAAGCTCGCGGACAATTCCGCGTGCGTCACGATCGCGGTGCCGAGTTTGCCGACGACGATTCCGCTCGCGTGATTGGAAATTTCGGCAGCCTCTGCCGGTGTCGCGCCGGCGCACAAAGCGAGCGTGAAAAGTGCGATCGCCGTGTCGCCCGCGCCGGAAACGTCGAAAACTTCGCGCGCGCGCGTCGGCGTGTGGAAAGGCTTTTCGCCCGGTTGGAACAAAAGCATGCCGTGCTCGCCGAGCGTGAGCAGAAGATTTTCTGGTTGCCATTTGTTTAACAAACTTTCGCCAACGCGCAAAAGATGCTCGTCGCTCGAAATCGGCTCGGTCGGTTCGGAATGCGGCTGGCCCGCAGCGGCGAAGGCTTCGGAAAGGTTTGGCTTCATGACGGTCGTGCCGCGCCATTGCAGGACGTTCTGCGGGTTCGGATCGACGGCGAGAATTTTGCCGGCACGCCGCGCGAGCTGCGTGATCGCGTCAGCAAATTCCTGGACGATGAGCCCTTTGCCGTAATCCTCGAGCACGATCGCGTCGAGCTTCGGCATCACGATTTCAAGGTGCTGCAAAGCGCGCTCCATTTGCACCGACGAGAGCCGCGTTTTCTTTTCGCGATCGACGCGGACGACCTGCTGCTGGCGCGCGATGATGCGCGTTTTCACGATCGTCTGGTGCGCCGCGTCCCGCTGCACCGCTTCGAGATTGATCCCCTCGCCCGCGAGCAATTTTTGCAAATGATCCGCGGGCGCGTCATCGCCGACGAGGCCCATGACGGAAACATTCTGCGAAAATTCCCGCAGGTTGCGCGCGACGTTCGCTGCGCCGCCGGGATAGTAAGTTTCGCGTTCGACGTCAACGACCGGCACCGGCGCTTCGGGCGAAATCCGGCTGACGCGTCCCCAGACAAATTCGTCGAGAATCAAATCGCCGATCACGAGAATTCGCTTGGCGTCAAAGTTCGCGAGGATCTGCTGGAAGCGCGCGCGATTCATAATGCTTCCGTCACCGCCGCGAAAAGCAGCGGCAGCATCAGCTCGTGATGGCCGACGATGTTGAAGCCCTCGCCGCCCAGATGCGTCGGACGTCGCACCACATTTTCCGACGGCCGGTAATGGCGGATCATGTCAAAGTTCGCCGTCGTGAAATTTTCGATGCGATGGCCGAGATTGCGCGCGACCGTGAGCGCTTTCAAAAAAACTTCCGGCATGATGACGGCGCTCCCGACGTTTAGCACCACGCCGCCCTCGAGCTGCGCGACCACGGCGGCGAAGCGCTGGAAATCGCGATAGCTCGCCTCGCCGAGCACGGCGCCATCAGTGCTCGGATGCTGATGAATGATGTCGGTGCCGATCGCGATGTGAACCGTGACCGGCGCGCCGCGCGTGAAGCCCGCGTGCAAAATACTGAGTTCGCGGCTCGGAAAATTTCCCTCAGCGGTCGCGCGACCGAGCGCCTCGCCAGCGCCTTCGCCGCGCGCGACTCCGGCCCCGAGCGCAGCATTCATCAGCCGCGGCGTTTCATCCACCATGCCGAAACTTCCGTCATCGAGCCCACGCTGCACATCCTCGCTCGTCTCACCTTGGTAGGCAGTTTCAAAATCATGAACCGCGCCCGCGCCGTTGAACGCAACGGCGGAAATAATCTCCCGCTCGATCATGTCCACTATCAGCGGATTGAGCCCACACTTGATCGGATGTGCGCCCATCATGAACAGCACCGGACGCTGATTGCGGACAGCTTCAGCGATCGCCCGCGCGATTTTCCGAAAATCATTCGCAGCCAAAAAGCGCGGCAACTTTTCCAGAAATCGCGCGAAACTTTCTCCCTTTTCGTGCACTTGCGCGAAGTGCTCGGCGTCGACCTTGTTGACGCGATCGGCGAGCGGATAGGTTTTGATTTTCGAAAAATCGAGCGGCGCGAATTTCATGCAAACGGACGACGCGGGCGTCGCGGAAACCGCCGCCGCGTGCGCGGATTGCGAATCAAAGCAAGAATGGTGTCAACCCATTTCCCGGCCATCTGCGCGCAAAAAGATGCTTGCCATCGGAAAACGCCCTTTGCTTGAGTGCGGGCTCAGGTTTACTTTGTGAGGATCGATTTTACCTTCCCCAATTACGGCACGCTTCGGCGCGTCCGGCTTTTTATGAAATATTCAGCATTCCTTTTGATCGCGACCGCCGGCAGCCTGCTGGCCGCCGAGCCGCCCCAGCACATCGACGTGGGCAAGCTGCCGCAGCAAGCGACGCTGGTCGAGGACGTGATCGTGCCGGTGCCGAGCGAAGTCTTCGGCGTGCTCGACAAACTTGGCTCGCCGAACTGGCACGATGTTCTGCGGCCCGTAAAAGCTGAGCCGCCGGGCGCTCGCCCGCAGACTGCGCTCCTGCTCGGCAGCGTGATCGCCGAAGGTTTCATCGCGGTCGAGGCGCAGGAAGGCGAAGAAGTGAAAAAGATCGGGCGGAGCGTTCTGAATCTTTCAAAGGCGATCGGCGTGGAAAAAGCAGTCGTCGCGCGCAGCAAAGCGATCATCGATTTTGCCGACAAAAAAGATTGGCCGCGCGTGCGTCGCGAGCTTGACGGAGCGCTAGCGGACGTAAAACAAGCAATGAGCGAGCTGCACGATGAAGAACTTGCTCAGCTCGTCAGCCTTGGCGGCTGGCTGCGCGGCACCGAAGCGCTCACGCAGGTCGTCAAAAAGAATTACTCGAAGGATGGCGCGGAACTTTTACACCAGCCGAGCTTGCTCGATTTCTTCGACCGCCGTCTCAAGAGCATGAGCCCGCGGCTGCAGAGCGACCCGACTGTCGCGCACGTTGAACAGCGCCTGCCGGAACTCCGCCCGCTCATCGGCAAGGATAACTCCGTGATTTCCGCAAAATCGGTGGACCAAATCAACGCGATCACCGGCGACCTGGTGAAGACAATCAACTCAAACGAATAGCCGTGAAACTTTTTCCAAAAATTGCCGTCGGCCTGCTTTGCTTCGCGCTTTTGCAAACCCGGGGCGGCGCGACGATTGACGACGCGCTTTCCTTCGCGCTGCAGGCTGCGGATCCTTATGTGAAGGAGGGCTTCACGGTCCGCGAGGATTATTGGGGCGGCGATTTGCCTGTCAAACAGCAGAAAGCGATTATTCATCAGTTGTTTAAGGGCAACGAATATTGGTTCTGGATGGGCACCGATGTGGATAACGCCAAAATTTCCGTCCATATTTACGACGCCGACGGCAATCTTGCGGAGGTCGAGCATTGGCAAAAACAGCACATGGCCGCGGCGCGTGTGATTCCGAAAACCAGCGGCTCCTATTATCTGATCGTCGAGATTGAAAAATCCGATCAGGAGCGGACGCACTGGGCGCTGGCTTACGGCTTTCGATGATCGCCGCCAGCGCATAGCCGCGGCTGTCCCAATGGCCGAATCGCAAACGCTCGAGTTTGAAAATGCGCGCGCCCTTCAGGCGCTTTACGCGAACGACCTCAAGCTTCTCAAAAGTCTCGAGGATTCACTGAAAGTGAAGGTCACGACGCGCGACGGCTGGCTGCGGCTCGAGGGCGAACCGGCGCAGATCGGTCGCGCGAAACGTGTTTTTGAACAACTGGAAACCGCGCGGAAAAAGGGAGTCGAAGTGCGGCGCGATGAGTTCAATTACGCACTGCGCGCCGTCGTCGACGCAGATGGCGACGGCGGCGGTCTGGACGAATTAATCGAGACAAAAATCGTCGTCTCGCCCCGCCGCGCGCCGATCGTCGCAAAGACAAATGGTCAGCGCGCTTACATCCGTTCCATCCAGACGCATGACATGGTTTTTGGCGTCGGCCCAGCCGGCACCGGCAAGACTTATCTCGCGATGGCGATGGCCGTCGCGGCGCTCAAGCGCGAACAAATTTCGCGCATTATTTTGACGCGCCCCGCAGTCGAGGCGGGCGAGGCGCTCGGCTTTTTGCCCGGCGACTTGAACGAGAAAATTTTCCCGTATCTGCGCCCGCTTTACGATGCGCTGCACGACATGCTCGAGGCCGACGAGGTCCAGAAATATGTCGAGCGCGGCATCATCGAAATCGCGCCGCTTGCCTACATGCGCGGCCGCACGCTGCACCGCGCATTCATCGTGCTCGACGAGGCGCAGAACACGACGACCGAGCAGATGTTCATGTTTCTCACGCGGCTCGGCGGCGATTCCAAATGCGTGATCACGGGCGATCACACACAGATCGATTTGCCGAGCAACAAACGCTCCGGCCTCATCGAAGCGATGCAGGCTTTGAAAAAAGTGGACGGCGTTGACTTCATCTTTTTTGAGGAGCGCGACGTGATCCGGCATGAATTGGTGCAGCGGATCGTGCATGCTTACAAACGTTATCGCGGTGAAAAAGCGACCGCGCCGCGTGTTTAACTTTATGTTTGGTTTTTTCGAGAAGCGCCGGCTCATCAAAAAAGGACTCTCGTCCACGAAAACGCGCCGCCGCCGTTCGCGCAGCGAATTTTTTCATGCGCTCGAGACGGGCATGCTCGTCAAAGTTCTCATTTTTTTCCTCTTCATTCTCGGGCTCGGAATTTTGATTTTTTACGGCACGCAGCCGCAGCCGGCGGAGAAATTTCTGATCGCGCTGCTGATTTTCATGACAGCGCTCGCGCAGCTCTGGATCAACCATCCGATCAGCTTTGCGAGCAATTCGCGCATCGTCCTGATGTTCGGCACCATGCTCACGCATCTCACCATCACGAAGGTCGTGCTCGTGCTCGCGCGCACCGGCGCGATCGACCCGCAATACGGGCCGTTGCTCATTCCATACGCATTCGCGCCGCTCGTGCTGTCGGTTTTGCTCGGAAAAAATCAGGCGCTTTATGCCGCGGTCTTCGTCAGTTTGTGGGGCTCGGTCGTCGTGTTTCGCGGCATCGACGCCGTGTTTCTCGTGATGAGTTTGATCTGCGGTTTCATCGCGGTTTTCGTGACGCTGCAAGTGCGCAAGCGCAGCCGGTTGATTCGCGCCGGAGTCTTCGTCGGGCTCGCGACGTGGGTGCTCGCGATCACGTTCGGGCTCATCATCGTCCCGTGGGAACTCGGGCTCGGCATCGATTGGAAAACGATCGGCGGCCAAAGCCTCGCGGCGATCGGCAGCGGCATCGTCACCGCGATGATCGTCGGCGGCGCGCTGCCGATTTTGGAAACACTTTTCGGCATCACGACCGACATTTCGTGGCTTGAGGCCGCGGACTTGAATCATCCTTTGCTCAAGCGCCTCACCATCGAGGCGCCGGGCACTTATCATCATTCGCTGGTGGTCGCGAATCTCGCCGAAGCCGCCGCGGAAGCGATCGGCGCGAATGCCACGATGTGCCGCGTGTGCGCATATTTTCACGACATCGGCAAGCTCGTGAAGCCGGAATATTTTACCGAAAACATGAGCCCGGATCACAATCCGCACGACGAGCTCGCGCCGACGATGAGCGCGTTGATCATCATCGCCCATGTGAAAGAAGGCATCGATCTCGCGCTCAAGCACAAGCTCAGCCAGCAGATCGTCGACATGATCCAGGAGCATCACGGCACATCGGTTGTTGCATACTTTTATAAACGAGCGTTGCAGCAGCAGGAGGACGCGCGGCAGGGCGGGAAAATCATGAACATCCGCGAGGAAGACATTCCCGAGGTGAGCGAGGAAAGTTTCCGCTACAGCGGGCCGAAGCCGCAGACGCGCGAGTCGGGTGTCATCTCGCTGGCCGACGCTGTCGAAAGCGCGTCGCGCAGCATGGAAAAAGTGACGCCGACGCGTCTCGAGCAATTGATCGGGGACATCATCGAAAAGCGAATCCTCGACGGCCAGCTCGATGAATGCAATTTGACGCTGAAGGAACTGCGCATGATCGGCGAAAGTTTCCGCTTCACGCTCCAGAGCATGCTTCACAGCCGCATCGCCTATCCTGCGGAAAATGTTTCCCAGCGCACGCCGGAAGCTTCGCGCGCTCCGCAGACCGCGCCGCCCGTTTCCGCAGCGTGACGATCACGGTGTCCGATCAGCAGGCTCGCGTTAAGTTTGACCGTCGATTGCTCCGAAGACTAGCGCGCGCGGCGCTCGCGGAAGTCGCTGCGAACAGCGCATCGGATGTTCCCTTGACTGCTCTTCACGCCATTGAAGTCTCGATCATTTCGGATGAAGCGATGGCGAAAGTTCACGGGCAGTTTCTGAAAATTCCGAGCGCCACTGACGTCATGACTTTTGAGCACGGTGAGATTTTGATCGGCGCCGACACTGCTCGCGAAAACGCGGCGCGATTCCGACAGAGCGTCGAGCGCGAACTTTGTCTTTATATCATCCACGGGCTTTTGCACCTCAGCGGTCACGACGACCAGCAACCCCGCGACGCCGAGCGCATGCGCCGCGCGCAAACCAGAGTTTTACAAATGATTTTGCCCGTTTCTGCCGCTTGAGTTTCGCTTTCGCCCGCATCATTTTTCAACCGCATGGCTCAGGATGTTCCAGTCATTGAAAAAACGGAGAAGACCGAGGAGACGGTCGATCTTCCGTGGAATATCGTCGTGCACAACGATCCGGTGAATTTAATGAGCTACGTGACGATGGTGTTTCAGCGGATCTTCGGCTATTCGCGCGAGCGCGCCACGCGCCACATGCTCGAGGTGCATCAGCGCGGGCGCTCCATCGTCTGGAGCGGAGTGCGCGAACGCGCCGAACTCTACGTCCAGCAATTGCACGGCTATCTCCTGCTTGCAACGCTGGAAAAAGGTCCATAGCCGCCGTGAAAATTGAGCGCACGGAAGAGGGATTGCTGCTCGCAAAACTCGACAGCTTTCTCGTTGATTTGCTTCGCGAAATTCCCGTGCAAGCAAATCCCGGCGAAAGCCCTGCGGCTCGTGATCGGCTCTACAGCAAGCCTGGCGACGACTTGCATGCGATCGAGGAATGGCGCGAATACGTGGAGCCGGAGCTGCGGACGATTTTCGAAACAGCGAATCAAACTGTCGTGCGCGACCTTGGCCGCTTTGACGAAGTGTCTCCGGTCAAGGCGAAGGCGCCCAGCCTCCTCATCCCGCGCGCGCACTTTGAAAACTGGCTCAGCAGCCTCAACCAGGCGCGTCTCGTTCTCGCTGCAAGACACGCTTTCACCGACGAAGATTTGACGCGCGACGAACCTCCGTCATTCGCCACGGAGCGGGACTTTCATCTTTTCCAGATCCATTTTTACGGCTTTCTGCAGGAATGTCTCCTCCGCGAGATGGAGCGCTTGTGAAGCGCGCAAAGCTTTGTCCTCGAAGTAAAAATTTCGCTTGCCACTCGGCTGCGCCTGAGTATCTTCACGTCCTTCAATCGCGGGGTGGAGCAGCCTGGTAGCTCGTCAGGCTCATAACCTGAAGGTCGTAGGTTCAAATCCTACCCCCGCAACCACTCTTAAAAGCCCGCGAAGCCGCATGAATGACGGTTTCGCGGGCTTTGTTGTTTCTTAAGGCGGCGTTTCTCGTCAGCTGATAAATGCGCCGGATTGCACCACTCGTGCACTTTTTCGCGTGAACGTTGCGTGAACGCGAAGAATCTCCAATTGTCCTCCGCAACGCGCGGAAATTTTCCCCAACCTAGCGTTGTCTCACAAATTGTTTCAATTTGTTGACATAAAGTTTGACGCCCGCTGCGCGCCTCTTTTAGAAGAGCGCAGTGGTTACGGCGATTGGGTGGTCCCCCATGTTGGTGAGCGGCAAAAGTCTCGCGCGGAGTGGGCGCAGGCTGGGCAGTCCCGTCTCGCGGCGTCTCGATCGCGATTTTTCCTCGAAAACAGCCGCTCCGGCTTGCAACCAGAGCAACCCTGCACTGCAGCTATCAAGGCTCCGCGCGTCCCGCTGGCTGCTTGCAGCTTAATCTTTTTCCCCTTGGCAATTCCAGCACCTAGTAAACCAGACAAAACAAGCAGATGAATCCAATCAAACTAACACTATTCCTATGCATGCTTACGCTGCATTGCCGGGCGCAGCTTCCAGGCGGACCCGAAGAACCACCCATCAAAGGCACCTTTTACGTCTCAGTGGACGATGGCTGCACGATTTATGTGAACGGACAGAAGGTTTATAAGGCGGGTCTTGGCGAGAGCCGCTCGCCCGAAGTCGAATTGAAGGTCGGGGATCGCGTGGTGGTGGAGCTGCGCAACAAGACTGACGGACGGCACTTCAATTTTCTCTTCGCTTCCAGCGATGGCCAAAAGGTTGTCAGCTTCAGGCATACGGATCTGAAGATCGTTCCCGATCCTGGAGTTACTGACTTTACCCCCGTGCAATTCATGAGCTGGCAGAAATACGCAAAAGAAGAAAAGAAAAAGAAGCCGACCAATCTGCCCGTGAAAAGCGGCTCCGAGTTTCTCTGGGGCGATTTGAACGATACGATCATTGCCGGCCCCATCACACCGCAAATGGTTTCGCAGAAACAACGGTGAATCAACGCTCGTAGCCTTGACCGCTGCGATGTGGCGTGACAAGAAGCCGACTCAGCCAACGCTATGAAATCCATCCACCTAATCTCAGCGGCCGCTTTTCTTCTGGGAGGCTGTTCGTCCCTCCACGACTCACGGCATGCAACAACACGGGCGGCGACTGGCACCACGATTCCCGCACGCCAGCCAGCTGCGACCGCACCGGCCCGAGGCAGGATGCTTTCAGGCAATGTCAGCTTCGCGACCTGGAAACAGGGCGAGCCGCCGCAACGGCTCATTCGCGCGACGGATGGTTTTTGTGCCCTCACTACCGTCACCGGTCACTTCCAAGGCGGCGGCGAGGTTGTGAGTGTTTACATAGGTGACGACGGCTACTGGTATCTTGGCGGCAAATCGATGCAGCAGGGGGTTCATGCAACTTGCGTCATTGTTCCCTACGCGAAGCAGTGAGATGAACTCATCCCGAACGGGCCGGCCGGTCGCATCGGAGACTTACTATCCACCCACCTGTCCGAAGTGCGGTTCTACTTCCGGTTTTCATGCTGTGGAGATCGAGGAGGACAGCACGGGTTGTCTGATGCTCATGTTTGGCGGTTTGGTTCCATACCTTCTTTACGATTCCAGCCGTCACGGCAGGATCGAGTGCGAGAGTTGCGGCTTTGTGTTTACTCCCGTGAAGCGTCTCACGAAGTGGGACTTCATTTTAATCGCTCCCATCCTCGTGGCGATTCTCGGGGTCCTCGTATACTTCCTGTTCGAGGTTTTTACCCATTAACCGATTCACAATTTCGCCAGCCATGCGAGGTTTCTGGCGGTGATTGGCGGCGCTTTGACAGCTTGAGCTGACGGGCGTCAAAGTTTCCGGCAGATGCGGCTTGCGAGTTTTTTTTCGCGGCGCAGAATGTCCGCGATTTTTTAGAATGAACTTTTGCGCATGAAATACATTTTCGTCACTGGCGGTGTGGTGAGCTCGCTCGGCAAGGGGCTGGCGGGCGCTTCGCTCGGCACGCTGCTCGAGCATCGCGGGCTGAAGGTCATCATGCAGAAGTTTGACCCGTATCTGAATGTCGATCCGGGGACGATGAATCCGTTTCAACACGGTGAGGTGTATGTGTTAAACGATGGCGCGGAGACGGATCTCGATCTCGGCCATTACGAGCGGTTCACGAAATGTGTGCTGACGCGCGCGAATAACACGACGAGCGGGCAGATTTACGAGACGGTGCTGGCGAAGGAGCGGCGTGGCGATTATCTCGGCAAGACGGTGCAGGTCATTCCGCACGTGACCGATGAGATCAAGTCGCGCCTTTACCGGCTGGAAAAGGAGCAGCCGGGCGACATCATCATCACGGAGATCGGCGGGACGACGGGCGATATCGAGGGGTTGCCGTTCCTGGAGGCGATCCGGCAGTTCACGCTGGAGGTGGGCGCGGCGAATGTGCTGTTTTTGCATGTGACGCTGGTGCCTTACATCAAGGCAGCGGGGGAATTGAAGACGAAGCCGACGCAGCAGAGCATCGCGAAATTGCGCGAGATCGGCATTCAGCCGCAGGTGCTGGTCTGCCGCTGCGAGCATCCGCTGGAGGAGGAGGTGCGGCAAAAGTTGTCGCTATTCTGCAACGTGCCGCTGCACGCGGTGATCGAGGCGCGCGATGTGGATCACACGATTTATGAGATGCCGCTGATGCTGCAGCACGAGAAGCTGGACGAGACGGTTTGTAGAATCCTCGGGCTGGAAACGCCGCAGCCGGACACGACGGATTGGCGGCGGTTCGTGCAGCGCGTGATCAATCCGAAGAAGCGGGTGAAGATCGCGGTGGTGGGGAAATACATCGATCTGCAGGACGCCTACAAAAGTATCTACGAAAGTCTCACGCACGCGGCGGCGGCTCACGACTGTGGGATAGATCTGGTCCGAGTGGATGCGCAGGAAATTGAGACCGAGGGCGCAGAGAAGTTTTTGAAAAACGTCGCGGGCGTGGTGGTTCCGGGCGGTTTCGGCGACCGTGGCGTGGAAGGAAAAATCGCGGCGGCGCGATTCGCGCGCGAACAAAGGGTGCCGTATCTGGGCCTTTGCCTCGGCATGCAGGTAGCGACGATCGAATTCGCGCGGCACGTCTGCGGACTCGATGGCGCGAACAGCACGGAGTTCGACATGGAGACGCCGCATCCGGTAATTTGCCTGCTCGAGGAACAGCGCGAAGTCACGAACAAAGGCGCGTCGATGCGGCTCGGCACATGGCCGACTGTAATTCGCGAAGGGACGCTCGCGCACCGCGTTTACGGCACAACGGAAATTTTCGAGCGTCACCGGCATCGCTACGAATTCAACATGAACTACCACGACCAATTCGTCGAACGCGGGTTCGTGATTTCCGGGATGTCACCCGATGGCGCACTCGTGGAGCTGATTGAATTGCATGGGCATCCATGGTTTCTGGCGTGCCAGTTCCATCCGGAATTCAAGTCAAAGCCGAACCAACCGCACCCGATGTTCAGGGGCTTTCTCGCCGCATCGCTGGCGCACGGAAGCTAACTTTTTCTCAGGAAAAAGTTACCAGTTTTTAATCCACTGGAGCGTAATGTCCGTCGTCGATCCGGGGACGGGCGTGGTCGTTTTGCCGGAGGTGCTCCAGAGATCGAACGTCGGATTGTAGCCCATCGTCTGGGTAATTCCCTGCGCGATCTGCGTGGCGCCAACCGTCGAATAGCCATAGCTTGATCCCCAAGGGTCCTGGATGGAAAGGACAGGATTGCTCGCGCTAATGGCGCTCGTGGATGTGGCGCGCGTGAGTTGGTTCGGCTTGAACTCCATGTAACTTTTCGGTGTAGTGCCTCCATTGGCGGTGGCGTCCTTGCTGTCGATCGCTCCGTCGCCATTGAGGTCCCCGCTAAGTTGTGTATAAAGATAAAGGCTCGTCTGTGCGTAGGAGGGAGTGCTGCTCTGGCTGGGATCACCGCTCACACGCGGATCTAGGGACGTGGTAGCCGATGGCTTACCATCGGAAGTAGTTTGGCCACCGGTGACAAAGGCCGGAATGCTCGTGGTGCCGACCGTCATTACCGACGTGGGGCCGCCAGGGTAAATTCCATTGTCCGATTTGTAGGCTTCGCACGCAGCTTCCATCGCCTTGATCTCAGCTTCTGCGCGCGCCGAGGCTGCTTTTCTTTGCACGTATCCGGAGACCTGCAAAGTCAGCGCGGCAAGAATGGCGATGATTGCCATGACAGTCAGCAGTTCCACCAGCGTGAAACCGCTGCGACGATGAATTCGCAAAACCATTTCTAACCTCCGCCTCCGCCGCCTTGCATCGTCTGGATGATCGTGATCAGCGGCATGAAAAGCGCGATGACGATGGTGCCGACGACGACCGCGAGGAACACGATCATGATCGGCTCCAACAGCGACGTGAGCCCGGTGACGGCATTGTCGACTTCATCGTCGTAAACTTCGGCGATTTTCAAAAGCATCTCCGGCAGCTGACCAGTTTCCTCGCCGACATCGATCATGCTGATGACCATCGGCGGGAAAACGCCGCTCGCCTCAAGCGGATGGACGATCGACTCGCCTTCCTTCACGCTGTCATGAACTTTCATGATGGCGTCAGCGATGACGGAATTGCCGGCGGTTTCGCGCGTGATATTCAGCGCCTGCAAAATCGGAACGCCGCTTGTGACGAGCGTGCCGAGCGTGCGCGTGAAGCGCGACACCGAACTTTTGCGGATCAAATCGCCAAAGACCGGTGCCTTGAGTTTGATGCGATCAAGGATGATGCGCCCGTTCGTCGTGCGCGAAAACATTTTATAGAAAATCACCACAGCCGCGACGATTCCGAAGACAATGAGGTAGTGATCCTTGAAAAAATCGCTGAGGTTGATGACGAACTGCGTGATCGCCGGCAGCGGTTTTCCGCCGAGCATGTCATGAAAAATCTGCTCGAATTTCGGCACGATGAAAACGAGCAGAAATCCCATGATCGCGATCGCGATGAACAGCACGATGATCGGATAAAACATCGCTGAGACGACTTTGTTTTTGATCTTCTGCGCCTTTTCCTGGAATTCCGCGAGACGGTTCAACACCAGCTCCAGCACGCCGCCGAGTTCCCCGGCCTTCACCATGTTGATGTAAAGCTTGTTAAAAATCTTCGGATGCTGCGCGAGACTTTCGGAAAATGTGCTGCCTCCCTGCACCGCATCCGCGAGGTGATTAATCGTCCCCTTGAGCACCAAATCTTTTTCCTGCTTTGAAAGCACCGTCAGCCCACGCAGCAGCGGCAATCCCGCATCGATCAAAGTCGCAAGCTGCCGCGTAAAAATCATCAGCGTCTTTCCTTTGACCGTCGATTTTTTGAAGAGAGTGATACCCCCTTTTTTCGTCGCCGGCGCCGAGCTTGCCACTTTGACCGCCTTGCCGGCCTTTGGAGCTTTTGCCGGCTTGGGCCCCTTCCCTTCCTCGACAACGCTCGTCGGGAAAAAACCCGCTTGCCGCAACTGAGCTACTACATCATTGGAAGAGCCAGCCTCGAGCATTCCGACCGACTCCAGACCGCGCGCGTCGAGCGCAACGTAATTGAATCTAGGCATAAGAAATAGGGTGATGGGAACTGACGACGAAAACTACCGCGCAACGCCTTCGTTGTCGAGCATTTGAAAAAATTTGGCGCGTGTTTCGGCGGCAAATTTCCACCGAATCAAAAGTTCTCTGCGGCATATTCCGCCCAGGAGGAACTCGTCTCCCAAAGCCGCACCTTTACAACGCGCACATTCGCCCGCACTGGAAACGATTCTGCCGAAGTTTGCCGATATTCATCCAGCTTCTGGTTGAAGGAATCAAAGATGCGCTTCGTCATGACCTCCGTGGTCGGATCGACATTTTGAAAATCAATGATGCGCTCGCCATAGGCTGCTTTTAATTCCGCGTATCTCGGATCGGCCGTGTTGACACACATCGAATGATCCAACCTTTCCAAAAACTCGTGCATCAATTCCTTGATGACCTTGAAGTCGCAAACCATGTCGTTTTCATCCAGCTCATCCGCCTCCAACGTGAACTCGATCTTCCGCGTGTGCCCATGAGGAAACCGGCACTTCTCCGGATGCTTTGAAAGCATATGGCCGCTTTCAATCTCAAAACTTTTGCAGATACGGAATGGCATGTCAGGTCCCCTTCCTATTCCCAAACAAGTCAATGTGCAATCGCGTGCACAACCTGTAGCCATGCGTCTTGCATAGCTCGACGAGCAACTCACTACGGGCTTGCAAGCTCGCTGGGTCAACCCCTTCCGGCATCAACAAAATCTTCTCCGCCGGAATAGGTCGATCAATCAGCCTCAGAAGCTCTTGTATCTCCACCAAATCTTGACGCTCCTTCACTACAAACTTTAGTTGGTAGGGATATTCATCGATCCATTGCCGTAAAACCTCAGGTTGCAACCGTCGATCCTCATGGCGCTGGGACCAACCTGAGCCGATCTCTGCCTCATCAGGCGTCGAAGTCGAAAGCTTTGGACTTATGGAAGCAAGGTCGCAAGCGATTTCTGATGGCATCAAAGTTCCAGCTGTTTCAATCGTGACGTGCAGGCCCAGCTTGTGCAAACGTTCCGCAAGTTCACGGATTCCTTTGGCAATCATCGGCTCACCGCCAGTTAATACACAATGCCGCGCTCGATGGGTTTCCACCTGATCGACGATCTCGGAGATGGATAAGTCTTCTCCTTCCGGAAACCACGAACTGTATTTGGTGTCACACCATGTGCAGCGCAAATTGCAGCCGGAAGTGCGGATGAACACGGACGGCACTCCAGTAAGTTCTCCTTCCCCTTGGATCGAATAAAAAACCTCTGAGATCAGCATGCTACGGGCTTTGGCGGCAAAGGCGCGGCAGTTTCGTAGACAGTCGGATCAGGAATTCGGGCCAGCAAAAATGCTTCTCGACGCTCGATACAGGTTCCACAAGTGCCACAATGGAGATCACCTCCCTTGTAGCAAGACCAGGTGCGCGAAAAGTCGAGGCCCAAGCTGCTCCCACGCGAAACTATTTCCGCCTTGGTCATGGAAATAAAAGGTCTTAACAGTTCGATTTCCGCATAGGTCCCAAACTTTATCGCATCCGCCATCGCCTTCATGAATGTTTCGCGGCAATCGGGATAAATTGCATGGTCTCCCGCATGCGCCGCGATCGACAGCGCATCGGCTCCGCAGCTTTCCGCAAAACCCGTAGCAACTGCCAGCATGATTCCATTGCGAAACGGAACCACCGTTGCCTTCATCGATGGCTCTTCGTAGTGCCCATCAGGGATACTTCCGCCGGTTTTTAACAGGTCAGACTTATAAAGGTCTCCGACAAAACCGAGCGCGATGATTTGATGAGGGATACTTAGTTTCATACAATGATATGCGGCTTCGGGAAGTTCCTTGTCATTATGCTTCGAGTGATAGTCGAAGCTGATTGCCGCAAGCACATCATATCGCTGCTTCGCATCATACAAGGCTGTGACGGAATCCAGTCCGCCACTGAGCAGCACTACGACTTTTTTCACGAAGGTCTCTGGGTCTTCAAAAGGTCATCTGGATAAGCCGCATCCACAGTGACACTAATGCCTCCGCGCGCCGCGAAAGCTCCGTGCACCAACGCGCGCCGTGGCTTACACGCGGTGACAAGATCTTCAAGGATCCGATTGACGATTTCTTCGTTGAAGCTTTTCGTTTGGCGATAAGATGCCAAATAGAACTTCAAGGACTTTGTCTCCACGCAGAGGCGCTCTGGCACGTAATCAATCGTGATCCTTGCAAAGTCCGGCTGCCCGGTTACAGGGCACATCGAAGTAAACTCCGCGCAGTCAAATCGGATCCAATAATCGCGGCGAGCATGCACATTTGGAAAGGTGTCAAGGGTCGCTGCCAGCGGCGCCGCCGGATACTGCGAAACCGATTTTCCGAGCAATTTGAGGGCGCCATATTTCGCGCATTTCTTCGGCATGATGAATCGCTGACGCTGTCCCACACGACGTCTCCTGTCAACGCCGCCGCCATTGGTCACGTGGTCGCCGCGAGCGTTTGACGGCTTAGAAAATAATGCAGCGCTTCCGTGACGCCCCGACTCGCTGCCTCGCGCGCGACGTATCCATTCGCGGCGCGCACCGTTTCTTTCACGGCATCCGCCGAGTTTGACGGACATGCAATCCAGCGCGCGAACACGCCATCGAGCATCGGGATGTCGTTATGATGATCGCCTGCCGCGAAAGTTTCATCGCGCGAAATCCCGAGCAGACGCCCCAACTCACCGAGCGCTGCGCCTTTGGAATAATCGGCATGGCAAAACCGCAGATACTCCGTGTTCCGCTGATAGGAAAAAACCCGCATCTCTTCGCGCGCGATCTCGACGAACGCGACGATGCGATCCATCTCGACTTCATTTTCCGCGATCAATCCGACAGGTCGCGAACCTTCATAAATCGTCTGAGCTCGCGTTTCGCTTTTTATAAAATCGAGGATTCGTTTCAACAGCGGCTGCGCCTGCGCAAACAGGTCATCATGCGCGCGGCCGCAGCGCTCGTTCCAGTCGCCGAACGGCTCCCAGCCTTGACCCGCGGCCACCTTGCGAAAAACATCGCGTTCACTTGTCAGCACAAAATCGGGCTCAATGGGAAAAGAAAACTCCTGCAGCCCGGCGACAATGTGATCGAGCTCGCGACCGGTATTGATCGCCCAGCGGACGCCATCTTTCTGCAGCTCCCGCAGCAGCGTGAAAAGCTCCGGCGCGACTGGCGGCCGGGCGAAATGGCTGACGAGCGTGCCGTCAAAATCGGTGGAAAGAAGTCGGATCATGCGGGCCGAAAGCTTTACTTTTAAAAGTTGAATCCGGCAAGGCAACGGGCAAAGGTTTCTTCATGAAATCCGCTTACGAACTCGCAATGGAACGGCTCGAAAAGCAATCGCCCACCGCAAAAATCAGCGCGGCGCAAAAAGAAAAAATCGCGGAAATCGAATCGACGTTCAAGGCACGCATCGCGGAGCGCGAACTTTTTCTGCATGATCAAATCAGGAAAGCACGCGAGGCCGGGCAGTTCGATGAAGTGGAAAAAATCGAGCAGCAGCTTCGCAGCGAATTGCGCCGTTTGCAGTCCGACTGCGACGATCAAAAAGAAAAAGTTCGCGTGAATCCGGCGTAGAATTTCAGTGGCAACGCGCGCGGCTTCTGCGAGCTTCACACTCGCGCCATGCACCGTGCAAATCCACGAGTAGCCTGCCTCGAAGCGCTCTCTCGCTGGGAAAAATCCCGCGAGTTCGCCGACGAAATCTTGCATGCGCTGCTGAACGCTGCGTCTTTCAATCCGCTGGATCGCGCGCTGCTGACTGAACTTTTTTACGGCGTCATCCGCAACAAGCGGCTGCTCGATTTTTTGATCGCGCAATTGCGCGAGGGCGACATCGACAACGACGCACGACAGGTCTTGCGGCTGGGACTTTACCAAATTTTTCGCATGCGCGTGCCGCATCACGCAGCGGTCAATGAGACGGTGCAGCTGGCCGGTCGCGCGCGGCCTTTGGTCAATGCAATCCTGCGTCGCAGCATTCGCGAGGAGCAAACTTTGACGCAACAAATTGTAAACGCTCCGATCGATGTCCGTTTTTCACATCCCGAGACGCTGGTGACCCGCTGGCGCGCACATTTCGAAGAAAAAAACACCGAGCGCCTTTGCGTCTGGAACAACGAGCCGGCTGAAATGTTCGTGCGAACAAACGAGCTGAAAGTCACGCGCGGCGAGCTTCTCAGCAGCGCCGAAGCCTCTCCGCTCGAGCATCCGCTGATGCTGCGGGTGGAAAAATTGCCGCTGCCGTGGATCATGCAGGGACTCTGCTATGTGCAGGATCCGAGCACGCTCGCCGCGTGCGAATTGCTCGATCCGCAGCCGGGCGAAACCGTGCTGGATGCATGTGCAGCGCCCGGCGGGAAAACGAGCTATCTCGCGCAGTTGATGCGCAACGAAGGCTCTATCCTCGCGTGCGACGCCTCCGCGCGCCGGCTCGGGCGGCTCGAACATAATCTGCGGCGGCTGGGCGTGGAAAACACACGGACGCAGTTGGTGGATTGGCTGCGCGCGCCGAAAGGTTTGCCGCAAAAATTTGACCGCATCCTGCTCGATGCCCCGTGCAGCAACACGGGCGTAATCCGTCGCCGTGTGGATGTGCGCTGGCGCCTTTCACCGGGAGAGTTCTTGCGCATGCAAGGAGAGCAGATTGCGCTTTTGAGGGCGCTTTTCTCATTGTTACACAAAGGCGGCATTCTTGTTTACAGCACGTGCAGCATTGAGCCGGAGGAAAATGAGGAAATCGTCGCTCGCGTGAACCGGGAAATTCCAGAGCTGGAATTTGTCGAGTCGCGGCAGACGCTTCCTTTTCGCGATGAAATCGACGGCGCTTTCGCGGCAAAGTTTCGGCGCGTTTAGTTGCAAACTTCCACAATCCCCTCCTCCAGCGCCGAGACCGCACGGCGCAATTGCGCCTCGTCGATGCAATACGGCGGCATGAGCACGAGCGTGTCGCGGATCGGCCGCGTGAGCAGTCCGTGGCGCCGCGCCGCGACACAAATTTTCGCGCCGATTTGGTCGACAGGATCAAACGCCACGCCGTCCTGGCGGATGACATCGATTCCTGCGATGAAGCCGCATTGACGAACCGCGCGAACATTTTTGTTTTGCGCCAGCGACTCCAGCAAGTCGTGCATCCGTGCTATTTTGGGCTGCAAATTCGCGAGCGTTTTTTCCTCGCGAAAAATCTCGAGACTTGCGAGCGCTGCCGCACAGCCGATCGCATTTCCCGCGTAGCTGTGCCCGTAGTAAAATGTCTTATGCGCGTCCCCCAGAAACGCCCCGAAGATTTTTGACGTCGTCAGCGTCGCGGCGAGCGGCACATAGCCTCCGCTCAAGCCTTTGGCCAACGCCAGAAAATCGGGCGCAACGCCTTCGCGTTGGCAGGCGAACATTGCGCCAGTGCGTCCGAAGCCGGTCATCACTTCGTCGCAAATGAGGAGCGCGCCGTGCCGGTCGCACCACGCGCGCACTTCCGCCAGCATCCCCGGCGGCCAAAGTTTCATGCCGGCGGCACCCTGGATTAGCGGCTCGATCACAACGGCGGCGACCGCTTCAGGCTGTTCCGTATCGTTTAACGCTGCGACGCAATCGACGCGCTCGACCGGAAAGCAATGCGCCGCGAACCGCTGGTGAAAAAGTGGCACTCCGCCGAGGCTGGCCGCGCCGAGCGTGTCGCCATGATAGGCATCGGCGAATGCGATAAAGCGCGAGCGCTGCGGCTCGCGTCGGAGTTGGAAATATTGCACTGCCATTTTGATCGCGACTTCAATGGCGGTGGAGCCGTTATCGGAAAAAAATACGCGCGTCAAAGTTTCCGGCGACACAAGTTTTACAAGCTCTTGCGCGAGGTCGATCGCGCGCGGATTCGTGAAACCGAGAAACGAGGTGTGCGCGACTTCCTCGAGTTGCGCGCGGATCGCGGCGTTGATTTTCGGATGATTGTGCCCGTGGAGATTCGTCCAGATCGACGAGTTGCCGTCGATGTATTCGCGGCCGGCGCTGTCGCGCAAAAGTGCGCCGTGGCCTGACACAAGCACGAGCGGATCGTGCTCAGCCGCGCACCAGTCGCGCATTTGCGTGAATGGATGCCACAGGAATTTTTTGTCCGCCGCCGCGAGCGCCTCGGTGCGCGCGTCGTTCATTCGCGCTCCAGCCGCTGCACGATTTTATCGATGTCCTGCCACTCCTCATAAGTTGCGCGTCGGCGTTGGTATTTGCGAAAAAGAAGATCGCGCAATTCGCGCAAATCCTCGATGCGCGGCGGCTCGTGATAAGTCCAGCGGTCGTCGCCCTTGAGCTTCGATTGAATGCGCCATGCGCCGCCGAATTTCACGGCGCGGACTTCGCGTTTCTCGCCGTCGGCGGTGCTTTCTTTCCAAGTGTGTTCGTTTGGCATTTTGCGGATTTCGGTTTTCGGATGAGCGACAGCTGTTTTACTATCCGCCGCCTTGAAAGACATCGGGAAAATTTTGCTCTACTTCGTCGGCACTGTGCTCGTCGGCGCATTGCTGGCGCCTTTGCTGTTTTGGGGTGCGGGCGAAATTTCGCACGGCATCGGCACCCGATGGATCGCAGATTTTCTTGCGAAAACCGATTTCCAGCGCTTTTTCGATCGCGCAATTTTGGTCGCGGCAATCGTGCTGCTGTGGCCGCTCGTGCGTTCTTTGCACATCCGCAATTTCGGCGAAGACCTCGGCCTGCGGCGCGATCGGCACGCGCGTAAACATTTTCTCTTCGGCTTCATCCTCGCGCTGGCGTCGCTGATTCTGCTGGCTGGCGCGCTCATCGGCACGAGCCTCTATTATATAAAGGATGCGGTGCCGTGGACTCGAATCGCGTGGCTGCCGCTGACGGCGTTCGTCGTGGCGGTGATGGAGGAATGGCTGTTTCGCGGCGCGCTGCAAGGCGTGGTGCAGCGCACGGCGACGGATGGATTCTCGATGGTTTTCGTCGCTGCACTTTTTGCGGCAGTGCATTTTTTGAAGCCTCCCGAAAACGTCGTCGCCGCCACGAACGTATCGTGGTGGTCTGGCCTCGCGCTCGTGCCGCAGGCGTTCTGGCAGTTCGAGCGGCCGCAACTTTTACTCGGTGGTTTGACCACTCTTTTTCTCGTCGGCCTGATCCTCGGCTACGCGCGCGTCCGCACGCGCTCGCTCTGGATGCCGATCGGGCTGCACGCCGGGTGGATTCTCGGCAAGATGAGTTTCAGCAAAATGACGAAACGCACCGGCGAGGCGTGGCCGTGGTTCGGATCGGACATGCTGGTCGGTTTCGGTCCGGTGATCATCCTGCTGCTCACAGCGGCCGTCGTCTGGTTCTGGCTGCGCGATGTTGACGCTAATTAAACAATCCGTTCACGCGCTCTCCTCGCTGTTTTATCCGGCGCGCTGCGAGCGATGCGCGGCAACTTTGGCACCGGGCGAATATTTATGCGAACCGTGCCGCGGCAGCGCGCGACGAATCCGACGGCCGTTTTGTGAAACCTGCTCCGAACGTTTCGATGGCGCGATAGAACAGGAATTCTCGTGTGCGAATTGCGCCGGGCGCAGCTTTCATTTTACCCACGCGGTTTCATGTTTTCTCAGCCGCGGAATCGTGCGCGAGATGATCCATCGATTCAAATATCAGCGCCAGTTTCATCTGCGCCATCCGCTCGCGGATTGGCTGATGGAGACGCTTGATGATGCCCGCATCACGGCAATTCCCGTGGAAGCCTTTGTGCCCGTGCCGCTGCACAAACTGCGCGAGCGCGAACGCGAATTTAACCAAGCCGCAGTGCTTGCCGAGCTCGTCGCGGCGCGCGCGGGCGTGCCGATTCTCCACTGCCTCGAGCGCGTCCGCTACACGACCACGCAAACGCGCCACGACCGCAGCGAGCGCATGGAAAACTTGCGCAACGCATTCGAATTGAGCGAAAGTGGCGACGTGAGCGGCCGCCATCTCGTTCTTGTTGACGATGTCCTGACAACTGGCTCGACCGTGGACGAATGCGCGCGAGTCCTCATGAATGCTGGTGCCGCATCGATCCGCGCCATCACCGTCGCGCGCGGCTAAAACGCAAAATGGGAATTTTCAAAAAGCCAGACTTTCACTCCGACTCGAAAAAGCGCGACCTTCCCGGCGGCCTTTTTCAAAAGTGTCCCGGCTGCGGAGAAGTCATCCATCATCTCGCGCTCGCTGCCAACCAGCAGGTTTGCCCGAAATGCGATTTCCATTTTTTGCAAAGCGCGCGCGACCGCATCGCTCATTTGCTGGATCCTGAAACGTTTGAGGAGCATGACGCCGCCATGGTTTCCGTGGACACGCTGAAATTCAAGGGCATGGCGACCTACACGGATCGGCTGAAAAGTTACCAAAAAAAAACCGGTCTCAAGGACGCCGTCATCACCGGCACGGGAAAAATCGAAGGCTGCGCGATCGCTATTGCGGTGATGGACTTTAACTTCATCGCTGCGACGATGGGCTCAGTCGTCGGCGAGAAACTGTCGCGCATCGTCGAGACAGCGACTCACGAGCGCATGCCGGTGATCATCATTTCTGCGAGCGGCGGCGCGCGCATGTATGAGGGCGCGCTCAGTTTGATGCAAATGGCGAAAACGTGCGGCGCGCTTGCGCTTCATGCGCAGGCGCAGCTCGCTTACATTTCAGTTTTGACGCATCCGACGACCGGCGGCGTGAGCGCAAGTTTCGCGACGATTGGCGACGTCATTTTGGCGGAGCCGAAGGCGATGATCGGCTTCGCCGGTCCGCGAGTCGTGCGCGAAACCACGCATCAGGATTTGCCCCCGGGATTTCAGACTGCGGAATTTTTGGAGGAGCACGGGCTCATCGACCTGATCGTGCATCGAAAAAAATTGCGCCGAACTTTGGCTGATCTGCTCGGCTACTTTGGCGCGCAGAATGCGGCGGCGCCGGAAATTGACGCTCACGCTGCGGGTGATTCCTCCAAAAAAACAGAACGCCCCGGATCACCCGATCCGAGGCGTCTGTAGTCAGCCCAGATGAAAGCTATTTTGTAGAAGCAACCGCTGAGCCCCTGTGTGCGCCAGAGTCGGCGTAAAGCTGCGTCGCCTGGTGCGAATAGGTTCCGTTCTTCGCGTAGGAATAAAATGGGATGTATTCGCTCGCGGAGATGCGGTCGGCCGGAATCGGCTCGCGATTGTTGGTGCAATCGAGGATATACCAGCGCGAATCGTGCTGCCACATCAGCCAGGCGTGGCTTAGGCGCGAAGTCGCGCGGGCTTTGCCAATGACGAAACGCACCGACTCATCGTTCATCTGATCGGCCAGCCAGAGCGCCTTCGCTTTGCAATCGCCAGCACGCAATTCCGCAGTTTTTTGCGGGGTCGCAGCGACGTAGGGATCGGTAAATGAGTAGCGAAAATTGCGGCCGACATGCATCAGCTCACGCACGCGGGCCATTGAAGTTTCCTCGCCTTCGAGATGGGTTATGACCTGCTTGACCGGAGTCATGTAGCGATCGTAAGGCGTGCCGCCGGAGAGTGAACCGAGGTCGAGAGGGATGCTCGCCCAAAGCTGTGAAGCTGAAGTGAGCGCGAGGAAAAGGAGAAGGGCTTTTTTCATAGAAGGAAGGTTTCTTATAATTTCCATATGCTCTAAGCTGCTTGCGTGCCACGGAGCCGGTTCGCTTTCTCAGGCCGGTGTTTTTGATTTCAATGGCTCGCCGTGCCCCCGCGACCGATGAACGGACGGAGGAACATTTGCTCTTCCCTGCGACCAATTTTTTTCATCCCATCGCCGTCGCATGAAGCTCCGCAACCAATTGCTCGCGCTGTTTTGTCTGCTCGTTTTTCTCGGCGTCGGCTTTTTGTATTTCCACGAGTGGGTGCGGCAAAAACCTTTTGGAATCATCCTCTTCCTCGGCGACGGCCTCGTTGCGGGAAATCTCACTGCAGCGCGGTTATACGAGGGCGGCGCGGACCACAAACTCACACTCGAGTCGCTGCCGTATCTCGCGCTGCTCTCAAATCAAGCAGGCGATTTCGCCGTGCCCGATTCCCCCGCTGCAGCCAGCGCGATCGCCACTGGCGTCAAAGTTAATAATCGCAGCGTCTCGATGAGTCCTCGCGGCACTCCGCTCAAAACGATCATCGAACTCGCGCAAGCGAGCGGGCGCGCCGTCGGCGTGGTGACAAACAGCAGCCTCACCGACGCGGGCATCGCTGCATTTTATGCGCACGCCTCAAAGAGCGATGAGATCGAAAACATCGCCGCGCAGTTTGCCGACAGCACCCGGCTCGATGTCGCGCTGGGCGGCGGCGCACATGATTTTACGCCAGAGGCCAACGGCGGAGGGCGGAAGGATGGCCGCGATTTACTCACCGAAATGAAGCAGGCCGGGCGCGAAATTTTTCGCTCAAAAGCTGATCTGGAAAACGCGCCGATCTTTACCGCGGCGCAGCGGGTGGGAATTTTCGCGACGGGAAATCTTCCGTATTCCACGGAGATTCAAAGCGGGAGCCAGCAACCATCGCTTCCCGACATGGTGCGCCGAGCAATCCAATTTTTGCAGATGAATCCGAAAGGTTATCTGCTCGTCGTCGATGCAGCACTCATCAGCCGCGCGGCGGAGCAAAATGACGGCGAGCACACGATCACGGAAACGGTGGAATTCGACCACGCCATCGCGACGGCGTTGAAATACTCCGGCGGAAACACTCTCCTTCTCGCGGTCGGCAAAAGCGGAATTGGCGGCATGACGTTGAATGGCTATCCGCTGCGGCAGGATCACGGCGTCGGCCTGCTCGGCATCAATCCATTCGGCTACCCCGCAATCTCATGGTCCTCCGGTCCGAACGGCGCCGTGGCCAAAGTCTCGCCAGATTCCGCGACCAAGGAGCCCGCCGCCGTTTACGCGCCGGCTGCGTTGAACTTTGCCGAGGACGTAATCGGTGTGGGCATCGGCCCCGGAGCGCGCGATCTCAAAGCCTTCATGGACAACACCGCGATTTTCCAAATCATCAAAAACAATCTTTGACGCTTAAATCGCGGCTTCCAGCGCGGCGTGATCGATCGTTGTCAGCCTCTCGCGCCGCGCCCCGAGCCGCGGAATGCAATCAATGAGCGCCCGTGTATAAGGATGTTGTGGATTGTTTAGCACTGAGTTGGTCGCGCCGTATTCGACAATTCTTCCGCGAAACATCACTGCGACATTGTCGGCGATGTCGCCGATGATCCCAAAGTTGTGCGTAATCAAAATAATCGACATCGAGAGTTTTGATTTTAACTCGCGCAGTTGCTCCATAATCTGCGCCTGAATCGTTACATCGAGCGCAGTTGTCGGCTCGTCGGCCACGAGCAAATCCGGCTGGCACGAGAGCGCCATCGCGATCATCGCGCGCTGCTGCATTCCGCCGCTGAGCTGGTGCGGATAGTCGCGCATCCGCTTTTCCGGATCCACGATGCCGACGAGATTCAGCCACTTCACGATCTCCGCATCGACGTCGCGGACATCGCGGCGATGCAGCCTGATCGCCTCGGCAATTTGATTCCGGATCGTATAAACAGGATTTAAAGACGTGGAAGGCTCCTGAAAAATATACGCAATTTGTCCGCCACGAACTTTGCGCAGATCGTTCGCGCCCATTTTCAAGACGTCCGCATTTTTCCAGAGAATTCCGCCCGACGGATATTCCGCCGGCGGCTCCGGCAGCAGGCGCGTGAGCGAAAGCGCAGTTACACTTTTTCCGCTGCCGCTTTCGCCGACGATCGCCAGAGTTTCGCCCGCCTCAAGATTGAACGAAATATTTTTTACTGCATCGACGACGCCGTTTTCCGTGCGAAAACGAATCGAAAGATCGCGCACTGCGAGCAAAGGTTCGGCGTTCATGCGGCTTTCGGATCAAAGGCTTTCTGCAATGCATCGCCAAACAAATTCAGCGACAGCACCAGAAAAAAAACTGCCATGGTCGCCGCGGTGAGATTCCACCAGACGACGGGTTCGCGGCTTAATTCCATGCGGCCCGAGTCGAGCATCACACCCCACGACGCAGTGCCGACTGGCACGCCGACGCCGAGATAACTCAACATTGCCTCGGCGAGAACGAGCCCGGAAAAACCGAGCACGAAGTTGATCACCACGAGGTGCATAACGTTTGGCAAAATGTGCTGCCCGATGATGCGCAGGTCGCGCTGCCCAAGCGCACGCGCCGCTTCCGTGTAAGGCCGCGCGGCCTGCCGAAAAGTTTCGCCGCGAATCAATCGACAGATTCCAACCCACGCTGTGAGGCTTAGCGCAAGCGCGGTGCGATCAATGCCGCGGCCGAGAATCAGCAGCGTCGCGATGACCAGCAGAATGCCGGGAATCGACGCGAAAGTGCTGTAGACGTATTGGATCAAATCGTCGACCCAACCGCGGTAATAGCCGGCGGCGATGCCGAGAAAAGTGCCGAGCGGAATGTAAACAAGGCTCGTCAATCCAGCAACGAGCAGCGCCGTGCGGCAACCTTTTAGCGTTTGTAAAAAGACATCTTTTCCGAGCAGATCCGTGCCGAGAAGATGACGCCCGTGCAGCGGAATGGTTTTGTTCAGCATGTAAACTTGCCTCGCGAGCGGAGCGCTGTAACCCTCCTCCGTCGGAACGCCGCGAAAAAAGTAATCGAGCAAACTCATCTGCCGCGCCGAGTTTTTCGAAGGCAACGCGACGCAATCAAGAATCGCGGCGAGGAGATAAATTCCGATAATCGCGAGCGACAACAACGCGAGCTTTTGCCTGCGAAGGCGCTTCCACGCTCGCTTCCAGCGCTCCGTGCGCACGAAGCGAAAAGTTAGGATCGCAAAAAATAGCGTAACGCCAGCGAGGAGCGAGTTTTGCACCCAGATGCTCATTGTTTAATCAAAGCGAATGCGCGGATCGACAGCCGCATAGGAAATATCAGTCAGCAACAACCCAAGGAGATACAGCAGCGAGCCGAGATAAACGTCGGCACGGACGACGGAAAAATCGGACGTGTGAATCGCATTGATCGCGAGATTACCGAGGCCGGGAATGCCGAAAAAACTTTCCAGCACGAGCGTGCCCATGATCAAAAATGGCAGCGACGCGACGACGAGCGTGATCAGCGAAATCATCCCGTTTTTCAAAACATGCCCGAGCAACACGCGTGCGTGCGACGCGCCTTTCGCTTGCGCCGTCCGCACATATTCCGCGCGCACTTCCTCGAGAAATATTGAGCGATAAAGCCGCACGTCCACACCGAGGCCGCTCACGATCATGATGCAGACAGGAAGCGCGAGAAACTTCAGCGTGGAAAATCCCTCGATGTTGAAACCGAACGCGGGAAAATATTTGAGCTGATTCGCCATCAACCATTGTCCGAAAATTACGTAGACCATGATCGGCACGCTCATCAGGCAGACGCAGGCGATGATGCCGCCGAGGTCGATCGGTGAATCGCGGACGAAAACCAGGAAGAGCGAAAGAGCGAGCGCGAGAAAAAAACCAAGCACGAAAGCCGGCAGCGTAATCATGAGCGAAGGGATCGCGCCATGCTTGAACATTTCGAGCACCGGCTCGCCAGTGGCGTCGGAAACGCCGAGATCGAAAACTGCAAGTGCTTTCAGGTTGTTAAAAAACTGTGAATCAAGAAAGTTGTGGCCGGGCCGCGTGTTGAAATACACCGGTTTGTCGTAGCCGCGGTTGTGCAGCCAGTTTTCCACGGCTTGCGGCGAGGCTTTCGGCCCGAGGATGCGCAGCGCCATCGCGCGTGGTTTTTGCACCACGTAAAAAAGCACGAACGTGATCACCATCACCCCGACCACGATCGGCACCATGTAAAGAATGCGGCGGATGAGGTAGCTAAACATTCCGTTTTCTGTTCCACGCGAGCGCGCTGCCCGCGCCGACGGCCACGACACCAAGCGTCAGCCACGCGGGAAAATAATTTACCTCGTTCCACTGGCGCTGTTTCGCGACGCGCATTCGCGGATCAAGCTGCACGTATTTCATGCCGTTGTTTAACATCGCGTTCTCTGTGACACGCGGTGTCCATGGCTGCGCGAGGCTGAAGACGACGCTGTGGGCATTGAGCACAAATGGGCAGTCCTCAACCAGAATCGAGTTGAGCTGAGCGATCAACTGCAACCGCCCGGGGCCATTGTCCATCGTGCTCATTTGCTCGAAAATCCGATCGTAAACGGGGTTGTTGTAGCGGCCGCTGTTTGAACCCTGCGGCGGAAAATTCTTCGAGTAGAACAGCGCAAAAAAGTTTTCTGGATCGGGATAGTCCGCGTTCCAGCCGGAGCCGGCGTAGATTTGAAATTGCCCGTGCTCCATTTTGTCGAGCAGGCGCGCCCACGTGTTCTCATTGAGGTTGACGCGGATGCCCAACTGCTCGATCTGGTTTTTTTCAAACTCCGCCATCTGGCGGCCCTCGGCGCTTTCGGCCGTGAGATCAACCGAGAGCTCGAGCTGCTGACCGGTGCGCGCATCGACGCCATCGGGATATCCGGCGTCTTTCATCAAGCGCCGCGCGAGCGGAAGATCGTGCTGGCGGTAAGGATTTTCGAAATTCGACTGATGCCCGATCACGCCCGGCGGCAAAAGCTGCTGCGCATCAAGGTCTACGCCGTTAAAAAAAATCTGGTTCGCAAGTTGCTCGTCGTAAGCGCTCGAGATCGCTTGCCGCAGCGGCTTGTTTTTACCGAGCACCGGATCCTCCATGTTAAACACGGCGTAGCTCGTCGTCGGCTCGGCATCTTTGTAAAGCTGGATGCCGCGGGCGCGATATTCCGGCGTCAGTTGTTGGACGTTATTTAACACGGAATGAAACACGTCTTTGCCGATGCCGCTGCGGTCCTCATACCCCTGCCGGAACAGCAGCCAGCCCGGTATGCTTTCGTGAATGATCGCGAATTGCACCTCGTCGACGAACGGCAGCGCGTGACCGGCGAGCGGGCGAAAGTGCGTCTCATCCCCTAGTTTCCAGCCGTTTTCTGGAAACGCGGTGGCGCGATAATGGTCGTCGCGCACGAGCCGGATCAAACGACCGCGACTCCACTCCGCCTGCTGGAATGCGCCGGTGCCGACGGCATGAAATTTAAACTGATCACGCGTCACGCCGTCATGCCATGCGCCGTCGTAAAAGTCGACAGCCTCGCGAGGAACCGGCGCGGTGAACGGCATCGCGAACCAATACAAAATCTGCGGATACGCGCGGCTGAGGTGCAGGCGAAAAGTGTGGTCGTCGATCAACTCGCAACATGCGAGCGGCTGCGCGTAATCAAACTTCCCGGTCTTTCGTGCGTTCTCGTAGGCCTCGTTCAACCCGGGCAAATAGTTGCCGAGCGTCGAGAGCACCGGGCATTCCACCTTCGGGTCGGCGATGCGATGGAGCGCGTAGAGGATATCCTGCGCGACAACTTCACGACCGACGCCATTCGTAAAACAAGGATCGTCATGGAAACGGAGTCCCCGCTTGATCTTGAATAGATAACTTTCCGTCCCGTCCGCATTTTTCGTCCGCTCCGGCATTGACTCAGCGAGGCACGGCTCGAGCGCGTAAGGTTCGGTCTGGAACGGCGCGTATTGCAGCATGCTCTCGTAAAGCGTGGAGACGAAAAGATTGCTGAGCGTGTCGTAGCAAACCTGCGGATCGAGTGTGCGCGGGTCTTCCGGGACGGCCCGGTAAAAAACAACCCAAGGCGATCCGTCGGCGCGCTGCGTGTGTAGCGCGGCGGGATGCGGATTATTTCCGCACGCGGCGAGCAGGAAAACCGGCACGAGTCGTGCGATTTTTTTCATCCGGGCGGCAAGGCGGATCGAGTAAAAACTCCGATGCTGACTGCGGCGCATACGCGCGGGCAGGCTCACTCTTTATTGCGATACGCCTTGATCGCGTCGCGCAATTCCGCCGCGCGTTCATACGCTTCGGTTGCGATCGCGGCATCCATTTCGCGCTGCATGATTTCGAGTTTCGAAAGCGGACGCTTCGCGCGCACTTCCTCGATCCATTCGTCGAGAAACGCGATCTCCGGGCTGCTCGTCACCATCTCCGGCGTATTCCGTTCGCTGTAAACATCGACGATTTTTTCCCGTCCGCGTTCGATCTGCCGCACGGCCGCGACGTAATCCTCGCGCTCGAGCTCGATGGAAGCCTTCGCGCGCGTGTTCATCATGATGACGTAGGGGCGAAACTGCTCGAAACTCGCGGCGAGCTCCTCCTTTTCGGCGTGGTCGCAAACAAAGTTGAACAAATCGAGATTGCGCTGCGTGTCCCGAATCACGCTCGGAAAATCATTGAGCTGAAAGAGCGCGATGTAGCGGTGGTAAAACTGGATTCCCTCCTGCTGCAGCTCGCTGCAATCCTCCGCGCTGAGCGTGTAGGTTTCGCCCGCCGCTTCCTTTTCCTTTGCGCGCGCGACGTGATAGGCCAGCAGCGACTCCGCGCCGTGCGGCCTTTGTCCATCCGGTCTCCCGCTGGTTTCCATCTGGATCAACCCGAGGTCGATGCGGAGCTGAATCTTCTCCCGGCCATCGGTTCCTTCCACTTTTCGCACCTTGATCTGGCCCGGTTCGTGGGGCCAGTCGCGGAGCAGATCATTCAAGTCCAAACTCATCACTGGCAGTATCGAAATGAGACTGCGCTTTGTCAATGAACCCGCACGTTTCGCCAGTCGTCCGCGATCAATCGCTCAAGCCACTTTCAAAATGAGATAACTGACGTAAGCAACCATGGCCGAAACGCCGATGACACCGATGCCCATCCCCACCGATACGTGGTTGGCACTATCACTCATCCCGATAATCGCGAAGACCGCTGTCACCCCGGCGAGCCACGCGACGGCTTTGATCCGGCCTGCCTTCGGTTCGGTTGCACTGTCGATGCGAGCTGCCGCTTGAGTTTCGGTTGGTTCCATAGGGATTGGAATTCCGAAGCATATCGCCGGCGACCTCAGCAGACAATCTCCACCTTTGACAAAAACCGCCATCGCACGCGGCAACTCCCGCTTGCCCGTGCGGCGGAGTCATGCATCTTGCTGGTTCCATGCATGACGTAAAAGATACGCTGCGCGCCAAAGTGCGGCTGAGTTTTGACGGCCGTGTCTTCAAAACTTTTCGCGGACCAAAAGCTGCCGAACGTTTCGCAAACGAAGTCCGTGTGCTGCGTCATCTGGAAAAATGCGGCTGCCCTTTCGTGCCGCGCTTGCTGGAGAGCGATGAGTCGCAGTTGCGGATTGTGACGACGAACTGCGGCAGCCGCGTCGAGCATCTCGATGAAAACCGGATGCGCGAATTGTTTGCCGAGCTCGAGAGTTTCGGCGTGAAGCACGACGACCCGGAACTGCGCAACGTGACGTATCGGCAATCCGACGGGCGCTTTTGCCTGATCGATTTTGAATTCGCCGAGATCCTCCCAGGCTTCGAAAAAACCGATGATGGAAACCGCGAATAAAACCGCGGTGCAGCTCCGCTGGTTCGGCCAGACGGATCGCGGCAAAGTTCGGCGCAACAACGAGGATTCGTTTTTGTGCCTCCGCTTCAATGCCGAGGAAGTGCAGTTTTTGGGAAAGGTCGGCGACGCATCCACGCTCGACGCCGACTTTGTCTTTGCCGTGAGCGATGGAATGGGCGGCGCGCTGGCGGGAGAATTTGCAAGCCGCATCACGGTGGAAAAAATCACGCGGCTGCTTCCGCGTTCGTTTAAACAAGCGGTCACAGGGATCAACGCCGGCGTCGATGACGTGCTCGTCGAACTTTTCGACCAGATCCACCGCGCGCTTTTATTTCTCGGCGAAAGTTACGAGGAGTGCACCGGGATGGGGGCGACGCTGAGCCTGTGCTGGTTCGCGCCGGGCTGGATGTATTTTGGCCACATCGGCGACAGCAGGATTTATTTTTTGCCGGGGCGCACGGGCGGGATCCGCCAGGTCACGCAGGATGACACGCACGTCGGCTGGCTTTTTCGCAACGCAAAGCTCAACGAACGCGAAGCGCGCACGCATCCGCGGCGCAACGTGCTGCAAAAGGCGCTCGGCGCCGGGCATCAGTTCGTCGAGCCGCAGGTTGGCGCGATCGCGTATGAGCCGGGCGATCTTTTTTTGCTCTGCACGGATGGGTTGATCAACGGGCTTTACGACAATCAGCTGGAGGAAATGGCGCGCGCAGATGCCGACCCGGCAGCGCATCTCGTGCGCGAATCGGTCGCGCGCTCGGGCAGCGACAACACGACGGCGCTGGTGGTGCAGGTGCAATGATGAACCGCCAAACTTCCGCCGAAAATCGAATGAGCGGGATGATTCCGCTCCGTGCAAACGCATCGACAATGCTCGCGCCTGCGTCAGATTGTTTCGCCGCATGATTCTCGATCGCATCGCGCCCGTTCGCCGCGCACTTCAGGATTTGAGCAGCGTCGTCTGGCTGCTGGTCGAGACGATCGAGGAAACGCTCGAGCACATGCGGCGCGGGCGGATGCCATTTCGTGCGTCGATTTTTTTCGAGCAGACGGATCGGGCCGGCGTCGGCTCGATCCCGCTCGTCGCGCTGGTGTCACTTTTTCTCGGGATGACGATGGCACTTTTGACCGGCTATCAGCTGGAAACTTTCGGCACGGAGCGGCTCGTGCCGGGATTGGTCGCGGTCGGCTTTACGCGCGAGCTCGGGCCATTGATCACGGGAATCATGGTCGCGGCGCGCATCGGCGCGGCTTACACGGCGGAGCTTGGCACGATGACGGTCGCCGAGGAAGTCGAGGCGATCGAGGCGATGGGGGTGGGGCCGTTGCGCTTTCTGGTTTCGCCGCGCGTGCTGTCGGTTTTTCTGCTGATGCCTTGCCTCGTCACACTTTCGAACCTCACCGCGCTGCTCGGCGCGGCGTTTATCTCGCGGCTGCAATTCAACATCCCCTACCCGTATTTCATCGACCTCGTCCACGACTCGCTTCAGCGGCGCGACATCATCGCGGGCGTGGTGAAAAGTTTTCTCTTCGGCCTCATCATCGGCCTCGTCTCTTGTTATAAAGGGCTCACCGTCCGCGGTGGCGCGGCGGGCGTGGGCGACTCGACCACTTCGAGCGTGGTCACGGCGATCACCGTGGTCATCGCCATCGACACGCTGGCCAATATCGTGCTCATCTCGCTTTACGATTGATGGAACCCGAAACCCCGATCGTCGAAATGCAGGGCGTCGATTTGCGCTTTGGCGAAAAACGAATCCTCTGCGGCCTCGACCTCACCGTGCAACCGCGCGAACGCCTCGTCATCCTCGGCCAGAGCGGCAGCGGCAAAAGCACGACGCTGCGCTTGATCCTCGGCATCCTGCATCCGACGCGCGGCAGCGTGAAATTCCAAGGCCGCGAAGTCACGCGCATGAACCGGCCGAAGCTCAACCGCATGCGGCAAAAAATCGGCATGGTCTATCAATACAGCGCGCTCATCAGCTCGCTCAGCGTGCACGACAATCTCGCGCTGCCGCTCGAAGAATTGACGACAAAGTCCGACAAGGAAATCGACGCGATCGTGGAGGAAAAGCTCTCCATGGTCGGCATGGAAGAGACCGGCGATCAAATGCCCGCCGAACTTTCCGGCGGCATGAAAAAACGGATCGGCCTCGCGCGCGCGCTCGTGCTCGAGCCGGAGTTGATTCTTTTCGATGAGCCGAGCGCAGGCCTCGACCCAGTCATTTCATCGGTCATCGACGAATTGATTATTTCATTGACCGAAAAAACGAACACCACCTCCATCATCGTCACGCACGAGATGGACAGCGCTTTTAAAATCGCCACCCGGATGGCCATGCTTTATCAAGGCAAAATCATCGTCGAGGACCGCCCCGAGCGATTCCGCCGCTCGCAAAACGAAGTGGTCGCGCAATTCGTGGAAGGAAAAACCGACGGCCCGATCATGGAGCACAAAACCAACTGACCACGCCTTTCGCCCGCGCCAAAAAACCAGATGCAAATCCGTAGAGAAGAAATCCGCACCGGCCTGCTCGTCATCGTCAGCCTCGGCATTTTGACAGCCGTGCTGCTCGCGCTCGGCGCGCCCGGCGTCTTCAAGCCGATCAACACGTATCACATTTTCTTCGACAACGCCGGCGGCCTCAAGCAAGGCGCGCCCGTCATGCTCGCCGGTCGCAAGATCGGCCAGGTCACGAAGCTCAGCTCGCCCGTGCCCGAGCAGGATCGGCCGGCAAATTTCAAAAATTACGAATGCCTGGTCGAAGTGACCGTCGACCGCTCGGCGCAAATTTTCCGCAAAGTCAAAGTGCGGATGCTCGCGTATTCGCTGCTCGGTGAGGAAGCGATCGACTTCGCCGAGGGCGATGAAAGCAGCAAGATCGCGCCAAACGACGCTTACTTTATCGGCGAGCGCCAGAAGGATTTCGCGCAGTCGATTTCCGACGCCGTCGATGTGATCAAAAATGTCGTCACGCCCGTGGCGACCGAGGCGCAAAAGACGATGGTCGAACTGCAAGGCACGGCGAATAACTTGAAAGTCATGACCTCGCCGCAATCGGACTTCAGCCTCGCCGTGGTCAAATTCCGCGAGCTTGGCGAGAACCTTGTCGATCTCTCCGGCAAAAACGGACAGCTCCACGCCACGCTCGAAAATCTCCAGATGATCACCGGCCCCGACAGCCATTTGCAAAGCGCGCTGCAGAGCGCCGACAAAATCGCGACCGACCTCGCGAAGAACGAAGACATCGAAGTCTCGCTCCGGAATTTCCGGCACGCTTCGGAGAAACTCGACAGCACGATGTCGGCATTGGGCCCGCGGCTCGAGGAAGCTGGCCACAACATCGAGCAATTCAGCGACACTGTGAAACACGAGCCTTGGCGCCTCATCTGGAAAACGCAAAAGCAATACCCGGGCGACAGGCCGACCGGCAGCGATTCGCGCCGCCGCCGCTGAGCCGGCACCGCTGCGTTTTCGCCTTTGCCAAATGATTTGCCTCGCGAGAATTTTCCACTACAAACGCGATTCTACCTTATGAACAAAATCATCGCCGCCGCCAGCGCGGCTCTCCTCACCACCACTGCCCTCCACGCCGACGACGTGCCAAAAGACCAGAAGGACAAGGTCAGCTACTCGATCGGGATGAACATCGGCTCGAAACTGAAGAGCCAGGGAATCGACGTGAATTCCGCGATGCTCGCCGCCGGAATCAACGACGCCATCAGCGGCGCAAAACCGCGGCTCACCGACCAAGACATGGAGGCGACCATGCACCAATTTGCGACTGAGATGGCCGCAAAGGCGCAGGCCGAGGTCAGCAAAAACAAAGCCGCCGGTGAGGCCTACCTTGACGCCAACAAAAAGAAGGACGGATGGAAAACGACCTCGAGCGGCCTGCAATATAAAGTGCTGACGCAAGGCAAAGGCCCGATTCCGAAACCGAGCGACACCGTCGTCACCAACTACGCCGGCACGACCATCGACGGTCACGAATTCGACAGCTCCTACAAGCGCAACGAACCGGCGGAATTTCCCGTCAAAGAAGTCATCCCCGGTTGGACCGAGGCTCTGCAACTGATGCCGGTCGGATCAAAATACCAACTCGCCGTGCCTGCCAATCTCGCCTACGGTGAACAACCGCCTCCAGGCTCAGGCCTCGCACCCAACTCGGTGCTCCTGTTCGACCTGGAACTGCTCGGCATCAAAAAGCCCGAGGACCAGTCTCAGAATAAGACGCCGGACGAGAAAAAGTAGCTGCTCACGGGTGCCGTAAGCTGCGTTAACAGAGAAAAAGTCTCGCTCGACGCGCAGAAAGCGCCGATTTTCGGCTCCCGGACCGGACCTCCCTCGTCCCGGCTGCAAGTTTCCTCGTCCCGGATTGGACTCGGGACGACCCGGATTCAACTCGGGACCACCCGGATTGAACTCGGGACCTCCCGGATTCAACCCGGGACGTCCCGGATTCGGCTCGGGACCGCCCGGATTGGACCTGGGAAGTCCCGGATTAGCCTTGGGACGCCCTGGATTGGACTTGGAACCTCCCAAATTTGATTTGGGACGTCCCGGATTCGACTTTCCCGCCGCTAAGCAGCGAGTTTTGCGAGGAGATTCTGCTTGCTCGTCAGCCCGACGAGGGTCTCTTTGACCACGCCGTCGCGGAAAATCAGCAGCGCCGGGATCGAGCGGATGTTGAAGCGCGCTGCGAGCTGCGGTTCATCATCAACGTTCACTTTTGCGATCCGCACCGCGCCGGCCTGTTCGCGGGCGATCTCATCGAGCACCGGCGCGATCATTTTGCACGGGCCGCACCACGGGGCCCAGAAATCGACGAGGACGGGAATCGGCGATTTTTCGACGGCAAAGTTGAAGCTGTCGTTGTTGACGTTGATCGGTTCGGCGGAATTCATCGGACCGCAATGTAACCCGCGACGCGCGATGCGCTACATTTTTTCGGGCACGCCGATGCCGAGAAGCGCGAGCCCCTGCGCGAGGATCCGCGCGGTGAGATCGGCGAGCGCGAGGCGCGACTGTCGCGCCGGCTCCTCCGCCTTCAAAACCGGGCACGCCTCGTAAAAGGCGTGGAAAACGTTTGCGAGTTCGTAGAGATAACTGGCGAGAATGTTCGGTCGAAAATCGTCGAGCACCGTCGGCACCGTCTCGCCGAACTGAAGGATTTTTTTTGCGAGCGCGAGCTCGGCGGGCTCAGTAAGCGCGAGCTCAGCCGGCGGTTCCCACGCGGCGTCGAGCTTGCGAAAAATCGAGCGGATGCGGACGTAGGCGTTCTGCAAATACGGCGCCGTGTTCCCGTGCAGCGCGAGCATTTTGTCCCACGCGAAAACATAATCGCTCATCCGCGCCTGCGAGAGATCGCCGTATTTCACCGCGCCGATGCCGATGATTTGCGCGATTCCATTTTTCTCCGCATCGGGCAGCGCCGTGTTCTTTTGTTCAACAATCGACAACGCGCGTTGCTGCGCCTCCGCGAGCAATGCGCCGAGCTGAACGTTGCGGCCGCCGCGCGATTTCATCAGCTTCCGGTCCTCGCCGAGAATGCTGCCGAATGGGATGAAACGGAGCGCCGCGGTCACGCCCATCTTCCGCGCAACGGCGAAGACCTGGTCGAAGTGCAGCTGCTGTGGCGCGCCGGCGACATACCAGATTTCGTCCGGAGACCAGCGCTCGATGCGATACTCGATCGTCGCGAGGTCGGTCGTCGCATAAAGAAACCCGCCGTCGCTTTTGCGGATGAGGCACGGGTTGGCGGCGAGCGCGGGATTGTCGCGGAAGAAAACGCACGTGGCGCCCTCGCTCTGCTCGGCGATGCCGATGGATTCGAGCTTCGCGACCAATGGCGCGAGCCGCGAGTTGTAAAAACTTTCACCCAAATGCTCGTCGAAATGGACGTCAAGCAGCTCATACATTCGCTCGAATTCGTGCCACGAAAGCTCCACGCATTTTTTCCAAATCGCGGAATTTTCGGCGTCGCCGGCTTGCAGTTTTACGAGCTCCGCGCGGCAGGCGTTGAGAATGGTTTCGTCGTTTTCGGAAAGCGAATGCGCGAGCTGATAAAGCCGCACGAGCTCCTCGACGGGATCGGCAGCGAGCGCGTCGTCGTCTCGAAAGTTTTTCCAGCCGTAGATGACTTTGCCGAACTGCGTCCCCCAGTCGCCGAGATGGTTGTCGGCGATGACTTCGTGGCCGAGGAAGCGCGCGATGCGGACCAAAGTGTCGCCGAGAATGGTGCTGCGAATGTGGCCGACGTGCATCGGCTTCGCGATGTTTACACCGCTGAAATCGGCGACGATTTTTTTCGGCGTCGCACGCGGGACACCAAGCATCGGCTCGCGCGCGAGGTCGGCCAAACGTGTGTTTAACAACGTGCCGGTGAGGCGAAAGTTGATGAACCCGGCGCCGGCGATTTCCGGTTTTTCGCAAAGTCCGGCGACGTCGATGCGCTCGATGATTTTCGCAGCGATCTGGCGCGGATTGGCGCGCATTTCTTTCGCGAGGAGCATCGCGACATTCGTCTGGTAATCCCCAAAGCGGGTGTCGGCGGCGGCGGTGACGCGCGGCTCGATTTTCGCGAAGCCGGCGAGCGCGTCGCGCAACTTTTTCTCGAGGAGGGAAATTAGCGTTTCCATTTTAATGACGCACTTCCCGATGGATGAAAAGACGGCGCGACTGCAAAAGTTCTGCACTCATCGGGGGAGTCGATCCGCGGCGAATCGCCTAGACGCGCGCCGGTGCGTTGCTCTCGAAGATGGTGAGGATTTCGGCCGCGGAGGCGGCGGTGCCGAGGCGCTCGCGGACGGTGCGATCGTTGAGGAATTTCGCGATGGCAGCGAGCGTGCGGAGGTGGGTTTGGAACTGGTCCTTCGGGACGATGAAGAGGACGATGAATTTTACCGGCGCATTATCGAGCGACTCGAACTCAATGCCGGCGGTGCTGCGGCCAAAAGCGGCGACGACTTTGCCGACGCGGTCAGACGAAGCGTGCGGAATGGCGATACCGAAGCCGATGCCGGTGCTCATCGTTTCCTCGCGCGCGCGGAGCGCTTGAAGCACCGTGTCGCGGTCGGCGGCGACGACTTGGCCGCGCGCGACGAGCAAGTCGGTGAGCTCCTCAATGGCGGCGTAACGTTCCGTCGCTTTCATTTCGGGAATGATTTGTTCGACGGTGAGTAAGTTGCCGAGCGTCATGCAGAGAACCGTGTGAAGGCTGGGGAATGTAGCAATGAAGAAATCGATGACAAGCGCGATTTAAAGGCCCGGCAGGCTGCGGCCCACGTTTGTATTTGCGTGGCGGGAAACCGCTGTGTTCTGATGCGCACGCGATGAAAATTTTGATGGCCAGCAGCGAAATGGCGCCACTCGCGCGCACGGGCGGACTCGGCGACGTGCTCGAGGCGCTGCCAGCGGAACTCGACAAGCGCGGGCACGAGGTGAGCGTCGTGCTTCCGTTTTATCGCAGCATCCGCGAGAACCGCGCGCTGAAGATCAAAAACACCGGCGTCCAAATGACAGTGCAAGTCGGCAGCCGCCGCATCGACACGGAAATTCTGGAAACGCTCGCGCCGAATGACGTGCAGGTTTTTCTCGTGAAGCGCGACGAATATTTTGACCGTAGCGCGATCTATGGCACCGACGGACGCGCTTACGAGGACAACGCGGAGCGCTTCATTTTTTTCACGAAAGCGATCGTGGAACTCGCGCGGCGCGTGAATCCCTCGCCCGATATTTTGCACATGCATGATTGGCAGACGGCGCTGCTGCCGGTCTTCGTGCGCGATCAGGCGCTGCCGTTTCGCACGGTGCTCACGATCCACAATCTTGCGTATCAAGGAAGTTTCTGGGGCGTTGATTTCGGGCTGACGAATCTGCCGGGCGATTACTTCGGAGCAAAGGGCGTGGAGTTTTACGGGCAGCTCAATTTCATGAAAGGCGGCATCCTTTACGCGGACGCGGTCACGACGGTGAGCGAGCATTATGCGCGCGAAATCCAGACGCCGGAATTTGGCGCGGGGCTCGATGTCGTGGTGCGCGAAAATGCGCGGAAGCTCACCGGCATCTTGAATGGCGCGGACTACGCGACGTGGAATCCCGCGACCGACAAATTCATTCCGAAAAAATACAAGCCGTCCGCGCCGGCCGGGAAAAAAGTTTGTCGCGATGCGCTGCTCGCGGAGTGCGCGCTGGAGCCGAATCCGCGCGGGCCGGTGATCGCGATGGTTTCACGGCTCGCGGAGCAAAAAGGGATCGATATTTTGCTGCCGCTGCTCGACCGATTGCTCGCCGATGATGTGCGGCTCGTCATTCTCGGCGAAGGCGATCCGCAATATGAGCGCGACTTTTTCGTCGCCGCGAAACGCCATGCGGGCCGCTTCGCATTTCACAAGGCCTTTGACGACAAACTCGCCCATCTCGCCGAGGCCGGCGCCGACATCACGCTGATCCCGTCGCGCTTCGAACCGTGCGGGCTGACCGCGATGTATTCGCTGAAATACGGCACGATCCCGCTTGCGCGCGCCAGCGGCGGGCTGCACCAGATCATCACCGATTACGATCCGACGACCGGCGACGGAAATGGATTTTTATTTTACGAATACAGCGCCGAGGCGCTTTGGGATGCGATCGGCCGCGCGAAAAAGTTTTTCGCCGATTCCGCCGCGTGGAAGGCGCTGATGCTTCGCGCGATGGAATGCAATTTTTCGTGGGCAAACGCTGCCCAGCAATACGAGCGGATCTACGAACAGCTCGCGGGAAAAGTCGTTAGCGATTGATCGGCGCGGCCACTTGCGCCGGCGCGTTTCGCATTTCCGACCGCGCGAGGAAGTAGGAAAGAATCACGATCGCCGCCGCAAGAATCTGCGCCGCGATCGTCTCGACTGTCGGGAAAAATGAGAACCAAACTCCGGCCCAATTCGGCGTGAAATCTGCCAGCGCCTTGATCGGCGTCGTCGAAATCCATCGCGCGAGCTGCATTTCCTGCGCCTGCTCGCCGACCATCACGATCAATACGAACCCGAGCATCACGCCGGTCAGCACGAGCATCCGCCGATACGGAAGACGATGATGGGCAACAAACGTTAACAAAGCGACAAGCGCGGAAAAGAACATCCCGATCGCCGCGCCGCCGAGCACCACAGAGCTCCCCATTTTCAAGCGATAGCTCTGCAGGAAAAGCACGACCTCGAATCCCTCGCGATAAAACGCGCTGAAGCCGAGCAAGCCGAGTCCCCAGAAAAGACGCCGGCGCGTGATCAGCGATCCATTTGCTTCGTTAAGCAGCGACTTTTTCTTTTTCCCGTGCAGCGTAATCCAGCGGCCCCAGTAGATTTTGTGGAAAAACCAATTCATCACCACGAGCAAAACAACGACCGCGAGCAGCCCCGTTGCCGCTTGGATGTCGAGCGCGGAAACGTTTTGCGTCAGATCCGCGATGATCGCCACCGCGATGAACCATGTCGCGATCGTAGCGAGAAATCCCGCGCCGACGCCCGCGGCCACCGGCTTTTTATGAGCGGCGTTCGCGCCGACCATGCTCGCGGTGATCGCCGAGAGGACGAGCACGCATTCCAGTCCCTCGCGAAAAACCAGCACCGCGATGTCAAAGGTCGCCGAGAACCTACTCGATTGCTCCGAGAGCGGATCGGGCGCGCCCTTCGCAGCGAGCCCCTGCCAAATGAGCAGCGATACCACGAGCAATCCCCCGAAAATCAAAAGGCATTTCGGCAGCATCGGGAGCGCGGGCCTTGCCGGTTCGCGATAAACGTCGGTGAGAGCGATGTCACTCATGCGCTTCTGAGACTCAGTCTCACTGGCTCGCGCGTCAATTTATTTTTGCGCCAAAAAGCGGTTTTTTGGAAAAAGATTCGGCTTTCGGCAAAGGCCACTGCACGCGAGCATCCGCCCCACGATTCGCCATCATCGCCGGAAAAGTAAAACTTTCGTTTGCACAATTCCGCCAGCGCGCTTACTCTCGCCGCTTAGTTGATTGTTCGTGTTCGTAGCGTGGTAGATCGTCAGGTGAGTTTTCTCATTGGTGATTCGAAACCCGGTTCTCGGGAACAGCTTCAGAAGCTCGCCAATTCAAACTGATATCAAAAACCAAATGAAACTATACGTAGGAAACCTATCCTTCGACACCACTGAGAACGATCTCCAGGATCTTTTCTCGCCCTTCGGCGATGTCTCCGACACCGCGCTCATCCAGGACAAAATGACCGGCCGCTCCCGCGGATTCGGCTTTGTCACCATGGCGAACGCAGCCGCCGGGCAGGCAGCCATCGGCGCCCTCCACGGCAAAACCGTCGACGGTCGCAACCTGACTGTGAACGAAGCCCGCGCCCGCGAAGAACGCCCCGCGCGCTCCTTCTCCGGTTCACGCCGCTAAGTCAAAAATGTGAGCGAGGCCTGGCAACAGGCCTCGCTTTTTTTTTCTCCAAAAAACTCCGCAGTTCCTACATGGCTGAACAAACAATCGAAACCGAAGGCAAAATCGTCGCCGTTCTCGCTGGCACGATGTTCAAGGTCGCGCTCGACAACAAACATGAAGTCCTCGCCCACATCTCCGGAAAAATGCGCAAGCGCTTCATCCGCCTCACCACCGGCGACCGGGTGAAACTCGAGATGTCGCCTTACGATCTGAATAAGGCGCGGATCGTCTATCGCCTCGGGTAAGCGAATTACTGTGGCCGCGGCACCCCTGCCCATGATTGGCGGTGTAGCGTCGGTTTCTTAGGCATTTACTCTGGAAGAGAGTGAAAAATCCCGCCCGGCTGCGGCGGATACAGGGTAATCCAGTCCGCGGACGAGGTGGCGCGCGAGGGATGCTAGGTATTCCGTCGCAAAATACCTCCCGGCGCTCCGGAATACCTCGCAGGAGACGCGGAACACCTCATTTCCGCGACGGATACAAGGTTTTCTGTCGCAAAATACCCATCTCCGGCGTGGAAAACCTCGTGCCTGCGGCGGAAAACCGGTTTTCTGTCGCGGAAAACCTCGTCAGCGGAAGCGAAAACCTCACTCTTCCATAGCCCAAAAGAAACAGCCGGGCCCTTGCGAGCCCGGCTGTTGTTGAGGTTAAACTTTGACGCGCGGACTTAGTAGTCCATGCCGCCCATACCGCCCATGCCGCCGCCGCCCGGTGGCATCGCCGGACCTTTTTCCTTTTCAGGAAGTTCGGTCACGATGGCTTCGGTGGTGAGGAGCAGGCCGGAGATCGACGCGGCGTTTTGCAACGCGCTGCGGGTGACCTTGGTCGGGTCAACGACGCCGGCTTTGACGAGGTCCACGTATTCGCCGGTGGCGACGTTGTAGCCCTCGTTGCCTTTGCGTTTCTTGACTTCCTGCACGATGAGCGCGCCTTCCTGGCCCGCGTTGTCGGCGAGCTGGCGGAGCGGAGCTTCCACGGCGCGGCGCACAATGGCGAGGCCGATGGCTTCGTCGCCTTCGAGTTGCAGGTTATCGAGCGCTTTTTGCGCACGGATCAAGGCGACACCGCCGCCGGGAACGATGCCTTCCTCGACTGCCGCACGGGTGGCGTGCAATGCATCTTCAACACGAGCTTTCTTTTCTTTCATCTCGGTCTCAGTGGCTGCGCCGACATTGATGACGGCGACGCCGCCGGCGAGCTTGGCGAGGCGCTCCTGGAGCTTCTCGCGGTCGTAATCGCTGGTGGTTTCCTCGATCTGGCGCCGGATTTGGCTGACGCGGCCCTGGATGTCAGAGCTCTTGCCTTCGCCTTCGACGATGGTGGTGTTTTCCTTGTCGATGGTGATGTGCTTGGCTTTGCCGAGGTCTTCGAGCGTGATGTTCTCGAGCTTGATGCCGAGGTCTTCGGTGAAGCAGCGGCCGCCGGTGAGGACGGCGATGTCTTCGAGCATCGATTTGCGGCGATCACCGAAGCCGGGGGCTTTGACAGCCGCGACTTGCAAGGTGCCACGAAGTTTGTTCACGACCAAAGTCGCGAGCGCTTCGCCTTCGACATCTTCCGCGATGATGAGCAACGGACGGCCGCCTTTGGCGACTTTCTCGAGGATCGGCAGCATGTCTTTGAGGCTGCTGATTTTCTTCTCATGAATGAGGACATAGGCGTTTTCGAGACTGACTTCCATCGACTCCGCATTGGTCACGAAGTAGGGCGAGAGGTAGCCTTTGTCGAACTGCATACCTTCGACGACGTCGAGGCTGGTTTCGATCGACTTGGCTTCTTCCACCGTGATGGTGCCGTCTTTGCCGACCTTGTCCATCGCGTCGGCGATAATCTCGCCGATGGTGCTGTCCCAGTTGGCGGAGACGGTGGCGACCTGCGCGATTTCGGTGCGGTCTTTGACCTTCTTTGAAATGCGCGCGAGTTCGTTGGTCACAGCTTCCACGGCTTTGTTGATGCCGCGTTGCAATGAAGTAGGATTAGCTCCCGCGGTGACGTTCTTGAGGCCTTCCTTGTAGATGGACTCGGCGAGCACGGTCGCAGTGGTGGTGCCGTCGCCGGCAATGTCGCTCGTCTTGCTCGCGACTTCGCGGACAAGCTGCGCGCCCATGTTTTCATAAGGATCTTCGAGTTCGATTTCCTTGGCCACAGTTACACCGTCCTTGGTGATGGTCGGGCTGCCGAATTTCTTGTCGAGGATGACGTTGCGTCCGCTAGGTCCGAGGGTGGCCTTGACCGCGCGGGCGAGTTTCTCGACACCGCGGAGCAATGCATGCCGCGCGCTTTCGTCGAATTGTAGTTGTTTAGCTGCCATATAGTTTAAGTAGTTAGTCCTTTAGTTGTGGTTGATGGAGACTTACCCGAGGATGCCGAGGATGTCGTCCTCGCGCATGATGAGATAGTTGTCACCGTCGATTTTGATTTCAGTGCCGCCGTATTTGCTGATGAGCACCTTGTCACCTTTTTTCACGGTGAATTCGATCTTCTTGCCGCTCTCGTCGAGTTTCCCCGTGCCGAGCGCTACGACTTCACCTTCCTGGGGCTTTTCTTTCGCCGTGTCAGGAATGATGATGCCGCCTTTTTTTACTTCTTTCTCCTCGAGCGGTTTCACGAGAACCCGGTCGCTGAGAGGTCTGATGTTAGCTGCCATAATAGGTAGTTAGTTTCCTCCGATTTGTTTTGTTGTTGTGGTTTCGCGAGACGCCGGAAAATGCGCTGGTAATCAGCACAGGCCGGCAAGTCTCGTAAAGTGTGAGTTACTTTTTCTTGTCTTCGTCAACGACTTCGAACTCTGCATCGACGACATCTTCCTTGCCGCTGCCTCCATCGGTCTTAGGTGCGGCTGAAGGCCCTTCCTCGGGTCCTGCGCCGGCGCTCGCTTGCGCGTTGGCCGCGGCTTGTTTGTATAAGTCTTCGCTGACGCTCTGGAACTTGTTCTGCAAGTCGTCGTAAGCCTTTTTGATCGCGTCGGTATCCTCGCCTTTCAAGGCATCACGCACCGCGGTTATCGCTTCCTGGATCGGCTTCTTCTTGTCCTCGGGAACTTTGTCGCCGAGTTCATTGAGCTGCTTCTCGGATTGATAAGCAAGGCTGTCGGCATTGTTGCGAATCTCGATGTTCTCCTTGGCCTTCTTATCTTCATCGGCGTGCAGTTCCGCTTCACGCTGCATCTTTTCGACTTCTTCTTTGCTAAGTCCAGAGCTGCCCGTGATGGAGATTTTCTGCTCCTTGCCGGTGCCCAGGTCTTTCGCTGAAACATGGAGAATGCCGTTGGCATCGATGTCGAAGGTTACTTCGATCTGCGGAGTCCCCCGCGGCGCCGGCGGAATACCGTCGAGGTGGAAGGTGCCGAGATTTTTGTTGTCGCGAGAAAGCGGTCGCTCGCCTTGCAATACTTTGATTTCAACACCCGGCTGGTTGTCGCTGTAGGTTGAAAAGATCTGCGATTTGCGGGTAGGAATGGTAGTGTTGCGCGGGATCATCGGAGTCGCTACTCCGCCTGCAGTTTCGATCGCGAGAGTTAGCGGAGTGACATCCAAAAGGAGCACGTCCTTGACGTCACCTTTCAATACACCACCTTGGATCGCCGCGCCAATGGCAACTACTTCGTCGGGATTGACTCCTTTGTGAGGCTCCTTGCCTACCAGCTTACGCGCAGTGTCGATGACGCGCGGCATGCGAGTCATTCCACCAACGAGCACGAGCTCATTGACATCGCGCTCGCTGAGGCCTGCATCCTTCAAGCATGCTTTGACCGGCCCAATGGTTCTTTCAAAAAGATCATCCGTGAGCTGCTCGAGTTTTGCGCGAGTCAACTTCTTCTGAATATGCTTCGGCCCGCTGGCATCGGCGGTCACGAACGGCAAATTGATCTCGTATTCCTGCGAACTCGAAAGGGCAATTTTCGCCTTCTCGGCTTCCTCCTTGATCCGCTGCACCGCGTCCGGTTGCTTACTCAGGTCGATTCCCGTTTCCGATTTAAATTCAGAAATGATCCAATCCATGAGCTTCGCATCCCAATCGTCGCCGCCTAGATGCGTGTCGCCGTTGGTGGCTTTGACTTCAAAAACGCCGTCGCCGATTTCGAGAACAGAAATATCAAATGTGCCGCCGCCCAAGTCATAGACTGCAATCTTTTCGTCCGACTTTTTGTCCAGCCCGTAAGCCAATGATGCCGCAGTTGGTTCATTGACGATGCGCAGAACCTCAAGCCCGGCAATCTTTCCGGCGTCCTTCGTCGCATTGCGCTGCGAGTCGTTGAAATAAGCCGGCACGGTGATCACAGCCTGTGTGATTTTTTCGCCGAGCTTCGACTCCGCATCGGCCTTCAACTTCGCAAGGATCATCGCGGAAATTTCCGGCGGCGAAAACGTCTTCTTCTCATTCCCGACCTGCACCTGCACATGCGCGTCGCCATTCGCCGCCTTCACGATCTTGTAAGGCACGCGATGCTCTTCCTCGTGCACTTCGTCAAACTTCCGGCCCATGAAACGCTTCACCGAAAAAATCGTGTTTTGGGGATTCGTCACCGCCTGCCGTTTCGCCGCCTGACCGACGAGTCGCTCACCAGTTTTGCTAAAAGCGACAATGGATGGAGTGGTGCGAGCGCCTTCTGAATTTTCGAGCACTACCGATTCCCCGCCTTCCATAACGGCCATGCACGAATTCGTGGTGCCTAAATCAATTCCTAAAATTTTAGCCATGTTTTTAAATGTTTCCTTTGAGATTTACTAAATGCCAGCTTGGAAAACCTTGCTTAGCAGGGTCTGTTCCAAAAGAGGTCGACAACTTTACTCCCTTGACATCAATCGCTTACGACATTTCGTCAAGACAGCGTTCGACGCCGTGTTGACGCGGCAACGCACGGGGTGTCGCACTTGGCGGGCCATTCTGTCCCACAAAATTCAGGACTTGAGCTGAACAGGAAATGCAGCAGACTTACCCGCTCGGGATGGGTGGCAGAGTGGTCGAATGCGCACGCCTGGAAAGCGTGTTTACCGAAAGGTAACGGGGGTTCGAATCCCCCCCCATCCGCCACTATCTATCAGGGTTCGCGAGGAATTGGCAGGTAATAGTAACAAAATCGTAGCAACCATTACGCTGAACCGCTCTTCGCTTATGGGCGCTCATGACGAGCTGAGGCAATTTTTTCTCCGGCGATTTTCATCGCTTTGCGGAGGCTCGATTTCGACGGCACGCAGTTCCGCAACAGTTGTTTTACAGCCGCGCTTTCCGCTCGCGGTTTCGTTTTCACGAATGCTGCAGCTCGTATTGGATCCCGTTGACGATCGCGGGAACGCCAGGCAAGACGCGGTAGAGCACATCGGGTTTGTCGTCGCCTCCTGTGTTCGCATCCGGATTGATTCCTAATGCGCGAGCGAGAGCGATCGACATTTCGCCGATGCGATGATGCGGCCCGATGTCGCCGACGACTGCGGGCATCGTGACGTCGCGATAGGTGACGCATGCCATGCTGCCGAGGACGATGGGAGCGACTCCGCGAATGATTTGCGGAGGAAGCACGATGTAAAATTCGGTGTCGGCGTTGAGAGGTGCGCCGTTGCGGTGCAGTGAGGTGTCGCCCAGGTGAAAGCGATCTCCATGCGGCGCGCCGGCGCCGTCGTCGTCGATCCGGCCGCGCGCGGTAAATTCAATCGCCTCGCCGTCCCAGGTCACCGGGCAACCTTCGATTGTATCGAGCAGCTTCACTCCGCCGCCGGGGTGTCAATCCAGCAATGCGGATCGTCGTAGTAGCTTTCAAAATCCGGCTCGTCCTTCAGCCAGTGAAAATGCGCGCCGATTACTTTGTTTAAATGTTTGGTTTGGTCGCGATCGATGTGGAAATTGAAGCGCTGCGGAAGATACTGCACCGCGACGCCGAGACGATCGGCCGCGGCGTTTAAAAAAGTCTGGTCCTTGAATGGCGTCGTGATTTGGCCGCTAGTTTTCAATCGCTTCGCTTCGTCCAGGATCGAAGCGCGCGTGCGATCAATGAGGAAGAAACCGCTGTTGAAATAATTCTGCGGCCGGACGCCGGCGCGCGCGCTGTCGCAGAGGATCCAATCGGTGTTAAACAAATCGCGCACGGCGGCAAACCCATCGTCGCCAAAGTGTTCGCGCGGTTCGAAGTCGCTCAGCCAAATGAGATCCGCGTCGAAGAAGGCGATCGCGTCTTCTCCTGGGAACAAATTGAACAACTCAAATTTCAAATCGTGTGGTCGCTCGAGTCCGAGGAGGAGCTGCTCGGCTTTGCCGATGACGTGTGCCGGCAGGCCGGTGCAGCTCGTGAAATTGCGCGCAGCGAGTTCGGCCATTTTGCCAAACACTTTGCCGCTGCCGATCGTCACGCCGATCATGAGGATGGCGCGATTTCCGATCGCGAGAGAAATTCCCAGCCGGCAACGAAGCGGCGATACTCTTCCGGAAAGTCTTTTTGAAGCCACGCCTCAGCTCGTGCGATGCGCTCCACGCTATGTTTCAGCGAACCGACCAGGTGACAGTAACCGGGCGTCGAATCAGGGTCGGTCACGCAATCGTCACAAAGCGTCGTCACCTGGACGCCGACCCGCTCCGCGAATCGCGCGAGCTGATACTGCTCAATGAACATGGATGTCGTCGTTCCGTTCAGAGCGCAGTGGCGGAATCGCTTCGCGAGATCGAGACCTGCCCAGGCATACGCACGGACCAGCGGCACATCACACCCGCCGAGCAATCCACCGTTGAACGCGACGTGGCGACCGCGGGCCGGATCCATTTCGCCAATGCGAAAAGCAGCCTCCATGTCCGAGCCTAAATAGTATTCCGGAAAATCGGGCGATTGCGCAATCAACGGAGCGTTTAACAGGCGTTCGGGAAGATGCGTGATCAGCGCGTCGGCATCGAATTGCACAAACGGCCGATCCTGCAGCGCGCACGCGTGCAGCTTTCCGAGCGCCCAGATATGCCCGAGGCCTTCGCCAGCGAAATCCTCGAGCGCGGTTGAACAATCCGAAAAACGCCAGCCGAAGATTGCAGCAAGCGCCTGCCCAGGCGCATCGGTGACGAGGCCGGTTTCAGCGAAAAATTCATTCGCGAGGCAGATCGCGAGCGTCTGGATCAGCAGCGGCCCGCGCCGCATGCGGAAATGCGGCGTGCGAGTCCAGAGGCTCAGGATGCCGCGCATCTCGAAAAGTTCCCGTGGTTGCCGCGTGATTACTTCGAGAGTCCGGCGTCAGGATCCCGCAGAACAAATTCCGTGGCGACGGTGCCGGTCACATCTTTAGTGGTCGGGTCGAACTCAGCGCCGGCGTTCACGTTCACCGCGCTGACGCGCCTGCGGAAGCCGGTGTCGAAGGGATCGTTTGCGCACGCACTTGTAAAACAAAGCGCGACGCCGAGGCCGATGAGCAGCATCAGCGCTTTCGCGGGGAGTCTGTTGACCGCGTCCTCGAAGCGATTCGCCGCATCCTTCACGATCGACGCAGCTGCGAAGGCCAGGACGGCGATCGGCACATATTTCGCAGGGATCATCTGCGAATAAGCCGCGAGTCCGGAGACGAGTGAGCAGACTTTGACAACGAGAGAGAGGACGCGACAGACGGCGGCTTTGTTCATGCCAGCGCGTGCATGTCAACGCGGCGCAATGTAAGTATAGGTGGCACGATACCAGCCGTCCGGCGCGATAAGAGGCGAGTCAAAATTCGTGCAATCGAGCACCCATTCGAGCCCGCTGGCGTCCCGCCATCGCAGCCACGCATGCGCCATGCGCGAGGCGGGACGGATGTAACCGATTACGAAGACGACGCTCGCATCGCCGAGCTTGCTGGCGAGCCAGAGCGCCTTGTCCTTGCAATCGCCGGCACGGTCGCGCGCGGTCACTTCCGGCGCTTCCGGGGTGTAAGGATCGGTGAAGCGATAGGTAAAGGAATGGCCTTCGCGGACAAGCGCGCAGACATGGGCGAAATCGAGCTCGCGGCCGTGCAGCTGTGCGAGCGTTTCGCGGACGTTTGCGAAATAGGGATCGTAAGGCGTTTCCGCCTGCGCTCGGAACGTTAGAAAACAGGCCGCAACGAGTATCCACCTCATCCCGGCTGCCGAATGTCAACGCGTGCGGCAGGCCTGTGATTTGTATTTGTTTAACGAGTTGTTTGCTCGTTTTGCTCGTTCACGCTGCGCTGAATTGCGCGCACATCGGGCGCCTTGAAGCCGGGATTGAGCATCGTGCATTCGAAGGCCCATTCCACCTGGTGCGCGCCTTTCCACCTGTCCGAGGAGTTTATGTCGACACGCTTCTCCAGGTCTTTCTTGTAGACGGTGCCTTCGTAGGTCCAGCCGATGAGTGAGAGCGCCATGATGACAAATGCGGTGAGATTCACGCGCACGACAGATCTCGTGACGTCGGTTTTATTCGCCTCGAGGGCGGCTCTGATTTCTTCGCTGCTCACACTAGCGTGGGCATTGTCAACTTCTTGTCTGAGCTGTAACCTTTGACTGCCGCGAGGGAGCCGGCAGTGGCGATTCCCTCAACGCCGGCCGGTGTGACTGTCCCGCACGCCCGGCCATTTTTTTACGAGTTCAGGAAAGCCCAGAGCGCCTGCAAAAATGCGCGTCCGGCGTCGTCTGGATGCTGACTCACGCCTTCGCAGATTCCGCCGTCTGGCAGGTGCGATCCGAAGGTCACGAGGAAGTCGTCGTCAAACGTCGGCTCCGTGCCTTCATGCGCGGCGATGATGGTGCCGCCTGCGTCCGTGGTCTCCGGCACTTCGACCGGCGTCGAGCCGCTCACGTGGGCATTCGGCAGCCAGTCGATGATGATCGGGAAATCCACTATCTGCGGCGACGGCGCCCAGCCTTGCAGCGCCGCGACCATCGCCGGCCACGCGGTTTGCAGTTCGACAGGCAGATCCGCGACAGCTACCGCGCGAGAGCGGTTAATGCCGTCCTCGTTTTGGAAGACAGTCGCGCTCTGGCAATCCGCAGCTATGAAAATTTGTCGTGTGGTCTTCATGGTAGTTGCTGGAAAACAATGAACGATTTCGCGCGGAGGATCGTCGGGTTTGAGCCATCCGTGGCGCTGCGCTGGCCTACTTGAAAGTGCAAAGTCGTCGACGAAGCGAACGTCACTGTCCCTTGGCTAATGCCGCATGCAGTCTTGATCGGAGCGTCCCCGATCGGAGAGCACATGTAAGCAGCTACACTGACATCGCTGCGCATTTGAATAGATGAAGCTGTGAGCGCGGCGAAAGTGCTTCCCTGCGAGGAAGAGGTGTAATTTTGCGCTACCCAGCAGCCGCCGCTGCATTCCGTGCTCCAAATTAATTGCGCCGAAATGCCCGCAGTGCTCGACGCGGTGTCGGCGTGGAGAATGACGTAAAAACGATAGGTGCCTGCCGGAAGTGTAACCGAGTCGGTGGACGTGACAAAACTCGTGCTCGGAGCCGAGAGATCAGCAGAAAGGATCAGCTTGTAAAACACGCCCGCACGCGCATCGAGCTGCGCCGTGGTGATGAGGTCGCTGCTTGCGGGCGTGACTCCGACTTGGTTCGGCGCGGTGTTGTGTGTGCCGTTTGCGACGATGTTTCCACTCGCCGCGACGGGACCGTTGAGGTTGATCGTGCCGGTGCCGTTCGGCGACAAATTGATGTTGCCGTTGTTGCCGGTAGAGAGCGTGAAATTCCCGCTCGAGTCCATCGCGCCCTGGATCGTCTTGGAGCGAATGGTAGTGCCATCGCTATCGACCTCGATCCAATGGTTGTTGACGGCGACCATCTGCGAGTTCGCGACGATCGTGCCGGCAGCCGCGTCCACCTTGCGGATCAAGCATTGAAAATTCGTGCCGAGATTTGCGGCCGTGTCGAGTGTGACGACGATCGAGTTCGTGCTCGTCGTTACGTCGAAGACGGTTCCGCAATCAGCGGCCGCGACGGAGAAATTCGCCGACTTCGCGACATGCTTTGAAAACGGAGTTTTGAGATTCGTTCGAACGGTCGCGACGTTGGAAAAGTCGCTGCCGTTGTTGCTGGTGATGACGAGATTTGTCGGACTCGTGAACGCGGAAATCTGGCCGGCCGCGCCGATCGTGATCGAGCCGTTGCCCGCCGAATAGGTGCCGCTGAAAGCCGTGTTGCTGACATTCGAGAGACCGACTTTCGTTTTGCTCAAAGTCAGCCAGGCGGGATCCGAATAGCTGCCTGTCGTGAGCACGAGGTTGGTTGGATTCACCAACGCGGAAATCTGACCTGCAGCTCCGATCGTGATGGAGCCATTGCCGATCGTGACGGTGCCGCTGAACGCCGTATTACTGATGTTCCCGAAATTGGCGAAGTTTGCGGTTCCGTCCGAATTAATCGACCAGTTGGGCGCGTCAATCTCCGGAATAAAGCCTTCGCTAGCCGCATTCCCAACTTCGTTGTCGAGGTCAGTAAGGCTGCTTAACGAACCGAGAATGTTATACAACCCGCTGCCGTCGCCAGCGACGCCCTCGAAAGTAACCCAGTCGCCGCTGGGAGCGTTTCCGAGGCTCAGCACCGTGCCGGTGAGATCGAGCGTGCCGGAGTTTGCGGAAACCGCGTCGAGCGCGGAGCTGTGAGCCTGCGGAGTTACGATGTCACCAGGCGCGGCGAGAAGGACGGATGTAAAACAAACGAAAGTGAGAAGTGCGAAGATGTTTTTCATGCGAAATTACTGTTCCTGTCCGCTGGGCAGACCGTTGACGAAGACCAGCTTGTAGGTCTTGCCGTTGCTCTGGTCCGCGAGAGTCAACGGCGCGAAACGCGCGTCGCATTCTGCGGCCGTGTAGTAGCTCGGCAGCGGCGTCTGGATCATCGTGGCGAGGTCGATGACGTCACGCGTGAGAGTTACCGAAATGTGCAGGACCGTGCGTGGGGTCTCGCCGGGGAATTGAAGCTCTATTTCATAAATGAGCGCGAGCGTGTCAGTCCCTGCAGCTGCGAAAGCCTGGAACATCCCGAAGGTATTCAGCGCGAGAGAGCCGCTTACGCCGATCGCTACGAACAAGCCGGCCGGGCTCGCGCTGACCGTGCTGTAATCGAACACACCATTTGCGGCCTTGGTGAAAACGTAGATGTAGCTCCCATCGTCATGCGTGACGGTCCAGTCGGTGCCGATGAGCGCTTGCGCTGCGGACTGGCTGGCATTGTATGGAAAAACAAAAGTGTCCGCGCCGATCGTCAGCGTCCAAACGCCATCATAGCTCTCCGAAATTGTGGCGCGGAAAATCTCAGGCTTGTTTGTCGCACCAGCCTGCAGCTCAGCGAGCGCGACACTCGCCGCATCGAGCGCGGTCGATGGTTCGGCATAAGCGTAGGGAACCTGGATGAGCCGGACGAGCTGGACTTCATGCGCCTGCGCGCTGCCAGTCACCAGTCGCGAAACGCTGATGACGCTAGTCGGCGTGAGGTTCGCGGCGTTCCAGCCCAGGAGAACCTGCGCGGCGAGAGTGTTAAAAGTGACGAGGTAATTCGCCGTCTCCTCGAGCGTGACGGTGACACCGCCAGCGGCCGTGATCGCGGCCGTCGCATTGAGCGCGGTCTGCAGGTCCGCGGCGGCGACATTGAAAGCCTGATCGGCTGTGATTTCGTAAAGCGAGCTGGCGTGAGTCCAGACAGTTGGAGTAGTTCCGCTCGCGATGAAAATGACGCCGGCCGCGTTTGTCGCCGCACCTACGTTTGAAAAGTTATCGCCCGCGTTGAAAGCGCTGATGAAGTATCGTTTGCCAGTCGTGAGAAGCCCGTTGGTGAGCGCGGCGCCGCACTCGAGGAAGAAAGTGCCTGCCGATGGCGTTTTGTCAGCGAGGCCGATTGCCACGCGAATCGCGGCCGTGGAGACATCGACATAATCCCAGAACCGCACACCGCTTTTGCTCGGCTCGACGAAGCGGAGACGGAGCTGCTCGCCGTCGTTGCGGAAAAGGTTTCCGAGACCTTGGGTGAGAACGCCCTCGGAATTGAAGTTCACGAGCAACCCCGTTTTCTGCGGGTCGCGAATATTGATGAGACAGTCGAGCGTCGGCGTGGGCATCCAACCGCGCCGGGATGTCAACGCGTGCGGCGCGGTGCTTAAGCGGGAAAGCCGTTGGCAGAGCCGTCGATCGGCGGCGTGTAATCAGCGCGTTGCGTGAATCGGAAATTTGCGATGTTGCCCTGCACGCTCATGTTGTAACCGCCGCCGATGCTCGAAGGCATCTGCCATGCAAACTCGTCACTGGACGGCCACACGCCATGCACGTCTGAGACATTCGGAACGCCGCTCGGCAATCCTACTCCAGCGGGAAGGCAGAGGCCGCCCACGGAAAGCTCCGCGTCTGAAACCCAGTGACGGTTGACTGTCTGGCTCTGCGCAGTGCCAGTTGAATCGGTCCACGTCGTCACCTCATCCCACCATGCTTCGTAGTAGCAGGTCGCGGAAAGCGCAACGAGCGTATAGTAAACGAGCAAACTCGCGGAGGCGTCATTGCCCGCATAATAAGTGTAGGGGCCGGGAGCATCGCCATTCCTGAAAATGGGGCAAACGAAGAAAGGATTTGTGATGAAGTTCGAGGGCGCGCCAGATGGGCCTCCGTTAAAGCCCACGTTTGGCGGCGTGCCGTCGAAGCCAGGCATCACCGAGACCATCTGCGCGACTGCGCGGGCAAGGGCGGCATCCGCGCTGCTATCGGGCGAATGAATCGTGCTCGTGCCTATGGCTTTCCGGAAAAGGAAAGCGGCCCAGACTGGCGGCCGATCAGTGAACTCAGGTGGCAGCATTCCACGCAATTAAATACGTGATCGGATTCGAGAACCAGCGGCGTGTAGCCACGCAATCGATCGGCCCGTATGCAAGGTTTGTAGCCTTGATGTTTCCTTTCGCATCGATGGCGACGTTGCCGATCGAGTAGTAAAAAATCGCGGCGGAAATATCGTCGTCCGGAACGGTTCCCGCATTCGCGATCGTGCGGCTGGTCACGGCGCCGATCGTGTTGCCGGTCGTGGAGTAAGCGACCTTTCCGTAGATTTGATCGCCATCGACGCACGTCAGGTAAAACGGATCCGTTCCAAAGCCATCTGGCGCGGCGCTGGCGAGATTGCTCGGCACGATCATCACGCGGCCCGGATGCGTCGCGTTGTTTGCGGGAACGATTTGAAACGGCAATTTCGCCGCGGCCGTTCCGCCTGGCGGGACCATGAGTGTCGCGTTTGCATCAGAGACAAGCAACGAGCCGGCGCCAGCGGTTTGGATAACGACGAGATTCAGCAGCGCGTTCGCGAACCTCACCAACTGCACCACGGTAAGGTAAAGCATCGCCACCGGCTGCCCTGCCTTTGGCTCGTCGATCTTCTTCACGGAATTTGCGCGATAGTCGCGAATTGAACGAAGCGCGTGCGCCGTTCGTAGTAGTTACCAATCCAGCGTTTGATTGTGCTGTCCTCCGCAACCACTTCACCGTTGCTATTCGGCTTTAGCGGATAGTAAGAAGCGTCCGGCGTCGCGTAGACCACTCCGCCGAGCTCCACGAGCTTCAGCGCGTAAATGATCGGGATCGTCGAGATGCCGCGGGGAGCCCAAAAATAATCGCACTGCACGCGCGACGTGACGATTTTCGCCACTTCAGCAAGCGACGCGCTTCCATCCTGGATGACGATGTTTTGCATGTTATAGACGTAGCTCTCGGGTTCGTCATGCGACTGCGGGAGATCCGCGAAGACGCGCCACCATTCTCCGATGCCGGCGCCCTTGTCCTCCCAGACCGTTTCATCCACCAGCTTGCCGCCGATCGGGCCGCCCGAATCAATCGTCAGAGGCGCAAAGCTCGTGCGCGCCTGCGAATACTTTTGTTTATACAGCCGTGTTTTTGTGTCGCCGAATTTTTCAAACGGCCTTTCAACCAGGACATCACTGCACGGCTTCGCGATCTTGAAATTATCCGGTTCGTCCCAAAGGACATTCGGGTATGGAATAAAGGACATCGCTTACCTCCCTCCCCCGTTTTTCTCGCCAGGCACCACGAAGTTATCGACCTTCAAAGTCGTCGCGTGAAAAGTCTCGACGCTCGTCGATGAGCCTGGCTGATGCGCCTTGTCGCCCACGTTGAAACCGTGGCGCATGTCGTATTCCTTTTGCTGACGCGCATCGAGCTTCACGCCGCGCTTCACCCGATCGTCTTCGTCTGCCCAGCGCGCTTCCACGGTGTGATGAGCGCGCCGCTCCGTCCGGTCCTGCTCGCGTTGCGCGCGACGCTGCGCAGGCGTTTTCAGAAAATTCGCCGTCGCCTGCTTTTCGAGATTGAGCTGCTTTTGTTTTTCGAGCTGATCGGCAAGCTCGTTTTTTCCTTCGTGCAAAGCCTGCGCAATTCGCTCGTCATACTCCGCGCACGTGCGCGCCATTTCCGCGAGCGAGCTGCGGCCGTCGAGCTGCAGTTCCAAAACATCCGTTTGCGAAGAAGCTGCTTCGAGCTGCTTCTGGTAAGCGTAATTGATTTCGTCGAGCTGATGGTTCTGCGCGGCAAGCGCGGCATCGAGATCCCACGCGCACTGCACTTCATCGGGGCGGCCGCTTCCGGTGTTTTGATTTATCTGCTGATTGGTAAGGGCGATCAAATCCTTCAGCCGTTTGCGCTGGTCCTCAATTGTGCCGCCTGCGGTGTTCGATTCGATCTCAGCGCGCCGCTGTTGCGCGAATTCATCGTAGCCGGAATTTTCCAGCGTCCGCGCCTCGGCACGATTGCGCGCAAGGTCTCGCGAGATCGCCGACTGCTCATCGGGTCGCGCCAAGCTCGCACGGCGCTCCAGCTCCTCGCGCTCGAGTTCATTCGCGCGCATGCGCTTCGCGGTTTCACTTCCGACCAGGGACGCCACCTCGGTTTCAATGCCGAGTTGCTTTCGTTTTTCGGCAGTGGAGCGACGTGCATTTTCCAGCTCGAGTTCCGCCGCATGGATCTTCGCAGTGGCTTCCGCTTTTTTCTCATCGGGCGCAACATTCGCCTCATCGTTTGCGGCCTTCAGTCTCGCCTCGGCCACCTCGACCTCGACGTCGCGTCCCTTGGTTTTGATGGCGACAATATTCTCCTCGAGCGCGACTGCGCGCTTCGCCGCTGATTCGCGTTCGTTTAACGCTTCGATGTCGGCCGCGTGTTGCCGGTTCATCGCATCGATCAGGTCTTTTGCATCATCCTGTGGGCCAACAGCAGCCAGGCGCTTTGCCTTGGTCTCGTCAAACTCACGCTCGAGCTTCGCGCGTTCTGCCGCGAAATCCCCAAGCCGGTTTTTCGCTTCGCTTTCGCCCGCGCCTTCGTTCGTTCTATCGACGACGCCCTTCAGCAGGTCCGATTGTCCTTCTCTCGCTTCCTGCAATTCCTGCTCACGCCGCGCCTTTGCGTTGCCGGCACCCTCGGCGATATGCTCGTAGAGCCAAACGTTTGGGTTTTTGAAAAAATTGTCCTGGGTGCGCAGCTCCTCGATTTTCTTTTTCATCTCCTCGAGACCGCGATTCATGTCCTCGAGCGATTTGAAACGCGGACTTTCGGAGGCGTCGGTTGAAAGGTTGTGCAGCTCGTCAGCGAGCTTTTGCACTTCTTCGCGAGCCTTGCCCATCTGCTCCGCAAAAATGGCGGCGATACCGAGACCGGCCAATGCGCCGAGTGGCAGATGCAAACTGCGCTCCACGCCCTCGAGCCCAGCTGCAAAGACATCGGCCGCGCCTCCGCCGCGAATTAATTCGCCGGCGACAGTGCTGATTTGGTGGGCGACTCGGTGAGAGCTGACGAGCATCTTCTCATTCGCCTCTCCGGCCGTGCCGTGCATTCTGCGGAAGCCGTGCTCAGCGTCCTGCACAGCCCTCGCCATCTCTGTGCGAAAACTTTCCGCGTTACCGCCAATTATGATCGTCGCGTCGTCCATGGTTTTACGCGGCCATCTTGAGGCGCCGAGCCTCCGCGCGTGCGGCGCTTTTGATTTGTTTTAACAACCGTTCTTTCGCGATTCGCACCGCTTCGTTCTTCGCGCCGGGCTGGAGAATCTGGGCTGCGTAGCGGACGTTGCTCCCGATCGTCAGTGATGGGTGGTCAGGATCCGAAAGCCGCGACGTGCTGACGATCGACGGCGCATGATGGCGCAAGATCCAGTTTGCGGTGATGTCGCCTTTTCCGCGAAGCCCGCGGGTGCCGCCGAGCCGTTGCGCGGCCTCAGCCCACGCGCTTTTGCCAAAGCCAACCTGCGCCTGCTCGCGCGCGATGTAGTCTTTCAACTTGTCCGGATCGAGCACGATCATAGAAGGAGTGCGCTGTGTCACACGGCCGCGCGAATTGCGCGCATTTCGATGCGCGTCTCCATTGTCGAAATTGCGCAGCGGCACATTGCGCAGCGGACCTCCCCAGCGCTTCAGGATTCCTGTGGCGACCGCCAGAGAATCCTGGCGTGATTTGCCTTTCTTTTTGCCACGTCCACGCGCGGCCGCTCCCTCGCACGCGGCGATGAAAGCGTCCGCTTCGCTATAAAGCCCGCTGTTCGCGGCGATGACTTTGAAGACCATCCCGGGCGTCCAATAGACCTTGAAAATGTCGACGCGAACGGCGACCTCGCCTTGCGTCTTCGCGTCGATGCCGGTGCCATACGGAACCGTGCTTTTCGACATCGAGATCGCGGCCAGGCGCCCTTCCTGCAGAAGCAATTCCGGGATGCTTTTTTGCACGCCTACGCGCAGCGCGATCATTTTTTGACGCAGCTGTGAAAACTCAGTGCGGACGTTCAGTTGCACGGCGCGTCCTCCTCTTTTTTCGCCATTTCCGCGGCATGCCACTCACGCACGATGCGCTGAGTCGCCTTGTCCTGGAGCGGGTTGAACGCCGGCATGCTACCGCCATCGGCCTGGATCTCGCGCAGATATTGGAACAGCCGCGGTAGCGGTTTGTCCATGATGCCGGCGCCGATCACCGGCTCGCCGTGCGCATCGAGGACTTCATCCTGCCAGCCGTATTTTTCCGCGATGCGATGATTGAGCGACGCGATCCAGCTCGTATTGACGACGGCGTTTTTTTGCCGCGCACCAGGCGGCGCGTCGAAAAGCATGCGGTCGAGAAAAGCATAGGTCTCATTCAGCGCGTCGGGGAGTTTCAATTGCAGCGAATGCTCAGCAATGAAGGCGATGCGAGCCGCATCGTCAGATCGCGAAAACCGAGGACTCACGACCCAGAGGAACATCAGGATTTGTTCGCTTTCGGAAACCGGGTTCCACTTGCCACCGCAAAGCAGCGGGTTCTTGATGGAAAAAAGAATTCCGCAGAGGCGTGGCGTCAGCGGCCGCACCTGGATGCCGCAGATCTGCTCCGGCAAGTCGAGAAATGCGCGGTCGCGCAACCGCATTTCCTCGGCAGCGGCATCCGCGATCGCTTCGTTGTAACCGGGGATTTTTGCGAGCTCCATTTGGCGTGAAGCGCCAAAGGGCGCGCTTTTACGAGCCGAGCTTCTCGCTCAGGTTCGCGGTGAATTTCGTGATGCCGTTTTGCTCGAACAGAGGGCTGTTTTCCTCCACGTGGAAAACCTTCGCGCTGCCGCCGCCTTCCGGCACGAGCGAGATTTCCGCGAAGAGTGGCCACGCCACCGCCGAGGAATCCGGCAGCTGCACCGTCACGGTCGCTGTCTCAAGATCCTTCGTCAGCGTTTTGCCGCTCGGCACGCCGAATTGGTTTTTTTGCACAACGCGCGCAGTGCTGCGTTTCGGCGTGAATTTTTCCACCACGTAAACTTTCGAGCTGTAGGTCACCGTCTGCGAACCGTATTGCGCGACGTTGTCGAGCAGCGTGCCGGCAGGATCGGTGCCGAGGATGCCGGCGAGAAAACGGAGTCCGAAAAACTTCGGTGCGAGCAAAACCACGAACCAGGCCATGAGCAGCAAAGCAGCGATTTTGTAAGCCTGCGGCTGCAGCGAGCCGGCGCAGAGTGCGAACAGCGCCAGCGGCAAAAGAAATGCGATGAAAATGCGAAGGAGTGTTTTCATGGAGATTACTTTTTGTCGGTTGTGGCCGGCGCGGGCGCGGCAGACGGCGCGGGCGTGGCGGCTGGCGCTGCGTGATCCTTGAGAGCCTCCGCCGCAGCGGCCTTTTCGGTGCGCTGCGTCGTGAGCGCCGCGATCTCGCTGTCGAGCTGTTTTACCTCGCGCGTGAGGCGAGCATGGATATTGGAGAGTTCAACGTTCGCCATAAAGACCCGCCGCCTTGTCAACGCATCGCCGCTAAGGAAGCAGCGCGGGCCAGGCGTTCTCGTCGATCGAGAAAACAATCCGATGATGCAGCTCGCTCAAGTCCAAGTCCCGGTCCGAATCCGTCACGCTGATTTTTTGCTCCTCTTTCATGTTCCGCACCGTGTGGAAAGGGAGATTCGCGGCAGTGAACAATTTCCGAAAATTGAAAGCGCAGAGCCTCACGCGGCCGAGCATCGCATTGTGCTGGCTGGAATTTTCGCCGCGCGTGGTCACGATCTTCGAGACCAGGATGCCGGAGAACACATCGTATAACATCCGTCCATCGGGGAAAGTCTTGTAGTGCTCGTTCCCGTTCCCGTCGTTCGGCACGACGTTGAAAAGATTGATGTCCGAGCGCGGTGTTACAATGGGCGCGTCGCTAAATTCCACGCGCGCATCGATGCCGGCGTTTTTCTGGATTGATTGCCATGCGTCTTCGATTGCGGTTTCGTAAGCGAGCAGGCTTTCAATGCTGGGAGCGGGACGAGTTGCCATGGGCTATGGTTGGTATTGAAGGTGCAGCTTCGTGAGCGGACTGGCGGGATGGGAATCGATCTCGATGACTTTCAGCTGAAGGTCGTAAACTTTAACCTTCACGTGATCCTCGATGCAGAGGCGCTTTCGCTCGCTCTCCAACAAAATCAGCGACGGATTTCCGTAATCGATCTCGCGGCCGGCCGACTTTGCCTTGCGCGTCGTCTTGAACCCGCTGGCCACGCACTGAGCGCACAGGCCGTTGAACTGCAGCTCCGTCCCCTGCCCCAATTCTAGCATTCTGTTAAACACGGCAAGCGTGCCGTCGCCGAGTCTGCTCATTGTGCGTGCGCGGCCTCCCAGCCGACGGCATTCAGCACGGCGTCGAGTTCAACCATCGCCTGCTCGTAATCGAGCTGCGCGTCCACCAGGTCGCGCGCAAATTTTGCGTTGAACTCCTCGTGTTGCTCGCTCCGGCGCAGGAGTGGTGCGTAGCGGTTCAATGCGCGACGCGCTTCAGAGCGCTTTTGCTCGAGCAGCTCGAGCTTCGCGCGCAGCGATTCGGCAACGAGCGGATCGGACACGAGAATGATCATTTAAAGACCACGCGCGGCGTGCTCTCGCACTGCACTTGCGCCAGCACGGTCCGGCAAACTTTCGGCGCACAGATCGCGGCCAGCACTTCGCGAAACGCTTTCACGGGCTTGAAGACGGTGACGGTTTCAAAAAGTTTTATGAATTGCTCGCGCGGCAGATTCTCCTTCAGCTCGTCGATTACTTCATCGGCCGGTTTGATCGAGGGCGCGGGAAAAATGACCTGGACGCAGCCATAATCCGCTTCGCCTCCGGCAATGAGTTGTTTCTTAAGCTTCGCGAGCTCCTTCGTATTGAGCTTGATGGCTGCATCGAGGGAAGCGGCTTTGCGGGCGACGTTGTTGAGGTCCATGCGCCTGCTCGTTTGTCAAAAAAAGAAAGGCCGCTGCCTTTCGGCTAGCGGCCTTTCCCAACCATGCAAGAAAGTGGTCTCCCCGGCTCGGTGCACGCACAGAGTCGCGGGGACTCTTTTTAAAAAACGAAAGCCAGCGTGGTGCTGATCGCGGTGTTGTCGCCGCCTGCAGCGAGCACGGCCGCATTCAGGCGCACGTAACGGCGCAGCCCGATCGGAAGCTTGAACTGGTAGCTGAGCGCAGCAGCGCCTACTCCACCGGCGCCGGTGACGACCTGTGCGGGAACGTCCACAACATTGTTAAACGTCGCGTTATCGGCTGAGTCCTGAAGCGTGAGCGTGATCGTCTTCGCGTCGACCAGGCTCGGCGTCGCGGGCATGCTCATGAGCAGCTCCACGCCAGGCACTCGACCAGGATTGACCTCGGCCGTGTCGATGCTCGCGGAATTGTTGTTTGCATTCGCGGCCGGCAAAGCGGTCGTAACCTGCAAATTCAAATCCTGAAGTGTGCGCACGTTCAACATGCCGATGCAGAATGGCGCGCTGAAAAGCAGCAACCAGTGAGTCACCACATCGCACGAAGAAGTCGAGCGGAGCTGAGGAAGATCCGGATGCGCAAGGCCCTCGGAAATTCCCTTGGAGAACGCGCCCGTTTTTTCGACGGCTTGGACTTTCTCGACCGCGGTCGCGGCGTGAGTGAACACGGTGATGCCGAGGACCGCCGCAGTCAGGATGAGAGATTTGAATTTCATAATTTTACGATTGTTTAACTTTGTGAGAGACGCATTTGTGAGAGACGCACGCTTACTGATGCAGGCCGGCGCGCTCGGTCGAAAGCAGCGAATCGGTGAGCTGGATCGGAATGCCGAGGCAGCTATCCGGAAGATCGGGATACACACCCGAGCCGCTGACACCTTTTTTGCCGTCTGTCGCGACGTTGACTGTCGCACGGCTGGCTTGCAGCGTGAGTTGCGGAATGCTGTTCATGAACCACATCCACTTGCTCTTGTCCTGGCGCAGAACGATCGGCACTTTCGCCCAGAGCTGGGCCGCCAACCCGTCAGTGAACGGAAACGCGGCAGTGATATTTTTCACGCGATAGACCGCCTGCGGCCGCGCCACACAGAAGCCGAGATACGCGAGGAAATTATTCGTGAAAGCGGTGAAGTAGGCTTCTGGATTCGAATTTGCCACTTTCACCTGCTGCTTGCCCCACATATCGCCCATCGTCATGCGGCCGCCGTTGCCGAGAAGGAAATGGACGCCCTGCGGATTCACCGCGTTGTCATCAAGAAAAACGAGATAAGCTGAGCTCGAGTCAGCAGTTGCGCTGCCGCCAGCGTTGACCTCGTTGTTCGCGGTATCGACCTGGGTCGAAAGTCCGGCAAAACCGTTGTTGGAAATCGCCTTGCCATACCATGCCTGGCTGCCAATGCGATTCGCGGATCCTTTGACGTAGCTGATCGCTTCGTCAGCGAGAATGTCCTCAGTGATGAGTTCCGGGTCTTGCGACCGTGCAGCGACAACGATGTCCTCGGCCACCTGCATCTGTGCATCAAAGAGCGCCATCGAACCGGTTTCCCGCTTCCATGCGCTTTTGCTCAATGGCGTGCCGCCGCCGACCATGCGAAAATCGCCGCTTGGCAGTTCGGTGCGAGTGAGCGTCGAGTATTCGATGCCGGCACGGGGAAAAGTCGGCATCACCATTAGCTCGGGAGCGTAGGTGAGAACGCCTTCCATGAGGGCGTGGATGCCTTTGCCGGAACGTGCTGCGAGATCGAGGAGTGTGTATTTGCCGGAAGCCATAATCGTTTGTTTAAATAATTGTTAGAAGCGGAATTTCTTGTGAGCGCGGAGGTGTCAAATCAGGCGACTTTGAAAATGCCGGCGAGCTTTTGACGCGGGGTCGCGTCGGACTTGGTTTGGTCCTGGGTGTGGTCGCCGGCGCCGGCCTTCTTCGGCGGGAGTGTGCCGCCATTGCGCGCGCTGATTTCGTAGAGTTTGGTCTCGGCGCGATCGTCGGCCGTTTTTAAATCGGCCTCCGCTTTATCCTTCGCCGCTTTGGACGTCTGGAGTTCGCCTTCGAGCCGAGTTTTTTCGGCAGTGAGATCGGTGACTTTCAAGGTCTCGGCAGCCGTCGCGTCTTTCGCCGTCTGCAGCTCACCCTCGAGGCGCGTTTTGTCGGCCGTGAGATTCGTGACCTTCAAAGTCTCGGCAGCCGTCGCGTCCTTCGCGGTTTGCAGTTCACCCTCGAGGCGCGTTTTTTGCGCTTCCAGATCCGTCACCTTTTGCGTGAGGTCCGCGACGGTGGGAGCTGCTTGGGAACCGGATTTGCCGCCCTTTTCGGAATCAAAAAAGAAACGGGAAAAGGAATTGCCGCATTGAAAATGGCGCTGGAACATATTCCGCCGTGCGCTGTCAACGCGATGAGTATTGGATCAGCGCTTCCAGCGCATCGAGCGCGTCCTGCCGGCTGCCGGTTTGATCGACCAGTCCGTTCGAGACGGCATCGGTGCCGCTGAAGTAATTGCCGCGCATCGCATCCGCGCCAACGGCTGTGCGATTCTGCGATACCCAATTTGTAAAACTTGCGTTAATCGACTCGATGCGCTGCTGCAAAAAATCCTCCTCCGCGCGCGTCATCTCGCGAAATGGATTTCCGCTCGCTTTCAAATCGGCGGCTGCCGGCGTGATGATTTTCACGTCCACGCCGAATCGCTGCAGCATGCCGGCGAGATTGAAGAATGTGGCGATCGTGCCGATCGAGCCGACGACTGAACTAGGGCTCACGACAATCGCATTCGCCGCGCTCATGAAATAATAGGCGGCGCTAGCTCCCACCGTTTCGACATAAGCGACGATCGGTTTTTCCTGCCGCGCATCGAGCACCGCTTGCGCTGCCTCGGGAGCGCCGATCGCGCTGCCGCCTGGGGACGAAACATCGAGCAGGATTCCCCTCACCTGATCATCGCTCGTGGCCTGGTCGAGCTCCTCGATCAAATCATTGTAATGCGTATCGCCAAAGAGCTTGTCCACGTTCGTAGCGGTGCGGCTGAGCGCTTCGTTTGCGTGGATCGTGGCGATACCATTGCCATCCACCGCATACGGCCGACGCGCATTCACGAAATCGGAAATCGAAAGCTGCTTCTCGCCGGTCATCAGCGCGACGTTCATTTTTTCCGCCAGCTGCTGATGGCGCATCATCCAGGCCGCTAGACCAGGTGCGTAAAAACCGATCGGGTCCGCAAAAAGAAAATCAGGCAGTTTCATGGGATGAAGCTCTCGGGTTCGTCGGTTTCGGTGCGCGGGAAAAATGGCCTACGCAGCTTTCTTTTTTTTGTCGTCGTCATCTTCTTCTTCCTCGTCGGGGTTTGCAGTCGTCGGGTCGGTTTCCTGCCCGCTCTGCGCTTCAGTGCCAGGCTTCGATGCGCGCCAGAGCGGCATGTTCGCGACCCATCGCATCAAGACTTTGTCGGTCATCGCGGGATCAAGGCCGCTGTCAGCCAATTCCTGTTTCGCGATCTTTAGGAACTCGATGGGCTCGCGGATCCATTGGCGCATGGTGTGGCGATAGTTGAGGCCGCGTGCGTTGCAGAACTCGCGCAGCGTGATCATGCCGTTCGCGAGCAGCTCGATGAGCATCTTGTTCTCGTTGCCGTTATCGACCGTCACGCGCGGCGGCGTTTGCCACGACATTTTCGCCGCCCAATTCGGATCCTTGCATGGACGCAGCGCGCCGGTCTGGATGCGATATTGCAGATAGCGAAACGCGATCGGCGTGCAGAAGCGATAGATGAGGCCATCGGCGAGCACCTGGAAAAGCAGGTCCGCCTTGCTCAAAATAAAACGAGTGTTCGCGCCGCCGAGCTTCGCGATGCTCCAGAAAAATTCAGCAGGCACGCCCCAGCCGGCGCACACGTCGCGCATCAACAAGTCGGTGATGAATCCCTCGACCAGCGGAGTGGGAGAGTTCGGCGTGATCAGCTTTGCGTCGCCATCGTCGCCCACGTATGCAATGCCGGCGCCGGCCGCTCCAACGAGCTGCTCGAGTTGCGCGGTATCCGTTCCAGGATTGCCGTCGCTGCCGGGCGCGGCGTCCTTGACTGCGCCGAATGCGCCGCGCGATTTTTTGCGAGCGACATTTTTTAAAACCAGCGCGATGAGCTGCTGCGCCTTCGCGCTGCGCGTCGTCAGCCGCTTCAGTTCGTGAATGTCGACGAGCGGATTGACCGCCTGTGCAAGATCGCTGATGCCCCTGACCTGGTTAATCGCGTGCGGCTTATACCAATGAATCATTCGAGCGCGCGGGATCGGAGTCCACGTCATTCCGTCCAGGTTCCGGACGTGGTAGTTAGTCACGCGGGAGTTTTGATCTAGCTCGCATCCATCCAGGATGACTTTGCCTTCTGTGATGCCAGCCATGCCAGGTGTCGAAATTTCCTCGGTGTCATAGAGCTGGAAACAAGGCTCCTGATATTGGTTCCCGTCCTTTGCTCGCGCCGCCCAATCGGGATTTTCTGTCTTCGCTGCTAAAAATTCCCCGCGCAGGATCCGCTGCTCGACGCCGGTGGTCTGGGCTTCGTAGAAATTGCGCCGTCCAGCCAGGTCGCATCGCTCCGGTGTGAGCGCGTAGCTTTCAAAATCATCTTCCGCGAGCTGGTTCCAGTCGTCATCGGCCGAGTCGATTTGAAGGCTGATTCCTTTGCCCACCGTATGCCGCGCGATGCCCGCGACGCCTTCCTTCACCACGCCGAAATTCTGCCAGATCCATTCCGCTTTTTCATTGATCGCGCGGCGCGTGCGTGACGTGAGATAAAGCGCGGAATCGAGCGGCAGGATGAAGCGGACATTTGCCCGATCGATGGAACTGAGGACCGTGTCGGAAAAAGCGTTGCCGCCGATGCCGAGCAACCGGCCGAATAAAGAGAACGGGTTCATGGGCAGGACGGAGGCGGGCACGGCGGAGCGCCGACTCCGAAAGCGCGCGAGAAATCGACAAACGTGATCGGCGAGTAATTCGCGTCCGCATACCGAAGCGCCTCGCGGCAGGCGGCAGCGACTTCCGCCGCATCCATGCGCACGTTTTGCGCAAATTCATCCTCCATGAGAGAGCCCCGTTCCAGCGGCGCGATCTCGCCGCCGCCCGCGAGAATTTTCGCGCGCGCGAGATCGAGGAGCTGTGTAACGAAGTCGCTGTTCCCCTCCTCCACTTCAGCGATCAGGAAAGCTTTCAGGTCTGCGGCGCTCGACATTTGACAGCGGCCGCGCTGTCAAAGACACCCCTCAATTCCGAAGCTTCGGAATTGGTTTTGCTGATTCTGAAAGAGTTATGCAGCGCAGAGAACAGATTTCCAGTCGCTGCTGAACAGATTTCCAGTTCGACTATTCAGAAACAAAGGATATCAGCCTCTAGCTGACCTCTTCCTCGGGGATTTCTGCCACTGAGTTCGCTATTTCACGCGTTCGAGCCACTTCCCGCTTCCCTTACTTTGCCGGGGGAAGCTGAGGCAAGCGTCTACTGTAGATTGGAAATCTGTTCGCGCATTTTGGACGGATTATTGCCTATTGGAAATCTGTTACGCTGCCTTTCAAGCGGTTTCATAAAGGCTTGGTTTCGCGTCATCTAAAGGGTTTTCAACCGTTTTAACGCTATGGAAATCTGTTGTTGTCCCTAGCTCTTCGGCGTTTGCGGGAAAACGTGGCGGAAACGTGGCAACGATTTCGGAAAAAGCGGCTAAGTGCCAGCAGTCCTTACATTGCGCACCCGGCTTCCCAAGTGGCGGTCCTGCTGGCAAAACAAATTTTGCACCGCGAACGCCGAGGCGCAACCTCAACCGCATCGGCAATTAAAAAAAGACCCGCAGTTGGCAAGGACGGCGCGCGTCTCACGCTTCGCCCTCGATCGCACGCACGCGATCGGCGATTTTTTCCAGCTCCTCGAATTTCAATAAAAACTCGCGCCGGTCGATCGGCGACCATTTCTCCGGCTCCACATTGATCGCCATCGCCAGCCGGAAAAGTGGCTTCTGTCCCGCGCCGTTTTTCCCGCACTCTGGACGTTCGGAGATGCCGAGTGCGTGCAGAAATTCCTGCTGGCTTTTGAAGTCCTGCAGGTCTTTGTCGAGATCGCGGCCGCGCAGCACGTAATTTCGAAAAACACGCATGCTCAAGTTCGCGGTGGAAAAAGAATAGCCGATTTTCTCCTGGTTCGATTCAAACCAGAGGCGGAAATCGCCGCGCATGTTTTCCTGCGCCTCGCATAAAATTCTCCCGCTCTCGATCATTCGTTCAGCGGAGAAACGAAACCACGCGGCGATTGCGGCCACGCCTTGCCGGATCTCGGCATTCAGCGCGGCGAGGCGCTCGACGTAATTTCCTTCCGCCATTTCGGCGACACGTTCGGACAGGGGTGTGATCGCGCTCATGGTCAGTTGCAGGAAAAAACTGGCGGCTGCATCACGCTGGAAAGGGCCGCTGGTGAATGCGCTCCGGAAAAAACTTTGACGCTCGCGTTTCGCGCCCATCCTCCGCTGCCGGCATTGCTCCCGCGATTCCGCGCTTTTGTCGCCGCGGCTCTGCATTCCGCCGAGCTGCTTTTGCATTTTGCGGTAGCACTGATGAGGCGTCGCACGCGTCTTGAAACCAAGTTCGTCGGCGATTTTTTGAAAACTGAGCGGGTTCTGATTGAGCACGCGCAGCAAACAATGCGCGCGCATCCGGTTATCGCGATCGCCGTGCCGTGTCTGGTGCAGGAGCGCCGCGAAGAATGAATCGAAGCCTTCCGCGCCCGCCGCTTCCACAGTTCCACCCTGGCCGGCCTCGGCAAGTGCCGCGTCGATCAGGTCGAATGCGAGCTGGCGAAAATCTGCAGGCGTTTTCGCGAGCTGCAGAGCCCGCGCATGATCGGCAAATTTTTCGCGTAAGTAATCGCGCGCAGTGTCGACGCCGCCTTCGATGTCGGGCCGGTGCGAGGCGAGCGGTGAAGCGGCAGTGTCTCCGTCACGCATGGCAGGAATTTTTTGAGAGTGGTTTCATAGGCGACTTTTGGAACCGGCTGGCGCGCGGGCCGCTTGCTCCGGAGAGGGCGGCCCGGCTGTCGCCAGACAAAAGGCCGGCGCGTGTCAACCGGCTTCGGATTTACGCGGATGAAAACAAACACGCGAGTGCGTGATTGTTGCACAATGTTGCACGAGTGACTAAGCCGCGTCGCTCAGCTCAGTCGCGCGCGCGTGAAGCACGCTGCAGTGGCGTTGTGCACGTTGCGCAAGCCAGAGCTCGAGTGCGATCGGGGCGATTTCGTATTGCCAGCGATAGATTGCGTGCCGCGTGAAAGGTGCTGGCGGATCTTCTTCCATCCAGCGATAGACGGTCCAGCGCGAGACTTTCAGCCAGGCGCAGACTTCCTTGATCGAGACTTTGGGCCGATGCGGAATGGCTCCGACAGTAGCACACTTCAAAGGTTTTACATCTGTGGAGTCTTCTCTTTTTCCATTTTCTCGCGGCGCTCCTCGCGGATTTTGTCGAGCGTCTCCTCGATCGTCGGCGCGAGGACTCGCTGAAGTTTTTCGCAGTCGCCCAGGTGATTCGTCTTCGTGCGCGAGAGCCATTTTCGCTTCCCGTTTTCCTCTCCCTGGTATTCGTCCGTCAGCTGCCGGCGATAATCCGCATCGATGTTCGTCGGCAGCCACCAGTGCACCGTCTCGCCGTGCGCCGCGCCGTGCAGGATGCAGTTGTAGTAAAGATCGGCGGTGAAAAGCGCGCTCCAATACCAGATGAGATCGAGCGCCTTGTCCATGACCTCCGTGATGCGGATGGGATTGCCGCCAGTCTTGCTTTCATCGCCGCCTTTGCTGGGGCTGAGCCATGCGCTTTGTGTTAAACAATAGTCCCACACCGGCTGTTGCTCGAAGCCGCAGTCGTAAAGGCCGGCCGTGACCGCGTATTCGCGTGCCGTTCCATCGTCTCGCTGAAAAACGAAGCGCCGGTGATGGCCTTCCGCATCCGGCGCGAGGCCTGCTTTCTCCGCGATCTGCTCGTCGCTCGCGATCTCACCCCAGTCGACCAGCGCGCTCCAGGTCGGCCATTCGGGATGATCCCACAAAATTCCGTAGGCGCGAATCGCGAACCAGCGCTCCGCGCCCTGACGGTCCGCAGTGAGCGCGAGGATCTCCGGCTCGAGTGGGAGCTGACCTTTCACGTAACGCGCCGGACACCGGCCGACCGCGCGATCGAGATCGTCTTCCTTGACCGCCGTGCCTTCGCGGATGAAAGGCCGGCCGAGGGTATAGACGCAGAATTTGATGAGTCCCGCGAGATTGCCTTTCGCCTGCAAAAATTCGGCAGCGATAACGCCCCAATTTTCAAAAGGCGAATACCAGCTCCAGACATGCGCGCTGATGTGCTCCTCGGGCGACAGGTCCTCGCGCACGTCGTCATCATCACTCGCGACGCTTTGCTCCGGATTGTGCGCCATCCACCGATATCGCGCGAGCATCCAGCCGAGATCGATTTGCTCGATTTCCTTTTTGCACCAGGCGCATTGATAAGTCGTCCCGCGCCGGACGCCTTTCAGGTTCCAGCCAACGCGCACCCGCTCCGTCTGCGTCGGGTCATTGATTTTCGGCCGTTCTTCATGGATGCCGAATTTCTCGAAATTTGCCTGCCCGGTGACTTCCTCGCGCCACTCATGACGCGGCTTTAGACAACCGTTTTTGTCGGTAAGCGGTTCGAGATTCTCATCGAATGGGACGCTTTTTTTCTCGGTGAAAAAAGTGAAGCGCTGCCAGCCGGCGAGACGCGGATCGTAGCTCTTCGCGCTCCAGCCTGGCTTGCAATCTTCATCGGCCGGTTCCTCGAAAACGACGTCCTTGATCGTTCGCGCGTGCGCGTCCGAGCAGCTCGGGCATGGAACGTAACAATGATGTTGAGTGCCCGTGAGAAACTTCGTCCAGATCGGCCCGAACTCGCCTTTCTGCGGCGTTGAATTCCGCACGATGAGCCGCGTCGGCGCGAAAAGTTTTGTGCGCGCCTCGATCTTGTCGGAACTCGCTGCGTCGCCTTCAGTGCTGGACCGGCAGGCGTCGAATTCATTGATGATCGCGAGCTCTGCGTTGAATCCGTGCAGGTCAGCCTCGGCGCCGGAGCCGATGATGCGGAAGCGTTTGCCGCGGAAACATTTCTCCAGCGTCGTCCACGTCTTTTTGGTGATAATCGCGAGCGCGCGGACCGGCCTGCATTCCAGGAGAAACTCATCCAGTTCATCGCGGACGAATTTTCGCGCGCTGTTGCGCGTGGGATCGAGCCAGACAACCCAGCCGAATTTTTCGCTGATCCAGTAAAGGACGATGCAGATCGAAAACAATGTTTTACCAGCACGCGCGCTCGAGCAGACCGTGAGAAAATGCACGCCTCGCTGCTGCGCGAGATCGAAGAGCCCGCGAAAAATCGGGAACCGCGCCGTCCGCATTTGCCCTGGCTGCGGGCCGCCGCTCGGAATCCTGACGAACAGATCCAACCAGCGCCAAATGCGCATGCGCGGCCGCGGCTTGAAAATCGAGCCGAGCAATCCGGCCAGCCAAACCTTCGCGTTTAAATAAGCGTGCTGTTTTTCATCTGACACGCTCGCCGCGGCGTGTCAGATTCTCGGCAATCCCTGCGGCTGCCGGCAGTGGCGATAGCTGCAACGGGACCAGGGGGAACGGCTGCCCGTTCTACCCCTGTCTTAACGCCGTTTTTTGAAGTTCCGTTTCGCGACCGGCACAATGACCGCCTCGACTTCCGCTGGAGCTGCTGCAGGTTGCGGCCGTTGACGCTTTTTTTTCTTTGCCGGTGAAACTCGCGATTTTCGACGACTTGCTTTTGCAGTGGGATTTTTCGCGACGCGCCTGGCGGCCAATGCGTCAGTCCTGCTCTCGCTGTCTTCGGCGGGTGCAACAATCTCTTCTGCGGATCCCCTACTCTCGCCTGCGCGATCGCGCGCCGGCCGATGCGGCGCAATGCTTCCGTCGCAACCAGCGCGATCAGATCCAGCAACGCCTGCCGGTCCTGTCCGTCAAAACTCACGAGTTTAAACAAACGTTCGCTTTCTTCATCAAACGGGAATTCCGCCAGCACTTCCGGAATGGAAGCGTCCACGAAATCGCGCGGCCTGCAGATCGCGCAGATCCGCGTCCATCTCATCGCGCAGTCGCTCCTCGACTTCCTGCACATCGCGAAAGCCGGTGACCAGTGGCGCGACGCGCGTCGGGAATTGAGAGGCTTTGGTCTGCAAAGCCGCGAACGTCGCGCCGAGCGGCACTTCCAGCTCCGCCGCGACTAGGAGCGTCCCGCGGAAAACGCCGAGCGCATCGCGCTTTTTTTCGTAATCGACATGGCTCGCTGCCTTGTTCCAGTCCGCCTGACTGCCGCCGATCGCGGGCGGCCTGATGACATGCGCTCCTGGCTCATCGTCGTCCGGTTCGCTCTCGACGAATTCATCGGCGCGCTTCAATCCATGCCGCACCATAAAATCCAACCACGCGGCGACGTCATGCCGCCCATCAGCGCGGTCGGGCGGGCAGTCGTTGCAATATCGCGGATCCTTTCTCCACTCCTGGACAGCGCGCCGCGAAACACCGATCGCTTTGGCGAGTTCGTCCCAGGTCGTAACGAAATTTTTGACGACTCCCAACGTCTGGACCTCGCCGGTGCGGGCCTGGTCGAGCATCAGCAGCTCAGCGCGCGTGAGAGTCTTTCCGGCGTTCGCCTTGCGGATGAGATTAGCAAGGTTCTTCGTGCGGATTTTTTCAACGTCTTCCGGCGAGAGCTTCACGCGAGGGCGTGACTGTCAAAGCGCCCGGCACGCCGGAGCAGATCACTCCGTTAGTTTTTGTTTTACAGTCGCGATAAAATCCGTCATCGCGGAACCGCTGCGCTGCCATTGGAGAAAGGTTCTCTCATAAAGCTCCGGCTCGTCAACGCTCTCCGCGATCGGCGCGAGGTAAGCTATCAGGCGATTGTGTTTGTCGTAGAATTCCACGCCGAGATCGTGTGGCGCGTTGGCGCGATCGAAGTCGAGCACATGCGCTCCAAATTCATCCAGCGCCCCGGCCTCGAAGAAAAAAATGCGGTGATCGTCAAGCCAGTCCAAGGCGCCGATGACAATCTGTGCGTCGAGGTGTAGCAGGGCGAGGATCGCGCCTCTCGCGGCGAGCTGGCTCGCGGTTCCTTGAACATTGTTCACTTGAGATCTCGGAAAAGGGTTTTAACGCGCTTGGCGACAGCTCTTCCCATATTAACCGGCACCGCGTTTCCGATTTGTCGCGCAAGTTGTTCCGGTCCTCCTTCAAAAAGATAGATGTCAGCGAATGGTTTGAAGACGGGCAGCTTCCCGAAATGTAATCGGACGATGTTCTACCGGATGAATGAAGCGGCCGCGTGAAGGATGGAGGAAACCCGTGCGAATTGTGTTACTGATTCCATCCCAATCGAGTCGCCCCCAAATGTCGACGATTTTGCCTTTCGTCTTAAACCAAGATGGCGGCACTAGTAGAGGTTTTGTCGCGGCGATGTCCCGAATGTCGCCTCCACGTGGAACTAGCCGAATTCGAGATTCGCACGCTTCGGATTGGATGCGCGCATAATGTTGAATTGAATGGTCGGGGAAGTGAGGCAGACCTGCGAAGGCCTGCCTCACGCTCATTGTAGACGCTCGGAATTTCGGTTCGGCCGGTAATCCTATCTTCGAGAAGATTGCGATGCATCGCTTGCGATTCTGAGGAACATTGAAATTTCGAGCATTTACCAGCCAGCTTAATGAAGTGAATCCTAAGTTTTCCATCCCCGATCGGAACAAAGAAAAGTGCTGAGACAACAAGAACTGTGGCACATTTTCTACAATTACCAGTTTGGCTTTCGTAGCTTTAGCCCAACGCGGAATAATCAGGCACAATCGATTTCTCAGGATCATCATCGCCCTTTTTTCGAATCGAAGAAAAACCGACGCATGGCGGTCCCGCTAGAATTACATCACATTCCCCCTCCGGTTTGCAGGATGCCAAGTTCCCGACTTTTACGTTCGCGCAGACATTACGGCGGTACGTCGCGGCAGCGACGGCATCCATTTCGTAGCCGGCTACCAGTTTGAACCCTTCCTTTTTAAATGCGTATCCAAACAGTCCAGCTCCGCTGAAAAGCTCGATTACCGTCGGTTGATAGAGTTGCTTCTCGTCCTCTCGAGATGAAACGCTCTCGATCATAGGCCACGCTCCCTCTTCATTTTTTCCGAAATGGCTTCTCGAATCAAAGATGCCTTTGATGTGTTTCGCAGGATCGAAGATTTTTCCAAGTAGTGTCTCTGATCTCTGCCAAAGCTGATCGTTAAACGTGCATAAACAAACGGCCGCGGACCCGGACGTCCTTTTTTTTGCGTCACTTCCGACATGATTTAATCACCATTAATCACCACTAATCACCATTAATTTCAAGCGATTAATTCTTAAAGTCGCAGCGCGATAGGCGCAACACTCGTATTTGGTTCGTTCGCAATTCGGATTCCCAAATAGAATGATAGTCCAACCCCGTTCCCTCAGCGCGCGCGTGTTTCGGCGATCCCGCCGACGATTGCCTTTTATCTTTTCCGTCCAAAATTCCACATTCGATTTAGGAGTCTGAAAGCGTAGCGGATTTCCATGCCAAAAATCACCGTCTACAAAGATCGCCAAGCGCTTTGCCGTGAAACAAAAGTCGGGTCGGCCGGGTAGCCGCAGATGTCGCCGCCAACCGGCAATTCGAAACTCTTGGAACAAGCGCATTAAACGTAGTTCTGTCGGAAACGATTGCCAAGCGGCCGTATGCCACGCTAATCTCGGACCACTTCCCCTTATCGTAGACATCTGTCATACCCAGTTTTACAGGGTTTTTCCGAAGGCAAAAGCCGCTACCATTTCCGGCTATTGCTTACTCAGCGGGCAAGCCTATCGACCATTGGAGAAACGGCACCATTCCATGCAATCACCGGCAGACGGGATTCCGTCCACTTACCGATGAATATTACACCTCAGATCCTGCAGATTTGGCATCAACCTCTATACTAACTTGATCCCGGTATTAGTTGAATTCGTTGCGAACGCTTACGACGCCGACGCCGCATCGGCCCAAGTCGAGCTAGATCTTCCCGAAATTCAAGCGCACCGCGCCGCAGAAAAACAAGCATTTATAGCGGAGAATACTAAATTTTTGGCTTCAAAATCAAAACTGCCGGAGCCTGCGCCGCTGGAAGCGCGCACTCTCTCTAGCGACATCATGATTAGAATCGTCGATAATGGCTGCGGTATGGGCTATGAAGATTTGGCCGCGAAATTTCTTAACGTTTCGCGGCGCAGGAGGGAAGACGAGCACTCCTTTCGCTCTGCAGGCGGTAGACCATTCATGGGACGCAAGGGTTTAGGAAAACTGGCGGGCTTTGGTATAGCGCACCGTATCGGTGGTAACGAGCAAGCGAGCAGTTGATACAATGGCCTATTGCATTGTGCTCGACTATGATGAGTTTAAAAACAAGCCGAGCACGTCAGATATCAACGTTCCCTTAAAGGCGATACCCGCCGCCAACTTATTTCCTGATAATCACGGCACGATTGTTGAACTCTCTAAACTGGTATATTCCGGGTTCCAACGCGAGCAGACGATCGCGAAATCCCTTGCGCGACATTTCCGCACGGTTAAAGGCTTTTCCATTAGCTTGGACGCAGAGCCAGTCACCTTCGATACGACCGAATGGGATTACGCATATCCAGCTCGTAATCCCGACAATTTTCTCCTGGTAGATAGCACGATTAAAACGGATGACGGACGCACGCTCCCAATTAAATATAGAATTTACTTTCACGGCTCAAAGAAACAGCTGGCTACGGACCAGCGGGGCGTCCGAATATATTGCCATAATCGGATGGCCGCCTCCCCCGATCTGTTTGGCATTCGCACCAGCGCAGACGGCTACATTTATTCTAGTTATATGGAGGGAATTGTTGAAGCAGATTACATAGACGAACAAAAGGTCGATTATGTAGCAACTGACCGGCAAGGTCTGCGCTGGGAAAATCCGCTCCTTGAACCTGCGTTATTTATTCGTAAAAGGAGAGGTTCTCAAAACGTAGTCTGAATACGCAAAATTGAAAGGGCAGACGAGAAGAGGCAAAGGTAGAAGTAGATCCATTTACCGTCACCACATTACACTCGCAGGGACTGGAAGGGAAACGGTTAACGCAGGGAAAGCGAATCGCGAAGGTCCTTGCAAAGAACGACAGCGATGGGGTCGATGGAGACTTCTATAAAACAACTTTGCCAGTCGTCATTCGCGCCCTCGGGCATGGTGAAATCCTCACGGCGATCTCCGAATTGGCGAAAAACCCGATGCCGGCAATGGCGGATGTAGTCAGAGAATTAGCCGATCTGACTCGCTATGAGTTCGAAGGCTTCGTGACAATGGCGCAAAGTCGCCTGAAGGGATTAGAGGCGTTGAACCGGCTGAAAAAGGCGCATGACTTCAGCAAGCCTAACAATGAAAAAGAACTTCAGAAGCTTTTAGAGCGCATACCGTGGATACTTGACCCGACCTTTTACCAATTCTTATCGGCAGACGCCTCTGAGCAGTCAATGTTTCAGGAACTCACCCGGCATTTAGAAATAGGCGCGCACACACCGTCCTCATATTCCCCAACCGATGAGGACGAAGTGCTTCCCCATCGGAAGAATAAGCGCCCTGACTTGGTTTTTTTGCTCGGGAACAAAACTCTGCAAAAACTGGTGATCGTGGAGCTAAAGTCACTGAATACGCCATTGCAGGGGAAGCATTTGAATCAACTCCGGCGGTATATGGATGACGCTGAAACTTGGATGAAAACCAAGCATCCTGACATTGCGCTACGTATCACAGGGATGCTTATCGGGACGCGTGAACCCGCAGGTTCTCATGCGGAAGACGTGGTAAATTTAAGGATCTTCGAAAAGGAACGCACCGACGCCGCACGCTGGCAGGTATTCGATGTGGCAGAAATCTTAGATCGCGCTTACGCCGCGCACAAAGAACTACTTGATGTAGCGAAAAAACACGAAATTGAGTTCTAAAGAAGGTTGAGACCTGTAAGATCAGACTAGGTCTTACCGTAAATTGGAATCATAGCTCCAATCCATCTGCCGATCCCGGCGCGTAGCTTTCGCGATTTAAGCAGCTCGGGCCTATGATGGGTTGAAAGCTCGCGCAGGCTAATTAGACCGCGTGCTCGCCGCCTGCCGCGTGGAAGCTGCAGAAGTCTTCCGGATGTAGCATGGCCCCATGTTCATGCGCCCACGCAAGCAATTCGGGACCGCTGACGATTTCTCGCCCATGTTTCCCGCACTTGCCGCGAGTTGCCGGACAACGTCCTCATAGGATCGCCCAGAGGATTGATCCAGAATCGCCGCGTTGACGTTCAAGGCTTCCGTTTCTCCTTCGCTCATAAAAAATGGCCAGCTTACCCAATCGCCACGTGCTCTTTCGAGCTTCGCGCATTACGGCCAGGACCGAATTGAATCAAACTGGTTCTCGAAGAATAGCATCGCAAACGCGGCGGAGCAAACGTCGCTCGCGGCTCCTATGCGGGTTTGCGGGCGATTGAGACCGCGCGTGACACTGGAGTGACACCAACTGTTTTTTTATAGCTCCAAATCCATCTGGCGATCCCGGCGGGTAGCCTTCGCGATTTGCTCGTAAGGGTCGTTTAACGGGGCCGGATTTTCCACTATGGAGCCGACTTGCCAGAAGTGTTTCCAGCCACGTTTACGGGCTCGTCCGCGCGCTGTGTGCCGGTCTAGCGCGTAGTCAGGGATTTCCCTAGCTGGGCGCGCGGCTTCATAGTAGGCGATGAGTGCGTGATCGACCATGCGGCTTTTCCGCGCTCGCGAGAGAACCATGACCGCGTGCACGAGAAACAAACGCTCAGGGCCGTGGCGTTCGTCCTTCTTTTTGCGCTGCTCCAGCCAGCTTTGGTAGAGGCTGTGAATCGTCAGCGCAGCTTCAGGGGATGCCAGTCCCACGTCTTCGCTCGCGATGATTTTCAGTCGTTTAAACACGTATTCGCCATAGCCGGCGAGATCGATTTCAGTGGCCCAAAAAAGAGCCTCGTCCTCGATGCCGCGGCGAATGGACTTTTGCATCGCGCTCGTGACTTCGCCCATCTTGTAACCTCCGGGTGTGATGACTTCGGAAAAGGTCATGCTGCCGCCTTTCTCGCCGCATTGAATCCGATTGCGTCATTGATGGCTGTGCGCAGGTTGCAACCTTCGCTTTGCAGGCAACCGTCCGGCACGCTGCCGACTGCGATCGTCTTTGCCGCGGATGCCGTGAGACGGTATCTCGACATCAGGAAGCGCGTCGTTTCCTCAACGCTCGGCGCGGCCACGTGGAAGCGAATAAAGCGCGACTCGAGCCGGCCTTGGCTCTGGGCCCGCAATTTCGCAAATTCGTTCGTGCTGGCTATGATGGCGTGATTGCGCGGCAGCTCGTCGAGATGCGTGAGCATTTCCGCCATCGCGCTCGCGCTCATCTGGTCAATCTCCTCGATGCGCTTGGCAGTCCACGCGCTGAACAGGTTGCCGTATGCGGTGCGCTCGCGCCATTGGCGCACCACGTCCACCGTCAGGCTTTGCCCATTGATTTTTTCAATCGGCGTGCGCGCAGCGCGTGATCTCCGCGACCAATGTTTTGGCGATCTCCGTTTTGCCGACGCCGGGATAGCCATCGAGCAGCAGCTTGACGGGATTTTCCTTCGCCACCAGCGCCCGCGCCGCTGCCAGAACGGCAGCGGCGGGGCCGATGAGATTATGCATTTTATGCAGATTATTTTGCATAATTGCATTCCTCCGGTTTGAGCGGCTCGATGATGAGCGCGCCATTCTCGACTCGCACGGTGACTTTGTTTCCGGGATGAAAGCCTGCGGCTTCCAGCCATTTCCCACTGCACCGGATGAATGGGACGAATTGCTCTTTCCAGCGCAGCGGCCGGAATAGTTTTGAGACGGTGAGGCTCTTCATTTACGCCGCCTTTCCCGTCGCCATGCTGATGACGTTCGCGCGGCCGTTCTCGACTGGCAGCTCCCGCGTGACTTTCTTTTCCTCACCAAGCACCAGCGCGGCAAAGGCCAGCGCTGCAGGCGACGCGAACACTTTGCGCGCCGTCGCGCTCCAAGGCGTCACCGACTTGCCCGCAACGCCGAAGCGGTAACGGTAATCACCCGTTTTTTTGCAGACATAGACGTCGCCCGCGCTCCACTCGGCAAAAGCCGGCTGGAGAGTTTTCAAGTGCGCGGCCGCGCGCACGAGCTGATTGATTTTGGAAACTCCGACTGAGCGGATTTTCGTAATCTGATTTTGCATTTGTTTAAATGGCCGTTTCGTCGGTCGCCTCTTCCGTTTTTGTGGTTTCACTGACAGGGATAGTTTCGACTTCGCCAGTCGTGACGTCGCGAAAAAGCAACGTCTGTTTAAATATAGTGTTCGCTGGCAAAGCCGGTGCTTTCATTGGTCGAAACGATGTTTCATCATCCACGGCGTTTCCGTGGATGGGCTGCGGAGCTGCAGCGGGTAAGGTTTGTCCAGGCGCTTGGCGACGACACCCTCATAGAACTTGCGGCCGAGCGTTGCGTTTTCTCGCTGGAGTTGCTGGTAAAGCTCCAAGCCGCTGCCTTCGGATTGATTGATGAGCAGCACGCGCTCGCGCACCGAAAAACCATTCGCGAGAAGCCGCGTTGCCAGCGGCAGAATTTCAAACTCGTGTTCCAGTAGCACGCGCCGCTCGCGCATCGTTTGCGACGGGTTGTTGGTCGGAAAAAAGTCAAAGATGACGAGCGAAGCGCGCATCATGTCGTTCCGGCATTCCATGATGCCGGCATCGAGCCATTCGAAAGGGCAGTCGCGCAAAAAGTGAAACGCTGCCGTCAGCTTGCCTGTGACGGATGAAGGTTTGCCATGCCGGTTCCAGACGCGGCCGCTGGGCGCATGGATGATCGCGCGCCAGTCATCGACCTTCGGTTGCCAGACCCACGCCCCGATCTTCGGCAGGGCGCAGTGAAGCGCCCCGCCGTTGACCGGCCGCGCGGGATAACTTGGGAAGCTATCCGCGTGCATGGCTAGATTTGCGGATATGCCGAGAGCGGGATAATCGCGTCCACAGCGACGTTTTGCTCCGGCGTCAGCACCGACGTGCGCGCGGCGTGGAAGCCTGCGCGCGGCTGGATGCACTGCTTCGCGCTGATCCCGTCGCTGATGCCGAGTTTTTCGGCAGCGGCGAGAATCGCGCCGATGAACTTCTCCTGCTTTTCCTCGGCAATCTTGTCGAGGTCGAGCGTCAGCTTGGTGACTTGGCGGAAGTGCCGCGCGACCAATTCGGCGCCGATCGCTGCGACCAGCGGAGCGTCATCGTTGCAGAGCGTGGAGTAGCTGTCCTTGAAGACAAGCTTCACCGGCTGCGCGCCGATCTGCGCGCTCATGCTGGAGCCGTCGAGACTCGAGCCCTCGAGCTGAGCGAAGTAATCGGCCTTGATGGAAGGTGCGATTTGAGTTTTGAGGCTCTTCACCTTTTTCTCCAGCTCCTTGAACTGCGGCGCGATCTCCACGAACTGCTCGAGGAGCGCGCGGCTTTCCTCCGACAGCGTGAGCGCCGGATGGCTGCTTGATTTTTTCTCGGCGGTTTTTACCAATCCGCCGAGGTTGAGTTTCCTGACTCCGGCTGCCGGCGCGGGTTCGTCTTTGCCGACGACGCGGAAGTCAGGTTGGAATGAAGCTGCAGCAGGAGCCGCAGCGGTTTTGCGTTGTGTTCTCATGTTTAAATGGCCGTTTGGTCGGTTGCCTCTTCCGTTTTTGTGGAGCGTGATTGCTCCCCGATGTCCGCCGCCACTGATGCGACGGACAAACGGGAACCTTCAGTATTCCTCTGGCAGCATGATCGTTGTCGCGGATCTGTCGGCTTCGGTGATTATCCAGATCTTGCCGAACTCCGTTTGATACGAGGAAAAGACGCGCTCGCCGCCGCTCAAAATTGCGCGGAGGTTTGCCCACACGTCTTCCTCGCTCATGTCGCCGCAGTCACCTGTGAGATGCCGGGCGAGCAACACGAGCAGCTCGCGCAGCACTCTTTCATCTTTGCTAAATAGCTGCAGGATGCCGCGAGTCATCATCAGTTGGCCGCGCTCGAAGGCCGGTTTTTGGAGCGGTGGAGTGAGTGGCATTTTAGCGAAGCCTCCCAGCTGTGGAACCGCCGCCCAGAGGACGGTTGATATTGATGTTGCGGCCAGCGCGCTGACCCGCGGCGATCGCGCTCTCGTGACGAAGATTTAAAGTCGCGCGGCCGCCACTCCGAACGTTCGGATGGAAGCGTTTCACCGCAGCGGCGAGCGCCTTTTGATCGTTGACCACTGCGAGCTGGTAATTGGCGGCGATGCGTTTATCGCCATTCAACTCCGCCTCAATGATCGCCTCTCCTTCGACGCGCTGCTTGTTCTCAGTGAGTTTTGCATCGAGCCCGACATAAACGCCGTAAAAGTAATTTACGCGCGCGCCCTGCCCGCAACTGGTCTCGCGCTGGTAGCGCGTCCAGAGCCGCGGGAATTCGCCTTCCAGATATTCCATGACCCACTTGGCGAACTCGATGTCGGTAGGCTTGCCGATGACGAAAAGCTCGCCATTGCAGCCATACACAAAAGTCACGTTGAAGTGCTTCCTGACAATCCACTCGACGTATTTTGCTTGGAACGTTTTCCGGCGTTGCTGCCGGTCTTCCGTGTATTCCTCGGCGGGCCGCTCGGCATGATTGATGCCGGCGAGCTGCACCTTATAACGAAGCGCAATCTCTTGCGCTTTTTGCATCGCGGCTTCCGCCTCGCCTTGAGTGGCTCCTTTATCCGAAGCCAGGCGGAGCAGTTTCCGTAGTTTTTCGATTACTTCTGATGGTGTGCTTTGCACGATTTTGATTGGCCGTTTGGTCGGTCGCCTCATCCGGTTTTTTGTTTAACTACGTGTTAAACTTCGCAGCCGCCACCCGTGACGTCGCGAAAAACCAATCGTGCCGAAAATTTTCCTCACACCGGCAAGGCCGATGCTCTCAAGCTGCCGGTGTGCGAGCAGCTTGCGGAATTAAGCCCTGCGACCTTGCCAGGGGGATTGGCCACGCAGCGCCGGCACAGGATCCCCTTTTACTTCGGCACATTCGACAGGATGGCCAGCGCGGACGATGCCGCTGAATTCGAACTTCAGCGCATATAAAAATGCGCGCCCAGCTTCGGCATAAATCGGCTCGCCACGCGGGGGCACCGCGAGCCCGAAGGAAAGCTCATCGCCAACGACAGCATTGTCGCAAACCACGCCTGTTTCTTCCGACCAATAGACAGTCGCGATCAGCTCCGGCTTGTCGCCGACATGGCTTGTAATTTCGACTTTGAATTTAGCGGACATCACGGCAACTCGGTCGCGTATCGGTAGCGCAGCTCCGGCGAGTCTGGCTCCCCGCTCTCATCCTGCCAGCGCGCGTATTCCTCGATCGTGAGCTGCACGCTCTCGATCTTTGCGCCGCGTTTGCGCAGCTGCACCGCCAGCACGCGCACCATGCGTTGTTGAAACAACAGCGACCGCCGCGGAAAAAAGAATCGCGCGGTTTCGTCGTCCGTAAACTTCGCGACGCGGATCGATCTGCCGCGCAGATCCTTTACGCCAGGCTCCGGCGCGGGAGGCAGGCCAACCTGCGGCAGCCATTTCGCGACTGCTTCATCCACGTCCTCTTTGTTCACGTTCGCGATTTTCTACGGAGCTGTGCAGTGAGTCAATCACCGGACGGTATGAAGCCGAGGCCGCCGCCCAAGTCGCGCCAGTGGTCGATGCGCGGGCCTTTGGGAAATTTCAAGACGACGCCGACATTGCCATCCTTTTCCTCCACGTCGGCGACGTTTTCGATTTCGCCGTTGCGGAAATAACGGACCAGCAATTGGTCGGGCAGCTTGAGCGCTGCGGCGTTTGTGTGCTTTGGCACGCAGCCATTCCATCTGTCAGGCGGCTACGGTGCAAGCGTGAGCACACGCAAAATTCGCAATGTCTGCGGCCGCGAAGTGGTGCGGTGGCGCAACCTGCGCGGCCTTTCACAAAGCCAGCTCGCTTCAAAATGCCAGCTAGCTGGATGGGATGTTTCACGAGACATCATTGCACGCATCGAGCTGGGATTTCGCGCGATCGAGGATCGAGACCTGGCGTTTCTCTCCGGCGTGCTCGATGTGCCGATTCAAGAATTGTATCCCTTGAAAATTCGCGCCAAGTTTCCCCACTGATATGTGCAGCCGGAGCACGATTCGGTTGCCGAGAGCTTCCCAAAGAAAAAGATGAAAACACTGCTCGTTCTCACCTTCCTCGTCATCTTTGCATTTGGCTACCTGCGCATTCACGAGTTGGACCGGAGAGCTGCCGCTTTCAAACAGCAAAGACTTTCCGCTGCGGCCGCAACCACAGATCCAATCCCAACCGCGACGCCGCCTCCTTCTCCGCGGCACGCAAGATTCGGTCAACTTTCTCTCGTCCGCGGCGAGGTCAGCGCGGTGCGCGAGGAGGGAGTTTTAGTGGATTGTGCAGAGGATCGTTTTTTCGGGCAAAACTGGGTTGTGTCTTCTCGCACCGGTGCCGGCGAGATCGCGCAGCTCGCAGGGCTCGCGTCACGAGAGGAGAGCAAGGAATACGGTGAGACTTATTTTTTGTATCGCGGCAAGCTGGTTCCAGCGAACAACCCAAGGTCCATTGCTTCCGGTCGGGTGTTGCTGAAAGGTTATCCATATCGCCTGACGCCGGGCGAGAAGATCAAGGTGGTCGCTTTGAGGGATGATTTGAAGGGAAGGGTTGCCGCTTACACGATGGAATTTATTTCCGATGATCTTCCTCCCGAGCCAGCTCCTCAGCCTGTAAAGCAACTGTTTCCAGACACAATGACGGCGGAGCAGCGGCGCGCGGAGCTGCAGTCGATGACGGAGGAGCGGCTGCGCGGGCGCTAGAAAACTACGCGGTATTCTAGAGGAGTAGGTCTCCCGTTTCCCCATTTAGGAAGCGCGTAACGATGCCCGCGAGCTTTGGATCGGCCACGGCGCCGCGCAAGACCATGAGTTCATTTCGCTTTTGCGCGACTGAATCAGGACGGAAAATGGCGGATACCGTATTTTCCCAATAACCAGCTTCGTCGAGCAGCACGACGATGCCTTGGTCGAGCAGAGTTTGTTTTGGCTCCGACACGTAGGCGGGATGGCCGTCTATTGTGAGCCGCAAAAGCGGGTAGCCGAGGCCTTCGATACTGGCCGTTGCTTTCGTGATGTTCATGGCGTGGCTCTAAAGGGGCATGAACCTCGCCTTGATAAATTGTGGGACGCAAGTTTTTTCTAAAAAGGCAGGTGCATCGTGATCTTCTGGACGCCGGCGTAATCGCGTTTCCGCGTGGCGCTGTGGCCACCGAAGTGGAAGATGTCGCCCCACTTCTTTTGCAGAAGTTCGACATCGTTTTTTTCGGTCTTCGATGTGCGGAAAGCAGCCTGGCCGCCGCGACCGGTGAATGTTTCCTTTTGGCAAAAGCTGTATCTACAATCCTTTAAACAAATGCGATGCTTGTGCGCGTTCATCGCGGCGATGTCGAAGTCGTTCTTCGCGACGATGCGTGAGTCGAAGCGCAGGCCATGGCCGCGGCGGAATCCCATCGCGCAGCCGTTGATGTAGCCGGTCAACGCGAACGGTTTGAGGCCGGTGTAAAACAGCACGGCGCCGTTGCTGGCTTCCCAGCCGAAATAGTATGCGCCGACATCGGCCGCCACGCGCGCCGTGTTGGTGATGATCTCCTCGATGAGCTGAGGATCTCGGATTGTGGCTTGCTCGCCTTTCTCGACGAAGCAGCGCTGCAGGCTGGCAATATCGTCGTCGATGAAAACGATCGCGTCGGTCGCTATGAACGAACGTCGCATCGAGCCCGCGGCATTCCTGCGTCGCGAAGCGGTCCCAACAATCGAGGATCCAATTGAGTTTCGGCGTGAGACCTTTGACTGAATCGGGATGCGTGAGGATTAGGTCACTCCCGACGACTTTTGCGTAATCGCTCGCTGGCTTTCCGGCACGCACACGATCGCGTTTGGCAGCAGCCGGTGTGTCGTCATCGTCGCCGCCCTGGACATCGAGGGAATGACGGTTAGCACGGATGGCGGCAAGGGCGCGCTCGAGCGGGATCGCGCGACCGAGCCCGACGCCTTGCTTTTTGTAGGACCGCTCCGGCCGGATGCCGAGGAGGTTTTGGAGGAACGCAAATTCGGTCGCGTTCGTGGTGAAGATGAGGACGTAGTCATAGGATTCTCCTAGCTTTGCGGTGATCGGAAACTCGGCTTCTGGGATGTTTGTTTCGGAAATGAGTCTATCAAATTCGTCTGCGCTGACGGCCGCGAATTGGACTTCACCAGGATCGAGCTCGCCAAGGAGCTGACGAAGCGCGTCCTTGTCCGTCTGCGCTAGTTTCGCGAGTTGGTTATCGGCGGCGACGTCGCGCAATTCCTCGGCGCGGCTTTGATAGTTCTGGATCTCGATCGGCACAGACCAACCGCGGCGGCGAGCCATCTGGACGAGGCCGTTTCCTTTTGTAACACAACCGGAAAGCGACGAGACCACGGCGCAGCGCCGGAAGCCATTTTTCGCGACGACTGTTTCATAGCGGTCCAGCTGAGCGGGCGGATGCACCTGCGGATTTTTCGAGTTCGGTTGCTCATTCCAAAGTTTCAGCTCAGCGGCCGGAACGATCTTGTCGTATTTGCAGTGGACCGGAATTCCAGAGGCTTCAGGAGATGGGGTGCGTTTAGATTTCATGGGAAGTTTGAATTTGCATCACAGATACGAAAACGCAGGGAGTCGCCAAGACTGCCCGTTCGTGACCTAGAGCGAAGAGATTCCTTGCGTGGGGGTGGGTGCATCGCGTCCCTCCGGTTCGCTGCAATACGCTCTTGCTTAACAGATTGTTGCGTTGCATCGTTCATCGTCCGAACTCCAGTTGCAATGGCTGCCGGCCGTTCAGCTTCTTAACAGCTTTGCCGCTTCGCTTAACACCGTCGCCAGCGTTGAGAGCTACTGGCCTGATGATCTCAACTGTTCCGGCCTTCGTTCTTCGCGTCCACGTCACGCCAGGCGGAATGCGAACCAATGAAACAGTGGTCGATTGAGCAAGCATCGCTTCCTCACCTTCTTCAGTCCATTCAAGGCTGATTTCGATTTTGCTGTGAGATGAGCCCGCACCGGAACTGCGTCCTCGAGCACTGCCATGATCGTCGCGAGTCCTTTGTTGTCGGCAACGACGTATTCATTGAAGCCGATCGTCAAAATGTATTTCGGCATCTTCATGACACTTTCCACGCCGGCAGCGTGATCCCGAGAGCTTGTGCCATTTCCTTCGCATCGTTAGTCCAACCGCTTTGATGCAGACTCGGCGCGTGCCACGCTGCGATGAGTTCAGCAACGGCGCCCCTCAATTGCTTCGTCGTGGCAGTTTTTAGCGACGCCTCGATCGTGACTTCATCGCGGTCATCTTTTTTGTGCGTCAGATCGCGACGCTTGCGCACACGCCGGCACGCATCATTCCCAACGCGATTGACGATGAACCCGAAAAGCAGTCGCCAGAGCTGAGGCGAGTTCCCGTCCATTTCCTCAGCCTTCTGCGCGATCACTCCCATCAACGCTTCATAAAATTTCGCACGCGCTTTGTGCTCTCGCTCCGCGCGCACGTCGCTTTCCGGCCGGCTCCATCTCTGGTTCGTCTCGCTGCGCGGTCGATTCCTTTGCGCTGCCGATCTCGCATAACTCAGCGGCCACAAGATCACCGGCGCACCGTCGCGAGCCTGTGCCAGCACAGATCGGGAGCATTTTTCCCGCAAGCCTTCTTCCATGTGTCGCAATTAAACTCGTTGCAGTATTCATCCGGTTTTACGAAGCCGGAATTGTGAGTCAGGTGCCACGGATTGCCCTCGTGCACGAACAGCTTCGCGTTGTCGGCCGCCGAAAGAACCAGATCACCTTTGCGGACAAACTCATCGCGCAGTTTGTTAAACGCTGTTCGGTTCTCCATCTTCTCCAGCTCGTGATCGACTAACCGCTTTGCCTCGCGAAAACTCATCACACCTTCCTCGCTTTGGTCGCTTCTTTTCGGATTCAAAATCTGACGCGCTGCCAGCTTTTGCGCGTCTTGATCGTGCTCGAGCTTTCCGAGCAGGTCCGCGTGGCTAGGTGGCAGGCGCATTTCGCGCACCGCTTCCTGCACTTCATCCGGTAGCTTCAACAGCTTCAGCGAAGCATGGATGCCAGACACCGAGACCTTCAGTTTCTCACTCACCATGTCCACCGCGGCTGTCTTCAAAATCCCGCGCTTTCCATAGCATTCGATGAGCTGCTGATACTTCACCGCTTCGTCGATTGGACTCAGATCCTCGCGATGCAAATTTTCCACGGCCTGCAGCTCGATTGCCTGCTCATCGGTCATCGGCATCACCTTCAATGGCATCGGCCGCTTCGTGATCTTCGCCGCGTTCCATCGCCGCTGCCCAGCCACCAGCTCGATGCGGCCTGGCTTCGTCGGGTGCGGCCGGCCGATACCGTTTTGGGCTACTCCATAGATCCGGACGCTCTCAATCAGCTCCGCGTTTTTGCCTTCATCGAAATACGTTCGGTTGAAAGGCGACAGATCGATCAGCGCCGGGTCGTAATACTGCACTCCTGGCTCAGTTCCTTCCGCCGTCTTCGCGCCGCGCTGCTCAGCGAGATAGGCGTTTTGATCGCGCGCCGGCAGCTTTTTAAAATCAGCAACACTCACACCAGCCTTCACTGCAGCGCGCTCGATCGCCGCGTCGAGTAGCTTCACCGCAGTCGCCGGCGCGAGCTTGTCATTGGTAGAAGCCGCGCTATTCTTTGCACCGTTCTGGGGGGAAACTGGGCCGTTGTCGCTCGCCGCGGCAGCGGCCTTTCTTTTCGACCATCGCGCTCTCGCATCCGATAAGATTCGCGCTCGCGCTTGCTGTGAGAGTCCGTGTTTTTGCGGACGAGGTTTTTTCAGGGCTGGCATAGTGTTTTGTTGTTTAACTGATTGTTTTTTCCACGCGCCGGATTCGTGTTCGGTTAAAAATTGCGCTTCGGTCCACAAAATATTCATTTGTTTAACTGCCTGTTTGCGCTGCATTGTTCATACCTGGATGAAAAGGATTGAGCGGAAGGTTTTGCCGGCTGATCGCGCGATCGATTGCGCTTTCACGAACACGCGGCCGAGTGGTGACGTGATGCGCTGGCCGCGGCGGATCTCATCCTTCACTTCGCCGACTGCCTCGAGGACCGCGCCGGGATTGTCGCGGATCCGGCCGATCCAGGTGCGGCGGCTGGTTTCGTCTCCGAGCTCCCGCTTTTGATCGAGAGCTAGTAGCTCCTCGAAAGCGAAATTCTTGTCACTGTCTCGAAACCTTCTGCCCGAATTGTCAGGAGCCACAGCTCCCGATTCGAGCGAATCGCCGATCTGTCGATCTGTCGAATCGCCGCGCGTGTCCGCGCCCGCGCGATCATATAGATGCTCGGTTGGGAGATTCCCAACTCTCACGCTTTTTGGTTGGGAGATTCCCAACTCACTGGTTGGGAGATTCCCTACCGTTTCACGGCTGTTGGTTGGGAGATTCCCAACCGGAACCACGCCACAATAACCGCGCACGCCGCGCGGCTGGACGTTCGCGAACGCTTCGCGGTCCTGATCTCTGGACACGTCTTTCATGGCTTCCTCAAAACCTCCGCTTCGCCCTTGAAGCAGTGATTTTTCGATGCCAGGGATTTCCGGCTGATGGATGCGATCGTAATTCATCAGCACGATTTCCTCTGTTGCCGCGCGCGCTACCAATGCACGGCCGCTTACTGCGAGTTTCGCTGCACGCAGTTCGATCCATAGCCAGCCGTCGTCTCGCCGGTCCACCGCGACGACTTCAAATTCCAAAAGTTTCGCAACCGCTTCCGAGCAATCGCCTTTGTCGATCGAGATAGACCGCGCGAGCGATATGAGATGACGAACCCAGACGCCAGGCTGATTGGATTCAAAGGTCAACTCATTGAGTAAAAGCAAAAGGCGGCGCATCTGGTCGCTCACCCTCACGTGCTTGATTTTTCCTCCGTCCAGGATTCGCTCGAAATTCGCGGTCACCAGCAGCGACCGACGAACGTCGCGGGCAATTGCTCGGAAGTCGTAGTTAGGTTGGGTCATAAAATTCATGCGTCCACGATCGGGAGGATCCGGTCCGCGCGGTCTGCCCACGCGAATTTGTGCTTCCGGGCATAAGTGTGGGAGCGCCTGAGGATGGCGACTGCTGTGCGCCGCTTATTGAACACGCTCGCTCTATCCGAAATAAGCAGAATCCCGCCGCGCGGCTTTTCGCGCACGAGCGGTTCACCGCTAGGAGTCACCACGACATAGCCGGCAATCTTTTCCCTCATGCGCATCGCCTTTCCTCTTGTTTTACAAATGGGAAAACATTCTGCAGCTCGTCGCAGATCCGGACCGGAGGCAGCGCGCGCAGCGCGTGCGAGACAACGATGTGAGCCTTCAAGCTCCCGAGAGTGGGCGAGACGGCCGCGGACACATCCACGATGTCCAGGAGCACGTTGCAGAGCCCGCGAAGTGTCTGATCGTAATCGCTCTGCCCATAACTCGCGTCGCTCATCCGGCGCCGGCAATGCGGGCACGCGAGCTGGCTCAGTGATCCATCCGTCAGCAGCTCGAGCTGCGGCACTTCTTTTCGGCAGATCGGACAGATCATGCGGCCTCGCTTTCGTGGAAGCTGTGCCGCCTAGCCCATTTCAAAATTGTCTCAGTCGCTTCGCGCATTCCATCGAGCCCGACCGCTTGTTTAAACGCTTGCTGCACTTCGCGCGGTGCGTCAGCCAGGCATGGCCAGCAAAGCATCCCGTCGCCGAGGCGTTGTTCACACCTTATGCACCGGTCGCGGTTTCGCTTTTTGTAATCGCGCTGGCGCGTGCGGAAGCTCAGATCCTCGATGCACTCGAGCACGCGGCGGACGTGAGGCTGATCATCGCCGCCTTGCTCGCGTGCGAAGATCAGCAGCTCGCTCAGCGCCTCGTGCATCTTCATGCCTTTCCTTCCACGCGCCGGACGCCGGCGAAACGCTGCGCGGCTAGTGCCCGCAACGTCGATCGGCGGCCGACAAAATCACGTAGCTTCCGCCCGTCCGCGCCATAGACGTGCAGGATCTCGACACCGCCAGCAACAGGCTCGGTGCGGAGCAAAGTTGCGATTTCTCTAAAAGTATGTGAGTTGTAAAACGTCATTTGCATGTTGACTAAGTGACTTGGGATTGCGCCGCGGCGGATCTGACTCCGCCGCGGCGCTTTGTTTTCCCCCTATGGGCAACGCGGAATTTTTGTGTTCGTTATCGAATAGGCATCCCCTCGCTTTCCGATTGCACGGCTTTCACTCGCGCAAAGAGCTCCCGATAACACGGCGCGTCGCGCAGCTCATCGAGCGCGACTCGGTTTTCGATCAGGTGCAGGACATTCGCCGCTGCGCCGAGAAGATCTGCATCCAACCCGGACGCGCATGATGCGTGGCTGTGCGCACTGCCCTGAGCGGCGGCGGCCGAGGTGGATGCAAGGTTCTCGAGGTCATCGGGAATTTTTTTCCCGTTCGCCAGCGCGATCGCGCAGCGAGAAATTTTGTGATAAACGGCCAGAGCCTTTTCGTTGGGAAAAGGACTGGTCTCAAAAGTGAGGCGTTCCGTCGTGAGACCTTTTCCCGATGCCGAGACTGAAACTTTGATTGTGCGGGTAAGGCTCATGAAAGTGACGGCGGGAAAAGCAGCTCTGTGGCTACGACGTAGCCTTGCTGCGGATAGTCGATGAGTCCGAGTGAACGCAGGTTGCTCACATTGTTTTGATAGGCGCTCGACAAAGGCGACATGCCGGAAAGGTCTGCGAGCGGCGCTTTCCCGATCGGGTTCGGATAAAGGCCGATGACTTCCTTGAGAATCCGCACCTTTGGCGCGGGAAGTTTGGCAAACCAAGCGTTGTGCAGACCTTCGAGAGTTAGCACCGTCCCGTTGGATTGGGCTTGTTGGCGACCTTGATCGGTAAGGCTCACGCGGCCTTGTTGTGGATAGTCGACCAGCCCGAGCGTGCGCAGTCGGCTGACATTGTTCTGATAGGCGCTCGAGCGCGGCGAAGCATCGGCAAAAACCGCGACGTTCGACTTATCCAGGTCGCGCAGGCCCAAGCTTTCCAAACTCGCGAGCGCGTCGAGGATGCGCTGTTGCGGCGCACTGACACCGCTTCCATCACCATTAGCGGCCGGCACCGACTCGCCTCGTTTGAGGGGCGCGGCTTCTTCGCGAGCGGCCACGATCGGCGGCTTCCGCAAAACTAGAGTTGAAATTGCACTCTTTGGCTGCAATTTCGAAAGTGCCTCACGGAGCGGGATAAGTGTTTCTCCGAAGCGATCGAGAATCTCGCGGACGTTTTTTGAAAATGTCTCGTTCGCAGCATCGAGACGTTCGATTTGCACAGTCAGCAGCTTGCCGAGCGCAGTTGTTGCACTTTCAAGCCGCGCTAGCTGCCCATCCTTCAAAACCGGCACTTCCTTGGATGTAATCTCGACAGCCATCAGGCCGAGATCGGCATTCGCTTTAATCAGCTCCGACTCACGTTTTTTTAAAAGCGCGATTTCGCGCCTCAGCTCGCGCGGATCCTCAGCCTTTGCGCGCTCCACTGTTTCCGCCATGTCCTTCGCCAGCGCGCTCAGCTCGTCTTCCGAAAGTTCCTTCAACTCCACGCGTTTGGAGTGATCACCCGCGCTAGGTGTGCTGGAAACATCGGCGCTCTTTTTCGCCGCGATCTCAATTGTATCGCTGACGTGCAACCACTGCGGACTCCAGACCTGGCATTGACCGACCTTCAATTTCGGAAGCGTGTCGATGACATCCTGGCTTCCGGCTTTGTCGGCAACCCATAGCGACACGGCTTTGCGCTCCTGCGGACCGGTCATCTGGAAAGCCAGCATGCACTCAGCCTGGTTGAGCGCTTTCTTGTTCACTTCCTGCGGCCGCTGCGAGATGAGCGTCGCGCCGATTCCGAAGTTGCGGCCTAGCTTTATCAATCGCTCAAAAGCATTCAGCATCCGCGTCTCGAATCCGCCTCGAGCTCCTCCCGAAATGTTCTGCGGGACGAACTCCTGACACTCCTCCACAAACAGGTGCACCGCGCCCGGTGACGATTTTTTGCGAAAGAAAAATCGCGTAGCGAAATCGTAGGCAAACTTCGCCTGTTCGCCGCCGAGGAATTGCGAGACATCGAGCACGGCACTCAGTCCCCGATCGACAATCAAGTTCGCGATGAACTCGCCGGCGTTTGATTCCAGCGGCACGTCGCCATGTAACCCGCCGAAGATCGGGATCGAGTAATGCCCGCCAACGCGCAACCCATACCAGACGCCGACCGGATCGAGCGCGATCACCTGGGCGTGCTTATCCAGCATCAGCTCGCAAAGCTTCGTCGCGCAATAGCTCTTGCCCGAGCCGGTGCGGCCGAGGATCGCGAATTTCTGCGTGACCGCATCGATCGGCAGCGAAAGCGATTTTGAAAGGCGCAGGTCGTCGCTCATTTTCAAAAAAGTTTCGGCCCTGAGACCGGGTTGAAAAAGCTGTGGTGATAGCTACGCTTCCGCTTCACGCCATCGAGCTGGACCTCGATCGAGAATAAATCGACTCCTCTTACAGTTCCCTTCAATTTGGCTCGCTTCCCGCGGGCGATAAATTGCTGCCGAGCCTTGTTACTGAACACGACGCGCTGACCGATTACGAAGCGCTGGTCTGCCTTGATGAGCCACGCCAGATTGCTTTTGATAACTTCCAAGCTGGCTCGAATCTCCGCGATGAGAGATTCCACCGATTGTTTAACAGGCGGCTTTTTCGCGCTCATCGCTTTGCCTCCTCAACTTTCGGAAAATGCGTCAACAGCTCCTTCAGCTCCTCGCGCAGCTCGCCCAACCGAGCGGCGGCCGAGCGCTTGTTCGCGAGCTTGAGCATCTGCCGCTTCACATGCTCGATCTCCAGCGCCGCGAGATATTGCGGCGCAGTCAGTTTCGCGTCGTCCAGCCCACTGCATAGATGAACGCGCAGAATGTGGCCGGAAAACCCTTTCTCACACGCTGGGCATTCGTAGATCGTCATGGCTGGCGACCTTTCTTTGCGTCCGCTTCCTCGCGCAGCTTATCCAGGTCGATGCGCAGAAAAAAATCCCACGCGGTCCATGCGAGCCAAAGTCCCACGATGACATCAGGCCGCGACCAAAATGTAATAACTCCAATCGCTGGAACCTTTCTTCCAAAAACCAACAGCGCAGAAAAACGAAACGAGCGACAACGCGGTGAAAAGAAATGCCGAGGAACTTTTTCATGCTTTCCTCCATGAGCCGTTCGGACGGTAGTATTTATCCCACCACGCGAAGCAGAGACCGTGACGGATGTGCTGTGTCGGGTTTAGATCGTAGAAATATTTCCTTGCGCGATTCTCCGCGGCCCTGAGTTTATCGCTCAATTTGAGCGCGGAAAATAAATCACCCACACCAATTGAAAGCAGGTTGAAGTAAGACTCGCATTTGCGCCGCCGAGCAATGCGAGCGCGATCATCGTCGAGCTTGTAAGCGATGAGCCGCGTCCTCACTGCGTTCGACACAGTTGGCGACGGCCAAGGATAAAGGTCGGCAAACCATTGATCCCAATAAGCCTCGATGACGACTTCCATCCGGCGCGAAAGCTTCACGCGAAGCCGAACGGGACGATTTGAATTTGGAACGTAACGCTGTTTGCGTGTTCCCCTTTTTTGCGGCGCTGGGCCGGTGGCGTTTTGAAGGGCGTCTGGCGACGTTTGCATTTTATTTTAGCGGCCGGTTTTTGTGCGGGTTGGCTCTTCCCGTTTTTGGTTGTTAAACAAAGCGTTCATTCGGATTTCCGTGGTTTTTGCGGTTCTTCCCGTAGATCGCCCACGCCACGATGACGGCATTATCAAGGTCGCAAGCACGCGCGATTTCCTTTGATTGTCTGCCGTCGGGTTTCGTGTCGTCGCGAAGGATGATCGAGAATTTCATGCGACCTCTTTCAGCTCCACGGGTTTCCCTTTCGGCCACAGCTTCAGTCGTTCGAACATCGACGCGACGTCCCGCAGTTGAAAAAGCTCGGGCTGCTTGTGGCCGAGTTTGATCGCCGGACAATTCTCGCGCGTGGCAACGCGGCGAAATCCCGCTTCCGTCCAACGCACCATCACACCGCCTTCCTCGGCGCTGATGAGTGAGAGTTCGCGCACCAGCTCGCGGCGGATCCCTTCATCCATCAGCTCGCGGCAAAGTTCGACCCGCTGCGCGGTCGTCATCTCCGCGACGAGCGAGCGCGCCAGTTCGCGTGCGAAAACTTCGCTTTGCTCGATTTGAAGGTTCATCGTCTGGCGAACGATCTTTTAAATCGCTAGGCCGCCGCCGCCGCCAGTTGCTCCTGTTCGAGTGCAGCGATTTCGCTTTTGAGGCGAGCGGCCTCATTGCCCGCAACCTTCGTCGCTTCCGGCGAAGAATTCGCGCTGCCGGAAATCGCAAGCGCGGCCCGCAGAAATGTCTTTTTCAATGCAATCTCGGCTTCAATTGTCGTTTTCGTTTCCATCATTCGCGTATTTACGCAATACGAATATTTATGTCAACGAAATAATTGCGCAATTTGTGTAAATGCTTTACAAAGCCCGCATGAGTCATTTCACAGTTGCCTTTAACGACGTGTTGGAGCGGATGAAAAAGACGAGCGGAGTCACGCAGAAGATGTTCGCGGATCGAGTGGATATGCCCCTCTCCACTCTATCGAGTTATCTGGTGGAGAGAACGAGACCGGACTCCGCTTCACTTTCCCGGATCATCCCTGGATTAGAGGAATCTGACGCTCGACGCATCATCATCGCTCATCTTACTGACGAAACGCCGAAGGAATGGCGCGGGAAGCTCGCGGTTAAGTCCGTGTCTGATCCCGGCGCGATCTCTTTTTCTCAAATCAACACACTGCCGAAAAAGTTCCGCAACCAGATCGAGGCTCTCGTCGTGGAAGCCAAGAGCAATGAGCACGTCATTGGTTTCATTGACGAATTCGCGTCGCTGCTTGGGATCCCGCGAAAGGAAATATGGCCGCACGAAAACATCCCCGTCCAAAGTGTCCCTGCGCAATTTGTCCGAACCTCCGCCCCACCTTCATCCTCAACTTCCTCTCCCCTGGACCAACCCGCCGCGGCTCAGAAAAAAAATCGACTATCGCGGGTCACAAAAAGCCGCGCCGAGTTACAAGGCGAAAAAGGAAAACCGCGCTCAAAAAAGCATTGAAAACGATGTTAAACAAAATCAAAAAGCACTTCCCTTGTTTCACACTCTGTTTGCTCTTCGGATCGACGGTCTTCGGGCAGAGCACCACGCCGCAGATTGAAGCGCTGAGGCAACGGATCGCGCTGCAACGCCAGCAGCAATATCAGCACAGTCTACAGGCGCAAAACGAAGCCGCGGAGCGAGCCAGATTCGACAAGGAACTGGAAAAGATAAGCTTCGGCGTGGAGGCTGAAACGAGCCTCATCAGGAAAAACGAAATCGAAGGACTGGTAACGCTCGGCGAACCGCTGATCGAGAATAAAAACGTTGGGCTCGATTTCGTGACGAAAACGAAATGGATGTTCGCAGATGCCAGCCTCGATCCCGAAACGAACCGCGTGAATTGGTTTCCAGACGGCTTCCGCATGGACTCGGTCAAGGCCTCTCGGATTTGGGCAATCATTCAGGATTTGCCTACTGACAATTTATTGAGCGACCAGGTTCTTTGCCTTCAGGTTTATCTCGTCGGGACCGTGGATGACGGAGAGAGGCGCTATCGCAAATTCACCGCGAGCAAAGACAAGGCGCTCGAATACCTCAAAAATCGGGCTCAGTAGATGGCGCGTCGAAAGCAAAAGGCGTTGCCACCCGTCAAGGTTGGTTCTGTTACCATTCCGCGTTATAAACTCGGCGACGGTCGCATTATGCTCGTGGACAGGCGTCCGGATGGAAGCCGTTGGTTGCGTCCCTTTACCGATCCCACCGAAGCGCGCGAAGAAGCGGAGCGGCGCGCGCGCGAACTGCACAATGGAGGAGCTGAAGCGGAATCCTTCGTGGCGGCAGACCGCGCGAGCTACGCACAAGCGAAGCGCGACACTGCACCTTTTGGCCTTTCCGTCCACGCGGCCACTTCGGAATGGGCGCAGGCCCGCGCCAAGATCCACGGCACGCGGCACAGCTTTCTTGAGATCGTGGACGCCGGCGTGCGATCGCTCGCGCGAGAGCAACATCTAGTTCCGGAAATTGTTCAGGAGCTCCTGAACAGCAAAGCGCCGCAAGATCTCAATGGACGCTATCGCCGCGGCCTCGAGCGAACGTTAACAAGATTTGCAGAATGTTTTACAAAAGACATTCGCGAGATTTCCACCGCGCAGATCGAGCGGCATCTCGAGGCGCTGGCCTGCGGACCGCGGCGCCGCGACAATGTGCTCGCCGAGATTCGTCACCTTTTCCAGTTCGCCAGACTCCGCGGATATTTGCCCGATGAAATCAGCGCTGCGCGTCGCGTTCCCACCATCGATCGAGGCCTCAGCGAAATCAGCTATTTCACGATCGGCGAAATGCGCCTGATCCTCGAGCACATCAGCGAGGACTGGAAACCGTTCGTCGTGCTCGCATGCTTCGCCGGCATCCGCACCGGCGAGCTTTGCCGCGCGAAAGACGCGGGCCGCAGCAAAGACCCGCTTCGGTGGGAAGATTTCGATTGGCAGGAGCGCGAGATTTACGTGCGCGCAGAAACGGCGAAAACCGGCCGCAAGCGCATCGTGCCGATTCACGACAACGCGTTTGAATGGCTGCGGCCGTGGCGTGAAGAAAATGCACGCGGACCAATCGCGAAGGCGGAACGTTCAGATCGCGAGTTCGGAAAAAACGGGCACCTCGAGCGCGCTATCAACAAAGCTCTGCAGGAAGCGCCGCGGCTCAGGACCGAGCGGCCGATTCAGCTTGAGATGAACGCAATCTCTCCGGATGCGCAGCCTGACCTTTTGACCCAGTTTAGGTGGAAGAACAACGCGCTCCGACACAGCTACGGAAGCTATCGCGCGAGCATCATCAAAAACATCCAGCAGCTCGCGGACGAAATGGGCAACAGCCCCGCAATGGTCCACCAGCACTATCGCAATCCGCGCCCTGCCAGCCAAGCGCGAGCATGGTTCGCGATCTACCCGCCGCGCACGGCCGAGAAGATCGTCGCTTTCCGAAAAGCGGTGTAACAAACCGTAGCAACGCGCGGGACGATGACCGCGCCTCATCGGAAGCCGCAAGCGGGCCCAAATTGATGTTCGCCAGAGTGAAACGGCTCATGCGCGCCCAAAGTGCCGCTTTCGATAGCAATGCCGAGTGGGTTCGAATCCCCCCCCATCCGCGCTTCCTCTTCGCACAAAGCGTTTGGCATTGGCCTCACAAAGCCGCTTGACCTCGAGTTCTTTTCTGGCATCGGTAGCAGCTTCTCGAATGAAACTGCCACGGTATTCTATCTCGCTCCTCGTCTTCCTCGTCGCAATTGCCCACGTCTTCGCCGAGCGCGATAAACCAAAGACTCCGCTCGGCGAGCAGATGTCACAAATGGCTAAAAGCTTTCGCGAGCTCCGCCGCGTGATCAACGACCCGGCTCAAAAAGAAGCCGCAATCAAACTTGTCAAGGACATGGAACAAGATGCGGAAAAGGCGAAAACTTTCGAGCCGGAGCACATGAAGGAAATTGCTCCGGATAAACGCGATGAATTCGTTGCAGGGTATAAAAAGAAGATCGACGAGCTGCTCGGCAATTTTGACAAGCTCGAAGGAGCGATCCGCGACGGGAAAACCGACGAAGTGAAGGCAGTGCTCGATGAAATCCAAATCGACAAACGCAAAGGGCACGAAGAATTCAATCCGCAAAAGGATTAACTCCGGCAGCCATCGCGTTTGGCGGCCTTTATTTCTTTGAGGCCAACGTCAGCGTGCGCGCGGCGTCTTCCTGCTGCTTGAGAGCTGCGTAGTTTTCCTCAAGCTGTTTTATTTTCGCATTCACGGCGTTTAGATTTTTCGCCGCTTCGTCAGCGACAGCAAGTGCTACGGGAACATCCTGCTTTTGCTGCGCCAAAAGCCGATCGAGCTCTTCCTGCGCGCGGTGAAGGGCGATATTCGCCTGCGCTGCTCTCCAATGTTTTAACTCCGCGACGGCGGCGGAAAGTTGTCTCTGCGCCGTCTCTTCTTTTTGCCGCGCAACGGCAAGCGCAACTTCTCCAACCCTGTTCTTTTCGGTTTTTTCTGGCATCGATTTTTTCAACTCCGCTAGCTCCTCGCGAACCTTTTCGGCGCCGACGATTTCCTGCGCCAAGCGGGACTGCGCCTCGTCGCTCGAAATCTTTTTTTCGTCGATCGATTTTTTCGCATCTGCAACTAACTTGCGCTTTTCAACTACCGCCGAACTTGCTTTCTCTGCAGCACCGCTAAGACGTTGAACAGCTGCCGCGTGAGCTAAAGTCAGCTTACGCACCGCGGCCAACTCCTCCCCCGATTTTTCGGCAAAAGCTTTTGCCAGAGAAGCCTTCTCCGTCAGGATCGGATCGTCCGGCGAGACATCGGCCGCAGCTTGAGCAGCGCGCTCTGCATCGGCCGTCTCAGTCACAACCTGGCCTTTTTTCTCCAGCTCTTTTTGCGAGTCTGCTTGAGCACGAATGGCGGAATCGCGAGCCGCATTCGCGCGCGTCAACGTTTCCTCCAGAGATGCGCGGGATTTATCGAGTTGCGCAAAATCGTTTTGCGCCTGCCGAAGAGCGGCAGAACGAGCAGCCACATCTTTTTTTAACGACGCAATTTGAGCAACGCCTGTTTTCACCTGCTCCTCTTTCGCATTCACTGCGATGTTCACCGAGCGAACATCAGCATCGGCTTTCCTCGCTTCATCCTCCATTTTTTTCCGCTGCGCAGCGAGGTTTTCAATCTGAAGCTGAAGCTCCGCAAGCCGCTTCGCAGCAGCATTCACGTGTTCGGCGAGAGTCGGCGGATTCGCATCAAGGTCGCCGATCCGCTGGCCATTCGGCGTCCAGACCCGCAGCGCGCCGGTCCAATCGCCCGCGATGATTTTCCCGCTGGCGGCAGCGGCTTTCATCGCCACATCTTGAAACCGCTCAAACTCGCGCAGCCGATTTCCATTCGAGTCCCAAAGCCGCGCCACGCGGTCGCGCCCGCAGGTGACAAAACCTCCGCCCGACACCGCGGCAAGCGCCGTCACACCGCCCGGATGCGCCTGCCAGCTTTTGATTTCCTTGCCTTCGTTGATGTCCCAAAATTTTACTTTTCCATCTTCGCTTGCCGTTGCGACCGTCTTTCCAACGCAGACGACGCTGGTGATCTCCGCTTGATGTGCGCTGATCGATTGCATTTCGCGTCCTTCGGAATCCCAAATGACCAGGCCGCCCGCGCGGTCACCAGTGACTAGAAATTTCCCGTCCGGCGTGAACGCGAGCGCCGTCACCCAGTCGGTGTGCTTTTTCATTTTTTGCAACAGCGAGCCGTCGCGCGTGGAGTAAATTTTCACGAGCCGATTCGGCCCACCGAGCGCTATCCGCGTGTGATCCGGGCTCATGTCCGCAGCAAGCACCTGATCGAATTCCTCGCCGACCGCCGCCACACGCTCGCCAGTCGTCACATCCCACACGACCACGCGCCCGAGCTTCGCGCCGACGCCGCCGCCCGCGAGCACGAGCCGGCCGTCACGTGTAAATTTCAGGACGTCGGGAAAACCTTCGGGAAACGGCAGGATCGCGGCGAGCTCCAGCGTGTCGGTGTTATAGAGAAGCACCTGTTTTTGCCCACCGACCGCGACCAATGGTGCCCACGGACTCGCCGCCAGCGCCGCGATCGCACCCGCGCGCGCCGCATGCACAATCGGCTCGAGCAGCAGATCGTGCGGCATCGGCGGCGGCCCACTCGGGCGCGATTCCACCTCGGCCCCAGCGAGACCCGGATGCGCCGACGCGCTCGCGACGACGCTGCCGGAATTTTCAGGCGCGCCGGCTTCGATCCATTTGCGGATCAAATCGAGTTGCGAGTCGGCCAGCTTGTCGCTTTTCGCCGGCATCGTCGGCTCCTCCGCGTGCGTGACCAACCGCCAGAGGAGACTTTTCGATGTGTCGCCCGGCTCGATCACTTTGCCCGTGTCGCTCCCGTCCATCGCCGCGTCATAAGTTGAAAGATCGAGCCCCGCCTTTTTTTTGTCGGGATTGTGGCAGTTCAAACAACTGTTTAAAAAGATCGGCCGGATCGTTTCGTTATAGGAAATCTGCTGCGCTGCTTGAGCATGTGAGAAAAAAAGTGCGCCCAAACAAGCGCCAGCGACTTGTTTACGCATCGCGCTCAATGGTTGAACATGAACTCCTTCGAGTTCAGCAACGCCCAAAAGACATCGTTGAGCGTCTTTTGCATCGCATCGTTTTTGGCGAGCAGCGGCTCGAAGCTTTTCAATTCCTCCTCCGTCGGCTTGCGCGAAAAGCAGCGCAGATAAAGGTCGCTGACGATTTCACTGGCGGATTTTTTCTCCGCAATCTCGCGCTGCACCGCGCCGCCGCTGTTGATTTTGTTCTGCACGATTTCGCCGTTCAGCAACTGCAGCGCCTGCGAAAGGTTTGGCTCCATCGACACCTCGCACGCGCATGGCGTCTCTCGGGTCGCGCGGCCAAACGTCTTTAAAAAATAATTCGACGTCTGCCCGTCCGCGATCTGCACCGCGTGAGCGCCGAGCGGCAGGCCGCGGAATTTATTTTTCGTGCCGGTCACTTCGCTGATGCAATCGAGCATCACTTCCGCGCGCAGCCGACGCACGGCGCTGTGCGAAAAATTGCGCACGTCGCTTTCATTCGTCGCGTTCGTGATGCTGGAAAGCTGGTAGGTGCGCGAGTTGCAAATGTCGCGCACGAGCCGCTGGAAATCGTAATGGTAATCGACGAGATGCTGCGCGAGCGCGTCGAGCAATTCCGGGTTCGACGGTGGGTTGCTCACGCGAACGTCGTCAACCGGCTCGATGATTCCACGGCCGAAAAATTGAGCCCAAATGATGTTCGCAAAATGCCGCGCGAAATACGGGTTGTCCGACGAGGACAGCCAATCCGCGAGCGCTTCGCGCCGATCTTTTCCCTTCACGTCCGGTGCGGCTCCGCCGAGAAACTTTGGCGCGATAACCGCATTCGTGATTGGATTTTTCGATTCGCCTTCGCCGCGGTTAAACACGATCGTCTCGCGCGGATCCTCGCCTTTTTTCCGCGCGACTTGCGTGAAAAATGCGACGAAGCCGCGGTAGTCATTCATGGTCCACTGGTCGAACGGATGGTTGTGGCACTGCGCGCATTTCATCTGCACGCCGAGGAAAGCCTGCGCCGTATCCTCCGCGAGTTTCAGCGGATCGGTTTCAAATTGGTAAAAGCCAGCGGCGGGATTTTCAAACGTGCCGCCGTCACTTGCAACCAGTTGTTTAACTAGCTGATTGATCGGCACATTGCGGCTGAGCTGGTCGCGCAGCCAGTCGAAATAGACGAGCGCCGATTTCGTGCTGACGTCGTTGCCGGAGCGAATTTGCAGCAGCTCCGCCCATTTCATCACCCATAGATCGACGAACTCTGGCCGCTTGAGCAATTCGTCCACGAGCTTCTCGCGCTTGTGTTCATCGGCATCCGCGAGGAATTGGTCGTGCTCGGCGGGCGTCGGCAGCAGCCCGGTCACGTCGAGTGTCACTCGACGCAAAAATTCCTCATCGTCACAAACATCGGACGGCGCGATTCGGAGTTTTTTTAATTTATCGTCGATCAGCGTGTCGATGTAATTGCACTCCGGCACCGGCGGAAAAGTGAACGCCAGATTTTTCGGCACCACGATCACGGGGACGCCGACGGTGGTCGTCGCGAAGCGCGCGGTGACGAACGCTTCGCCGCGCTCGCCAGACGTGACGAGACCGGCCGGCGAAATTTTTGCCGACGATTCGTTGTTCGTGATGAAGACCGCGAGCGGCGTGACGTCGCGCATCGTGCCGTCGGAATAGCGCGCCGTGACCTGGAGTTGTTGCGTCACGTTCTCGCCTTCGAGCAAAATTTGCCGCGGCAAAATATCGACCGCAACCGGGTGCGCGACGTCTGCCAAATCGCGCGGTGCGCCGGCGTCAATCCATTTCAGGATCGCTTTGTAAAAGTTGCTGTTTTTGTCAATCCGCTTGCCACCGGTGTGCGCGACGTTGCCGGTCGATTTTTGCAAAAGTAGACTCTCTTCGGGCAGAGCGAGATTCACGCGACGCGCACCCATCTCGCGCGTGATCCGCTCGTAATCGCCGTCAGGATCGTAGCCGAAAAGCGAAAGATGAAATCCATCCTGGCCGTGCGCTGCGCCGTGGCAACCGCCGGTGTTGCAGCCGGCTTTCGTGATGATCGGCATCACGTCGTTTTTAAAACTGATCGGCTGCTCGAGCCGGATCGCCTCGACGACAACGGGCGCGTCCGCGTGGCTTTGGAACAGCCACGTTCGCGCCGATCGCGGCTGTAAAAGTGAGCGCGAGAAACTTTGCTTTCATGGCGCGACGGCAACTTTCTTTACCGCCGGTTTGTCGATGCGCAAGACACCGCCTTGCGCGAAATTTTGCACAATCCGTTCGCCGTTCTGCATGATCGTGAGCTGACAAAACAAAGTGCGATGCTGACCCGCCGGGCTGCCGGGATCGGTCTTCACGTCAAACTTTGCCTCCTGATCCGCGGACGTGATTTCCACATCCGGCGCCGTCGCTTTATTCGGCAGGCCGAGCAGCTGCAGCTTCGCCTTTCCATCAAAAGCTTTTTTTTGCGCGAGCCGACATACGATCGTCGCGGACTCGCCTTGCTTTGCTTCGGTGCGAACGATTTCGCCAGTCACGAAAGGCTTTGCGACTTCGAGGCCGATGAGCTGCGAGGAAACCCAGACCGTGCCGTGACCCGCATCGGCCGATGCGGCGATCGCTGTTTTCCAGGTGCGCACCGGCGCGTTGTCGTTCGCGCTGAGCGGCATCGTCACTTCGTTTTTGTCCGCGGGAATCGTCACGTTGACTTGCGCGCCGAGGCCCGGCGGCGTCCATAACATCGAGCAATTGATCGCGCCTTTGAATCCCTCCACACGCGTCGCGACGATGTGCAAATTCATCGTGCCGCTTTGCACGATCGGCACTTTCGGCGGCACGATTTCGATTTTAAAAGGAGCCGCATCAGCGACGACCACCGGCACTTTTTCCACATCAATTGCGTAATAAGCTGTGTTGTTCTGCCCGCGCACCAGCTCGACATGCTGGCTGAAAATGGCCGGAGGTCGGATTTTTTTCATCCTCCGGCGCAGCTTCCACGTCGCACAATTTTCCCGCGACCTGCGCGTCGGGCGTCGCCTCGAAAACCACCGGCAGCGTGTCGCCACGCTCCAGCGCATCGGATTGCGCGGTGATGCCCGGCGGCAAATCGCGCGGTGAAACTTTAAGCGTTCCGCCGACATCACTGCGCTTCACGCGAAAAATTGCGCCGTAGCGATTGCCGCGCGGCACGACGATCGTCTGCCGCTCTTGCGTATCCTTGCGCATTTCGGGAATCGTCAGCGCCACATCCGGCACGGCCGGCGTGACCTCGACGCGATAGGTGAAAATGGGGCCGCCGCGTGAAAGTTGATCGCGCACCGACAAATAATATGCGCCGTCGCGCGGAACTTTGAAATGCAGATAGCTGTCGGGCCCCGCCGAGTCGTCATTGCTCGCAATTTGATGGCTCTTCGCATCGTAAAGCGTGAGCACGGAATCGAGCGGCGAACGGAGTCGGCGCGCGTAAACGCTTACATCGAGCTCCTGATCTTTCTTCGCATTGAACTGGAAAAAATCTGCGTCGCCTTTTTCACCAATCGCGCCGTTGAAGGCCAGCGGCAACGGTTTGTCAGTCGTTGTCGCTTGTTGGACACTGTTGTTCGGCTCCATTTCGAGCACGTTCGGAAAAGATGAGACGCGAATCTTGTTCGCAGCCGGAGCAATCGCACCGTCCTGCTCGGCAAAGATCGCAAAACTTTCATCCGTTTGTGCGGGCAGCGTCACGGTTTTTGGGATCGGCCCGGCCGGATCGCCAAGCAGCGTGATGGCAAGCTTCTCGCCTGTTTGACCGCCCGGCGGATAGACCGCGAGCGGCTGCGGAAAAGTTCCAACGTGCAAGCGATACTGGCTCTTCTCGCTGCCGCCCCACGAGCTTTCGCGGATGGCGATGAAGTATGTTCCGTCAGCCGGCGCGATCAGCGAGACGAGCGGGTCCTGCAAAAAAAGTGCGTTGTCGTCATTGGCGGCGAGCACTTTCCCATCCGCGCTGGAAATCGAAAGCCACGGATCGAACATCGCCTTGCCGAGCCGCATGCCTTCGACTTCCGCGGTGAGGCGCTGACCTTTTTTGGCTTCGACAGAAAACCAATCGATGTCCTCCTCTTTGATCACGCCGTTAACGGTTGTATTCAGCGCAATTTTTTGCGCGTGCTGCGGATCATTGTTCGGCTCCAGCTCCGCGACATTTGGAAACGGGCCGACGGAAAGTGTGGTCAAATCCGAAACGCCAGTCGCTGTCCAGACGCGCCACGCGTGCTCGCCCAGCGAGCAATCGGCGCCGATTTTTAATTTCGCGAAAAGTTTGCCGCCGCCGCTCGGCGTCAGCGATTCGACCTCGATGCCTGGGGAATAAAACAGCAGACCTTTCGCATCGTCCAGATGCTGGCCGGTGATTGTCATCTCGAGTTCCGCGCCGCGCTGGCCGCCGGGAGGATCGACGAAATCGAGCTGCGGTGACGCCGCCTGAAGAGCCGCCGCGCAAACGAACCAAATCGCGAGGGCGCGCCGCAACATTTTTACGCCAGCAAATCAGTCACCACTTGTCCGTCGCGCACGATGTCGATCGGCCGATTGCCGGGCGACATCAACTTCTTTTTGCCGTCGATGCCGAGCTGTTTGTAGATCGTCATCGCGAAATCCGGCACCGAGAGCGGATTTTCATCCGGCTCCGCGCCGGTCGCGTCGGATGAGCCATAAACCTGACCACGCTTGATCCCGCCGCCTGCGAGTGCGATGGAAAAAACGCGCGGCCAATGATCGCGCCCGGCGTCTTTATTGACTTTTGCCGTGCGGCCAAATTCCGTCGTCACCATGACCAGCGTCGAGTCGAGCATCCCGCGACGATCGAGATCGCGGATCAACGCCGCGTAAGCTTTGTCAAACCGCGGCAGGTCGCGTTCGATGCCGGCTTTGACATTTGTGTGATGATCCCAGCCGCCGAACACCATCGAGACAAAACGGACGCCTCCTTCCACCAGACGGCGCGACATCAGCATCCGCATGCCGGCATCGGTGCGGCCATATTCGTCTTTGAGCGCTTCCGGCTCGCTTTTTAAATTGAATGCCTCGCGCGCTTTCGGCGAACTGACCAAGCCGTAAGCGCGCTGGTAAAAACTATCCATCGCGTCGAGCGCATCCGATTTTTCCAGCGCACGAAAATGCGCGTCGACCGAGGCGAGGATGCTCTGGCGCTGCGCGAATCGCTCGTGATCCACATCCGGCGGCAGAGTCAGGTCGCGCACCTTGAATTGCATGTTGCCGGGGTCGCCGCCGAGACTGAACGGCCCGTAGGCATTGCTCAGGTAGCCGCTGCCCGCGTAGGGATTCGGCTGCGACGGCACGCAGACATACGGCGGCAGATCGTTCTGCACGCCCAGCTCGTGCGAAACCACGCTGCCAAAGCTCGGATACTGGATCGCCGGGCTTGGTCGATAGCCGGTAAACATATTGTGCGTCCCGCGTTCGTGCGCCGCTTCGCCGTGCGTCATCGAGCGGACGATCGTGAGTTTGTCCGCGACCTGCGCGGTCTCTTTCATCAGCTCATTGAAACGGACGCCGTCGAGCTTTGTCGGGATTGATCCAAAAGGACCACGCACTTCCACTGGCGCGAGCGGTTTCGGGTCGAACGACTCGTGCGCCGAAATTCCTCCCGGCAAGAAAATGTGGATGAGCGCCTTTGCTTTTGCCTCGGTCACCGCTTCAGCGGCGCGCGATTTAAAAAAATCCCCAAGCGTCAGCCCGAGTCCGCCGACGAGACCAACGTAGAGAAAATCGCGCCGCGAAACTTTCCGGAAATGCGAGGGATCCTCGCGCCAAGTGATCGGTTGGAAATCGCTCATGGGTTATTTAAACTCCCGTGAGACGCGGGGGTTGCGCACAGGCGCGAGCTTAGCGCGAAATTCCCGCAGAGCAATGGGGATTTCCACAAGCTGGCGACGGTTAACCCGCAGCTGGAATGGTTGCCGCGCCGCGCGCGCCGTGTAATTTCTCTGCATGACGCGGCAGCAACTTCTCGACCTTTACTTCATCGACGCTCGCGCTCGGCTGATCGATCTCGCGGCTTTTCTTGACCGGCTCGAACGAGCAGATGGCGCGAGTGATTTTCGAGAAGCGGCTTTTGAAAAGACGATTGCCGAGTTGGCAAAAAAGGGCGGCGATCGCGCGCGGCGCGTGCTGCTGGCCTTCAGCGATCCGACGCGCGAGCCGCTTGAGAACGCTGGCGAGAAAGGCGCGCGCGGCGCTTTCGATGCAGCTTCGGCTGTTTAGCAAATGCGTTACATCGAGCCACACGCGCACATGGTCAGCCGGACGACCGATGATTATCTTGCGATGGTCACCGCGGGATGCGCGGCAGTGTGCGAGCCGGCATTCTGGGCTGGCTTCGACCGGAGCAGCGCGGACGGCTTTTACGATTATTTTGCGCAGCTCACCGAGCACGAACCGCGACGCGCGTCAAAGTTCGGCCTGCCGCATTTCACCTGGCTCTGCATCAACCCGAAGGAAGCCGAAAACGTCAGGCTCGCCGATGAAGTGCTCGCGCTGATTCCCGAGTTTTTGCAAAAGCCAAACGTCCTCGGCATTGGCGAAATTGGACTCAATAAAAACACGCGCAACGAGCTGGCCGTATTGGAAAAACACATCGATCTCGCCGTCCGGCACGGGCACTTGATCCTCGTCCACACGCCGCATCTGGAGGACAAGCTCAAGGGCACGCGGCTGATCGTCGATCTTCTAAAAAATCATTCGGACGTGACGCCTGGCCGCGTCATCATCGACCATGTCGAGGAACATACTGTTGACGTCGTGTTGAACGCCGGCTTTTGGGCCGGCGTGACACTTTATCCGGAATCAAAGTGCACGCCGGCGCGCGCGATCGACATCGTGGAAACGTTTGGCCGCGAAAATATCTGGCTCAACTCCGCGTGCGACTGGGGCCACAGCGATCCTCTCGCCGTGCCGAAAACCGCCGTCGAAATGCGCCGCCGCGGCCATTCGCCGGAAACGATCGACGCGCTGCTGTTTGAAAATCCACGCCGATTTTTGTCGCAATGCCCGAAGTTTAAATTGTAGGGCGGTCGCTGGCATTTTCCCTGCTCCATGGAAGGGATGAAAATCCTTCTTCCCCTGCTCTGCGCGTTCGCTTTTGTCCAGATCAGCCGCGCAAACGAAACCTCGATTGAAGTGCTCGAGGAAATCAATCTCGCGCGCACCTGCCCGCACCAATATGCGCTGCTGCTCACCGAGCGCATGGACGGCTCGCGCAGTCCGGAGACGCTTCGCTGCGTGAAGGAAGCGGTCGATTTTCTCACTCATGCAAAGCCGCTGCCGCCGCTCGATTTTTCTGACGGCTTGATGCTCGGCGCGCAATCGCACGTATCGGATCAAGGTTCGCGCGGCGCGCTCGGCCACACCGGCAGCGATCGCAGCCTGCCTTGGGATCGCATGGCGAAATTCGGCAAATGGAGCGGCAAAGCTGGCGAAAACATTTCTTACGGATTTAGCGATGCGAAGAAAATCGTCGCTGCGCTCATCGTCGATGAAGGCGTGCCTTTGCGCGGCCATCGCAAAAATATTTTCAGCCCCGACTTTACGCTCGCCGGCATCGCCTGCGGGGGGCACGCGCGCTTCGGTTCCATGTGCGTGATCGATTTTGCCGGCGGCTTCGCGCCGAATGTTCCAAGCACAGCGCTCACGGCTTCAAACGTCGTCTCCGCGAGCGGCTCAGCGCCTTCGCAGAAAAAGTTCTAAAACATTTCGCGGCGAAAAACGCTGCGCCCATTTCATCTCCGCGCTTCGATATTTCAGGCGAAAGGAGGTGAGAAAACAGATGTTATCTTGGGCCTTTACATTCCTCGTGATCGCGGTGATCGCGGCATTGCTCGGCTTCACCGGAGTCGCCGGCGCAGCTGCAGCCATCGCGAAAGTGCTGTTCGGCATTTTTCTCGTGATCTGCCTCGTGCTTTTCGCACTGGCGATTTTCGCGGGCAAAAAAGTTTTGTAGTCTCGGCAGCGCTAAAGCCGTCCGCGCTGTTTATAGAAGCGGTAGCGTTTTAAGATCGCTTCGACGTAACTCTTCGTTCCCGGAAACGAAATGCTGTCGCGGAGATCTTCGGCCGTGGCCTGCGCGCCCATGTTGCTGTCCCCAACCCATTTGTCGACCGTGCGGCGGCCGGCGTTGTATTCGGCGAGCGCGAATGTCATCGGCTCGTCCTTTTGTGCGTAGCGCTGAAGCGCTTTTTTGAAATACCACGTGCCGGCTTCGATGTTCGTCCTCGGCGAAAAAAGATCGGTCGGCACGAAGGTCTCGATTTTGTTCTGCTTCGCCCAATCGCTCGCCGCAGGCTCGGTGATTTGCATTAGGCCGCGCTCGCCGTTTTTGCCAACTTTGTCGGGCTGAAATTTGCTCTCCCGCCAGATGATCGCCTTCACGAGCATCGGGTCGAGCCCGCGTCTGCGGCTGATCTCGGTGATCAATTTGTCGTAGCGGCTGAAGCGCGGATAATTCGCCCATTCCTCCGCCACATAAAGCGGATCGGCCGAGCGCGAAAGCACCCATCCAGCGGCGATCGCAGCGGCGAGGATCGCGAGCAAAACAAAATTGCGCAGGCACCCGAACATTGTGGCCGTCACTAAAAGCGCGCTCGCGAAAAACTGCTATCAAAATCCTAGCGCGGGACGGATTGTTTCGCGCATGCCGAAGTATGCGCGTGTCATTGTCGATCAAAGCGGCAGCCACGCATTCGACTACGAAATTCCAGCGCCGATGGTGGAAAAAATCGCCGTCGGTTCGCGCGTGCGCGTGCCCGTGCGGACGCGCCTCGTGCTCGCGACCGTGGTCGATCTGCGCGACGAAACAGACGCCGCCGGTGTGCGCGAAATTTCGGAAATCATCGGCAGCAAACCGCTCGTCAATCCTTTGCTCATCAAGCTCGGGCACTGGATCGCCGATTATTACTGCTGCTCGATCGAGGGCGCGCTGCGGAGCATTTTGCCGCAGGTCGTGCGCAAGGGTGAGGTCGAGCATTTGCGACGAAAATTTGCGCGGCTCGCGCGTAAAATCAGCGACGAAGAAATTGCTCAGCTCGAAAAGCGCGCGCCGAAACAGGCCGAAGTTTTGCTCGAATTGAAAGCCGCTGGCCAACCCGTCGCTCTTGCGAAACTGCCCGCCGCGCGACAGGCAATCGAGCAACTTTCAAAACGCGGATTCGTCGTGATCGAGGACGAAAAAATCGAGCGCGATCCGCACCAGGACGAAACTTTTCTCCACGCGCCGCAATTGGAATTCAACGCCGAACAAGCCGCCGCTTTCGGGCAGGTTCGCGAGGCAATTCTCGCGCCGGAAAGGCATCGGCCGATTCTGCTCCACGGCGTCACGGGCAGCGGGAAAACGGAAATTTATTTGCAGGCAATCCAGCTCGTGCTCGACCTCGGCAAAACCGCGATCGTTCTCGTGCCGGAAATTTCGCTCACGCCGCAAACCGTGGAGCGTTTCAAGTCGCGCTTCGCCTCCACACAAAAAGAAATCGCCGTATTGCACAGCCATCTTTCGCACGGCGAGCGCCACGATGAATGGCATAAAATCAACGACGGCCGCGCGCGGATCGTCATCGGCGCGCGCAGCGCAATTTTCGCGCCGGTGGAAAATCTCGGACTGATCGTGGTCGATGAGGAGCATGAAACATCCTATAAACAAGAGGAAACGCCGCGTTATCAGGCGCGCGATGTCGCGGTGCTCCGCGCGAACCTGGAAAATTGCGCCATTTTGCTCGGCAGCGCGACGCCATCAATTGAGAGTTATCACAACGCGCAGAGCGGAAAATACACGCTGCTCCATCTCCGCCAGCGCGTCGATGTCCAGAAAATGCCGCTCATTCGCATCATCGATTTGCGGCTCGAATCGACGAAGCAAAAGTCGGCGACGATCCTTTCCGATCGGCTGTGCGCGGCCATTCGCGAGCGATTGGAAAAGCGCGAGCAGTCAATTCTGTTTTTGAATCGGCGTGGTTTTTCCACGTCGCTCATCTGCGTCGAGTGCGGCTACGTGTGCGAATGCCCAAACTGCTCGCTCGCGCTGACTTTTCATCGCGCGGCCAATCGGATGATCTGTCACATCTGCGGTCACACGGCAGTCGCGCCGGCGAAATGCCCGGAGTGCGGCGACCCGCGCATCAAATATTCCGGCACGGGCACCGAACGGGTCGAGGAGGCCGTCGCAAAGTTTTTCCCCGGCGCGCAGATTCGCCGCATGGATGCCGATACGATGTCGCGCAAGGATGCGTTTCGCGAGACGCTGAACGCCTTTCGCGCCGGCAAAATCGACATCCTCATCGGCACGCAGATGATCGCGAAAGGCCTCCATTTTCCGAACGTCACGCTGGTCGGCATCATCAACGCCGATCTCTCGCTGCACCTGCCCGATTTTCGCGCGGGCGAGCGGACGTTTCAGTTACTCACGCAGGTCGCCGGGCGCGCCGGCCGCGGCGAAACTGAGGGCGAAGTCTTCGTCCAAAGTTTTACGCCATTTCATCCGGCGATCCAGTTTGCGCGGCATCACGATTTCGAGGGATTCTGGCAGCAGGAGATTGAGTTTCGCGATCAGGGAAAATTCCCGCCGTTCACGCACATGGCTCTCATCCACATCCGGTCGCCCCATGAAACGCGCGCTCAATTTTCCGCCGAAACACTCGCGCGACGCCTGCAAGATGCCGTGCCGGCCGGCACAGAAATGAGCGCGCCAGTGCCAGCGCCGCTAGCGAAATCGCACGGCAACTTTCGCTTCCAAATCATGCTGCGCACCCGGGCAATCCTGAAACTTTCCCGCGCCGTCCGCGACGTGCTGGACAAACTCACCTTCCCCGAGGAAGTCATCGTCACCGTGGACATCGATCCCTTCCAGCTCTTGTAAATTACTGCGTGGGCGCGGCGGCTAGTCGGAAAGTTTGTGGCGATTGAACGGAGAGGCCAACCCATACCAACAACGTCAAGGTTCCGTCGGGGTCGATGTTGACTCCTTGCCGGAAGTTTGGACCTTCGCTTTGTGAAGCGCCATTGACCTGCAGCGAAACGTGCGTTGTCCGGCTCGCCCAATGTTTGATCTCGAAGCAAAGATTCTGAATGGGACGATCTGGAGTTGCTTTGATGGTAAAGGCGAAAGGCGCTCCAGCATATTGAAACGGATAGGCCCTTTGCGATTGGTCGTAGGGCTCGGTAGTAGCACCGACTAGCTTGGTAACGTCCGGCGGGTTCAGCCATGATTTTGCCAGCGGCACCAGTGAAGCAGCGGGTTGGTCTGACATACCTTCGAGTAAAACTTTTTCTTGAAAGGGGGCGCTTCCTTTTTCTTGCGAGCGGTAAGGCCAGTAGAGATGGGAAATGGAAGAGTGGGACGCGCGATCGGGGAAGGAAGCGTTGCGACCGGAAGAATCGATCTGCGAAGTCGGCCAATGGTTCCAGGAAGGAAATACGGAATACCATGTCCGTTCGCCGCGGTAGATGTCGCCTTTGTCAAACTTCTGCACGCTAAAAGGAGAGTATCGTCCAGTCAGATGGATCATCTGGATGATGGAGCCGGGATACTTTGGCTGCGGAGGATTCGGGTTCCAATCATAGTCCACGGAGTTCCCGTTGGTATCGACCAGAGTCATTACCGGAGTTTTCTTGATCACGCTTTCCGGGTGTTGTCCTTCACTGAAGACTACGATCTGTTCATCCCATTCATGCCATCGCTCAAGCCGGGAGGAATAGCAGTGCATGGACTTGCAGACGACTCCGTCGGGATAGATGGTTAGATACCAATCCGCAATGTCGCCCCAGCCCGTGTTGCTGTCATAGTAGCCCCAATAATGGTCCGGATTCGCGAGACGGTAGCGCCAGTGAACTACGACCCGCGTCGGGGTGTTTTCGACGAGCCTGACATGGGAGTCGAAGCAGGCCTTATCCGACATTGGTTCGCAATCTCCGGGAGCATCCTTGTTGAAACCGACCTCATTGAACTCGTTCGTAAACCATTGCTGGCTCTCATTGACGAGCATCGGGATATAGCTCATGCCGCGCCAGAACACGACTTTGATCGGCGACTCATCGAACCCAACTACGATGTCCGAATAAGGACCTACGCTCCATAGGTTGTCCCAAGTCTCATAGTAAGGAAGTTGAGTATAAAGGCCGCCGAAGTCTTTCGCTTCGACGATCGGGAAGTGGCGCTTCTGCATGTCCGGCGACGTGATGACCTTCTGCCCGGGGTTGAACTCCTGGTAAGACTGCGATGCCTGCTTGCCATCGAAAGCTACGTTGTAAACTTTGACTTCATCGAGCAGCGCATCCAATCCGAAGTCGCTCGGCTTGGTGTCGTGAGTCCCACCGGTCGGTTTGGTAAGGATGCCCGCCTTTCCGATTCGGATGTCGTCTTTGCTTGTCTCGACGCCTCCTGTTCCCACGCGCTTCGCCGCCACTTCCCGGCCATCGAGAAAGAGCCGCATCATCCCATCGGATTTGTTATAGCTACCGGCTACGTGATACCAATGGAAGCACTCCATGTGATTCGTATCCTTGTAAGGTTGCGCGTTCGGCACGAAAAGTTGCTGCCATACGCCATCTACTTTCACCATAAAGCCGGGATAACCATCGCTGTCCACGCCCAGGAAGTAGCCTTGGTTATCTCCCTGCTGTATGATCGGCGCCCAATTCCACGGGTAGGCGCCCAGCGCGACCCATCCTTCCAGCGTGATACTTCCGCCGCTAACAGCAGGCGCCCTTGCCAATGGCATGACGACTGAGCTGCGATAGCCATCAAACTCCAAGGCGGTGCCGGAGACTCCTTGCTTCCAGAGCACTTTAGGGCCAGTGATTGGCAACAAAGTTCCAGTCACACTTTCCGTCGCATTCGAACCAGCACCTTCGTCGAACTTTAGCCAAACGATGGGCTGGACTATCGGCTTCTTGCTTTGCAGACCAGCTTCCACCTTTTCCACGATCGGTGAATGCTTTGGCGCAATCCGGGAAACCTCTGCGACGCCTTCTTTCTTTAGCTGCAAAGTTTCCGTAGTCTGGTTCAGCGGATCCTTCCAATCGTCGATCTTGTCGGTGCATTGCTTGATCACGCGATCGACCTTCCCATCGGGTGTGATGGTGAACAGCTCATCGACGAAATGATCGAGCGCCACGTTCTGGTTCGGATTGCCGGGTGCGAAGCTCGCGAGATACCTCCAGTGCACTACCACCGCCGAGCTGGTATTTTGAATGATCGCAACGTGGGAGTAGACATTCTCCCGATCCGGCATCGGCTCCACACCATCGCCGCTGCGAGGGATGATCTCCGGCAGACTCCACTCGCCTTGCTCCGTCTTCCAATAAGGCAGGTAGCTCGTCCCCCGCCAAAAAATCAACTTCCCCGATGGAAGCTGCACCACGACATCAGCATATTTTCCAGTGCGCGAGAAAGTCTCCCAGCTCTCCCCTTTGCTCATCTTCGTATAATACGCACCAAAAGTGAGTCCACTTTCGGCGGCAGAGCTTCCGAGCATGCCGAAGCTCCCAATGATGAGGAGAAAGAGCACCCGACGCATCGGCGAGCTCTACTCCTTGGGAGTCTTCAAAGAAAGAATGTAGCTCGCGCTGTCGTCGCCATAAGCAGTCCAGACTGTGTGCGTCTTGAAATCCACGGCGACGGAATGCGCGCCAGCGTGCGTAGGAACATCGCCGAGAGCTTCGAGCCCTGACTCCTTTGCGAGCACTACTGATACCACACCGGTCCCGCTCGCAGCATAGATCTGCTTGAGTTCAGGATCATAGGCGACTTGATCGACCTTAAGAGCAATCTTTGCAGAGCCAACCACCTTTCCGGTTACGCAGTCGATTTCAACGAGTTGACCATTAGCTCCCGCAGCGAAGAGCCGGTGCATCTGTGGGTCAATGGCCAATCCATGCGGCTTATCCGCGGGCGCGGTGGACCAGTTTGCCACGACCTTGTTTGCAGTAGGATCGATCACCACCACTTCGCTAGTTGCTTTGACATTTACAAACAGGCGATCACTCGTCGGATCATAAACAATCCCTTCCGGACCTTCAGGAATCGTGATGGTCGCAATGATCTTCTGCGACACTACATCCACCACCCAGACTTCAGTCCCATCATCATGACACACATAGGCTGCATGATTCCTCGGATCGAAAGCCATGATGTCAGCAGGGCCGGGAAGAGTAGTTTCGCCGTTGACATCGAGACTCTTCATGTCAAGCGTAACGAGCCGCGGCTTCTCGCTGCCGGCGAGGTAGTATTTGCCCGCCTTCGCATCCACTGCCACTGACTGCGTCTTGCCCACCTGCACCTGCTTTAGCAGCTTGCCGATCGGTAGTTGAAAAAGGTCAAACGTCCCATTCCTCGTATGCGGCCCGAGCAAGCGAGAGGAGCCTTGATCCACTTCGATGAAATCGAACCCGCCGTGCGAGTTCGCCACAGGGATCGGCTTTCCAGGGATCAATGGTGCAGCCGCGATGGCAGATGCTGTGGCAAAGCAGGCCAGCAGCGTCCATCCAGCCGCGAGGATCTTCAATGAGTTAGGAGCGGTCATGTTTGTGTTTTCTTTCACGTTCCTTCCATTAAGCCACCGGATGGTTCATCCCGCTAGCAAAGACTTGCGATAGCTGGAATTAAAATGCCGCCAAAAACAAAAGCGGCGCACCCTCATCGGGCGCGCCGCCTTGTTCATGGAGGCGATCGCTTAGATCACCATCAAGCTACCGTAATCACTCCAGTCACTCGTGCCGGCAGAGCCGACCGCATTGACTGAAATGAGATAGACCTTGCCCGGTGTCAATCCGTCAAACGTGGCGCGAGCGCCTGTCCTATCTATCGCCCCCTCACTTTATTCTCATTCCGCCTCTCCGGTGCTTTATGCGCCGATGCTTTCGCATTCTTCGTCGTCAGCTTGTTCCCTTTGGGATTCGCATTTTTTGCCGGGGTTTGAGTCTCAGGTTTATTTGGGCTTTTAGGCATGGCTCAGGGTAATCGACCGCGCCACCGAACGGCGAGGGATTCTTTCGCTGCGTCCCTCAGGCACGCCCCTTCGCAAGCTGCGTCAAAAGTTCTATTTGCTGCTGCTGCATCTCGATCAACTCCCCTCCAGTTCTTCTCGCGCAGCTCGTCGATCTTTTCATGCAGGCTCAGGATCTCGAGTTCGGCCTTCAAGTTCACCTCGTAATCGTGAGCAGCGTCAAAGCGATCCTTCACCGCCTGCCGATTCTGCGACATCAGGATGATCGGCGCTTGAATAGCCGCGAGCATGGAAAGGAAGAGATTCAGCAAAATAAAAGGATACGGATCAAAAGAAGCGCCACGATGGGCGAGGAGAAAGCTATTGAGCAGAATCCATGAAACCAGGATCACGCCGAAGAGAATGATGAAGGTCCACGAGCCGCCAAACGCTGCCACCTTGTCGGCCAGTCTTTGTCCGAAGGTAAGATTCTGCTCGAACTCGCGATTGGTATTGCGGCTGATGTGCAGCCGGTCGCTGAAGTATTGAATGACCCGACGTTCCCGCTCCGGCAGCGCCTCAAAGTCCGAGCCTCGAAACGCTTCTTCGCAAAGTCTCGCAGGTGATTGCTCATGGAAAAGGATACACCTCTTTTGCCCGCCAAAGATTAAAAACGATTTTCGTGCCGGAATGTGGGATCGATGCGATACTCGCCGCAATGATTCTCGTCGAAGCGGACAAATCGGGGCAAATGCTGACCATGAGCTACAGCCAGTGTGTGCTGGCGGCGGACATGCGCGAGTGTCTGGAGAATGTCCGAGGCGTCATGGACACACTTCAGCCGGGCTTTGTGCTCATTACGGACCTGAGTGCCTTGGAATCGATGGACCCGTCCTGCGCCGGCGACCTCGGGGAAATCATGAGCCTATGCCAGGAAAAGGAGGTGAAAACGGTGGTGCGAGTCATTCCCGATCCCAGCAAAGATATTGGGTTCGCCCTCATTGCGCGGTTTCATCACCACCCGGATGTCCACACTCGGACCTATGAGAGCTTGACTGACGCGCTGCAAAGCCTTGCTCAGCGCAGCTGAGGGTCGGCAAGAACGGAAGGATCGGCGTCGGGGCGACCGCGAGCCGGTCTGCCGGGGGCGTGGCGGCTTGAACCAAGGCGGCGACCGCTTAATCCAAGCCGGTCGTCGCTTTATATCAAGCGGTCGCTCCTTTGACCAAAGCGGTCATCGCTTTATATCAAGCGGTCGCTCCTTTGACCAAGGCGGTCGTCGCTTTATATCAAGCGGTCGCTCCCTTAACCAAAGCGGTCACCGCTTTATATCAAGCGGTCGCTCCTTTGACCAAGCCGGTCACCGCTTTATATCAAGCGGTCGCGCCTTTAACCAAGGCGGTCATCGCTTTATACCAAGCGGTCGCTCCTTTAACCAAGCCGGTCACCGCGTGAACAAAGGCGGTCACTCCTTTAACCGAGGCGGTCGTCGCTTGAACAAAGCCGGTCACCACTTGATATCAGCCGGTCACCGAATGGCCGGAAGTCCCCTCGCCTTCGGCGGCCTCGGCAAGAGGGAGTGTCAGGCGAATGGTGAAAAGCTCCGTATCGCTAATCTCCGCATGAAGTTCCTCGCCCAATAGGCGCGCCGCAGCTTGTGCGATCGACAGTCCAAGACCGGCATGACCGGAGCCGGTGCGCGCAGGATCTTTGCGCCAGAAACGCTCGAAAAGCCGTGGAAGATCAGACTGCGTGAGCTCGCCGGGTGGATTGCTGACGGTGAGTCGCGCAAACGCACCTTCACGGGTGGCTGTGATGCCGACGGTCGAACCTATCGGCGCGTAAGCGGCTGCGTTGGCGAATAGATTCGAGATGACGGTGCGGAGCAGAGCGCGATCACTGAGCGCGCAAAGTCCTGGAAGAATGCTCACCGTGACTTTTAATGAGCGCTCATCGGCGCGCGTGGCATGCGGACGCCAGAGATCGTGCAGCAGCGGCAGCAGGAAGACGGGCTCACGATCGATGATCTGTCGGCCGCTCTCGCAGCGGGCGATCGCGAGCAAGCCGTTGGTAATCTCCTCCATGTGCTCGGCAATCGCCAAGGCATCGCGAAACACGGCAATGTCTGGTTCGTCCTCATTTTTGGAGGTCAAGGACAACTGGGCCAGCGCCCGCAGTTCTGCCACCGGCGTGCGCAATTCATGCGCAACATCCTCACTAAAACGCCGCTCACGCGCAAACGCTGCATCGAGTCGTGCCAGGAGATCATTCAGCCGTTTGCAGATCGGACTTAGCTCGTAGGGGAGATGCTCGCAGTCAAAGCGCGAGGCGAGCGTCATGGCATCCACTGCCGCGACTCGCTGCCCAAGTTCCGAGAGTGACGAGAGCGCACGGCGGACGGAAAAAGCCGCCAGGAACGCACCTCCCGACATCATCAAGATACTGGCAATGGCGGCGCCAATGGCGAAGACGTGAAGGTGGGCATCGAGATAGCCGCGGTCCAGCGCAACAGTAACCGTCACCAGCCGTGACAAATCCTTTCCAGCCGCATGTTCGTCATCTTCTGGCGGAAAGAAAGTCAAGGTTACAGCACGTCCCGGCTCCCCTTGTTGCAGATCCAGATTCCAGAAAAGGGGCGTAGTAATGCCAGTGTTAGCAGGCGGTGGCGACAAATCCCTTCCATTCAGTGATCGTGACCGAGCCAAAACTCGACCATCGGGAAGCCACATTTCGAAGAACGCCTCGCGTTGCTTGCCGGCAAATTCCGGCAGCAACTCTTCCTCGAAATCAAAGGTCACTTTCCCATCATGAATTTCCGTGAGCGATGCCAGCCCGCGCGCTTTCGTCAAAAGCAGCGCGTCAAAATCGCGAAGGAGAATCTGCCGGGTGCTGAGATAAAGGGCAGCGGTGCCTGATGCCAACAGCAATCCGAAGCCGATGAGCAGCGAGAGAGTGAGTTGCTTGCGGATCGACTTCATCGCGTGCGTTCACCTTGGAAGCCAGTTGTGCATTCTAAAATAGGTTACTGGCCTTGCTCCGCGAAGATTAACGTGCCGCTGCTGATGGTCGCGTCCAGGAGGAAATCATTCCTGCAGCGATATAGGCCGCGAAGAGCAGAGCTCCCAGCGGCTGAATAGACATTGTGTAAACGCTTTTCCTAAGATGGAAAAAGCTATTGAGCTGCAAACCGAAAACCAGGATCGCATAGCTGGCAACAATCCAACCGCGCATCAACAGAGAACTCGGTTGCGAAAAAGCCTCCGCAACGGCGAATACGATCGCGGGGGCGAGAAGAATATAGGTCGCTGATTCCGTTGCGGGGCCGCACAGAAGCATCCATGCCGTGACCAGAGCGAGGAGCAGCGCAAGATTACGATCCAGCGACCAGCCTTTCTTTCGGCTGATAAGACAGGCGAGTGCAATCGCGGCTCCACTGAGGACTTGGACCATCATATAGAGTCGTTCACTGATTGTGATGTGACACAGCCGCAGAAGCATCCATAGATCACGCGGGGCGATGCTCATCTTATACAGCTTCCGGTCATCACCAGAGCGCGTAGCAAACCAAAGCCGATATTGCTCCAGCACGTAATGGGGTCGCTGGAGGACAAAGGTAAGCGCGCCCATGAGCAAAAGCGCAACCAGGAGTCGCCAGGTGAATCGTCTAGGAAAAAGAACCACAAGCACCAGTCCGAGGGCCAGTGGGTAAATCTTGAAATAAGTAGTTACGGCGATGCAGAGTGCGGCAAGGTTCCAGCGTTCTTCGCGCGCGGCTAGAATCGCGATCATCAGCAATCCCGCGATCAGCGGATTGACTTGTCCATTGTTAAGATTGCCAATGGACAGAGGTAATAGGAGTAGAAAAATCCACGGGTAGCTCTTGCGAGAAATCGTCTCTTGTAGTCCCACCTTTAGCCACCACGCGACCGCCCCGAGATAGATCCCCACGTTGAGCAATCTCCATAGGATGTTTGCTGCCGCGTCTGGAAGCAGGGTAAAGGGAGCAAAGAATGCAGCAGCGAGAGGACTGTAAACAAAGCCGCGAAAGTTATCGTAGAGATCAGTGCCATGGAGCCAGTGCACGCCTCCCGTTTCGAACGTGGTGAAAACGGTGTTTCGCTGAGGAGCGAGGCATATGCGAATGGATATGACCAACACTGTGATGCTCCAAAGAATGATCGCCGTGAGCCAGGGCTTTGAGAGTTTGCCCGATGAAGCGGAGTGCATGGGCATTTTCATTTGGCGTCGAGCACATATCCCAGGCCGCGCCGGGTCTGAATGAGCGGCTTTGCTCCGGGCGGCGTGATTCTTTTCCGCAAAGAGCAGACTGCGGAATCAACGACATTGCTCATCGCACCGGCGACATCATCGTAGATGTGCGCTTCGATCTCGCTGCGCGAGACGACCTGACCGCGACGCAGCGCAAGATACTCCAGGAGCGCGTATTCGCGCGGCGGCAGCTCGACAGGTTCGCCAGCGAGTCGGATGCTCTTGGCTGCGGCGTCGATCACCAAATCTCCAAAAACAAGCCGCGCCTGCTTTGCCCCGTAGCCGCGGCGGCACAGCGCGTAAACACGGGCGAGCAGCTCGGAAAGATCGAACGGCTTCACGAGATAATCATCCGCGCCGCTCAACAAGCCGCGCACGCGATCTTCGACGCTGTCACGCGCAGTAAGCAGGAGGACGTGTGTTTGCTTTCCGCTCTCACGCAGCCGCTCCAACAGCGTCAAGCCATCGAGCTTCGGCAGCATGAGATCGAGAATGATCGCGTCGTAATCGTGCGTCTGCGCGAGCCAAAGCCCTTCTTCGCCATCAGTGCACGCATCGACCGCGTAGCCGGCCTTTTTCAAAGCCGCACCCACGTAGCGCTGGAGCCGCTCCGAATCTTCGACGAAAAGTAAACGCACCGTCGATGTAGACTTAGAGCCCGATTTTCATCGCGGGCTTCAATGCGTCCGCCTCGCCGGCCGATGCGGAAAGCAAAAGATGAAGACAAGCATCAGCACAACAAGCGCGGCCGACGCAGAGTAGCGGCTCAGTGCCAGCCCACCGTGTGCGACTGGCTTATCCAGAAAATCGCCGACCACCGCGCCGAGCGGACGCGTAAGAATGAACGCCGCCCAGAACAAGACAGTGTGCGAAATCTTCGTCCAAAGATAGGCCGCGGCGATCACCGCGAGCAAACTCCCGAAGACTACGATCCCTCCCCCGTAGCCGACTCCCGCCGTGTCTGCCGTCCAATCGCCGAGCGCCGTTCCCAAGGTCTGCGAAAACATGATCGTCACCCAGTAAAACATCTCCGCCTTCGGCGAGCTGACCGTATCGACCGCGACCGAACCCATCGTTCGCTTCCAAATGAAAAGCGACGCCCCGAGCAGGCAAAGCAAGATCGCCGAGCCGCCCGCGTAGCCAATGCCGAGCGAACGATCCGCAAAGTCGGCCAAAGTCGTCCCCACCGTCGTCGTCGCGACAATCGTCGTCCAGTAAATCAGCGGATGAAACTTTTTCGCGAGAATCTGGATGGCCACCGCGATCAGAAAGATGACGGCAAAGATGGCAGTGCCGACCAGATAGCCGAGATTCATCGACATCGAGACAGTATCACCGCCCGTCTCGCCGAGAGTCGTCGCCAGGATTTTGATGATCCAGAAGATGAGTGTGACTTCCGGGACTTTGCTGAGTTTTTCGGTATTCATAGATTAGAACGTCTATTGCGCAACCGAGGCCGCCGGCAAGGAGTTTGCCGGCGGCCCCGTTAGACATTTCGCAAATGCCTGCCTTTTGCGTCCGCGTGCAGTTGTTTTAGTCCTTGTCCTTATCGTGTTTCTTGTCTTCACGCGTGACTACTTTGCCCTCGGGCGAGAAAACAACTTCCTCGCGCTTGCCTTTGGCGGAGATAAGCGCCTCGAAGGTGGTTTTGCCACCCTCGTTAACCTTCTCGATTTTCTCGACTTTGCCGCCCTTGCTATCCGCTTCGATCGCTGTGCGGACCGCTTCCGGCGCGCCGGAGAGCTGGATCACCTCTTCAACGCTGGCGACTTTCCCGTTGCTGTCCACACTGACTTCGCGCACGCTGCCGTTCGCCTTGATCTTCGCTTCATAAACGGTTTTGCCATCCTCGTCTTCCTTCGAGACACCGGTGATCTTCGCGCCCGCCGCCTGTTTCTTGATCGCACTGGCTGCAGCCGCTGGAATGGATTCCATCGTTGTTGATTCTTCCTTATCCTCAGCTTTGGCGATCAGCGATGTGCTGAAAACGGAAACGCTCAGGAGGGCAATGGCGCATTTGACGGTAGTATGTTTTTTCATTTTGTCAGTCTATGGATTGTTTTGTTTGTTTTATTGTTTGTGCTTACAGCACTTGATGGAAGCAAACTTAGGAGCCGCAATATTATGGGAGCATTACGGCAGCAACTTTTTTTCTTGAGCGGTGACGACTCGAATACAGGCGGCGACGCGATGAATCCAGCCACTCGCTGGTTAATATGAGGGCTCACCGCCTAAACCCAGCCGATCGTCGCTTTATTTAAAGCGGTCACCGCTTTGACCTCGGTTCGTTTCGCCCTTGGGACGAGGATCACCTCGCACATTTCTTATCGATACAGGCTTGCCCTGCCGCCCGTTTTCAGTGAAAATCGGCACGTTGCGGGCACATCCGGAGCTAATTGCCGGCAACATGGCCGACAGCGATACCAGCACCTCGGCTTATCTGTGAGGACTAACCAAACGACAACCTATGGGGCACTTTCGCCATGAGCAAAGCATCTAGTGATAAGTCAGGCTGTGTCGGTCTGGTTCTTCGCCTGTTTGGCATTGGTCCTTCCGCTTCTGCTCCTCACTCCTTCCCGTTTCGTCTCCGCGACGATTTTCTTTCCGCCGCCGAGATTTCGTTTTACCACATTCTCCTTTCGGCCGCAGGCGATAGGTTCACCGTCTGTCCCAAGGTCAACCTCAGTGACATCTTCTATGTTTCTCGCCCCGACCAAAATCAAGCCGCAAAGAACCGCATTTCCCGCAAGCACGTTGATTTCTTGTTGTGCGACAGTCGCTCAATGCGTCCCCGTGTAGGTATCGAACTCGATGATTCCAGCCATGCTCGCGAGGATCGCCAGACACGCGATGCCCTTGTCCAAAAGGTCTTTGAAGCTTCCGGGCTGACACTTTTACGCTTTCCGACGCAGCGGGTTTACAATGTTTCGGAGATCACATCCCGGCTGCCAACTTTCTTTTCCGAAGGTGCTCTGCCGCCATCAACACCAGTTCCGCAGGATGCTACTTCTGCACCACTTTGTCCCAAGTGTGGTATCACGCTGGTCATTCGCAGCAGCAGCCGTGGCAAGTTCTATGGTTGTCCGAACTATCCGAAGTGCAGACAGACTATCCCGATACCGTGAACATCATCTTAAATGCGCCTACGCCCGGGTCGAGCTATGATCGACATGGAGTCGATTCAGCGCGCGGTGGGACCATCCCGTTCGCGAGACGATTCGGCAGGATGGCCGCATTCGCCGTTGGGCAGCTATTTCCGAGATAGACGGCAGATACTTGCGCGTTATACTTCTTGCAGACGGGGAGACTGTGCATAACCCATTCTTTGATCGTTCATTCACGCCATGAAGATTCAAGACTTTCAAGATACCGATACCCTTTACATCGAATTCAAGGCCGTTGAAGTCGCCGAAACGCGCGACCGTGGATGAGAACATGCTGCTGGACTTGCACCGCGAAGGGAAGATCGCCGGAATCACTGTCGAGCACGCAACCAAGCGCGGCGACACTCCTAAATTTTCCTATGAGGTCGCCGCCTAACCATGCGTTGCGGCTAGCGGGGCTCGGCCTGTAGCTCCTCTAATTTTCGTCAGGCGCTAAAGACGCACCTTCCCCCATGAATCTCCTCATCGCTGCCACATGCGCGTGCCTATTTATTTCGCGCGCTGCAGCCGAAGCTGACCCAGTAACCCGGACTAAATATAGCCCTTACCCGCAAGACGGTTATCCGCAGATCATTCAGAAGAATGATTATGCGACGATCTGCTTTATCGAGTCGCTCTTTCGCAGCTTACTCAAGGTCGCTCCAGATAAGGAAGCTCTAGATCAGTTTGGTCGCTCCGTGAATTGCGAAGTTGCCCCGAACGCGTTGACATTCCGATCACAGAGACACCCAAAGAAAGCTGTCGTCATTCGACGAGCAGAGAACAAAATGGTTCTTGTCAGCGGTGCTCGGTTCACACGTCAGCCAACAATTGTCTTGTATTCAACGCTGCTCAGAGTTCTCAGCGATCTTTCGCGAAGAGGTGCGTGTCGAGGAGTGCGCTTCGTTCAATACGCGACGCGAACCTACAAGAAGAGAACAATCATCGAGTTTGACTTCGGCGCGGAGATCGTCGTAATCGACAGTCTCTCGAATGGGCCAAAGAATGAAGAACGCCTTTACATATTAGATGTTGTCCAACGCAAAGATTCAATGTTTTGGAGCCATGAACGCGCCGTGAGGATGTAAGGCGATATTCCGTTTCACAGAAGCCACCACGTATGAAAAGAATCCTTCTCTCCTGCACGCTCTTAATGCTGGCGTCTTCCGTAGGTCTCTCGAAGAAGCCGCTGGCAAAGCCACCGACGACGACGAAAGGGTTACGTGACGCTACGGTTTTGATCGTGCGGCACGCGGAAAAGCAAGAGCCGCCCGGTGGCGGCCTCACGCCCGCCGGTGAGGCGCGGGCAAAGGCCTATGCGCATTATTTCCGACACTGCACCGCCTTTGCGCAGCCGGTGCAGATCAATCACCTCTTCGCCAGCGCCGACCACGATAACAACACGCGCGCGCGCCAGACGATTGAACCATTGAGCAAAGCCATCGGCCTCCCCATCGATCTCAGATTTAAAAACAATGACTTCGAGAGTCTCGCTCGCGAGATCAAGGCCGGGCGCGATGGAAAACAAATCCTCATCAGCTGGCATCACGGGAAGATCCCCGAGCTCCTCAATGCGCTCGGGGCGGACCCCGCTAAACTTTTACCCCAAGGCACCTGGCCCGAGAATGTCTTCTGCTGGGTAATCGAACTGCATTATGATCACGGAGGGAAGTTGAGTGAGAGCGTGTGCGTTAATGAAGATTTGATGCCGGGGGACTCGGATTATAATCCGCCTCAATAATTAACAGCCTATGTCGCCCTAACCGTGCGATGCAGTGAAGAGGCTGCGCGTGTAGCCTTCACTTTTCACCATCAACCTATTCTCATTGACAAAATAATCCCCGCTGACACTCTCCAGCTCATGCCGACAGAGACTTTGTGCGATAGGCTGATACCAGTCGGCGCAATAGGATGTTAGGCGCATTCGCCGAGTCGCAGTGAAACGGACGCTCCAGTGGATTGCAACGACAGCCGCACTCATCTTGTTGGTAGCGTTGGTTGTCTTTTCATAACCATGCGCTGCAGCGAACTGCTCCTCACGTCACTCCAGTTTTCCAACGACCGCAACCAAAACCAATGACTGCATTATGAAAACCGCCTCGAAACTCACGCTCATCACGTTCATTAGCTTCCTCAGCCTCGCTGGGGCTGGCTTCGCTTCCGACCATTCCACTCCCTCCGTCAGTGCCGAAGCCGCACTCGCGAAACTCAAGAAGGGCAATGCCCGCTTTGCCAGCAGCAAGATCTCCGAAGGCAAACCGAATGCCGCCAAACGGGCGGAAACCGCGCAAGGTCAACATCCTTTCGCCGTCGTCGTCGCCTGCTCCGACTCCCGCACGGCACCTGAGATCGTCTTTGACCAGAACATCGGCGATCTTTTCGTGGTCCGCACGGCTGGCAACCTGGTGGATGACTACGGCCTGGGGAGCATCGAATATGCGGTCGATCATCTGGGCTCGCGCCTCATCGTAGTCCTCGGACACGAGCGGTGCGGTGCCGTGACGGCCGCCTTGGACAGTAGTTCGGCTCCCGGCCATGTGCGCTATTTGGTTCGCGACATCCAGCCTGCCGTCAGAGCCACGAAGGGCAAGCAGGGCAATATACTGGATCTGACGATTGACGAGAACGCCCGGCTGGTCGCTGCGAAGATCCGCAAGGAGGCCAGCTATGGCGCGGCCGGCAAAGAAGTCCGGGTCGTTTCCGGCGTGTATGACCTCGATACCGGCAAGGTCGCGTGGGACAAAGAGTAGCAACCGCGACGCCGAGCTTCCGGCTTGTAGTGCGACGCTGACAGGCTCCGCGGGTAGCTCGTCTTGTTCTTGCTAGGCTGCTCTATAAGTTCGCTCCGCGAAATGAAGCGCTACAAAGCACCTTGGAGCATGTCGCTCATTGTTACCTCACTATTGGCGACTATTTTTTGCCTGGAGATTAGTCTCTTGCATTGGCAGGGGCTTGCCGCCATGCGCTTTCGCACTCTGCGCTTCTGGTGCGACTTCTCCCGCTCGGGATGATGTTCGGGGTGGCGCTATTCACCGTTCGCGGCTACGAAACGGCGCATTAAAGACCTTGAAGACGTTCCAAATCCATTCTGAACCAATCGCACACCACGCGACGCGGCTGGTTCGGGCTTCACGCTTGACTTAGCCAGCCTCTGATCTACTACTCGGCGCGACTACCCCTTACTTTGATGCTATCCCTCGCGACGACAGTCTCGCTTCTTCTGGGAGCTGGCATGGAGTTTACTCCAATGAGCCGACTCACGCGCGTGGGCTTTCTTATCATCGCCCCGATGTGCTTGGTGTGGGGACTCACCTCGCTCTATAGATTCCTAAGATTCACGCGATTCCCGCAGACCGATGGACGCATCACCAGCACTGGCATTTCGCTTGAAACAAGTCAGCATTCCTATTCCGAAGAGCTTTCCTATTCCTACTCCGTGCATGGCTCGGACTTTTCTTCCAGTCGCGTCTACAGTATTTGCTCACTCGGTCATAGCTCTCCCGAGTCGGCGAAGAGATCCATCGAGCGTCTTGCAACCGCGCCTTCATTGATCGTCCGTTACGATCCTTCCAAACCCAGCTTCTCCTTCTTGCGCAACGGTCCGATGATCGCGATCATTCTTCCCCTCTTATTGGGCGCTTTCTTTACCGTGTATGCGATCCTATCGCCATGATCCCAACCATGCGACGCAGCTCAAGGGCTGACCTGTAGCTGATCTTCTCCATTACGCCGCCATGGACACTCCCTCTGACCGACTTGCTTCCAGTTACTTCAGTGATCAAGGGAAAGTTTTAAAGGCACGCTCATCCCAAGCATTTGCGCTTAGCCTTGCCTTTGGAGTCATGGCTGTCGTCTCCTTCGCCTGTTTTGGCATCCTCGTTTTCCTGTCAGCCCTCCAGCTTGGCCCTCTCGGTTTAAGAGCAAGCATCCTCGCTGGAGGCCTGCTCTTATTGCTCCTTGCATGTTTCATCCCGACCAGCTGGTTCTTCGCGGGCCGATTTCTCTATTTTCGCACCCAGCTCATGCAACATGTGCAGGCATCCGTGTCCGAGAGACACATCTAATCATCCGACCATTCGCATGGCCGTTTCCATTGAACGGCGACATCTCAGACGCCGCGCTCGTCCTAGAAGTCGCCGCCCTGCAGTAACATTAGTCCCCGAAACGGCTCGCGCGCACCTATTATTAATATGCTCTTGCTCGTCGCGGCATGAGCCAATAGCGTCGCTTCTGCGGTCACGGCACAACGCCATGCGCAGAATTTCAAACATAGTCTCAGTCTTCCTGCTCGCGGCCAGCTTGGCGACCGCGGAGGAGCACCATGATATGGCGGGCATGGACATGCAATCGCCCGGCGGCATTCCCATGTCTCGCGAGGCATCGGGGACTTCGTGGCAGCCGGATTCCACTCCGATGCGTGCTTACCATTCGATGCTGGACGGGTGGATGGTGATGAGTCACTTCAACGCCTTTCTCTCCTATGACAAGCAATGGAGCAGGCGCGGAGACGATCAATTTAACTCGATCAACTGGTTCATGCTGATGGGGACTCATCCCCTCGGCAAAGGCGAACTGATGCTGCGATCGATGTTTAGCCTGGAGCCTGCCACGACGACGGCGCACGGTTACCCGTTGCTTTTCCAAAGCGGCGAGGCTTTCCATGGCGGGACTTTGGTGGACCGGCAGCACCCGCACGATCTTTTCATGGAGCTGGGCGCTAGCTATAGCTATCCGCTCAGTGATCAGGCGGCCGTTTCCTTGTATCTGGCTCCATCGGGCGAGCCGGCGCTTGGGCCGCCTGCGTTCATGCACCGTGCATCCGCGGCGGACAATCCCGCGGCGCCGATCACACATCATTGGCTGGACTCGACCCACATCTCCTTCGGCGTCGCGACACTCGGTGTGAGCTACGAGAAGTTCCGCCTCGAAGGTTCCATCTTCAACGGACGCGAACCGGATGAAGATCGCTGGAACATCGACACGATCCATCTTGATTCCTACGCAGGCCGCCTGACTTACAATCCCACCGACCATTGGAGCTTCCAAGGTTCCTATGGCTATCTAAAAAGTCCGGAGGAACTTCATCCGCAGGACAGTGTGCGGCGCGCCACGGCGAGTGCAATTTACAACTTGCCTTTGCGCGACGGTGGCAACTGGGCCACGACTCTCGCCTGGGGCATGAACAACGAGGCGGGCATTAACTCCGATGCCGTGCTGCTGGAAACCAACCTGGACATCGCCAACCGCAACTCCATTTTCGGCCGTATCGAATACGTCCAGAAGACGGGTGAAGAACTCGCCATCGAGCCCGAGCGCAAGAAGTTTGGAGTTACCGAACTGACCTTGGGAGCCACCCACGAACTCACGCCGAACAAGCCGTATTCAGTCGCCTTTGGCGCATCCGTGACCTACAACTTCAAGCCTTCGAGCCTCGACGCGCTTTATGGCGATAACCCCATTGGCCTGTGGGTATTCTTCAGGATTCGTCCCGCACCGATGCAATATGCGATGCAGATGTCCGGCAAGTGAACCGCGCGAGCGGCGGCGGGGAGAGTTAAAATGCAGCTAAGGCTCCTCCTGTAGCTGAGCTTGTTCTAGTTAGCCGTTACTCGCGCACCCAAGACAATTGATGGAAAACGCAACAAGACCAAGTCCATTGCCCAAAGTTGCAGCACTCATTGTTTTGACTCTCGGCATCGCGTGGCTTGCGCACGGCTATGACGCATCGGTCTTGAGCCGACTCAACTCGATGTCGGCAGCGGATTACATTGAGCACCAGCGACATCTTCACCAGCACGGTTACGTTTTTCACGTCATCACCTGGCTAGTCATCGGCGGATTCTATCTCGGGGCCGTTGAGTTTATTTCCTATGTCATTCGCTTACTTACACCAAAGAACCGCAACGCCTAACCTTGCGATGCAGCGAATGGGCTCCGCCGGTAGCTGATCTTGTTCTTGTTAGTCGTCACTCTCACATCTTTTATGAACATCCGATTCTTTCTCGCTGTTATTTTCCTGTTCTCCTGCGTTACGATAAACGCATCGGCGCAACAAAACGAAGATGCCCGCATGTCACAGCTAGAGCAGCGTGTATTCCAACTCGACCATGAAGTGAAGGACGCCGGAGATACCGGCTTGGTTCTGATGCTATTCGGAACTTTTTGCGCGTTGTGGGCGCAGAACACTCATCGCAGTGCTTGGCTATGGTTCTTTCTCGGTCTGTTTTTTAGTGCCATCACGGTGATCGTTCTCCTCGTCAAGAACTCGAACCATCGATTTGACCGACAGCAAAGAGATCGCTTTACCCACGGACGCGCATGACGAACTCGATCGCAACGCCTAACCATGCGCTGGAGCCAACAGGCTTGGCTCGTAGCTGATCTTGTTCTCGCTAGGCGTTTAGCTTTTATGAGAACAAAGCACGCTGTCTTGATGCTTTGGCTTTACCTAGGTCTCCTCTTGCTAGCCTCGACGAGATTTGGTGTCGTGAGCTGGATTTGGGGGAAGTGGGCGTGGAGTTGGGATTACTTCGAGTGTTCGTTTCAGAACGGTTGGGGCTATCAGTTTGAAAGTGACTTCTCCTTTCTGACGGTGCTGGCTTATCTTGCGGCGTTCGCGGCGGGTGTCGCGGGCTGCTTGATCGCGGGTAAGCGGATTGCCACCGCGGTGAGCGTTGCAACCATGACCTTGTGTGTGCTCGGGATGATTTCCTTTCTGATCGAAGGCAGTCACTGGATATGGGAGCATCATCTGTCGTGGATTGCGATTTGTCCTGCCGCCAATTTGTTGCTGGCTGCGATTGCTATCGTCCAGTTGAACACGGTGCCGGACGAGGGCGCTGCAGCGAACATCCGCGATGCGGCCTAGCAAGCGATGCAGCTAAGAGACTCCGGCTGTAGCTCGGCTTGTTTTTGTTAGGAGACTTTGGCGCATTCTCGATGTAGTCATGGGGATCTTCGGTTTCATCTTCTTCGTGATCTTTGCTGCGGTCTACAATCTTTTGGCCAAGCCGCTCGGTGGAATGGAAGTCGAGGTCACCAACATCGAGCCATGAGGCTTAGCGATCCCATGCAACTAAGAGACTCGCCTGTAGCTGATCCTGTTCTTGTGAGGCGTCATTCCATTGCTATGCGCATCTTGATCGGCACACTGGTCGCACTAGTCTTGTTCGCGCAGCCTTTGGATGCTGCCTCTCCCTGGCACTCGGTATCACACACCACCAAACGACAGGATTACTATTTCCCGCAGCCGGTGACGGTGCGCGCTGAGCAAGCGACTTTGCAGACCGAGAGACTGGTCCTCCATTGGTATGGTTACAGCGGCCCCACTAATCTTCACACCCGCAACCTGAGCTTCTCGTGCGGAGGCGTTACCTATCGAGTCCCAGAAGCTTTCGTCGAGGATCTTCTATGGCTCTACGTCGATCGCCCCGCGAGAGTGTCAATCAACGGCAAGGACATTGTTTTTTCCATGACCGGCTGCGATGGAGAGAAGGGTTATACAGTCCACTTTCACTTCCGCGATGGACGCTTCTTTCAGCGAATACTTGCCTATACCGAAGCTCAGACGATTTTGATTCGCACCAATGGCGCTTAATGATGCGGCGCAGTTGAAAGGCTCCGCCTGTAGCTTGGCTTGTTTTCGTTAAGCGTTGCTACACGCCTGTGCCACAAATCAGAATGATTTCTCCACAAGTTTTATGAACGGAAGAACGATTACGCTAGCCATCACCGGGATTCTGGTTTGCATCATCGGCATCTCTGCATTCTGGTGGTCTATTAAAGAGCGAAGCCCACGCGCGGCTTCGGAACCGGCCGGACCAGTGCCACAGGTGGCGTCAAAGTCGGAACCAGCTCCTGCTCCCCAACCCACGCAGTCAGATTCTTCCGCCGATGAAGTTCTCAAACGACGCATCGCGGCGGAACAACGCATGCGGCAAAAGGTGGAGGAAGACAATGCAGCCCTCCGCGCGCAACTCGGTCAACATGCGGGTGAAGTCATTGTTTCATTTGGGAAGGTGGAGGACATCGGCAAGCGGACAGGTGCGATCCTTCGAGAGCTCGGCGAGCTTCAGGAGCTCTCCAGCCGTGAAGCAGGGACGCTCACGGCGGATGAAAGGCACCGTCTGATGGAACTCCAGAGAAACCATGCGACCGTGGAGGGAATGCTCCCTGAGATCACGGGATTCCAAGATAGCCCGGCTGAATATGGACGCTTCTTTCGCAGTATGCTTCAGGAGGCGGGCGGTCTGACGGATGCGCAGGCGACACAAGTGGAGTCGCTCATGACTCAACGCGCGACGGCGATGAATCAACTCGGTCTGAACGACGGCAACAAACCGAGCGACCCGACGCTCGCAGATCAATGGGAAACGAAGAGGGATGAGTATAACGAAGAAACTGCCAATGGCTTGATTGCGATTTTGCCGTCGGCTGCGGTGAAGCAATCTGGTTTCAGCTCGGAAGTGCTCGAATTTCTCGAACAGGACTTCGACAAGGCCGGGATCAAAAAGCCTCAAGAGAAATGAAACGAATGCACACGGACGGCTGCAGCCACTGACGATGTTCAGCATTCGTCCAGCACGGTCGACCGATAGCGACGCGTTATTCTCTTTGGCGAGCTTGTTCGCCACGTCGTTCTCGGTCGCGCGGCCTGCGTTCGAGTCATTTTTTGATGCGTTGCTTCAGTCACCAGAGGCTCGCATCGCGGTTGCTTCGGATACCAGCCGAGTCGTTGGTTATCTTTTGGGGTTTGACCAGCACACGTTTTATGCGAACGGCCGGGTTGCGTGGGTTGCTGAGATCATGGTTTGCGAGGACGTCCGCCGACGCGGGGTTGGCCGGCAGTTGATGGAGAGTTTCGAGCAGTGGGCGAGAAGCCGTCAGTCGAAGATGATCGCTTTGGCGACACGCCGCGCCGCACCTTTTTACCAGAGCATTGGGTATGTCGAGTCAGCGACCTATTTTAAGAAACTGCTATGACTGGCGATGTCCGAAAGCCTCTTGGCGCTCATGGTTGGAAGCGCACTTATCTGGTTCTTCTTTTCGCCTTTGCTGTAGGTGCGTCTGCAGCTCAGCCGCCGTCGAAGCCCCCGAGTCGCGACGCTTGTGTTGTCGTCCCGCTGCTACAGGCTTTCACCTCTGCCGACGCGTATGAAGGTGTGCTACGAATCCTGGGCGAGCCCGATTTTGACATAGGCAGCGCATCTCCACTCCGTATCTTCGCGCTGACGGATGGGAGTCACATCAAGGTGAGAACGCTCAGCAGGACGAAGATCAAGGACATCGCGCTTTATCCAGCGCATCGCGCGGTGATCGAAGGAGAGGGTAAGCTGCTTTTCGATGCCGTGTCCCGTGACAAGCGCGGCCAACTTTGATACACATCTCTGGCGCGTTTACCCGCGACAACACCATGAAGAAAGTCTTGTTCGTTTGCATCCACAACAGCGCGCGCAGCCAGATGGCCGAGGCGTTTCTCAATCGGCTTTGCCCGGAGTTTTTTGAGGCGCACAGCGCGGGATTGGAGCCGGGCACGCTCAATCCGCTGGTGGTCGAGGCGATGCAGGAGGTGGGCATCGACATCTCGGGCCATCGCACGAAGAGCGTGGACGAGATGCTGCAAAGCGGGCGCGCCTTTTCGCACGTAATCACGGTTTGTGATGGCGCGAGTGCGGAGCGGTGTCCGATTTTTCCCGGCGGCGGGCAGCGGCTTCACTGGGGCTTCCCCGACCCATCGGCTCTCACAGGCACGCGCGAGGCGCGCCTGCAGCGTGTCCGCGAGATTCGCGACACGATTCAGCAGCAGGTTCAGCATTGGTGCGACACGCAGTGTCCCAGCGGGCAAAGGGCTTAGCCATGCGCTGGAGCTAAGAAGGCTTGGTCCTTTAGTTGATCTTGTTCTCATCGTTTCGTTTGGATTTCGTAGCGCGTCTATTCCGACCGCGAGTTTGGCGGACTTTACCTATTCTCGAAGCATCGACTTTCCTTTCGGTTCTTCTTCTACGCGCCGCTCGGCGAGTCAGACCGTGGCATTTCATCTCTCTCGGAATCCAAGCGCCGCGCGGAAAACGATTTTCACGAGTTTGTGGAGAACCATGGCGGCTACGAGCGAGGACGGAGTGCGTTGCTTTAATGAGAACCAACGCAGGCGCTTATACTGATCCGCGGTAGTGCCGTTGAGCGGGGTGCGAAAGTTTTGTGCGTGCCGGCTTCTCATTTACTAGGAGTGCGCGAATTGGTTTGTCCGCGGCTCAGGGCGCGGCTTTAAACAGACATGCCGATGGCTCACCGACGCGATGCGCGGCGCGCGGTGGCGCTGCTGCTCGTCATCAATCTTTTTTGTTATCTCGATCGCTACATTCTCGCGTCCGTGGTGCCGGCGTTGAAGGCGGAGTTCCTCGCGGGCGATCCGAATGCGAATAGCAAGGCGGGGCTGCTGACGACGGCGTTTTTGGTGAGTTACATGCTGACGGCGCCGCTTTTCGGCTGGCTGGCGGATCGGTATTCGCGCTGGCTGATCATCGGGCTCAGCGTGGCGCTTTGGAGTCTCGGGTGCGGGGCGTCGGGGCTGGCGGCGTCGTTTGCGATGCTGCTCGGGACGCGGGTTTTCCTCGGCATCGGCGAGGCGGGTTACGGGCCGGCGGCGCCGACGATTATCAGCGATTTTTTCCCTGTGGAAGAACGGGGGCGCGTGCTGGCTTGGTTTTTCATGGCGATCCCGGTCGGGAGCGCGCTCGGCTATGCGTTTGGCGGCTTGATGAATGCGCACTTCGGCTGGCGCTGGGCCTTTTTCGCGGTGGTGCCGCCTGGACTCGTGCTGGCGGGACTTTGCGGGCTGATGCCGGAGCCGCGCCGTCATGCGGGGGCGGTGCGGACGAAGCCGCGGCTCGCAGATTATCAGCAGTTGTTTAAAATTCCGTCGCTGGTGATGAACATCCTCGCGCAGACGGCGATGACTTTCGCGATTGGCGGCCTGTCGGTCTGGGCTCCGACTTACATCCATGAGGAACGCGGGGTGCCGCTGGCGAGGGCGGACATCGTCTTCGGCGGTATCCTGGTGGTCGCGGGGTTGATCTCGACTCTGCTCGGCGGCTGGCTGGGAGACCGGCTGCGAGGGCGGTTTCCGGGCTCGTATTTTCTCGTGTCGGGCTGCGGGATGCTGCTCGGGTTTCCGTGCACGATCGCGATGCTTTTCATCCCCTTCCCGCTCGCGTGGGTCGCGATTTTCTTCGCGATGTTTTTTCTTTTCCTGAACATCGGACCGTCGAATACCGCGCTGGCAAATGTGACGCCACCGGCGATGCGCGCGACGGCTTTCGCGCTGAACATATTGGTGATTCATCTTTTCGGCGACGCGCTTTCGCCGTGGCTCATCGGCTGGATCAAGGATCACGGCACGTGGAACTGGAGCTTTTTCGCCGTGTCGCTGGTGATGCTGCTCGCGGGTCTGCTCTGGCTCTGGGGCGCGCGCGATCTCGAGCGCGACACGGCGCGGATCGTGGAATGAATGCCCTCCGCGCCGCTCTTGCCCGCGCGCGGGGCGCGGCCTAAAGTCGCCCGCGATGGCCGATTCCCTCACCCCGATGATGCGGCAGTATCAAGGCATCCGTCGGACGCTGCCGGCGGAGACGCTGCTCCTTTTTCGGCTCGGAGATTTTTACGAAATGTTTTTCGAAGACGCGAAACAAGCGTCGAGTTTGCTGAACGTTGCGTTAACGAAGCGTAACGGCACACCGATGTGCGGTGTGCCGTATCACGCGGCGGGAAATTACATCGCGAAGCTTATCAAAGCCGGCCGTCGTGTGGCGATCTGCGACCAAGTAGGCGAGGCGGAGCCGGGAAAAATCGTGCAGCGCCAGGTCACGCAGGTCATCAGCCCCGGCACGACCGGCGACACGAATCTGCTCGACGCGCGGCGCAACAATTTTCTCGGCGCGATCTTTGAAAAGAACGGCGTCTTCGGCTTTGCATTCGTTGATCTGAGCACCGGCGAATTTCGGCTGACAGAGGTCGTGGGCGAAGCCTCGTTGCGCGACGAGCTCGCGGCCGTTTGTCCCGCCGAGCTGCTGGTGAGCGACGAGCAAAAAGCGTCGTTCGATTTTCCAAACACGACGGAATGCGATGGCTACACGTTCGCGCTCGACCAGGCGTTTTTCACGCTGCGCGATCATTTCAAGGTGCAGTCGCTCGATGGCTTCGGCTGCGGCGAGATGCATGCGGCGATCGGCGCCGCGGGCGCGATCATTCATTATTTAAAAAACGTATTACACCGGCAGATTGCGCACGTCGCGCGGCTCGCCTGCTATCACCGCGCCGGGTTCATGATCGTGGATGCGGCGACGCAGGCAAATCTCGAGCTGGTCGAGTCGCGCTCGCCGGCGAAAAACACGAGCCTGCTCGCCGCGCTCGATCGGACGATCACGCCGATGGGTGGGCGGAAATTGCGCGACTGGATTTTGCACCCACTGCGCGAGCGCGAGCCGCTGGAACGCCGCCAGCAGTTGATCGCGGAGCTGCTCGCAGAGCCATTTACTTTGGGGAAATTGCGCGAGACGCTGAAGTCCATCCGCGATATCGAGCGCGCGGTCGGGCGTCTCAGCCAGGCAGGCGGCAACGCGCGCGACTTGATGGCGCTGCGCGATTCGCTAGCACAAATCCCGGAGCTGAAAGCGCATCTCCGCGCGCTGGCCGCGGGAGATTTTACGACAACTTCCAGCGCGGCGGCGTCGCATTTGAAAACGGAAATTGATCGCGAGCTAAGCGAATTTCCCGATCTGATCTCGATGCTCGATTCCGCGCTTTGCGACGAGCCACCGATCGCGATCAAGGATGGCGGCATCTTTCGCGACGGCTGGCACGCGCCGCTCGATGAACTGCGCGCCGCCACACGCGAGGGAAAGGATTGGATCGCAAAACTGCAGCAGCGCGAAAGCGAAACGACCGGAATCAAGTCGTTAAAAGTCCGTTACACCAGCGTTTTTGGCTATTTCATCGAGATCACAAAGTCGAATCTCGGCGGAGTGCCCGCGCATTACGTGCGCAAGCAGACCACGGTCAACGGCGAGCGCTTCATCACGCCGGAGCTGAAGGAAATGGAGGGCAAAATCCTTGGCGCCGACGAGCGCTCGCGCAGACTCGAATACGAACTCTTCGGGCAGTTGCGCGAAGAGGTGCTGCGCCCGCTCGCGGAGCTGCAGGCCACCGCTGCAGCCATCGCGACGCTCGACGTGATTTGCTCGCTCGCGGAGGTCGCGCGCCTTTTCAATTACTGCCGCCCGCTGCTCTCGGATGAGCTTCACATCAGCATTCGCGACGGACGTCATCCCGTGCTCGATCAAAGTTTGGTCGAGGAAAAGTTTGTCCCAAACGATGTCGAACTCGACGGCTCCGCCAATCGCCAGCTCATCATCACCGGCCCGAACATGGCAGGAAAAAGCACCTTCATCCGTCAGGTCGCGCTGCTCGTTTTAATGGCGCAAGTCGGCAGTTTCATCCCCGCCGCGCGCGCGGAGATCGGGCTCGCAGACCGCATATTTACAAGGGTCGGCGCCAACGACGACCTGTCGCGCGGCCAGTCCACATTCATGGTCGAGATGAATGAAACCGCGAATATCACCAACAACGCGACGGAGCGCAGCCTGATCATTCTCGATGAAATCGGACGCGGCACCTCGACCTTTGACGGGCTTTCGATCGCGTGGAGCGTCGCAGAATTTTTACACGACAAAGTGCGGGCGCGCACGCTTTTCGCGACGCATTATCATGAGCTGACCGAGCTGGAAATGACGCGCACCGGCGTGAAAAATTTCAACGTCGCGGTGCGCGAATGGAATGACCAGATCATCTTTCTGCGCAAAATCGTGCGCGGCGGCGCGGATAAAAGTTACGGCATCCAGGTCGCGCGCCTCGCTGGTTTGCCGCCGGAGGTGATTGCGCGCGCAAAGGAAATTCTCGGCAATCTCGAGCAGTCGGAATTGAACGCCGATGGCCGCCCGGCGCTCGCGGAAACGCCGCCGCCCGGCATGAAACGCAAGCGCCGCAAGCAAGCCACTGGCGCCGCAACCGGAAGGCCACAGCTTTCGCTTTTTTAACAAGAATAAAACAGGGGCAAAATGCTTGCGCGCACACGGGCGGCGCCTACTATTTCGCGACGTCTCGAGGCGCGGTTCGCCGCGCGCGGGACGGTTTTTTTTGCACCACTCACTTTCGAAAAAATGGCCAATACTATTCTCGTCGGCGCCCAATGGGGCGATGAAGGCAAGGGCAAAATCATCGATTTTTTAACCGAGGATGCGGACATCGTCGTCCGTTCGCAGGGCGGCAACAACGCGGGCCACACGGTCATTCATGATGGAGTGAAATACGTGCTGCACTTAATCCCGAGCGGGATTTTGCGTGCGCAAAAAACGTGCGTGATCGGCAATGGCGTCGTGATCGATCCGGTGGCGCTCGTCGGCGAAATCGAGGGGCTGCGCAAATTGAAGATCAAGGTCGCGAAAAATCTGCTCATCAGCGACGCGGCGCATCTGGTTTTTCCGTATCACCGCCTGCTTGACGAGCAGCGCGAGAGCGCGAAGGGCAAAAACAAAATCGGCACGACGAAGCGCGGGATCGGCCCGGCTTATGGCGACAAAGCCGCGCGCACAGGACTCCGCGTTTGCGACTTGATCCAGCCGGAGATTTTCGCGCAAAAGCTCGCGATCAAAATCAAGGAAAACAACGCGATCCTGAAAGCGTTCGGCGCGCGTCCGATTTCCTTCCAAAAAGTTCTCGCCGATTACACGGAAGCTGCAGCGAAGCTGAAACCGTTCGTGACGAACACCGTGGTTTTTTTGCATGAGGCGCTCAAGGCCGGCCGCGAGATTTTGTTCGAAGGCGCGCAGGGAACTTTTCTCGACATCGATCACGGAACATATCCGTTTGTGACTTCCTCAAACACGACCGCTGGCGGCGCTTGCACTGGCTCCGGCGTGCCGCCACATCGGATGGATCGCGTGCTCGGCGTGATGAAAGCTTACACCACGCGAGTCGGCGAAGGCCCGTTTCCGACCGAGAACGCCGAGATCGGCGAAATGCTGCACGGGATGGGCCGCGAGTTTGGCGCGACGACCGGACGCGCGCGGCGCTGCGGCTGGTTTGACGCGGTCGCCACGCGTTATGCCGCGATGATTAACGGCATCGACGAAATCGCCGTCACAAATCTCGACGGGCTCGACCGGCTCGATTCCATCAAGATCTGCACGCACTACAAAACAGGGCGTAAAACAATCGATGTGCCGCCGACAGATTCTAGCCGGCTGGCGGATTGCCTGCCGGTTTACATCGAGATGCCTGGCTGGAAAAGTTCGACGGAGGCGGCGAAGAAATTTTCCGAGCTGCCAAAAAACGCGCGCGATTATTTGCATAAGCTTGCTGAATTGACTGGCGCGAAACTTTCCATCGCAAGCGTTGGACCGAACCGCGATCAGACAATCGTTGTTTAAAAAGCCGATGAAACTTTTCGACAGGAAGATGGCAAAAAATAAGCGCGGCATTCATCTATTTTCGCTTCGAGCCGCAGGAAAATGAGCGTCGGAAAAACCCCGCGGCATATCGCGATCATCATGGATGGGAACGGTCGGTGGGCCCGCGAGCGAGGATTGGCGCGGATCCGCGGGCACGAGGAGGGTGCGGAATCTTTGCGCGCGGTGCTGACGGCGTGCGGCGAGCAGGGCGTGGAGTTCCTGACCGTTTACGCTTTTTCCACGGAGAATTGGAAACGCCCGAAGGCGGAGGTCGCCGCGCTGATGAAGCTGCTGGAACGTTTTTTGAAAAAAGAAGTGCCGGAGCTGATGCGAAAAAATGTCCGCCTCCAGGCGATCGGCCGCATCACCGATCTGCCGGATTCGTGCCAGCGCGAATTGCACCGCACGATCGAAGCGACGGCTGGCAACACCGGTGTGACGCTAATCCTAGCGCTCAGCTACAGCGGGCGCAGCGAGATCGTCGATGGGATCAAAAGCTTGCTGCACGATGTCCGCGCCGGTCATCTTGATCCGGCAATGATCGACGCAACCGTGTTTAGCAAGCATTTATACACCCGTTATTATCCGGACCCGGATCTGCTCATCCGCACGTCGGGCGAGATGCGGCTTTCAAATTTCCTGCTCTGGCAGCTCAGCTACACGGAGATCCACGTCACCAAAAAACTTTGGCCGGAATTCCGCGGCTCTGAACTCGTCGAGGCGATCAAAGAATACACAAATCGCCAGCGTCGTTACGGCGGCTTGTAGCTTTGCAAAACCGCTAAGTGCGTTTGAAAAATAAGTTTCCGCGCGCGGCCTTCACGTTTACTCTCCTCCGTTTTTTGCAGACCAAAAGTGGATAAAACCCAAACCATCCTCATCGTAGATCCCGAATCTGATTTTCTGGAATGGGCGCAGCATCAGCTCGAGACGCCCTCCACGCGCGTCCTCACGGCCACCAATGCCGAAGCCGGCCTGCGGATTTTTACGGGCGAAAATCCCGACCTGCTCATTACCGAGACGCATCTCCAGCCCTTCAGCGGGATGGAGCTTCTTGTAAAGGCTCGCCAGCGCGATCCAAATGCGATGGTCATTCTCATCAGCGCGTGGGGGACGACGCAGCACGTCATCGAGTCGATGAAACTCGGCGCGTTCGATTTTTTGCGGAAGGAATCGCTGCCATTTAATCTGAAATTGGTCGTCGATGCCGCGCTCAAGGCGCAGGAGGAAATGCGGGCGGCGACGACCTTCAAACCGCAGCTCACTGTCGAGGAACACAAGGACAGCATCGTCGGAAAATCGCTTGCGATGCAGCAGGTTTTCAAAATGATCGGACGCGTCTCACATTCCGATGCCCCCGTCATGATTACGGGGGAAAGCGGAACCGGCAAGGAGCTTGTCGCCAGCGCCATCCATCATTATTCACAGCGAAGCAGTAAAAACTTTGTTGCTATTAATTGCGCTGCGATCCCTGATCAATTACTCGAAAGTGAGCTCTTTGGTCATGAAAAAGGTGCCTTCACCGGCGCGATCGCGCAACGCGTCGGACGCTTCGAGCAAAGCGACGGCGGCACGCTTTTCCTCGACGAAATTGGCGACATGCCGTTGGTTGTTCAGGGCAAGATTTTGCGCGTTTTGCAGGAGGGTGAATTTTCGCGCATCGGTGCCAACGCATCGCTTCGGTCGGATGTGCGAATTATCGCTGCCACAAACAAAAATCTCGAAACCGAAGTCGCAGCGAAACGGTTCCGCGAAGATTTGTTTTACCGGCTGAATGTCGTCCGCATCCAGCTCCCACCGCTCCGCCAGCGCGTGGAGGACATCCGCTTGCTCGCGGAATATTTTTTGCAGAAAACCGCGACGCGCAAACATCTGCCGCGCGTAAAAATTTCGGAGGAGGGCATCCGCGTGCTCGAAAATTACCTTTGGCCCGGAAATGTGCGTGAACTCGAAAACACGATCCAGCGCGCCTCGGTGCTCGCGACCACGGATCTTTTGCTCCCAAAAGACATCCCGCTCGGCCACTCCGATGTGTCTGCGGAACCTGCGGGCGGAACCACGGATTCGGACGGTGCGCTGAGCGGTGAGTCAAGCAGCGATGCGGCGATCGCCGTGCTGTTGCGTGCTGCGCAGGCTAATCCAAATGTGGAACTGTTACCGTGGCTCGAGCGCGAATTCACTCTGCACGCGATGAAGACGACGCGCGGCAATCAGGTCCGCGCCGCGAAGTTGCTCGGCATCACTCGGGCGACACTGCGGAAGCGCGTGGAGCGTTACGGCATCACCAAAGAGCTCAGCATCCAGTAAGTGAACTGGGCTTGGACCAAAGACGGGTTCGCCTCGTGCGATGCCCTGCCGCTCAGCGACCGCGGATTTCGCTACGGAATGTCCATTTTTGAAAGCATTCTCGTGCGTAACGGAAGGCCTCATTTTTTGCGAGAGCACCTATCGCGACTGCGTTCTGCGTGCGCGCAACGGCGCTTCGGGCTGGATGAGGAGGCGCTGGAAAACTGCGCGCCACTGCTGCGAAATGACGGGTTTGCGCGCATCTACGTGACCGCTGGAAATGGCTCCACAGTTGATTTCGCGAGCGATTGCCGGATCTTTCTTCTGCACGAACCGCGCCCTCCGCTCGTCGCCGAAAACTATCAAAATGGTTACGCTCTCGGAATTCTCGAAACGCCGCACCTGCCTTTGTTTAACGGGCTGAAAACGGCAAATTACTGGGCGAACATCGCGGCATTGAGCGAGGGACTCGAGCGGAAGAAAAATGAGACGCTGCTTTTTAATGCGGCCGGCGAATTGATTTCAGCGTGCATGGCAAATGTATTTGTCATTCGTGACGGAAGAATTTTGACGCCATCTTTGAAAACTGCGGCGCGCGCGGGCGTCGTGCGCGAATGGGTCTTGCAGCAGCGCGATGTCACGGAATGCGAAATTTCTCGTGACGATCTTGAGGCAGCGCATGAGATTTTTTTGACGAGCAGCTGGATTGGAATCATGCCCGCGTCGACTCTCGAAGAGCGGAAACTGAATTTGGGCGGCGTCGCTTTCGCGTTGCGATCGGATTACGAAGAAACTTTCTTCAAATGAGCGCGCATGCCGATGAATGCTTCCGCGCACGCCATTTTGCATGAGTCGTTCAAAGCCTTTGTTCGAGCTGCTGGACCGCGCCGCGACGACTGATCCCATTACGCGTCAACTCGTAAAAATTGGCAGTAACGGGCCAGTAGTTTTCGAACACGTCACCGCGCCGGCACGCGCTTTTCTCGCGGCGGTCATCGCACACAAGACAAAGCGACGCGTGTGGGTGATCTGCGAAAATGTGCGCGAGCAGGAGCTGGTGCATAACGAGTTGCTCAACTGGTTTCCTGACGCGCTTTTCCTGCCGGAAATGGAAATCGCACTCGGTGAAAATGCGATTGCCGATCCAGAAATTTCTGCGGAGCGCCTGCACGTTTTGCAAACGTTGAATGGCTCAAGCGCGTCAAAAATTCTCGTGCTCACGCGTGCGAGTCTTGACGACAAAGTTCCCTCGCCTGCCGGCTTGAAAGATCTCGCGGTGAAGCTGAAGCGTTCGATGCGCATCGATCGAGAAAAACTCATTGCGCAGCTCGCGGATGCAGGCTACGAGCCGGTTGCGCAGGTTTCTTCACGTGGTCAGTTCGCCGTGCGTGGCGGCATTCTTGACATTTTTTCCTGGCAACACTCGAGCCCCGTGCGCGTCGAGTTTTTCGATGATGAAATCGAATCGCTACGCCAATTCGACCTCGATGCGCAGACGTCGATCTCGCAGCTCGATGGGTGCACTTTTTTGCTCGCGCAGACAACCGGTTCAGAAGGTTCGCTGCGCGATTATCGGCTCGCGCAGGATTTGCTGGTCGCCCTCGGAGAAAACGATGACGCCGCGGACGTAAGAATCATCGAGACCGCGCTGGAGAGCGACTCTTCAGAAGATTTCTCAGCTGCATTTTTTGATCACGGTCTCGGCGAGTTCGAAGCGGGCGACTTTGTCGTCGATCAAACGAAGCGGCAGCTTTTTTTTAAACAACTGCGCGAATGGCGTTCAGAGGATTGGTGCACTTTCATTTTCTGCAACAATGAGGGCGAGGTTGAACGGCTGCAGGAATTGATTCCCGAGGAAGAGCAGAATCACGTCACGCTGGCAATCGGCGTCCTGGCCCGCGGCTTCACGTTCCCCGCAGCGAAAGCCGCTGTCCTGACTGACGCCGAGCTGTTTGGCCGTTATCGCTCGACCCGCGCGCGACGGCTTTCGCTGCGCCGCGCGCGCGAGCAGGCGAACCGCACACAGATCGATTTCAGCGAGCTGAATGAGGACGATTACGTGGTCCATTTCGAGCACGGGATTGGCAGATATCTTGGGCTCCAAACTTTTACCACGGGCGACAAAAGCGAGGAGGTGCTTGTGCTCGAATTTGCGGACGAGGCGAAACTTTACGTGCCGCTTGAGCAATCATTTCTCATCTCGCGCTACGTGGGCGTTGGGAAAAAAACGCCGCAGCTCTCCTCGCTTGCCGACAGCCGCTGGGAGCGCGCGAAAAGCTCCGCGCAGACGGCGATTTACGATTACGCGGCGCGGCTGCTGGCAGTGCATGCGGAACGCGAAACCAGCGTCGGCTTCGCTTTTCCGCCTGACAACAAGTGGCAGCACGAATTCGAACAATCGTTTGTTTTCAAGGAAACGCCAGACCAGCTCTCGGCCATCGCCGCGACGAAGGCCGACATGGAATCCGACCGTCCGATGGATCGATTGATTTGCGGCGACGTCGGCTTTGGAAAAACGGAAGTGGCGATTCGCGCGGCATTCAAGGCGGTGATGGCCGGGAAACAAGTGGCCATCTTGGTTCCGACAACAGTGCTCGCGCAACAGCATTGCCAAAATTTTCGAGAGCGGATGTCCGATTATCCGATTCAAATCGAGATGCTGAGCAGGTTCCGCACGGCCGCGGAGCAGCGCAAAGTCCTGGCGAGATTGCGCGAGGGCGGCGTCGACATCGTGATCGGAACGCACCGCCTCATCTCGAGGGATGTGGAATTTAAACATCTCGGCTTGGTCGTGGTCGATGAGGAGCAGCGCTTCGGTGTCGCGCACAAGGAAGGTTTCAAACAAATGTTTCAGCTCGTGGATGTGCTCACGCTCAGCGCCACACCGATTCCGCGCACACTTTATCTCTCGCTCATGGGCGCCAAAGACATGTCGATCATCGAGACACCGCCGGCCAACCGCATCCCGACAGAAACGATCATTTGCGGTTACGACGAGCGCGTCATTCGCGACGCAATCAATCGTGAACTTTCACGGCAGGGGCAAATTTATTTTTTACACAACCGCGTTCAATCGATCGAGCGGATCGCCGCGCGAATCAAGGATCTATGCCCATCGGCACGGATTGAGATCGGCCACGGGCAAATGGAGGAAGACGAGCTCGAGCAGGTGATGCAGCGGTTTGTAAATGCCGAAAGCGACGTGCTCGTCTCGACGACGATTATCGAAAGCGGCCTCGATATTCCAAACGCGAACACGATCATCATTGATCGCGCGGATCGCTTTGGGCTCGCCGATTTATATCAACTCCGCGGGCGCGTCGGCCGCGCGATGCACAAGGCCTACGCTTATCTCATGCTGCCGCGCGAGCTGATGACGGTGGGCGCCGCGCGGAAGCGGATCAACGCGATCAAGCAATATTCCTCGCTCGGCGCGGGTTTTAAAATTGCGATGCGAGACCTGGAAATTCGCGGCGCGGGAAACATTCTCGGCACCGCGCAGAGCGGACATATCGTCGCCATTGGGTTCGACCTCTATTGTCAGTTGTTGAAACAAGCGGTCGCCAAGTTGAAAGGCGAAAAAGTTCGTCCACGCGTCGAAGTCGTCCTTCGGATCGATTGCGCGGCAACGAATGAAGCGGACTTTTTCGCGGCAAAAAGTCGTCATGAAGAATCGCTGGAAGCGCCGGCGTTTTTGCCAACAAATTTCATCCAGGAGCCGCAGATCCGCATCCAGGCTTATCGCCAGCTCGCCGAGGTCGCGTCTCAGGAACAACTCGACGCTCTGCGCAAGACGTGGCGCGACCGTTTCGGTTTGCTGCCGGCGGCTGCAGAAAATTTGGTCACGTTGAGCGCCATCAAGCTCGCGGCGGCTTCGCGGAGGATTTCGCGCGTCGAAGTGCGCGAGACAAAGTTGATGCTGACGCGCGGCGGCGACTTTATTTTGATCGGGGGAAAGTTTCCGCGGCTCACCGCGCCCGATGCCGTGGGACGTTTGCAGGAGACGCTGGCGCTCGTGCGTTCGATCTAAACTTTTCGACGCCCGCACCACCAATTCCTCGCGGCATCGCCGCTTGACTTCAAAATCGACTTCCATACATTTGCGCCTCTTTGCTCCGACCACCCATGGTTCGCTCCGTTCTTATTTGCTGTTTGCTTTCAATTTCCACCCTCTGCGCCATTCCGCGGGGCGCGGGCGCTGAGGAGGAAGTGCTCGACGGAATCGCCGCGGTCGTCAACGGTGACGTCATCACTTTTTCCCAGATCCGCGACATGGTCGGCTCGCGTGAAAAAGCATTGCACGATCAATTCAAAGGCCAGGAGCTGGTGGAAAAAATCAAGCAGCTGCGGCTCGCGGCGGTGAAAGAACTTGTCGACCAACAGCTCATCATCCAGGAATTCAAAAAGAACAAATTTTCGATTCCCGATTACGTGATCGACGATCACATCCAATCGCTCATTCGCGAGCAGTTCGGCGGCGACCGCAACGCGTTTGTCCGCACGCTCGAGGCGCAGGGATACACGCTGGAGCGGTTCAAGCAGATCGAGACGGACAAGATCATCGTGCAGGCCATGCGCTCGAAGCAGATCAAAAGCGACATCATGATTCCGCCGCAGCAAATCGAGGATTTTTACCGAAAAAACGTCGTCGAATATTCGACGCCCGATCAGGTGAAACTGCGCATGATCGTCGTGAAAAAAAATGGCGAAAACGGTTTGCAGATGGCGAAGGAAATCCGTCAGAAAGCCGTGGCCGGTGGCTCATTTGAAAATCTCGCGCAGATGTATTCCGAGGACGGGACGAAGGACGCCGGCGGCGACTGGGGCTGGATCGATCGGAAAACTTTGAACGAGACGCTGAGCAAGATTGCTTTCAGCCTGAAGCCCGGTCAAGTCAGCCAAGTCGTCGAGCTCGGCGGGAATTATTACATCCTTTACGTGGAATCGAAAAAAAACGGGGTCACAAAATCATTAGCCGAGGTGCACGACGACATCGAAAATAAACTCCTTCAAATCGAGCGGCAAAATCGAATGGAAAAGTGGATCGCGAGCCTGCGGCAGAAAGCTTATATCAAAATGTTCTAAGCGGCCGCGGCGACGGCGGCGCTTCGGCTTTGATATGAAACGCTCCGGCATCATCGGCATCACGCTCGGCGATGCCGCCGGCATCGGTCCGGAGATCGCACGGGCTGCGATGGACTCCGGAAAAATCTCGCCCGATTTTCAATATCGATTCATCGGCGAGACGGTTTCCTGCCAGCCAGGCGAGCCGACGATCGCTACGGCGCAAGCCGCGCACCGTGCATTGGAAGAGGCCGCGCGACTCGCTCTCGCCGGAGAGATTGACGGCGTTGTGACCGGCCCGATCCACAAGGCGCGCATGCAGCAGGCCGGCTTCGCGTTTCCCGGCCAAACCGAATTTTTCGCCACGCGATGTGGCGTCAAAAATTTTGCCATGCTGCTCACGGGCGGCGCAATGACGGTCGCGCTCGTCACTGCGCACGTGCCGCTGCGGCTGGTTCCGGAGATGCTTTCCGCAGCGGAAATTGTTCGCGTGGGACTTTTACTCGCTGATTTTTTGCGCACGCGAAATCCCGAAAAGCCGCGCATCGCCGTTGCCGGATTGAATCCGCATGCGGGCGAATCCGGAGCGCTCGGCAGCGAAGAAATCGACATCATCGCGCCCGCAGTCGCACTGCTGAAACAGCGAAGCGATGCGCATTTCGACGGCCCGATTTCTCCCGACACGCTTTTCCGCCGCGCGGTGCTAGGCGAATGGGACGGCGTGCTTTGCATGTATCACGATCAAGGTTTGATCCCTCTGAAATTGCACGCTTTTGAAACCGGCGTGAACGTCACGCTCGGCCTTCCTTTCATCCGCACGAGTCCAGACCACGGCACCGCTTTTGAAATTGCCGGACGCGGTCTGGCGCAGCCCGAAAGCATGATTGCCGCGATCAATCTTGCCGCGGAACTCATTGAAAAAAGTCCCGCTGCCTGACGAATTCATGACGCGATTTTTTCATGCGGCACGAGCTACTTTTGAACAAAGCCCGCGCTTTCTCCGTCTGATTAACCGATGCGACGGATAGAAAAATACGGGCCAATAATCCCCAACGGTTCACCCATCGTCTGCGCGTTTTGTCTGCGGACATTTCGCTTCGTGCCTTCGCGGCGCGGGTCCCATGGGAAGCCGATCTACAGCGTGTGCCCCACGTGCCGGTTGCTCAACAACCGGCCGATGTAACGCCGCCGAAGAAAAGCGCGGACATCTTCGATTTTTAATAATCGTTTACTACCGCGGCGACAGGCTGAGGGCTGGCATTTTCAAAATTCGTCGGGCACTTTGGAAAATCTCCATGCGAAAATTTTGGATCGAAATCCGCTCCAGTCTTTGGTTTTTGCCGTCCGCTCTTGTGCTCACGGCGATCTGCTGCGCGCTCGGTTTCGTGAAACTGGACGTCATTTTTGTCGGCCAAATCAAACCGCTCGGCTGGATGCCGTTTCTCAATGCCGGCGCGGACGGCGCGCGCGGCATGCTCACGGCCATCGCGAGCTCGATGATCACAGTCGCTGGTGTCGCATTCTCCGTCACCATCGTCACGCTCTCGCTCGCCTCGACGCAATACACGCCGCGCATTCTGCGCAATTTCATGCGCGATCGCGCGAATCAATCAGTGCTCGGCGTCTTCGTCGGTATCTACACGTATTGCCTGATCGTGCTGCGGACGATTGGCGGTGGCGGCGCCGGGTTCGTGCCGTTGATCTGCGGTATTTTTTGCCGTCCTGCTCGCGTTGATTGGCATCGGATTTTTGATTTTTTTCATCCATCACACCGCGGCTTCCATCCAGGCTTCGTCCATTCTCGACGCGATTACTGCGGAGACTTTCACGGCGATTGAAAATCTTTTTCCGCAGGATCTCGGCGCGCCCGTGGGAGACGAATCCGCGGCGGCGGAAACGGTGGAAAAACAAACGTGGCATCCAATCGCGGCGGCGGAAACTGGGTATCTTCAATCTATCGATTCCGAGGCGCTCTGGAGTTTTGCCGAGCGGGAGAAAACTGTGTTGCGGCTCGATTGCGAAGTCGGCGATTTCGTCATGGAAGGCCGGCCGATTTTTTCCAGCACGCGCGAAGTTGATGACGAGGCTGCGAAAGATCTCGGCGCACTTTTTGCCATCGGAAATTTTCGCACAGTCGATCAGGACGCGGGTTTTGGGATCCGGCAGATTGTTGACATTGCGTTAAAAGCGCTTTCGCCGGGCGTGAATGACACGACGACTGCGGTTTCGTGCCTCGATTATCTCAGCGCGATTCTTGTGCGGCTCGCGCAGCGGCGCATCGCATCGCCATATCGCAAAGACAACGGCCATCTGCGCATCATCGCGCCGGCGCCGTCGTTTGCGGAGTTTGTCGCGAGAGCGCTCGATGAAATCCGGCTCTGCGCTGCGAACAACGTGACGATTTTTCTGCGCATGATCGGCCTGCTCACGCGAGTCGCGCAGGCCACCGATGACGCGCGGCGCAAGCTGGTGCTGCTCGAGCACGCGCGCGTCATTACGGAGCTGGCGGATGTTTCCATCCCCGCGCCTTACGATCGCGCGCGGTTCAATCGCGAACTCGACGCGCTGCGCACTGCGCTTGGCGCGGGCGAAAAAGTTGCCGCGCTTTCCATGAGCCGCGGCGCGAAAAATTAAGCGCGATTTTTTGCGGCGTCCTTTTCCTCGCATCGGTGAAACCAGCGCGCGAGCGGCACGTCGCTAGACGAATGCGCGAGGATCGAAGCCGCGATGACAATTGCGACGAGATGAAAAAGCGGCTCGCCATTTGGCACGTGAAAAGTGAAGAGCAGCAGCCCATAAATCGCCGACGCAAAACCTTTCGGCCCGAACCAGCCGGCGGTGAGCCGCTCCTGCCATGTGAGGCCACTGCCGATGAGTGAAATTTCAATCGCCGCCGGCCGCACGAGCAACAAAATAAGCACCGCCGCGACGTAGCCGCTCAAGGGCACTTCGCTGAGAAATTTCGGCGACATCAGCGCGCCGAAAAGCAGCAGCGCCGCGAGCTTCAGCAACTCGGTGACGAGCTCGCCGAAGTGCCGGAATTCATCCCGTAGCGCGGGCCGGAGGGTCGCCAGCGTGATGCCGGCAGAGAACGCGGCGAGAAAAAGATTCACATGCGTGAGCGAGGCAATCGTGAGCACGAGCAACCCGACCGCGACTGCAAAAAGCGGCTCGTGCGTTTTCGCGATTCTAAAATACCGGCTCTGCTCGATCTGGCACGCTACCAACGGCAATGCAATGCCGAGCGCCACGCCGGCGGCGAGTTCGCCGGCCATCAGCGGCAGCTCCGGCGCGCGGCCCGTCAGCAGCGCGATGAGCACGATCACGAGCGGCAGCGCGAGGCCGTCATTCACGCCGCTCTCGACATTGAGCAGATGCCGCAGCCGATACGGAATTTCTTTGCGCCCGATGATTGCCGCCGCAAAAACCGGATCCGTCGGGCTGAGAATCGCGCCGATGAGCAACGCCTCCAGCCACGCGAGCCCCGCGAGATAATGCATGAGCAACGCAGTGCCGAGCGCGGTGAGCGGCAGTCCGAAAATCAGCGCGCGTCCCGGCAATTTCCACGCCGAGATCAAGTCGTGCAAACTCACGCGCATGCCATCGGTAAATAACACGCTGAAGAGCGCGAGCTGCGAGATTTGTTGCACAATCGCGTCCTCCGGATTCAGCGGAATCAGATTCAGCAGGCCATGCCCCGCGACAAATCCGGCGACGAGAAAAAGCACAGCGGTCGAGAGCACGCTGCGGTCGGCCAGCTCGGAAATGAGCACGGCAACGAAAAGCGCGACGGCAAAAACAAGCAGCTCGATCATGACGCGTCTCAATCAAAATCGCATCGCGCCGAAAATTGCGCCCCGTGCGCGGATTTACGACGAGCGTTATTAGTCAGCCTTGTTTCGCAAAGCTGCGAAAAATGGCGCGCCCTTCTATTGCGCGGAAAGTTTTTCCATCGCCGCGCGAACGTCGTCCGCCTGCTTCGCCGTGGAGGCGCTGAGATCGCGCCATGCAATTTTTCCGTCTTTGATCAGAAACGACTGGCGGCGCGCGAAGCCTTTCAGCGTCGGCACGCCAAAGGCTTTGGCGACCGCGCCATCGCTATCGGCGACGAGCGGAAACGGGAGTTTGTATTTTTCCTGGAACTTTTTTTGCGCGCCAGTTTTGTCCTCGCTCACGCCGATGATCTGCAGGCCTTTCGCGCGGAGATCGTCATAATTGTCGCGCAGGCTGCACGCCTCGGCCGTGCATCCGGGCGTGTCCGCCTTTGGGTAAAAATAAACCAGTGTGATGCCGCTTTTATATATGGCGGAAAAGTCGAGCGGCTTCCCATCCTGGTCGATCGCGGTGATCGCCGGCGCGGGATCGCCGATCTCAACTGCGTGGCCGGAAGTGAATCCAAAAAATGCGAGCAGGCTCATGGCGGTCATCAAAAAAAATCGGTGTTTGTTTTTCATGCGGAGCCGCAAGCATGCGCCGCCGCGGACTTTTGCGCGAGCAGCAAAACTGCGCGTGACAGCCGCGCGGTTTCATGGAAGTTTGCGCGCCTATGAAATTACTGTTGTCCTGCGTGACGCTGTTGTCCGTGCTGTTGATGACGGTGCAAAGTCAGGATCAAAAACCTATGTCAAACGAAGTAGCTGTCATCAAAACCACCGAGGGCGAAATGGTCGTCGAATTCTGGCCGGACGTCGCGCCGAAGACTGTGGAAAATTTTAAGAAACTCGCGCGCGAAGGCTTCTACGACGCCACGGCGTTTCATCGCATCGTGAAAGGTTTCATGATCCAGGGCGGCGACCCGCTGACGAAGGATCCGAGCAAGGAATCGCGCTGGGGCACCGGCGATCCGGGCTACAAAATCAAGGCGGAATTCAACGACAAATCGCACCAGCGCGGCGTTCTATCGATGGCGCGCAGCAACGATCCCGACTCAGCCGGCAGCCAGTTTTTCATCTGCCTCGGCGACGCGAGTTTTCTCGATCGCAAATACACCGCGTTCGGCAAAGTGATCAAAGGCGACGACGTGCTCGGAAAAATCGGCGACACGCCGACGACGGATGGCAGCGGCGGCGAAAAAAGTAAGCCGACCAAGCGCATCGGAGTCGAAAGCATCAAGATCGTTCCTGCCGATTCGCTGAAATAAAGCGGACGAAATTCCAAAATTTTCGGCGCAGCTTTTACAAAAAGTTTTTTGCTGTTCGTCACGCGCGGCGCGTAGAATTTTCACGTCATGCGCAGCAGCCAAAAAATTACGCTGGGTCTCGTGCAAATGCATTGCACCGCCGAGCCCGCGGAAAATCTCGCGCGCGCGATCGCGCATGTTCGCGACGCCGCCGCGCGCGGCGCGCAGATTGTCTGTCTGCCGGAACTTTTTCGCTCGCAATATTTCTGTCAGGTCGAGGATCACGATTATTTCCAGCTCGCGGAGGAAATCCCCGGCCCGTCCACGCAGGTGCTGACGGAAGTTGCACGCGAGTTAAACATCGTCATCGTCGCGTCGCTTTTTGAAAAACGCGGTGCCGGCCTTTATCACAACACCGCGGCGATCATCGACGCCGGCGGCGAATTCCTAGGGAAATATCGCAAGATGCACATTCCTGACGACCCGCTTTACTACGAAAAGTTTTACTTTACGCCCGGCGATCTCGGCTTTCGCGCGTGGGAGACGAAGCACGCGCGCATCGGCGTCTGTGTTTGCTGGGATCAATGGTATCCCGAGGCCGCGCGGCTCACGGCGCTGAACGGCGCGGAGATTTTATTTTACCCGACGGCGATCGGCTGGCATCCGGGCGAGAAGGAGCAATTCGGCCGTCAGCAGCACGACGCGTGGGAAACGATCCAGCGCAGTCACGCGATCGCGAACGGCTGTTACGTCGCCGTGCCGAATCGCATTGGCCACGAAGCTCCGAATGGCGGCCCGGGCATCGAGTTCTGGGGTCAAAGTTTCATTGTTGCGCCGAGCGGAGAGGTGCTGGCAAAAGCGGGCGTCGCGACCGAGGAAATCGTGCTCGCCGAAATCGATCTCGCGCAGCTCGACATGCAGCGCACGCATTGGCCATTTTTCCGCGACAGGCGCATCGATGCCTACGCAGATCTCGGCAAGCGTTTCATCGATTAAGAGCAAATGCCGGACGCGGAAAGAACGATGCCAACGCCCGCGGAGCTTGGCTATCGCATGCCTGCCGAATGGGAGCCGCACGCTGCGACATGGCTTTCCTGGCCGCGCCGCTCCGGAATTTCTTTTCCGGATTCCTATGATGCCGTGACGCCGGTGCTCGCGAAGATGGTCGATGCGCTCGCCGATTCGGAGCGCGTTTGCATCAATGTTCGCGACGCAGATGAAGAAGCATTGGTGCGCGCGCAGTTGGAAAAAAACTCCGCACGCATCGCGCACGTGGAATTTTTTCACATCGCGACGAATGAGCCATGGTGCCGCGATCACGGGCCGATTTTTTTGACGCGCGAAGCCGGGCCGCGAGTGGCCATCATCGACTGGGGTTACAATGCGTGGGGCGGCAAATATCCGCCATTCAATGACGACGACAAAGTGCCGACGGAGATCGCGAAGCGGCTTGGGCTGCCGCTTTTCCGGTCGGAGATGATTTTGGAAGGTGGTTCGATCGAGGTCAACGGCTGCGGCACTTTGTTAACGACGCGTTCATGTCTGTTGAATCCCAATCGCAACCCAACTTTGACGCAGGAAGAGATCAAAAAGATGCTCTGCGATTTTCTCGGCGTGCAAAAGATCCTTTGGCTCGGCGACGGCATCGAGGGTGATGACACCGATGGTCACATCGACGATCTCACGCGCTTCGTCGCGCCGAACAAAGTTGTGACGGCAGTCGAAGAAAACTCGGACGATGCGAACTACGAGCCATTGCGCGAAAACCTCGCGCGGCTGCGCGAAATGACCACGGCCGATGGCGCGCCGCTGGAAGTGCTCACGCTGCCAATGCCTGAAAAGATCGTGCGCGACGGACAGCGGCTGCCGGCGAGCTACGCGAATTTTTACATCGGAAACAAAGTTGTTCTGCTGCCCGTTTTCGGCGATACGTCCGACGCATGCGCCGCTTCCGTTCTGCAAACCGCTTTCCCGAAACGGCGCGTCATTTCCATCGACTGCCGCGAATTGATCTGGGGACTTGGCGCTTTCCATTGTTTAACACAACAGCAGCCGTCCGTTGCGTAGCGGCGCTCGCCGTTTTCTTGCTCGCGCGCGTCGCGCAGGCGGATCCGCTCGACCCGTTGATCAGTCGCGCGGACCTTTGGCAAATGACGCCGTCGGATTTTGCGGAGCAGACACGCGACCTCGGTTTTCAATGGGTTTCGGTGGCCAATGACACGGCGCAGACGACGCGGGCTGGGCTGACGCTTTTCGGAAATCCGGTGTATCAAACGCTCGCGCATTTTGAAAAAGGGAAGCTACAGGAAATTACCGTTTCGCTTTTCAATCGCGGCGACGCGGGCGAAATGCCGCGCGAAAAATTTGAGGCGCTGCTGAAAAGTTGTGTGGAAAAGTTGACGGCTGCCAGCGGTGCGCAGCCGACGGTGCGGGGCAAAGACGCGACCAACGCGGTGAGGGCCGACGGCGTAATCTGGCAAAGCAGCGCGTCGAAATTTTTGCTCGAATATTCCTTCACGCGCGAAGTGAAGACGCGGAATATTCCGTATCGCGCGGAGTTTATGCGGCTCGAGATTTCGCCGGCAGAAAGGGCGCAAAGCCTGCTGGCATCAGCCCTAGCGACGAGCAAGCCGCAAAAGTTCAACGGGATGGAGCACATCAAGCGCGATGCTTCGGGCGATGTCGTGCTCACCGGCGTGCCGATGGTGGACCAAGGACAAAAAGGATATTGCGTGGTCGCGAGCGCGGAGCGCGTGATGCGTTATTACGGCGCGCAGGTGGACGAACATGAGCTGGCGGAGATCGCGAACTCCAGCGCGCACGGCGGCACCAGCAATGAGGCGATGTTCGATGCGCTGAAAAAATTGAGCAATCGGCTGCGGGTAAAAATCCGCACGATCGAGACTTTTGACGTGAGGCATTTCCTCGCGCTCATCGCGGAATACAACCGCGCGGCGAAGCGCGGGAAACGCGCGACGGAAATCGACACGTCGAGCCACATGCTCGATGTGCCGGCGATCTACGCGCAAATGGAGCCGGATATTTTGCGCGAGGTGCGCACCCGGAATAAATCAGAATCGGACCGCTTTTTACGCGAAGTGCAGGCGCACATCGATGAAGGATTGCCGCTGCTCTGGTCGGTCCAGCTTGGCATCGTGCCGGAGGAAAAAGCGCCGCAGGCGAAGGGCGGGCACATGCGCCTGATCATCGGCTACAATGCGAAGACGGACGAAATTATTTACTCCGATTCGTGGGGTTATGGCCACGAGCAAAAGCGGTTGCCGCTCGCGGATGCGTGGACGATTACGACCGGGCTGGACTCGATCGAGCCGCTGTGACGAGGCCGCGCAGCGTCGCGAGATTTTCCACGTCCTCCCGCATTTCTTTCCCCTTCGGCGTCTCGAGCACTTTCGGGATTTTGCGAAACCGCGGCTGATTCATGATGAAGCGAAATGGCTCGAGCCCAATTTTGCCGGCGCCGATTTGATCGTGCCGGTCGACGCGCGAGTTGAGCGCGGTCTTTGAATCATTGAGGTGAAAGGCGGCGAGGCGTTCGCGGCCGATGATTTTGTCGAATTGCGCGAAAGTTTTCTCCATGCCTATGGCGGTGGAAATATCGTAGCCGGCGGCAAAAAGATGCGCGGTGTCGAGGCAGACGCAGAGGCGCTCCGGCTCGCTCGCGTGGGCGATGATGAATGCGAGATGCTCAAACGTGTGACCGAGCGAGGTCCCCTGCCCCGCCGTGATTTCAAGCGCGATGCGGGTGCGGTTTTTCGGCAGCGCGCGATAAACTTCGTCGATGCTCGCGACGACTTTTTCGAGGCCGGCATCGACGCCCGCGCCCATGTGCGCGCCGGGATGCATCACGAGGAATGGCAGCCCGAGCTGATCGGCGCGGACGAGTTCCTCGCGGAGCGCGCGAAGAGATTTTGCGTGAAAGTCGGGATTGGTCGCCGCGAGATTGATCATGTAGCCGGCGTGGCCGAAAACGGCCGCAAGCTCGGCGCGACGCGGATGATCGCGGAATGCGCCGGAATCTTTTTCGGCGAGCGGGGCGGCAAACCACTGCATGTTATTTTTGACGAAAAATTGCGTAGCGGTGCAGCCGATGGAGAGGGCGCGGTCAATGGCTTTGTCAAAGCCGCCGGCCGTGGACATGTGTGCGCCGAGCAGCTCGCCTTTCATCTTTGCACCGCAAGAAACGTGGAATGGCGGCAGCGCGTCATGCCCCCAAAATGGACGAGCCGCACGCTGCTGGCAATCCCCTGCGAGACGCGGGCTTTTCGCTTGCGCAATCTTTTTCATCCAGTAGTTAATCCCTCGAATGAATCCGAATAACGGTGGCGGCTTTTCAGGGATGCCGCAGGGCGATGCGGAACTAGAAAAAAATCCGGCGCGGCACGATTATCACAAGACGATCACGATGGCGGACATCGCGAAGCTGGCGGGCGTTTCGCAAGGAGCGATTTCGTCGCTGTTGAATGATCGCGATTACGGCATTCGTGTGAGTGAAAAGACACGCGACCGCGTCTTCAAAGCCTGCCGCGAACTCGGATACATCCCGAATGATTTGCGCGCGGTCGTGCGCATGTATCCCGAGCGGGGCGAGACGGTCGTGCTCGCTTCGAACGAAATCGGCGACGGTCTGAACGACCCTGTTTTTGCGCGTCTGCTCAATGGCGTGATGGCGGCGACGGAGGATCCTTCGCACGCGGTCGTCGTCGCGCGATTCGATGCGAAGGCTGATTACATGGAGCTTCCCGACAAAGCGCCTTTGCCGGTGCGCGCTGGCACGGCGTCAAAGTTTATCTGCCTCGGCAAACCGAATCTTTCACTTTTCCACACCATTCTCCGGCGCGGTTTTCCGGTGATTTCGGTCGGGCACGATGTCGTGCTCGACGGCGTGAGCAGCATCTTGCCGGACAGCGCTGAGGCCTCGCGGCTCGCGGTGGAATATTTGTTCAAACTCGGGCACGAGCACATCGCGATTTTGTCCGGGCCATTTGGCTCGATCGATCAGGAAATCATCGAGCTCAACCGCGGTGTCCGCACCGCATATGATGCGGCGCAGATCCCGATCGAGGCGCAAAACATCATCTACGGAGATCTCACTTTTCAGAATGGATTTCGCGCCGCGGAAGTTCTGCTGAAACGGACGCCGGTTCCGACCGCAATCCTTTGCCTCAATGACAACGCGGCCACCGGCGCGCTCGCGCTTTTGCAAAGCAGAGGGCTCAAAGTGCCGGAGGAAATCAGCGTCCTCGGCTGCTCCGATGATGCATTTGCAAACTACGTTTTTCCGCCGCTGACGACGATCCACGTGCCTGCGGAGGAAATCGGCGCCGCGGCAGTGGCCGAAATCGAGCGACGCGTTCTGGCGAAGGAAGAAGGCTTGCTGCACGCAAAAAAAATCGTGCTGCCCGTCCGACTCGTCGAGCGGCAGTCATGCGCCGCGCCGCAATCGCGCGCGGAAGCGGCGACGCTGATTCAAGCTTGACGGACGTTCGCGCCTCTCCGCAAATGTCCGCTGAATGAAGTCCACCCAATACTACATTGTCACCGCACTCACCGCGCTTTGCTTGATCCTAAGCATCTGCGCCGTGGTGCTGGGACAATCCAGCCAACAGACCCTGCTCGATTTTCAAAAACGGCAGAGTGAAATCCAAATCGATCTCCAGAAGCAACAGGCCGAAGTGCAAAAAGGCTCTCTCAGCGACCGCGTCGGCGGCGCCATTTTGCAAGACATGGCCGCAGCTTCCACCAAAAATTCAAAGATCAAAGACGTGCTCACCAAAAACGGTTACAACGTCCAGGCCGCGCCGAGCCCATCCACCTCGTCTTCAGCTTCCCCAGCCAACCCATGAACGAAGAATACGATTCCACCCCCAGCGCCGAATACGTCGCCGTCGCCGTCAACAGCGCCTTCTGGCCGCTTGCGATCCTTTCCATCAGCTTTGCCATCGTGCTGATCTGGCAGCTCACAAACATCATCGAGCAGCGCTCCAACGTGAAACAAAACCGCGAGCGAATGGAAAACGCCTTCACGCAAAGTGCACCGCAAAACGAGCAACTCCTCGCGCAATCCCGCGCGGTGCAAGGCAAACTTCAAGCGCTCGTCACCGATCTTCTCGCGCTCGCTCATTCCGGCGATGCCGATGCAAAAGCCATCGTGGACAAATATAAAATCCAGCAGCAAGCTCCCGCGCCCGGCGCTGCAGCCGCGGCTTCTCCGGCAGTTTCTCCGTAAAGTTTAACAACCAACCGTCGCTGCCGCTGATCTTCCTATTCGCGAAGGTCAGCGGCAGTTTCTTTTGTTGTGGAATGCGTTTCGTGATGGCGCAAAAGTCCTGAATGTCAGTCCCGCTCGAGCCCATCGCACGCGACATCGTCGCGAAGCTGCAAGGCGCTGGGTTCATCGCGCTTTACGCCGGCGGTTGCGTGCGTGACGCATTGCGAGGCGTCGCGCCGGCAGATTTTGACATCGCCACCAGCGCGCAGCCCGACGAAGTGCGCGCGCATTTTTCCCGCACCGTTGCGGTCGGCGCGCAGTTCGGCGTCATCTGCGTGATCGAGCGCGGCGCGGAATTTCAGGTCGCCACGTTTCGCTCCGACGGCGCATACATTGACGGGCGTCATCCAACCGCCGTCACATATTCCTCGCCGCAGCAGGATGCCAAACGCCGCGACTTTACCGTCAACGGAATGTTCTTTGATCCGCTGAAAAACGAGGTCATCGATTTCGTCAACGGCCGTGCGGATCTGGACGCGAAAATTTTGCGCGCGATCGGGAATCCTGCTGATCGATTTTGCGAAGATCGGCTCCGGATGCTGCGCGCCGTCCGTTTCGCGGCGACGCTCGGCTACGAAATGGAAACGGAAACGTGGAATGCTTTGCGCGAAAATGCGCGTCAAATTTCCGTCGTTAGCGCCGAGCGAATTCGCGAGGAACTCGTGCGAATTTTTCTTTCGCCCGCGCGTGTGCGTGGTTTTGATTTGCTTCACGAGAGCGGGCTCATGCAGGAAATTTTGCCGGAGATCGCCGCGCTCAAAGGATGCGAGCAGCCGCCGCAATTTCACCCCGAAGGCGATGTCTTCACGCACACCCGCCGTATGCTCGAGATGCTGCCAGAGCATGTTCCCCTGCACCTCGTCTTTGCCGTTTTGTTTCACGATATCGGCAAGCCGAAAACTTTTTCCTGGGACGAGCGCGACCAGCGAATTCGCTTCAGCGGTCACGACAAAGTCGGTGCGCAGATGACGCGCGAGCTGATGGAGCGCCTCCGTTTTTCACGCGACGAAATCGATGCGGTGGTGGAGGCGGTCGATCAGCACATGGTTTTCAAAGACGTGCAAAAAATGCGCGTCGCGAAATTAAAACGGTTCATGTCGCGTCCGCACTTCGGCGAAGAAATGGAACTCCATCGCGTCGATTGCGCGAGCAGCCACGGCGACATCAGCAACTACGATTTTCTTTTAAACAAGCGCGAAGAGTTTGCAAACGAGCAATTGATCCCGCCGCCGCTCGTCACCGGCCACGACCTCATCGCGCTCGGCTGGAAACCGGGCCCGAAAATGGGCGAGATCCTCGAGGCTGTGCAAACGCGGCAACTCGAGGGCGCGCTCACATCGCGCGACGAAGCGCTCACCTGGATCAAAGCAGAGTTCCAATGATGACCACCCCGTGCTACCGTGCCCGGCTTTTCCGATGACGCCCGTCGAACACACCGATCCGATCAACGCGCAGATCCTCGCGATTTCCGAGGACAAGATTTCCGGCTTTGTGCGCGAGCCATTTCTTGAGATCGCCGAGCGCTCCGGCGTCGCGTTCGAGATCGTGTGCGAGCGCATTCGCGCCATGCTCGCCGCCGGCACGATCCGCCGTGTGCGCCAGACACTTGTCGCCACGAATCTCGCGCAAGGCGCGCTCGCCGCATGGAAAGTGCCGGAGGAAAAACTCAACGCCGCGTTCGATTTCATGTTTCAACGCGATCCGTTCTCGGGTCACGTCGTGGTTCGCTCGACTGACGGCGTCACGGCCGGTAGTGAATATCGCCTTTGGACCACGATCAAAGTTCCCGCTGGATTTTCGCTGCAGCAGCACGCCGAAAGCCTCGCACAAGTCGTCGGCGCGGAACATTTCCGCCTCATGCCCGCGCATGGAATCTTTACGCTGGGCGTCGGACACGTGCGGCGCAAAACGATCGAGCCCGGCAGCAAATCCGATGAGCCCGCGCAGATGCTTAAAACAGGCGTTGTCGAAGTGAGCGATCTCGAGTGGCAGGTGTTGCTCGCGCTCAAGCGAGAGTTCGCGGCGGATGAGATTGGCCGCAATCCTTGGCGCGCGCGCGCGGATGAAGCAGGCGTCGCGCTGGAAACTTTTTTCGAAATCGCTGAAGCTCTTTCGCGGCGAAAAATTATTGGCCGATTCTCCACATTCCTTGAGCACGTCAAACCATCGACCGCTGGCGTTCGTGTGACGCGGTTTAACGCCTTGTTTCACTGGGCGGTGCAGCCCGGACGTGAATTTGAAGCCGGCTCGGAGGTCGGCCGCCACGACATTTTGACCCACTGTTACTGGCGCGAGGCCGGTCCGGAATTTCGCAACGTCAACATCATGGCCGTCGCGCACGGCACTGAAAAAGAACGGCTGCTCGCTCACAAAAACGCGATCGACGCGCATCTTGCGGCATGCGGCATTCCTGTAATTTATACAAATGTTTTCTGGGGCGGTCGCAGCGAGATCAAGCCGTCGGAAATATCGCCGGTGATTTATCGTGAGTGGCTGGAAAAGACGAGCGGCCCTGCCGCCGCGCTCGCCTGATCACTTTTCGAGGCCGTTGATTTCGAAATACGTCGGCGACTTGTCGCGCGAGTTCATCCCGCTTAACTGCTCGATGCGCATCTGCTTCAAAATCCAGCCCGTGTCGGTGCGCTGGCCGGAGATCACTTTGAAACGTTTTGAGATTTTTCCATCGGCACCGTAGCCTTCCGCCTCCAAAAACGCACCGCTCTGCTTCTCGACCCAGAGCAGCACGACGGCGTATTGCGACTCGCCGCGCGCGCCCGGCTCGAGGTGCAACTTCCAGCAGCGGCGCGTGAGTTTCATTTCTTCGCCGTCAATTTTCGCTTTCGGCCAATACAAGAACTTCAGCGCCAGGTCCTCGTAGGTGATGTCCGTGCCGCGCACTTTTTGGTCGAACTTTGCGGGGGTCACTTTTTGCATCGAGCTCTGTGTTTGCTCGAAAAGCTGCGAACCATTTTCGCTCAGCTTCAGCACGATCGACTGCGGCGGATTTGAAAAATCGTAGCGAATCTCTCCGCCATTCAAAGTGAGGCGAAACGGCGTCACGACATCCTCCGTGCGCAATTGCCCTTCGAGCACGCGATGCTGAGTGCTCTGGTTCAGCCGCGCGGATCGCAAAATTTCCTGCGCCGCCGGCTCGCTTTGCGCGAACGCCCGCATCGCGAGCACGAGCGCGGCCAGCGCGACAAATCCCGCCTTTACTTGTCTTTGCATCGCCATAATTTCGTGGGTTCCGTCATGGAGCAAAAGCTTCTTTTTCTCATCAATCGCGAGTGGACCAGCCCATCGCTTGATCGTTTCATGGCGGCGATTTCGTCATTCGATTTGTGGCTCGCGCCGCTCGTGGTCACCATTCTGCTCGTGCTGATTTTTGGCGGCTTTCGCGCGCGCGCGATGGTGCTCGTGCTCGGCTTTGTCATCGGTGTCTCAGACGGCGGGATTTCGGATTCGTTGAAAAAAATCGTTGCCCGCCCGCGTCCGCACGAAGTGCTCGGCAATGTCCGCCGTGTCGATCTGCAAAAGGAGAAGCCCCGCTGGAAAGTGTTGTTTAAACAAGCGAGGGTCATCTTTTCCCGGCCGAATCCCGGTGTGACTGCCGGCCGCTCCTTTCCCTCTTCGCACACAATGAATAATTTCTGCGCAGCGATCGTGCTGACTTATTTTTATGGACGAAAGGGAGCGCTCTACTTTTTCGTCGCGGCGCTCGTGGCGTATTCGCGGATTTACGTCGGCGCGCATTGGCCTAGCGACGTCGCCATTTCAATCATCCTCGCATGCGGCAGCGCATTGCTGCTCATCGTGTTCGCGGAATGGATCTGGCGAATGCTCGCGCCGCGCCTGCTGCCGCCGCTCTTCGCGCTGCATCCCAGCTTGAGGAAAACCGCATGACACCGCGCCGCTGGCTCTTCGTTTTTCTCGGCGCACTCACGCTGCTGCGTCTGCTCATGATCGGGCATTTCGAGCTCTCGCCCGACGAATCGTATTACTATTTGTGGGCGCAGCATCCTGCGCTCAGCTATTTCAGCAAAGGTCCGGGCGTTGCCATGACCATCAACGCGAGCACCGCAATTTTCGGCGCGAATGAATTTGGCGTCCGCTTTTTTTCGCCGCTCCTCGCGCTCGGCACGAGCCTGGTTTTGTTTTTTTTCGCGCTTCGTCTTTATGGCGAAAGCGTCGCGATCTGGACCGTGCTCGCGATCAATTGCATTCCGATTTTAAACGTCGGCAGCCTTGTGATGACGATCGATCCTCTCTCGGTTTTCTTTTGGACCGCGGCACTTTACACCTTCTGGCTGGCGCTGGACAAAAGTCCGGCGATCTCGTGGTGGTGGCCTTTCACGGGTTTGCTCATCGGGCTTGGCTTCCTCGCAAAATATACGAACGCGATGCAATTGCTCTCGGTCGTGCTCGTGCTAGCGACTACGAAAAAGTTTCGCCGCGAATTCGCGCGGCCTGGTTTTTACCTGATGCTGGCGGCGTTCGCGATTTGCACGCTGCCGCCCATTCTCTGGAACCAACAACACGCATGGATCACACTCGATCACTTGCGCGCTCGCGGCGGCTTGAATGAGCCGTTTGCGATCCATCCCAGCGAAACCCTCGCATTTTTTGGCGCGCATTTTGGTGTTTATTCGCCGCTGATATTCATCGCGATGATGATTGCGCTCTGGCACGGGTGCATAATTGCGCAGATGAAATTCAAGCCGCGCTTTCTGATTCTTTTCGCGCTCCCTTTGCTCGTCATGTATTTGATTCTCGCGCTGAAAAAAGTCGGAGAGCCAAATTGGACGGCACCAGCCTTTATCAGCCTGGGGATTTTTTCGGTCGCGCTTTGGCATGAATCGGCCATGAGCAGTCGCGCCAAAGCGCGCTTCGTTTTCGCTGCGCTCGCGCTTGGCCTCGTCATGAGCGTGCTCATCATCAACCTCGATCTACTGCGCGCATGCGGCATTCCGCTTTCTTACAATATCGATCCCGGGGCGCGCCTGCGCGGATGGCGCACGGGCGCGGAATCGGTGCAGGAAATGCGGCAAAAGTTTGAAAAAGAGACCGCGCAGCCCGCTTTTCTCATCGGTAACAAATATCAAACAGCCGCAAGCGTTTCGTTTTACCTCACGGACAAACGCGCCGAAGGGACGGGCCACCCGCCGGTTTACACGCCGGAGTCGCAAAACATCGAGAGCGAGTTTTCGTTCTGGCCGCGCTACGACGAATTTGTCTCGACGCCGAACGCGCAGCCGGTCGATTCCTACTACACCGAGGAGCAGGGCGTGAATCCCTTCATCGGCCGCGACGCGCTCTACATCACGGATCGCGCCGAGGGTCGACCGCCGACCGCGATCAAAAACGGCTTTGAGCGTGTTGAGATGATCGCGCTGCTGCAGATCACGCGCCGCTCGCTGCCGCTCCGCGAATTGCGCATCTTCGCGTGCTACAAATATCGCAGCCTCCCCTTATGATTTCCGTCGTCATTCCGCTTTATAACGAACAGGACAACGTCGAAAATTTGCAGCGCGAGCTCGATGCGGCGCTTGGGCAAATCGATCACGAAATTGTTTTCGTCGACGATGGGTCAAAGGACGCGACGCTCGCGCGCATCCGCCGCACGCCGGAAGTGCGGGTGCTGGAATTTGAAAAAAATGCGGGACAAAGCGCGGCGATGTATGCCGGTGTCCACGCCGCGCGCGGAGAAATCATCGTGCTGCTCGACGGCGATTTGCAAAACGATCCCGCGGATATTTTAGAACTTCTCGCGCAAATTGAAAACGGCGCGGACCTCGTTTGCGGCTATCGCGCGAAGCGCAAGGACACGCTCACGAAAAAAATTACGAGCCGCGTCGCGAACTTTGTCCGCAGTCGTTTCACGCGCGATGGCGTCCGCGACACCGGCTGCACGTTGAAAGCAATGCGCCGCGAATGCCGCAACGCGCTCGTCCCATTTTATGGCATGCACCGCTTCATCCCCGCGCTCGTCAAAGGCGCCGGCTTCAAGCTGAAGGAAGTGCCGGTGAATCACCGTCCGCGCACATTCGGCGTGAGCAAATACGGACTTGGCAATCGCGCGATCAAGGCGACGGTGGACATGTTCGGCGTGCGATGGCTGCTTTCGCGTCAGCTCAAATATCGCGTGCGCGAAAACGAAACTTTGAACAAATGATCCGCCTGCGTTTCTCCCCGTCGCTGTTCGCCGCCTGCCTTCTCGCATTATTTTTTCCCGCCTCCGTGGAAGCGGCGGAGCACGGCTATGACAAGCTCGAGGATTGTCGTTTGATGCCAAACGCGTCGAACGATGGTGACAGTTTCCATGTCAAGGCAGACGGCAAGGAATTCATTTTTCGCATCTATTTCGTCGATGCGCCCGAGACGAGCCTCGAGTTTCCCGAGCGCGTGGATGAACAGGCAAAATATTTCGGCATCAGTGCGAAGGAAGCCGTGAGGATCGGCAAAGTCGCCGAAGATTTTACACGCTCAAAGCTCGCGAAGCCTTTCACCGTCTACACGCGCTGGCAGGACGCGCGCGGCGAAAGCCGTCTCCCGCGCTACTACGCGCACGTGATGGTGGACGACAAAACGCTCGGCGAACTGCTGGTTGCGAACGGGCTCGGGCGAGTCTTTGGAATGCCTGCGGTGATGCCGAATGGCATGAGCGCGAAGGCATTTGACGCGCACTTGAAGACGCTCGAGGCAAAGGCAAAGAGCGATCACCTCGGCGCCTGGTCAGTGAATGCTGCCGCTCCGCAAAAGAATGACTGGAGCAATTTTTTTCCAGCGCATCCGGCGGCGTCAGCGTCGCCGGGTTTGAAATAGCGCGGCCGTTATTTCGCGAAGCGGTTCGCCGGCGCGACGAACAATTCCATGAACAACGCCAGCCTCGGGAGGCTGCATTTCGGGGAAGGAAGTCGTGTGGTGCGGCGAGCGCGGATAGAAGTTTGGGCTTTCATGCAAACTGAATTAGCAGCCCGCGTGCCAAGGCCTTTTGACGTGCCTTAGAACAGCTCAGCCTGCGGCGTTGCCTCAGAGCCCGTCGCATCGTCACGGAGTTCCTGCATCAGCGATTTAAATTCACAACGCTCGAGTCGCGCGATCAGCTCGTCGTAGCGCGGGCGAATGCGCAAATCCTCCACCGGCATCGGCAGCGGCAAATCGGAATCGAGTTTCACCATCTCACGGTTCTGCAAAATTTGCGCGCGCGCGGCTTTCAGCTTTTCACGAATCCGCTCATTTTTTACCGCGTCGAGATTCGCGAGCAATGCGTCGAGACCTCCATGCTCGCGTAAAAGTCCCACCGCATTCTTGGGCCCGAGCCCAGCGACGCCAGGAATGTTATCGACCGAGTCGCCGATGAGGCACAGCACCTCACCGATTTGCTCTGGCCGCACGCCCCATTTTTTTTCGACACATGCGATGTCGAGCAGCGCGAAAGTGTCTTTCGGTGTCGCGAGATCGACCTTGTTTGTCGTGTAAACTTTCACGCCATCCGCGACGAGCTGAAACAGGTCCTTGTCGTTCGTCGCGAGCACCACTTCGAATTTTTTCTGCAAAGCCGCGCACGCATACGACGCCATCAGATCGTCAGCCTCCGTGTCGGGCAAACTGAGCGACGCGAACCCGAGCAGCGGCGCGAGTTTTTGAATGAACGCAAGCTGCGGGCGCATCTCCTCCGGCATCTCTGCGCGCGTTTCCTTGTAGGCCGGCTGCAGTTCCGTGCGGCGCGTCGGCAGCCCTTCGTCCCAAATGATCGCGCCCAGTTCCGGCCTCAGATCCTTGACCATGCGACGCAAAGTTTTGATGAAGCCGTAAATCGCGTTCGTCGGTTCGCCGTGCGAATTGCTTAGATTCCGGATCGCGAAAAATGATCGGTAAACATAGTAGTGACCGTCAACGAGCAAAAGTTTCACGCCAATAATTTAGCGGCGCGCGACGGCCGATGCGCGAAAATTCTCCGCGCTTGCAATTCAGCTCGCCGCTGCGACTGCGGCCTGTTGCCGGCATATCCAGCCGCCGCCGAGCACGCGGTCGCCGTCGTAGAAAACGGCGGCTTGTCCCGGCGTGACAGCGCGTTGAGGCTCGTGCAGCCGAATGCGCGCGACTCCATTCTCGCCCGGAAAAAGAGTTGCGGACGCGCCGGCATGAGCGTAGCGAATTTTGACGCCGATCTCGCGCGGCTCGGAAAATATCTCGTCGCCGAGCCAGTTCACGTGATCGACTTCAAACTCGTCGCACACCAAATCTTCGGCCTCGCCGACGATGACGCGGCTGGTCGCGGGATCGAGATCGATGACATAAATCGGCCGCGGCGAACCGCCCGGCAATCCTTTGCGCTGGCCGATCGTGAACATTTCGATGCCGTCGTGAGGCGCGAGAAAAGCGCCATGTTTGTCGTAAATGCCGCCGGGATGAAATTCGTTTTCGCCGAGATGCGCTTTTAAAAAAGCTTTGTAATCGTTGCCGGGCACGAAACAAATTTCCTGGCTGTCGGCTTTGTCAGCGACTCTTCAAACCAAGCTTCCGCGCGATGTCGCGAATCTCTGGCTTCGACATTTCGCCGAGCGGGCAAAGCGCGCGCTGCAGTTGTTTTTGCCGCAGGCTGAAGAGAAAATACGACTGGTCTTTGCGAGGGTCGCGGCCTTTGCGCAACACGGCTCGCGGCGTGCCGTCAAAGTTCACGGAGTGCTCGATGATGGCGTAATGGCCGGTCGCAATGTATTCGGCGCCGAGCCCGCGAGCTTTGTCCCAAAGGCTGCCGAACTTTAGTTTTTCATTGCACATCACGCACGGATTCGGCGTGCGGCCGGCCTGATATTCGCTGGCAAAGTAGCCGATGACGGTGCGCTCGAATGAGTCGGCTTCGTCGATGACGTAATGCGGAATGCCGAGGGTGTGGGCGACGCCGCGCGCATCGGCGATCGCGCTCGGGCCGCAGCATTTGTCCTCGGCGCGAGAGATGCAATCCTGCGGCCAAACTTTCATCGTCACGCCGATGACGTCGTAGCCTTGCTCCTTGAGAAGCCATGCGGCGACGGACGAATCGACGCCGCCGCTCATGCCGAGGACGACGCGCGGTTTGGTAAAAGTGCTCATGGAAAAAGCGAGCGGGAAGATAGCGGGAAAAGCGGAAAAGTCGAGCGAGCGCTACAAGATGAGCATGCAATCGCCGTAGCTAAAAAAGCGATAGCGCTCGCGGATGGCCGCCGCATAAGCCTCCATGATGAAGTCTCGTCCGGCCATCGCGCAGACCAGCATCAGCAGCGTCGATTTCGGCAGATGGAAATTTGTCAGCAGCGCGCCGACGCGGCGAAACTCGAACGGCGGATGGATGAAAATGTCGGTCGCTCCTTCCTGCTCGCGCACTTCGCCATCGCTCCGCACGCAGCTTTCGAGCACGCGCGTGGTGGTCGTGCCGATCGCGACGGCACGCGTTGCCGCATTGATACGCGCGGCGGCGGCGGCGGTGATGGCGAAGCGTTCGGAGTGCATCTCGTGTTCGCGGATGTCGTCTGTTTTCACTGAGCGAAAAGTTCCCGTGCCAACGTGCAGCGTGATGAATTCATGCGGCACGCGCGCCAGAATTTCCGGCGTGAAATGCAAGCCCGCAGTCGGAGCGGCCACCGCACCCGCGGCGCGCGCGTAAACAGTTTGATAACGCTCTGCATCGCCGGCGTCGCTCTCCCGCGCGAGGTAAGGCGGGATCGGCATCCGGCCGATTTTCTCGAGGTCGAGCGGCTGCGCAAACTCAATGATACGCTCGCCGGCCGGCGTAGTTTCGAGCACGCGCCCCTCGATCTGGCCGAGCGTGAAAATGTTGCCCACGCGCATCCGACGTCCCGGTTTCACCATGCAGCGCCACGCGTTCACGCCGGCGGCTTCGAGGAAGAGCAATTCGTTTTTGCCGTCGTCTGTGAAGGCACGCGCGGGCACAACTTTGGTGTCGTTTAAAACCACCAAATCTCCGGCGCGGATGAAGCTCGGAAAGTCCGCAAACGCGGCGTGCTCGATCCGCTGTTCCGCGCGATGCAGCAGCATCATGCGCGAGGCTGCGCGCTCCGGCAGCGGACGCTGCGCGATCAATTCCGGCGGTAGCGCGTAATCGTAATCGCGCGCGAAAAAACTCATTGCGACCGCGTCACGATTTCGGCGCGGGTTTGCTTTGTTTCCCGAAAACGCGCTGCAGTCCGGCGCGCCCGGCGGCGGCGAGCACCAGCTCCGCCACGCGATATTTCAAGCGCCACGCGCGATACAGGACGACGAGCAGAAAGAGCACGTATGCGCCGCGGAGGATGATGTCCGCATTCGTCGTGGCGATCGACCGGTAGAGCACCACGGCGAGCGCGATCGCATTCACCAGCACGAAGGTCACGACCGGTTTATACGAAAGCCGGACGCGCGTGAGGCATTTCGGGCCACCGTGATATTCGGTAACGGTAGCAAGCTTGATGATCCACCAGAAGTTCCCGTAAATCTGCGCGTCCCAATTTTTCCAACCGGTGTCGGCGGAATAATTCCATCCCTCGGTCTCGAGCAGCGCAAAAATTTCCTCAAGCAATTTTTCGCGACCGACGCCTGCTTCATTCCACAGATTGATGTGCGAAATACTGCCGCGCATGTCGACGCCGGCCTCGCGCGCGGCGATGACGGTCGTCGGCGTGTGCTTGTATTTAAGCCATGTAAAGTAGCGCGCCCAACCGCGGCCCCACGGCTGCATCAGCGCGAGAAAAGTGACGAGCAAGCGCGCGGCGATTGTGTCAAACTTTCGCTCGATCCGCGCGTGCATCATGTAACTGAGCGCCACGGCGAACGTTCCGCCGAACATCAGATACGGCACGATGCGCAGGCTCGGAAACGGTATCGCCAACACAAAGATAAACGCTGTCAAACCGAGCCATTCGATGCTGGAAAGATACGCGGCGATGTCCGATTGCGGCGTCGGGTAAATTGATTGGAACAAGCCCTGGCCGAAGACGCCGTGGTAAATCACCGGCTTGTTGATGAGCCATGTGAAGCGTGGCGCGCCGTAGATATTGCCCTTCCATTTGATCGTGCCGGTCGGGCCGAAAAAGATGAGATGCTTGAAACGAAGCATCGATTCGGCCTCGCCATATCCTTCTTGTTGTTTACGAAATGCTTTCAGTGTGAAACGCCGGTAATGCCAGACGATCGCCGCCGGGCTGAATGCGATCACCTGCCCGCTCGTCTGCAAGCGCCAGCAAAAATCGACGTCGTCGCCCGCCTTACGATATTCCGTGTCGAAGCCGCCGACCTGCTCGAAAGCCCAGCGGTGAAAGGCCATGTTGCAGCCGGGAATGTGCTCTGCGACTACATCCGAGAGCAACACGTGCGACGGACCGCCGGGCGCCGCGGCGACCGCGGCTTGAATCCAATTCACCGCCGGCGGCGGAATATTCGGCCCGCCGACGCCTGCGTAATCGCCGCTCGTGAGCGTGCCAATGAGGTAATAAAGCCAATCCGGATCAGGCATGCAGTCGGAATCGGTGTAGGCAAAAATGTCGCCGGTCGCCGCGTGCGCTCCCGCATTGCGCGCGTAGCTCAGGCCCATGTTCGGCTGCCGGATATTTTGAAATTCGGCGAGCTTTTTCCCCGGATCTCGCTTGTTTAAAAAAGCGGCGACGATTTGCTGTGTGTCGTCCTTTGACCCGTCATCGACGAACACAATTTCGTAGTCGGGATAATTCAGCGCATCGAGTGACTCGAAGCAGTCGCCCAGCGTCTTCGCGCCGTTGTAGCTGCAGACGATGATCGAGACGCGTGGATATTTTTCCAGCGCGACGCGCTGCGTGATCGAGTCGAGCCCGCGCAACTTTTTCTGCAAAACGGCGAAAGCCTTTTTCGGCGTGCGATCGCGTGTGACCAGCCCGAATGCCCAGTCCGTGATCTCCGCGCCGCCGGTGAACCACTCGTCCGTCCACGAGAAAAAAATCGTCCCGGCCGCGCCGCCTTTCACGACGACATCGAGATGCCAGTCGAGCACCTCCGCTTGCTGCTCCTCGCCTTTGCGAATCGTGTCGAGGCCGAATTCGCCCATGATGAGCGGCTTGTCGTCCGCGAGATTTTGCAGGCGCGCGAGGTAGCGCTCAAAGTCGATGCGGCGCTCGAGGTAAACGTTGAAGCTGTAGAAATCGACGTTCTGCGGCAGCAGATATTCCGTGGGCGGATAGCTCGCGTAGCTGTAGAGCGGGCGCGGATCGATGTCGCGCGCGATCGTGATCAGATGTTCAACAAAGTAGGTCACGCGTTTCGCGCCGAGCCAACGCACCATCGTCGTCGGGATTTCGTTGCCGACGAGGTAGGCGAAGATCGCCTCGTGCCCGCGATTCTTCCGCACGGCGTCGCGGATCGTCCGCACGATCTGGCGGCGCATGCGACTGTTGTTTAAAAACTCGACGTGCTCCGCCCACGGGATTGAGATCAGCACGCGGATGCCGGCGGCGCGGCATTCATCGAGGAACCACGCGGGCGGTGCGTAATAAATTCGCACGAGGTTCACGCCGAGCTCATTCATCAGCGCGAGGTCGGTGCGGACGCGCTCGAGCGGCGGGAAAAAGTCGCCGTCGGCGTTCGGCGTGAACGGCCCGTAGGTGACGCCTTTTAGAAAAAACTTCCGGTCGCCCTCAAAGAAAAACTTTGCACGCACGCGGATCGGCTCGAGCTCGCGGGCGGTGCTGGCAGTGGATTCGAGGACGGCAGGCATCGTGGAAAAAGAGTCGGCAGATTACGCAGATTGGCGCGGAATGTTAGGGGAAACTTTTGCTCCATCTTCCCTTCGCGCATCGGCGCGCCATCGGTCGCGCTTCAAAGTTTCGGCCGATGCTCCAGCAGATATTCGCTGAGTGATTTCGCCAGCGTCACGAAATCTGACGGGATCATGAGCACGGTCGTCGAATTATTCTCCGCGCCGATCTCCGAGAGCATCTGCATCCGGCGCAACTCCAGCGCCGCGGGATTTCCCGCCATCTGCTCACTCGCCTGCGCCAGTTTTTGCGACGCCTCCAGCTCCGCCTCGGCCTTGATGATGCGCGCGCGCTTTTCGCGTATCGCCTCGGCCTGCATCGCCATCACCTGCTGCATCGCCTCCGGCAGCTCGACGTCCTTCATCTCGAAGCGCTCCACCTCGAGTCCCCACGCTTCGGTCGAAGGCGCGATGCCGTCGCGCAGCAGCATATTGATCTTGTCCCGCGCCTGCAGCACTTCGTCGAGATCGTGCTGGCCGATGATGTTGCGCAAACTCGTCAGCGCCAATTGATAGACGGCCGCGCTCGCATTATTCACCGCGATCACCGACTTCGCGGCGTCGTGGATTTTATACCAAAGCACGGCGTTGACTTTGATCGTCACGCTATCGCGCGTGATCGTCTCCTGCTGCTCCGCGGAGACCGTCGTCGTGCGGATATCGATCGTCACCGCCCGCTCAATACCCAGAGGCACGATCCAATACAACCCCGGCCCACGCGTCCCAACGAAACGCCCGAGCCGAAACACCACTCCGCGCTGATATTCCTGCGCCACGCGCAGTCCCGTGAGCAGGATGATGAAACCGATGAACAGGAAGATCACGAGGAGCGGCATGGCGTCAAAGTTAGGCATTGGCTTCCATCCATTCCACCTCAATCTGTTTCCGCATAAAATCGGTGCCGCCGGGCTAGCAAGGGAGCGCCTCGCAGAGATCGTAGTCAAAGTTTTCGCGCTAACTCTTTGCTAAAAAATGTTTGACAGAAAGCGCGCGGGCTCATCACATCGCCGGCGGAGATGCATGTGATGTTCATGGGCGGTGAAAAATCGATGGTGTTCATGAGCGGAGAGATTGCCGGACGGGCACCCGCTGGCCAAGACGCGAAGCCAAACACCGCAAGCGCGAACGGCGTCGCTCGCATTTCAAACATCGCCGCCGGAAGCGCGAACCTCGGAGCCCGAAGAGCGAACCTCGCGACGCAAAGCCCGAACCTCGCGACCGGAAGCGCAGACATCGCAGCCGGAAGCCCAGACCGCGCGACCCGAAGCGAGGATCCTGACGCCCGCAGAAAACAGACAGCAAATTAGCAAAAATCAAAGAAATCAGCCAACCCCAGCCAAACCTACCATGACCGATACACCCGCACCCACTCCGGCCCAAACCCCCGCCAAAACGCGGCAGGCCCCCGGCGACATCAACAAAAAATACCTTGCCGAAATCACCACCGTCCAATTCCCATTAATCCTGCATAAAACTTAACGGAAGGTCGGGATCGCCAGTTATCGCCCGCGACCAAGGCAATGCACTTTTCGGTATTTACTTCGGGCGATTGCACACGCGACCGGCTTCGAAGTTGACTCCACCGCGGGCACCAATGGCTACACCACCATCCGATTTGATGGCATCGCCGAACGCTACCAGAGGCGTTATCCGGAAGGTGAGGCTGTGCTATTCGTGATTCCTCCAGCAAGCCATCGTCAAGGATGATCGAGCTTGCTTCGCGCGACTTTTAACTGCGGGCGATGAGCGATTCGGCGACGATCCTGGCGGTGCGGGCGATGTCTTCGCCGCTGTGCGCGAGGGAGAGGAAGCCGGTCTCGAATTGCGACGGGGCAAAGTAGATGCCGCGCTCGAGGCAGGCGTGGAAAAAGATCGCAAAGGCTGCGCGGTCGCTCCGCTGCGCGTCGAGGAGGTTGCGCACGGGGCCGTCGGTGAAGAAGAGGCAAAACATGGAGCCGATGCGGTGGAAGACGTAGTCGCGGCTCGCTTTTTTCAAAGCGTCGCGCGTCGCGGACTCGAGCGTCTCGCCGAGGGCGTCGAGTTTTTTCCAGCCATCGAGGCGGTCGAGCTCGCGGAGCTGCGCGAGGCCGGCGGCCAGGGCGAGCGGGTTGCCGGAGAGGGTGCCCGCTTGATAGACGGGGCCGTCGGGCGAGAGCTGGTCCATGATGTCGGCGCGGCCGCCGAATGCGCCGACGGGAAGGCCGCCGCCGATGATTTTCCCGAGCGCGGTGAGGTCGGGGACGATGCCGTAGAGCGATTGCGCGCCGCCGCGTGCGACGCGAAAGCCGGTCATGACTTCGTCGAAAATCAGCAGCGCGTCGTGCTCGGCGCAGAGCTGGCAGAGGAGCTCGAGGAAGCCGTCGCGCGGGAAGTAAAGCCCGGCATTGGCAGGGATCGGCTCGAGGATGACGGCGGCGATTTTGCTCCCCTCGTGCCGAAAGACGGAGCGCAGCGCCTGCGCGTCATTGAATGGGAGGGTGATGGTGAGATCAGCGAGCGCGGCGGGGACTCCGGCGCTGTCGGGCTCGCCGTGTGTGAGCGCGCCGCTGCCGGCTTTGACCAAAAGCGAGTCGACGTGGCCGTGGTAGCAGCCTTCGAATTTGATGATCTTGTCGCGCCCGGTGAAGCCGCGCGCGAGGCGGATGCACGACATGGTGGCCTCGGTGCCGCTATTGACCATGCGAACTTTTTCCACGGACGGCATCCAATCGCAGATGAGCTCGGCCATTTCGAGCTCGAGTGGGTTCGGAATGCCGAAGCTGGTGCCGCGGTCGGCGGTTTGCTTGATGGCATCGAGCACGACGGCGGGCGCGTGGCCGAGAATGGCCGGGCCCCATGTGCCGACGTAGTCGATGTATTCGTTGCCGTCGATGTCCCAGATGTGGGCGCCGCTCGCGCGCTCGATGAAGAACGGTTCGCCGCCGACGCCGCGAAAGGCGCGCACGGGGGAATTCACGCCGCCGGGGATGCGCCTGCTCGCCCGCTCGAATGCGGCGTGGGAACGGGTGTGGTTCATGCCTGGAGTTTATGTCCCGCGGACGCGGCGCGCAGCACAAATGCGAATGCGGTTGCAGTTTGCCGCCACGCCTTCCAGTTTATCCAGCATGAAAGCAAACGTGATCGTGATGCCGAAAAAAACTGTGCTCGACCCGCAGGGAATCGCGGTGCGCGACGCGATCCATCACCACGGATTGCCGGGAGTGAAAAGCGTCCGCGTCGGCAAATTCATCGACATCGAAATGGAAGGCGCGGACGAGGAAAAGCTGCACGAGGTTTGCCGCGACCTGCTTTCAAACCCGGTGATCGAGGACTACCGGCTGGAGATTCAAAAGTAAAAGTTCCGTGAAAGCGCTTCGCTACTTTTTCTGCATCGTCATGCCGCCGCTCGCGGTGCTGCTCACCGGCCGGATGTCGAGTTTCATCCTGAGCTTGTTCCTGACTGCGCTCGGCTGGGTGCCGGGCGTCGTCCACGCGATCTGCGTCGTGAATGATTATCACGCGGACCAGCGGATGCGCGACCTGCGATGAAAGCGGCCGTCGTCCGATTCCCCGGCTCGAACTGCGATCAAGATTGCTTCGCGGCGCTGAACTTTTACGGCATCGAAACGGAATATGTCTGGCACAAGGAGACGTCCGTCGCGGGCTATGATCTGATCGTGCTGCCGGGCGGATTTTCGTATGGCGATTATCTGCGCTGCGGAGCAATCGCCCGCTTTTCGCCGGTGATGAAAAGTGTTTGCGAAGCGGCGGACGCGGGCGCACTCGTGCTCGGGATTTGCAACGGATTCCAGATTTTGTGCGAGGCGCGGCTGCTGCCTGGCGCGCTCATTCGAAACCAATCACTCCACTTCATCTGCGAACATCGCCGCGTGCGCGTGGAGAATATCGACACGCCATTCACGAACGCGACATGGACAGGAACAACGTTAAACATTCCGGTCGCACATGGCGAAGGGTGTTACGTCGCGAGCGACGAGACTTTGCGCGACCTGACTTTGCACCGGCAGATTTTGCTCCGCTACGTCGATGACCACGGCGCGGCCACTCCCGCGGCATGTCCGAATGGGTCGGTGGAAAACATTGCCGGCATCTGCAATCGCGGGCGCAATGTTTTCGGCATGATGCCGCATCCGGAGCGCGCCTGCGATGCACGGCTCGGCAGCACGGACGGCGGGATTATTTTCGAATCGATCCTCGCCGCAGTCGCCGCGCAGAAAGCGGCGTAACTTTGCCGCGAAGCCCCCACGGCTACTCGCTGAGCGCGAGCTTCACCGCTTCATCCACCGCCATTCCCCTTCCCTCGCGCCGCGCATCGGAAACTTCTTTTTTGTCAAAAAATTGCGCGGCCGATGCGAGGATTTCGCGCACGCCCGGATGATCGACCGGGTCAGGCGCGAGCCCGGCCTTTGTCCGCAACGCTTCCGCCGCGCCGAGCAGCCGCGCCGCGCGCTCAAACTTTTTCTCAGCAATCGCCAGCGCCGCGAATGCTTCCAGCGGATACGGCACGCCCCAGCGATTTCCGATATCCCACATGTTCTGGAGATTCGCCCTGAAATGCGCGCGCGCTTCGTCGAAGCGGCTGAGCATCAGCGCGCTCGCGCCGAGTCCCCATCGCACGATATTCGCCATCCATTCGTCGCCAATTTCTTCGTAGCGCGCGAAAGTTTCGTGCAGGGCGGCGAAGGCTTTCGGGTAATCGCCTTCCACCGATGCGAGGATTGCTTCCATGCGCAAAATGTCGGCGCAAACTCGCGCGTCATCGGGCGCCGGCGCATTCGCCCGCGACTCGGCGAGCAGCGCGTGCGCGCGCCGGAGGTCGCGCTCATCCAACGCGTAAAACGCGAGGTTCACGAGCGACCTTGCGATGCCGCGCGGATCGCCGAGCTCGCGAAAAAGTTCGAGCGCTTCCGTCTCGAGTTTTAACCCGACCGCGACGTCATCGGAAACCCACGCGAGACGTGCCGCAGCCGCGAGAGCTTTTGCGCGCACGGCATTGCGCACCGCGCCGTCCGGATGCGCGATCAACTGCGCAATATCATCGCGCGTTTCTTTAAATAATCCGCGCACTTCGATGGAGCGCTGCACGGCCGACGCGAGCCGCAACCCTTTCTGCACCTGCCCTGGCAGCCGCAGACTCGCCTCGACTGCGAAGCGAATGTTCATCGATTCCTCCTCAATGCGCGCGAGTCCCTGCCGCTGTCCGTGGCCGAGAATCACCGGCTCGAGCTCCTCGGCAAATTTTAAAAAATAATCGAGATGACGGCCTTGCACGACATCGGTCTCGCCGGCCTCGGCGAGCTTTTCGTGGCTGTAATCCCAGATCGATTCGATCATGAAATAGCGCCCGCCGAGCTCGGTTTTCTTCTCCACGGTCACGAGCGATTTGTCCACGAGCTGCGTGAGCAGGTCGATGATTTCATACGCGTCGAGCCCATCGCCGGCGCAGACGGCCTCGACTGCTTCGAGCGTGCGGCCTCGGGCAAAAACCGAGAGCCGCCGCAGCAGCATCCGCTCGGGCTCAGTCAGCAAATCGTAGCTCCAATCGACCAGCGCGCGCAGCGTTTGCTGTCGCGGAAGCGCCGTGCGGCTGCCGCCGGTGAGCAGATGAAACCGGTCATCGAGCCGCTCGGCGATCTGCGCGAGCGTGAGAACTTTGATCCGCGCCGCTGCGAGTTCAATCGCCAGCGGAATGCCGTCAAGCCGCCAGCAAATCTGCGCAACGGTTGTAGCATTTTCGTCAGTCAACTGAAAAGTCGCCCGCGCCTGCGCCGCGCGCTCCGCGAAGAGCCGCACGGCTTCGTATTCGAGCAATCGCTCCGCCGCATTCGCCCCGCCGCTCAGCTCACGCCAATGTTCCGGCAGCGACATCGGCGGCAGCGGCCACGCCGTTTCGCCCGCGATGCCGAGCGGCTCCCGGCTGCTCGCGAGGATGCGGAGCTGCGGGCAGGCGCGCAGCAGCGCCTCCGCGAGACGCGCGCATGCCGCGACCACGTGCTCGCAGTTGTCAAAAATGAGCAGCAGATTTTTGGCGCGGAGATAATTGGTGAGCGTCGCAACGAGCGGCCGATCCGTTTCCTGGCGAACGTTCAGCGCCGCAGCGACGGTCTCCGGCACGAGCCCAGAGTCGTCGATCGTTGCGAACTCCACGAGCCAGACGCCGTCCTGAAATTTCTCCAAACTGTCCGCCGCGACTTGCAGCGAAAGTCGCGTCTTTCCGGTGCCGCCCGTGCCGGTGAGCGTGAGCAGATGCGTGCTGTCGAGCAGGCGCTTGACCTCCGCCATTTCGCGCTCGCGCCCGACGAAACTGGTCAGCTGCGTCGGCAAGTTATTCGGCACACTTTCCAGCGAACGCAGCGGCGGAAATTCCGACGGCAGATCGTTCGTCACGAGTTGAAAAACATGCTCGGGCCGCGTCAGGTCGCGCAGCCGCCGCTCGCCAAGATCGCGCAGCCGCGTGCCGCCCGCGAGATGGTCGCGCACAAGCTCCGCGGTCGGCAGCGAAAGCAGTGTCTGCCCGCCGTGCGCGGCCGCGAGCAGCCGGCTCACGCGATTGAGCGCAGGTCCAAAATAATCGCCGTCGCGCTGCTCGGCCGGGCCGGTGTGCAGCGCCATACGGACTTTGATCGCACCGACAACATCCCACGTTTCTCCGTATAACATCCGTTGCGCGGCGAGCGCCGCCGCGCAGGCATCGTGCGCCGTGTCGAACGCCACGCAAAAAGCATCGCCGACGGTTTTGAAAACAAAGCCGTGCTGCGATTCAAAAGCCTCGCGCAAAATCGTATCGTGCTTCGCCAGCGCGAGGCGCATCGCTTCCATTTGCTGCTCCCAAAGCTGCGAGCTGCCTTCGATATCGGTGAACAAAAATGTGATCGTCCCGGCCGGTCGCGGTAACATGCGCCCGCAGCAAACCAGATTCCCGCGCGAAAAGCAAAACCGCGTGGCGGCTCGGCACGGCTGCGTGATTGCGCGCGCGATTTGCCCTTGTCAGCCGCGATGAATCGCTCATGCTCGCTCCTCGTTTTCCATGCCGAACGACCCAGCCGTCACGCCCGAACTCGTCGCCAAGCACGGCATCACCGCCGACGAATTTCAACGCATCCAGAGCATCCTCGGCCGCGATCCAAACTTTACGGAGCTGGGCATTTTCTCCGTGATGTGGAGCGAGCATTGCTCGTATAAAAACTCGAAGCCGGAGCTGCGAAAATTCCCGACGACCGGCCCAAATGTGCTCGTGAAAGCGGGCGAGGAAAACGCGGGCGTCATCGATATCGGCGACGGCTGGGCGATCGCATTCAAGATGGAATCGCACAATCATCCGAGTGCGATTGAGCCATTCCAGGGCGCGGCGACCGGCGTCGGCGGCATCATCCGCGACATTTTCACGATGGGCGCGCGGCCCGTTTTTTCGCTGAATTCGCTGCGCTTCGGCCCGATTTCCGGCGAAGGCGAAAACGTCAAAACGAACCGGCGCCTCTTCAGCGGCGTCGTCTCCGGCATCTCGCACTACGGAAATTGCATCGGCATTCCAACCATCGGCGGTGAGATTTATTTCGACGAAAGTTATGACGGCAATCCGCTCGTCAATGTCTTTTGCCTTGGCATCTTGCGGCACGAGCAGATCGCGCGCGGCGGCGCCGTCGGCATCGGCAATCCCGTTTTTTACGTCGGCGCGGAAACCGGTCGCGACGGACTCGCGGGCGCGGCTTTCGCATCGCGCGAACTGACCGAGGAATCGAAACAGGACCGTCCCGCCGTGCAGGTCGGCGATCCTTTCAAGGAGAAACTTTTACTCGAAGCGTGTCTGGAATTACTCGCGACCGACGCCGTCGCCGGCATTCAAGACATGGGCGCCGCTGGCCTCACTTGTTCAACATGTGAAACAGCGAGCCGCGGCGGCACTGGCGTGGAGATCGATCTCGCAAAAGTGCCGAAGCGCGAGAGCGGGATGACGCCGTATGAAATCATGCTCAGCGAATCGCAGGAGCGAATGCTGATCATCGTGAAAAAGGGCCACGAGCAAACGGTGCGCGACATTTTTGAAAAGTGGGATTTGCCATTCGCCGAAGTTGGCGTGGTGAAGGACGACGGCATGATGCGCGTGTTGAACAATGGCGCAACAGTTGCGGAAATCCCTGCGCGCAAACTTGCCGACGATGCACCGATTTATGAGCGCGAGGCAAAAGTGCGTCCGCCCTCGGAGCCGCTTCGCGATTGGCCGGAGACGGATCCGCACGCGGCGCTGCTTGCGCTTCTTGCGCACCCGAGCATCGCGTCGAAAAACTGGGTTTATCGCCAATACGATCACATGGTGCGCGCTGGGACGTGCGTGCTGCCCGGGTCGGACGCCGCTGTTTTTCTCGTGCGCGAAGCGGGTAAAATTCTAGCCGCGACGAGCGATTGCAACGCGCTCTACTGCGCGCTCGATCCGCGCGAGGGCGCGAAGATCGCGGTTGCGGAAGCCGCACGGAATCTTGCTTGCAGCGGCGCGACGCCGCTCGCGGTCACGGATAACTTGAACTTCGGCAATCCGCACAAGCCGGAGAATTTCTGGCAGTTGCGCGAGTGCGTGGAGGGACTCGCGGAGGCGTGTCGGGTGTTTAACACTCCGGTCACGGGGGGAAATGTCAGCCTTTACAATGAAAATCCCGGCGGTGCGATCGATCCGACGCCGACGGTCGGCATGGTCGGGCTCATCGAGAACGAGAAACAGATCACCACGCAGTCGTTTAAAAACGAGGGTGACGCGATCATCCTGCTCGGCGGCATCGGCGATGAAATGGGCGCGAGCCATTACTTAAAAGTGATCCACGGTCGCAAGAATGGCCGGCCACCGCGGCTCGACTTTGACCGCGAGCTGGCTCTGCATCAGGCTTTGCGGGCGATGATCAAGTGCGGACTCATCGCAAGCGCGCATGATTGCAGCGAAGGCGGCATCGCCGTCGCGCTCGCGGAGTGCTGCATTTCCGGCGGAAAACTCTTCGGCGCGGAGATCGATTTGGGCGAAACGGATTTGCGCATCGAGCAACTTTTATTCAACGAATCGCAATCGCGCATCATCGTTTCCGCGGCGAAAACAAACGCCAGCGCATTGGCCGCACTTTGCGAATGGCGCGGCGTTCCCGCGCGACGTCTCGGTTCGGTTGGCGGCAAAAATTTGCAGATCTACGCCGGCAGCACTCAACTGAGCTGGTCGGTGGAGGAATTGCATCGCGCGTGGCATCAATCCATCGCACGCTGCATGGCCGGTTAACGAAAGATCACAAGCATGGCCTCCGAGAAACCAGCGGACGAAACCGGTAAAACCGCGCCGGATGCGCCCGCGCCCGCTGCCGCGACGCCGCAAGCGGATCTAAAACAACCGAAAGCCACGCATCCGTGGCGTCGCGTCATTTTCATCGTCGCGGCGATATTGATTCTGATCGTCGCCGTCCCGCGCGTCATTCATTCGCTGCACACGGTTTCGACCGACGACGCTTATGTAAACAGCTACGTCACCTTCGTCGCGCCGCGCGTCGCGGGGCAGGTCGCGCGCGTTTTGGTCGAGGATAACAATCGCGTCAAAAAAGGCGATGTGCTCGTGGAGCTTGATCCCGAGCCGTATCGCGTGCAGGTCGCGATTCAGCAATCGGCGGTCGATGCCGCGAATGCCGACCTCGTTGTCGCCGAGGCCAACGTCCACGCGCAGATCGGGCAGACGCGCGGCCTGCGCTTTAAACTCGAGCACGCGATCGAGGATGTGGACAACCAGGTCGCGCTACTGCGGGCGCGTGCGGCTACTTTGGAACAGGCGAAGGCGACGCTCGCGCTCGCGCAATCGGAGTTTGATCGCGCGAAAAAGTTGCTCGCGACGAAAGTGACGAGCGCCGAGGAATTCGATCAAAAAAGTGAGGCGCTCAACGTCGCGAAAGCGCAGGTCAACCAGGCGCTGGAAAGCGTCGCCCAGGCGCGCGTCTCACTCGGCCTGCCAGCCGAGCCGGCGCCCGGCCAGAGCCTCACCGACGTGCCCGCCGATCTCGACCAGAACTTTTCCGCAGTTCGCGAGGCGCTCGGCGAGTTGATGCAAAGTGCGGCGCAGCTCGGCGTCGTTTCCTCCTCTTACAATTTGACGCCGAAAGCCGTCGTGCAGGAATTTTACAAACGCGATCCCGGCGGCGACATCGACAAAATTTACGCCGGCATCATCAAAAAAGCGCCCGCGCTCAAACAAGCCGAAGCCGGCGTGGAGAAAGCGCAGCGCGCGCTCGACCAGGCGCAACTCGACCTGCGCTATTGCAAAATCGTCGCCGAGATCGATGGCGTCATCACGCGGCGCAACGTCAACCCCGGCGACAACGTCCAGATCGGCCAGAGCCTCATGGCGATCCGCTCACTGCGCGACATCTGGGTTGACGCGAATTTCAAGGAAACGCAACTCCGCGACCTGCGCATCGGCCAGCGCGTGGAGTTAAAAACCGACATGTATGGCAGCCGGCAAAAGTTCGAGGGCCGCATCTCCGGCTTCACCTTTGGCACCGGCTCCACGCTCGCGCTGCTCCCGGCGCAGAACGCGACCGGCAACTTCGTCAAAGTCGTGCAGCGCCTGCCGGTGCGGATCGATCTGGTGAATTACGATCCGATTCGGCGTCCGCTTTTCGTCGGCCTCTCCGTCGAGCCGGTCGTCGATATCAAAAGCGAGCCGACCGGCCCGAATGCCGGAAGATTTTTGCAGGAAACCATCCAGCCCGCAGCGGCGGCCACGCCGAAGCCGTAACCGAACTCCCGCCTCCTGCGCGATGCCTCCAGCCGCTTGCGAGCGCCCCGTATTCGTGTGCGAGATCATCCCAAGCGTGTGCGCGCTTAGTTCAGACCTTTGCATGCCGGGCCAGGGCTGTGTCAGCCTCGTCGCAGCCCGTGCGAGCTGAGATCTTCGCGCGTGTAAATCGAGCCTTGGAGCGTGCGAGCTGAGCCTTGGAGCGTGTAAATCCAGCCTTCGGGCGTGTAAATGATGCACTTGCGTGTCGATTCACGCCTGGCCACGTCGCACTCAAAGAAAAACTCAACGTTCTGTAAAAAAGGTGTTGTTTTTCGCTCGACGTTTGTTTCATGGGCTCACAGGCTCTGCGGGCAGTCTCACCCTTACAAAACAACCGAGCTATCGCCTTTATGAATGATCGTGAAACCCGCCGTTATGACATGTTTGGCCGCGTCGAAACCTTTGGCACCGACAACACCGGGGACTTTGCCGCCGGCGGCGAGGCGCAAAAACGCTTTGCCAATGTCGCCCAAATCCACAAAGACCTCGCCATCGAAAAAGCGAAGCAGCTAGGCGGCGGCAACACCGCCCTCGAAGTCCTCTTCGACTCCCTCCGCCTCGACCTGCAAAACATCGGCCGCACCGCCCGCGCCATCGCGCAGGACGAGCCCGGTTTCGCAGACAACTTCCGCCCGCCGGAGAGCCCGAGCCATGAAAGTATCCTCACCACCGCCGACGCTTATCTTCTTCAGTTTCAACCCGGCGACAATGACACCGCCACGCAAAAAGCCGCCAAGGTCGCGCTCGTCGCCAAATTCGTAGCGCACGAACTTCCCGCCGATTTCGTCACCCACCTCGCCGACGACCGCCAGGCCATCGGCAACGAACAGAACGCCAACGAGAGCGATGACAGCGAAGGGGTCGAAAGCACCGCCGCAATCGGCCGCCTCATCAAAGCCGGGATGAAAGAAGTCAACTACCTCGACGCCATCATCCACAACAAATACGCGCGCAACGCCGACAAACTCCGCGCGTGGCAAAGCGCCAGCCACATCGAGCGCGCCCCGCAGCGCAAGAAGCCCGAGCCGCCGACCACGCCACCAAAACCATAGTCGGGCTGAGCCGTGTGACTTCGAATCCATCGAATGCACATCATGCGCAAGCGGCTGAACGACTTCGCCGCAGAACATCCGCGAAGTGCGTTGGAGCATTGGTATCGGTTGATGAAGAGCGGCAGCTCCCGATCCTTCGCGCATCTGCGCGAGACCTTTGAAAGACCAAGTCGGATTTGCGCGACGTTTAGTCCTGCACATGACACAGATTCCTGACCGGTTGGATTTACCCAAAAGGATTGCTGAGTTGGAAAGCCGTGTTCGTCAGGCACGGCAAGAATCAAGCGCGAGCATGAAGCTGTGAAGACTATTTCCACATCGGCAGTTGCGATGCCTGTCGCTGCTGCACAGCCGCGCATCTTCAATCCCTGGATCGTCGCGCTGGCGGTGGTGATTCCGACGTTCATGGAGGTGCTCGACACCACGATCGCGAACGTGGCGCTGCGTTACATGGCGGGCGGGCTTTCGGCGCCGGTCACCGATAGCGAATGGGTTATCACGAGTTACCTCGCGGCGAATGCCATCGTGCTGCCGATCTCGGGCTGGCTCGCGCTGCGGCTCGGGCGGCGCAATTACTTTTTGCTCTCGATCGGCGTGTTCACGCTCGCCTCGGTGCTGTGCGGAATGGCGACGAGTCTCGGCATGCTGATCGGGGCGCGTGTGTTGCAGGGGTTTGCCGGCGGCGGCTTGCAACCGTCGAGCCAGGGGGTGTTGCTCGATGCTTTTCCAAAGGAGAAGCAGGGCGCGGCGCAGGCGCTCTTTGGAATTGCCGCGCTGCTCGCGCCGGTGGTCGGGCCGACGCTGGGCGGCTTCATCACGGACAACTACGGCTGGCGCTGGATCTTTTACCTCAATCTCCCCGTCGGACTTTTCGCGCTCTGGGTTTGCAATCTCGTCGTCCGCGATCCCGCTTATTTGCAGGCCGAGCAGGCCGCGATGCGCAAAAGGCACGCGCCATTCGATACCATCGGCCTCTGCCTGCTGAGTCTCACGATGGTCTGCTGGGAAATCGCGCTGAGCAAAGGGCAGGAGTGGGATTGGTTTGGTGACCCGTTCTGGCGCGTGCAGGTTTTGTCGGCGCTCTTTGTCGTAAGTCTCGGCGCGCTGGTCTGGCGCGAAATGCGGATTGCGAATCCGCTGATCAATTTCCGCACGCTCGCCGATACGAATTTCCGATGGTGCTGCATCATCATCTTCTGCACTTTTGCCTCGCTTTACGCGAACACCACGGCGCTCCCCTCGCTGCTGCAAACGCTCTTCGGCTACGATGCGACGACGTCCGGCCTCGTCCTTTCGCCGGCGGGAATTTTCGCGGTGATGATGCTCGTCATCGTCGGCACGCTGCTCGGGCGCGGCACCGATGCGCGGTGGATCATCGGGTGCGGACTTTTCACCATGGCGGCGGGGACTTTCTGGATGTCGCGCCTCACGCTCGACATCAGCCCGTGGCAGGTCGTCTGGCCGCGCGTGGTCATCATCGCCGGGCTGTCGATGACTTTTGCGCCGGTGAATGTCGCCGCATTTCTCCGAATCCCGCCGCAGATGCGCGGCGCCGCTGTCGGCCTGCTCGCGCTGTTACGAAACGAAGGCGGCAGCGTCGGCACCTCGGTCGCGCAGACCATCCACGAGCGGCGCGAGCAATTCCACACGCTCCGCCTCGGCGAAAATCTCGACACGCTCAACCGCGCCGTCACCGACTTTCTCGCGCAGGCGCAATCGGGCTTCCTGCACAACAACGGCGATCCCGCCGCGGCGAAACAGCTCGGGCTCGCTGCGCTGGAAAACCTGCGCGAGATCCAGGCGTCGTCGCTCGCCTACTTTGACAGCTTCGTCGTCTTCGCGGCAGTCTCGCTCGCGCTGGTCCCGCTGGTATTTTTCATGAAACGCTCGGTCGCCGAGAAAGGCGCGCACATCGCCGCGGAATAGCGTCTCTCCTCGGAGCGACGCTTTTCAGCCGCGGGCAAGTCAGCTACCGATGGAGCATCGCCTGCACCGGCGTCTTCGATTTCTTGTCTTCATCCACGGGCCCGAAAGATGGCGGGGCATCGTCCGGAGCTGCTCCCCAGCTGGGGTTAGGTTTGTCGCCCAAGACGAAGACCAAGCTGGCGCCGTTTTTCAATCGATCCCATGAAATCCAGAGCTTCTGGTTGGGAACTCCGTCGATCGTCATGCTTTGGATGTATTCATTAGTGATGGAGGCGTTCTTGGCGGTGACGCTGATGTCTTTCCCGTTTTTGAGGTGAATCGTGTATGAAAAAAGCGGCGACGTAATCGTGAATCCGCCAATGCCGGGGATGGCGGGATAAAGTCCCAGCGTCATATACGCATACCAGGAAGACATCGTGCCCGTGTCATCGTTCGGGCACCAAACGCAAGGCGGCTTCGGCAACTTGGGGAGACCGCCAATCCATAAGCGGCTATTGACGAACGATTCGGTCATGATCCGGCGAATCAAGTGCTGCGCTTTCCAAGGCACCTGCAACCAGTTGTAAACATAGGGAATCGCGATTCCTGGTTCGTTGGCGGGATTGTAGTAAGGCTGGTCGTTGTAAGGAACCATTTGAGAAGTGTGTTTATCCAGTCGGGCAATGGCTTTGGAAGCTCCGCCCATCAGCGAGATCAGCTTTCCGTAGTTGAAAGGGGCGCACCAGATTTGCTCCTCGATGAAGGTTTCGCGCCCGGCGCCTTTGAAGTTCCCCGTTTCCCCCACGCTATCTACCCTCGCCGGGTCCCAAAGATTGAAAATCGTCTGCGCCCGGTTTCTGAAATAGATGGTGTTGGCTTGATCGCCGGCGGCCTTGCAAATCGTCGCGACGCCCATATCCGCAGCCGCTGATTCCATCTCTTCGGCTTGGCTCTTGTTATTTCCGCCTGCCATATGGTCTGCCAATGAACTCCATCCTAGCGACGGGGTCGTGCCGTATTTGATCAACGCATCCTTCGTTGCGGCGAGATCGATATCTGTGGCCCCAAAGGCGTAGGCGCTACCGATGTAAGCGCACGCAGGACCTCCCGACATGCAGTTGGTTTCTTTGTTTCCCCACGTCCATTTTGGCATCTTTCCTTTATTTTGCTGCCCGGAGATCACGAGCGAGCGGACGTAGTCGGAGGCGACTTTTGGAGCAATGATCGCCAGGAGTTGGGCCTGGGTCCGATAGACATCCCACCCCGAGAAGCCGGCGTAAAACGGATGTCCCGGAACGATGGTGTGGACTTGGTCATCAAAGCCAATGTATCTCCCATCGGTATCGCTAAAGACTTTGGGATCCTGACAGGCGCGATAAACGGCGGTGTAAAACATCTGCAACCGGTCGGTCGTCGCGCCCGACTTGTATTCGATCGAACTCAGCAAGGTATTCCAGGCGTTATTCGCGTCCGATTTTACCTTCTCCAGATCCCAGTCGGGAATTTCCGTGTTCAGATTATTCAGCGCATTCGCGGCGCTGACGTAAGAGAGGGAAATTTTCATCCGGACGGTTGGATCAGACCTGGTGTCGAACTTCACGAAGCCTTGTCCGTTTTCCCACGTTCCCACTGCGGAAAAGGGTCGATCAAAAACCGCCGCGTAGTAGGTCGTATGGATGTTTCTACCAAAGTCGGTGGCCACGGCACTGCCCGTGACGATGTGTTTGTCGCGATCGATCGTGATGGCGCCCGATGGGCCGGTGAGCGCGAGCGGATCAAAAATCACGCATGAATCCGTCGAAGCCGGGAACGTGTATTTCGCGATGCCAGAATGAACGGCAGCGGCCATTTCCACATCGACGTTCGGCTTTACCAAATGAACTTTGTAGTAACCGGGGGAAGTAACCTCGTCGCTAATGGTCGTTCCATAAACATTCGAGCGACCGGGCGCGCTGGTGCAAGCATTGACGGTGACCATGTGGGGAACATCCGCCATCGCGCCGGCGCCGATTCCTTGCACCGTGGAAAGTGCAAACCAATTAATACTGCCGCCGGTGTAAACACTCCAGGCCTTCACCGTGTTTACGGGATTCCATGCAAGCAAACCGAAGGGAACCTGAGCGCCGGGGTATTCGCCGGGCCCGTTCGAAACCCCGATCATCGGGTTCACGTATTGGGTTACGTTTGGGGACGGCGGGGAAACCTGAGCATAAACAGAATGCGCGCAAAGGCTGACCAGCACTGACAACCACTTGGGGAGTGTTTTCATTGGTGTTGAACATGTATCACACGATCAGATGTGCGGGTGAATTTTGATGAGTTAATAGGACATCGAAATTGCAGAACGCCTTTGCATTTCCAGCCACGCCGACACACCATTGGAAAATGAATCGACGCACGTTTAGCAAAGTCTGCGGAATGGGAGTGACTGGATTGGCTCTTAGCCCTTGGAGATTCGCGCGAGCCGCGCAAGTCACAACAGCATCGGCCGCAATACCTCTCCCGACCCAGGTGCTGACGATGGATCTTGGCGGAATGGCGTGGACGCTTCAGCAGGTTGGGAAGAGCGCGAAGCTGCCTGCGCAGGTGCCGGGCGACAATTACAGCGACTTGCTGCGCGCTGGGAAAATACCCGATCCCTATTACCGGGATAATAACAAGGACAGGATGGGGAACGACATCAAGGACGAGGCCGCGCTAACCGGGTGGATTTATCGGAGGACGTTCGAGGCCACGACGAAGCAATTCGCGGCGAAAACGGTGGAATTGGTCTGTCATGGACTGGATACGTTGGCCACGGTGACGCTGAATGGCGTGGTTCTTGGCTCCACCAATAACATGTTTCGGACTTGGATCTTCGACGTGAAGCAAGCCCTCAAGCCGGGCTCGAACGAGCTCGAAATCCAATTTCAACCGGTCCCCGATCACGCGGAAACGAACGCCTTGACGGAGGCTTACCTCAAAGAGCACCCGAACGTTCTGCCTGACGACGTCAAACAACAATCAAGCGTGCGCGCTTCCATGCACAACCGGAGCTGGGGCTGGATCCGCAAAGCGCCGTATCAATGGGGTTGGGACTGGTGCCGTCCGATCATGACGATGGGCATCTGGAAGGGCATCGAACTGCGCGCCTATGATTCTCGGCTGGCGAAGCTGGCCATCATCCAGCACCACGCTTCCGATGGTTCCGTGCGGCTCGATGTGGCGGCGGACCTGGCTGGCCTGCCTCCCGCGGGCTGTGCGGTGAGCGCGCGCCTGCTGGAAGAAGGCGGACCGGTTAAGCAATCGGTCGCGAATCTGGCGGCGGCGCTCACGCTGACCGTCCCGCAGCCGAAGCTCTGGTGGCCAAACGGGCTGGGCGAGCAGAACCTCTACACCGTGGAGGTGCAGTTGCTGGACGCCGGCGGGACGGTGCTCGATACGATGCGAAAACGGATCGGGCTGCGGCAATTCGAGACGGTCCCGAAGACGCGGGAGGCGGCTTATACGCTGAAGGTCAACGGGCAGCCGTTTTTCGCCAAGGGAGCGGATATGATCCCCCCCGACAATCTGCTGGCGCGGATCACGCCCGAGGTGCTGCGCTCGTATATGCAGGACGCGGCGGCGTGCAACTTCAACTTCATCCGGCTCTGGGGCGGCGGTTTTTACGAGGATGACGCGCTCTTCGATGCCTGCGATGAGCTGGGCATCGCGCTGATGTTCGAGTTCAAGTTTGCCAACACGTCCTACCCCAGTTTCGACGAGAAGTTTATCGCCAACGTGAAGGCGGAACTCGAGGACCAGATCCTGCGGGTCCGGCATCATCCCTCGATCGCCATTTATAGCGGCAACAACGAGATCAGGGGTTATGTGGGCTACGCGGAGCTTTTCGACCAGGTGATCGGCGGAGCTGTGCGCAAGCTGGCGCCGGGGCAGCCATACCAGGAATCCAGCGGCGGCGGCGGCGCCCCGGACTACCACGATTGGGGACTCGGGCACGGGAGCAATCCCTTCTCCCGTTACGCCCAAAATCATGGCTTCATCGCGGAGTTCGGAGTCCAATCCTATCTCGAGCCGGCCTCGACGCGGAGGTTCGCCACCGATGCCGACCTGGCCGCCGGGGTTGGCTCGCCGATCCTCCAACACCACGAACTTTCTGCTCAAGACGAGATCCTGAAGCAGGTGTTCCGTTACTTCGGCAAAGTTCCGGAAAAGATCGACGACGTTTTCTGGCTGAGCCAGATCGTTCAAGCCTTCGGACTGCGCTTCGCCGTCGAGCATTGGCGGCGGGACCGGCCGCATTCCACCGCAGCGCTGGTCTGGCAATACAACGATTCCTGGCCGGGGCAATCCTGGTCGATGATCGACTACTATCACCGGTGGAAGGCGTCGCAATATCACGCGAGGCACATGTTTGCGCCGGTGCTGGTCTCGGGTGACGTGGACTCCGAGTTGGGAAAGGTCGACATTCACGTCATCAATGATCGGCTCACGGGTGGGAAGGCATCGCTGTCCTGGCGACTGGCCACAACGGGCGGGAAAGTATTGCGGCACAAGGAAACGGCCATCCAACTCCCCGCCAACGGCACGATGCTCGCGGAATCGGTCGTTCTGAGTGACACGGAAAAGGCAGCGGGCCTCGCGAACCTGCTGCTGTGGATGACGGTGACTCCCGAAGGCGGCCCGGCGGAGACCAATCTCTCGCTCTTCGCACTGCCCGGGCAGCTCACGCTGCCGGAGCCGACGATTGAGGCGAAAACGTCGGGCAAGGGAAAAAACTTCAGCGTCACGCTAACGAGCGCCAAGCCCGCGCTCTGGACCTGGATCAACCTCCCGAAAGAACCGGACGCGCGCTACTCGGACAACTTCGTGCATCTCGAGCCCGGCGTGCCGGTGACGATCGACATCGAATGCAGCCGCGACCGTTCCATCGACGATCTCCATGGCCAGTTGACGGTCAGAAGCGTGAGAGAGTTCATCACGCCCGGCATTGAGCTGCCAACGATTCTACCAACGCAAATACCAACGCCCAAACCCTCGCCCTCGGCTTAGCCGCAAACACGCCAGCTACTCCTGCCTAAACACGTGCCGCCCCGGCCCAACGTCCTCGAAGGTCAATTCATCGCCATCCTCACTGGACGCTGCCATCTTCTTGTCCATCAAAACCTGCCTGCCGGTGAAAGTTGCCCGCGGCAGTGACACACGCGCCGCAATTGCCTCCGGCACCCCGATCTCATAACGGCCCCTCGCCTTCTGGAAATCCACGTTCACCGGCCCGCGCGCTGTCGGCACTTTCCCCTCGAATGACTCCAATGTCCCCGGCCGCGGCGCAATGAGGATTTTCCCGTAGCCCGGCGTCAATGGCCGCACGCCCACCAGATAGCGCGCGATGATATTCGCCGGTGCCGCCCCCCACGAGTGGTTCCACGTCGCGTTCGGCTTCAACTTCATGTCCCACGCCTCCATCGTCATCGTCGAGCCGGCCGCGATCATGTTCCACCAGCTCCGCTCCCCGCGCGACGTGAGCAACTGCAGCGCGGCATCATCCCGTCCCGCCTTGTAGAGAGCTTCCAGCAGATATTGCGCGCCATAGACGCTACACGCCATCCCGCGCGATTGCACGAAATCCGTGACTCGCTTTTCCCGCGCCGCCGGCACCATGCCGAACGCGAGCGGAAACATATTCGCGTGCAGCGATGAGTGCCCCGAGCCTTCGCCATCGATGTAAAGCCCGCGCTTCGTGTCGAAAAGGATCGCATTGACCCGCTCGCAAACCTGCGCCGCCTTCGCGTCAAAAGTCCGCGCATCCTCCTCCTTGCGCAAAGCGCGCGCGAGCACCGCCATCTCCTTCAAGGCACGGAAATAAAACGCATTCGCCACCGTGTTGATCATCGGCCCGACTTCCTGCTTCTGCTCCGGATCGGCCACCCCGCCATTGTATCCATCCCGCTCGCCAGCCGGCCAATCCACGATCGCCGATGCCCGCAGCAGCCCATCCTCCCGCGCTTTTTCCATCATCAGCTTTCCCTTCAGCGCATCATAATTGCGCGACGCCAGCGCCGCGTCCCCCGTCGCCTCATACTCCGCCGCCACCAGCATCGGCATGTGCAAACTCCACTCCGTCGGCCACGTCGGGTGCGCCAGCAAATACTCGATCGTGTAACGCCCCACCTCGGGATTAAAATCGCACGCCATGTGCGAGAGGAAATTGATATAAGCATCCGCCTCGTAGGGACGCCGCTCCCGCTCCCCGTCGATATACACACCGAATGCCGTCGTCGCCTTCATCGTATGCTTGCACAAAAGCCACACCGCATTCAGCGTCGGATCCGAGCTGGTAAACGCACTCGCGCCGTCATCGAACGCCGTATGCACGCACAACTGCCGGACCACGCCCGCATCCAGCGCCACCGGACTCCCCTCGATCTCCGCGTAGCGAAACGGCGTCACATTCCCGATCCCCGCCGCCTCCTTCACCGCGTTCGGCCCGCTCTGCGCCCCCTTCTTCAGCGGGATGCGCGTCCGACAGAGCCCCGGCTGCGCCATCAAAACCACCTCGCAGTAATTCACGCTCCCCGGCGGCTTCCGGTCGATCCGCCCATCCGCGCCCAACTTTTCCCCCAGCCGGATCGTCACCTTCGCCGCGCGGACATCGCCTGGAAAAGTCACCTGCAAATTCCCGAAAGCATCCGAGCCGAAGTCCGCAAAATAAACGCCCCCGCGCGTTTCAAAACGCACCGGCGCGACAGGCGACACCAGCAAAGCCGGCCGCTCCGCAGCCACCTGCCCCCAAGACACCGTCGCACGCCACCCCACGAGCAGAACCGCCACCATCACGCCGGGAAAACATCGCATGGAAAAAGCGGGGAACAGCTTGCGTCGTGGCTTTAAGGCGACGGCGGTGTCACCGGCGCGGGCGTCGGGTCGGCGGGTTCGCCGGGGAGTGGAGTAAAGGTTGCGCCGTAGGTGCGCATCACGCGGCGCTGGCTCGGGTAATCGGTCTTGCGCAGCGAATTGCGCAGATCGTCCATCACGTCGCCGATCAATTCATCCGCGCGCGGGCGCAACGCGGCGATCGCCTTTTGCGCGTCGTCATAGGCGCGGTCGCTCGTCGGCACGTTGCCGGCCACGGCATTCGCGGCGGTGAGCGCGGCTTGCAGCTCGGCGGCGTCGGGATTGGCCATCGCGGGATGACCGGCGGCAACGGCTTGCGCATCGCCGGCGATCACTTCGGCGGCCATGGTGGTCAGGTCGGCAAAGGTGTTCACAGCGGGCACCGAGCCATCGGCCGGCAGCTTATAAAAGGCGAGCACGGCGGCGGGTTCGCCCTTGCGATGGACGCGGCGCTTGAGCACTTCCCAGAAATCCGAGAGGCAGGTGTCGAGCGTTGCGCGCGCCGCTTCCCGCTGGGCCACATCCTGCACGCGGTGGGCGAGCAGGCCCGCGATGCCCGTCGCGGCGGGCGCGAACTGCGGCACGAACGCCTGCACCGCCGTGATGGTGGCGGCCGTGACGTAATTTTTACCCGCGTCCGCGCCGGTGGCGGTTTTGACGGCGGTTTGGAGGAAGCTCAGGCGGCTGGCGTCTGAGGTGGGTGCTTGGTATTTGGGCATGTTATTAGATGGGTTTGGAATTGAGCCGCGATGCTAGGGGCAGCGCGGGTCGATGACAAGCGCAAACCGGGCTTTTGTCCAAAATGCGACATTTTATGGTCTCCGCGCCCGGCGGAATGTCCAAAAACCGGGGAGGAATCGGCTCAATCTGCCAGTTGAATGCATCTCGCGGCGGCGAGATCGGCTAATTTTTGGCGCGGAGTGCATCTTGCGGCGGCGAGATCGGCTCAGTTTTGACGCGGAGTGCATCTCGCGGCGGTGAGATCGGCTCAGATTTGGCGCGGAGGCGATCTGGCGGCGGCAAGACCGGCTCAACTTTGACGCGCAACGCATCTCGCGGCGGCGCGGCTTTTCGCGCTCGCCGGGCATGTGCGCGGGAGGCCGGCGCGTGGGGGCCGGACTTTGATCCGCGAGCTTGGGTCCGATTGGCTGTGTTAAAAAAAATTCTTGATGCGCGGATGCGGAATGGTTTTGGATGCCCGCCGCTCGTTTCCCTGCTCTCCCCATGAAGCATATACCCCTGTTTTTCCTGGTGGCTCTGTCGCTCTCTCTCGTCGCGACTTCACCCGGGCCTGCGCGGCATGAGCCGGGGCTGCCGACGCCGAACATCACGCTGCCAAAGGACGATTCGCAGTATAAGTCGACAAAGAGTTATGTGGAGGAGGTGCCGATCGGCGGTTATCACCACGCGTCGCCGGCGGCTTACGAGGCGTTCCGCGACCTCAAGTATGGGGTGCGGATTCACTGGGGGATTTATTCGATCTGGGAGATCACGGATACGTCGTGGCCTTTCCTGAAGATGCCGTATGCGAAGAAGGCGGCTTATAATGAGCTGTATAAAACGTGGAATCCGGTCGGCTTCAACGCGGATGACTGGATGAAGATGTTCCGCGAGGATGGGATGAAGATGTTCGCATTCACGGCGAAGCATCATGAGGGTTTCTCGATGTTTGACACTGCGACGCGGGTGAAGAAGCGGGTGAACTGGGCGGCGCCGGGCGGGCCGCAACTGGAGGATTGCGACCTGGCCTACAGCATCATGGAGACGCCGTTTCACCGCGATATCGTGAAGGAGCTCTGCGACGCGGGCCGCAAGTATGGGCTGGCCATTGATCTCTACTTTTCCCATCCCGATTGGTATGACGCCGACTTCCGCCCTTATGTGGATCATCCGGCGCATGTGGCGAAAAGTCCGGTCGAGGGCGCGAGCACCATCGATCCGAAAGGTCTCATCATGGAGAATGCCCCCGCGCCCACCGCGGAGGAGCGGGCGCGGATGATGGCGCGGCATCGGGCGCAATTGACCGAGCTGCTGACGAAGTATGGGAAGATCGACATGCTCTGCCTCGATATGTGGCTGGGCAAAGAGGTCTGGCCGGAGCTGCGCTCGACGCTGTTCGCGCTGCGGAAGCTTCAGCCGGATGTGATGCTGCGCGCGCGCGGCATCGGGAACTATGGCGACTACTTTACTCCCGAGCGTTTCGTTCCCGGCGATACGCAGAATACGGACATGCCGTGGTTCGTGATCTATCCGCTGGCGACGTCGTTCGCTTTTGATCCGGATCCAAAGGACTACAAAGGCGGCGAATGGATCGTGCGCAATCTCATCGATTCAGTCGCGAAGGGTGGCGCGTTCATGGTCGCGGTCGGGCCCGACGGCAACGGGAAGTTTTCGCCGACGGCGGTCGAGCAACTCAAGACCGCGGGCGATTGGCTGAAGGTCAACGGCGAAAGCATCTACGCGACGCGCGCTTATCTGCGGTATCACGACGGCGACGATCTCCGCTTCACCCGCTCGAAGGACAAGAAGTTTGTCTACATCCTCAGCATGAAATGGCCGGGGGAGAAATTGGAGACCGCGCTGGTGCGGCCCGCGCCCGGCTCGGCGATCCGCATGCTCGGCTACGACCACGATCTGCAATGGCATCAGGATGGCGACAAAGTTTCGATCGAGATGCCCGCGGAGTTGCAGGACGAAAGCAAGCGCCCGTGCAAAATGGCCTACGCTTTCAAAGTCGAGTCGCAGCCTTGGAAGACTTTTGCGGCATCGCTGCCGCCGGAACAGCCGCCGCCGGCGAAGGTCGATCAGCGGCATTAGCCGGAAAGGTTGCAGCACGCGAGCGCGCGCCGTAAAGGTGTGCGCGTGACCAAAGACGACATCGCCGACGTGCTCGAATCGATCGCGCAATTGCTCGAGCTCAAGGGCGAGAATCCTTTCAAAATCCGCGCCTACACGAATGGCGCGCGCGCCGTGGAAACGTTCCCGGGCGATCTCATGCAAATGGCACGCGAGTCGCGGCTCGAGGAAATTCCCGGCATCGGCAAAGCGATTGCCGTCAAAGTTTCCACGCTCGTGAACACCGGCTCGCTCCCGTTTTATGAGGAACTGAAAGCGGAGTTTCCCGCGACGCTGTTCGAGCTGTTCGACCTGCAAGGCGTCGGCGCGAAGAAAATTAAGACGCTGCACGAGAAGCTCGGCATCTCGTCGATCGCCGAGTTGCAAGCCGCGTGCGACGACGGCCGCATCGCGAAGCTCGCGGGCTTCGGCGAGAAAACCGCGCGCAACATTTCCGCAGCCATCGCCGCGCGCGCGAGCCACGCCGGCAGTTTCCGCCTCGGCGATGTCGCAGCGCTCGCGGAGCAAATTGTCGCCGACTTGCGCGCGCAGCCCGACGTCATTCAAGTCAGCGCCGCCGGAAGTTTCCGCCGCCGCAAGGAAATCGTCCACGACCTTGACTTCATCGTCTCGACGAAAAATCCGGCCGACGTCACGCAGTATTTCATCGCGCACGACGCCGTCGAAAACGTGATCGTGCAAGGCCCGACAAAAACCAGCGTCCGCCTCAAAACCGGCGTGCAAGCTGATCTGCGGGTCGTCACCGACGAGCAGTTTCCCTTCGCGCTGAACTATTTCACCGGCAGCAAAGAGCACAACATCGAGATGCGCAGTCGCGCATTAAAGAATGGCTGGACGCTCAACGAATACCGGGCGGAGCCGGTCGAGAACCCGAAATCGAAAGTCAAAAATCCACGACCTCTGCCGAAGATCCGCGAGGAGCGCGATCTCTACGCGGCGTTTGGGCTCGAATACATCGAGCCGGAGCTGCGCGAAAATCTCGGCGAGTTCGCCGCCGCGGAGAAGCACGCGCTGCCGGAGTTGGTGAAGCTCGAAAACCTGCGCGGCACTTTTCACAACCACACGGTCGCGAGCGACGGCCGCTGCACCCTCGAGCAGATGGCCGCCGGCGCGATGGATCTCGGGCTCGAATATCTCGGCATCGCGGATCATTCCAAAAGCTCGATCCAGGCGCACGGGTTGACTGCGGAACAATTGTTAAAACAACGCCGCGACATCGATGCGTTAAACAAAAGTTTTGACGGCTTCCGACTCTTCGCCGGCGTCGAGTGCGACATCTTGAAGGACGGCTCGCTCGATTTTCCCGACGAGATTCTGGCGCAGATGGATTACGTCGTCGTCTCCGTCCACGCCGTTTTCAATCTGCCCGAAGCGGAGATGACGAAGCGGATCATCCGCGCGATTTCGCATCCGCACGTGACAATGCTCGGCCACGTGACCGGCCGGTTGCTTTTGAGCCGTGAGCCTTACGCCGTCGACATTCCCGCGGTGATCGAGGCCGCCGCGGCGACGCGCACGATCATCGAACTCAACGCGAATCCGAAGCGGCTCGACATGGATTGGCGCTGGTGGCCGCTGGCGAAATCGAAGGGCGTGAAATGCGCGATCAATCCCGACGCGCACGACATCGCGCGGCTGCAGCATTTGTGGTTTGGCGTCGCGGCAGCGCGCAAGGGCTGGCTCACCCGCGAGGATGTGATCAATTGCCTCCCGCTCGCGAAAGTCGAGCGGGCGCTGCACGCAAAGCGGTAGCGTTTTTCGTTCGCGCGTCGGGCGGAGTTGCAGCAGGATCGGCGCGATGTTTTTCGCTGGCGGAAAAATCTGCTTCTTGAGTTATCTCCTCGGCTCGATTCCGTTCGGCTTTCTGGTCGGGAAAGCCCGCGGCATCGACATCCGCGAGCATGGAAGCGGCAACATCGGCGCGACAAATGTGCTGCGCGTGCTCGGTAAAAAGTTCGGGATTCCCGTCTTCATCGGCGATGCTTTGAAAGGCCTCATCGCCGTCCGTTTAGCGATCGATCTCGCAGCGCAAGGACAGCAGATTCCGCTCGCCGCCGCGGGAATCATGGCGGGGATTTGCTGTCTGCTCGGGCATAGTTTTCCGATCTGGCTCGGCTTCAAGGGCGGCAAAGGAATCGCGACTTCCGCCGGCGTGCTCATCGGATTTCTGCCAGTCGCAGCTCTCGGGATCGCGCTGGTCTGGAGCGCGGTCTTTTTCACCACGCGCTACGTTTCGCTCGCCTCGATCTGCGCCGCGCTGGCGCTGCCGTTGATCGTGCTTGGCGAGTTGATCTTCGTCTGGAAAAGCGGCGGCTGGCCGTTCTTTTATTTCGCGCTCGTCGTCTCGCTGCTCGCGGTTTGGCGGCATCGCTCAAACATCGGACGCCTGCTCAAGGGCACGGAGCCGCGCTTTGTGAAGAAATGAACAAAGTCGCTGTCATCGGCGCTGGCGGCTGGGGCACGGCGCTGGCCATTTTGCTCGCGCGGCGCGGCGGCGAGATCTCGCTCTGGGGTTACGATCCGGCTCATGTCGAAAGGCTGAAAACGACGCGCGCGAACGAGCCGTATTTGCCGGGCGTGACTTTGCCGGAAAACATTTTACCGACCGATTCGCTCGCGGAAATTGCGGGGGCGGATTTGATTTTGTTCGTGCCGCCGTCAAAGGCGATGCGGTCGGTCGTGGAAACTTTTGCGCGCGAAAAAGTTTCACCGGATGTGATTTTGATGACCTGCACGAAAGGGATCGAGCAGCGGAGCGGCTTGCGGATGAGCGAAATCATCGCGGAGTTTTTCCCGCGCAACCCAATCGTCGCGCTCTCCGGACCGAGCCACGCGGAAGAAGTCGCGCGCAAAATGCCGACCGCCGTCGTGCTCGGCGCGCGCGATCATTTCATCTGTGAGAATCTGCAGCAGGTTTTTTCGAGCGGAACTTTTCGCGCTTACACGAGCGACGACATTGCCGGCATCGAGCTCGGCGGCGCGCTGAAAAATGTGTTCGCGATCGCCGCCGGCTTGAGCGACGGACTGGGCTTTGGCGACAATTCGAAGGCGGCGCTCGTCACGCGCTCGCTCGCAGAGCTGATGCGGCTCGGCGTAGCGCTCGGCGGACGGCGTGAAACTTTTCAAGGCCTGAGCGGCGTGGGCGATTTGATGGTCACCTGCTTTTCGCGGCACAGTCGCAATCGCGGAGTAGGCGAACGGCTCGGACGCGGCGAAAAGCCCGAGCAAATCAGCGCGACGATGGCGATGGTTGCCGAGGGCGTGCCGACGGCGAAGAGTGCGCTGGAATGCGCGCGGCGTCTCGGCGTGAGCGCGCCGATCATCGAGCAGGTGCACGCGATTATTTTTGAAAACAAGCCGCCACGCGATGCGATGATCGAGCTGCTTGCGCGCGAGCCGCGGCCGGAAGAAGATTGACGCCATCGCGCTCTGACTTATCGCGAAAAAGTCTGCGCACCCGCGCGAAGCTCAGGATGACAAATGCGCGGCGGCGCGTGAAGATGACCGCCCATGATTACGCCGCGCGACCTCCCGATCTTTGAACTCGAGCGCGCGATCATCGATGCGCTCGCGCAAAATCCGCGGCTCATTTTGCAGGCACCGACCGGCTCTGGAAAATCGACGCAGGTGCCGCAGATGCTGCTCGATCACGGGTTGTTAAACAATGGCGAGATCGTGATTTTGCAGCCGCGCCGTCTCGCGACGCGGATGCTCGCGGCGCGGGTCGCGGAGGAGCGCGGCGTGCGGCTCGGCGGTGAGGTCGGCTATCAGATTCGGTTCGACCGCGTCGTGTCGGAGGAGACGCGGATTCGGTTCGTGACGGAGGGAGTTTTGCTGCGACAACTCGTGCAGGAACCGCTTTTGCCCGGCGTGAGCGCGATCATTTTCGACGAGTTTCACGAGCGGCATTTGTATGGCGACATCACGCTGGCGCGCGCGCTCGATCTCCAGCAAACGCGGCGGCCCGATCTGAAAATCATCGTCATGTCCGCGACGCTCGACGCCGGGCAGCTCGAGAAATTTCTCGCGCCGTGCGCGATGCTGCAATCGAGCGGGCGGATGTTTCCCGTCGAGATCGAGCACATCTCAAAGCCGTTTCGCCCCGACGAATATTCGGTCTGGGACGTCGCCGCCGACGAGCTGGAGCGGATCGCCGGCGAGACCGATGGCGACGTGCTGGTCTTCATGCCGGGCGCTTACGAAATCAGCCGCACGATCCAGTCGATCCGCGCGTCGCGCGTCGGCGATGAGTTTGTCGTGCTGCCGCTGCACGGCGAATTGCCGGTGGCCGAGCAGGACGCCGCGCTCGCGTTTTACGAAAAAAGAAAAGTCATCGTCTCGACCAACGTTGCGGAGACTTCGCTGACGATCGAGGGCGTGCGAACCGTGATAGACAGTGGCCTCGCGCGCATCGCGCGGTTCGATCCGCATCGCGGGATCAACACGTTGCTCGTCGAAAAAATCTCGCGCGCCAGTGCCGATCAGCGTGCGGGCCGCGCCGGCCGGACTGCGCCGGGACATTGCCTGCGGCTATGGACGGAGCGCGAACATCTGGAGCGTTTCGCGCAGGAATTGCCGGAGGTGAAGCGGCTCGATTTGTCGGAAGTCGTGCTGACTTTGAAAGCGAGCGGCGTCGAGGACATCGCGAATTTCCGCTGGCTCGAGCCGCCCGATGCGCGCGCATTGGAACGCGCGGAGACTTTGTTGAAAGACCTTGGCGCGCTCGATGAAAAAGCGCGCGCGATCACGCCGCTCGGCCGCCGGATGCTCGCGTTCCCGGTGCATCCGCGTTACGCGCGCATGCTCATCGAGGCCGACACGCAAGGCTGCGTGCGCGCCATCGCGCTCATCGCCGCGCTTTCACAAGGGCGAAACCTGATGCGCCGCAGCGACGGCAAACAAATGGCGCAGGACCGCGCCGATGTGCTCGGCGAGAAGGAAGTGTCGGATTTTTTCATCCTCATGCGCGCCTTTCGCTACGCGGAGCAGAGCAATTACAACCCGCAACGCTGCCGCCGGCTCGGCATCAACGGCCCCGCCGCGCGCGAGGCCGCGCAGATCGCCGAGCAGTTTCTAAAAATCGCCCGCACCGAAAAACTCAACCTCGAGCGCGGCGAACCGAACGACGAGGCGATCCAGCGCTGCGTCCTCGCCGGCTTCGCCGATCAAGTGGCGAAGCGCATCGATGCCGGCACGCTCCGTTGCGACCTCGTCCATGCGCGGCGCGGCGTGCTCGCGCGCGAAAGCGTGGTGCAGCACGCCACGCTCCTCGTCGCCAGCGATGTGCGCGAGATTGAGATCAAAGGCGAGCTCACCACGCTGCTCAACACGGCCACCGCAATCGACGAAAGCTGGCTGCGCGAACTTTACCCCGACGCCTTCCGCACCGAGACCCACGTCGCCTACGATCCCATCCAGCGCCGCGTCATCGCCCGCACTCACACCGCCTTTCGCGACCTCGTCCTCGGCACGCAAATCACCGAAAAAGTTCCCGCCGACGCCGCAGCGCGCGTCCTCGCCGAAGCCGTCCTCGACGGCGCCTGCGTCCTCACGCAATGGGACGCCGCCGTCGAGCAATGGATCACGCGCGTCAACCGCCTCCGCGAATGGATGCCCGAGCTCGCCCTCCCCGCATTCGGCGACGACGAGCGCCGCGCCGTCATCGAGCACATCTGCCACGGCGCGATGATTTACAAGGAGATCAAAGACCGCCCCGTCCTGCCGATCGTGAAAAGCTGGCTCTCGCCCGCGCAGCAGCAGCTCGTGGAAAAGTTCGCGCCCGAGCGCATCGCATTGCCGAACGGCAAAAAGTGGAAAATCCTCTACGACGCCAAAGCCGCGCCGACCGTCGCCGCGCGCATCCAGGAACTTTACGGCGTCGAAGGCGCGCTCACCATCGCCTCCGGCCGCGTCGAATTGGTCATCCAGGTCCTCGCCCCGAACCATCGCCCCATTCAAGTCACGCAAAACCTCAGCACCTTCTGGCGCGAGAGCTACCCGAAGTTGAAAATCGAGCTTCAGCGCAAATACCCGAAGCACGAGTGGCGTTAAGGATTCAGCTCGGAAGGATAAGACAGCAGCCCGAAAGTCTAAAACTCCAGCTCGCGGGCTTAAGGATCGACCTTTGATCGCTAAAACTTCACCTCTGGAGCCTGGCGATTCACCTCGGAACCTTAAACATCCACTTCGGATCGTTAAAACTTCACCTCGAAAGTCTAAAACTTCACCTCGGATCGCTAAGTATCGGCCTCGGATCGCTAAATATTCACATCGGATTCGGGCTGGAATGAGTCGGGTTTAAAAAGCTTTCCGGCACTCGCCTTCCTGTTTACTCTCGCCGCATGGCTGATCCAACACCCGCTCCCACCCCGAAAACTCGCAAACCCCGTGGCCCCATCGATGGCCGGCTTCTCCAGCAGCTTGAGACCGACACGGAAATCATCAGCTCTGCCGTCGATGAAATCGGCACCGATACCGCCCTCGCCGCCGAGCTCGCCACCCATTTCATCGACCGCGACAACACCGTCCCCATCACCCTCGCCAGCCTCCAGGCACTCTCCGTGCAGGCCACCGACGCCGGGCACCTCGCCGCGAACGCCACCAGCGCCACCGCCACTTTTCACACGGTCACCGGCACGGAAGGCGGCGACCAGGCCACCGCCATCGCCGCCATTCGCAGCGTCCAGGCCCGCGCGAAGGAAAAATACGAGGAGACCGATTCCGCACGGCTCGCCGCCTATTACGTCGGCCAGCCCCTCGGCTCCCGCGTCCAGATCACCGCCGCCGGCACCGCCGTCTTTACCCTCCTGCGCACCCGCGACGATGCGGGGAACGTCATCACCCCGCAGGATACCCTCCCCGGCTTCGATCAGCCGAAAATCGAGCAACTGGAGACCGATCTCGGCAGCTACGCCGGCATCCAGACCACGCAAAGCGGCGCGCAAAGCAAAGCGAGCCAAAACCGCCAAACCTTCGCGGATGCCTGCGATCAAATCAGCCGCCGCCGCCGCAAACTCCAGCTCGCGGTGGACGCCGAGCGCCCCTACTCCGACTCCGCCAATGCTTCGCTACGCACCCGCCTCGGCCTGCCGCCGGATAAGAGCATGAGCTAAGGCGGGGAAAGGAAGCGGGCATTTTGGATGAGATTCAATCAATGCGCACCATATTACGCATTTTTGTGGCCTAATTCTCGTTAGGCGACTACGCGCTTTCACATGGATCACAATAAGCTCATTGCCTCAGCCGCAAAGGATGCGCTCGCGCCGCTCGGCCTCAAGCAACAAGGCAAGTCAAGGACATGGTATGACGACCACGGCTGGTGGAGCATTGTCGTCGAGTTCCAGCCGAGTTCTTGGTCGCGCGGCACCTACCTCAACGTCGGCGTATGTTGGCATCTTTATGAAAAGGCGCATTGGACATTCGACGTTGGTCATAGAGAGCAACCGTTTTCGGCAGCGCGTGATGAGTCGCAGTTTTCAGATGTGCTATCTCGCGTAACCGAACATGCTCGTAGGTCCGTCGAGGACTACCGCAGCCGCTTTCCGAACGTCGCGAGCGCTCATCAGTATTACCAGACGACTGCACGCCGAGGACATTGGGATTATTACTACGCGGCTGTTATTGCAGCATTGAACGGCGATTCTGCGGCAGCGCGCAAGAGCTTCAATAGCCTTTCAGAGCAGCCGAAGACGTTTCAGTGGCAGCAAGGTCTGCATTACCGCGCCCTCGACCTAGCACGCCTTCTCGACAATCGCAGTTATCTGCTGGATTCTATTTCCGGTATCGCTCTCCGCACTCGCAATCAACTTCTCCTCGATGAATGCACTCCAACTAATCTCGGCTTTCCGAATTCAACCGTCGCCTAGCTGTTGATCCTCGACAGGTTGTCCGCAGTTTTGGGGAGTCTGGAGGAAGGAGGCAGAGAGTTTAAAGCGGAGTGAGGGCGGTGGAAGTTATAGTCATGAAGATAGTAGGGAAGGAAGGAAGGTTGCGCGGGGTCACTGGACTTACAAGGGCGGGCATAGGCTACTCGCTAGAGCTACGACTTGAAGTCGCGCTGGTGGAAGCTCGCGAGGCCGATGAGCAGAAATGTGGCGTCGAGCGCGAGGAGGCCGGTGCTGTCCTCGATGATTTGCGGCCACGGGATGTGCTGGTGGAAAATGTTCAGCCACGTGGCCATGCGCGCGGTGATGAACCACGGGCGCAGGCTTTCAAAATACGGGATGTTCCGAAAGATCGAGTCGAGAAAAAGGAGCGAGAGTGTGATGATCGTCGCGGCCGCGGGTTTCATTTTAAAACAGGAAAACATGAAGCCGAGGCTGGTGATGCTGAGCAGCCCGAGGGCGAGCATCGGCAGCGCGCCGGCATAGCGCACGAAGCCCGGGCCGGTGTCGTAAAGCTCGAAAAGTTTGTCCTGCGGCGCATAGGCGAAGAGGCCGCCGACGCCGCGATACGCGAGGCCGGCGAGGAGCGCGGTCGCGCCGATGAAGGCGACGAGCACGAACGTGTAAACGACGCACGCGAGGTATTTCAGGAGGATGAGGCGCGTGCGGGAGATCGGGCGGCAAAGGGTCATGCGCATGGTGCCGTCCTCGATTTCCTTCGCGACGACGTCGCCCGCGATGAGCGCGAGGTAAAGCGCGCCGAGCAGGAACGTGGTCCACATCACGATGAGCAACGCGAGCGTGGTGCCGGAAAAGTAGCGCTCGAAACCGTAGCCGCTGTCCTCGATCAAGCGCCGGAAATGTTGCTGCGGCCGCGGCAACTGGAGCATGAAAAGGACAAGTCCCTCGACTCCGACGAACGCGCCGAAGCCGATGTAGGTGCGCTTGCGCGCGAAAAGTTTCGTCAGCTCGTGGCGGAACTGGAGGAGGAAAAGGCTCACGGGGTTTTGGCGGCGGGTGCGCCGTCGCGAAGGCTGGACGCGGTGGAGATGGTGTCGAGATAGATTTGCTCGAGCGTCCGCTTCACCGGCTCGACCGCGCGGACGCGAAAGCCGCTGAAGACGAGCTTCTCGACGAGATCGGCGATGTCGGTTTCCAACGCGATGAGGCCGGGCTCGAGCAAAGTTGCCCCACATGCGATGGCGATCGGCGCGGCTTTTTCCCAATCGTCCACAGCGATGCGGAACTGCGTTTGTTTTACTTCGAGCTGCGTCCAGCTGCCGTTGAAAACGAGCTGGCCGCGGTTGAGGATTGCCACGCGGTCGCAAAGCACCTCGACTTCCGAGAGCAGATGCGAGGAGAGGAGCACGGTGAGACCGCGGTCGCGGTTGAGCTTTTGAATCAAGTGCCGCATTTCGTGAATGCCCTCGGGATCGAGCCCCTCGGTCGGCTCGTCGAGCAGGACGACTTCCGGCGCGGGCAAAAGCGCCTGCGCGAGCGCTAGCCGCTGCCGCATCCCGTGGCTGTAAACTCGCACGGCGTCGCCGATGCGCGCCTCGAGGCCGACGAGCTGGATGACTTCGCGCATCTCATCGCGCGTGACGCGGCCCGAGTAGCTGGTGAAAATCTCGAGGTTGCGCCAGCCGCTGAGGTATTCGTAAAACGCGGGCGCCTCGAAGATCGCGCCGACGCGCGCCAACGCCGTCGCGCGACTTTTTTGCACCGAGACATCGCGGATGAAAGCCTCGCCGGCATCGGGATAAATCTGGCCGAGGATCAAGCCGAACGTCGTGCTTTTGCCCGCGCCGTTGTGGCCGAGCAGGCCGAAGATTTCGCCGCGCGGAATCTCGAGCGTGAGGTCCGCGAGCGCCGGCTTTCCGTTAAATTTTTTCGAGAGCGCGGCGAGCCGGATCATTGGCCGCCAGTGAAAAACGTGATGTCGCGTGTGGCGTGTCCGTCGGCGTAGAGGATGTTCACCTTGTTGTCGGCGTAAAGGTGGAAGCCCTGCTTGTCGGCGAGGATCGGGATGTGCGTCGGGTCGGTGATGAAGAGAAAACTGAGGCCGCTGACCGCCTGGCCGTTGACCGCAGTGTTCCAGTAATAGCTCGTGCCGGTCGTCGCCGCGAGGTTCGCCGAGTCGGCTGGGCAGGCAAAGACGCGCGCGTCGCTGACGTAGCGGTTGAGCGTGTTGTCGATGACGGCGAGATCTTCGCTGAGGTTGTGCCGGCCGGCGGCGAGCGTCGGCATTTTCATGTCGTTGTCATTGAGGTAAAGATTCAGCGCGAGGCCGATCTGGCGCTCATTTGAAATGCACGCCGTCGCGCGGCCGTTCGCGATCATGCGGCGCGTCACCGGAAACAAAATCGCCGCGAGCACCGCGATAATTCCGATCACGACGAGCAACTCGATGAGCGTAAAAGCGCGCGCCTTCATCGGCCGAAATTGGTTTTCTGCATCTCCTCGATCAACGGCGCGAGGTCGAGTTTCACGTCAGCGCTCGAGTCGTTGTAAAAAGAATGCAGCCCCTGGCTGACGATCTTTTGCACATTCTTGTCATCGAGATGCCGCGGCGGCGGCGCGTCGCCCTCGTGCGCCTTCATTTGCGCCAGCGCGCGATCGACGAATTGCTTCCGCTTCACCGGATCCATTCGGTTGAAATTTTCCATCATCTGCCGGAATCCCGTCGGCAGCGTCGCGTCGAGAAACTTCCCCTGCTCGTCCGGCGTGAGCTGGCGGAAAAACTTTTCCTGCTCGCGATCGCCGCGCAATTGCTGCCGCTCCTCGAATGTCAGCTCGTTCAACATCGACGCCGCACGCGCGATATGCCGCGCCCGCTCCGCACTCGTCTCGGCCGACATGTCTTCGCGAAAATACGCGGCAACTTTTTCCGGCGTCGCCTTCTGCGCGCGCGCGATCAGCACGACGCCCGCCGCCACCAGCCAGACGGCCAGCACGGCGGCTCCGAGTTTGATCCAGAAATTCATCGAAGTCGCACGATACGCGACTTTTCGGGCAGCTCAAACTGGCGTCAAAGTTTCACGCGGCGGAATCGGCGCCGCTTTGCATTTTCAGATGTCCGCCCCGTCGGCCGCGCATCACCTGCAAAATTTCCGCCATCACACTCACCGCAATTTCGGCCGGTGAATCGGCCCCGATGTCGAGCCCGAGCGGCGCAAAGACGCTGCGCAACCTTTCCGCGGCGATGCCGCGACTAGCCAATTCTTTGAACACGCGTTGCACTTTAGTTTTGCTGCCAATCATTCCGACGTAGCCGCACGGCGGCTGCTGCAACGCAGCCCCGAGCGCGTTTTGATCAATCTCGAAATTGCGGCTCGCGATCACGAGCACCTCGTCCGGCTGCCATTGGCGCGCGGCGATGAAATGCTCCGGCGTTTCGGAAACACGCTCGTGCGCATCGGAAAAATCGGCGAGCAAATCCGCACGGTCATCGACCACCGTCACGAAAAATCCGCACTCTTGCGCGAGCCGCGCAATCGCGCGCGAGCAATGGCCCGCGCCGATGAGAAAAAGTTCCGTCGCCGGAAGTTGAGGCTCGATCAACACCGTCACCTCGCCGCCGCAGATCGCGCCAAAAGATTCCGCTTCGTTTTCGCGCAGCGGATACTTTTTCAACACCGGCGCGGCCTTCCCGCGCATCGCCGCGCGCGCATCCTCAACGACCAGCGCTTCAAACTTTCCGCCGCCGATCGTTCCCGAAATATCCCCGGTGAAATAAACGAGCATCTTCGCGCCAGCGGCTCGTGGAGCCGATCCGCGCGTCTCTGCGATCGTGACGAGCGCGCATGCGCGGCGCGCAGCGCGCGCGGCGATCAACTCATCGAGAAGTTCCATTTCGTCCGCTGTTCACCGCCCAACGGTCGCCTCGATTTGCCCCTGCGGTTCCTCCACCGGCACGAAAAGTTCGTTCTTATTTTCGATGGAAAACGGTTTGAGGTCGATGAGCAGGCAATGTTTGTTCGGCATCGAAAGATGGATTTTTGAAATCTCCGCGCACGCTTCGAGAGCCGCGCTGCCCATTTCAAACAGCGTCGCCTGCACTGACGGGCTAAACTTTTCCGCGAATGGCACGAGCATCGCGTCGAGGATTGCCGCGTCGGACGTGGCATAATTCGCGGGCTCGCCGGACCATGCCCAAGTCGCCGAAAGAGACGTCGCCAGGATGCGATCCTTCGTCTCCGGCAGCGTCGTAAATTCGCAGGCCGGATATCCCTCAAACGCCGACTCGGTCGATTTCAGAATCAGCAGATCCTCGATGCCGGATTGAATGCTGTGCTCCTCGCGCGTCGCATCCACGCGCGTGAACGGACGCGCGCCTTGTGTCTGCGCAAAGCTGTGGGGATGCGGCTTCGCGGCGATTTGCAACCGCTGCCATGCGCGCTCGACAGCCATCGCGCTGACTGCGGAAACCTGCGGATATTTTTCCAAAAAATGCCGCGCGAGAAGCAGCACGAAGCGTTCGTTTTCCTCGCCGAGATGCCGGTGCGCGAGAACGTTGATCGTATTTTTCACGGTGTCAGTCGCGACAATTTTGCTGTTGTCGCCGGCGGTGTAGGCGCTTTCAAAATCGCCATCGAGGCTCACGGTCACGTCGAGTTCCTTGATCGCGTGCACTGCGCCGGTGCGCAAAATTTTCAAAACACGAACGCGCCCTTTGCCGTAACGATGAGAAAGAATTCGTGCGCTCATAATCCGGCGAAGGCGCAATCGAGCGCGTTGATCAGAAAGTCCGCGTCGGCTTCTGTGATGCACATCGGCGGCGCGAAGCGAATCGTCTGGCCCCAAAGTCCGCCTTTGCCAAGCAGCAGACCGAGGTCGCGGCAGCGCTCGACGACCTGCGCGCATTCCGGTTTCGCGGGCTCTTTCGTCGCGCGATCTTTCACGAGCTCGATGCCGAGCATGAGGCCTTTGCCGCGCACGTCGCCGATGATGTTGTGCTTGTCGCGCAACTTTTCGAGACCCGCAAAAATGCGCGCGCCGATCTGCGCAGAATTGTTTTGCAAACCCTCGCGCTCGATGACTTCGAGCACGGCTTTGCCTTGCGCGCAGACGACGGGATTGCCGCCGAAGGTGTTGAAATGGATGCGCTGCGCGAGTGTCTGCGCGATCTGCGGCGTGGTGACGACTGCCGCGAGCGGCGCGCCGTTGCCGATGCCTTTGGCCATCGTGACGATGTCGGGCACGACGCCCTGCGTTTCAAAACCCCAAAAGTTCGAGCCGGTGCGGCCGAAGCCCGCCTGGACTTCATCGGCGATGCAGACGCCGCCCGCGGCGCGAACGTGCGCGTAAACATTTTTTAAATACCCGTCCGGAAACACGATGCAGCCGCCGACGCCCTGGATCGACTCCGCAATGAACGCCGCGAGCTTTCCGGGCGTCGCGTAATCGATCAAACTCTGCACATCCGCCGCGTATTTTTTCCCCGCGTCCGCATCGTCGCGGCCCCACACGCCGCGATACGGATCAGGCGTGAGCGCGTGATGCACGCCGAAGCTGTGCGGCACGTTGTATTTCCACGTGTGATGCGACGTCAGCCCCATCGCCGACATGTTGCCGCCGTGGTAGCAATTGCGCAGCGCAATCGCGTCGTAATTTCCCGTGAAAGCCCGCGCCATCAGCAACGCGAGGTCATTCGCCTCCGAGCCGGAGTTGACGAAATAAACCACTTTCAGCTCGCCCGGCATTTTCGCCACGAGCGCTTCCGCATACTCGACGATGTTCGGGTGCAGATAAATCGTCGTCGAATGCTGCAGGCGCTCGTTTTGCCGATGCGCCGCCGCGACAACGTGCGGATGACAATGCCCGACGCTCACCGTCACGATCCCGCCGAGCGCATCGAGATAGCGCTTTCCTTTTTCATCGTAAACATACTGCGCGCGGCCTTCCACGAGCATGAGCGGCTTTTGATAATAGAGAAAAATTCCGGGGTTCAAAACCTGCCGGCGCCGCGCCAGCACATCCTCCGCCGACGGCCCATCGTAAAGCTGCGGCTGGTGGTCGAAAGGCGGAAGCTCGGGGTATTTCATCACCGGAATAATCGTAAACTGCCCGCAGCTTTGCGGTAAGATTTTCTTTACTGGATCAATCGCGGCCAACTTTGTCTGGTAGCTCATTCGCGCCGCCGCGCCTATGCGGAAAATGCGCGGCCAGCAGCGTGCCGACTGTGCGGATCGCGTTTATGATCGCATCCGTCATCGGCATTTCATGGATGTCGTGCGTGAGCTGCGCCGCAAGTTTTGACCAGAATTCTGCGCCGCATTTTTCATGGACGCCGGTGTCGCCGATGATCGCGAACTTGCGCGCGCGCGGCGCGAAGTAGAGCAGCACGGCGCTGCGATTTTTCGTCTTCGCCATTCCGAGTTTTTTAAATCGCCGCTGCGCCGCTGCGACTGGGTCGCTGACGTTTCTTTGCGAAATCCAGACGCTAATCTGGCCGCTCGTGCGTGATTCTGCGTCGCCGATCGCGCCGACAATTTTTCCATCTTCCAGCTGCCGCAAAAAATCGAGCGGATGCATGTTTACCAGCTCCCTCCCGCAGCCGCCGCCGCCGAATCCACCTCCACCGCCCGACGAAAATCCGCCGCCGCCTCCGCCGGAAAATCCACCGCCCCACCGGAACTCCATCCGCCTCCGCCACCGCCGCCGGAGAGATACCAGCCGGTGAACATCCCGCGCAGGAACGGGTGCGAAGCGCCGCGCGAATTGTAAGTGGAACCGCGGCGGCGGCGCAGATGCAGGAGGAGGACCAGGAGAATAAAAACGAGGAAGAAGTGGTTGACGATGAAGTTCAGCCACCACGGGCCGCCATTCGCCGCACCGCGCGTCTCGGCATTCGTGCGACCGGTCCCTTTGTATTCGCCGCGCGTCGCAGCGAGGATTGAGTTCACGCCAGCGCGCACGCCGCCATCGTAGTCCCCGGCCTTGAAACGCGGCGCGATTTGGTCGGAGATGATGTCTTTGCAGAGCGCGTCGGTGAGCGCGCCTTCGAGGCCGTAGCCGACTTGCAAAAACATCTGATGGTCTTGCACGAAAACGAAAAGGACGGCGCCGTTGGAAACCTCTTTCTGCCCGATTCCCCATGCCTGCGCGAGGCGCAGCGTGTAGCTCTGCACCGAATCATCGCTTTGCATTTTTGGAAAAATGACGACGCGAATTTGATTCGAAGTGTCGCGCTCAAATTGCTCGAGCTGCGAGTTGAGTTGCTGCGCGACCGGCGCGCTGACGACGTGCGCGTAGTCGTTAAAATAATGTTGCGGTGCGGCCGGGAGCGTCTCAGCCCGCGCGAAGCCGGTGAGAAAAATAAAGGCGAAGATTTTCGCGAGCGATTGAGACGGATGAAACATGGATGGGAAAACCAACGTTTGATCGGTGCTTTATCCGCGAGAGAGCGATGGAATCAAACTTCAGTGCGCGGGCGCCGGCGTCGCGCCGCTGAAATCGAAGCTGACTTTTGGCGGAACTTCGGAGCCCGCAGTCGCCTGAAAATAAGGCTTTGGTTGAAAGCCGAGCATTCGCGCGAAGAAGACGGTCGGAAAACTTTTCACCGCGGTATCGTAGCTCCGCGTGATTTCGTTGAATTGCCGCCGCTGCTCGGCGATGCGGTTTTCAGTCCCCGCGATCTCGGCTTGTAAATCGCGAAAGTTCGTCGTCGATTTCAAATCGGGATAGCGTTCTACGACGACGAGCAATCGCGAGAGCGCGCCGCCGAGACGTTCCTGCGCCTGTTGAAACTGAGCGAGCTTCTGTGGATCGGTCGGCGCGCTGTTCGGGTCGATTTTCAACTGTCCCACCGATGCGCGCGCATTCGTGATTTCGGTCAGGGTCGATTTTTCAAAATTGGCCGAGCCCGACACGGTGTTGACGAGATTCGGGATGAGGTCGTTGCGGCGCTGATAGACGTTTTCGACCTGCGCCCATTGCGCATCGACGCTTTGCGAGAGGCCCACGAGGTGATTGTAAATTCCGATGCCGCTGACGACGGCGAGAATGACGGCGATGATGAGCGCGGCAAATACCGCGAGGAGACAGCCGATGAGACTTTTCTGCATGCCCTGATTCTGCGCAAACCCGGGGCGATTGCAGCAGCAAAATTCCGTCGCGACGAAATGCGGCTACGCAAGCGCGGGCGGCGGTTCCGGCGGCGCTGCATCGTGCGCGATGTCCACATGCCGCACGCGGTGCGAGCGGAAGAATGCGTATTTATCGAGCACGTTTTCCTGGAACGCTTCCATATATAAAAACAGCGCCGGCGTGACGTAGAGCGTGATAAGCTGCGACACGACAAGCCCGCCGACGATGATGAGACCGAGCGGCATGCGCGATTTTCCGTCCGCGCCGTGGCCGAGCGCGAGCGGCACCGCACCCATCAACGCAGCGAACGTCGTCATCATGATCGGCCGGAAACGCTCGAGGCACGCCTCGTGCACCGCATCCACGCGGTTGAGACCGTCGGCCATGCGCTGCAGCGCGAAGTCGATCATCATGATCCCGTTCTTTTTAACAATTCCAATTAGCAAAAACATGCCGACGTATGCGTAAAGTGAAGCTTCCTGACCGAAAAGCAGCAATGTCGCAAGCCCGCCGACGGTGGCGACCGGGAGCGCGGTCAGCACGGTGATCGGGTGCACATAACTTTCGTAGAGAATGCCGAGAATCACATACATCGCGAAGACAGCGAAGATCATCAGCACAGCAAGCGCGGCGATCGTTTCTTTGAACACTTGTGCTTCACCTTGCAGCGATCCTTTGACGGTTAGCGGTAAAGTTTCCGCCGCAGTTTTTTCGACGAACTTTGTCGCGTCGCCAATGACTGCGCCGGGCACGAGGTTGAAGAAAAAGGTGACGCTCGGGAATTGATTGATGTGGTTGACCGACTGCGGCCCGAGCGTTTCTTTCCAAGTCGCGACGGCGTTCAGCGGCACGAGCGCGCCAGTTTTCGAGCGCACATAAAGTTTGGCGAGATCCTGTGGATTCATCCGTTCGCTGTCCTTCACCTCGACAACGACCTGATATTCGTCGGTCGCTTTTTTGATGAGGTAAACGTAGTTCTGTGAATACGCGTTTCGCAGCGCATCGAGAACGGTTTGATCGGTCACGCCGTAACTCGACGCCTGATCGCGCAGGACGCTGATTTCGAGATCCGGAGCGTCGAGCTTGAGATCGGAATTGACGAAGAGAAAACCGGGATACGCCCGCAGCTTGCCCATCAATTCGCCAGCCGTTCGATAGACTTCGCCCGCATTGATCCCGCTGATCGAATACGCAAATTTTCCCTGCGTCGTCGCGGTTGCGCCGGTGCTGATTTGCAGCACAGGATTCGCCTGCAAAAACGCCATGATCCCGGGAATCTGCGACATTTTTTGCATCAGCCTGCCAGCCACGGCTTCGATCGGCGCGCGCTCATCCGGCGGCTTCAAAAACCCGAGCGTGAACGCTTGCGAGGAAGAAACTCGGCCGGTCAAACCAGAGACCGTGATCCCGATGTCCACGGCCGGATCGTCGCGCAAAATGGCGTCAACTTTGTTCTGATACTCATGCATCTTGTCCGGTGAAGTTCCTTCCTGCGCCTGAAAAATTCCGCGGATGAAACTGCTGTCGCCGGTCGGCAAAAGCGACTTTGGGACGGCGTTAAACAAAATGATGGTGCCGAGTAAACAGACGATCCACGCGACTGCGGAAATCCATTTGTGCTCCAGGAAAAAATGGAGCGTGCGGCCATAGCGCGAAATCACTCCGCCGAGCACGCGATTCGCCTGCCGCTCCATCCACGGCTTGTGCGTTTTATTTTCGTGCCGCGCCAGCATTCGCGAACACATCAGCGGGGTGAGCGAAAGCGAGACTGCGCCCGAGGCGATGATCGCGATGATGATCGTGACGGCAAATTCCTGCAGCTGCCGGCCGAGCAATCCCGGCATGAAGACGAGCGGGATGAAAACCGCTGCGAGCGAAAGCGTCATCGACAAAATCGTGAACGAAATTTCTTTCGCGCCGTTGAGCGTGGCCTGCATCGCAGTCTCTCCGCCTTCCATGCGGCGCACTGCATTTTCCAAAAAAACAATCGCGTCATCGACGAGAAATCCTATCGAAAGCGTGAGCGCGAGCAGCGAGAGATTGTCGATCGAATAGCCGAGGCAATACATCGCGATGAAAGTCAGCAGCATCGACATCGGCAGCGCGACGACTGGAATCAAAGTATCGCTCGCGCGGCCGAGAAAGAGAAATATCACCAAGACAACAAGCACGAACGCAATGACGAGCGTTTCTTTCACGTCGTTAACGGAGTTTTGAATCGTGATCGAGCGGTCGTAAACCGGGATGAGCTGAATCGAGCCGGGCAATTCGCGGCGAAACTCCGGCAACAAGTCGCGCACCGCGCGCGCAGTCGCCACTGCGTTCGCGCCGGCCTGGCGCGAAACGGCGAGAACGATATTTGTCGGCGGAACGTTGTGGCCGCGGAACCAAAAATGCCGCGCCTGCCGTTCGTCCTGAAGCGAATCAACGGCCTTCGCGACGTCGCGCAAATAAACCGGCGAACCCTTCGTCTCGCCGATGATCAAGTTGTCGTAATCCTTCGCGTTGGTCAGCTGTCCTTGCGGCTGCAGCAAAAACGTCCGGTTCTTGCCGTCAAACTGGCCTGCGCCTTGATAGCTCGTGCCGCCTTGAATCGCCTTTGCGAGATCGTCCACCGTCAGCCCGCGCGCCGCGAGTTTCGACGGATCTGCCTTGATTCGAATCGCCGCTTTTGAGCCGAAAATATCGACCCGCGACACGCCGGGCACGATGTTGATCCGCTGCGCGATTTCGCTCTGCGCGTAGTCGTAGAGCGGGCCTTCGGGCAACGAGTCGCTCGTCAGGGTGATGTAAATGATCGGCTGATCGTTCGGGTTAAACTTTGTAAAAGTCGGCGGCGATGGCAGGTCGAGCGGGAGGCTGCCGCTGGCCTGATTGATCGACGCCTGCACGTCGGTCGCGGCGGCGTCGACGCTTTTGCTGAGCACAAATTGCAGCGTCAAAGTCGTGTTGCCTTGCGTGCTCGAAGACGTGATGACGTCGAGGCCGGGAATCTGCAGAAATTGTTTTTCCAACGGCGTCGCGACATTGTTCGCCATCGTCTCGGGTGTCGCGCCGGGATAGCTGACGCTGACGTTGATGACGGGGAAATCGACTGCCGGCAAATCGTTCACCGGCAGTTTTTGGAACGCGATGATGCCGAAAAGAATGACCGTGACGGTGAGGAGCATCGTCATCACCGGCCGCCGGATGAATGGTGCGGATAAGCTGTTCGCCATTTTCTAAAGCTGCGCGGCCGCCGGCGCAGTCGGGACGATCGCAACTTTCCCGCCCGGCGCGAGCGCGAGCTGACCAGTGACAACTACCGTTTCGTTAGGTTTTACACCCGACGCGATCACCACGTCATCGCCCTGACGCTGTCCGGTTTTGATCGGGCGCAGTTCCACGGTGTTATCCGCTTTCACGACGAAAACGAAAGGCCCTTGCGTGCCAATCTGCACCGCTTCATTTGGCACGAGCACCGCGTTTTGAATCGTGTCGAGCAGGATGCGGACATTCACGAACTGCCCCGGCCAGAAAAGTCGGTCATCGTTTTTTAAAATCGCGCGCATGCGCACGGTGCCGCTGGCCTGCTGGATGCCGCTGTCGAGAAAATCAAAACCGCCCACGCGGCTTTTCGACGGGTCGTCCGCGAAGCTTGCTTCAACTTTCAGAGTGCCCGCGGCGATGAAACTTCGCACGCGAGGCAGCGCGCTTTCAGGAATCGTGAAATCGACGTAAATCGGATCCTGTCGCTGGATGAGCAGCAGCACGATTTGCGGCGAAACAACGTTGCCCAGATCGACCATCCGCTTGCTCGTGCGACCGTCGATCGGCGACGTGATGTGGCAATAACCGAGATTGATCCGCGCCGTCTCAACCGCCGCCGCATCGGCGTCCAGCAGGGCTTGGGAAGCCTGCGCGGTGCTGCGGGCGGAGTCGAGATCCTGCGCCGCAGTGACTTTATTTCTGATCAAATCCTCATTGCGCTTGAGCTGGGCCTGATCGTATTCGGACTTCGCGCGATCCTGCTCCAGCGTTGCCTGCGCCTTGTCGAGCGCCGCTTGATACGGGCGCGGATCGATGGTGAAAAGTGCGTCGCCTTTTTTGACTTCCTGGCCGTCGGCAAATTTAATTTCCGTGATCGGCCCCGTCACCAGCGGCTGCACATTTACCGATTCAAACGCCGTGCAATTTCCGATTTCATCGAGATAAATCGGCACGTCGCGCGTGACCGCTTTTGACGCCGTGACGGGCCGAACCATGCTGAATGGCGGCGGCCCTCCTTTTTTGCCGCAGGCGCAGAGCAGCAGCGAAAAGCAGAGAAATAAATTGCGGAAAACGTTCATGCAAAAATTAGTTAAGGCCGTTAACAATGTCGGCGAATGCCGCAGCGGTCAACCCCCCTCGTGCTGGCGCGCGGAAATGTTCGTGCTTGGTAAAGCATCCACCATCGCGCTGAAATGGGATTGTATTTTTGTCAGCTCTTTTCCGTATGACGAAGCTCCACGAAAATTCCGACTGGTATAAAGACGCGGTAATTTACCAGCTCCACGTCAAAGCGTTTTTCGACACCGACGGCGATGGCATCGGCGACTTCCGCGGCCTCATCGAAAAGCTCGATTATCTCGAGGAGCTCGGCGTCACCGCGATCTGGCTGCTGCCGTTTTATCCCTCGCCGCTGCGCGATGACGGCTACGACATCGCCGATTATTTCGCGGTAAATCCGAGCTACGGGACGCTTGAGGATTTTCAGGAATTCCTCGCCGAGGCGCATAAACGCTCGCTTCGCGTGATCACCGAACTCGTCATCAATCACACCAGCGACCAGCATGCATGGTTTCAAAAATCGCGCCGCGCGCCGTCCGGTTCGCCCGAGCGTGACTTTTACGTCTGGAGCGAGGCGCCCGACAAATATCTCGATGCGCGAATTATTTTTAAAGATTTCGAGCACTCGAACTGGACTTACGATCCGGTCGCGAAAGCGTATTTCTGGCATCGATTTTATTCGCACCAGCCCGACCTGAATTTTGACAATCCCGCAGTGCACGAAGCGGTTCTGAAAGTCTTCGATTACTGGCTGGACATGGGCGTCGATGGGCTGCGGCTCGACGCCATTCCGTATCTCTACGAGCGCGAAGGAACGAACTGCGAAAACCTCGCCGAGACGCATGCGTATCTAAAAAAACTTCGCGCGCACGTGGATGAAAAATACCAGGGCCGCATGCTGCTCGCGGAGGCGAATCAATGGCCGGAAGATGCCGCGGCCTATTTTGGAAATGGCGATGAATGCCACATGAATTTTCATTTTCCGCTGATGCCGCGGCTCTTCATGTCGCTGCAAATGGAGGACCGTTTTCCCATCATCGACATCCTCGACCAGACGCCGAAAATTCCGGAAAATTGCCAGTGGGCAACTTTTTTGCGCAACCACGACGAGCTCACGCTCGAGATGGTGACCGACGAGGAGCGTGACTACATGTGGCGCATGTATGCCGAGGATTCGCGCGCGCGAATCAATCTCGGCATTCGCCGGCGATTGGCTCCACTGCTGCGTTCGCGGCGAAAAATCGAGCTGATCACGACGCTGCTTTTTTCGCTGCCCGGCACGCCGATTATTTATTACGGCGACGAAATCGGCATGGGCGACAACTTTTATTTGGGCGACAGAAATGGCGTCCGCACGCCGATGCAATGGAGTCCGGATCGGAACGCCGGATTTTCAAAATCGAATCCGCAGCAACTTTTTTTGCCGGTCATCATCGACCCCGAATATCACTACGAGGCGCTCAATGTGGAAAACCAGGAGCACAATTTATCGTCGCAGCTCTGGTGGATGCGCCGCGTCGTTTCGATGCGCAAACAATTCAAGGCGTTCGGCCGCGGCACCGTCGAATTCCTCCTGCCGGAAAACGGCAAAGTGCTGGCGTTTGTGCGACGGTATGAAAACGAGATTGTGCTCGTGGTTGTAAATCTTTCGCGGTTCGCGCAGGTCGTGGAGCTCGACCTTGCCGCGTTCACTGACTTCGTGCCAACGGAACTCTTCAGCCAGAACAAATTCCCGAGGATCAAGGCCCAGCCTTACGTTTTGACTCTCGGGCCGCACGATCATTTCTGGTTCGCGCTGCAAGGAGAAGGAGCGAATTCCGTCCAGGGCGGCGATTCCGCAGTGCCCGTTTTTGATGGCGGTGCAACTTGGGAAAGGTTGCTCGAGGGCGACCAGCGGACGTTGCTCGAGCAGACAATTTTGCGCGGCTACATCGCCCGCTGCCGCTGGTTTGGAAACAAAACGCGCGCGATTCGTTCGGTCGAAATCACAGAAACAATTCCACTCAGTCCCGGTGCCGATTCGGCGCGGTTGCTTCTGCTCGAGCTTGTTTACGTCGACAGCGAACGCGATCTTTACCTGCTGCCGTTGCAGATGCTCTCCGCCGCCGATGCGCGGCAGTTGCCGCCCGACGCAATCATCGCGCGCTTCGCCAACGGCGCGGTGGAAACGGTCTTGTTTGACGGAATTCACGACGAACGTTTGCGCGCGGATCTTTTGCGCTGCATTGCGCAAACCAAGGCGCAGCGCGGCCTGGCAGGCAGCGTTGCCGGTTTTCCGGGCGGCGCACTGACGAATCTCGGCGAGAAAAACATTCCGCTCACGTCGCGTGTCTTGAAAGTCGAGCAAAGCAATTCCTCGATTATTTACGGCGACAAATTTTTCCTGAAACTTTACCGCAAACTCGAGGAAGGCGTGAATCCCGACGCGGAAATTTTGCGTTTTCTCAGCGAAAAACAGCGCTTCGAATTCGTCCCGCCGTTTGGCGGCTCGATCGAATATCAGCATCACGGCGACGAGCCGCGCGTGCTCGGGCTGCTGCTGGGAATGGTGCCGAACGAAGGCGATGCATGGGCTTACACACTCGATTCCGTGAGCCGGTTTTACGAGCGGGTGCTCGCCGCGAAGGCTGATGCCAGCAGCCTTCCAGCGCTTTCGCTTTTTGCGCCGAATGAAACGGCGAGCCCGGTTTTGACGGAGCTCATCGGTGGCGTTTATCCCGCGCGCGTCCGCCAGCTCGGGCTGCGCACGGCGCAGATGCACCTCGCGCTCGCGAATGAGTCCACCGATGCCAATTTCGCGCCGGAGCCGTTCACAACGCTTTATCAACGCTCCGTTTATCAATCGATGCGCGGTCTCACGCGGCGCACGATGCAAATCGTGCAGCGGCATTTGCCGAAACTCGACGAGACGCTGCGTCCGTCTGCGCTGGAGTTTCTCGCGGCCGAGCCGGAGATTTTGCAACGGCAGGCGCGGTTGCTTCGTCAAAAAATGAACGCCACGAAGACGCGGCTGCACGGCGATTTTCATCTCGGCCAGGTGCTGAACACGGGCAAAGATTTCGTCATCATAGATTTCGAGGGTGAGCCATCGCGGTCGCTGAGCGAACGAAAATTGAAACGCTCACCGCTGCGCGACGTGGCCGGCATGATCCGCTCTTTCCATTACGCGGCGAACAGCGCGCTCGCCCAGCAACTGCCAAACGTTCGCGCTGAGGATCTGCCATTTCTCGAGCCGTGGGCGGAAAGTTGGGCGCGCTTCGTCAGCGCGGTGTTTTTGCAAAGTTATCTCGCAGGCGCGCAGGGCGCGTCATTCGTCCCCGCGGATCCCAGCGATCTTCAGGCGCTGCTCGAGGCTTTTCTGCTGGAAAAAGCTGTCTATGAAGTCGCCTACGAGCTCAACAACCGCCCCACGTGGCTTCCGATTCCGCTCCGCGGCATTCGCGAAATTCTGCGCGAGCCGGCGTGACGGCGATACGTCCCCAAGCGGCTGCGCTTCCGAATCGTTTAGCAAATGTCTATCAGCCTGCTTTTGCTCATCATCCTCATTCTCATGCTCGTCGGCGCCCTGCCCACCTGGCCGCATTCACGCAGCTGGGGTTACGGGCCGAGCGGCGGGCTTGGATTGGTCCTCGTGATCATCCTCGTCCTGCTTTTGCTTCGCGTGATTTAGCTACTCAAAAGGCGAGCCAACGACGGGATTCGAACCCGTGACCTGCTGATTACGAATCAGCTGCTCTACCAGCTGAGCTACATTGGCATTCTCCTGATTCGATCAGCGTCCGCTTCGTCGTCGGGCCTCTCGAATCGCAGGTTATTTCGCATGGTTGAAAGTTGACGGCAAGTTCATTTGCGCCGATTTGCAGCAGCTTTCGCTCGCCGAAAAATTTGCAAATTGCAGGCTTTCGGTTTTCGATTTAACCCGCTGAAATCTGCACGCATGAATTTCATTCCCACCATCGGTCTAGAAGTTCACGTCCAGCTCAAGACGCGCAGCAAAATGTTTTGCGGCTGCGCAGTCGAATATGGCGTGGCGCCGAACTCGCACACCTGCCCGACCTGCCTCGGATTGCCAGGCGCGTTGCCGGTGATGAATGAGGAAGCGCTACGCATGACCGCGCTCACGGGTTTGATGCTCGGCTGCGAAATCGCCTCGGTGTGCAAGTTTGACCGGAAGAATTACTTCTATCCGGACATGCCGAAGAACTATCAGATTTCGCAATACGACCTGCCAATCTGCCTCGGCGGCGGCGTCCCGCTCCACGACATGGCTTATCCCAAGGACGCGCAGAAAAACATCGCTCATCCGGACAAAACCGTTCGACTCGTGCGCATTCATCTCGAGGAGGATGTCGCGAAAAGTTTTCATTTTGAAAGCAGCACCGGCATTGATTTCAACCGCGCCGGCACGCCTCTCATGGAAGTAGTCTCGGAGCCCGATCTCGCATCGCCGGAAGAAGCTTTCGCCTACCTGACTTCGCTCAAACAAATCCTCATTTATGGCGGCGTCAGCGATGCCGACATGGAAAAAGGTCAGCTCCGCTGCGACTGCAATGTCAGTGTCCGTCCCGAAGGTCAGCTCGCGCTCGGCACGAAGATCGAAATCAAAAACATGAACACGATTTCCGGCGTGCGCCGCGCGCTTGCTTTTGAGATCGATCGCCAAAAAGAAGCGCTCTCCCGCGGCGAAAAGCTTCAACAGGAAACGCGCGGCTGGAACGACGCAATCAGCCAGACCTTTCTCATGCGGACAAAGGAAATGGCGCATGACTACCGTTACTTTCCCGATCCCGATTTGCTGCCGGTGAAGACAGGAGCGTTCATGGATGAAGTGCGCAGTCGCGTTCCCGAACTGCCCGCGCAAAAACGTGCGCGATTCGTTTCGCAATTTGGCGTCAGTCCTTACGACGCAGGCGTGCTTTCCAACGATGTGGAACTCGCGCGCTACTTTGAAAAAGCCGCAGGTAGCGCACGACGCCCAAAGAGCGTGGCGAATTGGATACTCAACGACCTACAGAATGCTTTGAGCAGCACCGAACAATCGATCGCCGATTGTCCCATTTCCGCATCCGCATTGGACGAGCTAGTGAACCATCTCGATGAAGGGAAGATCAACAGCAGTCAGGCAAAGGAAGTGTTTGCGGAAATGTTTGCGACGGGAAAAAGCGCTGGAGCGATCATCGAAGAACGAGGACTAAAACAGGAAAGCGATCTGAGCGCGATCGAGGCTCTTTGTGACGACGCCATTGCCACTGGCGCAAAAGCGGTTGCCGAATATCGCGCCGGCAAACTCCAAGCAATCAATGCCATCAAAGGTCAGGTAATGAAACTCTCGAAAGGCAAAGCAAACCCTGTCATCGTCAACGAAATTCTCACGCGAAAGTTGGGAACTTTGACGCCTTAGCTTTTGCATCTCGGCTTCGAATTTCTATGAAAACGATTTCTCTGCTCTTCACCCTTTTACTCATCGGCCTCATGGCTGGCGCCAAAGCGGATCCGATTAATGACCTGGCCAAATGCTCAGTGTTCGGACGCGTCGATTTGAACAAGCTCGCTGTTGGAAAGGTGATGGTAGCTCGGGCTCCTGCTTTGCCGTTTCCGCGCGATCTCGCCGTGCAGGCGCTTTATCTCGTCTCTGCGCCAGTGACGAAGACCATGGAACTTCATAGGCAATGGGATCCTGCGCGAAATCCGGAACTAAAGGTCTACCTTCATTCGGACATTTCAGCGCCGCCTGTTGCGAATGACTTCTCGAAGCTTGGCTCCGCGCCGAACAATGCCGCAGTCCGTGGATTAGTTGCCGCGACGCGTAAACTTCCGAATAGCAATCAACTACAAGTGAGTGCAGCGGAAGCAAAGAACTTTGGAAAATCGAATCAAGGAAATGGCTCCGGGGCAATGGGCTCCGTGAGCGCTTTCTGGAGTCATCTGCTTCTGCAAAGGGCGATCGGATTTGCCAGCCAAGGGCTTTCGTCACAACCGCCATACGATTCAGGTAGCCAATCCGTCCGAGTCAGCGAAGAAGTCGCACGACTTTTAAAAGAGCAGCCAAAGGTTCACGAACAGTTTCAGCCGATCATCTCGCAAACTCCGCTGGGAGGTGGCACAGGATCACTCGCGCCGTCGTCTTACTGGGAGTTGTTCGATGTAGAAGGCGATGGCGCGCTGGCACTCGGCGCATCCTATTCCATGCCCGCCGGTGAAAACGCACAGATGCTCGACTTGCAATACTACTCGAGCGGCGGCTATTTCGTTTTTCTCTCATTCTATCAATTGTGGCCCGTCACGGTGAATGGTCACGCGTCGACATTGGTGTGGCGCACCGACAGTCTTTCGTCCCTGTCCCTCAGTGAACTTCACGGCATCGAACGCATGGGTTCCGGCGCGGCGATGATGAAGGAGATTCAGAGGACTATCGTTCTATTTCAAAAGGATATCAGCAGGCGATGATAGCTTGCGCCGCGTTCGCGAAAAAAGTAGCCAGACTCCTGTTGGCGACAACTGCATTCGGAGCTATCGCTTCTGCCCGCGCCCAAAATGCTGATGATTCGATTTCTCACAAGCCGAAGCTGTCCTACGAAGCTGATCTCAACTACTCCTATGTAGGTGATGCCAAAACTAAGTTAAATGAGCGACAAGAAGGAAATGTTTCGGAACAAAGTAGCCTTGTTCATTTTGTCGTCAGTCCTCAGTGGGGTGAAGGGCCTCTTTACCGCTTCGGCCTGGAACTTCAGCGATTCTCATTCGGCCTACCGCGGCTCGCACCATTTCCAAACACGCTCCAAGCTGTTAATGCTGTCGTTGGAGTTGATCTGCAACTTTTTGATTCATGGCTGGTGCGCGTCGAGGCGGCTCCTGGTTTCTACGGCGGGTCTAGCGACCTAAGAAGCTCCGACTTCAATGTTCCTTTCATCATCGGCGGCTCCTACATTGCCGGCGCAAATCTGCAATGGATTCTAGGTCTAAGTATTGATGTCAATCGCGAGTATCCCGTCATTCCTGCAATTGGCGTGCGCTGGAGCTTCCTGGATCGATGGGTGCTCGATGCTGTGCTGCCAACGCCGCGGCTGGAATTTGAATGGAGTAAAAGTCTTACTCTATTTACCGGAGCGGATATAAAGGACGGAACCTTTCGCGTCTCGGGTGATCTTGGAACCAACCAACCGCGGCTGAACAATGCGATAGTCGAGTATGCCGAGATTCGAGTCGGTGGCGGATTGAGCTGGAAGCTCGCGTCAGGTGTTATCGTTGAAGTCGATGGTGGCTACATGCCTTATCGCGAGTTTGATTTCCATCGCGCTGGGAAGCGTTTTGAAACGCAGCAGGGTGCGGCTTATGGCCAGGTGTCCCTCGATGCGAAGTTTTGACTCCGAGAGCTAGGTGTATTTCAACACCTCTTCGATGGTGGTTTCACCATCATAGATGCTCCGCAGTCCATCGTCGCGAAGAGTAACCATGCCAAGCTCCATGGCCTTCTGGCGCAACACGACAGTTGGTGCCCGCTGATTGATTAGCTCGCGGATTGGATCGGTCATGTCCAGCAACTCGTAGATCCCTTTGCGACCTTTGTAGCCAGTGTTATTGCAATTGTCGCAGCCTTTGCCGTAGTAGAAATTCTTGTCGCCGATTTCATGCGGTGAAAGTCCGAGTTGAGCCAGCACGGCTTCCGTCGGCTCATAGGCGGTGCGGCAATTTTGGCAGATTTTGCGAATAAGCCTTTGCGCGAGGACGCCCTCGAGCGACGAGGAAATCATGAACGGCTCGACGCCCATGTCGACAAGCCGAGTGACAGCTCCGGGGGCGTCATTGGTGTGCAAAGTAGAGAAGACAAGGTGGCCGGTGAGTGAGGCCTGGATCGATATCTGCGCCGTCTCGAGATCGCGTGTTTCACCCACCATGATGCGGTCCGGATCCTGCCGCAAGAACGCTCGGAGCACGCGGCCAAAAGTCAGGCCGATCGACTCGTTCACCGGCACCTGGATGATCCCTTCGATGTCGTATTCGACAGGATCCTCTGCCGTCAACAGCTTGGAATCGATTGTATTAATCTTATTTAGACACGCGTAAAGCGTGGTCGTCTTGCCGGAACCGGTCGGGCCAGTGACAATAAAAATCCCGTTCGGCTTTTGAATCGTGTGCAGGATGTAATTTAAAATGTAATCCGGCATCCCGAGCGACTCGATGTTCAGGTTGACCGTGGTGCGGTCAAGCACGCGCAGGACGACGCTTTCGCCGAATTGCGTGGGCAAGCTGGAAACGCGCAGATCGACCTGCCGGCCAGCGATCGATTTTTGAATGCGCCCGTCCTGCGGCAGGCGGCGCTCGGCGATGTTCAGATTCGCCATAACTTTGACGCGCGAAATCACCGGCAGCGCGAGATGCCGCGGCGGCGGCGCCATTTCATAAAGCGCTCCATCGACGCGGTAGCGAATTTTGAATTCCGTCTCGAACGGCTCGAAATGGATGTCGCTCGCGCGGTCCTGGATTGCTTGATACAAAATCAAATCAACGTAGCGAATGATCGGCGTCGCGTTCGCCTCGGCCTCGATATTTTTTAGATCAATCTGCCCCTCTTCGCCGAACTGAATTTCCTCGCCGCCGAGCTGCGCGAGGATTTCATCCATGCTGCCGGCATCGGTGCCGTAAAGTTTCCGCAGCAGCTCCTCGATCTGGTTCGTCGGCGCGACGACGACGTGAATGTTTCGCCCGAGTGCGAATCGCAAATCCTCCGGAACCTGCGAATTGAGCGGATCGACGAGGCAGACGGTGATCGCGTCGCCATTCATGCCGATCGGGAGCGCGCCATGCAGCCGCGCAAGCCCAGCGGGCACGAGCCGCAAGACATCCTGCGATGGCTCAAAGCCCGTCAAATTCACGACTTCGGTGCCGAGCGAGTCGGCAAGCGTGTGGTAAAAATCTTCACGCGAAGTGAAGCCGAAATCGACGAGCGCGTCGACGACATCGAGGCCGGACGACGCGATTTGCAGCATCAAATCCTCCGCCTGCGCGGTGTCCATGATTCCGTTGTCCACGTAAAGATCGATCACTTGTTTTGCATTCATGGGATGATTCTAAATGTCCGACACTTCGCCGAGAAGTTGACGCGCGACCTGCGGGTCCTGCGCCATCGACAGCACGGTTTCACGACTGATCAAATTACTCCGATATAACTCAACGAGCGAATTTTCCAGCGACACCATTCCGTATTTCGAGCCCGTCAAAATATCGTTCGGGATTCGGAATGATTTGTTGTCGCGGATCAAAGCCGCGATCGATGTCGTGTTGATCATCAGATCGAATGCGGCGACGCGCCCTTTCCCATCCGAGCGCGGCAGCAGGACCTGCGAAAGCACGGCCTTCAAATTCGTCGACATCTGCACGCGGATTTGCTCCTGCCGATCGGCGGGAAATGCATCGATGATGCGGTCGATCGTGCGCGCAGCGCCGGTTGTGTGCAGCGTGGAAAAAACGAGATGCCCGGTTTCTGCGGCAGTGATCGCAGTTTCAATCGTCTCGAGATCGCGCATCTCGCCGACGAGAATCACGTCCGGATCCTGTCGCAGAGCGCGTCGCAGGCCATCGGCAAAGGTCGGCACGTCCACGCCGATCTCGCGCTGATGGATAATTCCGAGCCGGTGATCGAGAAAATATTCCACCGGATCCTCGATGGTGATGATGTGCCGCGGCGACGTTTCATTGATCACCGTCAGCATGCTCGCGAGCGAAGTAGTTTTGCCCGAACCCGTCGGGCCGGTGACGAGCACGAGGCCGCGCGGCAGATCGAGCAAACCGCGCACCGCCGGCGGCAGACCGATTTGCTCAAGCGTCATCAACTTTTTCGGCAAAAGTCTAATCGCCGCAGCGTAATAACGTTTCTCGCGAAAAACGTTCACGCGAAAACGGTTGTCGTCGCGAAACGAAATCGCGAAATCCGCGCTCCCTTCCGTGTTCAATTTTTCAAACTGATTGTCGTCCGCGATCTCGCGCACCAGCGTTTCGCAATCCTCCGGCGTCAGCGGCGGCAAATCGAGTTTCCGCAGCGCGCCTTTGATCCGCAGCGTCGGCGGCACGCCCACGCCGATGTGCAAATCCGAGCCTTCCTCGTCGATGACCAGACGAAGAAGATCATCCATCGGAGTCGTTGCCATGGCCTTTAGTCCGCGTCGCCCATCGTCGTGGCGATGACCTCCTCGGCCGTCGTCATCCCCGAGAGGACTTTGCGCACGCCGTCTTCGCGCAAGGTGCGCATCCCGAGTTCGCGCGCGCGCTTGCGGAGCGCGAGCGTTGATTCGCGGTCGTTGATCATGAAGCGCACTTCATCGTCGATGACGAAAATTTCGAAAATTCCTGCGCGTCCGCGGTAGCCGAGATTGCGGCAATTTTCGCAGCCGACCGGACGCATGACCGCTGCGCCGCCGATCTGCGAAGCATCGATGCGCAACGCGCGCATCTCGGCCTCGGTCAACTCCGCAGGTTCCTTGCATTTGTCACACAATTTTCGCACAAGCCGCTGCGCGACGATCGCGCGCACCGAACTTGAAACGAGGAACGGCTGCACGCCGATGTCCACCAGCCGAGCGACCGCGCTCGGCGCGTCGTTCGTGTGCAGCGTGGAAAAAACGAGATGGCCGGTGAGCGATGCATTGATCGCAATGTTCGCGGTCTCGGCATCGCGGATTTCGCCGATCATGATGATGTTCGGCGCCTGCCGCAGCATCGAACGGAGCGCGGCGGGAAACGTCATGCCGATGTCCGCATTCACCTGCACCTGATTGATCCCGTTCATCTGATACTCAACCGGGTCCTCGACCGTGATGATCTTCCGGTCCGGCTTGTTGATGTAATTTAAACAAGCGTAAAGCGTCGTCGTCTTGCCCGATCCGGTCGGGCCCGTGACGAGCAGGATGCCGTCCGGCAGCGTGATGAGGCGCTCGAAAATTTCCTGGTCGTCGCTCAAAAACCCGAGCTGCGGCATGCCGAGCGACAAGCTGGATTTGTCCAAAATGCGCATCACGATGCTTTCGCCGTGGCTGGTTGGAATCGTGGAAACGCGCAAGTCGATCGACTTTTTCCCCATCTTCACCTGGATGCGGCCGTCCTGTGGGATGCGCTTTTCCGCGATGCTCATCGAGCCGGTCATGATCTTTAGACGGCTCGTGATCGCGCTCTGCAGCTTCTTCGGCGGGCTTTGGATCTCGTGCAAAACGCCGTCGATGCGGAACCGAACGCGAAAAGATTTTTCCAGCGGCTCGAGGTGAATGTCGCTCGCGCGAGTCCGGTAAGCCTCGAGCAAAAGCATCGTCACCATTTTGATGACGGGCGCGTCGCCGCCCGCGTCGGCCTCAGTCTCCGCCGCAGCACCGCCCTCGCCTGCGATGATGATCCCCTCGCCGAGCGAGCCTTCCATCGCGGCGGCCGCTTCCTCCGCGGTGCCGTAATATTTGATGAGCGCGGTTTTGATCTGGCCTGGCGTCGAGCAGACAAACTCCACGTCGCGCTTGAGCAAAAAATTCAGGTTGTCGAACGTGTCAAAATTCAGCGGGTCGCCAATCGCCACCATCAAGCTCGAATCCATGTCCGCGATCGGCACCACGCGATAACGCCGCGCAACATCGGGCGGGATTTTCTCGATCACTTCCGGCGGAATCGAGATCTGATTTAGATCCACGAAGTCCATGCTCGCATGCGCTGCGAGCGCGCGCGTGACATCCTCTTCTGAGACCACGCCGTGATCGACGAGCAGCTTGATGATTCCGCGCTGCGGCGTCGCCTCAGACTTCGCACGCTCGATCTGCGATTTTGTGACCAACCCCGTGTCCTGGAGAATGTCGATTACGTATTGGTCGTTGTTGTCCACTCGGGAGGAGGTTTGTTCTTAAAAACTATTGATGCGGCTTCGCCATGTCAACGGGCGGCAAGACTTTCCAAGATGATTCCGCCGCCGCGGCGAAAGGAGCTTTCGTTTTTCGACCGCCGCGTATTTTACTACGCGCCGTGCAGAATGTTTGGAAAAAGATTCGCCATCGTCTCGAGTGGCTCGGCTGCGAGCTGCTCGCGCACGGCGTGCCACTGCTGCCGCATCGAGTTTGCACAATGCTCGCGAACGCGCTCGGCAGCGTTGCATACCGTTTCGACAGTCGCGGCCGTGCAGTCGCGCTGGCAAATCTTGCAGTTGCTTTCAGCGAAAAATATTCACCGCGCGAGCGCGAAAAAATCGCGCAAAAGTCGTATCGCGGCTTCGCGCGAACGATGCTGAATTTGTTCTGGTCGCCGCGCGTGAATGCGAAAAATTTCCAGAAATACATGACGCTCGATGGCGGGGAAGTTTTGGAAAAACTGCGCGCGGAGGGCCGCGGCGCGATCATGATGTGCATCCATCAGGAGAACTTCGAATGGGCGAGCCTCGCCGGCGGTTTCTGCGGATTCCCCGGCATGATCGTGACGGAGGATTTCAAAAACCCACTCCTCGACGCGGTGTTCCGCCGCCTGCGCCAGGTCTCGGGGCATCAGATGATTTCGCAGGACCGGTCGATGATCCGTCTGTTAAAACATGTAAAACGCGGCGGCTTCGGCGGAATCCTGGTCGACTTGAATCTCCCGCCGACACAAGCCGCGGCGATCATCGAAACATTTGGAATGAAAACTTGCGTCACGCTGCTTCACGCGGTGCTCGCCGAACGCGGCGGCGCGGCATTGGTCCCGATGGAGAGTCGCTCTTTTCCCGATGGCAGATGCCATGCGGTTTTGCATCCGCCGATCGCAGTGCCCGCCGACGCGACGCTGGCGCAGATCGCGCAACTTTGCTGGAACCAATTGGAGCCGTGGGTGCGCGAGAATCCGGAATCGTGGATGTGGGCTTATAAACATTGGCGCTATCGGCCGGCGGATGCGCAGCGCCCGTATCCGTTCTACGCAAATCCGTCGTCAAAATTTGAAAAACTTTGGCGCGAGCAGACGCGGGAATAGCGCCTTCCGTGTTTGACAAAACAGCGATGATGCGCTTTCTGCTCATAGCAATTCATGAAAAAAATCCTGCCCTTTCTCTTCGCCGCGATCGGCGCTCTTTTCGTCTCGGGCTGCGCGACCGGCTCCTCCTCCGGCGGCGAGTATCACGTGACCGCTTACAAGCCGCATAATCCGAATGCCGTGCGCGTCGATGTTTCGACCTCGACCGAGCACATCTATGTCATGGAAGGCGACCGCTGCCTCATGGCGGTGCAAGGCTGCGTCGGCGAAAACGGGTCGACGCCGCTCGGCCATCACTCGATCATCAGCAAGCAGCGCAAAAAGCGCTCCGGCAGCTTCGGCTTCACGCGCAACGGCGAGCCGGCCGATATTCATCACGGGCAAAGCGTAGCAGTCGGCTACCCGATGGGCTTTTGGCAGGAGTTCGCGCCGTCGTATGGTTTTCACGAGGGTTTCGTCTGGTCGGTTCCGCGCACGCACGGCTGCATCCGCTTGCACAAAGAAGCCGCGGCTCGTCTGTTCGCGCTGACCAAAATCGGCACTCCCGTAAACATCGAGCCGACGCAGCCTGAGGATGCAACAATCGGTAAAACTGTGCAGCATCTCGACCAGCGCAATGCTCCCGATCCGCCGGCCGCGCGCCTGATGTCGGACACGTATTTCCAGGATCCGCCGGGGCAGTTGCTGCTGGACTAAGTTTTGAGCACGCCTGCTCTCCCCACCGCCCCCGCGAAGCGCGTAAACCTGCGCACGCCCGACGTGATGACGGCGGTGCAGGCGCAGGTCGAATCGCATTATCGCAGCGAGGTCGTTGAAAAATTACGCGCCAGCGGCGGCACGCTCACGCACAGCGGGCTGACGGTGAAGCTCGCGAAGCAATTTGGCTTTTGCTACGGCGTCGAGCGCGCGATCGATCTCGCCTACGCGGCAGCAAAAGTTTTCACCGATCGCCGCCTTTTCATCCTCGGCGAAATCATCCACAACCCAGAGGTCAACGAGCAAATCCGCGCGCTCGGCATCAAAAATTTGATTGGCCAAAGCAAGGAAGCCGAAGTCGATGACCTCACGCCCGAGGATGTCGTGATCGTGCCCGCGTTCGGCACCGATGTAACAACGCTCGCGCGCATCAAGGAGCGTCGCTGTCAGATCGTCGATACCACCTGCGGCGATGTGATGAGCGTCTGGAAACGCGTGCGACAAAATGCCAGTGATGACGTCACGTCGATCATTCACGGCAAGGCCGAACACGAGGAAACCAAGGCGACAGCGAGCCGCGCCATCGTCGGCGGCAAAGGTCATTACTTGATCGTGCTCACGCTCGCGGACACTGATTACGTTTGTGAATACATCCGGCATGGAGGCGATAAACATGCGTTTTTGGAAAAATTTCGCGGCGGCTACAGCCCCGGATTTGATCCCGACGTGCATCTGCGTCGCGTTGGCGTAGCCAACCAGACGACGATGATGCGCGGCGAAACCGAGGAGGTGCAGCGCCGCATTGAAGCTGCGGTGAAGGACCGCGACGGCGAACACGCTGTAAAACAGAGCTTCCGCTTTTTTGACACCATTTGCGGCGCGACACAGGAACGGCAGGATGCCTTGCGCGACATGTTTCACGACCGGTTGAACCTGCTCATCGTCGTCGGCGGCTACAACAGCTCGAACACGTCGCACCTCGCGGAGATGGGCGAGGAAAAGTTGCCCACGTATTTCATCCGCAACGCGAGCCGCCTTCAATCGCGTCAAAAAATCACGCATTACAACTTGCACCAGCATCGCGAAATCGAGACCGAAAATTGGCTTCCGACGCTGCCGCTCACCATCGGCATCACTGCCGGCGCGAGCTGTCCGAACAACCTGATCGAGGACACGATCCTGCGCCTGTTCGAGTTGCACGGGATTGACCGGGCGGCGCTTCTCTGCAATTAGGCGCGCTCCGTTCTCTCGAGCCGCTGAAAAAAATCCTCAAGCCGCGCTCTGATCGCGCTGAAGGAAACCTGCTCGCGCGCCAATCGCTGTGAGTTCTCGATAGCCTGCGCGTAAGCCGCATCATCAGCGAGTAACTTTGCCGTGATCGGCATGAGCGCAGCGGAACCACGACTGGGTCCGTGACCGTGCGAGTCGGGAAAAACAATCCGTTCAATCGCGCCGTCCCCGCCGACGCATGGGATGCGGCACAGCAATGCATCGCCGGCGACCTGACCCGGCACCGCGCTGCGATCGAGTTGAAAAACCAGCCGATGGCGCGCCATCAATTTCAGGTAGGCCGTGTAAGGCAGCGGGCCTTCGACGATGTTTAAACTTTTGCAGCCAAGCATTTCCAGCGGTCGTCGCCCGGCGCGTCCGTCGCGATTGATCACCGTGATCGGCGCACGCAATTCCATGGCCGCAAGCACAGCCGCAAGATGATGGCGCGATGAAACATCGAGCTCGCGCGTTCCGATGAAGACGCCGCGCCGTGGAGCAATCGGCTCGGAAAAATCCCACCGCGCATCATCCACCGGATACGGCGTCGGAATGAATTCCGCGACTTGGGCGCCCGCCGTCTGGTAGATGGGCACGAGGTCGGGCGTGCTGCTGAGAGCCGCGCCGGCAAGCGCGCAGATTTCGCGAAAAAGTTCCATCCGAAGTGCGTCTGCAAACGCGTGCGCAAACTGAGCGGCGCCGGATTCTTTCAGCGAAACTGCCACAATTTTACCCGCTGCTTTCAATTCCCGCAGCGCGTCCAGGCATTCGCGCAAATCGCGTCGGATGAGCAGCAGGACATGACGCTGCGCCGCCGAAATCGCCGCGGCATTTTCATAAAATGCGCCGCCGGTGCATGCCGCGTAGGCGTGATAGTTGACCGGCGCATGCACGCGATCATCGGGCTCGCCGGCAAAGTCGCGAAACGCCTGCTCCGGATCTCGTCCGCCGGGATTGAGGACTGCGAGTTGCATGATTTTTATACGCAACGAGTGAACATCGCGTTATACAAACGGACAAGAACCGTTGACGGTCTATTTTCTTTCGAAGGTCCCGTTTCCGTCGAGCTCCGATGCGAAGCCGCCTTGCTCGAGCCACTTCGCCGCGGCCGCGTTCCCGCGCAGATGCGCATCCCAAAATGCCGTCGACGCGTCATTGATGAGCGCATGGAAATTCGCGTCATTCTTATTCCTTTGGATGGCGAAGCTCATGTGGTCGGCGCCTTTGAAAATGAGCAGGCAGGAGCCGGGCGTTTTAATTTTGTCAAAGGCGATGCGCCTTTCGTCCGCGGCAGTTTCGCCGAGCGGGCTGTTGTCGAGCGTTCCTGTCATGACGAAGATCGGAACTTTGATGTCGGCAAATGCGGTCGCCCGTTCCGTCGGCAATTTGGGCACCGGCGGACTCATCGCAATTCCCGCCTTGAGCCGCGGATCGGCAAGAGTGTCGCCGACGAGAGGCAATCGCTCGCCCGTCGCCGCGAGTGTGGTCCAGCCACCGAACGAGTGACCAGCGATGCCGATGTGCTCGGCATCGGCGCGCGCATGCAAAGGCGAGCTCGCGTCGCCATTAAGCGCCAGCACACGATCAATGGCGAACGTAACGTCCTTCAATCGGTTGATCGCATTGCGCACGTCGAGCACCGCGTCTCGCATCGCGCCGGGGCCGCCTTTGCGCCAAACTGCGTCGTCGCTTCCGAGATGCTGCACGTGCACCGAAATGTATCCGCAGCCCGCCCAGCGCTCGCCAAGATAAGCGTAACCGTCCCGCGTGCCGCCGAGGCCGTGCGAAAAAATAATGACGGGCGCAGGCGACGCGCTTTTTTCGGGATAGTAAATCTTTACCGGCACGTCACGTTCGCGCGCCGCGTCCCGCCATGTTTCGCGAAGAGTGGCTACTTTCGCGGCGGGAGCAGGCGGTGCGTATTCAGCCGGCTCACCGGCTCCGGCACGGATAGCGAGCACTAAAAAAACGAGTGCGTGATTGGTGGCTTTCATTCTGTGTTAGCAAAAAAAAGCTTTGATCAGGTGACTTCCAGACCATGCAACTACTCATCGATTGCGGCTTCCGCAACCTCACCGAGCAGCGACAAGTCCCGCGATGAAGAACCTACCTCAATCTTGTATTTGCCGGCGGTTACTTTCCACTTCTTCAACGAAGAGTCCCAATAGCCCAAATCTTTCGCCGCAACCACGATGCTTGCAGATTTGCTCTCGCCGGGCTGCAGATCGAGTCGCGTGAAACCTTTCAGCTCATGGACGGGACGTGGAACCGACGCTTGCGGCGGCGCCACATAAAGCTGTGCAACTTCCGCGCCTGCTACGTCGCCTTTATTTGTGACTGTAAACCTCGCTTTGAAATCACCGTTGCCGGAAGCTTGTAGGTCCAGTTCTGAATACTCGAACTTTGTATAGCTGAGACCGAGGCCAAAGGGGAAGAGTGGTTCGATGCCTTTGCTGTCGAACCAGCGGTATCCTAGAAAAACTCCTTCCTTGTAAGTGTTGTCTTTTGACGACGCGGTCGGGAAGTGGCCGTAGGCGGCGGAATCTTCCCAACCCGTTTCCCAAGAGAATGGCAGCTTGCCCGATGGATTAATTTTTCCAAAAAGAACTTCTGCAATTGCGGTGCCTCCAAACTGTCCGGGATAGTAAGCATCAAGCAGAACAGGCACATCGCCGATCCAATCCTTCGTTTCCACACTCCCCCCGGCGTTAAGCACAACGACTACCTTGGGATTTAGCTTGCACACCGCCTTGATGACTTCCACCTGACCCGGAGGCAATTGATAGGTGCGATCTATATCCTCACCTTCCGCATCGGGCCGCGCGTGATCGGACTGCCAGTAGTCTTTGACATTGTCGTTGAAGCCTACGCAAATCACGGCAGCATCCGCCGACTTAATGGCGTCCACAAAATCCTGCGGAAGCGCTGGATTTCCCGGCGCGCCATAAGCCGTAAGCGCAAACGGTGTTTTTGACGGCTTGGAGAAATCAGTTCCCGCGGGCATGGTGCTCCAAGGGATTCGAATGATCTCCACGCCATCACCAGCTAGCTCCTTGAGGCCATCCAACAGACTCTTGCCATGCATGTAATCGATATGCGCACTGCCACCGCCGACAGCTATGGCTGGATCGGCGTTGCGGCCAAGGACGACAATCTTCTTCACCTTCGCAAGGTTCAGCGGAAGAAGGTTGCCCGTATTCTTTAGCAAAGTAATTCCTTCGCGCGCGCCTTCGAGTGTCACCTGGTCGCTTTGCGGATCATCCATTGGGATGGAAGAGTCGAACTGCGGGCGATCCATCCAGCCCATTGAGAAGACCACGCGGAAAATCCGCCGCACCTTGTCGTCAACGGTCGCCATGGTCACCTGCCCCGAGTCAATCAATGGCTTCAGCTTTTCAACCTTAAAGAACTGCGGCTTTCCCGGCATCTCGAGATCGAGTCCACCATTCGCCGAAGCGAGCGTGCTAACCATCGACCACCAATCCGACATCAACACACCTTTGAAGCCCCAGTCGCCTTTGAGCACCTTATTATTCAACCAATCATTTTCGGTCGCGTGGATGCCATTGATCGGATTGTAGGAGTCCATCGCGCACCAGACGCCGGCTTCTACCGCCATTTCGAAGGGCTTTAGATAAAGCTCGCGCAAGGTCCGCTCGTCCACATCAGAGCTGATATTATGCCGATTGAGTTCCTGTTCGTTCGCGACAAAGTGTTTCATCGTCGCCGCCACACCTTGCGATTGCACTCCCTGGATGTAGCCGCTGGCAATCACGCCCGTCAGCAGCGGGTCTTCGCCGAAATACTCGAAGTTCCGTCCGCTGAAAGGCGCGCGGTAAAGGTTCATGCCGGGCCCGAGAAAGATATTGATGCCACGCGCGCGGCAATCGCGTCCAATCGCGGCGCCGACTTTGTGCGCCAGCCCGGCATCCCACGATGCAGCCAGCGCCATTCCTCCGGCATAAACGCGCGTCGGCACCTGCTTCGATCCTTCCCGATTCACGTCTCGCACACCGAAAGGTCCGTCCGACATGCGGAACTCCGGGATTCCAAGACGCGGGATCGCATGAGTCGTCATGAAAGATGCGCCGCCGATGAGTTCGATCTTTTCATCCAGCGTCAAACGCGGCAGAAGATCCGCGATGCGCGCCTCCACCGGCTGGGACGCATCCTTGTAAATGTCGGCCGCGCTGTCGGCATTCTCCGCCGCAAACGCGTGAAAGTTTAGCAGTAGGATAAGGAGAGCGACGAAGCGGGCGTAGGGAGAGAGAGGACTCATTTGGAAAATGAATGGGCGCTTTACGGACGGTGCGCAAGAGCAATCTAAAGGGAACAATGCGCTGTGTTGTTCAGCCGGAAACTTGGTTACTTGCGTCGGAAAGTAGTTCCTTTTTCCAGAAAAGGAGATGCCGAAGAAGAAAAGTCCACTGTTTCTTCCAGAAAAGCCTTCAAGTCCGAAGGAAACTTCGCTCGTTTTGCCGCAAACTTCCTTACTTTTTCAGAGAAGTTGCCTACTTTCAGCTGAAACTTCCCTACTTTTCTCAGAAAAGTAAGTGCTTCTTTTCAAAACATCTCCGATGGGTCGAAAAGTAGTTAGAGACGCGCCGAACTCGGCCTTGTAGCAGAATTTCTTCCTTACTTCAGCAGGATCAACGCGTCACGCTCGCCCATCGAGAGCTTTACCGTTTCGCCCGCGGCAAAGTGACGCGAATAAAGTTCTGCCGGGATCAGCTGCAGGTCGTTGTTGCGCCAGTCGATCGGGTCGGTAGTTGTTTGAGTGAAGCCGGCGCTCACAAGCCACGCGGGTGCTGTATCCGCCTTCGTGCAGAGGACCGAGACGGTTGCAGGACGGTTGAGAGTGAAGCTCACGTCAGTGACCTGCTCTGGCTTCGTCACTCTGCGAAGCGCAATCCACGTGGCTCCCTCCACTGAGGCTGGAATGGTGTTGAGCGAGTTGTCGGCGGTCGAATCGAGATCGTAGTAAACAGGCCATTGCGCCTGGACTGGCATATCCATGTAGTAAGCCTTGTTCTGCGGATTCGAGCTGGTGAGGTCTTTGATCAAAGGCGATGCCACCGGCAGTTCCGGTGCTCCTTTCTCGCCGTAAAAGTAGATGGTCGCAGTATCGCTGTGCCCCTGCTCGTCCGATGCGGTGACGATATTTTTCCCCGTGCGCATTGGCACCGGCCAATAGAAAACGTTGTCGACCTTTTCCGCTGTGTAAGGTTTCGGCGTAGGAGCAGGTCTTAGGTTTCCGTCCTTGTCTTTCCTCGGTTTTTCCACCTTGAGCGACCATGGGCCATCGGGGATGACGTATTTCCCATTGGGAAGCGTGGAGATTTTTTGCCCGTTTAGAATCAATGAGACACTAGGGGCGTTGGAATAGACTTTGATTCCATTTTCCACGGAGCCTTGTCTTAGGAAATAGCGTTTCGATGTGATCCAGACGCTGGGAGTATTGGGCCGAAGAAAATCGCGATATAAATAGTAGATGTCCTTTTTCGATTGCGAATAGGTCTCGAGCCCCTTGGTGTTCCAGCCGACGGGGGCTTTGTATTTCTCATCACTGAAGTCGCGCAGTATCCACCAGCAGAATAGGCCGAGATGGCTGTCATCGCCGTGAAACGCCTGTTGAAAATGATACTCGGCGCCGATTTGCTGGTATTCCTCGGGTTCATACTTATTAGTCTGCCAGTTAGCTTTGTCATAGTCGCAGTGTGTGGTCACGACTCCTCCTATGCCGACTTCGGTCATGAAACCCTTTGGCTTGAAACCGGTCATGCTGGGTCCATACCACCCCTGGTAGGAATGGGCGGTGTGGAAGTCCGCCAGCGTCGATGCCATATTCGCGACTACCACGGGGCGGGTGGAATCAAGGGCCTTGGCCACGGGCACACACTCATCGGCGACCGCCGCATTCGACTCATTGCCCATGCTCCAGAAGACGATCGAAGGATGGTTATAGTTCTGCTTTACCATTTCAGTCGTGATTTGTGCGGCCGTAGGGCTGACGATGTCCTTGCGATTGCTATGGCCGTTTTCCGCCCAGCATAGAATGCCATCCTGATCGGCAAGATCGTATTCGAGACTGGCATGAGGATAATGTGGAAGTCGGACAAAGTTGTTTCCCAAGTCCTGCATCACGGCAAAGTTTGCCTTCAAGTCGTTGGGCGATACTGCTGATCCCGCCGCCTCCGTCTCTTGATGAAGATCGACGCCGTAGAGAATAATGCGCTGGCCATTGAGCTTCACGGTCCCATCCGTCCAATCCCACTCCAGCCATCGAAAGCCAGTGGGCTGCGTGACTTCATCCATGTCTTTGCCATCCACCGAGACGGTCGTCTCTACGTGATAGACTGCGGCGTGCAATGCCTGCCAGAGCTGCGGGTGATCGATGACTGTCGATAACTCGACGGAGCTACGCCCATTGGCGGGAATCTCGGCAGGCGCGGAGAGCTTGCTGGCGCTGCTTATTTCCTTTCCCATCGGATCCAGGATGCGAAAGCGCACCAGCGCGTGAACATTGTTGCCCGAAGTATTTTGTAACAACGCCCGGATGTTGAGAGTCGCTGAGTCTTTCGTGACATCCTTGGGTGTGAGATACACACCGGGCGAGGCATAGTCAGTAGGGTCAATGTGCACTGGCGCCGTCTCCAAGAGCCAGACGTTTCGGTAAAGTCCGCCCCAAACTTTATAAAGGCCAGTCTTACTAATGGGCAGACAGTCCAGGGTGTTGTCCGGAGTGTCATCCACGCGAATAGCCAGTTCATTGTCCGAGCCGGAATGGACCGCCTGAGTCGCATCGAAAATGAATCGAGTATAAGCGCCGCGATGCTGGCCGAGATGCTGGCCATTGACATAGACATCGGCAATGCTGGCCGCACCTTCAAAGACAAGGTAGAGCTCCTCTCCCTTCGCCGAAGGATCGATCGTCAACCGGCGGCGATACCAGCCTTTGGTCAAAGTATCATAAGCGGCGCGTGTTTGAAAAATGTGAGGGATGCTCACATCTTTCCATGCGGCCTGCTTAAAAGCAGGCGATCCTATTTCAGGCAATGCGTCTGCGGCTCCCGCGCCAATAAATTGCCAGCGTGAGCCATTGAGTAGTTCCGTGTGACGGAGAGAATTTTCCTCGGCCTGTGCGAAAGCAAGGAAAGGGAAAAGTAAGAAGATGCAGATTTTGAGGGGAACGTGTTTTTCCATTAGTAATTGCGGAGTGGTCATGGACGATCCTGGCGTTGCGGAGCCCACTCTTTCTTAGGTTTTGCTCCTATTTGCAAGACTATCTCACCACCTACCACGATCTCAATATGCGAAATGGAGTCAAAGGCTCACGTTGGATTGGTTCAGTCACTACACCCGGACGTCGGTGTGGTATACATCCGGGCCGCACACTCTCCGTCGACATCACTCAATAAAGTAGGAGCTAGGAGGCATTGATAGAGCGCGGCTTAGAAAGGTCGGATGACGAGCGAAATCGCAGCTGCCTACGTTGACGGCGTAGCCGGAACCAATCGGATTTTCGGCAGCTCGAATGACGGCGCTCCGTCCGCTGATGGAGAAATGCATTTGACGGGAGGAAGAAATACCGCCTAGATGGAACAACAAAAAACTTCAAGATGCTAAAATTCTGTCCCCTCAAAAAACACGCCGCGAACTTTTACTTCAACAAACCGTCTCCTCTTTATGTCGATGCTTTGTGTCGCGGCGAAAGTTGGATCAAGAAGCTTCTGACGCGATGCGTCATCATAAGCATCGGGTTCGCCTTCGTCACCTGTGACGCGCTTTCAAATGTCGCAGGCGGCGGCACGGGAAGTGGCCCGAACGTGACGGTGACCGACAATAACGATGGCACTGTGACCCTCGCAAACGGCATTGCATCCATTGTCATTGTTAAAAAAACCGGCCGCCTCAATTCGCTGACCTATACCTATACGAGCGAGGGAACTACAAAAACCGCGGAAACACTCAGCGGCAAGGGACAGTATTACTATGGTGGGTTTAGCCTCGGCAGCGGAACCTTTGACTACTCACTGGGAACGGACCCGTCCACGAATGGGGGCAGCTATGGAGACGTGAAGCTGATGAGCACTTCGGAGACTAACGGGACCATGGAAATCCATTTCTCCATGCTCCGTGGCTCGCCAGGCTTCTACTCCACCGCGACGATGACCCACCGGGCTCAGGATGAGCAAGCCCATCATGATCCGGCGACGAAGGCTCCTGCGGACGAGGTCGGCGCATGGGGCGTGGTCACACGCGTTCCTGGTGATTTCAACTGGCTCAGCGCGGACGCAAAGCGCAATTTCTTCATAGGTGTTCCGAGCAAAAAAGGAGCCAAAGTTCCAGACTCACCGCACGAAATCACGGTAAATCTCGATGGAGCGCAAGCGGGCACCTATGCCGACAAATTCATTTATGGTCAGGACCATGCGGACCTGCGGGCGTGGGGCTGGAGCAGCGTCGGCCCCGGCGGCAAAAACATCGGCCGTTGGATGATGACGACGATGGAGTTCAGCGATGGCGGTCCGATGAAGCGCGACGTTTCGGTTTATCCCTACAGCGAGCTAAATAACTCCATCCTCACCGGCGAACTCGGCATGGGATCCGATGGGCGCTTCGCGAAAGGTGAGGTCTGGAGCAAGACTTGCGGCCCATGGTTCATCTATCTCAACAACGTTTCTTCGACCGTCACCGGCGCCAGTCAGGCTGCACAAATGCTTTACCGCGACGCATTGGCTCAAGCTGACGCTGAGAAAAAAGCATGGCCTTACAAATGGTTTAAAAGCGCCGACTTTGTCCCGGCTTCGGAGCGGGGAACAGTCACTGGAAAGTTCATCATCAATGACAGCGGGAATCCGAATGCCTCCGCCGCAGGAATCTGGGTGGGTCTCGAAAAGCAGCCTCCGACCTACACGAATGCCTATGACTTTCAAAAGTGGCTCAAACCATATCAGTTCTGGGTGCAGACGGACGCGAATGGAAACTTCACTATTCCCAACGTGATACCAGACCAGAACTACACACTCTGGGGGTATGGGGGCGGAGTTGCTGGAACTTTCATCTCGCAAAATCTAACGGGCGGTAACCCGCCCTTGGAGTTAAACTTGCCCGCAAAGCCGTTCAGCGTCGCCGTAAAGACGGGCGAAACGGTGCCTTTGGGAGATGTGACTTGGACACCGACTCGTGTCGGCGCGACCGTTTTTGAGCTAGGTTATCCGGATCGTAAGTCGAGTGAGTTCCGTCACGGCGAGGACTTCTGGAACCCTGGCACGCCCGCAAAGTTGGGTTATCCGACACCCGTCTGGGGCGGGCAGATGGAGTTCCCCTTGGACTTCCCCGATGGCATGAACTACACCGTCGGCAAAAGTCAGTGGACGAAGGACTGGAATTACGTTCTGCCTGCACGGGCCGATGCAACCGGCGCTTATCTACCTTGCACTGGCACGATTACTTTCAATCTCGCACAAGCGCCTGCAAATGGAGCAAAGGCCTCGCTTTATATCGCCTGCGCTGGGGACGACGGCGGCCATACCATCGTCAGTGTCAACGGCGCTAACCTTGGAGATGCGCAAGGCGTGGTCGCGGCTCCAAATGCGATCACTGCTGCTGGCTTCGATCCCCCGCCCCAATATTCCGATGACAGCAGCATCCACTTCGGCGATCACGGTCCCTTCTCTGACGAGCGAATCAACTTTCCGGCGACGATGCTGCACGCGGGCACAAATACTGTTGCGCTCCAGATGAATGCCAAAAGTATGACGTGCTATCTCATGGTCGATTACCTGAGGCTGGAGCTTTCGGGCTACGTTCCACCTGCGCCGTTAGGTGTGGGGACTTTTGCGGGGAGTAACAAAGCTTTGGTTTGCTGGCCCTTGGTTCCAGGAGCGACAAGCTATAATATTCTACGCGCTAAATCCCCCGGCACGGACTATGTTACCATTGCCGCCGGAAATGTTGCTCCCGTGTGCGGTAGCGGTCCTAGCATCGCGACCTTCACCGATACTTCTGCGGCCAATGGCTCAGAATATCATTACGTCGTGCAGTCGGTGAACTCAAACGGGCATAGCATTAACTCTCCTGCGAGCGCCGGCGCGAGCCCTTCGTCAGGAAACCCGACAGCCGCACCACTCGCTCCTGAAGCGGTAAAAATTACGAACTCGGGGCATCACCTTGTAGCCTTGAGTTGGAACGCTTCACCTGCAGCGAACTACTATTCTGTCTGGCGCACTACGCTTCATAAAGATGGCGTCGGGGGTGACTACCCAATAGGAACGATTCTTCTCAGTGACGCGGTTACTGGCAGTAGCTATACCGATAGCTCTCCAACAGACGGCAGGATTTACAGCTACTATCTCACTGCGAACAACGCCAGCGGGTCGAGCTCGCCTTCGGCAGCAGTCACTGCCGTTCCATTACCGGACGCGCCCACTGCTGCGCCCGCCTCCCTCTCAGGGCACTGGGCAAAGACCAGAAATGGAAACGTAATCACCATTAGTTGGTCTCCCGTTCCGGGAGCAGCTGGCTACGTCATCTACCGGTCCACAGGATCTGACATTTCGTTCAAATGGCCCGAGAACTTTTTGACGGCGCTCGTTGAGACCACTTACACTGACAAGGGCAACACTGACAAAAATGCCAAGGTGAAAGGATTGAACGAAGATGCGGATTATTCCTATCAGGTCACAGCAGTCAATGCAGGGGGCATCTCGCCCCCAGCCACTGTCCACGTTCCAAAGCACTAGTTTTCGGCGCCTTTGACGCCTTTCGATTAAGGTGCTTTGAAGAAATCCAACCGCGGGTTCGTGCGCATGAAGATGTAGTTGTCCGGTGCGACACTTATTGGTCCATTGATCCCAAACACAGCCAGTTGGATGCGCTGACCCGGTTTCACGTGCTCTGCAATGATCAGGCGGTTCGGTGCATTGAATCCCTTGACGACTGTTCCGCCTGATTGTCCCAGGCTGTGTGGCATCTTCCCATCGACCCAGATTTCGGCGTAATCATCAATCGTCGTCTCAAAGCTCACCGTAGAACCTACGACCTGGAAATCTCCAATTTTCTCCGGGATAGTTAAATTGATGCGATACCAGTTAAAACAAATCTTTCCGGTTGAACGGGGTTTTTTCAGTGTGGCCGGATCAATCACCTCCCACTTTGAATCGTCAAAATTCGCAACACCTGCATGCGGTTGATAATCGTATGTTTTGTTCGGCTTCTTATCGGGTGACTTGAAGTCTGTCTCTATGATCTTGATGTCACTGTAGCGCCATTCGCCTGCGACTAGCTTCACTCCCTCGGCCGTTCCCAAATTAATGGACGCATCAGTCTTGGCAGTGGGTATGAACTCTTTGCCGGTGACAGGGGATCGAGTGGAATTCTCCGGTGTTATCGGGCGGATCTTGATATTCCGGAAGGACACCGATCCGTGTTCAGCTTGCAGGGCAATCCAGCCATCAGTAGCTTTCGCGAAGTCCGGCATCGTGCTGAATTTACTGCCCTTCACACGGTCCAGGAAATCGCTGGTGCCAAGCACATAAGTTAAATACTTCATGCCATTGATGTCATGCTCGCAAAGTGTCGGGCTCACCAGTAGCCGAACGTGGTTCCATTCCCCCGCTGGCTTGGTCGCGTCCAATATCTTTCCCGTCTGCGGGTCGATCGGAGGATGATAAAGGTCATAAAGCCATCCGGCTCTTTGGGAACTGCTCGGGTTCTCGTTGTCCTCCAATTGGAATTCGGGTCCCGTCGCCCAAACTTTGCCTCCAGCGTCGGTGACATGATACATGATCCCACTGTTGCCGCCTTTTGATATGTTGTAGTCAAGCTGCAGTTCAAACCACGGAAACTTTTCGTCAGTGACTATGTCACCAGCGGTCTTCGGATCCACACAAACAAGGCATCCATCTTTGACCTGCCATCCTTCGCCGACGGTGCTCTTTTTAAAGTTGTGCCACCCGGAAAGGTCGGTGCCATCAAAGAGTAGCCTCCATCCTGCGGCCTTTTCCGCGGGGCTCAGAGTATCGATCGCTGATTCTGCAAATGCTCGCGGCAAAAAACTGAGGAGGCAAAGCAGAAAAATGTATCTAGAAGGAAAAAACATTTGGATTATTTGTGCGAGACCTACTCCGTCCCCCACTGCTTGTTAGGTGTTGGCCCGAGGACCAGGTCCAACGTCCCGCCTTTAGCTATCTCCGAGAAATCAAGCCAGCAGCGGTTGAATGGTTGTCCATTGAAAGTGGCGGATTGAATGTAAATGTTCTCCGGCGAGTTATTCTTTGCGTTGATTACAAAGCTGCTGCCTTTTGCATAATGCGGATCGAACCGGTAAGTGACCTTGTCGAACAACGGTGTGAAAATCTCAAAGCGTGTGTCGCCCGGACAGGCTTGGGTGATGCCACTCGCCGCCAGAACATACCATGCGGACATCTGTCCCACGTCATCGTCGCCGGGCAGACCTTCGGGTCCAGTATAATAAACCTTCTCCGATTGGTGCACCCACTTTTGCGTCAGCCAAGGAGCCTTCGCGCGATTGAACAGGAACGGAATCATCTCCGTCGGTTCATTTACGGGATTGTTATACGGGTTCCACCAGGGCTCCATCCCCCCATATATATGAGCAGGATTGCGCATGCCCATGGAGGGATTCCACTTATCAAAATCAGGCGCTCTTTCAAAAAAATCGTTTAGCTTTTCGGCAAATAGTTCATTGCCGCCAAGCAGCTTGATCATTCCAGGAATGTCATTACAGGCTGTCCATCCAGCCTGATAGACAGTGGCTTCCCGCGTTCCTTTGGGCGAAGTTAATCCAGGCCACTGCTCAAAGTTTCCTTTGCCATCCTTCGGTCGGAACCAGCCTTTCCATTCCGGTTTCGCATCCTTACCTGCCGCATCGTAAGTCCAGGCTTGATCGGGATCAAAGAGCTTTTGATAGGCCAATGATAGCTGCTGGTATTTAGTGGCGTCCTCTTTTTTGTCCAACCCAGCGGCGAGCTGAGCCAGGTTCCACTCGTCCAGACCATACTCAGTCGTCTCGGAAATTTGCCCCGGGATGTAGCCATACTTGCTGTTTCCGTATTTTTCCGTGGTGTTGACGGCGAACTGATACGCTTTTTCGACATCATAGCCTCGGATGCCCTTTTGATAGGCATCGTTCAATACCACCACTTCCGGATTGCCAATCATGCAAACGGTATAATTCCCCATGATCTCCCACCGGTCGAAATACTTTGTCCCGTTGTCTTCCGCGAGCGCGATCATGCTGTTGATCTGATCGTTGACTACCTTCGGCTCGATGAGCGTTAACAGCGGATACTTGCTCCTGTATTCGTCCCAGCCACTGAAGATGGTGCGATTCGTAAAGGTATCAGAATGATGAACCTTGCCATCTCCTCCGAAGTAATTCCCGTCGACATCTCCGAAAGTCATCGGATAAAGCAGCGAGCGGTAAAGCGCGCTGTAAAAGATTGTCTTGTGATCCTCAGTGCCGCCTTCGACGGTGAGATGGTCGAAAGCCTTCGACCATGCATCCCGCGCCTGCTGGTGCACCTGATCGAAGTCCCAGCCCGGAATTTCAGAGGCCAAGTTAGCCCGCGCACCATCCACGCTCACAAAAGAAATACCCGCCTTCAGCACCACCGCTTCGCCATCCGTTGTCGGAAACTCACTATAGAATCCCAAATGCTGACCTTCCTTCTCTTTACAATCCGGTATGACTTCCGCGCTCTTGCAAGCAGCGATAAACTCAGGACTGTTGACGTTTCGTAGTTTACCGTATCCGACCGACGGCTTTGCGGCGGACCAATCGGGAGGCAACGTTGCGCTCCAAACTCCATACTTGGTAAAAGGTTTGCTGAACTCGGCGTGATAGTAAGCGGTGTAGTGGATGTTACCTCCGAAGCTCCAGCCTCCGCCATTCTTCGGAAGATCGATCATTCCCTCAATCGTATGGTCGTTCACCACTTTCACCGTCTGATGCAAGGAGGTGCCGTTGATCCGATGAGCAAGATCGACTTGGATCCGCGACTGATCATTTTTCGGAAAGGTAAAGCGAAGCATTCCGCTACGGTCAGTCACCGTGGCTTCCGCCTTCACTCCATAGTCGTCGAGGGTGACCGCATAATAACCAGCACTCGCCTTTTCCGATGATTTGGTGAAAGACGAAAGATACCCAGTGTGTGGTTTACCTCTTTGCCCGCCATAGGTTTGCATCGGACCGGTGGTTGGCATCACAAGGAAATTTCCAAGTTCTCCACCATCTGCTCCACCGAGGTGGGTAAAGCTAAACCCTTGGATGGTCTTATCGGAGTAGTAGTAACTCGTCGAACCAGTAACGAGCGTATCCGGACTAAGTTTCACCATGCTGAACGGGACGTTCGCACCTGGAAAATCTTTTCCTTGGGATCCAGTCCCGATGAATGGATCGATATAATCGATCGCTTCCTTCGCATGAAGTGCGGCGATCTGAAAGACGAAGACAGCTGCAAGGCAGTAGATCTTTTTCATTATTTCGGTATTTAGGCTTTGGCTACTTTAGGCCTGGTCGTCCGTTTGGTGTGGCTCCAAAGTAAGCAAAGTTGCTGGGAAAGCACGAGGCCAGCGCTTTGCAAGCTAACATAGGCTTCATGGTTCTTTGATCGAGTTATTCCACACCCCATTGCTTGTTAGGCTGCGGACCGAGAACCAGTTCGAGCGCGCCGCCGGCGGTAATTTCCGAGTAGCTCAGCCAACAGCGGTTCAGGGATTTGCCATTTAACGTCGCTGATTGGATATAAACATTCTCGGGAGAATTGTTCTTCGCCGTCACGGTAAAGGTGCGACCCTTTGAATACTTTGGATCAAGTTTCAAAGTAACTTTGTCAAAGAGCGGCGTAAAGATTTCAAAGCGGGGATCCCCCGGAGCAGCTTGCGCCAGGCCGCTCGTCGCTAGAACATACCACGCTGACATTTGGCCCACGTCGTCATCGCCAGAAAGAGCGTTCGGCGCAGAACCGTAAGCTTCCGTCACAAGCCGGCGGACCCACTTCTGCGTCAGCCATGGTGCACCAGCCCTGTTGAAAAGAAAGGGAATGAGATGACTCGGCTCATTCGAGATGCTCATGTAGCTGTTGTTCTTTCCGAGATTCGAAGTGTGTTCAAAAAAATCGGACAACTTCGCTACGAAAGCTTCTTTGCCTCCAAGCAGACTGATCAGGCCCGGGATATCCTGCGGCACAAACCACCCGCTTTGGTATAGTGAGGATTCCATGCCGCCCGGGCTGGAAACGAGGCCGTTCCAAGGACCCCACTTTCCGTCTTTGTCTTTAGTTACAAACCATCCATGCCACTCCGGATGAGAGTCCTTGCCGGATTTTTCGTAAGTCCAGCTAGCTTCCGGATTGAAGATATTCCGAAAATCCTGGCCGTCTGCAGCAAACTTTTTGGCGTCATCATTATGACCGAGGGCTTTTGCCAGCTCCGACAAATTCCAATCGGCAAAGGCATTCTCAAGAGTGATGGCAACGCCGCTGCCACCTGCTGAGTAGCCAAGCGGCCCATTGCCGAATTTCTCACAGGTATTCACCGAATACTCATAGGCCTTCGCGACGTCAAAGTTTCGAATTCCCTTTTGATATGCATCGTTATTCACAACTACCTGAGGGTTACCGCACATGCAGCCAGTGTAGGATCCCATTAGTTCCCACCGATCAAAGTAGTGAGTGCCGTTTTGCGACGCCAACTCGACCATACTCTGGATTTCATCATCGACCACCTGAGGATCAATCAGCGTGAGCAGCGGGAATTGGCTCCTATAAATATCCCAGCCGCTGAAAATCGTGCGTTTCGTGAAGCCTTTGGCCTGATGCACCTGCCCATCTCCGCCGGGATAGTTCCCATTGACGTCCGTCTCCGTCCTTGGATCCAGCAGCGAATGGTAGAGCGATGTGTAAAAAGTAGTCTTCTGATCCTCCGTTCCACCTTCGATCGAAATGCGGCTCAACTCATCATTCCACATCTCATGGGTGTGCTGACGCAAGCCGTCGAAATCCCATGCCGGAATCTCCGCTTTCATATTTTCGCGAGCGTCTGCAAGGCTGACATAGGAAATGCCGGCCTTGAGCATGATCACTTGGTTGTCCGTCGTCGCAAAATTCGCATAGAAGCCGAGGTGGTCTCCTTCCTTGTCGCGACAGTTTGGAATGACCGCAGCTTCGGCGCACGCTTTGGCGAATTCGGGAGTCTTCCAGATGTTCCGCCCCGTCGGAAGCGTCGCGCTCCACACTCCGAAATCTTTGAGCGGCTCGCTGAATTCAGCATGGAAATAGAGCGTGTAGTTAACTGTGCCGCCGCGAAATCCTCCACCGTGGTTTGTGCAATCAATCTGTCCTTCGATCGTGTGATCATCCGTGACCTTGACGATCTGATGCATGGAAGTTCCTCCGACGCGGCGTGCAAGATCGATCTGGATTCTGGACTGCGGATTTTTCGCGAAAGTGAAACGAAGAATCCCACTATGCGGAGCAGCGGTCATCTCGGCGCGAACCTGATAGTCCGACAACGTCACTGCATAATAGCCGGCTTGAGCTACCTCGGTTTTTTTCGAGTAGGAAGATAGATAGCCGGTGCCGGGTTTATCGGTGTCCCCATACCACGTTTTGAGCGGCCCCGTTGTAGGCATGACCATGAAATTTCCTAAGTCCCCATAAGCGCCCACCCCGCTCATGTGGTTGAAGCTAAAGCCTTGTATCGTCGTATTTGGAAACGAGTAGCCGGCGCCATTGTCGCCGTCTGTGATCGTGTCCGGGCTTAACTGCACCATGCCAAAAGGTGTGTCCGCCCCGGGAAAAAGTTTCCCATGAAAACCGTCGAATCTTGGATCAAGCTTCACACCCTCAGCCGTGATTTTTGCCAGTTCCTCCTGGGTCGGCCGCGTGCTGGCTGCGCCGATGAAGGGATCGACATAGTCTGCAGAATCCTTCGCCTGCAGTTTACCTGCAGAACAATGCAACTCTACGAGGAATACAGCTGAAACAATAGCGAGACGAATCGTTGACTTCATATTTTCGAAATTCAGATTTAAAAATGGAAGGTGTTAGACCTACTCAGCTCCATGATGAAGCAGCTGCCCTTCTATGCGCGGCCAGCCTTCTCGCTTGCACATTACTTCCACATGCGAATCCCAAGTCGGCTCATCGACCGGCCTGCCAGCGGTAAAGCAGTCAATCGCCACGTAACGCAACGGCTTTGAACCATCGCACCGAATTGAGTGAACCGTGCGCGGTGGAATTCGCACCACGTCGCCCGGACTTACGGTGTGCTCGCTTTTTTCGGCACCAATGCGAAGAGTTCCTTTGCCTTCCAACACATAGAAGACTTGTTCCGTATCATCATGCTGGTGTGGCGGCGGCGCAGAGCCTGGTTCGATAACTACTACGAACACTTCCGATGTCTCGGATTCCGACCGGTCAACGACTAGATCGTTAATATGAGTCGGCAGACGGTAACGCGTTACAGATGAAGTCGGGAAAACAAATCGCATAAGGTTTTTTTAGTCAGGATCAAGGTTTCACGGTATCGAAAGAAGGCGGTGCCACACTGGGATCACTCCCCCAGGTCGAAGGCTTATCGCCAAGGCTGACATTGATGATTCCGCCTTTCGAAAGTTCCGACCAAGGTATCCATGGCCCTTTCCAATCATGGCCATTTACCTTGAGCGTCTGCACGTAGCTATTAGTCAACGATGCGTGTTCCCCAATGATCTGGATGTCAGAGCCGTTCTCCAGATGAATGGTCGCTTTATCGAAAATCGGGCTTCCTACGACGAATCCAGCCACTCCTGGAATCTGCGGATAGAGACCTAGCGCGGAGAAGACATACCACGAAGACAATGCACCTGCGTCATCGTTGCCAGGAATGCCGGATGGTTTGCTGGTGAAAAGCTCTGTCTGAATCTGCCGAACCACTTGCTGCGTCCTCGCAGGAGCGGCCGCAAAGTCATACACCCATGGCGTTTCCTCGCACGGCTCATTTCCCATGAACGCGAATTCACTTCTAGGACCTGCGTTGGTTTTGGTGAAAAAATTGTCCAACCGCTCAACCGCTTTCTCGTTGCCGCCGAGCTTTTCAATCAGACCATGGAGATTGAAATTTACGAGCCAAAGATATTGCGCGCCGGTTCCCTCGGTAAACGCTTTTTCACTGGATGGAGAAAAGTTTTGCATCCATGCGCCGTCTGCCATCCGCGGCTGAATATAACCGGTGTCAGCGTTAAAGAGATTCTTCCAATTTTGCGCGCGGTTTTGGTAGGTCACATACTTGTCGTGGTGTCCGAGGCTCTCGGCATATTGGGCGAGAGCGAAGTCGTCGTTGCAATACTCCAGCGTGATGGAAGCGCTATGTGATCCGCCGCGATCCGATGCTGATTCGGGGATGTAGCCCTTGCTCATGTATTCTTCCAAGCCAGCCCTGACAAGGTGTCCATCAGAAGTGGTCCCTGGCCGAGAGGCGCCTTTGTCCATTGCTTCCCATGCGCCCTTGGTGTCAAACTCTCTGGCGCCAAAGGCATACGAGGCTGCAATGATCACATCGTCGCCGTCGCCAACCATGCCGCCGGAGTTAATATTCATCTGCTCCCAGCGGGGCAAGCCGCCGCCTTCGGGTCGGACAGTGGCGTCCTGTTGCGCATAGTTGACTAACGATTGCACGATATCGCTGGCTTCCTTTGGAGCAAGGAAGGCCATCAGCGGTGACTGCGAACGATACTCGTCCCATGCCGGAATGTTTTGATATTGATGATGCCCCTTCGCCACTTCGTGGACCTTTTCATCCATGCCTAGATACTGACCGTTGACATCATCTAAGAAGCTCGGATGGATGAAGCAATGGTAAAGAGCCGTGTAAAAAACTGTCTTACCCGCCTTGGTTCCACCCTCGACCTGAATTCGCTTTAGCTCGTGATCCCATAAAGCAACGGCGTTCTTTTGCACCGCCGCAAAGTCCCCGTCTTTGTTTTCCTGGTTCAAATTGTCGCGGGCGTTTTCCACGCTGGTATAGGAAATCCCAACACGCACCTGGATCATCGGATCTTTCGAAGTGTCGAACGAAAGAATGGCGCCACAGCTTCCCCCGCGTGCGCTGGTGGCATCGCTGATCTTGTCTGCCTCCCAAGTTTTGACGCTAGTAAACGGATTGGAAAACTGCGCGAAGAAATAGAGCTTTCGCGCATGGCCTGAAACTTCCTTGCCATTGACCTCGATGAGTCCGTTGGCTCGGATTAAAAGCGTCGAAGCCGTCTTTGGCGGGAAGGTGAAGTGCGCTACTCCAGACCTAGGACTCGCGGTCAGCTCCGTGATTATTCCGTTATCGAATTTTACTTTATAATAGCCCGGCGACGCACTTTCATTTTGATGGGTAAAGCTCGAGGAATATCGCGTCCAGTCCCTGCCGGGGGAAGCTTCAACCGGCTGCACGAGGGGCTCAAATGCAATGTCCTTCAAGCACGGAACCCCGCGACCGCTGAAGTGGGTCAGGCTAAAGTCCTCGATCTTTGAATCTGGATACCAGTAGCCGCCCGCGATTCTCTTGTTCGTAGTCGTATCAGGACTCCAAGCAAGTAAACCATGCGGACAAACCGCACCCGGATAAACGTTCCCCGTATCCATATCATAACCGGTTTTGGTGATGGGATTAGGATCGGTTCCGATGAAAGGGTCGACGAACGGCGTCAAGGGCGTCTCTTGCTGGGCCATTGACCATGATAAGCTCGAACAAATCGCAACCGAGATGAGAGCTACTGTAAAGCGCGGCGTATTCATCATGTTTCGCGAGGAACTACTGCTCGGTGCGCCCAATCTTGTGCCCCTTCCAGCCGTAGAAAGCAACGTAAGCGTAGGCAATCAATGGAACGATGAAGGATATGCGAAGTCCTACATGATCGGCAATGATTCCCTGCATAGGCGGGAGTAATGCACCTCCCAAGATAGCCATTACGAGCAGCGAAGACGCCTGACTCTTGTAGATCCCTACACCCTCGATCGCAAGTGAAAAGGTATTCGACCAGCCTATCGAGGTAAATAGCCCCACCGCAACCACGCACCACATCGCGACTTTGCCGCCGCTGAGGATCGCCGTTAGCAGCAGTATCACCACAGTCGACGAAAATATAAGAAGAGTCCGATCGGCCAGTGCAGCTCCAAATTGAAACAATACCCAACAAAGCGCGATGAATGGCAGATAGTATTTAAACATCTGCCAGTTCTGCACAAATTGTTCCTGCCACAGACGAAACATCACTGAAGTATCTCCGTTGTGGATTGCATCCAGTGGCGCGCTTTGCACAACCCAAAGGAAGAGATAGGCCAGCAGCGGAATCACCACCAGCAGGATCTGCTTGTTGGCCTTCTTCATCTCACTGAGCTCGACCGAGCCCATGAAGCGTCCGATAAGAAGTCCGCCCCAATAGAGCGAAACATATTTGCTTGCTGCAACAGGTGCCAGACCCGCCACGCTCGGCTGACCGAGAAAGTTGATGATCGAACTACCGACCGCGACTTCGCCGCCGACATACATCAAGATGGCGACGATGCCGAGGATGACATGCGGGAACTTGAGCGCGCCGGCCCCGGGTTCGATCTTTCCCTCGCCAATGTGCGGGAGATGGATGAAAAAGAAGATCACCGCGAGCACGACGAAGACCGCACAGAACATCAGGTAAGGTTCTTTCACCGAGTCCGCGCCATGTGCGCCCGGCTTCGCGAAGTATTGAAAGATAAGGTAGCCGCCAATCAGCGGTCCGATCGTGGTCCCGATCGAGTTAAAGCCTTGTGCTAAATTCAAGCGACTCGATGCAGTTCGCTCAGGACCTAGAATGGTAACGTAAGGATTGGCGGCGATCTGGAGCATGGCGAAACCGAGACCTACGACAAACAAAGCAAAAAGGAACATCGGGTATGAATTAGCCGTGGCCGCGGGCCAGAAGATCGCGCTACCACCCGCCGATATCAGTAGCCCAATGACCACGCCGTTTTTGTAACCAATCTTGGCGATAGGATCACCAGCCATCGCGGAAATAATGAAGTAGATCGATGAGCCGATGAAGTAAGCGCCAAAGAACGCAAACTGCACGAGCATGGACTGAAAAAAGTTCAGTGCAAAAGCTTCTTTAAAACGCGGGATCAAAATATCGTTGAAGACAGTCATGAAGCCCCACATGAAGAAGAGCGACGTCATGATCGCGAACGATGCGCGGTAGGTTTGGCCCGGGTTCGTCGTGCCTGATGAGGATGAAGTTGTGGTCGGAATGGAAGCCATGGAAACTATTGTTGGTTGTTTAGAGGTTAGTTATTGGTGACTGAAGCTAATGTATGAAAAAAGTCTAAGGTTGTCTCTATGACTTTGGGACAACCGTGTGGACCTCGAATCTATCAAGGTGAAGTTGATTGGGGCTGCTACCGTAGAGATCGAAGACTAGCAGATCATTGTCGCCTTCTTTCAACCAGCATTCGGGCATGTAAAGCGGATAATTTTGCGGTGAGCGCGATTCACCAAGGTTGTGGCCATTGAGCCAAACGTTGCCGGCCTTCAACCCGTCCGTGAGAAGACCGATTGTTTCCCGCAAGCCGGCAGGCTGATGGTAGTCGAAAGTGCACCTCCAAAATAGAGGTCCCGAAGGCGCGGAACTGGATTGCCATGGTTGATGAGCGAGGAACTCCTTCCAGTTTGTGACCTGCCCTATGACAGCCGTTTCGTTCAGATCATCCAGGCCGCCTTTAAAATACCAGTTGGCCTCGGTGAGAGAAGAGTTGTGCCATAGGTTAAGGGCAAGTTCCCCGCTCTCGCCGCCGAGCCTGCTTTGTATTTCGAGAAGAACGGTGTTTTCACCCGCATGAAGGATTTTTGAAACATCCTGAACTCGCTCTTCGACGAAATGGCCATTGAGATAGGAGATCGTAATTGCCAGTGCCTTTTTGCCCTTCTGCAAACCAAACTGCGGAAGCTCGATCATCGAATTAACTTGATCCGCGCTAAGTGTAAATCTTCCGCGATACCATGCGTTTCCTTTTGCAATATCGGTAATCGCCGGATCGACTACATCCCACGTGGAGTCGTCATAGTCTGGCTTGGCAACGTCATCCGCGCTCATGTTTCTATATGGCGCGTTCCATTTTTTCCAAACAACTTTCAGTTGCGTTGGAGCTTCGTCGGCGCTGACACCACCCCAAAGTCCTCGCGCGAGTCGCATGCCGACGGGACCGCGATAGGTGGTCTTTGGACGAGGACTGGCTTTCACCAAAATGGCGAGTGAGTTATCGCCCGCCTTGGCGTGAGGCATCTTCAGTGCACCCGAGGCATTATACTCGAAGGTGGAAACGGGAGCTGGCTGACCATTCAAGAAGGGAGCGAAAGTCCCTGATTGACCTGCAAAGCGAAGTGAGACTGGGCCAGCGGAATCTCGATGCAAGGTCGTGCGATACCATCCGTAGCGATTCTCGAAGCTATCATAGCTTTCCATCGGTTGAGGACCTTTGGATTGCAGCCAGCCGCTTGTGGTGAAATCTGCAGCGCGCTCGGGAGCGGCATCACGCCAAGTCCATGAGGAAAGAACCGGCAATGCCGGAGCAGACGCAGAAAGCTGCGTCACTTCCGACTTGCCGCCAGCTGAATAGATTGTCGCCTTTCCGCCTTCGGTTGGAATCTCCATGCTGCCGTCTTCTAGAACAAAGGACGGGCCTACATAAATCTTGCCATTGGCGAGCCATGTCCGATTCGTCAGATCGGTGTTCATGACAAGAAGCTTGGCCTTACTTCCATCGCCCGAATCAACGTCGATCTCTTTGATGCTATCATCAGCGGGATAGGTGAAGTCGAACTCGGCAGGAGCATCGCTCGCAACTTTCCTACTCAATGTTACTTCTCCAGAATCACCCGCGGGTCCGTAGCACACCCAGTAGTTGATGCCACTGATAGTTTGGCGAAACAGGACATTGGTGCAAATCGACTCGAAGGTCGCGCTTTTCGTCCACGGCATGTTGACCACGATCGTTCTAGGCTCAAGGGAACTGACTTTCAAGCTGCCGTGGTGCGGAAGAGTCAGGCCATTAACATTGACGTGCGTCTCCAGTGAAACGCTCGCGTCATATTTCGGCGGGTGATAGGCCGAGGCATCGGGAGCGATGGCAACCAGTGGCGCCACATCCGCCTTTCGTAGGAAATGATCCACAAAGACGATGCTCCCACTTTCCGGATTTGAGCGGGTAGTCACCCGCAGCGCCGGTTGATCGCTTTTCGCGAGCGCCGGGTCATCGTGGCTTCCTGCAAGGATTGGAGTAAAAGTTTGGGCGAAGTAGGCGGCGCGGCGGGCTGGGAAGTAGAGATTGTGGAGCTGGCCGGCTTCTCCCACCGGCGCCGAATAGTCATAGGATACGCCCGGATCCTCACCACTTCCCGAGTAGCCAAAGTTAGTGCCGCCGTGGGCCATGTAATAGTTATATCCTGCTCCGCCAAAGGCGATGATCTTCCATGTCCCACGAACCTTTTGGCTGAGTGTATCGGGACTCATGTCTCCGTATTTTCCGATCCAGCCGGTCCAGAATTCCGTGCTATACCAAGGCGAAGAGCTCATAGAGAATGGCGCTTCGCCGGCTGGGTCATGGCTATGATGAAGCCCAGAATTAAAGATGGGAACTTCGATGCCATTTTTTCGCGCCTGATCGTCTAAGTATTTAAGATAGGGATCGATGACTTGTGTTCCCCATCCGCCGGAATGTTCATTTTCCAGCTGCACCATGAAAACGCTGCCACCGTGGTTGATCTGATGTTTCGCCGTAATCTCTTCCAGCTTCGCGAGGTGCGCATCCGAGTAAGGAATTGAAGGCCCCATTTCCCGCTGGATCATTCCCGGTTTGACCGTCAGCCATGCCGGAGTGCCACCTTCTTCCCACTCGGCGCAGGAGTAAGGCCCGACGCGAACCAACGCATACATCCCCATCTCCTTGAGTAGCGAAAGCCATGCGTCGAGATCGAGATTGTCGCTAAAGTTCCATTGTCCTTCCTTCGGCTCGGCGGCGTTCCAGAAGACATAGCTCTGCACGCAATTGAATCCCATCATCTTGAGGCGCCAAATCCGGTCGCGCCACAATTCCCGAGGCACCCGTGCATAATGAATGGAGCCCGACCTGATGATCGTCGCTTCGCCATTGAGGTAAAAATAACCGTCCTTCCAATGCACCGCCTTTTCCGCTGCCGGCAGCGGCGGGAAAATCTGCTCCTTCTCCCCGAGATCAGTTTGTGGTGCCGCCTCAGCGAGGCGCGCGATCAAGAGGACCGCGAGGCAGAGAAGGAAAAAAAGACAGTGGCAAAATCGCCAGGGGGATGGACGCACTTTTCTAAAATGCGCATATCCCTCAATCGCGGTCAAGACACGAACATCATTCTGCCGATTGACAGCCTCCCGACCGCCCATGAAAGTCCCGCTCGTCATGTTTGCATTGATCGATTACGGCAGTGGAAATATTCGCAGCGTGAGCAAAGCGCTCGCTCGTGAGGGCGCGGACGTGCGGCTGGTGAGCACCGCGGCGGAGCTGGAAAACGCGGACGCAGTCGTGCTGCCAGGGGTCGGGGATTTCGGCGACTGCGCGCGCAACATTAAGTCCCGGTCGCTTTGGAACCCGCTTCAGGACTGGCTTCGCGCCGACAAGCCGTTCCTCGGCATCTGTGTCGGTTACCAGCTTCTCTTTGAGGAGAGCGAGGAATCGCCTAGCGAAAGCGGCTTCGGGTTTTTCGCTGGAAAGGTGCGGCGATTTTGCACGCCGGGATTGAAGGTGCCCCAGATCGGCTGGAACAATCTCGAGTTTACGGGGGTTAAACAGTCGTTGTGGAGTGGACTGCCAGATGGCTCGTTTGTCTTCTTCGTGCATTCCTATTTTCCCGCGCCCGCCGATGACTCAGTCGTGACGGCACGGACGACTTATGGCGAAACTTTTGCCGCCGCCGCTGCGCGTGGACGCGTAGCCGGTGTTCAATTCCACCCGGAAAAAAGTCAGGATGTCGGGCTCACGATCTTGCGCAACTTTATCGCGCAGGTTGCGGAAACGAGTCAACGGGTGCCGGTCGCCTAAACCAAGAACCCGTCCGCCATTCTTCGCAATGCTTATCCTTCCTGCCATCGATCTAATGGACGGCAAAGTTGTCCGCCTCCGCCAAGGGAAAGCCGAGGAGAAGACAATTTATTCGGACGACCCAGTCGCTTTTGCAAAAAGGTGGGAGGACGAAGGCGGCGATTTTTTACACATCGTTGACCTTGACGCTGCATTCACCGGAGAACTGCGCAACATGGCTTCTGTGGAAAAAATCGTCAATTCCGTCAAAGTTCCCTGCGAGCTCGGCGGCGGCATGCGGGATGAAACGGCAGTTCAACGCGCGTTTGACGCGGGCGTTGCGCGTGTCGTGATAGGCACGCGCGCAAGCGAGTCGCTGGAATTCGTGAAATCACTGGCCGAAAAATTTGGCGGCGAAAAAATCGCGGTCGGCATCGATGCCAAAGACGGCATCGTTTCCATTAACGGCTGGACCGAGCTTTCGAAAACTCGCGCGCAGGATCTCGCGCGCAATGCAGAAGCGGCTGGCGCCGGCACAATCATCTACACCGACATTGCGACCGACGGGATGTTGACTGGCCCGAATTTCAAAGAGATCGAAAATCTGCTCGAAATCTTAAGCTGCCAGTTGATCGCGAGCGGCGGGATCTCGAGCGCAACAGACGTGCGCCGGCTCCAAGCGATGCCGAAACTTTACGGCACGATCATCGGCAAGTCGCTTTACGACGGCAAAGTATCGCTGCGAGAGCTCTGAACTTTTACGGCGTCGGGCTTGGCGACGAGGTGGCAGGCGTGCCGGGTGTGGTCGTGGTATCGAGCGGCGAAGCAATCGGAGCCGAAGTCGTTGATTCAACGCTGGACGGAGACGGCATCATGGCTGGCGAAACGGATTCGATCGCGGCAGGCGAGGAAGATTCCATCGCGGACGAAGGCATTGCGGAAGGTGAGGGACCAGCATTGACAGGCGTGGTGTCGTCTGAGGGAGTTTCTGATTTATCGCAACCGAGGAGGGCACAGGAGAGTGCAACCACGCCGACGCGACTGATGGATTTAAGGAAGTGATTTGACATAACAAAGAGCTTATCGGCTGTGAGAACAAAAATGCGCTTCTAATGTTGACTGCATTAAAAAAGCTGGTAGCGTTTCGGCCATGAAAGCCGTCCTCTCTTCCCTCCTTTGCTTCGTTTTTCTCCAAACTCAAGTCTGGGCCCTGCATGGCGGTCCCGTCGGCGCGTCGGCGGCGACCAGCGTAGTTGGAACTTACGCGGGCGTTTTGACACCGACGAAAGTAAAAGTCTTTTACTCAAATGCCGCTTTTGCCGCCAACAGCGATGTCAAAAACGCCTTGGGCATTTTTCTGGTGGCGGTCCCTCAAACCGGCGCTTCGAATGGTAATTTCCTCCTCTTTGATAGTGGAGAGGCTTTTGCTGGCACTGTCATTGGCATCACCGATCCGCGCACTTTGGAATTTAAGGGCGTCGTCACCGGTCCTGATTTAGGCAATAATAGTAATGGCATAGAGTTCTTTTCTCCTCTCAACGCCACGGGTCGGATCGACGCCTTCGTGACGCCGACTACCTCGACAACAATTGCAGTCGCCACCGGCTTTACCGGCACAGCGCATATCGACGAGCAAGGGTTCGCTCCTGATAACTCACCGGATGGAGTTGGATTCACCATCTTGAAGGCTATTGATTTCGCTGTTGATGGGTTCCAGCAGTCGACCCAGACAGGAAACGTAACTATCCCGACGCCTTCCGTCACCTCGCTGCCTACCCCGACTCCGAAACCCTAAAGCGGTCCGGGGCTGCTAAGAATAACAGCTATGGCCCGGTGCAGAGCCACGCGCCTGCTCGGCGCCCGTGCTTTTACGATTCTTGAGATCGTGACGGTGGTGGTGATTATCGCCATCCTTCTGATTCTCTTGCTGCCCGCTTTCGACGGTCTGATCGCGCGGATGGAAAAAGTGCGGTGCATGGCGAACTTACGAAATCTCCATGTGAGCGCAAACTCCTACCTGCAGGCCAATTCCCATTGGCCGCAAATCGACACCGAGCTGATGTCAAAGGAGCCGGCCGAATTTGCCAAGGAATGGATTGCCGCATTTCAACCGTTCGGACTGGAACAAAAATCCTGGATTTGCCCAACCATGCAAAAACTGCTTAGCAGTCCCGATCTGACGCAACCCAACAATGTTCGGCTGGATTACATCCCCATGACGTTCGACGAAAAACAAATGACGCCGCTGCGTTGGAGCAGGCAGCCGTGGTTCATCGAGCGCGGCGCCGTGCATGGAAATGGAAATCTCGTGATCTTCACTGACGGAAGTATCTCTGAAGCAAACGACATCATCTTAGGTCTGCATTGAGAGAAGCGCGGGGCGCAATTTCTCCATCGCCCGAGCACGGTGCGAGAAGTTGCTCTTAATCGCGGGCGGCAGTTGCGCGAAAGTTTCGCAAAAACCATCTGGAACAAAAAGCGGATCGTAGCCGAAACCGTTTTGACCTTTCGGCTCATTGATAATGACGCCGTCGACCGCGCCATCAAACATCGCGCGGACCTCGCCGTCCTGCGCGAGCGCCACGATGCAACGGAAGCGCGCGCAGCGTTTCCGCCCACGCGCCCCTGCGCGAGCGAGCTCGGCAAGGAGCTTGCGGCAATTATCTTCATCAGTCGCATTTTCCCCGGCGTATCGCGCGGAGTGAACGCCGGGCGCGCCGCCGAGCGCGTCAACTTCCAGCCCGGAATCATCGGCCAGCACCAAACCTTTAAACAACCGCGAAGCTTCAAGCGCCTTCAGCTTCGCATTTTCTTCAAACGTTGCGCCCGACTCAATCGTCGCGGGGATTTCCGGATGCGCAGTCAGGTCGCCGACAAGAAAGTTTACGCCGAGCATTTCGCGAATCTCGCGAGTTTTGTTCGCGTTGTGCGTGGCGATCAAGAGCGGCCGCGTCATGCGCGCCATTCGAAGATCACGCCGTTCAATGAAAAACCCGGCCGCTGCTCCGCGTGATCAACGCAGCCGGCTGATGGCGGGCAGACCATAATTTTTCAGCAGCGCGTTCTCGTCATCCGCTGTTTGTTTCGCGTCGAGGTAAATGACGTGGGGATTTTCGCTGAACTCGATTTTGTGAAAGCCGTTGATTGGTTTGGCCAGCGCCTTCGGCACATCGTCGAGACTGTTCACCGGCATATCGTTAATTTTGGTCACGAGCAACGTGCTGAGTTCCTCGTAGCCGACCGTGTCCGGCGTCGGCAAAACCTGGCTGAGAATCACGAGCTTCCGGTGCTCGCCGCTGAAAAGTTCCGATTGATAACGATCGTAATAAACGAACCGCTCCGGCGCTTTTTTGAGATCGCCCCATTCCTTTAAATATTGGCGGGAAAGTTCCTGCAGCACGAGTCCGCCGAGCACGTAAAACTTCGGCGCTTTGTCGATGAGGTAAGGCTCGATCACGTAATCGGAAACGTCTCGATGTCGGAGCGTCACGGGAAAATCCTTCACCGCCGTGTCACGACAAACTTTGAACGCAACTTTTTCTCCATCATTTTTCATCGCGATGAAATGCGAGAGAGAAATTTTGCCGTAAAGTTTGTCGACATAATTGCCGTCCTGGTCGATCGGCATGCCGCCGATTTCCAGCAGCACATCGCCAACATGGATTCCAGCTTCATCGGCCGGACCATCCTTCTGCACGCTGCTCACATAAACGCTACCGGTCTGCATCGGCGTGAGCCCGGCGAAGTGGCGCAATTGCGGATCACGCATCGGAGCGAAAAGCACGCCTGCACGGGGAAATCCGCCGTAATGCTGGTCTGCCGCGTCCTTGAGAAAATGCTGGATGATGGGCGCCGGCACCACATCCACATTTTGCGTGCGCGTGTCGTAACGCATCAGCAGCCCGACCAGCTTGTGGTCTTTCACGACGGGCACGGTGTAGCTGCCTTCGCGATATTGGAGCGACGAAGTGAGATGATAAGTCAGCAGCGCCGACTCATCGATCGGATACCGCGAGACATCGACGGTCGTGAGCAGCGCTTCGGTGGAGAGGAGCGCGCCGGTGGCTTCGACCTGCCAGACCGCGACGCGATCGCCAACCATTGCATCGGTGACCTCGAGAGGTTTGATGCCGTTGAAAAAGTTTGAGTCCTCCGGTTTGAGCAGCGCGAGATTTGCCTCGTAATCAACGGCGACCACGTGCGCGGGAATCCGCTCGCCGCTTTCCGCTCTTTCCAGCTCGACATAATTTGCGTTCGCGACGAGCTCTGCTGTGACGAGCACGCGATTGCCGCTCAGCACCGCGCCGAGTGCGCGCCGCGAGTTGGGCGCGTGCTTGCTCCACGGATGAAAAAAATCCCACGCCTGCACAGTCGAGGCCACCCGCACGACGGAAAGATTTTCCTCCTTCACCGCAGCTTTTACCGTCGACGCTACGGTCACCGGTTTTACATCCGCGGCATAAATCGCTCCGCTCGACGCGAGCGTCCCCAATAGCAAAAGCGAAAGCGTTTTCAAGTTACGGCACATTGGCATTGTCGCGCAGGTTTTGTTCTTTCAACACATCGTATCGCGTCATGATGCGCTGCCTCGCCGCTTCCACGGCAGCGCGCTCGAGCACCAGCGGCCGGCCGATGCCGACAAGCTTGATGACATATTCTTTCGCCGGTTTTCGAAATTCATTTGCCATGTCATCGAGCGTTTTGATTTTCGTCCCGTTGACCTCGTCGACGATGCCGTCCCGAAACTCGCCGAGATACGTGTTGATCGGGTCGGGCAGGATCGAGCTGAGGATGATCACTTCCGGATGCGCGCGATAAATTTCATCCGAAAGGAAAAAGTCGAAATAAAATCGCACGCGTAGATCGGTGATTTGATAAGCCTCGAGAAAATTTCGCGAGAGCGGCTGGAACAAAAGTCCGCCGAACAAGACGTAGCGCGGCTGCGCGTCGTAGCTGTTCGCCTGCATATTATATGGCCACGCCTGGGTTAGCACGATCGTCACGTCCATTTCTTTTTGGTCGCGGAGGATGTGCAACTTCACATCATCGCCCTTGAATTTCCGCTCGACCACCTCGCCCATCTGCACGCGCTCGCCTTCCAATTCCACGAACCCGTCGCTCCCAATCGGATGTCCGTCGATGCTCAGGAGCACGTCCCCGACGTCCAATTTTCCGGCAGAGCAGCCGGCGGCCTGCACATTGCTCACCATTACGCCGCGATCATTATCCGCGAGGCCGAGCGCACGCCGCATCGCCGGGTTCGGCAGATTGAATGTGATGATCGAGAGGTCCATGTATTTGTCGTAAACCCCGTCCGCGATGTCTTTCAAAAATCGCGAAATCACCGGCGTCGGGATCATGTAACCAACACCCTGCGCGACGTCGCCACCGTAACCTTGAAATGCCACGCCGACGACTTTGCCATCCTGCATCACCGGTCCGCCGCTGTTGCCCGGATTAATCGCGGCGTCGATCTGAATCGCCAAGTGCTGGTCGACCAACGAATGCGTGTAAGTCTGAAAATCGATGCGCGACACGATGCCCTGCGTCACCGACAATCGCTCGCCGCCGATCGGATAACCATAAACCGACACGCGTGACTCGATCGCGGGAAGCGGTCCGAGATTCAGCGGCACGGTGTCCTTGAAAAAATCAGGATCGGCGACATTTAAAACCGCGAGGTCGCAGTCGTGCGCGATGTGCTCGACCGTTGCCATGTATTTCTTCGGATCGTTTTCTTTTTCCAGCGAAAGAAACCGCGCATTGCTCACGACGTGCGCATTCGTCAGCACCCTTTGCCCATCGATCACGAATCCCGCACCGACGCCGCCGCTGATATTTCCAGGCGTCCACGGCACGCGATAATTCGGATCCTGCTCCGTCGTGGTGATGCGGATCAAACTCTTGCGAATGTCCGCCGCCACTGCGCGCACGGCGATACTGCTCAGCACCAAACCCACCGCGATCCGCAGGAAAAAACGGGACATGAAGTGCGAACATTAGCGGAGGAACGAACGCTGTAAATGCTTTGTCGCGAAAAAAGTTCGGGCGTGCTCGCGTGCTTTCAAAATCGAGCCGCAGCGTGCAATGTATGGAAAATGCAGGCGCCGAATCGCTCCATCCACATCAGCGTCGAGCGGCAGATTCTCGAGCTGCGCGATGGCGAGAATGTTTGCCAAACTTTTCCCGTCTCGACTTCAAAGTTCGGCATCGGCACCGAACCCGGAAGCTTCCGCACGCCGCTCGGAAACTTCGTCGTCGCTGAAAAATTAGGCGACGGCGCAGCTGCGGGAATGATTTTCAAAGGTCGCGTGCCGACGGGCGAATTCGGGAGCGACGACCAGCCGGACGATCACGTGCAGACGCGCATTTTGTGGCTCGAGGGACTCGACCCAGAAAACGCAAACACGCGCGAGCGCTACATCTACATTCACGGCACGAATCACGAGCGCGACATCGGCACGCCCGCCAGCCACGGCTGCGTGCGAATGAGCAACGTCGACATCATCACGCTTTTCGACGCCGTCGACCCCGGCACGCCAGTCGTCATACAGCCATGATGAGCCGAACCGGCGAATAAACGACAAAACGGAAACAAATCCGTTGTTTCGTTTAAACAAATCAGCATAGAACCAAACCAGCAACACGCTAAAGAAAGGAGGCGAAATTCATCCATGAAAATTCTCACCATCATTGCAGTCGCAGCAGCCGTCGTCGGCCTGAGCGCTTGTGCTCACAAAGAAGAGGCAAGCAGCTCCTCGACCATGAGCCATCATTCGACCTATTCGAAGTAACACGGCCATTTTAAAGGCCAGACCGTGGGCAACCCGGTCTGGCCTTTTTATTTTTTGCGGCGAACTTTGATGCAAGTGCGCGGTTTCACGCTGATGAATTCGCTGCCGGGAAAAAGAAACCGCCACGGCAGATGCGCAGCCTTTGAGATTCCGATGCGCACATCGCTCACCGCGTTTACGTCGGTCAAACTTTTGGAAAAGCGCATCATTTCTCCTGCGCACAAATCGCGCCCGTGATCGCTGCCGTTCACAGCGAGCGCCTGCGCCAATTTTCCGGGCCCGGAGCAAAGCGCGAGCAGCGAATATTCCGTTTTAAACTTTGACCTGCGTCGTTGCCGCATTCGGTCGATCCCGCGCGTCGGCTCGAGCGCGCGCAGAAGCACGAATCCATCTTCCGTCCCGTTTTTCACGAGCACGTTCAGCATCCAGTGCATGCCGTAATTAAAATAAACGTAAGCCGCGCCCGCCTCATGCCGCGCGATGAACTCCCGTGCGCTCGGCCGGCGAAATGTGTGGCAGGCTTCGTCGTTGATCGCCGCGTAAGCTTCCGTTTCCACCACGATTCCCGCGCAGTCATTCCAGACGAGCTCGCAGCCGATCAGCTCGCGCGCGCACGTCACCGGATCGCGTTGGAAAAAAGTGCGCGGCAGCGCGTCCGTCAAAGTCCCGTCGGATGATCGAGAAATTCCCACGGCAGTTTCCATTTTTTTGAAAGATGCGCGGCGAGCGCTTTCACGCCAAATGTTTCGGTCGCGTAATGCCCGCCGTAGAAAACATTGACGCCAAGCTCCTCCGCCGCCGTAAAGCTCCAGTGCGGCCCTTCGCCCGTGATGAAAGTATCGATCCCCTCGCCCGCCGCTTTGTAGATTTCCGCGCCTGCGCCGCCAGTGACCACACCGATGCGCGCCACGCGTTCCGGTCCGCCAGCGCAAACACGCACCGGCCCGCCAAGCGTCTGTTCAAGCCGCTTCGCGAGTTGTGCGCGACTTTGCGGCGCGTGAGTGCGCAAGCCGAGATGTCGACCTTTTTCAAAAAAGAATGGCTCCGTTTCTTTAAAGCCGAGCGCCGCGCAGAGCAGCGCGTTGTTGCCGACGCGCGGATGCACGTCGAGCGGCAGATGTGCGCTGTAAATCGCGATGTCGTGATCGAGCGCTGTTTTGATTTTGCGATGAAGCGCATCGCGAATCGGCTGCGCGCCCTGCCAAAAAAGTCCATGATGCACCAGCAGCAAACTCACGCCGCGCCACGCCGATTCCGCGATCACTGGTTCGCATGCATCGACTGCCGCGCCGATTTTTTTCACCGCGCCGGAATTTTCCAGCTGCAATCCGTTGAGCGCATTCGGCCAGTCCGCGATGTTCGCGATGTCGAGAAAGTCGTCGAGTTGGCTCGTGATCTTGCGAAGAGTGGACATCAGTTTAGTTGCCGCGGGGCGCGTTTCAGGTTTAGATTTTGCGCGAGGAGACTTCAATATGCCAGCCATCGAATCCCAAATCCCCGCGACCACCGCTCCCGCGCGCTGCCCGCTCTGCGACGCGCCGCTCGAGAATCCCAACGAATGCAGCCGCTGCGACTGGGTGCGATTGCCCGAGGGTGAAGATCCGACGCGACCGCGCAACCCGCGCGATCCCATTGCTGCGATCCTGAGTTTCATCTGGCCCGGCGCCGGACATTTTTACAAAGGCCACACGAAGCTCGCTGCGTTCCTCGCGCTCGGCGGCGCGATGTGCATTTTGTGGAGCATCACGTTTTTCATGTTCTTCGGATTTTTGGTGCTGCCGCTTTATTGGGTCGGCGTCGCGGTCGATGCGTTTTTCCGCAAGGACCTCAAATATCCGGAATACTATCCGCAGTAAAAATTTCCCGTGCGGCGTTGCGGCGCGTTGGCTAACGTCACCGCCTTATGTTGAGCGCAGGAATCGTCGGCCTCCCGAACGTCGGAAAATCCACACTGTTTAACGCTGTCACACGCACGCGCAAGGCGCAGGCGGCGAACTATCCGTTCTGCACGATCGATCCGAATCAAGGCATCGTCATCGTTCCCGACCCGCGGCTGCAGGCGCTGTCCGATCTTTCCCATTCAAAAAAACTTGTTCCCGCCGCGATCGAATTCGTCGACATCGCCGGGCTCGTGAAAGGCGCGAGCGAAGGCGAAGGACTCGGCAATCAATTTCTCAGCCACATCCGCGAAGTGCACGCGATCGTGCAGGTCGTCCGCTGTTTTGAAGACGCGGACATCCATCACGTCGCCGGCTCGATCGACCCGATTCGCGACATCGAAGTCATCAACACCGAACTCGTGCTTGCAGACATGGCGGCGTTGCAAAAGCGCGCGGAACGTCTTCACAAAAATGTGCGCGCCGGCGACAAGCTTGCAAAGGCAGAGACGGCTGTGATCGAGAAATTGCTGCCGCATTTGAACGAAGGAAAACCGGCGAACACTTTGACGCTGACCGATGAGGAAACCAAAATCGCGCGCGACTTTTTTCTGCTGACGTCAAAGCCCGTTCTGTTTGCCTGCAACGTCGCGGAAGCTGATCTGGCAAGCCTCGCCGCGCAGTTGGAAAACATGGACGAGCAGGAAGGCGGCCTGCCCGCCGATGAAACCGAGGCGAGCGAGCAGACCTCCGCGGCGCGTTGCGTGAAGGCTGTGCGCGATTACGTCCGCGCGCATCTCGCGACCGAAGCGGTGGTCATCAGCGCGCAGATCGAGAGCGAACTCGTCGATTTATCCGCCGAGGAAGCCGCGGAATATTTAAAAGATCTCGGCGTGCAAGGCAGTGGCGTCGGTTCACTGATTCGCGCGGTTTATCATTTGCTCGGGCTTCGCACTTATTTGACAACTGGCGAACAAGAGACGCGCGCCTGGACGATCCGCGCAGGCGACAAGGCGCCCGCCGCCGCCGGCGTGATTCACACCGATTTTGAACGCGGCTTTATCGCCGCGGAAGTCGTGCATTATGCCGACTTGATCCGCCTCGGCTCATCCGCAAAGGCGCGCGAGGCTGGAAAGCTTCGGATCGAAGGCAAGGAATACGTCGTGCAAGACGGCGACGTCGTTGAGTTCCGCTTCAACGTTTGACAAACGTTCAGGCTTCGCTTTTTTTCGGCGCTATCGATTGCGCCAGGCTTTCGAGCAGATGGCGCAGCGCCCCGTGGATCTCGCTTAGATGACTTTCGCCTCCAAGAATCTGCTCGCGCGTTTGCACAAACTTTGACTCCGACTCGCGGCAATCTTCGACGAACGCCGTGATTTCCTCATGGCGAACCTCGATGTGGAATTGCAGCCCGACAATGTTTTCGCCGAGCGCGAACGCCTGATGTTTGCAGCCGTCACTCTCAGCGATCGCGAGTGCGCCCGGCGGCAAATCGAACGTATCGCCGTGCCAATGCAACGGTGTAAGCTCGCGCGGAAACTTTTTGAATGCCGCGATCGTTGCGGCGCTTTCGTGAAAACGCACCGGCCACCAGCCAATCTCGATCTCACGGTTTTGGTAAACCTTTGCGCCAAGCACATCGGCGATCAGCTGCGCGCCGAGACAAATGCCAAGCACAGCTCTGCCAGTTTCGATCGCTTTTTCCAAAAACCGCTTCTCCTCGCGCAGCCACGGATAGGCGCGGTATTCGTAAACATTCATCGCGCCGCCGAGGACGATCAGCCAGTCAACCGAATCGAGCGCCGGCGGTTCTTCGCCAAGATGAAAGTGCGTCGTCGTCAAAGTGTGACCCTGCTCGTGAATCCACTCTTCGATTTTCCCGAGACCCTCGAATGGCGCGTGCTGAAAGCAGTGGATGTTCATTGTCTAGTTTCCTTTTAACGCAGCCCGCATCTGCGCGAAGCGCATTTGCGCCGTCCCTTCCGCGACTGGCGTGTTGAGAAGTTTTACGACGTCGACGTGGTCGACCAAATCCGGCGCGAGCTCCTTGATGAACGAACTCGCATGACACGGCGCGACGCTTCCAAATTTGATCCGCTGACGACACCACGTGAGCGTGAGCGCCCGCATCGCACGTGTGATACCGACGTATAACAACCGTCGTTCTTCATCGACCGTCCCTTCCGTCTTCGAACGCGAGTGCGGCAGCAGATCCTCTTCGAGCCCGACCAGGTAAACGTGCGGAAACTCGAGACCTTTTGCCGCGTGCAAGGTGATGAGCGTAATGCCGCGGCCATCATCTTTTTTTTCCTCTTCGCGATCTTGATCGAGTGAAACTTCGTCGAGAAAACCTTGCAGGCCGCCGTTCGCCCGCTGCTGGTATTGGGTGAGCGCGGTCAACATTTCCGCGACATTGTTTGCCCGCGAATCGGCTTCATCACTGCTTTTGCAGGTGCGACGCAGATCCGCGATGTAGCCGGTTTCCTCAATCAGGTTGCGCAGAATTTCCGCCGGATCAGTCAGCGGCGTGTGAATGCGCGTCTCGTAAGAATCGAGCAGCGTTGCGAATTCCGAGATCGCGTTCCGGGCGCGTGCGCTGATCGTTTCAAGGAAAGATTCCGACTGCAATGCAGCGAACAAACTGCACTTCGTCTCGACACTGTGCGCCAGCGCACGCTCTGTGATCGATGCGCCGATGCCGCGCGCTGGTGTGTTGATGATGCGCAGCAAACTGACGTCGTCGTCCGTGTTGATGAGGCAGGTCGCATAGGCGATCAAATCCTTGATCTCGCGGCGATCGAAGAAACTTTTTCCACCGACGATCCGATACGGAATGCTCAGCCGCCGAAGATTCTCCTCGAGCAAACGAGACTGCGCATTCATGCGGTAAAGCACGGCAAATCTTTCCCACGGATCGCCTTCTGCGAAGTTGCGGCGCTGGATGTCTTCGATCACAAACTTTGCTTCCTCGCGATCGTCAGGCATCTGAATGACACGCACGTTCTCGCCCGCATCGCCCGCGCTCCAGAGCGCCTTCGCGCGGCGGCGCGGGTTGTTTTTAATCAACGAATTCGCGGTGCCGAGAATCGCATTTGTCGAACGGTAGTTTTGCTCCAGTTTAACAACCGTCGGATTCGAAAAATGATGCTCGAATTCCAAAATGTTCGAAACGTCTGCACCGCGCCATCCGTAGATCGACTGGTCATCATCGCCGACGACCGCCACGTTTTTTTTCGCATCGGCGAGCAAGCTCACGAGCTCGAGCTGCAACTTATTGGTGTCCTGAAATTCGTCGACCATGAGGTAGCGGAACCGTTCCTGCCATTTCGCGCGAACCTCCGGATGCTCGTTCAGCAGTTTCACGGTCAGCAAAAGCAGGTCGTCAAAATCGACGGCGTTCAGATTTTTCATCTCGAGCTGATAGCGCGCAAACACTGCTGCGATCAGGGTTTCTTCATTTTCGGGCGCAGACCAGCCGCTGTTTTTCGCTTTGCTAATCAGGTTCTTTGCGAGATTTGGATCGAGTTTTTCATCGCGAGCCGCGGTGCGCGTGATGATTTTTTTGATTAAGCCGAGCTGGTCGCCCTCGTCGTAAATGCTGAAATTGTTTTTGTAGCCGAGCCGGTCGATGCCGCCGCGCAGGATGCGCAGGCAGAGCGCGTGAAAAGTGCACATCGTCACTTTTTTTGCCTGCTCTTTTTCGACGATCGTTGCGAGGCGCTCGCGCATTTCCTTCGCGGCTTTATTCGTGAATGTGACCGCGAGGATGTGCGTCGGGTCGACGTTCTGCGCGAGCAAAAATGCCACGCGTGCGGTGATGACGCGCGTCTTGCCTGTGCCCGCGCCGGCGAGAATCAGCAGTGGGCCTTCGGTCGCGCGAACTGCCTTTTCCTGCTCGGGATTGAGGTCAAAAAGTCGAAAGCTCGCCATGCGGAAAAAAGTGTCTCAACGTGCGTGCGCGTTCCCGATTTTTCGAGCGAAAACGTTTTGCTCCACATTTGCACAGCATCCATGTTCATCTGTAACGTTGCTTTTTTCCGACGATGGCTTTTCTCAACGATAATTTTCTGAAGTTGCGCGCCGGCTATTTGTTTCCTGAAATCGCGCGGCGCGTCGCGACTTTTTGCGAAACGCATCCCGAGTCGGCTGCGAAGATGATTCGCTGCGGCATCGGCGATGTGACCGAGCCGCTGCCGGCGGCTGCGATTGCGGCAATGCACAAGGCGGTCGATGAGCTGGCGCATCGTGAGACGTTTCGCGGTTACGGACCGGAGCAAGGTTATGAATTTTTGCGCGCAGCGATTGCCGAAAATGATTTCCGCGCGCGCGGCATCGAGATCGCCGACGACGAAATTTTTGTCTCCGACGGTTCGAAATGCGACTGCGGAAACATCCTCGATATTTTCGGCCACGAAAATGAAATCGCTGTGATGGATCCGGTGTATCCGGTTTATGTCGACACGAATGTCATGGCTGGCCACACCGGCCCGGGGAACGAGCTCGGCGGGTTCGAGGGGATGACCTATCTGCCGTGCACATCGGCGAATGGCTTCGTGCCGGAAATTCCAAAGCGCAAGGTCGACATCGTTTACCTCTGTTACCCGAACAACCCGACCGGCGCGACGGCGACGCGCGAGCAGCTCGCGGCGTGGGTCGATTACGCGCGGCAGCACGAGGCGATCATTCTTTATGATGCGGCTTACGAGGCTTACATCGCGGACGAAAGTTTGCCGCATTCGATTTTCGAGATTCCCGGCGCGCGCGATTGCGCGATCGAGTTTCGCTCTTTCTCAAAAAACGGCGGCTTCACCGGCGTGCGCTGCGCTTTTACCGTGGTGCCGAAAAGTTTGACGGCACGCGCGCGCAACGGCGAGGCGCGGCCGCTGCATCCGCTCTGGGCGCGGCGGATGAGCACAAAGTTTAACGGCGTCAGCTATCCGGTGCAGCGGGGCGCCGAGGCGCTTTACGCGCCGGACGGCCGGGCGCAGGTGCGCGCGCTGATCGAGCATTACATGTGCAATGCGCAAATCCTGCGCGAGGCGTGCGCGGAGAGCGGCTTCGAAGTTTTTGGCGGCGAAAATGCGCCATATATATGGGTCGCCACGCCGCCGGGCATCAGCAGTTGGGACATGTTTGACATGATGCTCGAGGAAGCCAGCATCGTCGTCACGCCCGGCAGCGGTTTTGGCAGCGCGGGCGAAGGATTTTTCCGCATCTCCGCTTTCAACAGCCGCGCGAATGCCGAGGAAGCCGCGCGGCGCTTGCGCGAGATGAATTTGTAAGTTGACACCACCCGCGCGCGAAGCTAACTAAACCACCCCGCAAAATCCGGAAAAGCAATCATGGCAACCACAGAAGTCATCCTCATCGAAAACATCCCCGGGCTCGGGTCCGAAGCCGACGTCGTCAAAGTCAAAGCCGGCTTCGCGCGGAATTTTCTGATCCCGCACAGCAAGGCGCTGGAAGTCACGCCGATCGCGATGAAAAAACTCAACCAGCTGAAGGCCAAACGCGCCGAGCGGGAAGCGCGGGAATTGAACGAAGCCGAGGAACTCGCGCGGAAAATCAACAAGCTGAAAATCACGCTCGTGCTCGAAACCGGTGCGGCCGGAAAAGCCTTCGGATCAGTCACTGCGAAAGATCTCGCGGACAAGCTCGAGGCGGAACTGGGCCAGCCAATCGATCGGCACAAAATCGTGCTCGACCGCCCGATCAAGGACACCGGTGCGCATGAAATTCCGATCAAGCTGCATCACGATGTGACCGCGAAATTAAACGTGCAGGTCAAATCCGCGACGCAGCCGGAAGAACCGGCCGCCGTTGAGGCTGCTGCTGACGAGCCGAAGGAACGCGGCTTTCGCGCGAAGCCAAAGGCGCGACACAGCAAGTAGGCCGACACGCACATGGGCTCCAGTGATTCCACTGCGAAGCCGGCCAGCAAAGGCGGGAAGCAATCCGCCGGTGACCTTCAGCAAAAGGTAACTTATTTACCGGATGTTCACAGGTTATTGCCACAGAGCCCCGACGCGGAGCGCGCGCTCCTCGGCTCGATCCTGCTTTTGCCGAAGGAAGTTTTCGGCCTCTGCGTCGAGAAAGGCGTGAGCGCCGCGCAGTTCCACGTCCCCGCGCACGCCACGCTCTACGAGCTGATCGAGCAAATGTGGAATCAGAACGTCCCGGTCGATCTCGTAACGGTCACGCAGAAATTGCTCGACCAAAACCGGCTCGATCAAGTCGGCGGCGCGGCATTTGTCGCGGAGCTTTTCACGTTCGTCCCGACCGCCGCGAACGCCGCGTATTACATCGAGATCGTCCAGGAAAAGCACACGCTGCGGCGCATCATCGTCACCTGCACCGAATACGCGGCGCGCAGTTACGACGAGCAGGAGGAAGTCCACGGGCTGCTCGATCAGGTGGAGCAAAAGATTTTCGAAATCGCGAAGGAACGTTTCAAGGATAAGGTCAAGAGCATCAAAGAGCACGTGATGGAGGCCGTGGAATCGATCGAGCAACTTTACGAAAGGCGCGGCGGAATCACCGGCTTGTCCACCGGCTTCAAGGATCTCGACGAGCGAGTCGATGGCCTGCACGCCGGCGAGATGTTCGTCATCGCGGCGCGCCCGAGCATGGGCAAAACGGCGCTCGCGATGAACATCGCCGAGCATGTGGCCGTGGATCTCAAGAAACCGGTCGCGGTTTTCAGCCTGGAAATGAGCACCTCGCAACTCGTGCAGCGGCTGATTTGTTCACGCGCGCAGGTGAACATGAAAAAGATCAAAGAGGGATTCCTCACCGACATTCATTTTAAAAATCTCACGACTGCGGCATCAAAGTTTTCGGAGGCAAAACTTTTCATCGATGACACTCCGAACCTGTCGATCCTGGAATTGCGTGCGAAAGCGCGTCGCATGAAATCGCAGGACAAGATTGAGCTCATCGTCATCGATTATCTGCAATTGATCCGCTCAACCTCGCGGCGCGCGCAGGACAACCGTCAACTCGAGATCGCGGAAATCTCGAGCGGAATCAAAGCACTCGCGAAGGAACTCCAGATTCCGATTTTGATCCTCGCTCAGCTCAATCGTAATCCCGAAAACCGCACCGGCGAAAGCAAAGGTCGCCCGCGGCTGAGCGACTTGCGCGAATCAGGCACGATCGAGCAGGACGCCGACGTCGTCGGATTGCTCGTGCGCGAAGAATATTACGCCGAAACCGATGAGGAAAAAACGGAAGCGCAAGGCAAGGCCACGCTCATCATCGCGAAGCAGCGCAATGGTCCGACGGGCGAAGTGGCGCTGACTTTCCTCAAGGATTTCACCCGCTTCGAAGACCGCGCCGTCGCTGCCGGCGAAGAACCGTAAAACGTCGGATGGGTGCGCAGAAACTCGGCGCGCTCTTCTTCATTTTTATCGCTGTGCACACCGCGAGCGCACGCGCCGATTCGCGCAACCCGGTCATCCTCATCCACGGATTCAGGGACACTTCCGCAAAAATGCAGCCGATGGCGCGCGTGCTCCGCAAGCAGGGCTGGAAAGTTTTGACGCCGGCGCTCACGCCGAGCATGGGTCAGGCGCGGATCGAAGAACTCGCGCGGCAGCTCGCCGTTTTCATCGACGCCAATCTTCCGCACGGCGCGCACTTTGACCTCGTCGGCTTCAGCATGGGCGGCATCGTCAGCCGTTATTATTTGCAACGCATGGGCGGGCTGGCGCGCGTCGATCGCTTCGTCGCGATCTCCGTCCCCGAGCAAGGGACCCTCATCGCAGACTTTTGTCCCACCGGGCTTTTCCGCTGGCCGGGCGTGGCGCAATTGCGGCCGGGCAGCCCGTTGTTAAAGGACCTGAACAGCGACGGCGAAATGCTTCAGCGCATCAAATTCACGACGCTCTGGACGCCGCTCGACCTGATGATTTTCCCGGCGAGCAGCTCGCGAATGCCCTTTGGCGAAGAAAAGAAAATGTGGGTCGCCGCGCACCCGCTGATGGTCTGGCAGCAAAGTTGCATCCACGCCGTCGCGGATTCGCTGCGGAAATAATCCGACGGAGCGGAGCGCGTCGTTATTCGGATCCCTATTTTCCCGCGTCAAAGTTGTTGATGACGCCGTGGACGGACTTTTCGAGCGGCAAAATCGCCTTTAGTCTGGAACCGAACTTTTACCCGCTCGGAAGACGCCTGCCCTCACATCACCTGCGTCAGCAAAATCCCAAGCAGCTCGCTGATTTTTACCCGTTCCTGCTTCATCGAATCGCGATGCCGCAGCGTGACCGTGTCGCGCAGCTCGTCTCCTTTTTCGCCGAGCGTTTCAAAATCGATCGTGATGCCAAACGGCGTCCCCGCCTCGTCCTGCCGCCGATAACGACGCCCGATCGCGCCGCTTTCATCGTAAAAAACATTCATGTGCGGACGCAAAAGATCGCGGACTTCGACCGCTTTTTGCACCAGCTCCGGCTTGTTTTTGAGCAACGGGAACACGCCGACTTTGATCGGCGCGACGCGCGGATGGAATCGCATCACGACGCGCGTTTCCTTCTTTCCCTTGTCGTCCGCGACCTCCTCCTCGTCGTAAGCGCAGCATAAAATCGCGAGCATGATGCGATCCACGCCGACGGCCGGCTCGATCACGTGCGGCACGTATTTTCGGTTCGCTGCCTCGTCGAAGTATTCGAGCGGCGTTCCGCTGAATTGCGCGTGCTGCGAGAGATCGAAATTGCCGCGTGCAGCGATACCCCAGAGTTCCTGCACGCCGAAGGGATAGTGGAACATGATGTCGGTCGTGCCCCTCGAGTAATGCGAGAGTTTTTCCTTCGGGTGATTGTATTCCGAGAGCAGTGACTCGGAAATGCCGACGGAGAGAAGCCAGTCGCGGCACCAATCGATCCAGTAGCGATGCCATTTTGCCCAGTCATCCGTGTCGCTGATGAAAAATTCCATTTCCATCTGCTCGAATTCGCGGCTGCGGAAAATGAAATTGCGCGGCGTAATCTCGTTGCGAAAAGACTTGCCGACTTGCGCGATGCCAAAGGGAATTTTCACGCGGGCCGTGTCGAGGATCGCTTTGAAATCGACGAACATCCCCTGCGCGGTTTCCGGTCGCAGATACGCGACCGACGACGCGTCACGCAGCGCGCCGACATTCGTTTCGAGCATCATGTTAAAGGCGCGCGGCGGCGTGAGACTACCGGACTCGCCGGTCGCGGGCGAAGGGATCAGCGGGATTTCTTCAGGCGTCGCTTCGGTAAATTCGCGCAGTTGAACCGGTTCGAGTTTTCCTTGAAGCGCGCGCTTGCGTTTGAACGTCTCCGCTTTTTCCTGCAACTCACCGAGGGTATTGTCGCTTTCCAGCGCGCTCACGTAGCCGGCGATCTTTCCATCGATCTCGACCGGAGCAAAAAAAAGCTGATCGGCGCGAAAACGCTGCTTGCTGACTTTGCAATCGACCATCGGATCGGTGAAGCCGCCGACGTGTCCCGATGCTTCCCAAACTTTCGGGTGCATGATGATTGACGACTCGAGACCGACCACATCTTCGCGATTGCGCACCATGTCATCCCACCAGCGGTCGCGAATGTTTCTCCGCAACTCGACACCGAGCGGGCCGTAATCCCAGAAGCCGTTGAGCCCGCCGTAGATCTCGCTCGACTGGAAAATGAAGCCGCGCCGTTTGCACAGGCTGACGATTTTTTCCATGCGTTCGGGGGCGGCTTGTGGCTGGCTCATAAAAAGGTGTTCAATTCAGCAGCGCCAGTTAGGTTTTGCGACCGAATTTTTTCTCCAGCTCCGCGTAGGAAATCTGGATCATCGTCGGGCGGCCATGCGGGCAACAATACGGGAGCTCACACGCGAGCAAATCCTGGATCAGCCGCACCAGCTCGGGCTCGCGCAGAAAATCGTTTGCCTTCACCGCGTGCCGGCAGACGGTCGTCGCGATCACATCTTCGCCGAGACGGAGTTTCGAGGTGTTGACGCTTGTTTGACGCAGCTCGTCAATGATGTCGCGCAACAGCGGCAACGGATCGGTGGCGCGGATGAACTGCGGGAGCGTGTCGATTTTCCATGTGCCCGCGCCGAACGCTTCGATGCCGATGCCCATTTTATGCAGCGTCGGCAAATTTTGTGCGATCCAATCCGCATCGCGCGGCGCGAGTTGGATCGTGAGCGGCATGAGCAACCGCTGCGCGGGAACTCCCTGCTCTTCCATCCGCCGGCGCAATTCCTCGAACAAAATTCGCTCGTGTGCGGCGTGCTGGTCCACGAGCACGAGTCCGCCTTGGTTTTCCATCAGCACGTAAAGTTTTCCCAGCACGCCGAGAATGCGAAAATCATCACGCGCTTCTTTTTTTGATTCGGGGAAAGTTGGCGCCGATTCAGTGCTAAAGCCGATTGCCGGCTGAAGCGGGAGCGCCGACCAATCGCGACGCAACGCGATCTGCTCGCGCGGCTCGATGAGCGCCGGCGTTTCCGGCGGTGGCGCGAACGGCGGCGAAGGCGCGGGGACAAAAGTCCGCGACCAATCGCTGCGCCCGGCTTCGATCGTGCGCCGCACCGCTTCGACGACCGCCTCGCGCACGCTCGCGCTTTCGCGGAAACGGACTTCGCGCTTTGCCGGATGCACGTTCACATCAACGGTGGCCGGGTCCATTTCGATGAACAAAAACGTGACCGGATACTGCCCTTTCATCAGCGCGGTGTGGTAACCCTCGCGCAGTGCGAAGCTGATCGTGCTGTTCTCGACAGCGCGGCCGTTGATGAAAATGATTTGCTGCGCGCGCGTCGAGCGGCTCACGCCCGGTTTGCCGATGAACCCGCGAATGCTGATGGCGTCAAGGTTCGCGCCGTTCACCTCGAGCAATTCCTCCGTCAGCGCATTTCCGCACAAGTCGCGAATCCGGTCGCGCAAATGTGGCGTCGCCGGAAGTTGATGCACGGTGCGCTCGTCATTCACGAGGACGAATCCGATGCGCGGATGGCCGATTGCTTGCAGATAAAGCTGATGCTCGACGTGGCTCGATTCCGTATTTTCCGTGCGTAAAAATTTTCGGCGCGCGGGCAGGTTGTAAAAAAGTGAGCGCACTTCGATTTGCGTGCCCGGCGCTTCACCGCCGTCGCGAACGTGTTCAACTTTGCCGCCATTGACGATGACCTCGGTTCCCGCCAGCGCAGAGTGTTCGCGTGTCGTTAAACAAAAGCGGGAGACGCTCGCGATGCTCGGCAGCGCCTCGCCGCGGAACCCAAGCGTCGCGATCGCCGCCAGATCCTCGCCCGTGCGAATCTTGCTCGTCGCGTGCCTTTCCAGACAAAGGAGCGCATCGTCGCGATCCATGCCGATGCCGTCGTCGACCACGCGGATCATCGAAGCGCCGCCGCGCCGAATCATGACTTCGATTCTTTTCGCGCCGGCGTCGATGCTGTTTTCCACCAACTCTTTGACAACTGACGCCGGCCGTTCGATCACCTCGCCCGCCGCGACCTGGCTGGCGACTTGCTCGGACAAAAGTTGAATGCGGCTCATGAAAAATCGTTGCGGCGGATCGCGAAACAGGCGCGGCGGAATCTCGATTTCCGAGGTTGCGCGGCGCTGGCTTGTTTGACTTCAAACATCGCTTTGGATACGTTGCGGATCACGATGATCAACGTCACTGATACTGCCGTCAAACAGCTTCAAGCCTTGCTCGCGGGCAATCCCGAGAGCGCCGGCAAAGGCCTTCGCATCTATGTCGAGAGCGGCGGCTGCGCGGGCATGCAATACGGCATGACGCTCGATGCGCGCAAGGATGGCGACGAGATCGTGGAGCGCGAAGGCGTGCAGGTTTTGGTGGATGAATCGAGCGCGAAATATCTCAACGGCTCGACCATCGATTTCTCGGATGAGTTGAGCGGCTCGGGCTTCCGCATCAATAATCCAAACGCGGTGCGCAGTTGCGGCTGCGGCACTTCCTTTGAGTCTGGCGAAGCGCATCAGCATTAGCATCAGCTCGCGCGGTCGCGCGGGAATTTTCGAGAAAAATGGACGACGATTTTTTTAAGCGCGACCCGGATACCGCGCCGCGACGGCACAACTATCTGTTCGCGTGGACGGTTTTTATTTTGCTGCTGATCGGCTTCACGCTCGCGTGCTGGCTCGGCAGCTTTTACATCTTCGGCCATCCGGAAAAACCGGAGAGCTACAAGATTTTAAAGAAGCTTCACAAGGTCGATCCGCCGAAGCGCTTTGAGATCACGGCCGCGCCGCCGGGCGAGTTTTTGACGGCGCAAAAACTTTACGAGCGCTACTCCACTTTTTCGCGGCTGCAGTTGCAAAACGAGAACGACGAGCTGCTGCGCAATTACATCAGCAATTATCAGGAGACGAAAAAACTGGTGCCGTATGTCATCGGCCGCTTCAACATTCTCGACAGTTATCCACTGAAAAATTCCGATCTGTTTCCGTCGGGCGTCGTGGCCGTCGCGAGCTCGGTCGATTATCCGCAGACCATCGTTGAGCATGTTTACACGGCGGATCAAAAAAACGTGCCGACGTTGCTGAACATGCTCCAGACAGGGCTCGACGTGAAACTGGAGAAAACGCTCGATCTTGCGGCGGTTGTCCACATCGAGCGTTTGTTTAACGGGAGTTTTCAGTTCACCGTTGTGCCGCTGCTTTACGGCAGCTACACGCTGAAGCAGGGCTCGGGAACTTTCATGCTCGAGCCGCCGACGGAGTTAAATCTGCAAGCGGGGCTGCCGATCGTGAAGTCGAACCAGATGCAAGAGGCGCTAAAAGTTTACGCCGATTTCAAAGGCAAAATCGCGCCGGAGACCGCGCTCGCTCCCCCGCCGGGGCCGGATTCAACTGCCGCGCCGACGCCCGCCCCAGCGGAGCTCGTGCGCGCAGATTCCGGGCCGTTGCCCGACATGCCCGTCGCATCGCCAACGCCGAAACGCCTCGCCAAAAATGGGAAGGTTGCTCCGACTCCGGTCATTGCAACGGAGGTTCCGACGCCGCCGGTCATTGCAAAGGCTGAGCCGACTCCGCCGATCACCACGGCGATGAACGTGCCTCCGCGCATCGCGCGATCCACGCCGGAGTCGGTCCCCGTCGCCACGCCGCTGCGTGCACTTTCGCCGCAGGGCGTGCCGCTCACGCCATTCCTCCAATCCGCGCCCGCGCCAAATCTCGCGCAAAGTTCCGGCGGAAGCTGGCGCGTTTATCCGGCGGGCCAGATGCCGCGCGGGCGCATGATGGGAACGGCGGATGCGCCCCAACTTGCCGACCGCGGCATGAGCGGCGAGCGACTTTACCTCCAGGGAAATTTCGTAGTGACGGCATCGGGTGAAAATCGCGCGGTGCTGCGCCCGCAAGGCAGCATCAATGCCAGCCGAACGGGGCAAGGCGCGACGCGCGTAATCGTGGAATATCCGACTGGCGCGCAACCGCCGACCGAGGGCGCGTCGCTTTCGCGCGATGAGTCGCGGCCGTTTCAAGTGACCGATGTGCGCCGCGGTGCCGATGGACAGATCAACGTTTACGTCCGCGAAATCACTGCGCCGTAGTTTCGGCGCGACATAAAACTTGTCGCTCCGGACATTCGCCGCCAAGCTTCCGCGCTTTTCCTTATGGTTCCAAAAGTTCTCGTCGCCGATCCCGTTTCCGAAAGTGGAGTCAATGAATTGCGCGGCAACGGCGAGCTCGATGTCACAGTCAAAACCGGCCTGAAGGAAGATGAGCTCATCGCCATCATCCCGGAATTTTCGGCGCTCGTCGTTCGCAGCCAAACGAAAGCAACCGCGAAATTGATTGCCGCCGCGACACATTTAAAAGTGATCGGCCGCGCGGGAGTCGGCGTGGACAACGTCGATGTCGAAGCGGCCACGCGGCGCGGCATCATCGTGATGAACACGCCGGACGGAAATACGATTTCAACGGCAGAGCACGCATTTTCCCTGCTCGTCTCGCTCGCGCGCCACATCCCGCAGGCGCACGCGACGATGAAGGCCGGCAAATGGGACCGAAAAAAATTTGAGGGCGTCGAGCTCTATAATAAGACGCTCGCAATCCTCGGCATGGGCCGCATCGGCGCCGAAGTCGCGCGACGCGCGATGGCGTTTGGAATGCGCGTGCTCGCTTACGATCCGTATCTTTCGGCGTCGCGCGCGCGCAGCCTGCAAGTCGAGCTGGTCGAGGAGCTCGATGAAATTTTTCCACGCGCGGATTTCATCACGCTGCACATGCCGTCGACGCCCGAGACGCATCACATGCTCAATGCTGAGCGGATCGCGAAAATGAAGCGCGGCGTGCGGCTGATCAATTGCGCGCGCGGTGGATTGATTGAGGAAAATGCGCTCGCCGAGGCGTTGAAAAGCGGTCAGGTCGCGGCGGCCGCGCTCGATGTTTACGAACAGGAACCGCCGCCCGCGGATTTTCCGCTGCGCGACTTGCCGAACATTGTTTTGACACCGCATCTCGGCGCATCCACGGCCGAGGCGCAGGAAAGTGTCGGCATCGAAATCGCGCGCGCGATTCGCGCGGCACTGCTCAACGGCGAAATCCGCAACGCAGTGAACATGCCAAGCATCGACGCGAAAACTTTTGAGCTCGTGAAACCATATCTCGCGCTCGGCGACAAACTTGGCCGCTTCGTCGCGCAGCTCGCGCCGAAACGCAACGATCGCATCGTCATTACCTACGGCGGCAAAGCCACCGAGTTGCCGTCAGACGCGATCACGCGCGCGGTGCTCACCGGCTTTTTGAAATCGGCCGGCGGCGACGAGGTCAACAGCGTCAACGTTCGCGCGATGGCGGTTTCGCTTGGCTTGGCAATCGAGGAAATCAAATCGAGCGAGCAGACCGATTTCAACGAATGGCTGCACGTCGCGGCTTTCAGCGGCGAATCCAAGACGTCGGTCGCCGGCACATTTTTCGGTGCGAAAAACGAACCGCGCATCGTGCGCGTGAACAGCCGCATGGTCGAGGCAACGCCGAGCGGCGTGATTCTGCTGCTCGAAAATCGCGACTGTCCCGGCATCGTCGGCCGCATCGGGACGATGATGGGCGATCATCATTTAAACATTGCCGGCATGTCGTTGAGCCGGGACACGGTCGGCGGCGAAGCGCTGACGGTGCTCAATCTCGACACCGCGCCACAACCGGCGTTGATGGAAAAGTTGCTCGCCGTGCCGGACATTCGCACGGCGCGTGTGATTGAGTTGTGAGGATCACGTTCGCCGCGAAGCAGTCGATCGCGCGCGGCGAAACACTCGTCCGTTTTTTATCCGCTGATCAGCGCGCGGAAATTCCGCTCGCGATTTCACAGCGCGAATGGACAGGCGCGCCGAATTCACTGCTGCATCTGCATCACGAAAACCTTGTCTGCGTCGGGCTCGGAAGCGCGTCAAAAATCAACGCGCAGACAATCCGTTCAGCGGCAGGAACGGCGATCATGCATTTGAAGAAAGCGGGACGGACACGTGCAGCGTTTGATCTTTCGCCGTGGCGAAAATTCATCGAGCCGGCGATCGAGGGAGCAGTGCTTGCGGACTATCGTTTCGAAAAGTTTAAGGAGACCAAAACGCCCACGATGCAGTCGCTGCGCTGTTTCGCGGCCGATGTGCCCGCAGCAAAACGCGCGGCCATTCGCGGAGAAATTCTCGCGACTGCGACCAATTTCGCACGCGGAATTTGCAACGAGCCCGGAAATGTTTTGTTCCCCGAAGCGCTCGCCGGCGTGGCGCAGAAACTTGGCAGCCGCGAAAAATTGCGCGTGACGGTTTTCGATGAAATGAAACTGCGCGCGGAAAACTTTGGCGGCATCCTCGCAGTCGGCGCCGGGAGCCAAAAACCGCCGCGGCTTATTTTGCTCGAGCATCGCGGCGGTCCGGCAAAGCAGAAGCCGATCGCGCTGGTCGGCAAGGCGATCACGTTCGATACCGGCGGCATTTCGATCAAGCCGGCGGCGAACATGGAGGAAATGATTTTCGACAAAAGCGGCGGCATGGCGGTGCTCGGCGCGATGGCGGGAATCGCGCGGTTGAAAATCAAACGCAATGTGATCGGCGTAATCGCGAGCGCGGAAAATATGCCAGGCGCGGCTGCGTATCGGCCCGGCGACGTCGTCACGACTTACGACGGCACGCATATCGAGATTGTGAATACGGACGCCGAAGGCCGCGTCGTGCTCGCAGACGCGATCGCTTACGCGCGTCAAAATTTGCACGCATCGGCAATCATCGATGTGGCGACGCTCACTGGCGCATGCGGCGTCGCTCTCGGGGAATACGCCGCCGGCCTTTGGAGCACGTCCAACGTTTTAAAAAATTCGTTGCTCGCCGCATCCGAAAAAACTGGCGAGCGGCTCTGGCCGATGCCGCTTTATGACGAATACTTTGACCAAATCCAAAGCGACGTCGCGCTCATCAAGAACAGCGGCGGGCGACTCGGCGGCGCGTGCACGGCTGCTGCGTTTTTGAAAACTTTCGCGCGCGAAACTCCGTGGGCGCATCTCGACATCGCGCTGGTTGCAAACATCACAAAAGCTCGCGGCGACCTCGCGCGCGGCGCGACGGGCTTCGGTGTGCGGACTTTGATCGAGCTCGTCGAGCAGTCGAAATAGCCCGCGCTATCTTTTGCTCAAGCGGAGAAAAAGCCAGCCGCCGAGCGCCATGAAAATGATGTTCGGCATCCAGATCAGCAGCGACGGGTGCGCCTTCGGATTGTCATGCACCGTGTCGGCGACGATGATGAAAAAGAAATAAATGAACGCGATGATGAGGCTGAAAAGAAATCCAATCGACGTTTCCTTGCGATGCGCGGTGATCGCGAGCGGCACGCCGATGAGTGCGAACGCGAGCGACGCGAGCGAGAATGAAAAGCGTTTATTGATCTCGGTCCGCGCGGCCGTCTTGTGGTCGCGGTCCGGATTTTTCATCAGCTCCTGAACTGTCATCTGGCTGAGTCCGCGCCGACGTTTGTTTTTTTCGTAAAGCTCCTTTAGCGAGATTGGTAGGTCGATTTTATCCATCGAGATCCCCTGCCGGATTTTCATCAAGTTGTTTGGCTCCTGCCGGTCATGTTGCTCGTATCGCGCTTCGGTCAGATGCAAAATGATGCGCTGCTCGCTCGAGAGATCCGTTTGCAGCCAGCCCCGCTGCGCGTGAACAACCGACAACGGATCGTTTTTTTCGTCGAGGTCATACATCAGGATGTTCTCCAACTCCGCTCCCTCTTTCTTCTCAACGTAAATCTTCTTGCCCGGAAATTCGTCAATCACCTGGTCGCTGCCGAACATCGCGATCGGATTGCTGGTGGCGATGTGGAAAAGCGCGGCCTTCATTTGCTCCTGCGCACGCGGCGCGACGTCGACATTGATCCAAAGGCAGATCCCGGACGCGACCAGCGCGAGCGCGAAAACCGGATAGCAAACGCGCGGAACGCTGATGCCCGTTGCGCGCAGCGCGATCAATTCATTCTCGGCGGACATTTTTCCGAAGACCAAAAGCGTCGCGGTGAGAAAGCCCCACGGGATCGTGAAGGTAAGCGAAAACGGCAAAATGTAGGCGATGAAACTGAGGATGTATTCGATCGGGACGTCGTGGTTGACGAGCAGGTCGAGCAGTTGCTTGAAAATGTTTCCGAGCACGAGCACGAGGCTCAGCACCGCGATTGCGAATGACGCGGTCAGCAAAATTTCCTTGCTGACGTAGCGGTCGAGAATCTTCATCGGGAGGGAATTTTCTCGCGGCAAACCGTCTGGAATGCAAGTCAATCGGCCGCGCCCGCAAGGCCCAGCGCGGCATGCGGATCGCGGGCGAATTCAAATCCGGTCAAAGTCTGCGGGCTCGCAACGGCTTTTTGCAATGCGAGCACTTTGAAAACAGTGCCGAGAAATTGCGGATGCATCAGCGTTTGCAACGCGCGGGCCTGTTTCGCATCGGGCGCGCTGCTGGCAAAAAAATACTGAGCGAGCGATGCAAGAAAATGATGCTGGTCGGTAAATCCCGCGAGCGCGCATCCGGTTGCGACGCCTCGCTCCGCGAGACTCGTGAAATCTACATGTGCGGTGAGATCACTTTCGCCGACCAGTTCCAGCGGATTGAAGCTGCGGCGATGCCGGGCGTGCGCGGTGAGCGTCCCGCGAGCGCGTTCGGGCGCGTAAAAAACGTCGCGTGGAAATCCGTAATCAATTGCCAGCGTATATCCACGCGAAAGTTTTTTCGCGATTTCATCCATCAAATTAAGCGCGTCGAGATTTACCTCGGTCTCGTAATTTTCAATTCCCGGCAGCGCCAATTTTTCGATGCGAGCGCGCAACGCTTCGCTGCTCGGCGCGCCGTCGATCAGCTGCAAATCCCCGTCAACAAAACATTCGCGCCATTCCCCGTCCACAAAACGAACAAGGTGCACCGGCAGCGCATCGAAGAGTTCATTGGAAAAATGCACGCCACTGAAAGGAGCGAGCGCTTCGAGCGATTCGCACCAGGTTACGTTCGCGGAAAAGTCGCGTAAATTTTCCTGCTGTCGCGCGCGCAGGATTGGCGCAGGCTCGACGAGCGTGCAGCGCAGCGCCTCGCGAAATTCTCCCTTCGCCGCCTGCAAAACGTCGCGCGCGAAGTCGCCGTTGTTCGCGCCCTGCTCGACGAGCGTGAATTCATGCGGCTTCCCGAGCAATTCCCACATTTGCTCGAACTGCCTCGCGAGCATTTGCCCGAAGAGCGGGCCGACGCTCACGTTTGTAAAAAAATCGCCGCCGCGTCCGATCCGGGCCCGTCCCGAGCTATAAAAACCGTGCTCCGCGTCGTAAAGCGCCATCGCCATGAAGTCTCGAAAAGGCAGCGGACCTTGCGCCGCGATGCGTGCGCGGATTTTCTCGATAAGAGCGGGATTGCCTGTCACCGCGCCGATTCTCGCCGCGCGAGCGCTGGCCGAAAAGCAGTTTGAGCAGCCGCGAGTTGGTGCTTAAGTAGCGGTCGCCCCATGCTCGATCTCTACGAAGCCTATCTTCCGCCGCGCACGCCCTTCTATCGCCGCGCGTGGTTCATCGTGCTCGTCGCGCTGATCGTGCTGCCGCTGATTGCGGGCGCCATCTATTACGAGAAATTGAAGAGCGAATACGAGGCGAAGGCGTCAAAGTTTGACTTTTCAAAGCTCGAGGAAATGGAATCGGCGAGCACGATTTACGATCGCGACAACAATCTGCTCGGGCGCATTTTTCTGGAAAATCGCGACGCGATTCCCTACAGCGAATTTCCCTACGCGATGACGCAGGCTGTTATCGCTGCGGAGGACAACCGTTTTTTCCAGCATCACGGCGTGGACTTTGTCGGCATGGCTCGCGCGGCGCTCAAAAATTGGCGCGCGGGTCACATCAAGCAAGGCGCGAGCACTCTCACGCAGCAGCTCGCGCGCAACACGTTTGAGCTGCGCGAAAAAACGTATCAGCGCAAAATTTTGGAGATTTTTCTCGCACAAGACATTGAACGGCATTTCTCGAAAGAAAAGATTCTCGAGCTCTATTTGAACCGCGTTTATTTCGGCAACGGCTTCTTCGGAGCGGAAGCGGCGGCGCGCGGTTACTTCGGCAAGCCGGCGAAGGATTTGACGCTTTCCGAATGCGCGACGCTGGCGGGTTTGCTGAAAAATCCTAATAATCTTTCGCCGTGGAGCAACCGGCAGGCTTGCATCGAAACGCGAAATTTCGTGCTCGGTCGCATGCTCGACCTCAAGGAAATCACGAAGGCGCAGTATGACGAGGAAATCGGCCGCACGATCGCGGTGAAAAATCGGCGGCCGGTTCATTCGGATTCGTATGCGATGGACATGATCCGGCAGCAGGTTGACGACATTGTCGGCAAGGATCGCGCGACATCAGACGGCTACCGCATTTACACCACCATCGATGCAAAACTTCAAAAGAAAGCGCAGGAATCGCTGCGCGAGCGATTGACCGCGATCGAGGCGCATAAGGATTATGAGCATCAGACACTCGCGCAATACAACGCCCTGCTAAAACAGCGTAAACAGGATGCTGACACGGATGAAAAAGAAAATTTGCCTGCGCCGGAGTATCTGCAGGGGGCGGTGGTCGTGCTCGACAACAGCACCGGCGCGATTCTTTCTTTGATCGGCGGTCGTGATTTTGCTCAAAGCCAATACAACCGCGCCATCGCCGCGGCGCGCCCGGCGGGCACTTCGATCGAGCCGTTCGTCTACGCGGCCGCGTTTGAAAAAGGGATTTTTCCCGGCACGCTTTTTCAGGATTCCATCATCGACAATCGGCAGGTGATGATCGGGGGCACGACCGGAATCCTCGGCGAGTGGGGCCCGGAAAGCGTCGACAACAAATACGAAGGGCTCATCCCGGCGCGCTATGCCTTGGTGAAATCCAAGAATGCCGCGACTGTCCGCGTCGGCATGCAGACCGGCATTGACAACGTCATTGCCGTCGCCAAAAAAGCGGGCCTTGCCCGCGTGGCCGGCAAGGACGAGAAGGGCCGCGAAATCCTAAATCTGCGCCGGTATCCGGCGACTTTTTTGGGCACGAGCGAAGTGACTTTGATGAACATGGCGCTCGCTTACACCGTTTTTCCAAACGGAGGCTGGCGGCCCGCGGAGCCTTACATCATCAGCCGCATCGAAGACAAGGACGGCAACATCGTCTTCAAATCCAAGCCCGAAAAAGCGGACGTCATCCGCGACACGACCGCATTTGAGGTGAACTCCTGTCTCGCGCAGGCGCTCGAGCAAGGGACTGGCGACAAGGCGTTTTCCAGAGTATGGGCTGAAGAAATTTCCCGTCGCTGGAAAAACGGGCACGGCCTACAATTTCACCGACGACTGGTTCGTCGGTTACGACAGCGCGATCACGTGCGGCGTCTGGGCCGGCTTCGATAAGCCGTCGCCGATTTATCGCGGCGCATTTTCAAATGAGGTCGTGCTCCCGATCTGGGTCGATGTGATGAATTCCAGCTTCGCAAAATATTTACCGGTTGAAATTCCGCAGCCGAAAGCGCTGAAAAAATACGAAATCTGCTTAAGCTCCGGTCAGCTCGCGACGGATAAATGTGTGGAAACAACGACAGACAAAACCAGCGGCCAGACCGTCGACCATCACACGACCTATTTTGAGCTCGGCACGCCAGAGCAGGCGCCGAAGCAATATTGCACCGTTCATGGCGAAGGCGCCGGCGCGACATTCGCTCAGGCCGCGGTGCCGATCAGCAATGTGCCGATTCAATCGCAATATCCCCGCGCAACGCTTGCCGTCGATCTCGGAAAAGTCGCGCCGATTCCGATGAAAGCGCCGACCGTCACCGGCGACGACCCATATCAATCGGTCAAGCCGACGATCGTCCTGCCGGCCATTCCCGTCTCGAATGACTCGCAGCCGTCCGGTTCCGCTGCGCCCGGCCCATCGGCCACGCCGCCGCAGGAAACGCAGGTGCGCCGCGCGGAGCCGGTTCGCGCGCTCGATCAACCGGCGGAGGACGCGACGATCAAAGTGCCGCCGCCGCCCGCGATTCAATTTTGACCCCACGCGGACGCGGAAACAGAAGCAGCCGCGATTCGCACATCGTATGAAGAAGCGGGTCTTGATTCTCTCCACGAGCGCCGGCACCGGCCACGTAAAAGCTGCGGAAGCGCTTTCGAAAACTTTTTCACGCGATGATCGCGTGGAAGCCGTGGTGCACCGCGACGCGCTCGATTTCACGAACAAACTTTTTCGTGACTTTTACTCAAAGCTTTACGTGCGGCTCATCAAGAGCGCGCCAGCGCTGCTCGGCTGGGTTTACAACACCAGCGACGAGCCGTGGAAAAACGATGTCGTGCAGCTCATGGATCGGCTCAACACGCGGCCGCTCGTGAAATTCATCCGCGACTTTCGCCCCGACATCACGGTTTGCACCCATTTCATGCCGGCCGGAATCATCGCGCATCTCATCCAAAAACAGCTGCTCGACGCGCACCTTTCCATCGTCGTCACGGATTTCGACATGCACGCGATGTGGCTTTCGCGCATCTTTCATCGCTACTTTGTCGCGATCGACGAAACGCGCGCGCACCTCGAAGCGCTCGGTCTTCCCGGCGAACGCATCACAGTTTCCGGCATCCCGATCGACCCGATTTTTGCCACGCAGATCGACCGCGCGAATGTCCGCGCAAGCTACGGACTCGACCCCGCAAAGACGACGCTGTTGCTTTCCGCCGGCGCACTCGGCGTCGGCCCGACAGAGTTTACCGTGTCGCGTTTGATGCAATTAAAACACGACACGCAGACGGTCGTCATCTGTGGAAAAAACGAAGAGTTGCTCACGCGGATGAAGTCGCAGATCGGCGCGGATGATCGGCGTTTTAAAATTCTCGGCTACTCCGATCGAATGCACGAATTGATGAAAATGTCCGACCTTTTCATCGGCAAGCCGGGCGGACTCACGACATCAGAGGCGCTCGCCTGCTCGCTACCGATGATCATCATTTCGCCGATTCCTGGCCAGGAAGAGCGCAACAGCGATCACCTGCTCGAGGATGGCATCGCGTTGAAATGCAATGAGCTGACGACGCTGCCTTACAAAATCGACCGGCTGCTGGATGACCCACTGCATCTCGATTTGATGCGTCGCAACGCAGCTCGCGTCGGGCATCCGCACTCCGCTCAAACGGTTGTGCAAACTTTGATCGAGGACGATTTGCCGCCGCTCACGCTCGATGCGGAAAAGCGTGACGCGATCTCGCACGCCGCGACTGGAACGTGAATCCCGACTTTTTCTGGGGCGTCGCGACCTCAGCTTATCAAAGCGAAGGCGGCTATAACGGCAATGGAGAGCCACAGACAAACTGGGCGCGCGCCGAAAAGAAACGCGATGTCGCTGTGTGCGGAAAAGCTGCGGATTTCTGGACGCGCTACCGCGAAGATTTCGCGCGTAGTCGCGAGCTCGGATTGAACGCGTTTCGCCTTGGCATTGAATGGAGCCGAGTGCAGCCAACGCTCGCGGATCAAGCAGCAGAGCCGCCTGCATTCGATTTCGCCGCGCTCGATCATTACGCCGAGATGCTGACGGAATGCCGCGCTCACGGTCTGGAGCCAGTCGTCACGCTGCATCACTTCGTGCATCCAGCGTGGCTGGGCACTGATCCGTGGCTGGATGAAAACACGCCGCGCCATTTTGAAAAATATGTGGTCGAGGCGGTGTCGTATCTGAACCAAAAACTCCCTACCCCGATTCGATGGTTCATCACGATCAACGAGCCAAACATGCTCGTGCTCAACACGTATCTCGGAAATCAGTTTCCCGCGCGCGGCCGCGTTGGACTTGGCTCGGTCGTGCGCGCCTACAACACGTTGCTCGTCGCGCACATCCGCGCTTACAACGCGTTGCACGATCTTTATTCCGCGCGCGGCTGGCCGGCGCCGTGCGTGACGCTCAACAATTATTGCAGCGACTTGTATTGGTCTGACAAAGTGCTGCTCGACCTGCTCTGCCTCGCGGAGCGCAATGTCGCGCGGGACGATGTATGCGAATATATCCACGGAAAAATCGGCGAGTTTGACGCGGCGTTTCAGTCAGCGCGCATTCCGCTGCACAAGGATCTTCCCTATTATTTCGGCGCGGCGATGAAGCGGCTCAGCAACTGGCTCGGCTACCGCTGGTTCGAGCCCGAACATTTTTCGCGCGTGCTCGATGCTGTTTACGCATCGCCCCGCAAGCGGCTCTTCGACTACATCGGGCTCGATTACTACGATCCATTCGCCGCGCACGCGTTTCGTTTTCCACGCTTTTGGGATCACGAATTCAAGAGCAAATCTTTTCGCGTCTGGATCATGAACACGATCACCAGCAAATGGTGGGACTGGCGTGTGCTGCCACGCGGCCTCCATTTCTTTTGCAAATATTACTCGCAAGACTTTGATGCGCGTCGCGTCCTGATCGCTGAAAACGGAATGGCGTTGCGGCGCAAATGGAATAACGATTTCACACGGCGCGGCGACCGGCTCAATCGCAGCAAATTCCTGCGTCTGCACGTCCATGAGGTCACGCGCATCGTTAACGAAGGCGTGCCGCTGATCGGCTATCTGCACTGGTCGCTTTTCGACAATTACGAATGGGGCTCCTTCACGCCGCGCTTTGGATTATTTTCACTCGATTACACGCGCGGCACTGAACGGCTTGCCGAGGATCATCTGGGCGACAAGCCCGCCGATGCTTATGCAGCCTTGATTCGCGAGGCTCGGGAAAAATTCAAGCCGGCTTGAGCTCTGCGAGCAGCTCGTCGATGGCGACCGTCGCAATGCTCGAGGCGGAGTCTGACATGGCATACGGAATGATCAGCTCGCCTTGATGCAAAAGTGCTCCGCAAGTATAAACAACGTTCGGCACATAACCTTCGCGTTCGTTTTCGTTCGGCGAGATCAGCGGCTCTTTCAATCGCCCGATCACGCGCGTCGGATCGTCGAGATCGAGCAGCACGGCGCCAATGCAATATTTTCGCATCGGGCCGACGCCGTGCGTGAGCAGCAGCCAGCCGGCTTCGGTTTCAATAGGCGAACCGCAATTTCCCAACTGCACGAACTCCCATGAATAAGCCGGCTTGAAGAGTTTCACCGTGTCATTCCAGAAATGGACGTTCTCGGAAAACATGATGAAAACGTTTTCGCCATCCTGCCGCGAGATCATCACATACTGGCCGTTGATTCGCCGCGGAAACAGCGCCATGCCTTTGTTCTGCACCGCCGCGCCATTGAGTGTGATGACTTTGAATCGCAAAAAATCGAGCGTCTCGATGAGTTGCGGCAAAATCACGCGGCCGTTGTAAGCCGTGTAAGTCGCAAAGTAGCGCGCGCTGCCGTCATCCTCGATGAAGCGGACGAATCGTGCGTCCTCGATGCCGTTGCTTTCGTTCGCCGAGACCGGAAAAATGATCCGCTCGGACAGCGGCAGATTTTCGCGGAAGGAAATTTCGTAATTAGACTCCGCGAGCCATGTGATGCACTCGAGCGTGCGCTGCTCGTCGCGAGTGTGGACGCGCAACTTTGATTTCATCGCGCTCACGCTTCGCTGCAATTCGGAATGCGTGAACGTGCCGCCAAGCGGCTCCATGATGTCGCTCGAGAAACCGTTTTCAACCCCCATCTCGTGAAGCTTGATCGTAAAAAATGTTTTGTCGTAGCTCGGGTTGGGAATGATTTCCGGCGTGGTGACGTGACGACCGACCCGGTCGATCGCGATGTTGTTCTGCGCGTCGATCACCCCACTGCGAAACTCGATCGACGAGATGTGCCCCTCACCGGTCGCGCGGAAACTCAGAATGAAACGCAACGCGCCGTCGGGCAGATTTGCCTGGTCTGGATGCGGCACGATGGATGGGTTGAAAAGCGCCGCGGACTCGAGCGCGTATTCGCTCGTGAAATAGGAACCGATCAGCAATTGCCGCGGCCGCGAGAGCTCGCGATCGATGAAAAGATTAGGCCTCACCTTTTCAAAATGGCGCTCGAACACGCGCTCGATATTGATGTGGCGACCGCTGAATTCTTTCATCACTTCCGCGAGAAGCCGCTCCACGTCTTGATCCGTGAGCGTCATCACGCGCGCCATCACGTTCGTGCTGCGCTGCGGGCTCCCAAAACTCAGCGGCCTGATTAGAACCCGCGTAGCATCGGCTACAAATTTTTCAGGATGGCGTTTTAGGTTCATAGACGGAGCGCCGTCAGGCGGCAGCATCTTTTTCGGCCTGGCTCTGGATGACGTTTTGCGCGAGCTGCATTTCGGCAAGTGAAAGATAAAACGCGAGCGTCGACTCCGCGCCTTGATTCTGGTTCACGCGATCCGCGTGCAGCGCGTCGCGGCAGCCGCCGGACGTCGAATCGTAAAGCGGGAGGCCGAGGTCATTGCGGCCAAGAAACCATTCAAACGCACGCTGCGCTTCGCCGGACCAGAACGGATCACTCGTTGCGCGAAACGCCTCAAGGCATGCCGAAAGCATCGCGTATGCTTCCAGCGGCTGCTGGTCGAACCGAGCGCATTGGCCGCCGCGCATGTAAAAGCCAGGTGCGCCGACTGGACTGAAGACGCCAGAGGCCGATGTCTGCAGCTTCGCCAGCCAGCGCAGCGATTTCAGCCCGATCTCCAAAATTTCAGGCTGCCCCATCCAATAGCCGCTCAAAATCAGCGCATGCGGCAGTTTCGCGTTGTCGTAATTCAGTGACTCCTCGAACCAGAGCCAATCATCCGTTTGCGTTTCGTTAAACAAACCCACGAGCTGCTCCGCCAACTTTGAACGCGCAGTGTTGACGGCGCGGTCGCCGGAGAAGCGGCGCAGATATTCGTGAATCGCGATCAACGTAAATGCCCACGCACGCGGCGATGTGAACTTCGTCACTGGTTTCAAACCTTTGTTGAAGATGAAGCCGCACAAATTTCGATATCCGTCGTTTTGCGAGCGCCCGAGCGCCGTGCCGAGCGCCCACAACCCGCGCGCATGGCTGTCTTCCGATCCCTTTTTTTCCAACCATTTCCGATCAAAGCTCATGAAATTCCGGAAGCGCCGCGATGTGTGATCGAAGGCGTAGGAAAGAAACGAGAGGTAGCGCGTGCTGAGATTGGCCACGTCCTGCGCCCCTTTTCCGCCGAGTTCCTCGAGCAAAATCGTGAAGATGAACGCGCGGGCGTTGTCATCGGTGCAATAGCCTTCGGCGTAGTTTGGGACGTTGTAAATCGCGTGCTGCAACATGCCTGTCGCGTCGCTCATTTTGAAAAGATGATCGAGCTTGAGCGGCGGTAATTGATAAGGTCGATTCTCGAGCGTCTGCTGCGCGAATGCCTTGCGAGGCAGATTGGGACGGGTTTCGCGGGCTTTCATGAAACTGCGCATGTAGAGCCGCGCGGCCTCCGGCCAGATCATTTCGCGGCCGAGCATATACGCATTTTTCCGCATCGAAGTTCGCACCGCTTCATTTGCCAAGAGTCCGTTAACGGCCTTTGAAATAGCGTCGGCGTCCTTGAAAGGAACGAGAATCCCACGGTCGTGCGCAAGCAATTCGTGCGCGTGCCAATACGGCGTGGAGATGACCGCCTTTCCCGCGCCGAACGCGTAGGCCAGCGTGCCGGATGTGATCTGCGCCTCGTTGAGATAGGGCGTGATGTAAATGTCGGTCGCGCCGATGAACTCCTTCAACTCCTCGAGAGTCACGAATCGATTGTAAAAAATGACGTTCTTTTTCACGCCCCGCGCCTCAGCGAGTCGCTCAAGCTGCAGCCGATACGTCTCACCCTGGTGCGCGACCAGGTTTGGATGCGTGGCCCCAAGGACGATGTAAACAACGTTGGGATTTTTTTCCAGAATCCGCGGAAGCGCCTCGATCGCGTATTCGATTCCTTTGTTTGGCGAAAGAAGGCCGAAGGTGAGCAGCACGGTCTTTCCTTCGACGCCAAACTGGTCTTTGTAAAAACTTGGGTCGATGAATGGAATGTCAGGAATCCCGTGTGGGATGAGGTCAATCTTTTCCGCAGGCACATGGTAAATCTCGCGCAAAAAAGTCGCGCCCTTTTCCGCCATCACAACGAGGCGATCAGATAGCTGAGTGAGCTGATCCATCACGCGGCGCTGCACGTCGTTTGGTTCTTTCAAAACCGTGTGCAGCGTAGTCACAACGGGCATGTGCAACTCTCGGAGCAAGGCCAGCAGATGGCTGCCGGCGGGTCCGCCGAAAATTCCGAACTCGTGCTGCACGCTCACGACCTCAACATTGTTGATGTTCAAAAAATCTGCCGCGCGGCGATATGAGTCGATCTCGCGTTCATTGATTTCAAAGCGGACGCGCTCTGGATAATCATAACCTTCTTCACGGTCATTCACCGCGCCGACGAAACAAGTCGCATGCGGAAAGCTGCTGGCAATCGCCTCGCAAAGATCGGCGGTAAACGTCGCGATGCCACACTGGCGCGGCGTGTAGTCGCCTATGAAACCGACATGATGAATGGTTTCAATGTCCATGCGGAAACAAAGGTGCGTGAAGCGGCGCAGCGCTTCAAAGAAATTCCGAGACGGAATGGAACCTTTATCCGCGACCGAAGAGGCCGGCAGCTACCAGAGGCTTTGCGGAACCTCGATTTGGTCGCCGGGGAGGATGGCTGGATCTTGCGAAGGATCTTTCTTGAGCTGCTTCAGATCGTAGTAAACCCGTTTTCCGCCGCGCGTCAAAAATGCACCTTGCTTCGCGAAATCACCAGGGCCTCCTGCCGCATTAATGGCGGACATTAACGTCAGATCTGGCGTGTAAATAATTCTTCCTGGGGAACGCACTGAGCCGCCGACATTGACAAATCGCTGACCTGCCTGCGTCTGGATCGTGATGGTCGGATGTGTGTAAATTCCCTCGGTCCTAAGTTTATTCTCGATGTTACTTTGAACCTGATTTACGAGGTCTCCGCCGGCTTTGACCTGACCTATGTAAGGGAGATTGATCATGCCGGCTTGGTCGAGCGTATAAGATCCGCTGAACTGCTGAGTCTCATCAGCAGGCACTCCCGCGAGTCGCAAATCGACGGTGTCTCCCGGTCGCAATCTAGCTTGCGCCATTGACTGGTAGGCTCCGCAAAGGATCAGAATCAGGGACAGAAAAGCGACGCGCCTCATAGCTTAATATTGTTCTCCCGAACTCATCGGGCGGGAAGGTTCCACGCGAAACTTCGCCGCTGCCAGCGGCTTTTTTTCGTCCGGATGCTTTGAGGCATAGTAATAGTTTGTGTAGTATTCGTAGCCTTGGTCGTGACGAGTATCTACTTTGTTGAGGACTACGCCAAGAAGAGTGCCACCCATGCTTAGCACTACTTGCTTCGCGCGCTGCAGCATCGAACGGGGGAAGCGCCTATGTTCTACTACCATGATGGTTAAGTCCCCTTCGCTCACCAAAACCGAGCCATCACTGACTCCGAGCACAGGCGGTGAATCGATGAAGACCAAGTCATAGTTGCGTTTCGTCTTTTCAATAAGGTCTGCCATCCGAAGCGAGTTAATCACTCCTACTGCTTCACCGGACAAAACTCCGCTCGATATGAGCGAAAGGTTCTCGACTTCAGTCGTGCGAACTACCTGTTCCCAAGGCGTGTTGCTCGTGAGGTAGTCGGCGAGACCTATATCGTTATCCACGGCAAAGAACTTATGTTGTGAAGGACGGCGTAGATCAGCGTCTATGATCAATACTTGATATCCACCTTTGGAACAGGTGTAGGCAAGGTTGCAGAGCGTCGTCGATTTTCCTTCGCCGATGCCGCCACTCACAATGGTGATGACGTTTGAATCGGGACTCTTCCTATTAAACTCAATACTGGTGCGCAACATGCCGTAAGCTTCGGCGTCGACGGTGTTTTCATCATGCTCATGCATGAGCAGGCCCGGCTTTTTCGGGACGACTGCCAGCACGGGAATGCCGAGAAACTTTTCGACATCGTCGAGAGTCTTCACGCTGGTATCGAGATACTCGAGGAAGAAGGCGAGTCCTACACCCACAATAAGTCCAACGAGAGCGGCCAGCATCAAGTAGGCAATGACGTTGGGCTTCGCCGGATAGAGTGCCGGTTCGGCGCGTTCCCACAACTTTGCCGGCTGGATTGAGATGCGGCTTTGCATAGACTGCGAATTCAAGTTTAACTCGGCAGACTCTAGGACGCGCTTCGCCTGAATATACTTGTTCTTGGCGTCGATGTATTCTTCGCTCTGGTTGCGGCTTTTTTGATAGAGGTCGCGGCTGGCGGCGAGCTTGCTATCAAACTCTGCGACAGTAGCTTCCTGAATCCTTTCCTTGGTTTGGAGGGATTGCTTTAAAGCAGCAACAGCTTCGCTCAACTGGCGCCCTTGCACTTGCTCGATGGCTTGCAGGGCTTTGATTCGCGGATGATTAGGCCCCAATCCGGAATTCAGCAACCTCGCCTTTTCAATCTCAGCATCTTGATAGATCGGCAGCGTCTTCGCGATCGTCGGATCATCGATTCCCAAGGTGTGCAGGCCGACCATGAGCGCCTCGGATGAAAGTTTGTCGATCTGTTCAATCTGCGCCTTCAAACGGGCCAGCTCAGCCTTTGCGTCTTCCGCCTTTTGCTCGTCAGCGACGACCGGGCGCGTGATCATGTCCGAGTTGTCCAGCGATTCAGGATTTGGATCGATGATGTTTTGCTCGATACGAAGTTTCGCTGCCGCCGCCGAAGCTTCCACGACGACCTTCCGCTGCTTCGCGACTTCCTCCTCTACCTGCCCGAGACCCTGTGTCAGCAACTTCGTTTGATCGGAGCGGCGCTTATCCTGATAAACCACCGCGATTGAGTTCGCGATATTCGCTGCTTCGGTGGGCTCGGTAGAATAAACTCCAATCGTGATTAAATCCGTGTTGCGGATTTCCTCCATGTCCAGCATCCCGATCAAACGGAAGTAGGCCTGCTCTTTGGGCAGCGGCCGTCCTCCGGCAGCCCACTTCTGATCCAGGCCCAAGGTGTCGATGACAGGGTAGAGAATTTCCTTGCTCCGCAAAATCTGGAACTGAGTCGGCGCGAATTGTGGGTCGCGGCTTCCTCTCGGATCAGCATTCCCGAAAACCTTGACGCCGGTGTCATCTGGCTTTACCTCCAGCGTGACTTGGGAAAAATACTGCCTGGGGAGAAAATAGGTCGTGATTCCCGCCGTGACCATCGTCAGCAAGAACACGAGCGCAATGACGCCAGCGCGCGCCCTTAGAACGCGCCAATAGTCAAGGAAGTGCAGTTTGATTTCAGTCGAGTCATCCATAGCAAGAGGGAAAAGCGCAAATCAGCCCGCCAAGGTAATCCGCCTGCCACCAAGCCGCAAGCCCTCATGGAACGAAAGTTCCAACGGGCGAATGAAAAAACTAAAATGAGTAGCTCGCGCCGAGAAAGATCTGATTGGTCAGATAATCCTGCCCCTGCTGATTCGAGAAGAGCTTCGTCAAAGTATAATTGAGGTTAAATGCCAGATGACTGGTCACGACATAGGTGAGGCCTGCGTTCACTTGTAATTGCTGCTCGGTGATGTCCGGTTGCGACGGCCCACTGACGGTTGAAACGGTGTTGTAGTTATACGCAACCCCGACATTTGAGGTAAGGCGAGCTCCAAAAGCGTAGGTAAGTCCAAGACTTGTCCGATAAGTGAGGCGGCTTTGCGTCGCGCTCTCAAATGCGCTGCCGGCTTCCTCGAATCCATAGCGGTTCGTCCAAATCACGCTTCCCCGCGAGAAGAGATACGATGCCGTGGTTTCAACGTAAGGCGTGTTCTCCGTATCGCCCTCGCTAAAATTGCGAATTTGGTCGCCCACGCGCAGCGTTGCATGAATCCGATTGCTCGCGGCATAATCGAAACCAGCCAGCAGGAATGTGCTATTGGAATCCTGCTGCGAATCATCGGGATGCGTGTCCAATGTTTCACGAAAATCGAGCACCGCGGTCGAGCGCGGCGAAACGGTATAGCGAAACTCCGTTCCGAGCCCGTTCTCGTAATACTTGTTGATGCCGACCTGACCCGTATTGTTCTGATTGATGGGCACCGTGGTATTGAAAAAATAGCTCGAATCCGTGGAAAAGCGCCGCGTCCAACCGTAGGTCAAATCGAGCTTCGTATTCGCCGAGAAATATTCGTCCGTGACGGATCGGCCCGATGGCGTGTTGATTCGGCTAAAATCGGGCTCGCTGGAAAAAACCGCATTCCCCTGCGCGGAGACATTCATGCGAGGATTGATGCGATGGGCGAAAGAAAGGCCGACGTCTCCTTCATAATCAGTCGCACGACCGGGCCGATCCCAATAATAAAGGACGCCGCCGCTTGCATCTAAAGTGAAAACACTGCGCGGAGTGATTGCCTGTGTCTGAAACGCGATTCGTCCATTGGTGACAGCGCTGCCAATCTTCTTCTGCGGCACAATCGGATGCGATGGCGTATCGTAAACGTTGTCATTGTATCCCTGCGACAGCGAGACGGTGACACGGAACCTCGGCTGCGCGAATCGCCCCTGGCCCGCCGTCGCCGTGGTCGGCAAAAAGCCATTGCCGCCAGGAAGATCGAAACTTGAAGGCGGAGCCACTGGAGCTGCGCCTGAGACCACGCCGGCAGAAAGTGCTTGGTTCCCCCCAGGCGTGAGCGCGCCGCTTTCGCTAGGCAATGGCGATGCTTCGTTCGGACCGGTCGACGGTGCGAATGACGATGAGGGCGCGTTATTTGAGGGGGGCGCGATGTCCGTGCTCGTGCCGCTATCGGCAGGAGCTGCATCCTGCGCGCCGACTGTGCCAGTTGCGAGGAGACTCGCGAGAGTGATTGCCGTGAAACGCCGTTTCATAGGTGGGAAAAACCGGGAAGCGTTTTCGTTTACCGGAGCAAACTTTGACGAGCAAGAGAATTATTTTGCGACATGGAATTTTTCTAAAATGAGAGCGGGCAAAGGGAATCGAACCCTCATGGCCAGCTTGGAAGGCTGGAGCTTTACCATTAAGCTATGCCCGCGGGGCAGCGGTATCTTCGCGGTCGCCTCGCCGATGGCAAGTGAAAAGGGCTTCGCAAATCGATTTACGTCGCATCCTCGGTTTGCTTAGATCAAAGCTCCCCCTCAGACTCATGAAGACGATCCTCCCTCGCGCTCTCATTGTTGCTGCCCTCATCTGGTTTGGCTTCGTCCTGTTTCACGAAACGCGCGTGATGCAAACAGCCGAACACGCCGACCAGACAAAAGTCGTTTATCTTTTCATCGGCATCGTTTTGCTCGCCGTCATCGCCGGCATGATCACCGCGCTCTCACTCGTGCCGGCGATTGGCGACTGGATTGGAGATTTTTTCTTCAATCCGAATGAGCAGATCGAGCACGACCCGCACAGCGAAGCGCTCGCGAAAATCGCGCAGGGCGATTACGAAGGTGCGATCGCGAGCTATCTTGAAATTTTTGAAAATGATCCGTCGGACACGCATGCGCTGAGCGAGGCCGCGAAACTTTATTGCGAGAAATCCGGCGACCCAGAAAGCGCGGCGGCACTTTTGGAACGCGCGCTTCAAAACGAGTGGGCGCCGGAGCAAGGGACTTTTCTCGCGAATCGCCTCGTCGACGTTTACTGGAATTTCCGCGGCGATTCCGACCGCGCCTGCGCGCTCCTTTCGCAAATCATCGAAACCCTTCCGGACACGAAATATTCCGCGAACGCGCAGCACCGGTTGCAGGAAATCCACCGCGCCGCGATGACCGCAGGCGAGATACCGGCTTTGCCGGCGGCAGAGGAAGAGCAGCAAACGGAAGGTTAAACAGCCGTTATCGAAAAGCGCGCACTCTTTTCTGCCTGCGATGCGCAGAAAACCTCCACATCGGCACCCGCTTCCGCAAAGCGCCCTCGCACCGCATCGAGCGCCAGCTCCGGTCGGTTGCAATCGCGGCTCAAGTGCCCAAGCACCGCACGGCGCAGGCCGCCCTCGAGTAATTGCACGAGCACTTCCGCAGCAGCTGCATTCGACAGATGTCCGTGCCGCGACATGATCCGTTGCTTCACGGGCCAGGGTCGGCGCGTGTCCGCCTGCAACATTTTTTCGTCGTGATTTGTCTCGATCACCAGCGTCTGCACCGCGCGAAGCCGCTCAAACACAAGCTTCGTGGCGAACCCAAGGTCGGTGCAAAAGCCGAGTGCCGACGAATCCTGATGTAAAACAAACCCGACCGGATCGACTGCATCGTGCGGAATCGGGAAAGTCTGCACCGTGATGTCCTTCACGGTGAATTCGCCGCCGGTCTGGAAGAGGCGAAAGTTTTTTCGGCACGCCGCCTCGCTGCGCCGCAGCGCTTCCGCCGTAAGCGCGTTGCAATAAATCGGCACGCAAAACTTTTTGCACAAAACATCAAGCCCGCCCACGTGATCGATGTGCTCATGTGTGAGCAAAATTCCATCCAGCTCGAGCGGATTAATCCCCACACTTTCCAGCCGCGTCACGATCTGCCGCGCGCTCAGTCCACCATCGATGAGCAGCGTGCATTGGCCGCTCTCGACCACGGCGCAATTGCCGGCGCTGCCGGAGCCGAGGATCGTGAGGTGAAGCATGCGCAAGTTAAAGCGCGGCACGCGGCGCTTGGCAATCCGCGTTACGAAATTTCGCGATTTTTCAGTTCCAAAATGCGCTTTTTTTTCTCGCCGTAATCGAGCGCGTGAAAAATTCGGATTTCCTCAACACGCCGCACAGCATTCAACGCGTCGAGATATCTTGTATAACTCTCTGCAAGCGCCGCCGTTTCCATGTATCGGCCGCGCAAATTTGGATCGGTATACGCGTTTCGCGTTTGCGCGGAAAACATGTGGAACCGCAGCCAGCGCCGATCCGCATGCGAAATTTTTTGCGTCTTGCGAAAGAACGCCACGAAAAGCAGCAGCACGAGATACGTGTCGACCTGCGCCTGAAACTCAAGGTTGCGTGCAAAATCTTCGTCGAGGACTTCGCGTTGTCCGTTTTGAAATTTGAGCGCGGCGTGCAACGCATGGTTAATCTCCTCCACGAAAACGATCAGCGAACGGATGTTTTCGCCCGTGATACCGTGACGGGGATCGTTGTTTTCCAACTTCTCGATCAGCCAGCGCGAATAATAAATCCCGATGTAAAGCTGGTCGCCCGAGCGGCGCAAAAATGTGCGCGCGAGTCCGCTCAGCTCCCGCGCCGATGCGCCCGCAAGCCGGCTCAGCTGGCCGCAGCGCTGCCGGTCGATGAGGCAATCCTCAAGATTGATTCCGACGCGCGCATACGTGCGCTCAAACAAATCCTGAATCTCGCGGAAAAGCGTGGCGCACTTCATCCGAGGAGCGGGATGTGCGCGGCGTCATCAATGTTCATGAGCGTATCCGCGAGCCGATTGAGCGCGAGCCGGATGTCGTGAAATTGCGCTGCCAGCGCGTTGTAAATGTCGCTCAAATCCGCGGAGCGCGCGACCGCATGATTGGCGACAACTTTAAAGTTCATCCGCCCGACTTCCTCGTAATAAGAAAAATCGGGCGCACCGCGATCGCAGCGGCGCTGAACATTTTCCGGAAAAATTCCGCTTAGAAACAGCGAGTAATTTCCCACATGTGCGCGGATCAAAAACGTCTGCACAGGCGATGCGTCGCGCAATGCGAGCAGCATGTCGGATAAGTATTGAAGCGGGTTTTCACCCGAACCGGCCGGCGATTTCAACCTGGCAGTGCGAGAAAAAGTTTCCAGCAATGACGCAAGATAATCGCTGATTCGCCGGTCGCGCAGACCTGCGTCTTTCAAGACATGTCTGGTCAAAATGTAGAAGTAAAACTGTGGCGAAATGGACAAGTGCGCATCGTGCGAAAGGATCGCGTGCACCAGCAATTCATGGTCGAGAATCGAGTCGCGCGTCTCCTCGTCGCCGAGCAAATCTGTGAGGGAAACTGCCGATTGGCGGGACTTGCCGAGGGTCTGGACGATGAAGCGAAAATCGTCCGCAGTAAATCGGTCCCGGCAATTCGCTCGAATCATCGGGGTTGTGAGAGAAGCATCGCGCGTGCCAGCGTTAAGAGGAAAACATTTGTATAGACACTGATCACTCGGGATTCTCCACACCGATGGCTGTCTTAAAAGCAAGCTGCCTTGCGCGATTTTGATTTCATCGGCGCGCGTTCCTCCGGCATTGTGGCCGAATCATGCCCGACTTTACTGGTGGTGAAATCACAGCGCTCCCCGCACAGCCGCAACCGACGAGCGGAAGCGAGGAAATCGACGGGCGCATCAAGCAACTCGTGAGTGATTACGGCTGCGGAAAATCATGCGAGCTGATCGAGGAAATGGTCGTGACCGCGTTAAAAATGGGACGTGACGGACTGGCAGTGGCGGACTTGAAGTTGTTCAACCGTTCGTTAAAAGAGCTTCGCTACGCCGCGCGCGTTTTTGCGCCTTACACGCACATCAAAAAGGTCGTCGTCTTCGGCTCCGCGCGAATCCAGCCGACCGAGCCTTCATTCCAGGCCGCGGAAGAATTCGCGCGGAAAATGCGCGAGCACGAATACATGATCATCACCGGAGGCGGCGAAGGAATCATGGGCGCGGCGCAGCGCGGGGCGGGCCGTGAACACAGCTTTGGTTTAAACATCCGCTTGCCATTCGAGCAGCGTGCGAATGAGACGATTCACGGCGACACGAAGCTCGTGAACTTTAATTATTTCTTCACGCGCAAGCTCAATTTCGTGAAGGAAACGCACGCGGTGGCGCTGCTGCCGGGCGGCTTCGGCACGCTCGATGAAGGGTTCGAGGTGCTCACGCTGATGCAGACGGGCAAAGGCCGGATCATCCCGCTGGTCTTCGTCGATCATCCGAGCGGCACGTATTGGCAGACGTGGATGGATTTCCTGCGCGGGCATTTGCTGAAGCTCGGGCTCGTCGGCGAGGATGACTTTTCGCTCTTCAAATTGTGCGAGAACGTCGACGAGGCAGTCGCGGAAATTTTGCACTTCTACAAAAACTTTGTCTCCTATCGCTGGGTCGGGAAAAAAATGGTCATCCGCATGCACGAGCAACTGGGTGCAGATGCTATCGCTGTGTTGAATGAACGCTTTGGCGACATCTTGTTGTCGGGCAAAATCACGCAAGGCAGCGCGTTGCCGCAGGAAAAGAACGAGCCCGAGCTGGCAGATCTGCCGCGCCTCATCCTCACACCGCGCCAGTCAAACTTTGGCCGGCTCCGGCTTCTGATCGACGCTGTCAACGCGTGATCATCGGTCGGGAATGATGAGTTTCATCCCCGGCTTTAATTTCACGGTGCCGCCGAGCGTCTGAAAATTTGCGTCCTGGATCGCCTTCCAGTGCGCGGACGTCTTGAAATATTTTCGCGAGATCGATGCCAGCGTGTCGTGCGGCTCGACGATGTAGGTCCGCGCGCCAGCTGGAATCGGCCTTCGCGCGGGACTGGCTCCTACTGCGACCGCCGCCGGCCGAGCGCGCAGCTCCATCAATTGCTGGTTCAGGCGCAGGTTTTCGTTTTTTAAAATCGCCGCGTCGTTCTGCGTCATCAGCGCGCCTTTGCTCAGCGCAGCGATGATTTTTTGCTCGTCCTGTTTGATGGAAGCGTGCGCGTCTTTCGCGTGCGTGCCATGGGGCGAAAGTTCCAGATATCGCTGAAAGTGATGCGACGCCGAAAGCGGATTTCCGAGTTTTTCATCGTAGATCATCGCGAGGCGGTAATGGACGTCCGCGCATTTCGGCGTGCCGTCGAGCGAGGCTTCATAAAGCTCGATCGCCGCCTGGTAATCGCCGGCTTTTTCCTTGTCCTCCGCGTGCTCAACGCTGCGCGAAGCTTTATTTTGAAACACTTCATCGCAACCCGCGCAGCCGATCAACAGCGCGATGCCGAGAAAAATCCGCGCCGCGATTCGGATCACGGCAGCCCCGCTTTTTCCAGCGCCTTGACCACTGTCTTCACGACTTTCAATCGCGCCCACCTTTTGTAATTTGCGCCGAAGACATGCCAGCGCGCGTTTGGCATCGAAGTGCGCGCGAACATTTCCTGCGCGGCCAGATTGTGCTCGTCCCACTTTTTGCGATTGCGCCAATCTTCGTCGCTGATTTTCCAATGCTTGAGCGGATCGGACTCCCGCTTTTTGAAACGCTCGAGCTGCTCGTCTTTCGTGATGTGGAGATAGAATTTCACGATCACCGTTCCGGCGTCGGTCAGCGTTTTTTCAAACTCGTTAATCTCGCGATACGCGCGCCGCCATTCGTCCTCGGTCGCGAATCCCTCGACGCGCTCCACGAGCACGCGGCCATACCACGAGCGGTCGAAAATCGCGACGTCACCATCGCCCGGCAACTTTGTCCAGAAGCGCCACATATAATGATGACGAAACTCTTCCTCGGTCGGCTTGATGATGGAATAAACTCGCACGACGCGCGGATCGAGCCGCTCGACCACGCGCTTGATCGCGCCGCCCTTCCCCGCCGCGTCCGGACCCTCGAGCACGATGACGAGCGAGCGTTCCGTCTGCTCCAGGCTGCGCTGGAGTTCCAGCAGCTTGATCTGCTCCTGCTTGAGCTTGTGCTTGTAATCCTCCTCATCGATCTGCTCGTGAACGAGCTCGTCGAGCGGCGTAAATTTTCGCGTCGAAACGGCAGGAGACATGCGCAGCTTTTGACACGCCACTTCGCGCGACGCAAGACGGCAGCCGATGAGCCCGCGGAAATTCTCGCGCACTTGCGCCGCGCCGCGCTTTCTGCCACAACCGCCGCGCATGAATCACGACCGCATCTCCGAGCTTTCGCGAGCCGTGCGCGACGTCCCCGATTTCCCGAAGCAGGGAGTTTTGTTCAAGGACATCACGCCGATTCTCGCGAGCGGAAAACTTTTCAAGAATGCGATCGAGGTTTTCGTTGATGCTTGCGCCGAGAAACAAATCGACAAGATTGTCGGCATTGACGCTCGCGGATTTTTGTTTGGCGCCGCGGTCGCGTATGAGCTCGGCGCAGGCTTCGTGCCGGTGCGGAAAAAAGGGAAGCTCCCGTTCCGAACCGAGGCGGCGAGCTACACGCTGGAATACGGCGAATCGTGCGTCGAGATGCACATTGACGCCATCACGCCCGGCGAGAAAGTCGTGCTCATCGACGATTTGCTCGCGACCGGCGGCACTTCGGCGGCCGCAGTGAAATTGATCAAGAAAATGGGCGGCGAGCTGCTCGAGGCGCAATTCTTGATCGAGCTCGAGTTTTTGCACGGGCGCAAAAACCTAGAATCAGTCGCGGTGCGGTCGTTCCTGAAATACTAAATCTGCAGTCCGTTAAAGGGGCGAAAACGGCGCAGCGCCCGGGCACGGGATTAGCTTAGGAAAGCTGCAACCATGGGCTTTTCCGATAAGATCGCTGTCCTCAAAAAATTCCGCTCCCTCGTGATGGCGGAAGATTGTTTCTACGCAAAGTTGCTCGGCTCCTCGCTCGTTGGCGTCTTCGCCATCACGATGCTCGCCGCCACTTTCCTCGCCGTCGCTGTGCGCGATCACAATGTGGAACTCGAGCGCGCGCGGACGCTTGGCATCCTGCGCGACACCAACAAAATCGAGAACGACGTCGCAAATCTCGAAACCAACAACCGCGCGTTTCTGCTCACGGGTCAGCCTTCGTATCTCGAAACTTTTGACCGCAGATCCGCTCTGATCCGGACGCGGCTCGACGAGCTCGCGCGAGTTTTCATTGATGACGCCGCGCAGCGTGAACGCGTGCTGGAGGTAAAACGAACGATCGACAAGTGGACGAAGACCGTTGCGACTCCGGCTGTCGAAAAGCGCCGCCAGGATCCGGTGAGCTTCGTGGCGGAGCCGGCCAACGGGCGCGGCCGTTCACTCCTCGACCTTTCGAGGAGCACATTGGAAACGATCGAGCGCATCGCGCAGAACACGCTGAACAGCCCCAATAGAGAACAAACCAGCGCGGACAGAGGATTCCAGGTGCTCGTTTATGCGCCGAAACTCGAAAGCGTCGTCTCCGAAATGGAAAAGGCTGAATGGGATTATCTCCTCACCGGCGATCAAAGTTGTCTCGATATTTACAAGCGCGCGTCCGCCGACTTTTACGCGTATCACGGACACCTCACGGTGCTGCTGAGCGAATCGCCTGCCGCGCTGGCAAAACTTTCAAAGATCCGCACTGACCTTGATTCGTGGCAGCGCGACGCGGCTCTGCCGGCGATGACCGCGAAGCAGTCAAAGCGCAATGTCACCGCCCTCGTCACGCATGACAACGGCAAGCAAATCATGGACGGCATCCGGACCCTCGTGAACGAGTTTGAGCGCGATGAAATGTCTATTTATGAAAAGACAGAGACGCACGCTGAGCTAGCGCGAGCCCTTAAGACATGCGGCTTCGCGGTCGTTTGCCTTTTGGCGATTGGAGTTTTGATCGCATCGAGTTGGTATAGTTTCATCGCCTACGCGCGGCATTTGAAAAAGATTGAAAGCGCTGAGGCGCAAACGCGGTCCATCATCGAGACGACGCTCGACGGCGTGATCACGATGAACGAGCAAGGCCTCGTAAAATCGATGAATCCGGCGGCGGAAAGAATGTTCGGCTACGTCGCCAAAGAGATGGTCGGCCAGACCATTTCGAGGATCATCCCGCAGCGACTTTTTCTGCACGACATGGCGCAACTCGGACGCGGCACGATGATGGCGATGGGCCATCGCCAGGGTTACTATCCGTTCCCGATCGAAATTTCGCTGAGCGAAATGAAGGTGGATACGAAGCGGAATTTTGTCGCGCTCATCCGCGATGTGACTGAGCGGAAGCGTTCGGAGGAAACGCTCAAGCACATCGGCCTCGGCGTTTCCTCGTCGACCGGTGAGGAGTTCGTCCGCTCACTTGTCAAACAATTGTCGAAGGCACTGCAGAGCGACTTCGCATTCGTGGTTGAGACGATCAACAAAAGCAGCGACGACAACGCGTGCACGCTGGTCATCGCCGAGCACGGCACGATCCGGAGCAAGACGAATTACAAACTCGCAAACACCGCGTGCGACGAGGCGCTCAAAAAAGGTTTTCGCGCTTACCCGCGCGACGTGCGCGAGGCATTTCCAAAAGACGACGTCCTCAAGGAACTCGACGCAGCAAGCTTCATCGCGATGCCGCTCGTCGATCACAAGGGCAAGACGGTCGGGCTGATGGGCGTCATCGACACGAAGCCAATGGAGAACATGCAGATCGCGGAATCCACGCTGCAGATTTTCGCTGCGCGCGCCGCCGCCGAGATTGAGCGGAAACGTTTCGAGGAAGATTTGAACGCGGAAAAAGAGCGGCTCGCGGTCACGCTGCGATCGATCGGGGACGGTTTCATCGCGACCGATGTCGAGGGCAATGCCGTGATGATCAACAACGTCGCCGAGCGCCTCACCGGCTGTAAGCAAGAGTCGGTCATCGGGCGCCCGCTCGTGGAAATTTTTCACATCCTCAACGAACGGACGCGCAAGCCGTCGCAAGCTGTGGTCGAGCGGATCATCGAGACCGGCTCGGTCGTCGGCTCCGCGTCGCACGGAATCATTGTCTCGCGCGACGGAACCGAGCGGCTCGTCGAGATCAGCGCATCGCCCATTCGCGATCGGAAAAATTCCAAGCTCGGCGTCGTGCTAGTCTTCCGCGACATCACCGAAAAAGAGCATCTCGAATCCGAGCGGCGCAAGGCGGAGAAGCTCGAGTCGCTTGGCGTCGCCGCCGGCGGCATCGCACACGATTTTAACAACCTATTAACGGCGATTATCGGCAATCTTTCACTCTGCCTCATCCACATTCCGGCGGGCGAGGAAACGCACGATCGTCTCACCACCGCGAAAAAAGCTTCGTTGCGCGCGCAGGAACTTGCACAGCAATTGCTCACGTTTGCAAAGGGTGGCGCGCCGATCAAGAAGACGGCGTCCATCGGTCAGCTCATCGACGACACGGTTTCGTTTTCGCTGCGCGGCAGCAATATCCGTCACGATTTCACGCTGCCCGACAATCTTTGGCCGGTCGAAATTGATGCCGGGCAGATCAGCCAGGTCGTCAATAATTTGACGATCAACGCGGAACAAGCGATGCCGGCCGGCGGCACGTTGCGCGTCCATTGCGAAAATTTCCAACTACTCGAGGAGACTGCCGCACTCTCGCCGCTGCGCCCCGGCAAGTATGTGAAAATCACGATTGCCGATGAAGGCATCGGCATTCCCGAGGAATATCTCAAAAAGATTTTTGATCCGTATTTTACCACGAAGCCAAAAGGAAGCGGCCTCGGACTCGCGACTTCATATTCGATCGTAAAAAATCATGAGGGGCAGATCACGGTCGAGTCCAAGGTCGGCGTCGGCTCGACATTCGCGATTTATCTGCCGGCGACGGACAAGGAAATTTCGTTCTCCAAACCACAAAAGGCTGAGCCGATGATGGGCAAAGGCAGGCTCCTTGTCCTCGATGATGAGGAGGCGATCTGCGACATCGTCACCAGCGCGCTCACGCCGCTCGGCTATCAGGTCACTTCGGCGAACGACGCGCTGACGGCCATCCGCCTTTACAAGGAATCGCAGGAACGTGGCGAAAAATTTGACGCCGTCATCAGTGACCTCACCATTCCCGGCGGCATGGGCGGCGCGGAAGCGGTGAAAAAATTGATCGAGATCGATCCAACCGTGAAAGCAATCGTCTCCAGCGGCTACGCGACTGATCCGGTCATGAGCCGCTACAAGGAATATGGCTTCTGCGCCTGCATCGCGAAGCCGTATGAAATCACCGACCTTGGGCACGTCGTGCACGATGTGCTCGAGGCGAAAAATAACGACACGCTCATCTACCACGATTTCGTGCAAAGCCAGCTCGCGTAGAGCGCGCGGAAAAAAATTCTTGCACCGCAAATTTGGCGCGATTAAGACGGCCGCAGTTCTTTGCGATTTCAAGAATTAGTGAGCTGAAGCAAGAAATCCCGTGAGAATCGGGAGCAGTTGCGCTGCTGTGACTGGATACGATTTCCCAAAGGCCAATTGCGTTTGTCCAAACAAACGTGGTGAAGGCGGGAAAAAGGTGCGCGAGCTTTTTCAGAAAAAGTTCGCCGCAAGCCAGGAGTCAGAACATTTGCCCAGCCCACTCTCATTCGCGCCGCCGCGTGTGCGGGCCGGCGCACCTTCTTCGCAAAAAGAAGCAATGAGGGATCAGCAAAGCGCGGGCAATCGCCTTCTGCGCGCCCGCGTTCTGGTCTCTCCAAACATAGAGACTGGAAAAATGAAAAAGATACTCCTCGCGCTCGGCCTCGGCCTTGCAGCGCTCCACTGCGCCCTCGCGCAAACACTGACCCTCGCCAACGGCTATTCGGCTACGCCGTTGTTTACCGTCAACGGCAACGGATCCTACGTCCTCGGACTCTCTGCGCTCAACGCTGACCCGTCCGGCAACATTTACTACATTGAAACGAACAGCTTCAACGGCAGCGTCCAGACCGTTATCCGGGAATTCAGCGCCGCCACGCAAAGCCCTTCGACGGTAACTGGCGACGGCACTGTCAACTACGGAGCTTTCGTCGTGCCGGTCGGGCAGACGGTTTATTACGGCGCCAACGACGCCATCAAGGCTTACGACATGCAGACTAAGAGCGTCACTCCAGTCGCCTCGGTCGCTAACAACTACTCGCTCGCAGCTACCGCATCCGGCGTTTATCTCTCCGCCAACCCGAACTACAATTCCAGCACCTTCACGGGCGACGCGCAGATCTTCAAGCTCTCTGGCGGCGTGGCCACGGCAGTGCTCGACACCGGCGGCGACGCCTCCGGCCCCATCGCGTTTGACGCCGCAGGCAATCTTCTCTACGGCTCGACCTCCTTCGGCAGCCTCCCTGCGAACAAAATCGGCATCTACCGCATTCCCGCAGCCGAGCTCGCCAGCGCAGTCGCCACGCAAACGCAATTGAGTCTGCAAAACTATACGCCGTTCATCACCGACGCGAGCAACTCGTTTTTTGCTCTCAAGGACGGCGAACACCCTCCTGCAAGCCGAGACCGCCGGCAACACGATCAGCCTCTACAATCTCACCACCGGCGCCGGGCAGCAGATCGGCAGTATCGATAGCGGCGGATACCTCAGCGGCGTCGCCACTGACGGCACGCAAATCGTCGTCGGCGTGACCGATTTCAACTACGACACCACTGTTTACAGCGTCGTGCCGGAACCGGGCGTTTGGAGTTTGTTTCTCGGCGGCGGAGTGCTGCTTTTTGGAAAAAGGAAGCGATTGGGAAAAAGTTGGTGCTGAGAATTACTTCGCGGCGCGCTGAGTGAGAACCGCGCGGCCGGTGGAGTTGCGCTTTGCTCTCGGTTGTTTGACGTCGGTGCGGTGCTCGATTTTTTCGACGCGGCCATGCTTGAAGTATTGCGTGCAAAGTTTTTCGTAGATTGCATCGCGGGAATCGTAGAGTTTTTTGCGCGAACGCGGGGCGACTTTGCTGAGCGCGTAAGCGGTGATGAGCGGCAGCGCCACCGTGCTGTCGAGATAGCAGACGACACAGTCCGGGAGCGTATCGGGATCAATTTTGCCCCAGCTCACCGCTTCGGCGGGCGTCGCGCCGCTGAGACCGCCAGTGTCCGGACGCGCGTCCGTGCATTGCAAAAAGTAATCGTGCCCGCGCTCTTCGATACCCATCACTTCCTGGATTTGCGGCTCGGTTTGCAGGATGAAATTTTTCGGCGAGCCGCCGCCCAAGATGAAAACGCTGCTGGTGAGGCCGCGCGATTTCGCATCATAAACAATCGCTGCCGTTTGATTAACATCGCGATTCACATCGAATTGAAGGCCGCTTCCGCGCAAAGCCATCGCGGCGACATTCATGCCGATGGAGGAATCGCCCGGCGAGCTAGTAAATATCGGAACTCCAAACTGATACGCGGCGCTGAGGACGCTGGTTTCTTTCAAGCCAAGTTTGCGCTCGCGCTCATAAACGTAACGCCCGAGGCGATGATGAAACTCGTCGGTCGCCATCGTTTTTTTGAACTCCGGTTCCTGGATGACCTGTCGCACAAATGCATCGGTATCGAGCAGCACGTCGTAGCTGAAAAGCACGTCGTAGATGCGGATGACGCCGTCGTGGCGCAGTTCCACATCGTTTAAAAAAGGTGAGCCTGCGTATAACTCCATGCCGAGGCCGAAGTGGAGATCGTGGTAAAGGTTCGCGCCGGTCGAGACGATCCAATCGACGAAGCCGGCTTTCATCAGCGGGATGATCGCGGCCTTGCCGAGCCCCGCGGGCGTGAGCGCGCCGGTGATGGAGAGGCCGACGGCACCGTTGCGCGGGAGCATTTTTTGCGTGAAAAGCCGGCACGCTTCCGCGAGACGCCCGCCGTTGTAGGCTTTAAAAGCAGTGTCGATGAGCGCGTCAACGCGCATGTTTTTGCGAATCGGCTCAGGAAGAAGGCGCGGAAATTTTTTGTTCAACATGGCTGTCGTGATTGAGAAGCGGGACTTTTTTCATTAAACGAATGCTCCCGCAACCACTAAACCTTTTTCCCGACTGAAAAAAATGACGCATCCTGATTTGAAGCCCGGTGAGGCAAGCGACGAGGATTTGATGCTTGGAATCCAGCAGCGGCGAGCGGAGGCGCTGACATCGCTCTACGATCGCTACAGCGGAATTTTGAAAGCGCTGATCATGCGGATCATTCACAACGAGTCGGAGGCGGATGATTTGCTGCAGGAAATTTTCATGGAGATCTGGAATCACGCGCAGAACTTTTCCGCGAAAAAAGGAAAGCCGCTTGGCTGGATCGTCACGCTCGCGCGGCGTCGCTCGATCGATCGGCTGCGCAAACGCCAGGCTTACGCGCGGGCCGAAGAACGGCTCCAGCAGGAGCCTGAGCAGCAACCGGAGGCGTGGGTGCACAATACTTCTGACGGTGATATCGAGAGCTCGGACACGCGGCATTTGCTCTACAAAGTCATGAGCGCGCTGCCGCCGCTGCAGATGCAGGCGATCGAGCTTTCATATTTTAAGGGAATGAGTCAGCGCGAAATCGCCGCACATACGAATATTCCTTTGGGAACCATTAAAACCCGTCTCGAACTTGGACTTAAAAAAATCTCCGAAGCTCTCAAAGGTCTCGAAAATGAATTTTGATGAGTTTGAAAACAAAGCGCGCCTGTATGTCGTCGGCGCGCTCGAGGCGGAGGAGATGGACGAGTTTGTGGATGCGCGTCGGGAATTCGGCGACCCGGCCGAGGAGTTCATCAACGAATGTCGCAAACTCAACGCGATTTTCGCGTTAAGCCTGCGTCCGCACGCGCCGCATCCCGGGACGAAGCTGCGGTTGCTGGAGCAGATCCGCGAAGCGATGCGCGAAAACGGCCTTAGTTCCGACGACGGCGAGTCGGAATTTTGATCCGAAGCGACAGAGTTGCCGCGGAAATTTAGAGAAGCTGTGAAGGTGCAGCAGCTTTGACTGGTGCGGGAATCGAGATCGTCGGCGCTGTGCCGGTGGCCTGGAGATAAGCGCGCTCCTTTAGATCAATGACCCGATCCTGCTGGTCCAGCGCGCGCTCCTGCACGAGATACGTCGGCACATATTTCAAACCGGCCGTGATCAAAATCGTCAGGCAGAGCCAGCAAACAGCCTTATACTTTTGATTCATGATGAAGTTTTTCCGCTGATGCGCTGCACGCCGAGGCGGCGCTTGATTTGTTTGATAATTACGGTTTTTATAATCACTGTCAATCGCACTTCGCAGAAATTTTCGTATCCGGCATGCTCTTCGCTCTCTCAATTGTGAAACATTGCGATCGGCGCCCGCCGCTCCAACCTTCTCCGAACGACGCGCAAGATGAAATGCGAGTCCGAATGAAAAAAGAAAGGTGAACCAAATTCAATCATGAAAATTCGGCAGCGCATCGCGATTCTCGGAGCTGGCCCAATCGGGCTCGAGGCCGCCGTGGCCGCGATGAGTTATGGACATCGCGTCAATGTTTTCGAGCTTGGCGAGCCTGGCGAATCGGTGCGCCGCTGGGGACACGTGCGGATGTTTTCGCCTTTCGGCATGAACGTCTCGCTGCGCGGCATCGAACGTTTAAAAAAGCGACAACAGCCGTTGCCGGACCCCGACGAACTTTTGACCGGCACCGAATTTGTCGCGCAATATCTCGCGCCGCTGGCTGAGAGCCTCGGCGAGGAAATCCTTCACACGAATGTCGAAGTCGTCGCCGTAGGCCGAGGCGAGATTTTGAAAAAGGATCAAGTCGGCGAGCCGTCGCGCATGGAGAGCGGTTTTCGCCTGCTGCTGCGCCGCGGCGCACGCGAATGGGCCGAGGACGCGGAGATCGTTTTTGACTGCACCGGAACTTTTCAAACACCGAATCCGCTCGGCGATGGCGGCATTCCGGCGGTCGGCGAGAGCGCGGCGAAGTCCTTCATTTCCTACGGGCCGGTCGATCTGCTCGGGCGTCAACGGCGGCTCTATGAAAACCGACGCGTGCTCGTTGTCGGCTCGGGCTATTCCGCCGCGACCGCCGTGCGCGACCTTGCGGAGCTGCGCAAAACCGCTCCCGAAACGAAGATTATTTGGGCTGCGCGCCGCGACGTCATTCCGCCGTGCCCGCGCGTGGAAGATGATCCCCTGCCCGAGCGCGATCAGCTGGCCGCGCTCGTGAATGACCTCGTCGATTCGGACGGCATTGATTTTCGCCGCGAGAGCACGGTGCTTGCGCTGCATCCGGGCGAGGAGGGATTAACGGTGACGCTCCGTGCTTTTGGCGGGCCGGCAAAGATCGTCGTTGATCGGATCATCGCTGCCGTCGGTTTTCGTCCCGAACTCGATATGACGCGCGAGTTGCAAACGCACACATCATACGCGACGGAGGGTGCGAATCGGTTGGCGGCGGTGATGGAGACGAACAGCACCGACGATTGCTTTGAAACCGGCCGCTGCGGCGCGGAAACTCTCCTGCATCCCGAGCCGGGTTACTTCACGCTCGGCATGAAAAGTTTCGGACGCGCGTCAAACTTCTTCCTGCGGCAAGGCCGCGCGCAGGTCGATGCGGTGCTCGATTGGATCGAAAAGCAGTAGCTTCGAGCCGTCGCCGCTTATTTAAACATCCATCGGCAGACGATCAGCGACACAACCACGCCGGTAAAGTCCGCCGTCAGCCCCGCCAAAACCGCGTGCCGTGTCCGACGGATCGCGACGGAGCCGAAGTAAACGGCGAGCACATAAAACGTTGTTTCGGTGCTTCCGAGAATCGTCCCCGCGGTGCGTGCGATGAGGCTGTCCGGCCCATGCGCCTTCACCAGCTCCGCAAACAATCCAGTCGTCGCGCTCCCGCTCAATGGCCGCACCAGCACGATCGGCAGCAGATCGGTCGGAAACGCGACAAGGCCGAGCACGGGCGAAAGCGCGCGCGCGACGAGGTCAATCCCGCCCGCCGCGCGAAACATCCCGACGGCGACGAGGATTGCGACGAGGAATGGAATGATTCGCACGGCAACTTCAAAACCTTCCTTCGCGCCGCTCGTGAATTCTTCATAAACTTTGACGCGCCGCAGCGCGGCGTAGAGCGGAAAGAACGTGAGCAAAAACGGAATCGCCATCAGCGACACCGTGCCGACCACGCGGCCGAATGCACTTTGATCCGCCGCGCCAGGCTGAACCGGGCGTCCCCATGCACCGGGAAAAAAGGCATCGAGCGCGAACCAAGTCGCGAAAATCGCGAGAAAAAAAAGCAGCGCGACTTTGCCGGCGTTCGTCAACGGCGCGACTACTTCCATCGGCTCTGGCTCGGTGAACGCACTTTGATCCGAAAGAACTTTTTCGCGGACGTTGGCGTCTGTCTCCGGAATGTTTGACAGACGAAACATCGGTAATTTTTCCAGCCATTTCACCGAGACCACGCCCGCAAGTGCGGCGCAGCTCGTCGCGATCAGCGCCGTGCCGATGATCGCCGTCGGATTAGCCGAACCTGCCGAAGCGAGAATGGCCACCGCGGTCGCCGGGATTAATTGCACCGAGCTGGTGCTGATCGCGAGGAAGGTGCACATCGCGTTCGTCGCCGTGCCGGGTCGCGGGTTGAGCGCCTCGAGATAGCCCATCGCGCGCAGGCCGAGTGGCGTCGCAGCATTTGAGAGACCGAGCATATTCGCCGCAATCGTCATCACGATCGCGCCGTTCGCCGGGTGCTCCGGGGGCACATCGGGAAAGAGCAATCGCGTCAGCGGACGCAGCGCCGCCGCGATGATCCTGATGAGCCCCGATCGCTCCGCGAGCCGCATGATTCCAAGCCAGAGCGCCATCATGCCGACGAGCCCGATCGCGAGAGTGACCGCCGTTTTCGACGAATCAAAAGTCGCATCCGTGAGCTCCTTCATCCGGCCGGTGAAGCCGCCGATCAGCACGGCAGCGAGCATGAATCCGAGCCAGATGTAATTCAGCACGCGCCGACTATGCCTGCGCCGACGCGATGGTGTGAATCGAAATTTCCCGCGAGGGCCTTGGAAAAAATCACGTCGCGCGGCGCGCACGGACCGCGAGCCAAATCTGCCGGGCGATGAAGAGCGCCACCTGGCAAAGAATCGCCGTGCCCACGCCGAAAAAGTAATAACCACCGAGCCACAGCGCCACGCCCAGCAGGGCGAAGACGATGCCGGCATACATCCAAAAGCCGGAAAGAATGATGATCGGCACGAAAACGAAGCGCACCGCGTCCGCGTATTGCGCCATCTCCGCAGGCTTGCCGTAAATATAGCCGAGCGCTGGGATGCTTAGGACAAGGTGAACGACGCGAAGAATTTTTCGTTGGGTGGCACTGGTCATGGCTGCAGTTCAGTGATTCTGAATGTTGATTTCTTTGTCTAGCGCCTAGTTTTAGCGCGCGTGCGTTCCGCTGGAACAGTAAAAACTCCCGCGCAGATGGCAAAATCCCAGGACTGGCGTCAATAATCCTACGCTGGATTGGAAAAATCCTAGGATTGGCGACAAAAATCCTAGGATGGATTGGAAAAATCCTAGGATTGGAGGCGAAAATCCTACGCTTGGAGCCGAGAATCCTAGGATTGGCGACAAAAATCCCACGTTGGACGGCGAAAATCCCAGGCTTGGTGGCAAAAATCCTCCGATTTTCGCGAGCTCACTAGTGTAAATTGAGGTCCGACCTCGTCGTTGCGCGGCCGATGCTGCTCTTTTTGCCGGCCTCCGGGCTCTTCCCGCCTTTGGCCTGATACGAAGCGAAAAGGAGGCCTACTTTTGCCCCATCGGGTGCCCGAGGTGCGCGGGCTGCTCGGTGTGGCCGACTTCGCCTTTGCGCGCCGTGGCGCGTTGAAAGCCGAGCGACGCGGAGCGTTCCTCGACGCCGTCGGGCGATTTCGCAACGATCGGGATTTGATAATCGCCGTCGGGGAATTTGAAGTGGTAACGGAACGAGCCGTCGGGGCTGAGCGCGATTTTTTTGCCGTCGATCCAAACTTGCGCGTCGGGGTGCGTGCCGCCGTAGAAGATGACTTCGGCGTTGACGTGCATGAAGAATTCGCGCGGCTTTTCCTGGCTGAATGGCTGGGCGCTCCAGCTCGCGCCGAGGGCGCTGAACCAACTGCTGACTTCGGAGCCCCACGCAGTCTCGGCGAGCTTGCCGAAGATGCCGCTGAAGAGGCTGCTTTCGCCGGGAGCGGCCAGTTCGATGAGGCGCGATTTGCTGACGAGGCCGCTGGCGCTTTCGGTGTTGAGATTTTCCAGGAGCTCCTTGCGAAGCACTTGGTCGATTTCTCCAGAGCTCATGCCGATGCGGTCGACGAGCTCTTTGCCGAAGAGGGCAGCAAGAACCTGCCGCTGCTCGTCGCTCCACCCGGCGCTGCTGCTGCCAAAGGCGGCGCGCCTGCCTTCACCCTGAAGCCGAGCGAGCGCCTGAACGAGGGTTTCGCCCTTCTGCATGCTGCTGCGGACCATTTCCAGCAGGCGCTGAAATGTGAGATGGAGCGGAACGGTCGCGAACGTCGCCTGCGTTTCCTCGGCGAGCTTGTCGGCGGGAGCGGTGGCGAGGTCGGACTTCGCCACAGGATTCCATGTGTCGCCTTTGAAAAAACCGATCTCGGCGCGGTAGGCGGTGCCGGGTTTGGAGACGGGAATATACCAGTTTCTCGCCTCGAGATTGATCTCGATGGACGATTCGTCGGCGCCGTCGCCCGTGCTGATTTTTAAGAACCAGGTGGCGGCAGGAAAGGCGGCCGCATCAATGTCCCAATACGAAAAGAGCCAGTGCGGATCGCGCGCGACGAGGTAAACGGTGGAGGTTCCGTAGGTCTTTGGGAGCTCGCCCAAGTTTTCAAACGCCGGAGTGGGCGCGGGCTCGCGGGTGGCCTCGTATTTGTGGACGTTCTCTTCGGTCGGACCGGAGATGGGCTCCTTGCCGATGCTGAACGCGCCGGCGCGTTTTGCTTTGGTGCCTGCAGCCTTGCCGGCCGCGGGTTTGCCGTTGTCTAGCTCGCCGTTGTCGGCTTTGCTGGTCTTTGGTGAATTGGTCTTGCCCATATTTCGTTAAAACGAAGGTTGTGATCGCCCGTAAAAAGTCGCGATATTGGAAACTCGCGGTCACTAGTCAACCAAATTTTTCATCATTCGGCGTAAAGCCTTGATCTGCGGGCAAATTTCTCAGAATCACAAATTTTTGCGCACAAAACGGTTATGTTGATCAAACGTGTCATCCCCTGCCTCGACGTCCACAACGGCCAGGTCACCCGCGGCGTCCAATTTGGCAAAGCGGAGGCGGGTGAGCTACGAAACGTCGGCGATCCGGTGGAGCTGGCGTTGCGCTACGACCGGCAGGGAGCGGACGAAATGGTGTTTTTCGACATCACGGCGACTGCGCACGGCCGCGCCTCGATGATCGAGGTGATCGAGCGGACAGCGGATCAATGTTTCATGCCGCTGACCGTCGGCGGAGGCATCCGCACAGTCGAGGACATGAGCGTGATGCTGAAGGCCGGCGCGGATAAAACGAGCATCAACTCAAGCGCGCTCGCGACGCCGGAACTGATCACGCGCGGAGCCGCGCGCTTCGGCAGTCAATGCATCGTCGTGTCAATCGATTGCAAAAAAGTCGCGCCAAACCGATGGGAAGTTTTTTCCCACGGCGGACGCAAGTCCACCGGCCTCGAGGCTGTCGCTTGGGCACAAAAGGCCGAAAAACTCGGTGCCGGCGAGATCGTGCTCAACAGCATCGACGCCGATGGAACGAAAGCCGGATTCGACATCGAAATCACGCGGCAAGTCAGCGAATCGGTCGGCGTGCCAGTGGTCGCGAGCGGCGGCGCGGGTCGACTCGAGCATCTTGCCGAGGTGCTGCAGCTCGGCAAGGCCGACGCCGTGCTAGCTGCAAGTATTTTTCACTTCGGCGAGTTCACTGTGGACGATGTGAAAAAGTTCCTCGCCGAGCGCGATGTGCCGGTCCGCCTTTTGTCAGCTTAGTCGCCGGAGCGCTCCTTCAGCTTCGAGCTGATCTTCTTCGTCATGTTTTCAGCCGCTTCAGCGCGCTTCGACTGATGCCCGTTCGCGCGGTCGTGGATCGCCTCGAACTGATCCTCGAGTTTCTTCAAATCGTCGTCCGAAAGTTTTTCCAGATCCACCAACTCATTGCGCGCGCCTTTCATCGCATGGATCAACTCATCGAGCTTCAGATGAATCGCCTTTGCATCACGGTTCTGCGTGTTCTGAATGAGAAACACCATAAGGAACGTGACAATGGTCGTGCCGGTGTTGATGACGAGTTGCCACGTGTCCGAATAGTGAAATGCGGGGCCGCTCAAACCCCAGACGACAATGATGAGGATCGCGGCCGCGAAAGCCCATGCTGTGCCGACGAGCCGCGAGGTCGTGCTTGAAAAGATGCGAAACCCTTCGCGCAATTTGCAACGCAGACCCTGCTTTTCGTCTGCTCGCTCGGACGGTGCGACCTTTTTGGTGGGCATCACATTATATTCGCAACTCAGCCGCAGGGCGCGTGCAGCGGAACCGAGAGCAACTTTCCACCCACGGCCGCGACGGCGTGTGAAAAGACGATGCCCGCCGCCCATGGCGACATGCGCGGATGGCTCTGAACATTGGTTCCCGCGGCCCAGCGCGAGAACGCAGGCAGCACGATGACTTCGGGACTGATTAAAAAACAGGGACACTTCGCGCTCGTGCCGACGCCTCCGGAAAGCGTGATCGCGGGATGCTCGTGGCCGATGAAAACGCGCCCGCCGTTCGCATTGATCTCCGCACGGCGGCTGCAAACATTGAGGCGCGCATCGCCATGGACGAGCAAATTTTTGCCCGACTGAAACTCCGTTCTCACGTTCGCGGGCAATCCGCATTCGTCGAGCAGGCGCGCGAGATTCCGATCGTGATTCCCCGCGATCAATACGAGTTGAAGCTGATTGTTTAACGCGTGAAAAATGCCGCACAACTCCTCTTTCAACGCGGCGACCGGCACCGCGCGATGCACAATGTCCCCGAGCAAAACCAGTTCGCGCGGCGCGTAATCCGCGACCATTTCCATCAACCGCGCCAGCGAATCCTCGCGCGCGGAAATTGGCAGCAATTGTCCGCCGTGCCGGTGCGCCCACGCATAGCCCAGGTGCAAATCCGCGACGATCAACGTCCGCGTTTCGCGCAAAAAAACCGCGCGCCGCGCATCGAGGCAAATCTCCGGCGCGATCTCGAGCCGCGACCTATCCATTTTCCAGCTCGCTCCACCAGATGTGAAACAACCGTTCCATCGTCTCCGCCGGATCCTCGACGAGCAGCGCCTCCTTGATTTTCGTGGCATACATCGCGAAGGAAAGCGGCGGCACGCGATCGATCGGCCGCAGCCGCACCGGCTTTTTTTGCTGCAAAAAATCGAGCGCGCCATCGGCGTCGAGAAAGTGGTGCATCGAGTCGCGCCGCGCCGCACGCATCAAGACGTGGTCGGGCTCGTATTGCTGCAGCACATTAAAAATCACTTCCGCCGACCATTGCAGTTTGCGCACCGATTTTCGCTGCGCGAAAAAATTTCGGTAAACCATCAGGCCGGTCTGCGCGGCATTGCGAAAATGAAATTTCAACATGTCGGAATTGGCAAGCGCCGCATGAAAATCCGCGATGAAATTTTCCGCCGAGAGCAACATCGGAATTTCCTCCGCCGTAAAAAATTGCCCCTGCGCAACCGTCAGCACAAAACCATAATCGTGCGGCGTCGCAATCGCGTTGCCGCCGCGCAGCTTGCTCAGCCGCGCCGTGAACACGCGCGAGAGTGCGTCGTTGCACGCGCGGCCGATCAGCGAATGGAAAAAATAATGCCGCGCCGGTCCCGACCAAACATCGCGCATTTGGCCGTGTCTCAATTTCGAGCCCGGCAACTTTGACGCCATCTCCGCCGCGCTCGCATTGAACTCCTCGACGAGCAAAAAATCATCCGTCGGAATTTCCGAAAGCGCATGCTGCGCCGCATACATTTTGCAGATAATCTCTGCATTTGCCGCGCCGCAATCGAGTCGCTTCGCAATCCACTTTTCATTCTCGGGCTTCGCCGATTCCAGTCGCTGCCGCAGCTCGCTGCGAAAACCGCTGATCTCGCGCGCGACGTTATTGGAAAGCGGCATCTTGTTTGCATTCCACCGCGGGATCGTGGGCAGCGCGTGATCGGCACGCTCCACAAAAACCTCCATTTGACTCACGCGCTCGACCCGCACCGGTCGGCCTGCCATCACGAAGACATCGCCCGGTTTAAGCTGGCGGATGAACATTTCCTCGACCGACCCAAGCGTTCGATTCTTTAAGCGGACGTTCACGACGCCAACGTTTGGAATCACGCCAACATTTTGCAAAAAATCGCGCTGCACAGCGCCCGGCCGCGTCAGGAAACTTTGGTCATCCAGCTCAATTTTTCCAAAGACCTCGGCATATTGCAGCCGCAGCGCCTGCCCGCCGCCGGCGAGGTAATCGAGCACGTCGTCAAACTCCGCCCGCTGCAAATCGCGATACGGATACGCTTGTTTGACAAGCGCGAAAGCTTCGTCCCGCAACCAGCGACGAGCGCAACCCATGCTCACGAGATGCTGCGCGAGAATGTCGAGCGGCGCATCCGGCAGTCGCACGAAGTCGAGATGCCGCGCGCGCGCGAGCAGAACGGTCGCGCACGCTTCGACCAGGTCGTTAACGTTTGTTGCCATCAAAATCCCGCGACTTGTCGTGTGAATATTATGCCCGCTGCGGCCCGTTCTTTGCAGCGCGCGGCTCACGCCCTTCGGCGTTGAAAGCATGACAACGAGATCGATCGATCCGATGTCGATGCCGAGCTCAAGGCTGGTCGAACAAACGACCGCGCGAAGTTCGCCGCGTTTTAAACGATCCTCAACCGTCAGCCGCACATCGCGATCGAGCGACGCGTGATGGCATTCGATCTCCTCGGCAATTTCAGGCAAAACCTCGCGCAGCCAGAAAGTAGCGGCCTCCGCGCCCGATCGCGTGTTCGTGAAAACGAGCGTCGTCCGATTTTTTTTAATGAGTTGGCCGAGTTCGCGAATCAACCGCTGGCCCGTGTAACCCGCTTCAGGATACGGATTTCTTCGCAGCGGCGTATGCACGCTCAGCTGGATTTTCTTTGCCGCGGAGACATCGACGATCTCGCATTCGCCATTGGTGCCGGTGAGAAATTTCCCGACTTCATCGAGCGGCGCGACGGTCGCGGAAAGGCCGATGCGCTGGATGTCTTTTGGCGCGCACCATTCTGCGAGCCGCTCGACACTGAGACTCAAATGCGCACCGCGTTTATTTTCCGCGAGCGCGTGAATTTCATCCACGACGAGCCAGCGCACGCGCGCGAAATGCGGCAGCCAGCGCGGCTGCGACAGCAGCAGGCATAAGCTTTCGGGCGTGGTCAGCAGAATGTGCGGCGGCCGCGAAAATTGTTTCGCGCGGAGGTGGCCGCTCGTGTCTCCGCTGCGCAAGCCGACGCGAATCGGCGAACTTTTTTCGTCGCCAAAAATTTCCCGCAACGGCTCGCGCAGATTCTTTTCGAGGTCGTAAGCCAGCGCACGCAGCGGCGAAACGTAAACGCAGTAAATCGCGTCGCTCAGTTCGGCGCGCGAAAGTTCATCGAGCACGCTGAGAAAAGCCGCGAACGTTTTGCCAGTGCCGGTCGGCGAGGCAATGAGAACATTTTTGCCCCCGGCGATTTTCGGCCATGCGTCGCGCTGCGCGGGCGTCGGCTGGCCGTAGCGCGCTTCAAACCAATCAAAGACTCGGGATTCAATCGCGGCCTGCATGGAGCAGGCAATTTACCTCGCGTGGAGAAAGCGCAAATGCGCTGATCAAGCCGTCGCAAGTTCCGACGTGCAATGCGGGCAGCGCGTCGCCTTGACAGGAATCGTCATCAGGCAAAACGGACAATCCTTCGACGTTGGAGCGGCGGAAGCTTCGGGGCGTTTCATTTTGTTTAACGCTTTGACGACCATGAAAACGGCGAAGGCGATGATGACAAAATTGATCAGCAGCGTGATGAAATTTCCGTAAGCGAGCGTAGTCGCACCGGCTTTCTGTGCGGCATCGAGCGTGTTGAAAACCGTGGTGCCATCCTTCGCAGCTTTCAGGACGAAGAACTTGTTGTCGAAATTGATGCCGCCCGTCAGGAGGCTGATCGGCGGCATGATGATGTCGCGAACGAGCGATTCGACCACTTTGCCGAAGGCTGCGCCGATCACGACACCGATCGCGAGATCGATCATGTTGCCCTTGATGGCAAAGGCTTTGAATTCTTTCCACATATTTAACCCACGTTTTACAGCAACCTGTTCGAGCCCGGCAAGCTCTGTTTTCATACCGACCGCCCGACGGCTTCCGCAACCGCACGCACGCGCGCGACGAGGTCGTTGAATTCAGCGGGCATCAGTGCCTGCTCGCCGTCGCTTTTCGCAAATTCCGGCGAGTTGTGCACTTCGATCATCAGCGCGTCCGCGCCCGCGGCGACGGCGGCAAGCGCCATTTGCGGGATGTGCTCGCGCAGGCCGATGCCGTGCGTGGGATCGACGACGACTGGCAGGTGCGTCTCGCTTTTCAAGACCGGAACGGCGTTCAGATCGAGTGTGTTGCGCGTAAAAGTTTCAAAGGTGCGGATGCCGCGCTCGCAAAGGAGCACGTTGAAATTTCCTTCGCTCAAAATGTATTCCGCGCTCATCAGCAAATCTTTGATCGTCGCGCTCATGCCGCGCTTGAGCATCACGGGCAGCTTGCTGCGCCCGACTTCTTTCAAGAGCGAAAAGTTCTGCATGTTGCGCGCGCCGATTTGAAGGCAGTCCGCGTATTTCTCGATCACCTCGAGATCTTTCGTATCCATGATCTCGGTGATGACTGGCAAACCCGTGGCTTCGCGCGCCTCGGCGAGCATTTTCAATCCGTCGACGCCGAGTCCCTGGAATGCGTAGGGCGAAGTGCGCGGCTTGAATGCGCCGCCGCGCAATATTTTCGCGCCGGCATTTTTGACTTCGCGCGCGATGGAAATGATTTGATCGCGCGTTTCCACCGAGCACGGGCCGGACATGATGACGAGCTCGTTCGCGCCGACGGTGACGCCGCCTACTTTGACGTGCGAAGGCGTTTGACGAAACTCATGCGCGACGAGCTTGTAGGGTTTCAGCACGGGCGTGACGGACTCGACGCCGGGCATCGCGGCGAGCGGTTTTTCGCTGATGACGTCTTCCGGGCCGATCACGCCGATCACCACGCGCACGGCGCCGCGGCTGACTTCCGCCTTTAATCCCCATTCTTTGATGCGATCGACGATGTGAGCGATCTGCGCCTCGGTCGCGTCTGGTTTTGTAACAATGATCATGCGAAGGGGTGTGAAAGTAGCGAGCGGAAATGTTTGAGCAACAGTTTTTCTGCGCGAGCCTCGTTGACAGTTCGGGAGGAATTTGCTGCCATCAGCGCCGTGAAATTTGCTTCCTCCCTCGCCCTCGCCACCGTGTTTTCATTCGCGGCCTGCACGACGACCTCGAACAAGCGCGACCTTTATGCGCCGGACAAAGCGAGCGGCCCATGGACGACACGGGAACACAATCTCACGCTCCTCGGTCGAGACGATCACCGCTCCACTACGTATCGAGTAGTGAAGGAACCTCCAGCATCTCCTGCTGCGCCAACGCTCCAGCCGCAGCCACTGCCGGCCGCGCCGCCCGCTTTGTAAAACGAAGCGCGCCGCCGGCAAAAAGCGGTGCGCTTGCGTTTGAGACTTCCCAATCTATTGGTTGCCGCCGCCGCGATGGTTGCCTTGGACGCGAGCCTGCTCCATCTGATCGAGCAACGGGGCGACGGACGGATCCGCTGCGAGCATTGCCTCGCGTAGCGTTTTGGTAAATTGCTGCAAGGCCACGCGCCGCTTTTCTTCCGCTGCCTTCACTTCCGGCTTTTCCTTAATTTTTTGCTGCGCGGCCATGAGCTTCTGTCGCTCGTCCGGCGTCAAAGTTGCCATCGCCCGCATGATCCCGCCGCGGCCTGCGAATCCGCCGGCCTGAGCGCCGCGCTCTTTCGCGCCTGACTCGTCACTCGCCGCCTTTTCCATTTTCTCGAGGATTGGCGCGAGCGAAGAATCTTCCGTGATCAACAAAGGACGAACGGTGTCGCGAAACTCCTTCCCAGCCCCTTGTTGTTTCTCTTGCGCCGCTTGAACTTTTGGGTCTTGCATTGCTTTGGTGAACGCGGCCTTCAGTTTCTCACGGTCCGCCTGATCCATCCCGCTGCCCCATTGATGCGCGGGACTTTGCTGAGGAGACGGCGACAGAGTCGGCTCGTTCTGCGCGAAGAGCGGCGTCGCACACGCAAAGGAAAGCGACGCCGCGAGGAGAGCATTTTTAGTGTTCATGAGTGTGCTGTGAAACCCCGTCGGAAAAACGACGTCGCAGACTATATCGCCGTCTCAATCAAGCTCCGCTGCCACGTCATCAATCGCGGCAATGCCGTCTCCGGGTCTGCCGCCACCGCTTCCAGCATTGCCTTCGGCGCGATGAGCGAAGCGTCCAGCTTCAATGCCACCGCAGCCTGGTCGCGCTGCGTTTTCAATTTGTTAAATAAACGTTCCTGCTCCACACTCGGCCGCGACCGAGCTTTGCGCAACGGTTGCGGCCATTCCGCTTCCGGCAGTCGCAACCCCGCCTCGGCAGCCGCGTAGAAACGGCGCGCGCGAGCATGCGGCAACTGCGGGACCGAAACATGCGAGCCCGCGTCAAATTGCTGCGCGGCCTCGATCAGTTTTTCATTTTGCAAAATATGAAACGGCGGCCGGTCCACCGCCCGCGCTTCTTCGTCGCGCCACTGCCAAAGAGCGCGCAGCACCGCGGCGGCGCGACCGCGAAGATCCTTGCTGCCATTGATGCGCCACGCATTTTCGACATCGCGCACACGATCAGTCTGCGCTGTTTCCACCGCGCGCAGGCATGATTGCAGAAACCACTCCCAGCGGCCCAGCGCGTGCAGCTCGCGCGTCAATTTTTCGGCGAGTTCGATTAAAAAACGCGTGTCGTTCTTCGCGTATTCCTCCATCTGCGGCGAGAGCGGACGGCGCGCCCAATTCGCTTTTTGCGAACCTTTCGTCAGCGTGATGCCAAAATGTTTCACGATGAGCGCGGCGAGGCTGAATTCCGCATGACCAGTGAGCCGCGCGGCAATCATGGTGTCAAAAATCGTGAGCGACGCGGTGAATCCCACACGCCGCAAGAGCCGCAAATCGTAGTCCGCGCCGTGCAGGATCAACTGCTTTTGCGCAAGCTCCGCGAAGAGCGGCGTGAGGTCCATGCGCGCGAGCGGATCGATCAGCAAATCCTCGCCCGGCATGCTCAGCTGGATCAGGCATAATTTTTCAAAATAGCAGTGCAGGCTGTCAGCTTCCGTGTCGATTGCGACCGGATCGCTTGTGGCGAGTCTGGGAAGAAAAGCGGCCAGCGCCGCATCGGTGGCAATCACCCGCGCAGCCCCGCCAGCAGAAGTTCCGCGTTCGATTTTGTCGCCCGAATATTCTCGACCAGAAGCTCCATCGCCTCGATGGAAGGCAATTCCGCCAATTGCCGGCGCAGGATCTGGATGCGCGCAAATTCGTCGGGATGATAGAGCAACTCTTCGCGGCGCGTGCCGGATTTCAAAACATGGATTGCCGGAAAAATCCGGCGCTCGACCATCTCACGATCGAGATGCAACTCCATGTTTCCCGTGCCCTTGAACTCTTCGAAAATCACTTCATCCATGCGGCTCTCCGTCTCGACGAGCGCTGTGGCGATGACCGTGAGGCTGCCGCCTTCTTCAACATTGCGCGCAGAGCTAAAAAACTTTTTTGGCTTCGTCAAAGCCTGCGCGTCCACGCCGCCGGACATCGTCCGTCCGCGCCCCGGCTGCAGCGCGTTGTAACCGCGCGCGAGCCGCGTGATGCTGTCGAGCAAAATAACCACGTGTTTTTTTTGCTCCACCAGGCGCTTCGCGCGCTCGCTCACCAGCTCCGCGACTTGCACGTGACGCGACGGCGCTTCATCGAATGTCGATGAAAAAATATCCGCGTCGACGCTGCGCTTGAGATCGGTGACCTCCTCGGGTCGTTCGTCGACGAGCAGCAAAATCAAGTGCGTCTCCGGAGATCCCGCGCGAATGGCCTGCGCGATATCTTTGAGCAAAATGGTTTTGCCAGTCCGCGGCGGAGCCACGATCAACGCGCGCTGACCGCGGCCGAGCGGCGTGATCAAGTCCACTGCCCGCGCGCTGATCGAGTGCGTTTTGTCATTTTCCAAAATGATGCGCTGGTCGGGAAAAAGAGCCGTCAATTGCTCGAAGTTTTTCGGCGGCGTCCATTCATCCGCTGGGATGCCTTCAATTTCCAAAACTTCATCCACGACCATCAGCCTCTCGCGATCCTGCAAGGAATGGAGACGCGCGGAGATCAAATTACCGTTTTGCAATCCAAACTGCTTCATCAGGTTGAATGGAACCACCGGGTCCTCCGGTCCCGGACGAAAATTCTGTCCGGGCCAGCGCAGGACAGATTTTTGCTCGCTAATCTCGACGACTCCCTCGGCGAAAATGTTTGTGCCACGCTCCGCATACGCGCGCAGCAGATCCAGGATGATCTGGTGCCGCGTCCGCTCCGGATTCAGGCGCAGCCGGATTTCCTGCGCGCGCCCCAGCAATTGCGCGAGCGGCTCAGCGTGCAATTCGCGAACCTCAAGACGCGCCGGCACAGCAGTGATTACTTCCGCTACCGAAGTCTCATCCATATCGCGCAGTCAGATAGTTCCCAAATAGTGCGGCTTGTGTGGCGAGTGATCCAGCCGAGCCTTCGTTCCAAATCAGATGATTTGCTCGGTTGATCTTTTGTGCGAGCGGCATTTGCACAGCGATGATTTTCTCGGCGAGGTGATCTGGAATTTGACGCGCGCACGCGAGGCGCTGCCGCTGAGTCGCATCTGAACAAGCCACGACGACGACTGTCGTGAAGTATTTTTCCGCCGCGGTCTCAAACAAGAGCGGAATATCGACAAAAAGCCACTGCGTCTTCTGGGAAAAAGTTGCAGCCAATTTGAGCCAGCGCTCACGGATCATCGGATGCAGAATCGCCTCGAGCCAGCTGCGTTGTCTTTCATCTTCAAACACGATTGTCCGCAATGTGGCGCGATTGATTTGTCCTGTCTCGTCGAATATGCGATTTCCAAGATGCTCACGCACAGATTCCCGCACGGTCGCATCCCGTGCCAGCAAATCATGCGCACAGGCGTCAGCGTCGAAAACTTCGCCGTGCAGAGCCAGCGTTAACGCTTGGGTAAAAGATGTTTTGCCGGTCGCGATTCCGCCCGTTATTCCGAGAACGGGCACTCGATTCGCTATTTTTGAAAGAGTGGCGATTCCGGCATCGGCGGATTCGCGGGAGGCTGCGGCAAGCCAATCGGCTCGACAACTTCTTCCTTCTCCTCGTCTTGCTGCACGGTTTCACCCGCGGGATTAATCAAGCGAGCGGAGACAAAAATGATGAGGTTCCGCTTCAAATGTTGATCGACGTTAGAACGGAAAAACCGCCCCAACAGCGGGATGTCACCAAGAATCGGCACTTTGTCCTCAACCTTTTGGACATCCTCACGCATGAGTCCGCCCAAGACGACGGTTTGTCCATCCCAGACGCTGACGCTGGTTGTGACTTTGCGGGTGCTGAAAATCGGCTGATTGATAACGTTATCGGTCAGTGTGACCGAAGCAGAACCTCCTCCGAGGAGCACGCTGGCAGGGCTGATTGTTTTGATCGGGCTGCCATAATTGATGAAGCCCTCAAACTCGACAACCTGCGGCACAAGATTCAAATCGATCGTGTAGCCATCAGGGCCGACGGTCGGCTCAACTTCGAGCGTGACGCCGGTGTTTCGGGTTTCAAATGCGGTGGGAGTAGTCGGCGTGACCGGGAATGCGCCCGTGCCGCCTCCAGTGAGCGCGCCGGTGGCGCTGACCGTGGTGATGCCGCCGTTTCCGAAATTCTGCGGGATTTGCGGCGGATCAAATTCGGTGGGATAACGGAACTCGCGAATGATTTCGATGACGGCACGTTGGCCACTTTTAGTCGTGACCCGCGGCGCCGAAAGCAGATCCACGCCCTTCTTTTGATTCAGGGCACGGATGACGATCTGAAATGTGGGGTCGGTCAACGTGCTGCCGATGCCCAAGATACCGGGCGCGAGCGCGCTGGCTCCACTGCTCGGGAAAAGCAAGGCGTCAATTGCATTCGCACTGATGGCTGTGGTGCCGCTGCGAATACCGCTGGTTACAGGCTGCTCAATCAACCCGCCGCTGCCTATCGGGAGCGGAAAATTCGCTTGATCTACTGGCGTGCCGGTTCCGGTGGTTCCACCAGCAAGGAACACTTTCGAGCCGGGAATGTTTTGCTGGCCAAGAAGAACATCGAAGCCAAGCTCCTTCAAATTATCCTGCGTGATCTCGACAAACTTTGACTCAATCTCCACCTGCGTCGGAGCCGCGCCGATCAGCGCATCCACGAGCGTATCGACAAGGTCGAGATTTTCCTGCGTATTGCGCACGACCAGCTTGCTACTGCTCGGCAGATAGTTTGCGCTCGCGCCCTGCGGGAATTGCACACCTTGCGCTTCCAAAATTTCACGCGCGTTGGCGCGGGTGGCGATGCTTTGGCCGCCTTTTGTCGTATCACTTGCGCCACCACCGCCGCCACCACCACCGACACGCGTTGCCCCCTGGCTCAGGGCGCTGGAAGTAGCCGCGCCCGGGGAACTCGTGAAGAGACTCGGCGGAACTTTGTATTCCTTTGTAACCAGCGCTTCGGTATTTTCCGTGATCGGAACAATGGCAACCGCATAAGGATCAATTTTCACCTTCAGATTTGCCAGATTCGTGATGTATCGCAGCGCTTCCATCAAAGGAATGTTCGACAGCGAAAGCGTGATGCGCACGTCACCCGGGTTGATCGAGGGAGCGGCAGCAGCAGCCCCAGCGGCAGGCGCCGCCGCGGGTGCGGCTTCGAGGCCGGGGATGACTGCAGCTTGAGGAGCAGCGGGCGCTGCAGCGGCAGCTGCGACGGGGCCAGTGCTGGCGCTTTCAAGCTTCAGCACGATGTTCACGCCACGCTTCGTGGGATCCGGATCTGTGTCCAGTTCGCGGCTTTTCTGCTTCAAGAAATCGATCGCCTCGCGGACTGTCGCGTCTCGGAACTCAATTTTCGGAATGATAATTCTGTTGAGCTTGTTGGAGATGGCCTCCGTGCCTCGAATATCAGTTCGCTGACTTTCAATGACCGTGCCTTCACGCAGACCAAACTTCCGCACGGGGCGATCCCACGCTTTGTCGATCTGCCAGGTCATGTAAGACCGCGTGTGGTTGTAACCTTCGACCGCGTAATCGTCGCGCGCCTTATTCACTTTTTCCTGACCTTTGCGCGCTGCGATATTGTAAGGATCGTAATTTAGGATCTGCTCGTAGCGCTTGTATGCCATGTCGTAGCGCCCTGTTTCATAAAATCCGTCCGCTTCTTTAAACAACTTCTTAACTTCTTCGACATCGCCGCGGAACTTCGGAGTGACGGTCCTGTTGTAGTAATCGGGATCCTCCAGATGCGCGAGAAGGACGATGGCGCGGTGGCAATGCGGATCGTATCTTTCATCGAGCACTGCCTGTGCGGTCGTTTGTGCGTCGGCAAAGCGGCCTTCGCTGATCCGCTGCTCCGCGAGGTTGCAAGCCGCCTGGCAAAATCCATCGAGCGCCTCGCTGCGCATCCGATGAGTCGCGGCGGAATCCGTCAGCAGGTCGCACGCCGCTTTATAGGAAGCAAACGCAGTCTCAAAATCGCGCTCCTTCATCGCCTTGTCTCCCGCCTTGATCAAATCGCGCGCGCGATTGACATCTTCCTGTTTGCGGGCCAGCTCGCGTTCTGCCACGCCTTCGACGCCACCGCTTATTTCGGTGCGTGTTGTGGTTTGTTGGTAAGTGCCCGCCAGGAGAGGCGACGTAATGCCCGCTGCCAGAAGGCAGGGAATGAGAGGGAACTTTTTGTTCATGTAATTTAGGAGGTTGGTGAACTAACTTTTTTCCGCTGCCGCATCAAGGATTTTCGAGCTTCGGCACCTTGATTTGCTCGTTCGTTTTGACGTTCTCGATTACCGCTTGGCTGTCATTGATGTCAACTAATTTGTAGACGACATCGGGTTCCTGCTTCAGCGAGAATGTTTTATTCTTTTTAACGGCAAACTCTGTCCCGTCGAACAGATATTTAAACAACGCGTAGGAGTCGGGCGAGTTGACGATTTTCTCGAGCACGAGGACCACGTCCTCGTGAGTTTCGTTGTTTTCCACGGTCAATTCGGAAACGTCCTGATTCACGCCCGTGCTGGAATTGAGCATTTTTTTCGCCTCAAATTTGATGATCTTAAATTTCGTTCCGGCAATCGGGTCGTTAAGCTTTAAAAACTGCGAAGGCTGTTTCACATCGACCGTGTTGATCTGAAAAGTCAGCGTATCGGGCTTTGTCGGGTCGCCATCATAAGCGTTAAACAACAGTCGGAATGGCTGCTGGATCGCCCGTGCGAGACGCAACTTCGTCAAATATGGCGGATGCGAAGTTTTGTTTTGCGGATCGGTCTTGCCGTTGAATTCATCGAGGTTACTGAAGCCGTCGCCGTCTGGATCGTCGGCAAGAACTTTTGTGTCCAGAATGTCGAGACCGTGGTCGAAGAACCATTCATTCGGGACCGGCGGATGCAGCATTTCGGCGCTGTTGCGCGGATCGAGCAGATGGCCATTCTTTACGATATATTTGTCAGAGACAAACAAGGAACCGGGATGGCCACTCCAGACCGCGGGCTTCGCAAGCGAGGCATCGGCACTCTCGATCGCTTCGTTGTGAATCGCCGGGATATTATTGTTGTGCCCCACCTGTCCGCTGATGCTCGCGAAGGTCTGATCAAAATCCCGCGCGACGAGAAAAAGCCATGCGGACATCCCCAGCAAAATCAATGCGACGAACAACAGCGCCGCCTGGTCGTAATTTTTTTTGATCCAGTCCATGTGCGTTATTTTTGCGCGGACTCTGGCGCGGAGAAATCAAGGATTTCGACTTTCGCGGTCACGGCGATTTTTTCCGTGCCTACTATGAACTTCAGCATTCCTCCACCGGCTTCCGAAGGCTTTCCGTTTGGAGCAGCAGCAGCAGCAGCGGGTTGCGGTGCGGCGGCCGCTGGAGTCGGCTCGACGACTGAGTTGTCCACGCGCAAAGGCGCTGCTGGATTTTCGTTTTTGACCGTGAATAAACGGACGATGTAAAACTGTTCCTTCGCGCTCGAGATATCATTAATCCATTTCCGGAAACGCGGCTGCTCGGTGATGAATGCGATTTCGAACGTGCTCTTGCTCACCAAACTTTTTTCAGAAGCCGCTGCCACTGGTCCGCGGCCGCGACCGCCGCGACCGCCTCCGCCGCTCGCAGGCGCGGCACCCGGCGCGGGTGCGCCGCCCTCCTCGGGCAACGGCGTGCGCGACAAGGTAACGAGCGAGCCAACTTTTGCTTCAAACAATTGGCGCACCACAAATTCGATCGCGCGCAATTGTCGCCCGAGAGGTGCAGCGGCGGCGGCTTTTGGCAGCGAGGTTTGATAGACATCGAAGCCCATGTAGAATTTTTCCGGAAGTTTGACTCCGCTCGCATTCGCACTTCCGACCACCTGCGAAACGGTCGAGCGCAATCGATCCTGAAACTGCTCCGGCGTGAGCGGCTCCAGCGGAAATTCCTGCGCCGCTAGCCCCTTCTGCAATTGGGTCACCTTCGCCGCGTAAGCATCTTTGTCCTCGCGCATCTTCCGCAGATTTTCCTGGTCAGGATATGGCGCGAGATTTTGCAGCCGCCGCAGCTCCGCAGCCTGCTGATTGTATTTGTCGGAGACGTCGCTGTAACTGCCGGACGCGGTGTAAAGAAGATAGCCAAATGCGACGATGCCAACGAAAAGCAGCGCGAAGAAAACGGTGAGGAATTTGTTTTCGCGAATCCAGGTCATTGCGGATTGATCCCTTCCTTCAACTCCACGTGCAGCTCGTAATCATAGGCCCACTCCGTTTGCGTCGGCGTCGCGCGCACGGCGACGGTGACTTTGCTCACGAAAGGCGATTGCTGGAGATTTTTTTCGAATAAATCAACCACTCCAGCTTCGTTCGTATTCTCGAGATATAATCCGTGCAGCCGCACTCCGAAAACAGGTTTCCCAGCCGCAGCGCCACGGGCATTGGGTCTCGCCGCTGCTGGCTCCGCAACCCTGACTGCAGGCCCTTCCGCAGACATTAAAGGCGTTGCTGTTGTGCCCGTGAACGTCACGGGCTCGAACGTCGTGATCCAAATAAAGCGCTCCGGCAACCTTGCGTTGAAATCATTGAGCACCGACACCCAATAGCCCCGCTCCTGCACGGCCTGCAAATATGGCGCAGCAGTCTCTTGCTCGGCCTCAATTTCTTTTCGCAGAGCTGCAAACTGCGTTTCCTTTTGCTTGAGCGGCGCGATTTTTTCCGCGAGCTGGGCATCCACAATCGTTTCCACTTGTGCCGCACGTTGAAAATAGAGCCACCAGCCCGCGAGCGAAAGCAGCACGCACAATCCCGCGAGCACCACGTAAGGTCTCTTCTCGGCGAGCTTGTGCGCCTTCACCACGCTGGCCGGCTGGAGATTCAGCTCCATCGGGCATTCGCTGATCGAGCGCAGGCTCAATCCCACCAATTCGCCCAGCACGTGCGCGCTCTTTCCGGCTTCCTCGAGATTGACCTGACTGCCGACGGACACGTTTCGCAGCGGATTGAAAAACTCGATCGGCAACTGCAGTTTCTCGTGAAAAAATTCGCGCATATAAGGCAGGCTCGTGCTCCCGCCTGCCAGGAATACCCGCGCGGGCTGACTGCCCGCTTGCTGCGCGCGATAAAACGAAATCGAGCGCGAAATCTCCGCGTGCAAACGCGTCATCGTGTTGCGGACCATTTTTGAAACGCGTGCTACATCGGGATCGCTCGGCTCGGCATAAGCTCCGCCGAGTGAAACGAATCCGACTGCTTTTTTCTTTTCCTCGGACGCGCCGAACGCTTCGTTGAAATCCTTCGCGACGGCTGCGGTGATCGTGCTGCCGCCGATCGGTATGCTGCGACTGAAAACTTTGTTCGGCTCGACAAAAATCAGGTTCGTCGTGCGCGAGCCAATATCGATCAAAAGCGAGCAGCCGCTCATGTCGCTGTAGTTGTAGCGAAACGCATTGTAGAGCGCCATCGGCGCCACATCGACAACGTTTGTTTTCAGCCCGCTCGCCTCGACCGTGTCGTTCAGCCCATCAAGCAAGTCGGCTTTGATCGCGACGAGCACGACCTCCATTTTATTTTCTTCACCGCCGACGAGCTGGTAATCCCACACGACTTCGTCGATCGGAAAAGGAACATTCTGCTGCGCCTCAAATGTGATGATCTGGTCAACTTTTTCCACGCCGACGGAAGGAAGTTTGACGAAGCGCGTGAAGACCGATTGAGCCGGGATCGAATAATTGACGCGCTCGCCGCCAACTTTCATCCCCTGCACCATCTCGGTCACCGTCAGCTTCATCTGCGCGAGCCGCGAGCCCTCCGCGGCCGGGTCGGCGAGCAGCTCGGTGAGCTTGAAATTATTCAGCACCAGACCACCGGTGGAATTCGTGCGGAACTCGGCCAGACCCAAGGTCTGCATGCCGAGATTTAAGCTGATGATGCGCGGAGGAGCAGCCACTTCAGGACGGAAAAGTAAAGCCCAGGGAAAAACGAATCAGTGCGTATCAGCCTTGATCGCCTCGTAGCGGTCCCAATACAAAGGTGAGAAAGGTGTTTGGTTTTTGTTTAACACGAGCCCGGGAATCTGCTGCATCTTCTGCCACCATTCCCCGCCAGCTTCCTTGAAACTTTTTTCCGCGACGAGCTGCCCTTTAAACAAAATCTGCACGCCCGCATTCTCGATCGCCTGAGCGTTCATCGAATGGCCCTCGAGCACGCGCGCCAGGGTGCGCGGGCTGACATACATGACCGAGTAAAGATCCCGGCCGCGCGGCACGTTTACGTGTGTGACCTCGCCGGTGAGACATTTGCCAGCAAGCAAAATGTAATATTTAAAAGTCAGCTCGTCGGTCATATCGACATTCGATTGAAACTGCACTTCGACCTCGAGCCATTGCTCCGCGCGTCCGCTACGATGCTGCGTGCCGGTGAATTGAATCTCAGGCGTCTGCACCACCGCCGGCTGGACTTTTGTAATTGCGTAGTCATCGCGGCTCAAGCCGGTGGCTGCGAGCGCGAAAAGCGAAAGTGCAAAAATGGGAAGTCGATTCATGAAAGGGGGAAGTGGGCGAGACATGGCGCTCAAATTGCAGCGGGCGCATTCTCGCTGCAATCAAAAAAGCGCAAAATCAATCCAAACGATCTCGGAAAAAATCGATCGTCGTGCGAATGCCTTCCTCGAAGGCGACTTTCGGTTCCCAGTTCAGCACTTTCTTCGCGCGCGTGATGTCCGGCTGCCGCACTTTCGGATCGTCCACCGGCAAAGGCCGATACTCGATCTGCGAGCTCGTGCCGGTGATGCGGATGATTTCCTCGGCAAATTGTTTGATCGTCATTTCACGCGGATTGCCGATGTTCACCGGCTCGTGGAAATCGCTCATCGCGAGCTTGAAAATTCCGTCGATCAAATCCGAGCAATAACAAAACGAACGCGTCTGTGACCCATCGCCAAAAATCGTCAGCGGAGTATTCGTGAGAGCCTGACCGATGAACGCCGGAACCACGCGCCCGTCGCGCAGGCGCATGCGCGGCCCGTAGGTGTTAAAAATTCTGACAATCTTTGTATCGACTTTGTGATACCTGTGATACGCCATCGTCATCGCCTCCGCGAAACGCTTCGCCTCATCATAAACGCCGCGCGGTCCGATCGGATTCACATTTCCCCAATATTCCTCGCGCTGCGGATGCTCGAGCGGATCGCCGTAGCATTCACTGGTGGATGCGAGTAAAAAAGTTGCTTTCTTCGCCTTCGCGAGGCCGAGTGAATTGTGCGTGCCGTGCGCGCCGACTTTCAAAGTCGGAATCGGATGCTCGAGATAATCGATCGGGCTCGCCGGCGACGCGAAGTGAAAAACGTTGTCCACTTCCTCATCGATCAAAATGTATTCCGTTACATTTTGTTTAATAAAGCGATAGTCCTCGTTGCTGGCGAGGTGCGCGACGTTCTGCGGATTTCCCGTGATGAAATTGTCGATGCCGATGACGCGAAACCCCTCGGCCAAAAGTCGATCGGTTAAATGCGAGCCGAGAAAGCCTGCGCCGCCGGTGACAACTGCTGTGCGTTTGGAAGACATGCGGCGAGTCTTCTAGTGGCTCGAATTCGTTTTGGCGAGAACTTCTCGCGACGTCGAAATGGCAGACTCTGAAGCTATTTTGCGCCCCAGCCGAACAGCACGACGGGCACAGTCTTCAGCAAAATTTCGAGGTCGAGCCAGATCGACCAGTTGTCGATATATTCCAGGTCGAGTTTCACCCATTCGCGGAAATCGCTGACTTTGTTGCGCCCTTTCACCTGCCAAAGACACGTTAACCCCGGTTTAACACTCAGTCGTCGCCGCTGCGCCGCGTTTTCAAATTTCTCCACTTCGTAAATCGGCAGCGGGCGCGGCCCGACGAGACTCATGTGACCTTGCAAAACGTTGAGGAGCTGCGGCGTCTCGTCGATGCTCAGCTTGCGCAGCAACTTGCCAACGGGCGTCACGCGGGGATCGCGTTCGACTTTGAAAACCGGTCCGCTCATCTGGTTGAACGCGAGCAATTCATCACGCCGCATCTCGGCGTCGGTGACCATCGTGCGGAATTTATACATCGTGAATGGCTTCCCGTGCCGACCGGCCCGCGTCTGTCGAAAAATGATCGGCCCGGGCGACGTGAACCTGATCGCGAGCGCGGTGATGATCATGATGATCGACACGGGAATGAGCAGAAGGAATGCCCCGACGCGGTCGATGGCGCCTTTGATGAGCAGCGCCCACGAAATCTCGGGCGTCGTTCGAAATACGAGCATCGCGCGATTTCCAAACACGTCAAAGTCCGGCCGCGCGATTGCGGTTTTGATGAAGTCGGCGACGAGCCACGCCTCGACTCCTTCGATCTCGCACGCCGCGATCGCTTCCTGCAATCGATTCAGCTGGCCGTGACCGCCGGCGAAAATCACGCGGCTGATCGAGTGCTCGTGCAGCGCTTCGACTAGCGCAGAGATCGGCTGCGCCTCGATGTCGATGTGGTCGATGATGTTCATCTCCATCAGTTGCTCGTGCGAAAAAGTTTTCTCGAGCTCCGCCGTGTCGCCGTGCAATCCCGCGAGCAGAACATTTTCGCGAAAGCGGCCGCTCGCCGCTTTTCTCCGCAAATATAAAATCGTCACCTGCTCGCGCACCAGCAGCAGAATCGCGGAGATGATCACGAAAAGCGCCATCACGGCGCGACTCGGCACATCAAGACGGAAGAAAAACCAGCAGACCGAAAGCAACGCCCCGAGCACGATCGCGGCGCGCGCGAGCTGCGCGAGCGATTTCCACAATTGTTTCTGCAAGACGTGCGTGTAGAAATCCTGCATCTCCAAAATGATCGGGCCGAACGGCATCAGGAGGAAAAGCACCCAGCGGAACTCGTTGAACGACGCAATGTGCTCCCAGCCGAACCATTCGATGCCGAGAGAGCGCACGACATGCGCCGCCCAAAACGCCAGCACCAAGATCGCGCCGTCCACGATCTGGTGGAATTGCAAATTGAGTTCTTGTTTGCGACCGAGCATGCTGAGGGCGCGGCAACCTAGCGCACCGAACGACTTGCTGACATGATAAAAACTAAAAAAAATCGCGTCGCTCTCTCCGTCGGCCGGCGCGTCGTAGGCACTGTCCACTCGCGGCAAAGTCTCGCGGCCGCACTCCACCTGAAGCCGCGCGAAATCGATTTGCTCGAGCTCCGCGTTGATGCTTTTTCATCCTCGGTCGATGAACTGCGGGACGCTGCGGCAAAGCTGAAGATTCCTTTTATTCTGACGGTCCGCAGCGCAAAGGAAGGCGGTGCCGTGAAGCTTTCGGCGGGTGAACGCCGCAAACTTTTCGAGCGCTTTCTGCCGCTCGCCGCGGCAATCGACGTGGAATTATCTTCCACGCGCGAGTTGGCTGACGTGCTGACTCTTGCGCGCGAGACGCACACGCAGCTGATTTTATCGCACCACGACTTTGACGCCATGCCGTCGGTGAAAAAGATGCGCGAACTAGCGGCACGCGCGGCGCATCTTCGCGCGGATGTTTTCAAAGTCGCCGCCGGCGCGAACACGCCGAAGGATCTCGCAACGCTGCTCGAGTTTCTCATCGGGAAGTCGCCTCTTCCGTTGAGCGTCATGGGGATGGGACCTTTCGGAAAAATGTCGCGACTGCTCGCCGCGACCTGCGGCTCGGTGTTGAACTACGGCTTTCTGGACGCCGCGAACGCGAGCGGACAGTGGCCCGCGCAGTCGCTGAAAATGCAAATCGCGGAAGTGGAAGCTTCCGCGATCGCATTAACCCCCAACCTACAAAAAAAGAGCCGTTAATTCGCTGTGGGCGCCGGTGTGTTTAGCACCCGCATCAGCGCGGAATAAATTTCGCTCGGCCCGAGGCCTTTGCTCACGTAGCCATTTGCGCCAGCGTAGCGCGCGGCCTGCATCATCTCCTCGTCGTAGCCGAGGCCGGTGAAAATGATGATCGGCAAATCGTGGTAATGCGCGCGAATGATTGAGATCAAAGTCAGTCCGTCGATTTTCGGCATGCCAATGTCGAGGATGACCGCGTCGCATTTGTTAAGGTCGAGCCAGGATTCGGCTTTCGAGCCATCGGTCAGCGACGAGCAGGCGTGGCCTTTGCTGCGCAAATAGGTGACGAGGAAGCGGTTCAGGAGGCGGTTGTCATCAACGACGAGGAAGTTCATAGTTTTTGATTCGGTTTTTAGTTCGTGTTTGGTTGCGGTTACGGATTCCTTTCAAAGCAGGGCACATGCCACGCCAGCGTCTCATTCCATGAATGTAACAAGTATTTTGTGAAGAAAACCCATCGATCCGCCGAGTCCCGCGAGCAGGCCAAAGTATAAAAGCGCCATCGTCCAGCGCTGGCGGGCGGTGCATTCATAATAGCGGGCAGTCTCCGGCGTTTTTCCGCGAAAAAGTCGGATTACGCGCGGCAGGCTCATGGCCACGATGATCAAAATCAAAATCCCGCTGCCGCTCATTTGCCACAGCAGGAACGGCACGATGATCACCAGCCCGATCAGCCAGAGCCACGGGGAGATCGCCGAGACAATGCGGCCGCCATCCAGCGGCACGATTGGCACCAAATTAAACACATTCAGGAACAATCCCGTGTAGCCGAGCACCAGGAAAAGTTGATTCCCGGTCATAAAATACAATCCGCCGACCGCCAGCGCGCCAATGCCGCCCAGCAGCGGTCCGCCGGCGCCCACTACGGCCTCGATCCACGCATTTCGCGGCGCTTCCTTGAGCGCGATCAACGCGCCCATGAACGGAATGAACACCGGCCAGCCCACTTTTAATCCCATCACGCGCGCCGCGATCAAATGCCCGCACTCGTGGACAAAAATCAGCAGCACAAAACCCACGCCGAACTGCCAGCCCCATATGCGGGCGTAGAAAAAGATCGAAATCGCCATCGTTCCGAACGTCTTTAGGAACGGCAGACCGAACTTCAGCGCCGGCAGGATCCATTTGAAGCCTGCCATGATCGCTACGAACACCGGCGCGAGCATTTGCCTCACCCGCTGGGTAAAAGTCCGCTGGTTCATGAATGGCCCTTGCATGCTGGGAAGATGAACGGTGGTCGCCGCGTGCGAAAGGGAAAAGCTTTGCTACATCCGCCGCAACGCCGCAGGTTCGCGCCCGAGCTCCGCGTGCAGCGCGCCGCGAATCGCAATCACCGTCCTTCGCAGCGCGATGCTGTCCTTCGCCAAAATCTTCACGACGCAGCCGCCCGCAGCCGCCGCGCTGCATCCCACGAATGCTTCCTCGCTGTGCAACTCCGAAATCTCGCGCCAGCAATCCGCGTTGGCGTCAAAGTTTTTCCCAAAGGCGAAGCAGCTCGCGTAATAGCCGCGCGTTTGGAGCGCATCGAGGCTCCCATCATGCGGCGAAAGCAGATACCGCTCGCGCAGAGCCGGCATTTGGTTCCAGATCACGTCCGTCGCGAACTCCAGCCTCGTAAACGCGAACCGTTCCCCCATCGCCACACGTCCCGGGGCGAACATTTCAAAAAAAATCATCTCTGCCCCCTCCTCTACCTCGATCATTGTCTTCTGCGCATAGCTCGCGCCGCCTTGCGGGATGAAAATCTCAGGCAGCACCTCGAGAAATCCACCCGCCGATACGCGAAAATCCTGCCGCAGCCTTGCAATTCCACTCTCCATCCTGTGCACGCGTTGCGCGCTGGGGCTCGTGAGCAAAAGCCGGCCGCCCCTTTCCACCCGCACATTCCACGTCACCTCATCGCCGGCGAAGAATCCGGCCGTCGGGTTCACCGCATTGACCACCAGCGTCCCGCTTTCGATAAACGGCTTGCTGATATGCATCGGCGCGTTGAACGATTGCTCGCGCAGGAAGCTCTTTCCGTTTTCATCCGCCGCGCAAATCGAGCGAAAGATGTCCCGTCATCGCCCAATCCTCAGCGTCAAAGTTGGGTCAGACAAACAAAACCTCGCGCCGCAGCCATCCGAGCACTTCATCCTTCCCCCTGCCGCTTTTCAGGTCGCAAAACAAAAACGGCCGCGCGCCCCGCATCAACTTTGCGTCCCGCTCCATCACCGCCAGGTCCGCCCCGACGTGCGGCGCGAGCGACGTCTTGTTTATAATAAGCAGATCGCTGTGCCGGATGGCCGGCCCGCCCTTGCGCGGGATCTTGTCGCCTTGCGCGACGTCGATCACATAGATGAACGCCTCGACCAATTCCGGCGAAAAAGTCGCCGACAAATTGTCGCCGCCGCTCTCGATGAAAATCACCTGCAAATCCGCGTGCCGCTTTTCCAGCTCCGCCACGGCCGCGAGATTCATCGAAGTATCGTCGCGGATCGCCGTGTGCGGACAGCCGCCCGTCTCCACGCCCAGCACGCGATCCGACGACAGCGCATCGTTGCGCACCAAAAATTCCGCGTCCTCCCGCGTGTAAATATCATTCGTCACCACCGCCAGCGACCATTCCGCGCACAACCACTCGCACAAACGCAACACCAGCATCGTCTTTCCCGATCCGACGGGCCCCCCAATACCGATGCGCACCACCTTTTTCATCGCAGTCATTGGCGAAGGATGCTTTGCAAAACCTCGCATTGGCAAGCGCGCGAAAAGTTTCCTCACGAGAAGAAACTCAGCCAACTTTGTTACGAAGAACCGATTAGCTGCATCGCATGGTCAGGCAATGCAGCGAGAAAGCTCATCGGCTGGGAATTGGATGATCTGGAACCGTGTTTTCCAAAGAAAACTGCCTTGCGCCAAAAACTTCAGTATTGGTGCTATCGAATTCGACTGTCGGAACAACAAGCGGCTTAGAAGAAAGATCCCGCTTCGTCGGGACGTCGCCGCGATAACGCTCCGTCGCATCGCGAATCGCAGCATCGTAATCTGGCGTTTGCGCAAAGGCGCTGATCGGAATGAGCAGAAGCAAAATAGCGCGCTTGGATGTCATGGAAGCTTGTCCTAGTTCGATGTTCTAGTGCGCCTTCTTGAGGATACGATACCGATAAAGCACTCCGAAGCTCTTATCCTCAGGCTCCGTTAACTTCACAAATTCGGCAAACTCTCCAGCGGAAGGCGCGAAAGATGAAATGGGAATGCTGACATATAACCCGGCCTCCTGTCCTTGGTATCAACGAAGACCATCTTGAGGTTGACGCGGTCGAACAACACCTTCAACGGTTTAAGAGCGAGCATGGTAGCTCCCCAAAATTGCTCTTGAGATGTTGTCGCCATCGCGTTTCGCCGGGTCTGAGTGCAGATACCGGTTGATTGCTTGATTGGCTTCCTTGACCATCGCTGCACGCTGAGTCGGCGACAAAGTCGGAACCTCGGATTCCCCTGCTGTAACAGTATTAGCCAGCAAATGAAAAAGGAGACTCGCAATGAGAAAAAACTGTTTCATGGGATACCGCTTGTTTCAGCCAGCAGGCTTGGAACGAGTTCCCAGTCCTAAAATGGTAAAGATGATCCAGACAACCCATGCTGGGAACCAGGTCGTCCACCACGGCTCAGAAAAGAAAATCGCTGAAGCTCTATGGAATGCGAAGATGCCGAGTAGGTTTACAACAAGGCTGATCGCAAGTCCGATCAAACCGGTTGTCAATAACGTGTTCTTATTTTTCATGGTATGGCGTGCGGGATTGTTCATTGACTAGAGCTTCGGTAAGTGGGTAGTGCAGCTTATCATCGATCCACAGCGTCTGCATGTGCTGGAGAACCCGAAGCTGAATGGCGCGCGGCTGATGCGAAAGTAACTCCGCAAAGTGACTATCTCCCGCAGCGGCGAGGGCCCAGATCAGGTGAGAGTCATATAACTCTGCGTTCTCGCCATCATAGAATCCCGCTTTCGGCGCTTCCGCAAACAAAGCTAGAATCTGCTCGTCTGAGAAGCGCTCGGGATCGACTCCGCGCCTCCAGTAATACGACTTTGTGAGAACCGCAGCCTCCTGAGACTGAATACCGGGAGCCGTGTAGGGCAATGATGCGCAGCCGGAAAAAGCGAGCAACGGCAAACTCGCAAATCCAAGGCTCCGCAGAACCTTAACTTTCAGAAGGTGACGTGATGCGTAACACACGGATCAAAGCAATGCCTCCGAACACGATGAAACATGCTCCCATGGCTACGATAAACGACATCCTATCGTGCAGCCCCCATCCGATGAACATGGCTCCAAGCACCATGTAAAAACCCGCTGTTATCATGCCACCTCTCCGGCTGGCCCTGATGATGCGGGAACTCGTGGGCGATAACTTGATATTGTTCTGGATCAGGCGAATGAGCGTCTGCACGTCTTCCTCGCACCGCGACTTGCAAGCAAGCCCCTGCGACAAATCCACGGCGCATTCCGGGCAAAGTCCCTTCTGGCACGATTTGCAGGTGCCAATGGCATCACGGTCTTGATGGTAAAAGCATTTCATAGTTTCAGAATACACGAATGACGCCTAACGAGAACAAGCTCAGCTACGAACGGAGCCAGTCAGTTGCGTCGCAATGATTAGGCGACTTTGAGCGATCGTTCTGAGCGTGTGTCCCTTGATGTGCAGCGCGATGATGCTGATTAGCCCGGAGCGTTATGCAATACCGTATGTGTGGCCGGATTCGATCCACAAACTCGACCGTCGAAAGCGTCGTCGGAAAGAACCTCGATCAACAGCGCCAACCTCACCGGCAATGTAGATTTAATTCAGGCAGGTCGCTGACGAGTGCCACGGTATCGAGCAAATGAATGTGGGACTGTAGCAGGCGATGATCGAAATAGTTAATTGGGTTGAGCCACAAAGCCAGTCGCTTGGTAAAGGCGAGGAAAGTCTTCGCCGGCACTCACAATCCGAAGTCTGAACGAAGCATCGGCAGAACCGAACGCAGTGGAAGCGGGAGAAGTCAACGGCTGTATACGCTGGCCGAAACTCATCGCGACGTCCTCAGGAGGGAACAGGCGCTCGTAGAATCGAGGACTGCCCAGAACTAGAAGAAGCTTTCAGCAAATGCGAGGATGTCACGCTTAGATCATCAAAGACAGGTAAGAGGTCGTCTCAATGCGTCTCCGAAACACGATCCGGACTTGTGAGCAGTCCGGGAGCGGCCTGTCTTCGGGGAGGAGGAAGCTTTTGCGGGTGATGGCTACGCCGGGGGTGCGCCAGGGGTGGCTTGTTCGGCGTGCGAGCTGACTTCGCGGCGCAAGGCGGCCAGGTGCGCGATGTCGGTTTTGACTTTCTCGAGTTTTTGCTCGGCGATTTCCTGGTTTTTCGTCCGCTCCTGTTTCTTGCCGCCGCAGAGGTCGATCGCGTCGCTGAGGGCGGTGATTTTGACGGCGTTGATGCCGGGGAGGACATCCACCGGCGGCGTGGGCGGGGTGGTGCTGGTGTCCGGCGTGAGGCGCTCGAGCGCGCCGGTGGCGAGGGTGAGGAAGAGGTCGAACTCCATGCTGGCGAGCGGCTCGGCGATGCCGTAGGCGGTGCGCTGGCTTTCCTGGTCGCCGGTGAATTTCCGCTTCGCCGCGGTCTGGATCGGCGAGAGCGCGGTGAGGATGGCTTCGCGCGCGGTGGCTTGCTGGGCGACGGTCATGCTGGTGTTTCCGCGCGCGCCGGTGATTTCGTTGATCGCGGTCTCGATGCTGGTGGCGAGGGCGTTGATCTGGCCGGGAATGGCCGGGTCGAGCTCGGCCTCGGCGAGGGCGGCGGTATTGGCAGGGTCGAGCGCGGCGGTGGCGACGGTGCGGGCGTCGGCGATTTCGTTTAGAAAGGCGCGGTTGGCGATGGAGCGGGCGGCGGGTTTCGATTTCGGGGCGGGTGTGGGTGTTGGATCTGGCATATTTTTGGTGTTTTTTGCGCTTTTGGCGCGGATTTAATGTAAACCACTACCGATTAGCGATTTATTGACTGGATAAAAAGTCACAACTTCAAAAATTAGCGTTCCAATGTCAAAAATTACGGCTCCAATGGCGGCAATTTCGGCGGCAATTTCATCGGTTACGGCGGCAACGTTGCGCATCATGGTGGCAACGCTGCGCATGAGGACTGCAACTTTGAAAATGATGGCGGCAACGTGAAAAGTTTTGACCGCAACGTCGTCCGTTTCGATGGCAACGCAGCCCATTCGCGCGGCAACTTTGAAAATGATGGGCGCAACGTCATCCGCGACGGCTCCGATGGAAAAAGTTTTGCCGGCGAGCGGGCGGGTTTGAATCGCCATGCGGGAAATCATGCTGCCGACCTCGCCATGCCACATCACGGCGTGTGGTCTATTGTTTCACATGCTGCACGTCAATGGGCAATCTCGCGCGGCGCGATTTTTTCGCACCGAGAACGGGCTGGACGCGCGCGCCGGCCTGTGGCATTTCGCTTTTATGAGCAATGAATCGAGCAGCGGGAATTGCATGCAGCCGGGCGAGATCGGCTGGAATGAATTGGTGACGGGCGACCCGGCGGGCGCGATCGCTTTTTATACGGAGCTTTTCGGCTGGGAGACGGAGAAGTTCCCGATGCCGGAGCATGATTACACGATGTTCAAGCACGGCGGGAGCGCGTTTGGCGGGGTGATGAAGACGCCGCAGCCGGGCGCGCCGACGATGTGGACGAATTACGTGGTGGTGGAAAATGTGGAGGCGACTGTGGCGCACGCGACGCGGCTCGGAGCGACGGTTTGCCTGCCGCCGAAGGAGATTCCGCAGGTGGGGCGCATCGCGATCATCGCCGATCCGCAGGGGGCGATCATCGGGCTGCACGAGTCGCCGAAAAGCTGACGCGCGCGGCGGGGTTTTTGATTTCAGGAGATGAAAAGGCGCTCGCCGGCGCGCTCGTGGCGCATGGCGGCGATGTCGAGGAGCGGGTTGAACCAGCCGGCGTCGTCGCGCTCGACGCGCAGTGAGCGGGCGATGGTGTCGCTGGCGTTTGTCAAACAATCGCTCAACACGCGCTGGCATGCTTCCTGGCCGATTCGGATGAGCTTGAGCGCGGCGCTGCCGTGCGCGGCGAGCGTTTGGTAAAGATAGGCGGCGAGCGCGGCCTCGAGCGGGACGGCGGCGAATTGCAGGCCGCAGACTGCGAGGTGATGGCCGCGCGCTTCGCCGGCGATGAGGCGTTTTTCAAATGCGCGCATCGCGTCTGTCGGCGAGATTTGCAGGAGCATCTTCAATCGGCGCGCGCCGAGGGCCGCACTGGCGTCGCGGAGCTCGCGCGCGATCTTCCACGCGCTGATTTCGCGGTCGATCGCGCAAAGTTCGTCGATGCTTTCCGACGCCGCATGCCGCGCGAAGCGGAGATACGGGAGTTCGTGGTGCGCGAGCGCGGGAAGGATCTGTTTTTTTAAAAAAGCCGCGAGCGTGGCTTCGTCGCGCACGATGCCGAGGCGGACGATTTCCTCGAGGCCGAGCGAATGCGCATACGCACCGGTCGGGAAGAGCGGGTCGCTCGTTTGTAAAACAAACGGCAGCCAGTCAATGAACATGCGGCGGCGCGCCGGTTGGGTGAAAAACCTGCGTCGTCTCGGCGAACGCAAGCCCCTCCCGCGCGAAAAGCTGGCGCAGCGCGGTGTCGTCGGCGACGCGCAGCCTGTCGCCCGCGACTTCGACGGCGAAGTGGAGATTGCCGACGGCCCAGCCGGTGCGCGCGGCTTGTGCGAGGTCGTGCAATTTGATCTCGAGCACCGGCTCCGGATTTTGCGCGATCCGATAGCGATGTTCCTCGGTCTCGAAAAAAGTTGCGCCGTCCGCGAGCGCCTCGTCGAGGTCGAACCCGAACTCGCGCCCATCGTCGGCGACGCCGCGCCAGCGCCGCTTCGCGAGCGTTTGCCGGTCGGCGCGCAGTCGGATTTCGCCGAAGCCGGGCCGGAGCTTGTGCAATTCCTTGCGAATGATTTCCACGTTTTAAAAAAGGAAGTAACGCTGCGCGAGCGGCAGCGTGGTCGCGGGTTCGCAGGTGAGGATTCGGCCGTCCGCCTTCACGGTGTAGGTCTCGGGATCGACGTCGATGCGCGGCATCGCGTCGTTCCAGAGGAGATCGCGCTTCGAGATTTTGCGCGTGTTCTTCACGGCGACGGCGCGTTTCGAAAATTGAACTTTGTTTAGCAATCCGTGTTGCAGCGATGCGGCGCTTACGAACGTCACGGATGTGGAAAACTTTGCGCGGCCGTGTGCCGCGAATTGCGGCCGGTAGAATGTCGGCTGCGGCGTCGGGATGCTGGCGTTTGGATCGCCCATGTTCGCCATTGCGATGAGTCCGCCTTTCAAAATGACTTCGGGTTTCACGCCGAAGAACGCCGGTTTCCAGACGACGAGATCGGCAAGCTTTCCCACTTCCAGCGAGCCGACTTCGTGCGCGATGCCGTGCGTGATCGCGGGATTGATCGTGTATTTCGCGATGTAACGCAGCGCGCGAAAGTTGTCGGAAGCCGCATGAACACTCGATTCCAGCGTGCCGAACTGCGTTTTCATCTTGTGCGCGGTCTGCCATGTGCGCGTGATGACTTCGCCGATGCGGCCCATCGCCTGCGAGTCGCTGGACATCATCGAGAACGCGCCGAGATCGTGCAGCAAATCCTCCGCTGCGATGGTTTCCGGGCGGATGCGCGACTCCGCGAAGGCGACATCCTCGGGAATTTTCGAGTCGAGATGATGGCACACCATGAGCATATCCAGATGTTCATCAATTGTGTTCACTGTGAAAGGTCGCGTCGGGTTCGTGGACGACGGCAGCACGTTCGCCTCGCCGCAGACTTTGATGATGTCCGGCGCATGCCCGCCGCCCGCGCCTTCGCTGTGATACGTGTGAATCGTGCGGCCTTTGAATGCGCGGATCGTGTCCTCGACGAAGCCGCTTTCATTCAAAGTGTCGGTGTGAATCGCGACCTGCACGTCGAGTTCATCGGCGACATCGAGACAGGTGGAAATCGCCGCAGGCGTCGTGCCCCAATCCTCGTGAAGCTTGAGCCCAACAGCCCCGGCGAGCACCTGCTCGCGCAAAGGCTCGTGCGTCGAGCAGTTTCCTTTGCCTAAAAATCCGAGGTTCATCGGATACTCGTCCGCGGCTTCGAGCATCCGGTGCATGTTCCAGATGCCGGGCGTGCAAGTCGTGGCGTAGGTTCCGTGCGCGGGGCCGGTGCCGCCGCCAATCATCGTCGTGACGCCACTCGCGAGCGCGTGCTCGATTTGTTGCGGGCAGATGAAATGGATGTGCGAATCAATGCCGCCGGCAGTGACGATGCAACCTTCGCCCGCGATGACTTCCGTTGCCGCTCCGATCGTCATTGTTATACCGCTCTGGATCAGCGGATTTCCAGCATGGCCGATGCCGACGATGCGCCCGTGTTTTACACCGAGATCCGCTTTGATAACACCTTGCACTGCGTCCAAAATCAGCGCGTTCGTGATGACGAGGTCGAGCGATTCGGCATCGGTCGCGAGCGGCGACTGACCCATTCCATCGCGGATCACTTTGCCGCCGCCGAATTTTACTTCGTTTCCGTAGCCCCCATTTTCCGCGATCAAGTCGCGCTCGACCTCGATGAAAAGTTCCGTGTCTGCGAGCCGCACGCGGTCGCCGACAGTCGGGCCGAACATCTCCGCATACTGGCGACGCGTCATTTTCATAATTTGCCGTCCACTTTGTTGTTGAGTCCGTAAACTTCCCGCGCACCCGCGAGCGCGACGAGCTCGACTTCCTTCGTGTCTCCGGGCTCGAAGCGCACCGCTGTGCCAGCGGGGATGTTGAGCCGAAAGCCGCGCGCGGCGCTGCGATCAAAGTTTAACGCCGTGTTGACTTCGTGAAAATGAAAGTGGCTGCCGATTTGAATCGGCCTGTCGCCGGTGTTCGCAACTACGAGCGACTTTGTTTCCAATCCCGCATTCGCTTCGAGATCGGGCGCGCTCGCGACAATGATTTCGCCGGGGATCATCGGATGGGATTGTGAACGGTCACGAGTTTCGTGCCGTCGGGGAAAGTCGCCTCGGCCTGGACTTCGTGAATCATCTCCGCGACGCCTTCCATCACGTCGCCTTTTTTCAAAATAGTCGTGCCGAAGCTCATCAGCTCGGCCACCGATTTTCCGTCGCGCGCGCCTTCGAAAATTTCAAACGTGATGATCGCGACGGCCTCGGGATAATTCAGCTTCAGCCCGCGCGCCTGCCGGCGTCGCGCGAGGTCGGCCGCCACGACGACCAGCAACTTTTCCTGCTCGCGCGGCGTGAGGTGCATGCCGTCCATTGATGCGGAAGATGCCCATCTTTCGCAAACTTGTTTTTCGCCATTTTGCGCATTCGCGCGCAAACGACGCAGCACGTTGGAAACGTCGCCGGAGCTTTTGCTATTCTCCCGCTGGCAGGATTTCGATGCCGTTGATGAGCGGCTGATCTTTCGCGCCGTTTTTAAATTCGATCGCGATCTTTCCGTTCTTGTCGGGCTGGATTCCCTTGAATTCTTTCACCGCGGCTTTGTTGCGGCCTCCGGCGGCGGCAAAGATGTCGAAATTCGTGAGGACGCGCTGGCCGTTGATGTCCACATTGAAGACGCGTTTTCCGGTGAGGTCGGGTTCCGGCGGTTTCGGAGTCGGCGAGGCGGCAGCGGAAGGCGAGGACGATGGCTTCGCGGCGGCCTTTGGAGCAAAGCTGATTTCGGCAAAAGCGAGACGCACGGTGTAGCCGGCAGCGGCGGGCTTCATCGGAAACGTGTAGGTGCATTCGCCGACGCGAGCGGACTGGTAAAGATCCTGGGGAGTCGCGGGCGCGCCAGTTGCGTCAGTGACGGTGCCACTCCCGCGCAAGGATGAGCCGAGATCGTAGCCAGCATCCTGCGAAAAACCAGTGTGCATGGGCCTCTGCGAGCGAACGCCGCAGCAAACTTTGACCTGATCGAGCGGGCCGGCGAACCACTTGATCGGCAGCCCCGTCACGGGCCAGCTCGCGACGAGCGCGTTTTTGTTTTGCTCGACATTCTCATCGCCGGATGCGACCGGCGCGACGTCGATGTTCCAGCCGTCGAGGACGAGCAGCGGACTTTTACCGCGGAGATCGGCGGTCGCGGCCTCGATGGTCAGCGACTTTGACTCCTTCGGCACCATCGAGATGTAATTCTCCGAGTAATAAACCGGCAGCACCCGCTCGCCGTCCTGACGCCGCAATTGCAGGTGCGCCATCAGCGCGATCGAGTCGGTGGGATTGTGGAGCGCGACTTCGAGAAAAGTTTTTCCGCCCGCGTCGTGGCGTTTCATGGAAACGTCCAACTTCACGACGGGAAGTTTTTGCAGCGCCGCGAGACTTTCCTCCGGGCCGGTGCCGGCGCGCCAGTAAAAGTTATCCGACAAAGTTTTGCCCGCGGCGTCGTGCAGCTCGAGTTTTACAAAATGCAGCTGCGCGAGGCCATCCGGTTCCGCAGGGCCGAGATCGGTCGCGGCGCTTCCGTCCGCGTGGACTTTCACGTCGTGCTGCGAAGCCACTTTGCCATCCATATTATATAGGGCGACCAACGCCGTGCCGTCGAAAGGCTGCGGCTCGTTATTGATGACGGCCAAATGTCCGCTGCTTTCGTTGAGCATCACGTGAACCGGCTCGCACGCTTTCCGAGTCGCGAACAGCGCCGAGTTCGGCTCGAGGTCCCAACTGTAAAGCTGCCAGACAAAGCTCGGCTGCGCGGGGTTGCTCATCCAGGTGATGACTCCTGTGACTGGCGTGAAAAGTTTCACGAAGCGCCCTTCATACATCGCGCGGAACGCCTCGTAATTTGCCAGTTGCGCCTTGCGCACAAAGTCCGCGAGGTTCGCGGTTTTGCCGTAGCGCCGGCTGAGTTCGCCCGGATAGACATCGCCGCTTTGCGCGCCCTTACCGAAATCGTGCTCGACCCAATCGTCGTTGATGGTTTCCCAATCTTCTTTCGGCATCATCGCCTGCACCGCTTCCAAAGTCGGCACCGACACGCTGCCGATCTCCGTCTTGAACGGCGCATCCACGTGGTAAAACTCCACCGGCTCTCTCCAATGATAAGGCCCGCCGGAATGCACGCCGTGCCCGTCGGTCGAACTCGGCTGATACAGCCGGTTCGGGTCCAGCTCGGCCGTCAATTTCGTCAAGGCATCGTTGATATCCTTCGGCGGACGGCCCTCGTTGCGACCGCACCAGATCGCGATGGAGGGATGATTGCGAAAGCGGACGATCTTTTCGCGCGCATTGGCCATATAGGTCTCGAGGTCGGTCGGATTCGGGCCATCGCTGGGGTTTGGTTGAAAAAATTCATCCCACAGCATGATGCCGTATTCATCGCAAAGATCGTAAAAGTCCTCGCCCGTGCTCTGGCCGACCCAATTGCGGATGATCGTGTAATTCGCCTGCTGATGATACCGAATCTGCGCCTCGAGCCGCTCGCGCGGGATGCGCTTCATCGCCTCGTCGAGCCCCCAGTCGCCGCCCTTCGCCACGACGCGCACGCCATTCACCGAGAGACACAAATCATCGCTCCCCTTCGCGACGTAAGTGATCTTGCGGATGCCGATTTTCAAAGCCGCCTCATCCGATTCGCTGCCGCCGGTCTCGAAGGACAGACGCACGTGGTAAAGATTCTGCGGCCCGTAGCCATTCGGCCACCAGAGCTTCGGGTCTTTCATGCGCAACGCCGGAGTCGTGGAAGGATCGAGCACCACAACCTTCGAGCCGTGCGGCGGGATTTCGACCTGCTCTTGAAACGAAAGAGAATCGCGCGACGAACTTTTCTCGCCGATGGTCCCCTTGAAAGTTCCCTTCTGCGGCTGATCGCTCGTGTTCTTCAAAGTCACCTGCACCGTGAGATCCGCCGTGTCGAGGCGCGGCAATGGGATGTCCGAAGTCACGCGCGGCTCCTCGATCCGCACCGGCCCCGTCGATGAAAGAAAAACTTTCTGCCAGATGCCCGTGTCGCGGTCGCGAATGCCGGGAATCCAATCCCAGCCGAGCGTGCAGAGAAACGTCGGGCCGTCGATCGCCGTGGCGCCGCCGTTTTTGCCCATCCCGTTGGCGATGGTGTGCTCGATCGGGATGCCCGGATGCGGCTGCGGATGGACGAGCACCGCGAGCGTCGCCTCGGTGCCCGGCTTCACGAGTGCCGTAATGTCAAACATCCCGCGCGCGAACGCCCCCTTGATCGCGCCGACGCTGGTGCCATTCACCCAGACCTCGGCCGCGTAGTTGATCCCGGCAAAGTTCAGCCACGTCGATCGCCCCTTGTAATCCGCTGGCACGTTGAAAGTCGTGCGATACCAATACGAAGTCCGGCAAAGGCTCTCCGGGATTTTGTCGGGCCGGTTGTTCTCGCCGTAAAGCGGTTCCGGATAGACTTTGTCGTCAACCAGTGACGTGAGGATTGTGCCCGGAACGGTGGCCGGATGCCAGTCGGTCGGCTGGAAGGTCGCTTGCGAGATTTGTTCCGCGGTCGCGGTAACTTTTGCCGCATCTTGCAATTTCCATCCCGAGGAGAGCGTTGAAACCGCGGGCGCGCCAATCGCGGACGCAGCCATTGATATAAGGCAAAGGAGAACGAAGGGAAAACGGCGGGACGGAGTTTGACGATGATTCATGGGAAGACGTGGGAACGTTAGGAGGTGGACGTTAAAAGTTAAAACTTAAAAGTTAGAGATTAAGACAGCGGAACTCGCTTGCTCGCGAGTTTTGATTCAACCTTTGCGAAGAGCGTTGCGCGATGAGTGCCTCGCGCCAACATCCACCGCTAGCGCGACGTGGGGCGAAGGCTGGCCAAGTTCCCAACGATCGCGATCAGCTCAAACGCATCGACCGGCTTCGCGACGTGCATTTGGAAACCAGCGCGAACGGCCCGCGTCCTGTCCTCGCTGCGAGCGAGTGCAGTCAGCGCGACGGCAGGCACGGTCTGGCCATCCGGAAGCGCGCGAATCCGCTCGATCAATTCATAGCCGTCGTGCTCAGGCATGCCGATGTCGCTGACGAGCACGTCCGGCATCGCTTCCTTGAAACACGCGAGCGCCTCCTCCATGGAAGCGGCGGTGCGCACTTTCGCGCCGCGGCGCTCGAGGATGCGCCGGAGAACGGCCGCCGAATCGACATCATCATCCACCAACAGCAAATCGACGCCGTTCAACTCCCGTTTCCACGCCGGTTCATCGGCGGCCTGATTCCGCATCTGCATCGTGCCGCGATCGGCAGACTCCGCCACTGTCAGCACCGGCAGCGAAACGACAAATGTCGCGCCTTGATCAAGACCGGGACTGCTGGCACGCACGGTTCCGCCATGCAGCTCGACGAGATGTTTTACAATCGAAAGCCCCAGACCGAGCCCGCCGTGCCGCCGCGTGGTCGAAGAATCGCCCTGGCTGAAGCGGTCAAAAATCTGGTGGATAAACTCCGGCGCGATGCCGGCGCCCGTGTCTGCCACGGCGATCTCGACGTGTGAGTGCACGCGTTCAATCGTGACCCGGACGCTTCCACCTTTCGGCGTAAATTTGATCGCGTTGATCAACAGGTTCCAGACGATTTGCTGAAGGCGATTCTTGTCCGCCATCACACTGCCATCGAGGCTGCCGAACGTGGATGAAAGGCGAATGCACTTCGCGAGTGCGGCCGGCTCCACCGATTCAATTGCGGCATGCACCACTGCGGGCAGGTCGAGCCTTTGGACATCGAGCGCGAGCTTGCCCGATTCGATGCGGCTCATGTCCAGCAGATCCTCGATGAGCTGCGATTGCGCGCGGACGTTGCGCTCGATGACGATCAGCCCCTGTTCCACGTCGTCCGGGGATGGTTTTTCTTTTAAAAGTTGGATCCAGCCGAGGATCGCATTGAGCGGCGTCCGCAGCTCGTGGGAAAGCGTCGAGATGAATTCCCCCTTCAACCGGTTCGCGCGGGCGAGTTCCTCGTTGGCGATCGCCAGCCTGGCGACTGCGCGCTTCTGCTCGGTGATGTCGCGCGCGATCTTGGATGCGCCGATGATTTTACCCGAGGCGTTCCTTATCGGCGAAATCGTCAGCGAGACATCGATGCGGCGGCCATCTTTGCAAACGCGCACCGTCTCGTAATGATCGACCCGCTCTCCCCGCCGAAGCCGGGCAAGGATTCGCGTTTCCTCCTCTTGATTCTCCGGCGGCAAAAGCCGCAGGATCGGCTGCCCCACCATCTCCTCCGCGGTGTAGCCAAAGACGCGCTGCGCGCTCCGGTTCCAGCTCGTGACGATCCCGTTTAGATTCTTGCTGATGATCGCGTCGTCCGACGAATCCACAATCGCGGACAGCAGCAAATCGGGCGTGGGATAAGCGGTATCGTCCGTTAAAGTTTCAAGCTCGGGGGGCATCCAGAAGAAATACGAAGTGGAGCACTATGCAGCGCATTTAAACACCGTCAAATGCCAGCAATATCAGCTGCCGGCGGAGTCATCTCGAACAACAGGTGGCTGGGGGGAGAATCGAACTCCCGACACGAGGATTTTCAGTCCTCTGCTCTGCCAACTGAGCTACCCAGCCGTCGCCAAAAGCCGCTCCTCGAAAGGATCCACACAGCTTTTTCATCCACTGCCACTTTTTTCTTAAGCAGCGGGTGTCAGTATGCAAGCTTTCTTGTGCGCGGCAAGGGATAATGCTGCCGTCGGCCAGCTTTGCGTCGCGCTATTGGGAGTTTTCGAGAAACTAACCTCTCCATCACGGTAAGCGCGGTTCATCCGCCCCCGAGCGCGGCTCGCCCACTCTCAAGCGCGGTTCATCCACTCCGAAGCGCGGTTCATCCACTCCGAAGCGCGGCTCATCCACTCCGAAGCCCGGCTCATCCACTCCGAAGCGCGGCTCATCCACTCCGAAGCGCGGTTCATCCGCTCCCGAGAGCGGTTTGTTCGCTCCGAAGCGCGGTTCGTCCGCTCCGAGGAGCGGTTCGTCCGCTCCCGAGAGCGGTTTGTTCGCTCCGAGGAGCGGTTAATCCGCTCCCGGGAGCGGTTTGTTCGCTCCCGAGCGAGCTTTGCCCGGCTAAAACAGGGAAAAGTCGCCTTCTGGCAGGGTTTGAGGGCAGTTTTGCCCTTCCAACGGCCAACTTTGTCTCCATCGGAGCCCACTTTCTCTCCATCGAGGCGATTCTATCCAGTCACGGTTTTCATCCCGCGCCACCGCCTTTCGCCCCTACTCCCTCCCGGGCACGAGGTTCTCAGGTTTGCCGGCGAGGAAACTGGTGATGTTTTCTAATGTGATCCGGTTGATGCACTCGACGGCTTCGATGCTGTTGAAGGCGGCGTGCGGGGTGAAAACCACGTTTGGCCGCGCGAGGAGGCGGCTGTTTTCCATCAAGACTTGGAGTTCCCGGACGCGCTCTGGATTCCGCCGGTGCGCCTCGTGCGGGCTGCGGCTTTGCAGGTTGTCGAAGATCTGCTGGCCGATGATTTTTGAATGCTCCTGCTGGAGGACGCGCTCGTCTTCGAGCACGTCGAGCCCGGCGGCGCCGATGATGCCATTGTCGAGCGCCTCATTGAAGGCTGCGGTGTCGATGACTGCGCCGCGCGAGGTGTTGATGATGAGCACGCCCGGCCTGCATTTTGAGAATGCTTCGCGGTCGAGCAGGTGATGCGTGGCGGGTGAGAGCGGGCAATGGAGGGTGATGATGTGCGAGGCGCGGAGGAGTTCGTCCAGGGGCGCGTAGCGGAAGCCGAATTTCTCCGCCATCCCGGGGCGCGGCTGCGGGTCGTTCGCGATGACTTCCATCTCGAAAGTTCTGGCGGTGCGGATGACGCGCAGCCCGACGCGGCCCGAGCCGATGACGCCGAGGGTCTTCCCTTGCAGGTCAAAGGCGCGGATCGACTCGAAGGAAAAGTGCGCCTGCTTTTGCATCTCGAGCGCGGGGCGCAGGCGGCGCGAGAGGGCGAGGATGAGCGCGAAGGTATGCTCGGCCACAGTGTTTTCGCCGTAGCTCGACACGTAGCTGACTTTGACGCCACGCCGCCGGCATTCGGCGAGATCGACGTGATCGGTGCCGCTCGAGCGCGTGGTGACGAGCTGCAATTGCGGATGCGCATCGAGAAACTCGCTGTCGATTTTCGTGTAGATGAAAGTGGAAAGAATCTCCACGTCGGCGGGAATCTCCTCGGTGCAGTCCGCGAAGATGATTTCGCCGTCGAGATGCGCGGAGAAAAATTCCTGCTCGAGCGGTTCGGTTTCGACGAAGCAGATTTTCATGCCGCTGAGCAATTTGCTCCGGGAAGATGCGCGGCGCTAGAGGATTCGCGTGAGCGTCATCATCGTCATGCGCAGCCGCTCGCGTTCCTGCGTGAGCGCGGCCTCGCCCACAGTTTGTCGCACATAGTAAAATGGGTGCAGCGTCACGGTGATCGACGCAAACGGCTTCGGAATGATGAAGCCGTCCCAGCGCCCGAGCCGCCAGCAGTTCGAGCATTCCATGCTCATCGGCAAGAGCGGCGCGCCCGTCGTCTGCGCGAGCCAGACCGCACCCGAGGCGACGCTGTAGCGCGGGCCGCGCGGGCCATCGGGCGTGATGTAAACATCAAAGCCATCGCGCATTTTTTGCTTCAAATCCGCCAGCGCATAAGCGCCGCCGCGCGAGCTCGAGCCGCGCACGGCCACGCCGCCGAAGCGCTCGATGCAGCTCGCGAGCAAGTCCCCATCCTTGCTGCGGCTGATGAGCGCCGCGCCTTTGCGATGCCGAAAAAATCGCGTGTAAAGAATCGGCACGATGAGCAGCCGGTTGTGCCAGAGCACCCAGATCGTCGGCGGCAAAGTCTCGCTGCCACTGAGTCCGCACTGATCGTCCATCCGCAGACGCCACGTCCACGCGAGCATCCGCAGCAATGCCGCGATGCAAAACGAAAGGAACGCGCCGGAGTTTTTCATCCGCGACAGCTTACGGAAAGCTGGCGCGGACGCCATGCCGTTCGCGATGAAATTTGCTTGGGTATCGCGCCGCGAGTTCAGTAACTTCCCTCGCCCGTGAGAATCCTCGACCGATACGTCCTGAAAAATTTTCTCGTGCCGTTTCTGCTCTGCTTTCTCGGCTTTCTCGCGATCTGGCTCGTGTTCGACTTGAGCGACAACGGCCCCGATTTCATCCAGGCAAAAGTTTCGCCGCTGCGCATCGCCTACTTTTACGCCACGCAATTGCCGCAGATCGCGGTGATCAGTCTGCCGGTCGGTCTTTTGCTCGCGTTGCTTTATTCGCTCAGCCGCATGTCGCGCTCGAATGAAATCATCTCGATGCTCACCGCGGGCCGCAGCGTCGTCCGCATTTTATTTCCGCTCATGGGCATGGGCGTCGTCATCAGCCTCGCCAGCCTCGCGCTCAACTACAAACTCGCGCCGCACTCCGACCAGACGAAAAAAGCGGTGCTCGACCAAATCAACGGCAAAGACAAGAACTCCGGCATCGAGGCGCAGCTCTTCCGCAACCGCGCCGACAATCGCATGTGGTATGTACAGGAGATGAAAAAAGGCGCCGATGATTTGCACGGCATTCACATCATCCAGCAGGACCCGGAGGGGAACATCACGACGAAATGGTATGCTCGCCGCGCGTTGTTCGACCCGGATACAAAGACGTGGAGCTTCGAGCGCGGCAAGACCGTGCACTTTGACAAAGACGGCAACATCACCACCGAAGATCTCTGGCTCGCCGGCGCGCGCAGAGTCAGCGACTGGTCGGAAACGCCGTGGCGCATCGCCAGCACGAACCTCGAGCCCGCGAGCCTCTCCGTGCCGGAGCTTCGCGATTATTTGAAATACAATTCCGATTTTCCCGAGGCAATGCTCGCGCCGTATCGCACGCATCTGCAATACCGCTGGGCGCTGCCGTGGTCCTGCTTCGTCGTCGTGTTCATCGCAGCGCCGCTCGGCATTGTCTACTCGCGCCGCGGCGTGCTCGCCGGCGTTGCGAGCTCGCTCTTCATTTTCTTTTCCATGATTTTTCTTACCAATCTTTTTCTCGCGCTCGGCAAAGGCGCGCGCATTCCGCCCGCTGTCGCCGCGTGGGCACCCAACCTTTTGTTCGGCACGATCGGATTTTTGCTCCTCTATCTGCGCTCGACGAATCGCGAATTGCCGAAGCTCGGTTCCAAGCGCGCACACAAATGATGCAGAACGAATGGACAATCCAGGGGCGCGCGGAAAAGTGCTCCGCGACCGGCCGCGAATTCGCCGAGGGCGAATACTTTTACACGCTGCTTTTTCATGGCCGCGACGGATTCCGCCGCGAAGATTTGAGCGAGGAAGCGTGGCTGCAGCGCAACGACAACATTGCGCCGTTTTCATTCTGGCGCAGCCGCTTCGAGCTCCCGCCGCCCGCGCCGCCCGAGGCGCTCGCAAAAGAAACCGCCGAAGATTTACTGCGGCGCTACATGCAGGAAAATGACGCGCGCCACGCAAACGCCCGCTACATCCTCGCGCTGATGCTCGAGCGCAAACGGACGCTGAAACAAGTGGAAACAAAGTTCACCGACGAAGGCCGCGTGCTAATTTATGAGCACGCAAAAAGCGGTGAAGTTTTCGTGATTCCCGATCCGCAACTTCGTCTCGACCAGCTCGGCTCTGTGCAGGACGAAGTCGCCGCGCAGTTGATTTGATGCGCGCCGGCGCACTTTTTTGGTTGCTCGCCGCTGCTGCCGCGTTCGCTCAAAATCCAGCCCACCCCTTCCCACAACATACTGTTTACACTGCGGGAACGATCCTCCCGTCCGTCGCCACGCAATCGCAGCGCGACGCCGCTGTCGCAAACTTTTACGATGCCTGGAAAGCGCGCTATCTCCACGCCGGCTGCGTCGCCGGCCAGCTCTATATTTTCGCCAATCGCGAAAGCAGTCTCGAAAATTCGGAGGCGATCACTGTCTCCGAAGCGCACGGCTACGGAATGCTGATCACAGCGCTCATGGCTGGCCACGATCCCGCCGCGCAAACGGAGTTCGATGAGCTCTACGCCTACTTTCGCGCGCATCCGAGCAGCTTCACGCCGGAGCTGATGGCGTGGATGCAAGTCGCCGGCTGCCAAAGTCCCAAAGGAGACGACGACTCCGCAACCGACGGCGATCTCGATATCGCCTACGCGCTGCTGCTCGCCGATGCGCAATGGGGCAGCGCCGGCAAAGTGCATTACCGCGTCGAGGCGCTGCGCGTCATTGCCGGCATCAAAAGCGGCGACATCAATGTCAAAAATCCGTCGATCAAACTCGGCGACTGGGTCGACCGGAAGAGCAAGAATGCAAACGACACGCGCCTCTCAGATTTTTTGACGAATCACTTTCGCGCCTTTTATCGTGCGACTGGCGACAAACTTTGGCCCGCGCTGATCGGCCGCTGCTATTCCGCTGCAAGTGACTTGCAAAACACATCCGCGCCGGCCACAGGACTTGTTCCGGACTTTGCTCGCAAATTAAACACGCCTGCGCCGGAACCCGCTCGCGCCGATTTTCTGGAGTCAAAGTTTGACGGTGAATATTCCTATAACTCGTGCCGCTTTCCCTTCCGCATCGGCGTCGATTACCTGCTCGCTGGCGATCCGCGCGCGAAGCTCGTGCTCGAAAAGTTGAATGATTTTCTCCAGCAAACCACCGGCGGCGATCCCGCCAAACTCCGCGCCGGCTATTATATCAAGAGCGGCCGAGCCATTCACGACGACGAACATTCGCTCGCCTTCTCCGCGCCGCTCGCCGTGAGCGCGATGATCGATGCGAGAAATCAGGAATGGCTCGACAAACTTTGGACGCAAATCCTGGCCACGCCGATTGACGACGATTCCGCCGATTATTTCGGCAGCACGCTCAAGCTGCTCTCGCTGCTCGTCGTCTCGGGCGATTGGTGGGCGCCGTAATCGCCGCTGGAATGCCGCACGCGGCTGGAGTAGGTTCCGCGCCGCATGCTGACTTGGTTCCAGGAAAAGTTTCCGCTCTATCTCGCGCCGATGGCCGGCGTGACGGACACGATTTTCCGCCAGCTCTGCAAGGAGCAAGGCGCGGACGTCGTGGTCACGGAATTTGTTTCCGCCGAGGGCATCTTTCGCCGCAACCATCGCACGATGGATTATCTCGAGTTCGACGAGCTCGAGCGCCCGCTTGGCGTGCAGCTTTTCGGCGCGGAGCCCGCGCATCTCGGCGAGGCCGCGCGCATGGTCATCGATTGGAAGCAGCCCGATTTCATCGACCTGAATTTCGGCTGCCCGGTCAACAAAGTCGTCAGCAAAAACGGCGGATCATCGCTGCTTCGCGATTGCCCGCTTTTGGAAAAAGTAGCGCGCGCCGTGGTGACCGCTGCCGCGCCTGTGCCCGTTACCGCCAAGATCCGCATTGGCTGGGACCGCGCCTCGATCAATGCCACGACCACCGCGCGCATCCTGGAAAATGCAGGCGTTCAGGCGATCGCCGTCCATGGCCGCACCAAAGAGCAGGGCTACAGCGGCGAGGCTGATTGGGACGTGATCGCTGCTGTCGCACAAGCCGTCTCGATTCCCGTGATCGGAAATGGCGACATCACATGTGCCACGGATGTAAAACTTCGGCGCGCGCAGAGCGGCGTCGCTGGGATCATGATTGGAAGAGGCGCGATGTCGGCGCCATGGATTTTTCATGAGATCAAAACTTTTCTCTCAACCGGCGAAATTCCACCGCCGCCTTCGCTCGTCCGCCAATGGGATTTTATTCTGCGCCACTGCCGACTCGCCGTCGCGCACCCGCGCCGCGGCGCAGAGATTCCGACAATGCATTCGCTTCGCGCGCGGCTCATGGCCTACTCGCGCGGCATGCCTGACGCCCGAAATCTGCGGAACAAAATTGCGCACGTTTCCACACTCGCGGAACTTGAGGACATCGCTGCAGCGCATTTGCAGCATGAGCAACGACCGTTAATGCGGCTCGACGCCTGACCGCCCATGCCGGACGAAATAAAATACAAGATCGGCAACGAAAAATTGGTGAAGCTGACCGACAACGCCGGCGCAAAACTTTCCTCGCTGCTCGCGAAACAAGGCCGTCCGCAAGGCGCGCTCCGCGTCGCCGTCATCGGCGGCGGCTGCTCCGGACTGCAATACAAAATGGATCTCGTCGATGGTCCCGCCAATCGCGACATCGTCGTTGAATCAAAAAATGTGCGTGTGGTGATCGATCCAAAAAGCGCCCTTTTCGTCAGCGGATCGCTGCTCGATTTCAGCGATGACCTCCAAAAAGGCGGCTTCAAGGTGACCAATCCGAACGCCGTCGCACATTGTTCCTGCGGTGAAAGTTTTGCGGCGTGATCGATTATTTTGCGCTGCTCGGCGAACCGCGCCGGCCGTGGCTTGATGGGGATTCGCTAAAGCAGAAGTTTTTCGAATTGAGCGCGAAATATCATCCAGACGTGGCAGGCGCGGAAGATGGAACGTTTGCAAACATTAACCAGGCCTTTAACACATTACGTGAGCCGCAATCTCGATTGAAGCACCTGTTGGAACTCTCAAATCACGTCGGAAAGCCTGATCGTGCCGTTCCTTCCGATCTCGGCGACGCGTTCATGAAAATCGCTGCGGTTCGTGCAAAGCTCGATCGTTTCCTCGAGCGACGAAGCTCCGCGGCGAGTCCCCTCGGCCGTGCATTGCTCGCGGGTGAAAGTTTTTCTCTGCTCGATGAGATCGAAAAATCGCTCGCTCTTCTCGACGAACTGAACCAGCGCGCTCTCGCGGATTTGCGCGCCGCGGATGAAGCGTGGCCGGACGTAATGGCCGAACAACTTGAGGCCTTGTCGCAGCGCCTCGCGTATCTCGACAAATGGATCGCGCAGTTGCGCGAAGGAGTGGTGCAGCTGAATTTTTGATATGTCAGACATCGTCGGCATCGATCTAGGCACCACGAATTCCCTGATCGGCGTGATGGAAGCCGGCTTTCCACTCCTGCTCGCGGATCAAGACGGGGAGCGGCTTACGCCATCGGTCGTTCACTTTCGAGCCGACGGCGAACCGCTCGTCGGTCGCGCAGCGCAGCGAATGCGCGCGCTCGATTCCGAGCACACAATTTCGTCGATCAAACGGAAAATGGGCGCGGCGGAATCGATCTCAATGCATTCCAGAAACTTTTCGCCCGAGGAAATTTCATCGCTCATTTTGCAAAAGTTGAAATCGGATGCGGAGCGCGCGCTGGAGCGAACTTTGACGCGAGCGGTAATCACCGTGCCCGCTTATTTTAACGACACGCAACGCAACGCGACGAAAGCCGCTGGCGAGCTCGCGGGTTTCACGGTCGAGCGGATCGTGAACGAACCGACCGCCGCTGCGCTTGCTTACGGCCTGGATAAGCTGCGCGAGAAATCGAAGTTTGCCGTTTACGATCTCGGCGGCGGAACGTTTGACATCTCCATTCTCGAATTCGACAGCGGCGTGTTCCGCGTCATCGCGACCAATGGCAACACGCGGCTTGGCGGCGATGATATCGACAACGCCCTCCTCGACGCCCTCGCGTCAAAGTTGCCACGGACAGACCCGCGTCTGCGCGAACTCGCGATCGAGGCGAAGCATCGCCTTTCAAAGGAGACGGAAGTCGAAATCGCGCTGCCCTTCGCGGACGGCGCGACGCATGTAAAACTTCCACTCACTCGCGCCGAACTTGAGCGGTTGGCGCTGCCGATCGTTGAGCGGACGCGCGCCCATTGTCAGCGCGTGCTGGCCGACGCAAACCTTTCGGCATCCGACCTCGACGAAATCATTCTGGTCGGCGGCGTCACGCGAATGCCACTCGTGCAAAAGTTCGCCCGCGAATTCTTCGGTCGCGAGCCAAACATTTCACAGAATCCTGACGAAGCAGTCGCGCTCGGCGCGACAATCCAAGCCGGAATCTTGAGCGGCGCAGTTTCAAACATGGTGCTGCTGGATGTCACACCGCTGTCACTCGGGATCGAGACGTTTGGCGGCTTGATGAACGTCCTCATTCCGCGCAATTCGACGATCCCGCTCAAGGCCGGCGAGATGTTCACGAACGCGCTCGCGGGGCAGCGATCGATGTTAATCAAAGTGCTGCAAGGCGAGCGCGAAATAGCGCGCGACAACTGGGCGCTCGGGCAATTCGAGCTCGCGTTCGAACCCGTGACGAAAGGCCAGGCGCGCGTCGGCGTGCAATTCGACATCGACGCGAACGGCATTTTGCACGTGCTGGCGCGCGATGTGAAAACCGGCATCGAGCGCATTGTCGAAATCAAAAGCGCCGTGGATGTTTCCGATGAAGCCGTGGAAAAAATGATCGCGGAATCTGTCGAGCACGCATTCGACGACATGAGCGAGCGCATGCTGACCGAGGCAAAATTGAAAGCGAATGAAATGCTGCCGGCAGTGCGCGCCGCGCTGGCGCAGATCGGCGATGCAATCAGCGATGAAGAAAAGTCGCGTGTCGCCCATCTGATGCGCGAGGTCGAAGAAGCTATCGCGAGCGATGAAGTGCCGCGGTTGAAAAAAGCGAATGCGGCGCTGGATCAAGGCACGGAGCCACTCGCGGCCTTGCTAGTGGAGCGCGCGATGGACGAAGCGCTCGCGCGAAGAGGCGTGGTTTAAAAGTTCAACCGCGCACTGCTGACGCAGTTTTTTGCCAGCCGCCAGTGAAAACAAACGCGTCCGTTGGCTTGCGCACACGCGGTTCGAGCTCGCGCTCACGAAGCTGCGGATCAAGTTTTGCCGGATCGCCGGGATAGCCGATTGCCCACGCCGCGACGGGCATGAACGCATCTGGAATCGCATAAGTCGCACGAGTTTTTTCCACATCGAATCCGGCCATTCCGTGTGCGAAAAGTCCAAGCGCCATCGCCTGAATCACGAGATTTTCCGTGGCCAGCCCGACATCGTGGAACGCGTGGCGATTCTCTTTTCCGTTGTGATCAAAAACTAGATGCGTGACTGAAATCATCAGCAGCGACGCAGACTTCGCCCAGCCTTGATTGAACTCCACGAGGCAATGCAGCAGCCGCTCGAATTCCACGGGATCGTCACGTGTCGCGACGATGAAACTCCACGGTTGTGCGTTGAAAGACGACGGCGCCCAGCGTGCGGCTTCGAACAGACTGCGCAGCTTTTCCACCTCGACCGCGCGCTCTGCAAAGATGCGCGGGCTCCAGCGACGGGCGAGCAATTCGTGGATCGGATATTTTGTTTCGGCTGGCTTCTCCATCGCGCAAAAATAAACTTCGCCGACGCATGCGAAAGGAAAATCCCGTTCTCGCTGTGCGCGACTTGAGCATCGAGCGGGGCGGCGTTCTCATCCTCGATGGAATTTCGTGGTGCGTGCGTCGCGGCGAGCATTGGGCGATTCTCGGCGCGAACGGCTCGGGCAAAACTTCGCTGCTCAGCGCGCTTGCCGCTTACATGGCACCGACCGGAGGTTCAATCGAAGTGCTCGGGAAACGTTATGGCGAAAGCGATTGGCGCGAACTGCGAAAGAATATCGGCATCGTCAGTTCATCGGTCCGGCAGATGATGGCCGACGACGAGCCGGCGCTGAAAACCATCATCAGCGGCAAATATGCGATGATCGATTTCTGGGGACGCGTGGAAAAAAAGGATCGCGAGAGAGCAGTGAAAATATTGCGACAAATTGAATGCACCCATCTCATCGAACGCCCTTGGCGCGTGCTTTCACAAGGCGAGCGGCAGCGGATTTTGATCGGTCGAGCGCTGATGGCGCGGCCGCGCGTGCTGATTCTCGACGAGCCATGCGCCGGTCTTGATCCGGTAGCGCGCGAAAACTTTTTACGATTCGTCGAAAAACTCGGCCGAGAGACGAACGCACCGGCGCTCATCCTCGTCACGCATCATGTGGAGGAGATCACTCCCGTGTTTTCACATGTTTTTCTTTTGCTAAACGGCCGCGAGCTCGCGTCTGGACCAAAAAAGGCAGTCCTGAAATCGAAGTTCCTGACCGAGGCATATGGCGCTGAGATCAAAGTTCACGCCACGCGCGGCCGCTATTCACTCGCAATTTCGCGGTCGGGCGGAGTCGCTATTTGAGAACCTCACGCAACGCCGCCGGGCCCGTCACGGGCAGCTTGCACACGTAATTCTCGCACACGAACGCCGCAGCTCTGCCATCGATCGGCGCCATCGTTTTCATGAAGTCAAGTTTACCCGCAAGCAAGCTGTGATCGGCATCGCCGTCCGCGAGCAGCACGATTTTGTTGGGAAGAAAATGCGTGCGCAGTTCGCGCAGAAGCGCCTTCACATCAGGTGCGCCGGCCTTTCCAGCAATCACGATTTGCTTCGGTTTTGATTCCAGAAAATCGGCCGCGACGAGCATTTGCGGCATCGCCGTTGGTTGCCGCGAAAGTTGCTGCGCGAAAGTTTTGATCGTCTTTTCTGCACGCTCGCGCATCGACCAATTGCCCGTCATTTGTCCAAGCCGCAGGAGGTTCAGCGCTGCCGTGGAATTGGGCGACGGTTCCGCGCCATCGTAATCTTCCTTCATGCGCAGCAGGATGTGCGGGTCGTTCGCGGCGGAGCTGAAATAACCGCCGGACGTGTCGGCAAAAAGTTCGTCCTGCTTTTGCTGGAGATCAGCTGCCCAGCGGAGCCAATGGATGTCAAAACCGGTCTCGTAAAGGTCGAGCAAACCTTGAATCAGAGAAGCGTAATCATCTGCAAAGCCGCTCACGTCGCTCGCGCCATCGCGATAGCTCCGCACGAGCTGGCCATCGCGATAAAGCTGCGTCTGGAGAAATTTTGCCGCGTGCGTCGCCGCCTCGAGATACGCCGGATCGTCAAGCACCTGCGCGCCTCGCGCGAAAGCCGAGATCATCATGCCATTCCACGCCGCGATAATTTTGTCGTCCCGATGCGGCCGCGGACGTTTCGCGCGAATTTCTAAAAGTTTGTCGCGGTCCTTTTTGAGTCTGTCGCGAATTTCCGGCGCTGACTTTTTGAAAATCGCCACCGCATCATCGTCGGTGAGACGGCGGATAAGCGTGTTCTGGTTTTCAAACTCGCCTTGCGGATCACTGCCTGCGGGCGCGTTCCCGTGCGGCTCGACTCCATAGACGCGGTCAAAAATTTCTGCGTCCTGACCGAGCTGCTCATCCAGTTCCTTTTTCGTCCAAATATAAAAGGCGCCCTCTTTTTTTTCATGCCCATCCGGCGCGAGACTGTCGGCGTCTTCGGCCGAATAAAATCCGCCCTGTCCATCGGTCATTTCGCGCCGGACGTAATCAAGAGTGTCGCGCGCGGTTTGTGCAAAAAGTGGATCGTGCTTTATTTGGAATGCGTCTAAATAAGCACTCGCCAGCTGCGCCTGATCGTAGAGCATTTTTTCGAAATGCGGGATATGCCAAAAGCGGTCGACGGAGTAGCGATGGAAGCCGCCGCCAAGCTGATCGTGGATGCCGCCGGCGGCCATCTTGCGGAGAGTGAAAGTGACCATTTCCAGCGCGTGCCGGCCTCGTGGCGACTGCGGTTCGCGCGCATAAACTCGCAGAAGGAAGTTCAGCGCGACTGGCCGGGGAAACTTTGGCGCGCTGCCGAAGCCGCCTTGTTCGGCGTCAAAGTTTTGCGCGAGCTGCTCGTATGCGCCGTCGAAGATTTTGGGATCGAGCGGCGTGTCGCGCGACGCGAAGGAAGTATGCTCCTGCAGCGCCGCCATGATCTGATTTCCTTGTTCAACAACGCGTTGCCGATCGTTTTGCCACGCGTCCGCGATTTTTTTCAGCACCGTCGCAAATCCCGGCTGCCCGTAACGATCGGTCGGCGGAAAATATGTGCCTCCGACAAACGGCTTCAGGTCGGGCGTGAGCCACACGCTCATCGGCCAGCCGCCTCCGCCGGTGGTCGCCTGCACGAACGTCATGTAAACACGATCGACGTCCGGCCGCTCCTCGCGATCGACTTTGATCGAGACGAAATCGGCGTTGAGAATTTTCGCGATGGCGTCGTTTTCAAACGATTCGCGCTCCATGACATGGCACCAATGGCAGGTCGAATATCCGACGGAGAGAAAGATCGGCTTGTTCTCCTTCCGCGCCCTCGCGAACGCCTCCTCGCCCCACGGATACCAGTCCACCGGGTTGTGCGCGTGCTGCAAAAGGTAGGGCGATTTTTCATGAACGAGGCGGTTTGCGTGCACGTATTTCACGACAGGAATTTGGCAGAACGCCGTGACACTGCCGAATAAAAGCGACACAAGAAATTTCATCGCGCGAATCGAACACGTTCATTGACGCGAACCGGCGGGGCGTCAAGAGTGGCTGGCTTTTGCACACGATGAAGACCATTCGCGCTCTCCTGCCGTTCGTTTTGTTGCTCGCCGGTTGCGCGACGTCGGTAAAGAACACGAGCCACAGTTTTCACACCGTCGTCATCGATCCCGGACACGGCGGGCGCGACAGCGGCACGACCTCGCGACGCGGCAGCATGGAAAAAACGCAGACGCTCGATGTCGCGCTGCGCCTCGCGCCGAAACTGCGCGCGGCCGGCTTCAACACAGTGCTCACGCGCGACGGCGATTATTTTGTGGAGCTGAACAAGCGCGCCGAGATTTCCAATGCGCAGCACGATGCGATTTTCATCAGCATTCATTTCAATGATTCGCCGCGCCGCCGCATCCGCGGAATCGAGACGTATTACAATTCGGCCTACGCGGAATCATTTGCGCGTTGCATTGAAAAAAAACTCACGTCGCTTGCGCCAAACCGCGGAATCGAGCACGCAAATTTCCGCGTGCTTCGTCTGAACAATTTCCCCGCGGTGCTGGTGGAATGCGGCTTCCTGAGCAATCCGCGTGAGGCCGCGCAATGCTCGACGCCGCAATACCACGAGGCGATCGCGCAACATCTCGCCGACGCGATTATTGAGCAGCGTTACGGCACCGCCGCGGGCGCACTGCAGTAGTTCTACAAGCGTCGCAGCGTCGCCGCCTCGGTGCGATCAATCCGCTCCTTCAGCGACGGATCCAGCTTCCGCATCTTGTTAAACAACGCGCGGTAATATTCTTTCGAAGCACTTTGCTGATCGTCGCCTTCCGCGGCACCGTCGGACTTTTCCTGCAATTCCTTCACATGCGGATCGGCGAGCGCCTTTGCCTTGACCTCGCGAAAGCGCGCCATTTCCTGCGCGGAATTCGGCAGCGGCTTGACGGAAGTTTTTGACTCCGTGGATGGGGTATTTGGGACGAACGGGACAGGTTCGTTGAGTCCGTTGGCCTGTTCAGATTCCTCCGTTGTTTTTGGCTTTGTTTTTTTCGGACTCGGAGCGGGAGTCGGCGCAGTTGCTTCTTTTTTAACCGGCGCCGGAACTTTTTTCACATGTTCATTCGGAGTTGGCGCGGACGTCTCCTCGGCCGGCGTCGGCTTCGCTTTTGGACGATGTTTTTTCACCGTGGCCGGCGTTGGCGAAGGCGTCGGAGAAACGGCGGCAGCCTGCGGCTTGTGATGAAAGAGCCAATAAAACCACGAACGTTTTTTCTCGACGGGCGCAGGCGTGGGCGACGGCGATGGTGTCTCCGCGTAGCGATGGTGAACTCGTCTTTGCGTCGCCGGAGTGGGCGAAGCGGCAGCTTCCACGGAGTCGGATTTTTTCGATTCGACCGCCGCTTGTGAGATCGCCGGAGCAAATGCGAAAACGGCGGCAAAAAGGAAAAGCGGGATTTTTTTCATTGGCAAAGTTCGGGTTTTGTCAGCTTGTGATTTGCGTTTTTTTCTGTCGATATCAAACACACTTTCGTCCGCCGTTTTCCGTCCGACCGTAAACGCAACCAAATTGCATCATGAATAGAATCCACCTTCGCCTCATCGCGCTCGTTTCATTTTTCCTCGCGCTGCCGTGGTTTCTCAGCCGCCGCCCGCGCGTGGTCCGCCGCGCCGTCATGCGAGGGAATCCGGCGGACATTTTTCCGCTGCTCAATGATCTGCGCAATTGGCCGCTTTGGACGGATTGGGCGCGGTGCGAGGAGATGCGCTTTTCCTACGACGGCGCACCAGCCGGCGTCGGCGCGACTCAGCGCTGGAGCAGCCGCAAAATGGATGGGGCGCTGCACATCACGCAGAGCGTGCCCGACGAGCGCGTGGCCTACGATCTCGATCTCACCGATGGCAAATATCATTTCGAGGGAGTCTTGTCGCTGGAGCCGATCGGCGCGAACACGCGCGTCACCTGGGTCTGCAGCTGGGTCGCTTTGGCGAACCCATATACGCGCTACATCGATCTGGTTTTCGTCTGGATGATCGGCCGCTATTTTGAGCGGAGTCTTACGCATTTGCGCGAGCTGGTGGAGAACGCGCCCGCACCGCAATTCGTCGCGTGAAAACCCGCCGCTGCTGGGCGGAAATTGATCTCGGTGCGGTGCGCCATAATCTCGGCGTGGCCCGTAAAAAAATCGGCGCAAATTCCGAGGTGATGGCGATCGTGAAAGCGAATGCCTATGGCCATGGGATGCGGGAAATTGCGAATGCGATTCGCAATGAAGTCCGCATGTTTGGCGTCGCGAATGTAGCGGAAGCGCGAGCGCTGCGCGAAGCTCTCGGCACGTCCGAGCCAGAGATATTTTTGCTCGGACCGGCGCTTCCCGATGAGCGCGAAGAAATCGCCGAAAGCGGTTTTGTGCCTGCGGTTTCGACACTGGAGGAGGCGGCCGCTTATGGCGCGCTCGCTCGCGGCACGCGTGTGCGGATTCACCTCGTGATCGACACTGGCATGGGCCGCATCGGCGTTTGGCAGGATGAGGCGCGAGAGCTGGCACGCGAAATCACGCAGCTCGCGAACGTAGAGCTGGCGGGCATTGCGACGCATTTGCCTGTCGCCGACGAGGACGAAACTTTTACGCGCGAGCAGCTGGCCCATTTTGAGAAACTCGTCGCCGATCTTTGCGAAATGGGCATTCGGGCGCCCATCGTCCACACGCTGAACAGCGCCGGAGTGCTCTGTTTTTCCACGCACGCGCAGACGCTCGTGCGCGCCGGGCTGATGCTTTATGGCAGCTCGCCTTTGCCGGAATTTCAGAGCGAATTGCGAGCGGTGATGACCTTGAAAAGCCGCGTCACACTGGTGCGCGATTTCGGCGCCGGACGCGGCGTGAGCTACGGCCGCACGTTCATCACACCGCATGCGATGCGCATCGCCACGCTCGCCATCGGCTACGCAGACGGTTACCCGCGACGCCTGTCAAACACCGGCGCCGAGGTGCTCATCCGCGGGCGGCGCTGTCCGGTTCTTGGCCGCGTGACGATGGATCAGATCATGGCGGACGTGACGCATTCGCCCGAGGTCGAATGCGGCGACGAAGTCGCGCTCATCGGCGCGCAGGGACGCGATGAAATTTTTGCCGCCGACCTCGCGCGCCGCGCCGGGACGATCGCGTGGGAAATTTTCACCGGCATCAGCAGCCGCGTGGAGCGGGTCTATGTTTGAAATCTCCGCGTGCGAATGCAATGCTGCGCGGCTTTCGCGACTACCAGCCGATGTTCCAAATTGTTTTTAACAAAATTAGCGCCGCAGAAATGTCGCGCCTGCCAAAGGAACTTCAGCTCGATTTGCTCGCGGAATTTCAAGTGCTCCCGACCGATCTCGACAATCTCGATTCGGAAAAGTTTGGTCTCATCGAACGCGAGGGCCGCAGACTTTTTCGTTACCGCGCGAAAGACTATCGCATTTATTTCGCGAAGAGCGCTGAGGGGATCACGATCCACCGCGTGCTGCACAAAAACACGATTCGCGATTTTCTTTTTCGCACGAAACTTCCGATGGCTGAGGACGACCAGCTCGGGCAGGCGAAGGAATTCTGGAAGCTGATCCAGGAAGGCGAAAACGCCCGCAAACCGTGATGGGAGCAGGATTCCCAGCCGATTTCTCACAGCTCGATGAAGCGGCGCGGGCCGCGGCATTTCCTGTCTGTCGGAATCAAACTTTTCTCGCGCACGCAGGCGTCACCGCGCTGCCGCAGTGCGTCGCGGACGCGGTGATCCAATACACAAAACGCTCGTGCGAGAATCACCAGGAGTTCGGGGAAGTGCTGCGCGTGATTCAGGAAACGCGCGCCATCGCCGCAAAATTCATCGGAGCGCAAGCGGACGAAATCGCGCTGCTCGGGCCGACATCGCTCGGGCTGAGTTTGTTCGCGAATGGCCTGCCGTGGAGCGAGGGCGACGAGATTTTGTGCTACGCCGATGATTATCCGGCGAACGTTTATCCGTGGCTCGACCTTGCGCGCCGCGGCGTCGTCATTCGCTATCTCAAGCCGGAACGCGCCGGCGAAATCACGCCCGATCTCATCGCGGCGGCGCTCACGCCCCGCACGCGCCTCGCCGCCCTCGCCTCCTGCAACTTTTTAACAGGTTATCGCATCGACGTGGACGCAATCGGCCGGCTTCTGCACGACCGCGGTGTGCTTTTTTCACTCGATGCGATCCAGACGCTTGGCGCCGCGCCGCTCTCGGTCGCGCACGTCGATTTCCTGAGCGCCGATGCGCATAAATGGATGCTCGGGCCAATGGCCATCGGGATTGTTTTTGTAAAAAAAGAACACTTCCCGCTACTACGGCCCACATTGCTCGGCGCCTGGAATGTGTGCTCGCCGAACTTCATCACCCAGGACGAAATCAACTTTCACGACACCGCGCAGCGCTACGAACCTGGCGTGCTCAACGTCGCGGGAGTTTATGGGATGCGCGCCGCGATCGAGATGTTGCTCAACGTCGGTTTAGACAAAGTGGAGCGGCGCATTCTGGAGTTGAAATCACAGATCGTTTCCGATCTCGAACCGCTCGGTTTCGAGTTCATCGCGCCGACGAGCGGCCCGAACATTTCCGGCATCACCACGTTCCGCCATCCACACGCGGACATGGCCGCGCTCTTCCGCGCGCTCGAGCAAAATCGCATCATCGCATCGCTTCGTTACGATCGCGCGGGTCTGGCATATCTGCGCCTCTCGCCGCATTTTTACAACACGCGCGAGGAACTTTCACGAGTCGCGGAAGTTTTGCGGGCCGCTTTATAATAAAGCGAAACGGAAAAAGATTGGCCTTCACCGGCAAATGGTTTTTAAGGCGCGTGCCAAAACTCCGTTCGCAACAAGCCAACGAAACCATGAACATCTTCATCAAATCTTTCATCATTTTCTCTGCCACCATCGCGCAGGCTTTCAGCGCGGAAAAAACGACGATCCGTGTCGGGCATTTTCCCAATATCACGCACGTGCAGGGCCTCGTCGCGCACGCCCTCTCGCGCCAAGGCAAAGGCTGGTTTGAGCAGCGGCTCGGCCCGGATGTGGAGCTGCAGTGGTTTGTTTATAATGCCGGCCCGAGCGCGATGGAGGCGATTTTTGCAAACTCGGTGGACCTTACCTACGTCGGCCCGAGCCCGGCGCTGAATGCATATTCGAAATCGGGTGGCGAAGAAATCCGCATGCTCGCAAATGCGGCCAATGGCGGCGCGGCGCTGGTCGTGCAGCCTGACGAAAATTTAAAAACAGCCGCCGATTTTCGCGGCAAACGCATCGCCACGCCACAGCTCGGGAACACGCAGGACATCTCGTGCCGCGCGTGGCTCGCGGCCGGTGGCTTGAAAATCAACCAGCTTGGCGGCGACGCGCAGATTCTGCCGACGCAAAATCCCGATCAGCTCGGGCTTTTCCAAACGAAGAAAATCGATGCCGCGTGGACCGTTGAGCCGTGGGTCTCGCGGCTCGAGATGGAAGCGGGGGCAAAGGCGCTGGTGGAGGAAAACGAAACGACGACCACGGTGCTCGTTTCGAGCGTGAAATTTTTAAAAGAAAAACCCGATCTCGCGAAAAAGTTCGCCCAGGCGCATCGCAATTTGACCGATTGGATTTTAAAAAACCCGGCGGAGGCGCAGAAGCTCGCGCGCGAGGAATTGAGCGAGGAAATGAAAAAACAAATGTCGGCGGAACTCATCGCGCACGCATGGCCGCGCATCATTTTGACCAACGAACTTTCACGCGCTTCGCTGGAAAAATTTGTCGCAAACGCGAAGGCGGCGGGCTTCCTTCGCAGCTCGCCGGATCTCGGACGGTTGATCGTCGCTCCGTAAACAGATTGTAACTTTTCTCCGATGCCAGTCACGGATGAGCTCCAGGTCATTGAGCCCTCGAAACTTGCTGTAGAGCGGGTTTCAAAGGAATTTCGCACGGAGCGAGGGCAGAAAGTTCAGGCACTCGACAACGTCTCGCTCAATGTGAACGAAGGCGAGTTCGTCTGCCTCGTGGGCCCGAGTGGCTGCGGAAAATCTACGCTGCTCAACATCATCGCTGGCTTGGAAAAACCCGATCAAGGACAGGTGCTGGCGGATGGCAAACTGGTAGGCGCGCCCGGACGCGACCGCATGGTGATGTTCCAGGAATCGGCGCTTTTTCCGTGGCTCGATGTGATGGGGAACGTGATGTTCGGGCTGAAGCTGAAACCGAAATTTAAACAACAGCGAACGGCGCGAGGTCGCAAAATTTTACCTCAATCTCGTCGGCCTGAAAAACTTCGCGAATGCCAATATCCATGAGCTTTCCGGCGGAATGAAGCAGCGTGTCGCGCTGGCCCGCGCGCTCGCGCCGAACCCGCGCGTGCTCTTGATGGACGAGCCCTTCGCGGCGCTCGATGCGCTCACGCGCGAGCAGCTTTACGGCGACATTCAGAAAATTTGGGCGGCGCGTAAAAAGACCATCGTCTTTGTGACGCACAATGTCCGCGAAGCCGCATGTCTCGGCGACCGGGTTATCCTTTTTTCGCCGCATCCCGGCAGAATTCGCGAGCAATTTTCCATTGAGCTCGAACGGCCGCGAGACATCAACAGCATCGAGCTTGCGGGCTACTCCACGGAGATCATGCGCGCGCTCAAAGGCTACGTGAAAACCGAGATCGAGGAATGAGACGCGTTATTTGGTCGCTGCTCTTTTTTGGCGGGCTGTTGCTGCTCTGGCATGAACTGGTGCTCGCGAAAATTTGGTCGCCCGTGCTGCTGCCGGATCCGAAAAGTGTCGGCGAATATTTGTGGTCGGCTTCGCAGGATGGGACTTTGTGGCAGGCAATTTTTGTCACGATGAAGCGGCTGCTGCTCGGTTATTTCATCGGGCTCGTCGTGGGGCTGCCGCTCGGGTTGTTGACGGCGCGCTGGAAGTTTCTCGAGGACACGCTCGGAGTGCTTGCGCTTGGTTTACAAACGTTGCCTAGCGTTTGCTGGGTGCCGCTCGCGCTTTTATGGTTCGGGCAGACGGAGGCGGCGATGCTGTTCATCGTCATCATGGGAACGCTCTGGTCGGTGATCATCGCCACCGAAAATGGCGTGCGCAATGTGCCGCCGATCTTCGCGCGCGCGGCGAAGACGATGGGCTCAAAGCAGCTTCACACCTGGCTCCGCGTGATTTTGCCCGCTTCGCTGCCGTTCGTGGTCAGCGGCATGAAACAAGGCTGGGCCTTCGCGTGGCGCTCGCTGATGGCTGCGGAAATTTTTGTGACGATCCTGACCGGCTTTGGCCTCGGAAATTTGCTGCACAACGGTCGCGAACTCAATGCGATGGATCAGGTGATCGGGATAATGTTCGTCATCGTGATCATCGGATTGCTCGCGGACAAAATTCTGTTTTCGCCGTGGGAGCGCTTTTTGCACCGCCGCTGGGGAACGGGCCGAGTTTGATCGCAGTCACCGCGCTTTTTAAACAACCGCCAAATCAGCGAGCTTCCCGCACTGTCTCGCCGGCGTGCTGCACATCGTCGCGGATGTTTGGATTCCGATCTCCCTCCATGATGATTTCTGCGGAGGAGCGCGGCTGACGGTGTCCATGCGCACAGCCCGTTAAACAAACCAAAACGCAGAGAAGACTGGCATGGAGCTTTTTCATTCCCTCGCACTTTATGCTCGCGATGCCGCCAAGACCAGCGGCAAGCGCCATTGCGGGTTGCAATCGATCGCCATGCGTGTAGCTTTTCCGCCTCCTCAAAAAAAGGGGGCGCACTGGTTTCGACTCGTTGTTTGAAGCGCAGGCGGCATGTCGAGGATGACTCGTTGGCCTCGTAAAACTCTCGAGTCAAAAACATAAACGCAGATTACGAAGATCTCGCTCTCGCGGCTTAATTGACCGTGACGTTTCCCGCCGGACGCCTGCTACGGCGAGGGAGCGACGACAGCAGGCTGGCTCGCCAGCGGAGTGACCGCGCCGGCGAGTGAATCGATTTCGTGGTCGCTAAGGCCAAAGCAGCGCGCCAGCCAGCAGCCGCGGCCCGACAATTCAAGGCGGGCTAAACATGTAGAAACTTGCGTAGATAATGGCAAGGACAGGGGTTCGACTCCCCTCGCCTCCACTTCATTTTAGAAAATTTACAGCTGCGCGAGCGCGCCCGTCCACCCCGAGGCGCGGTTCGTCCACCCCGAAACGCGGTTCGTCCACCCCGAAGCGCGGCTCGTCCACCCCGAAGCGCGGCTTGTCCACCCCGAGGAGCGGCTCATCCGCTCCGAAGCGCGGCTTGTCCACCCCGAGGAGCGGCTCATCCGCTCCGAAGCGCGGACCGTCCGCTCCGAGGAGCGGTTCATCCGCTCCCGGGAGCGGTTTGTTCGCTCCCGGCTCAAAGTCGATCCTCGAAAGGCGCTCCCGGAGGCCAATTTTCACGAAAAGCACCCGCTTTTCACCCAAAAACGCCTCAAAACGAAGGAGAAAGGCCAAAAATGAGCAAGGTGCCACGCGCGGGGATATCTACGAATTCCGGATTCCCGGCTGGAAACGAGTATCGGACCTTGATCCTATTCCGCGATCAAGCTGACTCCGCGAATCCGGCGACGGCGGTTTGCTATAGGACAAAGGTCCTATGTGCACGCCCGTCTGAGTCGTCCAATATCCAATTCAACTGGCGTCGCGTCACTCAAGCGCCCAAACCTGGATTTCATGAACCTCTCCAAGCTCGGTCTCGTAGCCGCAGCAGCTCTGCTTCTCGCCGGCTGCGCGCAATATGCAACGATCTCCGAAAAGAAACCGACCTTTCGCCCCGTCCGCGGCTTGGTCGATGCGGCGACTGCGCAGAAGGAAACCCAGGGCTTCGAAATCGCCATGCGCGAGGAGCGCCGTGAGCCGCGGGCAGCGCTCGGTGAATTTCTGGCAGCCGCCGATTCGGCGGCGCGACAGCTTAAGACAAATCCCGCGGACATAGCCGCGCGTGAGCGCTACAACTTTGCTGTTGCTCGCGTTTTCACCGTGCTCAAAAGCGCGAAGCTCGAGCCGTGGTCGCAACCGCTGCGCGTGCCATCCGCCGGTGGGGAATTCGTGCTGGCGCACAAGCCCGACCCGCGCCCGCAGCGAAACCCGGCGCTTTACGATTTCACCCCTGCTGATCAATTTGACGTGCGCGGCACCTATGTGAAAGAGAGAGTTCGAAGGGAAGGGATCGGCGCACCGTTGGTTGCCGTTGCGCGCGCCGATTACGCAGGAGCTGACCGGGACTTTACCACCAAGCGAATCTTCTACGGTGTCACAGCGATCATTCGTTTTGAGGGACGCCGCGCCGTGATTGATTTCGAGGATCCGCTGGATGTCGAGACCGTCCGCCTGGGCAATAGGTCTTATGCGCTCGCGGCGGATTTCACCGTGCCGCTGGCTGTGATGCTGAAGTCCATGAACCCGAAAAAGCAGGAACTCTCGCGCCTGCTGCGTCCGGAGAAATATGCCGAGACCGCACGCATCGCGCGGCTTCAGCCCTACGATCCCGATAAGACCGTCGTCCTTGTCATCCATGGGTTGATGGACTCGCCCGCGACTTGGGCGCCGATGCTCAATCATCTGCGCGGCGATGAGCGAATTCGCCGCAATTACCAATTCTGGTTTTACAGCTACCCGAGCGGCTATCCTTATCCTTACTCCGCTCTCATCCTGCGTCACCAGTTGGATGCGATCGAAAAACGTTTCCCGCTGCGGCGTAAAATTGTTGTCATCGGGCACAGCATGGGCGGCTGTATCAGCCGGCTGCTCATCACCGACACCGGGGACAAACTTTGGACGGCGATTTTCAAAAAAACTCCGGAGCAAACAAAACTTTCGCCCGAAAACCGGAAGCTTCTGACCGACGCGCTGATCTTTCAGCACAGGCCGGAAGTGGGACGCGTGATTTTCATCTCCTCGCCGCTGCGAGGCAGCAATCTCGCGAGCAACTGGCTCGGCCGGATCGGCTCAATGCTCGTGCGCTCGCCGACGACTTTGCTCAAAGTGGGTGCCGAAGCGATCGACGCGGCGGCGTTTGGAGCTGACGACCTGAAGCTCAAACGCATCCCGAACAGCGTCGACACGCTTGCGCCGAACAATCGCTTTGTGAAAGCGATCAATACCATCCCGATCACACCGGGGATTCCGTATCACGTCATCTGCGGCGATCGAGGAAAGGACGGGAACAAAGACCAGACGAACCCGACAATGTCCGACGGCGTCGTCCCCTACTGGAGCAGTCACATGCCGGGGGCGAAATCCGAGTTGATTGTCCCGTCCGGTCACAGCGCGCATCAAAACCTCGAGGCAATCGCCGAGGTAGAGCGCATCCTCACGCTCCACGCTGCGCGGTAGCGTTTCAGCCGTCACGCAAGAAATGAACGAGATTCCAGTTGCTGATATCCTACGGCTCTTTGACCACACGCGCTTTCACCCGGGAGCCCGGCTCTTTACATGGCATCCGCGCGGAGAACTTACCGACGCCGTTGCAGACGCGATCGTCGCCGTCATCGAGACGGAGGAACTTTTTAATGAACGTCCGTTTCACCGCTATGCAGATTTCAGCGAGCTCACCAGAATCCGGCTGACGATCGGACATGTCTTCAAAATCGCCGACCGTCGGCGGGACGTCGTTCAGCCGGCGAAATCGGCCTTTTTCTCCAGCACGGTGGCGGGATTCGGTATCGCGCGGATGTATGAGGCGCTCATGGAAGACGCGTCGATCCAAGTGCGCACATTCCGAGAGCGGGCCGCGGCAGCGGAATGGCTGGAAGTCCCGCTGGCGCTTCTCGATCCCGAGTAATGGAGAGCACGGCAGCGGATGACAGCGCTGGTGGCCGCGATAAGCACCGCTGCTACGGGCCGCGCCGCGCCTTTCGCACCATCGCGCTCTGGCTCGCCTGGCCGATAGCGCTTGGTTGCGATGCCTGGGCGGTGGGCGCGCTGTATTACGATTCTCCGTTTTGGAAAAGCGCGGTCGCCGTGGCGTTTTTGTGCGCTGTGGCCGCGGCTGGTATTTTCGTCCGCGGCCCATTCAGAAAGCTCGGCGCGCTCATCGTCCTGTTTGCGCTGGTGCTCGTCTGGTGGTTCACGCTGCAGCCGAGCCAGGATCGCCGGTGGCAGCCGGACGTGGATCGAACAGCTTGGGCCGAAATCAGCGGCGACACTGTCGTGCTGCACAATGTCCGCAATTTCGATTACCGCACCGAAACCGATTTCACTCCGCGCTGGGAAACGCGCACGGTGCGACTTTCGCAGATCACCGGCCTCGACCTCGCGATCAATTATTGGGGTTCGGCTTACATCGCGCATCCCGTCGCGAGCTTCCAGTTTGCCGACGCGCCGCCAGTATGCTTTTCAATCGAGACACGCAAAGAAATCGGCGAGAGCTATTCGGCAGTCGGCGGTCTCTACCGGCAATATGAGTTGATTTACATCGTCGCCAACGAACGCGATGTCATCCGCGTGCGCACCAACTACCGCAAGGGCGAGGACGTTTACCTCTACCGGCTCGACATGGCTCCGGCACAGGCGCGCGAACGATTCGAGGATTACCTTGGCGCGCTCAACGCCATGCATGCCAAGCCGTGCTGGTATAACGCGGCGACGAGTAACTGCACGACGAGCATCCGCACTCAGCGCGCCGCCGCGAAGCGGACGCCATGGGATTGGCGAATCCTTCTCAATGGCAAAATGGACGAGCTGCTTTTCGAACGCCACGCCCTCGCCCCCGGCGGGTTGAGTTTCCCCGAATTGAAAGAACAAGCGCGCATCAATCACGCGGCAAAATCCGCGGACGCCGATCCTGATTTTTCCCACCGCATCCGCGAAGGACGGGCCGGATTTTAATTCGCGTCAGCGCACGAGATCGTAGCGCACGACAAAATCGAGCCGGTGTGCATCGCGCGAAGAGGGAAAAGGCTCCTGAGTTCGAGCCGATGGCTGCGTGATCGAGATCGACGACCTTCATCGAAGCTGGCGAGACGTTTTAAGCTCACCCATCCGCTGCCTGGCCAGGCCGATGAAGAGGAGAGCAATAACCAGCCAGCGAAGCATAAGCGGGAAGATGTCGTCAGAAATGAAATCGAGGACGACCTCGATACGCCGGCGAAATAGTTCAGTCTCGGAAGCTTGCTCCATTTTGGGTGCGTGTTGCTTGGCTCGTGCGTGGAAAAGCGCCTAACGAGAACAAGATCAGCTACAGGCGGAGCCGGTTCGCTGCAGCGCATGGTTAGGCCGCAGGTTGAACTAAGTTGATGAGGTTTCCACAGGTGTCATCGAAAATCACCGCAGTAATGGGACCCACGTTGGTCGGCTCGCCACGAAACAGAACTCTAGCAGCTTTGAGGCGCCCAAACGAGCGACGATGTCGGTCGTGAAGAAGGCGGTTGCTGGAAAACTAGGCCGGACGACCCTTTTCTGGCGGGTTTACCGCAGTTTGTCTCTCTGGAAGGTTTACCGCGGGAACAGGGCCGGAAAAACTTTTTCTGGGCATTTGCAGTCCCATTCATGCGAAAAGGGGGAGCGTCGCACGGTTGTTGCCCCAAACTTTTTGTAAGAGGCTTGTCGACCAAGGACAGAGCCGAAAGCGCGGCGTGCGCTTTTACCGCGGGGAGAGTTGCATGAGCTCGATGCGGTGATTTGCCCGCGGATTTCGCGCGGAGGGGCCGGCGACGAGAATGACACGGCTCGCATCAATGCCGTGCTCAGAGCACATGCGTGTGTTGAACTCCCGCCAATCGTCCGGTTCATCCGCGAGATCGACTGGATAAACACCGTAGGAAAACGCGAGCCCCTGGCAAACAGCGGCGTCCCTGCTGGGAGAGAGGATCCACACTGGCGGCTTGCGCCCGGAAATGACGCGCGCGGTTTTGCCGCTATGCGTCGGCACCAGCGCCAGGTCGCAAGGCACGGTGTCGAAGGTGTATTCCACGAGCGATGCGATCCTGCTATCCGGCGTCGGCGGCGTGTCTTGTGCGAAAAACGCGCGGCGCGCGGCGAGGGCGGCGCGCACGCGATGCGTCTCGGCGTAAGCTGCAATCTTTGCCAGCATCGTCACTGCTTCCTCGGGAAATTTACCCATCGCCGATTCGCCGGAGAGCATCACGCAATCGGTGCCGTCGAGGATCGCATTGGCGACGTCGGTTGCCTCGGCGCGCGTGGGCAGGCGGCTGCTGACCATTGATTCGAGCATTTGCGTGGCCGTGATGACGGGCTTGCTCGCGAGGTTTGCTTTCGCGATGAGCTGCTTCTGCGTCTGCGCGATCGCCTCGATCGGCACCTCCACGCCGAGATCGCCGCGCGCAACCATGATGCCATCGGCCACCGCGAGGATTTCGTCGTAATACTTGAGCGCATCCGATCGCTCGATTTTTGCGATAATGAACGGCACCCGCCCGAGCTTCGTCGCCGCCTCGCGCACTGCCTCGATGTCGCGGGCGCGCTCGACAAAAGACTGACTCACCGCATCCACGCCGGCGTCGAGCGCAAATTCGAGACATTCGCGATCGCGCTCTGTGAACGCGCTGATGCCGAGGTCGATACCCGGCAGATTGAGTCCCTTTTTTGACCTCAACTCCCCGCCAACCGCAACCACGCAATGAACGTCGTTGCCCTCGACGCTTTTGACGATCAGTTGGAGGAGTCCGTCATTGAGAAAAAGCCGGTCGTCTGGCTTTACCACACGCGGCAGAGGCTCAAAGCTCATCGAAACGCGCTGCGCATCGCCGACGATTTCTTCATTCGTGAGCGTAAACATTTCCCCGGGCACGAGCAAGATTGGCTCCGGCGAAACCTTTCCAACGCGCATTTTCGGCCCCGGCAGATCGGCCATGATCGCGACGCGCCGGCCTGTGGCCTGCGCCGCCGCGCGAATGCGTTTGACCACCTCTGCGTGTTTGGAAAATTCGCCGTGCGAAAAGTTTAGCCGCGCGACGTTCAGCCCTGCTCGGATGAGGCGCTCGAGCATCTCCGGCGATTCCGAAGCCGGTCCGATCGTTGCGACAATCTTCGTTTTGTGGTCGGGAAGCGCCGCGTTCATGGTGATTGGATCTCTAGGTTTGGGCGAGAGTGACGCGCTGCTATCCTCTTTTCGCGATGTAAAGGACGAGATCGACACAGCGATTGCTGTAGCCCCATTCGTTGTCATACCAACTGACGAGCTTAAAAAAGCGCGCGTTCAGACCCATTCCGGAGCCAGCATCGAAAATACTCGAGCGGCCGTCGTGGATGAAGTCACTCGAGACCACTTCCTCGTTTGTGTAACCCATGATGCCTTTGAGGTAAGTTTCACTCGCGGTTTTCATCGCCGCGCAGATTTCTTCGTAGGAGGTTTCGTTCTCGGTGCGGAATGTGAGATCGACCACACTCACCGTAGGAGTGGGCACGCGGAAAGCCATGCCGGTCAGTTTTCCTTTTACTTCCGGGATGGCGAGCCCGACCGCCTTGGCAGCGCCTGTGGTGGAAGGAATGATGTTGATGGCTGCGGAGCGTCCACCTTTCCAATCCTTGCGTGACGGGCCATCGACGGTCTTTTGCGTCGCCGTGTAACTATGGATGGTAGTCATCAACCCTTCTTCGACGCCGAAACCTTCTTTGAGCAGGACGTGAATGACGGGCGCGAGACAGTTGGTGGTGCAACTTGCGTTTGAGATGATGTGATGCTTCGCCGGATCATACTTCTCGTGGTTCACACCCATGACGATGGTGATGTCGTCGCCCTTGCCAGGCGCCGAGATGATGACCTTGCGGGCGCCCGCGTCAATGTGCCCCTTGGCTTTGGCTGCTTCGGTGAAAAGGCCCGTCGCTTCGATGACGATATCGACACCAAGCTCCTTCCACGGCAGCGCGGCTGGACCTTCCTTTACCGCGAGGCACTTAATGTTGTGCCCATTGACAATGAGAAGATCGTCTTCAGCAACGGAAGGAGCGGATTTCGTGCTGCTAACTTCGCCGCTAAATCGTCCCTGGATGGAGTCATATTTGAGGAGGTAGGCGAGGTTGTCTGCAGGAACGAGATCGTTCACCGCGACAACATCGATTTCTTTTCCGAGAAGACCTTGATCGCAGAGCGCTCGGAAAACGAGTCGGCCTATGCGTCCAAAGCCGTTAATGCCAATCTTGATCATATAGTGTTGCTGGCCGGTTGTGAGTTGTATTAGCGCATGTTTCCGCCGTAGATCGCGTCGTCCCCCAGCTCTTCCTCTATGCGCAGGAGCTGGTTGTATTTCGCTACTCGGTCGGTGCGGCTCAGCGAGCCGGTCTTGATCTGGCCGGCGTTGGTCGCGACCGCGATGTCGGCAATGGTGGTGTCTTCGCTTTCGCCGGAGCGATGGCTGATGACGGCGGTGTAGGCGTTTTCGCGCGCGAGCTCGATGGCGTCCAGCGTCTCGGTCAGCGAACCGATTTGGTTCACCTTCACGAGAATCGAATTGGCCACGCCTTGATCAATCGCTTTGCGCAGAAACTCGACGTTCGTGACTAAAAGGTCGTCGCCGACGAGCTGCGTGTCGCTTCCCATCGCGTCGGTCAGCTTTTTCCAGCCGTCCCAATCGTTCTCCGCGCAGCCGTCTTCAATCGAGATGATCGGAAACTTTTTCGCCAGCGTCTGGTAGTAGGCGATGAGCTCGCTCGCATTGCGTTTCGAGCCGTCGGATTTTTTAAACACGTATTGCTTCTTCGCCGCGTCGTAGAACTCGGAAGCCGCGACATCGAGGGCCAGGAAAATCTCCGTGCCCAGCTTGTAGCCGGCTTTCTTGACCGCCTTTGCGATGGTCTCGAGCGCATCGTCCGCGCTGTCAAACTTTGGGGCGAAACCACCTTCGTCACCCACAGCGGTCGCGAGCCCACGATCTTTCAACACGCTCTTCAGCGCGTGAAAAATCTCGCATCCGGCGCGCAGCGCTTCGGAAAAAGTCGGCACGCCTTTTGGCATCACCATGAACTCCTGAAAATCCACAGGCGCATCGGAGTGCGCGCCGCCGTTGACGATATTCATCATCGGCACGGGAAGGACTTTGGCATTTGGTCCGCCGAGGTATTTGAAGAGCGGAAGGCCGAGTTGGCTGGCCGCGGCGCGTGCGGTTGCGAGCGAGACTGCGAGGATGGCGTTGGCGCCGAGCTTCGCTTTGTTGGGTGTGCCATCGAGCTCGCACATCGCTTTGTCCACGCGCACCTGATCGATGGCATCCATGCCAACGATTTCTTTGGCGATAACTTTGTTGACGTTTGCCACGGCCTTGGCGACGCCTTTTCCGAGGAAGCGCCCCTTTACATCGTCTCGCAGTTCCCACGCCTCATGCTCACCCGTGCTCGCGCCGCTCGGGACGATGGCGCTGCCGCTGTCGCCGCCGGCGAGAGCGACGACTGCTTCCACGGTCGGGTTGCCGCGGGAATCGATGACTTGGCGGCTGTGGACTCGGACGATTTCGGTAAAGGACATGGCGATGGTGCGTTGGTGGTTGAAGTAGAGTTGGAATTACGAGAAAGCTGTTGGACTAGGGGAGCCTGCCGCAGTTCGGGAGTCGCAGTGAATGGGACCAAGGTCGGATAGGACGCTGCTGTTTCGCGTCAACTTACGCCGCAAACATCGTCGTCCCCGTGCCGCGCAGATCGCTCACCGCCTGCTTCACCCGTTCCGCCATCGACGCCTCAGCGAGGGCGAGATAAGCGCGCGGATCATAGGCTTTCTTGTTCCCGACCTCGCCGTCCACCTTCAGAACGCCGTCGTAGTTTTTAAACATGTGTCCCGCGACTGCACGCGTGAATGAATACTGCATGTCGGTATCGACGTTCATCTTCACCACGCCGTAGTCGAGTGATTCGTGAATCTCCGCCAGCGTTGATCCCGAGCCGCCGTGGAATACAAAATCGAAGCGCGCATCCTCTCCATGCGCCTTTGCGACGGCATCATCACACGCCTTCAGCACGCTCGGCTTTAGCTTCACGTGGCCCGGTTTGTAAACGCCGTGGACGTTGCCAAAAGTCGCCGCGAGCAAGTAGCGGCCGCTGATTGGATTCAGCTCCCGCGCGACTTCGAGCGTGTCCTCGGGAGTGGTATAAAGTTTTGCGCCCTTTTCACCGACGACGTCATCTTCCTCGCCGCCCACCGCGCCCGTTTCGATTTCGAGGATGAGATCGTTTTTCTTAAAGCGTTCGAGCAGCTTTGCGGAAATTTGGATGTTCTCCTGCAACGAGAGATTGCTCCCATCGAACATGTGGCAGTTGAAAAGATTGGGTCGGCCCGCCGCGCGGCGCTTCTCCGTTTCCTCGACGAGCGGCAGGACAAATTTGTCAAGCTTGTCTTTCAAACAATGGTCGGTGTGCAGCGCGACGTAGATGTTGTAACGCGCCGCCGCGCGATGCACGTGCTCCGCGATCGCAATCGCGCCGAGCGCCATGTCCTTCAGCGCCGAGCCCGATGCAAACGCGCCGCCGCCCGTGGAAATTTGGATGATGCCGTCGCTCTTGCTCTCGGCGAGGCCGCGCAAGACGGCGTTGGCGGTGGTGAGTGAGGTGACGTTGACGGCGGGCAGCGCGAAGCGGCCGGCGCGGGCGCGGTCGAGAATTTTGCAGTAAGTTTTGTAGTCGGCGACAGGCATGGCGGGCGGCTGGTTTGAAGCGAACCCACAGTTCCCGAGTCCTCGCGCTGCGCCAATCGGACCTTGGTCTTATGCACGAGCGAGCTCCGCCGGCAGCGACTCCGTCTATTCGCCTTCTAAGACCGGCTCACTCCGTCGGCGCACCCATCCGGCTGCTACGAACGTGACGACGAGGCAAACGATCGCGCCAACGACGATCATTACGCTGACGTTCGGGTCCGGGAAGAAGCTCGCCGCAGGGGCGAGTGCCGCGCCGAAATTTCGCGCGGCGGTGGCGAGGCCGAGTTCCCTGCGCTGCGCGCCGCCAAACCACCAGCCGAGAACGAAGAGCGTAGGGAAAAAAAGCAGCGCGGGCGAGCGGCGCGGCGATCACGAGAAATACGACAACCGACAGCGTTTGGAGCCGCTGCATTCGATCATCCATGCTTATTCCCACTCGTTAATTCAGCCGCGAGCTTTTGCGAACGTTCGACGTTCAAATCGTGGCGGAAATCGGAGGAAATTCGGCGCGCAGGACGGCGAGGGAGCGGGCTTGGAGCGGAAAGGTGCTCATGTGCTCGAAGGTGCGCGATTCGGCGTCGGGTGCAGCGGTGTCGAAGACACACCTCCAGCGCGCATCGCGGCTTCGTGCGCCAAGACGGAAATCAAGCGGCTCGTGATGCGCGTTGAGCAGGATCGCGAAAGTGTCGCCGCTGATGCGCTCGCCATGCTCGCCGATTTCCGTGATCTGATCGCCGGGCAATCCCATGCCGATACAGCGCGCATGGCCGGCGTTCCAGTCGGCGTCCGTCATTTCGGTGCCGTCAAACTTCAGCCAATAAAGGTCTTTGATTTCGGCGCCATGGATTGTGCGGCCTTGGAAAAAATGGCGGCGCCGGAAGACGGGCTCCGATTTCCGCAGCCGCATCAATTCACGCGTGAACTCCAGCAGCGCGCGCTGTTCGTCGGAAAGGTTCCAGTCGAGCCACGCGATCGGCGAATCCTGGCAGTAGGCGTTGTTGTTACCGTGCTGCGTCTGGCCGAATTCGTCGCCGGCGAGGAGCATCGGCACGCCTTGCGAAAGGAGAAGCGTCGCAAGGAGATTGCGCTGCTGCCGGGCGCGCAACGTGATGATCTCCGCGTCGTTTGTCGCGCCCTCCGCGCCGCAATTCCAACTGTCGTTATCGTTGCAACCATCGCGGTTTTCCTCGCCGTTCGCCTCGTTGTGTTTGCCATCGTAGCTCACGAGATCGCGCATCGTGAAGCCATCGTGCGCAGTGATGAAATTGACGCTCGCGCTCGGGCGGCGGCCATTGTGCGCGTAAAGATCGCTGCTGCCCGCGAGCCGCGACGCCAGCTCGCTCACGGAGCCGCCGCGCCCTTTCCAAAAGCGCCGGACGCAGTCGCGATATTTGCCATTCCACTCGCTCCAGAGCACCGGAAAATTTCCGACTTGGTAGCCGTTCGGGCCGAGGTCCCACGGCTCGGCGATGAGCTTTACTTCCGAAAGCACCGGGTCCTGGTGGATGATATCAAAAAACGCGCCGAGCTTATCGACTTCCCACAGTTCGCGTGCGAGCGCGCTGGCGAGATCGAAGCGGAAACCATCGGCGTGCATCTCGATCACCCAATGGCGCAGCGAGTCCATGATGAGCTGGAGCGCGCGCGGATGCGCGACATTGAGCGAATTGCCACAGCCGGTGAAATCGACGTAGCGCGCGCGATCATCAGCGAGACGGTAGTAGGCGGCGTTGTCGATGCCTTTGAGCGAAAGCGTGGGACCGTGCTCGTTGCCCTCGGCGGTGTGGTTGTAAACGACGTCGAGAATGACCTCGATTCCCGCCGCGTGCAGCGCGAACACCATCTCCTGAAACTCACGCACAGCGCCCTCCGGGCCGCTCGCGCAGAAGCGCGGATCGGGTGCGAGAAAACCGAGCGTGTTGTAGCCCCAGTAGTTCACGCGACTTTTCGACGCGAGGAAGTTCTCATCGATGTGGTAATGGACGGGGAGCAGCTCGACGGCAGTCGCGCCCAGCTCGCGCAGATGCTTGATCGCCGCAGGCGACGCGACGCCCGCGTAAGTTCCGCGCAGCTTCTCCGGCACTTCGGGATGCTGCTTCGTGAAGCCTTTGACGTGCATCTCATAAACGAGCGTCTCGTGCCACGGAGTGCGCAGCGGCTGGTCGCCATTCCAGTGAAACGCCGAATCTACAACGCGGGCGAGCGGCGCACAGTGCGCAGTGTCGCGCTTGGGATCGAGCACCGAATCGTGCCAGCGCAAATCGCGCGCGATGGCTTTGGCATAAGGATCAAGCAGAACCTTTCGCGGATTAAAGCGATGGCCGCGAGCTGGGTCGTGTGGTCCATGCACGCGATAGCCGTAGATTTGTCCCCGCTGCACGTCGGGCAAAAAGCCGTGCCAGACTTGATTGGTCTTTTCCGGCAGTGAGATGCGCTGCGATTCCGCCTGCGCATCAGGCGAATCGAACAGGCACAGCTCGACCTTCGTCGCGTTCTCGGAGAAGAGCGCGAAGTTAACGCCGCTCGCATCGACGGTCGCGCCGAGCGGCGACGGTCGGCCTGGCCAGACGCGCGAGTCGGTCATGATCGGACGTTGGACGCAATCGCGCCAGCGTCACGCCGCGCCCGCGGCGAGTTCTTTCATGATCGCCAGCCCCTTCGTTTGCAGCGGCCCCTTTCCGCGTCCCGGTATAAACCAAATGCCTTTGTCCTTAGCACCGCAATAAATGACGTGGATGCCGTCCTCTGCCGTCGCGTGATGGAACGTGGCGCCGGAGTTCTCCGCGAGGAAGTCGAAAAAGGCGGTGTGCCACGGGTGATCGAAATTTGGAAAGATCTCTCTTCCGAGGGTATTCAATTCGTCGACACTGATCGTGCGAATACTCGCCGCGAGTGCTTTGCGGCGCTCCTCGGTGAGCTCGTCCATGTTGAAATTTTCGGAAGGCATCGTGTGATCGAGTTTGGTCTTATTGACGTATGAAAGCGGTGAGCTACTCGGAGCGTTGCGATGACGCACGCTCGCGAAAAAAGAAACCCCATCCTCTTGCCTCACGCCTATCGGACCTTGGTCTTACACCGCGTTCAGAACGCGGCTGGTTCAAGGTAATCAGCTACGAAACCGTGCCTTCGATGAAGGGTTTGGCTTTTCCAAGGGCGGTGAGATTCGCAACCGTAAACGCGGGCGATTCCGCTGGAATTTCAAAGTGCTCGATGTTCATCCTGTGGTAAGATCGGCGATTAAATGCCCCCTCTTCCGGTCCTTGTCGTCGGTGCCGGCCCTGCCGGACTTACCTCAGCTTATCTTCTCTCGAAGGAGGGAAGGCCGGTGATCGTTCTCGAAAGCGAAGTATGGCGGAGGAATGTCGAAAACCGTCGAATACAAGGGCTTTCATTTCGACATTGGTGGGCATCGTTTTTTTTCAAGTCACGGGAAGTCGAAGATCTTTGGACGGAGATTCTGCCAGACGACATGCTGGTGCGGCCTCGATCTTCCCGTATCCTATATCGCCAAAATTTTTTCTCGTCTCCGTTAAAGGCGTTTGAAGCGCTGAGAAAGCTGCGAATCTTTGAATCGCTGCTGTGCGTCCTGTCCTACGTCTGGGCGCGGATATTCCCCATTCGGCCCCCGCGCAACTTTCAGGAGTGAATGTCGAACCAATTCGGAGCGCCGGCTGTTCAACATTTTCTTCAAAACTTACACCGAGAAAGTATGGGCACGCCCTAACCGGAAATCTCCGCCGACTGGGTATTCACGCTTACGAGCGCGTGGACAATCTTGCCGCTATTGACGTTGGGAGCCCATAAAAATTCACCGCGAAGGTGCAACCCTTCGCCAACGAACAGGCGCGGGCGAATCCTGACGCTCGCTCCCATCTATCCGCCGGAAGGGGACGTCTCCATCTACCCGTCGTTCCACCGGCCCCTTCGCCTGGCGCACTGCCCCGTTTCTTGAGGATCGAAAGGCCGCCCGCTTGAAAATCACCACGCCCGGCACTCTGACGCCATGCTTTCCGCTAATCATCCCGAAGGCGTTCTTCTCGGCACAGAGAAGCGCTGGGAGGATCAGTTGGACCGCTTTGCCGTCGCCAATAACTATCGGATGATCCGCCTGGAAGGGCATAACCGTCTCTGGATTCCTACGATGCCCCATCGCGATCAACGAGTTATCTAGCTGCATTGTAGGACGCTGACTTAAGCGCAGATTGTTGCGTTGAACTTACAGCGCGGTGCCTTCGAGGAATGGTTCGGCTTTTCCAAGGGCGGTGAGATTTGCAACTGTCACGCGGGCGATCTCGCTCAAGGCTTCGTGGGTGAGGAACGCTTGGTGGGCGGTGATGAGGACGTTCGGGAAAGTAAGCAGCCGGGCGAGTTCATCGTCGTGGAGGATTTGGCCGGAGAGGTCCTCGAAAAATACACCTTCCTCTTCCTCGTAAACATCGAGTGCGACGCCGCCGAGGCGTCCAGATTTCAGCGCCTCGATCAGCGCCTTGGTGTCGATCAGCGCGCCGCGGCTCACGTTGATCAGCACCGCGCCCGGCTTCATCAGGTTCAGGGTTCGCGAGTTGATGATATGCCGCGTTTCGGGGGTCAGCGGAGTGTGCAGCGAGATGACATCGCTCTCGCGCGCGAGCGTCTGCGGCTCGATATATTCCACTCCAAACTGCTGCGCCCACTCGGACGACGGATACGGGTCGTATGCCAGCACCCGCATGCCAAATCCGCGCAGGATTTGCGCAGCGATGCGGCCGATTTTTCCCGTGCCGAAAATGCCCGCGGTCTTGCCGTTCAAGTCAAAACCGACGAGGCCGCTCAGCGAGAAGTTCAGGTCGTGGACACGGTTGTTGGCGCGCGGGAATTTTGCGGTTGAGCGCGAGCAGCAGCGCCACGGCGTGCTCGGCCACCGCGTGAGGCGAATATGCGGGCACGCGCGTGACGGTGATGCCGAGATCTTTAGTGGCGGCGAGGTCGACGCTGTTGAATCCCGCGCACCGCAGGGCGACGTGCCGCACGCCGAGCTTTCCAAGCGCTTCGACACAGGCGCGGTCCACGCGGTCATTCACGAATGTGCAGACAGCCTGCGCACCTGTCGCGGCCGCCGCGGTCTCCACCGAGAGCCGGCAGTCCATAAAACGCCATTCGACGTCGCTGCCGGTGGACGCCCCTTCGAGAGCTTCGCGGTCGAAGCGTTTCGTGTCGAAAACAACGGTCAATATGGTAGGCATGGGTGGTGAGGATTTGAGGTTAAAAATGCGGTCATTGTCCTTGGGGCGGCAGGACGTAAAGCGTCATGGCGAAGATGAGGTAAACGGTCAGCACGAGCACGCCGGTAAACCACGTCGAGCGTCCGCTACCGCTGACGAAGGAGGCGGTCACCGTGGCAAGAAGCATCATCACCACGGCACCCGGCCAGAACCGCAGGTCCATCGGCGTCGGACCGAGCACATAGCTGAGAAGCACAAGCGCGGGCGCCACAAAAAGCGCGATTTGCGACGCACTGCCCAGCGCGATGCCGACGCTCAGATCCAAGCGATTTTTACGCGCTCCGGAGAAAGCGGAGGCCATTTCTGCCGCGCCGCCAACGAGCGCGACGACGATGAAGCCCACGAACGCGGGAGTCATTCCAAACACCTTCGCCGCCTCCTGCACGGACTCGACGAAAATTTCGCTCACCAGAGCCACAAGCACGGTGACGACCGCCAGCACTACAAGCGCCAGCCCGATGGGCCACGGCTCTTCGCCTTCCTCGCCGTGCTCGGCACTGGTGAAGAGCTCGCGATGTGTCTTCAGGGAAAAAAGCATGCCAAGCCCATAAACTGCGATCAGCAATACGGCGAGGCCAACGCTCAGGGTTTGGGTCACACCGGCAAACTTGGCTGAATCGACTTTTGAAATAGCCGATGGAACAAGCAGTGCCACCGTCGCGAGAAAAAGCAGGCCCGCTTGCATCCGGGCGGAGACGCGGTTGAACTCTTGTGTGTGATGTTTGAGTCCGCCCAAGAGAAACGAGGCTCCGAGCATGAACAGCGTATTGGTGACAATCGCGCCAGCGACTGAAGCCTTCACCAGCATGTATTGACCGGCACGCAAGGCGGCCAGCGCGATGACGAGTTCCGTGAGATTGCCTAGCGTGGCATTGAGCAAGCCGCCGACCGCGTCGCCCGTCTTGCTCGCGACGGATTCCGTGGCGTGGCTGAGCAATGCCGCCAGCGGCACGATAGCGAGCACCGACAGCAGGAAAAGCAACGTGTGCGCCTCCGGCCAAAAGTGTTCCGCGGCGAACACCACCGGGACAAAGGCAAGCAGCCAGAGAAGTGGGTTGCGGCGGATTTCTGTGAGCAGCACTTGCATGACTCATTTAATTTCCGGACTCACTATGTTCAGTCGAAAGACCTTCGAGAAAACCGCAAAAAACATTCCCGCCGAAAGGCCGCACATCAGGATGCCAGTGAGCGCCTCGATTGCGCCGACGAGGCGCCAATCCTGCGGCAGCACGAGATCGCCGTAGCCCGTGGTGGTATAGGTCACGGCGCTGAAGTAAAGTGCGCTCGTGAGGTCCGGCAATGCGCGCAACCCGACATAGGCGAACGCCCACACGGCGATTTCGATGAGATGTATGAACAGCGTCCAGCCCGCGATCTGGATGAGCAGCCACGTCGCCGGCCAGATTTGCCCTTCGGCTGGCGGGGTCCGACGCCGGAGCCAGTTGAAACCCACCGTCAATCCCGTCGCATGGATCGCGACGCACAGCGCGAGCAGGCACCAGGCGATGAGGAGGTTTGCAACCATTTGCTGATTTTGCCATCATCCGGCGCGCTACTGCGAAAGCGGCGCCGGCTGGATTTTCCAGACGCGGTCGCAGTAATCGCGGATAGAGCGGTCGCTGGAGAATTTTCCCATGCGAGCTGAGTTGAGAATTGACTGCCGCGTCCAAGCGCGGGAGTCCCGCCAGATCGTGCTCACGCGTTCCTGCGCGTCGATGTAACTTTGATAATCTGCGAGCAGCAGGAACGGGTCGTGATTGAGGAGATTTTCCACGATCGGACGAAACAGCTCCGCGTCGCTGCGGCTCAGACTGCCACTCGCGATGAAGTCGATCACCTCGCGCAGTGTGACATTCTCTTCGTAGTAATCGCGCGGTCGATAGCCGCGAGCTTTCAACTTTACAACCTCATCCTCCGGAAGTCCGAAGAGAAAAAAGTTTTCTGCTCCGACTTCCTCGCGAATCTCGACATTGGCGCCATCGAGTGTGCCGATGGTCAGCGACCCATTCATCGACAGCTTCATGTTGCCGGTGCCGGATGCTTCCTTGCCAGCGGTAGAAATTTGCTCCGAGAGATCCGCTGCGGGAAAAATGTGCTGCGCGTTTTTCACGTTGTAGTCGGGGAAGAAAACAACCTTCAGCCGACCACGCACATCGGGGTCATTGTTGAGCACCTCAGCGACAGAATTGATTAGCTTGATAATGAGCTTCGCCATGAAGTAGCCGGGAGCGGCCTTCGCGCCAAAGAGGAAAGTGCGCGCCGGAACGTCGGCGTTCGGGTCACGTTTCAGGCGCAGAAACAGCGTGAGGATGTGCAGCACGTTCAAATGCTGGCGCTTGTATTCGTGCAGCCGCTTGACCTGCACATCGAACAGCGACTCCGGGTTGACCTCGATGCCCGTGCGCTGCTTGATGAGCGCGGCGAGGCTGCGCTTCGCACCGAGCTTCACGTCGCGCCATTGCTGCTGAAAGGCGGCGTCGTCGGCCAGCGGCTCCAGTTTCCGCAACAGATCGAGATTTTGTAACCATCCGTCGCCGATGTGGCTGGTGATGAGCTGCGTGAGCGCGGGATTGCTGAGCGCGATGAATCGGCGCGGCGTGACGCCATTCGTGACGTTGCAGAATTTCTCGGGCCAAAGATCGGCGAAATCGCGCAGAACGGTCCGTTTCAGCAAGTCGGAGTGGAGCTGCGCGACTCCATTCACATGATGGCTGCCGGCAGTGGCGAGATTCGCCATACGGACATAGCGAGGCCCGCTCTCGTCAATGAGCGACATCCGCTCGAGGCGGGCGTCGTCATCGGGAAAAGCGGCGCGCACTTCTTCGACGAAGCGCCGGTTGATCTCATAGACGATCTCGAGATGCCGCGGCAGGAGCCGGCAGAAAAGCGGCACAGGCCATTTCTCGAGCGCCTCTGGCAGCAGGGTGTGATTCGTGTAGGCACATGTCGCACGCGTGACTTCCCAGGCTGCGTCCCAACCCATGCCGTGCTCGTCCACCAGCAGCCGCATCAACTCGGCCACCGCCAGCGCAGGATGCGTGTCATTCAGCTGCACCGCCCATTTTTCATGGAAAGAATCGAGCGAGCGCCCGAGCAGCAGATGGATGCGGATCATGTCCTGGAGCGAACACGAGACGAAAAAGAATTGCTGTTGAAGTCGCAGCGCCTTGCCCTGCTCGACCTCATCGTTCGGGTAAAGGACCTTTGTTATGTTCTCGGACGCCACCTTGTCTTCGACGGCTCGGTAATAGTCGCCGTGGTTGAACGCCGCGAAATCGAACGACTCGACGGCCTCCGCTTTCCAAAGCCGCAAGCAATTGCATGTGCCGACGCGGTAGCCAAGGATTGACGTGTCGTAGGCAATGCCCTTGACGACAGTCTGCGGAACCCAACGCACCCGTTTGTTGTTCCCAGTTTCCGTGACTCCGCCAAATTTGATTTCATACGCGATCTCTGGCCTCGCGACTTCCCACGGATTGCCGGACCGAAGCCATTTGTCGGTGATCTCGACCTGCCAACCATCGCGGATGACTTGATCGAAAATCCCGAACTCGTAGCGAATTCCGTAGCCGACCGCCGGCACCTCCACCGACGCAAGCGAGTCCATGTAGCACGCCGCGAGTCGTCCCAGTCCGCCATTGCCAAGGCCCGGTTCTTCTTCCAGTTCGATCAGTTCGTCGAGATCCAACCCGAGTTCGCTCATCGCCTGTCGCGCCGGTTCGGTAATGCCGAGGCTGAGGAGATTGTTGGCGAGGTGAGGGCCGGGCAGGAACTCTGCCGAAAGATACGCCACGGCTCTCGCGTCCTGCTTTCCGTAAGCTTCCAACGTTTGAACGCCGCGGTTTAGCACGCGGTCGCGCACGGTGAGCGCCAGCGCCACGTAAGCGTCGTGCGGCGTCGCGGCCAATGGTGCACGACCGAGCGCGCAGAAAAGGTTATCGAGGAAGCTCTGCTTGAGATCCGCCACGGCTCCACCGGTCCGGAGAGAGCTGGCAGAAGAATTGGAAATGTTCATGCGCCTCCACCCTGATGTGTAGTCGATGCGCCGGTCTATCGGACGAAGGTCCTACGAATTTGGGGCGGTTCATTTCGGCGACGTCAGTGGATAGGACCAAAGTCCGATAGTGTCCTTCAAGCGGGCCACCTAGGGTCGCACCACGACCTCTCTAAAGTCGCAGTCTTTCTCAATGCCATGAACCGTCATCTCTTCCTCACCACATCAATCTTCGCGCTGCTCGCAGCAGCACTGGCGCCCGCCTCCGCGCAGACCGATGATCGGGATTTCCTCGGGAGATTTGAAAAAACTTTCGAGACCGGCGGAGACGTGCAGGCGAAAGACTTTACACCGGAGGATTCGATGCACGGCTCGCTGCACACGGTTCGTCCGCTCGCCGTCAATGACGGCTTCAACAACACGTATTTCCTCGACTCGCCCTCCGGCGTTTTGGAGGTCAGCGGCACGCCCTCGCTGCTGATGCGCATCCGCGAAATTTATGCGATCGATTATTTGCGCGGACTGAGCAAAACGGACGAGTTTCGAAAAGCGCTTGGGCAAAGCGTGGGAGCAAAAGTCGATAGCGTCGCCGAGGTAGTGCGCGACCCCTACGGCACAATCCAGAACATTCCGAAAGGCGCGTCTCGCTTTTTTGGCCGCATTGGAGAGGGACTCAAGGGCGGCGCGAGTAAATCCGAGAGCGGCGGGGCGTTGCAGGGTTTTACGGGCACCACCAAAGCGAAGGCGCAACTCGCTGCGAAGCTCGGCGTGAGCCCTTACACGAACAATGAGGAATTGCAGCGCGAACTCACCAGCACCGCGCAGGCCATGGCTGGCGGCGGGCTGATCGTTTCCGCTGCGACTTCAGTAGCCACCGGCGGCGCCGGTGCCGCGCTCTCAGTGATTGGCATGAACCAGACGCTGCAGGATACGCTCATCAATTCCACGCCCGAAGATCTTCGCATCATGAATCGCAAGAAGCTCTTCGCCCTTGGCGTCTCGCGCCCCGATGCGGACACGTTTCTCATGCACCCGTGGTATTCTCCAGTGAACGAAACGGTCATCACCGAAGCGCTTACATCGATCGGCGTCAATCCGACAACTTTTCTCGCACAAGCCTGCCGTGCGCTCACCTCCGAGGATGCGTTCTTTTTCCAGCGCCTCGCACAATTGCTGGCACGCTACAACAAGACCGCGACGCCACTGCGTTCCATCAGTCTCAAAAATGGAGTCGTCTGCGCGATGGATCGCGATGGTGCGCTGGTGGTTCCGCTTTCATGCGACTATGCGATTTGGGCAGAGCGCACCGCACGGCGTGCCGAGGATTTTGCGGCGCTGGCGCATAGTAATCCCGACATTCACGGACTCGCTCTCTGGGTTGATGGCAAAGTTTCCGATCGCCTCGCTCAGGAGTTGGCCGCTCGCCACATCTCCGTCACCACCGACGCGCTGGGCAAGAGAGATTCGAGCACGCATTAGGCGTCAGATTCGTCGGCCGTATTAGCACAGCATGAGACGAACGTCCTATTCCCGCCCTCGCGCTGCCAAGCTTTCCTCACGCATTCCAAAACCACTATGAAGCACCTGCGCACATTCGCCACTTACATCAGTTTGCTCACGTTGTTCACCACCGCGCAGGCGATGGAAAAACCGTCGTTCCACACACAGGGCACGCCTACGGGCAAGCCCACCGGCAGCCTCAGGCCCGGAGAATATTGGTGGAAGCCGCAGCTCTCGCCGAATGGACCGGTCGTAGTGCTGGTGAGCGTGCCGGAGCAAGTCATGCACGTCTATCGCAATGGCATCCTCATCGGACGCACGACGGTGAGCACAGGATCAAAGGGTCACGCCACGCCGGGTGGTGTATTTTCCATTCTTGAGAAAAAGCAGACGCACCGCTCGAAGAAATACGATAATGCACCAATGCCGATGATGCAGCGGCTCACGTGGACCGGCATCGCGATGCACTCGGGCAATTTGCCCGGCTACCCGGCGAGTCACGGTTGCATCCGGATGCCTTATGATTTTGCAAAGCTGCTCTTCGGCGTGACGGCGAAAGGCGGCACGGTAGTCGTCGGTGACGGCAAAGTGCCGGTCCCGCATTTCGCATCAAATCCCGGTCTTGTGCTTGCACCAAAAGATTTCAAGCCCGAGATGCTGCGTCCGCTCGCGAAGAACGGCTACGACTGGAATCCGGAGCGCAGCACCACCGGACCGATCACCATTGTGGTCAGCTCAGCAGACAGAGCGATCTATGTCTATCGTAACGGCAATCCAATTGGGCGCGCGGCGGTGGAAGTCAGCGGGCACGGTGCGCTCGGCAACCAGGTTTTCTCGCTGCTCGAAGGCACAACAGGCCGCCGGAGCTCACTCGCGCCGGGACGCGAAGGGCGGCGTTGGCTCAGCGTGACGAGCAGCGGCCGCCGCGCCGATCCCGAGGACATTGCCTCGCGCCTGCACGTGAACCCGGAATTCGCGGGAAAAGTCTACGACGCCATCACGCCCGGCACGACCGTGATCATCACTGATGAACCGGTGGTGCGCCGTCGCAACGTGCCGGTGATGGAAAGCTAAAGCTCAGGATGCGCGCGATTGTTTGTGCGCTGGCGGCGGCAATTGTGTTCGGCGGTTGTGCGCAGTATGCGGAGGTAACGCCGAAGCGCCCGGTGCTCCAAGGACCTTCGGGCCCAGAACCGCTTGCATCCGCGGAAAAGCAGATCACTCAAGCTTCACGGCGGGAACGAAGCGATCCCCTTCCGGCGCTTGGCGAGTGCGTGGAGGCGCTCGAAACTACATCACGCGATCTCGGAAGCGCCACCGCCCAGCGTGACTATAATTTCGCTCTCGGTCGGATCTTTGAGATCATTAAAAAATCAAAGCTCGACGCCTGGACGAAGCCGCTCACGGTCCCCAGCGATCACGGCGATTATGTGCTCTCGGATCTGCCCGACCCGCGGCCGGAGTGGAACCCCGCGCTCTTTGATTTCACGCCGGCCGATCAGTTTGACGTCAACGGCAAATACGTGACCGAGCGCACCACGCGCGACGGCGTCGGCGCGCCGCTCGTGGCGGTGGAACGCAATACGATGACCAAGGGCCGCCGAGAAAGCTTCATCCCCTCCCGCATCTTCCGCTGCGAGACCGCGGTCGCCCGCTTTGAGGGTCGTCGATGCGTCCTCTCGTTTCACGACCCGCTCGACGAGGAAACCGTCACGCTCAAAGGCCACACCTTCCCGCTCGCAGCAGATTTTACTGTGCCTCTGGCGGTGATGCTCCAGCAAACTGATCCGAAAAAATACGAGATCTGGCGCGTCTTAAACCCGGAGAAATATGCGAACACTGCAGCCATCGAGCGGCTCCAACCCTACGATCCGGACAAAACTATCGTGCTTGTGATTCACGGGCTGATGGATTCGCAAGCCACGTGGACGCCAATGATCAACAAGCTCCGCGGCGATCCCGCGATCCGAAAGCATTACCAGTTTTGGTTCTACAGCTATCCGAGCGGCTATCCCTATCCGTATTCCGCTGCCATCCTGCGCCACGAACTCGACGCCGTGGAAAAGCGTTACCCCGCGCCGAAGCCGATGGTCGTCATCGGGCACAGCATGGGCGGATGCATAAGCCGGCTTCTGATCACCGACAGTGGCGATGAGCTTTGCAAGCAGATCTTCGGCAAGCCACTCGATCAGGTTCCGCTCTCGCCGCACACACGAGCATATTTTCAGGACGAATTATATTTTCGCCACCGGCCGGAAATCGGTCGCGTGATTTTCATCTCATCCCCGCTGCGAGGAGCGGATCTCGCGAGGGGCTGGTTCGGTCGCCTCGTCGCCGGCATCATTCGGCCAGCGCGCGTTGCATCGCAGGCGAGCCGAGAAATGCTGCAATTGACGAGCGTCCGCGAAAAAGAGTTGAGGCCGAAACGCCGCGCCAACAGCCTGGATACGCTTTCGCCCGACAGCCGGTTTGTGAAAGCAGTCAATACGCTCCCGATCACGCCCGGCGTGCGTTACGACACCATCATTGGCGACCGCGGCCGTGGCGATTCGCCGAACTCGAGCGACGGCGTCGTCCCATATTGGAGTTCGCACATGGACGGTGCAAAGAGCGAGCACATCGTCCCCTCCAATCACGGCGCGCACCAGAACCCGCAGGCGATCGCCGACGTGCTGCAAATTCTGAAAGCGCACGCATCCCACTGATGTTCGATGCGCCCAAGTCCTCGATCGCCACGTGCGTCGATGGGACCAAAGTCCAATGGTCTGCGCTTACGCCATTCGGTGATCGTCCGACTTTGACTTCATGAACTGGCCTTTCCTGCAGTGCGCAGCCATTCTGCTCACCGACGCGAACGTGAAGATGAATTACGCCGACCTCGACGTGGCGGTTATTGGACCGGTGGTGAAGGAAGTATCGGACGAATTCGACCTTTATTGGAATAACGAATCGGCGATACCAATCACCGCGCTGGCTAAACACAACTCGACGCCTGAGCAGTTCGCCGCGCAGAGGGCGGCCCTCATCGCGCACCACGAAACCATGCAAGCTTCTGCCTACGCCGAAAGCCTGCGCGACAGTGAATTTTTCCGACAGATCAGAAACCGCGATGTTCCGTTTTTGTGGGGTAAGGCAACGATTGTAGCCGACAATCCGGACAAAGTGGTAACCTCCGCCAGGCAGACGGAGATGCATCTCGCTCCGTATTTGCGCGGGCTCGCGAATAAAACGAAGCGCGAGCTGTTCCTGATTTCGCCTTACTTCGTGCCGGGTAAAGAGGGGGTCGAGCTTCTGGCGGGTGTGCATCAGCGCGGCGTGCGAGTCGTCGTAATCACCAACTCACTCGCTTCCAGCGACGGGGCGCATGTCCACGCCAAATACCAACTTTACCGCAAGCCGCTCGTCGAGGCGGGGATCGAGCTCTACGAGATCAACCAACCGCCGGCGCGCAACCGACGCGGCGCTTCCGCCAGCCCGCTGGATCGAGCATCGGAGGATTGCATGCAAAAACGTTCGCCTTTGACCGCCAGATCGGCTTCATCGGCTTCTACAATCTCGATCCGCGCTCAAGCAAGCTGAACACGGAGATGGGCGTCGTCTTCGATTGCCCCGCGGTGGCGAAGCGTCTGCCCGAGCAGACGGAAACCGATCTCTCGCACAACGCATATCGCGTGAAACTCGACCACAACTGTCTCGTCTGGGTGACGCAGGAAAACGGGAGGGAAGTGCGTTATACCTCCGAGCCAAAGGCGAGCGAGATGAAGAAAATTATGTCCACGGTGATCAGCTGGTTGCCAATCGAGTGGCTCTTTTAAATCACTCGCGCCCTATGTTCCACTGGCTTTCCGAACTTTCCACAACTCAGCCAATCGCGCACACCGTTGGCATGCTCTCGTTTGTCTGCGTGCTGGGGATGACGCTGGGGAGTTTCAAATTTCGCGGCATCGGGCTCGGCACAGCAGGAGTGCTCTTTGCGGGGATTCTCGTGGGGCACTTTGGCGAGCAGGTCGATGAGCACACGCTGCATTTCGTCAAAGAATTCGGACTGATCCTGTTTGTCTTCACCATCGGGCTGCAGCTCGGCCCCGGCTTTTTCGCGGCACTGCGGCACCAAGGGGTGAAGATGAACGTCCTGGCCGCGGCGGTCGTCGTGCTCGGGGCGGTGGGTGCTCCGCTCATCGGCTGGGTCGCGGGCTTCGACTCGGCGGCAGTGCTCGGGATTTTTTCCGGCGCCTCGACGAACACACCCTCGCTTGGTGCCGGGACACAGACGCTTGGCACCATGCCGGGAATCACGCCCGACCGGCTGGAGCTGCCGGCAATGGCTTACGCAGTGACGTATCCCACCGCCATCATCGGAATCATCGGCACGCTGCTGCTTCTGAAGGAAATCTTTCGAATAGATCCGCAGCAGGAAGCGGCGGAATTTGCAGCGAAGAATCATCGCAAGGTGGAAGCGCTCGAGCGGCGCACACTCGTCGTTGCCCATGCACATCTTGAAGGCGTCCGTCTTGACGGCATCCCCGGCCGACTTGAATCGCCGGTGACCATTTCCCGAATCCGCCATGGCGACGAAACGCGTGTGGCTACTGATGCGACGATGATCTATCGCGACGACCGCCTCTCTGTCGTTGGAACGCGCGCCAGTATCGACGAGTTCGAGCGCATTATCGGCGGTCGCAGCGACGAAGATCTCGTCCTTGCTGAAACCGGCGTCACCGCCCGCCGAGTCGTCGTGACCGATCGCAACATGCTTGGAAAGACGGTGGGCGAAATTGATCTCGACGGCCGCTTCGGCGTTGCCGTCACTCGGATCACCCGCGCAGACATGGAGATGTCTGCTGTGCCCGGCCTCCGCCTGCAATTCGGCGACCAGATGCAGATCGTCGGCACCGACGAGGATCTCAACAAAGCCGCGCGTGCTGTTGGGAACTCGCTGAAGGAACTGAACGAAACGCACTTCATTCCCTTCTTCATCGGCATCGGACTCGGCGTGGTGCTCGGCACGCTGCCGATCCCGTTTCCAGGTCTGCCGCAGCCGATCAAGCTCGGGCTCGCCGGCGGTCCGCTCATCGTCGCGCTCATCCTCGGACGCGTCGGCCGCATCGGCCGGCAGGTCTGGCACATGCCGGTGAACACGAACCTCGCCTTCCGCGAATTCGGGATCGCCATCTTCTTTGCCGCCGTCGGACTCGGTGCCGGCGCGAAATTTTTCGCAACGGTATTCAGCGCCACCGGGGTGCAATGGTTGCTCGCCGGCGGGTGCGTGACGATGCTGCCGATCCTGCTCGTCGGGATTTTTGCCCGCGTCCTTTTGAAGATGAACTTCGTCGAACTCTGCGGCCTTCTCGCGGGCAGCATGACCGATCCTCCCGCGCTTGCCTTCGCGGCGAACATCTCGAAAACAGACGCATCGACCGTGGCCTACGCCACGGTTTTTCCGCTCACGACTTTGCTGCGCATTCTCTGCGCACAGCTGCTGGCGATTTTGCTTTTCCGTTGAAGGGTCGGAAAAAAATCGACTAGCCGCCGGACGGACCGAAGGAGACTTTTAATACAGAGCAATCGTCCGGTGGCGACGCGCCGAGGAGGAACTTGAAGGCGTGGTTGCGGATTTCTTCCACAGATCGGCCGTGGCCGTGGGGAGGTTCGAGAAGAAAGTCAACCAATCCGTCCAGCGCTTTCCCATCCGAATGGCGGCGTGTTTCGAATACTCCACTGGAGAAAAGATACAAATCAGCCGGCAGATCTAGCTGCATCTCCACGGTCGGAAATTCCGCGTCGGCAAAGCAACCCACCGGCCGCCCGCTGGCAGGCAGACGCGGATTACCGCGCGGCGCACCGTGGACCACAGCGGGCGGATGTCCACCGGCCGCATAGCGCAACTGCCCAGTGGCACGATCGAAAACTCCATACCAGATGGTAAAATACGAGCGCCCGGTGCATGGCGACAGGTAGGTTTCATTGAGTGCGGAAAGCACTGTGCTCGGATCATTCCAACCAATTCGCGTCAGGTTGTGCGTGCGCAAGGTGTCGAGGATTGACACGGCCATGAGCGCGGATTTCACGCCGTGGCCGAAAACGTCGAGCAGGTAGAAAGCGAACCGATACTGTTGATCGTAGGCAACTGATTTCCCCCGCGCGAGTCTCCGCTGCGGCTTTGGCAGCGCGCGGTTGTTCCTTCGCCCGATCTCTCGCAATGACGATGCCCGCAAGATGCGTTGCCATTCGGGTCAATTCCCGATCGTGCGGACCTGGTTCGTGCGAGTCGGGATAATACATCGCCACCGTTCCGAGCAGTGTCCGGGAACTGGAAAAGATCCGGCGTCGAGCAGCACGCTCCAAGGCCGAACCTCATTGTATTCCGCCGGCAAGCCGGGCGCGGCTCCTTCCCGCAGCCTGGCGGCATCCCCCGACTTCATGATTTCGGCCGGGACCCGCCACAGCTTTACAAATCTTTCATCGTGGCCGGTCACATGGTCGTGCTCGTCGATGATCACGATCGCGTCCGTGGTCGATTCGAGCGTGGCGCACATCATGGCTAGCGACTTGGGAAGTTCGTCCGTAGTGAGTTGCACCGCGGCGCATCCGGGAGCGATTGCGGAGGACGATGCCGCTCGGGTGGACGGAAGAGGATCGGATTCCACCGATGTATCCCAGCACTGAACTTTATGCCGTGTGGCTTCCGAAATAAGACCTAAGTCTGATAGACCCGCGGACGCAGAAGCGGGCACCGTGCACGCAGCTGCCCATGGAAACATCCACTCTCGGCGAACCTCGTTTCGATTCTGGCAAATCTCATACGATTGGCGATGAGGTTCGCATCCCCGAGCACATCGAAATCGGCGCCGATCCGGGCCTGCAATTCGAGCTCTCCGGGCCGCGCGAGAAGATCTTTTTTAATCCCGAGCAAACGCGCGCGGCCATCGTCACGTGCGGCGGCTTATGCCCGGGGCTCAACAACGTCATCCGCTCGCTCTTTCTCGAATTGCATTACGGCTACGGCGTCGCCGAGGTGCTCGGATTTCGCGGCGGCTACAGCGGACTCGATCCGGATTGCGGCGTGGAGCCGGTCGTCATCACGCCGCAGTTCATCGACGGCATTCATCAAAAAGGCGGGACGATTCTCGGCTCTTCGCGCGGGCCGGTGGATATTTGCCGCGCGGTCGATAACCTGATCGCGCGTGGCGTCAATATTCTCTTCACCGTCGGCGGCGATGGAACGCAGCGCGGTGGCAATGATCTCTTCCAGGAAGCGCGCAAACGCGGCCACGCGCTGTCGGTCGTCGGCGTGCCGAAGACGATTGATAACGACGTCGGCTTTGTCTCGCGCACGTTTGGTTTTATGACTGCAATCGAGGAAGCGGCGCGCGTGCTCGACTGCGCACACACCGAGGCGCGAAGCGTTCGGAACGGCATCGGACTCGTGAAACTCATGGGCCGGCACGCGGGCTTCGTCACCGCGGGCGCAGTCGTCGCGAGTCAAGATGTGAACATTGCTCTCGTGCCCGAAGTTCCGTTCAAGCTCGACCCATTTCTCGCCGCGCTGAAGCAGCGGATGAAGACGAAACCGCATGCCGTGATCGCCGTGGCGGAAGGCGCGGGTCAGGACTTGCTCGCCGCCGATGCCGGTTCGCGCGATGCGTCCGGCAATGTGAAGCTGCAGGACATCGGCCCGTTTTTGCGCGAGAAGATCGAGGCGTTTTTCGAAGCCGAAGGGATGCCGGTCGTGCTACGCTACTTTGATCCCAGTTATCAAATCCGAAGCCGCCCCGCGAATTGCGAGGATGCGGTGCTGTGCGATCTTTTCTCGCGTTACGCCGTCCACGCGGCGATGGCGGGCAAGACCGGCGTCGTCATCGGATTTCTGCACGAGCGTTTCATCCACGTGCCGATCGCGCTTCTCGCCAAACATAAGAAGCGCCTCGACCCCGGTAGCGGTTGGTGGCGCTCCGTCCTCGCCGCGACCGGACAGCCGGAGCGGTTCGTGTAATTAACTCGTCAACCGTAAACAGACCATTTAATCGGGCGAGAGCTCGAACGCTCGCGCCTTTTTTGACAAGGAGTGTAATCACAATCGCTGAAACCTCCGGAGAAACATTGACTCGCGTTCTGCGCGGAGTCAGACGTGGAGCAATGTTTTTGCGCAGAAAACATTGCCGGGGAGTCTTCCCGGCCCTGGTCTGCGGGTTTTTTCTGCTGGCTGTTTCGGGAAATGCGGCCACGCCGAAGCGCGTTCTCATCATCAATTCCTTCGGAAGCGCCGCGCCGCCTTTCACCACCCATTCGACCGCGTTTGAAACGGAGCTGACCAGCAAACTCGGGGAGCCGGTGGATCTGGATGAGGTCTCGCTCGATGTGGCGCGGTATGCGTCGCTCGACATGGAAGAAGCGCTGGTGACTCTCCTGCGCGCCCGTCAGGCGAAATGGCAGCCGGACCTGGTGGTGCCGATTGGATCGCCCGCGGGAATCTTTCTGGCGCGGCATCGGGATCAAATTTTTCCGCCGCGCACGCCGATCCTTTACGCCGGCATGGATCGACGCCGGTTGCCACCCGGTGCCCTCGAGCACAACGCTGCGTTTGCCGGGGAATCATTCGATGTTCGCGGGTGGGTTCAGGACATCCTGCAAATCGCGCCGGATACCGACAACATCGCCGTCGTGATCGGCGACTCTCCACTCGAACGCGCATGGAGCGAGATTCTAAAAAACGAGTTTCAGCTCTTTGACAAGCGCGTCAGTTTTACATGGCTCAGCGATCTGCCGCTCGACGGCATTTTGCAGCAGACGAGAAAAATGCCGCCGCATTCGTTCATCCTCGATGTGCTGATGATCCGCGACGCGAGCGGGGTGACGCACGACGGCGATGAAGTGCTGAGGCAAATCCACGCGGTCGCCAACGCCCCGATCTACGGTCTTTTCCAGCATCAGCTCGGCATGGGAATCATCGGCGGCCGACTTTACCAGGCGGAGACGGAAGGCGTGGAAGCGGCGCGCATCGCAGTCCGCATTTTGCGCGGTGAACCGGCGTCAAATTTCGCGCCGTTGATCATCGGGCCTTTGCCGCCACGCTACGATTGGCGAGAGCTGCAGAGGTGGCAGATCGACGAAGACCTTTTACCGAAAGGGAGCACGATTCTTTTCCGCTCGCCGAGCGTCTGGCAGAAATATTCGGGGTGGATCGTCGGAACGCTGACGGTGATTTTCGCCGAGGCAATTTTGATTGCGGCGCTCATTGCCAATCATCTGCGTCGGCGTCGTGCGGAGAATTCTTTGCGCGAAAGCGAGGATCGCATCGCGCTCGCTGCCGAGGCGGCGCGTTTGGGCGTCTGGGAATTAAATGCGACGACGGGCGAGATTTGGGTGTCCGGCAAGATGCGCGAACTTTTTGATCTCGATGGCAACGCGGTGGTCGATCTCGCGACGATTTCAGAGCGGGTGCATCCCGAGGACCGCGCGCTGCGAGCCGCCGCGATTGATCGCGCCATTTGCGGAGAAGGCGAATACGAAGTGGAATACCGCATCGTGCTGCCGGACAAGACGGTTCGCTGGATCAGCGGACGAGGCCGCCGCATGAACAACGCCGAGGGAGAACCGACGCGGCTCTTCGGCATTTCGCGGGACATTACCGAGCGCAAGGAAGCGATTTTTGCGCGCAGGCAGGCGGAGGAAGAAGCGCGGCGGCAGCGCGAGCAAGTCGATCTCCTCGGTCGCGCGAGTCTGCTTGGCGAAATGACGGCCTCTCTCGCGCACGAACTCAATCAGCCGCTCGCGGCGATCGTCACCAACGCGAGCGCCGGCGTCCGTTTCATCGACGGCGGCGAAACCGAAGCCGAGGCCTTGCGCGAGATTTTGTCCGATGTCGGAGCGGATGGCCGCCGCGCTCACAACATCATTCTCAGTGTGCGCAACGCCATCAAGAAAGGCAGCTCGGTGCGTGAACGGATCGATCTGAGCGGAATCGTCACGGATGTCGCACTGATGCTTCGACCTGACGCTGCGGCTTATTCGTGCACGGTGGAAACCTCGCTGGCAGATCGTCTCCCCTTTGTCGAAGCGGACCCGACCCAGATACAACAGGTGCTGGTCAACCTCGTGGTCAATGCCTTCCATGCCATGAGCGAAACGCCGATCCCGCTGCGTAAAGTGGAGATCACGACGCGAGTGGACGGGAACGGATCGGTGCAGGTGATTGTGCGGGATCATGGCACCGGCATTTCGGCTGAAATGCAGGACCGACTTTTCGAGCACTTTTACACCACGAGAAAGGACGGCCTGGGAATGGGATTGTCGATCGTGCGATCCATCATCGAAGCGCATGGCGGAAAAGTCACCGCCGGCAATGCCGAAGGCGGCGGTGCATATTTCGACTTTCGGTTGCCCTCGGTCGCAGAAAGCCATGAGGAAAAACCTGACAATGCGATCGGAGCTGTCTCATTTGCGCATGCGCGGCCGGAGGCTGATAGATCGTCGAACTCCGATTGAAGTTTTGTGACTATTCTAGTGGATAAATTGCTTCCCACCGTTTCGCTGCTCGACGATGACCCGTCAGTCTTGAAAGCGCTGACGAGGCTCCTTCTGTCTGTCGGCCGACCTGTGGCTGCGTTTGAAGATCCGCCCGCATTCCTGGAGCACGCGGCGTCAAACAAGCCGCCAGTGGCGGTAATCGATATATCCATGCCGATCATGAATGGCCTCGAAGTGCAAACGCGCCTGCGCGAACTCTCGCCGGGGACGGAAGTGATTTTTCTCACCAGCCACGACGATTCGTCGACTCGCGAGAGTGCACGCAAGGCGGGAGCGTTTGCCTTTTTGCCCAAGCCCGCGGACGACGCCGAACTGCTCGCCGTCATCGAATCCGCGGCGACACCGAATCGCTGAAACGGCGACGCGTAATCCTGCGGGTAAAAGTCGCGCCAACGTCGCTCGGGTGAGGAGTAGGACGAAGGTCCCATAGGCGGATGCCAGCATCCGGTTCATCGTGACGTTTGATCGAAGATCGCTTTAACCAGAACCAAACAATGAAAATGAAACCCCACCACTACGGACTGCTATCTCTCGTCGCTGCACTCGCGCTCGCCGGCTGTGCAAGCATGGGATCGTCCGAAACGAAGAGCATGCTTTCCGCCGCCGGCTTCCGCAGCCATGTGCCCGCGACTCCGAAGCAGAAGGAACTCTATGGGGCCATGCCTGCTTACACAGTGGAGCGGGTCGCTTTCAAGGGGAAGACGTTCTACGCCTACAAGGATGAGAAGGACGGCATCGCCTATCTCGGCGATGAGGCGAACTACCAGCGATACGAAGCTCTGGCGGTTCAGCGGAAGATCGCTCAAGAACAATATCAGGCTGCCCAAATGCAGCGCGACATGGCGACGGGTTGGTATGGAGCTTACGGGCCGTATGTCGGCGGAATGCACTATCACGGTCGTTACTACCGTTGAGTCGGTTGGACACCGCCTTCCTGCTGAGCGGGAAGCGGTAGCGCGAGCGCTTGCGCGGCCGAGGCGAGCGAAAAGGCGTCGAGGGAGCTCAACGGATAGGCCAATGCCGGCAACGCTTCCGGCCAATACGTGAGGTCGGCTTCCTGAGCTATTAAGACGGCGATGCGGGGGCGGGAGGCAATATTAAGCGGTGTTTTGGAGTGTGCCTGAGTTTGAGATGGAACTGTCGGGTCCTCACGGGCGAGATCGATTTCGTTTTGGCGATTTGGGGTTGCAGTCCTCGGTTATGAAATCCGGGTTGAGCTTTTGGTGTCGCAAGAGGGCCTCGGGAAATCTATTCGAGCCGTTGTAGTGTCGATTTTGAGAAATGGGCGGGCGTGGCACGTCTCTTGCCCACGGATGCGCCAAATAGCGTCGCATCGACGCGGGTCAAAGCTATTTCGCCTTCTCTGGGATCTTGAGAGGCGGCGGCTCCTTCGGCGGCGTCGGCAGTTTCTGCGGCTCCCCAGCGGGCGCGGGCTCGGGCATGCGGACCAGCAGCCACGTCTGCGTGCGTGTTTTCCCAAAGTGAATCGCGACTGGCGAAACATCCTGCGTGAGGTTGCCCAGGCTGGACACAAAGATCGTCTCCTTGTTGTCGCCGATGCGCCACGCGAGGCGCTGGGTGGCTTTGTCGATCTGCCCCGCAATGGGACGCTCGTCCTCGGCGATGATGCTGTTGTAACCGCCACTGATCACGCCTTGGCGATTGATCGAGATTTGGAAAAACATCACCGGATCGCCCTTTTCCTCCTGTGCGAGCGCGAAGACACCGAGCGGCATCCACTCCTCGGCAGGAACACCCGCGGCCGGAGCCGCGACTGCGGGTCCAGGTGGTGGCGGCTGCTCGACGTTCACCGCGAGATCGATCATCGGCTGGGAATACTGCTCGGCGGGAATCGGCTTGTTATCCACATACACCGTGTCGCCTTCGTAGACGACGTTCATGCCGTAATCGATGTAAATTGGATCGGGCGTGATGCCGTCCACAAACGCCGCGGCAGCGCCAAACGCGGCGGGTGCCCACCACCACCATGGATTGGATGGGTAATTTCCCACGGCGCCCCAGCCACAGGCGCCCCACCAATGGTCGTCAAAGACATTGTCGTAAAAGTCGCGCGTGTTGTCCCAGATTTCGTCGGCCCGATCGCCTCGGTATTCCCACAAATCCTCGCGATGGTTCTGCCAGTCCTCGCGGTTCTCGTTGCGCCAATCCTGGCGGTCGTTGCGGGCGCTCTCGAGGTTCTCCCAGCGCTCATTGCGGTGTTCTTGGAAATCGTTGCGAGACTCCTGGCGGTTCTTGGAGCGCTGGTTCCACGCCTCGTTGCGGTCATCCACGCGCTCGTTCCACTGCTCGTTACGCCCTTGTGAGCGCTCGGCCCAATCGGGACGTTGCTCCGGACGCGCGGGAAGCTGCTCGGCGCGGGGACGATCGCCAACGCCTGGACGCTCCGCCGGGAGTTGCGTCGGCCGATTTCCCAGCGCACCGCCGAGCGCTGCTCCGCCGGCGACGCCACCCGCGACGCCGAGAAAATCACCCACGTCGCCCTGACTCGGCCGTTGACCTGGTTTTGCTCCGCTGGGGCGATTCGCGACGCCCGCACCGGTAGCCGGTAGCTGTGAAGGCCGATTTGCCGAGCCGGGACGAGTAGAAGCAGTTCCACTGCCGGGACGCGACGGCTGTTGCGAAGGCAGGTTCGCGCCCGCGGAACCGGGACGAGTGCCGGAAGGCAATTGGGCGGCGCTGTTGCCACCGGTGGGTCGGTTGCCAGCCGCTGGACGCTGCGATGGCGAAGAAGGCACGCGACCGCCGCTACCGGAAGTCGGACGTGATCCTCCATTCGAGGGCAACTGTGACGGCCTCGAAACATCGGACCCGCTGCCACTTCCTGACGGGCGGCTACTGCCACCCGATGGCCGCGAATAGCTGCTACCGCTCGAAGGCCGTGATCCACCCGAGGGACGTGAACTTCCGCCACCGGAAGATCGGGAGAAACTGCCACCACCACTGCTACTGCTTCGGGAGCCACCGCCGCCGCCACTTCTTCCACCCCCACCACCGCCGCCTCGTCCACCCCCACCGCCACCGCCGCGGGCGTAGATGGAAACGCTTTCGAAAGACATGGCGATCACCATCGCCACGGCCAAGGTGGAGCGAAGTCGGGAGCGCATAGTTAGCGTCCTTTCACGCGATTGATTTCAATCTTCCCGATGCTCGGCTGCGGGTCGCCGTCCAGCGTGCGGTTGTTCGATTCCCACGTCAGACGGTCGTTGCTGATCTTCGTAAAGGTGTTGTCGGAGCTGGTGCGACTGCCGTCGGGAGCGACGCCGGTTTCGCGGAGGAGCCAGCGGTTACCGTCACGGGTGAAGTATCCTCCGGAAAAACCACCCTCGCCGTCAAAGGTCCACGAGCGCAGACGCGCTTCGACCGGATCCCAGCCGATAATCTGCCAGCCTTCGAGAGTGACGACGCCGGCACGCCGCACTGTGATGCTGCGGGCGAGAAAATTGCCGCCACGCGCCCAAGAATACTGGCTCCGGACAGTCATGTCGTCGGTCTTATCGCTATCCTCCCATTCACCGACGAGCCAAGAGAGTTCGGCGAGATGGTCGGCCGGAGTCGCATTCGGCATGGGCGATTCGATGAGCTGGCTGATCTTCCACTTGCCGTCTTTTTTTACCTGAATGGCGGTGAAAAGTTCGCTGCTGCTTTCACCGTTTTTTGACGTCACCGTCGTAGAGCCTTTTTGCACGATGGTATCGGGCGCGAGTGTGCGGACGGAATCGGTGGTGATGGCGATTGTCGAGCCGCGGTTTGCGACGAGACCAGACTTTATCGCCGCGGTTATTGCTTCTCGTCCCGTGAATGAGCGGCCTTCGCTGGTCGTGTAGTCGGCATCTTCGGCAAAAAAGTCCCCGAGCGCTTTCACATCGGATTTTGCGTAGGCCGCTTCATACGCGCGATCGTTCGCCTGCATGGTGGCTTTTTCCGGAGATGTGTCCGGCGTTTGAGCGATGCAAAGACCGGTGAAGACAACGATCAACGAGGAAGCGAGGAGGAGTGTTTTCATGCGAGCCACGAGTTGTATGAGAAGAGGAAAAAGTGCGCCTCCCGCGCCGAGGCGTCCATAAGACCAATGTCCTATACGGCTGGATGCAACCGCCACCGTGGAAAGCTGACACACAAATGTAACACTTCACTCTGGGCAGAAGTCTTGACGTCTCCGCGTTCCGTAGCAGGATTAGAGCATCTGAACGCCGTGTCGGAAAAACCTTTGAAAATGCGTCCGCCGGAAGTGCCGCTGGATGCGCTGGTTTGCATCGTGGACGATGACACATCCGTCCTCCGCAGCCTCGCACGGCTTTTTCGTTCGGCTCGGGTGCAAGCTGAGACATTTTCTTCGGCAACCGCTTTCCTCGAACGCGCCGTGCACAATGGCCCGTCCTGTCTGGTGCTCGATTTGCGAATGCCAGGCGTCGATGGCCTCGAACTGCAGGGGACGCTCGCCGCGCGCGAAACGCAGATTGTTTTTCTCACTGGCTACGGTGATGTGCCGACGTGCGCCGATGCGATGAAAGCCGGCGCGGTCGATTTTTTAACCAAGCCGGTGGATGATGAAATCCTGCTCCACGCGGTGTCGCGGGCGCTTGCGCGATCCGCGGCGATTCGCCAGCGTCTCGACGAACGTGCCGCCGCGCGGGCGCGGATCGATGCGCTGACGCCGCGTGAATTTGCGGTGATGCAGCGCGTGATCGGCGGAATGCTGAACAAGCAGATCGCCGATGAGTTGAACTCCGCGGAAAAAACCGTGAAAGTTCATCGCGGTCGCGTGATGGAAAAGATGGGCGTGACATCCGTAGCCGATCTCGTGCGCGCTACGCAGGTGGCTGGAGTGAAGCCGGTGTTGCACGTTGTTGTAAGCCGTTCCCGCTAAATCCGGTCGCAGCATTCGGGCTGCGCAATAGGACCAAAGTCCCACTTTTCTTCCGCACCCGCGAGTCCCTAGCCTCTCGCGATGTCCATTCCCTTCCTTCGCGTTCTTTCGTTCAGCCTCGCCGTCGGCGCCGCTGCAAATTTGTTCGCACAAAGCGCCGAACCGGCTGCCGGCCAGCTCAAGTCCTTGATCGACGTCCGTCAGCAACGAGTCGATCTACTGCGCGACGAGATGAAACAAACCGACGCGGACATCGAAGCAAGGATGGACGACATTATCCAAGCGCTGAGCGCGATTACCGACTCAAAAAATTCGCGCACGAAGGTTGCCAGGATGAAAGAGGAGACGATGAAACGCCTCGCGAAGACGATCGAATACTACGACAAGAAGCGGCGCGTTTTTCGTCAGGAACTGCTGAATCCGCACAGCGCGCTCACCGCGGACGACAAGCACAAGCTCGTCGCCGTCTTCGATCAACGGATCGAAAAGCGGATCGATCAAATTATTGCGTTGAACAAGTCGATGCCGTCGCACAAGGACTACGAACGCTACACCGCCACGGGCGGCGGCTGGTCCGGCACCGAATACCAGCGCAACGAGGATTTCGAACACAATCGCCGCCTCACCTCGCACGGCAATACCCAGCGCGCCACGCTCCTCAAGCAACTCGACGCGAGCATCGCGCGGCTCGATCGGATGGGCCGCGAATTGCGCGCGCAGCATGCGGCCACCAGCGATCCTGCCCGTCAAAAACAGCGCGCAGCGGACATCGCGAAAAACGACGCTCTCATCGCCGAACGGCGCCAGCAGAAGCAAGAGGTGTTGCGCGCGGCGGAAGCGGATTCTCGCGAGGTCGCGCTCAAGGAAGCGATGGATCTGGATCAAGCGATGAAAAAATCGATCAACGAACTGAACCGCGATTTCACGACTCTCTTTCAGCGCTTCAACACTTTCGTGAGCGAACTCAGCGCGCTCCGGATGACCGAGGCGACGCTCGCGGTGAAAAAGGCGTCATGATGCTGTGCCAGCCGGATTGTAGGACTTAAGTCCGATAGCCGACGCCACCTCCGTCTACGAACCTTTTGGCTCCAAATCCGCGATGCTCAATCCGCCAAAATTCTGGAGCTCGATCTCAAAATCCAGCCACGCCCGTAAATTTCTAACATTCGCATTCATCGCGGATCAAAGTTCACGTCGCCCGCGTCATCCGCTGCCTCTGTTTTCAAAAGCCCTATGAAGCCGAATCCAATCCATACGCGACGATCTGCGCGAATCGTCGCGCCTGCCGTGCTCGCGTTGCTCGTCGCCGCGCCGACGCATGCGCACGCCTCGCTTTTCCACGGCGAAACCCTCGACGCAATCGCCAACGCAATCTCGTGGGTCGTGCTAATCATCGCGCCGATCATTGGCATCACTGTTTTCTGGCTCGTCCACATCCTGCCCGAAAAAATTGCCGAGAAGAAAAAGCACCCGCAGACGCACGCGATCCAGTGTTTATGCCTGCTCTCGCTTTGTTTCGGCGGTCTGCTGTGGCCGATCGCATGGCTCTGGACCTACACGAAACCGGTGCTGCACAAGATGGCCTACGGCACCGACGTCGATGAATCGATCGGCAATCACGGTGCCGAAAAGCCAGCGTCAGAAATCGAGCAGGGCAAAGGAGAAAAGGCGTAAATGGAACTCATCCTTCTCATCATTTATTCGGTCTGCGTCTGGTTCATTTTTTTCAAGAAAAAGTGGCTGCCTTGGAATATCACCAGTCAGGTCATCGTCGTCACCATCCCGATCTTCGTGCTGGCGGTCATCATCCTTTTGATGAACATCGTCGCGCCGTCTTCGCACGACATCCGCGCGATGAATTATGTCGTGCCGATCGTTCCGCGCGTGACCGGCCAGGTCACTGAAGTGCCGATCGAGCCGAACCGCCCGATCAAAAAAGGCGACGTGCTTTTCAAGCTTGATCCGACTCCGTTTGAGGCCGCGGTGAAGGCGGCGGAGGCGACGCTCGAGTCGAACAAGGTCACGCTCGTCACCGCCCAAGCCTTTGAGCGGGGGATGATGGATCAATTCAAGAACGCATCGGCAAAAAAGGCTGCGCTTGAGCCGCGGCTCGACCTCGCGAAAAAGCGCGTCGAGCAATTCACCTCGCTTGCCGCGAGCGGCGCCGGCAAACGTGCGGACCTCGAGCAAGCTCAGGCCGATCTCGGCAATCTGGAGAGCGAGTATCTGGCGGCCGACGCGACGGAATCCGAAGTAAAGCAGAAGCTCAGCGCACGCAATGAGGCTGGCGAGCTCGACCAGGTCGCTCAGGCCAGGGCAGCAATCGCGAAGTCGGAAGCCGACCTCGCCAGTGACAAATATAATCTCGAAGGCTGCGTTCATCTCGCGCCAGCCAATGGTCGTGTTACGAATCTCGCACTCCAGCCCGGCGTGCGCGCGACTCAATTCGCGACCATGCCCGTGATGAGCTTTATCCAGGAGGACGACCCGTGGATCCTCGCTTATTACCATCAGAACGAATTGCGCTACGTTGAGCCCGGCAACGAAGCGGAAATTTTCCTCGAGATGTATCCCGGGCGCATCATCAAATGCAAAGTGGACTCGATCCTTTGGTCCACCGCTCAGGGTCAATTGCCGATCAGCGGCAATTTGCAAACCACCCCCCCGGGCGCCAGCCTCAATCAGGAAATCGCGGTTCGGCTTCTCGTTGAACCAAAGGACAGGGAACTCTTTCTCGCCGCCGGCGCGGTGGGAGCGGGCGCGATCTACACCGAACACGGGAAACTCCTGCACATCATCCGCAAGGTGTTCGTCCGTGTTTCCACGAAGATGGACTGGTTTGTCTTCAAGCTTCACTAAGCCGCGTCTCGCATGAAACATTCCTTTCTCCCGCGAGCGATTCTCGTCCTGCTCGTCACCGGCTGTGCCGTTCAAAAACCGCCGACTGGCGCCGATATCGCACCCGACGCGGCGCGCAAAATTCCCGGCGGCTGGGCCAGCTCACACAAAAGGGGCGACGTTGTCCCAAACTGGATTCGCACCTTCAACGATCCGCAACTGACAGCGCTCGTCGCTGAGGCGGTCGCACGCAACCCTGACCTCAAGGCTGCCGCCGCGCACGTGGAAGCTTCGCGCTATGCGATCAAAATCGCCGCGTCTTCGCTGTATCCGCGCATCGCTGTGAAAGGTCTCGGCGAACGTCAGGGCCGCGAGATTACCGACTCGCACGGCGGCGGCATCGATCCACCGGACCTCGGCGGACTCGGCGTCGACCTCAGCAGCGGCGCCTCCGACACGAGCAACGTCCTCGACCCTTCCACACAGCGATGGGTGTATGGACTTGGCATTGGTGCCTCTTGGGAACTCGATGTCTGGGCGCGAGTGCGCTCGAATAAAGCAGCAGCGGCCGCCGAAAGCGTCGCGCTGGCCGAGGATTATGAGTTCGCCAGGCAGTCGCTCGCGGCGGCGGTGGCGCGCGCCTACTTTTCCGTCATCGAAGCCGCGCAGCAGGAATCCAACGCCCGCGAAACTCTCGAACTTTACCAGGATTTTTCGGACCTGACTCAGAAGAAAAAACAGCAAGGCCATGCGAGCGACTACGATGTTTCACAAATTCGCTCCCGCACTGCCGGCGCGAAAGACACCTACATCGCGGCGCAGGCCGCACGCGCGCAGGCCATTCGGGCGATCGAAATTGTCACAAGCAACTATCCCGCGGGACGACTCGATGTGCGCCGATCATTTCCCGCGCAGCCGAAAGCCGTGCCCGCTGGGCTGCCCTCGCAAATTCTGGAACGCCGACCCGACATCCTCGCCGCCGAGCAGCGCGTCGGTGCCGCATTTCATCGCACGGCTGCGGCGCGTGCGGCGCGGTTGCCTCGGTTCTCAATCAGCGCCAGCGCCGGCATGGGCACCGCGCAGCTCGATACTGTGGGCGTGATCGACGCAGTCAGCTGGAGCCTCGCTGCAGGAGTGATCCAGCCGATTTTCTTCGGCGGCGAACTGAAAGCCGCGCAGGATGTCCGCACCGCCGAGCAAAAAGCCGCGACGGCCAGTTACGTCGGCGTTGCCCTGCGCGCGTTTGGAGACGTGGAAGACGCGCTGTCGAACGATTACTATCTGCGCCAGCGCGAAGCCGCATTGGGCGAGATGGTGGACGCAAGCGCGGACACCTTGAAGTTTGGTCGGCAGCAATTTGACGAAGGCCACGCCGACATGTTCACGATCCTGCGCCACGCTGGCGAGAACCTTGCCGCCAAAATCGAGCTGACCAAGATCCGCGCCTCGCGCCTGCGCGAACGGGTGAACCTGCACCTCGCGCTCGGCGGCGATTTTCAAGGCACCGGCAGCCCGGCAAAGTAAGCGTCCGATTCTCGGTGCGGCGCGGCAGTGCGGCGGACTTGGCAACGGAAGGTGTATGGCGTCGGATTTGCGGATCATTCACCCGCCGATGGAGATCAGACTTATCCTGGAATTCCTAGTGATCCTTGGCGCACTCATAATGGGCGCATGCATGGCGGTGTGGGACTTGGCCTCTGGGGCGCAGCGGGATTGCTCGTGCTGGTTGTCGGCTTTGACATCGCGCCGGCGGCAATTCCCGGCGAGGTGCTGCTCATTGTGCTGACTGTGATCATGGCTGCCTCGGCGATGGAGGTTGCGGGCGGGATCGATTTTTTAGTGCGAATTGCCGAGCGGATCATTCGGAAAAATCCGAAGGAGGTGAATGGTTACTTTTTATTCCAAATTACGGCACGCTCATCGCCGCGATGCAGTTCGACCGCTCGGGAGCCATAGCAGATGCCGTCTTCCCGAAATCGCCGAAGCAGCGATCAGCCCGCTTAGAAGCGTCGCCTTTACCTCATCATCTTCGAGAGCGGGACGCGCGGAGGGAAGTTGTTCGACATTTGCCTGCTCTATGCCAGCCGGCGCAAGATCGCGATCTTCCTCTCATTCATCCTCGCGGTGGTCCTAGATGTATCTGGTGGAAGGCGCCGAGAATGGTTTTGATAGCATCCCACGCGGCGTCTTTGGGCGATCGTCACCCTCACGACCGTCGGCTACAGCGACGTGACTCCGCACACGGTGCCCGGTCGCATTCTCGCCTGCTTTATCATGATCATGGGCTACGGGATCATCGCGGTGCCGACCGGGATCTTTCGATGGAATTGCGTCAGACGGTGCTGAGCAAAGAAAGGTGGATTTGCGCCGAGTGCCACGACCCCGAAGGCGACCGCGATGCGCGCTTCTGTAGCCGTTGCGGCGGCCGGCTGCCGTAGGTTAAAAATCGCACCAAGTGAAAAAGCGCGCTGCCGCGGAAACGTCGGCACGTAAGCCGTTCCCCTGCACGGGTAAGACCAAGGTCCGATAGCCGCAGCCGGTCCACTGCGGGGAAACTGAGAACGGGTGTCAGCAGTTCCAGCCAAGTGGCCGAACGACCGCCCTTTTCGAAGCCTGACAACCGTCCAAATCTCGCCGCGCAAGAAAATCATGAGCAAGAATGACAAAACCCACGACGCAAAATCCGAAAAACTAAAGTCGAAGGAATACATGAAGGAACTGCGCAAGCTCCAGGGCGAGCTCTGCCACCTCCAGGAGTGGGTAAAACACAAGGGTCTCCGCGTGATCATCGTCTTCGAGGGCCGCGACGCGGCGGGCAAAGGCGGCACCATTCGCGCCCTTACCGAGCGGGTCAGCCCACGCGTGTTTCGCACCGTCGCGCTGCCGGCGCCATCCGAGCGCGAGAAGTCGCAGATGTATTTGCAGCGTTACATGGCGCATTTTCCGGCGGCGGGGGAGATCGTAATTTTCGACCGCAGTTGGTATAACCGCGCGGGCGTCGAGTATGTGATGGGCTTCTGCACGAAGGAGCAGCACAAGCGCTTCCTCGAGATCTGTCCCGATGTGGAAAAATTCGTGGTCGAGAACGGGATCCAGCTCATCAAAATCTGGCTCGATTCCAGCGACGAGGAACAGAAGCGCCGCTTCGAGGCGCGCATCGACGATCCGCTCCGCCAGTGGAAACTCAGCCCGATGGATCTTCCTTCGCGGAGCAAGTGGTATGAGTATTCGCGCGCCCGCGACCTGATGCTCGACGCCACCGACACGAAGCATGCGCCCTGGCACATCCTGCGTTCCGACGACAAGAAACGCGCGCGCCTGAACTGCCTCGCGCACATCCTCAGCCTCATCCCTCACAAGAAAGTCCCGCGCGAAAAGATCAAACTCCCCGACCGCTCGAAGAAAGGCGCATACGACGACGCGGCCGCGCTGAAGGGAAGAAAGTTTGTGCCGGAAAAGTATTGAACCGTCGCCCGCAAGCTGACCGAGAAAACCAACAGCTTGTGGCGTAAGACCTAGGTCCGATACCCCGGCCGCGCACGGATTTGCATGATTGCGGCATGAGCAACCTCGTCGTCATGAAAGACCTCGGCGCGACGCGGACCGGCACCTCCGCGCTCTTCGTCCTCGTGCGCAAATCGACGCCCGACAAAGTGCTCGAAGCGCTCAAGCCCTTTGCCGGCAAAGGCAAAGTTCTCCAGACTTCGCTGACCAAGGATAAGGACGAGGAACTCCGGGCATTCATGGAAGGCAAATAGCGTCGCGCGTTTTCGCAAGAGCCCGGAGTCGCCACACGATGAAATCCACCGACATCGATCCCGGCGACAAAGAACATGACCGCGATCGCTGCCAACGCTGACACGGCTGCAGTCCCGAGCCGGTGGCGCGGGATGATTTTTGCGGCGCGTTGGCTGCCGAGCTACGATTGCCAATCCTTTCGACCGGACCTCGCGGCGGGCGTGACGCTCGCGGCGTATCTGCTGCCGGCAGCGCTCGGTGATGCGTCGCTGGCCGGGTTGCCGCCCCAGGCGGGAATCTACGCGTGTCTTTTCGGCGGGCTTGTCTGGTGGCTCTTTTGCAGTTCGCGGCAAACGGCGATCACGGTCACATCGGCGATCTCGCTCCTCATCGGCTCGTCGATCGGAGGCATGGCGCATGGCGATCCGGGGCGCTACTCAGCTCTTGCGGCTTGCACCGCGATGCTGGTGGCAGCGATCGCGTTTCTTGCGTGGCTGGCGCGCGCGGGCTCGGCGGTGAATTTCATCTCGGAAAGCGTGATGCTCGGCTTCAAAGCGGGCGTCGCGCTGCACCTCGCGAGCACGCAATTGCCGAAGCTCTTTGGCGTGAAAGGCGGGCACGGAGATTTCTGGGAACGGATTCAAATTTTCCTCCAGCACATCGGCGAGACGAACCGCACGTCGCTCCTGCTCGGCGGCGCCGCGCTCGCGGTGCTGATTCTCGGCAAGAAACTGCTGCCGAACAAACCGGTCGCGCTCTTCGTCGTCATCGGCGGAATCGCAGCGGCATCGTTCATCGACTTTGGCGCGCAAGGGGTGAAACTTTTGGGTCCGGTGCCAAGGGGCCTGCCAATCCCGTCGCTCCCGGCCGTCAACTCTCAGGCCGTCCGCGAGCTGATGCCGTTGGCTCTTGCGTGCTTCCTCCTCGGCGCGGTTGAGACGGCGGCGATCGGGCGAATGTTTGCCGAGAAACACGGCTACCGGATCGACAGCAACCGGGAGTTTCTCGGGCTCGCTGCTGCGAACCTTGCATCCGGGCTGGGTCACGGATTCCCGATCAGCGGCGGCATGTCGCAATCGTTGGTCAATGAAAGCGGCGGCGCGCGCACGCCGCTGTCCGGGCTAATCGCGACCGGGCTCATGCTCATCGTCGCGCTTTTTTTTACCGAACTGCTTCGCAACCTGCCGCAGCCGGTGCTCGCCGCCGTGGTGCTGATGGCGGTGGCGAGCCTCGTCAAAGTGAAGGCGCTGAAAAGGCTATGGCAGTATCACACGGGCGAATTTGTGGTGGCAATGGCCGCGCTCGCCGGTGTGCTCTGGGCCGGCCTGCTGCAAGGGGTGATGCTTGGCGCGATTATTTCGCTGGTGCGCCTGATCCGCCGGGCGTCGGCGCCGCACGTCGCGTTTCTCGGTCGCATCCCCGGCACGCGGCGTTACTCCGATCTCGAGCGGCATTCGTCGAACGAACCGATCGCTGGCGTTCTCGCGTTCCGAGTCGAGTCGCCGATCGTCTACTTTAACGCCGAGCACATCTTCGATGCCGTGATCGCGCGGCTGGACGCTGCGCGTGAAACGATGCGTCTGGTCATCGGCGATCTCTCGACTTCGCCGAATATGGATATGGCGGGCGCGCGGATGTTCCTGAACCTGCAGGCGGAAATCGCCAAGCGCGGGATCGTCTTGCGTCTCGTCGAAGCGCGTTCGAGCGTCCGAGACATCCTTCGCATCGAAGGCATCGAGGAAAAGATTGGGCGCATCGACCGCTTCACCATGCTCGCCGATGCGATCGACGATTTTCAGAAAGTTCCCGCGATCTGATGCTGCTCGGCGGGCAAGGATAGGCGGTCACCGCTTTAAGCTTGGGGATCCGCAGACTGGGATCTTGAGCTGGCGGCAGCGCAGCGAATACGCATACGACCAAAGTCCGATTTAACGGTTCGCATAAACCGTCACCTTTCCCTTGCAATGCCCACGCCACTCACCGCCATCGTCGACGACTGCAAGGTGCCCGCTCCGCGCCGCGAAACGCAAGGCATGATCCGTCCTCCACTATGAAATCACTCGCCGCTCTCATCACCGCTGTCGCACTCCTCGGCACTTTTATCCTGCTCCCCGCCTGCTCCACGCACGGAGTGCAAGACGCGCGCGCCTCTGGCCTCGATAATCGCCAGGACCGCATGGATTCCCGCACCTCCGCCCGTCAGGATCGCTGGCAGGAACGCGGCGAACGCGAAGACGCTCGCGCCGCTGCAAGGTTCGACTCGATGTAGCAGTTTTCTGCCTGAGATTTTTGCGCCGCACGACCTTGCCCTGAGGTCACAAGCCGTGTCGCGCGGCGACGCAGCCCCTGTCGTCGGTCTGATGACCGCGTCGAATCCACTTGCCCTGATGGCGGTCCATCGCATAGTAGACGCCCGATGTTGACCAGCGAGAAAGGCTCGCCCCGATGCAGCGTGCAAGGCGCGACGTCGTGAATCACTCAGGGCAGTTAGCTCAGCGGTAGAGCGGCTCGTTTACACCGAGTTGGTCGGGGGTTCGATCCCCTCACTGCCCATTTTTTCGCACGGTCACGCCAGACGAAGGTCGTAGGTCAGCAGCTCGGGATGCAGCTTTTTGCAAGGCGAGCGACGTTTCGGCGGGCGGGCAGCGCTTGATTGAAACTCCCGCTTGCCCGGCTCGAGTCGAAAGTTCCAACTCTGCGCACCGGAAGCGATTTCCAGCCGAAGCGGCATGTGCGGCGCAATGCCCGGATGAAGCGAGGGATGCAGCGCCGTGCGGCGGTAGCGGAGACCCGCGCCGTAGTCGCCCGCGGGCAGCGGCTGGAGCGCCAGCTCGCGCCCTTCGACGAAGATACGATGTCGCGTCAGGAAATGTTTGTTCGCAAAAAACTCCAGCCGCTCCATGGACGTGTCGACGAAGCGGCTCGTCGATCCGCCTTCGAGCGGCGTCTCGCAAAGCAGCGGCCAGCCCTCGAGCGCCTTGCGCACCATGAGTCCCGCGCCGTCGTTTTCAAAGTTGAGCATAAACGGAAAACGCCAGTTCCATATCTCGCGGAAAATGTCGGGCGCAAAATCAAATCCAGCCGCGCGCAGATCGTGCAGGACTTCCTCAAAGTCGCTCCAGAGCAGGTTTGGCAGGAAAAAATAATCGTGCAGTCTGCTGCCGTGCTCGACCAGCGGGCCCTTGATTTTTTTCTCCAATAGCATCGCGGCCAGCGCGTGCCAGAGCGCGGCGACCGCGGCCATCCATTCGGCGTGCGGCATTGTTTCGACGGCGCGGAATTCAATCAGTCCGCGGCAGCCGCCCAGCGAGCTCACGTTCCAAAACTTGTCGAATGAAACCTCGCTCCGGTGGGTGTTGCCCGAGCCGTCGGTGTGCAAATGCCGCAGCGTTTCGCTGATGAGATGGCGATGGTCGCGGCCGGCAGGAAGTTTTTCCAGAAACTGATAAGCCATCTCGAGATCGTAAAGCGCGCTCGCCGACTCGTCGGGCCGCGGCGCCTGCGACGACGGGCCGACATAGTCGCCGGTGAACAAATACGAGAGCGCCGGATGCCGTTGCCAATAGCGCATTATCGCAGGGATCCAGCGCGGACGGGTGAAAAATGCGTTTGGCGCGAAAGGTGGCGCGCCAAAAAGAAGATGATTGCCGCCGCCGGTGCCGGCTGTTTCGCCCGATGCACGCTGTTTAAATGAGCGTAAACCAACCGCGGTCGCACATCGCTCGAGATCGGTGAGCCAGCGGCCATAGGCTGCGGCATCTGCGCACGGCGGGAGATTGATCTCGAGCACGCCCGGGTCCGGTGTGAGTGAAAGTTTTCCCCACACACCAGCCTCATCGTCGGGAACGTAGCCGGAGAAAAACGCCTGCGGCACAATGTGAAACACGTGCAGCAACTTTGAAAACGCCGGCTGAAGCAGCGGCGGGAAGAAAATGTGCAGCGCGCCATCGCCAGGCTCGACTACGAGCGCGCGCTTGAGCGCCGCGTCCGGCAGCAGGTGCAACGGCAGCCGAAGTCCCGCGGGCGCGCTGCCCGGCAGCAGCTCGATCCGCTTGCCGAGAGGCCATTTTTCGCTGCCCCATTTTCTGCCGTTGTGATCGAGCGGAAGCACCCAAATTTCCCGCTCCGGCGCGTCCGGATCGACCGCGCGAATCCAGTTCGGCCCGACCTTCAGCGCTAGCGCGAGCGCGCGCTTGAGCATGGGCGTCGTCAATTTTCTCGCATTGGGCGATGCGGCGAAGATCGGCTTGCCGTCTTGATTCCAGAGCAGGTGCAGCGCCCAGCGCGGATTGGTTTCGCCCGGATACGTTTTCCCCGGCGAAAAGAAAACGACTGCGCCCGGCAAAACTTTTTCCACCAGTTCCGCCGCCAGCGCGTGCGCGTATCGCAGCTTTTCGGGGCCGAGCGCCGTGATGCTCCATTCCATCCCTTCCGGCTCGACCGGCACGTAGCTTGGCTCGCCGCCGAGCGTGAGCTGCACGCGCAGTTTGCGCAGCCGCGCGGTGACTTTTTTCGCGACCTCTTCGGCCGTGCCGGACTTCACTCTTTGCACGGAATCATCTCCAGCTTCGCGCTCATTTCCGCGGCGACATGCGTCTTGTGATAATAGCTGCCGCTCACCGGCGTCACGTCTCGCGGCAAAAGTCCCACGGCCGTCGTGATGTGATTGTGATTGCAAAAAACTCCGTTCGTCGGATCGAGACCAACCCAGCCCGCGCCCGGCAAATACGCTTCCGTCCACGCGTGCATCGCTCCCTCCGCGCGCTTTTCCCCCTCGCCAAATTCGCACAAAAATCCGCTCACCAATCGCGCTGCGATCCCCTCCCCGCGCAACGTTTCCGCCAGCAGCACCGCGAAGTCGCGACAGGCGCCAGAGCCGATTGCCACAGTCTCCGCGGGCGATCGCGCCGTCCCTTCGTCGCGCCGTTCGTAGCCGAGATTGTCATGCAGCGCCTCGTTCAATTCCACCAGCGCCAACACCGTCGGCTTCCGGGCCGGGTGCCAAAAACCGAGATCGATCGCGCCCGACGTTTGCAAATACGGCGCGAGCACACGCTGTTCATCACTTTGATAACGGAACGGAAAGTCAGTCGCGCGTCCCTCGAGCAAAAAATCAAACGCGTTTCTCTCCCGCAGCTGCAGCGTCATCGCCAGCTCCGCGTGCAGGTCGCGACCCTTGACAGGATAAAAACAGAACGCGACCGGGTTGTCGAAAATGTCGCGGCGATGCTGCACGGAAGCGCCTTCGTTCGTCGTAAATTTCATCGCTTCCATCGCCACGAAATAGTCCGTCTTCGGAAAAATCCGGAACGTGTGCGGCGAAAAGCTGACCTCGCTTTCGTATCGGTATTGCGTCTCGTAGCGCACCTCGATTTTCATTTTTTTTCCGCCCGTCTTTTCATCACCACTTTCACATCCATCTTCTGTCCGCCCGAGCCTTTGAACGTGCCGCGCAGCGGCGTCGCGTCACGCGAGTCGCGCCCGAACGAGACGGCCACGTAGCGCTCGTTTATCCACTGCCGATTCGTCGGATCGAGCGCCACCCACACCATCCCCGGCACCAGCGCTTCGATCCACGCGTGCGTCGCGACGGCGCCGGTCAAAGCCGCCGTCCCATCACGCGGCGGGTCGGTCTCGATGTAGCCGCAGACGTAGCGCGCGGGCAGTCCGGCGGTGCGCAAAATACTGAGCGCCACGTGCGCGAAATCCTGGCAGACGCCTTTGCGCTGCTTCCAGATTGCCGACAAGGTCGTCGAATTATCGGTCGCGCCTTTCGCGTAATCGAAGCTCTCGTGGATCGCTGCATTCAAGCGCGGCAGCGCCTCGCCGAGCACCGCTTTTGGCGGCAAAAACTTTCGCGCCCATTGCAGCGGATTGCTCCCGATCTCCACGATCTCCGTCGGCTGGAGATAATCGAAAATATCGGGCAGCGCCGAAGTAAAAATTTGCCGCGCCTCGCCCACTGTCAGCTCGAGACTTTCGACCGGGCGCACCGGCGGGCGCGTCCGGACCACCATCTCATTTTTCACGACCAATTTCTTGTGCAAATACGGCAGCGAAAAAAAGTCCACCGCATTTCCATAATGATCCACGTAGCGCGACGTGCTCGTCGCCGGCTCGATGGACAACGCATGTTTTACGACTGTTTGCGATGGCAAATCGGGCGGCGTCAACCGCGCCTCGCCATAAGCCTCCGCCGCCGGATTCCCGTAGCGATAATGCGTGGTGTGCGTGATCTCGAATTCCATTGGCGCGCTTTCCTCTATACGAAAGGCGCGGCGATGGAAAGCGATCAGCGGCTTTTCATTTGCAGGTGTAAAAAGCGTGTGAGCCGCCCGGCGAGAACAAGATCAGCTACAGGCGGAGCGCGGCGCGGTAGCTGCCACGGCGGGTCTGCGAGCAGCTACCGTGAGGCGCGGAGCCTGTTACCTGCATCGCATGTTAGGCCGGTTCATGGAATAAACGCTTAATTGAGTGATCGGTTAAAACGCGATACTGCCAAACGACGAGAGAATAAACTGCGATCGCCAAAATAAAAAACAGGATTCGTGGAATATCGGCGATGTGAATGCCCAGAAACTCAAAATATGTAGTCTGAGCGAAGAAGCCCATGCCAAAAATAATCGGCAGCATGACAAGAGCGATCCAGATGAAGATCAGTGCGAGTGTGCGCCATGCTGGACGGTAGTAGAGCAGGCCAAAACAGATGGGAATGCCAAGTGCGTCAAAAGGCAGATAGAGCGAATTGTGCGATAGAGAAACGAAACACTTGATGACGGCAGAAACGCCAGAGAGTAGGGAGAGATAAGCTACTATCTTCAACTTCAGTGGTGCAGGTTCTTTCGGCATAGTGGATAGAGGCCTAACGTAGATAGCTGAGCCACCGCCGACTCGCGGCGTGAACCGCGATAGCGGAACGGCAAGCGCCAACCGCGGTCGGCTCCGGCGACTTGTTAGGCTCCATACTCATTCCAGTCTGATCTTAGCTGTCTCTGCGTCAAAATAAAAATAATCCACTGGTTGGTCAACAAGCGTGTCACTCTTGACTCGATCACAATGCTGAAAACGTAAAATGCCGGTGATGCTTACGACCTTGCCTTGCATCTTCTCATACTCCGAAGCCCAACTAAACGAACCATGCGGCACTAGATAAACTGGCTCGCCAGTGCGATCAATATAAGGGCCAACTTTACCAGCTAACTCGAACTTACCGCTCAATGTCGCTGTCTGGCCAACCAACCGCTGAAGCTGCGAATCAGCCGTGGTGTCATGGCTGTGCGAACAGCTACAAACTGCCAGCAAAAGGGCGAATGATACGAGCGCACGCATGGAGCCTGTTAGCTGCATCGCATGGTTAGGTCTCATTGATTGGGAGTTAGTGTGGCTCTACGCCACCTTTGTTGGCTTGTGCCGTCTTTGTCTGTCTTATGGTGTTGCTGTATTTTGAGATAGGACTCATACGCGAGTGGAGCGGTCAAAATCGCAAGGATCAACGTAAGGATGATAAGCGCCCAAGTGAGACCTATGAGCTTCTTCGCGGTTCTCTCCTGATCGTGGGACAATCTGGCGAACAGCGTGGATGCCTTCGCTATTGTTTTGGAAATTCTACCGGCGTCATTCTGTTCCTCATACATCGACTCCTTGTAAATGTCGAAAAGCTGCTCTTTTACATCGCTGTTAAAATTAGTGGCGACCCACTTCCGGTATTTTTCGGGAAATTCGTCATTCTTTAAACGTGTGTCATGAGACCTTACGCCTTTAAGCTCAGCGACCGAGGCTGGCGACGCAAGGCGTGGATTGCAATGCAAGCCCCACCGCCAGCCTCCCTTCGCTGGAGCGCGTGGTTAGGCGTTGGGTCAGTGGTTGACCTCTCCGGTTTCGTCGTCGCTGCTGTCAACGGGTTTGGACTCGGCCGACCCCTCCTGACGCAGGAAAATGCTCAGGACCAAGAATACTCCGATGGCGACGAATTCCGCCTGCCACGTCTGAACTGTTTTTGCCCAGAAGGTTCCGCTGCGCAGATAAGCGGCGACGGATACCGGCGCCTGGCCTTGCAGGGAACGGGTTTCGTTGAAAGCCCGCGTCCCGAAGACGACGTGGCCCAGGAACGATCCTGCGAAGAGAAAGGCGAAGGCCAGCGAAAGGGAGTTTCGATACAGCCACGAGCCACGTTTTCTGCCATGCTGCTTTTCCTTGCCGGGTGTGGATTTTAGCGAATGCGAGGCTCCTTTTTGCTGTAGCTTCGCCCCGAAAAGAATGAGACAGCCAAGCTGCAAGAGCGCGGCCTGCCAGTTGGAGAACACCCCTTCGAGGAAGTCTCCGCTGCCAAGATAACTCACAAAACTAATCGGCGGCCGGTGCAGCGTCACCAAGGTGTCGGAGTATCCGAAAAAGCCTGAGATGCTCTGGGCAATAAGAGCAGCGCAAAAGAGGCTGAAGAAGACGAGAGAAAGACCGTTTTCTCGTAACCATTTGCGATTGAATTCCATGAGGGTGGTTTCTGGGCCTAATGAGAACAAGATCAGCTACAGGCGGAGCCTGTTAGCTGCATCGCATGGTTAGGCGTCAATCTCAAGCTCTTGATTGAATAGCGCCTCATGGTTGAATCTGCTCCTCCGGTGTCATGAGCTTCGCGTGACCGTCCATAAAGACATAATTGGCGCCGGAAGAATGCCTGAGTAAACCTTCCGCCATTCCTGCGGAGGTGCTAAGCGCTAGGAGGCTTCCGGTCGCGTCGCCACACATAACAGTGCTTGAAGGATTCGGCTGCACGAGTGCGAGCTTGCCTACGGCGTGGATATGTCCATCCGCATCCCAGACCCAGTCGTTCGCTGCTAGACTCAAGAAATAGTCATTTCGACGCCCATCGGCGCGATTCCCTTTACCCTCCGCCGAAGGACAGTAAAAGATGCGCGGATCGGGAATGTATGGTTCGAGCGGCACGTCGAAATCCTTGAAAACCGGAAAACGTCCTTCGTGATCTATGGCAAACAGATGCACCGCTGTCGCAATTTGAGTGAGATTATGCAAGCATTTCGTCTGCCTGCCGGATTCCTGAACATGCGAATAAAGCCCCGCCAGCAGCGCAGCTAATACGGCGATAATCGCCACAACACATATTAGCTCCACCAACGTAAATGCCTTCTGGCTTGATGTTTTCATCCACGTTTGAGAACCGTTCAAATTGGTGTGCGAATGGCACCTAACGGAAACAAGATCAGCTAGAGGCGGAGCCTATTAGTTGCATCGCAGCGTTAGTCGACTTCATGGGTGCAAGAGTCTGATCGCTGCTCGGGAATAATGCCACTCGGAAACAAAGTCGAACGATGCCGCCTCGTGGAATGCAACGATAGCCCAAAATGCGATTTGATAACGGGTCTTGGAAATCTTGTGACGAAAAGTGCGCTGGGCGAGAAAAGCAGCAGGCCATCCGCCAAGTAGCTCGGCGAGATGCAAGGTGGCTTCTGGTGTCCTCCAGCCATCCACTTCTGCTCTGCGCTTGTCGTGCCAGTAGAGCCAAAACGTGAGCCCAGAGATAATGACAAGATAGCCGAAGATAAAGCGCGGATCGAAAGAGCGAGCCAATCGCAGGCCGGCCAGTGATGGAAATAAAAGCAATGCGATAAGAAGGATCAGAGCAACAATGGAAAGATTGCTTCGGCGCTGTCTTTGCTGCTGAAAGCGTGCGTTCATCGGAAAGGATGCTCTGAGTCGCCTAACGACCACAAGATCAGCGACCGCGGAGTGCGGCGCGGCACCTGCATGGTGGGCGGAAAGGTGGCGGCGGAAGCAGGTGCCGTGACGCACGGAGCGGTTCGCTGCATCGCATGGTTAGGCCGTTCACTCTCCACGGGAATAAGCGGTGACTCTGCCTCTCTCATCAATCAAAACAATGCGGTCACCACCGGGCGTGCGAGGCTCACGCCAAACGTGAACCGACCAACCCGCTCCGTCGCGCTTTGCATCGAATGTCGCTCTGGAAACCCATGTGTCGTTCCTAGCCACTTCTGCGCGTGCAATCGCGATGACGTCGGCCTCACCGAGAACACCGCTACGAACGGCCACGCAGTGCGTGCGCTGAGCAGGAGCGCATCCAACTGCAACGCTTGCCAGAATGATGAGTGAAAAATTACGCATGGCGCGCGAAGTGCCCTAATGGAGCTAGACAACATGCGCTGGCTCTTGGTGGCAGGTAACATCCCCGTCTCCGTGCTCGATCTGGATGGTAATGTGTCCTATCTCGAAGTGCTCGTGAAGCTCATGGCCGACGTCGTGCAAGAACTTGTCGTCTGCGGGTGGCTGCGGCATGACTAAGTGAACGGTAAGTGCTGACTCCGTGGTGCTCATGCCCCAAATGTGCAAATCGTGAACCGCCTGCACACCAGCTAGACCGGCAAGATACGCCTCGACTGCGTGAGGGTCTATGCCTGCTGGAACCGCGTCCATCGCGAGGTTGACGGACTCGCGCAACAAACCCCAGGTGCCCCAAACGATCACGCCGCCGATAAGGATGCTAACCGCCGGATCAAGCCAGTGCCAGCCGGTCGCGCGAATCGCGAAGCCGATGAAGACTACGCCAAGCGAGACAGCCGCATCGCCTGCCATGTGCATGAACGCACCCTTGATGTTGAGGTCGTGCTCGCGCCCGGCCATGAATAGCAACGCTGAAATAGTGTTGATGACCACGCCAGCGGCCGCAACCCACATGACGGTGCTGCCTGCAACCACTTCTGGATGAGCGATGCGTCCGATAGCCTCCCAAGTAATGCCGCCGACTACGATGAGTAAAACAACGGCGTTCGTGAGAGCGGCTAGAATAGAAGAGCGGCGCAAACCGTAAGTATGCCGCTTGGTGGGCAAAGACTTGCCGATGTGGATGGCTCCCCACGCAATGAGCAGACCGAGAACGTCGCTCATGTTGTGGCCGGCATCGGAAAGCAACGCCAGCGAATGAGCCGCCAAGCCATAGACCACCTCGGCGACTACAAAACCGAGATTGAGCGTGATGCCGATGGCAAAGGCAGCGTTGTTGCTCGGTGGCGTGTGGGAATGTCCGTGTTCGTGGTCGTGTGGCATAGCGGATGTGGAGTTGCCTGATGCTTTGTCGGTCCAGTTCGTCTTGCGTCAAGGGAGATCGGCGAGGCACCTCACGACCCCAAGCTCAGCGACCGGCGGAGCTGGCGCGGCTCCTACGCGGTGTGGGCGGGCGAAGGCGGCGGGGTGGAAGCAGGAGCCGTGACAGCCGAGCCGGTTCGCTGCAGCGCGGGGTTAGCCGTTGCGGCTGTTAGTTGTGCTTTGGTTTCGTTGAGTAATGAGGTGAAGTCGTCCGCTGTGAAGACGCCACGCTCGATAAGCAAGCGGATCAGGAGGCTGACGCGAATGCGAAGTTCGTAGTTCTCCTCCTGAAGGCGCTTTACGAGATCGGCATTCTTTCCGACAGCCTTTGTGTGTGACGCCTTCAGGTCACGAATGTCGCCGTCCTGAGAGAAGTTCCAGAATAGATCAATGATGTCCATGAGTGTCGGGCTGTCGAAATGCCGTTGGGTGAGTTCAATAAGATTTCTGTTCCTCGACGCGCGTAGCGACGGCTAACGAGAACAAACTCAGCTACAGGCGGAGCTTGCCAGCTGCATCGCATAGTTAGGCGTTGCGGATGAAATTCAAGAGCCCTTTCCTCCCACTCAGATTTGCGCCGCACCGCCATCGACGAACAGAGCGATGCCCGTGACAAAGCTCGCATCGTCGCTCGCTAGAAAAACCACCGCCTTGGCAATCTCGTCTGGCGTGCCGGTTCGGCCCAGCGGAGTCGTCGCCGAAGCCTGAGCCTCGAACTGTTTGATCTGCTCATCGCTCATCCCGAGTTCGTTTCTGTAGCCCGGCGTCACGACCACACCAGGGTTCACCACGTTGACGCGAATCCTGCGGTCTTTTAGATCCACCGACCACGTGCGCGCAAATGATCGCAGAGCCGCCTTCGTAGCCGAGTAAACGGTGAAGCCGGGCACTCCCTGCACCGAAACCATCGAAGCGTTTAGGACAATGGCAGACCCCGGCGGCATGAGCGGCAACGCCTTCTGCACGGTGAAAAGCGTCCCCTTGACGTTGATCCCAAAATACTTGTCAAAGTGTTCCTCCGTCACCTGCTCCAGAGGCACGAACGCGCCGCCACCGGCATTGGCGAATAACACATCCAGTCGGCCGTGAGCCTTGCGTATCGTATCATAGAGCGCGTCAAGATCGGCCATGTTCGACACATCCCCGCGCACACCGGTCACGCTCCGTCCGATCTTCTCCGTAGCCGCATCCAGCTCCGCTTGCCGTCGGCCGGTGATGTAAACATGCGCCCCTTCTGCCACAAAGCGCTGAGCGGTAGCGAGCCCGATTCCGCTCGTCCCGCCCGTGATCAGTGCGATTTTTCCTTCAAGTTTATTCGACATGGTTAGTTTCTTTGTTGTTGAGTTTAAAAGGCGTAGCGACGCCTGACGAGAACAAGCTCAGCGACTGCGGAGCGCGGCGCGCTGGCTGCATGATGGGGGAAAGGCGGAGGCCGGAAGCAGCCGCGGTGACAGCCGGAGCCGTTCGCTGCATCGCATAGTTGGGCGTTGCGGCCTTTTGGTTTAGTTGAAAAGCCATTGTCGAACTAACTTCGTGTAGCGTGGCATAACGACGTAAACCATGAGGAAAACCACGGTGGCTGTGACCAACAGCGTCGTAAGGAATCGGTTGTCAGGCGCTCCGAACTGATGCAGCAATGGAACCACCACCAATGGCACACCCAGCACCAGCGGGTAAATCGCGGACCACGTAATCAGAAACTGCTTCCATCGCACCGGAACCTTGGCCGTGCCGGGAGGTGTGAACCAGAAATCCAGGCCGCTCCGAATCGTGTAATCATCGTCCGCCACGAGCAGCGGCCGCGCCCGCTCGATAAGCCGTTGCCGGTCTGGTGAACCCATCCACTGCCGGAGACGGTCGCAGGTATCGAAGCGAATGACCACGGTGTAAGTCGTCGTAAGGCCGACAATGGGACGGATAATCTGCCAGTCCAGATGTCCCGGAGACGCTTGGCAAAGCGGCCCGATTTCGTTCAGCCAGTGGTCGTAGTCCGCCTCCTTGCCATCGCGCACACGATGCGTAATCACCACGGTGGCGCCGCTTGCTGTTGCATTTGACGGATTCATTGCGTGTCTCTTTGGCTTTACTTCCTCGGGACGCACGTAGCGACGCCTAACGAACTCAAGCTCAGCGACAGAGGCTGGCGAAGAAGGAAGTGGAATACAAGGAGAAGCCGATCGCCAGCCTCTGTTCGCTGGAGCGCGTTGTTGGACGACGGGGCAGTTGGAAGACGGCCTCACCAACGGTCGGTGATGGTGAACGGTGCTGGTTTGTCGGGGACGCCGTCGCGGGAGTAGACCTCGTCGTCGTCTCCGATGACGCGTGCCCCCAGCTTCTCGGCGATGGCGAGCATCTTCATCAGCACAGGCCGGTTTGGCTTTTTGACAAAGATTCTGCCATCGGGTTGATACCAGAAGAAGCGAGCCACATGGCGTGATGGATCGAGCATCCGAGCGGTGTCCTCTTCATCAACGCGCTCCAACTCCACATCGCTAGCCAAGATGGCTTGCCATTCCGCGCGCGTGATGGCCGGCCCTTCGTCGGCGGACCAAGTGTCACGTCTCGTAATCGTGGTGTCGTAGCCCATATAGGTCGAGTCGTCTAACGAGAACAAGATCAGCTACAGGCGGAGCGCGGCGCGGTAGCTGCCGTGGAGGGTCTGGCTCACCCGGCCGCCAACATCCACTAGTCCCTTCCGCCACTTCGGCGGGGAGCAGCTACCGTGACGCGCGGAGCCTGTTAGCTGCATCGCATGGTTAGGCGTATGGTCGAAAGCGAGCATAGCTACTTCCCACGAGCGGCTCGCCTTGCCTTCGCTCGTGCGGGTGTAACGAAAATAACATGTAAGAACTGCTCGGCTAAGTGCAGGCAATCAGCGGCATCCTCTTGCGTGACCGTCGAAGGATTTGGGTGTGCGGCGTCGTTGCCGATCCAGCGAACCACAGTCGCCCACTCCGCCAAATCCTTCGTGATAACACCGCTTGCTGCGAGCTCTGCAATCTGACCAACTAAATCTCCTTTCGATGCACCCTTCGTGATGCAAGTAAGCTGGATCGTGCGACGAGCCATTGCAGCACACGCTCGGTAACAGGAAACCGAAAAGCAAAGCTTGGCTTCGTCTAAATCGGTCGCAATGTCTTTCGGTATTTCTGGATCGGTTGGTGTCGGTAGAGGATGGGGATAAATGATGTCTCCCTCGCCGAGAACCAAACAGGTCTCCTTGCACGAATTGCAGACTCCAATCCACCAATTCCGCTCCCATGCATCTGTGCATATTGCCGGTCCTTCGACTTGGTGGCCTTGCCATCTAAACTGGGATGTGCCCAAGCTTAGTTCGGTGTGCTTGTGGCAATGTGGACAGTAAATTGAAGTTCCCATTCAGTAAAAGAGTAAGCGAATACGCCTAACGAGAACAAGATCAGCTACAGGCGGAGCGCGGCGCGGCATGTGCCGGTAGGTCTGCGGGTCTGTAGCACAGGCCGTGACGCGCGGAGCCTGTTAGCTGCATCGCATGGTTAGGCGACTTGGTCGAGTTAGTCATGTGCTCCGTGCTGCTGTAATAGTAATACTAAGTCAGGTTGATCGGTGGACTGAGCTGCATACAAAGGCGTGCCTTCGCCGTGGGCATTCGGATCGGCGCCGCGCTCAAGTAAAAGCTTCGCGATAGAATAATGCTTCTTCCAGCAGGCTGCAATCAACGGGTTGCTCATGCCGCGCAAGTTCGGGTTAGCACCGTGGTCGAGAAGGAACCGCACGACATCCTCATGGCCGTAGAGCGCTGCGACGGTCAGAGCGGGCAAGCCAGCAACGGCACGGTTAGCGCGAAACGGCGTCGCATCGATGATCGCGCCTGCCTCAACGCAACGAGTAACTGCAATCAAATCGCCGTCTCCAGCGGCGCGTGACAACTCCCACTGCCGATTCTCTCGAATCATCGAGCGGGTAAAGTAGAATCCGACGCCTGCCGCAACAATGAGAAGGATGCTGATTGCTATTCGCTTGGTCGTCACGGTGGAACGCGAAAGTCGCCTAACGAGATTTAGGCGAAGGTTCGTAATTAAAGGCGAAAAAAGTTTCGCCTATTTCTGTCCGCTCTTTGGCTGCTGCTGGCTTCCTCGCCGTCATGCCGCGGTGTTATGGAATGCGGCCTCGGCGGTCAAACTAAATTCCGGCGGAGGTATGGGACTTTTTCGCGATTCTATAATGGGGTGGCGCCGAGGCTCGGGGAGGTCGGATTTTTTCAAATCGATGCTCGCCCAGCGTGGCGGAGGGCGGATTTTTTCAAATCGATGCTCGCCCAAGTTGGCGGAGGATGGATTTTTTCAAATCGATGCTCGCCCAGCGTGGCGGAGGGCGGATTTTTTCAAATCGGTGCTCGCCCAGATTGGCGGAGGGCGGATTTTTTAAGATCGATGCTCGCCCAGCAATTATTTTTGCGACTTTGCAAGGGTTGGCACGGGCGCTGCTACTTCACCCAAGCTCCGCCGCACGTTGTGTGCGACGCGGAGAACGCAGCAAGTTTAATTAGAATAATTCCTATTATATATATGAACACTAATCCTATTCCTTCCTCCAGTGGCGAGACCACCACTCTGGCGGGCAAAATGATCATCGGTCTCAATCAACTGGGCACGGCGCTCGCCATCACGCAGGTGACGGCGGCTTCGATGCAAAACAATCTGACGGCTTTCACTACCGCGGATACGACGGCGAATGGCGCGCGCAGTGCGCAGGCGGTGGCTTATGACGCTTTTCACGTGGCGGATGATGCGCTCTCGACGTGGCTCTTGAATGTGCGCGCGGCGTTGACGAAGTTTTTCGGCACGCGCTGGAATACGATGTGGGCGCAGGCTGGTTACACGTCGCCGACGACGGCTGTGCCGGACACGATCACTGACCGGCTGGGGCTCGCGCTCCGGTTGATCGGGTTTTTCACGCAGAATCCGAGTTACGAGGTCGCGCCGCTGGATGTGACGGCGGCTCATGGGACCACGCTGCGGAATGCGGCGGTCTCGACGCAGGGGGTGGTGGCGCAGAAGACGGATCTGCTGAAAACGGCGATGACGGCGCGCGATGCGGCGCTGAAGCCGTTGACGACGCAGATGCGGCTTTTGATCAGCATCCTGACGGCGCTGCTCGGGCCGAATGATCCGCGCTGGCTGCAATTTGGCCTCAATATCCCGGGCTCGGACACGACGCCGGCGCAGCCTGTGAATGTGCAGGCGAACTTGAATGGCGCGGCGATCGTGGTGTCGTGTGATGCGGTGCCGCTGGCGTCGCGTTACCGGTTCCGCACGTTGATCGTGGGCGTGCAGAGTGATTATGTGCTCTCGGCGAGCTCGCAGTCGCCGATGGCGTCGCTGACGGGTTTTGCGCCCGGCGTGAGTGTCCAGATCGTGGTGCAGGCGGTGAATGCGGGTCGCCAGGGGCTGGCGAGTGAGCCGATCGTGGTGACGATCCCGCCCGCTGCCGCGCTGGAGCCAAAGGCGGAGTCGCCCGCTCTTGAGCCAACGGCGCTGGTGCCGCGGGCAATCGCGAGCAACGGTCATGCGAATGGCCACGGGCCATTGCCATCGTCGCGCGTGTGACGCGGGTTTAACGCAGTTTTTACTAACCTGCGGAGGCGCGTGCGAGTGTGCGCGTCTCCGCTTTTTTTTGCGCTGGGGTCAGTGGGAGTGTCTTACCGGTGACGCGCGGAGGCTGTTCGCTGGGGCGGGGTTAGGCTCCTGGTTACTTCACTAGGGATGTGAACTTGGGTGCGCTGGCTCTGGAGAGGAGTCGATGACTCCCACTTTATCAACGTTATTTGGTGGTGGTGTGGCTCCTGCATTCTGCTCGTTCTGCTTGGCCTTAGCTTTGCTCTCGTTCTGCGCGAACACGAAACGCAACTTATGCAAAGATGGAGGTTGTTCCCCAGATATGAGCCAAGCGAATCCAAGTCCCGCTAACGTTCCTATGATGCCTATAGTCCCGCTCCAAATCGCAGCGCGCCTTGCTGTTTTGTGGGCGGCGGCAATCTGCCTATCCGACAGCCGTCGCTCCCACTCGTGGGTTGCCAGCCTGTCGCCTCGACTGCCGACAGCGTGGTCTCCATGCCAATCTGCCAGGGTCTTGTCATCCATCTGCTTCAGGTCCGCCTTCTCCCATTCTGCGTCATCCCTCGCCCAGTTCCGTTCTGCTTCCGCCTTTTTTTCTGCGATGAATTCAGGTGGGCCTACAGCAGAGAAGTTCCTTTTCATTTCAGATGAAGCGAATGAGGTCTCACGCGAACAAGGTCAGCTACCATGACGCGCTGAGCCTGTTAGCTGCATCGCATGGTTAGGCGTCATTTGAGTAGTCCGAGAAGCTGGACAAGTCCAAAAAGGATCAAGAACGGACCTCCGATCTTCATAAACGTGCCAAACTTCTTGAGCCATAGTTCGTTCCGTTCTGGATTCTTGCCGGGGGCGACAACACCGAATCCAAGCAAGGTGCAATAAATGCCGCCAAGTAATGGAATAAGTCCTTCGAGGTTCATAGCGTAGTTAAGGTCTGTTCGCCCACCAGCCGACGACAGCAAGAATGCCAAAGAGCATAGCTATGGTGAGTGATGCAACAATGATGTCCGTGCTGTCGAGAAATCCCTTCGCAGAATATGATTGATACGTGCGGAATGCGACGACCCCGACGCCAAGAACCGACGGCAGAATGGCGCGCTTCCAAGAGAATAGTTTGATGGGTGGTTCTGTGGACACGGATGGTATGACGCCTAACGAGAACAAGATCAGCTACAGGCGGAGCGCGGCGCGGTAGCTGCCGTGGCGGGTCTGCGGGGAGCAGCTACCGTGACGCGCGGAGCCTGTTAGCTGCATCGCATGGTTAGGCGACGGGGTTGTTAGCTCTTGCGCTTGACCCATAGTGCTTCAAACTCTTGTGCAGTAATCTCTCGCGGGTTGAATTGCGGGTCTGCGGCGATCTCAGAGATTGGTGGGATAGGTGCAAGACCTAGAGAAGTGGAGCCAGTGCTCTCTTGGCTATCGGCATAATCACAGTGACCGTCTGGAAATACCTCAATCTTACGCTGCTCCCAGCCTGCGTCGTCCAACTCGGAATACAAATCCACAGGATACTCAGGCGATGAGTGCCGCCAGCGAACGGCGATGTAGCGCATAATCGAATTGGCAGCGGACGTTGCTTTCATGGTGTGCGCGAAAGTCGCCTAACGACCCCAAGCTCAGCGACGGCGGAGGCTGGCGCGATGGCTGCGCGGGCGAAGGCGGCGGAGTTAGACCGAGAGAAATGGCGGATATAGCCTGACCTGCTCGGAAATGGTCGGAGGAAGCAGCCGTGGAAGCCTGTTAGCGAAATGTTTGAAATGGGTATGAGCGGCTTCGGGAGAAAGGGTTGTTACCGATCTGTGATGATTGCTCCATTAGCCGCGAATGAAGTCAACGCCTCAAGCAAAATTCCGGCAGCCTCCTCGGCAGGCCAGCCCAAGGTAAAATCCCGCACGCCCGCAATTACTTCCTCCGGCGTCGCGCTGGTCGAGATCAACCGCCGGATCGGCGCGTAGGATCGGCGGAACTGCCGCGCCGTTTCCGCGGCGCCTTGGCCGGCGATCTGAGACAGAGCATTTTCGACCCGCGTCGGAGAGGCCGCGCCCAAGGCAAGCAAATGATGCGGCACGCTGAAAGGTTGAGGCGATGCCGGCGGTGCGATCCGTTGCAACTGGAAGCCGAGCCGTTCGGAGAGTAGCGGCAACGACGCATCCGCCACGCCGAGCTGGGCCTGCGCGAGATCGGAAAGCATCTTTGCGAGCTGGGAACTGACTTGCGCATCCTCCGCACCCCATACGGCACGGACCTTTCCTTTGCGGCCGTTGATCAACAAGAGCTGCGTGAAAACGCCCTCCATGATCGTCGCCGAAAGCATCATCGCATCGAATTGGCGGATGTCGTTTCGCACGTTTTCCTGCTGCTTGGAAACGCCCGAGCCGAGGCCGGTGGAACGTGTCGTTTCCGCGCTCGTCTGCCCGACGATGAGCTTTGATTTTTCGCGGCATGCGATGTCGTGGAATTTTTCGAAAGCCTCGCCAGTCGGCGCGGCGGCCGCCTGCACGAGCTCCACATCGGTATCCTTTGAAATGACGATGCCGAAAAGCTTGGTCGCGTTGGAAAAAGCGCGCTCGAGCACCGTGCGGCTGTCATCATCGGCCTGCTCATATTTGCCGAGCAAAAATGGCGAGCCGTAGCGTTCCAAAAACCGCGCCCAGGAGTCGCGATCCATCGCGGCAAAAAACCACCAGAAAACAAGCGAGCGCATCGGGCCGCCCCAGTTGTCGGGAGTGGATAGCAGATGCCCGCGGTGGATCACATAGCGGTTCGGGTCCGCTTCGAAAATGTCGCCGCTCGGGTAACCGGTCTCGGGATCGGTAGCGCGCAGCATCAGCTTGCCGAGCCGGAAATCGATGAGCTGGTCGGGCACGGGCACGAGCCGTTGTAAGACGTAACCACCCGCGGCCGGTGCAAAGACCTTTTCGCAGACTGCCACCGGCCAGAGCGTGGAATCGAGCAGGTGAGCGCACGCGCGCAAGAACCAGGCGGGGCGCGGCGTGAGCTGCATGTCGAGCCACTTTGCATCTGCCACATCCTGCGGATTGTTTTTGTCCGCCGGCTGGATGCTGAGAGGATCGCCGATCACAGCGAGCTTGCGTTTGGCCATCTCGCCCTGGAGGTGCGAATCCGCCATCAGAATATCCCGGTAAAGCGCAAAGAGGTCCTGCACGTTGCCGGCCTCCGCATCCGCAAAAATTCCGTGGATGCGATCGACGTCGAGCAACGTGGCGATCGTCGGCGGCGCCGAGCGAAAATTGTAAACGGTCCGTTTTTGCGTCGGGACCTCTGCGAGGAAAAAAGCGCGCAGACGCTGGGCGATGGTGAGCGGTTTGTCAGGCATGATTTTCTAGAATTTTGAAAAATACGGGTTCTTCCAGCCGCCGCTCGATTTCCTGCCGCCGAAGCTGCCGGTCGTCACCGCGCGCGCCTGCGCCGGACCTCCGCGGCCGATCAGCGCGTGCAGGCCCGCGCCAGTCGCGCAAAACCCGTCCGCGTGGTTGCCGTTCTCATCGGGCTCCGCGTTGAAAGTCCCCTTGTCGCGATCCACCTGCCGAAAATCAGACTGCACCCATTTCTCATCAGGCAGCGGCAGGTAGCCGTCATCAATCGTGTTGACGAGCTGGTTGCCGAGATACGCTTTCACGGTCATCTGCTCGCCCAGGTATTGAGTCGCCTCGCTTTCGATCACGGCCTCCACGGGCACCTTCCCCGCGAGCGAACGCCGGAGCTGGCCGGCGTAGAAACGCTCATTGGTCGCGAGGATGCAAACCCGGCGCACCTTCAGCCCATGCGGAAGCTCGAGTGCGAGCTCGTGGATTAAGCCGGTGGTCACACGATCGTCGCTCGTTTTGAAACGCAAAAGGATGCGCACAAAATAGCTGAGGCCCACTTGCTGGATCACGGCGATCGCGCTCGGGTTGCTCTTTTTTTTCGTGGTCGTCGCGGGATCAACGCCGATGCCGATCCGGCGATGATCGCGCGTGAAGACGTCGCGCCAGTTTGCGGGTAAAACGTGCGAGAGGGTCATTTCCAGCGGTCTCCAAACCAGCGTAGGGCGCGGTAAACTGAGGCTCGTTGAAAGGTCGTCGCTTCCAGCTCGGGCATCGCTTCCTCCGTGAGAATGCGGTCGGCTTCCTCGCGCGTGAGCGTGATGCGCGTCCCGTCCTCCAGGACGATTTTTCCCGCCCGCGAATAAAGGCGATCGTGGACCCATGCGCCCAGCTCGATGCGCGGATCATCTGCGGCCATAAAGATTGACCAGGCGAACTGCGGAATCGACGCGAGGTCGGAAATAAAACCGAGCGGCACGCGGACCACGCCGCCGGCGATGTCACTGCGGAAACGGATCACTTCGCAGAGCTGGAAGTGCGCGAATTTCGGATTGATGCCCAGCCGCTTCAGCTCCCACGGTGCGAGCTGCCGGGAGAGATCGCCGGCGATGTCAAAAAACCGGTTCATGCGAAAACCACTGGCTCCGTGATGTTGATGCCCAGGCAAAAGCCACGACCGGCCGCCATCGCGCGTTGCAGCGAGGCGAGGCTCACCGCAGCGGTGCCGCCGGCAAGAAATTTCAACGCGTTGTTGCGATCCCACGCCGATTTGTCGGCGGCGAGCGCGCGATCTTCCTCCGGCGTGATCTCCGCGCCGGTGTCGGGATGAAACACCGGCACGTCTGCCGCGAACGCATCCCAAGCGTCTAGCCGGTGCGTCATAATCCCGCACGGCGCCTTGAACCAGTTGCCTTTGGCGTTGACCGGAAAGTCCTCCTGCGGCGGCAGGAACCACTCAAAGGTGACGTGCTTGTCATCGGGCGGCGGCGTGGTTGCGAGCCGCAGTTTCAAGCCGCGGTTGCTTTTCATGAACGGGATCACCGCTTCAAAAACGTCCTGCGCATTCGGCCAGCGGCCGACTTCGTCGCCAATGATGTGCGCCGTCCAACCGACCGCTGTGTCGGGGTTCGGGGCGATTACGCGCGAGCGCGAGCAGGTGGAATTGCTGTGCCACAATTTTGTCTCGAGCTTGCTGTGCTCGAAAAGATCGGCCACGTCGTCTATGTCCAGGCCATCCGCGGTGCTGGTGAGTTTCAGTCCAGCGTGCGCCGCAGCCTCGCGGTAAAGCGCGAGAAACTTCATCCAAATCTGCACTTCCTTGAGCAGGATTTCCGTGCCGAGCACGATGCTCGCGGAGATGAAAGTCACGAGCGCGCCGGGCGTCGCCATCATCAGGTCGAGTGCCTCGCTCGCGAGCGTGAAACTTTTTCCCGTCTGCCGCGCCCAAAGCAAAAACAGACGGCGGAGCTGTTGCCGGAAAACCTCGCGCTGGTAGATGCGATGGACGATCAGCGGCGTCATATCAGCGCCAGCTGCAATCGCCTTTTGCAGCGATGGCTCGCCCGTCCGCCGACCGCCTTTTGGCCCAGCCGCCACCTCGGCGGGATCCTCTCGCCGTTTTTGGCGAGGCGATGTTTTACGTGGAGGCATTTTCCACCTTTCCAAACATCAGCGCGCGCAACCCCTCGATCTGCACGTCGGGCTTGAGAGACTTGTCGAGCGCGATGCGCAGCGCCTCCTCGCGCGCGGCCCATTTGACGAAGAGCTCGCACGTGGTGCGCTGAAAGCGCGCTTCATCGAGCGCGAGCTTCCGCTCGTTTTGCGAAAGTTTTACATCGTTTTGCGCCGCTACTTTTTCATCCGCGTTGCTGCGCTGGAGCTTTGAAAGTTTGTCCAGGATTTCCATCCACGCCGCCGGGTTCTGCGCGAGCATCACTTTCAAGACGCTCGGATCAAACTCCTCGAGCACTTCCATGATCTGGCCGCCGGCGATGGCCGCGGGCAGGTTCATCGATCCGCCGCCCGCCTCCGCGATGCGCAGTGAGTATTCGGCGAGCGCTTTTGTGCGTTCGACTTTGTCGCGCTTTTCAAGCCAGTCCGCGAAGCCTCCCGCGCGCCACTCGCTCAGGTTGCCATCATTGATCGCCGCGCTCCCCTTGAGTTCGCATTGCCCATTGATCCACGCGATGATCCGCGGCCCGTTTTCGTTGTCGAGCAGGCGCTGGTTGACCTGCTCGCGAATGGCGAACGGAAGCCGGGCGATTTTACCTTTGCGCGTGATGGGCATTTGCGGCGCGGAGCCTTGCACGCGTCTGTGCACCGGTCACGCGACGGCGCAAAGCCTGCGAACCTTGCTACGCGTTCCACCAATGATTGCGGGAGCAACCATAGCTGCGCGTCTCCGCAAGCGATCCATCTTCACCCTGCGCCGGCGAGGCGATGAAAAAACTAAGCGTCGAGCTCACACTCGCCTCGCGGCAGTAGGGACAGCCCGAGTCGCGGCCAAGCACGCTGCAAATGACCGGGTCCGGTTCCACGGCGGGATGATCCTCCGCTTTCAAGCCATTCAACGCTGCAATCGAGTGGTCGGGGTCTGACATGATGCGGTGCGAAAGCAGGTTGCGCACACGCAGGCCCAGGTCCCGCAGCTCGATCATGGAAAGCGACTCGAGGCCGGAGAGGTTCATGGGATTGCAATTGCCGGCAGCGCGACCAGGTCGGATTTGCAGAGCGCCGCCAAAACCACCATCGCGCCGACCTGCGAGCTCACCGCGTCAGGGTCGAAATGGCCGTCGCTAACATATTTTCCGCGCTCGTAATGGTTGGAGCCGCTCCAAAGATAAGGATCGTTGATTCCGTGGCTGCGGTAACCCCATCCGTTAAATTTCTCAAGGCCGTAGGCGATGCCGGCGACATCCCAGGGATTGATTTGATCGAGCCGGTCGTAACGCAAGGCATCGACTGCGCTACGCGACCAATCCTCATGCGTCGGCGGCTCCGATGGCTCCCACACCGGAGGCCGTCCCGCGGGATCATTCACCGTTTTGCGCCGCAGGCTGTCGCCGTTGTGCAGGTGAAGTGAAAACGACAAATCGCACTCCATGTGATGAAGCAAAAAAATCACATACACCGGCACGCCGGTCAGCACGGAAGCGGCATCGTAGTAGGAAGCGACGCTAGGAAAGCGCGCGGCGATTTTTTCCACCGCAGCCGTGTCGCGCGGCTGGCAGGTGTTAAACAACCGCACGTATTCCGGACTCAGGCTCGCGATGTCGAAACTCATTTTAATCGACGCGCGGTTGGCGGCGCTGACCTTCCCAATTCTCACCCCATTGAGGAGGCGCGGCGCAAAGATGCTGGACGATCACGCTCGGCAGCAAGCGGCGACAGGCGTGCGGCCATGCCGCGCTGAACATCACATCGTCATGCGCGGCGCTGCCCAGGCTCCACGGATATTGCTTGTGCGCGCGCGCATGCCAAAGCTGGAAAAACCCGATTGGGCAATAGCCGCGCAGCGGATCGACATACCGTGCGCAAAGCGAACGCGGCTGCGGATCGACCAGGCACGCGTGCGCGTGCTGGGGCTGCCGGCGCGCCGCGTCCAAAGCGTCGAGGCCGATCACGTCGAGCCGGTCAGCTCCGTAGATGCAGCTTTGCTCAAGATGCGTGTGATTAAAGAGCACCCGGCGAAAGTTATCCGGAAGCGCGATGTCGGAATCGAGATGGAGACGCCAGCCGTGATATTGGAAATAGTCGAAGCCGGCATTGATCGCCGCGCCTTTGTTGAAATGCCGGCCGTTTTTCTGGAACAAATCGGTCTGCACGCACGTCGCGCTGTGCTTGCGAGCGACGGCCTGTGTCGCAACGTCCGCATGGGAAGTTACGACGATGAAGTGATCGACGTGCGCGGTGTTGAGCGCAAGCGTGGCATCAAGCAGATCGTCAAAGCCGACGCAGACTGTCACCGCCTCGAGCCGGAGCGAGTCCGCGGCAAAGTGATCGTGGGAAACGGAAACCGGAGCGGAATAGTTCATTTGGATGGATCGCGAAAGATGATCGTGTTCGTGAGCTGGCCGCCGGCGCCGCCGGTCTGCGGGTCATAGGTGGCGTTCACGCTGGTGGTGTCGCTTTGCACCTTGCGGCGAAAATCGGTATCGACCGCCGAGCTCGCCGCGCAGCCGGAAAACAGGAACGCGAAAAGGCACGCGAGAAAAAAAGCGAGCGCGATGAGCAGTGCGGAGACTCTGGCAGAAATGGTTTTGGACATAATAGTTACGGTTGTTTTACAGGCGGCGTTTCGCCGAATTTTTGCACCGCCTTGCCGCTAATCAGCGCGATCAAGAGGTAAAGAATGTTGTCGGGAAGGTTTTGCAGCGCGTGCTGGTGGATGCTCACGACGAGCCACGCGCCGAGCACGATCACGAGCCCGAGCAACATCGCCGCGCGCATGCTTGAAAGGTTCCCCGCCTGGTCGCCGATGAGTTGTAACACAATCGTTTTCACTGCGCGCGTTCCTCCGCCAGCACACCGGCGCTGGTCGCCTGGTAAAACAAAGTCGCGCCGAGCTCCTCCGGCGTTGCGGTGCACTGCCCCAGCCCGGCGAGCAGCGTGAGCGCCTGTTCGATCTCCTCGAGCGAGAAATCGTTTTCGATTTTCAAGCGGCGGTGAACGGATTCCGCGCAAAAGGCGAGTTTCTGGCGCCGCACCAAAAAAGCGCGCACCTCGCGCCGGCATTCTTCACGGCGTTGCTGTTCGCTTATCATGAGTGGCGCAGGGATTGGGCGATTTGCTTCGCGAGGTCGTTTGCGCCCTCGAGTCGGCCGATCGCGCGCGCGTTGTCCTGGAGCGCGGCGGAGATGGAGGTGTTGAGAGAGCGGATTTCCTCGCGCAAATTGTTCGTGGCCGCGTCGCGCTCACTGCGCAGCGCATCCACGTCGGCCTTCACCTCGTTGATCGCGAGGGCGTTTGTTTCAAAGCGCTGGATTGAAACTCCGTTAAAGGTGCCGACCCGCAAGAGAACCATCCCGTAACCGAGGAGGGATGTGCCAATGGCGGCGATGGAGCCGATTGAAAATTCCGGATTGAATGCCATGCAAAAAAGCCAGCTTGCCCGCGCCCTGCCGTGCCGTCATTTCACCGCGCGAATGCTGCGGAAAGAGCACCTTGCTTTGCCCTCTCTACAAGTGTAAAACAACCGTGCTTTGGAAAAAGATGTCATTAGTCCCGCCGCTGCGCTCGAGCAGGTGGAGGCATTCAACCGCGCGCTTTGGGAGATGGTCGATAGCGACCACAACCCGTTCAATGCGCCGGCAAAGCTGACCACGCGGGAGCGCCTGCAAAAAGCCCTCGCTGCAAACGCGGAGCTGACTGCGGTGATCCTACGGCGCTTTTTCTAGCCGGAGATTCCGTGCAGGAACTTATCGCGGCGATCCCGCTCTCTTTCTTCTTCGTCAAACCGCTCCGTTTGTTTTTCGATCGTAAAGTAATTCAAGAGCAGGGAGAAAAAGCTCCACAGCACCAAAAAAAATGCGGCGCCGCCTATCGCGAGCAAAATACGCGAATGGGGCAGAAATGCAGTTACGGCAATAGCGATCGTAGCCGAGGCACCCAGAAAAAACTTGGTCCAGCTTCTCCGGCGAACCTCTGTAATCCGGGCAAGAAGTTTCCGATGCCGAAGCGGGTCCATGGTCATAGCCGTGGCGCGCAGTTGTTTAAACTCTCTCACCAACTGCCAAAAAAAAGCGGCGGATAGAGTGAAAATCACAGCCGATAATTTCAGGGCGTCAGTCGTCGTTTTTTCAGCGACCAGAGGAAGCAAATACCAGCCACAGATTCCTCCGAATGCAGCTACTCCAAGGGAAGGAAGTAGGCGCCGGAACTTCACATTTCAATCTTACCACCTTTGGCAAGCTTCGCGACATACGTGAGCATGCGGGGAAAGAGGTCATCAAATGCCGGCTGGACTCTACCCCAAATAATATTCTGAACGTCAAAAAGTTTCATCTGGTCCTTTGTGATTTCGCCTTCATCCGTTTTGATTTTGTAATCGCACTCATCTTCCACGTGGCGCAACGCCACTCTCATTTTGTCGAGAAGTTCGGAGTGCATTTCGGCTTTAGCGCGCAACCATTCCAGTTTGATTTCCACTTGCAGCGAAGCGGCCACAAAGGCGTCTTCCCCTTTCAGTTCGGCAGGAAAATCCATCAGGTCTTTGAAATACTCCCGCACCGCAGCCCATGAACGCGTTTTGGGACGTATGACAATCGAGCGCACTTCATCATCCGCTTCTTTGTTAGATGTGACGATGACGGTTTGTTCAACTGTTGTAAGGGGACCTCGCACCACAATCCCTCGCGCAGCGGGCGGATGTTTTTGATTCGCCTGTGGATTATGATCCAGCAATCCCACGGCGTTTTCGCGATCAATCTGGCCGGTTTCGCGCAAAAGCCAGTTGAGATACATTTCCAAATGGAGGCTCTTGAGGGACTGGGACTGCACCAAAACGACATGGTCTCCACGGAAACCTGCATAGAGAAGACCATCCACGGCTTCGCGGGTGTCTCCACGTTTAACAAGCTGCTCAATGGGCAGTTGATCCGCTTTTGGATCGAGGGCGATTGCGCCGGGGTCGTTGCCGGCTTCGTAGGCAATCAATTCAATGCCATAGATCATTCCGGCAACCTCTGGAGCGGCGTGAGCGAGATGATAATTGACCAGGTTAAACCGGTTTTCTTCATCGGTCGGCTGGTAGCGCCGGCTCAATGCGGTTTTGCGAATTTTCATCGCCGCGCGGATCAGCTGTTCGAGAGTTTTCTTTAACGGCTTGTTAAAAATCGCTTGTTTGTAAACAAGCTTCCGGCGCTTGGTGTTTGTCATGTCTATGAAAAAGTTAAGGGGAGAAGTGTCGGAGAATCGTCAGAAGCGGGAATCGAATGCCCTTTCATTCACCTTTTAAGCGCCTGATCTCGCGTTCTAGTCTTCTAATGCGCTCTACACCGGCCTGTTGGTTTTCATCATGGGCTGGCTCGTAAAACTCAATGGTTTCCAGCGTTTCTCCCCGCTGCTTGAAGCGCGAAAAGAATAGCTCTCCGTCCATGCCCATAAAACGAAGCTCATGGTGTTGCGGAAACTCAGAAAGGTAGGCAACAAATTCGCCGATTGTGAAGGGACTTTCGTCCATGTCTCGGTTGTGAAAGCTGGAAAGCGGCATAGTAATCTATAGGGTTAGCGCGGAATCATCAGAAGCCGGAGAGGTTGTTTTTCCCGGAAGACGGTTTTGATTTTGAAAGCCACTCAGGAGTGGAAAAAGAGATTGTCTTGCCGCCACCAACCGCGACCGCTCCATCCGTCCGCATCCAATAATCGGGGACAGCTCCTTTTTTCCATTGCTGGCCATTTGCATTGTCTGACAAGAGCGCCGCCATTTCGGCTTCGCTGATCGCGCTTTTGTCCAATTTTTGAATCACCAGGTTCACCGTTTTTTGACCGATTAAATCAGCCGTGATGCAAAAACCGCCTTTGTAAAAAGTAAGGCTCAACTCGCCGAACGGACCGTTGGATTCGCTCTCCACTTTTCCATAACGCGTCATTAACTCCGCGCGAGTTTCACCGAGGCGCGCCCAGGCTCTTTGTTGAACCGAAAGACACAATGTCACACAAACGACAATGAGAAGTTTCTTCATGGGGATTTCAAGAAGCGGTCGATCTCTTCGCGTAAGCCTGGCAACTCGGGAATGAAGTCGTATTGCGAATCCGTGATCTTCTTGCGAACCCGCGCCGTCGCTCCGCTCCGGCGGCTGTGCAGTTCCTTTTCGCGCGCGGTTTCCATTTCATGCGTAGCCAGCTCGCGAAACTTTTCCAAATAGAAGCGGGTCAGAAAAGTTTGAGCGGCGCGATGGTTTCGAGAATCGGAGGCGAGCTGCAAACCAGAGCCTCCGGCGCCGAAGTTTGCGCAGCTCCACCGCGAACCAAGCGTTTTTATGCTTGTAACCTGCCGCACCGGCAACGACACGCGCAGCGCGTAAATCAAATCAAGCTCCGGGCTGCGCGGAAAGCGGCGCGAGAGTGAGTGCTCGAGCGGTTGAAATTCTTTTTGGGTCAAGGTGTGGAAGTTTTTAATGATGAAAGGAACCGCCTGCTTCGGGTTGCGAAAGATTCCGCGTCGGGACCTCAGCCAGAACGGGATTAAAAAAATCGTCGCGACCACGGTGACAAACGCGACGCTCATCCATTCATCTCCAGACGTTTTTAAGCACTTCGAAGACAGGATAAATCCAGTCGAAATCTTCTTCCCTGCAATCGAGCGGCGGATAAACGGGGTTGTAACTCGTGAGCCGAAAAGCGCGCTCCGTGCTGTTGACGATGTTAAACAGCTTGAAAACCACGCCGTCTGAACGGAAGCGCGCGACGACCAGGCAACCGTTACGCGGTGGCACGCTCGGCAGCAAAATCAGGCGGTCGCCAGCGGAGAATTTTGGCTCCATGGAATCGCCCTGGATGGTGATGGCAAAAGCTTTCTCATCGCGCGCCGTGGTCGGCACCGTAGCCTGCCAGTCGAGCGGCAATTCCTCATAGGAAACAGCCTCGCCGGCGGAGGCCCATGAAATCAGCGGCACGCCGCGGATCGGAACCGCGGGATAAGCCGGCGGCGATTCTGCGTTAACTGAAAACCCTTGCGACTGCTGTTGAAAGTTAACTCTTTGTTCACTCAACTCAAGATGCTTGAAATTAACGAGCAGCTCGATCCCTGGCTCCCGACCGTTCTCCAACTGGCTTAGATACGACCTCGAGACACCAAGCAGCTTTGCTGCGTCCTCCTGCGAAAGCATCCGCCGCTCACGCCACGCCTTGAGCTTGTTAACAAAGTCGGCAGAAGTGTTCACTTTTTTGTTGCCTTGTTAACATTAGCGGTTTACACAACTCCTGTGATTGTTGCCAGCAACAAAAAGAAAAGCAAGAAAAAGCGCTTCGCTGGAATCGGGCGCGACGCACAAAAGCTGGGAGTCAATCGCACTCACCTTTGGCGTGTGCTCAAGCGGGAGCGCAAAAGCGAGTCGCTTCTGGCCCGTTATCGCGCCTTGAAAGCGGGGGCAAAATCATGACGGGCGACGAGAAATTCTTTCTCGCGGAATCGATCCGCCACGCGCGCACGATGCCGCTGGCGGAAGGCGTTCGCTACCTGCGCGGCATGACGATGATGAGCGGCGACTTCGACGGCCTCAGCCAGCTCCGCCAGATCGTCCGGAACCTCGTGGACGCGGATTCACAGCTTGAGCTCTTCGCCTCAGCGCAAATGAAACTCCCGTTAAACACGTGAAAGGCCGCGGCATGAAAACTTTTTTTGACCAACCAACGCAAAAACATGGACCCACAACTAAAACACCTCGCGCCGGGCGAACTTGAAATTCATCCAATCCTCCACGGATTTCCTGAGCAGGCTCCCGACCAATACGAAAATTTAAAAGCCTCGATCGCCGCGCAGGGGATCAAGGTCGAGCTACGCGGCGTGATCGTGCCGCAGACCGGGCGGATCGCCATCTACTCGGGCCGCGGCCGGCGCAAAAGCGCGATTGAGCTCGGGCTTTCACGCGTGCCGGTTCTGGTGAATGGCATCGCGGAAAATTCGCTCATGGAGTTTGTGATCGATGAGGTCACGACGGGGCGGCAGCTCACAAAAAGCGGCGTCGTGTTGCTGCTCTTTGAGAAACACCCCGCACTTGTAAAACAAGCGAAAAAGCGGAAGTCGAATCTCGCGAAGGCGAATGGCAAAAACCGCAATCACGCCAAGAATGGCGATGGTGTTCATTCAGTGGCCACCATCGGCAAAAACAGCGAGGCAGCGGACGCCAGCTACCGCGAAATCGCAGAGCGTTACAAGGTCCCTTACCAGTATTTCACGCTGCTCGCGGAGCTGCACAAAAAGTGCAGCGCGGAAGATTGGGTGCTCGTGCGCAAGGCGATCATTGAGGAGCAGGTGGCGATCACGCGCATCTATGCCGGGCAGGCCGGCCGCGACTGCACCAAAGGCAAGCACAAGGCACAAACCGACTACGCGCGGTTGTGTTACACAAGCTTGGTCAGCGTTAAAAGCGCGTTTAAAAACTGGAAGAAGGTCGATTTTGAGCATCGCCAGCGCATCGTGGCCCTTTGGAATGAGATCGCGGAAATGGTGCCCGAGGATTTGCAGGGAGAGCAGGTATGAAAGCCGGCAAACTTTTCCTCTCATCGACCGTGACGGTGGTTTTGCTGCTCACGCTGGTAGCTGCCGCTAAAAGTTACTGCACCGTCTTTCCCGGAAACGCATCCGGCGCTGTGACTGACTGGAAAGAGGCGATGGATTGGCTCCTCCTGCTGGTGCGCGCCTTGACCTTGTTTGTCGGCCTTGTCTGCGCAGCTAATGAGACCAAGAGCCATTGGCTTTTCACGCTCCTTTGCCTCGCCGGGTTTTATTGTTTTTTAAGCCCTTGGGCCATGGCCGCGTGGCTGGCGCTGGCGGCGCTGGTCGTGGCGATCGCGGGAGGGAAAAACTAAATGACGCAGACGGCGCTCGAGCGTGAGCAAATCCTGCGGCAGGTCGCCCTCGCCGAAAGCAAGGGCATCAGTCAAAACAAGATCGCCTTCGTGCTCGGCGTCTCCTCCGCGAACATCTCGCGGTGGCGGCGCGCCTACCTCGCCGGCGGCCTCGCCGCGCTCGAGCCAGACCGGACTCAATCGGGTCGCAAGCCGCTCGCAGTGCTGAATGAAAGCGAGCAAACGCTTGTGAAACACCTTGCGGTCAAGCTCGAGAGCAAGACGCAGGCGCTGCGCATGCTGGCCGACAGTCCGCAGTGCCGGCCGGAGGTGGCGGAGGTCATTCGCGCGCGGCGCAGCTCCAAGCACACACTCACACCCACACTCCGCGGCCAGGCGCATGTGGATAGCCAGGTCGTCAATTTTTACAAGTCGCCGCGCCGCACGCGGATCAACTGCTTCATCAACCCGCGCACGCTCACCTACCTCGACGCCGGCGGGACGGAGAAAAAAATCGAGCCGGGCGACCTTTTCGAGCGCGACGACATGAGCAACAACTTCATCGGCTGGGTGGAATGGCCGTGGCGCGGCGATCCGTGCAGCGAGAAGTTTGGCGTGCGCCCGTTCCGCGGGCAGAATCTTTTGCAAATCGACGTCGGGAGCCTGTTTTTCCCGAGCTTCAATTTCCTGATTCGGCCAAAGGACAGCTACCGCGCCGATGACATCTGGCAGTGGGTGGCGACCACCTACCGCGAGATCGGGATGCCGCGGATCGGCGAGCGGTGGGAGCGCGGCACCTGGGCAGCGAAGAAACTGCGCGGCGACCAGGAGGCGCGGATCGAGGCTGGCCATACGGATGAGGATGCGCGCCTGGGCGGCATGGCGGCACTCGGGTTGCGCGTGATCGAGAGCCAGAGCCCGACCACGAAGATCATCGAGAACCGGTTTAACTTTTTGCAAAAGGTCATGGCCACGATTCCCGGCCAGATCGGGCGGCGGCAGGGCGAGTTTGAAAAGGCGACGAAGCTTTGGATGCAGTGCCGCGCCGGCCAGCGCGATCCGCGCGATCACTTTTTGAGCTTTGAAAAATTGTGCGACGAAATCGAGAAGCGGCTCCACTACGTGAACTGGGAGCCGGTGGAAGGAGTCATTTACCACGGCGTGCCGGCGGCGCTTTGGCAACAAGGGACCGGAGCTGAGCCGCTGAAAAAACTGGAGGACGACCAGGGCTGGCTCTTTGCGCGCGACAAGCGCGAAGTCACCGCCGCAAAGGCGCACGTGATGGTCCGCTTTACCCGCGACGACAAAAGCAAGGGCGCGCACTGGTTTCACCACGAAAACCTGTGGCGGTTTGAAGGCGAAAAAATCGCCGTCTATTTCGATAGCTACATTCCGGAAAACGGCGCAACGCTCGTTTGTTTAACAGGGAGAAACAGCGGGACTGTCATTGGCCATGCCGAGTGCATAGACGGCTGCCCGCAGTTCGCGCTCGCGGCGGGAATGCAGGACGAAAGCGGCTACCAGCGCCGTCGCGATTTTTCCGACGCGGTGATCAGCGAGGTCCGCACGCTCGGTTTGCGCAACACGCTTTCGCGGGTCCGCAGCGCTGACAATGGCGAGGGCGGCCGGGTCGAAATTTCAAAACCGTCCGCGGTCGTATCCGGCGGCGCGCGTTCGGGGGGACGCCGCGCCGCCGGCGGGGCGGAGTCCATCGTGGACGAAGCCGCGGAGATCAACCGCATCGAGCGGCTCGAGGCCGCTGCGCGAGAGCGCGGAGACATTTTGCCGGCCTGAACCACCGGCGTTTGCAGTGAACCTAAAAACAGAAAGAACCCGAAAAAATGAGTCTAAAAACACTCGAAAGAGAAATCCTGGCGAAAGCCAAAATCGCCACGAACAACCCGAAGTTGAGGATGAAAGACATCCTCGAATGGTCCACCGGAGACGTAAAACCCGAAGAGGGCGAAATCGTTCTGCGCTTGGATAATCCAGGCGTCAACATCTGCATCAAACAAGAGCTCTCGAAAAAGGAGGTGGCGTAAATGGCTCCGGAACTTCTCACCACGATGGAGGCAAACGAGCTGCGCGAAAAAGCACTGGCCGTGAAGGATTACCAGGAAGCGAAGGGGCTCAGCTTTTCGCAACTGCGCAAAAAGTTTCCGGACATCGGCAGCGACCGCACGTTTGGGAAAATCTTGAAAGGTGAGCTGGCTGATCTCGACCTCGAGAACCAGCTCTCGAAATACCGGAGCGTCTTTGCGCTCATCGAATCGATCGGCGATGACGACGATCACGAGGAGCAGCTTTACGATGACCTCTGGCCGGTGGTGCAGCTCCGCCGCGTTTTCATCGAGACGATGCGCGAGAGCGGCAACGGCCGCGCAATTTTCCTGATCGGCCCCAGCGGATCGGGGAAAACCTGTGCTCGCAAAATCCTGCTCGAGAAATACGGCTCGCGGCTTTTGAAAATTGAGGCGAGCGCGGCTTGGAATGGAAGCCCGATGGCTTTCCTAGGCGCGATCCTGATCGCTTTTGGCGAGCAGAATTTGCCGATGGTGCTCGTCGAGCGGCTCAACAAGGTGATCGACAAACTGCGCGAAAGCCGCCGCTGCCTGGTGGTGGAGGAAGCGCACCACCTGGGTCGCGTAAACCTCAACGTCGAGGTGACGATCATCAACCAGACCGATGGGGAGATCATCAACATCGCGATCGACACGCTATGGAAAAAACTCGAGTCGGCAGCGTTTGAGGAATGCCGGCAGCTCACCGGCAACCGGCTCGCGGAAGTGATCCGGCTCGGGCGCGACGTGCGGGAGAGCGACGCGCGCAAGCTGCTGGAGCGGCGTGTGAATTGGGCCAATGGCGACTGCAAACAGGCGCTGCGCCTCGTGCTCGACAAGGCGGCAAACTTCGGCCGGCTGGCGTTTGTGCGCGATGTCTGCAAGCGCGTGAACACGATGGCCGATGGCGAGCCGGTGGGGATCGAGCTCTTCACCAGCGCAGTCACGGAGGAGGTGGCAAGCCGATGAACCGGACTCATTCCATGGACGCGGAAGGACTGGAACCGCTGGAACAGGCGCGGAAGGCGATCCGTCACATACTACGCCGCATCAAAGATGATCCGTTCGTCGCTTGGTATCTCGGCGTCGGCACGGAAAGTTTCGAGCTGCTGGTGGAAGCTTTTGCAACGCTCACCGGAGACGAAAAATTGGATATTTTAGAGCGGTTCCTTCCAGTCGAGGCAAAGGACCCTCGCGAGGAAAAAGTGGGAAAGGAGAGCGAGGAGGATGTGGTCGATCTGATGCAGGAAAGCGATGTGCTCGATTTCATCGACGACAGCGCCACCTTCGAGCGGATCACGCTACTCGAGCAGATTTTCGATCGCTTTTGCAAGCGCTGTGGCGGCAAGAAAATCGTTGGTGCATGCGGTTGTCTCAGCGTCTCGCTGCGCCCGCGGTTTCGTCAAACGGAGGAAGCGCGATGAGCATCACCGATCCGAACTGCCCGGCCTGGTATCGCCGCTATGTAGAAACCAAGCGCGTCGCCGTGCGCAAGCGTCACCCCGGCAAACCGGCGGGCACGCTGTGTGCGCGGGAAAAACGCAATCGCACCGGCTGCATCGGCATCAGCCTGGTCGTCACCGCCAACGGCAAACCGCACGGCTGTAAACGGAAATTCTTCGCCGTCCACGCCGGCGGCACGAACCGCAAATTCTGCGTCGATACGCTGGGCCGCGAAGAGGCGTGGCGGCGCGCGGTGAAGTTTCGCGCGGATTATGAAATCCGGTTGCGAGCCGGCGCCGCGAACGCCGTGGCACCGGCCCGCATGAACCCGAAAGGAGCGCTCCCATGGCAGAGGTAACAGACGGTTCGCCGGAGGTCAACGCGAAGCAATTCCCGCGCGAGTGGTCACAGCTACTCATCGCGCAACGCTTCGCGCTCATCCAGAAAGTCGCCCGCGCGCTCGATAGCTTCGAGGCGAACTTTGCGGAGATGCAGCGGATGCGCCCGCTGCTTTTGGGGGACGACCAACTCACGCAGGATAACGCGGAGACGCTCTGCACGAGCAATATGTTGCGGCTGCTGGCCGATTTTCTTGCCGGGCAGGACGAAAGCGTGCGCACAGGGGTGATCGGCTATTTCACCGCGCGTGGCGCTGCCCTCGCGGCGCAAAAAGAAGTGGAGGCCGGCGATGGGCACTAAAGCAAAACGCCAGCGCTGCGTGATCACGCTCACGGACGATCCGACGCATGCCGGCGGATTCCAAGCCGACATCGTCTTTGAACCGTCCATCAAAAAATGGACGGAAAACAGCCCTTGCGCCAACGCCGGTTTCCGGCTCGCCAAGCTCATTTTGACGCGGCGCGAAGAGCTCGCGGAGCCGCCGGGGGAAGCCATGCAAAAGGAGGCCACCGATGGACACTGAGCAAACCGTCAAACCGCGCTTGAGCCGTCAGGAAATCCGCGCGGCGGTGAAAGTGATCAACGGCGGCCATTGCATTTGCACCGCTGCGAAAAAGCGCGGCCTCGCCTTTTGCGTCTCCTGTTTCGGGATGATCGGCGATCCGGAGCTGCGCCGCGCGCTCTACCGCCACGATCACTTCGTCGAAAAATGGTGGGCTGCCGTCGAGCACCTCGCCCGCCCGGAAGCGACCGACGATCGCAAACCGCTCTTTCGCAATTTCATCACCACCACAAAAAAAGCAGCAACCAAAACAGAAATCCCATCATGCCCGAAATGAACACCAAAGCCCGCGCGCTCGACTTCGCCAACCTGGTCAACGTCATGAGCGTTTACGCGGAAGCCAAGGCGCGACTCGCCGCGCTCGAGAACGAAGCGCAATCCGCCTTCATCGACCTGGTCGATGAACGCAAGAGCGACTACGCGGCCTTTCAGCAAAAAATCAGCGAGACCGAGCTGGCGATCGAGGTGATCGCCCGCGCCAACCCCGATTGGTTTCGGGAATCGAAAACCGTCAAAACGCCGTTTGGCAGCGTGAGCCTGCGCAAGACGACGTCTCTCAACGTCGCAAACGAGGAGCTCACGATCGTGCTCATTGAGCAGCGCATTGCCGAAGAGCTCGCCGCCCAGGCTGAGGCTCCGAGCGAAGCCTTCCTGCGCACGCGCAAGGAGCTCGACCTCGAGGCGCTCGAGAAGCTCGACGATGCCGACTTGAAACGGCTGCGCATCACGCGCACCAGCACGGAAAACTGCACCATCAAGACGGCAAAGGTCGATCTCGGCAAAGCGGTGAAGGCAAGCAATGAGGAAGAGACGAAAGGGGGAAAATGAAAAAGCCGGGCATCAAGTTTGCCGACCAGCCTTCCATTTTCCACGCGCTCACGCTCATCACCGTGCAGCGGCAAAACGCGGAGGAAAATCCGCCCGAGGAAATTGAGGACGCGCTCGACCAATGCCACTGCACCCTGGTCAACCTCGCGCGCAACGCGGAGGAAAACGACCCGGCCGCTGAGCTCCTGCAAAATCTCGCGGAGCTTGGCGCGCGCATCGGCCGGATCGCCCACGCGATCGTGCTCGGGCAAATGGAGGACGCGGAGATTTTCCGCATCCTGGAAGAGGCTGGAGTCGGCGCGGCCATGGCGGTGCGTAACCGGGAATCCGCTCGGTCTGCCCGCGAAAAAGCCGCTCGCGATTTCGCGGGGCATCGCGGAGGCGATACGGGCATTTCCGCAACCGATGGTGAGGAGGAAAAGCGGCCATGAACGAAACCGGATTTTTCGCCCTAGTCGCCGCCGGTATTTTCCTGGCGGGCTGGAAAGCGCGCGGCGCGTGGACTGCTCTGCGCCGGGAGCAGGCCCGGCATCGCATCAACCGGATTTTGTTTCGCGCATGAAAACGGCCGCGATCCGCATCCTCCGCCCGCTGGGCATTGCAAACGCCGCTGCCGTGGAAACAAAGTTTTCCAACAACTGGAAAACACGCCGCAATCCTTATCCAAAGGGACCGGGCGGAGTTTTGAGCAACGAGCAAAAGGCGCGGCTCTGCATGCTGAGCCGTCAAGCCTTTGCGGTAGTGCACGGCCGCGATCCGGCGACCACGGCGGAGGCCGACGCCTTCCGCCACGCGGAGGTGGAAAAAGCGACTGGCAAGCACGGCCTCACCCTCTGTGTGCAGGGCGATTACAAAACCATCGAGGCGTGGCTGCTCGATCTCGCAGGGATGAGCGGCGCGGCATTCGAGGCGCAGCTCGCGCAGGGGACGGAGGCAAAGCGGCTCGCGCTCTACAAGCTGGATGAGGCGTGCAAGGCAGCGGAGAAAACCCTCGCCTACGCCGCCGCGATCTGCCGCAGCAAACACAAGTGCGCGCTCGGCGACGCGACGTCCAATCAAATCTGGAAGCTGGTTTTCGAGATGAAAAAGCGCGCGGTAAAACAACCGAAAACAACCGCAGAGGAACCGTTTTAATGGACCCTTACGCTTACCCTCTGCTATGGCCTCAAGGCTGGGCTCGCACGCCGGCGCATTTGCGCGAGCGGGGACAATTTGACGGCACGCAGGACAAGGTGCGACGCGAATTGATCGGCGAGATCGATCGGATCGCGCTCGGGCGTGAGGCGCGCAGTTTCACGATCAAGGATTACGTGGTCATCTCGACCAACATGCCGTTGCGCCGGGACGGTTTCCCGCGAGCCGACGTGCGCGCTCCTTCCGATCCGGGCGTTGCGGTTTATTTCCAGCGCAAAAAAAAGCAGGTCTGCTTTGCCTGCGACAAATACGACGCCGTGTGGAAAAACATGCGCGCGATCCAAAAAACGATCGAGGCGCTGCGCGGGATTGAGCGCTGGGGAAGCTCGCAGCTTTTGGATCGCGCTTTCACCGGATTCGCGGCGCTGCCGGAGAAAACCGGCGACGCGTGGTATGCAATTCTCGGCGTGGAGCCGAGCGCAAGCGTGGAGGCCATCAAATCCGCCTATCGGAATTTGTCGATGCAACGACATCCCGATCGCGGAGGCAGCAATGAAGCGATGGCCGCTCTCAACGAGGCGTATCAGCAAGCGTTGGAGGCGCGAAAATGAGCCAGGCAGAATTTAATTTTGATGCGAAACCGGCCTCCGAACAAGCGCCGGCGGACATCGCGGAGAAAATCAAAAAGCTGCTTCGCCTGGGAAAGAGCTCCAATCGCCACGAAGCCGAGCTCGCACTCGAGCGCGCATTTCGGCTTGCGCAAAAATATCGGGTCGACCTCGACGCGCTGAACCTCGACGAGGAAAGCGAGAAGCTCGCTCACGAGTGGTTCCATTTGGGCAAACGCATTAGTTTCCTCCAAGCGCGCGCTCTCAATGTGGTGACGCACTTCTTTCGAGTGGAAGCCTGCATTTCCTACCCGCGCTTTGTCTTCGTCGGACGGGCAACCGATGTGATGATCGCGCACTATTCTTTCGAGTTCATTGTGCGCGCGGGGAAAATGGAGCTTCGCGATTTTGAAAAAGCGGAGCGCAAGGCGCGTCGAAAGATGAGCAGCGGCAAGCGCAAGCAATTCATTCAGGGCTTCATCTACGGTCTCACCCAACAGCTTCGCGAGGTCGAAAAAGAGGTGGTGCTGGACGATTCAAAAACCGCCTTGGTGCTCGCGGAGTCAGCGCGGCGAAAGACTTATCTCAACCTCCTGATTCCGAACATGGGAAAGCCGAAAAAGCTCGACTGTGGCCGGCAGAATAAAACTGCGCTCATGAGCGGATTTGAGCGCGGACAGGATACGCGCATCAATACACCGTTAAACAATAGCGGAGCCGTCGCGCCGCTGGCTTTGTGCGGATGAGAACACAGACGTGCCAATTCCGCGTAGCGACCCGTCACGGCCGCAAACCGAGAAGAAAGGCGATCACTTTCGCAAAAGCCAGCGCGAAGGTGATTATCTCGCGGGCCTGCTTCCAGTCTTTGACGAAAGGCTTCCGTGGCTTTTGCCGAACGTCCCGGCGCTTGGATGAGGATTTGCGTTTGCGCATATCCCGTCGCCGCGATGTCAACGCGGCGCCTGTTTTGAGTCTTTTTTCGAGGCCACTTTTCAAGGTGGCTCCGGAGCGCTACCGCCGGTTTCTCATTGGGCAAGAAGTTTTTCCCGAGGCAAATACGAAAATGTTTTCGCATTTGGAGACGTCGGCCACATGAAAGCGCTCACGCTCTGGCAGCCTTGGGCCTCGCTCGTCACCGCGAAAATAAAGTGGCTGGAAACGCGCTCCTGGCAGATCGATTACCGCGGGCCGCTCGCGATCCACGCGGCAAAGGCATATCCGCGCGCCGCTCGCGAGCTGGCCGCGACGCCGGCGTTTCGCTGGGGCCTGCACAGGTGCGATCCCGATCTGCCGCGCGGGTGCGTGCTTTGCACGGTGGAGCTGGTGGCGATCTATCCGGTGGAGGAGTTGATCGGTGATGCGCGCCAGCTCGAGCTGCCCGGCAATTTCCAGGCTCCCGATTTTGCGACGCAGTTTTGTTTTGGTGATTTCTCGCCCGGCCGTTTCGCCTGGCATTTTAAAAACATCACGCCGCTTGCGACGCCGGCGCCGGCGAAAGGCGGGCAGCGGATTTGGGAATGGGAGAAAAGCCATGTGTGAAACGGCGATGGAATGCAAAGTGTGTCACCGGCTCGATTTCGAGGGGAGCCCACGCTGCGAAAAATGCGGATGGCCACTGCGCGAGGTGAAACTCAGCGCGCCGGTTTTTGGGTGTGACGTGATGATCGAGGTGAGCGACGGGACGATGATCGGCACGCTCCAAAAAGCGCTCCACTACAAGGGCGGCGAAACCACCGCCCGTCGCCGTGCAAAAAATGTCCGCCGCTTCATCCGCGTGGTCGCGGTGCGGCCACTCACACGCGCGCAATACACCGGCGCTTACGGCGATCCCGACCTTCACTGCCCGTTTTCATGACCCCGATCGACTATCGCAACGCGACGTGGGAGGATTTGCAGGAGCGGATGCCGGCGATGCGGCGTTTGGTTTGGCACGCATGGAAAATCCATGGTCCTGGCACAACGCGAGAGTTGGCCACGCGCGCCCACATCGATCTCTTGCAGGTTCGCCCGCGCACAACGGAGCTGGTGCAGCTCGGGTTTGTGCGGCTGGTCGATGAGGAAAACCGCGGGCACGAAGGCGTTTACCAGGCGCTGAGCGAAGACGAGGCTCGCGCGTTGTTTGACGAGCGCCGCGAGGCCGCGATCCACGGTAGCTATCAACCGGAGCTCAAATTGTGAAGGAGTTCACGGTAAAGTTCATCGTTCAAACTGAGGCGGAGATTCCCTTAGCCATTGACGGAAGCCTTCCTTTTGCGCCCGTGCCGGGAATCAAAATCGACGTGGATGGAAATTATCGCGAGGTCGAAGAGGTTTACTGGAGAGCCGACGAATGTTTCTCCGTCTGGTTTTGCGAGGCGCGCGAATCGATGGAAACTCTAAAAAAGTGGGGGTGGAAAATCTTGTGAGCACCCCGCGCGAACACCACGCCGCTTACGAGCAGATCACCGGCTTCAAGCTCGCGCTCCACACCGGCCGCGCGTTGTGCTGGGAGGCTTTTGCCAGGCGCTTCATGGTGGCGGAGCTCCGTCTCGGCAAATGAAGAACTACGACGCACTTCCTGCCAATACCCGGCGGATGCTGGAACGCTATTTCGACGTGAGCGACGACGGCTTTTATGCCACCCGACGCGTGGTTCCACAATCGATCGAGAGTGCAGTTGATTGGTGTCGCGCGGAACGCAGTCGGAAAAAGGCGATGGCATGGAAGCAACGAAAAAACATGAGCTTCAAAAATTCGACATCGGCGCGCGCCGAAGCCTTGAACCTGCGCCGCCATCTCGGCAAATGAACCTCCTCGATCCAAAAGGCGATGCCCGCCGGCGCGAGCTCTCCGAACTGCGCCGCGCGCATGGTAGCCTCTGCGTCGCTTTCCTGAGCCTCCATTTTGCGGCGGAACATTTCGGCAAAGACAATCCCGAGGTGCTTTCGCAAATCCAAAACGCGGCGAGGCCGCTCGCGAAAATGCTGCCGAGCTACGTGGAGTTTAGCCGGTCCACAAGCTACCGGCCGCTCCCGTAGTCAAACGCTGCCAACCGTGCGGGCGCGGGATTTGAAGTTTGTGGCGAATCTGCCATTGTCGCGCCGGCTTTTTTCAAGCATGCCCCAAATCGCCGTCCCTGTTTATCCACCCGGCATTAAAGTGACGGTCACGCCCGACGCTCCCACCGTCCCGTGGCCGGAACACATCCCGCTCCCCGCAAAGCTCGGCGTATTCGAATGGGCGCCGCAGGCCGATGGGAGCTACCGCCCGGTGATCCGCCTGCACGATAAAATGGTGCGCCTCAAGGCCAACATCACTGAGGAGCTGGGGCTCGGCATCAGCTACGATTCGCTGCGCCGGCTGATGCGGGCGGGTTTCGTGAAAAGCGAGCAGCGCACGCCTGGGCAGTATGCGTTTTGCCTGCAAAGTTACTTTCAGCACGTCGCCGCCGTGCGGGCCGATCCCGAGTTCTGGAGCGGGAAAAACCTGCGGCGCTACATGGAGGCGATTTAACCGGCGCGGGGGCAAATGCCGGAATTTCTCTTCGGTCCCACGCCGCACCAGGCGGCGATCGATTTCCTCAAAAACAAGCCGCTCGTCTCACGTCAGGTTTTTGACCGGCTGCTTCCGGAGCTCAAGGCGCGGGCGTTTGCGATCAAGGGCGTGGAAGACATGGGCGTCCTCCAATCCATCCGCGATGGGATCGCGGCGCTGCCGGCCGGAGTGCCGTGGGAAGAGGCTAAAAAAGACCTGGTGCAAAAACTCCATCCTTTTTTGCGCACGGATGAGGAAAACCCCGATAACACGCACGCGGCGGAAACGCGCGCTGAGCTGCTGTTGCGCACGCACGGATTCCAAGCCTATCAGGCAAGCGCCTATGATGTGATGGACCGCCAGCGGGACGTTTTCCCTTTCTGGCAATACAAGAGCATGGAAGACGCGCGGGTGCGGCCCACGCATGCCGCGCTCGATGGGATTGTGCTCCCGTGCGATCACGAGTTTTGGAAAAGCCATTTCCCGCCTTGGGAATGGGGCTGCCGCTGCCAGGCCATCCCGATCTCGCAGGATGACTACGAAGACATCCAAAAAGCGGATGAAAAACGCTCGAGCGATCACAAGCTGATTTTAAACGAGCACGCGCAGCGCGAGCTCACCAGCACGCGCCGGCTGGTGCGCAACGGCGTGGCCTACAACGTGAGCTCCGATGCCGAGCGCGGGAAGGAAGGCGCGTTCGCCTGGCACCCCGGCGATATGCGGATGTCACTAGATCTCTTGCGTGCGCAATATCTCGCGAAGGGACAAGGCGGGATGGAGACTTTCCACGAGTTTGAGCAATGGGCAAAGCGGCTCGTGCTGCCGGAGCTCGGCGTGTCGATTTGGGATTGGCTCGGCGGGAGCCCTGTCTCATTTCCAATTCCCGCGGTCGCCACGCATGAAGCGCAGATCGCGCGGAGAAAAATTGCGGAAGCGGTTTTTACCAAAACCACGAATCTCGGCGGCGGCGTAAACGACACGCAAAAATTAGAGAATGGCGTAAACGTCGTCTTCAAATCGCTGGAAGGAGAGTATCCGACTTATCTGCGCGAAGGTGTCGCACCGGGCACGCAATACCTGCGTGAAAAAGCCGCATCGATCATCGACGAATACCTTGGCACCGATCTAGTGCCTCCCACTGAAATCATCACGCACCAGGACAAGATCGGCAGCGCACAACTTTTCCAGAAAGGCTTTAAAACCTTGGAGCAAAAGCTGCACGTGGTGCTGGGTGAGCTGCCATTGGAGACCAAGCATAAATGGCAGCTCCTTGATGATGTGCTTTGCCACCTCGACCGGCATCCCGGAAACATCATGCACCGGAAGGTGGGCGGTGAGCGAAAGCTTGCGTGCATTGACAATGGGCTCTGCCTTTCCACTACCCGGACCAACAAACGCTTTGGCGGGCCGCTGGAGGGACGAAAGATCAGCGCCGGGAACCGCACCAGGCTGGAAGTATTTGCTCGTGCCGAAAATGAGATCCGTGGTAAATTGAATGGGTTGATAGAGCCCGAGGCGATGGATCAGATGTTTAAACGAGTGCGCGGGCTCCTGCAACGCGGCACGTATGGCGATGTCCACTAAATTCAAAGTCGAGATCACAAGCTATGCCGGCGACAAACCGGAGCGGATCGCGACCGTCTATTGGTCGGAGGAAACGGGCGTGACATGCGATGATGCTGTCGTTAGCGAGGAGCTTACCTTCGGGATCGCGCAGCCGCCACGTGGCGAGCCGATTTACGCGGACGCCGGGCGTCCGTTCCTGGACGCGCTGAAATTCGAATACAGCGGCCTCATTCGCGCCGGCGATCCGGTCGAGTGTGCGCGAGTCGAAGGCGAGCCTGTGCAGGCGCTGGCGGGTCAATCGCCCTGGCAATGAGTTTTCAATTTCACGATCGGATCACGCCCGGTCTCGCGAACGCGGCGCGCGGAGTGAAAGACAAGAAGCCAATCCTGGAGGCGATGGGCTTGGAATTGGTGTCGATCACCAAGCGTGCATTTTCTGATGAAAGCCTGCGAGCGCGGCCGTGGCCTCCGCGCAAGAAACCGGCGCCACACCGGCTCCTGCGCAAGAGCGGCGCGCTCTGGCAATCTATCAGCATCTCCGCGCTCTCAAACGAAAGCGTCACAGTCGGCAGCGATCGCGTCTATGCGGCGATCCAGCAACTCGGCAGCCGCAAAACCAGCGGTCGCGGCTCCGGCATTCCTGCGCGGCCGTTTTTTCCGTTCATCGGCCAGTCGCAGATGACGCCGATCGCGAAACAAAAAATCCGCGCCGTGGCGATGGCCAAGCTACGCGCGATTACGAGCCGCTAGACCAGCGTTGCGAGCGCTTTCGAGTTGCGCTCCCGATAGACGATTGTGATCGTCATCGAAAAAGCACCACCGGATGATTCGCTTTGCAATATCTTGTGAATCTCCACGTTGTTTTTCAAAAGCCATTGATTCACCTCTTTCTCAAGATCGGGAACGCTGGTGTCGCAAAAAATTTTGATTTTCATAAATTCGATTTAAACAGCGTTTTCCTCTTCCTCCTCTTCGTCTCGTGTTTTTTTCGATACGATCAAATCCGGAACCTGCACAGCGTGCAATTCACTGATGGGAAAAATGGCGATGATGACCTTGTTAACGTCTCGCAAAACAACCACGCCCTCGTTCACGTCGATACCGCTTGCGTCGATTTCTAGAAATCCCAAGTTTTTATGTTGAATTTCAACTTTCATGGCAGTGAATCTCCGCGATGGCGTTCATCAACGCGAGCCTTTCCAGCGCCGGCATTTTCGCGAGCCGATTGCGCCAGCGTTTTTGCTGCCGCTTGATCCGCTCGCGCTCGCGGAAGTTTGTCCCGAGAAAACGATAATCGTGCAGCTCGCGCGGCGGCGGAAAATTCATCCAGACAAATTCCTGCACGCGGCGGCCGGCGCGGTTGGTGGTCCAGAAACTTTCCATGCGCCAGTCCGCAAGCAGGCGGTTGTAAAGCGCGCAGCGATAGCCTGAAATCATCACGGCGCAGCGCATCGTTTTTAAAATGCCGAGCAGCTCGGCGTGATCGCGATCGCTCAACTGGCATCGATACAAAGGGCGATGCGAGCAGCTCCGCGTGCTCGTGACATAAGGCGGGTCGCAATAAATGAGCGTGCGTGCCTCTGAAAAAACGCTGGGGCCCGCATCGCCATTCTTTGCGATGCGGGATCCTCTCGCCGTTTTTGGCGAGGCCGCGCGCAACCATTCAAACGCATCGCCTCCGATCAAAGTGAGGTTCGGGATTTCATCGCCTCGCCACATTTGTAAAACATCAGGATCGCGCTCGACGCCGATGTTTTTTTTCGCGGGAAGTTTTTTGCGCAACAGCGCTCCGGCGCCGAGAAAGGGCTCCACATAAAGATCGTGCGCCGGCATCAGGTTGATGAGCGCCTGGTAAACGCCCGCGCCGGCTTTGCCTCCATCGTAAGACATTCCCCGAGGATCGCCATATTCGGCGATGCTGTCAAGCAAGCTCTTTGCAGCGTTCGCAGCGTCTTTAGACCTTCACGCGGAGCCGCGCTTTACTCGCCGCTCAATGATTTTGAACGCGTTCACTTTGCTCGCCCTGCACGCGGCGTCTGTCCCGCAAGGGCTGGTCGCTTTGCAGGCGATCCAAAACGAGGCGCTCAAAGGCAACCAGCTCCCGACGCGGCTCAAGCTGCTCAACTGGGGCGACAATGAAACGGCGACCAAGGGGATCGTGAAAGTGGGGCCGAACACCCTCAAGAGCCTCGCGGCCAACCAGGCGAAGTTTGGCTTCGACCGCATCGCGCTCGACTACGATCACAACTCGCTTCCCGGCCATCCCAACTTTCAGCCCAACCCGCGCAAGGTCGCAGGCTACGGCGCGCCGATCGTGATCGAAGGCGAAGGGCTTTTTGTCGATGCGCTCAGCTACACGCCCAGCGGCACCGAGCATGCGCGCGAATATAGCGACCTCTCGCCCACGCCGCTCCTGGATGAAAACGGCGAAGTTACTTTCCTGCACTCGGTGGCGCTCTGCCCGCAAGGCGAGGTGCGGGGCCTCACTTTTCTAAGCGCTGATTTTTTAAAACCACTTTCCGCCAAACACACGGCGGTCGTCTCTCAAGCAAAAACCATGGACTACAAAAAACTCCTCTGCACCCTCCTCGGCATTGATCCCAATTCCGAGGATTCCGACATCCAAACCGCCGCCGAAACGCTTGCGAAGAAAAGCGACGCGACCGCAACTGGCGACGGCGAAATGGGCAAGGCGATCGCAATGGCCATCAAGCCTCTCGCCGAGAGGCTTACCGCGCTCACCGCTTCCTTTGAAAAAGTCGAGCGCGAGAGCATCGAGGCCGATGCGCTGCGTGAAGGAAAAGTGATCCCGCTTTCCGCGAAGAGCCTCCCCGTGGAAGCCTTCCGCAAGCTCGTCTCGGAGCTGCCCGCCGGCACCGTGCCGGTGGAACAGCGCACGCCGGAAAACGTCCAGGCATTCTCCGTGGCCAATCCGGGCGACACCGGCGCGGCGCAAGTCTGCCAATTGCTCGGCATCCAAAAGGCGGATTTCGACAAAACCAAATAGCGCTTTTTCCGATCTTAAAACCCAGCTCCCGAACTTTTCGAAAAAACCGCAGCAATCAAACTTATGAAAAACTTCCGCTTCCTCATTGCAAGCCTCTCCTTGTGCCTCCTGCCGGCCCTCACGGGTTGTGCGCAGCATGCAAAACAAGCCGAGCTTGAAAAACAAACTTCGTTGGTTGGGGTCCCGACGCCGGCCGTCGAGCTTTCACAGCTCGCTCCGGCCGGTGTCGATCTCGCCTACCGCCCGGTGTTGCGCTCGGCCGCCCTCGCAAAAACTGGCGATGCGCGATCGATTGATCTCTGGAACCTCTTTCTTTCCGGCGGCCTCGCGATCGGCGCGCTGCTGACTGCTCCCTTTGATGCGAAGCAGCGATCGGGCGACACAGTCACAATCCCGGTGGAGGCGGCAACGCATCTTTATCCCGGCGGCATGATCGCGCGGAATGCGGCGGGCAACGCCGTGCCGGCAAGCGACACCGCGGGTCTGCGCATCGTCGGTCGTTGCGAGGTGGATGCTGACAATTCGCTTGGCATCGCCGGCACGATCAACGTGCAGGTCTCACGCGGCATTTTTCTTTATACCAACTCCGCGACCGATCCTCTCGCCGCGGCAGACATCGGCAACATGGCTTACGTCGAGGACGATTCGACAGTCTGCAAAGTGGGCGCCAATAACAAGGTGAAGGCCGGCCGCATCACCGACATCGACCCGGTCACAGGCAACGTCTGGATCGACACGCGCTCAGTCGCCGGCTCGGTCAAATACACGCCCACCAGCGCGCAATGCACCACTGCCGCCGCGGTCGATCTCGCAACCTCCGAGGCGCTCGCGAATGACCTGAAGGCGAAATACAACGCGCTCCAGGCGGACGTGGTCGCGATGCTCGCGAAGCTCACGTAAACAACCGTTTCAACCTTTTTTCCAAATCCGCAGCTCCTAAAAAATCATGCAAATCAATCAAGCCAATCTCGCAAACCTCACCCGTGGTTTCCGCGTTATTTACGAGAAAGCCTACCAGGCTGGCTCGCCACAATACCAGGACATCACGCTCACCGTGCCGAGCACGAACAAGGAGGAGATTTACGACTTCCTGGGCGCGATCAGCGGCATGAAGGAACTGGTCGATGAAATCCAGCTCGAGAACCTCTCGGCGAACGGATTCACCGTCAAAAACAAGGAGTGGGAAAACACGATCGCAGTCAAAGAGCTCGACATCGTGACCGACCGCCTCGGTCTCTACGCGCCGCTCTTCGCCACCATGGGCGACGTCGCCGCGCAGCATCCCGATGAGCTGATGGCTGATCTGATGATCAACGGCTTCACCAGCCCATGCTACACCGGCAAAAACTTCTTCGATGCGAACCATCTTCCGCTGCAAAACGGCACGCCGTTTACGAACAAGGCGACCTATAAGTTGAGTGCCGCGAGTTTTGATGCCGCACGCACGAACATCAAGAGCCGCCTCAATGCGAAGGGCCGCCCGATGAACCTGGGCCGCAAGTTGATCCTGGTGGTCGCGCCGCAAAACGAGACCTTGGGCAAGCAAATCTTGCAGGCCGATTACGTCGCGCAAACCGCGCAGAACGTCGCCGGCACCGAGAACATCGCCTCCGCTGCGGTGTCAAACACCCGCAAGGGCGATGCGACCTTGAAGGTCTGGCCGCAGCTCGCGGCAAACCCGAACATGTGGTTCCTCCTCGAGGTCGGCTACGTGATGCGGCCTTTCCTGTTGCAAAACATATTCATGCCTCGCCTGGTCGCGGTGAACCAGCCGGGCGACAGCTATGTGGTGCTGAACCACAAGTTCATCTACCAGGCTTACGGCATCTACAACGCCGGCTACGGCATGCCGGAGTTTGCCTTCGGTTCCACCGGCGCGACTGCGGCGCTCTAAACCCAAGTTGTCCGTAAAAAGCGAACAACTGATTTTTTAAAACGATGCCTCCTTATATCACGATGGCGGATTTGTCCGGGTTGATCCCGTGCAAATTCCTCATCGAAGGCTTGGACGACGACGGCGACGGCGCGGCTGATCCCACGGCGATCAACCTCGTATGCCAGGGCGCGAGCGACGCGGTCGATTCCATCCTGGGCGGCCGGTTTGAGACGCCGTTTGCGATGCCGATCCCGAAGGTGGTCACCGAGGCCGCGAAGATTTTCGCGTGCGAGATGATCCACCAGCGCCGCGGCAAAAGCGCGGATGAAAACCCGTTTACCAAACAGGCCAACCAGCTCCGCGATCCGGAGACTGGCAAGCTGACTTTGATCGCGAAGGGCGAGCAGCCGCTCACCCCGCAAATCCAACGCGCAAAACCGAGCGGGACCGTGATCGCAGCACCCGCAAAGACGAGCAGCGCCACCGGCAAAACATCTGTTTAACATGCCTTTCCTCCGCATCCTGGTCATCCACTTTTTGTTTCACCGCGTGTTCTGGACGCAGCTCCTGATGCTCGTGGTGATGGCGCTCGCGTTTACGCTCGCATCCGCCGGCGCTCCGCTTTTTGCGTTCGCTCTCTTTTTCGCGTTCTGCGCGACGGTGCCCATGCTCCTGCGCGGGCACCGGCTGCATACCACCGTGGCCACGATCAAGGGTGATAGCTCCGTGCTGTGGGGTGTGCGCGGGAAAGTCGGAAGCACCGTCACCGGTATTTTGCAAAGCGTGCGCGACCAGCTCACCGGCGAGATGGTCGAGATTCCGGACGATGTCGGCTTCACCGTCGCGGTCGTGCTTTTCAATGACAAGCACGAGTGCGAAGCGACTGTGCTGGTGCAGACCGCCTTCCCTGTTTTTGCACGCGGAGACGTGGTTTCCATCGCCGGCAATACAGCCGTGATCGTGACTGACATGGAGAAAAATTGGGAAAACAAGGGTGTCGCCAAATACACGATCAAAGGCACGCAGTGGAGCGGCATCCCCACGCCGTAACGCGCGATGCCAGCTGTAAAGAAGCGCAGCAAAAAAACTCTTGGCTTTAGCAAAGCCCAGGTCGAGGCAGCGGCCGCGCACCGCGAGAAATCGACCTCGAGCACGCCGGCATTGGTGCTCAACGCTTTTTGCCCCGATGAGGTGAGGGTCGGCAAACTGCCGCTGCAACCGTGCACCGGCGCGGTGATCATGCAGTTGCAAAAAATCGGCTCCTCGCTGCTCAAGACCGAGAAAAGCGAAGAGTTTAACGTCGAGGATATTTTTGCCGCGCTCTTCGTCATGAGCCAGCCGATCGCGCACGTGCGCGCGCTCACCGCGATCGCGGAGATCGACCCGCTCACCGGAAAAATCTTTCGCCCGCGGTTTGACGACGCAGTGTTTGAACTCGCCGCCACGATCGATGCGGCGTTACTGCCGCAGATCGGCGAGATTTTAAACGCGCACCTCGTTGCCGCCTTTGGCACCGCGGTTCCGCACGGCCAGAAAGTGAGTCGTGATCCAAACTCCCCTTTTCCCACGGCCCCGGCAAACAGTCCGGGCACGGCTGGCTCGTAAGCCTCGTTGACACGCTCGCTCACGAATACCCCGCCTGGAGCCCCGATCATGTGCTCGATCAAGTCCCGCTCGCGCAAGGCTTCGTCCTCTACTCGGCGATCGCCGCGCGCTACGACCTCGAGCCATCGGGACCTACTTACGCTGAGCAGGAGCTATTGGCTGCGCTCGAGAAACTCAACGCCCCGCAAAAACGCCGCTGATGCAAACTGACTTCACACCCGATCCCGCCGGGCTGCTCGTGCATTTGCAGTCCGATCTCACTTCCTGGTGCACGCCGCGCAAAGGCGTTATCTCGATCGCCGGCGATCCGGGCGACGTCCTCGAAAGCCTGGCTGATGCGCCGAAGAGTTTCCGTGTCACGCTTTGCTGGTCGGGTGATGACGACCAGGCCGGGCATGAGGAAGCCGGCATTGTGGACAACCATTTCGAGGTCTGGCTCATCAAGGCAAAGGGAATGCGGATCAACCCCGGTGAAAGCCTGGTCAAAGGGACGAAGGATGACCCGGCGTTTTTGAAACTTCTCGCCGATCTGCGCGCGCGGGTGCGGAGCCTGGCGTTTCCGGAGGACTTCACCTACGGACGGTTGTTTTACAAAGGTTGCAAACCGTTTCCAAGCCCGGAGCTCGCCTTTGAGCTGCCCACGGTCGGCTACGTGATGCGCTTCGATCTCACGGCCGCGATCCCGGCCACTCCGCTGCGCCGGTAAACTTCTCGATCGCACGCATCGCTTTTTCTGGCGATAACTGCCCGGCGGCTATCGCCGGAAAAAGCGAGGCTGGCCAGCATCGCCATTTTGCGCGAGGTGGGCCCGCGCGCGCATCATTCGCGGCGTCGCGTGCGCACGCTGGGAATCCGGCCAGACTGGAGGCCGCCACATGAATCTCGCCGCCACGATGACGCTCAACAGCGCCGGTTTTATGAACCCGCTCGAGGGGGCGAAGCGTGGCATGGAAAGCTTTCGCGGCGTGGCGGAAAAACTGACCGGCATCCTGGGCGTGATCGGCGTGAGTTTCGCCGCCTTCAAAAGCGCCGAAGGTTTTACGGAGGGGCTCAAGGGAATCTTCGACGCCGGCAAGGAGCTCGGCGCGCAAAGCCGAACCACGGGCCAGAGCATTCGCGACCTGGTCATCTTACGAAAAGCCTATAGCGAGGCGGGAATGGATGCGGGCAACTTGACTGCGAACCTCGCGATGATGCAGGCGGCGCTCGGCGGCGTGAATGAGGAAGGGCAGCCGACTAAGAAAATTTTCGACCAGCTCGGGCTCGACATGGAGAGCCTGAAAAGCAAAAGCGCGGCGGAGCAGTTTGAGGCGATCGGCCAGGCGATCAACGGCCTGGGCGATCAATCAACCAAGATGGCGGCGATCAAGGCAATCTTTGGGCGCGGCGGTGCGGACATGCTGAACCTCTTCGGCAAGCCCGATGCAATTAAGGAAGCTACGCAACTCGCCGGCGGCATGGGCACCATCATGCAGCGCAACGCGGAGATTTTTACAAAGGTTGCCAACGGTTTCGAGGCGCTGGGCGCAAAGGTCAAAGGCTTCTTTGCCGGCTTTGCAGAGCAGGTGGCGCCGGTGCTTTTGCCGCTGCTCGACAAGCTCAAATCAATCAACCTGACTGGCTTCGGAGAGGCGCTGGGCGGGGCCGTGAAGACGCTCTACGCGGCGTTTAACAATGGAAAACTTTCGGAGCTGCTCAGCTTGAGCTTGCAGGTTGGCTTTGCGGAAGGGATGGATTTTTTAACGCGCGCATGGGCGGGCGAAATCAACGTCATGCAGGAGGCGGTGGCCGAAGGAATGGCGATCCTCAGCGACGGCGATTTCTGGTCGAGCGTGGGCGAAATGATCAAGGCCGCATTCTCCGGAGTGGAGGCCGTGTTGATGACCGCTTTCAAGCGCCCGATCGCGGCGCTCGAGGCGGAGGTTGAGCAATCGGTGGCGACGTTGAGCCAGGGGAAAATCGACCCGATGAAGAGCCGCGCAAAAACGGAATTTGACGGCTACCAGGCGCAGATGGAGCAGCTTCAAAAAGCCATCGGGAAGCGGCCCACGATGGATAAGACCTACTTCGATTTGCAGGATCAATACGCGGAGGTGCACAAGAAATCCGATGCCGCGGCCGGCGTCGCGTTTGGCAAACCGGACGTGGGCGACCGCTACAACTACATGCTGCAAAAGGGCGGCCCGCTCGATGACATTATTTCCAGTTACAAGGACACTGCCGGCGAATCTTTCCGCAAGGCTGGCGAGCATTTGAAAGAAGTGCTCGCGGCAAAATACATCGATCCCGCCGCGCTCAAAAAAGCGTGGGACGATGGATTTAAACAAGTGTTCATGACCGCGCCAAAGGAGTTGCAGGAAAGGCTCAGCAAGCTTTGGACGGAACTGCAAAAATCGCTCCCGCCCGGCGTCAAAGAGCCGCCCGCAGTCAAAGGCGGCGGCCTCGCCAATGTGAAGGATTATTCCGGCTCACCTGCGCGCAAAGGCCGTTTCGAGGAAGGCGATCGCCTTTCAAAGATCGGCGGTTTCATAGGCGCTGGCGGCCCTGCAAATGATCATGCGCGCAAGACTGCTGAAAATACCGGCCAGCTCGTCAAACAGTTTGCCACCTTCGTGCAAGTGATCGGCGCGCGCATCACTCCCGCCGGTCTTCCCGAGTGGAGCGCCGTCTAAGCCATGCCCACTGCACGCTGGAAAGGAACCACGGATGTCAAAGAGCAGGCCAACTCGCGGCTCTTTGAAACGAGCAAGGAAGGGCCTCGCTACACGCTAATTTACAAGGGGCCTTACACGGCGATCATGGGAAACCTGCCGGCGCGCCTTTCAAACATCTCGGGCGTGGCATCGACTTATTTTGTCGATACGGTGCGCGTCGAGAAAGGTCCCGGTGGCACCGGCACCATGACGGTGACGATGACGCCAGCGCCGATCCAGGACTACACGTTTGATACCAATGCGGTTTTCGAAGTGGAGTGGATCGAAGTTCAAAAGAAGCTCGAGACACATCCGCGCTACCTCGATGGAGGAGCAAAAGCGCTCAATGACGCCGATCTCGATGCGATCGAAGAATGGAAAAACGCTGCGTCTGCGAGCTTGCGCACGGCGGCTTACGCAAAGCTCACGAGCAATAGCGGGGTGAGCGGAAACGCGACGGATTTCGTGGACAAGCTCAAGCACGGCACGGACAGCTTTGTCATCTACTCGCCGCTGTGCAGGGTTACTACAAAACACGCGAGCAAGCCCGATGTTTCGGAATGCGGGCTGCGCAACGATCCACCCTCCGGCTGCAAGGTGAATGGCTATATTTATTTGAAGACGGCAGATCGCGCCACGCGCGACCGGACGTGGACACGGGTGCAAGAGTGGACCGGCGCGACGCTTTGGGACACCGATCTCTACGCGGACAGCTAAAGATGCAACTGCCCACCATCCCAACGCGCTGGGAGGATGTGCCGCGCTGGGCGGGGCAGGTCAATGCGCTGCTTCGTTCATTCTACCCCCGCCCAAGTCCGGACATCATGCCGTCTGTCGGCGCTGGTGGAACCACTCATCAACTCCGGGTCCAACCAGGGCGTGGCGCGGCAGCCGTGCTCAACAGCTTTGCGCTTTCCGACGCCTCGACAAAAACCGGCGGCAGCGTCACTAAAAAGATCGGCGTTTCAAACGGGCTGATCGCCGTGGGAGGCGCGCTGACTCTAGCCAGCGGACTTACGGGATTGCCGAGCGGCATGACGGCCGGCGGCGATCCTCCCTATGAGGACGAAGTCGCCAATGACGACAATTTCGCCTGGATCGAGCTCACGATCGACAACTCTGGTGACGCACCGCAAGTCACCGACATCGAGATCAACGAAGGTGCTACAATCCCCGCAAATAGCGGCACGAAGCTTTGCATCCCGCTAGGTGATTTTGACGCGAGCGGCGATACCTCCGTCGCGATCGGCAGCGGCACGAAAGGCATCGGCTCCCAACTTGTGATCGCCTGCCGCAATCGCGATGTGGACAAGGATGATGATGCGGCCTGGACATACACCTTCGGCAGCTACGAGGCAGCATGATCGCGCCGTGCGGAAACTGCTCCGCCATTCAGTGCGACTGGAACATCGTCTGCGACAGCATCAGTGCATCGCGAACAAAGATTGGCATCTCTGCGTATCAAGACGGAGTTTTTGCTGAATGGACGGTCGAGACTTACTATGACGGCGCCGGAAACATTAGGACGACAACCTACCATGATGACGGAACTGGCACGACCGTTGTTTATACAACCGGAGGTCCCACCGGAGATCCGCCCAGCACCATTTATTCGGAGCCTTATCTCACGGCGACGCTGATTTCAAAGACAGTCGATGATCTTCCTGACTATCCTGGAACATTCACAGGCGGTTGCTTTGCTTCCCGAGAACTTCCTGATGGTGACTACAGTTACTCAATTAAACGGACAAAAGGAAAACTTCAGCACGCGCCGGCATCGGATTGCTTTTTGAAAATCTGGATCCGCAGCCGGTTTGTCCGCGACGATGGCGGACCCGACGAGCTCACCGACATCGACACCTACGAATGGAACGGCACAGGAAACCCATGCTGGCCAGATCCGACAAAGGGCGCCGGCGATGTCGCAAACCTGATCTCTCACGATCTGCCCGAGCTGACTGAGCCCGATGCAAACGGGAATCTGTTTTACGACATCAAGAAATGGAGCTGCGTCAAAGGCTATGAGCCGGACGATCCAGTGGACAACGATCACGGCAGCACGCGGCCCGATCCTGATCTCAAACCGAACGGGAGCCCGCTGTGAGAACGATGCCCGCGACCGTTGCGCACATCCGCGCAGATATGTGCGCGCGAGTTGGCTGCGCGCATGAGCCCGATTTCTTTCGCGATCCATGCGCGAGCTGCAAGGTCTCAGGCTGGGGAAAATATTCGCGCGACTGTGAAAAGATGGGCCTCGGCGATGCGATTGAAATCCTGGCCAAGCCGCTCGCGAAACTGCTCCACCTCCCGTGCCTGGACAAAACGGGGACGCTTATCGCCGGCAGCGACTGCGCAAATCGGCGCGACGCGTTGAACCGGCTCACGCGCTAAGTTCGCCCCATTCGCACCGTCGCGTGCGGCGATGAACGCCGGCGTGCATGCTCTGCGCTTTGTAATGGCTTTTGCCCTTCTTTTTGAGATTTTCGTGCGCAAGAGCAAAGGCTCGGATAACCCGCTCGTTGTCAGCAAGGCCGACCAGACGCCGCGCGACACAATCACTTGGATTCCGGGCGACCACTTCACGCTGCGCGTCCACCTTTGCGATGAGCCAACGGAGCCAGGCGGCCCGCTGGTCGGCGCTCAGATCGATGCCGGCGATCAGATCGTGCTCAATGGCAAGGAGGCTGATGCTCTCACGGGTGCTAGTTTTTTTTCAGCCACGCCGTTTACCGAAACGCAGAGTGACGGGGAATACTACTACGAGGCCGATCTCGATCTCAACGTCTCCGCTTTCCTCACCGCCGCCGCGACCGATCCCGTGCAGGTGCTTGCGGAAATCCAAGTTCAGAACGCCGGCAATACAAAGCGGCTCAGCTATGAATTTCCGGTGCTCGGCAAAGCACGCGTCTATCAAGGCACAGAAGGCGCGGATGCGGATGGTGATCCGCCTTATCCATTGCCCGGCGCGCTCGCGCTCAAAACGGTCGCGGGAAAATACCGGATAAAGGACGATGGGAGTTGGCAGCTCTGGAACGCGGATCAAAGCCTTTTCCACACCATCACAGTCTCCGGCGCGGCCGGAGCGGAGACGTTCTCGATCGCAGCCGGCGAAGCCTGATTTTCTTATGTTTAAACGATTACTTTTTCTTCTTTTGCTTCCGGTCTGTGCGATGGCGCAGACGAAGACGCTCACTGTCGATGGCACTGGCCTCATCAAAGGCCCGGTGGACGCCGCGACTTTCGGAAGTGCGAACGGCTTGCTCCTTTCCAATGACCAGCTTAACGCGGTCGCGAATAACTCCGGTTCTCTCGATCTCGGTAACACGCAGCTCACGCTCGGCAACGCTCCAAGTGGCGACTGGGTGACTTTCAGCGGCGTCGCTGGCGACGGCAGCGGGCTCTGGAATTTGAGCGCGAGCCAGGTCAGTCTCGAACACGTCAGCAACACCGCATTCAGCGGCACCTATTCGGCAGGCAACGGCTCCATCACGATCGGCGGGGCCGGGCAGGTTTCCGCGTTTACCAATCCGACGAACCTCGTCGTCTCCACCGGCAGCTATTCAGATCCCGCGTGGCTGACTTTGAGCAAAACGAAAGTCGGTCTTTCCAACGTGAGCAACACGGCGTTCAGTGGCACCTTTTCGGTGGGCAACGGCTCGGTCACGATTGGCGCGGCCGGCCAGATTTCCGCGTTCACGAGTCCGACAAATCTCGTCATCACCAGCAACAACGGAAGCGATTTTTCCAACGTCGCGACCGTTCGAACGAATCTCAAAACTCCGTTTTCAAAGCATGTCGCGAAGTCGGCGAATTTCTCCGTCGCGGCCGCTGATTGCGGAACGGTTTTCGACGTCACCACGGGGACAAGTTCCATCGTCGTCACGCTCGACACGGCCGCAAATCTCGGCACGAATTTTCAATGCTTGATCCGCAAGGTGGACGCGGCTGCCGGCACGATCGTCGCGAACTCGCAGATGGTCGCCGTCAACAACCACTGGATCGAGATCGACAGCGATGGCACCACGGTCCGATCGAAGACGATCCAGGGCGCGTTCGATTCGAGCGGGAATTTCACGCTCTCTACCGGGAACAACGGCAACATCAATTTGTCGCCGAACGGCACCGGCACGATCAACCTCAACGGTCCCGTCGCGGCGAGTGGAAACATTGTAGCGAGCGGCACTCATAATACGGCTCCCAACCAAGTCGGCGTCACGCCCGCGAGCAGCGATCTCATCACGACTGCGCAGCTCGATGCTCGGGTTGGCGTGTTTTACAAACTGATCATCAGCGCTGATTTCTCGGCGAACTCGACGACATTTGTTGACGGCACCGACACTGTCACACTGCCGGCAGGCACTTATCGTTTTTACGGCATTGTGCATGCGGACACCGCATCGACGACCGGTGGAATAAACACGCTCCTAAGTCTCACGACGGAATGCTCGGACTCGGATTATTTTTTCCAAATCTATAACTCGACGACGCAGGACAATGGCTCCGCTTCGGCCAATCCCTCGCTGGCGACGACTTATTTCCGTTATGGAGCGAGTTTGGCTCAATATGCCGTCCAGCCATTTGCGGACGCGCCTAAGAAGACAGCTCTGGATGTCTCGCAAGGGATGCTCGTCTTCAGCTCATCGACGACGATTCATTTTCAAGTTGCCCAGCGCTCGGCCACTGACGCGGCGAACCCGGTCTATCTGCGGAAAAGTTCGTTCATCTTTTTCCAAAAAGTTCCATGAAGACGACACGACAAATTTTCATAGCCGCCAACTGTCAAAGCGCAGCGGCATATCAAACCATCGACGGGATCAACCGCTCGCGCGCGGTCGCTGTCGCCGATCTGCCTACGGAACTGCAAACGGCGTGGCCGCAGATGGTCGCCGGGCTGCAAGCATGGGCACCATCGCCGCAGATAGTGGATTTCCCGATCATCATCGACTGGTTGCAGAATGCTCACGTCAGCGGCTCGACGCCCGTCGAAGTGCCGGAGACGACGGATGCAGGCGGCACGATCATCGCCGCGCATGAAGGCACGCAGCCGACGTTTGACGACGACTTCCTCGTGACATTTGGGTCGCACCTGCCTGACGGCGGAATTTGCGCAGGCGTAAGCCAGCATCCCGACGACGCCGGACGCGCATTTTTGCAGGCGCTCTGGGCTTTTCTGAACTCGTAAAGAAATGGCCGGACGTGCGGGATCAGTCACACCGGCCGGCGTTGAAGGAATAGCCACTGCCGGCTCCCTCGCGGCAGTTAAAAGGCTAAGCGAAAGGGCAACGCTCGCAAGTGAGGATAAACCGCTTGCGGTTCGAAGTCGCTGCTATTCCCGCGAACGCCTCGCGGAGTCTCCGCGGACCGGCCGCCATCGTTACTTTCGGCGGTGTTATGACCCTTTTACTTGACGTGACGCGCACCCTTTTCATAACGAACCAAGGCCGCACATTCCGACCCTTTTCAATAATTTCGCGTGGTTACAGGAGCAGCCAGCGTGACAGCCGCAGCCGTCGCTGCAGCGCATGGTTAGGCGTTGCGGTTGGAGTCATTGAAGTTCGTGTTCGTAGCGGGCGACCAAGTATGGCCCGACCTGTCGGTCGCTGTGATGGCGGAATCCGAATCGCTCGTAAACCGCCCTGAGTCGAGGCCGCGATGCCTCGCAGTCGAGACGGAGATAGCGCCGATGGTAACTGCGTGCCCGGTCTGTCGCCCACCGTAGCAGCGCGCCGGAAATGTGTCCGCCAGCGTATGAACGCCGCACTGCGAGGCGATGGATAAAAGCTGCCTCGTCTGCGGAAGTGTCCGGCCAAAAGAGGTCGTCCTGTAGCTGGAACTTCACGGTGCCTGCAATCTCGTCGCCAGACTCCGCAACAAAGAAGTCTCCACGGACAACGTCGGAGGTAATGCGGTCTGGAGCTAACTCGTCAGCGCGCCACATCGGAATGCCGCGCTCTCGAAGCCAATCCGCTGCCTCGATAAGAACGCTCGAAACTCGCTCGGTATCTCGAACCTCGGCTTGTCGGATTTCGATGTTCATTAGCACGAGCGGCGAGCGACGCCTAACGCCTCCAAGCTCAGCGACTGCGGAGGGACGGCATGACTGCTGCGCGGTGGGCTCTGCCGGGAGCAGCAGGCGTGACGGCCCGGAACAGTTCGCTGCAGCGCATTGTTAGGCGTTGCGGTCTGATTGCTCATGCGGCCAAATCGTATTCTGTTGGTGAGTCTGCGCCGATAGTAAGACGGCAGCCGCGATGGAATAACTCTGCCGCCTGCGGGCCGACATAGAACGCGCGGATGCGAACAAACTGAGCTGCGATGGCGGACGCGAATGCGCGATACACCTGCTTGGAGAACACGGTGGTCGAAATGGTGGCGACCCGACCATAGAGCAACACGTCGGGACGATAAAAACCGCCCGGCGTAACCTCGACGCTATCCGGCGTAGTAGCCTGATCGAACGTGTATCGGATGCCGCCGCGGACCTGTGGCACCTCGCGAAGATGGACTGAGGCAGTGGACGGAGTGGCAAGATAGTGATGGCAGCCCGATGCGCTCGACATCGGAGCAGGCGCGTGAAGGGTGGGAATGGCAGCGCCAGACATGACGGTTGTGAGCGTGGGTGACTCGAAAAGGCCACGAAGCGTGTAGGCGAGGCTGTGTCGCTTCTCGACGCGCTCGAAGACGGGAAGAAGGTCATCAGCAGTTGCGTAGAACGTTCGTTGCATTAGCAGATGGCGCGAGCACCGCCTAACGACCCCAAGCTCAGCGACTGCGGAGGGCGGCGCGGTAGCTGCATGGTGGGGAAAGGCGGTGGCTGGAAGCAGCTACCGTGACGCCCGGAGCGGTTCGCTGCAGCGCATGGTTAGGCGCCGCGCCTTCGCTTGCGGAGAACGGGTTGAGCGAGTTGCAGTCGAGTGCGGACTGAATCCTCGTCGAGCTGACCGACTCGAAAAGCCTCCCAAGTATTTCGAACCTCGGGTGGCATCGAGTCGATGTTGAGTTGGCCCGTGCGGGCGGTCGTAAGGTGGTGCCAAATGTAATCCGCGCCTGTCTCAAGTAGCGTGAGCGCCGCGACAAACCATTTGGGGCTGTCGGTGGTTTCGGGGGGGATGCCAAGAAAGTGCAGATACTGGGAAGTCTCTCCGTGAAGTCGTTTGAGCCGTGGGATGTCCCATTCGATGAGCGGCGGTTGATTGGGGTCGAGCGATCCAGAGATATTGGTGAAGCGAACGAGTTTCGCTTGGTCGGGGGAAAGGCGGTCGAGAACCTTATACATCTTGGTGGAGTCGCCCTTGCAGCGGGAATACTCACGGATGTCCAATTTGCCGCCGACAGCAGTAACGATGATGTCGAACCAGAGGTGTTCGATGCCGAGGCGAAGTTCGAGGGCGGCATATTGGAGGGCTGTAATGTTGGTCTTGCGTTTGGCGTGGTCGAACCAAGAAAGCGCCTGCCAAAAATGCCACGCAGAATCGAAGAGTCGTTTGCCATCGACGATTTGTTCCGGCGTCCGATTCGCATGTGGTGGAACGTGCATTAGGTGCCTAACGAGAACAAGATCAGCTACAGGCGGAGCGCGGCGCGGTAGCTGCCGTGGCGGGTCTGCGGGGAGCAGCTACCGTGACGCGCGGAGCCTGTTAGCTGCATCGCATGGTTAGGCGTATTGGGTTGCGTCGGGTGAGTCATAGCTTAATCGGTGGTCCTCCGGCGTAAAGGAACTTGCAATCAGTTGGAGCTTCGTGCCCGCAATGCTTGCACCGAATATAGATTCTGGAGATCCTCGAAATATATCTCCCGGCCGGTAAACCGCAGACCGGACATGGGAGCGAACTCAGAAAGCGATGGATACGGAAAACGTGCGGCACAACGAGGAAGCTCGCGATAAGAAGGATGCCGACGACTCCGAGCCAAAGAGCGTGCATCCACAGACCAAGAAACACAAAGCCAACGAACGTGATAGCAGCTACAACCGTCTTCAAGATACCAAACTCGCTATAGATAACGCTGACGCTGTCGGCGCAGGTCACGACTGCTTGTTGCGACGTGGTTGTCATGGAGCGGTGCGAAATACGCCTAACGAGTATTAGACGGCGCGCAGTCTATTTCTTGCAAATTCTCTGGTAGCCGTTTTGAAAGGCGGCGCATGGGGGGATCTTGAATACCGGTGAGACGGGTGGCGAGGAGAAAGTGCTCGATTTGCTTTTAGGCATTTCCGTTTCCAGTTTCCAGTTTCCAGTAGTCAGTAATCAGTTGCCAGTAATCAGTGGTCAGTCAGACTCGCGCGGCTTGACGCCTTTAACTACTGACGCACTGACTACTGACGCACTGACTACTGACGCACTGAATACTGATGACTGGCCACGCCCAAACCCCTTGACGCCGCGGGCGAAAGCGGTGACAAAGCACGGCGATGAAAATCCTCGTCACCGGCGGCGCCGGCTACATCGGCAGTATTTGCGTGGAGCAGCTCCTCGACCTCGGCCATGCCGTCACTGTTTTCGATAATTTCACGGAGGGGCATCGCAACGCAATCGATCCGCGCGCGACGCTGATCGTGGGCGAGCTGCAGGATCGCGCGTCGATCGCCGATGCGATGCGCGAGACGAAGCCGGAGGCGGTGATGCATTTCGCCGCGAACGCGCTGGTGGGCGAGTCGATGGAGAATCCGTCGAAGTATTTTCGCAATAATGTTTACGGCGGATTGAACCTGCTGGACGCGATGCTGGAATTTGGCGTGAAGCGGTTCGTTTTCAGCTCGACCTGCGCGACGTTCGGTCCGCCGGAGCGGGTGCCGATCGATGAAACTTTGCCGCAGCGGCCGATCAATCCCTACGGCGAGTCGAAGCTGATGTTCGAGAAAGTGCTGCGCTGGTATGACGAGATCCACGCGCTGCGGTTCGTGGCGCTGCGGTATTTCAATGCGGCGGGCGCGACGGAAAAATATGGCGAGGATCATCGGTGCGAGACGCATTTGATCCCGAATGTGCTGAAGGTCGCGCTCGGGCAAAAGCCGCACGTGGAGATTTACGGGACGGATTATGAAACGCCGGACGGGACGTGCATTCGCGATTACATCCACATCGTCGATCTGGCGCAGGCGCACACGCTGGCGCTCGGCGCGACGCAAAGCGCGTTTTACAATCTCGGCACCGGCGGCGGCACGAGCGTGCGCGAGGTGATCGCCGCGTGCGAGCGGGTGACGGGCAAGGAAATTCCCGTCATAGAAAAGCCGCGCCGTCCGGGCGATCCGCCGCGGCTCATCGCGAGCTCGGAAAAAATTGCGCGCGAGCTCGGCTGGCAGCCGAAGTTCCAGAGCATCGACAAAATCGTCGAGAGCGCATGGGCGTGGCACGTGGCGCATCCGCGCGGCTACGAAGATTAGCGCGCAAAAAAAAGAGCCGCCCGGATTGACCGGACGGCTCCCAGTTTTTCGCGGAATGAACCGCGGTTAACTCGATCTACTGTTTCGCATCCCCGCTCGGGGTAGAAGTGGCCGAGCCTTTATTGCCGTCATCGTCATGATGATGATGGCCAGGGCCGCCGCCGGGGCCGCCCGGAGGACGACCAGCTTTGAATTCCTCCAGCGTCAAAGAGCCGTCATGATCGGTGTCGATTTTCTTAAACCGCTCCTCGGCCTTTTCGGGATTCTTTTGCGCCATCGGGCTCGCCTTGAATTCCTCGAGGCTGACTTTGCCGTCGTTATTGGTGTCCAGTTTCTTGAAGATTTCTTCAGGAGACCGGTGCGGGTGTCCCGGGCCGTGCTCGCCATGTTCCGAGGACGGAGCGGTGGGAGACGAAGAGGGTGTGGTTTCATCCGCCGCAAAGGCGAAGCCCGCGCCTGCCGCGAGTGTGGTGAGAACTAATGTCAGTTTTTTCATATTCGATGTTTGTTTGTTTGCTGTCTTCGCGATGCATCCGGTGGGGATGAATCGCGGCGACAGTCAATCCAACCCCGGCTTTCCCCGCTGGTTCCGCGAATTTGACGATTGTTTTCAGCTCACGCGTTGAGCGCGGCGAGGATCTCCTCCTTCGGCACGCGATCGCAGAACTCCGCGAAGTTTTCGCCGTCGATTTTCTTCGCGTCAAAGATGCGCAGCAGCTTGTCGATGAAAAGGTGGACATCCTTTGCGATGATCTTTCCCTTCAGCAATTCGTTGAACCGCCGGTTCACGCCGAGCCGGCCGCCGATGAAGGCGTCGAAGGCATCGACCTGCTCGCCGTTGACTTTCGTGCGCGCGCCGCGGAAGCCGATGTCGGCAATCTGATGCTGGCCGCAGCTCGACGGGCAGCCGGAAAAGTGGATGCGGATTTTGTCTTTATACCAGCCGCTCGTCGTTTCCAGTTGTTGGACGAGGTTTATCATCCTGTTTTTCGTCTCGGCGATGGCGAGATTGCAAAACTCGATGCCGGTGCAGCTCACGCATCCTTTGCGGAAGTTTGACGATTCATAAACAAGTCCGTGCGCATCGAGGTCGGCCTTGAGCGCGGGAATGTTCGCTTCCGGCACATTGAGGATGAGAAGATTTTGCTTCGCGGTGAGCCGGATCGCATCTTTGCCGGGCGCGCAATGTTTCGCCGCGAGCTCGCCGACGAGGGCCAGTTGCCCCTCGCGCACGCGACCGCCGGCAAAGTTGACGCCGATCCAAAAAAGTCCCGGCTGTTTCTGCGCGTGAATGCCGAGGTGATCGGTCTCCTGGTCGCGCGGAACGGGAAAATCCGTGTGCGAGTCGAGCTGGAAATCGAGCTTCTCCCGCACAGCCGCCGCCATTTTTTCCACGCCCCAATCGGCGACGAGAAACTTGAACCGCGCGCGCGTCCGCTTCGCGCGATAACCTTCATCGCGAAAGATTTCGCTCACTGCTTTCACCACCGGCCAGACCTGCTCCGGCCGGATGAAAAACGGCAGCGTCTGCGCGAGGTGCGGCGCGGAGGAAAGTCCGCCGCCGACCATGATGCCGTAGCCCGCTTCGTCGCCGCGCCTGAGTCCGAAGACCGAGCAGCAATTGATGTCCGGCTGCGCGCAACGGATGCAGCAGCCGCTGACGCTGATTTTGTATTTGCGCGGCAGGTTTGAAAATTCGCGATTGTCCGTCATGTGCGCGCTGACCTCGTGCAGCACGTCGGTCGCATCGATGATTTCCTCCGGATCGATGCCGCAGACCGGGCAGCCGACGACGTTGCGCGTGTCATCGCCGCACGCGCCGCTGGTCGTGATGCCGACCGCTTTCAGCTGCGCGAAAATGTCCGGGAAATCCTCGATGCGCAGCCAATGCATCTGGATGGTCTGCCGCGTGGTGATGTCGCAAAAGCCGTGTCCGTATTGATCCGCGAGGCTCGACAAAACCTTTGCCTGCGCGCCCGTGAGCTGGCCGCCGGGGACTTTGGTCCGCATCATGAAATAGCCGCTGTCCTTCGGCTTTTGCCGATAGACGCCATACCATTTCATCCGCTCAAAATCATCCTCGGCGATCGAGGCGAAGCCGGTTTTCGCGTAGCGATAAATGTCGTGGATGACATCGAGCGCATCTTTTTCCTGCTTCAATTTTTCCTGAGGCGTGAGCGGGATGAGCCCCTGTTTGACGGCGGCAAAGTTAGGATTGATTTCGATCATGGCCTGTAAAAACGGGCCGCTAATTTAAAAGCGGCGCGCGGCTTTGCAATGCCTTATCTCGCGCCTCGCCACCGGATGGAGTGATCGGCAGAGGCCGAAGCGCCATCGGTTTACCCCGAAGCGCGGTCCGTCCGCTCCGAAGCGCGGTCCGTTCACCCCGGAGAGCGGTTCGTCAGCTCCCAAGCGCGGTCCGTTCGCTCCGAGGAACGGTTCATCCGCTCCCGCCAGCCATTCCTCCGTTCCGAGGAGCCATTCGTTCGCTCCGAGGAGCGGTTTGTTCTCTCCCGGGCTACTCCACCGGCGGGAGCGGGCAGTCTTTCGCCCATTTTTCGCTCGGCTCGGGGCCGAGGTCGAGCACGAGTTTGCCGCCTTTGACCACGTCCTGCCACGCGATCCACCACTGGTTGAGCGGTTTTCCATCGAGGGTTGCCGATTGGATGTAGCAGTTGGCCGGGGAGGCGTTCGGCGCCTCGATGACGAAATCTTTCCGCGGCTCGTTTTTGATCGCAGCGAGGTGGAGGGTGATTTTCGGGTAAAGCGGCGCGCTGATTTCATACACGGGATGGGGCCGGCAGCCGCCGTCCATTTCAAAAAGTCCCATGGAGGACATGACGAACCAGGAGCTCATCTGGCCCTGATCCTCGTCGCCGAGATAAAAGTCGGCGGGCGTGTAGCCATAGTATCGCTGGAGGATGGCGCGCACCCATTTCTGCGTGAGCCACGGCGTGCCGGCCCAATTGAAGAGCCACGAGACTTGCATCGCCGGTTCGTTGCCGTGGTTGACGGCGGAGCGGCCGCCGCCATTGAACCGGCTGCGCACCGAGCTTTGAAAACCTGCATCGAGCCGGCTGATGAAACGCTCGCGGCCCATCGCCTCGATGAGCCCCGGCACATCCTGCGGGACGAACCAGGTGTATTGCCAGGCGTCGCTCTCGGCGAAGCCGCCGGTTTTGTATTCGTCGAAAGGGGTGACCCATTCGCCGCTCATCTTGCGGGGACGCGCGTAGCCGATGGCGGCGTCGAACTGGTTGCGCCAGTTTTGCGAGCGCTTGAGGAAGTCGCGCGCGATTTCCTTGCGGCCGAGCGCGAGCGCGAGTTGCGCCACGCACCAGTCGTCATAGGCATACTCGTAGGTGTTGGAAGAGTAGCCCTTGTCCCAGCCGTAACCGCCGCCCGGCCCGCGCGGGCCGTCATCCGGCACGTAGCCGTATTTGAGATAAGGCGCGAGGTTCGCATTCCCCGCGGCGCCGCCGCCAGGAAGGTTTCGCTGGGGCAGCGTCGTCTGCATTTTGACGGCGGCTTCCAAAATTTTTGCCCCATCCACCGAAAGACCGTGTTGATACGCGGCGACCATCAGCGGGATTTCATGCTCGGCCACCATGACGGCGATGTATTTCAACCCGGCGGGGCCTTTCGCGAGCCAACCGCATTTGTCGTAAAGCTGCAGCTCGGAATTTGTCCATCGCATCGACCACTCTGGCGCGATGAGATTCATCAACTGGTTCAGGTTCCAGAACGTCGTCCAGAGCGCGTCGGAGCCGAGCATGACCGCGTCGGGATCGGTGAGCTGCTGCGGGCGCCCGAAGGGGTCGATCCATTTGCCGTTGACGTCGCTCCAGGTGTTGCGCCCTGCAAATGCGCGATGAAGGCTGGAGTAAAAGCGGACTTTTTCGCGGGCGTCTGGCGTTTCGATTTCGATGCGGTCGAAGAGGTTGTTCCAAACTTTCCGCTGGTTTTGGACGACTGCGTCAAAGTTCCAGCCGAAGGGTTTCGCAAGCTCCTGCTCGAGATTCAGCCGCGCGTCTTCCACGCTGACCAGCGAGATGCCGGTGCGGACTTCGAGCTGTTCGCCAGCTTTCGTTTTGAAAGTGACGAAGGCCCCGCAGTCGCCGGAGAGATCGAGCGTTTTTACATCGTTGAGAACTTTGCCGCCTTTCCAGCCGTTCAATTCCGCGGCCGGGCGCAATCCCTTCGGTGGAATCTCGACATCCTTGCCCGCCACATTTTCCCAACCGCCCAAGGTCGCAAACGGCTTGCTGAACTGGGAAACGAAGTGCAGGTCAAACCTTTGGTCTCCCACGTAACCGGGTTCTGGCATATCGGTCTGGACCGTGCCCTCGATTTCATCAGGCCCTGTCCGGCGCACCGTCGCGCTGAGAATATGCATTGCGTATTCGTTCGGGATCATGAACGGATAAAGCACGCGCGCCTGATCGCTCGCGGGAAAAGTGTAGCGCTGCAAACTGGCCCGCGTGGTGGCCGTGAGCTCCACCTTGATGCCGCTCTCCTTCAGCAATACGTCGTAAAACCCGATGCCGCCATGCTCCGTGTCCGCGTCAAAGTGCGAGCCGTAATCCGCTTCGCCCAACCCCGCGTGCGTGCGCAGCGGGCCGACCGTCGGCATCATCCCCAGCCCGGCCATCGTCCATTCGTGGATGTGGCTGAAACAGTTGATGGCTTTGTAGCTGCAATCGTAACCGGAACGGTAGCCTTGGACTTTGTTGTCAGGCGCGAGCTTGACCATGCTGTTCGGCATCCATGGGCCCGGCCCATACATCCAGCGCGCGCCGCCTTTGCCGGTGAAAACGTTCACGTAGTCCGCGGGCGTCGTCGCGGCGCTGGCGATCGAGCTGGCGATGATTGCAAAGCAAAGTGCGAGAACTTTGATCCCGATGATCGGAAAGAAGCGTGAAGCGGAGCTGCTTTCCACGACGGATGTTTATGTGCGGACGAAGGCTTTCATCGTCGCGCATTCGTGGCCGACAGCCGGGCCGTGCGGGCGAATCGTGTAGGCGCCGACCGCGGCGGGGACGATGAAAGTTTCCGCGTAATGGACGACGAACGGCGCAAACGCGCCCGCCGGACTTTCGACCACGGCTTCCGCGCCCTCGACGAGGTTCAGCATATTGACGCCGCCGTGCGTGTGGTGCGGGACAGTTTTTGTAAACCAATGCCGCCGCGTCTCGATGAACTCGCGCTCGTGCAAGCCGGTGCGCTCTTCGCGCCAGCCATCGCCCTCCGCGACCGGGACGAAGCAGTTTACGAGATTTCGCTCGGTCCATTCCGTCGTGCGGTCCCATTGAATGTTCGCAGCGCCGTGCCGGAGATGGATCGGGCGCGGTTTGCCATCGAGGCCGAGTCGGCCCCAGTCCCACATTTTAAAAGTGAAAATGTAAGGCGTCGCGCTGATCTCGAGCACCATCGATTCCGCGCCGCTGCAATGCACCGTGCCGGCGGGAATGAGGAAGTGATCGTGCTTTTTCGCGGGGAAAACATTTGCGTGTTTCTCGGCGGGAAACGGCGCGCCGCCGCGTTGCGCCGTCTCGAGGTCGCGCAACATTTCCGCGGGATCGATGCCCGTTTTTAACCCGAGATAAACGCTCGCGCCAGGTCCGGCATCGAGCATGTAGTAGCTCTCGTCCTGCGTGTAATGCATGCCGAAATGCTGCTGGATATATTCCGTGAGCGGATGCACCTGGAACGAGAGATGGCCGCCGCCCATCGTGTCGAGGAAATCGAAGCGAATCGGAAATTCGTCGCCGAAGCGCGCATGGACGGCCTCGCCTAGCAGCTCGCGCGGGTGCGCGAAAACCAGGTCGAGCGAAGGAATTTCCACGCGCGTTTCGCCGAACGCGAGGAGCAGGCTGTTTTCCTCCGGCACGCCGTCGAAGCACCAGCCGTAATTTTTCGGCGCTGGGATCGAGGCCGCAATGTTCCTTCATCCATTGACCGCCCCACGGCGCGGGATCGAAAAAGGGCACCACGCGAAACGGCCGGGTCGTGGCGTGCCGCAGCCCGCGCCGCACGGCCTCGCCTTCCGCGAGCTTCGGCGCGCGCGGGTCGTTCGTGTCGAGAACAAAATCCCACTGCGCGATGAGTGGGCGTTTCCAGCGGTCGCAGACACGCCAATCGACAAAAAACGCGCGCTTGTATTGCAGACTCGCGGCGAGGGTGCGGTTCTCGACGCCGAGATTGCTGATTTCGTTTCGGCGAAAACGCATCTGCGCTTCCCAGCGCGCGAGATCCGCATAAACGAGGAGGTCGCCGTCGGCGATCAAGCGCGCGCCGCAGCCGACGACAAGCACGAGGCCGCTTTGAATGGCATCAATGTTTTCGCGAGCCGCCGCAATCCGCGCGCGATCGAAAAACGCCGGCAATTCCAGCCCGGAAAGAAATCCAAAAACCGGATCGTCGCCGCCTAGAAATGGCGCGACGAGTTCATCGATGCGCGCGGGCGGCAGCAAAGTTTCTCGCGCTTCGATCACGAGCGCGGGCGTAAGCCGCGACTCTAATTCCGACAGCACTCCGGCTTCGTCCACGCCCGTGTAGCACTCGACCACGAGAACTACTTTACCTTCCTCTTTGCCATCGATTGCGAGCCGCAGTCGTTCGGCAATCGCGTCCCAGCCTTGCACGCATGCGCCTTCGCCGTCCGGGACGCTCACGCTCGGAAACTTTTCGTAATTCATTTCGCAGCCATTTCTAAATTTGGAAATTGTTCCGCGAGCAGCCATTCACCGGCGACCAGCGCCGCATCGTCGCCGAGTTTTGATTTCACGATTTCCGACGCGGCCCGTTTGCGTTTGCGCATGCTCGTTCACGTAACGGCCGATCGCCGGGACGATGACGTCCGCGCTCGCCATGATGCCGCCGCCGAGAATCACGATCTCCGGATCAAAGGCGTGGATTAAATTCACCGCGAGGGTCGCCCAGACGCGCAGACTATGATCGCGCAAAGCGACTGCGCAGGCGTCGCCGTCCGACGCGAGTTTGAAGACTGCGGCAAAGTCGAGCACGGGTTCGCGCGCGAGCGCACTCGCGGCGAAATCGGCGCGCGCTGTCGCGAGTTCGGCGAGGAATGCCGTGGATGCTTCCGTTTCCGTGCAGCCGATATTTCCGCAATGGCACGGGCGGCCCGCATAATGAACAGACATGTGTCCGCCCAGCACGCCCGCCTTGAAGTGCCGACCGCGCAGCAGCCGCCCATCGATGACCGCGGCCGTGCCGATGCCGGTGCCGAGCGTGATCATCACGAGGTCGCGCGCGCCCTCGCCCGCGCCATGTTTCCATTCGCCGACCAGCGCCATCCGCGCGTCGTTTTCAATCGCCAAAGGCAAAGCCATTTCGCGCTGCGCCCAACCACGCAGATCCATCTCCATCGCGTCGGCGAACTTTCCAAATTCCGCGAGCACGCGACCGGTTGCCGGCTCGACAAAACTCGGGAATGCCATGCTGATCCCGGCGCAGTCGGCCGCGGTCAAATGCACTTCATCGAGCAACTGCAGCCACGCATTTTTCAGCACCGGCAGTTGCGGCGCGAGACCTTGTTTCGCGTTGGAAGGGGCGACCGTGTTCGCGAGCACGCGGCCGTCGCGCACCACGCCGATCTTCATGCGCGTGCCGCCGAGATCGCAGGCGAGGATCGTCACGCGCGCCGCGCTTTTTCGTTCCACATTTGCTCGATTTCCTCAAGCGTCCGGCCTTTCGTTTCCGGAATTGCCGAGAGGACGAAAAGAAACGAGAGCAAGCTGACGGCGCCGTAAATCCAGAAGGTCATCGCGGGGCCGATCGATGGGCTGTCGTTCAACATCGGGAAGGTTTGCGCGACGATGTAACAGGAAACCCAAATCGCAAACGCCGCGATGGACATCGCGCGACCACGCACTTTATTCGGAAAAACTTCCGAGCAAAACAGCCAGCCAATCGGGCCCATCGCCATTGCAAATGCGGCGATGAAAAGCACGACGCCGAGCAGCAGCGGCAGACCGCTTGTGCCGGTGTGAAACATCCAGCCGACGAGACCGAGCGCGATCGTTTGCACGGCCGTGCCGATCAGCAGCAGCGGACGCCGGCCGGCTTTATCGACGAAACCGATGGCGACAAAAGTGAAAAGAAGATTGATGAGCCCGACCCAGACGGAGGAGTTGAAGGCGGAGTTCGTGCTGCCGCCAGCCGCCGCGAAAATTTTCGTCGAGTAATACACGATCGCGTTGATGCCGCAGAATTGGGAGAAGGCCATGAGCAGCACGGCGAGGACGAGCGGTCGGAAAAAGTTGCCCGTGAAAAGCTCGGAAAATCGGCCTTCCTCGCGGAGCGACGCTTCGCGGATCGCATTCATCTCGACCTCGGCGTGCGCGGGTCCATCCACTTTTTCCAAAATCGAGCGCGCCTCCTCCTCGCGACCTTTTTGCGCGAGCCAGCGCGGACTTTCCGGCACCGCGAAAAGCAGGAGGATGAAAATGACCGCGGGCAACACTTCCATCCCGAGCATCCAGCGCCAACCGACGGCGATATTCCATGCGTCATCGCCGGAGTTCTGGATGACTTTGTTGATGAAAAGCGTGAGAAAAATTCCGGTCACGATGCCGAGCTGAAACAGCGTCCCGAGTCGACCGCGCCATTTTTCCGGCGCGATCTCCGCGATGTAGACCGGGCAGATCATCGACGACGCGCCGATGCCGAGGCCGCTGATGATGCGCGCGACGAGGAATTGATCAAAGGTCACCGCGAGCGCGGAAAATATCCCGGAAATTGCGTAAAGAAATGCGCAGAGAAAAAGCATTCGCTTGCGGCCGAATTGATCGCTGAGAAAGCCGGCGAACATTGCGCCCGGGATGCAGCCCAGGATCGCGCTCGCGCCCGCGAGCCCTTCCTGTGTGGAATTGAGGTGCATGTGCGCCTTCAAAAAAGAGTTCGCTCCATTGATGACGGCCGTGTCGTAGCCAAATAAAAATCCGCCAATCGCGGTGACGCATGTGGCAAAAAGAACAAAGAAGACGGAGGAAGTTTCGGGGGGATTTTGGGAGGACATAAGTTTGATTCGAATCGAGCAGCGGCGACGTTAACTTCCGAAACGAATTTTGAAAATCGGAATATCGCGCGGACAATCGCGATTTTTCCGTAGAACCGTTTTTCTATTTGCCCTCGCGTTTTGCCCACGCATAATAAGCGCTGTTCGATGGTTGTGGGCGCGACGCCAAAACTCATCCGGCAGCCCGATCAAAAGGGGGTATAGCTCAGTTGGTAGAGCGCTTCGTTCGCAATGAAGAGGCCAGGGGTTCGAATCCCCTTACCTCCACTTTTTTCCGAAAAATAGTGGGGCTGTGGGCTGGCCATCCGGCGGCCGGATTGATATGACGCCGCATGCCTCGTCGTCTCGCGCTGCTCGTCTGGCTGCTGGCTGCCGCTTTTCTCGGATGCTTCCTCGTCTGGCCGATTTGCGAGACAGTGCGCGGCGCGCTCATCGATGCGAATGGAAAGCCGACGCTGATTTATTTCGCGGAGGTTTTTCGCAATCACGTTTATCTCGAGGGCTTGAGAAATGCGCTGCTGCTCGCGGTGGCGAGCACGCTGGCGGCTCTCGCGCTTGCGCTGCCGCTGGCGTGGCTGGCGGATCGGTTTGAGTTTTTTGGCAAAAAAGTTTTCGCGACGTTGCTGCTGGTTCCAATGATTTTGCCACCATTTGTCGGCGCGATCGGCGTGCGGCACATCCTCGGACAAATGGGCGCGCTTAACGCGGTGCTGCATCATCTCGGCCTGCTCGACCCGTCGGTGGCGATCGACTGGCTTGGCCGCGGGCGCTTCTGGGGAATCGTCGCGCTCAATGCGCTTCACCTTTATCCGGTGCTTTATTTGAACCTTGTCGCGGCGCTCGGCAACATCGATCCGGCGATGGAGGAAGCGGCCGAAAACCTTGGCTGCACCGGTTTTTGGAAGTTCTACAAAATCACACTCCCGTTGATCATGCCCGGGCTGTTCGCGGGCGGCACGATCGTTTTCATCTGGGCTTTCACGGAGCTCGGCGTCCCGCTCATGTTCGATTACACGCGGGTCACGCCGGTGCAGATTTTTTATGGCATCAAAGAAATCAGCGGCAATCCGCTGCCCTACGCGCTGGTGGTCGTGACGCTCGTGACGACCGCGCTGTTTTATCTCGGGAGCAAGCTGGCCTTCGGCCGCGAAACGCCGGCGATGATCGTGAAAGCCGGAAAAGCGCGAGTGGTCACGCACTTGCACGGATGGCGCGCGGTCCTTTGCTGGTGCGCCTTTGCGGGCGTCGTCGTGCTCGCGCTGCTGCCGCATGTCGGCGTGGTGCTGACCTCATTCGCGGGCGACTGGTATGGTGCCGTGCTGCCGGAAAGCTGGACGCTCGCGCATTATAAAAATGCCCTCAGCCACGACCTCGCAGTGCCTTCGATCATCAACAGTTTGAAATACGCGAGCGCATCGGCGGTGTTCGACATCGTGTTCGGTGTCGCCATCGCTTACGTGCTCGTGCGCACTCGGCTCGCTGGCCGCGCGGCGCTCGACGCGCTGACGATGCTGCCGCTGGCGGTGCCAGGCGTGGTGCTGGCGTTCGGCTATCTCGCGATGACCCAGGAAGGAAAAGCCTTTGCATTCCTCGATCCGCGCAACAACCCGACGGCGCTGCTCATCATCGCCTATGCCGTGCGGCGGCTGCCTTACACCGTCCGCGCATCGGCGGCGGGGCTGCAGCAGACGAGCGTGACGCTCGAGGAGGCTGCGCAAAATCTCGGCGCGTCGCCGCTGCGGACGTTGCAAAAAATCACGCTGCCGCTGATCACTGCCAACCTCATCGCGGGCGGCCTGCTCGCATTTTCGTTCGCGATGCTCGAAGTTTCCGACTCACTGATCCTCGCGCAAAAGTCCGCAAATTTCCCAATCACGAAAGCGATCTACGAACTTTTCCAACTGCTCGGCGAAGGCCGCTACATCGCCTCCGCGCTCGGCGTCTGGGCGATGGTTTTCCTCGCGCTTACGATTCTCGCCGCGAGCCGCATCATTGGGAAAAAGATGGGCGCGCTGTTCAGGATGTAAAAAAGTCTGGACAGCGAGGCGATCCCGCGCTTTGCTCTCCCCTCCCAAGCGCGAAAATTGAAAGCGCCGTAGGTCCTTGGGCTGGCGATTCCTGTCGCCGCCGCACGCGTCAAGGGAAACCCGGCGAAAAAAGAAAGCACATCATGCCAGTTCGTTTAGGTCGTTTCGAAATCCCGAAAAATCTCGTCAAAGAGGAGAAGTCGGCCACAGATAATTACGCTCGGTTCATTGCCGAGCCTTTCGAGGCCGGTTACGGTCACACCGTCGGCAACTCACTCCGCCGCGTTCTACTCAGCTCGCTCGAGGGCGCATCGATCACATCGGTCCGCATCAATGGCGCGCAGCACGAGTTCGCCACGCTCCCTCACGTCGTCGAAGACGTGACCGACATCGTGTTGAACTTGAAAAAAATCAAATTCACCACGCACGATCACGAGCCGCGCACACTCTCCATCAACGTGAACAAGGAAGGTGAAGTCACCGCCGGCGATATCAAGGAAGTGACCGGTTGCGAAGTGTTAAACAAAGACCAGCTCATCTGCACGCTCGACAAAAAGACGAAATTTGAGGCCGAGCTCGAAGTCCGCGTCGGTCGCGGCTTTGCCACCGGCGATGAAAACAAACACGCTGACCAGCCGATCGGCGTCATCCCGATCGACTCGATTTTTTCACCAGTGACTCGCGTGAAATATGCCGTCGGCAACACGCGCGTCGGCCAGCGCACCGATTACGACAAGCTCGAAATCGAGATCTGGACCGATGGCCGCATCACGCCGCAGGACGCACTCGTGCAGGCGTCGTCGATTTTGAAGCGGCACTTCGAGCCCTTCTACGGCTACGATGAAAACGCGGTGCAGTTTGACGAAACGCCGCAGGCACAAAGCCAGGAAAACCAGAAGCTCAAAAAATTGCTTGCGATGAGCGTCAACGAAATCGAGCTCAGTGTTCGTGCAGCAAACTGTTTAAACAACGCAAACATCACAACCGTCGGCCAGCTCGCGCAAAAGTCCGAGGCGGAAATGTTGAAGTATCGCAACTTCGGCAAGAAATCGCTGAACGAAATCAAAGACAAACTCACCGCGCTCAACCTATCGCTCGGGATGAAATTTGACGGCAGCATCATTGAAAACAGCGATGCGCAGCCGGTCGTTGCCGCCGAGTGATCGAGAGACCCGCCGTCCATGCGACATCAAAATAAAACCGTCAAACTCGGCCGCTCGCAATCGCATCGCGACGCGCTGCTCGCGAATCAAATCGTGAGCTTGATCGAGCACAACCGCATCAAAACCACACTCGCGAAAGCCAAGGCCGTGCGCCCGCTTGCGGAGCGAATGATTACGCTCGGCAAAAAAAATACGCTGCACGCGCGCCGCACCGCGCTTTCCTACCTCATGCACAACGAAGGCGCCGTGAAGAAACTTTTCGCAGAAGTCGCGCCCCGCTCTGCCTCGCGCCAGGGCGGTTACACGCGCATCGTCAAGCTCGGTTTTCGCAAGAGCGATGCCGCGCCGATGGCCTTCATTGAATGGGTAGACGCGCCCGCTGCCGACGAGCCAGCGATCGAAGAAAAACCTTCGAAGGCAAAGTCCCGCAAGGCACCTGCCGCCGCGGAAGCCGCGGCAAAGGAGAAGAAGCCGCGCGCGAAAAAATCAAAAGCTGAAGCCTCCGAATCTTCCGAAAAAGCGGAAGGCGCTGGCGAGTAATTACGATTAAAAATCAAAGCGGCGTCCTTTCACGGGACGCCGCTTTTTTTTGCAAATTGTTCGACGGGTCGCAGACATCCGTCTGCGGGAAAACCGGAATCGTCGGGGGAGAACGCAATTCCGGCTGAGGCGCGCCTGCCTCGATATGCTACATCCCGCTGTTCGGGCCGCTTGGCATTCCACTTTTCGCCGTGCCATGCGTCGTGGAATTTGAACCGCTGGGCGACGTCGTCTGCTGCGGCGAATTGCTGCACGCACTCACGCCAGCCAGAAGAATCAACCCTGCTGTCAGTTTCATTAGTTTTTTCATACAGTGTTTAAATCGCCGCTGAGTCTTGGGCTGCGCGTGAAATCTTTGCGCGCATTTCCCCTAGTCAGCCGTGCGGCCTCATTCGATATTCTGCGCGATGGCATTCGAGGAAAACAAAACGCTCTTCGGCCATGATCCCACCGAGCGAATCATCGCCGCGGAATTCGATGGCGAAAGCGGCATCGATCTGCTGATCCGCTCCTCGGATGCGACGACCGCGACGCGTCGCGAAACTTTGCGCCCATTCGTGTGGGCCAATTCTCCAGTCGAAGCGCCGGGCGTCACCACGCGACAGCTCAGCGGCGATCTGCCGCTGCGATACCTCATCGAATGCGAAAGCTGGGGCGCCTTTACAAAACTGCGCATCGGTTTCAAAGGCGGTGGCGTCAAAACTTTTGCGCTGAGCGATCCGATTCAGCAATTTTTGCTCGCGAGCGGAATGACGCTTTTCAAGGGAATGGAATTTGCCGAACTCAGGCGTATGCAACTCGCCATTGAAGGCGGCACGCTCATCGTCGCCGACGGCTCCGGTTTTGAAGAAGTCATTGAGCACAATGCCGCGGCACGGCTCTGCACCTTGATCCGCGAGCACGACCCGGATGTCATCGAGGGTCACGACCTTTTCAAAAAAATTCTTCCGTCGCTGGTCGCGCGCGCGAAAAATGCAAAAGTAAAACTTTCGTGGGGACGCGATGGAAGCCTGCTCACGAGCCGCGCGTCTCGACTACAGATCGCGGAAAAAACCATCAATTACCCGAAGTTCGAAGTGCACGGCCGGCATTTCGTCGACACGTTTTTGCTCGCGCAATTTTACGACGTGAGCGCGCGCGCGCTGGAAAGTTTTGAGCTCACCGATGTCGCCGCGCATTGCCATTGCGCAGGCAAAGGCGCAGCGGCGCAGACGCGCGAACTGGCTTCAATGCTGGGCGCCAGCTATTTCGTGCAGGCAAAAATTTTTCCCTACAATTACCAGGACGTCGTCGTGCGCGGAAACGCGACGAAGATCGATGCGCTGCTGCTGCGCGAATACTTCCGACGCGAACATTCCATTCCCGATTTGCCCGAAGCGCGTGCATTTGAAGGCGGCTACACGGACATTTTTTTCACCGGCGTCGCGCGCAACGTCTGGCACTGCGACGTCGCTTCGCTTTACCCGAGCGTGATGCTCCGCTTTGATTGTTTTCCCGCGCAGGATCGGCTGCAAATTTTTCGCGGCCTGCTCACCGATCTTCGGAAATTTCGGCTCGAGGCGAAAACAGCCATGCGCAACGCGAGCGGCAACAACGAGCGCGCCGGTTTCAACGCGCTGCAAACAACGTTTAAAATCCTGATCAATTCCTTTTACGGCTATCTCGGTTTCGCGCAGGCGCATTTCGCCGATTTTGAAGCCGCCGCCCGCGTCACACAAACGGGTCGCGACCTGCTTAAACAGATGGTTGCGCGCTTGCAGGAGCTCGGGGCACAAGTCATCGAGATCGACACTGACGGCATTTATTTCGTTCCGCCGAATGGCGAAAATGCACTGGAAGTTTTGCAGCGCGGGCTCGAAGAAATTTTGCCGAGTGGAATCGAAATCGAATTCGATGAGCGCTACGAAGCAATGTTTTCCTACAAGGCGAAAAATTATGCGCTGCTGGCGGGCGATGGGGAAATGACGCTGCGCGGAGGAGCATTGAAATCGCGTGGACTCGAAAAATTTCAGCGCGTTTTTCTCGAGCAAATGATTCGTTTGCTGATGCAGGAAAAAGCCGCCGACGTGGCAAAGTTACATGCTGATTTTGAGAACAAAATTCGCAGCCGCGCATGGACGATCGACTGGCTGATGAAGACGGACACGCTCCAGGATTCGCTGGTGCAATATCAAAAAAAAATCACCGGCAGTTCCCGCAATCGCGCCGCCGCCTATGAGCTGGCGCTCGCCAGCACGCATCGCTATCAGCCCGGCGATCAAGTCAGCTACTACATCACCGGGACGAAAAAAAATGTCTCGGCCTACGAAAACGCGAAGCTCGCGAGCGCGTGGAGCGCGGACGCGCGCGATGAAAACGTCGAATACTACGTCGCCAAATTGAACGACCTCGTGAAAAAGTTCGCGGCATTTATCGCGCCAGCGCCGAGCGAGCAGCCGTCGCTTTTTTAGTAAACGTCGCGCTTGTAGCGCTTCGCCTTTTTCAATTCCTCGACATATTGCGCCGCTTCCTCGGGATTTTTGCCGCCCTCGGTCGCGATGATTTTATGCAGCGCGGCGTCCACGTCTTTCGCCATGCGCATCGCGTCGCCGCACACAAAGATCTGCGCGCCTTCAGCATCAATCCATTTCCAGATTTCCGCGGCATTTTCCAGCATTCGATTCTGCACGTAAACTTTGTGCGGCTGGTCGCGTGAGAATGCGGTGTCGAACCGGGTGAGCACACCGTCGGCCTGCAACTGCTGAAATTCGTCGCGGTAAAGAAAATCGCTTTTCTCGCGCTGCTCGCCGAAGAAAAGCCAATTTTTTCCAGCCGCGCCCGTCGCCTTTCGCTCCTGCAAATAAGCGCGGAACGGCGCGATGCCAGTGCCCGGCCCGATCATGATGATCGGCGTGTTGCCATCTTCCGGCGGACGAAAACCTTTTGCGGTGTGCACGAAAACTGATACGCGATCCTGATCTCCGACGCGCTCCGCGAGGTAGGTCGAGGCGACGCCTTTGCGCGCGCGGCCGTGCGATTCGTAGCGCACCACAGCGATGGTCAAATGCACTGCTTCGTCATGCACTTTCTGACTGGAGGCGATGGAGTAAAGGCGCGGTTGGAGTTTGCGCAAAAGTTTTACAAAAGTTTCCGGAGTGAAATGAATCGACGGATGATCGACGAGAAAGTCGATGTATTCCATGCCCCACAAATATTCCTCGAGATCGCCTTTGCGGATCGGATCCATCAGCTCGCGCAGCAGCGGGGTGGCCTCGCCGCCCTGCTCCGCGAGGTGCTGGATGAATTGCTTCGACGGCTGCGTGATTTGGTAATCGGTGATCAGCGCCTCGCGCAGCGGCTTTTGCCCGCCATCGCATCCGGCGACGATTTCATCGCCGCTCGCGTGGAGGGCGTGGATGATTTCATCGACCAGCTGGGGATCGTTTTTCGCGAAGACGCCGAGCGAATCACCGACCTCGTATTTCACGCCAGAACCGGCAAGTGAAAGTTCAAAATGCCGCGTATCTTTTTCCGAGCCGTCGCCCGTGAGCCGGCGATTGACGGCCATCGGCGCCGGGAATGGATTTTTGCGCGAGTATGGCGTAGCGACGGCGGCTTCGGTAGACATAAGGCGCAGATAGAAGCAAACAATTTCGCGGCGTGCAAGTGACGATGCGACTACGCGAGGTGCTCGACCACACGGTCGAGGAACGGCCGTTGCGCCGGATTGATTTTTTCGCACGCAACATCGAGCGGGAAAAATTCAGCGCGATCGATCTCGGGAAAAATTTGACGACGACCGGACCGTGGCGGCCATTCCATCTCGAAGGTATTGCTGCGCGGCGGGCCCGCGAAATCGCCCGCGAAGGCCCATGAATGCACGGTCTTCCCGCCTTTTTGCTTGATTGAACCGAGCCAGAAAAATTTACCCGCCGCCTCCACGCCAAGTTCCTCCGCGAACTCGATCTTTGCGCGCTCGAGCAGATTTTCCTCCGGCATCGCCTCGCCTTTCGGAATCGTCCAAACGCCGAGGTCTTTGCGCGCGAAGAACGGTCCTCCAGGATGAACCAGCAAAAATTCCAACGCGCCGCTGCGCTGGCGAAACATGAGCAAGCCCGCACTAACTCTTCCGGAACCGTCCACGGTCGCTTTTCAAAAGCACTGATTCAGCGACTCGCCCACAGCATCCCGCGCTGCATGAGCGTGCGCACTTCGGGCACATCGAAGTCTTTGACGACGTGCCCGAGCGACGAATAAAAGATGCGGCCCGCGCCCCATTTGCGTTTCCAGACCACGGGCATGACGGCGCCGGCGATCCACGGCACGCTGCCTCCCGCGCCGGTAAAAGTTGTCGTTGCGAGCACTTCGTTCGCCGGATCGACGTGCATGTAATATTGCTCGGAGTGGACCGTAAAATCGCTGACTCCAGCCGTGATCGGATCGGCGTGATTGGTGATGTTCACGCCGTAGTCGATGATGTCGCCAGGATGCGCGACCCATTGGCCGCCGGTCAAAAAATGATATTCGGTTGCGCTGCGAAAGGAGTCACACATGCCGCCGTGCCAGCCAGCGAGGCCGACGCCGCTTTGCACCGCATTGATCAGCCCGTGTAGTTGTTCGGTGCTGATTGAGCCCATCGTCCAGATCGGCACGATCAAGCTGAGGGCGCGCATTTTTTCTTCATCAAGATAAACGTCGAGCGTATCGGAAAGCTCGACTTCAAAACCGCTGTCGCGCAAAAACCCGGCGAAAAGTTCCGCGCATTTTTTCGGCTCGTGGCCTTCCCATCCGCCCCAGACCAGCAACGCGTTCTTCGGCATGACGTCTCGAGGCTACCGCGCAACTGCGCGCGCTGCCAACGCAAAAGCCGCTCAATAAAGATGGCGATCGCTGAGCTGAAACGCGTCGCGGATCAAAGTGAAGGCCGGCTTATTTTTCGTCATCACGATCTCGACGATGTCGAAACGGAACAGGACGTCCGGGCGATCCAGCATCCGCAGCCACGCCAGCGCACCGCGCGAGATTAGCTCCTGTTTCTCGCGATTCACGGCCTCGGCCGGACGTCCGAACAATTCACTGCTTCGCGTTTTTACTTCCACGAACACGAGCACGTCACCCTCGCGGCAGACGAGATCGACTTCGCCGCCGCGGTTCGCGCGGAAGTTTCGGAAGAGAATTTTATAGCGCTGCCGTCGCAAGAAACGCGCGGCAATCTTTTCGCCAAATCTGCCGAGCGCGTGCCGCGGGTCTTCAGCTGAGACCGTCAAGGCGCTGAGCGACCGGGAGAAAAGTTTTGCGATGGATCGGGCAAGGGCCATGGGTTTGCAGTCGTTCGAGATGCATCTCGGTCGCGTAGCCTTTGTGCCGCGCAAAACCATAGTCGGGATACAGCGCTTCCATCCTCACCATGATTCGGTCGCGCGTCACTTTCGCGATGACGCTCGCGGCGGCGATCGACAAACTTTTCGCATCGCCGTCGACAATCGCGGTGTGCGGATATGGAAAAGGCCGCACGGGCAGACCGTCGATGAGCACGTGATGAGGCGCAGCCTGCAATGCCGTCACGGCCTCACGCATCGCGCGATGCGTCGCGCGCAAAATATTACAGCGGTCGATTTCCTCGCATTCGATCACGCAGACGGCCCAGACAATATCCGGACGCTCCGTCAGTTCTGCGTAAATTTCTGCGCGAACTTCCGCGCGAAGTTTTTTGGAATCGTTCAGCGTTTTGTGCCGAAACTTTTCCGGCAGGATCACCGCCGCCGCGACGACCGGGCCAGCCAGCGGTCCGCGTCCCGCTTCGTCAATGCCCGCGATGATTTCGACTCCCGTTTTGCGCAGCGCGCGCTCGTGCTTGAGAGTGCAGCGCATGGCGGGAAAATCGCGCGGTTAAAAAAAGCGGCAACTACTCGCGAACGGCCATCGCCTGTTTGCCCTTGCGGCCGCGCAGGTAATTCAACTTTGCTCGGCGAGCTGTGCCCGCCGTTTCCACCTCGATCTTCGCCACGCGCGGCGAGTGCAGCGGGAATACGCGCTCGACGCCTTCGCCGTAGGAAATGCGGCGCACCGTGAAGCTCGCATTGATGCCGATGCCTTTGCGACCGATGACGATGCCGGTGAAAATCTGGATGCGCTCCTTGTCGCCTTCGACCACGCGGGTGTGAACGCGGACGCTGTCGCCGACTTTGAAGGTCGCGACTTCTTTTTTAAATTGTTCCTTTTCGATGGTGTCGATGATGTTCATGGTCTGCGGCTTCGGGTAAAAAATTGAGAGCCCTGTTTCATAACTCAAACCGCGCCCGACGCAAACTTTTTCCGCGATGGACGAAATAATTGACCTCGGCAGCGACCAATATTTCATGGGCGAAGCGCTGCGGCAGGCGCACAAAGCCGCACGCCAGGATGAGGTTCCAGTTGGCGCGGTCGTCATCTTTCAAGGCGAAATCATCGCGCGCTCGTGCAATCAGGTCGAGACGCTCAAAGATGCGACGGCGCACGCGGAGATCCTTGCAATCACGCAAGCGGCCAGCGTCATCGGCGACTGGCGGCTGAATGATTGCGATCTCTATGTTACAAAAGAACCGTGCCCGATGTGCGCCGGAGCTCTCGTGCATGCACGCGTGCGGCGTGTCATTTTTGGCGCGCCTGATGAACGCGGCGGTGGTGCCGGCGGATTGTTAAACATCCTGCAACATCCGTCGCTGAACCACCGCTGCGAAATCACGTCCGGTGTGCGAATGGATGAATGCCGATATCTGCTGCGGAATTTCTTTTTGGCAAAGCGAAACTGCAAACCGGCACCGTAAAACTTTGCGGAGCTATTGCAAAAAGCGCGCGAGATTTTCCTCTTCCCACTTCCGAGCGCGGCGATACCACGGATAACGCTGCTCGCGATCCCGAAACTTTTCCGTGTGCACAATCCGTCGGCGGCGCTTCCGGTCATATTCGTCCGGCACCACGGAATGCAGCATCTCGTGGTAAATCACGTATTCCAAAAACCAGCGCGGCACGAAACGCGCGTCGAGCAGCGGATGGATGCGAATAACTTTGTCCTGCTCCTGGATCGAACCAAAGATGAAATATTCGCGCGGCCGCTCCTTGCGTTTGCGCCCCCAGGTGATCGTGTAACCGCGAAGAGATTTCCGGAAATATTTCGCATTCAGCTTCGCGAAAATTTCCTTGAGGTCGAAATAGCGGCCCTCATGCGCAAACGGAAGCTGACGCTGCATCGGCAGACGCGGATGCGCCATCAACCGTTTGCGGCTTTTCGCCGACGTGGCTTTCTTGCGAGTGGGCTTTTCCTTGCTACGCATCGCGATTTCATGAATTTAATCGCGGGCCGGCTCCGGACAAGCCTAAGTTTCTCGAGTCAAAGTTTTGACTGTGCTTCCAAAAGCTCCTCGAGTTTTTTCACGCGCGCGACCAATTTCTCCAGGCGATTCACATAGGCAAACCGCTGCTTGAACTCTCCGTGCTCCAGCGCCGGAATCCCAAACCAATGCTCGCCGGCTGGGACATTCTTACTCACTCCACTCTTGGCACCAACGATTGCTCGGTCCCCCACCTGGATGTGTCCAACCAATCCGACTTGACCTGCTAGTGTGACATAATCGCCCAGACGCGAGCTGCCGGAGATGCCGACTTGCGAGACGATGATGCTATGTTTCCCGATGGTGACGTTGTGCGCGATCTGCACGAGATTGTCGATTTTGGTGCCGGTTTGAATCCAGGTGCGCCCGAAACGCGCTCGATCAATGGTGACATTTGCTCCGATTTCTACGTCTTCATCGATCTGAACAATCCCGATTTGGGGGATTTTAACGTGACGACCTTGCGAAAACTCGTAGCCGAATCCGTCGCTTCCGATGACGGTGCCGCTATGAATCGCGACGCGATCGCCGAGCAGCGATCGCTCGCGGATCGTGACGTGCGGAAAGATTTTGCAATCCGCTCCGATGGAAGCGTGCTGGCCGATGAAACAGTGCGCGCCGATGACCGTTCGCGCGCCGATTCGGACGCCGCTTTCGATGACCGCGTAGGGCTGGATTGAGACGCCTTCCTCGATCACCACATTTTCGCCGAGCACTGCCGTTGCATGGACGCCCGGCTCGTAAACAGCAGGAGCGGCCGCGAACTTTTCCAAAATTTGCGCGAAGGCGAGCGAAGGATTTTCAACGCGAATCTGCGTGGGAGGAATTTCCTCGGAAAAATCGAGAGGCACGAGCACAGCAGTCGCGCGGCAACTTTTCAGCGCCGGCAAATACCGCGAGTTCCCAAAAAAAGTGAGCTGGCCTTCCACGGCGTCGGCGATCGAAGCGGCGCCAGTAATGAGGCTCTCGCCGGGGCCGCCACTTACCTGTCCGCGCACGAGCTTCGCAATTTCATCGATGGTCGCTTTCATAGGGCTGCTGAAAATTCGGCACGAACAATGACGGATTTGAAAGTGCGTGGCAACAGTTCCGGAAAAGCAAAAGTCCGCTGCCCCTTTTGGAGCAACGGACTTGGCTAAATCGGTTTCTGGCGGTTTAGGATTTCGGAGCCGGAGCGCCCGTATCTTTCGGTTTCGTCTTGTTGAGTTGCGTGATGATTTTGTCGCTGAAGTCATCTTCTTCTCGCGAGAAAAGCACGATCGGAACGCCGTTCAGGCTGGAGCCTGATTTGTCGAGCACAAGCTCGTAGTTGTTGCTCTTGACCTCGGCCTGGACCAGCTTCGTGATTTCATCGACGATGCCATTGCGCATCCGGACAGCTTGTTCTTGAAGCTGCTTCTCGCGCGTGGTGCGGAACTCACCGATCTCGCGCTCGAGGTTTTTCGTTTCCGCGATCATGTCGTCGCGTTTTTTCGAGCTCTCCTCTTTCTTGTCCTTGCTCAACGCCGCGTTGTTGATGTCGTCATTGAGCTTATTGATGGCGTCGAGATTTTTTTTGTAATTCTCCATCCGGTCGTCGAGCTCTTTCTTCGCAGCGGCGCGCGCTTCATTGATGCGAGACTCGGCGTCCTTGGTTTTATAATAGGACGAGAAGATTTTGTTCATGTCCACGGTGCCGATTTTCGATTGCGCATGAGCAGAGAGAGCGCTGGTGAGAAAGGCAACGGTCACAAGAACCGGAATAGTGAATTTTTTCATAAATTGGATTGGTGATTCTAGGAGACGGTGAGACTGCGTCCAGAAATTTTCGTTCAAAATTGGTAGCCAATCGTGAAGTTGAATTTGCCGCCGTGACTGCCCCCGTGGCTTGAAGTCACGGGAATGCCATAGTCGAGACGCACCGGGCCGATCGGCAAATCAAGCCGCAGGCCGATGCCGACGTCGGAGTCAAGGTTGTTGAGGGTCGGCTGATAGGTGCCGCGGTTTACGAAGCCGGTGTCATTGAAAACAGCGCCGCGCACGCGGTCGACGATCGGGAACGTGTATTCAAACGTCAGCCGTGCGAGCGTGTTTCCGCCGATCGGCTGGCCGTTTTCATCCTTCGGACCCGCATAGCGATATTTGAAGCCGCGCAAATTATTCGCACCGCCGAGATAAAGCCGGTCAAAAATCGGCACGTGGTCGCCGCCAGCCCATGATGAGACCGTCGCGACTTCGCCATTGATGAGAAAGATCGTGTCCCACGGCAGCGGAAAATATTGGCTTCCGCTCAAATCAAAGCCGTAAATATCGTCATTCCCGCCGAGCGGACCGCCGGCGACGTATGCGGAAAGATCGATCTTCCGGCCGCGCCGCGTGAGGAACACGCTGTCGCGCGTGTCATAGGTGATCCCGGTCGTGATCGAACTTTTCAAATGGTTGCCCTCATCTTGGCGGATGGTATCCGAGACATCACTGGAGACGTCAAAGATATCGATCTCCTCGAGCCGATAATCGAGCCGCACCGAGATGTCCGGCGTCAGCGCCTTGCGTGCATTCAGGTCAAAGCCGTAATTTTTTTGGTTGTAAACAGTCGAAATGAACTGCGCTTCGTTGTAGAAAAGTTCGCCGCCGACTGCGACTTGATAGTCGAGAAACCATGGCTCGGTGAGCGAAAGCAAAAAGTCTTTGCGCTGCGTGCCGTATTGAACGCGCGCGCGGAAACGCTGGCCGCCGCCGGTAAAGTCGGGCCATTTGAAAAGGTCGAAATTCGACTGCTGCACTTCGACGAAACCGAGCAAGCTGTCGATGGTTGAAAAGCCGGCGCCAAAGTTGAAAGAGCCGGTGCGCTTTTCCTCCACGAGCACGTTTAGATCTTTCCGACCGGGCACGAGCGTGTCCGACGGATACGTGTCGATGCGCGAAAAGTAATTCAGGTTTTGCAGGCGCTGCTTGCTCGCGTCGACGCGCACGCTGTCATACACATCGCCCGGCGAGACAGCGAGCTCGCGGCGAATGACCTTGTCCTTCGTGCGTGTGTTGCCGGAAATGTTGATGCGCTCGACGTAAGACTGATTTCCCTCATCGATTTTGTAATCGACGTTGATCACGGCCGGCCCGCCGGTCGACGTATCCGCATTCACCTGCAGATCAATGTAACCGCGTGCGCCGTAAAGGTCGCCAATCGCCTTGGAATCCGCGCGCAAATCCGCGGGCGAAAATACATTTCCAGTCTTCGTCTTGACGTGCTGCATCACTTCGTCGGTCGGGAAAACCTGCGCGCCCGTCACTGCGACGCTGCCGACATGATATTGAATTCCTTCCGTAATCGGAATCGTGAGCGTCACGTTTTTGCCTGTGCGATCGACGCGGACGTCGCCGATTTTAACGTCGACGTAGCCGTGATTTTGGTAAAATTCGCGCAGCGCCTGCTGGTCTGATTCAATCTGCTCCGTATTGTAACGACCAGCCTTCGTGACGAATGAGAGCAAATTTTTGGTCTTCGTTTTGATGACCTTGCGCAGCTGCTTTGCCGTGAATTTCGTATTCCCCTCGAAATGAATCGCGCGGATGTCCGTTTTGCCGCCTTCGATCACGGTGAAGAAAACATCCGCTTTGCCCGTCGCCTCATCCATGTTCGTTTTTTCCGTGACCTGCGTCTCCGTAAAATTGTGGCTCGAGTAGGTGTCGAGAATTTTTTGCCGATCGGCTTCCACCGTTGCTTCGCTCAACGTTGTGCCCGCCTTTGTCGCGAGCGATTTGACTAGAGTGCTCGGTTTGATCTGCGTCGCGCCTTCGATGTGCACGCTTCCGACCGTTGCTTTTGATTGCACGACGACCACGACTTTGACGCCGTCGGTCTGCGGTTCGCCAAAAATGCGGACGTTCGTCACCTGCCCCGTCGCGTAAAGATTTCGCACATCTTCTTCGACGGCCTGCTCGGAATACGGCTTGCCGACTTTCGTCCGCATGTTTGCCAAAATCCGCTCACGGCTGATCGTTTCCGGCCCGGCGTATTGAATCGTGATTTGTTTCACGATCAGGTCGGGCGCGGGAACTTGCGCATGCATCGCAAACGTCGGCAGCAGCAGCCAAATCAAAGCCAGCAGGCAGGAGACGGGGCATCTCCGCGCAATAAAATGAAGGGTGTTTTTCATATGCAAAAAAATCGCGAACCCGCTTGAATGCTAGCTCGGCGGAAAATCGGCGACATAGATGGGGAATTGCCGCTAAAACGTCAAGGCGGTATTTATCCTCAAATAATTTGCTGCGCGGGCGCGTTTGAAAAATTGATTCCGACGCGAAAAAAAAAGACTCACCGCGCAAACGGTGAGTCTTTTCTAAAGCAGACGAAAACGCGTTTTACTCGTCGTGTCCGTTCGAGCTGCCGCGCGCGTCGCTGGTCTTCGCGCCGCTCACCACGAGCTTGCGGCCCATGAATTCTTTGTCGTGCAATTCCACGACCGCGCGCTTCGCTTCATCGATGCTCGCCATGATGACAAAGGCAAAGCCTTTCGATTTTTGCGTGTATTTATGGCTCACGACTTCCGCGTTTTGCACACTGCCGACCCCGTTGAAGAGGTCGAACAGGTCGCTCTCCGTCGCGTCGAACGAAAGGTTGCCGACGTAGAGTTTCGGTGAGCTCACCTCGATCAATTCCGGCTTGCGACTTTGACGCGATTGGTCGCGCTCGAAGCGATCTCCACGCGGCCGGCGCTCGCTCCGGTTGCTGTTCTCGGCTGGAGCTGTTCCGGATTTTTTTCCAGTGAAAAAGGCTGCGACCTTTTGCCAGAAAGTTAACTTAACGGGACGCGGCGCTGGCCTGCTGGAGCGGCCGCCGCTGCTGCTGCGTTGACGCGAGCCGCCACGCGAAGAGTGGTGGTGGCCCGATCGTCGGTCTTGAGTTCTCATGATTGGTTCCAAGTAGAGTTGCGTGAATGGCGTAGCGTGCGTTTGCACAGCTCCATCGCGGAATCGGGATCGCGAATCGCGGCCCCGACCGGGCATGGAAAACTTCGCCGGTGAAAGTTGGACGCAGCCGCAGTTCGATCCGATTTTTCAGCTGTGCCATGGTCGCGAAGATTCGCCGCATGGCCAGCAACACGTTCCGCACTGGACACATGATCGACAACATCAACATCTTCATGAGAAACCGAGGAAAACCGAGTGAGGGCACCCGCGTCCAACGCCGCAGAATCTAGGCGGAAATTGTTCCACGGCAAGCAAAAGTGTTTGACGCAGGTGCAATGCGTCTTTGCTAGGGCGCGTTAAAAAATCAAACGCGCGCTACGCGGTGCGGCCGCAGCAGCTCTTGAACTTTCTCCCGCTCCCGCACGGACACGGATCGTTGCGCCCGATCTTCGGCAGCTCGCGGCGGATCTGCGACAGCTCGACGCTCGCGGCGCCCTGCTCTTCCGAGCCCGGCGAACCTTGGACTTTTAATCCCATGTTCTGGCCTGCCGGGGCGGGGTTGTCCGCGCTGAGCAAATGCTGCGGTAGCTTGAGCAGGAATTGTTCGAAAGCCAACAGATTGGAAGTGCTTCGGAAAAGGTTGTTTAACACTTCATTTTTGATGTTCAACATCAGCTCGACGAACATTTCGTAAGCCTCGTTCTTGTATTCCACCAGCGGATCCTGTTGGCCGTAGGCACGCAAATAAACTGCCTCGCGCAGCGAATCCATCGCGTAAAGATGCTCCTGCCAGAGCCGGTCGATCGCGTTTAAAATAATGTAGCGCTCCAGACTTTTGACCGCATCGCTCATCTCGTGCTGGCACTTCAGCTCGTAAGATTTTTTGATCCGGTTCACCAGAAACTCCGTCGTTTCCTCGACCGTCTTTTTTTCAAACTCGGCCTTTTCCGCGGTGAGGCCGAGCGGGAAAGTCATGTTCACCCAATTCAGCAAACCGCTGTAGTTCGGGCCGGCCTCTTCATCGGCAGCGAGATATTCCTGCACTTTGTTTGGAACCGCTTCATCGATGACCTCAAAAATCATCTTCCGCGGATCGTCGCTCTCGATCGCTTCGTTGCGATACCCGTAAACGACTTCGCGCTGCTTGTTCATCACGTCGTCAAACTCGAGCGTCCGTTTGCGCATCAAATAATTCCGCTGCTCGACGCGCTTCTGCGCGGTCTCGACACTTTTGTTCAGCCACGGATGCTCGAGCTCCTCGCCTTCCTTCATGCCAAAGCGCTCCATGATTTTCGTCATGCGATCGGCAGCGCCGAAGTTGCGCATGAGATCATCTTCAAACGAGACGTAAAATTTTGACGTGCCCGGATCGCCCTGCCGCGCGCAGCGTCCGCGCAACTGCCGGTCGATGCGGCGCGACTCGTGCCGCTCCGTGCCGATGACGTAAAGTCCGCCGACTTCCGAGACGCCTTGCCCGAGTTTGATGTCGGTGCCGCGTCCCGCCATGTTCGTCGAAATCGTCACCGTGCCCGGCTGGCCGGCGCGCGCGACGATGTCGGCCTCCTGCATGTGGTATTTCGCGTTGAGGACGTTGTGCGGAATTTTTTCGCGCTTGAGCATCCGCGAAACCAGTTCGCTCGACTCGACGCTGACCGTGCCGACGAGCACCGGCTGTCCTTTCGCGTGCGCGACTTTCAACTCGTTGACGACCGCGTTGAACTTTTCGCGCCGCGTTTTGAAAATCAAATCGTTCGCGTCTTTGCGCGCGACCGGCCGGTTCGTCGGGATCACGTTCACATCGAGTTTGTAAATGTCGTGAAACTCGTTCGCCTCGGTCTCCGCGGTGCCGGTCATGCCCGCCAATTTATAATAGAGCCGAAAATAATTCTGGATCGTGATCGTCGCCAGCGTCTGCGTTTCGCGGTCGATCTGCACGCCTTCCTTCGCCTCGACCGCCTGGTGTAATCCGTCGCTCCAGCGGCGTCCCGGCATTTTGCGACCGGTGTATTCGTCCACGATCATCACCTTGTTTTCCTCGACGACGTATTGGACATCTTTTTCGAAAAGGCAATACGCGCGCAGCAGTTGCGAGATGTTGTGAATGCGCTCGCTCTGGTGATCCATGTAAGCCTGCCGCTTCGCTTTTTCCTCGGCCTTTTGCGCGTCGGTCAGCGGCGCGTTGTCGATGTCCGCGAACTGCGTCATCAAGTCCGGCAGCACGAACGCATCCGGTTCGTCCGGGTTTAAAAACTCGCGTCCCTGCTCGCTGAGATCGGCTTCGTGCGCGCGCTCGTCGATGGTGAAAAAGAGCTCTTCCTTCAGTTTGAAAAGCTCCTCTTTTTGCGCGTCGGAATAAAACGAGAGCTCCGCTTTGTCGATTGCGCGCCGCTTTTCCGCATCTTCCATCGAGCGCAAAAATTGTTTGTTGCGCGGCTGGCCAAGCTTGACCTTGAACATCAGCACGCCCGCTTCCTGACTTTTCCCTTGTTTAAATAACTCGTCGGCCTCGCTCGCGAGCCGGTTGCAAAGCATCGTCTGTTTGCGGACGAGTTGTTCGACCAGCGGCTTGAATTTGTCGTATTGATGCGTTGAGACCGTCGCCGGGCCGCTGATGATCAAAGGCGTGCGCGCCTCGTCGATCAGGATCGAATCGACTTCATCGACGATGGCGAAATAGTAGCCGCGCTGCACCTGCTGTTCCTTCGTCGTCGCCATTCCGTTGTCGCGCAGGTAATCGAAGCCGAACTCCGAGTTCGTGCCGTAGGTGATGTCGCAATAATACTGCGCCCGCCGCACATCCGGCGGCTGATCGTGCTGGATGATGCCGACGGTCAGCCCGAGAAAATTGAACAGCGTCCCCATCCACTCCGCATCGCGGCGCGCGAGGTAATCATTCACCGTCACGAGATGCGCACCGCGGCCGGCGAGCGCATTTAAATAGAGCGGCAAAGTCGCCACGAGGGTTTTGCCTTCGCCCGTCGCCATCTCCGCGATTCGGCCTTTGTGCAAAACCATCCCGCCGATGAGCTGCACGTCAAAGTGCACCATATTCCAGGTCATCGGATGATCGACGATGCTGATCGTCCGGCCGCACAATCTGCGCGCGGTATTTTTAACAACCGCGAACGCCTCGGGCAAAAGTTCATCGAGCCGCCGCTGCTGCTCGTCCGGGTTTTCGATTGCAGAAATCTCGGCTTTCCACGCCGCCGTCTTCGCGCGGAGTTCGTCGTCGCTCACGCCCTGCAATTTCACCTCGAGCGCGTTGATCTGCTCCACGAGCGGGCGCATGCGCTTGATCTCGCTCGTGTTTTTCGAGCCGACGATTTTCTTTAAGAGCCAGTTGACCATAAAAGCTGCCCCGGCTTTCGTCGGGGAACGCGCAATGAAGCGCAAAATGCGCGGGTCTGCCACACATTAGTTCGCGCATCGCGAAGAGCTCCGCGCGCTCGTGGAGGAAAAGAAAAGCGCCCGAGCCTTTCGACGCGGGCGCTGTTTCGACAGCCGGTGATTCGACTGGATTAAATGCGGTTACTTCGCGCCTGCGCCGGCGTTTGTGCCGGTGCCAGTGCCCGTGTCGCTGGTGCCAGTGCTCGTGGCATTGGAGCCACTCGCGCCGGAGTCAGTCGCGCCGGCTCCCGCCGTGCCGCCGCCGCTCATCGAGGCGCTCGGACTCGCCTCCGATTTATGATGATGTTTCCCGTGGCCTTTGTGGCTCGAGCCGGAGGAACCGGAGGAACCGCCGGGCGACGGCGAGCCGCTCGGAGTGTCAATTCCAGCTCCGGTCGTTCCCGTCGTGGAGGCCGCGCCTCCGTCTGTCTGTGTATTTGTCTGTGCGACTGCCACGCCCGCTCCGAGAGAGAGTGCGGCCAGTGCGCTGAGGATTGTTTTGGTTTTCATATGCAAAAAAGGAACGCGGTTGGCAGGCAAGGCGGTCGCGAGTGGCAGTAACTTTTACGCCATTTAGGGGGAATCCTGAGGATTGGAGTTGGCAAAAAAGAGGCGCAACCGTCACGCTCCGCGCGTTAAAGTTTTTACAGAAAAATCGTGAACCTCACTGCCACCACCAAGCTTCTCTTCATCGGCGACAGCATCACCGACTGCGGCCGTCGCGAAGATCCCGAAAAAGTCGGCCACGGCTTTGTGCGGATCGTGCGCGACTATTTGCGCGCAAAAAATCCCGCCTCCGCGCCCGACGTCGTCAACACCGGCATCAGCGGCGATCGCGTCACCAACCTCGCCGACCGCTGGCAGCGCGACGTGCTCGACCATTCGCCCGACATTCTTTCCATCAAAATCGGCATCAACGACGTCTGGCACAACCTCGGCGGCAAAAACGAGGGCGTCGATCTCGAGCGTTTCACACGCGTCTATGACGACCTCGTCACGCAAACGCGCGTGCTGCTGCCCGCCTGCCAGATCATCCTGTGCGAGCCGAGCGTCATCTGGCCGCCGCAACCGTTCGAGGGCACGGAAAAGCTCCAGCCCTACATTTTCGCCGTCCGCGCCATCGCCGTGAAACATCCCGGCATCCTCGTCGTCCCGCTGCACGCGGCCTTTGAAGATGCGCGGCGCGAGCGGGCGGACATCGATTGGGCGCCCGATGGGGTGCATCCGTCGAGCAGCGGCCACATGTTGATCGCGCGGACGTGGCTGGCGGCGCCAGGTCTCCTTTAAATAGGAGAACAAAAGGGGCGCCTGCGCCGGAATTGCTGCGTAAAGTAGTGTCCGCAAGCTGTTCCGGTCGTGCGGCTACTCCCTCCAGCCATTCGCTTGCTCCCTCCAGCCATTCAATCACTCCCTCCAGCCATTCGATGGCTCCTTCCAGCCATTCGATCGCTCCCTCCAGCCATTCGATCGCTCCTTCCAGTAATCCGCCTAATCCCTCCAGCGATTCGGCTACTCCTTTCAGCCGTTCGGCGAACCCGCCCCCCGGCACGGCGAATCCGCCGCGCCGGCCTTGCTTTTGCGACCGCGCTCTTTAGCTTTCGCGCCGAATGAACAAATCAGCGCCCGCCGTTCTCCCCAAATCACGCACGGCACGTGGGCTCGCAATCGGCGCCGCGTTTCTCGCGCTGCTGGCATCGGCCGCGCAAGCGCAGGTGAAAATCGCAGGCTCGCCCGTCGTCAACACCGTGATGAGCGAAGCCGCGGAAATCCTTCAAAAGGAAAAAAGTCTGAAAATCGATATCACCACCGAGGGTGGCGGCGCGGCCGGCATCGCGGCGCTCGGCAACGGCGTCGCTCAAATCGCCATGACGACCCACGCGATCTCCGGCACCGAGCGCTCGGATTATCCCGATGTCGCTTTCACGGAATATTACCTCGGCGAGCAGGTCGTCGCGTTCGGCGTCTCGGCCGACGTCTGGGAACACGGCGTGCATCAAATCACCAGGACCGATGCGCGCGGGATCTATTTTGCCACCACAAAAAACTGGCGCCAACTCGGCGGGCCCGACGAGAAAATCGCGTTTTACGATCCGGTCGAAGAACAAAGCGCGTGGAAAATTTTCACCGCATGGATTTCCACGGACACCAGCCGCCTGCCGGCCGCGCATTTCCCGACCGTGGCCGACGACGCCGAGGCGCTGCAAATTTTGAGCTCGCAGCCGGGCGCGATCACGCTGATCGACGCGCGCGCGGTCGATGGCAAAAAAAGTTTCGCACTCGCGCTATCCGAGAATGGCGCGGCGATCGACGCGTCGGTGAAAAATGTTGCCACGAAAAAATACGCGATGACGCAGCCGCTCTATCTCGTGGTCAATGACCGGCCGACTCTCAACGTGAAAGTTGTGATCGATTTCATGCTCAGCCAGCGCGGGCAGGAGCTGGTGAAAAAGTGCAACTTTTTCAGCGCCGACGAACTGCACGCGGCCGGCGCAAACTAATCCGCGCGACTCGCAGCGGAAGTGCTTCCCGCCGCGAAATTTTTGTGTGGCTTTCTACCGCCCGCCCCGGCAAGAAACCCAACATGTTCGGCAATCTCTTCGAACCTGAAATCAAGGAACTCATCGAGACCAAGAACTTTGTCGCCTTGCGCGAAGTTTTCGCCGACTGGCCGCCGGCCGATCTCGCCGAGCTGATTTCAGAGCTGCCGGAAAACGAGCAGGTCATCGTCTTTCGCCTGCTGCCGCATCAAACGGCGACGGACACGTTTGAATATCTGCGCATCGACCAGCAAAAGAACCTGCTGCACGCGATGGGCCTCGAGGAGACGGCGAAAATCCTCAACCAGATGTCCGCGGATGATCGGACTGCGCTGCTTGAGGAACTTCCGTCAAATGTAGTCACACAACTGCTGCGCGACCTTTCGCCCGGCGAACGCGCCATCGCGCAGTCGCTGCTGAACTATCCGGAGGGAAGCATCGGCCGCTTGATGACGCCCGATTTCGTCGCGGTGCATGACGACTGGACGGTGCAGGAAGTGCTCGCGCACATCCGCGAATTCGGCAACGACAGCGAGACGCTCAACGTGATTTATGTCGTGGACGACCGCGGGAATTTGATCGACGACGTGCGCATCCGCGAGTTCCTGCTGAAGCCGCTCAAGGCGAGAGTGCGCGACCTTCGAGACGAGGAATTCATCGCGTTAAAAGTCACCGATCTCGAGCGTGACGCGGTCGCCATTTTTAAGAAATACGACCGCACGACTTTGCCGGTCGTCGACTCGGACGGACGGCTCGTCGGGATCGTCACCATCGACGACGTGCTCGACATCGCAGAAGAAAAAGCGACCGAGGAAATCCAGAAATTGGGCGGTCTCGAAGCACTTGACGAGCCCTACACCACAATCTCGCTTTGGCGCATGGTGAAAAAACGGGCGACGTGGCTCGTGCTGCTTTTCGTCGGCGAAACGTTAACCACGACTGCGATGACAAACTACGAAGGTTTGGTTGCAAAAGCCACGGTGCTTTCGCTTTTTTTGCCGCTAATCATCTCCAGCGGCGGCAACTCCGGCTCGCAGGCAACAACGCTCATCATCCGCGCAATGGCCGTCGGCGAAGTGCGGTTGCGCGATTGGTTTCGCGTGATGCGAAAGGAGCTGCTGTCCGGATTTTTCCTGGGTGTGATTTTGGGCTGCGTCGGTTTTCTGCGTATCTCGCTTTGGCAAGCGCTCCACTTTCATAACTTCGGGCCGTATCACTGGTATATCGCCAGCGTCGTCGGCTGCGCGCTCGTCGGCGTGGTGCTCTGGGGCTCGCTCGTCGGCGGGATGCTGCCGTTCATTTTGCGCCGCTGCGGGCTCGACCCGGCGACCTCGTCCGCGCCGCTCGTCGCGACGCTCGTCGACGTGACGGGGCTGCTGATTTATTTCAACATCGCGCTGATCATCTTGCGCGGAAGCTTGCTCTGAAGCTGGTTCGCGGGCGACGCATCAACTTTCGAGCCGGATCGCAGCCGAGCGCCCGTGCGCGTCGAGGCCTTCGATCGCGCTAAAAGTTCCAATCGCCGGCAAAGATTTCCGCAGAGATTTTTCGTCAAAGCGGACGATGCTCGTGCGGCGCTGGAATTGATCCACTGTTAAACCGGCGAAAGATTTGCCCGCGCCGCCTGTCGGCAGTTCGTGACTCGGCCCCGCGACGAAATCCCCGCCGACCACCGGCGACAGCGCGCCGAGAAAAATGGCGCCGCTCGTCCGGATTTGCGCCGCGAGCTTTTCGTCGTTCTTCGCCACGATCGACAGATGCTCGGGCGCAAAGTCGTTCGCGAGCCGCACGGCATCGGCCATCGTTTTCACGAGCACAAAAAAAGTGGACGCCTCCGCGAGGTGCGTCTGGCGCGTGAGTGCGCGAAACTGCGCGTCAAACTCGCGTTGCACACTTTTTAACAGCGTGGCGGAGTCGGTCGCGAATACCACGACGCTGCCGTGGCCGTGCTCCGCCTGAGCGAGCATGTCGGCGGCGATCCACGCCGGTTGCGCGGTGCGGTCGGCGATGATCAAAATTTCGCTTGGCCCCGGCAACAAATCGATGGCGACGCGGCCAAAAGTCTGCCGCTTCGCCTCGACGACATACGCATTCCCCGGCCCGAAAATTTTCAGCACCGGCGCAATCGCCGCCGTGCCAAACGCGAGCGCGGCGACCGCTTGAGCGCCGCCGATTTTGTAAATCTCGGTCGCGCCGGCGAATTGCAGCGCGTAAAGCAACGCCGCGTTGACCGCGCCTTTTTTGTCGGCGGGCGTCGTCACCACGATCTCCGGCACGCCCGCCGCCGCAGCCAATGTGCACGTCATAATCGCGCTCGAAACCAGCGGCGCCGTTCCGCCCGGCACGTAAATCCCGACGCGCTGAAACGGATCGAAACGCTCGCCGACTTGCACGCCCTGTTTGTTTTTCGCGCTCCAGTTTTTCCGCAAACTCCGCCGCGCGAAATCGAGGACGTTCGCGTGCGCCAGCGCAATCGCGGCCTTCGCCTTCGCATCGACGCCGGTTTGCGCCGCGCGCAACTCCTCCGTGCTCACGCGCAATTCCCGCAGCCGCGGCCCGCCAAATTTTTCCGTGAACTCCCGCACCGCCGCATCGCCGCGCGTCCGCACCGCCGCGATGATTTCGCGCACCACGGCCTCGACGTCCGCGGCCGGCTCCGCGCGCCGTTGCAAGGTCTTCAGTGCGCGGGCAAAATCGGGATCGGTGTGGCGGAGGATGCGCATGTGAAAAACGGACGCAGCTTAATTGCCCGTCGCGCCGGCGCGAGAAATTTTCAGATTTTTCTCGCGGAAGTTCGCGCTTTGCGAGCTCGGCTGAGGCGCGCTAGCCTCGCCCGATGCTCGAGCAAAAACGGACCTCAAGAATTGCGCGGCTCGAGGCGTTTTCGGTAAAAGTTTTACGCCATCGATTGGACGCTGCTTGCGCATTTACTTTGATCGAGCTGCTTGTCGTCGTCTCGATCATTGCGGTGATGGCGGGCTTGCTGATGCCGTCGCTCGGGCGGATGCGTTCGGTGGCGCAGTCGGCGCATTGCGCGAACAGTCTGCGGCAGCTTTCCGTCGCGACTCGGCTTTATCTCAACGACCACGACAACCGACTTTTTTCCTATTCGCTCGCCGCGCCGGGAGGCCGGCTTTGGTATTTTGGCTACGAGACGAGCGCGAGCCTGAGTTCAGCGGAAGGCCAGCGCGTGATCGACGAGACGCAGGGGCCGCTTTATCGCTACGTCCAGGACGTGGGCGGCGTGGAAGTTTGCCCGGCGTTTCCGTATGCGCTCGCGTCGTGGAAGCCGAAGTATAAAGGCGCGAGCTGGGGCTACGGCTTCAATACTTTTCTCTCGCAGGCAAATGTGCTCGCGCTCGCGCGGCCCTCGCAGGTGATTCTTTTCGGCGACTGCGCGCAGGTGAATACTTTCCAGGCGCCGGCTTCGGGGAAAAATCCGATGATCGAGGAATTTTACATCATCGACAACAGCTCGAAGAGCGTTCACTTCCGCCACGGCTCGATGGCAAATCTGCTGTTCCTCGATGGGCACGTCGAGTCGATGCCGCTCTGGCCGGGCACGGCGGACACGCGGCTGAGCGGCGTGAACATCGGCCGCATTTCTCCGGTAGGCAGCATGCAATATTTGCAGTAGGATGCGCCGCATGAGCCACGTTTCATCCAGCCGCGCGGAAAAAATCGCGGTGCTCCTTCTTTTTGTCGTCGCGATTGCGTGGCGGCTGATCACCGGCTTCAGCGGCGAAACGCACTGGCTGCCGAACTTTGCTCCGCTCGCAGCGATCGCGCTTTGCGGCGCGATTTATTTTCCGCGCAAACTCGCGCTGGCGCTGCCGCTGGCGGCAATGTTCGTTTCGGATTTGATTTTGAATGCGCATTACGGCGTGGCGCTTTTGAGCGTGGAAATGCTCGCGCGCTATGCGGCGCTGGCGCTCATCGGCGGACTAGGGTTGCTGCTGCGCGCGCGGCCGCGCTTCGTGTTGATCCTGCTCGGAAGTTTGGCGGGCTCGGCGATTTTTTACATCGTGACAAATGCCGCTTCGTGGCTCGGTAATCCTGCTTATTCGCAAACCGCCGCGGGTCTCGGGCGAGCGCTGACCGTGGGCCAGCCCGGCTATCCGCCGGCGTGGATGTTTTTCCGAAACACGCTCGCGAGCGATCTGCTCTTTACCGCGCTTTTCTGCGCTTGTCTCGCCGCCACGCGCGCGCGGAGCGAAACTTTTCCGAACGCCGCTGCGGCTGCGCGGTGAACTTTGCTCCTAATTATAAGGCGACCAGAACGAGGCTGGCGCGACGTCGGACAGAACTCTGAAAGTGGCCGCGGGAACTTTCGGATCGGCATCGACGGAGAAGGGGCGATAGGCGTTGCCGAAAAGATCCGCGCCGGTGGCGTAAAGCGACGTGCCGGCTTTGATGTAAGCCTTCAGATCGGCGAAGACGGGATGTGCGCCGGACATCTTGTTAGTCTCGATCGCATATTGATCGAGCGCTTCATCGAGAACGCGCAGGTCTTGGAGGATTCGCGTCGCCTGCGCCCGTTTCCGCGCCCGCATATAGTTCGGCACCGCAATCGACGCGAGCAGCGTGATGATGGCGACAACGATCATGATTTCAACGAGGGTAAAACCCCGCCGCAAAGAGATGTTCATTTTCATGCAGTGGTGTAAAAGCAGACCACAAGCCTCATGCCGCACCGCGCGCCAGTCTATTCGAGTCGCAGAAAACGCTACATTTTCCGGCAGTGTGGCGAGAGAAACGGCGCGCGCCGGCGCCGATGGCTGCCCCGCCAGGACTCGAACCTAGACAAGCAGAATCAAAATCTGCTGTGCTACCATTACACCACGGGGCAGGCGGCGGAGGGAGAAACTAAAGCGCAAACTGCGCGCCGACAATCGTCTTTTTCGCGTCTCGCGCAGAACACCATTTCATGAAAAGCTGGCCGAGTTCTCGCGCAAAAAAGTCCGCGCGCAGTGGTGCCGCGACCCGGCCAAAGTCGACGCCGCTGAACATCGTCAGCTCGCCAAAGGCGGCGGCGAAATGGTGCCGCGCCGCTGTGCGCCCGCTGTTTTTTGTGCCGACGATGGGCGCGCTGCATGCCGGTCACGCTGCACTTTTGAAACGCGCGCGCCGGCTTGCGGGACCGCGCGGCTCGGTCGTCGCGAGCGTCTTTGTGAATCCCTCGCAGTTTGGCCCGAACGAGGATTTTTCCGCGTATCCGCGGCCGTTCGCGCGCGATGCGGCGCTCTGCCGAGAGTGCGGCGTCGACATGCTTTTTCATCCGACGGCCGAAGCGATGTATGCAGCGGACGTTTCGACAAGCGTTGTCGAGTCGCAACTCTGCGCTGGCTTCTGCGGCATTTCCCGATCCGGGCATTTCAGCGGCGTTTGCACGGTTGTCGCAAAGTTGTTTAACATCGTCGCGCCCGACGCGGCAGTGTTTGGGGAAAAAGATTTCCAGCAGCTCGCGATCATCCGCCGCATGGTGCGCGACTTGAATTTCCCGATCAAAATCATCGGCGCGCCAACCGTGCGCGAAGCCGACGGACTCGCGCTCAGCTCGCGCAATGAATATCTCAGCGACGCGCAGCGAAAGGACGCAGCAGTGATTTGGCGGGCGTTGAGCGCGGCAGCCAGCGCGAAGACGCTCGATCCGAAATCGCTGAAGGCGCAGGTCGTGAAAATCATCTCTGAATCGGCGGCGGCGAAAATTGACTACGTCGAGGTCGTCGATGCGGAAACGCTGCAGCCCGCGACGCGGCAGACAAACAATAAACGGATCATGTCCGCAGTTTTTTTCGGACGCACGCGACTGATCGACAACATCGCCGTTCCCGCAAAATGAAACGCTGCGACTTTATCGTCATCGGCAGCGGGATCGCCGGGTTGAGCTTCGCGAGACGCGCCGCAGAGCTCGGAACCGTTGCGATTGTCACCAAGCGCGCTTCCTCTGAATCAAATACGGCGTATGCGCAAGGTGGTGTCGCTTGTGTGACCAGCGTCGAAGATTCGTTCGACCTGCACGTGCACGACACGCTCACCGCTGGTGCCGGTTTGTGCGACGAAAGCGCCGTGCGCACGATCGTCACGGAAGGGCCGGAGCGGGTTCGCGAGCTGATGGAGCTCGGTGTGCAATTCGATGAACGCGAGCTCGACGGCGGCGAAAAGGAGCTCGATCTCGGCCGCGAGGGCGGCCACTCGAAACGGCGCGTGCTGCATTCGCGCGACGTGACCGGCCGCGAAATCGAGCGCGCGCTTTTGGCTGCGGTGCAGGCGCACGCAAACATTGACGTGCTCGAAAATCACATGGCCGTGAATTTGATCACCGCCGGCAAACTCGGCTACGCGACTGAGGATCGCGCGCTTGGCGTTTACGTGCTCGATGAAAAAACAGGCAGCGTCCTCACGCTGCGCAGCGACCGGCTGATCCTCGCGACCGGCGGCTGCGGCAAGGTTTATCTTTACACGACGAATCCATCCGTCGCGACGGGCGACGGCGTGGCAATGGCGTGGCGCGCCGGCGCATCGATCGCGAACATGGAGTTCATCCAGTTTCATCCGACGTGTCTTTTTCATCCCGAGGCGCGCTCGTTTTTGATCAGCGAAGCCGTGCGCGGCGAAGGGGCGATTTTGATTGACGCGAAAGGCCGGGAGTTCATGCAAAAATATCATCCGCTAAAGGCGCTCGCGCCGCGCGATGTGGTGGCGCGCGCGATCGATGCGGAGATGAAACGCACTGGCGAGCGCTGCGTTTATCTCGACATCAGCAGCAAGCCGGCGGAGTTCGTGCGCGAGCGTTTTCCAAATATCCACGACACCTGTCTGCGGCTCGGCATCGACATCACGCGGCAGCCAATCCCGGTCGTCCCGGCCGCGCATTACCAGTGCGGCGGTGTTTTAACAGACATGAACGGAGCGTCGAGTCTGCGCGGGCTTTACGCGATCGGCGAAGTCGCCTGCACCGGTCTGCACGGCGCGAACCGGCTCGCAAGCAATTCGCTGCTCGAGGCAGTCGTAATGGCCGCGCGCGCGTGCCGGCATTTGCAAAAGCATGAGCCGGTTGGCGCGGTTCGCGAGCCGGAAATCGAGCTGCCGGAATGGAAAAGCGGCGTCGCCAGCGATGTCGATGAGCTCGTAGTGATTTACCACAACTGGGATGAAATCCGGCGCTTGATGTGGGATTACGTCGGCATCGTGCGCACCGATAAACGGCTGCAGCGAGCCGCGCATCGGCTGCGGAATTTGCAGCGCGAAATCCAGGAGTTTTACTGGAATTTCAAAATCACAACTGACCTCCTCGAGCTGCGCAATCTCGCGACAGTCGCCGCGCTCATCGTGGACAGCGCGACGCTGCGGAAGGAAAGCCGCGGCCTGCATTTTACGCTCGATCACGCGGAAACCGACGACGCGCATTTTTCGAAAAACACGGTGCTGCGTCGGCTCTGAAGTTTGACGCGCGACTGTGTTCCGCGCGCGGCCAAAAGGCTGGACGAATCGCGCGGTCTGCCTTATAGGGCAAAGCGACTTCCCGGAATGAAAGCGGCCCTCATCTTCATTACAGCAGCTTTTTTGCTCGCGTGCGGCGTCGCCGCGCGTGCGCAATCGCCGTATTCCAGCGGCTCGGACTTTGCCAAATACGCGATGAAATTGCGCGAGAGCGCGCTCTTGAAAATCGAGCCGCAGGTTTTCATCCCAACCACCGGACGACCAATGATCTCGGCCGGGCGTTACCCGTGGAAATCGAACATCGTGACCACAATTTTCTGGGTCGGCGAACTGCCGACTGCTAACAATCCGGTGCCGAACCGCACCAGCGCGTGGGATCCTGATTGGGAGCGCAATTTCGGCGGCTTCGATAACCCCGATCCGAGTGCGCGGCGTGATTTCATCCCTGCGAATTTCATACCGCGTCAAAATCCCTTTTACTGCGCGCTGCCTTACAACGACGTGACCCACAGCACGACGAAGCCCGAGGCGCCGCAAGTCATTCCATGGTTCAAGGCGACGTATGTGAAATTCGGTCAGTCTGTTTGCCGCAATCGCTGGATCGCGATCCGCAAGGGCACCCGCGTCGCCTATGCGCAATGGTCGGACTGCGGACCTTTTCGCACCGACCATTGGGAGTATGTCTTCGGCACCGATCGGCCGAAATGGAACTTGAACCACGGCGCCGGACTCGATGTCTCGCCCGCGGTGCGCGACTATCTCGGCTTGAATGCGTCGACGATGCACGATGTTTGCGATTGGAAGTTTGTCGAGTTCAGCGAGGTCCCGCCCGGCCCGTGGGCGCGCTACGGCGACAACAATGATTTCGTGATCAACGCACGGCGCGGCACCGAGCGCGTCGTGAGCACGAAATCTTCCGTCGGCCCGACGGTAATCACGCATTAAGCGCGGCCTCGACATCGCGTGCGTGCTGGTTTTTCATCGCGCACTTGCATGCAGTCGCGCGGCTTTTTCATCACGTTTGAAGGTTCCGAGGGATGCGGAAAATCGACACAAATCCGCCGTCTCGCCGCGCGGTTGGAAAAAAGCTCACGCGCCTGCGTTTTGACCCGCGAGCCAGGCGGCACGGCCATCGGCGAGGAGATCCGTCATCTTTTGCAGTTCTCAAAAATCGGTCGCGCGATGACGCCCGAGGCCGAGCTGCTCCTTTTCACCGCGAGCCGCGCGCAGCTCGTCCGCGAAGTCATCGCGCCGGCTTTGGAGCAAGGTTCGGTGGTGATTGCCGATCGTTTCTGGGATTCAACGACCGTTTATCAAGGTGTTGCGCGCCGCATCAATGCGAAGGCCGTGAAATTCATCAATGATTTTGCCGTCGGCGATTGCCGGCCGGACGTTACTTTTCTCCTCGACCTCGATTCAAAACTCGCGCGCGAACGAATGCTTTGCCGCTATCACGCAGCCGGAGAGTCGGAAGATCGGATGGAGCAGCAGCCGATCGAGTTTTACGAAGCCGTTCGCCGAGGCTATCTCGAGTTGGCGCAACGCGACTCTGCGCGCGTCCGCGTGCTCGACGGGGCGCTGCGAGCGGACGAGATCGAGGAAGCGATTTGGCGGGAATTATTCACACGTCTTGGCGTTTAAACAATGCCTTTCGACCAGCAAACAGCATTCGATTTCCTGCGTCGCGCGCATCTCCAGCAACGGCTCGGACATGCTTACTTGATCAGCGGCGCGGCCGGCAGCGGAAAGCGCGCGCTAGCATCTGCGCTTTCGGGCCTCGTGACTGGCGCGGAGGGAAATCCGCTCACCCATCCGGATGTGCACGTGGCGGAACCGGAATCAAAGTCGCGCCGGATCGTGGTCGACCAGATGCGCGCGCTCGAGCGAGCGCTGCGCATGCGCGCGGCCAGCCGGGGGAAAAAAGTTGCGGTGATTTTCGATGCAGACCGACTGCAACCGCACGCGTCAAACGCGTTTCTAAAGACGCTGGAGGAGCCGCCAGACAATTCGCTGCTTTTGCTGACGAGCGATCAGCCCGAGGCGCTGCCGGACACAATTCTTTCACGCTGCATCGGTGTGCAGTTGCGCCGCGCGGGCAAAGCGGAACTTTCACCCGAACAGGCGCAGTTGCTTGAAACGCTGTGCGAATTTTTTCGCGGCGAGCATCGCGGCGTCGCCGCAGTTTATGGGCTGGTGCGAAAGTTTACGGTGCTGCTGCAGCAAATCCGCAAACAGATTTCCGATGACAGCGCGGCCGACTTAAAAAAAGAGGAATCGGCTTATCGGCAGACGACAGAAAGCGATTGGCTGGACGACCGCGAAGATTTTTACAAGGCGCTGACGGAATCTCGCTACGTGCATCAGCGGCTGCGGCTCATCGATATTTTGCTGCAATGGTGGGCGGATGTGCTCCGGCAGCAGCAGAACTTTGACGCGCTGGATCTTCCCGGGAATGCTGCGGAGACGGCGAGGCTCGCGTCGCAACTTTCGACGCAGCAAGTGCTGGAGCGGATCGCGCACCTCGAAACGCTGCGCGAAAATCTCGGTCGCAATATCAAGGAAGACCTCGCGATCGAGGTCGCATTTCTCCACGCGTTTTCAGCGTAAAAAAAAAGCCGCCGGTGCGTCGATGACGACCGGCGGCGTGTGGCAACCTCGGCTTTGTTTAATTGTAGGGCGACCAGAAAGCAGCTGGCGCGACGTCGGAAAGATTGTTGAAGGTGCTGGTCGGCACTTTCGGTTGGCTGTCCACCGTGAAGGTTCCATAGCTGTTGCCGAACATGTCGGTGCCGGTGGTGTAAAGCGCCGTGCCTGCCTTAATGTAGTTTTTGAGATCAGCAAAGACCGGATGCATGCCGGAGAGCTTGTTGGTCTCGATGGCATATTGATCGATGGAGCTGTCGAGCAGGCGCAAATCTTCGAGCACGCGCGTGGCTTGGGATCGCTTTCGGGCGCGCAGGAAATTTGGCACGGCGATGGATGCAAGGAGTGCAATGATGGCCACGACAATCATGATTTCCACGAGCGTGAAGCCCCGTTTTGAAGTAAGAAGGTTTTTCATATTCGGCTTCTCTATTTAGCAGGCACCGCGCCCATGCCATCAAACGCGGGCAGTTTTGACGCGTAGCGGAAACCACTACAAAACCGAACTTACGCGGCGGCCTGCTGCACGACCCATTGCGCCGCGCGCGTGTGCAATTCCGCACCGCTGTGCAGGCCCAGCTTATCCTTGATGCGAGCTCGGTAGGTATCGACCGTGGTCGCGCCGACATTGAGTGCCTCGGAAATTTCGCGCGCGGTGCGGCCGGCGCCGATCAGTTGAAAAACTTCCAGCTCGCGATCGGTCAGCAAACTCATGCCGCCTTTTTCTTTCGACGCCGATGCGCCGCCGGAAAGTTTTTTCAACATTTTCGCCGTCATCTGCTGGCTGAGATAAACCTCGCCGCTCATCACCTGATGGATCGCCGCCATCACTTCCGCAGAGGCTTCATGCTTCGTGATGTAGCCGCGCGCGCCGGCCCGCAGCACGCGTTCGGCGTAGAGAGTTTCGTCGTGCATTGAGAGGACGAGCACGGGCAATTCACTCCCCTGTGCTTTCAAATCCTTGATCAGCTCGAGTCCGCTCGAGCCGCGTAAAGTGATGTCAACCACCGCGATGTCAGGCGTTTTTTCCAAGATGAGCGCGTGCGCCTGGCGGATGTTGTCCGCTTCGCCGCAGACTTCGAGAAAGGCGTCCTTGTTGATCAAATGCGCGAGACGCTCGCGGAACATCGGATGATCCTCCACGAGCAGGACGCGCGTCTTTTTATGAGCCGAAGAGGACATGCGTTTCTGAAGGATTGATAACCGCGTCAGCCGGCACGATGCAAGTCACGGCGGTTCCTTTTTCCAGCTCGCTTTGCACGTGAAGTTCGCCGCCGATAGAGCGAGCGCGATAGTTCATCGTTTTCAAACCCATGCCGCCGGAATGCTCGGCATCGGCCGGCAGCCCGACGCCATTGTCTTCGATCGACAGCTCAAGATTTTCCGCAAACTTGAGCGAAATATTGATCTCCGTCGCGTGCGCGTGTTTCACAGCATTGTTCAACGCTTCCTGCGCGATGCGATACAGGTGCGTCGCGACTTCCCGCGTCGGCTCGGGAAAAGCGTCATCTCCGTGAAATTCACAATCGATGCTCATCATCCGCGAAGTATTTGCGGCCAATTCCTCGATCGCCGCCACAAGCCCCGCCTCATCCACATGCACGGGCGCGAGACCGCGTGCGACGTTGCGCGCCTGCATGACGGCATCGCGAAGCAGTTCCTCGATCTCGGCCGCCGCTTCGGCTTCGGAGGCAAAGTGACTTTGCAAATCATCCTTGAGCGAAGTCGCCGCGCAGCCGATGCCGGCGAGAAATTGGCAAAGCCCGTCATGCAAATCGCAGCCAATCCGCTGCTGCTCGACCTCACTCGCCGCCACGATTTCACGCTCGAGCTGGCGCAGCCTGTTCACCGTTTCCAACTGCGCCTCGACGGCGTCATTCTTCGTTTTCATCGCCGAGCCGCCCATGACGACGGACAGAAAGAAACAGAGCCGCATGCAGGTTTCATAAGCTTGCAGCCAGTCGGAAATGTAAGGATGCCCCGTCTGCCAGTCCGCCCACCACCAGACGATCGCGCTCAGCAAGGCCATCAGCACTGCTGAACTCCGGTCGCAATACCAGACCGTCAGCATGATCGGGCCGCCGTAAAAGAGAAACATGCTTATCCCGTAACCGGTGCGGTAATCGATCCATCCGATCGTGCACATCAGCAGCATGGAAATGAGAAACGCGAGGCGCGGCGGGAGCTGGGGAAGTCGAAAAGCAGAATGCATCGCGATGAAAGGGAGCAGATTTGACGCCAGTGCCGCATTGAAATTTGTTGATTGAAATCGGGCCCGATTTTTCCCACGTTCACCGCCTCGCCGTGACCTCGCCACAAACCGAAAAACCGCTGAACAATCCGCTGCGCGAGGGTCTCGCGAGCCGGCCGATGCCGCAGCCATGCACCGTCGTCATCTTCGGCGCCACCGGCGACCTCACGCATCGGAAGCTCATCCCGGCGCTTTACAACATCGCGGCCGATGGCGATTTGCCCTCCGCGCTCAGCGTCGTGGGCTTCGCGCGGCGCGACAAAACCGACGAGCAATTTCGCGACGAGCTCAAGGAAGCGACGAAAAAGTTTTCGCGCCAAACCGTTCAGGACGAGCTTTGGAAAAGTTTTGCCGAGCGTATTTTTTACCATCGCAGCGAGTTCGGCGACGACGACGGCTACGAGCGGCTGGCCCAGCGGCTTCAGCAAATCGACACCGAGCGCGGCACGCGCGGCAATCGTTTGTTTTACCTTTCCGTCGCGCCCTCGGAGTTCGAGGGCATTCTGGAAAAGCTGAAAAAGTTCAACCTGAACCAGACGATCGAAGGCGGCTGGACGCGCGTGATCGTTGAGAAACCTTTCGGCACCGATCTGCCGAGCGCGCAGGAGCTGAACCGCATCGTCAGCGAAACTTTTTCCGAGCGCGACACGTTTCGCATCGACCATTTCCTCGGCAAGGAAACTGCGCAAAACATCATGGTGCTCCGTTTCGCGAACGCGATTTTCGAGCCGCTTTGGAACCATCGCTACATCGATTCCGTGCAGATCACCGCGAGCGAGACGCTCGGCGTGGAAGGCCGCGGGCCTTACTACGACAGCTCCGGCGCGCTGCGCGACATGGTGCAAAATCATTTGCTCCAATTGCTTTGCCTCGTGGCGATGGAGCCGCCGACCGATCTTTCGCCCGACAGCGTGCGCGATGAAAAAGTAAAAGTGCTTCGTTCGCTGCGCCCGCTATCGCCGGAGGATGTCGCACAAAATGTCGTCCGCGGCCAATACGCCGCCGGCACCGTCAACGGCGTCGCCGCGAAATCGTATCGCGAGGAGGATCGGGTGAATCCGGAATCGATGACCGAGACTTACGTCGCGTTAAAAGTGAACGTTGATAACTGGCGCTGGGCCGGCATTCCATTTTACGTGCGAGTCGGCAAGCGGCTGCCGAAGAGCGGCACCGAAATCGCCGTGACATTCACCAGCGCGCCTCCCGTCTTGTTTAACAAAGCGTCCACGGACCGTGGCAACAATGTTTTGGTCATCCGCATCCAACCCGACGAAGGAATCTCGCTGCGCATGCAGGCAAAAATTCCCGGCGCGGCCTTGCGCGTAGAGCCGGTGAAGATGGATTTCCATTACGGCACCAGCTTCGGCAAAGCCAGCCCCGAAGCCTACGAGCGCCTGCTTTTGGACGCGATGAGCGGCGACGCCACGCTCTTCGCGCGGCGCGATGAAGTCGAGCAGGCGTGGAAGTTCATCGATGCCATCGAGGATGCGTGGCACAAAAGCGAGCCGCCGCCGCAGCTCTGCGAATATCCCGCCGGCTCGTGGGGACCGAAGGAAGCGGACGAGCTGCTCGAGCGCGATGACCGCAAATGGCGGCGCCTCTAGCCATGCCTGAAACCATCGCCAACCTCGGCCCGGGCATGCCGGTGGAAGTCGGCAAAATTGATCGCGAGCTAAAAAAACTTTGGGAAGCCGATGGCGGCGCCGCCACGCGCGCCTCGCTCATCAACTTCGCCATCTATTGCGAAAAGGCGAAGCACCTCGCCGAGAATACCGATCTCATCGCCGAGTTCACCCGCGACCACGCCTGCCGCGCCATCCTCATCGCCATCGAGGCCGCCGCGCCCGTGAACCGCGTGCAAGCCTGGATCAGCGCGCACTGCCACATCAGCGGCGCCGGCGCGAAACAAGTTTGCTGCGAGCAAATCACCTTTCTGCTCGAGGGAAACCTCGCCGGCATGATCCCGAACATCGTCTTCTCGCATCTCGATTCCGACCTACCGCTCTACTTGTGGTGGCGCGGAGATTTTTCACAAAAACTCGACGCGCAGCTCTGGACGTGGGCCGACCGCCTCATCTTCGACAGTCAAAAATGGAAAGACCCGCAGGCGCAATTCTCGCGACTCCGCCGCTCCCTCGCCGAGATCAAGCCGCGCCTCACCCTCTGCGATCTCAACTGGACGCGCCTCCTGCATCTGCGCTGGGTGCTCGCGCAACTCTTCGACCCGCCGGCAAACCTCGCCGCGCTGCAAAAAATCACCCGCGTGCAGATCAGCCATGCGCCGCGCCATCGCACCACCGCCCTGCTGCTCATCGGCTGGCTCATGTCGCAGTTGCGCTGGACGCTCGTGGAAAAACGCGACACCGGATTTTTACTCCAGCACGATCACCGCAACATCGAAATCGACGTCCGTGAAGCCGAGGGAGCGCCCATCGGCCAATGCCTCATGGAGGCCGACACCGCCACCTTTCGCATCGAGCACGACGGCACCTCGGAATTCTTCCACGCGGAAGTCAACGCCGGCGGGCGGAGTCATCAACACCTCGTCCCTGCGGGAAAGAATGACCTCATCACCCTGCTCGACGAAGAGCTGATGCGCGGCGGAAAGCACCTCGTCTACCTCAACGCCCTCGCCACCACCGAGCCGTTACTCTGACGTCCCGCGTCGTCCATCCCCGCCCCGCGCCGACCCTCTGCAGAGGCCAGCCCCCCCGTTCGCACCGCCTAGCAGCCCATCTATGATCGCGGCGCAGTTCGCTCTGGGCGATAGCGTGCTCGATTTGATCCTCGATAAATTGATGCGCCAGTTTGCGGATACGCAGCCGGAGTTTTACGAGGATTTCCGGAACGCGCGGAAGATCAACGATCCCGCCACGCGCCGTGAAAAGAAACCGGACCCGACGCCGCCGCCGACGAACCCGTAGAATCGCGCACTTTTTTCAGAGGTGCTTGCGGTTGAAGCGAGATACCTCGCGGTCCGCTTCGCGCTTTTCGGCGCGCAATTTCAGGTCGTCGCGCTTGTCGCGCGCTTCCTTGCCCTTGCCGACGCCGAGCTCAACTTTGACGCGCCCACTTTTCCAATACATCCGCAGTGCGACGATGGTGTGGCCTTTGACGGACGACAGTCCGAAGAGTTTTTCGATTTCGCTTTTGTGCAGCAAAAGTCGCCTGCTGCGCTTCGGTTCGTGCTGCTCGAAGCTCGCGCGCTCGTAGGGCTGGATGTCGCAGCCGTAGAGAAATGCCTGCGCGTTTTCGATGCGGGCAAATGCGTTGGTGAGGCTCGCAAAACCGGCGCGGATCGATTTGACCTCGGTGCCTTTTAATTCCACGCCGGCCTCGAATCGCTCGAGGATCTCGTAATCGTGAAACGCCTTGCGATTGGTGGCAATCTCGGCCACGGCGACTGGCTAGCTGCCGTTGACAGTCTCGGCGGCAGGCGCGGCCTCGAATGTCAGCTTGCCATCGATGATTTCCTGCAGCGCGATGTCGGACAAGCCCATACGCGGCTCGGGCTGGATCAACGGACGATGTCCCTGACTGAGCTGGCGGACGCGGCGGGAGACTACATTGATCAGCACTTGCGGACTGGTGATCACTTTGGCGGCATCATCGAGGAGTTGGCTGGTCATAATGGAGTCGGAAAAACGGCTTGGGAAAAATGGAGGGGGATAGTGGAATGGACTTTGCTGCCTGTCAAACAGCTTTTTTAAAAACCGCGTTGACTTTTAGATCAACTGGCTTGCGCCGCGCGTCGCTTGAGCGTGATGCGCTTCACGCGCGCATCGTCCGGCGGGCTCCACGTCATCACCTCGGGGTCGTCCTTGAACGCGTTGTGGATGATGCGCCGGTCATACGCGTTCATCGGGTCGAGGTGAAACGAGCGGCCGGTTTTGCGGACGATTTCCGCGAGCTGCTTCGCCTTTTGCACGAGGCCGTCTTCGCGCATCTCGCGATAATGTTCGACGTCCACCTGCACGCGCGCGGCATTTTTGTCCTGCGATTGCAGCACGCGATTCAGCAAAAATTGGATGTCCTCCATCGTCTCGCCGTGATGGCCGATCAATCGGTCGCGCTCCGGCGTGTAAACTTGCAGCGTCAAAAGGCCGTCGTGCTCGAACTCCTTGATCTCGCAGATGAAGCCGAGATAGCCGAGCATTGTGTCGAGAATTTCTTTGGCATTCTGGCTCATGGCTTTTTCTTGCGCGGCGCGGCGATTTTCTGCAAGGCCGGCGCGGTTTTCGATCTGGTGACATAAAGTTGCACAACCGAAAACAAATTTTGCACCGTCCAGTAAAGCGCCAGCGCTGAGGCGTAATTATAGCAAAAGACGATGAAGATCAACGGCACAAACATGAAGACCCGCTGCTGCATCTGGTCGCCCGATTTCGGCGAGAGCGACATTTGCCACAGCATCGTCAGCGCCATGCACATCGGCAAAATGTTCACCGGGAAACCGTTGAAGTGAAAGACGGTGTCAGGCTGCGAAAGATCGTGCACCCAGAGGAAATGGCTGTTCCGCAGCTCGATCGCCTGCCCGAGCATCGCGTAAAAGCCGAAGAAAATCGGGATTTGCACAAACATCGGCAGACAGCCGCCGAACGGGTTGACGCCATATTGTTTGTAGAGCTTCATCAGCTCCTCATTCATCCGCGTCGGATCGTCCTTATACTTCTCGCGCAGCTCGGTCATTTTCGGCTGCAGCGCCTGCATTTTTTTCATCGAGGCCGTCGCTTTATTCTGCAAAGGCCAGAGCGTTGTCTTGATGCAAAGCGTTAACACAATGATGGCCGCCGCATAGCTGCCGAGAACGCTGTGCAGCCAGTTCATCGAGTTGAGCAAAAACTGCGACACCCATTTGAACGTGCCGAATTTTACGATCTCCTGCTCGCCGTGCCCGAGCTTCTTGAGCGCGTTATAAATTTTCGGTCCGGCGTAGAGATGGAACTGCTCGCTGTGCGTGCCGCCCGGCGGCAGCGAAAAGCCGGGAAGGCCGATGGCGCCTTCCACGCCGAGCACATTGCGCGTTTCGGTCTCGACTGAAAAACGATGCGCCCAGACTTGTGTGCCGCGTGTGATTTCCGGCGCGACAATAGTCGCGAAATATTGACTCGCAACGCCCGCCCACGCGATGTCGTCGAGCTTTTCGAGATACGTCGGCCGCTCCGGTCGCCGCTCAATTCCGACGAGAGGAATCTTCGCCGCGGAAAACCAATTCACGTCGATAAAGGTCGGCTTTCCGTTGCGTGAAAAATCGAACGCCGTGTAGGTCGGCAGATCGCGCTGGTGGATCGGCGCGGCAGATCCGGTGTAGACAAAGTAGCCATTCGATTGCCACGGCTTTGAGCCTTGATTGATGAATGTGACCTCGAGATGGAGCGCATATGGCTCCGATGCAGGCAGCGTGAACCGTTTAACAATTTGAATGCCGTTGTTATCGGTGCGCGTGCAATCGACTTCGCCAGGATGGCTCGTGATTTGCCACGCATCCGTCGCTCCTTCTCCGGGCTGCTCGCTCAACGCGCCGATCGGAATTTTGCCAAACTCGTTCATTGAGACGTTCCCGTTTTCCGCGGGATATTTTAAAAGTTCAGCGTGCGCGATGCCGCCGCCGAGATTGGTGAAGGAATACTCCGCCGTCGGGCTCGCGATTTTTTCCAGCGATTCCGGAACGGACGGAGTCGCCGAAACGGGCTGCGCGGGATTCGCGACCGCAGGCGCCGCGCTCGCCGCAGCGACAGCGCTCGCGCTCGGTGCAGGGGAAGCCGCAGGTGCCGGCGGCGGCACGTATTTCGGGGCAAACTTAAATTGCCACACGACCATCACGATGATGGCGAGCGCAATGGCGATGGCTCCTTTTTTGTCCATGAAATTACGCTTTGCAGCCTCCGTTTTTCATCGGCACGGGATCAGCGCCCTGGCCGCCCCACGGATGGCAGCGCGCGATTCGTTTGACGCCGAGCCAGCTTCCGCGCAGTGCGCCGTGCATTTCCACGGCCTCGAGAAAATACTGCGAGCAGGTCGGCTCATAACGGCAGCCGGAATTCGGGCCGAAAAAAACCGAGAGCAGCGGCGAAAGAAAAACCTGATAGCCGCGAATCAAAATCCGGATCATGCGTTTAAAATTGACGCGCGGCGCGCGAGCAAAACCCATTCGTCACACAGCTCGCTCCAGCTCGCGCGCGTGGCGGCGGCGCGCGCGATGAGCACGAGCCAGAATCCGTGCCGCAAATTCGGCCGCGCGTGGCGCACGAGCTCGCGCAATCGGCGGCGGACGCGGTTGCGCTGCACGGCCTGGCCGACGCGGCGGGATGTGACGAAACCTGCGCGCACAGGTTCGATTTCAGAAATTTTCAGGACGCCAAGCACCATAAGTTTTCCGTGAAACGTGCGGCCCTCAAGTTTGATTTTTTGAAACTCGGTCGTCCGCGTCAACCGCGCGGACTTTGGAAAACGGAGCGGATGAGCTGGGCGCGAACCGCCGGACGGCCCGCAGTTCTCACTGCCCTCGCCTCGCGCCACTAGGCCTGGGTGTGCCGCGCGAAATGAATTTCGACACCCTTCGGCAGCAGGCGCTTGCGGCCGCGCTGACGGCGGCGCGAGAGGATTGCGCGCCCGCTTTTGGTCTTCATGCGCGCGCGGAAACCAAACTGCTGCTTGCGCGTGCGCTTCGATGGCTGATAGGTGCGTTTCATAAAGCTTTAAAAAGTTGGCCGGTCAAAAAGAGGCGCAACTTTAGCGGCGGCACCTCGATTGTCAATGCTTCAGCGCCATCGCACCTCGGCGCGCTCAACCTTCGCCGAGACCGAAGGCGTCGTGCGCGAGCTGCGCGGCCTCGGCGATTTTCGCTTCATTTAAAATGACGGCAATTTTGATCTCTGACGTCGAGATCATCTGGATATTGATTCCACCGGCGCTCAATGCGTCGAAAAGTTTCGCCGCGACACCGGAGTGCGAGCGCATCCCAATGCCGACGACGCTGAGTTTCGCGATGCCATCCTGCGCGATCAATTCCTTCGCGCCAATCTCGCGCACGAGCGGCTCGAGCGCGCTCTTCGCCTTCGGCAGTTCATCTTTGTTGAGCGTAAAGGAAATGTCCGTCGTGCCGCTGAGGGAAATGTTTTGGACGATCATGTCGATGATCAGGCCGGCGCCGGCGATGGCATTGAAAATCTTCGCGGCCGTGCCCGGTTTGTCGGGGACATTGGTGACAGTGACCTTCGCCTGGTTCCGCTCGATGCTTACGCCACGTATGACAACGTTTTCCATGCTCATAGATTCTTCTTTCACGATCGTGCCGGGGTTTTGGTTGAAACTGCTGCGCACTTCAAACGGCACCTTGAACTTTTTTGCAAATTCCACCGAGCGCGACTGCATCACCTTCGCCCCGCTGCTCGCCATCTCGAGCATTTCATCGTAGGAAATTTCCGGGATTTTGCGCGCGCCGGGCACGACGCGCGGGTCACACGTGAAGACGCCTTCGACGTCGGTGTAAATCTGGCAAATATCCGCTTTCACCGCCGCAGCGATCGCGATTGCCGTCAAATCCGAGCCGCCGCGGCCGAGCGTGGTGATCTGACCACTCATCGTCTGGCCTTGGAATCCGGCGACGATCACGATGCAGTCGTCGTTGAGAAAATCGTGAATTTGCCGCGGAGTGATGTTCGCGATTTTCGCTTTCGTGTGGACGCCGTCCGTGATGATGCCGGCCTGCGCGCCGGTCAGCGAGACGGCTTTTTTTCCGAGCGCGTTGATGGCGATTGCTGTGAGCGCAATGGTGGTCTGCTCGCCGGTCGCGAGCAAAACATCCATCTCGCGCTCGGTCGGATTTTGGGAAATTTCACGCGCGAGTTTAATCAAATTGTCGGTGACGCCGGACATCGCGGAGACGACGACTACGACTTGGTTCCCCTGCTCCTGTGTCGCGATCACGCGGCGCGCGACGTTTGCGATGCGGGCGGGATCGCCTACGGAAGTTCCGCCATATTTTTGGACGATGAGGCTCATGCGCGCGGGAGAAAAAAGGGAGTCATGTTTAGTGATCCCGCGCCGCGCTTGTCAACCGCCGCAGACCGCGCGGCGTCAAAGTGTTTTGTAATGAACGCTCACCGTCCGGTATGCGTTCTTCGCCGTCTCGGCGGCAAAGTAGAACAACTGGATCGCGGTGTTGTTCTCATTCCATTTGTAGCCGACGACCGTCTGTATCACGTTGCCCTCGGGACCTTTTGAGCGCGCGATGAGCTGGCCGGCGCCAAACTTTTGTTCGATTCGCCGCCGCACCTGCGACATGAAATCGCTGTATTTCGCGGTGTCCCACGTCGGGTCTTCATATTGCAGCTCGACCTCCATCAGCATCCCGTCTTTGAAATAAAAAACCGTCCGCCGAAGCCCCGCCTGCACGAGGCCCTCAACCGTCCACGCCTGCCGTCCCTCGACGTCGTGCCGATCGACGATCGTCGCCTTTGCGCCTTTCAGCAGCTTCTCGATTCGATCGGAAGACTCACCCCACGAAAGCCCAAACGGCGGCTGGATCTCCACCCCTTGCGCGGAAGAGTGGCGTGTGACGCAGAGCAAAAGCGCGGCGGCAAAAAGAATTTTTCCAAACAAGCTGCGGATTTCCCTGTTCATGCCCGATTTGGGATGCCGAAGAGTCTAGGCCAATGCCGCACCACGTCAAACGCGGCGTGTAAGTCCGCCGCGGCGCCGTCCTCCGTTTTACAAATGTATGCGTGCCATTTGGAAGGGAGCCATTTCGTTCGGCCTCGTCAACATTCCGATCGCGCTTTATCCGGCGACGCGAAAAGAGGAGCTGAAATTCCGCCTTTTGCGCGCGAGCGATTTGAGCCCAGTCAATTACAAACGCGTCGCTGAGGCCGATGGCAAGGAGGTTCCGTGGGATCAGATCGTGAAAGGCTACGAGCACGAAAAAGGAAAATTCATCGTGCTAAAGGATGAAGATTTTGCCCGCGTGGATGTCGAGGCGACGCAGACGGTGGATATCACGGATTTCGTCGATCTCGAGGAAGTGGACCCGATGTTTTTCTACAAGCCTTATTATATGGAGCCGGAAAAAGGCGGCGACAAAGCCTACGCGCTGCTCCGCGAGGCGCTGGAAAAAACCGGCAAGATTGGCATCGCAAAAGTCGTCATCAAAACGCGCCAATATCTCGCAGGCGTAAAACCGAGCCAGCGCGGCCTCGTGCTCGAGCTGATGCATTTCGCCGAAGAACTCGTGAACGCCAGCGAATTAAAAATCACGAAACATGAGGTCGGCAAAAAGGAACTCGATATGGCGACGGCGCTCGTTGACAGCATGAGCGGCGAGTGGGAGCCCGAAAAATACAAGGACGACTACCGCGCGAAATTGGAAAAAGTCATCGAGGAAAAAATCGAGCATCCCGAAGCCGCGCCCGGCAAACCCGCGCCGAAACGCAAGGCCACGAACGTCATCGATCTCGTCTCCGTCTTGCAGCAAAGCCTTCAAAACTCCGGCAAAAAATCGAAGAAAACTTCTGCGCCCGCGAAGCGCAAAAAAGCGGCCTGAGCCGCGGTTCCAATGGGACTGCGCGAATACAAGGCGAAACGCGATTTCAAAAAAACCGCGGAGCCTGCGCCAAAAACAAAAGCGCGGCGCAAAAAAGGCCTGCTTTTCGTCATTCAAAAACACGACGCCTCGCGGCTGCACTACGACTTCCGCCTCGAGCTCGACGGCGTCCTGAAATCGTGGGCCGTGCCGAAAGGCGTCCCATTTAAAAAAGGCGACAGGCGTCTCGCGATGCACGTCGAGGATCATCCGCTCGATTACGCGCGCTTCGAGGGCATCATCCCGAAAGGCCAATACGGCGGCGGCACCGTGATGGTGTGGGACATCGGCACGTGGGAGCCGCTCGGCAGCGACGAGCCCGCGCGCGACCTCGACGAGGGGAAGCTGCACTTTGCGCTCCACGGAAAAAAACTCGACGGCGAATGGACGCTGATCGCGCTCAAAAATTCTGACGAAAAAAATGCGTGGCTGCTTTTGAAAAGCGACGAGTCGATGCGCGCGATTTCCAAAAAGCACGACGACGAATCGATCCTGACGCAGCGGACAATGGCGCGCATCGCTGCCGACAAAGACGCCGAATGGCAATCGAACCGCGACGACAAAAGCAAAAGTTTCGCGACCAAAGTTCGCGAAAAATCCGTCGTTGAAAAAGAAGTCGCGGCAAAGAACGCGTCATTCGATCTCGCCGAACTGAAAAAACTTCCAGAGGCGAAACCGGCATTCATCGAGCCGATGAAAGCAAAGTCCGTGGAAAAAAAACCGTCGGGAACCGGCTGGATTTACGAGTTGAAATTCGACGGCTTCCGCGCGCTCGTCATCAAGCGCGAAAAGGATGCGGAACTTATTTCGCGCAACCAAAAAACCTTGACGCAAAAATTTCCGGAGCTGGTTCCGGCGCTGAAAAAACTTCCGTGCAAAAGCGCGGTGATCGATGGCGAAGTTGTCGCGCTCGACGAAAAAGGTCGCCCATCTTTTCAGCTCCTGCAGGCGCACGACATGAACGAGGAGCATCCGCCGATCTGTTATTACGCGTTCGATTTATTGAATCTCGAAGGCCGCGATTTGCGCGGATTGCCTTTGACCGAACGGAAAAAAGTTTTGGAAAAGTTGCTCGAAGATGCGCCGGACGAAATCCGCTTTTCCGCAAATCTCGAAGGCGACGTCGCTGAACTTTTAAACAATGTAAAAAAACTCGGGCTCGAGGGTATCGTCGGCAAACGCGGCGATTCCGTTTACGAAACCGGCCGGCGAAGCGGTGCGTGGGTGAAATTAAAAGTGACGAACGAACAGGAATTTGTCATCGGCGGCTTCACCGATCCGCAAGGCGCGCGCAGCCATTTCGGCGCGCTGCTCGTCGGTTTTTACGAAAAGGAAAAACTGATCTTTGCGGCAAAAGTTGGCACCGGTTTCAGCGAAAAACTTTTGCGCGAATTGCACGCGAAGATGAAAAAGTTGCAGCGCGACGATTGCCCCTTTGCGAATCTGCCGACTCAGCGCAAAGGCCGATGGGGACAGGGAATTACGCGCGCCGAGATGAAGCGCTGCACCTGGATCGAGCCTGCGCTCGTCTGCCAGGTGCGCTTCACGGAATGGACGCGCGATGCCGGCCTGCGCCATCCGGCGTTCCTGGGCCTGCGCGAGGACAAATCGCCGCGCGAAGTCGTTCGCGAGCTTTCCGCTTTGTAAACATAAGTGCCACATGTGGCCGAAGCTTCGCGCGCTGTGTGCGCCGGTTGCAAAAGCCACGCGCGGCCGGTAAAGTGGCCATCCGCCATGGATCGCGCCTTGCTCGTCGCTTCCACATTTTGTTTTTTGCTCGGCTTCGCCTACACGATGTTTGCGCTGGGCGCGGGGCATTATCGCCCATCGCGTTTTAATTTTTCCGCGATCTCCCTCGGCTTCGCGCTGCAAACCGGGTTTCTTTTTTCGCGCGGCCACGCGATCGGTCGCTGCCCGCTCACGAATCTTTTCGAGGTCTTCATTTTTCTGAGCTGGTCGATGGTGCTGCTCTATCTGCTCGTCGGCCCGGTCTATCGCTTGTCGCTGCTCGGCGCATTCACGTCGCCGCTGGTTTTTCTTTTTCAAATTTTCGCATTGCTCGCGCTGCCCGATCTGCCCGCGATCATCACCGCGCGGCCGAGTCCGTGGCTGGAATTGCACGCGGCGATTTCGATCGTCGCTTACGGCGCGTTTGCTTTGGCGGGCGTTGCGGGAGCGATGCTGCTCGTGCAGGAGCGTCAATTGAAGACGCATCATCTGCGCTCGATTTTTTTTCATCTGCCGCCGCTCCACGATCTCGCCGCCGCGATCAATCGCCTGCTGCTGACCGGCTTCGTTCTTTTAACCATCGGCCTTCTCGCCGGTTTCGCGGTGCGGCTCGATTGGTTGAAAGTTTCGTGGGGCTTCGGCGTCTGGCTGATTTACGCCGCGATTTTGCAGGCGGAAAAATGGAAACGTGTGAGTCCGAGGCGCGTCGCACAGTTGGCCGTCGGCGCATTTGCAGTCACGCTCTCGACTTTGTGGGGACTCAATTTCATCACGCCGCCGCATCCTTTTAAATGAACGTTCTCTGCCTCGGCCTCAGCCATCAAACCGCCGACGTCGCACTGCGCGAGCGTTTCGCCGTGGCAGGGCATGAGCTCGGGGAAGCCGCTCGTCGGCTTTGTGCGATGGATGGCCTCGCCGAAGCCGTCATCGTCTCCACGTGCAATCGCGTCGAATTTTACGGCGTCGCGAGCGAGCCGGCGCGCGGGTTTGCAGCGTTGCGGCAATTTGTCAGCGAGCGCGCAGCGGCCGACATTTCCGCGCTGTCGGAGTTTTATAAAATAGATGCGCCGCACAGCATTCGCCATCTGTTCCGCGTCGTGAGCGGGCTTGAATCCATGGTTCTTGGCGAAACGGAAATTTTGGGCCAGGTCAAAAAAGCATACCTTGAGGCCTCGACGCATCGCTCGACGTCGCGGCATCTCAACAAACTTTTTCAACGCGCGTTCAACGTCGCGAAGGAAGTCCGCAGCCGGACGAACATCACGCGCGGCTCCGTTTCCGTCGGCTCCGTCGCAGTCGATCTTTCGGAAAAGATTTTCGGACGTTTGAACACGTGTAAAGTAATGATTCTCGGCGCAGGCGAAACAAGCGAACAAACTGCGCGCGCCCTGCTCGCGCGCGGCGCGAAAAGCATCATCGTCTCCAACCGCAGCTACGAACGCGCCGCACAGCTCGCGGCGGAAATGGGCGGCGCGGCAATTCATTTTGACCATTGGGACAAACACTTCGATGAAATCGATATCCTCATCAGTTCGACCGCCGCGCCGCACGCCATCGTCACGCGTGAAAAACTTACGCCGATCATGCACACGCGTCGCGCGCGGCCGCTTTTCGTCATCGACCTCGCCGTGCCGCGCGACATTGATCCCGCCATCAACGAACTCGACGGCGTTTATCTTTACGACATCGATTCGCTGCGGCAGCTCTCCGAGCAATCGCTCGCGATCCGTCGACAAGATCTTGCGATTTGCGAAAAAATGATCGAGCGCCACGTCGCGGAATTTTCCGCATGGCTCGGTCATCCGCTCGCGGCTGAGCCGGTGGAGACGCACGAACTGCCGGCCGGCGCGCGCGTTTCAGAATCGTGAGGCTCGTGCTCGGATCGCGTGGCAGCGCCCTCGCCCTTGCGCAAGTGGAGCTTGTAAAACAAGCGTTCGCGAAAGCCGAACCTGCGCTGGTAATCGAGGTAAAAAAGATCACGACATCCGGCGATCGCCGGCAAAATGAAAGGGCGTGGATTGAAAGTGGCGCGGGCTTGAAGGGAATGTTCACCAAGGAAATCGAGGAGTCGCTGCTTGCGCGTGAAATCGATGTGGCGGTGCACAGTTGCAAGGATTTGCCCGGCCAGCTCGCGCGCGATTGTGCAGTCGCAGCCGTGCTCGAACGCGGCGCGACGGATGACGTTATGATTTCAAAAACGTCCGTGTCTTTTGTCGCGCTCAAGCAAGGCGCGCGAGTCGCGACGAACAGCGTTCGACGACGCCGGCAACTGCAATTTTTGCGCGACGATTTGTGCGTGGAGGAAATGCGCGGAAATGTTCCGACTCGTTTGCGGAAGCTGCGCGAGAGCGCATCGCTCGATGCCATTGTGCTCGCGCGGGCGGGCCTGGAGCGGCTTGGCTACAGCGTTGCCGAGGGATTGCTCAACTTTGACGGCATAAACTTTGCCGTCGAAATTCTGCCGACGCTGCCGGCGATCGGGCAAGGAGCGATTGCGCTCGAAGCGCGCGCGAGCGACGAATCCACTGTTTCAATGCTTGAGAAAATCAACCATCTCCCAACGTTCCAATGCGTGCGGGCCGAACGCGAATTGCTGCGCCTGCTCAACGGTGATTGCACTTTGCCGGTCGGTGCAAAAACGAAAATTTCAGGCACTCGACTCCACATGGAAACAATTGTTTTCGGCGAAGAAGATCACGCGCCACGCACCGGAGAAGCGGAAGGCGACACGGATGCGCCGGAGCTGATTGCTCAAGAAGTCTTCGCCCAACTCGAAAACTTTTCGCGATGAAAAACGACGGAATCTGTTATCTCGCCGGCGCTGGGCCCGGCGCTCTTGGACTCGTGACTTTGCGGACGCGGGAATGCGTCGAGCAAGCCGACGTGATCGTTTACGACTACCTTTGCAATCCTGAGATTTTGCAATGGGCGCCAGCTGTCGCGGAAATTATTTACGCGGGGAAAAAAGCGGGCGCGCACACGCTCACGCAGGATGAAATCAATGCGCTGCTCGTGGAAAAAACGGCGGCTGGAAAGAAAGTGGTGCGGTTGAAAGGCGGCGATCCGTTTCTGTTTGGCCGCGGCGGCGAGGAGGCTGAAGCGCTCGCGCGCGCCGGGCTAGCGTTTGAAATCGTGCCGGGCGTTTCCTCGGCGCTGGCTGGGCCGGCTTATGCGGGGATTCCGGTCACGCATCGCGGACACAATTCGCAGCTCACGATTTTCACCGGTCACGAGGATCCGGCAAAATCGGAAACTGCTCTCGACTATGCGCAACTCGCGCGGCAGCCGGGAACGAAAGTGATGCTGATGGGCGTGGAGCGAATCGAGAAAATCGCGGACGCTTTTCTTGCAAATGGAGCTGATCCAAAGTTGCCGGTCGCGCTGGTGCGATGGGCCACGACTGCCCGCCAGCAAACGATTCGCGGGCGATTGGAAAATATTGCGGCGCTTGTCGCGGAGGCGGAATTTTCTGCGCCGGCTGTCGCGATTTTTGGCGAAGTTGTGAATTTGCGCGACACATTGAACTGGTTCGAATCGCGGCCGCTTTTCGGAAAACGAATTGTCGTCACGCGCACGCGCAAACAGGCAGGCGCGCTTTCGGCCGGGCTTCGCACGCTCGGCGCGGAGGTGTTTGAACTGCCGACGATTCGCATCGAGCCGCCGCGCGATCGGATGGAGTTTGGGCAGCTCGTGCAGGATTCCCACGGCTACGATTGGATCATTTTCACGAGCCCGAATGGCGCGAGTGCGTTCTTTGAAATGTTCTTCAAGCTTTACGACGACGCGCGCGAAATCGGCGGCGCGCGTATCGCGGCGATCGGCCCGGCCACGGCGCAGCGCGTGAAAGATTTTCATTTGAAAGTCGATCTTCAACCCGACGAATTTGTCGCGGAATCGTTGCTGCGCGCGTTGCAAGCGCAGGGCTCGCTGGAAAATGAGCGCATTCTTTTGGTGCGCGCCGAGGTCACGCGCAAATTGCTGGCGCCGGCTCTGACAAAGGCGGGAGCGATCGTGGACGAAGCGATCGCGTATCGCACGGTGCCGGAAACGGACGATGCGAGCGGCGCGCTGGAGCGCTTCAAAGATGAGGGCGCCGATTTGATTACCTTCACAAGCGCGTCGACTGCGCAGAATTTCATGGCGTTAAATTTGCCGCGCTCAACTGAGATGAGGACGGCGAGCATCGGGCCGGTCACTTCGCACGCGATGCGCGAGCTCGGGCTCTCAGTTGACCTCGAGGCGAAGCGTCATGATGTGCCGGGCTTGATCGCTGCGATCCGACAGCACTTTGCCTGAACTTTGAAAGCGCACACCGCTACATTCGAAATCGTAACGCGCGGGAAAGGGACTTACGAAATCACGGAGGACGTCGAGCGCGCGGTGCGCGAGAGCGGAGTGACGACGGGCGCGGTGACGGTTTTCCTGCAGCACACGAGTGCGAGCCTGATTATTTTTGAAAATGCGGATCGCTCGGCGCGGACGGATCTCGAGGCGTATTTTGAAAAGTTGGTGCCGGAGAATTCGAAGTATTTCACGCACACGGCGGAGGGTTCCGACGATTCGACGTCGCACATTCGCATGGTTTTGACGCGGACGAGCGAGACAATTCCGATCGCTCACGCGCAGATGCAGCTCGGGACGTGGCAGGGAATTTTTGTTTTCGAGCATCGGCGTGCATCGCATCGCCGGCGGCTGATCGTGAGCGTGCTCGGCGGATAGTTCGTCACGAAAAAATTTTCGGGGCGTAAAAATCAGGCGCGGGGCGTGGCGCGAATTTCGCTTTGGTTTTGTGCATGCCAGACATGCATGTCATTGACGACGCAGCCGATTTTGAGTTGCAGATGAAGTCGCTTTCGCAGGAAGCGGACCACCTTTCACACGAAGAGCAAGCGGCGCCGAAGATGGAGAATCTCGCGAAAATTTTGAAGCCGCTGGTGCAGGGAATTGATGCGCTCGGGCGCGTGACGTCGGAGAACACGCGGACGCTGGAGCGGCTGGAAGCGAGTGTGGCTGCGCAGGCGGGGCTGCCGGAGGTGCTCGCGGCGCTGCGGACAAGTCTGGAGCAAAAAGAGGTGCTGAATCAGAAGCAGTTTGACGCGCTGCACGATGAATTGCGCAGCTACAAAGACGATTTCCTGCTCGATGTTTTTCACAAGCCGATCGTGCGCGATTTGATCACGCTTTTCGACGACCTGTCGGCGCTCCATCGGCAGACCGCAGCCTTTCTCGTGGAGCAGGCGGGAAATTTTTCTCCTGCTCTGCAAAAAACGCGGCTGCTCAGCACGAATCTCGATCACGCGGTGCATTCGGTGCTAGAAATTTTGGCGCGCATGGAAGTGCATCGCGTGGAGGCATCGACGGGCCGGCTGGACAAACAAAATCAGCGTGCGGTGTCCGTGGAAATGGCTGAGACGCAGGAGGACGATCAAATGATCGTGGCAAGTTTGAAGCCCGGATTTTTGTGGCGCGAGCGGCTTTTGCGCCCCGAGGAAGTCGTGATTCGGAAATGGAAGGAAGGTTGCCTGGTCGAGCTGGCGCCGGCGCAAAAATGAGGATTGCCTGCCCGTGGCATGCAATTCGCTTTCTCAAAACAAGGATTTTTTGGAACCACACCACATGAGCGATAATCGAACACCTCCTCCACGCAAAGCAGTCGGCATCGACCTCGGCACCACTTTCTCGGCGATCGCGCACATCGACCAATACGGCAAACCGCAAATCATCCCGAATGCGGAAAACGAGCGTATCACGCCGTCAGTGATTTTGTTTGATGGCAGTCAGGCGATCGTAGGCACGATGGCGAAACAAAACGCGGTGGCGGAGCCGGAAAAGATCGTTGATTTTGTGAAACGCGAAATGGGAAAGAGCCGCGCGGAGTTTAACCGCGAGTTTAACGGAAAGTTATACACAGCCGAAGAGCTCTCCGCGCTCATCATCAAGAAACTCAAAAACGACGCGGAAAAATATCTCGCCACTCGAGTGACCGACGCAGTGATCACCGTGCCCGCTTATTTCAACGACGCCGAGCGCACGGCGACCTTGCATGCAGGCCAGCTCGCAGGGCTGAATGTTTTACAGATCATCAACGAGCCGACGGCCGCGGCGCTCGCGTATGGGCTGAACAAGCGCGATACGCAGCAGACCGCGTTCGTATTCGATCTCGGCGGCGGCACGTTCGACGTCACGATCATGAGAATCGAGAGCCACCACATCCGGATGCTCGCGAGCAATGGCGATCATCGGCTTGGCGGCAAGGATTGGGACGACATCATCGTGAACTGGGTCGCGGACGAATTTGACCGGCAGCATGGCGAAAATCCGCTGCTCGATTTGCAAAGCTACCAAGATCTCTACAACCGCGCGCTCGCCGCGAAAGTGCAGCTTTCCACGCGCTCAAGCACGACGATCGTGCACAATTACAACGGCCACAGCATCAAGCTGGAATTGACGCGCGACGAGTTTGAAAAGCGCGCGAGCCATCTGCTCGAGAAATGCAAAATGATCTGCGAGATCGTGATGCAGGAAGCGAAGCTCGACTGGTCGAAAATCGATCGCGTGCTGCTCACGGGCGGCATGTCACGCATGCCATCCGTGCGCGAGATGATTAAAAATTTGTCGAACACGGAGGTCGCTGAGGACCTCAGCCCGGACGAAGCAGTGTCGATCGGTGCGGCGGCGCAAGGCATTCTCGCGCTGCTCAACGAGGAAGAGAAACTCGGCGAGCGCGTGCTGCCGATCGAGGTGCGCGAGCAATTTTCCGACAAATCCGGCGCATTGATGAAGGTGACGAATATCACCACGCACACGCTTGGTGTCGTCCTTTGGGATGACGCGAAAGTTGAGGAATATGTTTTCCCGATGATCAAGAAAATGACCGCGATTCCGGTCGAGATGAAAAATTCCTTCGGCACCGCAAAGGCGAATATGAAAAACGCGATCGTGCGCGTGGTCGAGGGCGAAAGCACTGTTCCGGGCGAGTGCACCCCGCTTGGCGTGTGCGACATTGAGCTCCCGCCATTTTTGCCGAAAGGCTCTCCGGTTGAGTTGACGTATCGCTACGACGCGAACCAAGTGCTGGAAGTGACGGTCGACGCCTTTGGAAAGCAGAACCGCGTTTCGATTGCACGCAACGTCGGCTTGAATGATCTCGAGCTCGCCGAGGCGACAGCGGATTTGTCGCAAGTTGCAGTGATGTAACGCAGCGTTAACGGAACGCAATGTCGCTGCCCGACCCTCTCCCGGACAATCCGACGAAATGGACCGGCTGGAAGGCTTATTCCTCCGAGGATCTTTACGAGCGGCTCTGTCTTTCCTTTGACACCAATCCGAGCAACCAGAAGATCGAGGATAACTGCCGGCAGCTGCTTGTTTGGTGGCAAAAAAAATTGCCGCTGAAAAGTCAGCCAAGCAATCCGATGACGCAGATGCTGCGATCCGGTCTCGATGAAGCGCCGAAGTATCTGGCCGAAGCGCGCACGCTGCTGCTTCATCCGCCGAGCCGCGCGAAAGCCGACGAAAAAATCCGCGCGCGGATGAAGGAAAATGCCGCGACGGAATTTTACAAATTTCTCGACTTCGCGCTCGCGGGCGGAGTGCTCGCGGAGGATGACGAAACAAACCTCTACAACCTCGGCTCGAACACCGGCCTCAACATCGAGGAGATGAAAATCATGGTGGAAGCCGAGGTGCAGAAACGTGGCGTGAAGAGGCGGGTCAAAGTTGTCGCGCAGCCCATCGCAGAGCCTGTTTCGGCCAATCCGAATGCCAGCGCGCCGCCGAAAATTGCACCCGGCGCGGCGTCAAGCGATCCCGCTGCCGAATTCTCGCGGATGCTGCGTTTGACAGGCTTGGGCGGCGATGACGAGTTGACTGACGACCAGCGCGATGCGTTGTGCAACATGGGCGAAAATCTCGGACTCACTGGCGGGCAGGCGGAAGATTTAATCGATCAATATCTCGATGAAGTGAGCGGACTGCCGCCGACTCCGGTCACGCCGGCCGCGCGTGTGATGACGCCCCCGCGTCCCGCGGCTGCGCCGAAAACCGAGGCTGTAAAAGTAGCTGCGCCCGCGGTCGAGAGTGCCATCCATTTTTCTCCCCTCGCCCGCGACCAGGAGCGGCAAAAACATCAGAATTTTAAAAACGCGCTTGGCGGCGAAATGCTATTCGTGCCGTCCGGCACTTTCATCATGGGCAGCGATGACCCGGATGCGCCGCCGAATGAGAAGCCCGCCGCTCGCACAAACGTGAGCTGCTTTTACATGTCGCGCTTCACGGTCACAAATCGCGAATACGAATTTTTCGATCCAGCGCATCGCGCCAAACGTGCACCGCGCGCCGACGAGACGCATCCGGTGGTTTATGTCAGCAGTCTCGATGCGCAGAATTTCTGCGCATGGCTGAGTGCGCGCGAGCGTCGAAAATATCGGCTGCCGACCGAGGCCGAATGGGAATATGCGGCGCGCGGAATGGAAGGGCGCACGTTTCCGTGGGGCGAAAAGTTGAACTGCGGGGAGCTCGCAAATTTCGCGGATGCGAACACAACGTTCGCGTGGCGCGACGTCGAGATCAACGATGGCTATGCGGAAACCGCGCCGGTCGGAACTTATCCGCGCGGCGCAAGCCCTTTCGGCATCGAGGACATGGCCGGCAATGTTTGGGAATGGTGCCACGATTTTTACGAGCCCTACAAAGGACACGAGCGGACGAACCCGCACAGCATCGCGAAAACCGGTCGGCGCGTGTATCGCGGCGGAAGCTGGAAGTCACGCGCGACGAGCCTGCGCGCGAGCACGCGCAACGTGAACGTGCCGGAATATCTTGCAAATGACGTCGGCTTCCGCCTCGTCTGCGAATGCGAATAAAAGTTACGCGCCGTAACTTTTCGAAAACTTTTTCTTCGACTCGCCTTCGACTTCGCCGGCACTTTTTTCCGCCGCGGGCGCGTCGGACGTCGCAATTTTCGGCGCTTCGTCCGCAGATTTTTCCTCAAGTTTTTCCGAAGCCGACGCAGAAGTCTTGCCTGCTTGCGAAGTTTCCACGAAGACCATCTGCAAGTTCGAAATCGCGTTGTTGAGCACGCCCATCTCTTCGCTCGTCAAGTTCCCACGCGTTTTCGAGCGGATCATTGTGAGTTGATCGATGAAAATTTTCGCCGCATCGAGATGCACCTCCGCCTGCCCAGTTTGCGGATTGGGAATTTGCCCAAGGTAAAACGCGGCCTGCTGCGCCTGCATCATCACGAACTCGATGAACTGCTGGACGGTTTCGCCCGATTGCTCAGTGTTTTGAACTTCTGCCATGCCGGAACCTAGTGTCTGCGTCGCACGCCGCGCAAGTCGCCTTACGAAAATGCCAGGCTCACTTTGCCGGTGCCGGACTCGCGACCGGCTTCGGCGCGGGCCGGACGATCGCGATCACATCGGGTTTGTCGAGAAAGTATTTGTTTGCCACACGTTTGACATCGTCAAGCGTCACCGCGGCTACTTTCTGCTTCAGCATTTTGTAGTAATCAAAGCCGAGCCCGTAGAGTTCATCAAGTGCCGCGCTGTAGGCAAACGCGTCGTTGCTTTGATTGCGGATGTCCTGCTGTCCGATCACTTTTTCCTTTGCGCGCGCCAATTCATCGGCGGTCAAACCGTCGTGCGCGAGCTTGTTGATTTCATCGAGCAGCTCCGGCTCGACGCTGTCGACTTTTGCGGGAGAAGTGCCGAGATAGAAGACGAACGGGCCGGGCACGAGACCGGGCACCTGGCTTGTGCCGACGAAATACGCGAGCCCCATTTTTTCGCGGATGCGCACGAAAAATCGCGAGCCGAGATCGCTGCACGCTTCATCGATCAGGCTCAACTCCTCGCGGTCTTCGCTGTAGATGTCCACGCCGCGAAAGCCGACCATCAAAATCGCCTGAGCCTTCTGTTCATGCGCCTCGACGGTCTTCGACTGCGTGAGCGGCTCCGCCGGCCGCGCTTCCGTTAAACCCGGTTTTCCCGCGGGCATTTCAGCGAAACTTTTTTCCACCATCGCCTTCACATCCGCAGCTTTCACGTCGCCGAAAATGGCGAGCACGCCGTTCTGCGCCACCGCGTATTTTTCGTAAAAATCGACGAGCTTTTTCTGGTCGAGCTGGCTCACGCTTTCCGGCGTCCCAGAGCCGCGCAAACCGTAAGGATGATCGGGAAAAAGATTTTCGCGCAGAAGATTGCGCGCGACCGTCGTCACTTCCTCGCCTTCGGCTTTGATCGCGGCGAGCTGCGCTTCTTTTTCGCGATCAATTTCGTTCTGCGGAAAAGTCGGGTGCAGCAAGACGTCCGACAAAATCTCGAGCCCGAGCTTCGTGTCCGGCTGCATGACTTTGACGGCGACGCTGAAAGAATTGTTGCCCGCGTCGCTGCTGATGTCGCCGCCGACGCTCTCGATCGTGTTCGCGATTTGCTCGGCCGAACGCGTTTTTGTTCCTTTCAAAATCACGCGCGAGAGCAGCTTCGTGATGCCATTATCTGCTTTGGTTTCAGCGAGCAAACCGGCCTTGAAGCAAGCAACCATCGAGACGAGCGGCAATCGCGGATCTTCGCGGACGAGCAGGCGCAGACCATTCGGCAGCGTGAATTTTTGGATTTCGCCCGCGGAAATCGCGGCCGTTTTTTCGCTCGTCGTTTTGAGCGAGCCCTCGGGATTCAACGAAACGATGCTGAGATCTTTGTCGTCAAAGTAGGTGTGGAGCACGCGCTTAATGTCCTCGACCGTGACCTTCTGGATCGCGGTGAGATACTCGTTGGAAAAATTCAGGTTGCGGGTGAGCAGCCAGTTCGAGCCGAGATCCGAGGCTTTGCCGCGCATCGTCGTGAGCGTGTTGAGATGACTGTCGAGCGTCTGGCGTTTTGCCTTTTCGAGCTCGGCACCGGAGACGCCTTGCGCTTTCACTTCGTCGATCGTCGCGAGCGCTGCCTTCACCGCGGCTTCGCGTTTGTCGGGATCGAGAATCGCTTCGATGCCAAACAATCCGGGATCGCCGGGCGTGTAGGAATAGGCGGAAATCGAATGCACGAGCCCGAGTTGCTCGCGCAATTTTTGATTCAAACGCGAGCTGCGTCCGGCGCCGAGAATCGTGCTCAGCAAATCGAGCGCGGGCACGTCGGGATCGGTGATCGATGGCGTGTGCCACGCGAGATTCAGGCGCGTGAGCTCGGTCGGGAATTCCGTGTTTGATTCGCGCATCCCGATCTGCGGCGGCTCCTGCGGGATGTAAACCGGCGGCAAACTTTTACGCGGATAGTTCGCGAAAAATGTCTCGAGCTGTTCGTGGATTTTTTCCGCATCCACGTCGCCGACGATGACAAAGAACATGTTGTTCGGCACGTAGCGCGCCTTGTAATAAGTCATCACGTCGTCGCGCGTGAGCTGGTTGTAAATTTCGATGTGGCCGATGACCGGGATGCGATACGGATGCTCGCGATACGCAGTTTCGAAAAGCTTCAGCCCCGACATCCGATCGGGATTGTCGTAGCCCATCGCAAATTCGCGGCGGATGACCTCCTGCTCCTTCGTGTATTCCGCCGGCGGCAGGGTGGAATTCATCATCGCGTCCGACAGCAAATCGACCGCGGCCGACGCGCCTTTCGATGGAATGTCGATCCAGAAAACCGTGCGGTCATACGACGTGTAGGCGTTGATGTATCCGCCTTGATCCTGGATTTTTTGCGCGAACTCGCTCGTTGTCCGTGTCGCCGTTCCTTTGAAAAGCATGTGCTCCAAGATGTGCGAAAGGCCCGCGCCGAGATGCTTGTCTTCATCGATGCTGCCGGTCTCGCACCATGCCTGCACGCTGGCGACGGGCGCGGAATGATCCTCCTGCACGATCACCGTCAACCCATCGTGCAGCGTCCAAACTTTTGCCGTCACCGGCGGAACTTTGATCTCAGGCGGCGGCGCGTGTTCCTTTGGCGGCGGGACGATGGTGACCGTCAAACCGGACGCCGACTCAGCCAGGTTTTTGCCAGTCTTGGCAAAGGTGGGACTCAGCATGAGAGATAAAACAAGGAGCGAGGCGAAAGCGGACTTCATGGAGTTTTCTGCGCGGACAAATCGGTCTGCGTTTTGACCGGCGCCGGCAGAAAAGGTTCAATGAAAGCCTCGCGAAAACTGTAGCCGTTTTTGAATTCCTCGATCGAATCGCTCTCGGTTTTTCCGAACACGCCGCTGCTGATGAGATTGAAAACAATCTCGCCAATGTCCTTGCAACTGCGCACGCCCCAGTAATCAAAAACGGTTGTCACCATTGGTCCAAATTCCTTGAGCGCGAAGAGCCGCACGCCTTCGAGCAACTGCGCGGGCGTCACGTGACGCGAAGGTTCCTCCTTATTTTTTTTCTGCTGCTTGATCGTGAAATCAAGCGCGTCGCGCAGGAAACCGTATGCCTCGCGATCGTAGCGGGGGTCTTGAGTGAGAATGGCGTCGAGAGCTTCCGCGAATCCGATTTTTTGCATGGGGCTGAAGAAAACTGCGCCGAAAATTACGCGGGGCGCGCCGCAGCGTCAACTGCCGCAAACCAAAAACTGGCGCGAAAGAAACGGACACGCGCGAAGTGAACCACGATTTGTTTTCTGTATGAACGAATCATCCAAAGCTCCCGGAAAAATCAACGAGCACGCGCGCGGCGCCGGCGTGCCATCGCCCCTCGATGTCGAAAAACGCGCTCAGGAATTGGCGCTGATCGCGGGACGCGCCGCGAGCGATTACAACGAAACCGATTTGGAACAGGCCCGTGCGGAATTGCTCGGCATCCAAACGCCCGCGACCGATGCAAACACAGCCGCCGCGAAAGTTACGCAATGGGACGACGTTCCGGGCATGGCGGGCAGCAAGAAGAAAAGTTACGGTCCGCAAGATGAGGCAAATGTCGCAAGCGAACTCGTGGAGAACGGGATGGATGAAGCGCTGCACGACGAGATGGTCGCCGCGCATCGGAAGAATATTGACGAGGCTTCGTAGCCGTCAGTTCCAGAGCCGCTGCAAGTCGGGATCGGTGCGCGCGTTTTTCTTGAACGCGGAGTTGATCTCGATCGCAGCGTGAATGCACTGCCGCGCGGTATTGACGTCGCCGAGCTGTGCTTCGTAGCACGCGAGATTGTAATGCAAAATTCCCGTGCGGCGCAGCCATTCCGGCGCGCTCAACAAAACCTGCACGGCCTCGCCGCCCTTTTTCATCTGGTGCAAAGCAAACGCGCGCTGCACGACAAATTCATTTTCGTCGGGGTAAAACTCGTTCCCTTTTTCCGATAGGTGATTCGCATCGCGCCAGCGCTTCATGTGCAAAAGAGCGCGGATGCGCGCGCGCAAGACCGACGAGTCGTCGCTATGCGCATCGCGGATTTCGTCGAGCTCTTCCAGCGCGAGCTCCGGCAATCCGAGAAACAAGTAACCGTCCGCCGCCGACAAGGATCGGTGCAATTCCATGTCGTGCTGCTCGGCGGAGTTATTCAGGTAGAGCATGTGCTTGAAAGGCGCTGCCGGTGTGGCGTTGCATGGAGTATTGTCCGCGACCGACCTCGCGCAGGATGTGCTGCCAATGCCAGCCGAAGTCGCGCCCTTGGGCTGCCTTTGCGACGATGCAGCGCGCGTGGAGCAGGCATCTATGGGCTTTCTTCATAACTCGCAACTGATGAAATAGCATCGAATGTGCCAACGCTGCATCAGGCGAAGAAGAGGCGCGCGTGTGTCTTCTTCGAAAACAAAAGTGTCAGCGCGTCTCGCGAAAAGACGCGCGCGCGACACCGCGTCAATGCTCTATTTGCCGAAAAAACTTTCGAGCATCGCCGCGAGACGATACCCCGCGAGCGCGATTCGCTCGCACGCGATTTCGTGCGCTTGATGCGCGTAGTCCGGCGACAAGGTCACCACTTCCGCGTCGGTCGGATGAGGCCGCACCGGATAGGAAAAAAGACACGCGATGAGATGACTTTCGCGCGCCCATTCCACCGGTTCGTTTTCTTTCAAAAGTCCCACCGATGACTTCGGATATTTTGCAATGATCTTCAGCGCCTCGTCATGCACGATACCGCTCGCTGCGGAAGTGGGCCGATCACTCGTAAACGGCGCGTGATACAGCTCGACGATGTGGCCATTGTCCGCATCGAACCGAAAAGCCTTGTCCCAAAACGTGTGCAGGTTTGGCACCGACCTTTTGCCGATGTCGGTAAAAGTTACGCCATAGATGAAGTAGCCGTTGCCGCCTTTGTCGTTCCAATCCACGCAATGCAAAGGCTGATGCACGTCGCCGACAAAGTGCAGAAGCTGGCCCGTCGCATCGGCGATTTGCGCTTCGCTAGCGGCTTTGTTTTGCAACGTCGCCGTGTCTGCGGCAATCGCCGTTAGGAGATTCGGCGCTGGCGGCGGGACGAAAGGCGTGCCCGTCGCCGTGTAAGGAATATCAACGTAATGCAGCGGCCCCCATGGATTGTTTGGCTGCGAGCGCATGTCATCCATCCACGCGCCGGCCGTGATGAAGTTGTAGGGCTTGTGATCGTTGTATTTGTTCTCGAGCATCGCCGTCAGCTTGGCCACGCGCTCGCGCACCTTCGGCGACACATTTTCATAAGCGATCTGCGTCACCAGCATGTGCCCCGTGTAATCCCACGCACGCGCACCCGCGAGCATCGCGAACCAAATGAAAATGGAAGCAGGAAGATTTTTCATGATCGAAGGCGGAGGCGGCGGCCGACGATGAGTTTCAACGAAAAGCCGAGATGCAAACTGCACTGGAACGCGAAAATGTCGAGCGCCAACAACCGCTCAAATTCGCTCAAAATAACGCTGCCGTTCCCAGTCGGTGACGGCATTGTCGAAGGCGTCGATTTCCAGTCGCGCCGTGTGGAGGTAAAACTCCACGACCGCGTCGCCGAACGCCGTGCGCGCCAGCTCGCTCGCTGCGAGCAGATCGGCCGCTTCATGCAAAGTCCGCGGCAGCGCGAGCAGCTTCGCATCGGTGTAAGCGTTGCCCGCATACGAGTCGCCGCAATCCAACTTTTCCTCCACGCCGGCCATCCCCGCCGCGATCGTTGCGGCAAAAGCAAGATACGGATTCGCATCGCCGCCGGGCATCCGATTCTCGATTCGCAATGAGCTTCCGTGGCCGACGACGCGGAATCCTGTCGTCCGATTGTCGGTCGACCACGCGATCTTCGTCGGCGCCCAGCTCGCGGCCTGGAAACGTTTGTAGGCGTTGATCGTCGGCGCGAAAAAGTAGCAAAGCTCGCGCGAATATTTCAGAAGTCCGCCGAGAAACTGCCGGAAAAAACTGGAGCCGACCTTGCGCTCCGCGTCCCAAAAAAGATTCCCGCTATCGCGCCAGATGCTCGCGTGGATATGGCAGCTGTTCCCCGGCTCCGTCATCGAAACCTTGGGCATGAATGAAACGGCGCGCCCTTCCTGCGCGACAATTTCTTTCAACCCTTGTTTAAACACCACGTGCATGTCAGCCATCGGCATCGCCTCGCCGTAGGAGAAATTAATCTCGTGCTGACCGCGTCCCCACTCGCCTTTGCTCGATTCCACCGCGACGCCGGCCGCGCACATTTGATTGCGCACGCGCCGGAACATTTCCTCGTCGCGCGCCGGCTGCATCGTCTGATAGTCGATCCGGTAATCGCTCGACGCCGCGAGGTCCTTGTAATCGGCGACGAATGCGTCGTGATAACTCGTGTTGAAAAGAAAAAATTCGAGTTCGCTCGCGACGTTGCAGGTCAAACTTTTTGCCGCGAGCCGCTCGATCTGCTTTTGCAAAACCGAGCGCGGCGCTTCCTCCACGATGCGGCCGTCGTGATGATGCAGCCCGCACAAAATCAGCGCGGAAGCCGGCAGCCACGGCACCGGACGCAGCGTGGAAAAATCCGGACGCCATTCGAAATCGCCGAAACCGGCATCCCAATTCGCCAGCTTGAATCCGTCGAGCGGCTCCATCTCGATGTTCACCGTGAGCAGATAATTGCAGCCGTGCGTCCCATGCTCCGCCACGCTTTTCAAAAAGAAATCGGCCGTGAAACGCTTGCCGGCGAGCCGCCCAAACACGTCGGGAAACGCGACGATGACCGTGTCGATCGCGCCGCTTTTAATTTGAGCCGTCAGTTCTTCGAGCTTCACCGTCATTCCTCGGAAATATAAACATTCTTTAACTCAGTGTAACCCTCGAGTGCGTTCATGCCGAGGTCGCGGCCGAGCCCGCTTTGCTTGAATCCGCCGAACGGCGCCTCGACGTGCACGCTCGCGTGCGAGTTCACGCTCAGCACGCCGCTCTCGACCCGCCGCACCAGCGCGCAGCGCGCGCTTGAGGTCGCTCGTCCAGATCGAGCCGCTGAGTCCGTAGGGCGAGTCGTTCACTTCGCGCAGCATCGCCGCTTCATTGTCGAATGGGCGAATGCAAACCACCGGGCCAAAAATTTCCTCGCGCCAAATTTGATCGTGCGGCTCGCAGCCGAGCACGATCGCGGGCTGCAAAAAAAATCCGCGTTCGCCGATGCGATCGCCGCCGATGATTTCGCACTGTTTTGCCGTCGCGAGAAAATTTTCCACCGACTCGCGCTGCGCTCGCGAAACGAGCGGCCCGATCTCGGTCTCGGTTTTTGCCGGATCGCCGACCTTGAGCGCGCGCGTCGCCGCGGTAAAAGTTTCCACGAACTGCTCGAACGCCGCGCGCTCGACAAAGACGCGGCTGCGCGCGCAGCAGTCCTGCCCCGCATTTCCGAACACACTCATCGGCGAAGTGCGCGCGGCTTTTTCGACATCGGCATCGGCGAAAACGATGTTCGGCGATTTGCCGCCGAGCTCGAGCGAGACGCGTTTGATGCCGCGCGCCGCGAGCGCCATGATCCGCGCGCCGATTTCCGTCGAGCCGGTGAAAGAAATTTTGCGCACGAGCGGATGGGTCACCAGCGCGTCGCCGATCGCGCCGCCGCTGCCCGGAAGCACTTGCAAAACACCCGCGGGCAGTCCCGCCTCATGCGCGAGCTCGCCGAGGCGCAGCGCGCTCAACGGCGAAAGCGACGCCGGTTTCAGCACCACGCAATTTCCCGCCGCGAGCGCGGGCGCGACTTTCCAGCAGGCGATGGGAAACGGGAAATTCCACGGCACGATCGCCGCGACGACGCCCATCGGCTGACGCAGCGTGAAATCGAAACCGCCGCGCGCGACTGGAATTGTTTCGCCGAAAAACTTGGAAATCGCTCCGGCGTAGTATTCAAAAACGCGCGCGCCGAGAGCCGCTTCATCGCGCGCGTCGCTGATCGGCTTGCCGACATTTCGCACATCGAGCATCGCAATTTGCTCCGCGTGCTCGCGTAATTTTGACGCGACCGCGAAAAGAATTTCCGTGCGCTTTCCGGGCGCAAGATCGCGCCAGCCGTTTTGAAGAGCGGCTTGCGCGCCATTGACGGCGTCGTCGATTTCGCCCGCGCCGGCGGCAAAAACTTCCGCGAACGGTTCCCCGTTCGCCGGGTCGACCAGCTCCATCCGGCGCTCTTCGCGAGGCGCGCGCGATTTGCCGCCGATGAATGGATCACGTGGAAAATTCACAACGCCTGTTTGTAAAGTTCGCGCAAATCCTCGCGCGTGACCGGCACCGGATTCGTCGCGTGGCAACTGTCCGAGAACGCCTGCTCGGACAGCGCGTCGAGCTTCGACTCATCCACGCCGTGCGCGCGCAGACCGGCCGCGATTCCAATCTCCGAAAAAATTCCACGCACTGCCGCGATGATCTGCGCATCAGTCGGCTCACGCAATTCGAGCGCAATGCCGATGCGACGGTAAATCCCCGGTTTTCGCCGCGCGTTAAATTCCATCACGACCGGCAGGCAGAGCGCATTCGCAAGCCCGTGATGCAGCCCGCACAAGGCGGAGAGCGGATGCGCGAGCGAATGCACCGCGCCGAGATCTTTTTGAAAAGCGATGCCGCCCATCGCCGCCGCGATCTGCATCAGGCCACGCGCCTCGAGATCGCCACCATCCCGCACGGCGCGCGGCAGCGCCTTTGCGATCAGATGAATTCCCTCCAGCGCGATGCCATCGCACAGCGGATGAAAAACCGGCGATGTGAACGCCTCAATGCAATGCGTGAGCGCATCCGCGCCAGTCGCGGCCGTCAGCTTCGGCGGCAATTCGCGCGTGAATTCGGGATCGAGCACCACGAGATTCGCGAGCAGCGCGGGATGAAAAATGACGCGCTTCCGCTGCTCCATCACGATCACCGCGCTGCGTCCCACCTCGCTCCCCGTCCCTGCCGTCGTCGGTATCGCGACCAGCGGCGCGAGGCCGCTCCAATCCGCATTGGCGTCAAAGTTTGCCAGCGAGGTTTCCGGCCGCCGGATGAGAAGCCGCACCGCCTTTCCAACATCGAGCGCGCTGCCGCCGCCAAACGCCACCACCGCATCGCAGCCGTTTTCGCGAAAAGCGTCTAACGCACCTTCCACATCCTCCACTCCGGGATTCGCATTCACGCCGGAGAAAACCGCGGCGTTCAATCCATCGAGCGACGCTGAGAGCAGCGCGAACGCATTCGTCCGCGTCAGCCCCGCATCGGTCACCGCCAGCGGCCGCGCGGAGCCGAGCGTGACGAGCCTCGCATGCAATTCTTCCCGCGCACCCGCGCCGAAGATTGTCGGCGTAGGAAAAGAAAAAGTCGTAGTCATGAAATCGCGCGCTTCATTTGCCCGACCGCAAGAAAGTAGGTCTCATGTTTCAAGACGTCGTCGCTCGCGAGAGCTGGGATGACGCACCGAGCAAACAACTGCATCGCAGTATCAGGCGTCATGGTTGAAGCAAAGAACAAGATGCTCCTCATCGAAATTTTGCGGTCAATGGACAAAGCATCGCGCTCGAGCCCGAAACGCTCGAAGCCACGCGAATGGACCGCGGGCGAAACCTTTCTCGTCATGAACGTTCCAGCGTCAGCGAGTAATCACGAAAGCCGACTGCTGACCAAAAGCGCCGGGCAGCCTCGTTCGTCGTGAGAACCTCGACTTTGATCCTGGAGCCCAACGGCAGAACGTCGAGAAGAAGCAGATCAATGGCCGCTCTGCCAAGGCCTTGTCTCCGATGCTCGCGCGAAACAAAGAACTGCCGAAGGAAAATGCTGTCATCAGCCTCGATGCGATAGAGCGCGTAAGCCAGCGACTGGGAGTCGCGCTCGAAGATGACCGCGCGATATTCTCCGCTCGTCAACCAGCCGTGCATTCGCTGCTCAAGCTCCGCGAGCGTCATCGGGTTGTGGTGTCCCTCATCGCGAATGAGTTGATGGTTCATCTCTGCGAGCTGCGCGCAATCCGCGAGAGATGCCGTTCGTGCTTTCATCGTCGGACGCGAGCTATCGACCACTTTGCGCAGTGAAGCTTTGGGAACTTCCTTTAAGCTTCCCAGCTTTTAGCATCAGGCTCACGCCGTGGGCGGCTCGATTGGCGAAATCGTGCTGTTCTTGTCGGGCGCGGGATCCTTCCACACTGACTGCGTCGCTTTTTGCGCAGCGAGGGCCAGTGCCAAAGCGACGGCTGACCAGAGAAAGCCGGGAAGAGCGCCGGACCAGGTAAAGCGAAAAACGCCAAAGGTAAAAATCACGGCCGTCGCAATCCAGATCGCCGTGGTGCAAATGGTCTTCGCGCTGTGATGGGTCATACTTTGTTCCCTCGTCAGGGCTTTTTGCTCAATTCACTTGATGAGCGCCGCCACACACATCGCAGTCAGCCCGAGGAACACCGCGGAGTTGACGGCAAAAACGGTCGCTCCGATCGTGATGCGCCGGTTAATTGCGAAGCGCAATTCCATCACCAACAAAGCGCCGGCAAGCGCGAGGAGAAGGATCGGGCCGTGATGCAGGATCGCCTGCACGATGCTCATGACCCATTGCGCGTGGGAAGTCGCGACGGCGGAACGCTGCCAGTCATACTCCAGCCTCGGCAGGAGAAACACCCGCGCCGCGATCCAGAAGAACAAGGCTGGCAGCGAAAGAAGAACAGCGCCGATGTAAGTTTGACGGCGGGACTGCGAATTAATGGCCGAGGGGAAAGTGTTCATGGCATTGAGCGGTAGCGGGATTGACTTAAAGCTTCAAGGTCTAAGCGCGTGTCGTTGCACCGTTGGCAATTACTTACTGATTACCTCCGGGAAAACGAGAAAAAACAGCCGAAGCAAACAGCGCCATGCCGATCAGTTGAAGGATCAGTGGAGGCAACCCCTTCTTCGGATGCTCCGCGCAAAAAAATAGCGCAAGACCGGGAACGAACGTAAGCAAGCGCCCCAAAGTCGTGTCTTCGCTATAAGCCGCGAAAGCCATCCATACTCCTCCGATGAAAATAAGAACAATGCCGCCGAGAAGACGTGCAGTGAAAGTAAGGTGATGAACCATATCGGTAATCGCGTTCATTGTCATGAACCGTTCCCTACAGCGATGTCTTAGGCATCGTCAACCTTTCTCTTGCCAGTCGATCTCCAAGACCAAAATAAAATAACGGCGGCAAGCCACATGCAGCCTATCGCAAGTGTCTGCTCGCTAAGCCGGATAAACGGGAAACTGTTCATCGGCTGCTGCCCTGACAATCGCGGCCATACCTCGATCTGCATAAACTCGAGATAGGTGTGCGCTGCCAGCCACATCGGAAAAATCCAGCCGACTGAAAAAAGTGCTATCAAAATACGCGACATATTCGATGCTACATGGCGAGAACAAGGTCAGCTACAGGCGCCGCGCCGCGCGTTACTTGCATCGCATTATCAGGAGCCGTTCCTGGCATAGGGAAGCGCGACGTAATAGCGTTTGGACTGTAGCCCATGTGGATTCGCATCGGTGTTGCGAAACGTCACTGGCAGAGTGCCGCAATCGACTGGCTCCGAACAAGGACAAAGGTGAAAGTGCAAGTGCGGCAATCCTCCCGTGTTGCCGCTATTGCCGCTCCGTCCAATCGCTTGCCCGGCCACAACCCGATCGCCAATCTTCACGAGCGCACCATTCGCCGTCAGGTGCGAGTAAGCGGCGATGGTATTGTCCGCGTGACGAATCTTCACCCAGTTGGACTCACCTTCTCCCGGCTGGCCGTCGCGAAACCTCATGCGAATCTCGGCGACCACTCCCGCCCGAGCGGCAGTCACCGTCGTTCCGATAGGCATGGCGAAATCATACGCATACTGATAGGCGCCGTGATGGCCGCCAGTCGAGCAGTTCGCCTGGCTCACGAAATACGAGGAACCTACTGGATAAGGCAGCACATAAGCCGAAGTCTGCCAGTCCGGGAAAGGACCGCATCCATCTCGATAATCGCGCCAAACCGCAAAGGCGATCACCACGACGATGCCAGCCGCGCAGTAAAGTTTAGCACGGTGGCTCATGACGGCTGAAGCTACTTCTTCGGCGCTGCCGGATCGCCGGGCAACTCCGTGAAGTAAAGGATGCTCTTAGTTGGGATGACCGCCTTGACCGTCGAGTCATCCGGATGCCATCTCATCGGTTCGTCACTGGATCGCGCGAAAATATCTCGCAGGTTTTCAAGCACGATCGGGTCGGCGCCGTTAAGCTTCACCGCCAGTTGCTCAGGATCAAAATGCGACGAGCCGGTGAGTGTCTTCGATGAGGAACCATTGATGAAAACCTGATACCAATGCACCGCGGGAGGTGCAGCAGTAACAGTGACAAACGAACAAAGTAGTAAAAGAAGGAATATCCGCGTGATCTTCATGATACTTGAGTGTTTTGAGATGGTGTATGCACCTCAGTTTTGCCGGGACCGATTGCGTTGTAAATAGTGAAAGTGAGCAACTCATAAAAGCCAATAGAAAAAGCTGCGCACCCAAGACCCATCCTAGCGCAGGCAAAGACTAACCGCGGAGAGGTCAAGTGCCTTTCAGGCTGCGCAAATATTCTGTCGAAGCCCCCGCCTCGGATGGGAGGTAAGCTTCTTTCCCCATCGCATTACGCGAAACCGTGTAAGGGTGGTTCGCCCGGTAGAGCATCACAGCGAACAAGATGCTCACTATCAGCAGAGTAATGAGTCTGGCTTTCGTCCGAGCACGCATATCACTAACAGAAACAAGCTCAGCCGCGATGGTTCGGCACTCGGTTCATTGCGGATTGCGGACCTTGGAAAAATCGTAAAGGTAAATCCCGAAACCTTGGCCGGCCTCCGTGCCGCCGCGTCCTTCCTGAAAGAGCATGAACTTCCCGTCGTCACTGATGACACCGTCGGCGGCCTTCCAGTTTTTGAAGTCAGTAAAATGCGTCAGCCGCTCCTTGCGCCCGCTGCCGTCGAGCCACAGTCGATACAAGTCCACGAGCGGCCAGCGGCCCTTGACTTCCGCGCTCTCTACGAGCGTCGATTTACCTTCGGGGAAAACACCCTCGCATTCCTCGTAACGATCCGGCGTGCGCGACATGTTCGTGAGCGTTTTGGTTTTCAGGTCGAAGACGAAAGTCTCCGTGTTATCGGTGTTGTTGATCTCGTAGGCCGTGACGGTCAGCTTTGTCTCATCGGGTGGAATGAAATTCTGCGTCTCGATCCATTTCCGCGGCCTCTCGCCAGCGGGGAAGTCACTCGTTTGGAGGATGAGTTGCTGGTTCACGAGCTTCGGCGTGCCGTTTTCATAAACGATGTCGCCGGTAGACATCTTATCCTGTTCGCCGTGCGTCCACGCGATGTGCAAGCGCGTGCGCGAGACGGCCGGCCCTTCATTGCACTGCACGCCGAGCGGCACCGGCGGCTTCGTGATACTTTTGTCGAGCACGTAGAGATAGCTGCTATCGCGCGCGCGTCGGCGATCCTTCTTGCTCGTCGGATCAAAGTTAGCATTCGGTCCGCTCAGAAGCAGGTCGCCATTGGCGAGGTAGAGCGCCCGCACAAATCCGAAGTGCAGGAAATGGCCGGTGCAGCAAGTGATGCGCCCAGACTCGAGATCGTATTCATACACGTCTCCGTAGACATGGTTGAGAAAGACAAAGCGCCGGCCGTCGTGCCGAAAGTCGGCTCGCTCACCAAACCATGTGAGCTGTTTGATCTGCGGCGGGAGTTGCTTGCGTGGGTCAGCGTCCGCTGTGGCTCGCCGGCACGGCGTGAAAGCGAGGAGCAGCGCCAGAATCAGGAAGCATGAGAGTCGAACGCTTTTCATAGGACTGGAGTCAAAGTGAAAGCCTCCGTTCCCCGGGCTGCGTTGTTAACATTGCGGTCGTTGCATTGAATGAAGGCCGATCATGTTGCCTTCAGTATCGAAGATGAGCGCGATGAAGCCATACTGGCCGATTGAAGTCTTCTCTTTGTGGATTCGGCCACCATTCTGAACGGCGCCGGCTGCCTCATCGGCACAATCACGGCAAGAAAGGTAAACAATGGTTCCGCCTCCGCCGGAATCCTTGCCTGGCATCCTGACCAGCGCTCCGGCGCATCCCGGGACTCTCGTGCTGCATCGGGAACCCAAACAACTCCATACCCAGACTGTCGAGAGGTTCGAGTGTGACCTGAATAAGATCTTACAAACGTCTTGGCTCGCTCCATGTCTTGAAAGTAGAGCTCGACCCATCCTACAGGATTGCGATTTTGGTTCATAGGTGTGTTAACTTCGTTTGTAAAAAGCCGGCGCGACGCCTAATGAGAACAAGCTCAGCTCCCGTAACGCCCGGAGCAGTTCGCTGCATCGCATGATGAAATTCGGCGCTCATCAGACGAGACCCCGATTGCGCTGCCAAATCGACCAGGTCAGCATTGATGCGAAGCCTACCCAAAACAAATAGGGTAACAGCAATAGAACGGCGAGCCGACTACCTGACCAGAATGATCGCATCGTCAGCGCGATGAGCATTAACAACAGCAACACCTCCGCCGTAGCAAGTCCCCCTTGATGCCACGCAAAAAAGAGCCACGACCAAAGTGCGTTCGCCGCGAGCTGGGCGAGAAACAGAGCAAGCGCATCCCACCGCGGCGGTAAAGACCGCCACACCAGCCAGGCAGAAGCGCCCATTAGCACATACAGCACCGACCACACTGGGCCGAAAACGCTGGCAGGCGGAGCCCATGATGGCTTGATGAGCTGCGCATAGAAAGATGGCGCGTGTATAGACGCCACAGCTCCGACTGCTGCAGCCGCGAACACGACCAAAAGCCAGCCTAGCAGGCCAAGCAGTTGATGTGAGATTGGGCGCGACGTCATGCGGACTGAGAGGATTTAGGGAAAACAAGCTCAACTACAGGCGAAGCTTGTTACGCCACCCGAATTCATTGTTGCGGCTTGGTCGTAGGAGGAATTAATGCTCTGCCAGGAAGCGCGAACTGCTTGCTGTTGTTCATGTGCGGCGCGGGCGCGTCGCATGTGGGAGATGCCCTTCCTATCGTGCGGCGTGTGGCGCAAGATGAAAATAAGAACGGGAGAAATGCGGCCAGCAGCGCGGCAACAGACCAATGAAGCCGCTGAAACGGTAGCACCAGCCAGGACCAGTAAGACGGAGTAACCATCGAGCCATCGGGACGAACCGCATAGACAATGCAAGCATGGCCACCGGACCTAGCGTAAAAATCCTTCACGCTCTGTATCCGACATCGCCGAAAGGTTGTGAACGTGAAGCTTGCAGTGGTCGCAAAACCGCTGCTTCGAGTCGCCACACATCGCCTCCCATCGCTTCGGACACGGCGTTTCAATCCGAGGAGGTTGAATGGAGGATTTCATGTGATTTCGAGAACAAGCTCAGCTACCGGCGGAGCCGCTTATTTGCGAGTTACTCATCGATTTGCCTGCAGCGCATAGTTAGGCGTTGCGGTCTTGCTCAAGAAGGACGGAATCATAAAACGCATGGTAAGTAGCAGATAATCTTGCAGTGCATGTCGAGCGTTACCGAGACTACCTGCCAGCCTCATAGCGAGTCGAGGTGTAATTGCGATTCTCATTCGGCGATGAGGGATCGACAATACGCCACGCGGTCACTTGCCATCCCGCTCTTCGACCATTCGGGTCTTGGGATACGGTGCCCATGAGCGAGGATAGACAAAACCGGTGACTGCGCTCTGTGTGCGCGATGACTCGCCGGAGAGGACTGCTGCAAACTCCTCGTCTCCGAGGCGGTATAATCGATCTCCTCTAGGAACTCCAACAGACAGCCGAGAAGCGGTAGCGGCTTCGCATGGTTAAGTGACGGGCGTAGGAGTCGCCGGCGTCACGGTTGAGGAGCGAGATTGACGATCATGAGCTTCCCTTCCTTCTCGCCGAGGAACAACTCTGACGTCAGCTTGCCTGGGGCAACGGCGTATTCGATCTCGATTTGCTTGACGATCGGCAAATTGGGGCCGTAGGTAATTCCATCTTTGGTGTAAGTGTAGACTTCGGAAGGATCAAGTGCCCGATATTGAACCGACTTGATTGGGTTGCTCATGGCATAATCAATAGCCTTCGGAGCCAGTTTCTTGTGCTGCTCCGTGACGCGATCCCAGCAGGTAGAAGCGATAATCGCCTCTTTGTCCTTTTTGCTGTAGGCATCACGAATAGCGTTCAAGAACCGAGCTTCTTCTTCTGGAGTTGCGGCAGTGGCGATGCTTGCGAGCATCAAAATTGAAGTGAGTATCTGTATTGGTAGCTTCATGTTGGGGGAAAGTGGAATGACGCCTAACGACCCGAAGCTCAGCGACTGCGGAGGCTGGCGCGGCACCTGTGCGGTGGGGGAAAGGGGGGAGGCCGGAAGCAGGTGCCGTGACGCGCGGAGCAGTTCGCTGCAGCGCTTGGTTAGGCGACTTGGCATTTGGGGTTTTCAATCACGTAGTCGTTGGATGCCGGTGCATCGAGATTGTCGAAAACCGAAATACACGAGAACGCCCTCCTTTGGGTGAACGTAGTAGGCGGTTTCATCATCGGTAGCTTTCCTTTCGAAGCTGAGTTTCTGCTGCTTTACGATGTCGAAAAATGCCGCTTCAGTCATTCGCACCGAGACGGCGCTGAGCGACGGAACATCAGCCAGAAACTCAAGGGAGTTATCCTTGGGCGAAGCGGGGGTCTCCGGTTCGTTTGCGGGAGCATTCGCCGCCTTCTCCTCAGCGTCAGTTGCCAGATAGATGCAGCGAAAAAAGAAGTAACAATTATGGCGGTCGCAATGGTGGTTTTCATTCATCTCGGCGGATGACTGCGAGGAATCACCCGCAAAAGCTGCCGATGCCATGAAGCCACAGATCAAAATAGAAACGCTGATGTTCATTGCAAACGCTCTGAGTCTAACGATCCCAAGCTCAGCGACCGCGAAGTGCGGCGCGGCACCTGCATGGTGGTCCGCACGGCGGCGGCGGAAGCAGGTGCCGTGACGCACGGAGCGGTTCGCTGCAGCGCATGGTCAGGCCACTTGGTCATGGCTGAAAGAGCCAGAAAAGTAAGGCAAACCACCCGCCGAAAATAGCAAATCCAAGCCCAAATGCGATGGGCATAAAGGCGCGCTTGGAGATGCCAGGTTCCAGCACGGATGACGATGGCTGAGTCGGGTCGTAGTAAACGAGCACTGCTGAGCCGACGCGATAACGCTCGATGTAGGCCTGCGCAAATTGGTATCCGGCAGACATCTTGGCGAGGCCGAAGCAGATCCGTTCACCGGTGAAAGACTGGCCGCTGACAGAATACGAGTAGCGAACCAGTGGCGAATATGAAGTGCCGTCGCTGTCAGAGCTTTGGTTGATCTCCGAATGCTTAATCTCGCCGGGAACGTGAGGCCATGTCGAACTCGCGCGAGCGTGAATCAGGCTGCGTGCTCCAAACGCCGCGATGCCCAGGCCGACAACCACGAAGATCAGAATGAAAAGCGTTGAAATCGACATATGCGAAACTGGCCTAACGACCCCAAGCTCAGCGACTCCGGAGCGCGGCGCGAGCCACGCGCGGGCGAAGGTGGCTGGGGGAAAGGTGGCGGAGCATGGCTCGTGACGCACGGAGCCGTTCGCTGCAGCGCATGGTTAGGCCACTTGGATGTTATGACGGCGCTCATGACGGCAACTTGTATCCAAGGAGCTTCCCAATGAAAGCCAGCGCGACCATCACTGCGTGAGGCGGCACGGCCGACTTGATCTCGTTCTCGTGCTCCACAAAAAGCATCGAGATACGGATGAGCGAACCAAAGTTCTTCGGCGGGAGCGTCAGCTTGCCGTCTGCAACCAAAGTATGCATCCGCCGGAAGAAACGCTCAAAGGCGAGCGCCGGCTTATGCACGTTGCGTAGCCGCGCCTCGATCGGATGTGGATTCTTCAGGGTGTGGGCCGTTCCGGTTGGAACGGTCGCCGAGTCACCCGGGCCTAACTCTCGCCACTCACCACCCACACACACGTCCAGCGTGCCCTCCATGACATGATAGCTCTCTTCGGCGTGCGGATGAATGTGCAACGGCGGGCCGGCAAAACCCGGCGCAATGACATTTATGGCCTCAAAATAGTCTCCGCCGGTGTCGGCGGTAGACTTGGTAATCTCCCACCACATACCAGTGGCAGCGAAGTCGAGAATTCGGTCATCTCCTTTGGCTGTCATATCTTGAATGCTTTTGCTGGCGGGCGCGCGGCAGAGTGGCCTGACGAGAACAAGATCAGCTACAGGCGAAGCCTGTTAGCTGCATCGCTTGGTTAGGTCTTTTGGATAAACTCAAGCAAGTCGTCATTTACTTTGACCTTGTCAGTCGTGCAAAGGCCATGCGGAGCGCCTTCATAGATTTTCAATTGCGCGTTCTTCACCAATTTCGCCTGGAGCTTTCCCGAGTTTTCGATCGGCACGATCTGATCGGCGTCACCGTGGATAATCAACGTCGGCACGTTGTTGCTTTTGAGATCTTCATACTGGTCGGTTTCTGAAAACGCTTGTGTCTGTTGTGAGTGAAAAAACATTAAGGCAAGGCCCCATATAGACCGAACGAAAACAAGATCAGCTACAGGCGGAACCGAGCGGAGCGAGATAGATTGGCTGAAAGCCAGCCGGAAGGGTGAGCATGGCAATGCTCATCAACGCGGCGCGGTGGCTGCGAGCCAGGTCTGCGGGGAGCAGCTACCGTGACGGACGGAGCCTGTTAGCTGCATCGCATGGTTAGGCGACTTGGAGTTTTGTAGCATGGGATAGGATCACTTCACCTCGAACTCGGCGTGAATAATAGTAATGATGTCTTTGTCGAGAGAGGTTGTATCGTTGTTGCCTTCTTCGGAGGTTCTGGTGGAGTTGGCGGGATTGATGTTGATGATTCCCATGTCGGCGACAACCAACTTGCCGATGGCGGCATTGCCCGCGGAGCGAAGGATGTTGTCGGCGCGGTCGCGGGCATCTTTGGCTGCCGATGCCAGCATCTCGAGCTTTAGCTCTCCGAGTCGCGTGTAGAAGTAATTCGGGTTCTCGGAGTTCACTGACACGCCTTCGTCAAGCAGGGAAGTGATCTCGCGCGAGGCCTTCTCGATGCGCGCCACGTCCGTCGAGCGCACTACGATTGACTCGCGGGTCAAGAATCCGTTGGAGACCTTCTTTACGGTGTGGACGGGAACGGTGGTTCCGGGTAGCACCTTGTCTTCAGTGACCGTCTCGAACACCTCCTGGAAGGTGGTGGACTGTGGCTGGATCTCGTCGGGCTTGATGCCTTGGGCGAGAAGGAACGCCACTGCCTTGTCACGGCCCTCACGCAGCGTCCTGTAAGCAGCAGTGCGCTCAGGTGCGCGACCCTCAATGATTGCCTCCCATTGGATGAGGTCGGAGACGATCCGCTTCTTGGCCGAGCCCGTGACGCGGATGTTGTGCCTTTCCGGGCGTTTGCGGACTTCGCGCCAAGCACCGGCAGCAATGGCCGTGGACCAGACGATGGCGATGGCGAGAGCCACGGCGCCGATGGGGCGGAGGTCGATGCTGCGGGAGGTGTGTGTGTGTTTGGTATGGTCTTCGGTGTTCATTGGGAAAACGTGGTCTGAGTCGCCTAACGAGAACAAGATCAGCTACAGGCGGACCGCGGCGCGGTAGCTGCCGTGGCGGATCTCCGGGGAGCAGCCAGTGTGACAGACGGAGGCCGTTAGCTGCATCGCATGGTTAGGCCTCATTGATGTGAACGTGGTGGAAGCATCTTCTGTAAAGCTGTGCCAGCGTCGCAACTAAACTTGGCGAACGCACGAACATGATCGTGGAATCTAACAAAGACATAATCCGGCGAATTCTCGTGAGAAATGGGAATAAGAACCTCTTCGGCAGAAACCTCTTGGACTCTCGCTGGCCCTGACGTGCTGAATCGAAACGAGAACTTGCGAGGCTCCGAAAAGACGATGTGAATGTGAGATGCTCCCAATACCTGTTTCCACCGTGCTTCCGTGGCAATGCGACCTGGCGCTTCGTAGTCAGATGAAACGAGGAGTGCTGTAGCGAGCTTCTCAACCTGCGGTGCCTGACTGCCGATGACGCTCAAGGGACGGCCATCCTGAGTCCCTGAAACGGTCGTCTCACCGCGACAGAAAAGTGATGCTGCAAGGAATGTGAAAAGAAACGCGATGAGTTTCATAGAGCGCGTGCTTTGAGGCCTAACGAGAATTAGGCCCCAAAAATGCGTAATATAATGCGCATTTATTGAGTCTAATCGGGCGGAGGTTGTTTTTCATCGGAGTAAAATCTGCGCGATTGAGCCTAATCCGAAAATGTTTGCTTTCCGCCACGCTGCCGCCCGTGCTCGTGGCATGGCCGATTGGCTATCGCTTGCGGCGTGCGGGGGCAAGCATAAACGCTCTCGATCATGAGCTCTGCGTCCTAAGTAGGTGGCGCCGAAGCTCGTGGAGGCGGGATTTTTTTAAATCGGGGCTCGCGGAACTTATTTGAGGCCGGATTTTTTCAGAACCGGGCAGGAAAATCTTTTTTGAGGTCACGTTTTTTCAAATCGATGCTCGCCGAGCAAATATTTTTGCGACTTTGCGAGGGCTGGCACTGGTGCTGCTACTTCACCCAAGCTCCGCCGCACATTGTGTGCATGCGGAATAAACGCAGTGCGGGTCGCCAGGGGCTGGCGAGTGAGCCGATCGTGGTGACGATCCCGCCCGCTGCCGCGCTGGAGCCAAAGGCGGAGTCGCCCGCTGTTGACCCAACGGCGCTGACGCCGCGTGCAATCGCGAGCAACGGTCATGCGAATGGCCACCCGAGCATCAGCTCGAACCCGCGCGCAAATAACGGCGTAAAAATTTTGGCGTTGAGTGGGAGCGGCAGCGTTTTGGGAGGGGCTGCCGCTCTTTTTTGCGCAAGGGCGCGGCGGCTGTTGCGGCTCGGCTCTCCCCCACCCGCTTCGGCGGTCGCTTTTCCACGAATGCAACCACGCGTCAAAAACCCGATACGCGCACCGCGGCAAACGTGCTACGTTTTATTTTTCCTAATGAAGCATCACATCGAGTTTGCCAGCCATCCCGCGAATCTCTCGCTGGTGCGCGATCTCGTGCGGAAATTTTCCGCGGAGTGCGGCTTCGAGACGAAGCAGAGCGATCTGCTGGTGCTCGGCGTGGATGAGGCGTGCACAAACGTCATTCGACACGTGTATAAACATGAGGAAACGCATTTAATGGCGCTGAGCTGCGAGTGTGTGACGGGCGGCGTCTGCTTCCGCGTGCGCGATTACGGCGAGCAGACGGAGACGCCGCTGCCGAGGCGCGCGCTCGATGAGGTGCAGCCGGGCGGGCTCGGGCTGCACTTGATCAAGTCGGTTTTTGACGAGGTCGATTATGTTTTAAAAGAGCGCGGCACGGAGCTGGTGCTCACGAAAAAGTTGTGCGACCGCGCGGACGGCCACGCGGCGTCAGCCCACCGCTGAGCCGAGCTCGGTGGAATACAAAATCAGCCGCTCCACGTCGCGCCCCATGCCGCGCTGGAGCACCTCGGCATAAGCGGCGAGCTGCGCGCCGTATGCGTCGCGAAGCCGCTTCGCAAAAGCATCGGCGCTCTCCGCGAGGAATCGCCGGTCGGTCTTCCAATCGATGATCCAGAGCGCGCCGCCGCGCATCGCGACCACGAGATCGATGACGCCGTCCATCCATTCCTCCGCCGAGCGCGGATGGCTGAATGGGACTTCGGCGAGGAACTTTTCGCCATCCGCGCAAAGCTCGTCGCGGAACTTTGCGGAGGCGCGCAGCTCCGCTTCCGCGCGCTTCCGGAAAGTCGCGGCGGCGGCAGAAACTTTGTCGCGCAGATAATCGCGGCGCACCGCCGCACTCTTCTGCCACGGGAAATATTGCATCGTCGCGTGCCACCAGGTGCCGTAATCGCGGCCGCCGATTTCCGTCACCGGTTCGCCCTCCGGCAATTCGCCGCTCACGTCGTGGCCGAGTTCGCTCGGCAAAGTTCGCCGCGGGATTTTGCGGGAATTTTCCACCGCGCGCGCCACGACCGCCGGGTCGAGCGCGGCATGCAACGCGGGAGCGGGAACTTTTTCCTCCATCGCCTGCGGAACAAGGCGGGACGGGCTTTGCAGGAAAGTCGCGGCGTCGAGCTCGCTCCATCGCGACAGCGCGAGAAAGCTTCCTTTCTTCGCGTAAAGCGGCGTGCTATCCGGCAGGACGAGAAGCGATTTCGCGCGCGTCAAAGTAACGTAAAACAAGCGTTGATGCTCCTCCGCCGTCTGCCGCGCCGCTTCTTCCTTGAAGGCCTCGTCGCCCGCCGATGCGGAGAAATGAATGCGGATTTTTCCCTGCTCATGAACGAGCCGCGGGAATGCCTGCGAGAACTTGCGGATGTCGCGGCCGAGCCCGAGCGGAATGACGACCGGCCATTCGAGCCCCTTCGCTTTATGGCAGGTGAGCACCTGCAATTCATCGGCGGAATCGGCGAAACCCTCAGCGCTTTTCGCGAGGCAGCGGCAGCAATCGGTCGCCCACGCGCGGAAGTCCGCGCCATCGCACTCCGCCTGCAAAGCCTTATGGCGAAAGGATTGCAGCCCGGCGGCCGATTCGCCCACGGCCTCCAGCCGCGCGCCGAGCCGCGTTTCCTCGAAGACCAGATCGACGAAGCGGCTCAAAGTTCCCGAGCCGTCGCGCGGCCGCGCATCATGCAACCTGCGCAACAATGTCAACGCAGCGTCGAGCCGCGGTGAAAGTCCCTCGCGCGACCAAAGTGCCAGCGGTTTGTTAACGGCTTGCGCATCCGCGAGCTCGACATCCGAGACGGCGAAAATCTCGCGCAAAACGCCGATCATCTCGAAGCGATCCCACGGATTCGCGAGCAGGTAAAACAGCGCCGAGGGCCAGCTGCATGCGGCCAGCTCGAGCTGAATCTTTTTCTCGACGACGAGCCGGCATGAGAGCCCCGCATGCATGAATGTGCTCGCGGCAAGCCGGAGCCAGTTGTGGCGCGGACAAAGGATTGCGATTTCGCTCCAGCGCTGCACGCCGAACCCGTGCGGACCAAAGTCGCTGAGCACGCGCGCGACCTGCGCGCACTCGGCGCGGAAGAGCGCGTCGAGCGGCTGCTCATCCGCGAGGGGCTCGATGGGTTGCAGCCACGCGCCGCCATCCGCCGCGTCGGGTTTGGGTAAAAGTTCGCGAAAATCGAGATGCGTCTGGCGCAGGCGCGGGCTGGCGAAAACGGCGTTGACGGCATCGATCACGCGACGCGGGCAGCGCATCGTCACAGAAAATTCCAGCGGCTCGCCGCCGCTGTGCGCGGCGAAGGCATCGACGTATTCGCGATACGTGCCGAGGCTCGCGCGCGACGCGTAAATCGCCTGCTGTTCATCGCCCACGAAACAGAAGCGACCGGGCTCCGGCCCGCTTGCGGCCTTGTTTCGCGGCCATTCGCCGACCCAGCGCGCCGCGCGGGCGCACGATCTCGGCGAGCACGGAAAACATGTCGGCATCGGTGTCCTGCGCCTCGTCGAGAATGATGATGAAATCGCGCGCGCGGAGCCGGTCGAGGATGTGTGGATCGGCGACCAATTGCCGCGCCCACGCGATTTGATCCGCGTAAGTCATGAGGCATTCGTCGCGACGATAATCGCGGAACCCGAGCGCGATCTGCGCGGCGATCCGCACGGCTGCATCGCTGAGCCAGGCCGTGAATTCATTGAGCTCGCGCGCGAACGCTTCCTTGAATGCGCCGCTGCCGGTCGTGAATGCGGGCAGCTCGAGAAAGTCCGATTCGGAATCAAACTCGGCGAGCCATTCGCGGAGCTTCTTTTGATTTTCCAACGTCCTCTGCGGTGCGTTCTTGCCCGAAGCTGCGAGCGCATCGGCAAAGGTGAGGCGCGGCGGATCGGCCGAGAATTCTTCGGCGAGAACTTTTTCCGCATCGCCCGGATTGATCTGCTGCGCGAGGCCGAGGAGATCTTCAAAAGTCAAAAAGCGGAGGACGGCGCGCAGCACATGCGCCGGCAGCGGGATCGCATCGAGTGCGGTGCTTTCGCAAAAGCGCGCCCAAAGTTCCGCCTGATCGTCGTCCTCGAGGAGATCGAAGCTTTGCGGCAGACCGAGATGGCGCCCCTGCTCGCGCACAAGTTTTAAACAAAAGCTGTGGATCGTCCCGAAGAATGCGCGGCGCAATTCCGAGATCAAACTTTGACGCCGATGCGCGGAGGCGCCGAGTCCATCGAGCACGAGCGAGCGCGCGCGGACGCGCAATTCCTCGGCGGCGGCCTTTGTATAAGTGACGACGACGAGCCGCGAGAGCCACTCCGGTTTCTCCAGCGCGATCTGCCCGATGCGCTGGACGATTGCGGTGGTCTTGCCGACGCCCGCACCAGCCGAGACGCAAAAGTTTTGCCCGAGCTCTATAATAAAGCGGTCGCGCGCCGGCTGGTCCTGCAGGGGCTGAAGCATGGCCCATGCAAATACGCCGGGCCGTGCGCGACCGCGATGAAAAATCGCCGCGGCAATTTTTTTCCTTTGCGCGGCGGCGAGGATGCGGAAGTTTCCCATTGCTCCTCCGCGCGTTTCCCGCTGTTTTGGAGGGCTCTTTATGAACGAGCGCAGAGTCGTAATCACCGGCATCGGAGTCATCACACCCATCGGCAAGGATCTGCCGACATTCTGGGAGAACTGCAAAAACGGCGTGAGCGGCGTGGATCGGATCACGGCGTTCGACGTGACCGGCTACGACTGCCAGATCGCGGGCGAGGTGAAGGATTTCCAGCCCGGGCCTTTTTTTAAAAACCCGAAGGATGTGCGGCGGAGCGATCGCTACACGCAATTCGCGATGGCCGCGGCGAAAATGGCGGTGGCCGATGCGGGCGCGGACCTCGCGAGCTATGAAGATCCGACGCGCTTCGGCGTGATCATCGGCAGCGGCATCGGCGGACTGCGGACGCTCGAAGATCAGCACACGATCCTGATGACCAAAGGGCCGGGACGCATTTCGCCGTTCATGATCCCAATGATGATTTCCAACATGGCGAGCGGTTTGGTCTCGATGGAATTCGGATTGCGCGGGCCAAACTTTGCCACCGTTTCCGCGTGCGCGACGGCTTGCCACGCGATCGGCGAAGCATGGCGGATGATCCGTTTCAACGAAGCGGATGCGTTTCTCGCAGGTGGCGCGGAGGCGACCGTGGTGCCGCTCGGCATCGGCGGATTCGCAGCGATGAAAGCGATGAGCACGCGCAACGATGAGCCGCAGCGCGCGTCGCGCCCGTGGGACAAGGATCGCGACGGATTCGTGATGGGCGAAGGCGCGGGCGTTTTGGTTTTGGAAGAACTCGAGCACGCGAAAAAGCGCGGCGCGCGGATTTATTGCGAGCTGGCTGGCTACGGATTGACGGCGGACGCGTATCACATGAGCGCGCCGCTGCCGAACCACGAGGAGGCGCAGCGGAGCATGAGAATCGCCGTGGCCGAGGCGGGCGTCGCGCTGGATGATGTTGATTACGTCAACGCGCACGGCACGAGCACGCCGATCGGCGACGTGGCGGAAGTCCGCGCGATCAAGGCGGTTTTCGGAGATCACGCGAGAAACGGGATGCTCGTCAGCTCCACGAAATCGATGACCGGGCATTTGCTCGGCGCGGCCGGCGCGGTCGAGATGGCGGCGTGCATCATGGCGATCCGCGATGGCATCGTGCCGCCGACGATCAACCTCGAAAATCCCGATGAGGAGTGCGACCTCGACTTTGTGCCGCAAGTCGCGCGCGAGAAAAAAGTGCGCGTGGCCGTGAATAACTCGTTCGGGTTCGGCGGCCACAACGCCACGCTGGTCGCGAAAGAATTCAACGGCTGACCGCGGCGGTCTTTTTTCGCCGCACGAAACCAAACGGAAAACTCCGTGCGATTAGATACCGATGAAAAAACTGGCGTGCCTGCTCGCGTGGCTGATTTGCGCGACTTCGCTGCTGGCCGACCAGCAAGTGCGGCAGGTGCAGGAGGAACTGCGGCAGCGGAATCTTTTCTTCGGCGAAATTGACGGGCGTCAAACTCCGGAGCTGACTGCGGCGATCCGCAAATATCAGGAACGAAAGGGCTTCCAGGCCGATGGGGATCTGAATCCGGAGACTTTGCACTCGCTCGATCTCGGTCCGCCGGGGCCGCAAAAAGCCGAGCCGGATTGGCCGGATGTGATGGTTTTGAAAAGCGACAGGGCGCGCGAAGCGAAGACGGAATCGACGCCGGCGCCAATCTCCGAAGAGCCCGTGCCGCCGGCGCAATTCTCGGAAAAAAGCGTGCGCGATTTCATCGAAAGCTATCTGCGCGATGCCGAGACGAATCATTTGCAAACCGAGATGAGCTACTACGCGGAGCCAGTCGATTACTTTGACCAGGGGATCGTCGATCTCCGTTTTGTCGAGCGCGATGTGCAGAATTATTACAAGCGCTGGCCGACGCGGAAATACGAATTAACCAGCTTCGCCGCGGCGCCCAGCGAGAAGCATCCGGGGCAAATCGAGACAAAGTTCCGGATTCGCTTTTCGGTCAAAAACGCGGAACACAGCGTCAGCGGAATGACCGACAATGTTTTCATGCTCAAACCCGATGGCACGAATTTTAAGATCGTCTCCATGCGCGAGCAGCGCGTGCGTGCGGTAAAATGAGACTGCCTTTCGGCCGGAACGCGATTACGTTAACAGGCTGTTAACCAGCGCGTTCGCATGAAAGTCCAAACTCGCATCTTCCTGCTGCTCGCGGCGACGGTCGTTATCTTCGTCGCCGCGCTTTCGATCGCGAAGCAGGTCGAAAAAAGAAACTTTGATCGCATCCTCGCGGTGCGCGCAAAGGAGCGAATCGCTTCCTTCGACGGATTCATGCGGCATCGCGGCGCGCCGCTGGAAATGATGACGAAGGATTTCACCTATTGGGACGATCTCGTCCGCTCGCTCGCATCGCAGGATCGCGACTGGGTCGCGAATAATTTGGGCGACACGCCGCTGAACACTTACGGCGCGAATGCGCTCTGGATCTTGCGCGCCGACCTTTCGCCTTTCTACGCGCACAACAATCTTTACGCGTCAAACTTGACCGAGGTGCCGATGCCGAGGAGTGCGATTCCGTCGCTTTTCGCCGCACAAAAGTTCTGCCATTTCTTTGTGCGGACGCCGCAGGGATTGATGGAAATCCGCGGCGCGACCGTCCATCCGTCGCAAGACAGCTCGCGCACCACGCCAGCTCGGGGCTATCTTTTTGCGGGCCAACTTTGGAGCAATGAAAGCGTCCGCGAGATGGCGCTTTTTACCGGCAACGATGTGCGTCTCACCGGCGAGCCACCGCCCGCGGGATCGGCGGCATCCGGCACCGTTTCGTTTTCCCGCGAACTCGATGGCTGGGACGGCCGACCGCTCGCGTATCTCGCGGTGAAAAACGACGCGCCTGCGGTGGCGGAGCTGAATAGCTTCACCGAGAGCCTTTTTCTGTGGGTCATCGGATTCGCTCTCGTGCTGCTCGCGTTGCTGGCGGGAGCGTTGTTTTTCTGGGTCAGCCTACCGCTGAAGTTGATCGCGGATTCGCTCAACCAGCGAAACGTTGCGCCGCTTCGCCACCTCAAAAACGAGTCGAGCGAGTTCGGCACGATCGCGCAATTGATCCACCATTTTTTCGAGCAACGCACCGCGCTGATTAATGAAATGGAGGAACGGCGCGGCGCGGAGGCAGCGCTGGAGCGGAGCGAGGAGCAATTGCGACAGTCGCAAAAAATGGAGGCGGTCGGACAACTCGCAGGCGGCGTCGCGCACGATTTTAACAATTTGTTGACCGCGATTATCGGCTACTCCGATCTGCTTCTCGATCGCGTGCGAGGCGATCGCGTAAGCCTGCAGTGCGCGGAAATGGTGCGCATGGCGGGCGACCAGGCCGCGTCGCTCACGCGCCAATTGCTCGCTTTCAGCCGCAAGCAAATCCTGCAGCCGCGTGTGCTCGAGGTCAGCGCACTTGTCACGAACATGGAGAAATTGCTGCGCCGGCTCATCGGCGAGCACATTGAATTGCGGACCATTATTGATGCCAAAGATGCGCGCATCAAAGCCGATCCGGGTCAGCTGGAGCAGGTGCTGCTCAATCTCGGCGTCAACGCGCGCGACGCCATGCCCCAAGGCGGCGTGCTGACGATCCGCACGGCGCTCGCGGATCTCGGCGACGATTCCAGTCGCGTGCAGGCCGGATTGTCGAAAGGCGAATACGTCCTGATCGCCGTGTCGGACACCGGTGAAGGAATGAGCAAGGAGACACAGCAGCACATCTTCGAGCCGTTTTTCACGACGAAAAATCCCGGCAAGGGGACGGGGCTCGGACTTGCCACTGTGTATGGTATCGTTAAACAAAGCGGCGGCGGCATTTCCGTCGAGAGCGCCGTCGGACACGGCACCAGTTTTCGCATTTATCTGCCGCGCGAGCATGCGCCTGTGGACCCGCCACGAGCCGCGGTCGACTCCGTGGCTCCGACGAAAAAGTGCGAGACGCTGCTCGTCGTCGAGGACGAAGAAATCGTGCGCAAGCTGGTTTGCGACGTGTTGGAAAAATATGGCTATCGCGTTTTGTGCGCGGAGCGCGGCAGCGAAGCTTTGCGAATGGCCGCGGAAACGGCCGGGCCGATTCACCTCCTGATCACCGACGTCGTGATGCCGGAAATGAGCGGCCCCGAGCTGGCGCGGCGCTTGACGCTGGTGCGCCCAGAAACGCGCGTGCTCTACGTTTCCGGCTACTCGGAGGAGGAATTACACGCGCCGAAGGAATTCGAAATCGAGGTTCTGCAAAAACCTTTTGCGCCGCACGTGCTCGCGCAGCGGGTGCGCGACCTGCTCGCCTCGCGCCCTTCTTATGCGATCGCTGATTAGAGCCTGGAAAACATTGACTGCATTCGTCGCCCTTGCCGGAAGCGTTGCCATCATTTTGAATCCGACGGTCGCGGCGGGCGGCAAACCGAGTTCTGAAAATGAGCCGACGCGCAGTCAAAAGGCCATCGCGACTTGGTATGACGTTCCCCGAAATTCACTTGCGGCCGAGCGCGCGCCGGGCGAGCTGACCGCCGCATCGGACTCTCTACCGCTCGACGCGCTCGTGCGCGTGACCGATGAGAAAAGCGGAACCAGCGTGGTCGTCCGCATCACCGATAGGGGCGTGCACAGAAAGCACACGATCGATTTATGTCATGACGCCGCGGCGAAAATTCACCTAATCGGAAAAGGCCGCATGAACGTGCGGATCGAGGTTCTGGAGTCAAAGTCGAACGCGGCTGAAAGTTCGGCGAAGAAATAGTGGATTCAGCAGCCCGTTAACACGTTGCGCAGACGTTCACCTTTTTTGCGGTTGAAAAAGAAGGCGCGAATTTCCAAAGTGCGCGCTCTTCATGCCCCTCGAAAAATATCTCGCGGACAACTCAGCGCTCGTGGACAAGGCGCTCCATCGCTTTTTGCCGAAGGCTTCAACAAAGCCCGCGACCTTGCACGAGGCAATGCGCTACAGCCTCTTTGCCGGTGGGAAACGGCTGCGCCCAATATTGTGTCTCGCCGCCGCCGAAGCTTGTGGTGGAGCGGCTTCGCAGGCGATGCCACTCGCGTGCGCGGTCGAGTGCGTTCACACATATTCGCTGATCCACGACGATCTCCCGTGCATGGACGACGACGATTTGCGCCGCGGTCGACCGACCTGTCACAAAGTTTTCGGCGAAGGAATTGCAGTGCTCGCCGGCGACGCGCTGCTGACGATTGCGTTTGAAATTTTGGCGCAAGCGGAGGGTTGGCCGCGCTATCGGATGCCCGCGTTGCTCCGCGAGCTCTCCGTTGCCGCCGGAAGCCGCTGGCTCATCGCCGGCCAGGTTCTTGACCTGGAAGGCGAAGGAAAAAAAATCGCACCGCGTGATCTCCAGTTTATTCATCGGTCAAAAACCGCCGCGCTTTTGACCACGGCGATTCGGCTCGGCGCGATGAGCGCAAACGCGAACGAGAAGAAACTCGCAGCGCTGACGACGTTCGGCCAATCGCTCGGCCTCGCATTTCAAATCATCGACGACATCCTTGACGTCACACAAACCTCCGCAAAGCTCGGCAAAAGCGCGGGCAAGGATGTCACCGCACAAAAGGCGACTTACCCGGCGGTGTTCGGCTTGGAAAAATCTCGCAGCGAGGCGAAGCGGCTCACGAATCAAGCGCGAGAATCCGTGCAGATATTCGGGAAAAAAAGCGAGACGCTGCTGCTGCTCGCCGACCATTTGCTGAACCGCGAATATTGATTTTCAGCGCGGCGGCGCGATCCAAAATTCCTGGCCGCGATCTTTAAACGCGAGATGAAAATGGTGACGGCGCGCGTAAGTTTTTAGCGACCGTTCCAACTCCGGCTCGAACCCCAGCAGAATTGCGACCGGTGGATCCGCATCCAGAAAACGTGTGAGGTCGTCGCGCGCCACGAGGTCCATTTGCAGCCGACGCGCCGGTGGGACAAGGTGCGCAAGCCGCATCGCGAAAGGCCCCGTAGCGAATTCCGGATAAATGTCGAGACCGCCTTCGAGCGGAATGATTGCCGCAAAAGTCATCACTTTCCCCTCCCCAGCAAACGTGCGGAGTTTCACGCCGAGTTGATGCGTCTGCACGGTCACCCACTCATTCGGATGTGCGAATTTTGAAAGGACTTCGCGATAGCGCGCGTGCATCGAGACCGACCAAATTGCGAGTGCAAGCAAAGTTCCCGCGACCCAATTTTGCACTCGCGGCCATGGCCAGAGCGCAAAACCGCGCGCCGCAGCCATGATGCAAAACGGTGCGATGACGTAAAAGTGCTGGTATTGATAGCGAGTCGGCGCGAAGCAGCCATAGAGCACGAACGGCAGTAAACTCGCAAACAGCAGACTCGAAAAATCACGCGAGCGAACGCCGCGGAGGAGGCCGGGCAGTCCGAGCGCGAATGCGAGAAAAACGGCCGGATCTTTGCAGACAACTTCCTTCGCGAAGAACCGAAATTTTCGCCAAAGCTTCACGGTTTTATGCGCTCGCTCGTCCGTCGGATCGAGAAGACGTAAACGCGGAAATTGAAAGTTATCGAAAAGAAATTGCTCGCGAACCGTGGCGAAATACCACCAGACCGGCAACAGCGCGATCGCGACGGCTGCGCTGAACCATGCGGCGAAAATGAATCTCTGCCGCAACGTCTGCGGGAACAGAAAAATTGTCAGGAAGAACGGCGCGACCAGCGGCGCGTAAGTCAATCGCGCGCCAATCGCGAGTCCGATGCAGATTCCGCTCAAGACCAGTATCCATGCGGGTTCGCGCGAAACGACGGCATGAATGTGCAAGCAAACTGCACAGACTGTCAGCAGCATCGGCAGGTCGTGATTCCATGCTTTACCGTTCGTCGAAACGAAAAGTTTTGACGTCAGAAAGATGAGCGCGAAGCCGAGTGAAATTAGAAATCGGAACGCCGGATTTTGCGCGACCAAACATTTTTTCGCGTAAAGAAAGACGGCGCAAACACCAAGCGCGGCGCACAAAGCGTTAAACGATCGCGCGAGCAAAAAGGGCATGCTGCCAACTTTGTCGAGCGCGGCGAAAATGAACGTGAGCACCGGCAGATGAAAGAGCGGAAAGTCGCGATACGGCTGCAATCCGTGACGCGCGAGCAGCACCGCGGGCGCGATGAATTGGTGCTCGTCGTGATTGATGCCCTCCAGCATCGCTTTCACGAAAATGAGCGGGAAAGTCGCGACACAAAAGGCGACGGAGAGCAACGGCAGCCATCGGGAAAACTGAGTGCGGGCAAGGTTCACGACAGCGGCGTGACTAATCGCGCGTCACGGCTGCGGCAAGTTTTTAACGCTCCGTTACCGCTTGGAAAAAGCTTTGCGGTCCGTGCAATTTCACAATAATCAGCGACCCAATTTTCCTCGGGACATTTGAAGCTGATCATCCAAATACCTTGCTACAACGAGGAGCAGACGCTCGGCGTAGCGCTCGCTGCGCTGCCGCGCGCGGTCGAGGGTTTTGACAAGGTGGAATGGCTGATCGTCAACGACGGCAGCACGGACAAAACCGTGTCCGTCGCGCGTGCGCACGGTGTCGATCACGTGGTCGATCTCGGCGGGCATCGCGGACTCGCGAAAGGTTTTCTCGCCGGGCTGGAAGCGGCTCTGCGGGCCGATGCGGACGTGATCGTGAACACCGACGCGGACAATCAATACTGCGCTGATGACATCCCAAAGTTGGTCGCGCCGATTCTCCGCGGAGAGGCGGAGATCGTCATCGGCGCGCGGCCGATCAGCGAGATCGAACATTTTTCGCCGGTCAAAAAATTGCTACAAAAACTTGGGAGTTGGGTCGTGCGCGTGGCGAGCAGCACGGACATTCCCGATGCGCCGAGCGGCTTCCGCGCGATGAGTCGCGACGCGGCGATGCGGCTGAATGTTTTCAGCCCATACACCTACACGCTCGAGACGATCATCCAGGCCGGGCAGAAAGGAATGCGCATCGTGTCGGTGCCGGTGCGGACGAATCCATTTTTGCGCCCGTCGCGCCTGATGAAAAGCATGGGCGCTTATATCAAGCGTTCGATTTTCACGATCGTGCGCATTTTCATCAGCTACAAACCGCTCCGGTTTTTCACGATCTGCGGCACGCTGCCATTCGTCGCGGGCGTCGCGATTGGCGTGCGGTGGATCATGCTTTTTCTGCGCGATCCGGTGCGCGCGCACGTGCCGAGTTTGATCCTCGCGGCGATCCTGATTTTGATCGGCGTGCAGCTTCTGATTTTTGGCGTAATCGCGGACATCATCGCGCTCAATCGCAAGCTGCTCGAGGACATTCAAGTGCGGGTGCGGCGTCTCGATCTGCGATGAAAGATTTGTTCGCGCGTGAGGCGCTGGCGCAGATTCCGAAGATTTTGACGCTGCTCGATCGGAACGCGCACAGCCCGACGTATGGCTGCTTCGACCGCAATTTCTGGCATTACAAAATCATCGATTTCCCGAGTGGCATGTCGCAGGAATTTGTCTGGCCGCTCGCGCTGGCGCTGACTTGCGACGCGCCGGAAAATCCATTTTTTCAGCGCCAAGTTTTGCGCGAATGGATCGAGGCGGGCATTCTTTTCGCCGCCCGCAGCGCGCATCCGGATGGCGCTTGCGACGATTATTTTCCGTTTGAAAAAGCGGGCGGCGCCGCGGCGTTTTCGCTGCTCGCGTGCGTGGAAAGTTACACGCTGCTCGGGTTGAGCAGCGAGGAGATGCTTCGCTTTTTTCACCTGCGCGCGACGTGGCTCGCGCGGCATCACGAGAGCGGCCGGCTGACAAATCACCAGGCGCTGATCGTTCTTTGCCTTGAAAAAGTGGGGCGACTGTTGAGCACCACCGTGTGGGATAAGGCGAAGGAGAAGCGCCTGAATCGCGTTCTGAAATGGCAGGACGACGAAGGCTGGTTTCAGGAATACGAAGGTGCCGATCCCGGCTATCACACGCTCACGATCGGATTGCTCGCGCAGATTTATGAGCTGCTGCCATCGGATGAAATCAAAGTCGCGCTGGAAAAAGCGGTCGCGTTCGCCGCGGAATTTGTGCATCCCGACGGCTCGTTCGGCGGCGAATACACGAGCCGCAACACCTACAACTTTTTCCCGCACGGTTTCGAGTTGGTTGCGCGCTGGCTTCCATCGGCCACGGCGATCAATGACCAAATCCTCAAAGGCCTGCAAAACGGCCTTGCGCCTTGTTTCGCGGACGATCACATCATCGGCCATCACACGTGGAGTTACCTTCTCGCGTGGAAAAATTTTGCCGCGCAGCGAGCTGCAATCAAACGTCCGGCCGACTCGAAAATTTTCAAAAACGCGGGGCTTTTGATCGAGCGCGGAAAAGGCCGCGAGCTTTATCTCGCTTTAAATAAAGGCGGAGCGTTGAAGTTTTTTCGCGATCAAAAACTCGTCGCATCCGACACGCACCTTTCGCTGCTGGTGAAGGACGGGAAAAAACTTCGCAACGCCGTCGGCCATCTCGTCGGCAAATACAACATCCGCGCCGAGGCCGATGAAATCACGATCTCCGGCAAACTCGGCTGGGCCAAGACGAAGCAGATGACGACCTTTAACCTCATGGTGTTGCGGCTGATCATGTTTTGCGGCGGGCGATTTTTTCCGAACCTCGTCCGCAAACTTTTGCAGGGGATTTTGATCACGGGCAAAAAATCCGCGCCTTTTTCCTTTGAGCGAAAAATTACGTGGGGTGACGCGCAGCTCCGCGTCATCGACACGTTGAAAGCCAAGACATGGGAGCATGTGGAAGCCGCCGGAATCGGCGCGGCGCAAACGTCGATCTACGTGGTGATGAGTCGCACATTCCAAGCCGGGCAGATGCAGCCGTGGCTCGATCTGACTGAAGAAGTGCGGGGCCTACCGGCAACGGAGCCCTTGCGCGTCGAGCGCACTTTTTAAAGACAAATGCGCGTGCTCGCCGCGATGGTTTTACGCCAAAAGGCTTGAGAGCAGTGATCAAGACGAATGAATATTTTTCCTTTCATTCATCCCAATGTCCGTTCATCCGTGCTGACGAATTTTTGAATGAAACGCATTATCTCCATCGTCGTCAGCCTCACGATCCTCGCGGCGATTTATTGGAAGCTGAACCAGCACGGCCAGCTCGCGCAGCTCGGGCAGGTCTTCGCGAAATGCGATCGGATGTGGATGGCGCTGAGCCTTAGCATGGTCGTGCCGCTGACGCTTTTCACGTCGTGGCGCTTGCAGCAATTGATGCCGACGCGAGGCCAGCTCGGCTTCGGCGAGGCGAACAAATTGATCCTCGTCGCGAGCGTGCTGAATTTGATCCTTCCGTCAAAAATGGGCGACATCGCGAAGGCTTGGTTCATGCGCGAGCGCGGGCACATGAGCGGCTCACTCTCGCTGGCGCTGGTCGTTTTTGAAAAGACGTGCGACATGCTTTCGCTGCTGGTCTGGTGCGTTTTCGGCCTGCTGCTTTATCCGCGCAAAGACTGGCTTTTTTGGGCCATGACGATTTGCATTTTCAGCGGGCTCGCGCTTGGACTTTTGCTCATTGGTTCGCAGCGGTTCGCGCATTTCTTCTTTGAAAGCGGAGTGCGCCTCGCGCCGCGAAAGGTCGGAGCAAAACTCGCGCGCCTGCAGGAAGCGTGGCGCGAGATGCATGGCTATTTTTGGAAGAGCAAAGTGCAACTGATATGCGTGGCGGCGACGTCAGTCTTCATCTGGTTTTTGCATTTGCTGCAAATCTGGATGTTCATTCTCGCGCTGCGCGCCTGGACGCCGTTCCTGACGAGTCTCGCGCTTTCGCCGCTTGCGATTTTGGCGGGCTTGCTGCCGCTCACCTTTGCCGGCGTCGGCACGCGCGACGCAGCGCTCGTGTTTTTTTACAAGCCGTTTTTCCCAGCGGTGACGGCTGCGGCGCTCGGTCTTCTTTGCACGGCGCGCTATCTCTTGCCGGCGATCGGCGGTGCGCCCTTCGCCGGCGAATATTTCCACCGCTCGCGTAAAAGTTCGATTGAGGATCCGGTGCGCGCATGACTTTCCCGCCAACGAAAAAAGTCCTCTGCTTTTGCGTCCCCGCGCTGCTGGTCGCGATCTTCGTGCGCGTCCGGCTGATGCACGACGCGCCGCTCGCCTGCTTCAACGAAGACCTTTACGATTTTTTAAAAACTGCGCTGTCGCTGCAGAAGGATTCGGGGTTTGAAATCCACGAAAAGAAGACGGTTTTTCTGCCGCTTCTTTACTCCGCGATCGCGGGGCTGCATCTGCCCGTTCTCGGCGTCGTTCCAATCGTTCAGCATCTGCTCGGCTGCGCGCAGGTGCTGCTCTACGGCCTGATCATCGCGCCGCTGGTTCGTTTCTGGAAAGTTTTCGTTCCGCTGCTGACGATCCTCTGCGCGATCAATCCCAGTTTTCTTTTTTTCGAGCACTTCATGTGGGCGGAAGCGTTCTACCTTTTTTTCATCATCGCTCTGGCGGCGACGGGCGTTTGGTATGCCGCCGCTCGCACGCGTGCGAGCGCGATCTGCATGGCTGTCGCGTTCCTTTTCGTGGCACTGACGCGGCCTGAGGGACGTTTCTTTATTTTGTTTCCCGTGCTGCTTCTCGCATTGAATGAATGGCGGCAGCCATTGCGATTGGCTGGATTTTTGACGCCGATTTTCCTCGCGATGCTGATCGTGATGTTCACGAGCCACGGCGATGAAGGTGGCAGGCTGCTTTACAGCTCCGTGCTTCATTTGACCCCCGATCATCTTCGCACCGCTCCCGGTTTTGAAACCGTAATTGCTCCCATGAAAGCACAGGCCGTTCGAGATTGGGAAAAATATGACAGCGATGGGCTGCAGATTCCTCCCACGCGGCAGATGCACGTGAGTGAAGCGCTTGCAAAAGTCACCGGCAGCTATCTCCATCTGGAAGGCGTGCCGGCGGCTGAACAATTTCGGCTCGAAAGCAAACTTTGTTTTCGCATCGGCGTCGAAACATGCCTGCAGCATCCCGTCGCCGCGCTGGGCGTGCTCATTAAAAAAGCGGCCAGCCCGATCAACTACCTGCCGGGCTCGCAACTCGACAAGAAGGTCGCGCGAGGCAAGGAACTACGCCTTTTTGCGCGGTTCCAAAGAATCTCGCCGGCAATTTTTCAATTGCTCATCAATCGTCAATTCCACAGCGAGGCAGAGGCACTCGCCTTCGCGAGGGGTCACTATCCCGCAGAAGTGGCTTGGTTCAACAAGCTTCATGACAATTGGAGAAAGGGGATTCGCAAGTTCTCGTTTCCTTGCAAGAAATGGCGGTTCGACCACGTCGTCTGGCCGCCCATCCCGCAGATTTACACCATAGCCTTCGTTGGATTTTGCATCGCAGCGGTGCGCAAATCACCGTTCCAAACGTGGCATATTAGCATGGGAATCACGCTGGCGCTGATCGCGGCGATGATCTTCCTGACTGGAAACGTGCGGCCGCGCTTTCGACTTTTTCTCGAGCCATTTTGGCTGCTGTATCTCGGCATACTTTGCGATTTTATCGCGACAAAAATCGTTACTTTTCGCCGGCAACCTGCAATCAAATAGCGCCCCACCTTCAAAAGCGCCGCCGGAATTTTTGCGGAGTCGGATAAGACTTCGCCCCTTTCACACACGCATCCCTTTATCATGGCTAAACCTTACAAAGAAAAGATAAGCAATACCTGCCGCACCCAATGGGCCGCGTTGGTCGCGGCCATCCGCGGTGACAGCTTTCGGCAATTGCTTTGGTGGTGCCTGCCGGCCTTGATCCTCGGCGGCATCGCACGGGCGTGGCTGATCATTCATTTTCCCTACGGCTACATGCAGGCCGACACTGCGGATTTTCTCCTGACCACGCAGCGGCTGTTGCAAGCTCATCACCACTCGCTGGTTTTGCACGGCAAAAAGGCCTTTCTCGGGCCCATTCTTTTCACGCTGCCGTTTCTATTAAAAATTCCGGCACTGCTGATCATCCCGCTTTTCCAGCACTTGCTCGGAATGATCACGACAGTGATGGCTGGAGCTTTGACGCGCGAATGGTTCCGGCACTGGAAGGTCTTCATCATTCCAGCGACGATTCTGACTACATTGAATCCGGCGGTGCTTTGGTATGAACATGCGCTGCTCGCGGAGTCGCACTATATCTTTTGCGCGATAACTCTCGCACTGGTTGGAACCATGCTGACTTTGAAGCCGACGAACGGCCGCCTTGCCGGATTACTGGTCGCGCTGTTTTTCACCGCCGGTTCGCGACCGGAAGGAAAGCTCTTCGTCCTTTTCGCGATTCTGCTCGTGGCGCTTGTTTACTGGGGAGAGACCAGAAGATGGGCGATAAAGATGGGCATTACCGTGCTGGCTTGCGGTTTGATCTGGTTGAGCAGCCGCAGCTCGCAGGCCGGACTTTTACTTTATGCCACGGTTCTTCCTTTGGCTCCCGAGACGTCCAAGGTTCTTCCTGACTTTAGCCCATGGGTCGCGCCGCTCCGCCAGCAATACATTGACCAGGGTCCTACGGTTCGCACCGAACTAACCACTGCCGAAAAAGCTATCTACAACAAGGTGCGTGAATACTACAGCGCCAACGGGAATGGGTCCGACGAGACCGGCGCCTTTTGTCAAAAGCTCGCCGTGGAAGCAGCGTTGAATAGACCTTTCCTTCTCCCGGTGATCGCGATGAATAAGTTCCTCATGAGTTGCAAGGGACCCACCAGCGGCGGTTACACGAAGTATTGGGTGCAAGACAAGCAGCTCGCGGCTTATACTAGAAAGGTGTGGCTCTATGGATTGACCAAAGGTCTCACTGGGAAAGACCTCAAAACCAAGCAGGAGGTGCAGGCATTCATCGAGCGCACTTCTCCACCGCTGGAACCTGACTGGTTCAGTCCGCTCCAGCGGAACTGGAACAAGCTGACTCTACACGCGCGGTTTCCCGATCAAAGGTATCCCGCAGCCACTGTGCAAGGTCTTTCCTACTTCTTCGCGCTCGCATTCCTTGGAATGATCGCGGCAATGCTCTGGCCGACCCCGCTCTGGCGGTTTCATGTCTCATGGATCATTACCCTTCTCGGAGTCTGGTTCGTGGTGCTGCTGACAGGTGTTGTGAATCCGCGCTATCGCTTTGTCTTTGAGCCATTCTGCGTCCTTTATGCTCTCTTTGTCTTCGATGCGATCTGGAGCGGCATCGAGTTCCTCTGCACGCGTGGAAAAGTGGCAGCGGCTTCGCAGACCTAGTCGTTGTTTACTCGAGAACCTTGACGCCGAACCATGAGTTCCTCCAAGTCTCTTACCATCGGGATCCCGTGCTACAACGAAGAGTTGACGATCAAAAAAGTCGTCGAGGATTTCCGCCGCATATTTCCTGCTGCGCGAATCCTTGTCATCGATAATGCAAGCAAAGATGCCACATCCGCCATCGCTCGCGCGGCGGGAGCAGAGGTGATCACTGAGTCCCGGAAAGGCAAAGGCTATGCAGTCCAGCGACTTTTTCGCGAGTGCGATTCAGACTATCTCATCATGGTGGATGGCGACGACACTTATCCGGCGGAAGAGGGAGTAAAGTTAGTCGCGGCCGTTGAGAAAGAAGGTGGAGACACGGTGGTGGGACGGCGCGTTAGCAGTGAACAGGCTGCTTTCAAGACTACTCATACTTGGGCCAACGATGCGCTCGCCAAACTTATCGAGACTATTTTTCACGCTTCGTGCGGCGACCTCTTCTCGGGATACCGTTTATTTACTCGCGCCTTCTATAAAAACATTCCGATGCTCGCGACAGGCTTTGAAGTAGAAACCGAGTTATCCATCCAGACTATCGACAAAGGCTTCGTTCAGCGCGATGTGGACATTGACTTCCGCAGTCGGCCGGAAGGTTCTTTTTCAAAGCTGAACACATTTCAGGATGGCTTTCGCGTGCTGCGCGTCATTGTGAATGTCGTCAAAGATTTTAAGCCACTCCGTTTCTTTGGCGTCATTGCGATTCTGCTCTTCCTGCTTTCGATCCTCGTCGGCTTGTTTCCAGTCACCGACTATCTTCGCTATCGCTATGTCTATCACGTGCCGCTCGCGATTCTCGCGACCGGCCTTGATTTGCTGGCGGCGCTGAGTGTGGTGTGCGGGTTCATCCTGGACACGATCGTGCGCTATAACCGCGAGCAATTCTTTTTGCGCATGCGGGACTTTGACGACACTCCGCGGGAGTCGCGGTCATGAAAGCCACTGCAGAAAAAGTCCGCCGCTTCCTCGTCGCGCCGCCGCGCGCACTGGAGATCGTCGTCTGGATTTTGCTTTTCGCGATCATCTTTGGCATCCGCGCCTATCTCATCCATTTGGTGCCGACGATTCTTTGGTCGCGCGACGCCGGATCGTATATCGGCAGCGCCTTTCAATGGATGCACACCGGCGTCTGGGAAACCGATCCGCGGCGTGGCCCGGTCTATTCGCTGCTGATCGCGGCCTGCTTGAAAATCTTCGGCACGATGGACGCGTTGATGATCACGCAGCACATCCTCGGCGGCGTCGCGATTCTTTGCGCGGCAATCGTGCTGCGCATGTTGCACGGGCGACGCGCAATTCTGCTCGTCGGCTTGTGCGGCTGGGGTTATGCGGTCTACTCGCTGCCGCTCTCGCTGGAGCATTTGGTGCGAAACGAGACGCTGCTCTTTTTCTTCGCGTCGATCATTCTCGCCTCGTGGTTTGTAGCGCTCGATCGCGAGCAGCCGCACTGGCTTTGGCTGACGGGATTGGCGACGGGATTGATGCAACTGACAAAGGCCGTCTTTGCTCCCTTCCCGCTCGTCCTGATCGCGCTGCACGCGTGGTATTTTCGCAAGCAGCCGAAAATCGCCGCGCTGCAAATCGGAATTTTTCTCATCGCATTCGCGCTGCCGATCGCTGCTGAAAAAGTTTCGCGTCATTGGTTCATGCATCGGCCGGCGGCTCCGCAAAGCGGCATCCTCCTTTACGGCCGCACCGCGCAGTTCACGGTGCTCGACGGCGGCATCGCACCCGAGGCAAAGGCGCTGATCGCGCAGGACGTGCTTGATTACCGGCAGCTGCCGGCGTTGAACAACAACCTCGTCCTCAAAATCACGATCGTGCCGAAGCTCAACACGTATATTTCACACCTCGGCAAAACTCCCTCCGACTTGAACCGGCTCTGCCGCAATCTCGCGATCGAGGGGATCATGGCGCACAAGCTCGCTTACACGAAGCAGGTGCTTTCCGATCTCCACAAACTCCTTTTCAAATGCGCATTCCCGCATCAATCGCCGACCGTCTCGGACGTCGCTTCGACGGAGAGGACGATGAAAAGTTACACGCACGCTGATCCCTACATGCAGCCCGCGCATGTCATCGAGGTCATGGAGCAGCGGCTCGACAAACATCAATTCGACTTTTATCGGCATCGCGTCCGCGAGGCGTGGCTCTTCTACATTGCGCCCGTATTTTTGACGGCGCTCTTCCTGCCATTTTGGATTTATTTTTCGCGGGGCACGCGCCAGATCTGGTGGCTCGGCTGCGCGGCAATGTTTTATTTCACGCTCATCCTTCTCTCGACCGTCGGCCGCCCCCTCGACCGCTACCTGCTGCCAGCGGTGCCGATCATGTTCTGGACACTTGCCAGCACGCTCATCGCCTTCATCTTCTGGCTTGCCGGCCTGATCCAAAAGCGCTGGCCAGAAAATTCTGTGAATCCCGCGCAGCCCGTTTAAACATCGTCGCATGGACGTTTCCGAGCTTTCCGTCAGCATCCTCATCCCCGCTTACAACGAAGCGGAATCGATCAAGTCCACAGTCGAGCTCATCGCGCAGCAGCGCTCGCATTTCAAGGATCTCGAGATCGTCGTCATCAACGACGGATCAAAAGATCGCACTGGCGAAATCGCGCGCACACTGCCGGTCACACTCATCGAGCATCCGGTCAATCGCGGCTACGGCGCCGGCTTGAAAAGCGGCATGGCGCGCGCGAAGCACGACTATATTTTAATCGCGGACGCGGACGGCACTTACCCGCTCGAGGAAATCCCGCGCCTCATGGCCGACGCGCCAAACTTCGACATGGTCGTCGGCGCGCGCACCGGCGCGGTCGTGCAAATCCCGCTGCTGCGCCGGCCCGCGAAGTGGCTAATCACGCGGCTTGCGGAGTATTTGAGCCAGCAGGAAATTCCCGATCTGAACTCCGGCCTGCGCGTATTTCGCAAAGACGTCGCGCTCCGCTTTCTCTCCCTTTATCCCGACGGTTTTTCGTTCACCACCACGATCACGCTCGCGATGCTGACGAACCATTACCGCGTGAAATTCTTGTCGATCAACTACCATCGACGTGTCGGCACCTCGACCATTCACCCGATCCGCGACACGGTGAATTTCACGATCCTCATCATCCGCATCTGCGCGTATTTCAAGCCGCTCAACGTCTTCGTCCCGCCCGCGATCCTGATGATGTTTCTCGGCATTCTCAAAGGCATCATCGACTACGCGGATCTGTTTCATCACGGCACTGGCGGCCGTCTCGGCCTGCTCTCGATCCTGCTCGTGCTGACCGGAATTCAGATGCTTTTCATCGGGCTGCTCGCCGACCTGATCGACCAGCGCATGAAGCTGTAAATGGCCGCGCAGGCAGAGCGCGCCGCGCTGGAAAAATTCCGCGTCCCGTGCGCGCTGCTCCTTTTCGCCGCGCTCATTTGGCTCTACACGCGGCACAACGATTTCCCGTTTTTTTACCATCCGGACGAGCCGGATAAAGTCGCGCAAATCCTGCAGGACAAATGGAATTTTCATCATCCCGCGATGATGCTAGTGGCCGCGAAAGCAGTGGTGACGGCCCTTCGCGTGCCACGCGACCCGCAGCACATCGTCATCGCCGGCCGCTGGCTCTCCGCGATTTACAGCGCAGCCGGCGCGTCAGCGCTCGCGCTGCTCGCGTGGCGGATGCGTGGCCCCCTCGCCTTCGCCGCCGCCGCGCTTTTCGTCGGTCTGCATCACCAAGTCTTCGAGCTCGCGCATTATTTCAAGGAAGACGCCGCGCTCTTCATGGGCGTCGCGCTGACGTTTCTCGCGCTGCAGATTTTCTGCGCAAAAAAGTCCCTGGCAGCTGCCGCATTTCTCGGCGTCGCGTGCGCGCTCGCCCTGTCCGCGAAATACATCGGCGCCGTCCTCCTCATCCCCGCGCTGCCTGCGTTGTGGCGCGCTCCGCGCGGATCGCGCGGTGGCGTCTTCGCGATTTTTCTCGCGGCTTTCGTGCTAGTCGCAGCGTGCGCGAATTACCCACTTTTCGCGAATTTCACCGAGTTTAAACAATCGTTTCATCGCGAGGTCGCGCTCGCCGCGCAGGGGCAGCGCGGGATGACGCACACCATCCCAAACACTGAATACTTTTCCATCCTCGCGCAGAACATGAACGTCGCGCTCTGGCTTTTCCTCGCGTGCTTCCTCGTCAAAGTTTGGCGCGACCGCCGCAGCCTCGATTTCATGGAATGGACGGTCGCTGTTTTCCCCTTCGCCTATCTCCTCATGCTCGCCTGCTCGCCGAAATCGAACGACCGCTACCTCCTCCCCGCGACCGGACTTTTTGCCCTCGACGCTGCATTCGGCCTCGTCGCGGCGGCAGAGTTTTTCGGCAGGAAAATCTCCACGCGGGTCGCGCTCGCCACCTGTTTCGCCATCGCCGCGGCGTGCCAGCTTTTCAGCCTCGTCAAATACGCCGTCGCCTTTGCGCACGATGACCGCCGCGAGCTGACGGCGTGGATTCTCGCGCAGCTTCCTGCGCACGCGCTCATCGCGCAGGATGACCATGCCGACCTCCCCGTCGCGGCGCGGCCGAGCCGACTCCCGTGGCAGCAGCCGATCCCGCAGCGCGTGATCGAAAACAAAAAGGACTTCGACGATTTCAGTCAGTTAAAGCGCGATGGCGTCAACTATTTCGTCGCGTCCGAGAGCGACTACGGCCGCTACTTCCGCCGCGCCGGCAAAGCGCGCGTCGAGTATCGCGGCGAATACGAGCAGCGTCGCGCGTTTTACGATGAGCTCTTCGCGCGCGGCGAAAAACTTTGGTCCCGACCGCGCGGCACCGTCATCTACCTGCACCCCGGCCTCGCCGTTTATCGCCTGCAGTAGCGGCGCACCTCAAACTCCGCGTGCGCCTCGATCACGCCGGCGAACTCGAACAGCTCCTCGAACGGCGGGAACAACGCGTCGCCCTCCACTTCGCGCAGCACGACGCTGAGAAAAAGCTCCGAGCACCGCGGTAAAAGTTGCGCGTAGACCTCCGCGCCGCCGATCACGAAAACCTCGCTCGCGTAGCGCGCCGGATCAAAGTCCGCCAGGCTGCGAATCGTCTCCACGCCAGCAATGGAGCCGCTTCGCGAGAGCACCACATTCGTGCGACCCGGCAGCGGGCGCCCCAGCGACTCGAAAGTTTTGCGCCCCATCAGCACCACGCAACCCAGCGTCGTTTGTTTAAAAAAGCGGAAATCCGCCGGCAGATGCCACGGGATTTTGCCGCCGCGCCCGATCACGCGATTGAGGGACATCGCGGCGATCGCCTTCAAACCGCGATCGGCGCCTTGATCGCCGGATGCGGATCGTAGCCGCACAGCTCGAAGTCTTCGAATTTGAAATCATCGATCTCCCGCACCGCCGGGTTCAGCCGCATCACCGGCAGCGGGCGCGGCGCTCGCGAAAGCTGTTCCCGCGCCTGTTCGCGATGATTGTCATACAAGTGCAAATCGCCAAACGTCTGCACGAAATCCCCAGCGCGCAGCCCGCACACCTGCGCCACCATCATCGTCAGCAGCGCGTAGCTCGCGAGATTGAACGGCACGCCGAGAAACAAATCCGCGCTCCGCTGGTAAAGCTGGCAGCTGAGCTCGCCATCCTGCACGAAAAACTGGAACAGCAGATGACACGGCGGCAGCGCCATCCGCGAGAGCTCGCCGACATTCCACGCGCTCACGATCAAGCGGCGGCTCTCCGGATTCCTGCGAATCTCGCCGATCACCCACGCGATCTGATCGATCACCCGCCCATCCGCGGCACGCCAACCGCGCCATTGCGCGCCATACACCGGGCCGAGGTCGCCGTTCGCGTCCGCCCATTCGTCCCAAATCGTCACGCCCCGCTCGCGCAGATATTTTACATTTGTTTCACCGCGCAAAAACCAGAGCAGCTCATGGATGATCGATTTGAGATGCAGCTTCTTCGTGGTCAAAAGCGGGAACTTTTCCCGCAGATCGAACCGCGCCTGCGCGCCAAAAACCGAATGCGTTCCGGTGCCGGTGCGGTCGCCTTTTGGCCGCCCCTTTTCCAGCACCAGGCGGAGGAGATCGAGATACTCAGTCATAGACGCACGGCCACATATCTAGCTGCCGAAGCGGATGGAGGAAATATATTCTGCCGGAAAGTGGGGAAGAATCAGCATCTCGAACCGCCTTCGGGTCGGGACAGATTCTGGCATTTAAAGGAGACACTATCGGCGCGCAGGCTCTGGATGATGGCCCTGTGGCCATTCGTCTGAGCCTTCCCGATTGTCCGCGGAGCGTCCAGATGCCAATCCGGGACTTCAAAACAGCATCTGGCGCGGCCAGACGGCTTTTTGAAGCTTCAAATTCTCATCTGGCGCGGCCAGACGGCATTTTGAAGCCACAAATTCTCATCTGGAGCGGCCAGACGGCTTTTTGAAGCCACAAATTCTCATCTGGAGCGGCCAGACGCCATTTTGAAGCTTCAAATTCTCATCTGGAGAGGCCAGACGCCTTTTTAAAGCTTCAAATTCTCATCTGGAGAGGCCAGACGCCGTTCTGCAGCTGAAAACGCTCATCTGGAGTGCCAAAATGCCTTGCTACAGTCTCAGGCTCCTTCCGCGCGCGACTAGGAGCCGAAAGTTGCCGTGATGCGCATGGAAGCCGGCGCCGTTCGGTTTCCACAGCAACCCTTTCTTCTTGACCGGGCAAATGCGCCAACCATTCTACCGCTTATGCCGACACGGACTACGAGGCGTAGGTCAATGCCAGCCGGCCGGATCGGTGTGTCAGCCCAATCGCGCATCGTCACTCCCTCGCGAGACCGACGATTTGTAGCCGTTCATCGAGGCGGCTTGCTTGATCGCGAGAGTCACCGCTTTCTTGCGCGATGGGCAGCAGATTGTGCCGAGCGCGTGTTGCACCTTTTCACCCGTCAGTGCGACGACATTCGGCCAAGGAACGCCTTGGAAGTATGCCGCGCCTGGGCGAACGGCGAAGTCAAGACAGGCGTGGCGATGAAGGCGTCATTGGCTGCTCACGCAGCAGCGCGGGAAGCCACCGACAAGGCCGCGATCGCAGCGGCCCGCGCTGCCGGGCAGGCTGTCGCCACCGCGCACATGGGCGACCACAGCATGGGAGCATTGTTGTATGCGATGAAGGCTTTGGAGGCTTCCGGCGCTGCATCGGGACCAGAGCTTGCACTGCAGTTGGCGAAACTACCTGCACACCTTTTACCTGCTGCTTCCGAAGGTATCTTCGCGCGATTAAAGGGCCTGGGCATCCTAGGAGTTCCCAGCGAAGAACGCCAGTCGCAAACCAGTCAAATGCCTGGCCGCCTATAGCTCATCTTGTTCTCGTTATCCAATCCATCTCACCCTATGAAATCAAACTCCATCGCAGCTCCTTACCATGGACGACTCCGCTCGCTATTACGAGTAGCTGGGCCTTTTCTTTTAGCGATAGGCGCGCTATTTATTGTAATCGGTTTGGGCGACTTCTTTTCGGCGGCGAATAGCTTTCAATCACCGCACCTTTTCTGGTGCATCTTTGTCGGAATGCCATTCCTATTTTTCGGTGCAGTATGTTGCATGGTTGGCTACATGGGAGCAGCGGCGCGGTATTCCGCTGCCGAGACTGCACCTGTGGCGGCGGATAGCTTTAACTACGTCGCAGCCGAGACACGGTCTGGAGTTGGCACGGTTGCAGGAGCCATCGCCGAGGGATTGCGCGCGGAGAAGCAGCCGACTGGCACAACGGCTGAGGAGCGACTCAAACGTCTCGACGAGATGAAGCGTTCTTCATCGATCACAGAACAAGAATACCAGCAACAGCGGGCTAGGATTATAGCTACACTTTGACTTCAACCGATGCTAACTGTGTAATGCGCCTGTCGCGGGCCACTCGTGCTCCAGCCTTACCCGCATTGTCCGAGTTGTGGCATCCGCTTTTATGCGGAGTCTTATCAGGCGCCGCCGCCTTTGCCGGGGATTGAAAGTAGGCATGCCTGCCAGCGGCGGCTGACCGCTTGGACGAACCACGCTGACGGAAAAACTTCCCGCGCGCGATGCGTGCGGTTACTCTCGCCGCACTCATGCGACGTCTGCTGCATCGACTCATCCAATGCATCTACGCGCTCGTGTTCGCGACGGTGCTCTGGCTCGGCTTTTACGCATCGAGTCACGGCTTCAGCCGGAAATGGCGCACGCTGGTCACGCAGGAATTTCGCAAGCGCGGCGTCGACGTCTCGATGCAGCGGTTGACGCTCGATCCGCTGCACGGACTGGTCGCGCGCGAGGTGCGGATCATTGATCCGCGGCGGCCGGGACGCGCGGTCGCTGTCATCAATCGCGTAGTGCTTGACCTGAACTACTCGAATCTCATCCGCGGCGGGCCGTTTTTGAACGCAGTCGATTTGCAGGATGCCAATCTCGCGCTTCCGCTCGACCCGGGCGATCCCGACAGCGAACGCGTGGAAATTTCGCGGTTGAACGCGCGGCTTTTGCTGCCGCCGGAGCAGCTTTACTTGAGCGAGGCGGAGGCGCGCGTCTATGGCATCCAAGTTTCTGCGCGTGGGCGGCTGCTGAATCCGCAGGCGTGGAAAATCGGGTCGGACGGCGGTCCAAACGCACAATCGGCGCAGCGGCAACAAACGCTGTCGGACATCCTCAGTGAATTGCGCACCGTCAGCTTTCTCGGGACGCCGCCGCGGATCGAGATCGAGTTCAGCGGCGATCTCGCGGAGCCGGCAACGCTTTTCGCCGAGGCGACGATCGCCGGGCAGAACATCCGGCGCGGCGGTTATCAGATCGAAAACATTTTGGCGACGCTGCGTTATCGCGAGGCAGTCTGCAGCCTCACGCGCTGCACGGTGACGGATGCGCGCGGAAAGCTGGAGGCGAGCGCGTCGTATGATTTCGCAACGAAGCGCGCCGACGGCCAGTTGCGCTCGACGCTCGATTTGCAAGGGCTCGCGCATTCGCTGCGCGTGCCGCACGTGCTCGACGAGGCGGTTTTTTACGATCCGCCCGCGCTGGAAATTTCCGCGCAGGCGCTGCCCGGCGATCCGATGAAGGTCCAGCTCACAGGCCGCGCGTCGCTGAAAAAGTTCGCCGTCAAATCGGTCGTCTTCGATGGAGCGTCCGCGAGTTTTTCCTACGACGGCGCGCGCTGGTATGTGCGGGATTTCTCGCTGCGCAATCGCACCGGCGCGGTCGCGCTGAATGCCTTGCAAGTCCCCGGCAGTTTCCGCGCGCGTCTGCAGAGCACGCTCGATCCGCGCACGCTGCTCCCGCTTTTATCCGGCCCGGCCGCGACGCTGCTCGGCGACTGGGATTTCGTGCAATCGCCGCACTTCGATCTCGCGGCGAGCGGACCGACGCCGGACATCGACAAATGCGAAGCGCTCGGCGCGGTGAAGCTCGGCCGCACGCGCCTGCGCGGCGTGCCGCTGAATTCCGCAAGCGCGACGATGCGCGTCAAAAATAAAGTCGTGAGCTTCGAGGATTTCAAAGTCGTGCGCGACGAGGGCACCGGCACCGGGACGTTTCGCTACGATTTTGCGCAGCACGAGGCGTCGCTCGACCAGATTCGCACGCATCTCAACGTCGGCGACGTCGCCACTTGGATCGGGCTCGGCCTGCCGCGCAACCTCGCGCCGTATCGATTCCGCGGCGCGCCCGATGTCGTCCTCAATGGCCACGTCGGCGCCGACCGGACGAAGCTCAACGTCGCCGTCAACGCGCCAGGCGGGATGGATTACACGTTTTTGAAAAAAGTGCTGCCGTTCCCGCGCTTGAGCGGAAATCTGCTCTTCACCGAGGGGCGGCTGCAAATCTCCGATCTCGCAGGAACCCTTTACGCGGGCCGACTGCGGGGCAACGCCGATATTTCGCTGAAGCGCGATTCGCCCGGATACGCGGCGAAGATCAGCGCCGAAAATGTTGACTTCGAGAGCCTGACGAAACTTTATTTCAACTACCAAAACTCGCGCGGCCTGCTCAGCGGCGCATTCGACTTCCGCGGGCGCGGCGACGATGCGCGCACGCTGCAAGGCCGCGGCCAGGTCGCCGTGGTCAATGGCAACGTCTTCGCCATCCCGGTGCTCGGCCCGCTTTCCGGCATCCTCAATTCCATCGTCCCCGGCATGGGCTACAACACCGCGCGGCGCGCCGGCGCGAACTTCGAGGTGGGCGACGGCGTGATTTCGACGCAGAACTTTCTCGTGCAGGGGAGCGGCTTCAGCATGCTCGGCGGCGGGCGGATCTTTTTCCTCGAGGATAAAATCGATTTCAACATCCGGCTCAACGCGCAGGGATTGCCAGGCGTGCTCCTCTTCCCCGTGAGCAAACTTCTCGAATACGTCGCCGACGGCACGCTCGCGAAGCCCGGATGGCGCTTGAAACGGCTCCCGTCGCTCTGAAATGCGGCGCTGCATCTTTTTGCGCACAAAATCCACCGTGCTGTCTGACTTCATCCACCGGCAGCACCGCGAACGGCGCTTGCGGCGCGAATTTGTAGAGTAAAGGCGCTTTTTTCTTGTCGCTAGCATAGCGGCTGCTAAGCGTGTCGCAGGCTCGGCCGCTGACGCGTCGAGCCCTTTTAATCCAAACACGCTTAATTCAAAACCATCATGGCAAAATACAAACTCGAATACATCTGGCTCGACGGCTACGAGCCCGTCGCCAACCTCCGCGGCAAAACCCAAGTCAAGGAATTTAAAAAATTCCCCGACCTCGAAGATCTCCCGATGTGGGGCTTCGACGGCAGCTCCACCCGGCAGGCCGAAGGCCACAGCTCCGATTGCATGCTCAAGCCGGTCGCCGTCTATCCCGACGCCACCAAAACCGATGCCGCACTCGTCATGTGCGAGGTCATGCTGCCCGACGGCTCGCCGCACCCGACCAACGCCCGTGCCACCATCCTCGACGACCCCGGCGCATGGTTCGGCTTTGAGCAGGAATATTTCCTCTATCAAGACGGCGTCCCGCTCGGCTTCCCGAGTGGCGGCGGCTTCCCTGCGCCGCAGGGCAAATACTACACCGGCGTCGGCTACGAATCCGTCGGCGACATCGCCCGCGAGATCGTGGACACGCACCTCGACCTCTGTCTCGCCGCCGGCATCAACCACGAAGGCATCAACGCGGAAGTCGCCAAAGGCCAGTGGGAATTCCAGATCTTCGGCAAAGGCTCCAAAACCGCTGCCGACCAGATGTGGATGGGCCGCTACCTCCTCATGCGCCTGTGCGAAAAATACTCCGTGGACGTGAACTGGCATTGCAAACCGCTCGGCATGGAAGTCGATTGGAACGGCTCCGGCATGCACACGAACTTTTCCACCGAATACATGCGCGAAACCGGCGGCAAACCTTACTTCGAGGCGCTGATGGCCGCGTTCGACAAATACAAAAACGAACACATCGCCGTCTACGGCCCCGATAACCACATGCGCCTCACCGGCCTGCACGAGACGCAGTCGATCGATAAATTCAACTACGGCATCGCCAACCGCGGCGCCTCCGTCCGCGTCCCGCACAGCTTCGTGAACGCCGGCTACAAAGGTTACCTCGAAGACCGGCGGCCGAACTCACAAGGCGACCCCTACAAAATCGCGAGCCGCATTTTGCAGACCATCGCGACCGTGCCGAAGCCGTAAGCCAGCGCACAGCAACACTCCACCAAACGCCGTCCTCGCAAGGGGACGGCGTTTTTGCTGGAGGCGTAGATGACCCGGTGCCGGGTGCTATTTCCGTTCGTCTATCGTTGTCTGGAGAGGCCGGAGGCCTTCCTACAGTCTCGATACCCTTTCACGCAGCGCCCTTTCTCATTGACAGGGCAAACCCGCCCGCCATTCTCCCGCTTACGCCGACGCATACTTTGACGCGATACCCGAACGTCGATCCAATAGGATGTTAGGCGTTTCCAACCGCAACTAAATCGAACGATATGGAATCCTCCAGCGGAAAGACCCTCGCCGTGACAGGCGCACTTCTCCAGCTTGGGCCTGTGGTTGGACTTCTCGGAACTTTGATCGGCATGATGGGGGCATTCAGGACGCTTGGAAGCGGCGGCATCGCAGAGCCACAGCACCTTGGCGCGAACATAGGTGTGGTGCTTTGTGCTACTGCGGCTGGTCTCGCGCTCGGCCTTATGGGCCTCGTATTACTTTGCATCGCATTGTTCAGTTGTTGCTACCGCGCAGAGTGGTTCTTTTGGTTTCTCGTCATCTATGGCGGGATCTTACTTTGTGGCTTCCCCGTCGGCACTGTCGTGGGCATCATTATCTTGGTCTATTGCCTCACCCACAGGGCTCAGTTCCTTACCCGCATCAATCCCCTGCGAAATGCCTGACCACGCGATGGAGCTAACTGCCTCCGCCTGTAGCTGATCTTGTTCCCTTAGACCTATGCTCTCGCACATCGGAGATGCCATCCAATGAAGCTCGAAGCACCCATCCCGATCTTCCGCATCTTTGACTACGATCTTGCAAGGTCTTTTTATGTCGACTGGCTGGGCTTCCGCATCGATTGGGAACACCGGTTCACACCTACCACGCCGCGATATGTCCAAGTCTCCCGCGACTCTGCGATCTTGCATCTCACGGAACATTACGGCGATGCCTGTCCGGGCGCGAAGGCCTTTATTCATCTCGATGACATTGAGGCCTTTCACCGCGAGCTTTCCACCCGCCCGAATCCCAACATGAACCCATGCATTGAGGACACAGCGTGGAGCGCAAAGATCATGGAAGTCACCGACCCATTCGGCAACCGACTCTCCTTCAACCAATCTCTTCAGAAATAACCGCAAGGTCTGACCATGCGATGCAGCTAAGCACGAACGGATGAGACCGCTGAGTCAATGAACCGCGCCGCCCGAGTCGCTCTTGCATTTCTCTGGCTCACTGTCGGCTATTGGTTCATCAGTTTCATCGTTCCGCTGGTGCTGCTTTTCCTTCCATTCGCGAAGTCCGGTGGCGGCATCTCTACGTCGATGGCGGGTGGCGTTTACACCATTCAATTTCCCGCCGGTCCAGGGCAGATCGTCGCGTTGCTGGTCAGCACGGACACCGGCGACAAGACGGCGTCATTTCCCGGCATGCCGGTGAAAACTCATGGCTCGTCTGAGCTCACTCAATGGGACAATCCTATCTACGAGCTTGTCATAGCTCTCGTTTTTGCGGCTGTCTCCATTCCCGCCTTGCGTCGATTGTTGCGCGAACGGCCTGACAAGGCGCTGGAGCCAACGGCGAATGGCCCGAATGCCTAGCTTTTCGGCGTTCGACTCTGAAATCATTGCAACTCTATGAGCTACGGAGCAACAACACCCGGCGCGGCAGCAGCACAAGCAACCGTGATCAACGCACTGAAGGCGTATGGAACCATCGTGCTTGTGGACCCTCGTTCGTTCATGGAGATTGTTTCGCGCGGCGAGAGACCGCTGGTAGTCCATACGACCACGGGCATATTCCGCACGGTTCACCAATATCTGACTCCCTACCGAGGTCTCGTCTTTTACGCAAAGCTGCCAGCTCCGATTCTGTTTAGCGGTGAGGTTGAGCTTGTCGAGTCACGTAGATTTTGGATTCCCTACACGTGAAGACCGGCAGCGCGAGCGCCTTATAGCTTGGTCGACAACGTGCGGCGACGAACCATGAGCCAAAGCATTCGATGACTATTCCCATTAGTCGCATTATCCTTTTCGTGAGAGACGTTCCTGGTGTTGCCGCCTTCTATCAACGTCATTTCGGCCTCGCCCCGCTGGATAGCTTTGAAGAGGGTTGGCTGGAGTTATCCGCCGGTGGTTGCAACCTTGCCTTGCATCGCGCAACAACAACTTCCCGCGAGCGTGGTCGTTCGCCCGCGAAGATTGTTTTCGCAGTCGTCGACGTCCATCGCGCCAAGCGAAGGTTCGCAACCAACGGCCTGAAGTTCGGCAAGGTTCATGAGGTTGACGGCTTTGCCTTTGCCAACGCCAGAGACCCAGAGGGAAATCCTATTCAAATTTCCAGCCGCGGACTAGAATGATCGACCCCAATATCCGTAACCAATGAACTCCAGAAAACTCGCGATCTTCGGCGCAGCGCTCGCTGCTTTTGCCGGCGCGGGCACTTTGGCTCGCGCAGCGGAGGCGCTTTCATGGCCGCCGATCACGGCACAGACGCGGCCGTGGGCGTTTAACTGGTGGATGGGGAGCGCAGTGGACAAGGCGAACCTGACGCGTGAGCTGGAGCGCTATCACGCGGGCGGGCTCGGCGGCATTCACATCATCCCGATCTACGGCGCGAAGGGGTTCGAATCAAAGTTCATCCCCTATCTTTCGCCGCAATGGATGGAAATGATGGGCTGGGCCGTGAGCGAGGCGCATCGGCTCGGCATGGGCGTGGACATGACGCTCGGCACCGGCTGGTGTTTCGGCGGGCCGACTGTGACCGACGCGGACGCGAATGCAAAAGTGGTCGTGAAAACTTTCAGCTTGAGCGCGGGTGAACGGTGGAAGGAAAAGTTCGACCGCGCATCAATCCAGGCGCTGGTGGCTTATGGGCCGGATGGAAAGGCAACCGAGCTGACAGATTCCATCAGCGCGGACGGCGACGTTTCATTTTCACCGCCGGGAAATGGAGCCGAGCCAGCGGGCGCGTCGAAAGCGTGGACGGTCTATGCAATTTCTCAAGGGCCTTCCGGCCAGCGTGTGAAACGGCCGGCGCCCGGCGGCGAAGGTTGGATGCTGAATCCGCTTTACCCGAAAGCCGTAAGCGATTGGCTGCAATGGTTTGACGCGGCTTTCAAAAATTACGATGGGCCAAAGCCGCGCGCGGTCTATCAGGATTCCTACGAATACAGCTCGAACTGGGCGCCGGATTTATTTGCGCAATTTGAAAAGCTGCGCGGCTACAAATTGCAGGATGAACTGCCGGCGCTTTTCGGCAGCGGCGAGGACGAGCTTTCCGCGCGCGTGAAATGCGATTACCGGCAGACGGTTTCGGAAGTGATGGCGCGGGAATCGCAGCCGGAGTGGATTGATTGGGCGCACGCGCACGGATTTCTGACGCGCAACCAAGCGCACGGCTCGCCCGGCAATCTGCTCGACCTTTACGCGGATGCGGACATTCCCGAGACGGAAATGTTTCACGACGATCACAACAAGCTGGTCTCAAAGTTTGCCTCCTCCGCGTCGCACGTGGCTGGCCATCCCCTCACCTCCGCGGAGACCGGCACGTGGCTCGCGGAACATTTCACGGAGACGCTCGCGGAGCTGAAATATCTCGCGGACGACATGTTTCTCTCGGGCATCAATCACATTTTTTACCACGGCTGCTGCTACTCGCCGGATGAGGCGGGCTGGCCCGGCTGGCATTTCTACGCCTCCGCGGAGATGAACCCGCGCAATTCCATCTGGCACGACGCGCCCGCGCTCGACGAATACATCGCGCGCTGCCAGGCGATCCTGCAATCGGGTCAGCCGGATAACGACGTGCTGCTCTACTGGCCGATCGCGGATTACTGGATGAAGCCGGGGAAAACGATGCTGCCGCATTACAGCATCGGCGCGCGCGATTGGTTCACGAGCCAGCCGATCGGCGACACGGCGGCGGAACTGTGGAAGCTCGGCTACGCCTTTGACTACGTGTCGGACGCGCAGTTGATGACGGCGAAGGTCGAGCATGGAAAAATCGCGGTGCCCGGCGGGAAATATAAGACGGTCGTCGTGCCGCCGTGCCAATACATTCCGCTGGAAACTTTTCGGCAATTGCTCGCGCTGGCGGAGAAAGGCGCGACGGTGATTTTTGTAAAAGATTTGCCGTCCGATGTGCCGGGCGAGAAGGATCTGGAGAAGCGGCGCGCGGAATTTAAAAAGTTGGCTGAGTCTGTTTCGACGGGCGCGGTGGAGTCGATGACAGGTGGCCGTGCAAAGAGGTTCGGGAGCGGCGAGGTCTTGTTTGGAGGCGGAACGCAAGTGAGGCAAGTGGGTGTGAAGCTGGAGACTTTGACGCAAAGCGGACTTTCCTTTGTCCGGCGCAGCTTTGACGGCGGCTGGAATTACTTCATCGCAAATCAAGGCGGGAAGGATTTCGACAGCTGGATCACGCTCGCGCGCCCGGCAAAGTCGAGCGTCGTGCTCGATCCGATGACCGGCAAATCCGGCGTGGCCGCGATGAATGCGAATGGAAAAATTCATCTGCAATTGGTCGCAGGCGGCTCGGTGATCCTCCGCGCGCTGACCGCGGAAAAGGTGGACGGGCCTGCATGGAATTATTGGCAGGCGAATGGCGAGCCGGTGGCGATCAACGGGCCGTGGATGGTGAAATTCATCGATGGCGGGCCGAAGCTGCCTGCGGATTTTGAAGCGGACAAAGCTCGCATCGTGGACAACTTTTCCGGACCCGAGCACGCAGGCTTTTGCCGGGACTGCGAAATATGAAACAACGTTTGACGCGCCTGCTGCGGCGGGTGCGCATTACTTTCTCGACCTCGGCGATGTGCGGCAGAGCGCGCGCGTGCGCGTGAATGGCAAAGATTACGGCACGCTCTTCACGCCGCCATTCCGCGTGGCTGTGGGAAATCTGAAGCCCACCGGCAACAAGCTCGAAGTGGAAGTCACAAGCGTCGCCGCGAATCGCATCCGCGATGTGGATCGTCGCGGCGTGCCGTGGAAAACTTTTTACGACATCAACATCGTGAACATCAAATACAAGCCTTTCGATGCCGCGAACTGGCCGCTCACCGATTGCGGTTTGCTCGGGCCGGTGAGCTTGACGGCAGCGACTGCGAGTCATTAAAAAATCCGTCCGTCGTTTCGGTCATCCAACTCAAACTCCCCTGCCCTCAGTTGCAAAATTTGTGATTCATTCGATTCCCGGCGTGCTGCTGTTTTCACTTTTGCTCGGCCCCATTTTCGCGAGCGCGCAATCATCGGCCGCTGGCGCAAACGAGCTATCCATTCTCGCGACCGGCGCGGTGGGAGATGGGACGACGCTGAACACGGTCGCGATTCAAAAGGCGATCGATCAACTTTCCGCGCAAGGCGGCGGAACTGTAGTCGTTCCTGCGGGACGATTTTTGACTGGGGCAATTTTTTTAAAGCCGGGCGTCAACCTGCACTTGGAAAAGAAGGGAGTGTTGCTGGGATCGACACACATCGAGGACTATCCGTCGAGGCCGACGCGGATCGAAGGTCACACGCAAGTCTGGCGGCCGGCGCTGTTGAATGCCGACCATTGCGATGGCGTGCGAATCACCGGCAACGGCACGGTGCAAGGCGGCGGCAAACCTTTTTGGGAAGCATTCTGGAGCCGCCTGCACGCGGACAGGAAAACAAAGAACCTCGATGTGGATCGGCCGCGCAATCTTTTCATTTCCGACTCGCGAAATGTTCTCATCCAGGGCATCTCGCTGCGTGACTCCGGGTTCTGGAACCTGCACCTTTACCGCTGCCAAAATGTGACGGTGGAAAAGGTGGACATCCAGACGCCGCCGGGGTCGCCGAGCACCGATGGGATCGATGTGGATAGCTGTCAGGATGTGACGATCCGCGGCTGCCATATCTCAGTGGATGACGACGACATCGCCTTGAAAGGAACGAAGGGACCGCTGGCGGATCAGGATACCGAAAGTCCGCCCGTGGAGCGCATCCGCATTTCCGATTGCACGTTTGGCCTCGGGCATGGCGTGCTCACGCTCGGCAGCGAAGCTTGTCAGGTGCGCGATGTGGTGATGGAGAACTGCCGGATCGAAGGACCGACGAACAATGGAAGCAATGTTGTGCTTCGTCTAAAACTGCGGCCCGATACACCGCAGCATTATGAGGACATCCACGTCAGGAATATCACACTCCACGATCACGGGAACTTGATCAGCATCGAGCCGTGGACGCAGTATTTTGACTTGAAGGGCAACGCACCGCCAAAGCAGTTGGTGGAGAATATCACGCTCTCGAGTATCTCGGGATCGACGATCGGCTTTGGCATCATCGCTGGGCCGCCCGAAAGCACGTTGCGCAACATCACACTTCAAGACATCGATGCGCAGCTGCAGAAGCCTGCGGTTCGGATCAAAAACGTGGAAGGACTCACGCTGAAGAATGTGAAGATTAACGGCAAGGTCCTCGACGCTGCCGATCTCCCGAGTTCAGAACTTATGCCGAAGAAGACGGACGTCATGGCGGCGCTGGTGCTGGCCAATGACTACTTCATGAAGCAATGGCCTGATCCCGGACAAGGTATTCCCATTCCCGGCAAGCCAGACCAGTCGAGACCAAGCACGGTTTGGACGCGGGCGGTTTACTACGAAGGCCTGATGGCATTGAACAAGGTGCATCCCGAGCAGCGCTATCTCGATTACGCGGAGCGATGGGGCGAGAGTCATCACTGGATGTTGTCGGGTGGATCCAACACTCGAAATGCGGACAACCAATGCTGCGGACAGACCTATCTCGCACTTTATGCGATCGACAAGAAGCCGGAGCAATTGCAGCAGATCAAAGAGTCAATCGACGGGATGCTTGCGACAGATAAAGTCAATGACTGGTCATGGATAGATGCCTTGCAGATGGCGATGCCGGTATTTGCAAAGCTTGGAGTAATCACTGGCGATGATCGCTATCTCGAGCGGATGCACGCGATGTATGAATTCACCCGTGACCAGGAAGGCGGACATGGCCTTTACAATCCGACTGTTGGCCTTTGGTGGCGTGACAAAAGTTTTCTACCTCCCTACAAAGAACCAAACGGAAAGGATTGTTATTGGAGTCGCGGCAACGGCTGGGTAGTTGCTGCCATGGCTCGCGTCCTTCAGATACTTCCCGCAAACAAGCCTCATCGCGCGGAATATGAGAAGATTCTTGTGAAAATGTGCGAAGCACTTGCACCGCTCCAGCGCGCCGACGGTTTCTGGAATGTAAGCCTCAACGACCCCACGCACTTTGGCGGCAAAGAACTGACCGGCACCGCGCTTTTCACCTACGGCATGGCCTATGGAATCAATCACGGCCTCCTTGATCACGATCGCTTCATTCCAATAGTCGCGAAGGCTTGGAACGGCATGATGAATGACGGCCTGCAACACGATGGCAGGCTTGCCTACATGCAGGGAACGGGCAAAGAACCAAAGGATGGACAGCCGGTCACTTTTGACAGCAAGCCGAACTTTGAAGACTACGGATTGGGATGTTTCCTGCTCGCCGGCAGTGAAGTTTCTCAACTACTCAACGCCCCATCCATCCGCCATCCACAACCATGATGTGTCCGCTCATGTAGTCGGACGCTGCGCTCGCAAGGAAAACCACCGGCCCGGCGAAATCTTCCGGGTGCCCCCAACGTCCGGCAGGAATGCGCGCGAGAATTTGCTGGCTGCGCTCCGGATCATCGCGCAGAGCTTGCGTGTTGTCAGTGGCAATGTAGCCAGGAGCTATGGCATTGACACAGACACCTTTGCCCGCCCACTCGTTTGACAAAGCCATCGTAAGCTGTCCGATGCCGCCTTTGCTTGCAGCATAGCCTGGAACATTGATCCCGCCTTGGAAGGTGAGCAGCGAAGCAGTGAAGATGATCTTACCGGAACCGCGCGCAACCATTTCCCGGCCTAGCTCGCGGCTAAGAATGAATTGGGCGCTCAAGTTTACTTCCATCACTTGGTCCCAATATTCGTCGGAATGTTCAGCGGCCGGCTGCCGAAGAATGGTTCCGGCGTTATTGACCAGGATGTCGATGCGCGGGTTCTCGACTTTTACTTGTTCGATGAAGCTGAGAAGCGCTGATCGCTGTGAGAAGTCACAGGTATAAGCCTTGAACTTACGCCCGGCATTCAGGACCTTTTTTTCCAATTCGCTCCCCTGTAGTTCGAGCGAAGCACTTACACCTATGATGTCAGCGCCCGCTTCCGCAAGGGCGACTGCCATTGCCATGCCAATGCCGCGTTTGCAGCCAGTGACCAAGGCTGTCTTTTCCTCCAATCGAAATCGGTCAAGAACCATCGGCTATCTTAGCTCTGGCACCGCAATACCGTCCATGTCGGAAAAAAGTTGGTTCTCCCCTCCCATCGCCCAGACAAAGGAATATGCGCGTGTTCCGCAACCAGCATGAATGGACCAGATCGGCGATAAGACCGCCTGTTCATTATGCACGAACAAATGCCGCGATTCTTCGGGAGGTCCCATGAAGTGCGAGACTGCGGCATCATCTGCAACATCGAAGTAGAGATACACTTCCGAACGCCGCGAGTGAGTATGCGGCGGCATCGTATTCCAGACGCTGCCGGACTCGAGACGCGTAAAGCCCATTACCAGCTGACAGCTCTTGATGCCGGTTTCGTGGATGTATTGGAAGATGGTTCGCTTGTTCGCAGTCTCGTCGCTTCCAAGCTCAAGCTTGTTCGCATCCGCGTGGCGCGCCAACGTCGTCGGAAAGATTGCGTGCGCTGGATAGCTCATCAAAAAATACCGCGCACGATTAGCAGGATCATCGCTGCTAAAGATGACTTCGCGGCTGCCACGTGCGACATACAGACAATCAAGCGCCCCCATATCGTAGGACGTTCCGTCAACTTTGATCTTTCCCGACCCGCCGAGGTTCAGCACACCGAGCTCTCTTCGCTCGCTAAAAAACTCAGAGGCCAGCTGTTTGGTAGTCTCTAGATGCAACGGCTTAGCTTTGGGAACTACCCCGCCAATTACGGCGCGGTCCGTCTCCCAATAGCTGGTTCGTATTTCTCCGTCTTTAAACAGCGATTTCAGCAAGAAAGCAGCGCGTAGTTCGGACGTGGTCATCCGTTCGTATTCGCGTTTCCCGACGGCGTGCCGCAGTTCCATGTCCATTACTTCAACGACGCTGCAAAGTCACTGAGATAGCTATTCCACTTTTCCTGAGTCGTGATGACTCCCGCCTTCTCCCAACCATAACCGGCGTAATGGGTCTCACTGCCCTTCACATCGGTATGGACGATCAAGATGGCATGGCTTTCATCATGCACATCGCTTTTGATTTCACGCATCTCCTTAATGCGGCTCGGCTTCATTACAACTCCCGTTCCGAAGCCAAACTTGTCGATGATTTCCCAGACGGACATCCAGCCTTCTTTTTTGTCAAAGGTGCACTTCCCCTTTTGATCGTGCGTCGTGATGCCAACGGCTACGTCGAGGTCCGCGGGCTTGCCATCTTCCGTAAAGGTAGACTGCGATTCAAAAAGCCGCTTTCCTAGCTCTATTGAGATCGTTTTTACTTCCTGAACTTTCCTCCCATCGATGTCATAGTTGTAGGTCAACTCAAAGACCGACTTTGCCGCTTCTCTTGAAATAATCTTCCATGTCTTGTAAGGCCCGGATAGTTGCATCGCGCCGTAAAGCCAGATGGCTGTGCCGCCGCAGCCACGCGACTTCCCTGTGCTGTAGTTGTCGTAGCCCTCTCCGTGGTCCTGATGATAACTAATCTTATCGTCATGTTCCTGGCGATACCATTTGTCGACGATCGGATAGGTGACGCGCTTCGGCCAGCAGTCGATACCACTATTTTCCACGCCGTCCGGGCTGGCTTTGATGCCGGGGCCATACGCGCGAAAAGCAATCAGATCGTTCTCCCAAGCGAAATCGTCCATCCGCTCAGGCACGAAACGGCACCATGTGGACCGCGCGGGATTATCGGCGGCGTAAACTGCAGAGAAGGTGGACAGCACGACTCCACAAGAGGCGATTAAAGGAAGGAGGTTACGCATAGACGGGGACGAATGGTCGAAAACTGTTGCGTCGAATAGGAATGCCTTTAAAGTTTGATTCTGGATATCGAGTTTTCTCGACCGTCGAATGGTGTCACGGAAACGGATGAGCAAGCAAACAAATATTCCAAAGCAATCGCCCAATGTGATTGCAAATGAAGCGACAGAATCATACGCAGTTGGTAAGTCAAAACTTTTGGCGCGATTAGCTCAGTGGTAGAGCGCTTGCTTCACACGGAGAATTTTCAGTTTTTCCCCACATCCTCACATGTTATCCCATCCGCTCAAACCTAGTATGCATCAGGGTTTGCGGACGATTCACAAATTTCTCACGTTGTCAGGAATATCGTCATTTTAGCATCGTCGGGTTACAAAAGTGGGTTACAAAGGAGGACGTTTTGCTTTCGCGGCAATCTTTCTCGCCTCTCCAATCAATGGCCATTCTTGCGCTTGCGTGACTGGATGTTGCGGTGGATTGTCCCGACGCTTGAAAATCCATGAAAATCGATTTTCCGGCAGTAGTGACAGGACAAGATACTACGTGCTGAAATATTAGCCGGAAACGGCGCAGGTAAAAAGGCGTCAGCAGAGATGCTGGGCCGAATAAGAAACCGATAGTTACAACTGCTGCACAAGCAATTGTAAAAACAGTGCAAAATACCGAGGGGAAGCTGTCTGTGAAATTAAAGCAGGCGGCGCAAATGCTGAGTATCAGCGAAAGCAGTGTGCGGAGAAAAATCGATAGTGGGGAGATCGCGGTCTGCCGCGCGTTTCGTCACATCGTCATCTCCGTGGACGAGCTGAAGCGGTTCTTGGCGAAAAATACGGTGCAGCGATAGCACCGGCGGGTCTGCCTGTCACAGGGCAGGCCCGTATTTAATTCCCGGACGGCCCGGACGGGTAAAACTCACTACCTTAGAAACAGATGCGATCGTGCGCGAGCTAAACGCGGCGAAGAAGACGGTGCTGGTTCAAGCATATTCCTTCACCAGTGACGAGATTGCCAAGGCTCTGGTAGATGCCCACAAGCGAGGGGTCGATGTGAAGGTGATCCTGGACAAAAAGGACAACACAACAGGCAAATATTCGGCTGCGGCTGATTTTGTCGCTCATGCCAAAATCCCGACCTGGCTTGACGGCAAGCATGCCATAGCTCATAACAAGATCATGATCATTGATGGGGAGACGCTGATCACTGGCTCGTTTAATTTCACCAAGGCGGCGGAGCATAGTAACGCTGAAAACCTGCTCATCATGAAAAACGTGCCGGACCTGATTGCGAAGTACACAGCAAATTGGAACAAGCACCTGTCGCATTCAGAATCTTATGCGGGAAGGTGAGTAGGACGGAAACAGGATTGCGCGGTTGCTAAACGTGCACAGTGATGGATATCGGAAATAAGCCAGCGATTCGATCCCCGCTTAAGGAAAAGCCTTTACGAGCCCCTGGGCAATCGTTGACAGCGGAACTTTACGGCCGTTCGTTGGACCTTATGGGCCTTTGCCTACTTTGCCTGTTCATTCTCTGGAATATGGCGGCGGAGTGGTTGCGTTGGTATAGCAAGGACAACCCGCATCCAATCCCCTATACCTTCATTGCGATAGCAGTCTGCAGTTTTTGTTTTCCTAAAATCCGGAGAATGTGGCAAGAACGCCAAGATTTACTGTTAGGCAGAGATGGCGAGCGAATTATTGGTGAGCATCTGGATGAGTTGCGGAAACAAGGCTATGAGGTTTTGCATGATATCGTTGGAGGAAACTTCAACATTGATCATGTACTGATTGGAGCTACTGGAGTTTACGTCGTTGAAACCAAAACGAGATCGAAGTCGGGAGGTCAGGAGGAGAGGGTTTATTTCGACGGCAAGGAGATTATGATTCACGATCGAGTGGTGGAACCTAATCCGATTGACCAGGCAAAAGCCAATGCTCGCTTCATCAAGGAAACTTTAAAGGCATCGACCGGAAAGGACTTTCCTGTGTGGCCTATCGTGGTTTATCCGGGATGGTATGTAGAGCAGAAAGCCAAGTCGGGCGATGCGTGGGTTCTTAACCCGAAAAACATTGCAGCCGCACTCAAAGGACGAACTTCTTCGATACCTCATTCAGACGTTTCACTTGCCGCATTCCATCTGAAGCGATTTATCCGCAGCATCGAATAAACTCAAATAGGTTGTTAATAATTCGGGTTGTTGGTTGTCCTTCACCGCATTTGCAGTTTATCCATTACCCAGATTTCGTGGTAAGCGTGGAGCTTCCCACCTTGATCGTCCGTGGCGGCGATTTGGATTTGAAATTGGAGTAATCCAAACTCTCAGCTAGGTGGTTCATGATCTCAAACGCCTCCTGCTGGCTCACGATAATCCGATAGCGGTAATCAGCTTTCGGCCATTCCTGGATCTCTTGGAGCATCCCTGTGGCTTTAAGCAGATTCTCCAAATCTCCGCGAACACGAGCACGAACATGGTAAACTGCTGGCTTTCCGTCGTCAGGTGCTTGCTTATGGGCGATGGAGTAAAAGCAGTGTTTGGTTGCGAGCCACATAACTTACGATGTCAGGGTAGAAAAAGTTTTACACACCCTGGCTGTCGGTCATTTTCAGGAACAACAATAATGTCAACTCTTCAAGGTCCTCGAAACGCTTGCCCGCCCATCGGGGCGGATTTAGCCGCTCGTAGGCCATTGCTAAACCTGTCGTTCCAAGACTGGGATCATTTAGGGCGAAGCGTCCACGCATATACTCAGTGATTGCGTTTAGCCGCTGTTGACCATCTACAAGCCAAGCGGTTACCGTTTCGAAACCAGTGAAAAGGTTTGGCGTTTTGACTACGTGGACATAGAAGATCGGTAAAACAAATCCACGAAGAATCGAATCTATAAGAGCTCTTTGCTGGCGGACGTTCCAAGCGGCTCCCCGTTGATACTCTGCGTTCACAGCCAGATGTCGCTCGCTGTAGGAACGGGCAAGTTTTTCAAGTGCGTGAGTTGCTGGAGTTGATTTCATTAGATTTCCGGAATTCTTAGGCGCTGCCGAAGGCTTTTTGGAGGATGGACTGGCGGAGGGGCAGATTCTGGAGGCGCGATTGAAATTGGCACACGCCGCCGCTCCAACCATTGCGCTTACTGGGAAGATAACCTTTACTCATTTAATTCGCTCGTTGATCGCTGGCAAGTCATTCACGATCTTCATCGTCTCCATGCTCACCCGCACCAACCGCTTAAGTAAATCGACGATGTAGCGCGGCTGTTGGTGTTCGCGCGCCCAATCGTTCGGGTCGTTGCGGATGCCGCTGTCCTTGTCCACGGTCACTTGGTAACGCTCCATGATCCACTCGATGGCGGGCTTGCCGTTCACCACGTAGTCGTAGGCGGAAAGCGGGATGCCGGTGAGGGTGAGGCGGTTGTTGTAGATGATGGCCGTCTTGTCCACCTGCTTGTCCTTGCGGCCAAAGTTCATCTTCGGCTGCACGAGGTAGTCTTTTGCGGGGTCGAGTGACAAAGAGTTGGAATGTTCCTGGATCGGCCACGGCTCGACGGTTTCGTAATTCAAATGCCACTCGGCGAGGTCGCGGCCTGACTTGCTGAACTTCCAGAAGTCCGCCACCTCCCGGGTGTAGGGGATGCGCGGCAGCATCTTCTTCAGGTCGCTGGCAAAGCGCGCCCGATACTCCGGCGAATGCAGCACGCCATACACGTAGTAAAAGATGTCCTCCTTCGTGACCTTCGCCTCATACGCCTTGCGGAAATCCGCGAGGATCGCATCCGTGATGGCGCTCCTCCGCCGGTAGCCGTCCACCAGCTCGCCCTCCTGCTGCTTGCCGATAAGTTCACCCTCTTGCGGCGCGTCCTTCTCATAGACGTAAAGTGAGAAGCACTGGCCTTTCGCAATCATTTCGAGGTCGGGCAAGGTGCTCGTCGCGAGAACCGAGAAGTCCTTCGTTGCGCCGCTTCCCATCGCGGATAAGACGATATTGCTGTGTGCCGCAGAGGGGAAGAGTTTCGGCATCTGGTAAACCATCTCATTGAGGCGGCGGTTGAAATAAAGCCATTGCTTCACGAACGGGCGATACATGCTCGTGGTGAGCGATTGGCTTTCAAACTCCAAGGGTTTACCGCGCTTGGCGTCCGCCTTAAGCGCCCTGGTCCAGCTAATACGTTTTAGATCCGAATCGATGATGCTCTCGATTTCTGGTATCTCGTCTTTGCCTTTGCCGATGCAAGCATCACGGTAACGCGCACGCTCTGAGTTGTAGGCTTCTATCAGTCGTTGGATGTTTGCTTCAACCGCTGCCCGCGACGTGTTGTAGGCCCAAGTGTCGCGGTTGGTCACTACACCGAGCGAGTAAGTAGAAAACACGGTTTTCGTGCTTTTATCGTCTTTATCGCCAAGCGGTAAGAATGTGCTGAAAATCGGGTCTCGCTGATTGAGCCAGTCATGGCTCGCGTTGGGCTGGATGCGCAACCACTTTTTCTCTCGGTGAATACCGTTGACGCTTTGGGTGTTGCGGATGAGAGCGAGCTTCTCCTCTTGGCTGAGATAGTCGCCGATGTCGTGGTAGTAGAGTTCGCATTTCCCTACCTTCTCGGGGTTCTTGATGAGGAGCGATATGGCGATCCCAGAGCGGCTCCCTCCGCCAAACACGTTACCCTTTTCCATGCGTCGCTGTTCGCCCTGCGTCCGCGCGTCACCTCGAAGATTGAAGATGTAAATGGCGCTGAACTCATCAACCAAGCTGGCACGGATGCCGTCCATGTTGTTCTTCGAGATGAAGGAACTACTCGTTACGAAGGCGACGATGCCTTTTGCCTCGATGCGGTCGCTGGCCCAACGGAGAGCGCGAATATAGGAGTCGTAGTTGTTCTTCGCCAGTTTGGAATTGGAGCGTTCGGCGTAGGTCGCGGCAATGCGAGCGTCCAAGCTCGGGTAGGCAAGATTCTTGTTGTTGTCGCTCTCGCTTTCTTGCTGGGCTGAGTAGGGCGGGTTGCCGGTGACGACACGGATGGGGCTTTGCCGTTGGCGCTTCACGCGGCGGTTGTTCTCGGGGAACATTTTTTCCTCCATCTCTCCCTTTGTCTCCGAGAGCTGGAAGGTGTCGGTGAGGACGATGCCCTCGAAGGGGATGTAGCTGTCCGCCTTGGTGGCGTCGGCAGGCTTTTTGCCGGGATACTTCGCAGCGCGCTCGCGCATGAGGCCGTGGAAGGTCTCCTCGATATTGATAGCGGCGATGTAGTAGGCGAGGAGGATGATTTCGTTGGCGTGCAGCTCGTGCTGGTATTTGCGCAGGAGGTCGGCGGCGGGGATGAGGCCGCTTTGCAGAAGGCGGACGATGAAGGTGCCGGTGCCGGTGAAGGGGTCTATGATGTGGACATCCTTGTCCCCGAGCGCAGAACCGAACTCGCTCTGGAGGGCGTCGCTGACGCTGTGGATGATGAAGTCCACGACCTCGACCGGGGTATAGACGATGCCGAGGCGCTCCTTCACTTTTGGGAAAGCGGTGCTAAAGAACTTGTCATAGAGTTCTATGACGATGCGCTGTCTGGCCTCGGCGTTATCTATCTTTGAAGCACGGGCGCGGACGCTGTCATAGAATTTCTCCAGCTTCCCGACCTCCGTCTCCAAGTCTTGATCATGCAAGGTATCAAGCATGGTCTGCATGGCCAGGGAGACGGGGTTGTGCTTTGTAAATTCGTAGTTCGCAAAAAGCGCGTCGAAGACCGGGCGCGTGATCAGGTGCTGGGAAAGCATTTCAATGGCGTCATCGGAAGAGATGCTAGGATTGAGATTTTGGCGAAGACCCGCGAGGAAATCGGCAAAGGCGGATTTGTGGCGAGGCTCGCCGCTTTCGAGCAATGCCCGTATGCGGGTGGCGTGGCGCTCGGCGATGATAGCGACATCCTTGGCCCAGCTTTCCCAATAACGGCGATCTCCGCATTTAAGAACGATCTTGGCATAGATGGCATCTTTCCAATCTTCCAAGTGGGGAAAGACAAAAGTGCCCTGCGTCTCCTGTGTTTTGGGTTTGCTGTCGCCGTGGGTTTCGAGGCTCGGCAGCGGGTCGCCGACGCCGATGACCTGGATGTTGGCGGGCCGTTTTTTATTTAGCTCGATCTGGTTGACGGTGGCATTGAAGCGGTCGTCATGGGCGCGGAGTGCTTGGAGGACTTGCCAAACGACTTTGTAGCGTTCGTTGTCCTTCAGCGCCTCTTCAGGCGTAACATCCGGCGGGATAACAATAGGAAGAAGGATGTAACCGTATTTTTTTCCCTCGGCCCGACGCATGACGCGCCCAACGGACTGGACGACATCAATGACAGAGTTACGTGGATTGAGGAAGAGCACCGCATCCAGCGCGGGAACATCTACACCTTCAGAAAGGCAGCGGGCATTTGAAAGGATACGACAAGTATTCTCCCCGGCGTCGGCTTTGAGCCAGTCCAGACGGGCATTGCGTGCGAGCGCACCAAAGGTGCCGTCCACATGATCCAGCTCACAACGGAGGATGTTATCTTTTTCCGGGTGCAAGGCGCGATAGGCGTCGATGATCTGGGCAAATTGCTGTGTGAAGGCTTTCGAGTCTTTAATGGAGCGGGAAAAGGCTACAGCACGGCGCATGGGCGCGTTATCGCCATGCAAATCTACAGCGGTGTCGCCACCCTCGGCAGAGGCCGCTTTGTCGAGATGTTTGGCGAGGCCATTCCAGCAACCGGTAATCTTGGCGGCATCCTCAAGCGGTATCTCTTTCGTCGCGCCGGTGAGGAACGCCTTGGAGACGTAGCCCGAGTCCACGGCGAGGACGAGCACCTTGTAGTCGGAAAGCAGTTCTTTACCGACGGCTTCGCCGAAGCCGAGACGGTGGAGTTGCTGGCCAAACATCGCCTCATCGTCCATGTCGCAGAGTTTGGCATCCGCTTCCTGCGCCTTCAATTTGGCTTGATCGCCATAGATGCGCGGCGTGGCCGTCATGTAGAGACGCTTCTTTCCACGAATATAGGCGGCATCGTGGACTTTCACGAAATGGCTCTCGTCCTCGCCGCTAATCGTGACGCCCGTGGTGCGGTGCGCTTCGTCGCAGATGATGAGATCGAAGTCCGGTAGCCCTGCCTTTTGGGCCTCGGAAACAGCGGCGATAGATTGATAGGTGGAGAAGACCGCTGTCATCTGGGGAGGGGTCTTCTTTTTCTCCGCCATGCTCTGCACTGCCTCATACTGACGGACGATCTGCTTTGCGGAGGTCGTAGCAGGAAACGCCAGGTCTATCGTGGTGATGTCCGCGCTATCGTCATCGGTCTTTGTATGTTTCTTGCCAATATTCGCATCTGAGCACACGGCAAGGCTGTGGAGCGGGCGAGTGGATTCCGCAGTCCATTCGCGCAAGCTCTGTGACAGCAGGGAGAGCGACGGCACGAGAAAAAGGATATGGCCTTTCGGCGCGAGTTTTTCGCGATGCAAAGTGACGTGAACGTCTTGCCCGTGCCGCAAGCCATAATGAGTTTGCCACGGTCGGCAATGACAAGGCCCGCGAGCACATCCTTAATCGCTTCGTCTTGATGTGGCCTTGGCTTTTTACGGGCGCGGAGACCGAGGTCTGTCGGGCGCTTGAGATCGAACTTCGCCCAGTCCACCGGACTTTCGTCGAGGTCTTGGACGCGCAGCCGAGAAACTTGTTTTGTTTGATGAGCCGCCGCGTGCTCCGCATTCGATCCCCATTGATCCGTCGTGGAGACAATCATGCCATTGGTGAACAGGGGATTTCCCAATGCAGTGAAGTAGGAATCCAATTCGCCCTTCGAGAGCGTGTGATCAGGCAGTAGAACTTGCACTGGATGGCACAGTATTCTCCGGTCGCGCGTTCCTCCGCCACGATATCTATGCCCACATCTCCGACGTTTCCTTTTTTTGGGAACTCATTCCACATCCATACGCTGGAGAAGCGATCTACATACATCGGGTCGAGTTCGAGGTAGCGGCAGATCAGACGCTCGAAACGGTCACCAAGTTCGCGATTGGAGGTGGTTTCCTCGCGAAATTGGTCGAGAATGGTGTGGATCGTTTGTTTTGGGGAAGGCATGAGCGGCTGCGGAAATCCAGAAGTAGGGCTAGCGTTATGGTTCAGGATCCCGATAAAACCTAATCGCCAACTCCAAATCCGCCACCTTCAAATGCACATGCCCGATGCGGACGGCGGGGTGGATGAATGGGGTGTTCACGTGCTAGAGTTCGGCCTCGATAAAAGCGGAAAAGCTTAGCCCAAGGATTCTTAGGAACGCGATATGTGACGCGACGTCCTCCTCCGATACCGTAACCCCGCCGGCGCCGGTATGAGCTATGCGATTTCTCAATTTGACTATATCCGCAAGTCGATCGGAAACCATCTTCCCCAATGAGCGTGCTCCCTTCGATCCGAACAGTTTTTCAAAAGCGTTTACTTTTCCAAAGTAGTCCCAATTCAACGAAACACCAATCGAGTGACAGATGTCCCCAAGGTGTGAGGGAGTAAGATTGGTGATGAACATGGCGAAAGCATCGGCGTTTAATACGAATTTCTGCGCTCCGGGTGTGCAAGTTGCCAACGAACGGACGAGCAAGTAATGATCGATCGTTACGTGATCAGGAGGTTCGCGAACTGCACAAAGTGCGCGACCACTGAAGAATAAATTATGAACTTTGATCCCGTCCGGCAGTTTATCGAAGACATCTACATCATTGTTGATCTGTAGCACCGCTTCTTGAACCACCCGCCTAACCAATTGCTCGAAGGTTCCGGAAAGAACTGCGATCATTCCTCGGTAAAGCGGAGAAAGCTCTACCGTTTTGAGGTTCATGAAACCCTTTGCGAGTTGGGCTGCATCGCCATCGACAGCCTGCCAATTTAGCAAGGCTCCCAAGCGTGGGCGAAGCCTCGAAGACAAACGCAAGAACTCTAGGTCCTCAGCCAGTTCGTCTAAAGCCAAGCCAAACTCTTTAAGCCCAGCGTCTGCAAACGCTGCAGCCATTAAGAATGCTTTTTGAAAATATCACCAACGATTGAAAGCCGCTGACGGATTGCAATAGCCGTATTGGGCTTACCCACCACAATGTCATAGGTCTCGGGCACAGCGAGGACATCATGCAAATCTTTCGAGAGCTTACTGCGATTCAGAATCAAGCTGTCCTTTTTCGCTATTAGAATGTTTGTAGCGACCATTACTGCGTCAAACAGTGGCTGGGAAAGCTTCCAGCTACCCTTCGGGTCACGAACTTGAAATGTGCGTGCGCCGAAGATTTTGTGCGCCGTCTCAAGGCTTTCCGTGAAAGCTGTTCTCAATTCGTCGATCTGCGACTTGTCAGCTTCACGTTTCTCATCCATGCAGCTATCCAGCATTGACCTAACCGATCCCTTGATCGAAGAACTATTTCGAAATGTAAAAAAGCGGAGGACGATTTCGCAATCAGTCATCCGTTTGAACAGCTTATTCTCAGCGAGTTCGGGGCTTATATAGCCTTCCTCTTTTCGATAATGATCTTCATAGGGCGGGATTTCCCAAATTTGATCAAACAAGCGATTTCCAGCCAGTTCAATGATCAGATCATTGAAGGGTCCCGAGTATAGGGAATTCCGAAGTTCTTGAGCGTTCAGTTGCTGTCCGCCTGTATTTAGGCGTTCAAAAACGGTTCGTCTGATGAAGTTGACCTCCGCGGGCGTCGATGCGCTCTCTGCAAGAAGCACATTTGCCGAAATGCGCCGTCGGTCCAGCCCACTCTTTATCCGAGGTGGGCATTTTAAATAGGTTAGCCCGTTGAGTGGCGACCAAGTGTCGAGGCCAGTTAACTTCAGTTGGTTACCATAAAATTCCAAAATGGTATTTAGTCGTTGCTGTCCATCCATGACCTCATACCGACTTAAATCGGTCTCATACAAAAATACAGGTGGCACTGGGATGTTCATCAATAGGGACTCGATGAATAAAGACTTCTTTTTACGATCCCACACCAGTCGGCGCTGATATTCCGGCCTAAGATTGAGCCATTTTTTCTGCTGAACAAAGTCAATGATTTGAGGAAGCAGAAAGTCGCTCCGCTCTTGTGTCAGACGGTTCTGCCCAGAGTCATAACGTTTCTCAATCTCGGCGGGTGATAGCTTTTCTCGATGAGCCATTGTGAAGTGAGTGATTAGGTTTTTGTTGTAATTATGCCTTGGCGTAAACCTCCGCGCCTTTTTCCACGAACTCGGCAGACTTTTCGGCGAGTCCTTTTTGCAAAGCTTCATCTTCGGGGAGGCCTTGCTCGGCGGCGTATTTGCGGACGTCTTCGGTGATTTTCATCGAGCAGCAAGGGAAGGGAACGCTCATTATCCCGGCAGATCTCGATGAGTCAACTTAATCCTCGATGAACGACTCATGATCACCCAGACCGCCTAGCTAAAGAAAAGAGTCCAGACGAAGTCTGAACTCTCCCCTTCGAATCAAAATCAGCTCGTGCTGAACTTCTTCGCCAGCCCCACATGAGTATCAAGCAGCCCATGCAATGCTTCCGTTCTCTTTGGGAGTTCAGCGAGGCTTTGCTCCTTGAGAGCAGCGGTAAAAGCATTGAATAGCGACCAAACGTTTCTCGCCTGGAATTGCTCATACTGCGGTTCACGCCATTGATGAAGCACCGAAGGAATGAGCCGATTCGAGCACACGCCAACATCCGTGGCGCGGATGATCAGATCATGCACTGAGGTTTCATTGATGCGCTTGGTTTTATATGCGTCAAAGCGAACATGCTGATCGTGCCACTTCTCCAGCATGCGGCCGATGCCACGCTCCACGAGCTGTGGCAAATCGCGAACGATGTAGGTCGTGTGTTTGCGGCTGAGTTTGACTTCACCGCTGAAACTCAAGTTGTCACAAACGAACACAGAGGACCCAGCAACAAGGCCGGCTGGGAATGTTTTGTCGTGTGAGTTTCGTAAGCCGAGCACCCATGCGTAGTCTTCGTTGCTGTCGCCATTCTGGATCTCCATGAGACCAAAGTAGCGCGCGCCGTCGTGACTGAGGCTGTGGGCGAAGGTGCCGATAGTGAGATGATTGGCAGCGAGTGTTTTCTCCACCCGCGCGATGAGCTGCGTGTGTGGGATTGGTGTCCATGTGGAGGTTGCCCTTGGCGTTGGCACCTTCTCCACGTCGCGCCGCTCCACTTTGTTGGCTCCACAGTGGAGGATGAGATTGGGGTGCTTGCGTGGCACCACCGGTTGATCGAGTAATTGAACCATAATTGGCTCCTTTCGGTTTGTTGTTTACTTGCTGAGAACGAGCCTGGCCTTTTGCTTTTGCAGCCAGGCATTGACAAAAGATTGAGAGGGGCTGGAGCACTGCGTAACGCTCGGCTCCAACCCCTCCGGTATTCACAACCCACGTCCCATTTAGGATTGCGATGACTTCAAGCGACGAAGAATTGCGTCCCATTCATCGCCTGAAATTGAAGTTCTAGTGCAACGGTGCAATTGCACTGTTTGCACCTCTGCACCGATGACAATGATCTAGTGCAGTAGTGCGATCATCCTTAAGGATTGCACTGCACTGCATCATCCTAGATGCGCACGGTCTGTAGTTTTTCCAATGTCGAGCGAACCGATTGAACCTCCCTCTGGCTCGTCTTCTGGTCACGCTGCACTTGCTTGAGAATATCGCTCAAAGCGTTCAAACCTTGAATCGCTTCACGGTACGAACCTCTGATCGTCTCGATTTTCTCCAAGGCAGTTTCAACCGAAGCTTTGGTTTCGGCGGCGTGACCGTTGGTGTGGCCGTTGCCATTTGTAGCTGCTGTTGCTTTTGGCATGTTGCTCCTTTCTGTTGAGGTGGAAGCTTCAGAGTGAACGGGTGCGGCTTCGCCTTTTCCGTTGGGCTCTGGAGCTGGTGTTGCCGAGGTCTTTGATGCGGTGACAGGTGTCTGTGCCGGACCATCAGGGCGAATTGGCATGACGATCATTTCTCTGCCAGCATCATCTGAGAAGCGTGCCGGCGAGAGACCATCGATGATCTGCATCCTGCAGAGACCGAAGCTCAATGCTTTGGTGAGGAAGTCACGGTTGAGGTAGATGATGACATCCTTGCCCTTTGCGACGGCTTCCATCACTTCAACTTTTACTGGCTTTTCATCGGTGCGGCCGATGAAGCTGACTTTTCGGCCAATGACTTCAATCCCGAGGCGATGATTGATTTTGTCGGTCGAAGGCAGTTGACTAATCGTCTGCACCAGGTCTTTGGCCGCTGCTGCTTCGAACTCGACCGTGGTGTTGAACTGGTCAGGAGATGGAATCACCTGACGCCAGTTGGGATACATCCCTTCGATCTGATGGATGATGAAGCGCCAGCGCCGGCTGCTGATCTGCAACAAGCCGCGATCGTTTTTGTTCTCAGGTTTCTGGACTCGCAGTTGCCATTCGCCGTCGCTATTGAATTCCTTCCACCCCAAAAACTTGTGGCTTGGGATGATGAGGGATTCTGCCAATGGCAGGCGAAACGAGTTGGAGGCAAACAGATGGCGGCCGTCGGTTCCGACGATTTGATGGCAGGATGGTTTCGACACATCGATGTAAGCGCCATTGAGGATGATGCGTGTCGAGTCAATGCTCGCGCACTCAAAGGCATCGAGCAGCGAGGAGCGGATGTCGTTGCTAAGTGGCACTGGTTCGCTTTTAATTCTCGGCATCGGCGGATATTCCTCCGTTGCGAGTGATTCGACATGTTCCTCAGCGGTTTGACTTCCGATCGGGTATTTCACGAGGGCCTTGTCAACCTTTGCCTTCTCGACTGAGATGGTCTCTTCCTTCTGGCAGCGTTTGGTAATGCGGTTTAGATCCTCGTGTGCCACCAAAATCGAAACCGGCTCACCTTCGGCAGGTTGTTCCAGTCGCACGGAGACAAATGTTTCGAGATCGGTGCCAGTCAATGTGATCCAGCCGTCCTTGGTGCGCTCCAGTTTGATCATGCCGAGCACAGGCAGAGTGGTTCGCTTCGCGATGATTTTGCCGAGACCAATGAGAGCTGGTTTCAGCTCGGCGACAGGTAGATTGATGTTACTCATGAGCGTGTGGCTCCTTTCTTTTTGGAATGAAAAAGCCCGCACACCATTGCTGGCATACGGGCTCTCTCTTTGTTGTTGGTTTTGCCTATGAAAGATTTTTCACAGGCTTGTTTTTAGTTGATCGTCTTCCCCTTGGAAGGGAGACGCTGGACATGCTCGCGGATGAAGCTTTTCAAGTTTGCCTCGCATTTCACAAAGAACCCGCCACCCACTCTCGTAAACTTGTGGGAGCGGGTCTTGGCCATGCTCAACGCGAAATCCTTGACCGCCTTTTTATTGATCAGCATGGGCTCACCTCCGCCTTGAACTTGAGCTGAGTAACTGAACAGTCCGCTGGATTAATATCGTCGCGCTCGCCGAGATATACTGGCTGATAGATAGAGCCGGATTCCTTGAATGCGTAGAGGTAACGACATTCAACAATCGCCCCGACTTCGGGGATCCTCTGATTGGGCGGAATTGTCACATTGCCAGCCGAGACCAGTCTTTTTTGGTTGCGCAACTTCAACTCGACGCTGCGCTTGCCGTTGATCTTGGAAACAATGAATGAGGCGGTTTCGTAGAACTTGCACTTGAACTGGTCTCCACCTGATGCGGGTCGGCCTGCCGTGTAAGGAGCAGCGGTTCTTTTAAACACCACGCCCTCCTTGTTTGAGTGCTTTAGCCGTTCCACCAGGTCCAGCTTTGATACTGCATCAAATGCGGTCTCGACAAACCGGACGCCCTTTGGGAGCCCCGTCGCGATCAGGTTCATCAGTGCCAGGCAGCGGTCACGGAACATCCAACTGCGGATGTCCTTGTGATCGATCAATAACAGGTCAAATGCCATGAAGTGCTCACCGACGGATTCTCCGTCCATGATGAAGCTCCCTGACAATGCTTCTGCGTCCTCCACCAGTGGACACGGCAGTGAGACGATCAAACCTTTGCGGTTGATGCCCTCGATGCCTGCGATCGTTTTACGAATGAGCAGCCGACGGCCGTCGAACTTTTCCTGCATGGCAAACGCAGGATTTTGGATGAGTGCTGCTGCCTCGGTTTCATCGACGGGATTGAGGAGCTGACAACTGATGCCGCTGACCTCGTTCGCTTTCTCACTGTGCTGAAACGGGACGCCATCTTCACCAACCGTGTAGCCCTTGGCCGTCTTCTCCTTGATGAGTTTGTCGTAGATAGTCCGTGCGCTCTCCAGGTTGACTGGAGATTGCGTTTTGGTTCCGGTTTGCATGGTTGTCCCACGTCGGCCGTAAGCGAAGTTGACGACGTAGCCGCCATTCTGCTGTTGAATACTCGCCTGATAGACTTTGTCAGAGGAGCCGTGGCGATAGTAGAGAGTTGTTTGCTCCATAAGATCTGCCTCCTTTCTTTGGTTAACTTCTGAACAGGAATTTGAAGATGTTGACCGTGACGGTGATCATGACTACTGCGAGCAGGGCCAGAATCGGGAAGATGATGAGCTTCCCCGCGATTGAAGTCAGGGCGACGAGCCACGCGACCAATTGCCATAGGACAAAGGTAATGATCGGCAGGACCAGAAACGATGGAATGGCCAGCAGAATCGCCAGCCGTGCGTTGCTCCTGAGCCATTCCCGCACCTGTCCTTTCGGCGAGATCCAGAACTCGAGGCTCAGGATTGAATAGCGGATCGATTCCGCAGACCGCGTCAATGGATCGAGTTCCTGCAAGTTGGGGTCAACCGTGGGTGGCTCCACTGGTTTCGGATTCCACGGCGATTTGAAGAGTTCCTTGAGTCGAAACTTGCCGTCATTCATTTGCTTTCGCATTGCGCCTCCCTTTGCTTCCAATGGCGGCGCCAGCCAACAATGTGACGACGCAGCCCACCCCGAGAACAAACGAAGCAGTCTGCCACTGAGCGGTGACAGCCTGTTGTTGAACCAGCTTTTGTTCAGTTTCGATTCTGCGTTGCTTTTCCGCAGCGATTCTCCCGAACAAAGCATGACTCCTTGAAGTGATCACGATGAACGTGAGCACGATGAGAATGATTTGCTTCATTGCTTTAGCTCCTTTCGTTTAAAATACAAAGAGGCCAGCTCGCACCGTTTCGGTGAAAGCTGACCTCTCTTTGTTTGATGTTTCTTTGTAGCCTCAGTTCCAGGCGCGACACTCGCTAAAGAATTCACACGAGCCGCACAAGAACGAGGGGCTTGGCACCCAATCCGTTTTCTGAACCCCATCCACGTAGGATTCCATGACGTGATAGAGCCGATTTTCCTGCACCTTGTTGACAGGTGGCAGTTCCGTTACCACCAGCTTGGGATTTTTGGTTTTAACCAGGTGATGCAGTTCTAAGCCAGACTCCTTTTTGCCGGTGGCATGGCGATAGAGCACCCCGTAGCTGGAGAGCTGTGTGTCGTTGAGATGGGCGACCGTGAGTGGATCGGGTGTTTTCCCGCTGGTCTTGAAATCAACGATCCTTCCTCCGGGACGAACCAGGTCAATGATGCCGACGAGCTTGGGCAACCCGTGCTCGAATAGATCTGCTTCCACGGAGACTTCCACGGCTTCCGGTTTTTCATCCGGTTTGATCGGGCATTCCCGGAAATACGTTTCCAGGCAGCGCCATCCAGTCTTCTTTTCTTCCTCCTGGTTTTCACTAGTCCAGTCCACTGGATGTTGCTGTTGTTCAGCGGCCCAATACTGGACGTAAACGTCGTGGAACTGCTTGAGCGTTGGCTGCTCGCCTCTCCACCGTGCGTTGTTCCAGTATTTGAGCACCGCGTGATCGCTGCTCCCGACGTGCAACGACGCGGACTTGAGCCTGAAAAGGCCCAGCACGTAGCGGAAGTAGAACTTCAGCCGACACTGGTGGAATGATACGAGCCGTGACGCTGACACCGTGCTTGTCAGCTCATCGATGCTCCGTGGCGTTGCTGCACCGGGTTGAACAGTGTCAGCTTTGGGTTCCTCGAGCGCGTTCATGATGCCCTCGCCGGTTGTCGCGGATATTTGCTCCGCTGTCCGTTGCCATTGCGCGGGTATTTCTCAAAGAGCGCGTCAATGAAGTTACTAGCCTGCATCCGGTTGAGCGTGCGAACGCCACCACCAAACATTTCAACTGCGAGGTTTTCGACCTCGCTTTTGTTGGCGTTGTTCTCACGCACGATCTTGTTGATGAGATCGAGCTGCTTTTCACTAACGCCGGCGCCGTCGTTCTGCCTGTGATGACCATTGCCATTGGTTTGCTGACCGTTCATTCCGTATTTGGTTGCGTCGGGAAGATAACCGACCGCCTGGATTTCCTTGTCGACCGATGCCTGAAGCACTTGGTAGAGCCGCTCGTTTTGTTCGGCCACCTGTGATACGTCAGCGATTTCAACCTGCACGCTGACCGAGCAACTGTGACTGCTGAAGTTGGGAAGACCCAGCTTCTTTGAGTAGGTGATTTGCAATAATACTGCCATGGGATTGTTTTTCCTTTCTGTGTTGTTGTGATGTGGGCACAAAAAAACCGGCTACAAAGAGCCGGTCATTGTGCGGTGGTTTGATGAACCCCTCAGGAATCTGAGGGATGTGATGGTGGACTCTCCGCGATCCTGCACTCCTGCGCCTGATTCCAACTCTCAGAACTTTCAAGTTGCTGCCGGAGCAGCTCATCAGTGAGCTGGGTCATCGGGATCTGGCGGCGTTTCGCCTCGTGATAGAGGACGGAGACCAGAAAGCGAGAGATGCGCGGAGAGTAATGCGTGGCTTTCGCCATGGATTACCTCCTTTTATTGATCAACCAGCCGAAATCAGCGCGGGCTGACGGATGGATGATCGGATTCAGGGTATTATACCCCCTGAAATGAGCGAATTTCAGGGAGGGGTCAGCTTATGAACAACAAGCCACACGCTCTACGGACGCTGCGGACGGGGATATTGAAGTTATTCTAAAGTTGGAGGGAAAAGGAATGTGACTCTAACGGCTATAATCCCAGAGGGACTCTAAAATTGGCGTCCGTGGCGTCCGGGGCTCCTTTTCAGGTGCAGCGCATGGTTAGGCCCCGGCTGTTCGGTGTTGGGTAAGTATGTAGAGTGCAAGCTCTGCAATGTTCGAGGAGCGGTGTGCGGGCGGAAAAGCAGACAGGGAAAGAGAGACGTTAGGGACGGTGCTCGCGGATGAATCCAAACGCGACCGTAAAGCAGCGTGGTGCCAACAGAAGAACTCGGTCAATCCTCGGTTCGTGGCCACCCAGAATGTCGGCTGATACGCACCGGTTCCGGCGCTGCACCATGCCTTCAACTGGGCTTGGCGAATACTGATCGAATTCTTTTCGATGACCTTCGCTTCAATTCCCGTTGGTGTCGTGTGACCACAAAACGTGAGCCACAAGTCGGGTAAGTCGGAGTCGAGGAGGCGAGCGCCCTCGGCTCCCGAGTGGCGCGCAGCAGCGGCTCCGTCCACGCAGATGAAAAGATCCTGCTCCATGTCCACGAATGGAGCCAGAAAGTGGAATAAGTGCGCTACGAACCGGTTCTCTTGCTTCATGGGTGGCAATGAGGAAATCGAAGTGATGCGGAGGGGCCTAACGACCCCAAGCTCAGCGACTGCGGAGGCTGGCGCGCTGGCTGCGCGGGCGAAGGCGGCGGAGCAGTTCGCTGCAGCGCATCGTTAGGAGCGTTGGCTGATAGCAGAAAAGTCACGGAACTTACGTTCATGGCTCATAAGGTCGGACTGGCTCCTCGTATAAATCCGAACCGGGAGGAGGAGGCCCGTGAATTAGGCGATCAATCCTAAACTCTGCTTTGCCGTCGATGTAGAGCGCCATCTCATCAAGGCGGGGCATCGTTGCTGCAATCGCCCAAAACTGGAGAAACGCATCGGACTCGGCGGCGTCAAACCCAAGGTAGATAATACGGAATGCGGCTCCAAGCCAAAGTACCGGCTGCGTATTAAAGTAGTGGGGAGCCAAAGGCTTCAGTGCTTGGGCGTTGGCCTCGTCAAAATCGCGTCCGTTGACAATGATTGTGACGACAACCTTTGGACGGTCGGGCATCGTCGAAACGTGCTGGTCAATAATCTTGGTGAGATCGTCATGCCCCCACCGTTTCAGGTCATCAGGATCAACTTTCATAGTTCGGTTTGCAACGAGCACGCTACGCCTAACGAGAACGAGATCAGCTACAGGCGGAGTCGTTCGCTGCATCGCATGGTCAGGGCCGCGTGTGTTTATACTCAGCGTCGATACCTAAGGCATAGATTAATATGCGCCCATTGACGATCTCATGTCGAACGATTCGCTGGTCTCTGATCGCGGACTTATCGTTATATTCACCAAACCTGTCATTACTAAGAATATAGGTGTGCTTGTCGGTTCCCGCGATATCCAATATAGTTTCGTCTGCCCTGCCGCCGGTCAACACAATATGCATCTTAACCTGATTTCCAAAACGACTGACAATTGTCTTGTCGTCTGCCCTTAACATCCTCCGGATGGCAGCATCGAATACCGTGATGACCGAATAGTTGAGTTGCAAAAGGGGGATGAGTGCGTCCAGTGCTGCTAGACCTATGAATCTGCTGTTTTCGTAGCATAAATTATTCCCATCTACCACTATCGTATGAATTGTGCGTGAGGCTCTCTGCGCAATCTCCTGGGCTCGTTTCAACACCTTCTCAATGTCACGATCGATGCGGTGGATTTCTTGCTCGCTCTGCGCGATAACCTTGCCTGGACTGGGAACATTGAATTCCGCCGCGCACTGCTTGTGCACCATAGCACGTTGATATGAGTTGCCGGCATTGGAAAGTTTATGTTCAAGAGTTGTGGCGCGCGATCTAATGCTCTCAGCTCTTTGCTTGTGCTCGGTATATTGTTGCATTTGGTCAACAACAGGCTTTAGGGCGTGATCCACCTCAGTCTTGCGTTTCTCGATAATTTTGGCCTTCGCAAGTTGTGACCCAAGTTCGTTGTCAATGGACCGCATTTCTTCCCTGCGCCGTTCCGAATCAAATGCAGAATACCGTTTGAGTGTAGTGTCGGCTGTCTGAACATCGCGATCCATACTTTTAATTTGGTCTGAAAGATTCTTTTTCTCAGCTTCGAGCGTATGCTGCGCGCTAGTGAGGCCCTTTAGCGTGAGACGAAGCTGAACCTGATCGGAGGCCAGCCAGTTTTTGGGATTGAACAAGGTCCGAATCTTAGTTCGAGTGCCTGCGTGATTACGTTGACACAAGGCAATCAGCGTTTCGAGTTCTTGGTATTTGTGCCTAAGAGCTTCTGCTTGACGGCGGCTGGCCTGCAACTGGTTGGTAAGCTCCGCATTGTCGTTTGCATCGAACCATTGTAATTCGCCGAAAACCGCGTCTTTTTTCGCGGTAAGTTCCGTTATCACACTTTTAATTCGACGCAGAGGCGGATCGAATGGATTTAGATCGGTCATTGTGGCAGGAACCGCAGTTTGTTCTTTAATAATGGCAACCAATATAGGGTCGATTCTTAGGCCTAACGAGAACAAGATCAGCTAAAGACCAAGTTGAACTTAGTGAGGCGATAATACCCACTCATACTTCTTTGTCTTGTGATCGAAGCGCATGGCGGACGTGTAGCGAGACCGAGTGACCAAAATGGTAACGATGAGCCCGCCGCCCGCCAAGGTCATCACGACACCACCGGCTATCAATGCCGTGAGCTTGGACGTCGGTTCCGGATCGAGGAAGGCGAGAACAAGCGTGCCAGCGCCGATTGTCATGAGCACTCCGCCGCCCGCTGCTCCAATCCAAATATGGGCTGAATGCGGGTCATAACCGAGCGGGTCGAAATCTCTGTCTGAAGTGACGATCTTGAATCTCTCTTTAGCTTTCATTGCGCGTGCAACTTCCGCGACAGCTTCTTTTGCTTCGGTGCCGTCAATGGTGATTACCGGAAGATCATCGTCGGCAACAATTAGAGGGTCGTCCCGAAGTTCTGGAAAACTTGAAAGAGGCTGCCATGGCTTCAAGGAGCCGCTGATGCGCACTGAGGCTTCAGGTGCGACTACTCCGTCCCTAATGAGTGAACGGAGCTCGTCTAGCGAAAACGTGCCCTCGCCAGCTTTGCCGTCGTTAGAGTAGTAGTAGTGATCGTTCATCTATTTGCGGCGAAGAGGCCTAACAAGCAAAGATCAGCTGCAATGGCAGAGCGTGGCCAAGGATGCTGGCGAGGAGTAACGAGGCGGCGGTCAGGATTAATCGGGACTCGGAGGATGGCTTCATCTTCATGGTAGGGTGGATTGCTGGGCGCTTCAGTCACGCGATGTAGAAGCACTGAAGTTGCTAAGCCGAATAGTTTGCACGCCTAATCTGGCCAGGGAAAGACTGACTGTGTTTTTCCCGTCCTGCTTCAGCTGCGGCAGCTCCGCAATTTTACTTCCATCCAGCCCAACGGCTTCAATGATATCCGCATGACCGTCGAAGGTGATGTGTCTCGGCGCGGCATCGCCTTCAGCATTGAAAAAGCGGACCAGCAAATCCTTTCCGTCTTTGTATAATGCCGAGATTTCATAGCCGCTTCCAGAAACGCTCACCAAAGATTTTCGGGTAGCGCCGGCTGGGGAACCTGAATTCATGACACGTGTGACCAATGGCTCGTTCCAGCGGTCACTCGCCGACCAAATGCGCGCTTGATCCCATTTCCCGGCGTGCGGCACCAGAGCGTAGTTCAACTCCGTGGGACCTATGATGCGATGGTTTTTCCCCCATAATCCAATTCCCGAATATTGCACAGTCAGTCCCAGCGGAAAATCCGCCCCGTGGGCATAGCTCGTGGTGTGGTCGGTCAATAACGCCAGCCCATATTGGTTTGCACCATCGGTCGCGTCCACCCAGTTGAGAAAGATGTCATTCTTGATGCCACTCCAGTTGGTGAAAAACGTGTCGCTCAATTTGCTTTCGGTGACATCGAATGGGGCATTCTTATAGATTTTCTGGGCCTTCAAATTCAGCGGGAATAACGCGAGCAGCTTCTCGCGGTTGTTGTAAAAAGCTTTGCGATCTTCCTCTCGCTTCCAGGCAGTCTGGGCGTAACCGTCGCCGATGCCGGGACTTTCCTGCCAGTCGATCTTGAGGTTGAAATCAATTCTCGCCTGGCCTTGAGCGAGCGTGATGGTCTGCGTGAAGGGATGGATGCCGATCAGGCCTTCCATTCGCACCCGCAACCGCAACGGGCCATTTTCCAAAATCGTCAGCTTCGCGGGCTGATCTGCGCTGGAACGATATTTTCCTTCATCAAAAAAGTAGCCGCGCATTTCTGAGAACCTCCGGGCACTTGCGCCATCCACAAATTCTTTATGATCTAATTTTTTAGCCTGGAGGCTGGTAATCGTCCCGCCATGGGCGGGATCAAGCGCCAAAGTATATAAATCGGTTTCAAGCTTGTAAGTGCCATCCGGCTGAATTGAAGCGTGCGCACCTTTCGAAGGCGCTGCGGGAACTTTTTCCAAGCGATAAGTGTTGTAGCCCATTGAAGGAACGTCCGCGGCGAAGAGCACTTCGTTTGATTCGGAACGGGAAATAATTTGCGATGGAACTTCCCGATTGTCGCCATCCAAAACGCGGAGCCGGTTCTTGTCCCAAACAGCAGGCAAAGCGGCGCTCGTCAGTTCGTTCCGCTCAACTCCCAGAGTGTTGAACACGCGGATAAAAGTTCTGTCATCTCTGGTTCCAGAAGAGAGCGCCGACAAAGCTTGCTGAGTAATCGTGTCGCTCGTTTGTCTGGTGTTATCCGTCCACAAGGCGACTTTGTCCGCCCAAGTATTGTTGGTTGCACCGACGCTGGCCGGAGTCAGAAAAGTTGGCCCTGCCGTCAAATGGTCCAGTGCTCCGTTTCGGTTGTAGGGCGTAATCCAGCAATCATGATGTTCTGACAGCAACAAGGTTCTCCACGCACCATCGAAAGTAGATTGTGGCCAAGAAAATTCCCGATAGCTCGCGGCCATCCCCGTTAGCTTTTCTGACATGACCATTTTATTTTCCGCCGCCCTCACCTCCCGCGCTATTTTCTGAAGCACTTGCGATCCCCAGACGAGACTGACCAACACGTCTTCCTGGCTGAATTTCCAATCTTCCGCTGAAGCTTTGCTCGCATGGTTTTCAAAATAATCCCGCCAGGTGACATACTCGCTCGGCTGATAAGCTCCCTTCCCCAATCGCGGGCCGCTTTTCCATCCGGCATCCTGCAAACACATCCCGACTGGATGAGTGATCCCATCCTGCAATGCCGCCTCGATGTAAGCTGGCGCATTATCCGATGCCATCGTTTTCCATGTCGTGCTCATGTTTAACGACTCAACCGCATACCGCGGCACGGTGGTTATTTTGGTCCCATCCGGCCCGATCCAATTGACTAGCTCACCGCCGAAAGCGCGTGTGTAGCCGCCCCAGCAAGTGTTGGGATTTTTCAAAACCGCATACTTAAAACCAAAGGATTTCAAAATACCCGGCAGCGCGCTGGTAAAGAGCGGTTCCTCGGAAGAATAAACGGTGAGATTCGCATTGGGAAAATGCTGCCGGACTTTTCGCATGCCGTATTCGAACTGGCGGATGATGCTTTCGCCGGTGACATTCCACAGGTAACTTTGCGCGAAGTCGGGGTTGATATACTCAATCCGGCCCTTGGCAGATTGATCCGCGAAGAGCGCCTGAAATTCCTTGTAAGCCTCCGGGGTATTCGCCTCTATCCAGTCCCAGCTCTCCGGCTCGATCTCCAGATTGATTTTCCAATCCGGATTCTGGTTTAACTTATCCACGAGGAACTGCGTGACCCACGGCGGATAATGTCCCCAGATGCCGCCATGCCAGCCATCCACGAAATAAGCCGTCTGCGAAAATGCCGGGCTCGATGCCAGTGCGAAAAGCGCCAGGCAAAGTAACAAACTTTTTGTTTTCGAGATCGCCCTGAATCGAGCTCTCCCGAGCGGACTTAAATTCATGGTGGGGGTGAATTGCAATTTTCTGCCCGGTCATGGGAGTTTGCAATGAGTTATTTTTCAAACCGTCCGGAACTCTTTCGTCCCTGCTTAACTTTGCCTCCATAAATTCCGCCGCTCTCACTCTCCCTAAATTCCCTCCCTCCAAGCTCAAGACTCCCCAAATCTGCGGACAACGTGTCGAGGATCAAACAGTTAGGCCATTGGCAAAGTAATGCGTAATATAATGCGCATTTATTGAGTCTAATCCGGGAGAGGTTGTTTTCAAGAGTACAATCTGCGCAATCGACTTTTATCCTAAAATGAAGGCTTTTGTCACGCAGCCGCATCTGCTCGTCAGTATTTGCTCCTGATTGGTTTCGTTAGCCATTGACGGTTTCGTAGCATGCCCTTATATCAACAGCCATGCCTAACTCAAGTTCATTCTGGGATCATCCCATCCATACCATCGAAGAAGCCCTTAATATCAGGAAGCAGATTGAATATCTCCAAAACAGGTTGGGCGAAATTTTCAAGGGCGAATCGGTCGTTGAAGTAACGGTGAAGCCAAAGCGGGGTGGTAAGCGGACATTCTCAACTGCATCCATTGAAAAGATGCGTGCTGCTCAAAAAGCTAGATGGGCGCGGGTTAGAAAAGCGACGCCCGCAAAAGCGAAAGGAAAGTCATCGCAGTCTCCTGCTTCTAAAGCAACCGCGACATCAAGAAAGAAGCGCCAATTGACTCCTGAAGGTCGAGCAAGATTGGCTGCATCAATGAAAGCGCGCTGGGCTGCTAGCCGATCGACTGGGAATCCAGCGCCAAATGCTTGATTCTTCCACTCTGGATTGGTTCGGCAGCAGGTTAAGTTACCATCACGAAAATGGACACGGCGACGATTATTTCCACCCGGCTGGGCTACAACGAAAAGTGCAAGGGAGAAGCTGCGCTCTATATTCGACACTCCCAGGACAGATTGCTGATTGCCAGATTTGCACCACCGGAGGTTTTTACAATCTTGAATGAACTGGATGTGCCATGCTGGGAGAAGCTGATAGGCGTGGCTATTCGTGTGGACTTCGAGGCCAAGAGAATCGGGCACATTGTTCGCGATTCATGGATCAGCTATAGCTAAGAGCTGAGGACAAAGGCTCGCGTGATCGCGCAGCCATCACAAGCCGGCATTGAGGATCTCAATGGTACGTTGGTCAGCTCGACCTTGGAAATATTTGTCGATCACCTGATGAAACACTGAATTCGCTTCAGAGACGCGGGCAAATAGTGTCATGCTCGACCTGAGCTTTAAGTCGTCCGGAGAACCCATGATTTCTGAGGCAGACTTGTTCTGGATTTGTAGAAGAGCCCTTGAGCATTTAACGAGTCGCGGCCCGAGCACTGGATGTAGAAGATAAGTTTCAGCCTCCTGCCGTGACTTGATGGCATATTTCTTTGCCATTGTGCTGTGGCCAAGCCCACCGATCTGCGGAAATATGAACCACATCCAGTGGGATTCCTTGCTGCCTCGCTTTAGTTCAGACAGTGCGGATTCATAAACATCCTGCTGTGCTTCGACAAATCGCGTCAAGTCGTGCAGTTTCATTGATTGCAATAACTTGGACGGGACGTCGGTTTGTATCCCCAACATCTCGAAACCGGGGTGAGATCTCACAAGGTCGAACAAAGAATCAACAATGGGATTCGACATTATCTCGTGAATGCCAAGACTATATCTTCGTTTCGCTACGTAATAATCTTCAAACCATTTAATCCCATTGAGTTTTATTGGCCTAAGGAGAACACCTTCACGACCCAGAATGCAGAGAGAAGGTTCAAAGTCACCATTGAATGCTTCAGAGTCATACTCGTATTCCTCAATCCGTGTGGCACGAAAAGCAGCTCGAAGATAATACGACTTACCTCCGGAAGAATTCTCAGAACCGCAAATAACCCAGACAATACCCTTCCTTACCTTTTCAACAAAGCTAAGTGGCTTGTCTGTGAGAAAACGAAAGTCCTCGCTCTTTTTGGGAGCATACTTGTATCCCATGATTTCTTCGGAATGGTAGGCGAAGTAATGGTTATCAGATTTAAGAAGCTTCATTTTGAATACCGCTACTGATTTCGAGAGAACGTTGCTTTGGTGAGCTGGCTTAGCCTGGGATGGTGCGCCAAACCGCAAAATTAAACCTTTGTTAGTCTTCTGGCCAGAGCTCCGCGTGCCAGTCTTCTAATAACCCGAGATTTCGCCACCGTCTCATTAGACTCAGCCGAGAGCAGTTCGAGTAGACACGACACATGCATGTTCCTATCAGCTCTCGCTCAGGGAGCGATACTAGCATGCTCGCAAACATCAGCCGTGATTCGCGATGTAGGAGAATCCGCCTCGCTCGGGATACAAATCCGGAGGAGCACACTTGTAATCGATGCTTAGTTCCTTGGCGCGTTGAACGGCAGATTCAACCTTCACGCGCCGCACGGAAGCGTGAGCGCCAATGGAGAACAAGGTGATGTAGCCCTTCAGCGTGAGCAACCCAGGATAGGAGTGTTCATGAAGTGCAAAGGGTTCGTCAAGTTCGTCCTTCATGCGGTTGGAATACTCTGCGCACGGATCCTCCCCACGCTTGAGCTGAAGGATGAGCTGAGAGAACACAACCCGAAAGGAACTTTTGAGAATGCCGAAATTTCATCGACTTACTTCACTCTACGGACGCTACGGACGGCAATTTTGCACTCCTTTTAGAAGTGTGAGCGGAGAGAGCAGCCGGATCGCCAGTTCAACATTCCAAAGTAAGTTGCTAAATGGCGTCCGTGGCGTCCGGGCTCTCCTTTTAGCACTCGGTTAATCATCTTTTTGGCATGGCGTGACGCACCGAGCCATTTAGCTGCATCGCAGGGTTAGACGACGAGGTGCGAAATGTCATGGCGGTCATCTAAATCGTAGCGGAGCAATGGCAAGGGGTCATTCGTCAGCCAAGCATATCTCGTAAAGGTGGGCGCTCATGTCCGTCTTCGACGGCGAGTCGTATGTAAGATACATCTTCTTCTTTGGATAACTTGCGAAAACATTCAATTCGGTCCCTAGGTAATCGGAAGCTATACCGATCTTATTTTCAATTTCTTTTCGGTTCATCATGAAACGAAGGCCATAGGGCAACAGCCCGTGATACTGATGGAATCCATCCGCACCTTCGTAATATAAGAAAATAGACGTAATCACTCCCCCGGCAATTCTGATCGAAATCCCCTTATCTTTGTAACTGTAATACTCACATGGAGAACCTTTGCTTCCATCTGGCCTTGTATCTCCCTTGAATTTGTCAACTTCTGGAGTTGAGCCGAAGCCATCTAAGAACTCCTGCACCTCCTTTCTTCGTTTATCTTTGCCGATAAGCGAAATTAGCCTGCTAACGTCGCCTCCCGCTGGTGGTGTTCGGTTCCGCTTCTTCGCCGTTGGCTCGGCAGTCAAAGCTTTGCCACGAGGCGCCGACGACGTTCGCTGCAGCGCATCATTATTTGTCTTGGAATACAAGTGTGGCTCGCCGTAAACAAATAACATCTTCATGTCTTCGTGTTGCGATCCTTCGATGTGTTCTGAACATACCAACGAAAGTTCATATTGGGTTCCCTGACGGCGCCACTTTCCAGTTCCGTGGCGCCCATCCTCATCAACAAATGCGAAGTTCAGAACGCCATTTTCGTCAATTGAACCAACTCCCGCGCCTTGAAAGCGAATAGCGTCCTTGTGGCTAATCCAGTAGCAAGTAAAACTAATTTCCACCCGGCTGAAGAAAGGCTCGTCACCAGCATCCAACGCTTTGAGCCGAAGTGTAGGAAATTCTGTGGCGTCATAGCCGTCGACCCCTTCCACTGCTTCATACTGCCCAGAAACGGTTTTCAACGACAGCCTGTCTTGTATGGGAGTGGCCTGCAGCCGGAGTGATAGAATAGTAAAGAAGAAAAAGATTTGGGCTCGCACAATGGTGTGGTAGTGGTGACTTAACGAGAACAAGATCAGCTATCGGGGGAAGATGTTAGCTGCATCGCCGGGTCCCGAGTGTGCGGAGTGACGCGCGGGCACCATGTTAGTCATGGCTGGCTCGACTCGCAAGATCAATCACAGAAACAATTCGCCATTGTTTCTCCTTATTGAGCTTCACGACTACTCTGAGGCTAATCCAGTCGCTGCTTCCTCCCTTGAAGGTCGCGTCTGCATCTACGGTCACTTCGAGCGTGTTCTTGTCCTGCCAGCGTTTGACATCAACGTAGAATTTATAGCCGAATCGAGTTACCCCTGAGAAATATCGTGAAACGAGTTGTCGCATGTCCGGCAGAGGAGCGAGAGCGCGAAATGAGTCAGCGGAATACTCAAAGACCTTGGTCTCCCGTTGGGGAAGACCACCTGCGCTGACTGCCACACGGTGAGCGCGCAGGTTCCACACCGCATCTCCCCGATTCCCCAAGAACGGCCCAGTTTTAACGGGCTTGCCGATGGGCGTCATCGAAGGCAGACGAACCAGCCAAAGCCCGTCACCGGCGGGTTCGTCTCCGTCTGAATATTCTGTAGCAAGACCAAGCCGATTGTCTGGCGAAATCATTGGCTTATCGCGCACTCGGAAAAGTTTGAGCTCCGCACCCAGACTTGGTCGGGATGAAAAGGCCAGAAGAACCAAAAGGGCCGCCGCCGTTTGCTGCATCAGCTTGCTCATTCTGCCGCAGCCTTCATCGTTTCATCAATGCTTTCAGGGACCGGCCTTTTGAGCATGACGGATTTCTTCAGGGCCAGCGTCATGTCCCTGAGAAGTTCCTCTTCGCCGTAAGGCTTGCCTTTCGCTAGCTTGAAATTCTCAGGCCCTTGCCGGCAGAGATTAAGCGGGCCGGGATTCATCATCTGGACGTAGCGGTAAACCTTTCCATCCTGCACCAATTTTGAATCCACGACTCCATAACCTGCTGCGGAATCCTTGCGTAGAAACAGCAAAACTTTTCCCGGAGGAAAATACTCGGCCTTATGCACGGAAACGACTTCTCTCGCAGCATTCAGCACCGTGTATGGCCCGTTCTCGAATAAGTAGCGGCAGAATACGTTGTAATATTCGACCGTGATTTCCGCACCTGGCGCAAGATCGCCCTTAAAACTCTGCAGCACCTTGCATCGCGTGATGGTGATCGTATCGGTCCATTTTACCAGACCTCGCGAATCGGTGATCTCGTGCGGGATCTCCTTTCTTTTCACATCCTCCTCGTCGCAATAAACGATGACATCAGAGAACAAGACCAGCGAATCCATCCGATAGGATTCGATCAGTTTCGCCTGCCCAATTCCGGTGCAGACTAAAAGTAATAACGCCACGCTGAGCGTAGTCTTCATCGGCGGGATCAGATTTGTTTGGAGGGTCCGAATGCCGCATCACCGACCGAAGTCCAGCGACAGAGGCAGGCCAGGTCAAGGATTCCAAACAGGAAAGACCTGACTCTGAGCCGCTGTTCGCGGGAGAGGTGGGATTGGGTGTCAATCATATTCAAATGCTTCCTTGCTGACTCTAATCTTACCGTCGCTACCGACGGAAACCCAGCGGACCTCACCAGCAGCGTTCGAGAATGTAAGCAGCCAGTCGCATTCTGAGAAGTTCCTTCCGATGCTACTCCCAGGCAGTAAAAATCAGCACCTCCTTTGTCCAATTCCTTGGTCGCGGCCTCCACTGCCGCAATGATGGAAACAGGTGGCTTATCTTTCGTTCGCCACTGTATGTTTCGGGCAAACAGCGCCGAGGTCAGAGCAGCGAGGAGGATTACGATAGATAGACCTTTCATGGAAGTGCGATTGTCGAGACGCATCTGCTGAAGATCAGCTAGTTTGCTTCGGTTGTTGTCGATTGGTGAGCGGCCGGCAACACCTAACGTGAACCGCGACAGCGGAACTGCAAGTACCAACTGCGGTTGGCTTCAGCGACTTGTTAGGCTCCAGGTAATACACGAATCACACTCCCATCTTCTCGGAGCAACACAGTGCAATGACCGCCGGGATAAAATAACGGGCGGCCATGCTCGCGGCCAGCGGCAAACATAACAAAGACCTCGTAGCGATCTTTTGTGTGCTCAAGTTTGTAATATCCATCGACTGGCTTCTTCTGTTGCTTGTCGAGATAACTACGAGCGGAAGCGACAATCTCGTGCTCACGCTGCGTGAACCGACTGTCATCTGGACGCCACATATCGCCAAACGGTGCGCCAGCCTCTCGCTGTGGTTCGGATGCCATTTGACTGTGGCAACCGCACAAAACAAACAAACCTATAATGGCGATGAAAAAGCGCATGGAGCCTAACGGACTCAAGCTCAGCGACAGAGGCTGGCGCGAGAAGACTTGGAATACAAGAAAAAGCCCATCGCCAGCCTCGGTTCGCTGGAGCGCCTTTTAGGCTGGGTGATACGGCCGAGCGAACTAGTCGCCCTTCCAAACAATCTCGTCGATGTTCGATACAGGGAAGCTGACATGTTTTGTCCTTTTGCTCCCGTCACTCTCGGTTTCGACCCAAGTCAGGCTGCACATGGAACCCCAAATCCTCACATGGGGACTGGCGTTCAGCGACGTGGCATAACCATCGCCCATATATTTCGTTGCGTTGGCAGAAACGTAGGCATGGCTGTCTTTGGCATAACGGTAGCCAATAAACAACACATCATCGTCGCGATCCGAATGGTTACAGCCGGCGCATAGGAGTGTGACCGCTGCAAATGGTAAGAATAGGCTGAATTTCATGGTTGGATGTGCAGGGTAGCTAACGAGAACAAGATGCAGCTACAGGCGGAGCCTCTTAGCTGCATCGCATGGTTAGCCTCATTATGTTTGCTTGCGAATGTGCGGTGTTATGATGAAACCGTCGAGATAAACTGGAATCGTGAACAACCGAGCTGGTCCTGAATACGGAGTCGGCGGAACATAATCAAATGTCACTAGGTAAATCCAATGCGAACCGTCAAGCTCCTCCAGCGTGATCCTAGAAATGCGCATCCACCGATGCTGATCGGGAAGCAACTCTTGGAGCTGCGCCGTAGCGATCTCCTGCGCTTTCCTAGGCGATAGCGGAGGAAATGGAGCTTCCGGGCTCCATACAGGTGCTTTCTGCAGAGCCGTTTTCGTAAGTTGGAAATCGTAAGAGACACGTTCAAACTCAGTGATGCGTGAACCAATAAAGTCCTGCTGCGGCAACGCGGCAGCGCAAATGAGTGGGAGCAGGCTGAAGAGAAAAATAGGTTTCATGGTATAGTGCAACAGCCTAAGGAGATACAAGCTCAGCTACAGGCGGGATCGATTTACTTGCATAGCATGGTTAGTCCGTTGTGCGGGGTTCAGCATGTCGAGTAATAAAGTAGCACGCAAGTGCGCTGCCGAATACCGAAACAAGTGCAATGATACAACACTGGATCGTAGTTTTAGAATACATCATAACGGGCTCCCATCCCGGCATACCACCATCGGCTTCGTGGTAAAAGTCGAAGGGACGAATACTCTGGAAAGACCAAGAGCCGAGCACGCCCGCGAGAAGTGCCAGCACAAGGACAATGCCCTAGGAAAGGTAATCGCGGACGCTGCGGACGGCAGTGTTGCACTCAATTCAGGATTCTGAGAGGAAAGAGCAGCGCGTCATCGTTCGATATCCCCAAAGTGAGTCTCTAAATGGTGTACGTGGCGTCCGTGTTTAAAGCGGCGACAATCGCCCCTCTCCTCCCCTAAAGTCTCTGCCTCCTATCGCTAGACTTAGCCCAACTAGCAGCGATTGCATTGCGACAGGAAACTGAGGCAAAGGACAAATCCTTGAAAGAATAAACCGGTATGATTGATCAGTCGATTGGCTCTGGAAAACATGATAGAATGCAAGCGCATCCGCCGCGTAGCGCAATAGGCAGCCGCAACAACTCACCCAATATGTTTTGTTTTCATTAACTAATCTCTCGATTTCGGCCTTGTCGAACTTGTAGATGGATGATTCTGATCCTCTTCTATCAGCGCCAGTTGTTCGGGCGTAAACAATGCCTTAATCTTTTGCAACGCCGCCCTGTGATTCGACCCAACCTGATCATGTTTCTGCCTGTCGCTGAGCGTGCTGTTCTCTATCGCTTGCTTCTTGTTAAATTCCGCCACAAGTATCGGCCTGATCCTGTCTTGCTGACTCTCACTCAGCTTCAGCTTGGTCGTCATCACCGAAAGCTCATGAGCTACATCAGGGGGTATGGAGGTGGGACTTGTCGCGGCTAACGCAAAACATGGAAGAAGAGCGAGTGTTGTAAGGAGGGAGCGTTTCATAATGTTGATTTTGAAATCACGACGGTGCGAAGTCAAGAATTAACGCGGTAAATCAAAAGCAGCACCGGTGCGCTGACGGTGGTTTAGCAACTTCGTTCATACTCGTATTCTGCATCTAACAAGAAAAAGATTAGCTACAGGTGGAGTCTGTTAGCTGCATCACATGGTTAGGCTCCTGGCTATTGTTCATCGAGATATGGTCTTGCCCATTCTGGGGTCTTCTCAGGATAGTTGCTGCCCGAACACTCATCGATGAACTGGCCGGTGTCGATCCGAAACTTCTCGAGCCACGAAGGACCATGAATGTTCCGTGAACGTATTACGACGCAAGTATCGTGATCGGTAAAATCCCAAAGGTCAATAAACGCACGATCAACAGAAAAGTGGGTTACGTCGTGCCTGCTGTTCGCGATGCACAACTCATCGTTCATCCACGGGCCGCGTGTATGCTGGCCCGATGCGTAAGTCCAACCTACCAGCCTAGTCTTGGAGACTTTAGCAAGCTCGCAATGCCAGCTACGAGTCCATATCTCTTTGCGGTGGTTTGAGAGCGTAACCTCAACATTGCCGACTGCATCTTCGGGTTGAGTCTCTCCACGGATATTGATGATTCGAGCAGCGATTGGTCTGGGGCGGGCATAAGCGAAAGACAACGCCGGAAACAGGAAAAGGGCGGTCACGCACACTCTCAGGGTGAGTTCTTGAATGCCTTTCATCGAAGTGCGCGGAAGGAGCCTAACGAGAACAAGATCAGCCACCACTGGCGAGAGCGCGCGTGGCGGCGGGATGTGGGGTTGGACTCACGGAAAACTTGCGCGTACGCCGGCCAGTGGTTGGCTCCATCGCATGGTTAGACGTTTGGCGTGGCCTCACGTGAAACTCCCGAAACAAGCGGCTACTGACTAGGCAATGCATACAGTGCTTCGAACGGAGCCAACTTTCGACGCCGGCGGCGAATCTGAGCGCGAACAAAACGAGACATCCGATAGCGAATCGCCATCCGCTGCAGGGGATTGCCACGCTCAAGTAGCGGAGCCGCGCGCCGAAGCAAACGGGCGCGGAGCCGAGCAGCATAACCAGCGACGATGCGCGACTGGCCATCGGCTACAATGTGACTTTCGTCTTCGCGTCGCATACTCGTCTAACGAGAACAAGATCAGCTACAGGCGGAGCCTGTTAGCTGCATCGCTTGGTTAGGGCTATTTAAATCACATCGCTTCATTTTGGTATTTCTAGTGGGATTGATTTGTTCTCGGGCGTGGGCTTCTTGCGGGTAAACAACACTATGCTCCATATAAAAAATGGTATGCTTATCAAGATCAAAACTGTTTTCACATTTTGCGACAGATGCAGCGGAACAGTTATGATGCCTGCATTTTGTAGAGCTAGTCCTATTGCCAGTAATATTGTTGCTTTCGTTTTTGGTTTCATGGTTTTGGCCCTAACGAGAACAAGATCAGCTACAGGCGGAGCCTGTTAGCTGCATCGCAGGGTCGGGCGCATTTCGCTGCGTGGTCAAAGGACTCATGTGGATTGGAAAAGCGTAGCAAAATGCAGCACACACCAGCAACGAAGATCGGAAGCTCATAAATCAGAATGAAGTTGGCAACGCTTCGGCTGGCTTCTGGTATCTGTGCCTCTAGCTTGGGATTGTTGACGCCAAGCCACCAAAGGTAGCTCTGGAAGGCGATCATCAGAAAGAGGAAGATGCCGACTCCGAGACCCCATTTGCGAGGACGTCGCCAAATCTTCCAGAGCAGGAACGACCAAATAGCGAGGCCGACGAGTGGCGCGAATCTCATCTCGGGCGGTGCTCCGGGAAACTGACGCAGGCTGCCGATGACGCTCATGGCAGCGACGACTATGAGCGACAGAATCGCCAAACCGTGAATTACGCGGTGCGTTCTCATGCGCCTAACGAGACACAAGATCAGCGACCGCTGGCGAGGCCGCGTGTGGCTGCAGGTTGAATGTGGAAGTCATCGCAAGCTAAAACGCGGAGCGGCCAGCGGTTCGCTGCATCGCCTGGTTAGGTCTCCGAGGCGGGCTGCGCGTTCGATGAGCGAAGCCGCTCGGCGCGGCGATTCCAGAAGATAGCGAAGGTCCACTTGTAGGCTAAAAAGAATAGAATCGAAGCGCCGACGAGACACAAGATCACTTCGCGAGCAGTGACGCCATGGCGAAACAGGAACAGGGGCAACAACGCAACCAAGCCTGCGACAGGACCGAAGCAACACGCCATCTTTAGAAGGACGGCGTTGTCTATGTCCTGATCCTTGCGCGGCCGGAGGAAGAGAAACGGGCACCAGCCCCACTCTTGATCTGTAAGAAAGTTCATGGTGTCCTCTAAGCGCGACATGGAGAAAGACCTAACGAGAATTAGACGAAAGTTCGTAATATAAGGCGAAAAAAGTTTCGCCTGTTTCTGGTTGTATTTTGGTTGCCGCACCTGGTAGTTTCCACGCCGTCATGCCGCGGTGTTATGGAATGCGGCCGCGGTGGTCAAGCTAAATTCCGGCGGAGGTATGGGACTTTTTCGCGATTCTATAATGGGTGGCGCCGAGGCTCGGGGAGGCCGGATTTTCTTAATCGGGGCTCGCGGAACTTCAAGCAACTTTATAAAAATTGCGCAACGGTAATTTCTCCCGACTTTTCCATCGCTTTGCCTTTTGCTCCGGAGTGTTGCGCATTGAATGTCGGTACTTTGAAAGCTCGGCAGATTTGGAACTGTGACATAGTACATTGAGTTTCCGTTAAAATCGCACCGACGATTTCGGTTTTCGCTATTGTGAGAAGCCTACCCATTGCACGTAACTCTTAGTATAGGAAACTTCATTTCCTACTGCGAGTAAAAAAACCTTAAGACTTATGAAGTTTAAGCTTGTAGTTGCACGTCATTTTTGATAGTCTTCTAAGATCCCGATATTAATCGGGAGTTAGAAAGGAGACCTAATGAAAATGCCACAATATGCAATATGCTTTGATCTTGATACAAAGCTCATGGAAAGAGAAGGACTTGATGAAAGTCAGCGAAATTCCATTTATCAACGTGAGCTACCAAAGGCTTTGGAAGCCTGTGGGTTGAAGAAGCACCTTCAACACTCGATGTATTCGACCGAGGATAACGAGCATTCCTTCGAGACCATTATGCGGTTACCAGCCAAACTGGTTAAACTTGCCCCCAGGTTTTGTCGATATGTAAAGCGTTTCCTCGTCGTTCGAATCGAAGATTGGGGAAATGTAACCGACTTGCTGAAAGAAGCAGCTTAACACTTCTAAAATTGCCCTCTTAATGATTTCAGGGGCAGCAAAAGATAGGACGACGCCACACGTCGTCCTTCTTTGTTTTGTCGACCTTGAGTACAAATTCTATCGCCGCCTCCTCCATCGCTTGATCGTTCCAATCGGCCGTGCACGGACGTTACGGACGCTGCGGACGGCTATATTCAACTCCTTGGGAGTCCAGTGACATTCAAAGAAGTCTATGCTAGATCCACTTTTCAACCAGACTCAAAAACAGGCGTCCGGGGCGTCCGCAGGCGAATCCATATCTCCATCTCCGGGCCAGCAGGAGTGGCGCCAGTCTATTCATCCCTTCATCAGTCCTGAAATCGCGCTGAACCAGAGCGTGGTGAAAAACCAGCCGAGAATGATATGAGTGCGTGTAGTGGTCAGTGAAAGTCCGCCGCTGGGTGGCCGGCCACCGTCTCGATCTCCTTCGCCAGTTCCGCCGCCTCGCCTCTCAGCTTCGCGATTTCTGTGTCCAGTCTTTCGGTCTGCTTCGCCACCACGCTTTCAAACATCTCCGACTTCTTCTCGACCAGCGCGTGCAATTCAAACTCCGCGCTCTCGCGCAGCCGGCTCGTCGCCTCGATCACGATGACGATTTCCAGTTCCAAACTCTCCCACAGCTTCCGCAGCCGGCTCACCTGCTCCTCGTCGCGGAAATCGAGGCTCGCCCAGCCTTGCCGCAAAATGAACCCGTGCGGATCGCTGGCAATCTGCCGCAACGTGTCGAGGTCGCCGCTGTCCTTCGCCCGGTTGATCGCGGCGGTCAGCTTGCCGTAGGTCGCCAGCTTGTCCGGCTCGTTCGCAAAACGGTCGGGATGATACAGCTTCACCAGCCGCTTCCACAGCGCCGCCAGCTCGGCTTCTTCCTCGCCGGTCAATGCCTTCTTCGCGGCCATCGCCGCAGCCGATAGAATATGAATTGCCGACTTTGTAATAAACCTGACTAGCTCCTTGTTCCGCAGCCTTTCTCCACCAACTCACAGCTTTCTCAAGGTCTAGTGGCACACCGTTACCGTAAGCATAACAATCGCCAAGATCAGCTTGCGCCCTATCCTCACCTTGTTCCGCCGATTTTGTCCACCACCTCACGGCTTCACCCTGATCTTTTGGAACACCTACGCCTTCCTTATAGCAATCCCCCAAGAGGAATTGTGACCAAGCATTACCCTGTTCGGCTGCCTTTCGATACCACTTTACAGCCTCGATCAAATCTTCCTCTACTCCATAGCCATAACGATAACTGTCACCAAGATTGAGTTGACCTTTGGCATAATTCTGTTCAGCAGCCATTCTATACCACTTAACGGCTTCAACATGGTCTCGCGCGCTCGTTTCAAAACCAAAACGGTTTTGCGCTGGTGCAAAGCCCGACTCAGCAGATTTTTGCAACCAGTATTCATACTCAGCCTTTTCGAGTTTAATCCCCATCTCGAACAGATGGTATTGGGAAAGAAGAAACTGGGCCTCCGGGTGTCCGGCACATGCAGCTTGGTGAAACAGCTTGAATGCCTGAACATTTCCCGGTGTCATTCCTTTGCCTCCCTGGATTTGCTTTCCTTCACGCACAAGCGCGTCGAGATCGACATTAGGGGGGGCAGTCTCTTTTGCGAGCACGAGTGAACTTGCTACCATCTCGCACAAGATACGATTCGGTGCAGATGCAAGCGCGATCAACTCGTGCGACTGTCTGAGAACTAGAGAATGCTCTTGATCCGGTTCCATAGCAACAATCGAAGTCTATTCATTACGTGCGTCGTGAAGGAAATCGCGGTGACTAATCTCAAAGAACTCTCTTAGGCCACTGGCACCTATGACATAAATGGTCTCGCGATGCATGGCAGTCCACGATTCTCCTTGGATCTCGTCGCGAAAATCCTTGGCCAAGCCTTCCGGTGTCGGGAAAGGATGTTTAAGAATAACAAATGGAGTCTCAAGGCAATGCGGTCTTGAGTTCAGCTTTCCAGATAGAAGATCCGTCTTGGAAAGATCGGATTGATTTACCGCGAATAATTTGGCCGTCGTCACCAAAAGAGGGACGAAACGCTCTACTGCGTTGGGTTGCCATATCCGTTGTCTCCGCGCTATAAAGCCTAAGAAAGCTCCTGACAACTGACTTGCAGCCTGAAAAATGGGATCTTGGTCGGCAACTTTGTTTCTGCCAACTGGATACTCATATCCTTCGGAGCATACAGGAGGTTCTAGCTGCAGCCGATCGCTAGTTTGCACGACGCTTGATGGACCGGCGATGTTAGACACGCGAGAAGCTCTGTAAGTATTGTCGATATCGCGAAAGAAAATCCAAACCTTTTCACTCGCGACACGTTTGCACTCAATTACAAAGTAGAGGGTGTGGCTGTCGCTCCGTTTGTCGAACGCGAGGATGTCAGCCACGCGGGTTTTACCGAATGATTCGCCGACCTCCTCGCCCGCGATAGATAGACCTTGATAGCTTCGCAGTTCGTGAAGCACACGTTTTTTGAAATAGACCCCATGTTCGTTTAGTCGCTCATGAATCTCCTTGGGCATCGGCTGAATTTTATTGGCGTCAATGTTATCCATGCTCGTTAAATCTCTCGTCTGTGAGTTTTGTGTAATCATAAATGCCTTACTTTTTTGCGCACGAAAACGTCGTGTTGAGGGAGATGCTTTGTCCAAGCTTCATCTTGCAACAATTTCCTCGGCGACGTCTGTTTGAATCCGATTCATTTCGTTTACGCACGCGATTCGTCGTTCGAATCATTCTATTCACACACTTGCACGGTAGCTCTCAACCCACGGAATGCCTGCCTGCCGGTAGTCATCGGCTGTCAGTGGCGGATGAGGCGGGTTCGTACCGGTGATTTGTCTCCAAGCCGATGAATCGCAAGGGTGAACGATGCCGTGGACGTTTTGCGTTTGACCCCTTGCCGTGAAGTCATAGGAGTCCTCCGGAATTTTCTGAGGAACGGATTGATAGAGCGCGGCCTGTATCTTGTCTTCCATGAATTCCAGTTCGAACCGCTCGTGCTCGCGTTGGCCCGGCTCCATCTGCGCGAGAATCATTCCTCCAAAGATAATGCTGGAGAAAAACTCGTGGATCGATCGCGGCGTGCGGATCAAAAATTCGTTGTCATAATAGGATTCAGCGGACATCGGAGTGACCTGCAAGCGAATCGCGCTGTCGCCAACGCCGAGCGGCAGCGCGAGATAGTGCCAAAGGACTTCATCGCTCTCACTCCACCACGGCTCGGGAACCACGAGATAGTTTTGCGGTTGCCGGTGCAGGGTTGAGTTCCAAGGTTCGCCAGTCAACGCATCGAGCTTCCCGACGCCGATTTTTACCGCGAAGCGATAGCGCGAGGAGAACCAAAGCCAGAGTGCCTCGCTGCGGTGCAAGGGCAGGACAACGCTCTCCTTCTTGATCCACGAAGGCAGCGCGGTCTTGGAACAAGCATCCACGGAGCGAAGTGGAAGCTGGCCTAAATTCGTCGCTAGGGAATAGGTCTGGCCGCCGTCTGGAATTCGCATGGTGCGCTGGAATTTGACGGTCAACTCAGTGAACGCATCCGTGTTCAAGCCGCCGAGTTCCAGTATCGTTCTCCGCAAACCCGCTGCCACGTCCTCAGGCGTCCATGTGCGCAACATCGCGCTCGCGCGTTCCCTTTGCGAAAGGCTTAGTTTGCTGAATCGCTCGTTGGATTCAATTTCCTCTATGAGCTTGTTTCGCTCGGAACGAGGAGGGAGCGCAGAAGCGAATTCTTCAATCTTGCGCTCGACAAGCGAGCGCACCTGCCCGGCGATTTCCGGGAAGGTAAATGTAAGGGCGTCGCGCTGAATGGTGAACATTTATGGGTGGCTATCCTCGCAAGACGTGCAGTTTGTCTCAGCAGAAAGGCTTATTCATCCGCACGGCTGGTTGTCCCAAGAATTCACAGTTTGTCGAGGTTGGAGCGCACACGGTGGTAATCATCGGCAAATTAGCCCAGCAAGAGAGGCAAAGAGGTTTTATAAAAACGCTCCGGGCGCGAAATTTAGGCATTTTTTGAATAAAACCCGACCTCCATTGGGATTTTATGAAATTGGGGCGATAGCAAACTCTACGAGTATTTACCCTCTGCTACGGACGCACCGGACGGCACATTTAAAGTCATTTGAAAATTCTGAATCCTTGAAAGGCTATATAAAACTCATCTCAACTTTCAAATTGAGTCCGATGACCCCGTCCGGGCCGTCCGGATAATCCCCCTCCCCTATTGAACTCGATTTATTTTGATTGGTTTTGGCGCCCGAAGAGTTTGCGCACCGCGCTTGCTCTTCAGTCCGACCAGTTTAAAAATTTCTTTGCTGTGTTCCGCGTCTTCAGGGGCTGCCACGCACCCATACGCCCCATTTGCGAACACAATGAGGTGCATGCCCTTGGAATCACCGCCAGCGCCCCGACAAGCGGGACACTGTGCAGTGAAACTTCCATCTCCACGTGGTCTCACGTGGTTTAACTTGGTCTGATCGAGACACATTTATTTCGCGAGGGTAAAGCCCTTGTAGCCACGATGAGCTGTTCCAAGTCGATTTACGTCGTGGCTCTGCTTCACCTTATGAATCTCGTACATAAGAGTTGGAAGCTTACGCTCGACCTCTTTTTCGGGATAACCTTCCCATTCGTGAGAGGTGCAGTAGTTGACGTATCCATTTAACAACTCCTTGGAAGTGACTGTTTCGCCTTCAGCCGGAACCACCATAAATTCCACGAAGCTGCGGATGCTGTCGCTCTCCGAGAGCAACGCATCGATGCGGGCCTGCTGCTGCTTGGTTAATTGTAGGCCGCCATGATTTTCAATCTCTTCCATGTATCGTTGGGCACCAGCGACCATCCACGTCAAAATGCCAGCCCCCTCTTCACGAATGAGCTTGTGTGCAAAATCAGCGATAGGGATTTTTGGTTTTGGTTTTTCATAGTGGAGGATGAGAAGTCGGCGCTTCCAGGCTCCGGCGTCACCTTCCAACAACACCTTCAGCTGGGTATTACATGTGATCGCTACGTTATAATTGCCGCGAAGCTGGATGCGTTCATTGGCACCCTTCTTTTCAGCATCGAACACGTCGTCGCCCACCAGTGACTTCAACACATGGGCACCCTTGCGCATGAGGAACGTGGGAGCCACGTCCTTGCCCGTGAGCAAAGTTTTGCCGTCGAATCGGAACAATTCGAAACGATCCGCCAAATGCTCGGTGCGCAGCTGGGCCACATTGTTGAGCCCAATGACCAATTCGATCACACTCATGACGGTACTTTTGCCGCCTCCGGCGGTGCCGACGACGAGCAAGATCCGTTGGGCGGGATTTTGCCCGATGAGCACGGACCCGGCCCAACGCTGGAGCAAATCAATATCCTCGTCGCCAAGGGCAGGCTTGAGCAATTCGTTGAGAAATTGCTCGCACTTCGCATCAGGTTCATAATTGAACGGACAGAGGTTCCTGGAGTAAAACTCGGGGCTGAACTCTTCCATGCGTGGAGGCGTGGAGTTCAACTGTAGTATTCCGTTTTTCACGTGAATATAGGAATGCTTGGCCCCGAACGCCTCGAAACGCTCACAGTGGGCCTTGAGGAGGTTGACCAGAGCGTTGCCGAAGGAGTCGTTGCGCTTTGCCAGCAACTGGCGCGCGCCGAACTCCTTTGAAGCTTTCTTGAAGTCATTTAAAATCTGTTTTTTGGCAGACTCCGTGGTGGTTCGTTTCCACAATCCATCGGCTGGATCGTAGCTGAAGAATTCCTTCAACGCGGAATCGTAGAGCACGACGTGCTCACGCACGTATTTCTCCACAAAAAACATGTGGTTAAGCGCCTTGATGGTGCCGTTCTCCGACTCCAAAAATGGCTCACCTTCTTCTTCGACCAAGAGATCGTATTCGGTTTTCACCCAAGGCAAGTTGAGATCATCGGGCCATTTGATTGCCCCGAATTCCTTTACCAGAGGGATCGCCTTCTGCACGATCTGGTACTGAACTCCTGTCGGATGAGTGCCGTAGATGACCGATTGGCCGCCATCTGCGCGCCATTCACCCCATTCGGAACCTGCTTTTGTTTTAATTTTTCCCAAGGCTGGAAAATCTCCGCCGATCTTCATCCAGATCTGGGCACCACGTGCACCATGGGTGCGGAGCGTGCCCTTTAAATCTGGATTTAAATCAAGAAATGGTGCGAGAGCTTCGTCGTCGTCGATATCAATGGCGCAAAGCCCCCCTGAGGGCTTACCGAGAAGCACGCCGATGTTATTCCCGGCGCGAAGCTGTTGCTCATGCTCAGGCTCTTTGCTCTGTTTTAGGGTTATCTTTTGCCAATCCGGAATTTTTGGACCTTTTTGGCCGACTGGAATTGGGATGAGCACTGCCTGCTCACCGACTAATTCCCGGACGTCCCGGACGGGGTCTTTGAAGTTGTTCTGGGTATCTTCGTTCGCAAGATGCGTATCTTTTGCCGCAATTTTTTGGTCAGGCCACTCGGCGGCGGTTGCGCGCGCGTGGTTCTGTTTGTTCTCGTTTTTCACGCGAGCAAACTCGCACGAAAAACGCCCTACGTAAAACGTAAATTGTTGGTAAACAGATACTTGTAACCGAATTTAGAGAGTTTACCCACCCGCCTCTGTGACGGCCGTAACCGATTTTGGCGACTTCGCCCGAAATTTTTTGGTTTTTGCTCGTTGCTTTGCTTTGGCCTCGGCTTTTTTCAAGTCAGCCACGGTGGGAAGCCACCCCGATGGGTAACTAACCTTCTTCAGCAGTTCCGTCAGGTCGTCGTTTCGGAGATGATAAACCCAGCTTACGAACGCGCTGAAGCCAGCTTCGTTGTCAACGCGCCATTTCAGTACCGTTGCGTGCACGTTTTCAAACTTTAGCCAGGCAATATCCTCGGGCGTTCCTAATGCGCCTGCCGCGCGGTTGATCCAGCTCTTGAAATCGGCCGACGTGTGCTTGTCAAGCTCGCCTACGAAATCTGTCAGCCGAATGTTCTCTTTTGCCAGAAAACTTTTCGTTACGGTCGTCATCGCAAGCAGATCAGGCAGTGTGAACGGATCGGTTTTCTTCTGCCTCACCGGGCTTTTTCCGCGTGTTATCAATGCTACCGCTGCAGGCACACATGGGCCAGGGGCGATGACGTTGACGAACCTCTCCACCAGGCCAATAATCGATTCGCACAGGTGCAGTCCTTCCCAACGCTTATCCACCGCTTTTACCATGTTCCAAAACCTGACGTGAGAAATGGTCTTGCGTCCCGTCTCGATGTATAATAGCGGAATTAGTTCGAAAAGTTGACGGAGCTGTTTCGGAGGTGGCCACGCCCGGTCCTGCTGGAAATACTGGTTGAAGCGTTTTACAATGTTTTCCAGTTCATCGTGATTTGATGTCGCTGGCCCACCTGGTTTTATTGGATCGGAACGCTTGCTCACAACGTCAGTTTTTTGGCCATCTCATCAGAATGAACATTGCGCACATGGCTGTAAGTGCCCAAAATTAACTTGCCGCCATCCTGGTGTCCTTGCCACTGGGCAATGACTTTAACATCGATTCCTTTTTCGATGCATCTGGTTATAAACATTCGGCGCAAAGCACGCTGGCTGTACGCGGGGAGCCCTAAACGCTTACAGGCGCCGGCAAGGGACTTTTTGGCGTCTCTCGTTTTTCCCTGGGCATCCACATTTTTACTTTTGGCAAGGTTCACTGGAAAAAGCGTGTCAGTGGGCTTCATATCCCGTCTGATCAGTTTTTTGACCAATTCCTCCGCTTGGGGAAAAATGGGGACGTAATAGGGGGTTTTCGTTTTGTGGCGGAAAAATGTGATTTGCTTAGTCGCAAAATTAACATGCTGCTTTTGAACGCTCGTCGCCTCGGCCTGACCAACGCCGACCAGACCCATGAACTCCAAGAAATCCGCACTGTCTTGAGCCTCCGCATTCAATGCCTGTTTACGAACATCCGCGATAATCGCGCGGAATTCATCGAACGTGGGGGTGATGCGAATTGGCCTCACGACCTTCTTATTCTTAATCCCCGCAGCGGGCGATTCAAAAACGACCTTATCCGTCACGGCCATTGCAAAGAGTGCTTTTAGCACCTGCACATAGTGTGCATGCGAGGAATAGCCAAAGCCGTATCGAGCAAGCCACGCCTCCAGCGCGGACGGTTTAATTTTGGCCACCTGACATTCCGCCCCTTCGACGAAATCAGCCAACAACCGCTGGATGATATGCTCCTTAAGATAAATTGTCGTCGTAGCTTGGTTTTGGATCGTGGCTACATAGCGTTTACAGAGCTCACGCAAAGTCATCCGTCCCTGTGACGCGTCCACCATGCCGAGATTGCGCCTGAAATCAGCGAGCTTTCGCTTGGCCGTAGGCTTGTCCGTGGTTTCGAGGGATTGTTTTTTCTGTTTGCCCTCAATCTTGACGAGGGCATAGTAAACGCCGTTTGATGAGTACCGATAGAGACATGGCACATCAGTTTTTTGGAACTCCGGCTTTGCAACCTCGCCCGTTGACGTTTTCACACACCCAACCTACAGGTTACAAAAATGGGTTACAAGAGTCTTTTTTAATCACAGTTGTTAACCGACAAGTCGCTTATTATAAGTAATTTCGCGCGATTAGCTCAGTGGTAGAGCGCTTGCTTCACACGCAAGAAGTCGCAGGTTCGAACCCTGCATCGCGCATTCTGAGAATCGCAGCATGCATTGGAGGTCGGCTGCAATTGCGTTCGCTCGATGTTCCGGGAGCAGTCTTGACTTGCCCCAAGTGATCGGAACGAGCCGCACCGCTGACCGGGCTTTCGCAAAAAGATGAGTCTGAACGGCGATGACCTATACAAACATTGCCTGGGAGCTTGCGCGGCTGAACCGCCGACCTGCTAGGCCCACACCGCTGCCATTGCGGTAATTAGCCGGCTTTTCATCCGTCTGTCGCAGATTGCATCTTGGTCCGGCTGAAGCTCGCATCGACCAATTCTCGCATGATCGTCAGTTGTTCCGATTGCAAAGGGCCTTTTCCGATTTCTGGGATGAGCCACACATGCCGATCTCCTTGTCGTGGCAGTAGAGGACATGCACCCGCTCGTCCGCCATCGCATGATGAAACGCTCCACTCGCGGGATCGTTGATTACGATCAGGAATTTTTCCAGCCACGGGTGACCGGCCGATGGAAAGAGTTCACCAATGAGCGCTTTAACTCCGCGACATTCGTGCGCAACGACTCGATCGAGTGTCCGAACGGCGACTTCACTCATCGGTTTCGGATTTGCCATTGTGCAGTTTTTAGAACACTTCGGCGGTCGTGGAACTCACGACCATGAAAGTGCGCGGATCGCGCGCATTCTCGGGCTTGTCTTGATCGGTGTCGGCAGCCTTACCACCGCGGTCGCAACGTGGGAGTATCACATCGCGGTGAGATACCTGGAGAGTGAGGGCTTTCGAAACGTCGCCGGCATTCCGACGCTGCGCCGCGAACCTCCCGACGTCGCCGCCTGGATGGCTGTTCTCGTCTCCTCATCGGCGTGCTGACATTTGCGCGAATCATGATCGCCACGGAATTGCACTAGCCATGGCCACCGCTTCTTCGAGCGATCATCATCGCGAAAAGCGTCGCCGCCTTTGCGCGGTGCTTGCGTTGGCGACTGTATTCGTCGTCACCGATTGCGCGCCATACGCGAGCGTATCGTCCGCGCATCCGCGTTTTCGCGCGCACGGCTCGACCATCGGTGCGCTGGCGCGTTCGGAATGGGAGATCGACGATGCCATTCATCGAGAAAAGCGCGAGCCGCTGGCGGCAATCGGGAAACTGCTCGCCGTCGCCCAGACCGCGCAGGAGCAGCTAGCTCACAATCCCGCGAATGTCTCTGCGCGCGATGCCTATAGCTTCGCCGTTGCCCGTGTCATCGGCACGATTGAGCAGGCGAAATTTGACCCGTGGTCGCGGCCTTTGCGCATAACTTCGACGGCCGGTGATTTCGTGCTCACTCACAAACCAAGAGCCGATCGGCAGCAGGACCCGGTGCTCTACGAATTCATTCCCGCCGATCAGTTCCGCATCACGAGATGCGACTAAAACGCCTGCCCAACAGCATCGACACCCTCGCGCCGAATGATCCGTTTGTGCTCGCGCTCCAGACAATCCCTGTCACGCCCGGCATTGCGCACCACGTCATTTGCCGCGACCGCGGCAAAGGCGGGCACAAGGATAAAACCAAACCCGTCATGACTGATGGAGTCGTCCCGTATTGGAGCAGTCATATGGAAACGGCCGAGAGCGAACTCATCGTCCCCTCGGGCCACGGGGCGCATCAAAACCCGCAAGCCATCGCCGAAGTGGAGCGCATCCTAAAGCTGAACCTCAGCCATTGATCCATTCCACAACTGTTTCCGGTGCCAGATCTTCGCCAACCCCTGCTCGCAGCTAAAGCGAATCAGGATAAATGTCTCGCCGCGTCATTTCCAACTCACGTAAGAGATACGCATGGAAACCAAAGACTCCCCCCGCACTGACGAGCTGCTCTGGTCTGGCCTGCCGTCAAACTGGTTTTACGCAGGCAGATGGTTCCTTCTGGTCCTATTGATAGCAGCATCGGTTGCTTCATTCTGGCTCGATCTCAAGGACTGGAAGCCATGGGATATGGTGGTTCATTTTCTGCCTCTGGCAATTGCTCTGGTTCTCATTCTCTGGATTTCTGTTGCCCGCGCCACTCGCCGTTACCAGGTCACCAACAATCGGGTGATCGTAGAATTTGGGATCGTCTCAAAAAGCTCCAACGAAATTCGTGTTCAAGACATCCGCAGCATCAATGTGAAGCGCCAGGGATTCTCGGGCCTGCTCGGGATCGGCAACGTAGAGTTCTCCTCAGCGGCCACCGATGATGCCGATGTCATCTTCTGGAGGATTGCTGGAGCCGATCAAGTCAGGGACTTGGTGAGAAAGTTGCAAGCCTAGGTTTCGTTTAAAAGACTCAGGGAAGTTCGTAGCGGCGAACCTCGGCGGCTTGATTGCCACGATGCGGCATGCGGAGCAAACAGTTGATCGTAGTCGGCAGGCATGGAGGCAATATCTGACTTGATTTTCGTCCATTCATTTGGGGTCATACTCCTTGCTTGCCACCTGAAGCGTGGATCTTTTGACGGGATGAGGTCCGCCCGCAAAGTCGGCGTGTGCCGGATTATTTTCCCCACGCATCAATTGCTGCAAGCGGGCGTCCGCCCAAACGAAATGCAAAGGCCCAGCACGGTGAAATGATAGCGGCCCGGATCCAGCCGAAATACGATCGAGGCGGCGTTGCGTTGCAGCGAGTGAACGCCCGCCCCAGCGGCTGGTGAGCCAGGCTGCGCAAGCGGCTTGCCATCGAGAAGCAGCCGCGGATTTAGGGCGTGGCCCGTTGGAAGGTTGACGTTGGCGTGAGTTCCCGGCGGGACATCGAACCTGATGGACAATTCATCACGCTGCCTCGTCCAGTCTACGCCGATAAGGCCATGGCGGCTCGGCACGGCCCCGCGGGCAAAGGCTAGGCCGCATAACGTCGGATGGATGTTGATGGTATCGAAGCCCGGGGAAGCCGGCGTAATGCCCAGGATCTTGCTGGACATCTGATAGGTGGGCGATGCGATCCAGCCGTGGCTATAGTCGCCTTTATTCGGGCCCGCTTCCCGCACCGTCTGAGTCTCGGGGACAACGACATAGTCGTGCATCTTCGACCCGCCCTCTGAGTCAAAGAGGCCGCCGTGAGCCAGGGAATCGAAGACGAAATGCATGAACCATGGGGTAACATCCCAATGCGGATTGTGCAGCATGCCGCTCAGAATCGCCTGCTGCCGCACGGCGGGGGCGAGGTCGTAGAGGACGGCAAAGGCATTGTTCTGCACGCTAAAACTCTCCATCTGCACGTCGGCCGGCAACCACTTGTTCGGCTTGACGGAGGTGACGAATGGTTTTCCATCGCGATATTGTCCGCGCGTTTCATTCCAAAGCTCTGCCTGATACGCCGCCGCAACCTGATCGTGCAGTTTGGAATACTTTTTGACTCGCGATTGGTTTCCGGTCAGCTCAGCGACCCGCATACCATCGGCCAAGGCGCGATAAAAGAGCGCCGTCATGTAGCCCTGCCCGATGACGGCAGGCGGATGATGGCATAGGAAGGCAATCTTCGAATTTTTGTCATCGTAGACGGTCACCCAATCCATGAACATGTAATTGGGTGACTCCGAGATGATCCCGTTCTTGCCGACATAGGTGGTGAATTGATCGAGCATGGCATGAACCTGCGGTGCCACTTCATCAATCACGGTGCGGTCCCCCGTGTAGTCGTAGTAGTTGAGCAGGGCCTGGAGCCAGTAGAGCATGTAGCTGGTGTGGAAGGTGTGATAGTGCGCGTTCTCCATCACCCACGCCCATTTCCGCAGATCTTGCCGAGCGAGCCACGTATTGCTGCCCATGCTGTTGAAATTGACCAGATCCTCAACGACGTAGTCGCCATAGTCGCTGATCGGCTCCTGGTGCTGCGGAGAATCGAGATGATGCGTGACCATGCAGATTTGTGTGGACCAGCGACCGCTTTTCCAAAGCGTATTGAGAATTGGGTCGCTGCACGTGAACGACCCTCGATACTCCACCGGCTGGGAAAGAAAATCGGCGGTGACCTCGCGGATCTGGATGGGCTTACTTGCATGACGCACCACGACGCGCACGGTGCCAAGCGCGTAGTAGTCGCGGCTCTCGAAATACTGAAATCCATCACGCAGCTTCAGCCCATATGCCCGCGCGGTTGTCCCCTGTGTCTCGTTGGAGATGAGCTCAACCTCCGCACCGGCGCATCCGTCTACGGCGATACCGCATCGTCCAGACATCACTCTACTAAAATGGACGGCGAACTCGCCGTCGCCCTTTACTACGATTGGACGTCCCGGCGTCAGAGGCTCGCTCGGGATAGTTACGTCGCCCGATACCGGTTTCACCTCAAACTCGGGATAGAACGTCTCCATAACCGGCGGAAGTTCGCTCATCATTAGCGTCTCGGCGGGTGGATCGCCCGCTCGGCAGCTGGGCCATTTCCGATCATCAAAGTCGGCCGACTGCCAGCCAACAGGTTCCGCCGCGGCATCGAAGAAAACAATCGGCCTATCCAAAGGTTTGGCGTCATGGCTTTGCTGCTGGCGCGCAAACAATGCACCCGGCAGTAGGTAAGGGCACGGAATGCCACGCCACGTCTCGTCAGTTCCGATCACCTCGGTAGAACCATCCGGGTATTCGACCCGAGCCTGGAGCTGGAAGCCGCCATCGCCGGCTACCTCTACCGCCAGCGAATTCGAACCGACTTGAAAAAGGGGGGTGAGGTCCCGCACGTCGTAGAACCGGTGATTGCTCAACCGCTGAACGTAGACATCGTCTTTGAAATCTTCCCCGGCTTTCGCAGGACGACTCGGAACGCCTTTAAAGAAATCGCGCCCCGGGTCCGCCGGACCGCGCGCGGCTGCGTGGCCATTTACCCAGAGAAGATAATCGTCTCCGGTGATCCAGGCCGTGACCTTGCTGGGGGCGGCCTTGAGCTGCACGACCTTTCGGAGGCAAGTGGCGACTGATTTCGTAGCCGCAGATCGCCCAATCCACTTTGCCGTCCATGAAGGCAACGCCTCTGGCTCCTTCCATGTATATCCGGGAGCCTGCACGCCCTCCGCGTCTGCCACGACATGCATGCCGGCGTTCTGCACGGGCCCGCGCGTGTCCGGCACCTCCCCGAGAACAGTAACGGCGAACAACGACGATAGGAAGAGAAGCTTGAATTTCAAAGGTTTCATTGATGGCTCCCGGCAAAGCCATTTCCTCTACCTTATATAAAGTCAGCCGCGCGATGAGCTAGGTCGCCGGGATTTCCGGAGATGCGGCAGGCGCAGCCTGTTGCTCAGCCTCCAACACGTGCGTGTAAAGCTGCTGAATGTTTTGACGCAACTGTGCCGCACGATCCGACTACGATTTGAGCAGCCCCGCATTCAGAAATGCATCCTTCTGGTTCGCTCCCTGTGTATCGCGATTTTCCTCCTGGCCCTCCTTGCGCGCCTCCGCAATCGCCGCGCTGCCACTCCCGCGGCCGCGCTTCGGCGCGCTCTTCCGCACATCGGCCACATCGCCCGGACCATGAACGGCTTGAGCCTGTTGATAGTTCTGTTGCGCTTTCTCCCGCTCATCCATCGCTTGCGTGAAAGCATCGCACACCGCGATCCCAGCCTGATACGGTGCCTTTTGCCCTTGCTCCGCAAGCGCGAGCTTTTGCGCAAAATTCGTCCGCAGCAACGCTACCTCAGTCCTTGGCATCACCACCTTCTGGTCGAGCGGAGCGACCACCTTATCCAGCGAGTTCTGGAATAATACCGACAATTGAACCGAAGGCGGCTGTGCTGCGGTCGACGCCGATGGTAATGGCAGCGCGCTAGGTTGTGGCGCGCTGTGACTCTTATGATGCTTCGCCGCATAAACCGGCGAGGCCGAAAGCAGCGCTACACATAGGCAGGTTGTAAAAGGAGGAAAGGTTTTCATTTGTTGTGGGAGGCGCACTAGATCTCGTAAATTTCGCCTTTTAGGATACGGCGCAACAGTTCATAGCGATTATTCATTAATGCCTGACACATCATCGTCAAGCAATACTTGTTACTCTAGCTTTTAGCCAAAGCTCGAAGGCACCCAACAGATGTCCGAAATAGCTAGGGATTCAAGGCTATAGACCATCGCAAAAGGAATTGGACATCGCAAACCGACAAAGGTATGCAAGAAGCTACAACGCATGCAACCACTGTTATCGTCATTATTAGCAATATTCTTCGGTAGCGTCGCATCAGCTATTGTGGCGCATGTGCTGGCAAGTCATCGGACGGATAGAGAATATCGGTTACGCAAGCTGGAAGAACTGATGTTACTTGAATCCGAGTTATTACGCTGGGTTGCGAATTATTTTCATTTTCAGGAACAAATAGTTGAAGGCATTCTTACATTTGAAAATATGCAGGCAATGAAGCCCGCTCATATGAAAGCTAGTGACGACTACTATACGATAGAAGATAAGATGAATATGGTAATAGACATCTACTTTTCAAATGACTTAATGGACTCCTTTGAGAATTTAAGGCAGGCAAGCAGAAAGGTATTAAATCTAGCTTTCTCTGGAATACACAGCCGTGAGAATGAGATTCATCTTAAGACACAAACTCAAGTGATTCATAATGCTTTGAACAACTACCACTCATTTCGCAAGGATTTTAGATTCCACGTTAGTCGAACTGCCTCTTTCATAAGAGACAATCGGATTTTTCACGGATAAATTGGAGAGAGACGAGCGGATAAAGCGGCAGTCTCCTCTGTCGGGGGTGACACACTCATCCACTGCGGCGGAAGTTTCTCAGATAAAGGAGGGGTCAAAACAAAAGCGGCGCGCCCATTGCTGAACGCGCCGCCTTCGATCGATATATCAGACGAAAAGGCTTTCCTTAAATCGCCATTAGGCTGCCGTAGTCACTCCAGTTACTCGCGCCGGCTGCGCCGACTGCGTTGAGCGAAATGACGTAGACTTTGCCGGGCGTTAACCCGTCGAACTCCGCACTCGCGGCGGTCGTTTGTGCGTCCTGCACATCCTCATTGGGCGCGGTTTCCAGCGCCACACTCCAGTTATAGATGGATGCGCCTTTCACTGCTTTCGCGCTGGCGATGAGCGTGCCGCTCACCGGACCCTGTGTTACCAGCGGCGCGTCCGGCGTGGGCAAAGGCCCCACCGGCGTGCGCTGCTGCTTTTGCACTGGGAACCCGCTGCTGATCAGGACCGCCATGTTGCCATTGGCGGCCGTGCTGATCCCATTGGCGAGCTGCACGAGCAGCATACCAAGGGCGTCGCGCTTTTCGTTGCGGATCACGATTGCTTCGCGATCTCCCGATGCGGCTTTCGCCGCGGCCGTTTGATAGGTATCAAACGCCGTCTGCGTCGTGGCCACCAATGGGGCCAGGCTCGCAAAGGACGGGTTACCCGTCGTCTTCTCTAGGATAATAGTCACAGTGTCGCCGAAAGGTCCCTGCGCATACTTATTGATCCATGTAATTGCTACTTTGTTAATCATATCTTTAAATCTCCTTTCTTAAAACCGCCCTTACTGGGCAGCGCGGGGAAACATAGCTAAAGGTATGCCAGCAAAGGCCAGCGAATGAAAAAAGGAGCCGAGAAGGTAAGATATCGAGTTTTCCGCCACCGCGGACCCTCTTCGCGATATAGCGAAAGCGTTTCGCGAACAAGACTGCCGCCATCGCGATATAGCGAAAGCGTTTCGCGAATAAGACTGCCGCCATCGCGATATAGCAAAAGCGTTTCGCGAACAAGACTGCCACCATCCCGATATGGCGAAAGCGCTCCGCGAACAAGACTGCCATCATCCCGATATAGCAAAAGCGTTTCGCGAACAAGACTGCCACCATCCCGATATAGCCAAAGCCTTTCGCGAACAAGACTGCCACCATCCCGATATGGCGAAGCCGTTCCCCAATAAGAATGTCATCATCCCCAACCTGCCAAAAGCCGTTTCCAAACAATCCACACCCCCTCCCGTCAAACGCTGCTCAACCTGACAAGAGAGAATTGCACGATTTCATTGAGGACCGTCGCTCAAAGGATAACATCGCACCGGATGAGCACTTTGGTCAGCAAGTCAGTCGTCCAAGCCGTTGGATGCCGCATAAATGCTTTGCTCATCGCCAAGTGCAACTTAATTGAAGAATGATTAGTGTTGAAGACCTCACTGGCGCTCCGACGGCTCGCGCACAGGTGCGAGCGCACGGAGAAATCGAGGAAAACTTTACCGGAGAAATTACCCCTGTGGATGACGACAACTATATTACCTTCGTGCGGCACCCTCAAACCGGCGTTGTGTTGGGATGCAACAATGCTTTTGTGACATTGCTCGAGACCAGATGACCGGTTGGAGATTTCATCCCCATGAAGCTATCTCCTCAAGAACCGAAATCATGAATCAACTCTACTACGGCGATAATCTGGCGGTGTTACGCGACCGGAAGAACTTCCCGGATGAGTGCGTGGACTTGATCTATCTCGATCCGCCGTTTAACTCGAAGCGCGACTACAACCTGCTTTTCAAGTCGCCGAAGGGTGTGGAGAGCCAGGCGCAGATCGAGGCGTTTGAGGATACATGGCATTGGACGCAGGATGTGACGGAGCGCGAATACGACGAGGTGCTGACGCAGGCGAATACGGACGTGGGGAAGATGATGAAGTCGCTCGTGGAGTTCCTCGGGCGCAATGACATGACGGCTTACCTGGTGATGATGGCGAACCGGCTGTTGGAACTGCATCGCGTGCTCAAGCCGACTGGCTCGCTCTATCTCCACTGCGACCCGACCGCCTCGTCCTTCTTATGAATCGAAATCTTTGGAAAGAAACTTTAACCGCACACTCTTGTCCGGCATGGCCTTGCCCTTCATGCCGTAAAGGAAGTCTTCAGATAGTCCCGAAATCACTTGTTGAAAAAGAAACCTTAGAGTCAAAGCGCTGTCGATCCGACGACGATTGGGATCCGGAATGGATCACTTATTCATTTACGGCATGGCTCGAATGCAATCACTGTAAGAAGGAAGTTGCCGTTTCAGGAACTGGTGGTGTGGAACCGGGATATGGCGAGGACGGAATGTCTTGGGGTGATTATTTTGCTGCGCGGATACTTTGGCCTATGCCGGACATCTTCCGAATTCCACCAAAATGTCCGGAAGAAGTAAGCGACAAATTACGCGAGGGATTTCAGCTATTTTGGCTCGACGCGGCTGCCGCTGCTACTCGCGTTCGCGTCGCACTTGAGCGGCTGATGGATCATTTGGGGGTTAAAAAAATCGGCGAAGACGGCAAAGAAATGACACTTCATAAACGGATTGAAGAATTTGCCAAAAACGATGTTGTCACAGGTAATCAACTTATGGCTCTCAAATGGCTCGGCAACACAGGTGGCCATGAGGGGACAGTTAAGCTAGATGATCTTTTGGACGCCTTCGAAATCATGGAACACGCGTTGGCAGAAGTGATCGATAAGCGATCAGCGAAAGTAGCTGAACTCGCTAAACGTTTAATTGAGCGGCACGGTCGCTGAGGAACATCGTGTTTATCCAAAACGAGAGCGATGGACGCCCAAAGACCGCGAAAGCGCGCGCGATCTCATCCGGTATTTCCGCGATTGGGACCGGAAGGAAGTCCACACCATCCTCATCAGCGTGAAGGGCGGCGAGAATGTCGGCCCGGCGATGGTGAAGGATTTGATCGCGACGCTGGCCCGCGACAAGGCGGACATCGGTCTTTTCATCACGCTCGCCGCGCCGACGAAAGCGATGCAGACGGAAGCGGCGGCGGCTGGTTTTTACGAAAGCGAGACAGGGAAGAAGGTTCCGCGGTTGCAACTGCTGACCATCGAAGGGCTGCTAAATAAGACGCAACGGGCGGAGCATCCCGATTACCAGCCGGACACCGGCTATAAAAAGGCGAAGGCTGAGCCAAGCGGGGATCAGCGGGTTTTCGAGATGCCGTCCCAAGAGAGGACTGCTTGACGATTCCCTCCGCACGCATTTAAGTCTCTGCCTCATGCGTGCTCCCCTCGTCATCCTGTCACTATTGTCGCTTTCCCTCGCTTCGTCTCTCCGCGCGGAGGATAAGCATCCTGTCTACACCGATCCTGCAAAAGCGGGGCCCGATTACTCCGTGCAGGGCGAATACGTCGGCGATGACGGCGGGGCTCAAGTCATCGCTCTGGGCGATGGGAAATTCCACATCGTCGGCTGGGCGCCGGGTTTGCCGGGCGCTTCTCCGCAGGCGGAAAGGAAGACGGAAATGGATGCGGCGCGTGAGGGCGACAAGGTTGTTTTTAAAAACGACGATTGGAAGGGCGAGATCGTCGGCGACAAAATCACAGCTACCAATAAAGACGGGAAGACCGTGACGGCGAAGCATACGATGCGGAAGTCGCCGACCGAGATGGCGCCGCCGCCCGCGGGGGCGCTGGTGCTTTTCGACGGCAAAAATGTGGATGAGTGGGAGAATGGCAAGATCCTGCCGGGCGACGTTCTCCAGTGCGGGGTGAAGACGAAGAAAGCTTTCAAGGACTTCACGCTCCATGTCGAATTCCTGCTTCCTTTCAAGCCATTCGCGCGAGGCCAGGAGCGCGGGAACAGCGGCGTCTATCTGCAGGATCGCTATGAAGTGCAGGTGCTCGATTCCTTTGGCCTGAGCGGCGCCGAGAATGAGTGCGGCGCGATCTATGAAATCGCAAAGCCGCTGGTGAACATGTGCCTCCCGGCGCTGCAATGGCAGACCTACGACATCGATTTCACTGCGGCAAAGTATGATGCGGCTGGGAAGAAAACTGCGAATGCTTTCGCGACTGTCCGGCAGAACGGCGTGCTGGTGCAGGATCACACGGAGATTCCACGCGCCACGCGCAGTGCCGGTCACAAAGAAGGACCGGAACCGGCACCGCTCTACCTGCAACTTCACAACAATCCAGTGGTCTATCGGAATATCTGGATCGTGGAAAAGAAGAGCTAGGGCTTCTCATGGATCATATCAGTCCTCGACAAGCTAACTCCCCATTCCTTCTTCGCGTGACGCGCGGGCTGTTCGTGCTGATGGCTTTCGCTATTGGCTATCCAACTTTCGCCCAAGACGCGCCCGCGGGGTTCGGCAAGATCGATGAATCGGTGACGGTCGGTGTTGTCCCCGGAAAGATGGCTTACGATACTCCGTCTTTTTCCGTGAAGCCTAATAGCAACGTGAAGCTGACGTTGAAGAACCCTGACATCATGCAGCACAATCTCGTCATCTGTAAGCCATCGAATGACGCTGGCCTTAGCGTGGCGCAAAAGGCTTGGGCGATGGGTGATGACGCGCTCAAGAAGCAATTCATCCCGGACAGTCCCGATGTGCTGGACCATGTAAACCTGGTCGATCCCGGCAAAAGCAACACGATCTACTTCAAGGCTCCCGCAGCGGAGGGCGAGTATCCTTTCGTCTGCACTGTTCCCGGCCATGCGATGACGATGAAGGGCTTCATGAAAGTGACAGCTCACAGAGACGCGCAGCAGACTGCATCTCTCAAGGATGTAAAGTTTCGCTACTATGATACCAAGCTCGATGACCTGCCTAATCCCGACGCCATCAAGCCAACCAAGGAAGGTGCGATCAAGAACAACCTTTTCAGCATCGGTGTCGCCAATCCGCGCGGGATCTTTGACTACGTCTTCGACGCTACTTTCGTCGCGCCTGTCACAGCCGAATATACTTTCGGCCTGACGGCTGTGCAAAAAGGCGACCTGACCATGGATGGCAACCTTGTCGTCACAAGCTCACTCGCGGAGAAAACCGGCAAGATCAAACTCAATAAGGGCGATCATGCGATGAGGCTTCGCTTTTACTCAACCAGTTCCGAGCCCGACCTCGCCTTATATGTATCGGCGCCGGACGTCAGGCGCAAGGTTCTCACGGAGCGGCTTGCAAGGCCCGATGTGGTGGAGGTAACCGATGCACCGAGGATCGTGCGCGTGCTGCTGCCTAATACCTCGCCCGTCTCGATGGCAGTAGGTTTGGTGGGAGGTCTTAACTACTGCTTTGATCTCAGGCAGTGCGCCGTGCGCTATGTTTGGACTGGCTCGTTTCTCGATGTAGGCCCGAATCGCGATGCGCGCGGCGGCAAGACTTGTAACCCGCTTGGCGAGACCTTTACTTTGGGCTATGACGGGTTTCCGTTGCGAATCGGGACGAATGACAAGCCGGTCGTGAAGTTCCTCGGCTATCGGATGCAAGCCTCGCCGCAAATCATGTTCACGGTGGATGGAACCAAAGTTACCGAGACAGTAGCTGCAGCTCCAGGAACTCCTCTCGAGGCTCATCGCGTGACGTTGAGCTTCCAGATGGATAACCCGCCGGGACCTGTTCGCTTCGTAACCACCAGCGGTGCCAACAAGGCTGTATCGAGTGCCGGTTCCTTCGACGGAAACGTATTAACCGTTCCTGCGGACAAGGCGTCAAAGTTCTCGGTAACTCTCGCCGCTACAACCCACCCTACTGAAAAGCCGTGAAGAAACTACTTACTCTATTCCTCTTGCTAAGTGGCACTTCGCTCTTGCAAGCGGCGCCGATGCCGCCGGCTGTGTTTCCGCCCGGCTATCATATCGAAAGCATTCCAGTGCCGGAAGGTATCCCATTCGAGGTCACCGGTCTCGACTTTGCCGCCAACGGCACACTCTATCTTTGCACACGAGATGGCGATGTATGGACCAGGAAGGTCGAGAACTCAAAGCCCGAATGGCACATCTTCGCGCGCGGACTACAAGAGCCGCTTGGCGTGCTTGTCGATAAGAAGCCAGGCCACATCTTTGTCTCCCAGCGTCCCGAGTTGACCGAGCTCGTCGATGAGGACGGCGACGGGACGGCAGACCTTTACCGCCGCATCAATGGCGACTGGGGCTTTGACGGCAACTACCATGAGTTTGCGCATGGGCCCGTGCGAGATGCGGAAGGAAATTTATACGTCGCGCTTAACCTCGGCCATGGCGGCCCCGGCGGAGTGCGCGGCAGCACGATGACTCATCCCTCGCCATGGCGCGGCTGGGTGGTGCAGATCACTCCCGACGGAAAGTTTGTCCCCTATGCTTCGGGTTTCCGGTCGCCGGTCGGGCTTGCGGTCAATGACAAAAACGAAATCTTCATCATGGATAGCCAAGGGGATTGGGTTGCGACTTCCCCTCTCTTCCAACTGGTAAAGGACCGCTTTTACCTGCACCCATCATCGCTGGCCGATCGCGCAGATTTCGCCGGCCGTGATCTCAACAAAGTGCCGATCGCCGACTTCAAGAAGATGACTACGGCGCCTGTGCTTTGGGTGCCTTATGGCGAGCTTGCGAATTGTCCGGCGCAACCGGTTTTCGACTACACCCATGGAAAGTTTGGTCCTTTCGAGAACCAGATCTTCTTCGGCGATCAAACGAAGTGCAATATGATGCGCGCGACCATTGAAAAGATCGGCGGAGAATACCAAGGCACTGTGTATAACTTCGGCAACGGATTGCAAAGCGGTTACATCCGTGGCGCGTTCGCCCCCGACGGCAGCCTTTGGATGGGAGAGGTCGATCACGGCTGGGGCGTCGCCAGCGGGAAACCGTGGGGCTTCGAACGCCTATCGTGGGACGGACATACCACCCCTTTTGAGATTGATAACATCCATCTCACACCTACTGGCTTCAAAGTCAGCTTCACAAAGCCGGTCAATGCGGAAGCCGCCGCCAGCGCCGCTTCGTATGAACTCAAACACTGGCATTACGACTACCATCCTGCTTATGGCTCGAATAAATTCGGAGAAGCTGCGACAGTTCCGACGCAGCTGGCAGTCTCCTCCGATGCAAAGTCCGTCGACATCCAGATGCCACTGATCAAAGGCGAGGTTTACCAAATCACAGCCAAAGGAGTGCGCAGTCAGACCGGCGAATCACTGACGAACTCGACCGGTTGGTATACGCTCAATCGACTGCTGCAGCCTTAGCTGGCGCGCAAGCTGCCGATGGCGGGACTCGAACCCGCACGACCCGTTAAGGTCAACGGATTTTAAGTCCGTTGCGTCTGCCATTCCGCCACATCGGCTTTTGCCCGATCGTTTTTAACATCGGGCGGGTCGCTCGCAATCGGAAAAGTGAAAGCCTTTTTTTCCGCGCGGAACAAAGATTTCAAAGAGAGGCGGGGGCGGGAATCGAACCCGCGAATAGAGGTTTTGCAGACCTCGGCCTTACCACTTGGCTACCCCGCCGCAGAGCGCGACAACATGGCGAAGCTTGCCATGCCATGCAAGCGCGTTTGCGCGATGGCGCGCGTTTATTTCAGAGCGGAAGCTTGCCGAGATACAGCCTCAATGAAACCCTATTCCCGTGCGCGAATTTCCTAAATCGCTCGGCCTCGCGAACTCGCTTCTGATCGCGCATCCGAACTTGCTCGATCCGAATTTCCGCCGCACGGTGCTCTACATTTCCGCGAATGACACTCAGGAAGGCTCGTTCGGCTTTGTTCTCAATCGCCCGACGGAAAAGAGTGTCGGCGATTTTCTGCCGGAACAGGAGACGCACATGCTGGGCGACGTGCCGGTTTTTTTCGGCGGACCAGTTTCAGGCGATCAGCTCATGTTCGCTTCGCTGACGTGGCGCGACGACGCCATTGTCTGCCGCACGCATTTGCTCATCGACGAGGCACGCGAGCTCGCCGCCAATCATTTCGAGGCGGTGCGTGCGTTCATTGGTTACGCCGGCTGGAGCCGCGGTCAGCTCGAAGCGGAGCTGGCTCAAAAGGCATGGCTCGTGCAAAAGCCGGACCGCGATTTGCTCGATTTGGAAAAGTGCAAGGAACTTTGGCCGACCATCATGCGCGAGCAGGGGCCGTGGTTCCGGCTGCTCGCCGCCGCACCCGACGATCCGTCGAGAAATTAATGGTCATCGGCGTTCCGCGGGAAATCAAGGAGCAGGAGAGCCGCGTCGCACTGCTCCCCTCGGCCGCTTATCAGCTCATCAAAAACGGACACGAAGTCATCGTCGAAAAGTCCGCCGGCATCGGCTCCGGCTTCGCCGATTCGGATTACGAAAGTGCCGGAGCGCAGCTTGTCTCGGGGCACGAGGAGATTTTCGCGCGCGCGGATTTGATTGTGAAAGTGAAGGAACCGCTGCCGCAGGAATATGATCTGTTCCGGCGCGGGCAAATTCTTTTCACCTATCTCCATCTCGCCGCGAATCGCACGCTTACCGACGCGCTGCTCGCATCCGGCGTCACCGCGCTGGCCTACGAAACCGTCGAAGTCAAACATCGCCTGCCGCTGCTCGAGCCGATGAGCGAAATCGCGGGGCGCATGTCGATCATCGTCGGCGGATATTTTCTCGCGAAGCATTGCGGCGGCACGGGCGTGCTGCTCGGCGGCGTGCCCGGCGTGCTGCCGGGCCGCGTGGTCGTGCTAGGCGGTGGATCAGCCGGCGTGAACGCAGCCCGCATGGCCACTGGCCTCGGCGCTGATGTGACGATCCTCGAGGTCGATGTCGAGCGGATGCGTTTTCTCGACATCACGATGCAGACCGCGCACACGCTTTATTCGAGCGAAGCGCATCTCATCGAATTGCTACCGCGCGTCGATCTCCTCGTCGGCGCAGTGCTGCTGCCCGGTGCGAAGGCGCCAAAGTTGATCAAGCGCGACATGCTCCGCGCGATGAAGCCCGGCAGCGTCTTTGTCGACATCGCGATCGACCAAGGCGGTTGCGCGGAAACTTCGCATCCCACCACGCACGACGCTCCCGTTTTCGTGGAAGAACAAATCACGCACTACTGCGTCGCGAACATGCCTGCCGCGTATGCGCGCACTGCGACACAAGCGTTAACGAACGTCACATTCCCGTATCTCGAGGCGCTTGCGAACTTTGGCCTCAAAACCGCTTGTGAACGGCATCCGGAGCTGATCTCCGGAATCAACTTGATGGATGGCGTGCTGGCAAATCACGCCGTGGCCGCGGCGCACGGACTGGCTTTTCGGGCTCCTGCGCTGTGAGCGCAGCCACTTCGGCCGGCGTCAAAAATCGCCACTTTCCTGCGGGCAGATTCTCGAGCTGCAGTAAACCGATTCTGGTGCGCACCAATTCTTTGACCTCATAGCCAAGCTCGCGAAACATCAGGCGAATCTGCCGCTTCAGCCCCTGCCGCAGCACCACGCGCAGCGCCTTTGGCGAAAGCCAGCTCACCGACTCCGCGCGCGCGAGGCCGCCCTCGATCCGCACACCGTTTAACAACTTGCCACGGTCTGCGGACGCGAACGCACGATCGAGCAGCACCGCGTATTCCTTTTCGATTTTGAAACGCGGATGCGTGAGCCGCAGCGAAAGATCGCCGTCGTTCGTCAAAATCAGCAGCCCGGAACTTTCCTTGTCGAGCCTGCCGACATGAAAAACGCGCGGCCAATTTCGCGGCAGCAGATCAAAAATCGTGCGACGGTCGTGCTCGTCCGATGCGGTGCAAATGTAGCCGCGTGGCTTGTGAAGCAAGACGTGGAGCCGTTTCTCGCCAGCCGCGCGTTTGCCATCGACCTTGACGAAATCGGCATCCGCGACCTCCGTTGCCATCTTTATGCAGACCTGGCCATTGATGGTGACGCGCCCGTCGCGGATCAATTCCTCGCAGCCGCGACGCGAGCCGAAACCAGCGGCGGCGAGAAAACGATTGAGTCGCATGAGCCGACGATGACCGTTTCGTGCTGCTAATTCAACCGGCACTTGCCTTTGCACGCAAAGTCACGCACCTTCGCGGAGCTTTTTTTCGCCGTGTCGCGACTGCTCATTCCCCGAAAAACGGTTTACCGGCTATCGCTTTACTACCGCGCGCTCCAGCAGCTCAGCGCCGCGAACATCCGCACCGTCTCCTCCGCCGCGCTCGCGAAAGCCGCCGGCGTAAAGCCGACGCAACTGCGCAAAGACCTCACGCATTTCGGGCAATTCGGCACGCGCGGACTTGGCTACAACGTCATCGCGCTCCGCGCAAAACTCAACGAAGCGCTCGGCGCCACGCGGCTGCAACCGGTGATCCTCGTCGGCGCGGGCAATCTCGGCGCGGCGCTTTTGCGCTACGGCGGCTTCACGAAAGAGGGCTTCGATATCCTCGCTGCGTTCGACATTTTGCCGCCGAAAAAAAGCGCGCGTGAAATGCGGGTGCGTTTGCTGCCAATGTCGAAACTACGCGGCTTCGTGCGCGATAAGCGCGTCAAGCTCGCGATCCTCACGGTGCCCGGCCCGGTCGCGCAACAAGTCGCCGAGGAACTCATCGCCGCAGGCATTACCGGCATCCTGAATTTTTCGCCAGTGGTCCTAAACGTGTCCGACGGTGTCGTCGTGAACAACGTGGATCTCGCTCTCGAGCTCGAAAACTTGAGCTACTTCGTGCAATGACCTACGCGCGCGTCGCCGCGCCCGATTTCAACCTCGCGGTCACGCTCCAATGCGGTCAGGTTTTTAATTGGCACCCGCTCGGCCCGGGCTTCGTCGGCGCGATTGGCGACGTGCCGGTTTATGTTGAACAGCGCGGCGCGGAACTTTTCACCGACGCCGACCCAAACTTTGTCGCGCATTATTTCGCGCTCGATCATCCGTTAACGAAAATTTACCAAACGTTCCCTTCTGATCCCACGATGAGCGATGCGCTCGCGTTTTGTCGCGGCCTGCGAATTATCCGCCAGCCGGCGTGGGAATGCCTCGCGACTTTCATCACATCGTCGATGAAACAGGTCGCGCACATCGCGCAAATCTCGCAAACGCTGCGGCGGCGATTTGGGAAGCGGCTCAGTTTTCGCGGGGCAGAATTGTTCAGCTATCCGCCCGCGAAGCGGCTTGCGAAGAGCAATGAAGAGGAACTGCGCAGTTGCGCGCTGGGCTATCGCGCGAAAAATTTGCTTGCGACTGCGCACATGATCGCGAGCGGCGAAATCGACTTGGAAAAAATTGGTGTGCTCAGTGATGAAGCCGCGCGAGCAGAACTTTGTCGCCTTCCGGGCGTCGGCGAAAAAGTTGCAAACTGCGTGCTCCTTTTCGCGTTCGAGCGCGTGCGGGCCTTTCCGATCGACGTCTGGATCGAACGCGTTTTGCGCGAGATTTATTTCCCGCGAAAACGAAAAGTAACCGCCGCGCGGTTGCGCGAATTTTCGCAAACATACTTCGGGGAGTTTGGCGGCTACGCGCAGCAATACTTGTTTCATCACGCACGCTCGACGCGTAAAAAAAGCGCGCGATGAAAATCGATGTCGTCCTCAATCCCGCAGAAATTGATTTGCTTCCACAGCGCGATTTGCGGGAGACGACGGTGATCGTTTTCGACGTGTTGCGCGCGACTTCATCGATGATCACAGGGCTTGCGCACGGCGTTGCGGAGATTTTTCCCGCGCGAACGATCGAGGAAGCGCTGGAAATGAAGACTCGGTTGCCACGCGCGAAGCTCGGTGGCGAAAGGAACGGCGACAAAATCGACGGCTTCGACATTGGAAATTCACCGCTGGAATATCGCAACGTCACCGGTGCGCAAATCATCACCACGACGACGAATGGGACGATCGCGCTGCGCGCTTGCGAACATGCGCGGCTCGTGCTCGTCGGAGCACTTTTGAACATGAACGCGCTGGTCGATTTTTTACAACAGTCGTCGCCGCCGGAAGTGCTGCTGATTTGCGCAGGAACTTTTCGTGAAGTTGCAATGGAGGATGTGCTTGCGGCGGGAATGCTTTGTTCATGCGGCTTCGCGAGCGAACCGACCGATTCCGCGCAAGTCGCTGCCGCTGTTTATCGCGAGCATCGAGGCAACATTTTGGAAGCGGTGCGCGGCGCGCGAAACGGCCGCGCGCTCGTCGCAAAATCTCGCGGCGAGGAAGTGGAATGGTGCGTGCAAATTTCAAAGTTTGACGTGATCGGCGCGCTCGCGTCCGGCGTCATCCGCGCGCTCGAAACGTAACCCGAAAGATTTGCGTCCATGCATGCAGGAATTTACTTTCCACCTTCCATGTCGGATCGGCAGAAAATCACCATCGCGATCATTGCGTCCCTGTTTCTGCATGTCCTTGGGTGCGCATTTCTCATGATTTGGACGCGCCTGCATCCGATGGACTTTGCAAAGGCTGCGCCGAACTTTGAACCGCTGGAAGTCAAGCTGGTGGCTGCTGCGACGCCAACGCCAGCGCCATTGATTGCGGCGAACCAGAGCGCGACGCACACGCGGACGCTGCTCGATACGGATGGTTTGACGCCGGATGAAAAGGCACCGTCGAATGCGGTTTTCGAGTCGGATAGAAATTCGCACGCGGGCAGTGAAACGCCGGCGACCGGCTCTGCGCCGTTGCCGGGGCAGACCGGGCGAAAACTGCCGTTCACGGAATTTAAAACACAGGATTATTCGATGGGAAAAGGCCAGCAGCCGGCGGTGGCGATTGCCAAGCAATCGAACTCCGCGCCAGAAAAGCCTCGACCATCGACCGCGGAAAAAGCGCAGCCGACGCCGAAACCGAAGCTGCCGATCCCGAAGGAATTGACGGACGCGAGTGTGCCGCGCGCGACGCCTTTTTTTAATCCCACGCCAGTGCCCGCGACGACCGCGCCGCCGAAGGATACGTTCGCGCTCGGGAAGCCAACGCCGCTCCCGCTGAACTCGCCGGCGCCCGCGACTCCGACGCCGACTCCGGAGCAGGTGGCGAAGCTGATTCCGCCTCCGGCATTGCGCGCGCGGCCCGAGGAGAGCACGCCGTCCAGCGAGCCGGGCACGCAGGCTTTCAAAGAAAAAGGCCAAATCGAAAGCGGCATCACGCAGCGCGGCAAGGCCGGCGTGGACGCGGTCGGGACGCCGCGGGGACGTTACGAGGCCGTGATGCACAACATGGTCGGCTCGCGGTGGAATCATTATGTGCGGCAGAAAGGCGGGCTCATCACGGCCGGCGAAGTGACGGTGAGTTTCGTGATCAGCCAGGAAGGCGTGACCTCGAATGTGAAGGTGCTCTCGAACACCGCGAACGATGAACTTGCAAACATCACCATCCGCGCAATTCTGGAGTCAAAGCTGCCGCCCGTGCCGGAGGAGTTGACTCCGATGTTGCGAAATGGCCGGTTGGAGATACCGGCGGCGCGTTTTAACTGCTACGACTTAAACCCATGATCCCGCTCCTCGCCTCGGTAAATTCCGCGCTCCAGTTTTTTTTGCAGGGCGGCTTCTTCATGGGCACGCTCGTCATCTGCTCGGTCGTGTCGCTCGCGGTGATCTTGTGGCGCAGCTTTGCGCTGCGGCGAGACACTGTGATGCCGCCCCAGATCGAGAAAGGCGTGGAGGAACTGGAGCCTGCCGACGACTCCGAAGCGGTGGTGAAACTCGCGCGGCTCGTGCGCGCCGATGATTCGCCGCTCGGACGCGTGGTGAAAACGGGGCTGCGCAATTTGCAGTGGCCGAAAATGGAAAACATCGAGGCGGTCCAAACACGCGCACGCCACGAAATCGTGCGGCTCGAGGCGGGGCTCGTCGTGCTCGAAGTCGTCGTCGGCATCGCTCCCCTGCTCGGCCTTCTCGGCGCCGTCTCTGGCTTGGTCTCCGTCTTTGCGAATCTCGGCGCGAGCGCCACAGTGAGCGATCCGCGCGGAATCGCGAAAGGAATTTCTGAGGCGCTCAGCACAACGATTGTCGGCCTCGCGATCGCCATTCCGAGCCTGATCGCGTATTCCTATTTCTCAAAAAAAATCGAGACGATGGCGGCTGAAATGGAATCGCTCATCGCGGAGCTGCTCGCGAAATGCTACTACCAAAAGCAGCGGCGTCAGTCGGTGAAAGGTCCGGCGCCAGTGGCGGAAATCGATCAAATCCTGTGAAGTTTTACGCGCGCAAGCGCCGCATGCCTGCGGTCATCATCGTATCGCTCATCGATATTCTTGCGATCCTGCTCATCTTTGTCATCGTGACGACTACGTTTAAACGTGATCAACCGGCTGTTGTCATTCAGCTTCCGAAATCCGCCACAGCCCTCGCCGCGCCAAATTCTTCTGATCCGGCTTTGCTCTCGATCAAGAAAGACGGTGAACTTTTTCTCCAAGGAAAAAATGTTGCGCTCGAAAACCTGAAAGATGCGTTGCAGCAAATGCTCGCCACTTCGCCCGATCGGCCAGTCGCGCTGAACGCGGACACCAACGCGCCCTTCGGCGTCATCATCAAAGTCCTCGACGCGCTCAAAGAATCTGGCGTCAAAAACGTGCCGGCTTTAACCGAAACGACCGCACAATGATCCGCGAGATTGTGAAATACGGCGAGCCGGTGTTGCGCGCGAAGGGCAAGGCGATCGGAAACATTACGAAGGAAATCCGCGAGCTTGCCAAAGACATGATCGAGACGATGCGATCGGCGAATGGCGTCGGACTCGCCGCACAGCAGGTCGGCGAAGCGGTTCAGCTCACCGTCATCGACGTGACCGGGTCCGAGGATCGGCCGAGTGAAATGTTCATTGGCGGCGAAAGCGTCGACCTCGAAAAATGGATGCCGCTCGTGCTGGTGAATCCGCAGCTCACGCTTGGCAAGGAGCGCGTCGTCAGCTCCGAGGGCTGCCTCAGTTTTCCCGACATCAATGGCGACATCGCGCGCGCAGCTGTCGTCACCGCGCGGGCGCAACTGCTGGACGGGAGCGACATGGAGTTCATGGCGACCGGTCTGCTCGCGCGCGCGCTGCAACATGAGCACGATCATCTGCATGGCATTCTTTTCATCGACCGTATGAACTCGGCGACCAAAGTTGCCCTCAGCGGGCGCTTGAAAAAATTGCAGCGAGAGAGCGTTTGACGCGCCGTCGGATCAAGGCCAGATCGCTTTCAGCACTTCAGCCAGCCGATAGCCAGCCTTCGCGAGTTCCAGCTCCACGATATTTGCCGCGCGCTGATCATAACCGGGCGGAAGCGTGACTTTCCACTCATCATGCGCCGGATGCGTCTCGTCGCCGGGAACAGTATGGCGATCACTCAGTTTAATCCCTGCATAACATTGTTCCGAAAGCTGCAAGGTGTCGTTGACCCACTTTTCCGGCCATGATGCGATCAGCCCTTTCGTTTTCCATTCAAGCTTCGGCGGATTTTTCTCGATCAGGAACTGCGCGAAATTTTCTCCATGCGCCATGTCTTTGGCCAGTTTCACCGCGGTCGTGTCCCAGTAACCGTGGAGCGAAATGCTCTTGTTTAGTTTGAAGAAGTTCGCGCCCGCATCCTCCTGTCCCTGCCCGCCTTTGTCCGGATCGACGAAATGATTCTCCCTGTCCACGTAGCTGCAGCCGACGTGCAACGGCTGATGGACGTCGCCGGTGTAATGCGCGAGCAAGAGCAGCGCGACGCGCGGAGTCAGGTGATGCGGGTTGTTCGCCGCGATTGCGGGATTGCTCAAGACCTCGATGCACAGCTTCATCATGTGCACGACGTCTTCGTTATTCGTGCCGGTCCCGCCGTCGCGGTAAATTTTCTCCTGAAAAGGAACGTCGCAAAAATGGTATTTGTGATGATCGGGATTGTTCGCGACGAACTCCTTCATCTCGGGCGTCAGATATTGATCCGGCAACTTTGCGCGATCGGCCCAGGTGCAGGCCTTTGCCAGCGTCTCGCCCGGCCGCAGCAGCTTCGCAACCTCGGTTTCCGTGCGGCTGCCCTCGAGATAATGCGCAGCAATGTTTCCAACCGCTTCGTGTCCGGCAGTTCCGTAGCCGAAGACCGGAGCAACGGAGCAGACGAATGCGACAATGCTGGCGAAGAAAAAACGGATCGGGCGCATGATGAATGAACGCGCCGGCGCGGGTGGTGGGGATGCGCGCGACGCGCGATCAGCTTCGCCGCCGCATGAAGCCGGCGCAAATTTTTTCTAGTGAAACGCTTCCAACGCTTCCCGGATCGATGGAAACCGCGGCGCCCAGCCGGTCGCGCGGAGTTTGCGATTGCTGACGCGCTTGTTCGTCCATCCGCGTTTTCGGCTGTGGTCGATCGGACCTGATGGTGGAAGCGATTTTCGAAAATGCTCCGCCAGCAATGTGTAAACATCCCGCTGTGTCATCGGAGCATCGTCCGCCACATTATAAATGCCGCGCGGCGCATTCCGCATAATGAGATGGACCAATGCGCTTGCCGCATCGTCGGCATGAATCTGATTCAAAAACCGCTGTCCATCGCCTTCGATCATCGCACGGCCTTCCAAGAATTTTTGCAACAGCATCCATCTCCCCGGCCCATAAATCCCTGCCAGCCGCGCCACCGAGCCATTCTCCTTTAGCGCAAATTCCTCCGCCTCGCGCAAAACTTTTCCTGTCTCCCGCTGGGGATCCGCGGGATTTTCTTCACTGACCCATTCGCCATCACATTGAGCGTAAACCGACGTGCTGCTGACGAAAAGAATGGCTTGCGGTTGTAAAATCTTTGTTGCGTTCCGTAATCCCTCCAAATAAACGCTGCGATAAACATCTGCATCGCCGCGACCCGAGCTGACGGCGCTGATCAAAACGTTGGCTCGCATCAATTCTGGCTGACGACGCAAAGCCTCCGGCACAGTGATATCGCATGCAAAAACGCGGAAGGGTTCCCCGGCCAACTTTTGCGCTGATTCCTCAGTGTGCGTGACGCCAATCACCTCCCAGCCCGCTTCAGCAAACGATCGCGCTGCTCTTGCCCCGACGAAACCGCAGCCGAGGATGACGACTTTTCCCATCACACGAGCCGCTGGTCCAGAAGCTCAGTTACGATCTGAATTTCGTGCGATTTCATTTCCTCGCCGTCAAAAACGAAATAGCCGGAAAAAGATTTGCCCTCAAGCAGCAGCGGCAGCCAGTGCCGGTCATCCTCCCACATTTCATGGTAGGGAAGAGAATCGAGCCGGCTCCAAAATGGCGCGGCTTCATCAGTTTCGATGAGCTCGCCGGTGTAATCGAACGCGAGAAAAACTGCGCAGTGCAAGCTGTAGCCATCGGCAAATTGAAACGACAATTCCCCGCGAAGTTCCGGCGCGATTGGCATCAAGCCTACTTCTTCGCGCGTTTCGCGCACCGCAGCTTCTTCCGCGGTTTCGCCCGACTCAATCTTGCCGCCAGGCGCGTTGATTTTTCCCGCGCCGAGCCCGCGCTTTTTGCGAATAAGCAAAAGTTGTTCGTCTTTTAAAATGAAGCAAAGGTTCGCGCGGTCGCGCGGCTGCCAGTTTTTCCAGTCCATGTTTTGACAGAATGAACAGGTTTCCGGAGAATCATGAAATTCATTTTCATGACAAACCACTCTGCTTTCCGGATCGCTGCTGCGCTTGGTTTTTTAGCCGTAGCGCTGGGCGCGTTCGGCGCGCATGCGCTCAAGCAAACGCTGGCGCAAAACGGCTTCGCGGACGTTTGGGAAAAGGCGGTGCTGTATCATCTCGTGCACGCAGTTGTTTTACTAGTGCTAGCACCGCGTGATCCACTTCCGCTGCTGGCCTATTGCCTAATCCTCGCGGGTGTGATCGTTTTTAGCGGCAGTCTTTATTTGCTCGCTTTCAGCGGCGTGCGCTGGCTCGGCGCGATCACACCGCTCGGTGGACTGAGCTTGCTGGCCGGCTGGCTCGTGCTGGTGCTCAAGGGCTGATCGGTCCCGAGCAAAGTTTTTGCCTCGCTTTGCACCTTCTCGTCTTCGGCATTCGCCGCCGGCAGCGCGAGGATGGTTTTCCATTCCTTGTGCGCGAGATCGTGTTTGCCCATCGCCACGTAAACGCGCGCCAACTCCTCGTGATGCAGGATGCGCTGCGGCGCCAGCGCGATTGCTTTTTGAAAATCGCGCACCGCCTCTTCATTCGACGCCGGTGGCATGCCGCCGTAAATGTAGCGCGCCATCAACTTCAGCAGCGTGTTGAGATTTGCGACGCGATAATTCCAAACGCCGAGAACATGGAACGCATACGCATCGTGCGGATCGAGCGCGATCGATTTTTTCGCCTCGTCTTCGACATTGCGCGAATACACGAGCTTCGTTTTGTTGTCCTCAAAATCGGCCAGCCGCCCATATGCGATCGCGAGTGCGAGGTGCGCCTTCGCATTTTGCGGCGCGAGCGCGCGCGCACGTTTGGCATAAGCGAGAGAGGTTTCTGCCAAAGATTGCGCCTCTGCTGGAGTCTTCGCCGCGGGAACAAGATCGCTGTATTGCTGCGAAATGCGCAGGAGCACGTCGACGTCTTGCGGATCCTTTTTTTCCGCCTCGCTAAAAAAGGTGAGCGCCCCGCGAAGATTACCCGCACTGACTTCCGCGTCGCCCTGCCGCAGGAGATCGGCTATTGCCGGATCAGTCGCATTTGCCGCGCAAATCGAAATGAAGAAAAGGACGAGAGCGGCTGGCCGCATTTTAGTGGCGAGTGCGAAGAGATTTTGCGTGGAGCGCTCGCGACCAAACCGCCGGAACCTCGTTCTGTTTTTAAATTCACTGCGCGAAAACTAACGCCGGAGCGGCGAAAGAAAAGTCTAGGCGCGCAGGTCGAGACACTCGCGAACTTTTTGCGCAAGCATTTGCGGTTGATACGGCTTTTTCAAAAACGCCATCCCCTCGCGCAGCCCGAAATCATGGCCCGCGACCTCGATCGAGTAGCCGGAGCTGTAAAGCACCTTCAAGTCGTGTTTTTCAACCCGCAACTTTTTCGCGAGCTCGAGGCCTGACATGCCTTCTGGCATCACGATATCGGTTAACAGCAGATCGATCCGCGTGTCGTGCTGCGCCCAGACGCGAAGCGCTTCCACGCCGGAGCGCGCCTCGAGCACATCGTAGCCGTAGCTGCGCAACACGCCGCGCGCGAGGCTGAGAACGCCCGCTTCGTCCTCAACGAGAAGAACCGTTTCGCGGCCGCCCCGGATGTTTTGCGGCGGGACCTTCCCGTCCTTCGCAGCGGCGGTTTTCGTGGTGCTCGGCAGGAAAACTTTGAAAACAGTGCCTTTGCCGACTTCGCTTTCCACCTCAACCCAGCCGTGGTGTTGTTTTACAATGCCATACACTGTGGCAAGTCCGAGGCCGGTGCCCTTGCCCACTTCTTTCGTGGTGAAAAACGGCTCGAAAAGTTTCGTGAGTTTGTCGTGCTCGATGCCCGTGCCGTTGTCGCTGACGCTTAGGCAAACAAACGTGCCCTCGCGCGCCTCCGGATTCCGCGTCACATAAGCCCGCGTGACCATCACAGGCACCGTGCCGATAATTAGCGAGCCACCGTTCGGCATCGCGTCGCGGGCGTTCACGGAAAGGTTCATGATGATTTGTTCCATCATCGTAACGTCGCCCTCGATGACCGGCAGCCGTGGAGCGAGATTGCATCGCAGCGAAACATTTTCGCCGAGGACGCGGCGCAACATTTGTGTGACGCGATTTATCACGTCGTTAATCGTAATCGGTTCGACCTGCATGAATTGCTTGCGTCCAAACGTGAGCAATTGCTGAGTCAGCTTCGCCGCGCGCTCGGCTGCGAGCCGGATCTGGTCGAGAGATTCGATTCCCGGCGGCGTGAGCTTTTCAGTGCCGGTCATCAGTTCCGAATGGCCCTGGATGATCGTGAGGATGTTGTTGAAATCATGCGCAACGCCGGCGGCGAGCTGCCCGACCGACTGCATTTTTTGCGATTGGCGTAGCTGCTGTTCGAGGTTTAGCCGCTCCGTGAAATCCGACGCGTAACAATGGACGCAGCGAAGGGCGGCGATCGGGAAAAACGACCACGAAATCGTGCGCGTGCCGATCTTTGTTTCTCGCTTCAGCTTGTCGTCGCCCGTAGCGATGCACTCGCGGACGATGGTGGCAGTATCCTCGGGCAGCATTTCCGCGATCGTTTCCTTGCCGAGAGATTTCGCCATTTGCTGCGCCGATTCGTTGAAATAAATCAAGTCTCCCTGCGCGGAAAATTGCATCACCGGATTCGGATTGTAGCGCGGAAATGCGGCAAGATTTTCGATTTCCACGGCTGCCAGTTGCCGCTCCGTCGTGTCTTCGCAAAGCGACGAGACGCCGATGACTTTGCCGTCATTGTTGACGATGGGCGTGTTGAACCAATCGCACATGATGCGGCGGCTATCTTTAGTGATGTTTTCGTTGGTCAGCCGCGAACCGCCGGTGCCGGTGAGGAGTTTTTCAAGTTCCGACATGAACGCTGCCCGTGCGTTGTCGGCAAGCAAAAGCTCCACCGATTTGCGTCCCAGCGCCTCGGATTTGCTCCAGCCGAAGATTTTTTCCGCAGCGGCATTCCATTCGGTGATCCGCGCCTCCAGGTCGCACTCGATCACGGCGAGCGGCGTTTGTTGCACGTGCACGGACAAGCGGCGCTCCGACTCGGCAAGCGCAATTTCTGACTGCCGCCGCTCAATGGTTTTGGCACGCGTGGAGGCGAGCAGCATGCGGATCGTGGCGAGATTGAACAGCAGAGCCGAGACAAGCGCCATGGCCGCGACTCGGTTGCCGGTGAACATGCTGAAATTAATCATCGGGCCGCCGAAAATGATGATGATGGCAGCGACAATCCATTGCATGAGATCGAGCTGGCGGCTGCGCCCAATGCGCGGCACCTGCTTTTGATTCAGCGCAAACAACGCAACCCAAAGCGCCGCAAAAACGACGTAATCGAAGTTGCTCCTTAGCCAATCCATAAACATTTGTCCCTCCTTAAGCAGGATGCAGACCTTGCCTCGAAATATCTCGCGCCTGCCCCCTGCGCCTACGCGTAGGATTCCACCGGCGGGCAGGTGCAAACGAGATTGCGATCGCCAAAAACGCTGTCGATACGCGCGACCGCCGGCCAGAATTTATGCTCGCGCACCCATGGCGCCGGAAAAGCGGCGCTCTCGCGGCTGTAAGGATGCGTCCAGTTTTCGCCAACGAGCGTGTGAACGGTGTGCGGAGCGTTTTTGAGGAGATTATCCTCTCGGTCCGCCGTGCCATTTTCGATTGCACGCATTTCGGCGTAAATGGAAATCATCGCGTCGCAAAAACGGTCCAGCTCTTCTTTCGATTCACTCTCGGTCGGCTCGATCATCATCGTGCCCGGCACCGGCCACGAAATGGTCGGCGCGTGAAAACCGTAATCCATCAGCCGCTTCGCCACATCCTCGACTTCGATGCCCGCCGTTTTCCAGCGACGCAAATCGAGGATGCATTCGTGCGCCACGAGCTCCGTTTTACCTTTGTATAAAACTGGAAAAAACGGCTCCAGCCGCCGCGCAATGTAATTCGCATTGAGGATCGCGACTTTCGTCGCCTGCGTCAGCCCGTCGCCGCCCATCATGCGGATGTAAACCCATGGGATTACGAGAATCGACGCGCTTCCCCACGGCGCCGCCGATACCGCGCCGGCAGCGCCTTCGTCATCGGCGTTCAAGACAAAATGGCCAGGCAGAAAAGGCGCGAGATGTTGCGCGACGCCGATCGGTCCCATTCCCGGGCCGCCACCGCCGTGCGGAATGCAAAAAGTTTTGTGCAGATTTAAATGGCAGACATCCGCGCCAATGTCGCCCGGCCGGCACAAGCCGACCTGCGCATTCATATTTGCGCCATCCATGTAAACCTGGCCGCCGTGCGCGTGGACGATCGCGCAGACTTCGCGAATCGTTTCCTCAAAAACGCCGTGCGTGCTGGGATACGTCACCATCAGGCACGCGAGCTCATTGTGATATTGCTCCGCCTTCGCGCGCAGATCCGCAAGATCGATATCGCCCTCGTCCACGCAACGCACGGGAACGACGCGAAAGCCCGCCATCACAGCGCTCGCGGGATTTGTGCCGTGAGCGGATTGCGGGATGAGGCAAATATTGCGATGCGTTTCGCCGCGACTTTGGTGAAAGCCGCGGATCGCGAGCAGACCGGCGTATTCGCCTTGAGAGCCGGCGTTTGGCTGCAGCGAGACAGCCGCGAAGCCTGTGATCTCAGCGAGCCAGCTTTCCAGCTCGTTAAACAATTGCTGGTAGCCACGCGTCTGCTCCGCCGGTGCGAACGGATGCAGCGTGCCGATGTGCCGCCACGTCACCGGCATCATCTCCGATGTCGCGTTCAATTTCATCGTGCACGATCCAAGCGGGATCATCGAGGTCGTGAGCGACAAATCCTTCGCCTCGAGCCGGCGGATGTAGCGCAACATTTCCGTCTCTGTGTGATGTTTATTGAACACCTGATGCGTCAAAAAGGAACTCGTGCGAGCAAAGTTTGCATCGACTTCCGTATTGATTCCCGCAGCCAATTCCTCGGTCGTGAATTCCGGATCCTTCCCGCCGTTGAATACGCGAAAAAGTTCCGCCAGGTCATCCACCGTTTCATCGAGCGTGACGCAAACGGAATGCTCGCCGCAAACGCGGAAATTGATGTGCTGCTGCGCAGCCCTTTTCACAAGATCGCTCGCGAGCCCTTTGCCTAGGCCGATCTCCACCGTGTCAAAAAATGGCTCGGCACTGATTTCAAATCCGAGTCGCTTCAATCCGACCGACAAAATCCTCGTGAAAAAATACACGCGCCGCGCGATGCGGCGCAAGCCATCCGGCCCGTGATAAACCGCGAACATTGACGCCATTACTGCGAGAAGCACCTGCGCCGTGCAGATGTTGCTCGTCGCTTTTTCGCGACGGATGTGCTGCTCGCGCGTCTGCAGCGCGAGGCGATACGCCGGGCGGCCTTCCGCATCGTGCGAGATGCCGACGAGCCGGCCGGGCATGTGGCGTTTGAATGCGTCGCGCGTGGCAAGATATGCCGCGTGCGGGCCGCCGAATCCGAGCGGAACGCCGAAACGTTGCGTGCTGCCGACTGCGATGTCGGCGCCAAATTCTCCGGGCGGCGTGAGCAAAGTCAGCGCGAGAATGTCGGCTGCGAAAATGGCAAATCCTCCCGTCTCGTGCACTTTTTCAATGACCGCGCGATAGTCGCGAATCGCGCCATTGGCGCACGGATATGGGAAAAGTGCGGCAAAAACATTGGAGTCAAAGTCGAACGTTTTTTCATCGCCGATGACGACTTTGATCTCGAGCGGTTGCGCGCGCGTCCGGATGAGCGCGATGGTTTGCGGGAAACAATTTTCCGAAACGAAGATCGTGTTTGCGGCGGAATTTTTCCGCAACGCGTGACACATCGACATCGCTTCGGCCGCAGCAGTCGCCTCATCGAGCATCGACGCGTTGGCAATGTCGAGCCCGGTCAAATCGGTGACCATCGTTTGAAAATTCAGCAGCGCCTCGAGCCGGCCCTGCGCGATCTCAGCCTGATATGGCGTGTAAGCGGTATACCAGCCGGGATTTTCGAGGATGTTGCGTTGGATGACCGGCGGTGTGATGCAATCGTGATAGCCGAGGCCGATGTAGTTTTTGAAAACGTCGTTCGCGGCGACCATTTCGCGGAGCTCCGTGAGGGTTTCGTGCTCGCCTTTCGCCTCCGGCAGCGCGAGCGGTTCACGCAGTCGGATGTCCGCCGGCAGCGCACTGTCGATCAGCGCGTCCATTGATTTGAAGCCAAGCTGCGCGAGCATTTGCGCGATCTCTTCCTCACCCGGCCCGAGATGGCGGCGGAGGAAAGTGTCCGACGGCGAGAGCAGCGGATGGCGCGGCGTTCTTCCTAAATCGCGCGCGGATGTCTGGCAACTGGAATGGTCGGACATGGCGGGCAGGCTACGGGCGACCGGCCGCAAAGCAAGTTTTCGTTGCGCGAAGGCGCGCTCAGACTTCGTATTTTCCCGTCGCGGAAATCATCTCGCGATACTGCGCCGGCTCCTTCAGCAGTTCAATCTGCTCACCGGCTTCGATGCGCAGCCGAAAGAGCCAGCCGTCGCCGAACGGATCGGTATTCACGAGCGCGGGATTTCCTTCGAGCGCGGTGTTGACCTCAACGATCGTGCCGCCGATCGGCGCGTAAATGTCGCTTGCGGCTTTCACCGATTCGACGACTGCGACCGCTTCCCTCGCGGTGACGAGCGCGCCAATTTTCGGCAGCTCCACATAAACGATGTCGGTCAACTCCGCCTGCGCGTGATCGGTGATGCCGACCGTGGCCGTTTCGCCCTCCATGCGGAGCCACTCGTGCGATTCGGTGTATTGCAGATCGTCGGGAACATTCATGTCAGGGCGTGAGAAAAAACGGAACCGCGCGCGCGATCAACTCATTTTCCGGTGCAGCGGTTTTTTCTCGATCGTCGCGACGAAGCGCCGGCCGCGGATATCCACCTCGATCTCCTCGTTGATTCGCGCAAATTCCGTCGGCACATACGCCATGCCGATGCCGGCATTGAGCGTCGGCGAAAGCGTGCCGCTCGCTATCTCAGAAATCTGCCGGCCATTTTTAAAAAGCGGGTAATGCGGCCGCGGCGGCGGCGATTTTTCCTTCATCTTGAACGGCACGAGCCGGCGCGGCACGCCGTCCGCGCGCTGCTTCAGCAGTGCATCGCGGCCGATAAATTCGTCCTTTTGCAGGTCGACGAAAATCGAAAGTCCGGCTTCGAGCGGTGTGTGCTGCGGGGAGAGGTCCGAGCCGTTGAGCGGATAGCACATTTCCAGGCGGAGCGTATCGCGCGCGCCGAGGCCGCACGGCTTGATGCCGAACGGCGCGCCCTTTTCCAAGATCAAGTTCCAGATCCGCTTCGCATCCTGCGCTGGGAAAAAAATTTCGAAGCCGTCCTCGCCCGTGTAGCCAGTGCTTGAGATCAAAAGCATCGTCGAATCGCATTCGATTTTTTTGATCTCGTTGCGTGCGGGGCGCGAGTGGCGGCCGTCAAAAAAAACATCGTAAAGCTGCACCGATTTCGGACCTTGCACCGCGAGGCCGGCGTAATCCGCACTTTGATTTTCAAAGATGACGCCGTCCTCCAAATGAGCCTGCATCCACGCAAAATCCTCGCTGGTTTTCGCCGCATTCACCACCAACAGGTATTTGTCGTCTGTGTAACGATAGACAATCAAGTCATCGATCACCCCGCCCTGCTCGTTCAGCAAAAAAGTGTATTGCGATTCACCCGTCGCGAGCCGGTCCACGTTGTTCGTCAGCAGCCGATTCAGCCACGGCGCGGCCTTCGGCCCGTGCACCAAAAGCTGCCCCATGTGCGAAATATCGAATACGCCCACGTCGTTCCGCACCGTGTGATGCTCCTCCATGATGCTCGAGTATTGCACCGGCATCTGCCAGCCGCCGAACTCGACGATTTTCCCACCGAGCCGCACATGCTCGGGAAAAAGCGGGGTTGTTTTTGCCGAAGGTGCGGTGGACACGCGCGCAGGCTACGGCACGCTCCGCGCGTTTGCAATTGCCGAGCTTTCGGGATTTGCATTTTGGCGCGCGGGCGCGAAAGCTCTCCCGCCGCATGCGCTTTTTTTACAAGCTCGAAACCAAGCTGGGCCGCTTCGCGATTCCCGGATTGATCCGGATCATCGTTGCATTCAATGCGCTCGTTTTTCTCCTCTACAAACTCAACCCGTCGTTTCTAACCACGCTTTATCTCGACCCCGAGCGCGTGAAGGCCGGCGAAGTCTGGCGGCTCGTGACCTATCTTTTCATCCCGTCGATCGGCTCGCCGATGCTCGACTGGATCATCGTCTTTTTTTACCTCGGTTTTTTGTGGATGATCGGCGAAGGGCTCGAGCAATCGATGGGCGCTTTCAAGCTCAACGTCTTTTATCTCGTCGGCATGGTCGGCACGACCATCGCCGCGTTTTTTTTCGGCGGCGGCTATTCCGCAGCGATGGTGAATCTCTCGCTGTTTTTCGCGTTCGCGCGCTTTTTTCCAGACATGATCATCTACGTTTTGTGGGTGCTGCCGGTGAAAGTAAAATGGCTCGCGTGGATCTCCGCCGCGCAGATCGTTTTCAGTTTCCTGTTTCTCGACAATAGCTATCGCGCCGCCGTTATCATTTCGCTCGCGAACTACTTTTTATTTTTCGGGGCGGATATTTACAACGCCGCGCGGCATCGGAGCACTGTCGCCACGCGCCGCCGCAGATTCGACCGCGCGGCAAAACCGGAGACGGAACCGATGCACCGCTGCGTCGTTTGCAATCGGACAGAAATCAGCGATCCGCAGCTCGATTTTCGCGTCGGTAAAGACGGCTGCGATTATTGCATGGAGCATCTGCCGAAGCGCGCCACTGCTTAGCGAAAATCTCGCAGCGCTTCCAGTTTCGCTAGTGCGCGACCCGTGTCGATCTGCGCCTGCGCGAGCTCAATGCCAACGTGCATGTCCGGCGCGAGATGGCAGATCACAAAGCCCGCCGCCGCATTCAATAAAACAACGTCGCGTTTCGCGCCGTGAATTTTCCCGGACAAAATTCCCTGCAAAACGCGCGCGTTTTGCGCGCAATTTCCGCCAAGCAATTCCTCCGCGCTCGCGCGCGAAAAACCAAACTCCTCCGGCGTGATGATCGCCGTCTCGAGTTCGCCCGCGTAAACTTTGCAAATTTCCGTCGGTCCCATCGTCGAAATTTCATCGACGCCGCCGCCGATTTCGCTCGCGCCGTGCACGGCCCACGCGTGCGAGCGCTGGAGCCGCGCAAACGCTCCCGCGAAGTTTTGCAGCAGCGATTTTGCAAAAACTCCGACGAGCTGAAAGTTGGGCCGCGCCGGATTGAGCAGCGGCCCGAGCATGTTGAAAATCGTTGCCACGCCTTGCGCCGCGAGCATTTTGCGCGCGGGCGCAATCGCCTTGAACGCCGGATGATATTGCGGCGCGAACAAAAATCCGACGCCGTTCTTTTCCACACACCGCCGGCAATCGGCCGGCGGCAAATCAATTTTTACCCCGAGATTTTCGAGCACATCCGCACCGCCGCATTTCGACGTGATGCCGCGGTTTCCATGTTTGACGACAATCGCTCCGCCCGCTGCAAGAACGAACATCGCGGTGGTCGAGACGTTGAATAATTCCATGCGATCGCCGCCCGTGCCGCACACATCGAGCAACGGTCCGTCGAGTTTCAGCGCATGAATTTCCGGATCGACTGCGCGCTTGAGAAGCGCATTTACAAACTCCGCGATCTCGTCAGCGGTTTCACCCTTCGCCCGCAAAGCCTGCAGGAATGAGGCTTTCAACTCATCCTCGACCATTTCGTCCGTCAGCGCATTGACCGCGGTTTCGATTTCGATGGCGTCAAGGTCGTGCCCATCTTGCAGGTGAGCGCTCAGTTCCGTGAGATTATTCACAGCGCGCAAAATTCATTTTTCTCGATCATGAAATGAAGCAAATTTACCCGATGGCGGAGTCAGCAAAAGTGAAGTGTCCGACGTGCGGCGGCGAGACGGAATTTTTTTCCGAGCCGGTCGGCCCGTTCTGCTCACGGCGCTGCCAGATGATCGATCTCGGCAAATGGCTCGGCGAGGAATACCGGATTTCCGAGCCGCTCTCGCCCGATCATCTCGAGGATTACGAGCAGATCGAAGGCGAGCAACTCGATCAGCCCGAGACTTGACCGCGGCTTGCAAATTTGGCGCGAATCATCTCATCGAGCTTTTGCTTGATCGCGTCGTTACCGAGCCGCTCCACAACTTCGTTTAAAAAACCGCCAACAATCAGTTGCTGCGCCTTCTCTCGCGTCAGGCCGCGGGAAAGCATGTAAAAAAGTTCCTCGGAATCTATTTGCCCGCTCGTCGCGCCGTGCGAGCAGCGCACTTCATCCGCGAGAATTTCCAGGCCCGGCATCGAGTTCGCTTCGGCCTCGTCGCTCAGCAAAAGATTGCGCACTTTTTGATACGCATCGGTTTTATGCGCGTTCGGCTCCACGCGAATGAGTCCCGCAAAAATCGTCCGCGCCTTGTCGAAGAGGGCATTTTTGTAAAGCAGGTCACTTGCCGTATTCGGTTGCTGATGATCCTGCAAAGTGCGCTGATCGAATTCCTGGCCGCCATCCGCGACGGACAATGCGAGCATGTCGCTGCGGCCGCCGGCGCCCGCGAGCCGGCTCACCGACTCGGTTCGCGCGTAGCTCGCGCCGAGGTTGAGGTTCATGCTGACCGCGCTCGCGTCGCGCCCGACCACGGTCGAATTGATCTGGAGCGCGAGCATTTTGCGGCTCCAGTTTTGCGCGTTGATGTAAGTAAGCTTCGCGCCGGACTCGAGAAACAAATCGTTCACGCCGCACGCGAACCCAGTCGTGTCGGGCGTCGCGGATTCGAAATAATCGATCAGCGTGACTCTGCTATTTTCACCCGCGATGAGCAGCGTGTGCGGAAAAGTCGAGCCGGCCTCGCCGTGCTGCCAGTGGAAAACTTCGATCGGCAAATTGATTTCCACATTGCGAGGCACGTAAAGAAATGTTCCGGACTTGACCCAAGCTTTGTGCAGCGCGGCAAACTTTTTCGAGCCGAGGACGACATCCTGCGTCATGAAATGCTCGCGGAAAATATCCGCGTGCGTCGAAACAGCGCGCTCGATCGGCTCGAAGATCACGCCTTTGCTCCGCAGCTCCTCGGACAAAACTTCGCGCTTGAGCAATTGATCGTTCGCGAAAACCATCCGCCCCGCGCTTTCCTGCAAGCCGACTGAGCGCGCGAGCAATTCCGCCTGCACCGCATCCGGGACGGGCGTCGGTTTCGTGAAAGGCGAAATGTCGAGCGATTTGATGCTCGCGAAGCGCCACGCCTCGTCCGCGCGCGCGGGCATCGGCAATTGCCGAAACTTTTCCCAGCCCTCGAAATGCAGCTGACGAAACCAATCCGCGAACGCGTGATTTTCGAGCGCGTCGGGCCCGCTCATCAAAATCAAAGCGGCCTCGTCGTGATTGAGGCGTTCACGTTCTTCCATGGAGACAATGCCGGTGCTCATCGAATTTCGATGTGTGAAAAAACGAGCTGGCGCGGCGGTTTAGCCGACCGAGCCTTCCATCTCGAGATCGATCAGCCGCTTCAGCTCGACGCTATATTCCATCGGAAACTGCCGCACGAGATCGTTGACAAAACCATTCACGCTCAGCGACATCGCCTGCCCTTTCGTCAGCCCGCGCTGCTGCATGTAAAAAATCTGCTCCGCGCTCACCTGGCTCACGCTCGCTTCATGCTGCACTGCGTTGCCGGTGCCGCGCACGGTGATCGCGGGATAAGTATCCGTGCGGCTCGTCGAGTTGATGAGCAGCGCATCGCACTCGGTGTTGTTCTTGCAATTTTTCAAATGCTTCGGCACGTGGACGAGGCCGCGATAGGTCGCGCGCCCTTTGCCGACGCTGATACTTTTTGAAATAATGTTTGACGTTGTTTCATCGGCCGCGTGAATCATTTTCGCGCCGGTGTCCTGATGCTGGCCGTCGCCCGCGAGCGCGATCGAGATCACTTCGCCGCGCGCCTTGCGCCCCTTCATCACCACGCCCGGATACTTCATCGTGAGGCGTGAGCCGATGTTGCAATCGATCCATTTCACCTCGGCTTCCTCGTGCGCGAGGCCGCGCTTGGTGACGAGGTTGAAAACGTTTGCCGACCAATTTTGCACGGTCACGTATTGGATTTTCGCACCCTTCATCGCGACCAGTTCGACCACCGCGGAGTGCAGCGTCGCCGTCTCGAATTTTGGCGCGGTGCAACCTTCCATATACATCACCTCGCTGCCTTCATCGGCGATGATGAGCGTCCGCTCGAACTGTCCAAAATTCTCCGCGTTGATGCGAAAATACGCCTGCAACGGATGTTTCACTTTGACGCCCGGAGGCACGTAGATAAAGGATCCGCCGCTGAAGACCGCTGAGTTCAGCGCGCTAAATTTGTTGTCGCCGGTCGGAATGACTTTGCCGAACCATTTGCGAAAAATTTCCGGGTGCTCCTTCAAACCCTCGGTCGAACCGACGAAAATCACGCCCTGCTCGCCGACGGCTTTTTTGATGTTCGAATAAACCGCTTCGCTGTCGAATTGCGCCTCGACGCCCGCCAGAAATTTCCGCTCCTGCTCGGGGATGCCCAGTCGCTCGAAGGTCCGCTTCATATCCTCCGGCACGTCCTCCCACGAACGCGTCGCCTTTTGACCGGAGCTCAAATAATAGCGGATTTTGTCGAAATGAATCGCCTCCAGATCCTTGCTGGCCCAATGCGTTGGCAGCGGCTTGCTTTCAAAAACTTCGAGCGCCTTCAATCGAAATTCGCGCACCCAATCCGGATCATTTTTTACATCGGAGATGTAGTTGACCGTGTCGCGCGTGAGACCGAAACCGGCGTCAAAAGTGTGTCGCTCGGGATAAGAAAAATCGCCGATGCTGCGGTCGATATCGATGGTGGCGTTTTCTGCGGGCATAATTTGAGATTCGTTTATTGGGCGTTCGCCGGTTCCTGTAATTCGTCCTTGATCCAGTCGTAGCCGCGTTCTTCGAGCTCCAGCGCGAGCTCGCGGCCGCCGTTGCGGACGATGCGGCCATTCATCATCACATGCACAAAATCGGGCACGATGTAATTCAGCAGCCGCTGATAATGCGTGATCATCAAGATACCAACGTGCGGCCCGCGCAATGTATTCACGCCGCGCGACACGATTTTGAGCGCGTCAATATCGAGGCCACTGTCGGTCTCATCGAGCACTGCATATTTCGGCGCGAGCATCGCCATTTGCAAAATTTCGTTTCGCTTTTTCTCGCCGCCTGAGAAGCCTTCGTTCACCGAGCGCGCGGTAAATTTTCGATCCATCTCGAGCAAATCCATCTTCGCATAAAGCTGCCCGTAATACTCCGTCGCATCGAGATCCTGGCCCTCGCCAAGCCGCGCCTGCACAGCCGCGCGCAAAAAATTCGCGTTGCTCACGCCGGGAATTTCCATCGGATATTGGAACGCGAGAAAAAGTCCCGCGCGCGCGCGTTCATCGGGCTCCAATTCCAAAATATTGACGCCATCCATCGTGACTTCTCCCGACTCGACCGTGTAATCGGGATGGCCGCCGAGCACTTTCGCGAGCGTGCTTTTGCCCGAGCCGTTCGGCCCCATGATCGCGTGAACATGGCCCGGCTTCACCTCGAGACTGAGCCCGCGCACGATCTCCTCGCCCGCGACGCTCGCATGAAGGTCTTTGATAACTAATGCGTTCATTTTACTTTCGTTTTACGTTTGGTTTTCTTCGCGCACGCGGCGCAGAGGCCGCGGAAGCCCGCTTCGTGATGCGAGACGACGGCGTTCTCCGGCAGTGCCCATGCCTGCGCGAGGCGCGCCGGGCGCTGCAGCGGCACATCGAAAACCGCGCTGCACTCTTCGCAGAAAAAATGTCCATGAGGCTCCAGGTTCGGGCAGTAGCGCGACGGAGCGCGATCGTGGTTCACGTGGCGCACCAGCCCGCATTGAGTCAAAGTTTCGAGACAATTATAGACGGTCGCGAGCGAGATTGATGGCATCCGCTTCTGTGCGCGCATGAATACCTCCACGGCCGTCGGGTGATCGCGCTTTGCCATCAGCGCATCGTAGACGTGGCGCCGCTGCATGGTGAAACGGAACCCGCGTTGCGAGATCGTCTCATTATATTTGCTGTCGCTTCTGGCCGGCATCGGTTCCTGAATATCCGGGGTTGCCGATTTCTTATCAAGAATTATTCCAAATAAAGATTTCGGACTTTTATCCGCTGCGCGCTGGAAGCTGCGTGCGCGCGATCGATGTCTGGTGGCTGAGGAAGCCATCAGAAATGGCGGCGTGGATGGCGCCAGTGCCATTGAGTAGTTCGAGAAGAATCGCGGTCGCTGGCGAGCCCGCGTCCGAGGCGACGGGCGCGGCGGCGGATTGCTCGGGAGCTTTTTCGCTGCCCTCGCGGAGGTAGTTGCTCCAATCGACTTGGGAAATTTTGTCGGTGAGCGCGCGGATGGCGTCGAGCGTGAGACGGGTGCCCGGCGTGTCGGAGCTACTTTCGGCGAGCAGTGCTGCGCAGCGGCGCAGGCAGCGGAGAACGGATCGCGGGGCGTTTGCATTTTGCCATAGAAATTCCAGGACAGCGATCGGCTCGGCGCGCATTTGATAGACGCGGCGGAACGCGTCGCGGGTGCCGAGGAGTCGCAGAAATGCTGAGAGCTCAATCTCGCTGGCGTGCGCGAAACTTTTGCTGATGGAGACGACGGAGTTTGCGGTGATGGTGGCGCGCTCGAGCAGCTGGCCGACTTCGCAGAAGCGCCAGCCGTCGTCGGCAAGCATGGTGTTGGCGGCGACTGCGAAGAATTGAGGAATGAGGCGCGCGACCAAATCGCTAAGGCGGCGCGCGGTGCGGGCGCATTCGTCGTCGTCGATTTTTTCTTTGTAGCGGGTGCGCTGAAAACGCGAGTGGAGATTGGAAAGCGTGGCCCAAGCTTCGGGGCTGAGGCACTCCTGCAGCGACTCGGCATTTGCCATGGCGCGGACAAAAGTGCAGACGACGGTGCCGGGCTCGGGAAGAAGGACGAGACGGTAGCGGTCGAGCCGGTTCGTAATGCTGCGGCGGCTTTCGCCCGCGCTTTTCTCGAGCGGCGGGAGGAGGCGGTTCCACATCGGGCGGTAAAGTTTGCGCTCAGCGGAATTCAGCTCTTCGGTTTCAAGAGTCTCGATGACCTGGATGAGGTAGGCCTGATGATAGGCGCGCTCGAGATATCGACCGAGCCAGTAAAATGCGTCGGCGACGCGGCTGGTGACCTGGCGCGAAGCGACGTGCGGCTCGGTGTGAAGGCGCGGCGCGCGCGAGATCGGCTCGGGATTTTCGCCGAGGACCCATGTGTCCTTGCTGATCCAGGCATTGGGTTTTTGCGGTGAAAAAACTCGCGTGAGTGCGCCGGGAAAAACTTCGCATTCCTCGCCGCGCCGGAGTGCAAAGACGATATGATCCTGCGCGAGGTCGAGCCGTTTCGGGTTTTGTGCGCGCACGCTGAGCGCGCCGTGCTCGACTGGTTGCGCGACGTAAAGGCTGGCGTGTTTGCGAATGAGCGCGAGGTCGGTGACATCGCTGCCGGCAAGGTCGCTGCCGAAAATCTGGCGGATGCAATAGCGCTCGGGGTTGTCGAGGACCATTTCGCATTGGTCGAGATCCCCGAGCCAAAAAGTCGGCACGGTCGGCAGGATCGGATCCTCCGCTAAATAATAACGGATGATTTGCGGGGCGAAGCAAAGCAGGCTCCGGTCGTCGGCGAGATCGCTGCCGATGCCGTTGAGGAGCGCGACGGTTTGCTTGCGCAGACAATGAATGAGGCCGGGCACGCCGAGGCGGGAATCGCGACGCAGCACGAGCTGGTCGAGCCACGCGTCGGGCATGCGATTGTAAATGACGTCGACTTTTTTTAGGCCCTCGATGGTTTTGAGATAAACGTGATCCTCGAGCACGAGCAGGTCGCCGCCTTGCACCAGCGGAATGCCCATGCGTCGCGCGAGGAAGCTGTCGGCGGAATAAAGCGGACTGGAAACGCCGGAGCACAAAAGCACGACCGACGGCTCAGCCACGCGGGCGGCGTCGGCGTTTCGCAGCGCCTCAATGATCGCGAGCGGCGCTTCCGCGAAAGAACGGACTGGCGTGTTTTCAAAAATCTCCGGAATCACGCGCGCGAGTGCGCGGCGATTTTGCATCATGTAAGCGGTGCCGGGCGCGCGGCTGAAATAATGGTGCTTCACCATGATCGCGCCGCGGCCGTCGCGCGCGAGGCAGGTGCCGCTCAAATGCAAAAAAGCGCGGAGCGGCCGCGGCACTCCGACGACGGCATTTTGATAATACGGGCTGCCGAGCACCGGATGAATCGGCACCACGCCGTCGCGCAAAATCTGCCGCGGCCCATACACATCCTGCAAAAAAAGCTCGAACGCACGGGTGCGTTGACGCACGCCCTCATCGATTTTTTTCCACTCCTGCGCGTCAAAAACGTGCGGCAGCAAATCGCAAATCCACGGTTGCCGCGCGTTGTGCCCGAAGGTCACGCCCATCTCGCGCAACGTTGCCTCCATCCGCTCGTCGAGCATGCGCAGCTCGGCCGATCGCAGATTTTTTAAATGCGCGAGCAGTGGCGCGTAGCTCGGCCGCGGCGCGCCGTCGGCTTCATAAATTTCATCCCAGCGCGTGGACGAGGGGCGGGCTTTCTGGGAAATGCTGGCGGCGGCTCCATTCACGCGGGGCACCATTTCGTCTGCCTCGCCGCGGGGTCAAGCGGCAAAATGTTTCGTGCGCCCGTGCGCGAATGTGGCTAATTTCAAAACTGGATGACAGATGATCGCTGCGGCAGAAATGCGGCAGAGGAAAGTCCGAACACCAAAAGGCAGCATGCCGCGGAGAACACGCGGGCGCGCGCGGTGAAAATCGCGTGCGACGGAAAGTGTCACAGAAAACAAACCATCGCGCTTGTGCAAACAGGTGCGGAACGGGTGAAAAGGCGGAGTAAAAGCCCACCGCCCGGCGCGCAAGCTCCGGGGCACGAAAAACCCCATGCGGTGCAAGACAAAACAGGGAGCGGCCCGCCTGGCCTTCGCTCCCGGGTAATAGTCGCACTCGCTCGCGCGGGCGCGCGTCCGGCGCAAGCTGCGACGCGCGAGAGAAATGATCATCCTCGACAAAATTCGGCTTATCGTCATTCGACAAAGGAGGCGCTTCCGGCGACGGGAGCGCCTCTCCTTTTTTTTCCAAAGCAGTGGGCGCTCGCCCGGCTCGTTTGAAAGCCTCAGCGCCAGCTTTTTCCTTGGACGACTGGCCCGAATGCTGCGTATATGAGCCTGTGGCCTTTGACTTCAATTGAGCGGAAAAGATACTGATCTCGCGGCGGAATCAAATTCACGCAAACTCTCCCCGCAGCGCAAACGTGGCGCTGACTATTACAAGCGAATGGAGGCAAGCATTCGTCGTGGAAGAATCTGGGTGATCGGAATTTTCGTGGCTTTGCGCGCAATCGAGTTCGGGCTTTACTACGCCACTGCCGCGAGCCGCTCAGCATGGATGGCGTTGCTGCTCGCGTCGGTTCTTTGGACGACCGTGCTGCTCATCGGTATTTGGTTTCAGCGCAACTGGGCGCGCTATTTTTTAATCCTCGCGCTCGGCGCGAGCTCGGTCGGCTTGGCAATCACCGCGACCGCGAAAATCCAGGAGGGCGACCTGCATTACACCACGGCCTTCATTCTGGCGATGTCGGCGATCGGGCATGCCGCGATTGTCTGCGCGCTGGCTTATTCGCCGGACATCAAGCATCTCACGAACCAAGCGCGGCGGCTTTGGTTCCAATGAGTGGCGGATTCGGAAAAAGTTACGCCGTCAAATTTCCAACGTCGCGCCGATCGCGACGGCTTGTGCGCACTGGCCGCGAGCCTCGACTTTTTCGACAAAGGCGTGCGCGTCGGCGTTGATGAGATCGAACGTGTTGTAGTGAATCGGAATCGCCAGACCGCACCGTAAAAACTCGGCGGCGATCGCGGCATCGTCCGCGCCCATCGTGAAATTGTCGCCAATCGGCAGCAGCGCGACGTCGATCTTATTCAGCTCGCCGAGCAGTTTCATCTCCAGCGTGAGCGCCGTGTCGCCCGCGTGGTAAACCGTCTTTCCCTCAGCTGTGATCAGCATTCCCGCCGGATTGCCGAGGTAAATAAACTGCCCGTGGCTGAGCTCGCCACCGGGCGCGTAGCCAGCGGAATGAAACGCAATCGTCAGCTTCACGCGGCCAAACGGAAAATCGTGCGCGCCGCCGACGCCCATCCCATGCGTCTTCACTTTTTCCTGCGCGAGATAATCGGCGACTTCATACGTCGAGATAATCGTCGCGTCGTTGCGCTTCGCGATTTCCACCGCGTCGCCGAGATGATCGTAATGGCCGTGCGTAACGAGAACAAAGTCGCACTTCACCTCGTCCGCCTTGATCGGCGCCTTCCCGTTGCCGGTGAGAAACGGATCGATGATCAAACGATGTGTCGCCGTTTCGATAAACACGCACGAATGGCTGAGATAAGTCAGTTTCATAAATTCAACCGTGAATGATGAGCTGAATGTCCTCCGGCAAACCGGCGGCGACGCGCTCGACGACGTTGCCCTTCAGGAGCTTCGTCATCGAGATGCGGTGCGACGCGCCGAGCATCATGTAATCGATGCCGAGCGTCGCCGCGAGGTCCAGGATCGTAGTCGCGGGATCCTCGCTCACGGCGAAAATCGGCGCGACCGTGACTCCTTTTTCCTGCCCGATTTTTAGCACCAAACTCATGATCGCGGACGCGTGATCATCGTCCTGCCATCGCGCGCGGCCCCTGACCGATGGACCGCTCGGGAAATAAACCGCGACCTCCTTCACGTAGAGCACGCAGAGCATCGCCTTGCGCAGCTGCGCCTCCTCGAGCGCGAACCGCAGCACCGGCGTGATACCGCGCACGGCGACCATGATTTTTTCGCCTTCCTTCAGCTCGCGCTGCAGCTTCGCGATCGTCTCCGGATTCACTATCTGCGCCACTTCGCGCGTGACGGTGACGCTTGTCAAACCCGCCCGCTTTTGCGACCAGGCGCGCAACGCGAGGCCGAGGCCCAGCACGCAGACGACGAAGAAAAGTGCATCCGGTTTTGTCCGCGCGAGCGTGATTTCCACGCAGAATAAAATCACAAACGTCGCGCAAAAAAGCGCGCGGTCGAGCCACGTGAATGGAATGCCGCGATTAAAAGTGCACGAGCCGAGATTGGTCGTGATCGCGCCGACGACGCCGATCGCGTAAAGGCCGGCGAGCGCCTGAAAATCAGCGGACGCGAGCAGCACGATCACCGGCAGCCCGACGGCGATGCAAAGCGGCACAAGCGGGACGCCGTGGCTGTTGAGCTTTTTGAATTGCCGCGGCATTTCGCCATCGCGCGCCATCATGAAAAGCAGGCCGATCATCGCGACGATCGCGGTGTTCGCGGCACTGAGCAGCAGCAGGAAAAAAACGATGCCGACGACCCAGCCGAACGCATGGCCAAACCACGGCGCAATCGTCATCGTGCCAAACTTTTCCGCCACGAAACGGAGCATGTCGTCCGCGCGGCCCGTCATCTCCGGCGCAAACTTTTTTGGAATCGAAAGCATCGCCCAGCCGAGCAGCGCCGTGCCGAAGACGACTTCCACCGCGACCGGCCAGATCGCCTTTGAAGCCTCGCGTCCCACCTTCGGCTCGTCATTCGTCGAGCCCGGATCGAGCTTCATCACGCCGGTCAAATTCGCGATCGCCTCGACGCCGCTGAGCGCGAGAATGACGCCGACAAATTGCACCCAAACGTGGCCGAGATTTTCATGCAACGGTTCGATATTGTGCAGCGTGAGATGCGGGATACTGATCCCGATCAGCACCAGCACCACGATCACGACCGGCACCGAAAGCGCGACGGCAAAACTGCCGCTGTGCTTTGGCCCGAACCAATTGACCCAGCCCATGAAAAGCAGCACGCCGACCGTGGAGAAAACGATGTGCTCCTTTAAAATCGGAATGTTGAAATAACTCAGCGCCGACCAGCCGCTCAACGCCGCCGTCACCGTCAGATCCGCCACCAAAAGCAGCGCGCCGACCACGGCGAGCAGTCGGCCCTGCGAGCGCGCCGCGGAGTAAACGCCGCCGCCGTCGGGAAAATAGCGGCAGATCACCGCGTAGTTGATGCCGACGAGACCGGTGAGCCCGCAGACTGCGAGGATGATCGGCAGCGAGGAAAATCCCGCGACCGCGAATGCGAGCCCGAGCACGTAGGCCTTGCTCGTGCCCCAGTCGCCGTAAAGCAGCGCCGCGGCCCGCGTCCAGCCGACATTGCGCGGCCGATGCTCGCCGAGACTCAGTTCCACGTGCTAAAAGTTTTCAAACCGGCGTCGCTCTTATGCGAGAAACGCGGCCGCTGTCAAGCGGCGGAGCCGACATTGATCTTCCCCGGTGCTAATTTAGATCATGCACCGAAAAAAATCTTCGTTCTGGCCGTTCGCCGGTTTGAACGCCGTGCTTTTTTGCCTCATTCCAGCGGCAGCCGATGCAGCGGCGCCGCCGCAGACCAGCGCGGATTGGTCGCAAGTGCCGGAAATCCTCGAGCGAATCGTTGCCCCTCAGTTTCCTAAACGTAACTTTGTCATCACCGACTTTGGCGCGGTGGCGGATGGGAAAACAGATTGCACCCGCGCGATTGCCCGCGCGATCGAGACATGTGAAAAGGCGGGCGGCGGTCATGTCGTGGTTCCGGTCGGCGAATTTTTTACCGGAGCCATCGAATTGAAAAACAACGTCGATCTCCACCTCGACACCAAGGCCGTTTTAAAATTTAGCACCGATCCAAAAGCTTATTTGCCCGTGGTGCTCACGCGTTTCGAAAGCATGGAGTGCTTCAACTACTCGCCGCTGATTCGCGCCTTTGACGCGTCAAATATCGCCGTGACCGGTGACGGCACGCTCGATGGACAAGCGGACGAATCGAATTGGCTCGCGTGGAAGGGGCTCAAGGGCGGCACGAACAACCAGCTCGCTGCGCGCCGGCGGCTCGAGGAAATGAATAACGACAGCGTGCCGGTGGATCAGCGCCGTTTCGGACAGGGCGATTTTCTGCGCCCGAGCTTTGTCGAGTTCAACCGATGCCGCAATGTCTTGATTCAAGGCGTCCGCATCCGCCGTTCGCCGATGTGGGAGCTGCATCCGCTCCTTTGCACAAACTTCACCGTGACCGGCGTCGATATTTTCTCGCACGGTCCCAACAACGACGGATGCGACCCCGAAAGTTGCAACGATGTGCTGATCGACAACTGCACCTTCGACACCGGCGACGATTGCATTGCCATCAAATCCGGGCGCAACAACGACGGGCGACGCATCGGCGTGCCGTCGCAAAACATCATCGTCCGCAATTGCACCATGCGCGACGGGCACGCGGACGTCGCGATTGGCAGCGAAATCTCCGGCGGTTGCAGCAACGTCTTCGTGGAAAACTGCGAAATGAGCAGCCCGAACCTGGTGTGCGTGCTCCGTTTGAAATCCAACGCCATGCGCGGCGGCGTGCAGCAAAACATCTTCATGCGCAACATCAACGTCGGCCTCGTGAAAGATTCCGTGCTGCAAATCGACTTCCTTTACGAAGAAGGCGCGAACGGCGATTTCATGCCGGCCGCGAAAAACATCGTCATGCAAAACATCACCGTCGCGCACACACCGCGAGTGCTCAACGTGCGAGGATTCCCCGGCGCGACCATCAGCGGCGTGCGCATTTACAATTCCACCTTCAAGGACGTGCAAAAACCGGACGTTGTGCGCGATGCCGACGTGAAGCTGGTGAACTGCACGCTGGAAAAGAAAAAGTGATCGGCGTTCTCAATCCAGGATCCGGGCTTCACGAACTGACGCGCGACAAGTCCACGATGCGAGCAATCCCTCTCCGCATTTCGTAATGGGAGGGATGAACTCCGCGTGGCTTTTTGAAAACCGCTTCCCGCTCTTCGGGCATCATCTTTCCATCGCGGGGATGGCTGGCTTCGGGCTTGCGTTCCTCATCGGGCTTGCGGGGTCCGGCTTTCTGCAAAGCGAGCGGATGCGGAGATGGCTCACCCGGTTCGGCCTGGAAAAAGGAGTCGTCGCCTTCGTCACCGCCTGCATGAGCCTCGCGGTTTTCGTGACCGCGGTCTTGATCGGGCTGAACATCGCCGGGCTGCCGATCAATTGGGCGGCGCCGCTGCCGGGCATCGGCCTCAGCCTCACCGGCATCTTGCGCCTCGTCGTGATGGTCGTGCTCGTGTTCTGGGCGTCGTCGCTCGCGAAGCGTTTTCTTTTAAACCGCTTCCTTTCGCGCAGCGGAATGGACCGCGCGATGCAATACACGGTGAGCCAGATCACCGGCTACGTCGTCCTCGTCCTGGGCTGTTTCGTCGTCGCGCAAAATGCGGGCATCGATCTCTCGGCTCTCACGGTTTTTGCAGGCGCGGTCGGTGTCGGCGTCGGCCTCGGCTTGCAGGAAATCGCGAGCAACTTTCTCAGCGGTCTCATCATTCTCGCCGAGCGCCCGATCGCCATCGGCGACCGCGTCGAGGTCGGCAGTGCCGCCGGCGCGGTGCGCCAAATCCGCGCGCGCAGCACGACGATTGTCACCAACGACAACATCGCCCTCATCGTCCCGAACTCCTATTTCGTGAAAGAAACCGTCACGAACTGGAGCGTCGGCGATCCCAAAGTCCGCTTCCGCATCCCCATCGGCGTCGCCTACGGGTCCGATGTGGAAAAAGTTTGCGCCTGCCTCATCGAGGTCGCGCGCGAGCATCCGGCCGCGCTCGCGAATCCAGCGCCGACGGTTTTCTTCGACGCGTTTGGCGACAGCTCGCTCAACTTTCAACTCGTCGTCTGGAGTAACGAGATGAGCGATCGCCCGCGCCGCTTTCGCAGCGACCTGAACTTCGCCATTGAGAAAAAACTTCGCGCCGCCGGCGTCGAGATTCCGTTTCCGCAGCGCGACGTCCATTTCCGCAACGCCATCCCGATGGAGTCCCGCACCGCGCCGGGCACCGACAGCTAGACGCGCGTTCCCGCCGTCGCCACGCCCTACCCGCGCACCAGCACTTCCGAGATACTGCTTGGCGTGCCGATGAGTGTGTCGCCCTTAAACGCCTGCCCCTGGATTTCCCACAGCTCCGCCTGCCCCGGCGTGCCGATCGGGATGTGCAGGCTCGCCGGCGTCACCGTGAAGCGCCCGAGGTCGAGGAAAGTTCCGGTCCCGGTCTTGCGCCCGTTGAAAGCCATGCCGGTGATCGCACCGCGCGCCTTGCGGAATTTCACCATCACCTGCGCCACCGCCAGGCTTTCCACCGAGACGATCTCCGCCTTGTAACTGTCCGGCTGGAAGGCCCCGCCCACGGACTCGAGCAGCAACGCGACTCCTTGGTTCGTCGGCTCATAGCCGGTGCTGTTTTTTAAAACGGGCACCCATTTCACGCGTCGGCCCTCGATTCCCGAGACCACGCCCGTCACGGGCATCGCTGGCCAGGCAGGCAGCGGCATCACTTTCGGCGCGGGCGTTCCCACGGCGCCGGTGAGGTAGGAGTTGATGTAGCCGTGCACCTGGACGACGAACGTATCGTAGAGCCCCGGCAGCGTCCGATAGAGGTAAACCGCCATCTTCGCATCCTCGAGGATGGCCGGCGCGGCCTCGGCATCGAGCGCGGTGATGATGCCGATCTTGTCGATCTTGTTTTGCCACCAATCCGCGCGGCCTTCGATGGTTTCAGGGTAATAAGGTGTGGACATGGGTCAAAAAAATTCCGCTTCCTCCGCATCGAAACCGCCCGCCCGACCCGCGGCAAGCCAATTCGTCCCCGCGCCCGCCTTTCCCGTCCCGAGGGGAATCCCCGGCTTCGCGACGGGAAACATTCCCCGCCCGACGGATGCGCCGCCCGGCGCGAAGGGAATCGCCGCCGCGCGGACGGCAGCCTTTCCCGTGGCGAAGGAAATCAAAACCGTCGCGAAGGAAATGAATCCCGTCGCGACGGCAGCGCTTCCCGTCGCGAAGCCGCACCCTCCCGTCGCGACGGAAACTTTTTCCGCAGGAGCGGCACGCGCCATTCACCGCGAGCGGAGAATCTTCCCTTTGACTCGACACGGAGGCGCGGCAATACTACGCGCCCACCTCCAAACCACCGCACTTTCTCCATGGCACTCGCAAACGATCTCCGCAAAGGCATGGCCATCCGTTACAACGGCAACCCGGCCATCGTCCTCGAAGTCCAGCACCGCACGCCGGGCAATCTCCGCGCGTTCGTGCAGGCGATCATCCGCTATATTAATACCGGCAAAAGCGCCGATGTCCGCTTCGGCTCGACGGACAAAATCGAAACGGTGGACGTGCAACGGCAGGAGCTGGAATTTTCCTACAAAGATCACCAGGGCTATCACTTCATGGACCCCGGCACCTACGAGACGATCACGCTCGATGAGGCTCTGCTCGGCGACGGGAAAGATTATCTCGTGGAAAATCTCAAGGTGCAGGTGCTTTCCATCGAGGGAAAACCGGCCCAGCTGGAAATGCCCGCATCGGTGCACATCAAAGTCATCGAGTCCGCCGAAGGCGTCCGCGGCGACAGCGCGAACAACGTGCAAAAACCGGCCGTGCTCGAAACCGGGAAGAGCATCACCGTCCCGCTCTTCATCAAGGAAGGCGAGCTGATCAAAGTCGACACGCGCACCGGCGCCTACATGGGCCGCGCGTAGCTCTGCCCGCGAGCCTGGCGCTCGTCCGTTTGCCGGCGGATAAAATTCGGAAACAGATTCTTCGACATCGCGTGGAGGGACTGCCAAAAAATGGCTGCATCGCATGCCAAACGTCCGACGCAAGCCACGCCCCGCCGCTGCGACTCAGCGTTCGCCGCGGGGTCGCGCCGCGCGTGAGCCGCTGATGATTCCGCTTTGGTGGATCAACACCGTCATCGGCGTCTTTCTGCTGCCGCTCGCCGGCATCTGGACGAAAACTTTTTTCTCCTGCTTCTCACGCGCCACGCTGCAGCATCATTTTTGGGCGTCGGAAGAATTTTGGTTTTTCGCGCTGGGAGCACTGCTTTGGACGATTGTTTTTTTCGGCCTGCCGCGACCGCTTTGGATCTACGTTTTCGGCCACGAAGCGACGCACGCGCTCTGGGTCTGGATGATGGGCGGCCGCGTTTCCGAGTTTAACGTCAGCAGCGACGGCGGCCACATCATCAGCGACAAACACAATTTCTGGATCGCGCTCGCGCCCTACTTTTTCCCGCTTTACTCGATCCTCGTCATCGCGATTTACGGCGGCATCGGCTTGTTCTATCACGTCGAGCCGTATCACCGCTGGCTCTACGCCTTGATCGGCGCGACATGGGCCTTCCACATTTCCTTCACGCTCTGGATGATTCCGCGCGGGCAAACCGACCTCACGTATTACGGGACGTTTTTTTCGCTCGTCATCATTTACTTGATGAATCTGCTCGTGCTGACGCTGCTGCTCATCATCGCCTCGCCGCACGTCACCGCGCGGGCATTCGCGCATGAGCTTTTGGGAAATGCGCGGCTCTTTTCCGTCTGGGTCAGCGCGATGTTTCGCGCGCGCTTTGCGTGAGCGTTTGAATTGCGATCAAAGTTTCACCATCCGTTGCCGCGCGAGTGCAGACGGCCTTTTGCGCGCGCTGACACGTTTTTGTGAATGTCCATGAAAGAGCTGCGCAGAATCCTCGAAGCGTTCGCCGGCGCGCGCGAGCACATGGCGCTGGCGACGATTGTGCGGACGACCGGCTCGAGCTATCGCAAACCCGGCGCGCGAATGCTGATATTTGCGGACGGGCAAACGGTCGGCACGTTGAGCGGCGGCTGCATCGAGGAGGAAATTGCGCAACGCGCGCTGCCCGTGATCGCATCCGGCGTGCCGGAGTTATTTCCGATCGATACGTTGAAGCGTTTCGGCTGCCACGGGACGATTGAGGTGTTCGTCGAGCGCATCGAGCCGGGAAACGCGTTTTTAAAATACGTCGCACAATGTTTCGCGAAGCGACAACCGGCACGAGTAGCGGTCGTTTTTGAAAACTCGCCGCTCCGCGCATCGTATCCGCAGGAACTTTGCCCCGCGGGAATGGAGGGATTCCAGGAAATCATCGCGCCGCCGGTTCGGCTCGTCATCTTCGGTGACAGCGCCGGGACGGACGAGCTGCTTTGTTTTTCGCGACTGCTCGGCTGGGACGCGATGCTGCTCGAACGCCCCGATGCGATGACGCTTGAGCCCGATGCGCGCACTGCCGTCATCGTGAAAAATCATCATTTCGGGCGCGACTTTGCCGCGCTGCAATGCGCGCTTCCGAAGCCGTTCGGATACATCGGCCTGCTCGGTTCGCGGCGGCGAAAAAGCGAGCTGCTCAACGCGCTGATGACGGCCGGATTGCTGCCGGTGAACTCGGCGCTGCATCATTTTTACGGACCAGCCGGACTCGATGTCGGCGCAGAATCACCGGACGAAATCGCGCTGTCGATCGTCGCGGAAATTCAAGCGGCGATGGCAAATCATGGCGGCGGTTTTTTGCGCGATTGCCGCCGACCGATTCACGAGGTTGCGCATTCATGCACCGTTGCGCTGCATTGATTCTAGCCGCCGGCAGCTCGTCGCGGCTCGGAAGTCCCAAGCAATTACTGCCGGTCGCCGGGCAATCACTGCTCGCGCACGTGACTGACATCGCGCTCGAGTCGCAGGCCGATCTTGTGGTCGTGGTGCTCGGAGCGTTTTCGAAAAAATGCGCGGAGGCGGTCGTCGGCTCGCCGGTGCGGATTATTGAAAACAAAAATTGGAGCGAGGGAATCGCGTCGTCGATTCGCGCGGGCGTGGCGAGCGTGCGCGACGAGGCGGACGCGGTGCTGATCTTACTTTGCGACCAGCCGATGATTTCGCGCGCGCACCTCGATCGATTGATGACGGCGCACGCGCCGATTGCCGCTTCGGCTTATGGCGGCAGCATCGGCTCGCCGGTTTTTTTCGAGCGGAAGTTTTTTGATGAGTTGCTCGAGCTGCACGGCGATCAAGGCGCGAAGCCGCTTCTCGCGGAGCATGCGGCGGAAGTGACCGCGCTCGATTTTCCCGACGGCGAATTCGATATCGATGAGGTGCGCGACTACGAAAGATTTTGTAAATCCACCGTCGCTGCGAGCCACGAAATGCAGGGGTGACTGAAGACGGTTTCAGATTTTCCGGCTCGCGCGTCGGCCGCGAATCCGACCTCCCCCGCCACACGGAATCGCGCCGCACTTTCATCAAAAAAGTCGGCGTCGCGGGCGCGGCGATTTCGCTCGGCGGCCAACTTTTTAAAATGTCCGCCGCCCCAACGCCCGCGCTCGAAGGCGCGGCGACGGTGAAGCTCACACTGAAAATCAATGGCTCGGAACACGCTCTGGAGCTTGATCCGCGAGTGAGTCTGCTCGATGCGCTGCGCGAGCGGCTCGATTTAACCGGCACCAAAAAAGGTTGCGACCACGGCCAGTGCGGCGCGTGCACGGTGCTCGTCAACGGCCGGCGCATCAACTCGTGTCTCAGCCTCGCCGTGACGCACGAGGGCGATGAAATAACGACGATCGAGGGACTCGCGCACGGCGACGAATTGCATCCCGTGCAGGCGGCGTTCATCGAGCACGACGGCTTCCAGTGCGGCTATTGCACCCCGGGGCAAATTTGCTCGGCCGTCGCGCTTTTGAAAGAAGGGCACGCGCGGAGCGACGGGGAAATCCGCGAATGGATGAGCGGGAATATCTGCCGCTGCGGCGCTTACACGAACATCGTCGCGGCGATCAAAGAGGCGCAAACGAAGATGGGAGCGAACGCGTGAACCCATTCACTTACGCCCGCGCCACGGATGTTCAGCAGGCTGTTGGCACGCTTTCCGCAAAGCCGCATGCGAAGCTGCTTGGCGGCGGGACAAACTTGATCGACCTGATGAAAATGGGGGTCGAGGCTCCAGATCAACTCGTCGATATCACGCGGCTGCCGCTGACAAAAGTGGAGGAACTGCCGGACGGCAAAGGCGTGCGCATCGGCGCGCTCGCTCGCAATTCCGACGTGGCGGAGCATCCGCTCATCACGAGAAATTATCCCGTTTTGAGCGAAGCTTTTTTGTCCGGCGCGAGTCCGCAGTTGCGAAACATGGCGACGGTCGGCGGCAATCTTTTGCAACGCACGCGCTGCTATTATTTTTACGATCCGGCATTTCCATCGTGCAACAAACGCGCGCCCGGCAGCGGCTGCGGAGCGCTCCACGGCTACAATCGAATCCACGCAATTCTCGGCCAAAGCGACCAGTGCATCGCGACGAACCCGAGTGATATGTGCGTCGCGCTCATGGCGCTCGATGCGGTCGTGCGCGTGAGCGGACCGCGTGGTGAGCGCGAGATTGCGATGCAAGATTTTCATCGGCTGCCGGGCGACACGCCGCAGATCGAGACGACGCTCGCGCCGGATGAAATCATCACCGCGGTCGATCTGCCGGCGCTGCCATTTGCGGCGAATTCGCATTATTTGAAAATGCGCGACCGCGCGAGTTACGCGTTCGCTTTGGTCAGCGTCGCGGCGGCTCTCGAACTGGACGGCGGCTCGATCAAATCCGCGCGCGTCGCGCTTGGCGGCGTCGCAATGAAACCTTGGCGCGCGAGCAAGGCGGAGCAGAAGCTGATCGGCGCGAAGCCTGATGAACAGACGTTTCGCGCGGCAGCCGAGGCCGAATTGGCGGATGCCAAAGGTTACCAACACAACTCGTTTAAAATCGAACTCGCGAAGCGCAGCATCGTCCGCGCGCTCACGACCGTCGCGGCCAAGGCATGAGCGATCCCAACATTCTCGGCAAACCGATCAACCGCGTGGACGGCCGCCCGAAGGTCGAGGGCATGGCGAAATACGCGGCGGAATTTGACGCGCCAAAAATGCTGCACGGGTTCGCGTTGACGAGCAGCATTTCGAACGGCCGCGTCGCAAGCATCGATACCTCCGCCGCGGAAGGCGCGCCCGGTGTGCGGCTGGTGCTCACGCATTTAAACGCACCAAAACTCCATGACCCGAGCGCACACAAAGACCGCCAGCAACAGGGCGGCGGGATTCGGAACGAGGAGCGGCTGCCGCTCGCGGACGACAAGGTTTACTACGGCGGCCAATACATCGCATTCGTCGCGGCTGACACGCTCGAACAAGCGCATTTCGCGGCTTCGATCATCAAAGTTCGCTACGAAGAATCGCCGCCGGATTTGAACCATCACGCGGAGGGAATTCCCGAGAAAAAACCGGACAAGAACAAAGGCGAGCCGGTGCAAACGGACAAGGGCGACGCGGAAAAAGCGCTGGCCGACAGGAGTTTTGTCATCGTCGAAAATACCTACACGACGCCGCAGGAGACGCACAATCCGATGGAGCCGTCGGCGACGCTCGCGCAGTGGGTTGCGGCCGATCGGCTCACGCTGCACGACGCGACGCAATATGTGAAAGGCGTGCAGGATGTGCTCGCGAAAGTTTTCGATTTGCCGCGCGAAAATGTGCGCGTGCTCAGCCCATTCGTCGGCGGCGCGTTTGGCTGCAAAGGCGCGGTCTGGCCGCATGTGATCCTCGCGGCGATGGCGGCAAAGTCCGCGAACGCGCCAGTAAAATTCGCGGTCTCGCGGCGCGACATGTTCACCTGCACCGGCCATCGCACACCGACCACGCAGCACATCGCGCTCGCGGCGACGCATGACGGAAAATTGCAGGGAATGCGGCATCGCAGCGAGACGCTGAGCTCGCACGTGGGCGACTACGTCGAAAGCGTTGGCTCGCGCTCGACGGGCGTGATTTATGCGAGCCCGTCGATCCGGATTGAGGAAAAAGTTTTCAAGGTGAATGTGGCGACGCCGACTTTCATGCGCGCGCCCGGCGAGTGTCCCGGCACTTTCGGTCTCGAGAGCGCGATGGATGAATTGGCCGTCGCATTGAAGATGGATCCGGTGCAGTTGCGGCTCGTGAATCACTCCGATGTCCATCCGACGAACGGCAAGCCGTGGAGCACGAAACATCTCAAGGAGGCGTATCAGGTCGGCGCGGAAAAGTTCGGCTGGTCGAGGCGCACGCCCGAGCCTCGCTCGATGCAGCGAAATGGATTGCTGGTCGGCTGGGGAATGGCGACCGCAACCTATCCGGCACACACGATGGCCGCCGATGTGAGCATCAATCTCCGCGCCGACGGCACGGCCGAGGTAAAATGCGCCGCGCAAGATCTCGGCACCGGCGCATACACCGTGCTGACGCAAATCAGCGCGGAAGCGATTGGGCTGCCTGTGGAAAAAGTGAAGTTTGAACTCGGCAATTCCGATCTGCCGTTCGGCCCCGTCGCCGGTGGATCAAACACGACCGCGACCGTCGGATCGGCGATACACGACGCGGCGAAAACTTTGCATCAAAACCTTGCCGCCGTTGCCGCGAAGGATTCGCAGTCGCCTTTGCATGGGATGGACCCGGCGCATCTGGTGATGGCCATTCCCGGCCAACTCACCGGCGAAAAAGAGAGGGACAAGAGCGACACGTTTGCGAATATTTTGAAACGCGCCGGAATGGATTCGATCGAGGGCAAAGGAAGCTTCAAAGCGTCGGAATCGAGCAAGTCGATGGCGCATCAATCGTTCGGCGCCCATTTTTGTGAAGTAGTAATTGATCCCGCGCTGCCGCGCGTCCAGGTCTCGCGCATCGTCTCCGTGATGGATTGCGGGCGCGTCATCAACGCCAAAACGGCGCGCAGCCAAATCCTTGGCGGCGTGGTCATGGGAATCGGGATGGCGCTGGAAGAGGAGACGGTTTTGGATCCAGCGACTGGCCTGCCGGCGACGCGAAACCTTGCCGATTATCACGTGCCGGTGAATGCCGACGTGCCGGACATCGAAGTGCATTTCGTCGGAGAGCCTGACTACGCATTCAATCCGATGGGCGCGCGCGGCATGGGCGAAATCGGGATCACTGGCTCGCCCGCCGCGATCGCGAACGCTGTGTTCCATGCGACCGGCCGCCGCGTCCGCGATCTGCCGATCACGCTGGATAAGTTGATGTAACTTTTGCTCGCGCGCGCGGGTCGCAGGTGGCTTGAATGTGTTCAAAGTTTGCGCTGTTGATTCGCACGACAGCCTCTTATTTCTAAGCTATGAAGGCATTTTCCCCCGCAGCCATCGCATGGAGCAGAGCGCTTTTCGTTGCGCTAGTTTTTAGTTTCATCAGCTCGACTTCCGGTTGGTCTCAACCTTCGCCTGCCACCGCAAAAGTAGTCATCGATGACGACGGAAAGGGCACGAAGATTTCTCCGCTTTTCATGGGACTGAGCTACGAAATGTCAGCCCTCCTGCCGCGGAACGGAAAATACTACTTTGACGCCAAAGATCAGGCGCTAATCAACACCTTCCGAACCTTGGGAATCAAGAGCCTGCGCGTCGGGGCCAACGCGGTCGATAGTCCTGAAATTCCCGTGCCGCAGGAAAAGGACATCGATGCTTTTTTCGCTTTTGCCCGCGCTGCCGGAGTGAAGGTGATCTACTCTTTCCGCCTGAAGAATGGTGATCCGGCTGTGTCCGCGCGTCTGGCCAGCTATATCGCCGCGCACGACGCCGACGCGCTCGACTGCTACTCGATTGGAAACGAGCCCAACGCTTACGACAAGACCTTCGACGCCTATTTCGCGGATTGGAAACCGCATTACGATGCGATTCTGAAAGGGGTGCCGCACGCGATGTTCGACGGACCGAGCGTTTACGCCGGGAGCAAGAACCTTTTTCCCGAGAAGCTGGCGGACGCGATGTTTCCGGGCGGCCACATGGCGATGATCAGCGACCACTATTATGTAATGGGCAACGGTCGCGACGCTGAGAATGCTTTGGATAAAACCCGTGCCCGTTTTTTTTCCAATGCTGCAGACTCACAATTCGCGAAGGAGTTCGCCGCGGTCGGGAGCAAGCTGACGGCAAAGGGCATTCCCTATCGAATCGATGAGCTAAATAACTGCTTCCACGGCGGCGCAAAAGGCATCAGCGACACCTATGCCGCCTCGATATGGGCGCTCGATGCGAGCCATTGGTGGGCGGCGCGCCATATGCTCGGGCTGAATTACCACACCGGCGAACGCACGCTCGAGAATGGCGACGTCGTCGCGCAAAACTACTCGGCTTTTTTGCATCTCCGCGGTGGCAACGGTTTCGAGATCAGGCCGCCGTCGTATGGATACCTAGCTTTCACGCAGAGCGCGTTGGGCCGGCCACTCACCGTGCAGATGACGACAACCGCGACCGACCACTTCACCGCTTACGCCTATCGCGCCAATGATGAGTCTGTTTACGTGACGCTGATCAACAAAACTTTTGGCGAGAATTCAGCGCCGATTACGGTTTCGCTGCAATTGCCGTCCGGCACCACTCGCGCTGGAGCGAAGCAGATGGTTTTGGCGCAAAAAAATAATGACATCACCGCCCAAACCGATATCACACTCGGCGGCGCGCCGATCGAAGCGAAAGGCGTTTGGCATGGCAAATGGGAAGCGGCGAAAACCGGATCTGGTCAGAGCGCGAGCGTCGAAGTGCCGCCAACTGCCGCCATCATCGTGCACTTTCTCAGCGCAAAATGATGTATTTGAAAATTGCGGCTGAGGCTACAATCTCAGCCGTGAGTTTTTTCCTCCGCAAAATCAATCGTCAGCTGCTGATCGGCGCGGCAGCACTTCTGTCGCTGGTGAATTGCAAGGCGGCCGACCCGAAATCTGCGAAAGATTCAGCCGCAGGCATCGAGCCAGGTGCGTTCGCGCCGGTCGCGAAAGGAACTGGTTTTTCGATGGATGGCTACTTCGTTTGGTGCGGCTCCGTCATCAAAGTCGGCGACGCCTACGAAATGTTCGCTTCGCGCTGGCCTGCCAGGACGACGTTTCCCGAAGGTTATCGGCAAAACTCCGAGATAGTGCGCGCCGAAGCATCCACGCCCGAAGGTCCATACACCTTCAAGGAAGTGGTCATCTCGAAGCGCGCCGCCGGCAAATGGGATAGCGCCATGGCGCACAATCCAGCCATCTACAAAGTCGGCGACACGTTCGTTTTATTCTATATCGGCAGCGATGTCGGCTCTCACTACCGGCAGATCGGATTTGCCACCGCCCCTTCCGTCGCCGGCCCTTGGACGCGCCGCGACAAGCCGCTGGACCTCGGTCTCGCCAGCGATGCGAACAACCCTGCGGCATGGTTCGAGCCGGACGGCAGCGTGAAGTTGATCTGGCGCACGGCGAATTTGCGCATCTGTGAATCCATCGCAAAATCGTTTGAAGGACCTTACACCGTAGCGAACAACAACCTGTGGCCTGACGGAAAGCTCGAGGACTTTTTCGTTTTCAAAAAAGCCAATGCCTATCACCTCATTTGCGAAGATAACGGCGGCAAACTGACCGGCCATGACAAGCGCTGGGGCGGTCATTTGACTTCCGACGACGGCGTTTCAAACTGGCATCGCGCTCCGCAACCGATCGCCTACAGCGACACGATTCGCTGGACCGACGGCACTGAATTCAAGCCTGTGCGCCGCGAACGGCCGTGGTTTTTGATCGAAAACCAAAGAATCACCTATCTCTTCACAGCGGTGTTCGACGGCAAGCAGACATGGAATCAGCCCGTGCCGCTCACGACGCCTGTCGATCTCCAGTGAAGCAGGGAGCGCACCCGTAGGGATTCGAACCCCAAACCTTCTGATCCGTAGTCAGATGCTCTATCCAATTGAGCTACGGGTGCAAATCGAGACGCGTAAATTAGCGGGTGCGAACCGGGTGTCAAGCCGCTCGACATCCGTTCGCGGCGTTATTTCGGAAAAACCTGGCGCAGGTAAAAAAGGGTGACTGCGCCGACTTTGCGCACACTTTCCGGGCTCAGTTTATCGAGCGTGTCGTCCGCCGTGTGCCAGGGCGGATAATCGAAATCAATCAAATCGATCGACGGGATATGCGCGACATTCAGCGGCACGTGATCGTCGTAGATGTCGCGATCGTAATACGAGAAATTTTCGCGGCAATGGAGTGCATCGGCTGCTGCGAGGATGCCGCTCGCAAGCTTCGCCGGCGAGTCCGGTGAAAGCGTGATCGTCAGATTCTTGTCGCCGATCATGTCCCAGAGAATTCCAAATTGAAACTGTGTGTTCTGCTTTGTTTCACGAAGTTGTCGCGCAAAATATCGGCTGCCATACAGCCCATCCGTCTCCGTGAACTGCGACACGGCCTCTTCGCCGTCAAAAAAAACCAGTTCGATTTTTTCCGCCAATGCCGGGTCCAGCGCGAGCACGCGGGCCAATTCTAACAGCGCGCCAGTGCTCGATCCGCCATCGCTCGCGCCGACGAAGCGGATGGTGTCAAAAATTTTGGTGTCGAAATGCGAGCAAACGATCGCGCGCTGCGTGGTGGCAGTCGCGCCGTATCGTGCGATCACATTGACGAAACTCACGGACCCGCGCGGAGTCGCGTCGTCGAACTTTTGTTCCGACACCTGCCAGCCAAACTTCCGCAGATTTTCCACGATATATGCACGCGCTTTTCCATCCTCGGCCGACCCGGATGGCCGTGGACCGATGTTCACCAGATATGTGACATGCGTAAACGCTTTGTCGCCGGAAAACTGGTTCCAGATTTCTGGCACCGGCGTCGCGTCTGCCCGCGAGGAAGATGCCGGTGGTTCGGCGGGAACATTGACGCCAGAGGTTTCCGCTTTTCGTCCGCACCCGACCAGCAACGCACAAAGCAGCAGCGGGAAAAGGCGCAAACCGCCTTTCATCACTCCGTATTCGTCGCGCGGGACTCTCAAACTTCTTCCGCCGGCAGCCCGAGAACGCTGATGATCCGCTGCAGATCATCGGTGCCGTAATACTCGATCTCCAACCGCCCACGTTTCTCGCCGTGGTGAAGCGACACATGCGTCGCGAGATGTTGCTGCAGCCGGTTTTGCAAATGCTGGATCGCCGGCGACAGCGAGGGCGCGCCGGGCGACGAGCGCGTCGGCCGGGCGACTCCTTGTTTCGTGAAATGATTCGTCACCATCTTTTCGGTGGCGCGCACGGTGTATTGATGGCGGAGCACATTTTCCGCGATGAGCAGTTGCTCCTCCTGCGACTTCAGCGAAAGGAGCACCTTCGCGTGACCCACTGAGACGCGGCCCTGCGTCAGCCAGCTCTGAATGTGCGGGTGCAGCTCGAGCAGGCGCATGCTATTCGCCACGGCCGCGCGGCTTTTGCCGACCTTTTGTGCAATGTCCTCCTGACGCAGTCGAAATTCTTTTGCTAAACGCGAAAAGGCCAGCGCTTCCTCAATCGGATTCAGATCCTCGCGCTGCAAATTTTCGATGAGCGCCAGCTCCAGCACTTCCTGATCGGTCGCGGAACGAATGATGATCGGCGCCTCTGCCAGCCCGACTTGCTGCGCCGCGCGCCAGCGGCGTTCTCCCGCGATCAATTCATATTTTTCGCCAGTCCGCCGAACAATCAAAGGCTGGATGATCCCGTGCTCGCGGATCGAGTCGATCAGCTCCTGCAGCCGCTCGCCGCGAAATTCCGTGCGCGGCTGCAACGGCGTGGGAATGATTTGCGTGAGCGGCACCAGCTGCACACGCTCGCCGAGTTCAGCGGCCGGCGTTGGCGACACGACGCGCGTGTTGATCAGCGCGCTGAGGCCTTTTCCGAGAGCGACTTTTGCCATGCGACTGGCGAGATTAAAACAGCGCGGCCCCATTGCCAATTTAGTTTTTCTTCGCGAGCATCCGCGCGTGCAGCCGCTTTTCGCACAGCTTGACTTTTTTGATGACGCGCAGCCGCATGCCGCAGCGCTGAACATGGCCATCGACGAAGTGCTGCTGTCGGACGTCACACAACCGTTGCTGCGTGTTTACCGTTGGGAAAATGCAGCAGTCTCGTTCGGTTACTTCGAAAAGTGGGAACTGGTGCGCAAAAATCATCCGAGCACCGATCTCGTCCGCCGATGGACCGGCGGCGGAATCGTGCCGCACGGCAGCGATCTCACCTATTCGCTCATCGTTCCCGCACGCTGCGCATTCACAAAGTCCGATGCAAACGCAACCTACCGCGCCATTCATCAGCAAATCGCCAAACTGCTCCGCGACAGCGGCCAGCCCGCAACGCTCGCCTCCGCCGCCGACGAAAAAAAATCGTCGGCATGTTTCGAAAATTCCGTCTGTTACGACATCTTGTTGAACAATCGCAAAGTCGCAGGTGCGGCCCAGCGCCGGACTCGCCACGGCTTGCTGCATCAGGGAAGCGTGCAAAACGTCGAGCGCCCGAAAAACTTTGCCGCGCAGCTCGCAGATTCTCTTGGCGCGAAAGTTTCGCACCGAAATTTTAGAACCGAAAACGCCGCACAGCTTCTCGCCAAATCGAAATATGCCAGCGCCGGCTGGCTGCAAAAATTTTGACGCCACCAAACGAGCGCTCCGTCCGCGTTTCCGTCATTGACGCGCTGCGCGTTCGCGAATCCATTTGCCTCCCATGCCAAGCGTCCGCGTCCGTTTTGCCCCCTCGCCCACCGGTTATCTTCACATCGGCGGCGCGCGCACCGCACTTTTCAACTGGCTTTACGCGCGGCACACCGGCGGAAAATTTATCCTCCGCATCGAGGATACCGATCGCGCGCGAAACACCGCCGGGGCGACACAGGCCATTTATGACGGTCTGCAATGGCTCGGCCTCGATTGGGATGAAGGTCCGCAGCTCGGTGGCGAGCACGGCCCCTATTTTCAGAGCGAGCGCGAAGCCATCTATCAACGCTACGCCGAAAAGTTGCTCGGCGCCGATCACGCCTACGCGGATGAAACCGGCTCGCTCCGTTTTCGTTTGCCGCGCCAGCCGCTCGAGTTCGACGATCTCGTTTGCGGCCGCATCGCGGTCGATCGCAGCAAATCGCAAAACCGCGGAGGCGATCTCGAGGCCGATCCGACCATTCGTCGAGCCGACGGCGGCTGGATTTTCCATTTCGTCAACGTCGTCGATGACATCGAGATGCGCATCAGCCACGTCATCCGCGGCGAGGATCACCTCTCAAATACGGCACGACACATCGAACTTTATCGCGCGCTGGGCGAACAGCCGCCAAACTTCGCGCACATCCCGCTGATCCTGAATCCCGACGGCTCGAAAATGAGCAAGCGCGACCGCGGCGCGAGCATCGCCACTTACATCGACGGCGGCTATCTCCCGGAAGCGGTGCGAAATTATCTTTGTCTCCTCGGCTGGTCACCGAAGGATAATCGCGAAAAAATCGACATCGAGGAAGTGATCCGGCTTTTTGAACTGGAGAAAATTCATCGCAAAAACGCTTCGTTCGATCTCGATAAATGCACCTGGCTCAACGGCGAATATGTCCGCGAAATTCACGGCGACCGTTTTCAAAAGCTCGCGCGCGAAGCGTTGGAACGCGCCGGCATCGACGTCGCAAATTTTCCTGATGATTACGTCCGTGCCGCGCTCGAAACATGCGAAGGAAAGTTCAAAATCTTCAGCGAGCTTCCCGCTTACTGCAGATTCTACTTCACCGACGAAGTTGAATTTAATCCCGAAGGCATCGCGAAACATTTCATCGCGGAAAACAAACCGCGGCTCGTCGCCGTCCGCGATGCGTTTGCGGCTTTGGAAAACTTTGACGCCATTTCGTTGGAATCAACTTTGAAACAAACTGCCGCATCGCTCGGCGTCAAAGTTGGCGCGCTCGTTCATCCGACGCGGCTCGCGGTCACGGGCAGCAACGCCGGGCCGAGCCTTTATCACCTGCTCGAAATCCTCGGCCGCGCACGGGTCCTCGCGCGAATCAATCGCGCACTTTCGCAGTTTTAAACGCCGACGCGCACCTGACGCATCGCCTCGAAAAGCACCACGCCGACTGAGACTGCGAGGTTGAGGCTGCGGGTTTTTTGCGTCATCGGAATTGTCAAAGTTTGCTCGCGATGCCGCGCAAGCAGCGGCTCCGGCAGTCCTTTGGTCTCGCGCCCAAAAATCAGCCAATCGCCGCGCTCAAAGCGCGCTTCAAAATAAGGACGATCGCTTTTGGTCGTGAGAAAAAAGCATCGTTCCCTTTTCAAATTGGGATTCGCAAAAAAAAGATCGGTCGATTCCCAAACGGAAACTTGCACTTCCTGCCAATAGTCGAGCCCCGCGCGCTTGAGCTGCCGGTCATCGATCACAAAGCCGAGCGGCTTCACGAGATGCAGATGGGCGCCGGTTGCAAGGCATGAGCGGCCGATGTTGCCGGTGTTCGCGGGAATTTCGGGCTCGATGAGAACAATATTAAACATTCGTCGCGGGAGTGCGGCGGATCATTTTTTGCGCATCGCACCAAAAAAAATGCGCTTCAATTCATCCGAATCGAAGCGCATATTTGAAAAGAATTTTACGCTAACTCGCGGCAGCGAGAACGGGATCAACGTTGACCCGGCGTCCTTCGCGATCAAAGCGAACATGGCCGTCCACCAATGCGAAAATCGTGTAATCGCGACCGAGACCTACGTTTTTACCAGGCAAAAATTTCGTGCCGCGCTGACGGATGATGATGTTTCCGGCGACGACCGATTGGCTGCCGAATTTTTTTACGCCGAGGCGTTTGCTGACGCTGTCGCGGCCGTTTTTGACGCTGCCCTGACCTTTTTTATGAGCCATAAAGAATTAGAAGTTTGATGAGCTAGGCGATGCTCTTGATTTTGAGTTGCGTGAGTTTCCGGCGATGGCCGACCGTCCTGTGATAGCCTTTGCGGCGGCGATATTTGTAAGCGATGACTTTCGGCGCCTTCTTTTGCGCGACGACCTCGGCCGTCACGGCCAGACCGGCAACGTCTTTGCTCTGGCCATCTTTCGAGAAAAAGAGGACATCGGACAGCTTGGTCTCGCTGCCTGCTTCAAGGTCGAGTTTTTCAACTTCGATCACGTCTCCTTCGCTGACGCGATATTGTTTTCCGCCGGTTTTGATAATTGCGTAAGCCATAATTTTCTCGAAAAGAGCCGACTAAACTGCCACTGCTCTGCAACTTTAACAAGCGGAATTTCGCGGCAACGAAATTGACTTTTGTTAACGACGGCGGCGCTTTACCTGCAACTGCGCCAAAGATTTTTGCATCGTTGCCTGCACGGCCGCGACTTCCTCATGTCCGATGTTCGGATGCTTCATCGCTTCCTCGGCACGACGAACAGCTTCCTGGGCGGACGATTCATCGATCGCCGCTTCCTCCAGTGCCATGTCAGTCAGAACAGAAACCGTTGCCTGCGTGACCTCAACGAAGCCTTCGCCGACCGCGAGATAAGTGTCTTGGCCGTTCTTCGTCACTTTCAACTCGCCCGGCTTGATCGCCGTGAGGAGCGGAATGTGGTTGGGCAAGATGCCGAGCTCGCCCTCGACGCCCGGCACGGTGACCATGTCGACATCGTCCGAAAACGTTTTCGCCTCAGGCGTAGTAATCTCGAGTCGCAGCGTGGCCATCGCTATTCCTTGATCTGCTCGATGCCGCCCTTCATGTAGAAGTTTGTCTCGCCGACGTCGTCGTGTTTGCCATCGAGGATCTCCTTGAAACCGCGCACGGTCTCCGCGATCGAAACGTATTGGCCGGGCGTGCCGGTGAAAATTTCGGCGACGTGGAACGGCTGGCTCAGGAAGCGCTGAATTTTACGCGCACGATAAACGGTCGTTTTATCGTCCGGCGACAGTTCGTCCATGCCGAGAATGGCAATGATGTCCTGCAAGTCTTTGTAACGCTGTAAAACACGCTGCACGCCGCGCGCGACGGCGTAATGCTCCTCGCCGACAATCTCGGGCGCGAGCGCCTTTGATGTCGAAGCGAGCGGATCGACAGCCGGATAAATGCCGAGTTCCGCGATGGAACGCTCGAGCACGATAGTCGAATCCAAATGCGCAAACGTGTTTGCGGGCGCCGGATCGGTGAGGTCATCCGCGGGCACGTAAACGGCTTGGAAGCTTGTCACCGAGCCCTTCGTCGTCGAAGTGATGCGCTCCTGCAGATCGCCCATTTCCGCCGCGAGCGTCGGCTGGTAACCGACGGCGCTCGGCGTGCGGCCGAGCAGCGCGGAGACTTCCGAGCCGGCCTGCGAGAAGCGGAAAATGTTGTCGATGAAAAGCAGCACGTCCTGGTTTTTTTCATCGCGAAAATATTCCGCCATCGAGAGCGCGGAGAGCGCGACACGGAGACGCGCGCCCGGCGGTTCATTCATCTGGCCGTAAACAAGGGCGACTTTCGATTTCGACAAATCCTTTTGGTCGATGACACCCGACTCGCTCATTTCGTTGTAAAGATCATTGCCCTCGCGCGTGCGCTCGCCGACGCCTGCGAACACCGAATAGCCGCCATGGCCTTTCGCGATGTTGTTGATCAGCTCCATGATGACGACGGTCTTGCCGACGCCCGCGCCGCCGAACGCGCCGACTTTGCCGCCTTTGGTGAACGGGCAAATCAAGTCGATAACTTTGATGCCAGTCTCGAGAATGTTCGCCTTCGTGTCTTGGTCGATCAGCGCGGGAGCTTTGCGGTGAATCGGATAGCGTTTCGTGTAAGTCACCGGGCCGCGCTCATCGACCGGATCACCGGTCACGTTAAACACGCGCCCGAGCACACCTTCGCCCACCGGCACGGAAATCGGCGCGGCCGTATTGGTGACCGACATCCCGCGCTTCAATCCCTCGGTCGAAGACATCGCGATCGCGCGCACCCAGTTTTCCCCGAGATGCTGCTGCGCTTCCAGCGTGAGGCGCGTGGACGTGCCGCCGACTTCAAATTCAATCTCCAGCGCGTCGTAAATTTTCGGCAGCTCAGTGCCGGTAAAATCGACATCGACGACCGGGCCGATGACCTGGACGATTGTTCCCTGCGATTTGGTGAGTGTTTCGGTTTGCATAATTTTGTTTAACCCAGCGCCATTTGCGCGGTCGTGATTTCCAGCAACTCGGTCGTGATCGCCGCCTGCCGGACTTTGTTGTATTCGAGCGTGAGATCTTTGATGAGCTGCTTCGCGTTATCGGTCGCGCTTTTCATCGCGACCATCCGCGCGCTGTGCTCGGACGCGCGCGAGTCGAGAACCATTTGATAGACTTGAAAATGGACGTAGTGAGGCAAAATCTCACTCAGCACCGCGAGCGGGCTTGGTTCAAATTGATACTCCGTCGCACTGTCGCCAGTGATCGGCGCGGCCTCTTCTTTTGATCCGATCTGGTCGGGCGTGATCGGCAGGAGCGTCCGCAACGTCGGCTTCTGCGTCAAAGTATTGATGAAATGCGTGAAGAGAACGCTGACTTTGTCGACCTCGCGCGAAAGAAATTTCTCGATGACGAACTTTGAAACCGGCTTCGTGTCGAGCAGCCCCGGCGAATCTTTGACGTCAAAGTCCGCGAGCAATTGCCGCTTCGTGCGCGCGAGGAATTGCACGCCTTTACGCCCCGCGCCGACGAAGACCGGATCCCCGGAATCAAACTGGCTGACTTCGCGGAGCAGGTTCGTGTTGAGCGCGCCGCACAGCCCTTTGTCGGTGCTGATGATGAGCACCAGCTCTTTTTTGACCGGACGCACTTCGAGAAATTCGCTCAGCGTCGGATCAGTGCGACCGCTCAGCGAGACCAGCACTTTGTTGATCAACTCTGCATACGGCCGACCCGCGAGCGCGGCCTGTTGCGCCTTGCGCATTTTCGCGGCGGCGACCATCTGCATCGCCTTCGTGATCTGCGCCGTGTTCTTGATCGACTTAATCCGGCGCCGGATGTCTCGCGTGTTTGCGGCCATTTAAATTTCTTTTAAAAAAGCGACGCTGCTTTAGCGATACGTGCCTTTGAATTCGGTGACCGCGGTTTTCAAGTCGCCGGCCAGCGCTTCGCTGATCGCTTTTTCCTTTTCGATGCGCGCGAGCAACTCCGTTTTTCGAGTCGTCAGATAGTCGGTCAGCTTCAGTTGGAAATCTTTCACCTTGTCGACAGGCACATCATCCATGAATCCGTTTTGCATCGACCACAACACGGCCACCTGCACTTCGGTCGCGATCGGATTGTATTGAATTTGCTTAAACAACTCAACGATGCGGCCGCCACGCTCGAGCATCGCCTTCGTCTTGGCGTCAAGGTCGGAGCCGAACTGCGCAAATGCCGCCAGCTCGCGGAACTGCGCGAGATCGCCTTTGATTTTTCCGGCGACCTGTTTCATCGCCTTCACCTGCGCAGCCGAACCGACGCGGCTGACGGAAAGTCCGACCGAAATCGCCGGCCGAATGCCTTGGTAAAACAAATCCGTCTCGAGATAAATCTGGCCATCGGTGATCGAGATGACGTTGGTCGGAATGTATGCCGACACGTCGCCCGCCTGCGTCTCGATGATCGGCAATGCCGTCAAACTTCCGTTACCGTTCTTTTCATTAACGCGCGCGCTCCGCTCGAGCAAACGCGAGTGCAAATAAAAGACGTCGCCCGGATATGCTTCGCGGCCGGATGGGCGCTTGAGCACGAGCGAAACCTGCCGATACGCGACCGCATGTTTCGACAAATCGTCGAACACGATGAGCGCGTCCATGCCATTATCCATGAACCATTCGCCCATCGCCGCACCCGCGAACGGCGCAAGATATTGTGTGGTCGCGCTGTCGGAAGCTGACGCGGAAATGATGATCGTGTAAGGCATTGCGCCCGCCGCTTCGAGGACCGCGATGCTGCGCGCGATGTTCGAACTTTTCTGTCCGACGCCAACGTAGATGCTGTAAAGTGGGCGAAAATCCGGCTTGCCTTCGTTCGCTTTATTGATGCGCGCCTGGTTGATGATCGTGTCGATTGCGATCGTCGTCTTCCCCGTCGCGCGATCGCCGATGATCAATTCGCGCTGGCCGCGCCCGATCGGAATCATCGCATCGACGGACATGATTCCGGTTTGCACCGGCTGGCTCACCGATTTGCGTTTGATGATGCCGGGCGCGATTTTTTCGATCGGATAAAACGCCTCCGCCTTGATTGGACCTTTGCCGTCAATCGGCTGCCCGAGCGTGTTCACCACGCGGCCGAGCAGACCTTTGCCGACCGGCACCTGCAACAAGCGACCGGTTGTTTTCACTTCCGTGCCTTCTTTGACATCGGTGAAATCGCCGAGCAAAATGCAGCCGACTTCGGTTTCCTCGAGGTTCAAAGCGAGGCCGTAAAGTCCGCCCGGAAACTCGATCATTTCATTGAGCATCACGTCGCTCAACCCTTCGATTTTTGCGACGCCGTCGCCGCATTCGCGGACGATGCCGGTGTTGGATTTCGTTGTCGTCGTTTTGAGGCCGGCGATTTGTGTTTCGAGTTCTTGCAGGATGTTGCTCATGGCAGTGGGTGGTAAGTTTTGGAAAAATTAAACGGCGGTAAATTCCTGTTCGAGGCGCTGCAGACGTCCTTGGACGCTGCCGTCCCAGACGTCGCTGCCGATGCGGATACGCAGGCCGCCGATCAAAGCTGGATTGATTTTGAAATCGGTCGTCAAATCGCCGCCATATTTGGCTTTCAAGTCCTCGACCACGCGGCCGCTCGTCTCCGGATTCAGCTCGGTCGCGCTTTCGATGATCGCGTGATGCTTCTCAGTCTCGAGCCGGATGAGGCGCTGGTAATTTTTAAGAAGGTCGACGTAATGCCGGGGCTTTGCAGCGATGATTTGTTGCGCGATGCCGCGCACTTTGTTGTCATCGAGACGTCCATCCGTGAAGCTCGCCTGGAGCAACTCCTTCGTCATCCTGCGAACTTCTTTGGACAGCTTCATCGCGATTTTTTAAGCGCCGACCTGGCGCGCGGTTTCCTCGGAAATGCGACGCTGATCGTCTTCGTTTAAAACTTTCCCGGTGACTTTTGAGGTCGTGTCGAGCACGAGCCTGCCGACTTCGCGGCGCAACTCCGCCAGCATCCGATCGTGCTCGAGCGATGTCGCCTCACGCGCCTTCGCGATGATTCCTTCCGCTTCGGCGATCGCCTGCTGCGTGCGCCGCTCGGCGACCGCGCCGGCACTTTGACGCGCTTCGTCGATCATCCGCTGCGCATCGGCATTCGCTTTGTCTAAAATTTCACGATAGCGCTGTTCGGACTCCGCGAGCTGACGCTTGATTTTTTCCGCATTCGCAAGTCCTTCCTCTATGCGCCGGCGCCGTTCCTCCAGGATGTCGACGATCGGTTTGTAGGCAAATTTTTGGAGCAAAAACGCGACGATCGCAAAGCTGATGCACTGCGAGAGAAACAGCGGCCATTCGACGCCGAACGTGTGCATGGTTTCCTTGGCGGAATCGAGCATGCCGCCGCCGGCCTGGGCGAAAAAGAGAATCGAATTCATATCAAAGTTTGGCAGGAAAGCGCGGAGCCGCTTTTTAGAAACAGCCCCGCGCTTGCAATTTATTTCGCGAGGTAAATCGCGAAGAAGACAATGCCTTCCGCGAACGCCGTCGAGAGAATCGCTTGCACGAGAATCGGCGTGGCCGCTCCCGGGTTGCGACCCACCGCTTCGGACGCCTTCATGCCGATAAGACCCACGCCGAGTGCTGCGCCGAGCGCCGCGAGACCGATGTGAATGTTACCGCCCATTTCTGCGAGTAGTGGTGCCATAATTTATATTTGTTTTGTTATTGTTGTTGATCCGCCGGCTGTCGCTGACTTCGCACGATCCAGCCGACGAAATTTTTTTCTCAGTGATGTCCGTGTCCTTTTTCTTCGTGCTGACAAATCAGGAGCGTGAACACCGCCGTTAAAAGCATGAAAACCAGCGCCTGCACGATGCCGACCAGCAGCTCCATGAAATAGAACGGCACCGGAATCAGCGACGAAGCAACCGCGCGCAGCCACGCGGGATGTTTGATCAGCGTCGACATCGCCTCGAGCATGTTTTCGCCGGCGTAAATGTTGCCGAAAAGTCGGAAACTCAGCGAGACGGGGCGGAATAAAATCGAGACGACTTCCAGCAAGCCGACGACCAGGAAGACGATCACCATGAGCACCTTTAGCAAGCCAGTAGTCTCGCCTTTGGGCCCGAAAATATGCATGATGAATCCGCCGGGGCCATTTTCCTGAATCGCCCAGACAATCCAACACGCGAAGAAGATGGTCGACATCGCGAACGTCATGTTCAGGTCGGCATTCACGCCGCGAAACAGCGGTTCGGTGATGTGCGAAACGGTGAGGAAACCTTCACCGTCACCCCATCCGACTGTGCCGACACCCGGGATGAGGCCGACCCAATTTGAAAACAGGATGAAAATAAAAATCGTCGCGAAAAACCAAAACGTTTTGCGCACCAGATGATGTCCGATGACGCCCTCGAGAAATTTATAAAGACTCTCCACGAGCCACTCCCAAAAGTTTTGCATCCCTTCCGGAACGTCTTTGATATTCCGCGTCGCGATCTGTGCGAAAATGATGATGCCGAGCGCCACGATCCAAGTCACGACCATGGAATTGGTGATCGCAAAACGACCGAAGCTCACCAGCCGCACGGCGTTCAGCGGCATGGCATGCTCCGCTTCGGCGGCTTGCTCGGCAGCGGAAGCGAGCGCAGGCACCGCAAGCAATGCGGCCCCGACCAAGAGCGGCATCGCGAGAGAGCGGAATCGGGTAAAAGTAATCATCACCGAAGTTTGGGGTTCTAAGCTTTTCCATCTGCTCCAACCCCGAGGTTGGCGCGAACCGAAAAATGCTGAGCGGCGGAATGAAACAGCACAAGGAAAAGTTTGACAAGTCCTTTTGTGAAATTTTTCACAAACTTTTCCGTCGCCTGAAAATATCAGACTTCGTCGTCCGGAAGTTTTCCGATTTGCCGCGCTTCGTCGTAATAATTTTCCAGCTTCTCCACCTGACGCCGATGCGCGAATTCTGCGGCGACGGACGCGCTCGCAGCCGCACCCATCGCCAGCGCGCGCACGGGATTTTCCGCGAGCTCCAGCATCGCATGCAGCAGCCCCGCCGCGTCGCGCTCCGGCACGAGAATTCCCGTTTTTCCATTTTCCACAGCCTCCGGAATTCCTCCGTGCAAAGTCGCGAGCACCGGCAATCCCGTCGACATCGCCTCGAGCATCGAGTTCGGAATTCCCTCTTGATTTTGATCGGCGGTCAGCTCGCTCGGATGCAGGAAAAAGTGCGACTGTGCGTAAAGTTCGCGCAATTCCTCCTGCGCCAAAAATCCGCGCAGCGTCACCGCTTCGCGCACGCCGAGCTCCGCCGCGAGCTGTTCGATCTCGCGCCGCATCGGCCCTTCGCCGGCAACCGTGAAACGCGCGTGCGGATATTTTTCGCGAAATTTTGCGAACGCCGCCAGCGCGGTGCGCAAACCTTTTTTCGGAATCAAACGACACGCCTGCACGAAATGCCATGCGCCGTCAGCCGGCATCGCACGGGCATTCGGGGGGAATTGCTCGAGCGGAATGCCAGTGCGGTTGATACGGATTTTTTCCGGCGGACAGCCGAGTGCGAGCAGCCGGTCGCGCAGCGAAAATGAGCGCGCGAGCACCAGCGGCGTCACGCGCAGCAGCTCGCGCAATTGCCCTTCATACTCAGGAATTTCCGCGCGCGTCTGCACGTCCATCCCATGAAACGAAACCACGCACGGCATTTCCCAGCCTTTGATAAATGGGAGCAAATGCACGCCGGTGTGGCCGAAATAAATGTGCATCAAGTCCGCATGCCGCCGCCGGAAAATTTTCATCATTCCCTGGAATTCGCCGCGGTAATAAAGCGCCGGTTTTTTGCGCACATGCTTCAGCCAAAAACGGCGGATGAAATTCTTGCGCGGCTTGCGCGGCATCATCTCGACGTCGTCGAAAGGAAAGCGCTCCAGCTCGGTCCGCTCCTTCGCCACGATGAAAGTTTCGTAGCGCTGCAAGCCGGTGACCTGCCGGTAAATGTGCAGCATTTCCGGCTTGAGAAAAGTCGTGCAATAGCTTGCGACGATCGGCATCAGCAGAGCAATTTGAACAACTCGCGCCCGCTTGCCAATCCGCTTTAGCGCTGCGACGGCGCGAAATAATTCGCGACGTAATCTTCAACCGCATCGCGCCAGCTCCGCGGTGCGACCCCGCCGAGCTCGGCCAGTTTTCCAGTGTCCAGCACCGTGTAAACAGGTCGTTTGGCGACAAAGTTTTCCATGTCCGCCATTTTGAGAGCGCCAACGGTCCGACCGCGCACCGGCAGGCCCGCTGCGACGGCGCAGTCAATTGCATGTTGACCGTATTGCTGCCAGGAACATTCGCCCGCGTTGCACGCGTGCAGCAAACCGGCAAAAGGATTTTCGCGCAAAAAAGGTCGCAGCCATTTTGCAAAATCGTGCGTGAAAGTCGGTGCGGAAATCTTGTCGGCGATCGCGTCAACTTTTTCCGATTCGAGCGCCCGTTTCAAGACGCCGTCGATAAAACTCGGCCGATCCGGACCGAAAACCCATGCGACGCGCACCGCGAGATTTTCAGGCGAAACGCGCAGCAGCTCGATCTCGCCCCGCCGCTTCGATTCGCCGTAAACGCTGATCGGCCGCGCCTCATCCTCCTCGCGATACGGCGCGGACTTTTCGCCATCGAACACGTAGTCGGTGCTGATGTGAATGCAGCGAACTTTTTTCCGCGCGCAAATTTCCGCCAGCTCGCCCACCGCGCTGGCATTGATGCGCAGCGCCTCTTCGCGATGTCTTTCACAATGGTCAACGTTCGTGAGCGCCGCGCAGTTGATGAGCACATCGAATGAAAGCGGCTCGAGTTTCGCGGCAAAATCGGGCGCGCCGAGATCGAGTTCCGCGTGGCTGAAACCGACGATCGTGTGCTCCTCGCCATAAGCTTTCGCGAGCGCCGATCCGAGCCGGCCGCGACTGCCGATGAGGGCAATTTTCAACTGACCAATTTTTCCCACCACGCCCGATTGTCGAGATACCAGCGGATCGTGTCCGCGATTCCCTGCTCCGGCCTGCGAAGCGGCTTCCAGCCTAGCTCCGCGTTGATTTTGGAATTGTCGATCGCGTAGCGCCGGTCGTGCCCGAGCCGATCCTCGACGAAGCGGATCAAATCCTTTGGCTTGCCGAGATCCGCGAGGATCATGTTCACCAGATCGATGTTTCGCATCTCGGCTTCAGCGCCGACGTTGTAAACCTCGCCCGGTTTTCCATCGAGCAGCACCGCGACGATCGCCGCGCAATGGTCGTCAACGTGGATCCAATCGCGGACGTTGAGGCCGTCGCCGTAAACCGGCAGCGGGCGGTCGCGCAGCGCGTTCGTGATCATGAGCGGGATCAATTTTTCCGGAAATTGATACGGTCCGTAATTATTCGAGCAGCGCGTGATCACAACCTCGAGGCCGTAGGTTTTGTGATGCGCCAGCGCCAGCAAATCCGCGCCAGCCTTGCTCGCGGAATAAGGCGAACTCGGTGCGATGGGCGACTCCTCGGTGAATTTTCCCTCAGGCCCGAGCGAGCCGTAAACTTCATCCGTGGAAATTTGCATGAAGCGACGGACCTTGTGGCGGCGCGCGCAATCGAGCAGCACGCTGGTGCCGACGACATTCGTGTGCACAAAATTTTGCGGGGAATTAATGCTGCGATCGACATGCGATTCGGCGGCGAAATTTACGACTCCGAAAAACTGATGCTTGCTCATCAGCGCATCGATTTGATCGGCATTCGCGATGTCGGCCTGGAAAAATTCGTAGCGCTCGCCGTAGGTTTCGTTCAGCCCCGCGACGTTGGAGATATTTCCCGCATACGTCAGCGCATCCACATTCGAGACAAACGCCGGAGCGTAATGCTGCAAAATGTAGCGGATAAAATTGCTGCCGATAAAGCCGCAGCCGCCTGTAACAAGCAATCGCATGCGCGCCGTTCTAGCAGGCATCGCGAGACGCGCCAGCAATTTCCCCGCGTGCCGCGCGCGGCGGCGGAAGCGCACGCAGGCTTCGGCGCACGCGCGAGCGGATGTGCACGACATCCCACAGCATCTGCGCGCTGTCGCGGAAAATATTGACGCGGCTTTCCGGTGAATTGATCCAGCGCACCGGCAGATCTGCGATGCCGTAGCCGAGCGCCTGCGCGAGCAGCAGCACCTCGACGTCAAAAGCGAAACCGTCGAGAGTTTGCCGCGCGAAAATTTCACGCGAAGCCTCTGCGCGAAAAGCTTTGAAACCGCATTGCGTGTCCCGCCATTCGATCCGCAGAACCGCGCGCAAGACGCGATTGAAAATTTGCCCCATTTTCTCGCGCAAAGGCGTTTGCCGTCTCTCGATCCGACTCAATGCATGCTGGCGATTCCCGACCACCAAATCGTGCTCGGGATGCGCATCAAAATGCTCGATGAATCTTTCGACTTCCTCGAGCGGCACGCTCAAATCCGCATCCATATAAAACACAAAGTCGCCGCGCGCCTGCAGCATTCCGGAGCGGACCGCAAAGCCTTTTCCGCGCTGCACTCGGTTGTCAATTACGCGAAAATTCTCTTGTTTCGCCAACAACTCCGCAGCTAATTCCAGCGTCCCATCGCGGCCATGCTCGACCACAACCAGAACCTCATGCGAAAAAGCAAAGCCCGAGAAAAAGTCAATCATCCGCGCGAGGCTTTGCGGCAGTCTTTTCGCCTCATTGAAAGCGGGCACCACGATCGAGAGGCGGGGCGGACTGGCGGCGGACATGCTGGCGGGATGCTTTAAGAATTCGCGCATGTCCATTCCAAAAATCCGTTGGACTACGCTCGCGATCCTCAGCCTCGCGCTGATTTTGCGCGTGCTCCTTCTCGCGATCAAGCCACCGCACTTCGATGAAGGTGTCAACGGCTGGTTCGTCGATCAGATGACAAGGACTGGCTACTACCATTACGATCCAACCAACTACCACGGACCGCTTCACTTCTACGTTCTTTTCATTTCACAGACACTGCTGGGGCGAAACCTATGGGCACTAAGACTGCCGCTTGCGATGGTAAGTTTCGCAACGGTTTATCTCTTGCTTCTTTTCGAGCCTTTTACAGGACGCCGCGCGAGTGAGTTGGCTGCACTCGCGATGGCCGTGTCGCCCGGCGCAGTCTTCTACGGACGCTACGCCATTCACGAATCCTGGTTGGTATTTTTTCTGATCCTTACTTTGTTCGGAGTTGTCGGAATGTGGCGACTTGGGACCAAAGCTTACCTCTGGTGCCTGATGTTGGGAATTGCCGGAATGATTCTCACAAAGGAGACCTACATCATCCACCTTGCGTCGTTCATCCTTGCCGCGATCTGCCTATGCCTGCTGGAAAAAGTTTCACCTTCCGAAAACGCAGCACCGGCCGTGCCGCAACGATGGTCAGGCCGCGACCTATGCCTGAGTTTCATTACGTTACTCGTGCTCATTCTATTCTTCTATTCGGGAGCTTTTTTGGATTTCAAGTCATTGCGCGGACTCTTCCAAACCTACGTCGAGTGGTTTCATACTGGCGAAAAAGGAAACGGCCACGAGAAAGCTCTCTACTACTGGTTTTACCCGCTGATCGTGCGTTATGAATGGACTACGGTCGCTGCCGTAATCGGGAGCTTTTACTTCATCCTGCCACGCACTGACCGGTTGTTTCGCTTCATCGCGATCTACGGCTGCGGAGCATTGACCGCTTACAGCATCATTCCGTATAAAACGCCGTGGTGTATCATTTCGTTGCTGTGGCCGTTCTTCTTTGTGTTCGCCCATCTCGCGGACAAACTTTTGAGGCGACTTCCGCGTGCCACCATCGCACTAGTCTCAATACTTCTTTGCGGAAGTCTTGTCTGGACGATCAGGCTCAACTTTTTTCGCTACACAGACGACCGCGAACCGTATGTCTATGTTCAAACGCTAAAGGATGTTTACAAGATGGTGAATCCGTTGAACCAACTCGCCACACGGAACCCGGAGAACTACCACATGGATATCCACATCATTCTCTCCAGCTACCACCCGCTACCGTGGCTGCTGGGAGATTTTACGCACGTTGGATACTATGACGACGACCGCAAGCCTGATCACTTCGATGCTGACTGCCTGATCGTGGAGGACTCTCGCGTCGAAGAAGTCGAGAAGTCTCTTCACGACACTTACTTCACCGAAACAATCAGGCTGCGCTCCTCACAGGAGCGTTCGAAGTTATACTTCAACGTAAAGCGTTTCGGCAGTCTTTTTCCCACGCGCAAGCCAGGATTTACGCCTGACGTAGCTTTGTTCTAGGGTTTGCCGATGCTGGTTCCCCTACTCGTGGCGATTTGTAGCTCGACGGTTTGCTCCGTGCTGCTTGCCATCATTGAAGGCCGGTTGACGCACGCGAACGCGGCGGCAGCGCTGCTCGTTGGCGCGCTTGCCGGAATGGGAAGCGTCCGGCGACCGAAGATTTTGCAATTGAAACTGACGCTCTGGGACACCTTCGTTCTCGCCGTCTTTTGTTTGTTCACCTTGAAAGCGTTTTGCTGGCTCATCTACTTCAGCGACGATGAGATCCGCTTTCTTACTTCCAACAACCTCGGAGACTTATCGCTACATATCACCTACATCAACTATCTCGCGAAGGGCGCGAAGTTTTGGCCTGATAATCCGATATTTGCCGGCATTCCGCTTCATTATCCGCTGGGAATGGATTTGTTCAACGCGCTGTTAGTCCTCATGGGCATGAGTGTGGACCGCAGTTTGATTTGGGCTGGCCTCGTGTGCGGCCTTCTCACCGGAATGGCTCTTTGGCGTTGGGGAAAGTCTTTTGCGATCGCCGGATTTTTGTTCAACGGCGGCCTTGCCGGCTGGTTATTTTTCAAGCGCTTCCGCATCGCCGACTACGATGATGCCATGGCTTGGAAAAGTATTCCGCTATCTATGTTCGTGACACAGCGGGGTTTGCTTTACGCGCTCCCTGCGGGTCTTGTGCTGCTCGCCAGCTGGCGCGAGAAATGGTTCAAGCCCGGCGGGCAAAACTACAAGCTGCCTTTTACAATAGAGCTGCTGGTTTTTTCGACGCTTCCGCTCTTCCACGTGCACACGTTTTTAGTTCTCGGTATCTTGCTGGCAGTCTGGGCTGTAACAGATGCGGGAATGAGCCGAAAAGGGGCTGCAATGCTACTAGCTAGCGCACTTGTCCCGGCTACATTTTTTGTAAGTCTTGTGACAGGTTTATTTCGACCTGACTCAACGAGTATGAGTCGAGTCATTCATCTCACTGCGGGCTGGATGCAAGGAAAGGAAGCATTCCTCCCATTCTGGTTCATGAACTTTGGCGTGCTTCCGCTTCTGGTAGGTGTTTTGGTCTACCTCATCGTAAAAAAATGCCAAGTTTCTTGCGAAGCTCGCGCGGCGGCGGCGTTCGTTATTCCAAGCGTAGCTATATTCCTTTGTTCCTGTTTTGTGATGCTCGCGCCTTGGGATTGGGACAACACCAAGGTGATGATTTGGTGCTACCTTATCCTTCTCCCATTTCTTTGGGAGATCGTCATTGGAAAGCTGCCGTTGGCTTGCAAAGCCTTGTCTTGCTTTCTTCTATTTTTCTCCGGATTTATTTCCCTATGTGCCGGGATGGGTCGGCCGCACTCCGATTATGTGCTGGCGACTCGATCCGAATTGGATGGAGTCATTCACGCAACCCAGCGAATCAACGTTGACGAAACCTTGGCGGCTTATCCCACCTACAATCATCCATTGCTTTTATGCGGCCACAAATTGGTGGAAGGCTATGACGGCCACTTGTTCAGCCATGGCATCGACTACAAGCCGCGCCTTGCGGAGCTCGAGGCGTTAATGGACGGTGAAACTTCATGGCGCGCAACGGTGCGCGCGTTGCACGTCCGCTATCTCTTTTGGGGTTCGCGAGAGCAGGAACATTATCCCGATTCCTTGCAGCCTTGGCAAAAGGAGTGCCCGATCTTTGCCAGCGGCTCTTGGGGAAAAATCTACGACTTCTCCGGCATCGACCAGCTCAAAGACTAGCTTCAGCTAGGACGAGCACACCTTCCGCGACCAATCGCTCTTCCACGGAAGCGCTCGCGCGAAATTGTTGCAGCGTTCCCGACTCGGCCATTTTTTCCGCTGTAAAAATGACGCTGCTCTCGGGAAGGACTGGATGCAGAAATTTCATCTGCTTGATCGCGGAAAGCCGGAACGACCGGCCTTTCTGACCTGCGGCAATTCCCGCCGTTTGCGCCATTGCTTCGGCCAGGATCACGCCGGGAACAAGCGGCTGGCCCGGGAAGTGACCTGCAAAAAAAGGCTCGTCGGCAGAGAAAAATTTGACGCAGGTCGCGGCGACACCGGGTTGAATTTCGCGAACCTCATCGACAAAAATGAACGGCGCGCGGTGCGGTAAGCCGTAGGCGATCGGATCCAGCGATCCCATCTAGTCGGTGACAAAGTAAGCAAACTTCCAACTCCCCCCAACCAAAGCTATGCCCGCGCGATAGCCATGATAATTCGGATCGGTGGCGAACTGTTTCGGCGAAACCATGTAATTCCCTTTCGGCACAAAACTATCGCGCAGCACGAGCTTTAACTCGGGCCAAACTCCTTTGTCGTCCCAATATTGAAACACACCTTCGCCTTCGCCGGGCGGATCGAGTCGGTAACCGAAATTCGAAGTCATCATCGAGGCGATCATTCGCACATCGTGATTGGCCACAGCTACGCGCAGTTGTCCTAGAAAAGACTGAAACGAGACGTCGCTACTGGCATCTTTCATCGACGGCTCCGGCGGCTTTTTCGGCTTTTTTTTGTGTTCAGGATTGCTGCACGAGGCGAGCGCCAGCGTTACAAAAAAAATGAGGCACAGGCGTAAAAGCATGCGCGCATCACTATGGTTCGCGCGGCTTCTTTGGAAGGAAAAAGAACGCTTGCAGGTCACCCTTGCCATGCTAAACATACGCTCTCTTTGCGGAAAAGTTGCTCGGGTGGTGAAATGGCAGACACGTGCGTTTGAGGGGCGCATGCCGCAAGGCATGGGGGTTCGAGTCCCCCCCCGAGCATTGCCGCCAAAGTTCCGGAGCGGAAAATGTCACCCGTGAATTTCCGCCCATGCATTTTCGAGCATGATGGAAAGACAATGATAGATGGGCAGATGAAATTCCTGCACGAGTGGTGTCGATCTGCTGGGAGCACTGATGCAAACATCGGAAAGCGCGCGCAATTTCCCCCCGGTTTCGCCGGTGAGCGCGAGCACGCGCACGCCGAGAGCGCGCGCGGTCTCAGCCGCGTGGCAGACGTTTGCGGAGGAGCCGGAAGTGCTGATGGCAATGAGGACGTCGTCTTTTTTTCCCAATGCCCAGACGAGCTGCGCGAAGACGAATTCCGGTTTGACGTCATTGGCAAATGCGCTGCTGAGCGACGGAAAGCCGGTGAGCGGAATGGCCGGCAGCGCCCATTGCAGGCCCTTTCGCAAGCCATCGGGTAAATTTTTCGCCTCTTCCGCCGAGAGCTTCCGCGGATGCATGAAGCCCTTGAGCAGCTCGCCCGCCCAATGCTCCGCGTCGGCTGCGCTGCCGCCGTTTCCGCACAACAGCAGCTTGCCGCCGGCGAGCAGCGACGAGTGCAGCAACTCGAATGCGTCCGAGATTTCCTGCCCGCAAATGCGCAGCGCCGGGATGCGCGCGAGGAGCTCGTCGAGCGTTGGAGAGCTGATCATGAGAAGCGAGATTCGAGCGCGCTGCATGCCGAGTAAAGTGCAAATCACGCGCGGCGCCGTGACAAATTCCCCTTGGCCGCGCGCTGCCGCTCTCCTATCTTCACCGCTTCTATGGATGCCGAAATTCAAAAAGCCGTCGATGCCGGCAAACTCACGAAACAAGCCGGTGAGACGCTGGAAAAACTCACGCCCGGCTCTTACTGCATGCACAAAAGCTGGGGCTTTGGCCGCGTCGAATCGGTCAACTTTCTCGTCAGCCAAATGACGATCGATTTTAAAACGAAAAAAGCCCACACGATGCAGCTCGCTTATGCAGCGGAATCGCTGCAGCCGATTGCGGATTCGCACATTCTCGCGCGCAAAGTCACCGATCTCGACGGCGTCAAAGTTGCCGCGAAAAGTGAGCCGGTCGAGCTCGTGCGGCAGATTTTGCAAAGCTACGGCGGCAAGGCGACGCAGGACCAAATCGCGCAGTCGCTCATGCCGGAAGTGATGAACGAGGCGGACTTCAAACGCTGGTGGGAAGCGACGAAGAAGACTTTGAAAAAAGATGGCCACTTCAGCTTGCCGTCGAAAAAAAATGAGCCGATCGAGCTTCGCGAGGAAGCCGTGGCGCGCGGCGATGAATTGCTCGCGAAATTCTCCGAGGCGCGCCGGCTCAAGGATCAGCTGGCGGCGCTTGACCAGATCATCAAGAACCTTGACGCGTTTGGCGACGCCGCACATTTGCAGCCAGTTGTTTTAACAATCGAAAATGCCGCGCGCAAAAGCCAAAAGCTCAACAGCGCGCAGGCATTTGAACTCGTGATTGCGCGCGATGAAATTTGCCAAAAAGCAAACCTTTCCCGTGGCGCGGATGCGATCACGCTCGCGCAATTGATGCAGGACGAAGATCGCCGGCTGAGCGAAATTTTACCCGAAATCCCGGCAGCGAAACAGAAGCGCGTGCTGGGAGATTTGCCCGCGGCATTCGGCGAGGGCTGGGCCGTGCGCGCGCTGGCGCTGATGCTTCGCAGCGGCGTCCGCGTGGTCGCAGAAATCGGGCGGCTGTTGCAGGAGCAGGGCAAACACGAGGAGCTGCGTCGCGCGCTTGACCGCTGGATCAGCGAGCATTCGGTCACGACAGAAGTGCTTTACTGGCTGTGCAAGGAACGCAACACCGGCGCGTTCGGCGATCTCGTCACGCCGCAGGTTTTCGGAGCCATCCTCGCAGCGCTGGAGCGCGATCAATTCAGCGAGATCAAGCGCGGCGGGAAATTGCACGATCTGCTCGTCGAAGATCGCGAACTTTTACCCGATTTGCTCGATGGCGCGGAGCCGAGCGTGCTGCGCGATTCGATGCGAAAGCTGATGCTGACGCCGGTTTTCGAGGAGTTAAATAAACGGTCGCTCTTTGGCAGAATCATTCGAAATCATCCCGAGCTCGAATCACTGCTCACGGGCGAGACGAGCGAGAAGCAGGAGGCGCTGATCGTCTCGTGGTCGAGCCTCGAGAAGCGGAAGGACGAATACGAGGAGTTGATCACGAAAAAGATTCCGGAGAACACCAAGGAGATTTCCATCGCGCGCAGCTACGGCGATCTGCGCGAGAATTTTGAATTCAAGGCGGCGAAGGAAATGCAGCGCGTGCTGATGCGCCGGAAGTCCGAAATGGAGCAGGGCCTTTCGCGCGCGCGCGGGACGAATTTCGAAAATCCGGACACCACGCAGGTTTCCATCGGGACAACGGTCTGTTTAAAGAATGTCGATTCGGGCGAGAGCGAAGTTTACACTTTGCTCGGCGCGTGGGACAGCGATCCGGACAGCGGCATTCTCTCGTATCTGACCGCGATCGGCCAGGCGCTGCTCGGCCACAAAGTCGGCGAAATTATCGATCTGCCGACAGAACTCAGCACGCCGCGTCGGGTGGAAATTCTCGAGATCAAACAGGCGCAAATCACGCCGGAGCCCGTCAGCGTGGAAGGCTGAGCGCGCTTTTTTTCGCAAAAAATTTTCATTCGCGCTTCTGGCGCGGTCTTGGCATTTTCCGCAAATGGTCATGACGAACACGGTCGCTGATACGCTGGATACGCATTGGAAGGCGCTGAAGGTCAACCTCGACAAGCGCCGCTACGGCACGTTCGCCGAGATCGGTGCGGGCCAGGAAGTGGTGCGCTGGTTTTTCCGCGTCGGCGGCGGCTCGGGCACGATCGCGAAAAGTATTTCCGCTTACGATATGACGGTAAGCGACGCGATTTACGGCAAAGGAAAACGCTATGTCTGCCGGGAGCGGCTCGAAAGCATGCTCGATTACGAGCACGGCCTGAACATGAATCGGCTGCGAGACAGCCGCGGCAACACGACGGCTTTTTTCGCATTTGCCGACACGGTCTCAGCGCGAAATTACGAGGGCACCAACGAATGCCACGGCTGGATGGGCGTGAAATTTCAAGCGCATCCGCGCGATGAAGACAGCCAGATTTTGCTCCACGTGCGGATGCTCGATACGGAGGCTGCGTTGCAGCAGGAAGCTCTTGGCATCGTCGGCGTGAACCTGCTTTACGGCGCGTTTTTCCATCATCACGAGCCGGACAAGCTGATGGAATCGCTGCTCGATAATCTCTCCACGGCGCGCATCGAAATCGACATGATCGAGTTTTCCGGCATCGAGTTCCGGCACGTCGACAACCGGATCATGAGCCTGACTCTCGTGCAGCTCGGCCTGAGCAACGCGGCGATGTTCGCAGCCGATGGCTCTGTTTTACAACCGTCCGAAGTGCTGCACAAAAAGCCGATCCTCGTGGAGCGCGGCAGCTTCCGGCCCGTCTGCAATGTCAACATCGACATGCTCCGATGCGCGCACGAAAAATTTACGAAAATGCCCGGCGTCGAGGAAGGCCAGGTCGTCCAGTTGATGGAAATTACGATGAAAAATCTGCTCGCGACCGGCAAGCTCGACCATCGCGATTTTCTCGCGCGCGCGGACGTGCTCGCGGCGTGCGGGATGACGGTTTTGATTTCGAATTATTTTCAGTATTACCGCCTCGCCGCCTATCTCGCGCGCTACACGAAAAACAAAATCGCGATCACGCTCGGCGCGGCGAGCCTCGTGGAATTGTTCGACGAAAAATATTACACGCAGCTCGATGGCGGCATTCTCGAATCGTTCGGGCGCCTTTTTAAAAACGACCTCAAGCTCTACGTCTATCCGTTGCGCGACCAAGCCAGCGGCCAGCTCACGACCGTCGAAAATCTCCCGATGTCCGATGAGCTGCGGCCGCTTTACAATTACCTTGTCGGCCGCGACGGCATCGTCGCGCTCGATAATTACGACCCGCAAGCCCTGCCGATTTTTTCGCGCGACGTGCTTCAGAAAATAAAAACCGGCGACAATTCATGGGAGACAATGGTGCCGGGCGGTGTCGCGCAGGTCATCAAAGAGCACGGATTTTTCGAATACCAGCGCGAGTAGTTTCCGCAGAAAAAACGGGACGCCGCGCCGCGAGCTCTGCTAGCTTGCGCGCCAAAATTTATGTCACTCACAGCCATTTCTGAAATTCGCGCGCGGCAGATTCTCGACTCACGCGGCAACCCCACGATCGAAGTCGATGTCGAGCTCGCGGGCGGTGCGATCGGTCGCGCGGCCGTGCCCAGCGGCGCGAGCACCGGCGAGCACGAAGCGTGGGAATTGCGCGATGGCGTCAAAGATCGCTGGTCTGGCAAAGGAGTCACGAAAGCCGTGGCGAGCGTGCAAAACACCATCGCGCCAGAACTCGCAGGCATGGACGCGCTCGACCAGGTCGGCGTGGACAAAATGATGATCGCGCTCGACGGCACACCGAACAAAGCAAAGCTCGGCGCCAATGCGTTGCTCGGCGTCTCGCTCGCGACCGCGCATGCGGCGGCCGCGCAGCTTGGCGTGCCGCTTTTCAAATATCTCGGCGGCCCGAACGCAAAAGTTTTGCCGGTGCCGATGATGAACATTCTCAACGGCGGCGCACACAGCGATGCGCCGATCGATTTCCAGGAATTCATGATCATGCCCAAAGGCGCGCCGACGTTCGCGGAAGCGCTGCGCTACGGCACGGAAGTTTTTCACGCGTTAAAAAGCGTGTTAAAAGATCGCGGACTGTCCACCGCCATCGGCGACGAAGGCGGCTTCGCGCCGAAACTCAATGGCGCGGATGATGCGCTCGATACGATCGCTGCGGCCGTGAAAAAAGCCGGCTTCAAGTTTGGCGAGGATATTTTCATCGCGCTAGATCCCGCCTCGAGTGAATTTTTCGACGCGGACAGCGGCCAATACGTTTTTAAAAAATCCGATCAATCGCGTCACACGCCGGCCGAGATGGTGGAAGTTTACCGTCGCCTTTGCGCAAAATATCCGATCATCAGCATCGAAGACGGATTTGCGGAGAACGATTGGGACGGTTGGAAATTGATGACCGATGCGCTCGGCGACAAAGTTCAGCTCGTTGGCGACGATTTGTTTGTCACGAACGTCGAGTTTTTGCGCAAAGGAATCGAGCGCGGCGTCGCGAATTCGATTCTCGTGAAGGTCAACCAGATCGGAACCTTGACGGAAACTTTTGACGCGATCGAACTCGCGAAGGAAAACGGCTACACCGCAGTCATCTCACACCGCTCCGGCGAAACCGAGGACACCACGATTGCCGACATCGCCGTGGCGACGAATGCCGGCCAGATCAAGACCGGAAGCCTCTGCCGCACCGATCGGGTTGCGAAATACAATCAACTTTTGCGCATCGAAGAAGAGCTCGGTGACGAGGCGGTTTTCGGCGGCAAGATGCGCTAAAGCGCTTGTTGAATCTGCGGCCTGCGCGTCGAAAAAGTAACAGATTCGCCCTGAGTCTGACGCAGTCAGCGGCGCACTTTCACCGCGACAAGAGTGAAACAGGCGTTATGTTGCCTGAAAAGATGCGCGCACCAATGCCTGCACTTATTTTTTTCGCGGCGTGCAACGGATTGTGGTTCACCGGTTGCCACAAGCCAGACGCTAAATCGGAAAAGCTTTTCACACAAAACTGCAGCTGCGAAAGGTTGCGTCACGCGGTCGACCTGTATCGGCTCAATCCATCGCGCGAAAATAAGGATGCGGTGAATCGCGAAGATGCCGCGTTGGCGGAGCGGATTCAGCAAATGAAAGATCGCGCAGAAGTGGTCGGCGCTGATGCAAAGGCGCAACTGCTTTTTGACATCGGAGGCTTGGAGAGTGGCCGCGCGGCAGACTTGCAACGGTTTCGTGAACCGGTTGTTGACGTGCCTGTTCTCGCAGCGACGAAGGTTTCATCGAAAGGCAAATCGCCCCGCGCAAATCCTGCGGTGCTCGCATACCCGATTCCTGCCGCGGCTGAACAAGATGTTCCTGTGATGCGGGCGATCCCTGTCTCGGATGCTGCTCCTGCGAGGATTGCTGAACAAGCGGCGGTCATTCCCGACAACGTGCCTGTGCGGCGTGCTGTCGCGGTAGACTCAACATCGATCGCGACTCCGACTCGCACGCCATGATTGTTCAGAGGAGAATCGGAAACGCGGAAGCTAGCGGAGCGTCGCGAGGAATTTGTCCATTTCCTCCCGCGTTCCGCGGAAAGCGATCATAAAACAACTGTCGTCATGTTGTTGCAACGCGGCAACCCAATCATCGTCGACGAAAACCCGCCATTTGTCCTGCGGATCGAGATGCACGCCTAAATCGTCGGCGTGAAACATATAGCAAATCATGTTGTTTTGCTCGACCGCGAACTGCGCGACGGGATCCCCATCTTGTTTGAACACACGAGCACCAACCGTTTTGAACGCGCCCAGCGTTGGCGGAACGTAAAAGTCCTCGAATCCGTATTTTGAAAACAGCCAATCCTCGAGGCTGCCGAGCTGTGCGGATTTTGGCTCGAGTTCCATCCCGCTCATGGCGTCGTTGATTTCGACCAGGCGCGTCACGTTTTCCTTGCCAGGAAAACTTTGCATGCGATTCCACCCGAAATAAGCGCCCCAGCCGACGACGAACAAAATTCCCGCGAAAATCGCGAGAAAAACCGGCTGGCGAAATGCGCCGCGCCAATCGACGGGTGCGCGTTCGCCCGCAGGGACACAGGCATCGAGTTTTTCCGCGAGATCGCCCGGGACATGGAGCGCGGCAATTTCGCGCTCATAATGTTCGTCGAGTGCGGCCTGTGCGGCGAGTCGCGCTTTCAGTGTTTCGTCGCGCGCCACGACCTTCAGAGCTTTTTGAATCCGCGAATCTTCGTTGCGCGCTCCGGAGCGGTGACAGCGGAGAAAAATCTCGGCGGACTGTGCGTTCATGCGGCGAGCAGTCGGTCGCGCGCATCGCCAAGCGCACCGGAAAGTTCCTCGAGGGTAAAATTCAGCATCGCCGCGATCTCCGTCGCGCTAAAAATCCCGAGATAAAACAGCGCCAGCGCGCTGCGACCCGGCTCCGGCAGCGCATGAAATTTCGTGGCGACGGAACTTTGTTCCGCAGGGATGTCCGTCGGATTGACGGAGTTTTTCACGCAACGGGTGCGGAGTTTTGAAACAAGAAAGGCGATACCGCTGGCTTCGGTTCGGAAGGCATCCACGTGATGCGCACTTTCGGAGCAGACGGCGAGCAGCGCGCGTTCCGCCGCCGATGCGTTGCCGGTGAGGAGGAGCGCGAATCGGTAGAGCGGCTCGATTTTTTTGTCGATCAAAACGGCCAGTTCCAAGCTGCCGAAGGTAGCCGCGCGGCAGCCGCACCTCAAGCGCGGATGTGGCGCACGTTGGCTTGCCCGCGCCCGCTTTCCCGTGCATGGTCTCTCGCACAAAATGGCCGAGCGCAAAAACATCGTCTTCGTTTGCACGGGAAACATCTGCCGCAGCCCGATGGCGGAAGGGCTTTTCCGAAAGCTGACGAGCGACCGCGACGATTTCGAAATTTCGTCGGCGGGCGTCGGCGCCGGTTATGGTCAGCCGCCGAGCACGCATGCGCTGGAGGTGCTGCGGCCGTGGAGCGTCGATATTTCGCGCATCCGCAGCCAGCCGCTTACCGACGAGATCGCTCGTCGCGCGACTTTTCTTTTCGCGATGACGCGCGCGCATCTCGACACGATTCACATGCTTTTTCCCGATGCGGCGGAAAAGACGTATCTCGTGTGCGAATTTGACGAGCAGCTCGCGCGGTTCTCGCTCGATATTCCCGATCCGATCGGCCTCGGCCTCGACGCCTATTTTCAATGCCGCGACGTGCTGCGAAAAGCGCTGCCTGCCGTGCTCGACTTCATCGATCAATCCAAACCAAAAACCATGAACACTCCACCTCTCGCCAGCGCCACCAAACCGCTCCGCATCGCGCTCGGCGCGGACCATGGCGGCGTGGAATTGAAACGCAAAATCCAGGCATATCTCGGCGGCAAAGGTTTCGTCGTTTCCGACTTCGGAACTTTTTCGGAAGCGTCGGTCGATTATCCCGATTACGCCGACGCCGTCTGCCGCGAGATCATCGCGAACCGCTACGATTACGGCATTCTTTTTTGTAAAAGCGGCGTCGGCATGAGCATCGCCGCGAACCGCTATCCGCAAATCCGCGCCGCGCTCGTCAGCCGCGAAGAAGACGCGCGTGTGACGCGTCAGCATAATAATTCCAACGTCCTCTGCCTCGCCGCGAAAGAGGTGGGCGAGGATCAGGCGCGACGGATCGTGGACGCGTATTTACAGACGAGCTTTGACGGCGGACGCCACGCGGAGCGCGTGGACAAACTCGAGCATCTCGGCGTGCCAAATTACTCGCGCGCCGCGCTCGCGGAAGTCGATCCGGAAATCGCCGCCGCGATTGATGCGGAGGCGAAGCGGCAATTTGAAAACATCGAGTTGATCGCGAGCGAAAACTTTGTGAGTCGCGCGGTTATGGAGGCGCAAGGTTCATGTTTGACGAACAAATACGCCGAGGGTTATCCCGGCAAACGCTGGTATGGCGGTTGTGAAAATGTGGATGTCGTCGAGCAACTCGCGATCGATCGTGCGAAAAAACTTTTCGGCGGCGATCACGTGAACGTCCAGCCGCACAGCGGCTCGCAGGCAAACATGGCCGTCTATTTCAGCGTGCTCGAGATCGGCGACAAAATTCTGACGATGGATCTTTCGCACGGCGGCCACCTGACGCACGGCAACAAGGCAAATTTCAGCGGCCGCTTTTTCGAGGTCTCGCATTACGGCGTCAGCCCGAACGACGAACGCATCGACTACGACGCGCTCGCAAAACATGCCGAAGATTTTCGCCCAAAAATGATCACCGCCGGCGCATCGGCGTATCCGCGCATCATCAATTTTGCGCGCATGAAACAAATCGCGGACAGCGTCGGCGCGATGCTTTTTGTCGACATGGCGCACATCGCCGGCCTCGTCGCCGCGGGCGTTCATCCGAGCCCCGTGCCGATCGCGGATTTCGTCACTAGCACCACGCACAAAAGTCTGCGCGGCCCGCGCGGCGGCATCATCATCTGCCAGGAAAAATATGCGAAAGGCATCGACTCGCAGACATTCCCCGGCATTCAGGGCGGACCGCTCATGCACGTGATCGCGGCAAAGGCTGTTTGCTTTCACGAAGCCCTCCAGCCGGGCTTTGGCGCGTATCAGCGGCAGATCGTGCAAAATGCAAAAGCGCTCGCCGCACGCCTCGCACATCACGGCTACCGTCTCGTGAGCGGCGGCACTGAAAACCATCTCATGCTCGTCGACTTGCGCCCGCAGGGAATCACCGGCAAGGACGCGTCGGACCTGCTCGATCACGCTGGCATCACCGTGAATAAAAACAGCATTCCGTTCGACACCGTTTCCGTTTTTAAAGGCGGTGGCATCCGCCTCGGCACGCCTGCCGTGACCACGCGAGGCATGAAGGAGGAGGAGATGATGGAGATCGCGGATCACATCGATGCGGCTTTGAAGAGCGGCGGCGATACGAATGCGTTGTCAAATATTCGACAACAGGTCAAATCGTTAACAGAGCGTTATCCGCTGCCGGGTTGAACTTCAAACCCAACGAAGCGTCGCGGCGTCTGATCCGATGAAACCGTATTTCGCCAGCAGTTCGCGAAAACGTTCGAGACCAGCTTTTTCAGCGTCGCCAAGTTCAAAGCGAATATTTTCCCGCAGATAATGCGCCGCTAAATCCGGCGGAAAATCGCGCTGCGTTTCGATCACTTCGTCAAGCCGGCAGAGCCCGTCGCGTTTCAATCTGCGCAGCGAATCCGCAATTTCCAGCGGCTGCTCCAATCCCGGCCGCAGCAACCAAACGGCGAAAACGAACGGCAGTCCCGTGCAGCGCGTCCATTCTTCACCGAGATCGAGGTAGCGGAAGGCGTCGCTATGTTTCTGCCGAAACTCGATCGCCTGATTGCCGATCAGCAAATGCGCATCGGCTTCCTCCGATGAGGAATATTTTGGACGCAAGTCGTGGAACTCCGCGAGCAGACATTGCAGCAAATGACACGACGTGCGCGAGGCGGGATCGAGCGATACGGATTTTACGTCCGTTAAATCGCCGTTGTATGCCATGAAGACGCTGAAAACCGGACCGAGTGACGCGATGGCGACTCCATCCACGATCAACGAGTCGGGAATTTTGAATGCCGTAAAAACAGGCACGAGCGCGACGTCGAGATGGCCGTGCGAAAGCATTTCCGCCAGCCGCGACGGGTGATCAAAAACCACGCTGCCGTGACAGCAGTGAATCAGCGGCCGTGCGTTGAGATAAGAAACGCAGCCGATCCGCAACTTTTCCAGCGAGGCATACGAACTCACGCGCAGGCGAGCTCGGCCTGACGCGAGGGTTTGGGGGAACTGCCGGCGACGCGCTGGTAGTAACTATCGCGCTGCATCGGTTCGCGGCCCGATTCGCGGATTGCTTTTTCGAGCGCGGAGACGCGCTGGCGCTGCGGCGTCGTCGCACCAGCCATATGGAAGATTTTTTCCACAACGATCGTCCCGTGCAAATCATCGACGCCGTAATTCAGCGACAGCGCGGCGAGCGGCAACCCGAGGCTGACCCAATAGCCGGTGATGTGCCCGATGTTATCGAGAAAAATTCTGCTGACCGCGAGGTTGCGCAGTTCCTCAAAGGCCGATGCGTGTGGGATGTGGCGAAGCTCGGGCCGGGCTCCCTCCGGCTCAAAAGCGAACGGAATGAAGCCGGTGAATCCGCCGGTTTCATCCTGCAACTCGCGCAGGAAACGGAGATGCGCGACGCGCTGCTCGAGCGTTTCGATGTGGCCGTAAAGCATCGTGCACGTGCTGCGCTCGCCCATTTGATGCCAAGTCCGATGCACCTCGGCCCACTCTTCGGCTGTCTCCTTGCCGCGGCAGATTTTGTCGCGCACGCCCTGGTCGAAAATTTCCGCGCCGCCGCCGGTGATCGCGGCGAGCCCCGCATCGCGTAAAATCCCCAGCGTCTCGCGCAACGGAAGCTTAAACACACGATGCGCCAGATGCCGGATTTCGACAGCCGTGAAGGCTTTGATTTTCAACGCCGGATCGAGCGCGCGCAGGCTCGTCAGCAAATCCAGATACCATTCTTTCGGCAAAGTCGGGTGCAGCCCACCGACCATATGCACTTCAGTAATCCCCTCTCTCAGCCCGTCGCGCACGGCACCAACAATTTCGTCAATGGAATACGCAAACGCGTGCTCATCGCGTTTCCGCGCGCCGAATGCGCAGAACTGGCATGAAAGAATGCAGAGGTTCGAATAGTTGATGTAGCGGTTGAGAATGTAGGTCGCGACGTTTCCGTTTTTCCGCTCGCGCACGATGTTCGCGATCGCGCCGAGCGCGTTCAGGTCGTTCGAGCGATAAAGCGCGAGCGCGTCCGCATCGGAGATTCGCTCGCCGTCAAGGACTTTGTCACAAATGGGGCGCAGAGTAGCGGGGATGAGCGCGAGATTCATGGAAGCAAAGTTGTGAATAATTTCACAAAGTCATGGTGTCACGCGTGCAGACAAAATCAAGCGAACGCTTCGCCGGTGCTTCTTGACACTGCCGCTTTCGCGTTTCCATGCTCCGCGTAAATTGAGTTCGCACTGCCGCTTCATGTCTTCTCGCTTTTTCACCCGCTTTTTGTGCGCCGTCTCGCTCGCAATTTCTGCCGCCGCGCAAAATTCCGATGATCAGCGCGGGCTCAACGGACTCACGGAAGTCCCGTTTGAAAAACTTTCCGACCAAAGTTTGACGCCACTCGGCACGATCGCGCTGTCGATTCATCCCGACGAATGGAAACACGCGGAAACGACGAATTTCGTTTACCACTTTACGCACTCATTTATCACGACGCCCGTCTCGGTCGAGGCAGAATTTTACTACCGGATCATCGCGGAAGAACTCGAGCGCGACACGTCGCAATGGGAGCGAAAATGCCACATTTTCATTTTTGAAAATCCCGCCGACTGGCGCCTGTTTCAGACAAAGGCGCAGCTCGATCCGTGGACCGGCGGGATTCATGCGGGCGGGAGTTTGTTCATCCAGCGCGATCCGGAATATAAATTCAAAGGCCGCACGCTCGGGCATGAAACGGCGCATCTCGTGGTGCATCGTTTTTTTGGCAGCGGCATTCCGCTCTGGCTCGACGAAGGCTACGCGGAATACGTTTCGATCCGCGGCTACGCGAGCTTTCAGCGGGCGCGCGGATACGAGGCGAAGCCGGCCTCGGCGGCGATCGCGCCCGAAACTTTTCTTCCATTGAAGACGCTCACGGACTTGATGACATATCCGACGGACGTAAAACAAGTGGCGACCTTTTACATGGAGTCTGAAAAGTTGGTGCAATTTCTCGCCGCCACCGACAAAGAAAAATTTCTCGTCTTTTTCGATGCGATGTCGAAGGGCAATAAGTTCGAGTCGGCGCTCTGGAAAGCTTATGGGGCGCGGTTTACCAGCATCGATGCGCTGGAGACGGAGTTCAAAACTTACGCCGCAAAAGATTATGGGACGACGCTGCAAAATTAAAGTTTTCGTCGCGCTCACGGCAATTTTTCTCTGCCTGTCGGTGAGAGCCGAGTGGCCGTTTGGAACGCCGGCGCCGAAGGGAACGCCTTTCCCGTATGGCGCTGCGACGCCGTCCGAGGAGCCCGCGCGCGACATTCCCCTCGTCGAAAAAAAATGGGATCAGCTCGCAAACACGAACGTGAGCCCGGAGGGAAAAATCGCGCTCAGCATCAATCCGGAAAAATGGAAACACGCGGAGACGGAGAATTTCATTTTGCATTATCGCCGCGTGACGGAAGCGGAAAAAGTCGCTCGCGAAATCGAATACGATCTTTGGTTTGTCGCGAAGACGCTCGGCGCGACGAAGGACCGCTACCAGCGGAAATCGCATGTGTTTATTTTCGAGGATGAGCGCGAGTGGAAGGATTTTCTCTCGCAGACCAAGGAGCCGCAATGGGCGGCAAGTTTCGCGCGCGGCGACGAACTTTTTCTCAGCGTCCGCCAGGCAGATGCCGGTGGGCAATTCGACTCGCATTTGCTGGCACACGAAACGACGCACGCTGTGGTCGCTCGACTTTATCCGCGACAGCGGCCGCCAGTTTGGCTGAGCGAAGGTTTCGCGGAATACATGGGCAGCGCGAGTGTCGCCGGCCGCAAAAATCAGACGGTGAAGCGGCACGAGCGAACGCTGCACATGGCGCAACTTTCTTTAAACGATCTCGTGAAGATCGACGAGTATCCGCAGGACACGCTGCAGGTGGTGCAGCTCTACGAGACTGGTGAAAAGCTGGTGCGGTTCATGATGACGGAGTTGCCGAAGGATCGGTTCATCCGTTTTTTCGATGCCGTGCTCGCGGGTAAAAGTTTGCAAGACGCGGCGACGGAAATCTACGGCGACCAGGTCAAGGACTTCGACGACTTCACTAAAAGATTCGAGCGCTTTTCCAAATAATGGCTGTTGCAAAAAAAACAAAAGTCGCTGCGGGATCATTCTTCGCGATCGCGGGTTCCGATGAAGCTGAGGTCAAGCGCGCGGCATCGGCACTGGCGGAAGAGCTTTCGCCGTCTGCCGCCGGAGACTTTGGCCGCGATGTCATCGACGGATGCGCCGACAATGCGGAGCAGGCGGCGACGCGCATCCATCAAACGATCGAGGCTTTGCTCACGCTTCCGTTTTTTGGCGGGGAAAAATTGGTCTGGCTCCGCAGCACAAATTTTCTCGCCGATGACGTGAAGGGGCGGTCGGAAACTGTTTTACAAGCGCTGGAACAGTTACAAAAAATCCTCGCGGCGGGTTTGCCGGATGGCGTGAAGTTTTTGCTCAGCGCAATCGATGTCGACAAGCGCCGGAGCTTTTACAAGACGCTCGCCAAGCTCGCGAACCTCCAGGTTTTCGACAAGATTGATGCAAGCCGCAGCGGGTGGGAGGACGAAGCGGCGGGGTTCAGCGAGCGGCGCGCGAAGGAGCGCGGCTTGCGGCTGAGCGGCGAGGCGCTGGAGTTGTTCACGCTGCTAACTGGCGGGGAGACGCGGCAGGTCGAGAACGAGCTAGAAAAAATCGACCTCTATCTCGGCGCGGCACGTCGCGAAGCGACAGTGAACGACGTCCGCATGCTTGTGCCGCTTTCGCGCGCAGGCGTGATTTTTGAACTCGGCAACGCGCTCGCGCGGCGCGACGTGCGGCAAGGGCTCGGGCTCGTGGATCAACTTCTCAAACAAGGCGAAAATGCCGTGGGCATCCTGCTCGTCGCCATCGTGCCGACTGTGCGGAATTTGCTCGTGGCAAAAGATTTGATGCAACGCCACAAACTGCGTTCGCCGCAGGCGCCATTCCACTTTTCGGCGGCTCTCAATCAATTGCCGGAAAGCTCTGTGCAGCATTTGCCGCGGAAAAAAGACGGCACCGTGAACAGCTACGCGCTCGGGCTTGCGGCGATGCAGGCGCATCGGTTTTCCACGCCGACGCTGCGGGCTCTTTTAGACGCCTGCCTCCGCGCAAATGTGCAAATAGTGACGACGCAGCTTGATGAAAAAGTCGTTCTCACGGAACTCGTCGCAAAATTTGCAGCGACGGAAGCGTGAACTTCATAAAGCGCGTCCCCCGGCACAATCCGCTGAACTCAAAAAGCTTAAATCTATTAAAATCCTTAATACCGACGCGCGAACAGGCGCGGTAAGTCGCTAATATTAAAATAATTTAAAAATACTTGTTGCCAATTTTCCAAGGCCGACGTATCTATCTCACAGCTTTTTGAATTGTTCTGGGGGGAACATCCGCCCTTCGCGGCCAGTCGGCCGCGGGGGGCGGTATTTTTTTTGTAAAGGGTCGACCGCCGGCAACACGAGGCGCTTTTTCCCCCTCGCACCGCAGGGAAAAGCGGCTAACATCCTCGGCTCCATGTATCGCACGCATCATTGCAATGAGCTTCGCCAAACCGACATCGGCAGCACCGTTTCTCTCGCCGGCTGGGTTAATTCGCGCCGCGATCACGGCGGCGTCATTTTCATCGACCTCCGCGATCGGGAGGGGATGACGCAGGTGGTTTTTCGGCCCGAGGAAAATGCGGACGTCGCGGCGGCGGCGCATGTTTTGCGCAGCGAGGACGTGATTAAAGTCACCGGTCGCGTCGCGTCGCGATTGCCGGGCACCGAGAACACCAAGCTTTTAACGGGCGACATCGAAGTGGTGGCGACGGCGCTCGAGGTCTTGAGCAAAGCCGGCGTGCCGCCCTTCCCGATCGACGAGGAGATTGGCAACGAAGATCTGCGTTTGACGCACCGTTACCTTGACCTGCGCCGAGCGCGAATGGCGCGCAATCTGAAGCTGCGGCATCGGCTTACGAAAACCACGCGCGACTTTCTCGACGACCACGGATTCCTGGAAATCGAGACGCCGATCCTGAGCAAGAGCACGCCGGAAGGAGCGCGCGATTTCCTCGTGCCGTCGCGACTCACGCCGGGCGGTTTTTACGCGCTGCCGCAAGCCCCGCAACAGTATAAACAACTGTTGATGGTCGCAGGCCTCGACAAGTATTTTCAAATCGCACGCTGCTTCCGCGACGAAGACCTACGCGCCGACCGCCAGCCCGAGTTTACGCAGATCGACATCGAGGCTTCCTTCGTCACGCCCGAGGATATTTACGCGCTAGTCGAGGGTTTGCTGCGCGCCATTTTCAAAGCGACGAAGGACGTGGAAATTCCGACGCCGTTTCCGCGGCTCACATACGCGGAGGCGTTGAACCGCTACGGCAGCGACAAGCCCGACACGCGTTTCGGCATGGAAATCACGGATCTCGGCGACGTCTTCGCGCAGAGCGGGTTCAAAGTTTTTCGCGGCGCACTCGATGTGGGCGGAGTGGTGAAGGCGATCAACGCGAAACAATTTGCCAGCATCACCACCGGACAAATCGAGGAGCTGACCGAAACGGCAAAAACATTCGGCGCGAAAGGTCTCGCATTCATCAAAGTCGAGAATGGGGAATGGAAATCGCCCATCGTGAAGTTTTTCACCGATGCGGAAAAAGCCGCGCTGACCGAGCGGCTCGCGATCGAGGAAGGTGACCTGGTTTTGTTCGGCGCGGACAAATGGGAAATCGCATGCGAAGTCCTTGGCCGCATCCGACTACGCGTCATGGAAACGCAGCGCGGACAAAAACGGACTGGCCGCGTGCTGCCCGGAGAAGCTTTGCCGGCGCACCTTCACGACAATTTCGAGGAAAAGCTGAACTTCCTTTGGGTCGTCGATTTCCCGCTGGTCGCCTATTCCTCCGAAGACCAGAAATGGAACGCTGTGCATCATCCCTTCACTCGCCCCCACGCAGAGGATTTGGAAAAACTTGCGGCCGGTGACTTCGCTCACGTGCGCGCGCAGGCTTACGATGTGGTGTTAAACGGAGTGGAAATCGGCGGCGGCAGCATCCGTATTCACGAGCAGGAGTTGCAGGCGAAAATGTTTGAGGTGCTGGGCGTTTCGGCGGAGCTGCAAAAGTCGATGTTTGGACATTTACTGAAAGCTTTCAGCTTCGGCGCGCCGCCGCACGGCGGAGTCGCACTCGGGCTCGACCGGCTGGCGATGCTGATCTGCGGCGCGGAAAGCATTCGCGACGTGATCGCTTTTCCAAAGAACAATCGCGGGGTCGATCTCATGTCGCAATCGCCTGCGGAGGTTGAATTCAAGCAGCTGCGTGAGCTTTATATCCAAAGCACTGCGAAGAAAACGTAACTCTGCCTCACTTGCGTCGCTGCAACACATCATAGAAATAAAAGCCAGTTCCTACCGATGAAAATAACACGACCCGTTTCAACCTTGCTCCTCCTTTTTGGTTTTGCCTCCGTCATCTGCCCAACCTTTGCAGACGACGAAAAGAAAATCACCATCAGCGGCAACGACCAGATGAAATACGACGTGACCGCTTTCGACGTGGTGCCCGAGCAAAAGGTGACCCTCACCATTACGAATGTCGGCAAGCTTCCCAAAGTCGCGATGGCTCATAACTTCGTCTTGCTGAAACCCGGCACCGATGTCGCTGCTTTCGCGATGGCTGGCATGTCGCACGCCGCCGATGACTACATTGCGCCGGAAATGGCGGACAAAGTCATTGCTCATACGAAAATGGCAGGACCGGGCGAGTCGCAGTCCGTGACTTTTACCGCGCCCGCAGCAGGCGCGTATGACTACATTTGCACCTTCCCGGCGCATGCGACTGTAGGCATGCATGGAGTAATGACAGTGAAGTAACTTTAGTTTCAGTAACCAAAAACCTCCATGCGCTCCCCCAGCCCAAACCGTCACTCCGAATATAACAAGAGCAAGCTTTTCATCCTAAGTGTCATCGCGCTGGTGACTGCTGGCATCGCGGCCAGTATCCGCGCAAGCATTGCCAATGATATTAAGACGATTTTTTTTGATCCAATCGATTCATTGAACTCCGCTGGAATGGTTGGAACGGTGCTGGGGGTCGCTTTCCTGGGCTTTGCCGTTTCAATAGCAATCGGCAGTCCGTTGCTTGATGCGATCGGTATGGGGCGAGTTCTCGCGATCGCTTGTGCCTGCTTTCTGGCTGGCACCTTGACGGTGTTGTTCGTGGGACAATTGGCCGCAGCTATGTCTACATATCGTGTGATCTGGCTCGGAATGTGTTTGCAAGGCATAGGTTGGGGATTGGTTGAGACTACTATCAATCCGCTGGCGGCTACACTTTACCCCGAAGAGAAGACTCATCGACTCAATGTGCTGCATGCATGGTGGCCGGCCGGCTTGATGATGGGCGGACTCATCGGACTTCTAATCGGTCACATGAACTTGGGCTGGCAGGGCAAGCTCTCCGTCGTGCTGGTTCCAGCGATCACCTTTGGAGTCATGTTGATTGGAACGAAGTTTCCACCTACCGAGCGCGTCGCAGCCGGTGTCTCCACTTCATCGATGTTCAAAGAAGTAGCCAATCCTTTCTTTCTTCTCTGGTTTTTATCGATGTTCTTGACTGCCGCATCCGAACTCGCTCCCGGACAATGGGTGGACGTGGCTCTTACTCGCACCGTCGGCATGCAAGGAATCTGGTTACTGATCTATGTCAGTGGAATCATGTTTGTGATGCGACATTTTGCCGGACCGATTGCGCATAAGTTTTCACCAGTAGGTCTGCTCTGGATCTCCAGTCTGCTCGCGTCACTAGGTCTCCTTGCTTTAAGCTTTGCCAACTCTCCAACGACTGGCCTTCTTGCAGCTACCGTTTGGGGCACCGGCGTGTGCTACATGTGGCCGACGATGCTGGCTGCTGCGTCCGAAAGATTTCCGCGTGGTGGGGCATTGTTGATGGGGTTGATGGGAACTGCGGGCACTTTGTCCATATACTTTGTCCTGCCCAAGATGGGAGAAGTCTTCGATCACGCAAAACTCGCGGCCGCTGGTGGCGATGAGGCTTTCAAATCGTTGAGTGGAGAGAAGCTTAATGACGTGCTGATGATTGCTTCGCGCAGTTCCTTTCGCGTCGTAGCCATCTTGCCTGCAATCCTGCTGCTGGTCTTCGGCGCGATATGGATTTACGACAAGTCTCGTGGCGGATACAAGCCGGCGCAGCTCGATGTCGAAGACGCCCTTGCACAGCCTGGGGCGGAACTTTAGGCAAACCTACTCTAAAAATTGAAACATACCTTACTGGCCGTCTTGCTAGGCGGTTGTATCGTGGCACAGCCTTATGCTGCGGCGCCCGAGGTTTCTCAAAGCGGTCCGACGTTGACTTTCCCGCCACAACCGACACCGCCGATGCTATCGCCGGAAGAGGAGCTCAAGACTTTCCAATTACCTGAAGGTTACAGAATGGAACTGGTAATGAGCGAACCGGAAATCCAGGAGCCGGTTGAATGCGTCTTTGATGGGAACGGGCGCATGTATGTCGCCGAGATGCGCAGTTATATGCACGATATCGACGGCACCAATGAGATGGCTCCGATCAGTCGCGTCTCGCGCCATGAGAACACCAAGGGTGATGGGCATTTCGACAAGCACATCATCTTTGCTGGCAATCTTCTCCTGCCACGAATGGTGCTGCCGCTGGACAAAGGTAGAGTGATAATAGGTCTTACCAACACGACCGATCTCAACATCTACAATGATACCAATGGCGATGGTATCTCAGATTCGGTGGTGCCATTTTTCAAAGGGACGGTCTTGGATGCAAACATGGAGCATCAACCGAGCGGCTTAATGTGGGCGTTGGATAACTGGCTCTACACCACCTACAACGCCTATCGTCTGCGCATGGCTCCCGATGGCACCGCACTGCGTGAGCCGACCCCGTCGAATGGCGGTCAATGGGGACTTACGCAGGACAATATCGGGAAGCTGTGGTGGTCTAATGCGGGTGCGGAAAAAGGCATCTATAACTTTCAAGTGCCGATTCTTTACGGTGCCATCAACGTGCCGGAACAAATGGAGAAGGGTTTCATGGAAGTCTGGCCCGCGATAGGCATGGGCGACTTTCAAGGAGGTCTTCTCAGGGTTCGCCAGCCCGATAAGACTTTGAACCATTTCACAGGTTGTGGCGGACAGGAAGTAGTGCGCGTGGATCGTTTGCCGGAGGATCTGCGCGGTGACGTTTTGTTACCGGAACCTGTCGGTCGCCTCATCCGACGCGCGAAAGTAGCAGTAAAAGACGGCATCACGACCATTAGCAATCCCTACGAGGCCCATCACACGGAATTCATACGATCCACCGATCCCTACTTTCGGCCGATCTGGGCGGCTAACGGTCCTGACGGCTGCATCTATATCGTGGATATGTATCGCGGCATCATTCAGGAAGGAAACTGGGTGCGTGAAGGTTCCTACTTGCGCAAAGTCGTGCAACAATACGGCTTCGATAAGAATGTCGGCCGAGGACGCATCTGGCGGTTGGTGCATAAGGACTATGCGCCAGGCCCTCAGCCACACATGCTGGATGAAACTCCCGCCCAACTCGTCAAGCATCTCGATCATCCCAATGGCTGGTGGCGGGACCAGGCTCAAAAGCTGATCGTTTTACACCGCGATAAGTCGGTAGCCCCCGAGCTGGCGCAGATGGCGCGGACGAGTCCGAACTATCTCACCCGCATTCATGCGCTCTGGACGCTCGAAGGTCTGGACGCGCTGGATGCAGGGCTCGTGCGCGAAAAGTTCAAGGATCAAAATCCTGAAGTTCGCGCGACAGCTATCCGCGTGAGCGAGTCTCTGATCAAAAGCGGGGATCAAACACTCAAGCCGGATATCATGGCGCTCGCGAAAGATCCCGATCCTGGCGTAGTGCTGCAAACAATCGGAACTTCCAAAGTATTGAAGTGGCCGGATTGGCAGCGCACCGCTCCCGCCACGATTGCGTTCAGCACTTCCAAGGGAGTCAAGGAGATCGGCAACCTGTTACTCTACACTCCGAAGTCTTTCGATACCCACGTATATGCGGGGAATGAAATCAAGCTGCTTCAAAAAGGACAGGTGATATTTCAGCAGTTGTGCTTTGCCTGTCATGGCGTCGATGGGATGGGCGCGCCGATCGATGGCCAGCCGTCGGGCACTACTCTTGCACCACCTTTGGCCGGATCCTCCACCGTGCAGGGTCCGTATCAAGGCATGGTCTCGGTGCTGCTGAATGGTGTCGCTGGCCCTATGCATGGCAAGACCTATGATGCGCAAATGCCGCCGATGGGTGGTAACACCGATGAATGGATCGCGTCGATCGCCTCCTTGGTTCGCAATAGCTTCGGCAATAGTTCCGGGGTAGTAACTCCGGCGCAAGTTGATCAAGTGCGCCAGACGATCAAGGGCAGAACGCAACCTTGGACATTGAGTGAATTAATGAACATCGTTCCGCAGCCACTCTCCAACCAGTCGGAATGGAAAGTCACTGCGAGCCTTCATCCAGAGAAAGCTCCCCTTGCGGTAGATGCAAACAGTCATACACGCTACTCGTCGGGAGTTCCGCAAACGCCGGGTCAATGGCTCCGGATCGAGATACCTCAGCCAACCTTGCTCGCTGGATTGACTCTCGATGCTTCCAACAGCACCGACTACCCACGCGGATATAGAGTAGAACTTTCGACCGATGGGAAAAGCTGGAAGAAGGTGGCAGAAGGGAAAGGTGCGGGCAGGATTACGCAGATTCCTTTCACTCCTGCCAGGGCCAAACTCATTCGCATCATCCAGACAGGTTCCATTAAAGATAAGCCATGGTCCATCGCCGAGGTGCAAGTTCTCGAGCCATCGAAGCTCGTCTCTTCCACCACCGCACCCGACTACTCCAGCCAGTAAAGTCTCTCCTTACTTCTGCGGAGTTGCATCGCCTGGCTTCAATCCCAGCGCCCATTCAATGCCGCCGAGAACGTGAGCTTGAAAGGCTTTGCTGAGTTCCACTGAATTCTTGCGATCCTTGATGGATGGGTCGCTGTCCCAGAGGTCTTCGCGGTGACCAAGTGCGGTATAAAAAACTTTTCCTTTGCCGTAGTCTTTGCACCAGCTCATCGGAAAGTTTCCGGGCGTCTTGTCATTGGCATTATGGTCGAGCACGAGCAGTTCGTGAACTTTCGACGCATCGTAATTTTTAAACGTATAAGCCTCTTCCTGTTGAATGACCCATGTCGCTGCAAGGTTCGCGGTTGCTGGATGGTGTCGGTCTTTGACGATGCATTCGAAGCCGACTTGCGCTCCGTGGCGGTTAAACTCGGCACCTAACATCTCAATGTAACCGGGCCAGCCGTGGAACGTATCGCCCGCTGAATGGATACCGATGAAAGCGTGCCCCGCCTTGATCCAGTCCAAGAACCCTTGCTTGTCGGGAATTGGCAAATCGCCCGTGGTGCTGTCAAAGACCACCCCATCATAGTTCTTCAGCGATTCGGGACTGAGCTTCTCCAATGCCTGCTTTAGCTTTTCGTCCCATGCCTTCTCAGCCGTCTCGTAGCTCTCCTGCTTTGTCTTAAAACTTTCTTGCGCCGCGGCGTAAGCGGTTTTCTCCGCCTCAGTCGCGTCGGATTTTAGCGGCGCGACTTTTTTCGGCGGATTCGGTTTGCCTGGCGGCTGGTCGACAAAATCCAACGTGAACTCGCCGCTCTTTTCGGCAAGTTGGGTCAATATCTTTTCGGAAAGTGGAATGCAGCTGTGCCTGAACCCGGTGGTCGTCGTGACCACCAAAAGCTTCTTCGGCGAAGCCGCATTCGCATGAGGTAAAAGTAGTCCGAGAAAGGTCGAAACGATGGCGAGGAGAACTGGGGAACGCATGGGTCAAACGATTAAGTGTTGCACCCCGAAATTGCAAGAACGACGCAAAGCCCAGATCATTTCCGGCTCGCATTGAATGGCGGCAAATAGCCTTTCTCCGCAGCGCGCGACCAGTAGAGCGCGATGCGGCCCGTCCCGCTGTCGCGCATAAACACGTGCGCCCCGACGGCAAGATCGCGATCCTTCACGAGCGGTGTGCCGTCGAGTGTGCCAGGAACAAATCCGGCCGCATCCCACATTGTATAACGCTGGGGAATCGCGACGTTGAAGTCGTATTCACGGCCGCCCGGCTCCTTCGGCGTCAACATTTTCCCAGCAATGCAGAGATTTTCTCCGGGGGAAATGTCGATGTAGTTTTCGTCGATGAAGTCGTGCGAAAATCCCGTCAGCCCGTTGGTATTCGCGATCGCTGTGCGCGTCGCAGCCATCCGCTCCGCACGATTATCCACCAGCAATCCTTTGCTCAAGCGCATCCGCGAGATTGTCTCGATGACGTAATAATAAGGCCGTGGCCGGAAGATCGCGCCGGCCTTTGCATCCATCACGTATTCGCCCGGCTTCGTCAGCGCGAGCACGTCGGCGAACCACTTCATATCGTATTGCGCGCGTTTGTGCCACGGGCGCATCTTGCAAAGACACGCCGCCTCGAGCACCGCCACCATCACCGGCAGTGCCCGCAGCGAAATGCGCGTGCGCACTTCGATCCAACGTCCGAGCGCGAAGGCCGTCGGCACCACGATCAGTGCCGCGAGCGGCACGAACGGAATGAAATCCTCGACGGTGATATCAGGCCAGTAACTGTAAAGCGCCGTGATGTAAAAGATGGGCGAAATCAAAAGCAGCGCACGACGGGAGGCGATTGCCGCCGAGGCAGAATGGCGAAAAAGAAAATACGTCGCCGCGAGCAACGGCGGGATCGAGCACGGGAACCAAAGCAAATGCGCACGAAAATGTCCCCAGCGCTTCAAGCCCGGCACAACATTGTGCTGAACCGTGCCGTAATACATTTCCCGAAGCGCATGATGCCACGCGAAAAAAAGAATGAGGGCACCGGGCACGATGACCGCCCCGAGCAGCGCCAGCGCGGCGTGCGCGCAATGCTTTCGCACATCGAGCGGCTGCCGAAAAGCGATGCGAAAAGCCACGACCACCGAGCCAGCGCCGAGAAGCGTCACGGTGAGCAGCACTGTTTTCAGCGAGGTGGAAAAACACATTCCGAGCACGACGCCGAACCAGAAGGCGCGCGCTTTGTTCAGCGGCCGGCAAACCAGCAGGACGAGCCCGAGCAGCCAAAGCGCCGCCCACAGATCGTCCGTGCGAAATTCGTTCGACTTGAAAAAGAACGTCGGCTCAAACCCGGCAAAAAGGGCCGTCCAAATCGCGATGCGCGGCGTCGCAATCGTCGTCCCCATTTTATAGACGCACCAAAGACAGACCGCGAAAAGCGGCAGCATCGCCAGCCGCATCGGGAAATAAATATCCGCCCGCTCGCCGAACAGCCGGAAAAGCGGTGCACAAAGCATCTGGAAAAACGGCGCGTGATTGTCAAAGACATCGCGATATTGCAGCAGGCCATTCGCCCACGCCCAAACCACGTGCAGATGCTGCGGCTCATCCGAATCCAGCTGCACCGAACGCGCCGCGAGCACCCGCAGCACGAAAAGGCCGGTAAAAAAAAATGCCCACTGCACATTCTCCCGCGCGTAAAACCTCGGCCGCGCGGGCGCTGGAGACGTCACCGAAATCGACTGGCTCGCAATACCCATGGGAAAAACAAATGCGTCACGCGCATTGCCTTAGCGTCAAAGTCCTCGCCTTTGCCAGCAGAAGATTTTTCCAAACACTTTTGTCCCGTTTACTTCTCCAGACGGCTGAACTCTTCGTTGAAAGCATTCACGGCGTCCCATCCTTGTAACAAGAAGAACGAGGGATCATCCTTGTGTGGCAGCGGCATTGCGAATGACACGACGTTTGCTTTGAGCATCTGGTGATAGACGTCGCTGATCGGCAGGTCTTCGTTCACCTTCACTGCCGGAAACTCGGCAGCGAGTGCGGTGACTCCGATCACCGGCTCCGCCGCACGCAGCGCGCGCAGGATCCGGTCATCCATCGTCCGCTCGATGGAAACGATGAAGAGGTCCTCGGGAAATTCCTTCATCGGCTCCCATGCGTCGAGGTTTTCCGGCGTGGTCATTGGGCAAAAAAACATCACCGGCAGCACGATGCCGCGGTGGGTGGATTGGTATTCGACAGAGCCAGTGATCGCATCCTCGAGATCGTCCCAACCGAATGCTTCATCGAGCGCGAAGACCGGGACGTTAATCGATTTTCCCATCGGATTCGAAAGTTGGCTCGAGCGGCAGTTCGTTTTGCAAAATTTGATCGAGAGTCTGGCGGCGCCGGATCAGGCGAAGCTCGCCGTTTTCGCGCAAAAGCACCTCGGGCGCCTCGGGAAACGAGTTGTAGTTTTTCGCCGACATCGCCGCGCAATACGCGCCCGCTCCCTCGATGACGCAGAGATCGCCAATCTGCGCTTCAGGCAATTCGCGCACGCTGAGCACCTCGTGATGCTCCGGCGCGGGCGTGAGCAGATCGCCCGATTCGCAGCAATGTCCGACCGCGACATACGGGACGATTTTGCCAACAGAGCGATGCGGCAGCACGATGAGCGGGTGCTGCGAGGCGTAGAGCGACGGGCGGAGGATTTCCGTCATGCCTGTGTCGAGTTTTAAAAAATGATAGCCGTCCTCGCCGGTGTGGACGATATCCCGCACCGTCGTCACGAGCGCCCCGGAGTTTGCGAGCAGGAAAGTTCCCGGCTCAATCTCGAGATGAATCGCGCGGCCGGTCTCCGCGTGCAAAGCCTCCAGCGCCGCGCGCACCGGTGCACCGATTTCCTGCAGATCGGTTGCGTGCTCATAGCTCATGCGCGCGACTTTGAAACCGCCGCCGAGATTCAGCGTCGTCGCCGCCGGAAATTGACGGACGATGCCGAGGCTCAAGTGCGCGACGCGCTGCCAGACCGCAGGGTCGGTGCCGGAGCCGATGTGCGTGTGAATGCGGACGACGCGCAGGTGGTGGCGGGCGACGATCGCCTGCACGCGCGGCAGCCATTCATGCCAGATGCCGAAGCTCGACGCCGGCCCGCCGACGTTTGTTTTAACGGTGCCGCCGGAGCCGATGCCGGGATTGAAACGGATGCCGGTGTCGCTGCCGGAAAACTTTTCGCCAAACTCGACGAGCTGGCTGAGCGAGCAGGCATTGAAGCGAATGCCGCGCGCATGGAGCTCGGCAAAATCTGCGGGAAGTTCCTGCGTGCTGAGCGAAATTTTTTCCGCAGGAATGCCCGCGCGCAACGCCCTCCAGCATTCGTGACCGGAGCTGGCGTCAAAGTGCAAACCGCACTGGGCGAATAATTGTAGAACAGCCGCGTTCGGCGCCGCTTTCATCGCGTAGCGAACCGTGAGGCCGAACGCGTGCGGAAAACTCAGCGCGCGGCGAGCCTGCGCGATCAAAGTCCTCTCATCGTAAATGTAAAGCGGCGTGCCGAAGGCCGCGCGCGCCGCCTCGGCCTGCTCGGGCGTGAGGAATTTCAGCAGCTCCATCGTCTCCCCCCATTTTCCGCCGCGCCATCCGCTGCGCGCGCGAAAATCACTGGCGCGATTGTTTCAGCTCCGCCATTTTTTCGCGGTCGGCCGAGCTTTGTGGATCAAAGGAGGTGCCGTTTCTGCGCTGGAAAAGTTGATCCCAATCGGTTGCCGTCCATGCAGCAAATTCGCGATTCGGCGAGGTGATCGGGGTTGTGTTCTCAGCGCCGATGATCTCAACCGCGGGCAATTCCTCGGCAAAGCGAATCTGCCGCTCGAGCGTCCCATTCGGCAGCCAGACCGGACGCGCGAGCGTCGAGTCCATCAGCCACCACGGGAGGTGCGGCGTCTTTTCATTTTTATAAACAACCGCACTCCGTGTGAAAGCGCCGCCGCCGCCGTAGCGGAAAGTCACCACATGCGCCTCGACGCCATTCGCGGCGAGCTGGCGCTGCAGCGAATGCGCGTAATTGAGCCCCTGCGGATCGTTGGCGCGGAACCATTGGCGCGAGTGCATGATCACGCTCCAGGAGCGCGATTGCTCGAACATCTGGCATCCGCAAAGAGCCATGGCGGCGATTGCGGAAATGAAAAGAGTTAGGGTTGTTTTCACGGGTGTTGGGTTTTACAAAACCGCGAGATTTATCCAGATCACGCCGAATCTCCAGCCGATTCCATCGCGAGCTCGCGACATTTTTTTAGGTCCAGCTTGCCGGAGGCGAGCGTCGGGATCGCCTCCACGCGCCGGATTTTGCGCGGGATCCAAAGGTTCGCCAGCCCTGCTGCCATCAGCTTTGCGCGCAAATCAGCCGCGTCGATTTCCACGTTCGCCAGCAACACGAGCGCCTCGCCTTTCGCTTCATCCGGCACGCCAGTCACCGCGAGTGACCGCTCATCCGAGCTGAGCGCGAGCGCTTCGCGCACGGCCGCCTCGATCGTTTCATGCGGGACCATCTCGCCGCCGATTTTTGAAAAACGGGAGAGCCGTCCCTCGATGTAAAGAAAACCGTCCTCGTCGAAACGCGCGAGATCGCCCGTTTTAAACCAGCCGTCCACGAGCACTTCCGCAGTCCGTTTTGGATCGTCGAGATATCCCTCGAAAATGTTCGGGCCGCGCACCCAAAGCATGCCAGTTTCGTGCAGCGAAAGCGGCGCGCCCGTTTCCGGATCACGGATTTCCGCGGCGATTCCTGGCGCAAGTTTGCCCGCGGAACCGAGGCGGCTCGTCGGCTGCACCGCGTCGCCAGCCCGCTCCATTGCTGGCTCCGGCAGGTTCACGCTGACGACTGGCGACGTCTCGGTGAGGCCATAGCCCTGCTCGACTTTTTTTCCGAACCGCGCGGCAAAAGCGTCCGCGAGTTCGTCCGGCAATTTCTCCGCGCCGGTCACGATGAGCTGCAGGCTCGCGATCTGCGACGGCTCGATTTTGCGCAGATATGCGCGGAGAAAAGTTGGCGTCGAAAGCAACAGCGTCACGCCGTGGCGCTCGATCAACTCCGCATTTTTCGAAACGTCGAGCGGGTTCGGATACGTGACGATCCGGATGGTTTCAATGAGCGGAAACCAAAGCGTGACCGTGCAGCCGAACGAATGAAAAAACGGCAGGCACGCGAGAATTGAGTCGCCGCGCGACATGCTCAGCATCAATGCAAACTGCGATACATTCGCCAGCAGGTTGCGATGGCTGAGCACCACTCCTTTCGGCTCTCCTGCACTGCCGCTGGTGAAAAGAACGACTGCCTCGCGATGCCCGCCGCGCCTTGGAATGGCGAGCATCCGCGCGAGCGCGCGCCACGGCATCAATGCGACGAGCGCGCGCCACGCAATGATCTTTTTTTTCAACGGTGAGACCAGCTCGTCCATTTTCAGCACGTGCTCCGGCCATGGAAAATCGACGAGCTTTTTCATCATCGGTCCCGCCGTGATGACGTGCTCGATTTGTGCGATGCGGCATGCGGCCTCGATCGCCGCGCGGCCTGCGGTGAAATTCAAATTTACCGGCACCTTGTCCGCGAGCATCACCGCGAGATTCGCGACCACCGCCGCGCGTCCGGCGGGTAAAACAATCGCCACACGTTTGCTGGCGATCATTTTTTTCAACTCCCGGCTCAACGCGATCCCAGCAGCGAGAATTGTCCCGCGCGAAGTTTTGCTCCCATCGATGCCGTCGATCACCGCGATGTCAAATTGCCGGTGCTTCAAGCCGCGCAGACACGCTTCCGCCAGGTGCCCGCGCAAAATCGGCCGCTGCCCGTAGCACCATTCGCCCAGCGCTAGCAACGCCTGCCGCACCGTCGCGATTTCCGCTTCCGCGGGCACGAGCGGTGCGCCGAACGCCACCGTCACCGGATACGGCACGTGGCGCGGAATTTTTCGAAAAAAGCGGCCGCCGTAAAACGAGAAGATCGAGCCCCAGAGCTGGTCGAGCCAGACCGGCACCACCGGCGCGTCCGCCTGCCGCGCGATCAATTCATAGCCGCGCTTCAGCCTTAGCAGCACTCCGGAGCGCGACAATTCTCCCTCCGGAAAAATGCAGACGACTTCGCCCTCGCGGATTTTTTCCACCGCGGCGCGCACCGCGTCCTTCGCGTGACGCGGCGAAATCGGGATTGCCTGCAACAAACGGAACAGCCAGTGCAGCGCTGGCTGATTGAAAATCGGCTCCGAGACCAGGAACCGGATCGGGCGCGGACATGCCATTTGTAAAACAATCGCATCCACCCAGGTCACATGATTCGGCAGCAGCAAGAAGCCGCCGGCCGGCAAATGCTCCAGCCCGTGCGCCGACACGCGATAAGCCACGCGGGCAACGAAGCCGGCGAAACGGAGCAGCGCAGGTTTGCAATTCGTCATGGCGGGGCCGGCGCAAAACTTCCCCGTTTCCGCCGCCGCTGGAAAGCCTTTATCGGCGCAGCAGAGGCTACTGCAACTTCAGGTTGGTCACGTCCTCCATCGGCACCACCTGCCGACTGCCGTCTTTGAGCGAAACAATGATCAGCCTCTCATACACATCGACCCGCGCTCCTTGAGAAATGGACGAGCCCGAATTGGAGCCACCGGCTGACGGCGGATGATCCCAGATCGTTCCCGAGACGGCGTTGCCCGTGTCCAAAGGCTTCTTGGACTCGGAACAGCCAACGCATAAAAGCGCAACGCCGATGGCGAGGGGAGATGTGAATTTCATCGCGAAAAACTATGTTTCTCTTTGCGAAAAAGAGAGAAACTTTTTTCCGCAAACTTCGCGCTTATTCCACCGGGACGAGTTTGATCAGGTCGCCGGGCGATGTCTTAAAACTGAGCTTTGCACCCGCAAGATTCCGAGTCTCGCCGTTGCAGATCACGGATACGCGAGAGCCGGGCCAAGGATTTTGCACGACGCACGGCATTCCTTTTTCACTCAGAATCGAGACATCTGCCGTCCTGCCGTTCGTGAGCCGCGCGCTGACCAGGAAAGCTCCATACGCCCGCAGCGTGTGAAATCGCGCATCGTGTTGCCTCGGCCAGACGGGGAACAACCGGATGATTCCCTCGTGGCTCTGCATCAGCATTTCGTCGACGGTGTTCGGAACGATGCTGCTGTTCTCCAGCATGTGCATCGGATTCGACACGACGCCGTTGGCTTGAAAAACCATTTCGTGAAGCTTTTTAAAAACGATGTCGGCGTTGTATCCGACGCGAACCGAGGCCGGGAAAAAACCCGATTCGCTGTTCGTCGAAACCCATTGGTTCTGCTGCGAAATGGTGTTGCGCGCGATCTCGAGCAACCTCGGATCACTCCCGAGGCCGATCGTGCCCGACGGATAAATCGGACTGATACTGGAACCGAAGCCATGATGCCCCGTCCTTTGCGGATTATCTTTCTCCGTGCGGGCAAAGATAACTCTGCCATCGACCTCCCGCGTCGAATAGCCGCTCAGGTGGGCGAGAATGTAATGCCATTTCTCCCGTTCCTTCGCGTCAACGTTCAACTCGCTGCTCAGGTCGGTCGCGAGTTTCAAAACCGTCCGCAACATCGCCAGAGACAAGGTCGGATTCGTGTCCTGGCCGCCTTCGTTCGCGCCGTCGTTGTAAATCACATACCGGCCGTCGGCGGGTTGTCGCAAAAGCTCGGGCAAATTCGCCGTCGCCTTGATCATTGCGGGCGGGGTCGGCTCGAACTTTAAATAATCCTCCCAAAACCGCGCCACGTCGCGAACGAACGGATACACTTTTTCAGCATAAGCCGGGTCGCGCGTCGTAAACCAACGCTGCGCCATATCCATCGCTCCAAACGCGGCGTCGCTTTTTTGTCCGAGAAAAAGTCCGCCTTTCTGCCGAAGCCACGGCGCGTCGTTGGGCCGTGTGACGATATTCGGATGGAGAGAATCGCCGGTAGTCTCGACTCCGACAGGGCCGATTTTGACGGGATAAAGCACCCCGCGGCATTTGAAAACAACCTCGGCGTAAAATTCGCCGCGCTTCCTGAAATCCAGGATCGGCGCGTCCTCGGGATCGGCCTGCTCGATGTGATTGCTGGAATAAAGGCCGTAAAAGCAGGCCTCGTGGTTGTAATTGAGCGTGTAGGCGCCGGTCCACATCGGCTGATCGGTCGTGACCCACGTGCCCGCGATGCCGGGCGGATATTCCGGGTCGCGGCTGCAGGAGCCGAGGATGTAGTTGGAAACATGGTATCGCCATTCCAACTCGGGATCGCCCAGTTCGACCGATGACTTCGCCCAAAATCCGCGCCACCATTTTTGATGCGCGGCGTAAAGTTTCGTCAAATCGGCCGACGTCACGGAGGTCGCACATGCAATCGCTTCGGGAAGATAGTTTTTACTTTGACGCAAACTCCTCATTGCCGCGACGAGCACCACCGCTTTTCCCGGTCGCAGGGTGAAATGCTCCCCTTCCCCGCCTTGCAATCGGAACGCACAGGCGACCGCGGCGGGGACTTCGACATTTTCGACGAAAGCTCTCACGCCGGAGAAAGTTCCGTGGCCATTTTCCTTCACCGGCGCGGCGGGCGCTCCCACCCAATCATCGGCCGTCCCGTGTTTCGGGCGATGATCGGACTGCGGCGTGGTTCTGGCCTTCGCGGGAATCCACATCCGCACATCGCCGCTCACCGGCGCCCCTGCGCAACTCAGTTCGACCACGAGAAAATTCTCCGTTGCCGAAACCCATGAACGCATCTTCACGCTCGATTTGCCTGTTTTAAAAGTCGCGACCGTCGTTGCGTCGAACAAATCTTGCTCCACGTGATAGCTCGCGTTCTTGAGCTGCGGAATCTGGATGTCGAGATGGCCGAACGGGCGCGGGCCGCTCATGCACCAGACCGGACGCAATTCCCACAGGTCATTTTTGCTGAGCCAGAACTGCTGGTTTTCCGGATTGCCGCAGATCGCGGCGGCCATGTCGCCATTTCCCATCAATGGCGAGTCGATCTGCTCGTAAAGCGGCAGCGGCTGCGGCGGTTTCGTGAAGATGGTGCGAAAAGCCGAATTCCCCGGCGCTTCGTCCGCGGAAAGTTTTGCCGTCAACGCAACGGCTGCGAACATCATCGCCACGAAACTGGCTCTCATTGGGAAAAATCTTCGTGTTGTCACGGCACGCTCGGGCGCGGAGTGCACGGCTGGCTTTGCACTGAGACGGTGGCGGATTTCAATCCCTCGCTGATCGCGGTGAGCGTGAGAGTGCCGGGCTCTTTCGTCGATTGCACGATGACTTGCGCGAAGCCGTTGAAGACGCTTCGCACCCACGGCGACGGCTGCATCACGGGCGCTTGCGCCACATAGGTATCCGGCTCGTGACAACTCGGGTCGCCGTTGCCGACGCCGATGATGTTTCCTGCGCCTTCGAGTTGGAAATGGATCGCGTTCATCGCAGTCGGCACGACGCGGCCTTTCTCATCCTTCACCGACACGGTGAAAACGCTCAGATCCTCGCCGTTGGCGTTGATCTTCGATCGGTCGGGCGTCAACTCCACCGACGCCGGCTAGGCCGGTCGTCTCGACCTTGGTTTCCGAGACGACCTTACCGTTGTCGTAACCCTTCGCGCTCAAAGTTCCCGGCGCGTATTTCACCTGCCACGTGGCGTGATAGTTACGCGGCACCGGTTTGCGACCGAGGCTTTCGCCATTGAGGAAAAGTTCGACCTCCGGCGCGTTGCTCAACGCATCCACTTCAATTTCCTGACCTTCTTTGCCCGGCCAGTTCCAATGCGGCTCGAGATGCAACACTGGCTTATTCGTCCACCAGGATTGGAAATAATAAAAGTTGTCCTTCGGGAAGCCGCACGTGTCCAAAATCCCGGGGCTCGAGCTGATGCAGGGCCAATGATACGGCGTCGGTTCTCCGCGGTAGTCAAAGCCCGTCCAGTCAAAGGCGCCGCTGAGCCACGGACGGTCGGCAAAAAATGGCCACCATCTTTCGATGTTGCCGGGCCGGCAACTAACCCAGCCTTTCGCCGCGTCGCTGGTGTAAATTCCGCGCGTGCCGCGATTGGCCCCCTGCTCGCTACCGAGGTTCGGCTGGTTGGGATGTTTCGCGCGATACGCTCCCACCTGGACCGCACGCTCCGGCGTAATGTTGTAGTTCCAGCCGCGCACTTCGAGCGTGCTCTCGAGGCCGGTGTAAACATCGCCCACATTTTCGGCCGCCGTGACGGCTCGCGTCGGGTCGAGCTTCTTGACCAGCGCCTGCATCGATCCGCCGACCTTGCCGCCATTCGCATCGGTCTGCATCGGCTCCTCATTGCAAAGGCTCCAGAAGGCTACGCTCGGGTGATTGCGGTCGCGCCGCACCTGCGATTCCCAGCGATGAATATTTGCCTCGTCGCTGCCGAGCGTCCGGCTCTCATCCATCACCAGCATGCCGATCTGGTCGCACGCATCGAGCAGTTCCGGCGTCGGCGGATTGTGCGCGGTTCGATACGCGTTGCTGAATTCCTTGAGCTTCGCGATACGAAAATATTGCAGCGCGTCCGGCAATGCCGCGCCGACTCCCGCGTGATCCTGATGATTGCAGGTGCCGCAGATTTCGTAGTGTTTGCCGTTGAGGAGAAATCCCTCTTTTGCATCAAAGGTCGCCGTGCGAATGCCAAACGCCGTCTCCTGCCGATCGACGACTTTGCCGCCGACCGACACGGTTGTGACCAGCTTGTAGAGCCGCGGCGTTTCCGGCGACCAGAGTTCGTATTTGTCCAGCGCGAGATGCTGATTTGCCGCATCGGATGTGAAATCTTTTTGCGAGAGCGGCTCCAGGTTCACCTGTTCCTTCATCTCGCCGACTCGCTTCCCGTTCGGATCAAAAAAAGTTTGCACCACACTCGCCTCCGCCGGCTTGTCGAGCGCGTTAACCAACCGCACCTCCGCATGCAACTCCGCTGCACCCTCGGGCACATTCTTGGCGAACTTGCTGTAAACAAAAATGCCGTCGGCTGCGATCGCGACCGGCTCGGCTTTATCGAGCCAGACGTGCCGGTAAATCCCCGCGCCTTCGTAAAACCATCCCTCGAACCGGCTCGCATCCACGCGCACGGCAATCGTGTTCTTTTTGCCAAAGCGGACGAGATCGCTGATGTCCGCGCGGAAGGGATAATAGCCGCTCTCGTAATGCCCGACGAACCAGCCGTTGACGTAAACCGTCACGTCGCGAAACGCGCCGTCAAATTGCAGCCAGAACCGCTTCCCGTTGTCGCTCTCCGGCAGCTCAAATGTCCGGCGATACCAGGCGACGCTTGTCCGCGGAAATCCGGGGCCGACCGGCTTGAACCCGTGCCCCGGATCCGCCGCCGGGTCGAACGGCAACTCGACCGCCCAGTCGTGCGGCAGGTGGATCGTCCGCCACGCGGTGTCGTCAAAGTTCGCCGCAGCCGGCCCTTTATTGACGCCGGCCTTGTTGAGATAAAGCGCGTCCGGCCAGTCATCGCCGAGGTGGAATCTCCAGTTCGCGTCGAGCGAAAGATGCTCGTGCGGCGACGCCTCCGCAGCGGCGAGATGAGGCGCGGCGCCGGCAACAGCAAAGGCGATACAGACAACGAAAAATCGGAGGTTCATTTTAAATATTGGGGACAACTTTCATGCATTCCATTCACTCGTCGGGTATGGAAGAACACTTTAAAAGCCATATCGATGCACAAAAAACTTCTCGCGCCGCTTCTGGCGGCGATTTCGCTCGTTCCCCGGCTCCATTCGCAGAACGCCACCGGCACTCCGGCCAGTTCGCAGGCCCCGCGGGATTTTACAAAGTTCCAAGTCCATGAGCCAAACGGCGTCGTCCGCTACTCCGAACCGATCCTGTCGCCCGACAAGGCGCTGGGCGACAACCTTGTCTTCAATCCCACCGTCATCAAAGTAGGCGACCGTTTAGCCATGATCTATCGGAGGAATACTCATGGCCCTATCGGATCGCGCCTTCAATTGGCCTTTAGCGATGATGGAAGAAGCTTTGTCCCTTACGCCAACAATCCCGTGATGGTTCCCGACAAGCCTTACGATCAGAATGGCTGCGAAGACCCTCGTCTCGTTCGGTTCAACGAAACTTACTACCTGACCTATGTAGGGAATAAGGACAGCCAACATGACGTGCAATGCATTGCCACCTCCCCCGATCTCATTCATTGGGATAAGAAAGGTGTCATCCTCGAACCTGAGAGATGGAACAAAGACCAGGTCAAAGCCGGCGTCATCGTGCCGGAAAAAATCGGCGGCAAATACATCATGTATTTCGCCGGACAATTGACGGCGTGGCAGCCTTCCATTGGCATGGCCGTATCCGACGATCTCATCCACTGGAGCCAGCCACTCGACCACTCGCTCATGAGTGCGCGCCCGGATCATTTCGATAGCCTGGGAGTCGAGCCTGGCCCGACACCTATCATGCTGCCGGAAGGAATCCTATTCATCTACAATGGGTGGAACAGTGCCCATGTCCACAAGACAGGCTGGGCCTTGTTTTCAAAGGACGATCCTTCAAAGCTATTGAAACGCTGCGAAGCTCCTTTCATCGAACCTCAGTTTAAGTATGAAATCGATGGGCGCCACGTGTTTACCTTTACCGAAGGTGCGGCGCACTTCAAAGGTCTCTGGCGATTCTACTACGGCGGAGCCGACAAGTGGATAGGCGTTGCAGAGATCGATGACATCTCAAAGCTGCTCAAGGCAGCTCCGTGAGTGTCTATGAAAAAGACCTTGCCGACGGCGGCCGCGCGCTCGGCTTCTTCAACCTCGGTGACAAGGCCGCCGACCTACACTTCAACCACTTCGCGCAGCTCCACCTCGCCGGCCGGCAGCAAGTCCGCGACCTGTGGCGGCAGAAAGACGTAGCCGTAGTGGACACCGCCGCCGACACGCTGCCGATGACCCTGCCGCCGCACGGCGTCATGCTCTACAAATTCACGGCAACAAAGTAGGAGATTGGATCAACCATTCTACTTTGCCGCTGGCACCACAGGCTCCGGCTCCGCGGGCGCGGGTTTGCCGGGATTGCTGCCGAGGTCGATGATTTTGCGGGCGTTTAGGTAGGCATTGTAGAAGTCGAGGTGCGCGGCTTTGAATTGCAGCATGAGTCTGTCGAGCAGGCTCGTCAGGTTTGCGTCGGCGCGGGCGATCTCGGCATCGATAGCTGTCGTGGTGGCTGCGCGCGCGGCGATGGCGGCGCGCGGAGTGCCGACGACGGCCGCGTAGGCGGTGATGGCGCTTTGGAGATCGGTGAGCATGGCGGGCGTGAGGCCGTATTCGGCGAGTTTCGCGGGCTGTGCGGTGACGAATGGGGCGACGGTGTCGTGCAAGGCTTGTGCGAGGTCGTCGAGGACGGCGTCGCGGGTGTTCTTGAGTTTGCTCTCGGTGGTGGCGCACTGTGCGGCGAGGGTCTGGTTGCCGGTTTCGTAGGCATAACCGCCGGCCGCGCCTGCGACAATGAGCATCCGGTTGATGACGGATTGCTGGAGGCGATCTTTATCGACGGCAATGCCGGTGAGGACGTTGCCCTGGCTCTGGCCGAGGGCGTTCAGGATGTTGATGCTGCCTGCGAGGCTCGTCTGGCCGCGGACGAAGGCGGCGAGTGGGCTCCAGAGCGGGGCGTTGGCGGGGGCGGTCAGGACGAGGTTGGTCGCCTGATAGCTGTTGATTTTGTTGACTTGGGTATCGTTCATTTTTTGTTTTTGTTTGGTAATTAACTTTGAGCCCAGCTGGGTGTAACGCGCGGCGCGGGCTCAGAAACGCTGCGCGAGAAGGTGAAAATGGAGTGGGAGCGGGAGAAAAGAGGGTCGAAGAGGAGTGAAATTAGGCCGGAGGGGAAGAAAAGGGATTTGTATCGTCGTAAAACCGACTCAGTGCGTCTTAAAGTAGAGTCCGAGCGTTAGAAAACTTTGTCGGCGCTTGAAAACAGGGGATCTGAGCGGAAGAAAATGGAGTCCGAGAGGTGAAAAATAGACTCTGAGCGGAAGAAAAGAGAGGCGAAGTGACGAAAAATAAACACTGAGCATTGAAAAATGGAGTTGGACTGGCAAAAGATCGCGTCGAAGTGGCAAAAAATCGACTCCAAGCGCAGTTTTCGAAGGGTCGGCAGAGATGTGCGCGAGTTTTGACGGCGAGTCCGCGACCGGCAGCGGGAGATTTTTGACAGCGAGCTTTGGAAATCGGCAGGCGGCACGCTTTTCCGGCCCGAACGTTCCAATGTCCGGCAAACCCGCACCCGCATTCGATCAAACCCCGCATCCCGCCGACGAGACTGGCGGCATGCGCGAGGGATGGCAAGCAATATTTTTTGCGATTATACGAGGTTTTGCGCGAAGCAGCACCGAATCCGCGCAGCACGGAATGCCTTCATGGCCGTCGCTGTCTCAATTGTGCGGACCACCGACGAGATTTTTCGGCGCGATTTCCGGATGTTCTTCCGGATGCAGGATGGCGGGGGAAAGATCAGGTGGCTTGTCGCGCAGGCCGAGCTCGCCTTTTTCCATGTCATACATCACGGCGAAGTGCTCGAAGAAACTGATGCCGACGGTGATGTCATTCTCGTCGTTGCTGAGGTTGGTGACGGGGATAAAGCCCGAGTTTCCGCCGCGCGCGGACGATCTGCTGCTGCGGAAAGTATATTTCCAGCCATCGGGCCGGCCGGGGAAGGAAAAGGTGAGGGTCGTGCCTGCCTTCACGATCTTGTTCGCCGTCGATGCCTTGTCATGGGCCACGCTACTGAGGCTATCCACGAGATACGGGGCGAGGAGCTTGGCGGTCTCTGCAGTAAAGCCGGCGTGATAGCCTGTCGACGAGCCGGTATCGAGGCCGAGGTTCGTCGAGATGGTGACCGGCTTTTCGCCTTCCATGGAAAAAGTGAGGTTGACCACGGCTTCGTCGCAAGACGGGAGGTTTGAATGGGAAAAATTTCCGCCATTGGGTGTGAGAGTGATCTTTTGCTTGAACTGATCGCGGATTCCCTGGTTCAGGCCGACGGTGAGGCTCGCGGTGCCGGGTGGGCCGTTGTCGGTGACGACGAGTCCCTGCACGCCGGGGATTTGATAGAGAGTGTTGGAAAGTTGATAGCCGTCCGCGACGTCTTCGCCAGCGCCGCCGATGAGCATTCGGGCGCCGAAGATGCCGCCATCGGTGGTAACTTTGCTGGTTTCGTTGATGTGCTTCTTCGGTTCGAGGTCAAAGATTTGCTCCTCGATGCGTCCGACCACGTAACCTTCCGGCGCCGGAAGCACGAGCGTAGGCCGGCCGGCATGTGGATCGTAGAAAGCGAGGTGCGCCATCACCGGGAAGTAAGTGTAGCCGTAGGTTCCGTCGCCATAGAGCGCGGACTCCGGTTTTTTCGACCTGCTGATGGAGTCCACTTTCTGCCGATGCCATGCGGTTCCCGCCGCGATGAAGGCATCGGAGCCGGTATCGAGAAGATAGGCGACAGGTGGGTGGCCATTGATGCCGACGTAGATCGAAAGGTTGTCGCTGTCGGGGTTTTGCTGGAGGTGAATCTTGATCGGAAGTTTGGGCGGCGGGATTGGCGGAGTGGGCGTCGGGCCTGGGCCGCGCGAAAGGTCTGGCCATTTCAGCAACGGCACTTTCATTGGCGAGAGCGAAGGTGTCGGCGCCGGCGTCGGAGTTCGACTCTGGCTCGGCTCCGCCCCAGCCGCTCCGCGCGCGAGAAAAATGCCGAGCACGAGGGAAACCAACGTGCGACGCGCCCATCCCCTGCTGAAAACTTCTCGATGAGGAGGATCTTCGGGCATCTTGAATGCGTAAGCTGGCGCGCGGCGAAGATTCCACGGGAAGCGGGGAAAGTGCAAGGGCGTTTCCCGGCCTCGACACTCGAGACTTTGATTCGGCATCGGCAAGTGCGCGGCGGGTTTTTTGAACTTTTTCCCAGCCGGTGGTGTCTCTCTTTGTCTCAGGCGCGAAGGGGCTTTACACACTCCCGACGTGCCGCCTTTATCTCAGCGCACTGATGGATACGCCGCATGAAATTTTAAAAAAGATCCGACATCTCGAGCTCCGCACGCGGGGGCTGGTCAGCGCGGCGTTTGCGGGGCAATACCGGAGTGTGTTCAAGGGACGCGGGATGAATTTCGAGGAGGTGCGCGAGTATGCGCCGGGCGATGAGGTGCGGGCGATCGACTGGAATGTGACGGCGCGGATGGGGCATCCTTATATTAAAAAGTTCACCGAGGAGCGCGAGCTGACCGTGATGTTGATCGTGGACGTGAGCGCGTCGGGCAAATACGGGAGCGTGCGGCTGAGCAAGCGCGAGCTCGCGGCTGAGGTGGCGTCGGTGCTGGCTTTCAGCGCGATCCGGAACAACGACAAGGTCGGGCTGATTTTATTCTCGGACCGGGTGGAGCTTTTCATCCCGCCGAAGAAGGGCCGGCTGCACACGCTGCGATTAATCCGCGACATTTTGTTTTTTGTGCCAAAGGGGCGCGGGACACGGCCGGCGCTGGCGCTGAATTATTTGAACCGGCTGGTGACGCGGCGCTCGGTGGCGTTTCTGATCTCGGATTTCCAGGCTCCGGACTTTTCACGCGAGCTCGGGGTGACGAGCCGGCGGCATGATTTGATCGCGATCCCGATTGTGGACCCGGGCGAGGAAGAATTGCCGGAGGTCGGCATCGTGACGCTGGAGGACGCGGAGACCGGCGAGCAGATCGAGGTGAATACATCGAGCGCGTCGCTGCGTGCGGCCTACGCGCACTTGGTCGAGCGGCGTCGCGCGGAGTTCCAGCGCGGTCTGCGGAAGAAGCGGATCGATACGATCTCGCTGCGGACGGACCAGGATTATCTGCCGGCGCTGCGGAACTTTTTCCGCACACGCGAGCGGAGGATGGCGTTGCAATGAGCGGAATGTTTTTCGCGCAAATGGCGACGCCGATGCCGAGCATCCGCGATATCGCGCCGCCGATCGACGTGTTTCCCTATCCGATGTGGATGGTGGCGACTGCCTGCGGAGTGGCTCTGCTGCTGGTTTTGCTGGCAGTCTGGCTCATCTGGCGCTGGGTGAAACGGAGACCCGCGCCGCCTCCGCCGACGCCGAGGCAGGTCGCGCTGCGCGAGCTGGAAGAAGCGCGCAAGCGCGTGACGGAGATGGCGCCGTATGAGTTCAGCATTTTGGTTTCGGATGTTTTACGACGTTTTGTCACCGCGGATTTCGGACTGCGCGCGACGCGGCAAACTTCCCCGGAATTTCTCGCGGAGGCCGCGGCTTCGCAAAACTTTACCGAGGCCGAAAAGGAGCTGCTCGGTCTGTTTTTGGAGAAAAGTGACTTGATCAAATTCGCGCGCATCGATGCGTCGCAAGCTGACAGTGAAGCGTTGCTCGAGCAGGCGATTGCGTTCGTCGAAGGAAGCGGCGCGACACAAAATCCGGCGTCGCCGGCGGAGGTGGCGGCGTGAATTTCCACGACTGGGGATTAACTTTTGCGCAGCCGTGGCTTTTGCTGCTGTTGCTCGTGATTCCTTTGCTGGCCTGGCTTCGCGGGCAGCGCGGTGGCGTGCCTGCGGTCGTTTTTTCCTCGACTGCGCCACTGCGCGCGCTCGGCCGGATCTCGGAATCGCGAGTTGGAAATTTTTTAACGAGTCTCCTTTTTCTCGCGCTCGCATCGCTGGTGCTCGGCCTCGCGCGCCCGCAGCTCGGTCGCTCGATCAGCCACGTGGAGGCGAGCGGCGTGGACATCATGATTTTGATCGACGTCTCCGGCTCGATGTTGACTGAGGATTACACGATCGGCGGGCATCGCGCGAACCGGCTCGACACGATCAAGGAGGTCACGCGCAAGTTCATCGAGCGCCGCCCGAATGACCGCATCGGCATCATCGCATTCGGCAGCCAGCCGTATCTCGTGAGCCCGCTTACGCTCGATCACGATTGGCTTTTGCAAAACCTCGAGCGCGTCCGCATCGGGCTCGTCGAGGATGGCACGGCCATCGGCTCCGCGATCGCCGCGGGCTGCAATCGGCTGCGCGACAAAAATTCCAAAAGCAAAGTCATGATTCTCCTCACCGACGGCGACAACAACGCCGGCAAAGTCACGCCGGAAACTGCCGCGGAGGCCGCGAAGGCGCTTGGAATCAAGCTTCACGCGATTGGCGCGGGAACGAACGGCGTGGCGCCGGTGCCGGTGTTTGACAATTCCGGACAGCAGGCGACCGACATGTTTGGGCAGAAACTTTACGAAGACCAGCGCGTGGAATTCAACGAGACGGGCTTGAAAAAAATCGCGCAGATCGCTGACGGAAACTTTTACTACGCTGGCGACACGCGCTCGCTGGAAAACATTTTCGCGAAGATCGACAAGATGGAAAAATCGAAGGTCGAGCTCACGCAATACAAACAATTCCGCGATCTTTTTCCGTGGCTTCTCGGCGCGGGATTCGCGCTGCTCTCGGTGGAAATCGTGCTCGCGCAAACGGTCTGGAGGAAGCTGCCATGAGCTTTGGCGCGCCGCTCTGGTTTTGGGCGCTGGCGCTTTTGCCGGCGGCTCTCGCGCTTTTTTTCTGGAATGAAAATCGCCGCGCGCGATTGCTGCAAAAGATTGTCGCGGCGCGGTTGATGTCGGACCTTGCGGCGAGCGTGAGCAGCAGCAAACGGCGCTTTCGTTTTTTGATTTTGCTCGCCGGACTCGCGTGCGTGATCGTCGCGCTCGCGCGGCCGCAGCTCGGCTACACGTGGCAGCAGACGCAGCGCAAAGGCCGCGACGTCATCATCGCGATCGATACCTCGAAAAGCATGCTCGCAACGGATCTGCCGCCGAATCGCCTCACGCGCGCGAAGCTCGCCGCGCAGGATTTGATCAACCTGCTGCCGGGCGATCGCGTCGGGGTGATCGCGTTCGCGGGTGATGCATTTTTGCAGGCGCCGCTGACGATTGATTATTCCGCGGTGCTCGATTCGATCAACGAACTCGACACAAAAATAATTCCCCGCGGCGGCACCGATATTACGGCCGCGATCAAGACAGCGGCGGAAGCTTTTGGCAAAGGCGAGAGCGAAAATCGCGCGCTGATCATCATGACCGATGGCGAGGATCTGGAGGAAAACGCGGTGCAGTCCGCGCGTGATAACGCGAGCTCGTTTCGCATTTTCACGGTCGGGATCGGATCGGGCGAAGGTTCGGTCATCCCCCTGCCTGACGAACAAGGCGGCACAACTTTTGTCAAAGATTCCGGGGGCCAGATCGTGAAAACAAAACTCGATGAAAGTCGGCTGCGGGAGATCGCGCAGGCCGCCGGGGGTTTCTACGTTTCGCTGCAAAACGGTCCGGCGGCGATGCAGGAAATTTTCATGAAAGGACTTGAACCGATGCGCGAGCACGACATCGATGCGCGCACTTCGCGCCAGCCGATCGAGCGTTATCAATGGCCGCTCGCGCTCGGCCTCGCACTGCTCGCGTGGTCGCTTTTGATCGGCGAACGCAAGCGGAGAGCACGCTCGCTCGCGCTGGCGACGGCGCTGTTGCTGATGATGACGCCGTGCGCCTTTTGCGCGAATCCGGGCGTCGAGATGTATGACAAACATGATTTTAAACAAGCGCTGGATGAGTTCCAGACGCAGCTCGCGCGCGACCCGAAATCAGACGCGCTGCATTTCGACGAAGGCACTGCCGCCTACAAGCTTGGCGATTACGACAAAGCGCTCGAGGCCTTCGGCCAGGCGGTGACCACGCCGAATCCCGGCACGCGAGCGAAAGCGGAATACAACATCGGGAACACATTGTTTCAGCGCGGCGCGAAGCAGGAGGAGAAGCCGGCGAAGATTCATGAATGGCGCAATGCGATCGAGCATTACGATGAGGCGCTGAAAGCCGAGCCGAACGACGAGAACACAAAGATTAACCGTGATACGGTGCAAAAATTGATCGCTGAACTCGAGAAAGAGCCGCCGAAACAGCAGCACCAAAATCAACAGAACCAGAAGCAAGACCAGCAAAAGAATCAGCAGCAAAACCAACAAAACCAGAGCCAGCCAAATCAGCAGAATCAAGGGCAGCAGAAAAACCAATCGCAACAAAACCAGAATCAACAACAGCAGCAGAATCAGCAGAATCAGAATCAACAAAATCAGCAAAGCCAGAACCAGCAGCAGAACGCCGGGCAATCAAACCAGCAAAAATCTCGAAATGAGAATCAGCCGCAAAACCAGCAGCAGAAAGGTTCTCAGCAAAATCAGCAGCAGCAAAATCCTTCCCAGTCCGATCAAAAAGGTCAGGATCAAAACAACCCGCAGCAGAATCAGCCCAAGCCGGGAGATGAGTCGCAGCAGCAGGCAAATTCGCAGCCGGGAAATCAGCGCCCGGCCCCGAGCGCCGCGCCTTCGCCGGGCGATCAAAAACTTTCCGGCGACATCAAGGCCCAGCCGTCGGGACAAAAATCTGGCGAGCAGAAAGGCGATGAAAGTGCCGAAGCCGAACCGGTGAAACCCGGCGAAATGAGCAAGGAGCAGGCACGCGCGCTCATCGACTCGCTTCAGGGCGAGGAAGCGCGCGTGCAATTAAATGAACATCCACACTCGAGCGAAGTCCTAAAGGACTGGTGATGACAAAAAAAGCGTTTCCAACTTCTGCCGTGCTCGCGGTTTTTCTCGCGCTGCTTTGCTTCGCGCCGGCCGCGCGCGCAGCGGGCGTTGAGGTGAGCGCGAGCCTCACCGATACCACCACGGATGTGGGCCAGCCGGTGCAATATCAAATCAAAATTACCGGCGCGCGCTCCGCGAATCCGCCGCGCGAAATCAGCGTGGATGGGCTTGGCATCAATTACAGCGGGCAATCGACGCAAGTGCAGATGGACAATTTCACGGTGACGATGAGCGTCGTGCACACGTATCTCGTCGTCCCGCAACGCGGGGGAAAATTCACGATTCCGCCGCAAACGGTTGAGGTCGGCGGGAAAAAATTTACAACCAATGCGGTCGATCTCGATGTCGGCGGCGGCAGCACGCATTCCGCGCGAACCGGCGCGGCGACTGGCGGGAAGGCGACGTCGCGTGACATTTTTGCGGAGCTCGTCGTGCCGAAGCAAACTGCGTTTGTCGGTGAGGTCGTGCCGGTGGAGTTTCGCGTTTACGTTGATTCGCGCATTCGCTGGAACGCGCAGCAAGTGCCGACGATCGGTGGCGACGGTTTCACGGTGCAAAAAATTACGAAGCCGCAGCAAAACCAGGTCACGCGCGACGGCCGCGATTTCGATCTCGTCACATTTAAAACTGCGATCACGGCCGCAAAAGCTGGCACGCTCACACTTGGCCCGGCAGAGCTCGAATGCGTCGCGGTGATCCCACAGCAGCGGCACCGGCGCAGCGCTGACCCGTTCGATTTTTTCGATGATGCGTTCCCCGGTTTTGGCTTCGGCACGCAGCAGCAGCTCACGATCAAAAGTGAACCAGTCACCATCAACGTAAAGCCGCTGCCGACCGCGCAGCAGCCGAAAAGTTTTTCCGGAGCAGTCGGCATTTTTACGCTCGAGGAGTCCGCAAACCCGCTCCACGTCAAGGCCGGCGATCCAATCACGGTAACCACCAAAATCAACGGGCGCGGAAACTTTGATCGCGTGAAAGCGCCAGAATTCGAAGACGAAAGTGGCTGGCGAACTTATCCGGCGTCGGGAAAATTCGAAGCCGATGACGACGTCGGCACGAGCGGGACGAAGACGTTTGCGACCGCGCTGATTCCGAACGAACCGAAAACAAAATTGCCGCCGGTGCGATTTTCCTACTTCGACCCGCTCACTGAAAAATACGTCACGCTGCTCGGCAAACCCATCCCGATCGCCGTCGAAGGCCAGGTGCCAACGCCATCCGCAGGCGTCGCGGCCGCGGCGACTCCGGCTGCCTCTCCGCGCGACAACCCTGCGCCGAAGAACGACATTTTATACATTCGCACCGGGTCCGCGCATTGGGGTGAAAGTTTCGTTGCGCTTTATCGACGACCCGTTTTCTGGATTGCGCAGTTTGCGCCGCTGATGGCGCTGATTGGATTCGTCGGCGTGCAAAAGTCGCGCGCGCGGCAGCGTGATCTAGCCACGCGGCGGAGCATTGAACTGCGCCGCGAAAAGGCGGAGCTGCTCAAAAAAGCAGGCCGCGAAGCGAGCGAAGCTGCCTTTCTCGAAACGGTGACGCGCATTTTCAAACTCGACACCGCGCTGCAGCTCGGGCGCGATCCCAACTTGCTCGATGTCCATGAAATCTGTGCGGCGCGAAACCTCGACGAAGAGACGGCGGCGCATGTGCAGGAGATTTTTGACGAGCATTCGGAATGGCACTACGCGGGCTCGGCAAAAGGCACGGGCATGATTTCGCCGAAAAGGCGCGGCGAAATTTTGGAAGTCGTGCGGCGGTTTGAGCACGCACCTGCGAATGTTTAACAACATGATTCCATCACGGCTCTCCCGGTTTTGCCTTCTGGCTCTGCTCATCTGCGCAGGCAATGCATTCGCGGCCAATCCAACGGATTTCGATCTCGCGAACCAGCGCTACGATGAAGGCAAATTCGCCGAGGCCAAAAAACTCTACGAGTCGGTCGTGCAGTCGGGAAACTACAGCGCGAACCTATTTTACAATCTCGCCAACGATGAGGTGCGGCTCGGCGATCTCGGCTCTGCAGCCGCTGATTATGAACGCGCGCTCATTCTCAATCCGGCGCATCCGGAGGCGCGCGCGAATCTCGCCTTTCTCCGCAACGAAACTGGTGCGGCCGTGGAAAATTCGTTGTGGATGGACCGAGTTTTTTTGGCATTGAATGCGAGCAGTTACAGCATCGTCGCAGCGGTGGCGGGCTGGCTCGCGCTGACCTGTTTCGTCGTGCTCGCCTTGCGCAAGCCGCGCGACACTGCGCCGCTATTGTCGGCGGCGTGCATCTGCCTGGCTGTCTGCGCCTATGCTGGGACGGCGATCTGGCGTTTGAAAAAAAGTGACACGCTCGCAGTGGTCACGGCCCGTCATGCCGAGGCACGCTTTGCCCCCGCTGACACCGCGACGCTCGCCGACACGCTTGCGACCGCGAGCCACGTGCAAATTTTGAGCGAACGCGGCGCGTGGACTTATTGCGAGTTGCCAAACCAAACCCGCGCCTGGATCGCCGCAAAGGACATCGAGAAAGTAATCCCCAGCGCATGATTCGCTGCGCACTCGCGCTGTTGGCACTCCCAGCCGCTGCTGCATTCGGCGATTGGCAAAGTCAGGTCACTCCGCCCACGCCGGGAGATTTCCCGCTCCCGCGCCCGATGCACGCGACGTATCGCTGCGGCTGGGCGGCATTGAGTGCGGGGGAAATCCAAGTGGATTTTTCCCACGCGCCCGGCGTGGCTGAGCTTGAGGCGAAAGGCGGCACCACAGGTTTTGTGCGGACGCTTTGGTCGATGGACGCCACACACCGCGCGCGAGCGAATTCCGCGACACTGCTCCCGATCAGCATGAATCAACTCGAGATTTATCACGGCAAAACGCTTCGCACGGAGCTCAGTTTCACCGCGGATGGAGTGACGCGCTTTCGCGAATCAAAGCCGGCTGATCCCACGCCGGCAAAACGCAGGCGCTTCGATTATCCCAATCTTTATGATCTGCACAGTGCGTTGCTTTTCTTGCGCAGCCAGCGACTGAAAGATAACGAGGTGCTTAACATTGTGGTTTATCCCGCGAGCACTCCTTATCTCGCCACCGTCCGCGTGCTGGAGCACGATCGCGTGCAGGTGAAATGCGGACGCTACCCTGCAATCAAGCTGGAACTCGGTCTCCAGCGCATCACGCGAGATTTCAAACTCGAGCCGCACCAGAAATTCAAACGGGCATTTGCGTGGCTATCCGATGACGGCGATCGGCTGCTTTTGAAAGTGCAGGCGAGTATTTTCGTCGGAAGCGCCTGGGCCGAACTTAACAGCGTCAAATTTGCGGGACGCACGCCGTGACCGAGTCGACCGTGAATCAGGTTAACGCGGTGGAATTCCTTCCTGAAAACTATTTCGCGCATCTCCCACTCGATGCACTTTTTTCACAACCCGCGCCGCTGGAAGTGGACATCGGCTCCGGCCCCGGCCGATTCCTGCTGGCGATGGCGAGAAAGTTTCCCGACCGCAACTTTTTAGGAATCGAGCGACTGGTGGGTCGCGTGCGAAAAACCTGCGAAGCCGCTCTGCGCCTTGATCTGTGCAATGTGCGGATTTTGCGTTTGGAAAGCGCATATGCCGTGCGCCACCTGCTGCCATCCGATTCGGTGTCCACCTTTCACGTTGCATTTCCCGATCCGTGGCCGAAGCGCAAACATTGGCCGCGACGTTTGTTCAACGCGGAATTTCTCGCCGCCGTAACCGCTGCACTGCAGACAGGCGGCGAGCTCCGCATCAAGACAGACGATGCAGTTTACTTTGACGCCATTCGCAAGACACTTGCAGAGAATTTTTGCTTCCAGCAGATCGAATGGCCGGAGGATCCAGATTATCCGCAAACAAATTTCGAGCGGCGCTTTCGCGCGAAAGGCCTTGAGATTTACCGGCTGCGATTGGTGAAGACCTGATGTCCGAGGAAGCTGTTGACGTTCCAACCATCAGAATCGATCGCAATTTCCACCGCTCCCGTTTGATCCTGCCGGAATAATGCGATGCCGTGCGCCGCGACCGCATGCGCCCAATCTTCCGACACCTGCTCGCGCCGCGGAAAACTCGCGCCAGAGCAAATGATCACGCGCGGTTTTACGGCCGCGAGAAAATCCGGCGAGCCGGAAATGTCGGATGCGTGCTGGCCTTTCACGAGGATGTCGCTGCGCAAATCGGCCTCGTGATTCAGCAGCCATTGTTCAGTCGGAAAACCGCTGTCAGACATGCACAAGACGCGTGTTCCGCAGCTTTCGATTTGCAGCACCAGCGCCTTGTCATCGGCCGTCCGTCCCTGATTGTCAGGCGATGGATACAGGACACGCGCGCTGATATTTTCGCCAAGTGACAAAACATCGCCCGCGACGCAGATGCTCTTCCCGAGCCGTTTCGCGGCGAGCATCCCGTGAATCGCGCGCCTGCTCGGGGAACGATCGACCAACGCGGAATCGACGATTTCTCGCGGCGAAAAATCAGCGAGCGTGAAAGGCGCCGCGCCAATATGCGCGACGTCCCCATGCGTGAGCACGAGCCCATCCAGACGATTCACGCCGCGCGAGCGGAGCAGCGGCCGGACTGTGTTTTCGTAGGCAAAATCATTCCCGCAATCGATTAGCCAATTGCAGCCTCCGCCGCGGACATAAGCCGCGCCGCCCGCCCCGAGATCGAGGACCGTTATTTCACAAGCTGAATGCCTTTTCGGCAGCTCCAGAAAAACGTGTCCCCCAGGAATTTCAGCAAAAAGGTGCACCAGGCTCAAAATCATATGCGCCAACACAAAGTTGACATTATTAAACAGAGCGGAAATCGCATTGCTGACAATTCCGCCGACCATGGACAGCACTCCCTCGAATAAAACTCCGAGCGCGAGCGGCACCACCAAAAGGTTTGCGAGCAATGAGGAAGGCGCGAGCAGATGGAAATATGTTGCGGTGAACGGGCTCGAACCGACACTTGCCGAGGTCGTGACCGCGATGAGCGTCGCGATGCGCTGCCAAAGCCATACGCGTCCGTTTTGAACCCGCGTCCAAAGCAGCCGCGGTAAAAACGGATCTGGCTGCGCGAGCGGCAGCAACCGGCGCCGTAGCCGCGCGGAGAGCAGCAGAATCGTAAAGACGACGCCGAAGGAAAATTGGAAGCCTGGCATAAACAGTTCGTTTGAATCCCACATCAGAATGATGAATGCCGCGGCGGCGAGGCTGTTGAAGGAAAGTGGATCGCGATCGGCCAGAAAACCGCCCAGCAATATCGCCGCCATGACCGTAGCGCGAATGCTCCCGGGACTGAAACCCGTCGCCAGCGAATAAAACGCGAGCAACGGCACGATGATGAAGACCGAGGCGCGACGCCTGATGCCGAGCGGCTTGAGGATGAACCACGCGATGAGCCCGAACATGCCGACGTGCAGTCCGTTGACGACGAACAGATGCAGCGTGCCGGTGCGTTGAAACATCTCGCGCGTTTCCAGCGGCGTCTCGTCCTTCAGCCCAAGCACCATGCTTTGCACGAGGCCGGCGACGTCCGGCGCCTCGTGCAAATCGACCGTCAACTTTTGCTGCATCCAACTTCGCGCATGGCTGGCAAAAACGATCAGAGGATTCCCGTGGCCATGACTTTCGACCTTGGCGTCATTGGCATAGCGAATGTGAATTTCGGAAAAAATTCCGCGCCGATGCTGAAGATTCGTGAAATCAAATTCGCCGGGATTTCGCACCGGCGGAATGTTCTCGGCATCACCGCTAAAAATCACACGGTCGCCATACTCCGGCGGCGATCCCTTCCAAATCATCACTGCCTTTGCACCACGAGGACATTCGGACGCCTCCGCGGTTAGCGACTCGACGTGAATCGCAAAACGCGAGCGCGGAATGCCGCGCGAACTCTCGATTGGCCTCGGGTCGTCGAGGACGATTCCGATTCCGTGCACCGGTCTTGCGCCGCTGTCGAATTCGTGTGAGAGCGTTTTGCCGGCGCTGTCTCGCTTCAATTCATGCCTCAGGAAAATGGCACAGAAAGCAAGTATCCAAAAGAGAGCGAGGCGCCGCCTGAGACACCAACAGACCGCGCTCAAAACCAGCGGAATCCAGATCCAGAGCGGGTCGGGCGCAAAATGATCCGCAGCCAGAATCGCCGCGGTCGCGCAAACCACGAGCCCGATGCAAGGCTGGCGCGGCTGGACCCAAAACCTCATTCCACCTGCCGTTTTAGACGAGGCGGAAAAGATACGCCACGATTATTTAAACAGACGTTAATGCGTCTGCGCGGAGGTCAATTGATACTCCGGATAGCGCGTCTGGAGATCGTTGAGGATTTTTGCCGCCTCTGCCTCGTCGCCGGTCTTTTTCAAGATGAGATAAGCTTTCTCCAAAGCCTTCGGCGTGATCTCGGGATCATCGATGATCACCGAAATTCCGCGGTAAATCTTCGACGCCTGTTCGTTTTCACCGCGGGCAGCGGCGATGTCGCCCGAAAGCAAACGCCCCTGCGCATTCAGCTTTCCTTCCGTCTGTAGCGTGCAGGCTTCGTCCGCAGATTTTTGCGCGTCGTCATATTGCTCAAGCCCGAGCTGCGCCTGGCCGAGCGCGAGCAGGCCGGCAGCGCGCGGCGCCGGTTGCTTTGCGGCATTGAGGTAGGAATGAAGCGACTTCGCGGCCTCCGCATATTTTTTTTCCTGAAGCTGCGCGCGTCCAAGATTGAGCCAGTCATCCATCTCCGTCTCACCATCGCGCTGAGAAAGTTGCGTGAGATATTTGTCCGCGGCTGCGAAATTCTTGTCCGCCAAACTCGCAGTGCCAAGCCAGCGCAGCACCTCGGCCGGCACCTTACCCTTCGGCGCGCCGCGCATGTATTCATCAATATCCGTAGCAAGCGCGTCGCGATTTTCGAGGTAGTAATGCGCGAGCATGATCCGCAGCGAAGCGCGCTCAAAAAACTGTTCCCGGTCGAGCTTACGCGCGGCCTCGAGCGGCGGAAGCGCCGCCTTGTAATCCTTCTGCTCAAAGGCCGCCCAGCCGATCCAGTAATTCGCCTGCGCCGCCGCTGCAGAATGCGGATAATCTTTCAGCAATTGTTTGAATGTGTCGGCCATGCCCGCGTTGTCCTGCTGCTGGCCGAGCACGAGCGCCTTCTGCTGAAACGCGAGTTCGCGCTCCGGCGCTTTTGAAAACCGCGTGATGACCTCGTTGAAATCCTTCAGCGCCATCTTGAAATTTTGACTCCGTTGATAGGCGATCGCGCGTTGCGCCAGCGCGGCCGGCACGAGCTTGTTTAGCGGATATCCGCTGAGGTAATCGCTGAACGCTCCAATCGCCCGCTCGTTCTCGCCGGTCTGCATCAGGCACCAGCCGAGCTTAAAAATTGCCTCGGCTTTCAGGTTCGACGGCAGCTTCGAATTCTGCAGCTCGGCATAAACTGCCGCAGCCTCCGGGAATTTCTTTTGTTTGAATAACCACTCGGCCTTGATCAATTGAGCGCGGGCGCGTTTTTCGGGATCAAGGTTTTCCTGCGCGATGTAGCTGTCGACTTCCTGCACGAGGTTCGGTTCGTCGGCGTTGTAAAGACTGACCAGGCGTTCGTAGGCCGCATCCTGCGCGTAAACCGAATCCGAAAAATCTTTCGTGATCTGCTCGTAAATTGCGCGAGCGCCTTTATGATCGCCGAGCTGCCGCATCGAGTTCGCCGCGAGCAGCAACACTTCCGGCTTCGCATCCGGCGGAAAGTTTTTTGCCGCTTTTTCGTAAGTGTCGAGCAGTTGCTGATATTTACCCGTTTCGTAAAGCACGCGGAGCAATCCGATCTCGGCGATCGGCTGCCAGCGGCCGATGGCGGGCATCTGCAGCGCTTTTTTTAAATCGACAGCTCCTTTTTCCGCGAGCCCGAGTTCGATTTTTAGCAGCCCGGCGCGGACGAGCGCTTCGACTTTTAAATCTGGTTTTGTCGTTTCCTGTTGCAGCGCCTCGAGCTGCTTGAGCGCCTCCTCCTTGTGATCGCTGTCGACAAAGATTTCCGCAAGAGCGAGATGGCTCGCGTCGCGAAATTCATTGTCGCCTTTCGCCGCGATGATGTCCTCGAAAAGCAGCCGCGCCTCCGCCGGCGACCTGAGATTTTCGAGACAGCGCGCGCTGTAATATTTTGCGGCAAGAACAACAGCGGGATCCTTCAGCCGCACCGATGCTTTCCGATATGCGGCGAGAGCGCTGGTATAATTTTTCTCGGCGTAAAGTAATTCGCCAAGACGATACGCAGCCGGGCCGACAAATTCACCGATCGTGAAACTGGAGATCAATGTCTCGTAGGCGTTTTTCGCCGCGGTGATATTTCCGAGCAGGCGATAACATTCGCCGAGCCGAAAAAGTGCCGACGCACGCTGGGGCTGATTCGCGTAGGTGCCGAGATATTTTTCGTATTCCGGCGCGGCGAGATCATAAAGTTTGCGCGCGTAAAATCCGTTCGCGAAGTCGAGCTGAACTTGATCCGGCGAAGGCGCGCTCACCGTTGTGTCCAGCGGCGTGGGCGCGCTGCGCGGGCCGGTTTCGTCCAGGATCGTTGGCCGCTCCGAGTGCGGCTTCGGCGAAGCCTTGTCAAAATCAAATGGCACGGCCGTCGCCGTCGGCGGTTCGTTGACGGGAAGCGCGCGACGAACTTCCTGGCCGTGCGCGACGGCGAGCGCGAGCGCAGAGGCCGCGGCAGCACGAAAGATGAGAATTGGGCCTGTGCGCACGTTGTTAATCTTTTGCTGACGCAGCGTTAGTCGATCTTGCCGGTCGCGAATGCCACATTCCAGATGTTTGCCGAGCGGCAAAGATCGAGCACGTCCACGATGTGTTTGTAATCAACGCGCTGGTCGCCGCGCAAAATCACGGCTTGATCTGGAAAAAGTTTTGCGAGCTCCTGCAGTTTTTTCAACAGCTCCGGTCCGGTGATCGGCTTGCGCTGAAATACGATGGTTCCATCGGCCTTCACATTGACGACGACCTGCCCGACATACGGCCGTTGCGCCTGCGCCTTGCTCGCATTCGGAATTTTGACGTCGAGCTCATTTTCGCTGAGAGCGAAATTCCACGTGACGATGAAAAAAACCAGCAGCACCAGCAGGATGTCCACCATCGGTGCGATCTGAAACCCGAAGATTTCGGGCTTGGCGCGGCGGCGAAAATTCATCGCGGCAGTGCGTTAAAAATCATCGTCCACCGCCACGCGCGATTGCTCGCGTTCCCGGTCGCGTTTGCGCGTGTTGTAATTGAGCGCGATCAGCCCCATCACATGCGTCGTCGCGATTTCCAGGTCTGAGATCAAGCTCTGCACGCGCCCGCGAAAGATCGCGTAAAACGCCATTGCGGTGATGCCCAAAATAAGGCCGCTCGCCGTCGCGATGAGCGCCTCGGAAACTCCGGAAGCGAGCAGCATATTTCGCGAGTTGTCAGCGGTCGCCTTGCTCGCGAGGACGCCGAAAGATTTGATGATGCCGAGCACGGTGCCGAGCAGTCCAATCATCGGCGCGAGCATCCCGATGTCCGCCAGATAAATGATCCGGTGCTGCAATGCCGCTGCTTGCGTGCCGCCCTCGGTCTCCGCGATTTCGCGCACGACCTGCAGGTCGGTGCTGGGATTGCGCGTGGCGAAATCGAGCGTCCGCTGCACGACGCGAGCGATTGCTTCGCTGTGCCGACTGGAAATGGCGAGCAGGCCGAGGTAGTCGCGTTTTTTCAAAAGCACATCGGCCGTGTTCATATAATGGGCCGATACGATGCTGCCGCGGCGCAGCGTAAAAAGATAAACGAGCACGAGCATCACGGTCAAAACCGAGAGCAGCGCGAGCGGGATCATCGCCCAGCCGCCGGAGCTGATCATATCCCACAAAGTGGTCGGGACCGTGGGATGCGGCGCGGCGTCGGGAACGTCCTGCGCGACGGCGGTCGACGCCACGAGCAGAAAGGCGATGAATTTCATTTGGTTAAAGTGTTCTATATTAGCTATAGCGCCTGCTGTTGCAACTGTGGGCATTGACTACGCGATGACACCCTCCGTTCACAAAGATAAACCCGACCTTGCGGGAAAAATCCACGACCTGCCGCACAAGCCCGGCGTTTATCTCATGCGCGATCGCTTTAACCGCGTCATCTACGTCGGCAAGGCGCGCAGCCTCCGCAAACGCGTCGGGCAATATTTCATGCCCTCGCGCAAGATGACCGCGGATCTGAAAACGCGCGCGCTGCTCGACAGCATCTGGAATTTCGAGGTGCACACCGTCAAAAGCGAACCCGAGGCGCTGTTGCTCGAGGGCCGCCTCATCAAGGAATATCGCCCCCGCTACAACATCAGCTTTCGCGACGACAAAAGGTTTTTGCTCGTGAAAGTCGACGAGCGTGAGGAGTGGCCGCGCTTTCGCCTGACCCGCATCAACAAAGGCGACGGCGCGCGGCACTTCGGTCCATTCGCGCACGCCGGGGCGCTGCGGCAGACGCTGACTTTTATGCGGAAAAAGTTTGGCGTGCTCACTTTCGGGCGCGGTTCGCCGACGCCGCGCGAGCTGAAATCATCGACCTATCAAGTCCCGATGAAACTCGCCGATACCACCGCCGAGCAATATCGCGAACGGGTCGCGCGCGCATGCGAATTTCTCGCCGGCGAATCGCGCGAAGCGCTCGCGCAGCTTGAAGATGAGATGCGAGCCGCAGCAACTGCGCTCGATTTTGAAAAAGCCGCCGAGCTGCGCAACATGCTCGACGATCTGCGCCAGACGACCAAATCCATGCGGCGTTTCACCCGCGAAATCAGCCATCGCTTGCCGAGCGCGATCGATCCCGTGGCTGATGTGCAGGCGCTTCGCGATGCGTTGCAACTCCCGCACGCGCCGCGCGTGATGGAGTGCTTCGACATCTCGAACATTTCCACGACCCACGTAGTCGCCTCGATGGTTTGCTTTCGCGACGGCGTCGCCGACAAAGCAAATTACCGCCGCTATCGCATCCGCACCGTCGCCGGCCAAAACGACTTTGCGAGCATGGCCGAGGTCGTCCGCCGCCGCTACGCACGCGTGCTGCTCGAAGCGCGCGACGCAAATCCCGACGCCGCGGAATTTTCGCAGGAAAATCCTCGCGAAGCGCTCGCGCGACTTTCACCCGCACCGGTCCGGCTGCCGGATTTGATCATCGTCGATGGCGGCAAAGGCCAACTCTCCAGCGCGTGCAATGAGCTGCAGCGGCTCGGCCTGCACGAGCTGCCGATCATTGGCCTCGCAAAAGAATTCGAGGAAATCTATCGACCCGCGAATCCTTTGCCCGTGCGGCTTCCCGAGGATTCCGGCGCTTTGCGACTCCTCCAGCGCATTCGCGACGAAGCGCATCGTTTCGCGAATGGCTATCACCAGCTTTTGATGAAACGCCGGATCGCCGAGAGCATCCTCGACGATTGCGCCGGCGTGAGCGAACACCGCAAGCAACTGCTTCTAAAAAAGTTCGGCTCCGTCGAGCGGCTGCGCAAAGCGAGCGTCGAGGAAATTGCGAGCACGGAAGGCATCGGCCAGCGACTCGCCGAGCAAGTCCACGCATTTCTCGCGCAGAAAAGTTGAGCGCGCGCAAAACTTCTTGTCGCTCCCGCCGCGTTTGTTTTGAGTCAGCTCGATGAAAAAAACCGCACTACTTTTTTCGGGACAAGGCGCGCAGACGGTCGGCATGGGAAAGGATTTAAGCGCGGCGTTTCCCGCCGCTGACGAACTTTTTCGCCGCGCGGATGAAATCCTCGGACGCGATCTCAGCCGCATCGCGTTTGATGGCCCGGACGAGGAGCTGACGAAAACCGCGAACTGCCAGCCCGCGCTTTACGTGCATGGTCTCGCCTGCCTCGCCGCGCTGCGGCAGGAGCTCGGCGAATTTCCTGTGCATGCGGCGGCCGGCCTTTCGCTCGGTGAATTTACCGCGCACGCGGCGGCGGGAACTTTTGATTTTGCAACGGGCCTGCGTTTGGTCGAGCAGCGCGCGCAGTTCATGCAGGAAGCCTGCGACAGCACCGAGGGCGCGATGGCGGCTTTGATCGGCGCGGATGAAAATGCCGTGCGCGATCTCGCGTCGCAAACCGATGTGGACGTGGCGAATTTGAATTGCCCCGGCCAGGTCGTCATCTCCGGCGAATCCGCAAAGGTCGCGCTGGCCGTTTCGCTGGCGAAAGAAGCCGGCGCGCGACGCGCGACGATGCTGAACGTCGCGGGCGCATATCACTCGCGCTTGATGCAGCCGGCTTATGTGAAACTCGGCGAAGAATTGCAGCGCACCGAGCTGGCGACGCCGCGATTTTTGATCATCAGCAACGTTGACGCGCGACCCGTGAGCGAGGCCAGCCGCATCCGTGAAACATTGCGCGAGCAAGTCACCGGCACCGTGCGCTGGACAGAAACCATCGAGTATTTGATCGACACTGAAGGGTGTGAGCAATTCATCGAGCTCGGCCCGGGCGCGGTGCTCGCCGGCCTGGTGAACCGCACCCGCAAAGGATTCCCGGTCATTTCCGTCAGCGGCGCAGACTCGCTGCCGAGCGCAGTCGCGGCGTTGCGCACGAGCTAACGCGCGATGCGCACGGACATGCCAAAAAGTTTCCAGCCCGGCATTTCGTAAGCGTATTTGAGCGAAAAAATCACTCGGTTCGGCGGCGCAAAATAAGAACCGTTCACAATCAGCAGACCTTCCGCATCGAGCTGCGGCGGCGGGTTGAGCAATGGCTCGATGTCGTGGATTGGATTGAGATTCACGCCGGCATCAATGAACGGCTGAAATGTCCGCTTCAGATCGGCCTTGCTGATCTGCGACTGCCATCCAAGCGCGATGGAGTTGTAGAAATCGGTGAAGCTTTTTTCCTTCAGCGCCTCGGCGAATTTTTCAAAAGTCTCACGCGTGAGCGCCACCACCTCGGACTTTGGGGGGATTTCGTGACTGAAGGCGTCGTTGAATCCAGCTCCCTTCCCCACCTGACTGAAATTGTTTTGTGCCGTCAAAGTTCCGTCAGTGCCGCCGGTGTGTAGGGAAAAAACCTTCCACTTCCCGCCCTCGCGCGTGAGCGTCACGTTGACCGGAATCTTCTGCCCGTTCTGCGCCGTCACCACGCCGTTCAGGTCCACCTCGTCGCCGCGCTCCGAGTGACGCGTCCATTCGATCGACGAAAAATCGAGCAGCCCGAGCGCCGAGACAGTCGCTTGGAATGCGTCAAAACTTTGCTGCGCCTGGAATGCAAAGCTCGCGCTTTCATACGCAGGGCCGGGCTGGCCGTGGCCGAGTGTGGTGAAAAATGCAGTCGCCGCTGCTACCGGGTCCGCATTTTTTCCGCAGCCCACGAGCGCGAAAACAAGCGTGATAACGCTGCAAATGCGGGGAAGTCGGGTCACGCTGGATTGGAGAACACGAACCGAAGCCGTGTCAATGCGCCGCTGCGAAAATGTTACGCGCTCAGCTCGAGCATCCGGCGGATTGGCAGCTCCGCGCGCGCACGCACCGGCTCAGGAATCTCGATCCGCGGCTCAAGCCGCGCGAGGCAATCGTGCAACTTTTCGAGCGTGTTCATTTTCATGTAGCGGCAGTCGGCGCACGCACAGGCGTCGGTCGGCCCGGGAATGAAAACTTTGCCCGGCACTTCCCGCCGCAGCCGATGCAGCATGCCCGATTCAGTCACGATAATGAATTCGCGCGCGGCGGATTCGCGGCAGTAGCCAATCATTTTTTCGGTCGAGCAAACTTCGTCCGCGAGCAACCGCACGGCGAATGTGCACTCCGGATGTGCGACAACTTTCGCGCCGGGAAATTCCGCTTTGATTTTCTGAATCGCCTTTTGCGTGAACTCGACGTGGACGTAACAATTTCCCCGCCAGAGCTCCATCGCGCGGCCGGTTTTCTCCATGACCCAGCTGCCGAGATTTTGATCCGGCACGAACAAAAGATTCCGATCGCGCGGCGCAGCGTCGACGATTTTGACGGCATTCCCGCTCGTGCAGATCACGTCGCTGAGCGCCTTCACGCCGGCGCTGCAATTGATGTAGGCGATGACGTAATAATTTTCCGCCGCGTGCAATTTTAAAAAGGCGTCGAGCTTTTCCGGCGGACACGAATCGCTGAGCGAGCAGCCGGCGTCGAGATCGGGAAGGATGACCGTCTTTGCGGGATTCACGATTTTCGCCGTCTCGGCCATGAAATGAACGCCGCAAAAAGCGATGACGTCTGCGTCCGTGTCGCGCGCCTTATAGCTCAGCCCGAGTGAATCGCCGACAAAGTCCGCCAGTTCCTGGATTTCGCGATCCTGATAATTGTGCGCGAGGATCACCGCGTTGCGCTCGCGCTTGAGCTCAAGAATTTCTTCGATCAAATCCAATCCGGCGGCAGGCATGTTTATGCGAAGCTATCACACGCTTCCGCCACTTTGTCATCCGGCGATCCCAGAAAGCGACATCGCCTGGCGCAGTAGTGAGCGCCGGTAAATTGAGAGGCCGTTCCGGTGGCTGTGGAATTTATTCCGGCTCGATGACGTCGTCAGCCTCGAGCATCGACGCCTGAAGCATCTGATCGTGCTCGGCTTCGTCGAGGCCTTCGGCGACGAGTTCCTCGACTGCGTTTTCGGTATCGTCGGCAAACTTTTCCGCCCGATGGCCGCGGTCTGTGGCGATCATGTCGCGCTCTGAGACGTATTGAGTCGTTTCGCTTTCACCGTCGCTGCCATCCTGGGGATGGCCGCCGTGCAATTCCGCACGCGCCTGCAGCCAATCGGCCTCGGTCGGTTCGGGATGGCCGTTAATTTTGGCGAGTTCTTCGGCCCGCTGCCGCACGGTGTCTGGCGAGGGAACGCCGAGTCCGTCGGCGTGGAGAATGATTTTGGCCACCGGATTGTGCGAGGCTTTCATAGTTTCAAGATTACGGCGCGAATCGTGATGTTCAAGGAGAAGGGCGCGGTTTTCGCGCGGCACGAAACCTGCCCTTACATCGAGGCGATGAGAAAAATGAAATTCAGCGGCCGCGAGTTTGCAGTGTTGCGCGCCATCGATTTTGCCGTCGGCAGCTCAGGAGCGGACATCGTCGAGCGGACAAATATCCATGCGGACGAAGCGCAGGATATTCTGAATGGCTTGATGGAAATTGGCCTGGTCGAGACGGAGCCGCCGCGCGAGGAAGTCGAGGCGGGAGGGCTTTTGAAAACGCATTTTGAGATCAATCCTTCCTACGCGCACGATCTCAAGGATGCGCTGCTGCTGCGGCACTAGGTTCGTGCTGCTCGCCGAAAAATTGGCGAATCACTTCCTCGATTGGGAGTTCCTGCACATTGATGTCGCGCACGGCGTGCTGCGCCAGCACTGCGCGGCAGGTCTCCGCGACATTGGCGCGCGGAACTTTCAGCAGCACTGACTCGGGCGTCTGCTCGACGACTTCACCGAACGGCGCGAAATCTCGGGCGCCACGATTTTCAAAAACGAGGCTGATCATTTTGTGCGTGGCAAAGCGGTCGATGATCGCGGAGAGCGCGCCGTCATAGAAAATTTTACCGCGGTCGATGATGATGACGCGCTCGCACAGCTCCTCGATGTCCTGCATGTAATGGCTCGTGAGCATCGTGATGATGCGGTTCTCCGCGTTGTAGAGCCGGAGGAATTCACGCACTTTTTTTTGCGAAACGACGTCGAGACCGATGGTCGGCTCGTCGAGAAAAAGGACGCGCGGGGTGTGGAGGAGCGCAGCGATGAGTTCCATCTTCATCCGCTCGCCGAGCGAGAGCTCGCGCACCATGACGCCGAGCTTGTCGGTCACGTCGAGCAGCTCGCTCATGCCGCCGACGATTTTTGAAAATTTCGCGCGGTCGATGCCGTAGATGACGCGGTTGAGCTCGAGCGATTCACGCGCCGGCAGATCCCACCAGAGCGCGTTTTTTTGCCCCATCAAAAGCGCGAACTGCCGCTTCATCTCATCGCGCCGCTCCCACGGGACGAAGCCGAGGACGCGCGCGGTGCCCGAGGTGGGATTCAGCAGACCGCTCAACATTTTTAAAACAGTCGTCTTGCCCGCGCCGTTCGGCCCGAGGAACCCGACGAACTCGCCTTCCTCGATCTTGAAACTCACCCCTTCCGCCGCGCGCGTCTCCTCGTAGCGCCGTCTCGCTAGGCCCTTGACCGCGCCGAGGAGTCCCGGCTCCTTGCGATAAGTGCGGTAAATTTTGGTGAGATTCTGCGTTTCGATTCCGCTCATGCGAGCGCCAATCAAGACGCGCCGATTCTTCCGGGCAACAAGAATCAGCGGCTCTCGCCGGCGACGCCCTTTTTACAAGATTTCGATTTTGTTTGACGCGATTTTTTCATGACCGCGCACGGAAACAAACAGGTCACGACCGTGCCAGCGCTGCCAGATTTGATCTCCAACGTGCCGTCGAGAAGTCCGGCGCGGTTGCGCATCGTCCGCAGCCCAAGCCCATGCGACTTTTTTATGGCGTCAAATTTGCCGGAGCCGTTGTCGCGAATCACCAAACGACCCCGCGAGCGCGCGCAGATGAGCTCGAGCGTGATGCGCGTCGCGCGCCCGTGTCGAAGCGCATTCGTGACTGCTTCCTGCGCGATGCGATAAAGCTGATTCGCGGCACTTTTTTTAATCGCGAACTTTTTTGCGCAAGAAAAGTTGCATTCGATTTCGTGCGTGCGCGCCACGTTCTCGGCGAATTTTTCCAGCGCGACAAATAACCCTTTCTCGAGCTCCGGCGGATAAAGACCGCGCGCGATCTCGCGCGTTTGCGCGACCGCATTGTTCAGGAAGGCCGAGATGTGCCGCAGGTCAGCGGCGAGCCGCGGCGACGCGCCGGGATTGCGCATTTCCATCGCGCTCACAAAGTAGCCGATGCCCGCGAGCTGCTGGCCGAGGCCATCGTGCAAATCAGCGCCGATCCGCTCCTGCTCGCGATCGGTCGCTGCCCACAATTCCGTCTCCAGTCTTTTGCGATGCCGGCTCGCGCGCTGTAGCCTCGCGTTCGCCCTGCTCAGCTCCGCAGTGCGCTCCGCGACGCGCAGTTCAAGTTCGGCGCGCGACTTCTTGAGGATTTTTTCCGCGAGCAGTTTTTTCGTAACGTCACGCAAAATCACGAGACGAAATTGGCCGCCGTCGATCTCAAAATAAGAGGCGTGAATGTCGAGATCGAACTCGGTGCCGTCGCGCCGCAGCCCGCGCGTGACATACGCCGCGGGGACGATCTCGCCGCGCAGTCGCGCCGCGATCCGCCGTTTGATCCGCTCTCGCGCGGCGGGCGCGATCAAGTCAGGACCGGGCTTTCCGATCAACTCCGCCGCGTCAGAGTAGCCGAAAAGTTTGACGTAAGCCGGGTTCACCATCGCGTGAAAATATCCCTCGTAAACCGCGATCGCATCGACCGAGTTTTCGAAGATCGCGCGAAACATTGTCGCGCTCTGCATCGCAGATTGCTCCGCTTTTTTTTGCGCGCTGATGTCGCGGATCAATGCCGCAATCCGCCGCGGCCGGCGCGCCCGATCGGGCAGCATCATCGCATTGATCGAAACCCAGACGACGTCCCCTCGCCGATGCACGTAACGCTTTTCCGTCACGTATTCGGAGATCTCGCCGCTCTGGATTTTTGGGTAAAAAGTCCCGCTGAAAATGTCCGCGTCGTCTGGGTGCGAAATTTCCCGCGCGCTCAGCTCCAGAAGCTCCGCCTCGCTGTAGCCCATCATCACGCAGAAGCTTTGGTTGACGCGCAAAAAGCGCGTCGTCTCGGCATCGGCGATGACCTGGCCGACGCCGGATAATTCAAACGCGATCCGCGTTTCCTCTTCCCGCTCGCGCAGCAACGCCTCCGCGCGACGCAGCCTTTGCTCCAGCTCGTCCCGCGTCAATTTCACACCCCGAAACCCCGCAAAAGCTTACGCCGCGGTCTTTGGCTCCGGACGCGCGCCCACTTTTGTTTTGACGAACGGAAGAACTTTTTCCACGGCGGCCTGCGCAGTCAGGCCATGCTTGCGCCGTAAAATATCGACGGCGCCGTGCTCGACAAATTGGTCGGGCCAGCCGACACGCACGACCGGCGTCTTGATGCCGGCGTCGTTGAGCAACTCGATGACGCCGCAGCCGAAACCATTGTGCAGCACGTGGTCTTCCAGCGTGCAAATAACGTCCACGCTGCGCGCGAAAAATTCAATCGTCCCCGCATCGAGCGGCTTGATCCAACGCGGGTTGATGACCGCGCAGGAAATTCCCTGCGCTTCCAGCATCTGAGCGGCTTCCGCGGCCACAGAGCACATGTTGCCGAGGCCGAAAAATGCGACTTGCGTGCCGTGTTTCACCACTTCCGCTTTGCCGATTTCGAGCAGCTTCGGCATCTCTTTTGGTTTCGCGCCAGTGCCGGCCCCGCGCGGATAACGGATCGCGATCGGGCCGGAATTGTGATGCGCCATCGTCCAGAGCATGTCGACAAATTCCTCCTCGTCCTTCGGCTGCATGTGGATGATGCCCGGCACGTGCCGCAGATAGCCGATGTCGAAAAGTCCGTGATGCGTCGGGCCGTCGTCGCCGCTCAATCCGGCGCGGTCCATGCAAAGCGCGACGTTGAGATTTTGCAGCGCCATGTCGTGAATGATCATGTCATAAGCGCGCTGCATGAAGGTCGAGTAGATCGTTAAAAAAGGCTTAAAACCTTGCACAGCGAGGCCGCATGCGAAAAGCGCCGCGTGCTCCTCCGCGATACCGACGTCAAAATATTTCTCCGGGTGCTTTTGCTGGAAAAAAATCAAACCCGTGCCGGTCGGCATCGCACCGGTGATCGCGCAGATTTTGTTGTTCGTGTCGGCAAATTTCGCGAGCGTTTTGCCGAGCAACTCGGAGTAGGTCGGTGCGCTGCTGGCCGCGGTCGCGCCTGTCTCGGCCTGAAATTTCCCGAGGCCGTGAAATTTGTCCGGCTTCTCGATCGCGGGCGCGTAGCCTTTGCCTTTTTGCGTGAGGATGTGGAGGATGACCGGTTCGTTCTGCGTCTTGAGAAACTCGAATGTGCGGATGAGCAGCGGGATGTCGTGCCCGTCGATCGGCCCGTAATAGCGAAGGCCGAGATCTTCGAAAAGGACGCTCGGCAGCAGCAGACTTTTGACGCCAGTCTCGACGCGATGCGCGAGATTGACGGCGTGTTTGCCGGCAAATGCCTGCACGAGTTTCGCGGCCTGATCGTGCAAATGCGCATAGGTCGGGCTCGTCGCGATTTTGTTGAGATAATGGGCAATGGCGCCAACGTTTTTCGCGATCGACCATTCGTTGTCGTTGAGGACGACGATGAATTTTTTCGTCGAGTGAGCAACGTTGTTTAGCGCTTCGTAACTGATGCCGCAGGTCAATGCGGCGTCGCCCGCGATGGCAACGACGTGGTCATCCGTGCCCGCCATGTCGCGCCCGACGGCCATGCCGAGCGCGGCTGAAAGTGCGGTGCCCGCGTGGCCGGCGCCGTAGCAGTCGTGATCGCTTTCGCTGCGCAGCAAAAAGCCGTTGAGCCCTTCATACTGGCGCATCGTATTGAAACGTTCGCGCCGTCCGGTGAAAAGTTTGTGCACGTAACCTTGATGGCTCACGTCAAATACAAACTTGTCCTGTGGCGTCGTGAAAACGCGGTGCAATGCGATCGTTAGCTCGACGACGCCGAGATTCGGGCCGAGATGGCCGCCGACGGAGTTGGGATTTTTTTCCGAGAGCACCGTGACGAGCTCCTCGCGGACTTCCTGCGCGAGCTGCGGCAGATCTTTTTCATCGAGAGATTTGATGTCCGCGGGGGAATGGATCTGGTCTAAAAATCGCATTGTTTTGATTTTCTAAAAAAGCCGAACGTCGGGGGTCTTGCTGCGTGCGGCGGGATTCGGCGCCGCTTCACCAGTCGGCTTCGCTGTTGGCTCAAAATCCACCAGCTTCGTTTTTCCGCGTGCGTCGCGGGTGATGATTTCGATGCGCTTCTCGGCGGCGTCAAGTTTCTCCTCGCATAATTTCACGAGCTTCAGCCCTTCCTCATAGCGCGTCAGCAGCTCCTCGAGCGGGAGCGTGTCCGATTCCATCTTTGCCACGATTTCCTCGAGCTGCTCCATCGCGCTTTCAAATGTCGGCTGATCGTTGGTCGCCATCGTTAATCCGTTTTCTCCGACCAGCGAGGCCGGTCGGAGTAAAAAATGCATTCGTTATCCAACGGCAGTGCGGTCGCTGCGTGCAAGGGAAAATCGCGCATGTTGACATTCCGCAGGATGAACGGCGCCCACTCTTTGTATTCGCCTTTGACCACATCGGAGATGAGCGCCTTGTTCCCGGTCTCCGGCGTCAGGTAAAGTCCGGCGAGCGGGCCGCCGAGCCGGTTGTAATCGCTCAGCGCCAGAAAATCTTTGATCGAATCCGGCAGCCAAAGGCTCTTGCGATCGGCATACCACGCCACGGCCCATGGCATGTCCGAGGCGATGTATTCATTTTCCGATGTCCATTTATTGAGGATCGCGATGAATGGCGGCACGTAGGGTGGCCATTGGACGCGCAACGGCGAACCGCTGAGGAGCGTGTTCACGAGCGGAAAGCCTGAGATGAGAAAAATGATCGTCAGAAAAGTGACGTTGATCATCCGCAGATTCAGCTTCGGCCGCTCGTTCGTCACGCGCGTCCAGAGCACCAGCACGAAAGCGAGCCCGTAAAAAATAAAAATCGGGATGAAGAGCAGGTGCAGATCATTCGACTGCAATGTCCCTTCATCGGCGAAGCCGAAAACCGCCATGCCGAGCAGCGCAAAAAGCCACATCAAGAGGATGCACCACCGAAAAAGGCTCGTGACCGGATTTTTAAACAAGTGCAACAGCGCCACGAAAAAAAGCGGCGCGACAAGGGATTGCCCGAGCAGTCCGTAAATATTGCCGAACTGACCGACGACCTGGTTTTGGATTTTGCTGCGAAAGGTCGCCAATCCGACTCCGCTGAAGCTCGGCGTCAGCGAGCGCATCACCTGGCTTTCCGTGCCGCGAATTTGAAAAAGCACCGAATAAGCCGCGACGCCGAACGGACTGCCGCAAGCGTGATAAGTCCGCACCAGCCACGGCACGTAAAAAAGCAGGAACACCACCAGCACCAGCAGCGCGGGATTTTTCAAACCGCGCATCCACCAATACTTTGTCGGCGGCCAGAACGCCAGGGCGAGAAACAAAAGCGCGCCGAGAAAAATCCAAATCGTCAGCGCGTGTGTCAGCGCGAGCAGCCCAAACATCGCACCGGTCGCGGCGAGCCAGAACCACGCGATCCGGCCTTCGCGCCTCGCTTCCAGCGCGCGCACGAGTGCATGCGTGCAGCCGCTGAAAATGAGCAGCATCATCGCCTGCGGCAATCCCGACACCGAGAACTTCCAGAACGCATCGGCCAGCAAAACCAAGCCCATCCCGAGCAGTGCGAGCCGCCGATCGAAGAGCCGTTTCGCCGTGAAATAATTGACGACGACCGACAGGAAAAAAAGCATCAGCGCGATCGCCGCAATCACGCGATCGCTCGTGTAAACGACATCCTTTTGCGTCATCGCCCAGGAACTTTTCGTGCAGCGCAGCAGCCAGGAATTGAACCACGGATAGAGCGGCGCGTTGTAAGTGTCCGGTGTGTTCGTCGAGGGGAACACGTGTTTGTTTTGCTCGAACTGCGCGATCGCCGCAGGCCGGACGAACTTCGTGGAAAATCCATTGCCGCGAGCCAGCTCGCGCGCGATCTGCGCCTGGTCCATCGCCTTCTCCGAGCTTATGCCGCGGAACTGGCCGAATATAAAAATGACCCATACGCCGGCGCACGCCGCGCCGAGCAAAAGAAAGAGCAAAATCTCCCGCCATTTGCCGGTATCGACGGAGCGGACAAAGCTTTGGACTTGGGTTTCAAACGCCACGGATTAAAAAATTTACGGATTCGGAGGAGCCGGGGTTTTATCTTCAGCGAGAGTCTCGCCGTCGCGCAACGCTTTCAGTTTGCGGTGCAATGTGCGGCGGCTGATCCCGAGCTTCTGCGCCGCCTTTGTAATGTTACCGTCGCATTCGTCAAGAGCGCGCATCATGAGGCGATGTTCAGTTTCGTGCAAATTCAAATGCTGCCCTTGCTGCACGAGGAAACGCGCCGCACTCGCCGAGTTTGGCGGCGCCGCTTCCCGCAGATTCATCGGCAAATCGCGCACCGAAATTTTGGCGCCAGTCGCCATCACCACTCCATGCTCGATCGCCGTCCGGAGCTCGCGGACATTGCCGGGCCAATTGTAGGAGAGGATCGTATTCATCGCCTCCGACGTCAGCTCGCGAAACGGCTTTTCGTTTTCTTTCGCGAACGATTTTAGAAATGCGTTCACGAGCACCGGGATGTCTTCCTTGCGCTGGCGCAAAGCCGGCAGCGTGATTTTGACGACATTCAATCGATAAAATAAATCGTCGCGAAATTTTTCCTCGGCGACCATTTTTTCGAGGTTCCTGTTCGTCGCCGCGATCAGCCGCACATCCACTTTCAACGGCGAATTTCCACCCACGCGCTCAAACTCGCGCTCGCCCAGAACGCGTAAAAGTTTCACCTGCGTGCTCGCGTCGATCTCGCCGATTTCATCGAGAAAAATCGTCCCGCCGTTCGCCTGCTCGAACCGACCGACGCGACGCTCGACCGCGCCGGTGAATGCGCCGCGCTCGTGCCCGAAAAGTTCGCTCTCCAAAAGCTGCGGCGAAAGCGCAGCGCAATGCACTGCGACGAATTTTGACTTCGCCCGATTGCTCAAATTATGGATCGCGTGCGCGACCAATTCCTTGCCCGTGCCGCTCTCGCCCTCGATCAAAACCGTCGTCCGCACGGGCGCGACTTGTTTGATCGTGTCAAAAATTTCCTGCATTACGAGCGAGTCGCCGATGATGTTTTCAACGCCGAACTTTTTCTCCACTTGCTGCCGGAGTTCCTTGACTTCCGTCTCCGCCTCGCGGCCTCGCAAGGCCCGCTGGATCAGGATCTCCAGCCGATCGATGTTGATCGGCTTCGTCACGAAATCATACGCGCCATGCTTCATCGCTTCGACCGCCGTGTCCACCGATCCGTAGGCCGTCATCATGATGCAGATCGGCGGATGCGGCATCTTCAACGCGCGGTCGATGAGCTTCATCCCATCGTCGCCGCCGAGCCGCAGATCGGTCACGAGCAACTGGACGCTTTCATTTTCCAAAACGTTCATCGCGCCCGCGATCTCGGCCGCGACGTAGACATCGAAACGCTCCTCGAGCGCCGCGCGCAGCCCGTCGCGCGTGTGTTTCTCGTCGTCAACGATGAGAATCGTGGGATTCATTGATGCGCCGCAAAAATGGCGGAACTTCCGCGGCGACACAACTTCTCGTTGCCGTCGCGCATCGGCTGGGAACAAAGTGAAAACAAATGCCGACCTGCCGCTGCCTCGCAATCGCGTTGCTCCTCGCGCTCGGATTTTCCTCGAACGCATTTTCGACACCGGTCTGGATCGTCAGCAACGGCTTTCACAGCTCCCTAGCGGTGCGCGTGCGCGACGTGCCGGAACTGCGCGCGCTGCCCGTTGCGCACGACGCAAACTTTTTACTCATCGGCTGGGGCGACTCGCAATGGTATCGCGGAAACGTGAACGCATCGACCGCGTGCAGCGCCGTTCTATGGCCGACGCCGAGCGTGCTGCTGCTCGTCCCGCTCCGCGAAAAAGTTGCGTCAAAGTATTCGCACAGCGATGTGATTCGCCTCGAGTTATCGCGTCAAAGTTTCGAAAAATTGCGCGCGAGGATTGATGGCGAATTTGCCCGCAATGCAGCGGGGAAGCCGATTCGCATCGAAGACGGTTTCGTGCCCGGCAGCGAATTTTACGCCGCGCGCGAATCGTTTTATTTTCCGAAAATGTGCAATTACTGGGTGGCCGAGCAGTTGCAAAAAAGTGGTTTGCACCTTTCGCGCTTTCGTTCCATCAGCGCCGCCGGCCTCGTCCATGAAACCGCGCCGCTTGGCACGCTCGAGTCGCGATTGCACGCCGAGAAAGATTATTTTTAAGCGGAAGCGATTCACTGCGCGGCTGGCGACGCAAATGACCTGACAACGGCTTTGTTTCTGAAAAGGAACGGCGAATGGAGTTCAAAGCCGTTCGCGGTCGGCACATAAATAAAAGGGCGCCCGGTCGAGGGATCGATCACGGTCGCGTATGCAGCGGGGCCACTTTGCATCACGGCAATTCCTGCCGAGAGCATGGCGCGATTGACGCTGGCGTTGACGAGCGAGCTGCGCACGCCGTTGAGCGCCGGCAGGACGAGCGAAACGAACGGCCGTGCCTTTGCCTGATCCTGCACGGAAGCCCACCACTGCTGGAATTGCGCGTCGGGCAGCAGCGCTTTTTGCGCGAAATCCTGGTTCACTTGCGTGAGCCATGCGGCCTGCTCAGGCAGTGTGGCAAGTTGTGCCTGAATTTCCGCGGCAGTCATCTTCTCGCCATTCCCAGTCGGCATCCCTTGCAACATTCTCGCCAATTTTTCCTGCTGCGCGGGATCGTTGAGAGATTTGAGCGAGTTCTGGATGGAATCGCTTTCCGCCTTCATGCCGCTGGCGAGGTCGGCGCTGATGTCTGACGCGGTAAACATTTGCGCGACCTGCGGCATGAGCTCGGGCGGGATGGAGCCGAGATTGTCGTGAATGAGATTGATCGAGCTGTTCGTGAATGAGCTCGAGACCATCATTCCGATCATCGCTTGATCCGCCATGCTCGCACCTAGTTGCGACTCGGCGGCGAGGTCGTTCAATGCGCCCGCAGCATCGGTGGGAAAACGATACGCCGCACTCCAGCGCGCGACCTGGCCGAGCGAAACCGCCGCCATGATATGCGGCATCGGTGAGTCGAAACGGAGCAGCCCTATGCCCCAATCGGCATAAGTCGCTTCGGACTTTGCGCGCCGGAGCAGATCCATGATCGGCTGGATTTTTGCGAAAAGCGCCGCGGCTTTTTCGGGATCCATCTTCGGGTCAAAGTGCGCGAGCGCTTTTTTTTCCTCATCCGTCAGCGCGTGGAAAAGTGCGATGGCGTCTTTGTAAAAATCTGCCGCATTCGCTCCCGGCGGATGAGTCGGCGCGGGCGAAGGCGTCGATGGCCGCGGAGTTTCCGCCGCATGCGATGGCGCGGGTTTTGCGGAAATATCAGGCGCAACCGGCGTGCGAGACGCAGCGGTCGATTTGAGTGCCGGCTCAGCGGCCGTTGTTAAAAACAAATACAGCGCGACCAGCAGCACGCCGGCGCCGAGCAGTCCGAAAAACAGGAATCGCCGCCACGCGTTCATCCCTCGAGAAGCCGCACGCGACGGTCGCGCATTGGCAGCCGGATCGTCAGCGAAATCCCGCGGCCTTCGTTGTTCATGATGTCGATTTCGCCGCCGTGCTCGCGAACGATGCGACGCACGATCATCAGCCCCAGCCCTGTGCCAGCGGGCTTTGTCGTGAAATAAGGATCGAAAATCTTGCTCATGTCATCGGGTGAAATCCCGCCGCCGGTGTCCGTGAATTGTATCATGATCTGCTGATCGTCGAAGTCGGTTTTGATGTGCAGAATTCCTTCGCTCTTCATCGCCTGGAAAGCATTCTTTATGATGTTGTAAAAAACCTGTTTCAGCTGGTCGCGATCCGCCTGCACGCTCGGCAAATCCGGCCGCAGCTCGCGCTCGACGATGATGTCGCGGTCCCGGATTTCCGCCGCCAAAAACGAAATCGATTCCTCGAGAATGGCGTTAATATTTTGCGGCTCGGTGCGCAGCGGCGCGGGCCGGATCGCGCGGAGGAATTGGTTGATGATGTAGTCGAGCCGCGTGATTTCGCCTTTCGCGATGTCGATCGATTCCTGCAAATCCTTGCGTCCCGGCTCGGGCATCTTCCGCGACTTTCGCTCCATCAATTGCAGATGAATGTGCAGCGAGTTGAGCGGATTACCGATCTCGTGCGCCACGCCGGCTGCGAGAAGCGTCAGCGCGTTCAGCCGCTCGCTTTCGATCGTTTCCTCGGTCGAGCGGCGCGATGCGGTGATGTCGCGCAAAATCATCGCGTAGCCGACGAGTCCTTGCGCGCGGCGGCGCTTCCCGCGCGGCTTTTCCTCGTCCGTATCGACATTCAGTGGGACGACGTAAAAGTTTAAAAAACGATTCTGCGGGTAAAAAATTTCCATGTCGCGGCTGACGATTTGCTCGCTCTGCGCCAGCGATTCCCAATGCAGCCCGGGCACGCGCTCCGTCAGCATTCGGCCAGCGCATTCCTCTTTGTCCAGCCCGAAAAGCGAGCACGCCGCCTGGTTGACGAACGAGATGTTTCCCGTCGGATCGGTGACGATGATTCCCTCGTGAATCGCGTTGAAGATCGTTTCAAAAAAACCTTTCTCCTGCGCCAGCCGCACCAGATAATTCTGCACTTCCTCCGGCCCGACGCGTCCGATCCGTTCGATGAGTTTCTGCAAAAAGCCCGACTTCACGCAGCGCCGACGATGAACGTCCCGCGGCTGCGCTGCAAACACAGTTTCACGAAAGGCCGCGCCTTTTCACTGCATCGATTGCTCGATCCAATTCAGATAATCGGGCAGCCCGTCGTGCAGCCGCACAGCTACGATCTCCGGCACTTCGTAGGAATGCATCGCGCGAATCCGTTGCTCGAGCTGCTGATATTTCCCGATCGTCGTCTTAATGATTGCGACTATCTCGTCGGCTGTTTCGATTTTTTCCTGCCAGCGGTAAACCGACTCCACGCGCGGCAGGATATTCACGCAAGCCGCGAGCTTTTCCTCCACCAGCGTCCGGCCGATGCGCCGCGCCATTTCCACGTTCGGAAAAGTGCTGAAAACAAGAAGTGCTTCCTGCGCCATGCGCCAGATGAAGTCGCTCCGCCGCGGCGACTTCAAGGAAATATTTGGCATTCGGCAACCAAAGTTTATAACGCTTTTCCCGATGAACCTCCCCTTCTCCATTTCGATCAACAGGAACCTTTTCCCATTCCGGCACATGTTCGTTTTTGCGCTCATGATTCTTCTTGCCGGTTGTGGAAAAAAAGAAAGCGAAGGCGGAAAACAACTGACGCTCGGTTTTTCGCAGATCGGCGCGGAGAGCGGCTGGCGCACGGCAAACTCGGAGTCGATCAAAAGCGCCGCGGCGGAGCGTCACATCAACCTGCTGTTTTCAGACGCGCAGCAAAAACAGGAAAATCAAATCAAGGCGCTGCGTTCTTTCATCGCGCAAGGCGTCAATGTCATCGCGTTCTCGCCGGTCGTGGAAACGGGTTGGGAGCCGGTTTTGAAAGATATCCAGCAAGCAGGAATTCCCGTCGTTCTTTCCGACCGGGCCGTCGATGTCAGCGATCCATCGCTTTATGCGACTTTCATCGGCTCCGACTTTATCGAGGAAGGAAAGCAGGCCGCTGAATGGCTCGCGAAGCATACCGACGGAAAGGCGACGATCGCGGAGTTGCAAGGGACGCCGGGCGCCGCTCCAGCCATTGACCGCAAGAAAGGTTTTGAGGAAGTCATTGCGAAGTATCCCGGCATGAAAATCATCAAGTCGCAGAGCGGTGACTTCACGCGCGCGAAGGGAAAGGAAGTCATGGAGGCGTTCCTCAAGTCGCCTGACGCAAAGGAAATCACCGCGCTCTACGCGCACAATGACGACATGGCTCTCGGCGCCATTCAAGCGATTGAGGAAGCCGGGCTAAAGCCTGGAAAGGATATCATGATCGTCTCCATCGACGGCATCCGCGCCGCGTTTGAAGCAATGGTCGCAGGCAAGCTCAATTGCACGGTGGAATGCAATCCGCTGATCGGCCCGGCGATTTGCGATGCCGCGGAAAAGCTGGCAGCCGGGAAGCCTCTGCCGCGCCGGATAAAATCCGAAGAACATGTCTTCGATCAGTCGGACGCCGCCGCGGAACTGCCGAAGCGAAAGTATTGATTCCATAAGCTGAACTCGGCGGCCGCACTTGACGCGACCATCCACTGTCCTAGCCAATAGTCGCTGCACGCGCGTCAAAGTTGCGGACGCTCAGCGTGACATTGCAAGACATCCACTCGCACTTTAACCTGACCACTCCAATGCCCGAAGAACGCAAAACTCTCGAACAACGCCATCAGATGACCGACCTCGAGCGCCTGCGCCACAGCGCCGCGCACGTTCTCGCGACCGCGATTTTGCGTATCTGGCCCGAGGCTCAGTTCGCCGCTGGGCCGCCGGTAGAGAACGGCTTCTACTACGACTTGGAAATGCCGCACCGCATTTCACCGGAAGACTTTGAGAAGATCGAAGCCGAGATGAAGAAGGAGACCAAGGCCAACAACGTCTTTGAAAAAGTAGTAGTCAGTCGCGAAGAAGCTTTGGACTTGGCGCGAAGGGGAAACCTAGCCGGACTAGGTGAAAGGCCTCAGCCAAGTAAGTTCAAACTAGACATCATCCAGGGCATTCCCGAAGGCGAAGAAATCTCACTCTATCGCAACGGCGACTTCACCGACCTATGCGCCGGCCCGCACGTCATGCGCACCGGCAACATCGGAGCATTCAAACTCACCCACGTCGCGAGCGCCTACTACAAAGGCGACGAGAAGAACCCGCAGCTCCAGCGCATCTACGGCACCGCGTTCAAGAACAAGACCGAGATGGAAGCCTACTTCACCATGCTGGAGGAAGCGAAGAAACGTGACCACAGGAAGCTTGGCAAAGAGATGGAACTTTTCACCTTCGACGATGATGTAGGTCCCGGCCTGCCATTGTGGCTGCCGAATGGCACCGTTCTCATAGAAGAACTGGAGAAGCTCGCAAAGGAAACAGAGTTCGCTGCGGGTTATCAGAGAGTCAGGACACCACATCTTGCACGCGAAGGTCTCTATATAACCAGCGGACACTTGCCTTACTACGCGGAGAGTATGTTTCCGCCGATGCTTCTGGCGGCGGATTCGACAGAGGAAGAACGACAGCTAGAAAGTGATTTGAACACGCTGCGCATGCGCAAGGAGGGAGAATTTAGCGAACTGGAAAAGACTACTGAAGCCTTGATGCTGGACGACTTGAACCCAGTCGCCGCCTTTGCCAAGCAGGATTCAGTTGGGATGAAGATTGGTCAGTTAGAAGACACGTTGAACCGTCTTCGCGGCCGTTATCGCTACTACCTCAAAGCCATGAACTGTCCGCATCATCACAAGCTCTTTGGGGCGGTGCCGCGGAGTTATCGCGACTTGCCATTGCGACTTGCGGAATACGGCACTTGCTATCGCTACGAACAGTCGGGCGAACTGTTCGGACTCATGCGCGTGCGCTCGATGCAGATGAATGATGCGCACATTTATTGCACGGAAGAGCAGTTCGAGCAGGAGTTCAATGCCGTGAACGAGATGTATCTCAAATACTTCGCGATCTTCGGCATCGAGAAGTATCTCATGCGCTTCTCCACTCATGATCCCGACAAGCTCGGGCAAAAGTTCGTCGATAACTCTGAGTTATGGCTTAAAACGGAAGAGATGGTGCGTAACGTCCTTCAAAAGTCCGGCATCAACTTCATCGAAGTCCCCAATGAAGCCGCGTTTTATGGCCCAAAGATCGACGTCCAAGTCTGGAGTGCGATCGGCCGCGAGTTCACCATCGCGACTAATCAAGTGGACTTCGCCGTGCCAGGACGGTTTGGACTGACCTACAAGACTCGCGATAACACCGATGCCACTCCGCTTTGCATCCATCGCGCACCATTGGGCACGCATGAAAGATTCATCGGCTTCCTCATCGAACACTACGCTGGCAACTTCCCACTTTGGCTCGCGCCTATGCAAGTCCGTGTGCTTCCCATCCTTGGCGGCGAGCAGGATGACGCACTCATTGCTTATTCCAACTCCATCGTCGCAGAACTCCGGGCTTCCGAGGTCCGCGCTGAGGCCGACTTTTCAAAAGATCCGATCAAGGCTAAGATCGCCAGCGCCGAGCAGAAAAAAGTCCACACGATGCTTGTGATAGGTCACCGCGATCTCGAGGCGGGCGCGGTAAGTGTTCGTGTCCATGGCAAAGGGAACCTTGGTGCGAAGCCGCGCGACGAAGTCCTTGCCGACATCTTGCAGGCTGTCAAGGAACGGCGCGCATAACTTACTGGTAATATGGACACCGAAGCCTTCATTGCCTGGTCACTTGACCCAGCGCGCACGATTGACGAGCGCTACACCGTGGAACTCCTCGTCGAGATGGGCGTGTCGCATTGGAATAGCAAGCGGAAGATCTTCGATACCCAGACCTTCGACCAGCGGATGGCACTCAGCCGCGAGCGGAAGCTGAACCCGGCCTATCAGCCCCAGTATTCCGAGGAGAGTCTCGCGAAGTCGGTCGAATCTCTGGCGGTGATGAAATCATGGTGGGCGCGCCCCGACCTTCCCATCCGCAGCCTCGGGGCCTTTCGCTTCCTCACCGCGCTGGAAAGCGTGGACATCGCCTTTGCCGAGCCATCCGATGTCTCACCCCTCGCGGATTTGCCCTCGCTCACGAAGCTCTCCCTCGGCTATCCCGGCTCGCCCACATACAACACCCGGTGCGAGGACTTCAGTCCCCTCGCCCGCTGCACTGCATTGCGCGAACTGACGCTCGCTTTCAATGTCCATTGGCCGAATCTCGACGGACTCGATGCATTGACCCAGCTCGAGTCCTTCATCCTCTCCGGCAATCTCCACGCATTGCCGCGCGGAATCATCTTCCCGAGCGTCCGCCGAGGCGGACTTTACTGCATCCCGCTCGCGTCGCGCAATGTCGCCGACCTCCCGCAGTTTCCCGCCTGCGAGTTCCTCACTCTCTCCGGCGCGGAGCGGCTCGATGGCATTGAAAAGATGCCCCGCTTGCGCAACCTCACCATCCTCGGGGCCTTCCAGAGCTTCACTCCGCTCGAGTCGTTGAAAGAACTCACCTGCCTCACCGTCACACCCGACGGCGACCCCGTCACGGAACGTCAGCCGCTCGATGTCTCACCGCTCACCCGTCTGCCGAAGCTTGCGTATTTCAAAATCGGCCCCCCGCACGTTTATCTCGACCATCCGCGCGACTACTCTCCGCTCGCGGAGGCGCCAGCTTTGCGCGAGCTGGTCGTGACCCAATGCCCGCCCGTGCAGATGGAAGTCGCCGCCATCAATGCCGGCCTCCAGCCGTGGGATGATGTGCTCCTTTTGCCCGAGCCGCGACCGCTCCCGCCGCTGCGGATCATCGTTTCCCCGCATCCGCCCCACGAACCGCGCAACCAAGAAGAGCTCGACCCGGAGGACAATGGCCTCATCGACGCGGGCCTGCGCGAATGCCACGGCCGATGGGTCCAGGCTTACGCGCAAACATTCATCAGCAACCTCCTCGACAACCCGGACTGGGGAACCATCAAAGCCAATGGCGCCTACCGCACCATCCACGCCACTGTCGAGTCCTTCGGTGTCGTCGAGCGACTCTCGGAAATCGTCGAGGGCATCCGCGCGATCCTTGCCCGGCTCCGGGGCAATTACGCCGGCGATTTAACGATCTCCCTCCGAGTCAAGCCGCCCGAGGCCACACCAGCGCAGAAGGAACTCGAAGCGCAGTTCCGGGAAAGACAAGACGAGTGGGAGATGGAGCAGCATTTCCGCGACCGTGCCGAATACCTGGAGAAGCTTCATCAAATGGAGTTAAAGAAACAGGAAGGCGCGGAGATCGATCCCGACGAGTTCTCGCCCGCCGGCACGCAGCCGTATCCTAAACCTCCGTGGGAAGAAGGCGATGAAGAGGATGAAGAAGGCGGCGGCGATGACGAAATCGGCATTGCGATCAAAGAAAAGATCGATCCGCCCCCATCGTTTTTTGACGACGAGCACCCGCTGGCCGAGCAATACCGCGCGTATGTGACAGTGAACCTCGAGGAACTTTGGATTTCCAACCATTATCGCGGCATTGTCTGTCACCTGATGCAGCGCGAACCCGACGTGGAGATTCCCGAGGAAGAAAAGCCGTAGCCGGAAGGTTCATTCTGGGCAGTGAGCGCAAGAGCGGCCTCACTCGCAAAAAGAGGGAAAGCCGAGGCTTCAACAGGAGAGCATCTTGCGCAGGCTAGGCGTCGATTTCACCCCACGTTTGTATTCACTCGCGGTTAAAGTTTGACGCCAAAGGTGTCGTCGGCGGCGATCGATTCAACGAAGGCGGCGAGAAGATCGATGACGCGCTGCACGTCGCGCAGGTCCGCCATTTCCACGACGCTGTGCATGTAGCGCAGCGGCATCGAGACCAGCGCGCTCGGGATGCCGTCGCGTGTTTGAAAGATCACGTCGGTGTCGGTGCCGCTGTAGCGCGAGGAGCTTTCGTGCTGGATCGGGATTTGTAGCGAATCGGCGACCTCGAGTAGCCGGGCGATGAGCTTCGGGTGATTGCAAGTGCCGTGCGTGATCGCGGGGCCGCCGCCGAGCTTCACGTCGCCGTGCTGCGCGTGCTCGATCCCGGGCGTGTCGGTCGCGTGCGTGACGTCGAGGACGATGCAGAGGTCGGGCCGAAGCCGGTGGGCAACCATGCGCGCGCCGTGCCCGCCGATTTCCTCCTGAACGGCGTTGACGGCGTAAAGAGTCGCGGCGATCGGTGCGGTCCGCTGGCGGACTTTTTTCAAAACTTCCGCGATGATGAAGCCGCCGATGCGGTTATCGATCGCGCGCGCGACGAGATGGTTTTCGCCGAGAAGTTCGGCAGTGTCGGCATAGACGGCGGGATGGCCGACGCGGAGCCCGAGCGCGCGGACTTCGTCGCCGCTCGACGCGCCGACATCAACGTAAAGCTCGTGGATTTTTGGCGCCTTTTCATCGCTGAAGCTGTCGCGGCGGAGATGAATGGCGGTGTTGCCGAGGATGCCGCGGACGGTTCCTTTTTCGCCGAGAAAGGTGAGGCGGCGGCCGCGCGCGGTGGCGACGTCCGAGCCGCCGATGCGGTCGACGCGGAGAAAGCCGTCCTTCGTGATTTGCTTGATGATGAAGCCGATCTCGTCCGCGTGCGCCTCGAGCATGATGCGCGGCGCGTTCGCATCGGCGCCATCGTGCGTGGCCCACGCGGTGCCGTAGGCGTCATTCTCGACGCGGTCAGCAAAGGCGCGGATGTAGTCGGCCCATTTGCGCTGGCCCGCGAGCTCGAAGCCAGTCGGGCTCGGCGTATTGAGAAGATCGAAGAGAAAAGTTTTCGCTGTTTGGTCCATGCCCGAAATCTGCCGCGAAGCAGCGCGGTTGAGGAGCGGTTTTTTCCGCGACCGCGAAACGATTCGCCTTGCCCGTAGCTCTCAGCTTGCTAGATAAGGCTCGTGCGCACGGCCCGAACGTGCGTCGCGCCGCGCGGCTTTTGTGCCACGGGGCGCGGACAGGAGCGATGCGCGCGAGGTTTCCTCGGCGAGATGCAAAGTGATCGGGTAAAATTTTAGAAAAAATAGAGGCCGCGTCTTCGCTTCGCACGGTTTCCAAGGAGTTAACGCTTATCCAACAACAGCAAATTCGTGTAAACGGCCGCATCCGCGCGCGGGAAGTCCGCGTCATCGTCGCGGCTACCAACGAGCAACTCGGCGTCATGAAGTTATCCGACGCCTTGCGCAAGGCGCAAACCCTGGGGCTCGACCTCGTGGAGGTGGCGCCGAATGCCAACCCGCCCGTCTGCCGCATCGTCGATTTCGGTAAATTCCGCTACGCGCTCGCGAAGCAGGAAAAAGATCGCAAGAGCTCGGGCAGCAAGCTCAAGGAAATCAAATTCCGCGTGAACATCGACGAGCACGATTACCTCACGAAGCTGCGGCACGCCGAAGACTTTCTCGACAAGGCAAACAAGCTCAAAGTTCACCTGCAATTCCGCGGGCGCGAAATGGCGCACCAGGAACTCGGCATGGCCGTAATGCAGCGCGTGAAAGGCGATCTGCTCACGATGGCGCAGGTCGAGATGGAGCCGAAACTTACCGGCAAAAGCATCAGCATGACGCTCTCGCCGCTGCCGGCAAACAAGCGCAAGCGGAAGTTTGAACCGCCGACAGAAGAGTTCGACGAAGAGGAAAACGAGGAAAAATAGCGCGATGCTCGTGAGCCGCGCGCGTCCGTGCTTTTTCGCGCCATGACGAAAACCAAACTCGTCTTGTTTGACATCGATGGCACGCTCTTACACTCCGGAGGCGCGGGCGAAAAAGCGCTGCGGCTCGCGCTCAAGGAGCGCTTCGGGCGCGACGACGACCTGGCGCAAATCCCGCTCGCAGGAAAAACGGATTCCGCGATTGCGCGCAAAATTTTCGCACTGCACGGAATCGAGCCTACGCCGGAAAACGTGAGCGCATTTTTAGACAGCTACCTGGGCCATCTCGAAACGCAGCTTCCGCAAAAAAAGGGAAAATTGTTGCCGGGAATCCTGCCTTTGCTTGAGGCGCTGCGCGCCCGGCCGCACGTCGCGCTCGCGCTTTTGACCGGCAATCTTTCGCGCGGCGCCGATCTCAAGCTCGCGCATTACGGCGTGGGACATTTTTTTGAATTCGGCGCCTTCGCCGATGACTCGCACGACCGCAATCAGCTCGGACCGTTCGCGAGTGCCCGGGCGCGCGAAAAGCATGGCGTGGAATTCGCGCCGGAAAACATTTTCGTCCTCGGCGACACGATTCACGACATCGATTGCGGCCGCGCGATTGGCGCCAAAACTGTCGCGATCGCGACTGGCAATTCGACGCGCGCGGAGCTCGCTGCACACAACCCCGATTTTTTGTTCGACGATTTGTCGGACGTGGACGGCGTGATTAAAACCCTCGGACTTTGACGCTAACCGACGAGCGTCTTTGACTCGGAAAGTTTGATCACACGTCCCTCGGGATCGCGGAAATTGGTGTAAGGTCCGACGGTCGTGACGATGATCCCGCGGTTGCGCAGCTCGCGCAAAACCGGCTCGCGATTTTTCATTGAAAGGTAGAGATGAAAATAGCTCACCATCTCCCCAAATTCCGACCGGCGCAGGCAGATAGGCAGCCCGCCCAAGCTCATTTCGCAGTAGCGCCCGGCGTGCTCGCTGAGGATTTTAGCGCCCAAAATCTCCACGTAAAAATCGCGGATTTCCTTCCACGAATTCGTAAAAATCGTCACGGAATAGCACGTAGGATTCGCGTCCGGCGGCGCGGTCGTCGTCGGCTCGTCCCGTAGCGTGCACTGCGCTGGACAATCGGTGAAAGGCATTGTGAGACCTTCTTTTAGCAGGATGCGTGCACACCCCTTATGGTTTTTGTGCGTCTTTGCCGTTCGCGCCATTTTGAGGGAAACGGAGCACGATCGCCGTCCCGCGCCCCAGAACGCTCTCCGCCCGCACCGTTCCCCCGTGCAAACCAACAATGTGTTTAACGATGGATAAACCGAGGCCGGTGCCGCCTGCATCGCGTGTGCGCGTCTTTTCCACGCGGTAGAATCTTTCAAAAATATGCGGCAGATCGAGTTTCGGGATGCCGATCCCGTCGTCTTCCACGCGCATTTCGACCGCGGCGTCCGCTTCTTCCGCCGAGGCCTGGATGGCGATGACGCCGGGGTCACGGCTGAATTTCAGCGCGTTGTCAAGCAGGTTGCTCAACACCTGTTCCAATCGAAATACATCCGCCCGCACTTTCAGGTCGGGCGCAATCTCCACGTTCACCGCCGCGTGTTTGTCGGAAAGTTTCGGCGACCATTCGCGCACGAGCGTCTTCACAAACGGCTCGAGCAAAATCTCGCGCGAATCGAGCGTGTCGCGCCGCGATTCCAGTCGCGCGAGCGTGAGCAAATCCTCGAGCAACGCGTTCAGGCGATGCGAATGCTTGCTCATGATTTGCAAAATTTGCGCGCGCTCCGCTTTCGGGAGGGATGGATTTTCGATCAGATTTTCAAGATAGCCATGCAAGATCGAAAGCGGTGTGCGCAGTTCGTGCGAGACATTGGCGACAAAGTCTCGCCGCACTTCCTCGAGTTGACGGAGGCGCGAGATGTCGTGAAAGACGGCGACCACGCCGGTGTTTTCGGCCGCCGTTCCTTTCAGCGGCACGGCATTTACATTGAAATGGCGATCGCCGCTGTTCGGAGTCGTGACCACGATTTCCCGCGAGCGCACCGCGCCATGCTCGAGCGCTTCGCGAATGATTTCGTCGACGGCCGCGGCGCGGGTCGCGTGCAGGATCGTCTGCCCAAGCGGCTTCGCGGGCAGTTGAAACATTTTGCAAAACGAATCGTTCACCATGCGAATAACGTGCGCATCGCCCACCACGAGCACGCCTTCGGCCATGCTCGCGAGAACGGCATCAAGGTTGAACTTTTTTTCGCCGACCTCTTTTTTCAAAAGTTCGTGCTCGTCGCTCAAATGCTCGAGCCGCAACGCGAGGCCGCTGAAGTCGCGCGTTTTGCGGAAAACGAAACTCGTCGACCGCCGACCGGCCGCGACGTCGTCGATGATCTGCTCGACGTGCTGCAGGTGCCGCAAAAATTTACGTCGCTGCCAGATCCATGCGCCACAGACGGAGATGAGGCAAACCAGCAATGTGACCGAAATAAGCATTCAGTGAACGTCCGTTAAACGCGCAGCAGCGGCCCGTTAAGTGGTCGCGATGCGATAACCAAAGCCGCGCACGGTCTCGATGCAATCGGACGCGGGCCCGAGTTTTTCGCGCAGGCGGCGCACGTGAGTGTCCACGGTCCGCGTGTCGATCGCGCTTTCGTAGCCCCAAACTTCGTTGAGCAATTTCTCGCGACTCTGCACGCGGCCCCGGCGCTCGAGCAGCAGCGCGAGCAAATTGAATTCCGTCGCGGTGAGATCGACCGGTTTATTCTTCACCCGCACCTGATGGCGCGCGCGATCGATCATGATCGTGCCGGATTTCAGCGGCTCATTTGGATCGAGTTCGCCGTGCGCGCGGCGCAAGACGGATTTGACCCGCAGCACCAGTTCGCGCGGGCTGAATGGCTTCGTCATGTAATCGTCCGCGCCCAGCTCCAGCCCGACGATCCGGTCCACTTCCTCGGCCTTTGCCGTGAGCATGATGATCGGCAATGACGACGTCGCGGGATCGCCCTTGAGCGTTTTGCAAACCTCGAGCCCGCTCATCTCCGGCAGCATCAAATCCAGCACGAGCAGCGACGGCGAATCGCGCTGCGCCTTGGCGAGCGCTTCCGCGCCGTTGCTGGCTTTCATCACGACGAAGCCCGCGCCTTTTAAATTAGCGGCGACCAGGTTCAAAACATCAGCCTCATCGTCGGCTATGAGCACTTTATTGTTCATCGCTTCAACGCCGCATCAATACCATCCCACCGCGCCACGCGTCGCGCCTTTTATGCGGAGGCGGACGAAATGCGCTTGCCTTTGCGCGCGCCGCGCACGCTTTTTATGCGCGTGAAACTCGAACTGCCAACCGGCGACTTTGCTGCCTATATTTTTGATTGCGACGGCACGCTCGCCGACACGATGCCGCTGCATTACAAGGCGTGGCGCGCCGCGCTCAGCGAGTTTGATTACAATTTTCCGGAGGCGATGTTTTACGAGCTCGGCGGCGTTCCGACCGTTCGCATCGTCGAGATTTTAAACGAGCGTCACGGTTTGAAAATCCCGACGGTCGAAACCGCGCAACACAAGGAACAGCTTTATCTGGAAATGATCGCGCAGATCGGCCCGATCGAACCCGTCGTCGCGATCGCGAAAGATGTGCACGGAAAATTGCCGATGGCTGTCGCCTCTGGCGGACATCGCGCGATCGTCACGAAAACGCTCGACGCGCTCGGCATCACGCAGTTGTTCGATGCGATCATCGGCGCGGAAGATTACGTGAACGGCAAACCGTCGCCCGACCCGTTTCTGACCGCTGCCGCGCGTCTCGGAGTCGAGCCCGTGCGCTGCTTGGTTTTTGAAGACACGCAGATCGGCGTCACCGCCGCACACGCCGCCGGGATGCAATGCGTGCTCATCCCGCCGCCCGTCCCTTAACCAGCAAAAGCCGCGAATGGCAGTTCGCGCAAAGCCTCTGCCAGAGCGGGTTTGAAGGCATTGCCGGTAAAAATGTCGCGCAGGTTTTCGCCTTGGAAATTCACCGCGGTATCGCGCCAAAGTTCGCCGACCGGCGGAAACCCGATCCGCGCCGTCAACCGCGGGGCGATGACGAGAAGCGTCCGATTTTCGTGGCGGCGCGTGAACGCGAAAACATTTTCCGCAAAGGCGCCTGTGCTTTCAACCGGCACGTAATCGCCGTGCGCGAAAAGCGCGAAATTCTCCCGCCGAAACTGCAGCACTTTTTGCGTGAGAAAACTTTTGATTCGCCCGTCAGTCCACTGTTGAAGAAGCTCCGCGGGTGAAGCGCCGTCTTTGAACGACTCGAGTTGCCGCGCTCGCAAATCGTAATCAACCGGCCGGCGATTGTCCGGATCGACCAGCGAAAAATCCCAAGTTTCCATGCCTTGATAAATGTCGGGAACGCCGGGAGCAGTGAGCTTGATCAATGTCTGGCTCAGCGAATTTACCGCACCGAGCTGCGCAAGTTTTTCGGCGAGCGGAGCAAAGTTTTCGATGAACCGATTGCGCCGCGAAGGATCCAAGATTTTCGCGATGAAGTTGCGCACCGCGTCGTCCCACGCTTCGTTCGGCTGGATCCAACTGCTGTTGACTTTCGCCTCCTTGATCGCCTTCGTCATGTAGTCCTGGATGCGCGGGATGTAGTGTTCATCGGGCTTCCCGTCGAATGGCCACGTGCCGAGCAGCGTTTGGTAAAGCAGATATTCTTCGTTCGCGTCTGGCGCCGATTCGCCGCCGACCTCCGCTGCGTGCCTGCGATTCAAGGAGCGCCAGCGCACGAGCGCGCGACGCCATTCCGCCGGGATTTCCGACAACGCCGCGAGCCGCGCGCGAACGTCTTCGCTACGTTTTGTGTCGTGCGTCGAAGTGGCCAGCATCGCGTGCGGAAAATCTTTTTGGCGCGCCGCATTTTGCTGGTGCAGCGTCTCGCGAGAGGCGCCGAAATGCTGCGGCTCGCCGCCGACTTCGTTGAGCGCGACGAGCCGGTTATAGATGTAGAATGCGGTGTCCTCGAGGCCTTTCGCCATGATCGGCCCGGTGCATTGCTGGAATTTCATCACGAAGCGCTGGTGCTCCGCGCGGGCCTCGTCATCAATGTTCGCGGGAAATTTCATCAGCAAAATCTCGTGGAGAAAATCGAAGATCGATGTCTCGATGCCCGCGTTGCGCCGCTTCGCCGCTGCGACTGCGGTCGACAAAACTTTCCGGCCGGCGTCGCTCGTCTCGCGGCCCGGCTCGAGGTAAGTGCGATAGACCGGGAAGCAGGCGATCACCTCGCGCACGGCGGTGGTGAGCGCGCCGAGCGTGAAGTCGCGATACCAGCGGTTGCGCTCGGACAGGCGGTTAAGCATGTGGCCGAGCACGTTGATTTCGCTCGCGAGCGAAAGCTGCATCGTGAGCTGTTTTTTTTGGTAAACCAAATCGCCGAAGTTGACGCTGCCACCGATGAATTTATGATACGTCTCGGTGAAAGAGCGCTCTGCGGCGCGATCGACGAAAAGCGAAATGAGCTGGTTTGTAAAATCGTAGCCGGTCGTGCCGTGCACCGGCCAGTCGGCGCGCAGCCGCTCGTCCCCGAGCAGAATTTTTTCGACGAGCAAATAGAGCGGCTGCTCCGTCGCCGCGGTGTCGGCGCGCTCCGCAAAGGCGATTTGCAACTTTTCCAGATATTCACGCGGGTTTAACAGACCGTCAACATGGTCGATGCGCAGTCCGCTGACGGCTCCGCTTTTCAGCAGCTCGAAAATCAGCACGTGCGCGGCATCGAAAACTTCCGGCAATTCCATCCGCAGCGCGGCAAGCGTATTGATGTCGAAAAAACGGCGGTAGTTGATTTCCTCCGCCGCCACGCGCCAGAAACTAAGCCGGTAAGGCTGCGCATCGATGAGCGCGTCAAGCGCGTCAAAACTCCGCGCATTGCCCGGCTGGCCGGCAAATTCGTGAAGCGTCTCGTCAATCGCGGTGGCAACCTGCGGACATTCATTGCAAAGGCGCTCAAGCCGTTTTTTGACCATCTCCTTTTCGCGCGCCCGCTCGAGAACCTTGTCCTCCTCCACGTCCGTGCGCCGCGGCAGATGCTCGGCCGCAGTGAGGATGCTTTGCAGCTCAAGAAAAAAATCCTGCGTCGCATAACGCCCGCTCATTTTGTCGATCGCGCGGCTGAGGATCGCGCCATAGCTGCGCGGAGTGAGCGGGAGCTTCGCGGCGAAATATGTCAGAAAAAATGCGCCCTGCTCGAAGATCAGCTTCAGATCCCCTTTTTCCAAAATCCGCCCGTATTGATCGCCGAGAATCGGCAGTAAAACTTTGTTCTCCAATTCCTCCATCAGCGGGTGCCAGTCGATGTCGAAAAACGGCGCGTAACGCGAACTCGGCCCGTTTTCCAAAACATCCATCCACCACTTGTTAAGCGGCTCGGCGATGCCCATGTGGTTCGGCACAAAGTCGACGATTTGCCTCATCCCATGCTCGTGCAGCGCGGCCACCATCGCGTCGTATTCCGCACGCGAGCCGATCGCGGGATTCAGCTCGTTATGGTTGCAGATGTCGTAGCCATGCGGGCTGTCGGGCGACGCCTGAAAATAGGGCGACGCATAAAGATGGCTGATTCCGAGCTCGTGCAAATACGGAATGAGCTTCCGCGCCTGGGCGAACGTAAAATCTTTGTTAAATTGTAGGCGATAGGTCGCGCTCGGGATGTCTGGTAGATTCATCGGCAATTTCGGGTCGAAATCGGATGCCGGTGCGAAAAAAGCCGTATCTCGCGAAGAGCGCGCGATGCTTGCTGAACGGCCCGGCGTGCAATAGTTTCCAGTCTAATGAAAGTTCTCTCCGCCTCGCGCAACGCCGTTTTTGCGGCACTCGTTTTTTGCTCAGCCGGAAACGTCTTGGCCGAGGAAGATGATCTCAGGAGCCTGCCGCCGGCAGTCCAAAAAACGGCCCGCGCGCTGGTCGGCAAACTGAAGGTTGAGGAGGTTGAGGACACATTTGAAGGCGGCAAGCGCGCTTACGAAGTCGAGTTTCGGCGGAACGACGAAAAGATGGCGATCGTGATTTCAGAGACGGGAAAATTGATTCAGACCGAGCATCGACTTTCGCCGGAGGACGCGCCGGCGCAGGTGAAAGAGGCAATGAAGAAAAAGTTCCCGGATGGAAAAATTTCGCATTTCACGAAAGTCGAAAAGGTCGGCGGCACAGTGTTTGAAGTGACCGTGAATGCCGGCGGCAAAAGCCACAAGCTGCTGCTGAACGAAGAAGGTCAGCCGCTTTCAGGGCACTAATCAGCCCGGAGTGCGAAGCCAAATTTGAAAAGCGCGGCGGAAAAAATCATCGTCGCGCTCGACGTGCCGGATGCGGAATCGGCGACGCGATTGATCGATCAACTCGGCGACAGCATTCGCATTTACAAGATTGGGCTGCAGCTTTTCACCAAGTGCGGGCCTTCGGTTTTGCAGCTCGTGAAACAAACTGGCGCAAAAGTTTTTCTCGATCTGAAGTTTCACGACATCCCGAACACGGTGCGGCACGCGGTCGAATCCGCCTGCGCGCTCGGCGTCGACATGCTCACGATCCACTTGTGCGGCGGCGCGAAAATGATCAGCGCCGCAGCGGAAGCGGCTGGCGAGACGCTCGTGCTCGGCGTCAGCGTTTTGACGAGCAGCACGCGCGAAACATTGCACGAGATCTCGATCGAAACTTCGGTCGAGGATCAGGTGTTGCGGCTCGCGCGGCTTGCTGTGGATAACGGTTTGCGTGGCGTTGTCGCCAGCCCGCAGGAAGTTTCGCTGCTGCGTCAGGTTTTTGCACAAAAGTTAACGCTCGTGACGCCGGGCGTTCGGCCGGAATGGGCCGCTGCAAATGACCAGCAGCGCATGATGACGCCGCGAGCAGCGGTGGACGCGGGCGCCAATTATCTCGTCATCGGCCGGCCGATCACCGCGCATGCGGACCCGCGCGCGGCGGCCGAAAAAATCATCGCTGAGCTGCGCTAGGCGACACCGGCGAATTTTGCGTGGCCGTGATTTTTTTCGAGCCACTCGCGCACTTCGGAAAGTTTGCCGGCGCTGCCGAGCTTTTCGTTTTTGTGCGCGATGAAGCTCGCGTATTCGTCCATGAAGATTTTGCCGGGCGGGCGGAAATCAAATTCCGCCGGATGATCGCGGAAAAATTCGCGATGCACGCGCGTCCAGACGAGCCGGCCATCGGTGTCGATGTTGATCTTCGTCACGCCGAGTTTCGCCGCGGGTAAATATTCGTCTTCGTTCACGCCGCACGCGCTCGGGTCGAGCTTTCCACCAGCGGCGTTGATCCGCTCGACTTCGCTTTTCGGCACGCTCGAGGAGCCATGCATGACGATCGGCGTCGGCGGCAAACTGGCGGCTTTAATTTTGTCGCGAATCGCTTCGATGACGTGGAAATGCAAACTTTGCTGGCCTTTGAATTTATACGCGCCGTGGCTGGTGCCAATGGCCGCTGCGAGGGAATCGCAGCCGGTGCGCTGGATGAATTCCACGACTTCGTCTGGGTTTGTCAAACAAGCGTTGCCCTCGTCCACCGCGATGTCTTCCTCGACGCCGCCGAGCTGGCCGAGCTCGGCCTCGACGCTGATGCCGCGGGCGTGCGCGCGGTCGACTACGCGTTTCGTGATCGCGATATTTTCGTCAAACGGATCGTGCGACGCGTCGATCATGACGGAGCTGTAAAAGCCGCTCTCGATGCAGTCGTAGCATGATTCCTCGTCGCCATGATCGAGATGCACCGCGAAAATCGCGTCGGGAAAAATCTCGATGGCCGAGCGGATGATCGCCTCGAGCATGCGTTTGTCGGTATATTTGCGCGCGCCTTTGGAAAGCTGGATGATGAACGGCGCCTTGCTCTCGATGCAGCCGCGGAACAAGCCGATGGTTTGCTCGGCGTTGTTTATGTTGTAAGCGCCGATGGCGAACTTGCCGTAGGCGACTCTGTAAAGGTCGGCAGTGGTGACAATCATGGCGGCGTCCAGTATCAAAGCGCGGTGAAACTTGGGCAAGTGCGAAAGCGGTTCGTCAGGCTGGCGTGCGTTCTTGTTTTTTGTGCTGCGGGAAATCGGCGCGTGGAGGCTGCGGGCGGTGGCATCTGGGAGGAAGAGCAGCACCAGTATGAAGATCTCGACAAGCCTGCTCCGCACACGGTTTTCCCGACGACACAGACGCTTTTGAATCGCGCTACCGGCAACGTGGTCCGTTTGCGATCCATCCATTTCAGCGTGGACGAAGGACGGCTGGCGGTGATCGATAATCCGCGTGGCGACGAGACGCTGTCGGCTGCGATGCAAAAACGTGGCGCATTGGCAGGTGTGAACGGCGGATTTTTTCATCCCGATCGAACGCCGCTCGGGCTGGAGATCAGCGCAGAAAAGTTGGTGCATCCTTTTGAACGCGCAAAGCTGCTCAGCGGCGTCCTCGCAATTGGTCAGAGCCACATTTCTCTGCTGCGGTCGGGTGAATATTCGTCGCGTCAAAAACTGACCGATGCGCTGCAAGCCGGGCCGTTTTTAGTGGAGCATGGAGAAGTCATCGCCGGTTTGAATGACGTGCGAAGCGCGCGGCGGACCGCGGTGATTTTCAGCAAATGCAGCGGCAATGAAGGAGATGTGGCCGATGTGTATAGGCTGGTCGTGTGCGAGCCGGTGACGCTCGCCGAGTTTGCGGAAATCCTCGCCACGCGCTTGCGAACGGGAACGCACGCCGTCGATCGCGCGCTTAATCTCGACGGCGGCTCGTCCACCGGGATGTGGATTCGTGGCCGCGACACTTCGGACATCGGGAATCCAAACGTGAACGTCCGCAATTACATCGCGATCCTGCCGCGCTAAAATTTTAGTGTGGCGCCTCTTTTGCGAGACGTTCCTTCGTCTCGGCGGGAAGCGGAGATTGAGAAATCCAGGCGAGCGCGTTTTGCGGATCGGTGCGCAGCCAGTTTCGCGCGAGATTTTCGTATTGCATCGTGCGCGCTTTCTCATCACCGATTCCAGCGATGAATTGCGCGGCCGTCGCGGGATCGCTGCTCATGAATTGAAAACTCGCCGAGCGCAGCGAATCGTCGCGCATCTCGCCGGCGGGCAGCTTGGCGATGAATTGCTCGGCGCCGGTGATGTCATTGCGCGCCCAGGTCGAAATGACCTGGCCCACCGATGCGTTTTTTTGCCGTCCATCGGGCATTTGCTGCAGCGTCCAGTTCATCGCCGCTGTCGGATCGTTTTCCGCCCATGTGGAAAGGACGTTGCCGGTGGCATTTTCGCGCTCCTGCCCTGCGGTGAGCGATTGCGCAATTTTGACGGCGGCGAGTGGATCACTTTGCGCAAGTCCGGCGGCGATGGAGGGCCAGATCATTTGCCGCACATGATCATCGGTTTGTTGTTGCGCCCAAGCCATCGCGCCAGTCGGATCGGTCTGGATCCAATTGCTCGCGACATTGCGCAGCACGTTATCCTGCGAAGTTCCGGGCGGCATGAGCTGCGCGATCTGCAACGCGCGGGACGGGTCCTGCATTCCGCGGTAGCTCATTTGCTGGAGCACATTTGTTTTCTGCGCGCTGTCGGGCAGATCGTTAATCCAATCAAGCGCACTTTTTAAATCAGAGTTGGCCCACGTGGACAACGTGCTCGCCATCACCTGCGTCGCCGAGCCGGTCGGCAATTTTGCGGCAAACTCAGTCGCAGCCTGCGGATCGGTTTGCGCCCATTGCTGCGCCACAGTCGAGAGCGCGTCGCGGCGGCCTTCGCCATCGGTGAGATTTTGCGCCCATGCCAACGCGGCCGGCACATCCGACGCTGCCCACGCGGTGGCCACAACGTTGATCGCGTTGCGGCGCGCGCTGCCAGTGAGCAAAGCCGCGCGCGCCGCAGCCGCATCGGGATCGCGGCCCGCCCAAGTGCTAAAAATCATATACACGCTCGACGTCTGCATGCGCAGCGAGCCCGTTTCCAACAGTTTCAACGCCTGCTCGGGATCGCTCGCCGCGAACGCACCGATGAGCGCCTGGCAAACGCCATCGCGCATTTGACCTGGCGGAAGCGCCGTTGCCCATGCCTGCGCGGCCTTCGGATCTTTATCCGCCCAGCCACCGACCACCGAGGCGAGCGCTTCCTGGCGTTCGTTGCTTTTCGTGATCGCATTCGCATAAGCGAGCGCGGCTTTCGGATCTTGCTCGGCCCAGCGCGCCAGCAGTTGGCCAATGATAAAGGGCCGCTCAGTCATGTGCAGTTTCTCGACTTCCGCAAGCGCGGCACGCACCTCGGCAGGGCTCAGATCATCGGCGATGGAAAAAATCCTGCCCCACCGATTCCGCATGCTGCCGCTGAGCGCCTCGTGCAGCCGCGTCGGAAAATCGGCCGCGTTTTTTTCGCGCGTTGCGGATGCGGAACTTTGATTCCGAGCGATCGCCGACCCGCCGCCGCCGTGGCTCTCGCTCGCTGCGATGTCAGCCGCGCGCTGCTTTTCGCGGACCGTTGACGCAGCGTTAACAAAGTAGCCAAGCGCGACGCCGCCAAAAAATGCGACGCCGACGCCGATCGAGACCAATTTTTGCAGGCGGCTAAATCGAGGTGCCGTCGGGGATGCTTGCATTTTTCGGCACGATCACGATCCCATCGCGGATGTAAAAATTCTCACCGTCGAATTTTTCCGGCTTCCCTTCGGGCGTGATGACGACGCCATTTCCGATGCGTGCATTTTTGTCGATGATTGCGTGATCGATCACGCAATTGCGACCGATGCCGATGTCCGGCAGACCGCTTTGTTTTTCCTTCGACGCGTCGTAGAAATCGGCGCCCATCACGATCGATTGCCGGATCTTTGTGCCGCTGCCGATGTAGCTGCGGACGCCGACCACGCAGCGCTCGAGATGCGCGTCGGAAATGATGCAGCCGTCGGAAATGATCGCCTGCTTGATCGTCGCGCCGTTGACTTTGCTCGCGGGCAAGAATCGCGCATGCGTGTAAACAGGCGCGACCGTGTCGAAAAAAGAATACTGCGGCATCGGGTTCGTCAGATTGAGATTCGCGTCAAAAAACGCGCGAATCGTGCCGATGTCTTCCCAGTAGCCCTGGAAAATATAGGCGTGCACCGCCTTCGTTTTGATCGAGGTCGGCAGGATGTGTTTGCCGAAATCATCGTAGTGATTATCGAGCGCATCGATGAGCGCGTCGCGGTTGAAAATGTAGATGCCCATCGAGGCTTGATACAATTCCTCGTCCTTGCCTTTGCCGAGGTCCTGGAGCAGCTCTCGAGGAATTTTCAGCTCATCGAGCAGCGCCGGATCTTTCGGTTTTTCTTCAAACTGAATGATCTTCCGATCCGCATCGGTGTGCATGATTCCAAAGTCCATCGCCGCACGCCGATCCACGGGAATCGTCGCGATGGTGATGTCGCTTTTTTTCTCGATGTGCTGCGCGAGCACGAGCCGGTAATCCATCCGGTAAAGCTGATCGCCGCTGAGAATGATGTAATATTCGTAAGGCCGCTGCAGAAAATCCTCCATGTTCTTGCGCACCGCGTCGGCCGTGCCCTGATACCATTCCGAGCCGCTCGGCGTCTGCTGCGCGGCAAGAATTTCCACGAAGCTGCGCGAGAAATGGTCGAACTTGTAGCTCGCGGCGATATGACGGATGAGCGACGTGCTGTTAAACTGCGTTAAAACATACATGTGCCGCAGTCCCGAGTTGATGCAATTCGAAATCGGGATGTCGACGATGCGGTATTTGCCGCCGAGCGGCACCGCCGGTTTCGAGCGGTCTTTCGTCAAAGGAAAAAGCCGCGTCCCGGCGCCGCCGCCCATGATGATCGCGAGAGTTTGACTGGCGGCGGTAGGAACAGTGTTTGCCATCATAAGGGAGGAGAACCGCTGACGACTTTGTCGCGCCGTCTCGCATTTGTCAGCCTCAAAAAAGATTGCTGCGCTGCCGGTCGCAGGAGCTCTCGCGGACTTTGATCGCGAAGAATTCTCCGGAGAAAAGTGCAAACGTCTCGACGCGCGGAACGCGCGAGGCGCAAAATCAAAACCCCATGAAACGCTTTGAAAACCAAGTCGCCATCGTCACCGGCGCCAGCCGCGGGATCGGTCTCGCCATTGCCAAACGTCTCGCCAGCGAAGGTGCGAAAATCGCCGCCATCAGCCGCTCCGATGCGAGCTCCGCTCAAGCTGTATCAGCCTTGCCGGCCGATGGCGCAAAAGGTTACGCAGTCGATGTCGCCGACACGAAAGCCGTCGCCGCGACGTGCCAGCAAATCCTCGCCGACTTCGGGCGCGTCGATGTTTTGGTGAACAACGCCGGCCTCACGCGCGACGGCCTCGCGATGCGGATGAGCGAGGAGGATTGGGACACGGTGCTCGACGCAAATTTGAAAGGCGCATTCAATTTCATGCAAGGCGTCATGCGCCCGATGGTGAAGGCGCGCGCCGGCAGAATCGTCAATATTTCGTCCGTCAGCGGACTCACCGGCAACGCGGGCCAGGCGAATTACGCGGCAAGCAAAGCCGGGCTGCTCGGGCTCTCAAAATCGCTCGCGCGCGAACTCGCGAGTCGGAACATCACGGTCAATGTCGTCGCGCCCGGGTTCATCGCCACGGACATGACGGATGTTTTACCGGAGCAAATAAAGTCCGCGGTCCTCGGCGGCATCCCGCTCGGCAAATTCGGCGATCCCGAGGACATCGCGGCAGCGGTCGCATTCCTCGCGAGCGCCGAGGCGAAATATATCACCGGCCAGTGCCTGACCGTCGACGGAGGAATGGTGATGTAGCCATGGAAAAACCACGCGTCATTCACAGCAGTGCATTCATCGACGATGCGCTGCGCCTCATCGTCGAGAGCGCGCGAGGAGCTGTCGCGCAGCGTGAGGTTTTTCGCATCGCGCTTTCCGGCGGCAACACCCCGCGAGAAATTTACGCGCAGCTCGCGCGCATCGATTTGCCGTGGGATCGCGTCGTCTGCACGTTTGGCGACGAACGCTGCGTTCCGCCGGACGATGCGCAGAGCAATTATAAAATGGCGAAGGAATCACTGCTCGATGCAGTCAAAATCCCGCGTGAAAATGTGCTGCGGATTCGCGGCGAACTCGCTCCCGACGCCGCCGCCGAGGATTACGAAAAAGACCTCGCCGCCGCTGCCGCAAAAAATGCCGAGCCGCGTTACGTGCACGATTTGTTGCTGCTCGGCCTCGGCCCCGACGGCCACACCGCATCGCTTTTTCCCGACACCGCCGCACTTTCCGAAACGGAAAAAAATGTCGTCGCGAACTTTGTTCCGAAATTTTCCGCGGACCGCATCACTTTCACCTATCCGCTGATCAACGCCGCGCGCCATGTCTGTTTTCTCGTAAAAGGCCGCGAGAAATCCGGCGTCGTCGACGAAATCCTGGCGGGCGGAGCGACTTATCCCGCCGCGCGCGTCCAGCCGACGCACGGCCTCCTCACGTGGCTGCTCGATTTTTAGTGCGTTGTCAGGATGAGAAATTTTGTTTCACCGACTTTTCTCGCAAAGAACTTTGATTAAGTTAGGAATGTTTGCGTCTCAGCTAACACATGAAAATCCATATGAAAAATAAACTGCATCTTTTCACCATCACCGCGCTCGCCGCCGCCGCATTTGCGACTTCGCTGAACGCGGCTGACAGCACGCCCGCGCCCGCACGACCGGACAACGGCCCCGACAAACCGGTCGAGGCGGCGACGCCCGCTGCGGCAACATCGGCCAGCAAGGAAACAAAGGCGATGTCATTGCCGTTCAAAGGCAAAATCGCGAGCGCCGACAAAGACAAAAAGACAATCACCCTCACCTCGAAAAAAGGCGAAAGCCGCACCTTTGTGATCGGCGACAGCACGACGCTTTCGAAGGGCGATACCGACGCCACGGCCACGTGGGATGACTTGAAAGTCGGCGAATCCGTTCGCGGCTCCTACACGAAATCGAGCGACGGAACTCTCGAAGTCAAAATGCTGAAAGTCGGCGCGAAAACCGCCGGCGCCGGCAAGACCAAGAAAAAGAAGGCCAGCGCCGACTCCCAATAAATCTCAAAGCAACCCTTAAAAAGAAAGGCGGCCACGAACGGCCGCCTTTTTTATTTTACAAGGTTTTCAGAAATTTTTTGAGATCGTCGAGTCGCGGACTTTTCGCCTCGCGCACGTAAAAGCCCGAGGTCGCTACGCCGATCTGCAAACTCGCTGCGAGATCGCACCCGAGCAGCCGGCCAATGCAAAAGCCAGCGTTGAAATGATCGCCGGCGCCCGTCGTGATTTTCGGTTTCGCCGTGTAGGGCCCGACCACATGCGTCGCGCCACTTTGATCCGCTGCCGCCGCAAAGCTCGTCGGATGCACGACTACGGTTTCGATCTTCATTTTCTCGCGAATAAGCGCGGCATGTTCGGTGACGCTCGAGAATGAATCGTCGACGAGCCGGATGCCGAGCACATCCCCAATCTGCCGGCTTTCCTGCAAATTGAGGCCGAGCACGACGCGAAAATATTTTTGGAATTTCGCGATCAACTTCAACACCGCCGCAATATCCTCGCGCGTCCGCTTGGCAGGATCGGCAAGGTCAAAAAAGAGCCAGCGCTTTTCGCCCTTCAGCCGCGGCGCGATGCGCGTGAGCAGCTTCTGCAAAATCGCGCTCATGAACGGGAGCATCGTCCAGTTCACCAGCGCGACCAGCGCGGAATCTTTGATCACGGCGAACAACTTTTCCTCCGGCAGGTGTTTAAGGATCGTCTGCCAGTTGACCAACTTGAGATTGTCGGTTTTGCCGCACATCAATTTGCCGTTGTCGAACTCGATCGCGTCCGTGTAGCTCGGCTCTGCGAGCGAAATGACGCGCGCGCTTTTCGCGAAACTGGCGAAAACCGGATGCACGTTCGGCGCGCCGAGGTTGCCGACATATGTCACGGGCGCGCCGTAGCTGCCGAGTGCGTTTGCCATGATCGGGCCGTTGCCGCCGAGCTTTACCATTTGCGAGACCAGCTCAAAATTCGCGCTCAGGCCCGCGGCAGAATGAATGCGGCGCGCGAACTCCTCCATCTCGGTGACGCGCGTGTATTTCGCGGCGGATGCACGTTTGTCGACCACATGTAAAATCGTGTCGACAAATCCGTCGAGGCCGACGAGCGCCGGTGATTGCGCAAGCCGCGGCCGCGCGTCCTTTAACTGTTCCAAAACGAGCTGAGGGAGTTTTTTGGTCATGGTTTGGATTTAGTCCTTCCAAGCGCGCGTGTCGATTTGTTCGCTCGCCGGCAGTTTGTGCAACGTCGCGCAAAGGCCGCCGATCTGCTCCGCAGTGTGGCTCGCGCAAAGCGTGATGCGGAGCCGCGCCGCGCCTTTCGCGACAGTCGGATAACGAATCGCCGGCACGAGAAAACCTTTTTCCAAAAGCCACTGCGACGCCGCCATCGCGATCTCCTCGCTGCCGAGAATGAGCGGAATAATCGCGCTCGATGGCTGCGATGGCGCGCTGAAAGACGGCGGCATTTCGGCGAAGAAACGCCGCACGTTTTTCCAAAGCTCCTGCCGTCGTGACTCGCCTTCAGCGGACATCAGAAATTCGAGGCTTGCCGTTGCCGTCGCTGCTGCCGCCGGCCATGGCGCGGTCGAGTAAATGAAACTTCGCGCGCGATTGAACAACAACTCGATCAAAGTCTTGCGTCCGCAAACATAACCGCCGCTCGTCCCCACTGCTTTGCTGAGCGTGCCCAACTGGATGTCCACGCGCTCGGTCAGTCCGCGCTTCGCTGCGAGCCCGCGCCCGTTCTCGCCGATCACGCCGATCGCGTGCGCCTCATCGAGCAGCAGCATCGCGCCGTAGCGCTCCTTGATTTCCACGATCTCCAGCAGCGGCGCGCGATCGCCATCCATGCTGAAGACCGATTCCGTCACGACGAGCACGCGCGCGTCCGGCACATTTTCCTGCGCCCATCGCAAATGGCTTTCCAATTTCCCGATGTGATTGTGCGGAAAAATGCGGAGCAGCGCGCCGCTGAGCCGTGCGCCGTCGATGAGCGACGCGTGCGCGAGCTTGTCGAGAATGACGACATCCTCCCGTGAACAAAGTGCGCCGATCGTGCCGACCGCGGCTGCGTAACCGCTGGAAAAACTCAGCGCCGCCTCGGTCTGCTTGAAGACCGCGAGCGTCCGCTCGAGGCGCATGTGCGGCTCCATGTTGCCGCAAACCAAACGCGACGCGCCCGCGCCGACGCCGAATTCGTCGATCGCGCGCTTTGCTGCCTCTCGCAAAAAAGGCTCGTTTGCGAGCCCGAGATAATCGTTTGACGAAAAGTTAACGACTGTTTTTCCCTCCGTTCCGATCAGCGGCTGCTGAGGCGAATCGATTCCCCGCAGACGACGGAGCAGCGAGCGCGTCCGCAGGTCTGCCAGCTGCGCCTCGATGCTGCGCGGCATTACTCGCGCGCGCCGAGCCGGTCGCTGCCCAGCCCCCAGAGCAGCAGCGCGTAGGAATCTTTCCAAACCGAGGCACCGTCGCCGAGCACGACCGAGATGATTTCGTGGCTGCCATTGCTCGCGCTCGAAATAAGACAATGCCCCGCAGCTTCCGTGTAACCCGTTTTCATTCCGTTGCACAATGGAAACGCGCGTAAAACTTTGTTCGTGTTTTCAAAAGTCCGCACGCGGCCGTCGGCGTAATGGAAAACGAGCTCGTGCAGACATACGATCGAGCGGATCGTCCGGTTTTGATAAGCCGCGAACGCGACCCGCGACATGTCGCGCGCCGTCGAATACTGGCCTGGCGCGGGCAGTCCGTTTGGATTGACGAAATGCGATTCGCTCATCCCAAGTTCCGTCGCTTTGCGATTCATCTTGTCGGCGAAAGCGTCCACGCTGCCGGCATTGTCCCGCGCGAGACAGCGCGCCACGTCATTCATGCTGTGCACGAGCAGCACTTGCAGCAAATCGATCCGCCGATACGTGTCGCCCGGCTGGAGGTTCAGTTTGACCGGTTCGGCGAAAGTGTCCTCGACCGCCGCCGTCACCGGCTTGTCGAGATTCCCCGCTTCCACCACGATCAATGACGTCAGCAGCTTTTGCGTGCTCGCGGGCGGCCGATGCTGGTCCGCGTTTTTTTCATAAATGATTTCACCGGTGCGCGCATCGAGCACGACGACTGACGCGGCTCGCACAAGCGGGACGCCGCCGGCCAGCTTCGGCGCTTCCACTTGATCGCTGCTTTGCGAAGCGGACTTTTTCGCCGACGTCTTTTTTTTCGTTGCACCTGAGGCGTCGCAACTGAGCGCGAGCACGATGGCACAAGCGGCGAAAGTAAAAAATCGGCGCATCATCTGCTGCGTAAGTAAAAAGAAGATCCGCATTGCGCAAGCTCCGCGGCGGAAAAACTCACGGAGCCGGCGCGTCCGAAAGTTGTTTTTCGACCGCCGCGTCCCGCGCCGCGCCGAGCTCGCGCGCCCTTTCATAATGCCGCCGCGCGAGTTCAATCGCCGGCGGCGTGCGGCGCAAATACGCGAGCGCCAGATTGTAGTGCGCGTCGGCGAAATCGGGATCGAGCTCCACGGTTTTTTGCAGCTCATCCTCCGTGCCGCCAGTCCAGCCCTTGCGCCACAAAGTGTCCGCAAGCGCATTGTGCGCGCGCGCATTTTTCGGATCGAGCAGCACCGCGCGACTCAGCGCCGCGAGCGCTTCGTCGAGCTTGTTTTCATCATTATAAATCACGCCGAGCGTGAGCCACGCGAGGCCCGCGTCGGGATCGATGCGCACCGCGCGCGCGAGCAACTTTTCCGCGGCCTCCATGTGCTTCAGCCGATATTCCACCGATCCGAGATTGACCAATCCCGTCAAATTTCCCGGCGAAAGTTGCACGAGTTTTTGAAACTTTGTTCGAGCCACTTCGAGATCGCCTTTCGCGAACGCAACGAGCCCCGCTTCGGCGGCAGACTTTGCCTCCGTGGAAAGTTTCGCACTCTCCGGCGTGTCCGGAACTTTTTGCGGCAGCGCGGCCGGCGAGTCCGGCGGTGCCGCATGTGCGGCGGCGAAAAGCGACAGCCAACAAACAACGGCGCGCAATTTCATTGGCCCGATCATTTCTCTGCGCCAAGTTCGCGCGAGCGTTCCGTCGCCACGCGCACCGCATTCGAGAAAGCTGCGCGGACGCCCGATGTTTCCAGGGCTTCCAATCCTGCGACCGTTGTCCCGCCGGGGCTCATCACCGCTCGCTTGAGCTCGTCGGGAGAGATGCTCGTTTGTAACACCATCGACGCCGCGCCGTTTACGGTCTGCGCAGCCAGCTTCAGCGCCAGTTCCTGCGGCAAACCTTGTTCGGCTCCCGCCTTCGCCAGCGCTTCGATAACGACATAAATGTAAGCTGGCCCGCTGCCGCTCAGACCAGTCACTGCATCGAGCAACTTTTCTTCAACGCGCGCAACAAAACCGACCGAGGAAAATATTCGCTCCGTCAGCGCCGCGTCCGCTTCGGTCGCACTTGCGCCGAGCGCGTAAGCTGCCGCGCCCTTGTGCACGAGCGCCGGCGTGTTCGGCATCACGCGCACGCATCGCGTCCCCTCGCCCGCGTGCTTTTGCAGCGTCTGCAACGTCACGCCGGCGGCGATGGAAATGACGAGCTTGTCACGCGTGCCGCGCATTTCCTGCAGCGCCGCCGCAACGTCACCTGGTTTGACGCAAAGCAAGAGTGCATCAGCCTTCGCGGCGACTTCCGCATTGTTCGCGGAAGGCTGAACGCCGCACTTTTCCACCAGCGCCGCAACGGCTTGCTCAAAGCGATCGCTGACAAAGATCTGCTCTGCGGAAAAAATCCCTGCGCTCAAAACACCCTCGACGAGCGCCGATGCCATTTTGCCGCAGCCGATAAATCCGAGGTTCATCGCGTCACTTTGAAACCCGGCAATTGTTTTCGCGAATGGAAAAACTCACGGAAACAAACCGCGGCTCGCTTTCGCCGCGAGCACACGCTCGACGCCGATCGACATCGCGGACATGCGGTGTGGGATTTTCGCATCGCGGGCGCGCTTGATCACGGTCACGAAAGCCTGCTCGAGGATGCGGAAAAGTTTGTCGGTGCTTTCGGTTTCATTCCAAAAAAACTGCTGCACGTCCTGCACCCATTCGAAATAGGAAACGATGACGCCGCCGGCGTTGCAAAGGATGTCGGGAATCACAAAAATCTCCTGCCAGCGTTGAAACAGGATTTGGTCGGCAGCCGGCGTGGTTGGGCCATTCGCGGCCTCCGCGAGGATGCGGCATTGGAGCTTCGCCGCGTTATGCTCGGTGATCACGCCCTCGACGGCCGCGGGCACGAGCACGTCGCATTTCAACGTCAGTAATTCCTCCGGACTGATGCGCTCGCCGCCGTCAAAGTTCGAAAGATTTCCGTGCTGCGCGACGTGCCGCTCCGCCGCCGTGACGTCGATCCCGCGCGGATTGTGAAAGGCGGCGAACGCGTCGCTGAGGCCGATGATTTTCATCCCATCTTTAAACGACAACCCTTGCGCGGCGACAGCGCCGACATTGCCAAAACCTTGCACAACGGCTGTGCAACGGTCCGGCTGCATTTTTAAAACATTCAGCGCGCGCTCGATCAAATAAACCACGCCGCGTCCGGTCGCCTCGCGCCGGCCGACGATGCCGCCGATCGCGACCGGTTTGCCCGTTACGATTTCCGGGACAGCGCAACCGTGATGCACCGAATACGTGTCCATGAACCAGCCCATCACTTCTTCATTCGTGCCCATGTCGGGCCCCATGATGTCGGTGCGCGGCCCGACGAACGGAATCATTTCCTGCATGTAACGCCGCGAAAGCGCTTCGATTTCGCGCTTGGAAAGCCGCGCGGGATCGACGGTCACGCCGCCTTTCGCGCCGCCATACGGCAGGCCGGTCAGTGCGCATTTCCAGCTCATCCATGTCGCGAGCGCGGCGACCTCGCCAAGTGAAACCGCGGGATGAAAACGCGTGCCGCCTTTGGTCGGGCCAAACGCGAGATGATGCTGCACGCGATAACCTTCGAAGACCTCGATGCGCCCATCATCGCGGCGGATCGGCAGCGTCACGGCCATCGCGCGTTTCGGATAAACCATGCGCGCGCGGATGCTTTCATCGAGCCCGAGATAATCTGCAACGACGCGGAATTGCTCGCACGCCATTGCGAATGCCGGGTCGTCGTAGATTTGCGTCGCTGGCTTCATCGTTTCAAAAATCTGCGGCGCAGCAGCGTGCTCAGCTCATGCACTTCGTCCACTTTTAGGAAGTAAACCCCGGCGAAAAAAACCACGCCCGCGACGCCGATGGTCATCGGCACTGCCAAGAGCTTCGGCAAAAAGTGCATCGTCGCGAGATTCACGAAGAGCAACTTTTCGCGAAAGTGAGCAAACGGCGGCCAATAATGAGCTGGCCAGCAGGATTTTAAATATCGTTTTAAACAGCGAAAATGCCTCCAGCCCTTTCACATGATGCGACATCATCAGAAAAAGGATCACGAAATTGATCGAAGCGACGAAGCCGGTCGAGAGCGCGAGACCGCGATGACCGTAGCCAAGTTTGAAGGTGAAGAGCTGGTTCAAATACCAATTCGTCGCGATGGAAAAAAAACTCACGAGCATCGGAGCGTAGCGCTTGTCGATCGCGTAAAACGCCGGCGCCAGCACTTTGATTCCGGCGTAGGCGACGAGACCGATGGCGTAAAATCTCAATGCCGCCGCCGTTTGCAGCGTCGAATCAAAAGTGAATCGACCGCGCTGAAAAATGAGCGAGATGATCGGTTCGGAGAAAAAGATCAGCCCGATCGCGCACGGGATCGTCAGCAAAAATGCGAGCTTCAACGCATGGGCGAGCGTGCTGCGCAACTGCGCCGTGTCGCCCATCGCAGCGCTGCGCGAGATCGCCGGCAGCGTCACTGTCCCGAGCGCAACGCCGAAAATCCCAATCGGCAATTGCATCAACCGAAACGCGTAGTTGAGCCAGCTCACCGGGCCGTTGCCGAGATGCGATGCGAAGTTGCCGTTGACCATTACATTCACCTGCACCGCGCTCGCCGCGATGACCGCGGGACCCATTAATAAAAGCACCTGCCGCACGCCCTCATCGCGCCAGACAAAGTCCGGACGAAAACGAAAACGCACTTTGCGCAGCGCCGGAAATTGCACGACGAGCTGCAAAAATCCGCCGATCAACGTGCCGATCGACAGCCCGATGAGCGAACGGGTGCCGAAGTGCGGATCCATCAGCCAGCCGAGCGCAGCGCCGCCGACGATCGAGCCGAGATTGAAGAAACTCGACGCCAGCGCGGGCATGCCGAAGACGTGCTTCGCGTTCAGCATTCCCATGACGAGCGCCGACAGCGACACCATCAAGATGAACGGAAACATGATCCGCGTGAGCAGCACCGCGAGCTGGAACTTTCCCGGCTCCGCCTCAAATCCGTGCGCGAGCAAAAACATCAGCTGCGGCGCGAAAATGATTCCCAGCAGCGTGACAAAGCTCATGAAAATCACCGTCAAAGTCGCAACCTTGTTCGCCAGCTTCCACGCAGACTCGTCGCCTTCCGTCGCGATTTTTTTTGAAAAAGTCGTCACAAACGCGGTAGAGAGAGCGCCCTCGGCAAAAAGATCGCGCAGCAAATTTGGCGCGCGAAACGCGGCGACGAACGCGTCCATTTTGAAACCAGCGCCGAACAGCGCCGCAAAAACCAGCTCGCGCACAAGCCCGAGCACGCGCGAGCACATGACGGCGATGCCGACGACGCCGGCGGATTTCGCGCTGAATTTTCGATCCGAGTCGCTCATGAATTTGGGGCGGCAGCTTTGCGCAAACGATCCATAATCGCAATGCCCAGCCCGCGCTCCGGCACGCAATCCGCGAAAATCACGTCGAGTTTCGCGTCGTCCAATTTGCGCAGCTTTGCGAACAAACGTCGCCGCCGCTTCGCGAAAATCTCCGGATTCGCTGAGAATTTCGATGGCGCAAAAACAATTTTCTTTTGGCGCCGATTCCCACGCCAGATAGCCCGCGCGAACTTTTTCATAAACCCGCGCGTGCGCACCGAGTGCGAGCAAACGCAGCGGTGTGCGCGGCGCGTAATGGCTCTGCAACTGGCCTGGCGCCTCGATCCGGGTGTCATGCGCGCCGCGCAACATTGCCCGAAAAGAAACGCCGAGCTTTTCGAAAAAGGCATTCACGTCCTTCTCGGTCGGCGCAAATTTTTGCCGCTTGCAAACGCTTTGCCAGACGCCGCCGATTTCCTCGGGCGTGATCGGCCCGGCGCGCAGCAAGCGCAGTTCGCCGCCTTCGACTGCGAGAATCGTCGATTCGATTCCGTGCTGCGTCGTCCCGGCGTCAACGATCAGCGGAATCCGGTTGTTTAACTCCGCGAAAACATGACCCGCCGCGGTTGGGCTGATCCGCCCAAAGCGATTTGCGCTCGGCGCGGCGAGCGGCTTTCCGAAACGCTCGATGACGTTTTGAAAAACTGGATGCGAGCTCATCCGCACGGCCACCGTGTCGAGTCCAGCGGTGACAAGATCGGGCACAATTTTTTGCCGCGGCAGCACGAGGGTGAGCGGCCCTGGCCAGAATTTTTCGATCAACGCATCGACCAAAACTTTGCTCCGCTCCGGAACGGTCGCGATTTTTTCAAGCCAGTGGCGCGATGGCAAATGAACGATGAGCGGGTCAAAAAATGGGCGCTCTTTTGCTTCGAAAATTTTGGCGGCCGCTTCGGCCCGCAGCGCGTCTGCCGCGAGTCCGTAAACCGTTTCAGTCGGAAGCGCGACGACCTCGCCGGCTGCGAGCAAATTGACTGCAGGGCCGATGGTGGCTGGATCCGCGGCCGGGAGCAGTTGTGTGATCACTGGTGTTCCGTCAACGCTTCGCGCGCGGCGCGCACACGTCGGGCGGCTTCGTCCGTATTCGCACCGAACGCAGTTAGATGACCCATTTTTCTGCCGGCGCGCGGCTCAGTTTTTCCGTATAGATGAAGTTTGACATCCGGGATTTGAAGCGCGGCTTTCCAATCGGGCTCGCCCTTCTCCCAAAGCTCGCCGAGCAGGTTTGCCATCGCGCACGACCGCAGCAATTCGGTCGAGCCGAGCGGCAGTCCGCACACCGCGCGGAGTTGTTGCTCGAACTGGCTCGTGATGCACGCGTCGAAGCTGAAATGCCCGGAGTTGTGCGGACGCGGCGCGAGTTCGTTGATCAGCAACGTGTTGTCAGGCCGTAAAAACATTTCGACCGCCAGCAATCCGACAAGCTCGAGTTTTTCGGCGATGGTGAGCGCGAGTTCGCGCGCGGATTTTTCGATCGCGTCGCTGACGTTCGCGGGAACAACGGTCACGTCGAGGATGTGGTTGCGATGCACATTTTCGCAGACGGGATACGTCACCTTTGCGCCGTCCGCGCCGCGCGCGACGAGGACGGAAATTTCTTTTTGAAAATCGACGAACTGCTCGAGCACCGCACCGGTTTGAGCGAAAGGCGACCACGCGGCCGCGAGATCTTCGCCGGGTGAAAGTTTGTGCTGACCTTTACCGTCGTAGCCAAAACTTGCCGTTTTTAAAACTGCATTTGTGCCGACTTCGTTGACCGCGGCTGCGAGTTCTCCTGCGCTGCCGACGGCGATGAACGCGGGCAGCGGCAGCCCTGCTTGATCGAGAAATTCCTTCTCGCGGAGCCGGTTCTGCGCGATGTGCAAAATCTTTCCCGATGGCCTCACTTCGCAAAATTCCGCGCACCATTCGATGGTGCGCGCGGGAATATTTTCGAATTCAAACGTGAGCACATCGATGCCCTGCGCAAACTTTTTCACCGCCGCTTCATCGCCGTAGGAGCCGGCCACTTCGCAGTCGGCGAGCTGGCCGGTCGGGGTGTCCTCGCCGGGGCTGAACGTGTGAACGCGGTAGCCCATTTTGCGCGCCTCGATGGCAAACATGCGGCCGAGCTGGCCACCGCCCATCACGCCGATTTTGGTGCCGGGCAGAAAAACGCGCGGGCTCGTCATTCGAGCTTCGAGGCAAGTGATTCGGCTGTTTGCCGCTCGCGGAATTTTTGCAAGGACGCGCGAACTTTTTCGTCGGTCAGCGCGAGGATGCTCGCGGCAAGCAGCGCGGCATTCTTCGCGCCGGCTGGGCCGATCGCGAGCGTGCCGACGGGGATGCCTCCGGGCATTTGCGCGATGGACAAAAGCGAGTCGAGCCCTTTGAGCGCGCGGCTCTCGATCGGCACGCCGAGCACCGGCAGCCACGTTTGCGCCGCGATCATGCCGGGCAAATGCGCCGCGCCGCCCGCGCCGGCGATGATCACTTTGACTCCACGCGACGCTGCCTCTTTTGCGAACTGCGCCATCAAGTCGGGCGTGCGATGCGCGCTGACGACGCGGTGCTCGCCAGGCACGCCGAGCTGGTCCAAAATTTCCACGGCGGCGCGCATCGTTTCCCAATCGGATTTGCTGCCCATGACGACGGCGACGAGCGGCGAAGGTTTCATCTGGAGGCGGGATTTTGGAGACGGCGCGGAGTGTGTAAAGGCGAAACGCGCACTGCGGTTTCTCCGTGCAGGCGGTGCTTGACCGCGCGGAACTTTTCCCGCAAGAAAATGCGGCGCCCCAAAATCTGAAGCCCGTTTTTTAAAACTCCCGCTTCAGCTCGCAAGAAAATCTGTGCACAACTTTGCAACCCATGGCGATGGCCGGAAATGCTGGCGCCGCGCTGTTTCCCGGGCATTTCAAAAATCATGAGCGCGCGGGAAAATGTGGCGCTGATTGGTTTCATGGGAACTGGCAAATCTTCGATTGGCCGAATCATTGCCCGAAAGTTGAACTGGAATTTTTTCGACATCGACCAGCTCGTCGTCGCGCAGACGGGAGCTGAAATCGCTGAAATTTTCGCTGCGGAAGGCGAGGACTTTTTTCGCGATTCGGAAATGGCCGCGCTTCGTTCGCGAGCGGATGAGTCGCGCCAAATCATCGCGACCGGCGGCGGAATTGTGCTGCGCGCGGAAAATGTTTCGCTGCTGCGCTCGATGAGTTTTGTGGTCTGGCTCACGGCGAGCGAAGAGGTGATTTTTGAGCGCGTGTCGCGCACGACGAAGCGGCCGCTGCTGCACACGCCCGATCCGCGCGCGACGGTCGTGACGCTGCTCGCGGCGCGGCGACCGCTTTATGAAAGCGCGGCGCATTTTTCGATCGACACTTCCACGCGCTCGCACACCGAAATTGCGGACGCGGTGATTTCGGAGGCGCGGCGCTTTTTTTCGTGCGAAAAGTAGCGCGTGAAAGATCTGCTCATCGCGCGCGCGGAAGCGCTCGGATTTGACCTGTGTCGCGTCGCGCCGTGCGAGGCGCCGCCGCACGCGGATGCCTTTCACCACTGGCTTGGCGAGGGACGCGCCGGCGAAATGGCGTGGCTGGAGCGGAACAAAGATCGACGCACGGATCCGCAGAAAGTTTTGCCGGGCGCGCGGTCGGTGATCGCGCTGGCGATGAATTATTTCCAGGGCGACGCGACGCGCGCGGATGGCAAAATCGCGCGCTACGCGTGGGGCGAGGATTATCACGAATTGATCGAGAGCCGGCTGCGCGAGCTCGACACTTTTTTGCAAACGCACGGCGGCGTGCAGAAATGCTACGTGGACACCGGGCCGATTTTGGAACGCGATTTCGCGGCGCGCGCCGGTCTCGGCTGGCATGGCAAAAGCACGATGCTCGTCAGCCCGCGGCTGGGCACCTGGTTTTTTCTGGCGGAGATTTTGACGACGTTGGACATCGAAGCAGATCTGCCGCAGCCGGACCGCTGCGGGAGTTGCACGCGCTGCATCGATGCGTGCCCGACCGGCGCGATCACCGCGCCGCATTCGCTCGATGCGCGCCGCTGCATTTCGTATCTCACGATCGAATTCAAAGGCAGCATCCCGCTGGAGTTCCGGCCGCTGATCGGCGACCGGATTTATGGCTGTGACGATTGCTTAACGGTGTGTCCGTGGAACCGCTTCGCGCAGGTTTCGCGTGAAGGCGCGTTTGCAGCGCGCCGTGAGACGACCGGGCTTTCGCTCGCGGATTATCTCGCGCTGGACGACGCGGGATTCCGCGAACTTTTTCGCAAATCGCCGATCAAACGCATCAAGCGCCGCAGCTTTCTGCGCAATGTCTGCGTGGCGCTCGGCAATGTCGGGACGCCTCGCGATCTGCCGGCGCTCGCGCGCGCCGCGGATGATGCCGAGCCGCTGATAGCGGAGCATGCACGGTGGGCGATTGGGCGGATTGGCGAGCGGCATGGAGTTTGTGCAGAAGCAGCGCCGTCAGAATTTGCCGCGACGGACGTGGTGTGAAACCTTGACGCCGTCTCTCTTAATGCTTTCTTACCGCCGGTTTTTCCCGTTTTATCACGCTGCGCGCGGGCGCATTATTTACTCCTGACATGGGCAATCACGAAATCGCACCCCCGGAAAAAGAAATCGTTTTAGACTTGGGCGACGTTTTGCAGCGGGTGCCGCCGGCTTATCTGAAACCCGGGCCGCACGATCTGAAGCAGAAAGTTTCTTTCAAAGTCAGCGAGCTCGCCGGCGATATCGCGACTGGAAAAACGACGATGCCTCTCTCGCGTCTCGCGAAGGTTTGTCCCGATGTTTTTCAAGCCGATCTCGGCGGGAAGGAAGACATCGACGTGCTTTTCCCGTGGCAAAAAGTGGTCGGTCAAATCTCCGGCTCCACGCGCAAAACCGACACGCGCAATCGCGGCGATCTTCGCTACGGCATTCCGCTCGATGCGGAAATGTTTCCGCCGCGCCGGCCCACGATCCAGGCGACCGGACCCGCGGCGATCTTGAGCGGGCACATGCCGTTTTTTGCCGAGACGAACGGCGGTCTCGATGTGCCGTCGCGCGGCGAAATTCATCTCAGCCTCAGCGCGATCATTGCGGGGCTGCCGGAGGATTTGCGGAAAAATGTGACGCGCGCGGTGCCGGAAGATTTGCGTGTGACGCTGCCGCTCGAGCTCGTGGAGCCACAGCTCGCAACGGGGAAGGTGGAGATCGCGCTCGCGGATTTGACGGCGGCGCTGCCGGAGGATTTTCGGAACTTTTTCCCAGTAGATGAAGCGCGCCGCGTGCCGCTGCCGTTGACGGAAGTTTTTCAAAATTTACCGGATCAAAAAACGATCGAGCGCTCGAAATCTGTGCGCGAGCGGATGATGGCGTTGCAGCTCGACAAGACCTCGCGCGAAGCGGCGGCGCGCGCGAAGGACGATCTCTCGAAGAAGTTGATCGAGGCGACGGCGCAGATCGATTCGCTGAGCAAGGAGCGCGATGCGGCGTTCCGCCAGCGCGATGAAATCGCCACGCAGCTCGCCAATTTGAAACGTGAGCAGAGTGAAACTTTTGTCGCAACCGGCGACGACTCGGATGCCGATGCGCAGCGCGCGCGTCTCGAAGGACTTTCGCGCGAAAAAGATGCGGTCATCAAGGAAAAGGACGAGGCGCTGGCGCAGTTGCGGCAGGAGATCGACCAGCTCCGTGCGCAGCAGGAAAACGTCACGTTTGAGCGCAATGCGGTCGCAAAGCAGCGCGAGGAATTGATCGATCAGCTCAATCAAATCAAAGCCGCGCATCTCAAGGAAATCGAGTCGCTCTCGCATCGCAGCGAGGCCGTGGTCACGGGCAAGGATGGCGCGCTCGGGCAGCTTACGAAGGCGCTCGAGGACCAAAAGAAAAATCTCAAGGCGTTCACTTGGGAACGCGACAACGCCGTTCGCGAGCGCGACGCGGTGACCTCGGAGCTCGCGCAGTCAAAGTCCGAATACAAAAAGCAGACCGACGCGCTGCGGCAGACGCACAAAAAGCAGATCGAGGCGCTGAGCGAGGATTATAGTAAGCAGCTCGCGTCGCTTTCCACCGAACACACAAAGCAGATCGAGGCGCTGCGGCAGGACCACAAAAAGCGCGTCGATACTTTCATGCACGAGCGCGCGCAGGCGCTACAGGAGCGCGATCAGGTGAACGGCCATCTCGCTCAGGCGCGCGAGGATCACGCGGCGCAGGTGCGGAATTTGACGGCCGATTACAAGCGGCAGCTCGACGCGCTCGCGCAGGATCATAAAAAATCGATCGACTCGATTTTGCAGCAGCGCGACGCCCTTTCAAAAGAGCGCGATAATCTCACGCAAACGCTGGCGCAAACGCGCGACCAGCACAAAAAACAATTCGAGCAGCTCACGCAACAGCGCGACGAGCTCGGCCGCGAGCGTGACATCGCAAACACGCAATTGCGCCAGGCGCGCGATGAGCACAAAAAAGCCGTCGAGACGCTGAATGCCGGTTTTGCAAAGCAGCTCGGCGCAGTGCGCGCGGATCATCAAAAGGAAATTCTTTCGCTCAATCAATTGCGCGACGATGTGAATCGCGAACGCGAGGCGCTCGCGGCGGAATTGGTCGAGGCTGAGCGCGATCATCAAAAGCAAATCGAGTCGCTCGCGGCCGACCATCGCAAGCACGTCGCGGCGCTCGATGAGGATTACAACAAGCGCTCCACCGCGCTCCACGCGCAGCGCGACGAGGTCATCCGCCAGCGCGATGCGACGACCGCGGAGCTCGCGCAGGCGCGCGACGACCACAAGCGTTTCGTCGATTCGCTCAATGAATCGCATCGGCAAAAAGTCGAGGCGCTGACACTGGAGCACCAGCAACGCGTTAACGGGTTGAGCGACCAGCGCGACACGGCGATCGGCGAGCGCGATTCGCTTTCGTTCCAACTTTCGCAGGCGCTCGAATCGCATCAAAAACAACTCGAGCTCCTCAACGCCGATCATCGCAAGCATGTCGAATCGCTCGACAACCAGCGCGACCAGATCATTGCCGAACGCGAACAACTCGCCGCGCAATTAATCGCGCTCGAGGAAGCGCACAAAAAACAATTCGCGACGGTCCGCAACGATCATCACCGGCAGATCGAAATCCTCGGCGACGATCACAAAAAGCAAGTCGCCGCGCTCGCACAGAATCATGATGCCGAGCTGAATGCGTTGCGCGCGGAGCATGAAAAAGCGGCCGCTCAACTCAATCAGCAGCGCGAATTTGTCGTGCAGGAAAAAGCGCAGGTGATCGCCGAACTCGCGCAGACGCGGGAGGATCACAAAAAAGCGCTCGACGCTGCCGCCGTCGAAACGCGCCGCCAGCTCGACGTGCTCGGCCAATCGCATCACGAAAAAATGGATGCGCTCGGCATCGCGCACAAACGCGAGTTTGATCTGCTGCGCACCGAGCATCAGCGCCAGCTCGATGCCGCCAAAGTTCAGCGCGAAGCGGTCGCCCGCGAAAAAGAGCAGGTGCTTCGCGAGCTCGCGCAGGCGCGCTCCGATCATCAAAAAGCGCTGGCCGATGCGCAGGAAAAAACGCGCCAGCAGATCGAAGCTTTGGCGCAGGCGCACAAGCGCCAGATCGAGGCGCTTTTAGCCGACCAGAAAAAACAAATCGAAGTCCTGACGCAGAAATTCCAGGAACAGCGCGAGGCGCTCGGCCGTGAAAAGGACATCGCTTTTGGAAAGCTGATGCTCGCAAAAGAGGATCACAAAAAAGCGCTCGCCGCCGAGCAGGAAAAAGCGCGGCTGCAGCTGGAAGGCGTCGAGCTGAAGCATCGGCAGCAACTGGAAACTTTGCACGCAGAGCACAAGGCCGAGGCCGAGGCGCTCGCGCAGAAACATTACGAACAGCGCGAGGCCGCGGCGCGCGAACGCGAGCAAATCCTCGCGCAATTCACGCAGGCAAAGGAAGAGCACCAAGCTGCGCTCCACGCGGCGGATGAAAGTTCGCGGAGACAGCTCGATGCGCTCGCCGCGAGACATCACCAGCAAATCGCGGAGCTCACCGAGAGTCATCAGAAAAACAATGATGCGCTGGCGCAAAAACATTTACAGGAACTCGGCGCGCTCACGCTGGAAAAAGAATCGGCCTTTGCGCAGCTCGCGCAGGCGATTGATGAGCATAAAAGTGCGTTGCAGGCGGCGGAAGAACTTCGCGCGGAGCAGCTAGACCATCTCGCTGACGCGCACCGCCAGCAAATCGCTGCGTTAAACGAGGATCATCAAAAAGCGAACGATATGCTGGTGCAGCGACACCAGCAGGAGCGCGCTGTGCTGACGCGCGAAAAAGAGATGGCGTTCGCGCAATTGTCGCAGGCAAAGGACGAGCACAAACAGGCGCTCGCGCTCGCTGGCGAAAATGCGCGGCAGCAGTTGGCGCAGCTCGCCCAGTCGCATCACGAGCAAGTGGAAACTTTGTCGGCGAATCATCGCGGCGAACTTGAATCGCTCGGGCAAAAACATGCTGCGCACGTCGCGCAAAATGACGCGGCGCATGCGCAGCAAATCGAGGCGCTGAATCAACAGCGCGCAGAAATTGTGCGCGAGAAAGAGCAGCTCGCGGCGGAGTTTGCACAAGCGCGCGAAGCGCATGCGGCCGAACTCGCGACGGCTGAGGAACAGCAACGGAACCGCATCGCAGCGATCGCTTCGGATTTTAAAAATCAGCAAACCGCGCTCGATCGAAAACATGCGGAGCAAATTCTCGCGCTGCAGGCGGATTCGGCGCGTGCGGAAGAAACTTTTCAGCAGGAGCGCGCCGCGTTTGCGCACGAAAAAAGTTCGCTGCTCGCGGTGTTGCAGCGGATGCGCGAGGAGCACGAGCAGGCGACTGTGGATCTGCACGGCGAGCACGAGAAGCAGCTCGCGGCGGTCAATGAGCAGCACGCCGCGCATGTCGCGACGATTTCCGGCGAAGCGCGCGAGCATCTCGAGGCGCTCACAAAGCAGCGCGATGAAATTTTGCGCGAGCGCGACACGGCGTCTTACAAACTCGCGCAGGCAATCGATGCGCATCAAAAACAGGTCGATGCACTAAATACAGATCACGCGCGGCGGCTTGGCGAAGTGACGCAGCAGCGCAACGATCTTAATCACGAGCGCGAGCAACTCGCAGCGCAGCTCGAATCGACGCGCGCTGAGCATGCGGCACAGGTCGAGGCTCTCGGCGCGGCGCATCAAAAGCAGCTAGCCGCGCTGCATGCGGAGCAGCAAAAAAAGGCGGAGCATTTCGTGCAATTGCGCATGGCGCTCGAGCACGAGCGCGACGACGCGATCGCGCAGGGCGCGCGTATTCGCGAGGAAGGCAAACAACAACTAGAGCAGCTCGCGCGCGATCATCAGGCGCAGCGCGAAACGGCGGATGCGAATCACCAGGCGAAAATCGAGGCGCTCGTCGCGGAGCATCGGAAGCAAGCGGATTTTGCCGAGCAGCAGCGCAACGAAATCGCGCTGGCGAAAGACCAGCTCGCGGCTGCGTTTGCCCACGCGAACGAGGGAAATCAGCAGCAGATTGATGCGCTGCGTCACCAGCACGAAGAGACCTCGCGCGAACGTGAAAAAGTTCGCGAGGAGCTCGCCGAAGCGCGCGCGAATTTTGAAAAACAGCGCGAGCAGATGATTGCGGAAAACCATCGTCTCAACGGGGCGATGGCGCTGGCGCGCGAGCAGCATCAAAAGGAATTAGAAGAGGCGATCGCCGGCGTTCGCGCCGCGGCTGCCGCCGAATTGCAGACCGTCCGCGACGAGGAAATGCACCGTTTCGACGCCGTCGCAGGCCAGCGCGACGCAGCGTTGCACGAACGCGAGGCACTTTTGGAACAGCTCAAGGAAGCTGCCGAGAATCAAAAAAGTCTGGACGCCGCCGCGCGTGCGCGTCACGACGAAATCGCCGCGGAGCTAGCAACGGCGCGGGTTGCGCACGATCACCAACTTTCGCAGGCTCGGAAGGAAAACGAAAAAATCACGGGCGAGCTCGCGCGAATCCGGCGCGATTACAAGATGCAGGTCGAGGAATTGACGCAGCAGCTTCACGGCGTCATCCGCGAGCGCGATGAAACTGCGGCGCACCTCGCGGCGGAGACCTCGCGACTCGAGCAAGGGACGCAAACTTTGCGCGCGGACCTCGAAAAACAAATCGCCGCGCTCGATGCGCAACGCGGCGCGCTGCAATCCGATCGCGACCAGCTTCAGGCGGAACTCGCACAGGCGAAAGAGCGCACGGAGCAATTCGCGGTGGCGAAAGTTGAGCACGAAGCCGAGGTGTCAGGATTGCGCCATCAGCGCGATCAGTTTGCGCGAGATCTCGAGGAAACTCGCACGGAAATGGCGGCGAGCACCGAGGCGCGGACGCGGCACATTTCTGAGTTGGAGCAAAAGTTGCACGCGGTTGAAGAAGAGCGCGCTGCGATCCAAAATGCGCGCGAGCAGGCTGAGAAAGAGCATCAGGAACAGCTGAAGTCGATCGGCGAAATTCATCGGCGCGCGTTGCTGGACGCCGAGGCGCAGCGTGAAGAAATCGCGAAAGCCGCGGACGAGTCGAATCATCGGAGAACCGCTCTGGAAGAGGAACGGGAGGCACTCACGCAGGCTCGCGATGAAGCGCTGACGAAGCTCGCCGCGACTGCTGCAGAATTTCAAAAGCAGCTCGAAACTGCCGCGGAGGAACATGCGAAACGGGCAATCGCACTTCAGCACGAGCGCGACGAGAAAAACGACGCGTTAAACAAAACGGAACGCGAGCTGGAACATGCAAAGGCGCGTTTGACCGAGTCGGCCGCTGATCATCAAGAGCAGTTGCATGCCTTAAGCGAAGGCCATCAACGCGCGCTCGCGGAAGCGACGATGCAGCGCGAGCAAATCGAGCAGACGGCGCGGGCAATGAACGAGCGGCTCGCAACTTTGACGCAAGAGCGCGAAGCGCTGGCGCAGGCGGTCGAGGAATCAACCGCGCAACTGGCCGAGGCACGCGAGCAATTTGCGAAACAAATCGACGCCGCCGCCGAGGAGCATGCGAAGCGCGCGGTGGCTCTGCAGCAGGAACGCGAGGCGATCGTGCTCGCGAAAGACGAGGCCATTGCAAATGCGAATCGCGACCTCGAGGCGCTGCGCGAGCGATTGCAGAGCGAGCTCGCCGAGGTGCGCCGCGATCATGGCGCGCAGGCGGAGATTTTCGCAAAGGAACGCGATGCCGCGGCGGCCGACCGCGACAAAACTTTGCGGCAACTGCGCGAGCTGCGCAAGGAATCGAAAGAGCAGGCCGACGCGCTTGGCAAGCAGCTCTACGCTGTTTTTGAAGAACGAGCTGCGGCGTTGGCGGAAATTGACGCCACGCGCGACGCTGCGGAAAAGCGGATCACGACGCTCAATGCAGAATTCGATGAGCGCGTGGAAGAGCTCGCGGCGCACCGCGACCAGCTCACTCTGCGAATCGTGCAGATCGAAAATTCGCAACGGCAGCAGATCGAAAATTTGCGCGAGGATTATGAAAAGCAGCTCGCAGCCCTGCGCGAAAGCCGTGGCCAAACGGCGCGCGAGAAGCAGGAGGCGGAGGCTGCGCTGGAAAAATTGCGCGAGGACGCTGCCGATGCCGAAAAGGCTCTGACAACGGAGCGCGATCGCATCGCTGCACAATTGTCGCAGACTGACAGCGGTCACAAAGCGCGCATCGCCGCGCTCGAAACGGAATTGCAAAACAAGGCAAAGGCACTGGAAGAGATCAACGCGGCATCGCGCGAGCGGGAAGTGGCGCTCGCGGAATTGCAGCGGACAGCCGACGAACAAAAAGCGCGCATTTCGTCTTTGGATTCGGAACGCGAATCTGCCGCTGCCGAGCAGGCGCGCCTCACGCAGGAGCGCGAGCAGCTCACTGCGCAAATCGCGGCGCTTGGCGAGAATCACCGGCAGCAAATCGCGGCGTTGAACGAAGATTTCAAAAAACGCGCGGAAGCGCTGCAGGCCGCGAGCCAGCAGGCGACGCGCGAAAGAGAAACCGCGCTCGCCTCCGCCGCAAAGGCGCACGCGGAACACGAACGTCTGCTTGCGGAGATGGAATCAAAGCACGGCGGGCAAATTTCGACGCTGTCTGCGCAGCGCGATGAACTCGACGCGAAACATCGTGCGGTGACGGCAGAGTTGGCGCAGCAAAAACAACTTCACTACGACAAGCTCGATGACGCGAAGCAGGCTTACATTCAGGAGCTCGGCGACCTGCGGGTGCAGCTCGACAAAGTCAGTCGCGGCAAGGATGATGCGAAAAAAGTTTCGCAGGCCATCTCTGAAAAGCAGCGTGAGATCGAGAATTTGACGCGCGTGCGGGAGCAGCTTCTCGCGGAAAAAAATTCCGAGGCCGAGAAGGCGCGCGTCGCTCAGGAAGAGCTCGCCGCCGCGCGCCAGCGTGTGTCGGAATTGAAGGAGCAAATTGCAACCGTGAAACGCGAAAGCAAGCTCGAGCTCCACGCGGTCGGCGAAAATTTTAATGCGTTGATGCGCGAGCGCGATCAGGCGATGGAGCAATTGCAAAAAGAACTCGCCGCGCAAAAAGAGCAAATCGCGCGGCTGGCAGGCAACGGCGATTCGGCGGCTTGAGTGGCCGTTCCAATTGAGTTGACCGGCCCGGCTGCGGTGTTAGTTTGCTCGCTCACAAATTCGGGCTGTGGCTCAGCTTGGTAGAGCGCCTGCCTCGGGTGCAGGAGGCCGCGGGTTCGAATCCCGCCAGCCCGACCACTCCCCTCCGCCGCATTTGACGCGCGTGTTACTTTCCCGCCATGACGGAGACGGAGGCGTGCATCGCACTGAACATGATCCCGGGAATGGGACCGGTGCGGCTGCGCAAATTGCTCGAGGTCTTTCAAAAGCCGCAGCAGATTTTGCAGGCAAAGCCGGCTGATTTGCGCGCCGTGGCTGGCATCGGGCCAGAAGTCGCGGCGACGATTGCAAAGTGGGAAGAGCAGGTGGATCTAGCGGCGGAACTGGCGCGAATTGAGAAGGTCGGCGCGCATGTCGTGACGCAGGAGTCGCGCGATTACCCGCCGCTGCTGCGAGAAATCCACAGCGCACCGATCGTGCTTTACGTGTGGGGGCGCTTGTTAGAACAACCGGAACATGCCATCGGCGTCGTCGGATCGCGACAAGCGAGCCATTACGGAACGGAGTCGGCGAAAAAACTTTCGTATCAGCTCGCTTACGCCGGCGTCAGCGTGGTGAGCGGACTTGCGCGCGGCATCGACACCGCGGCTCATCAAGGCGCGCTCGCGGCGAAGGGGCGAACGATTTCGGTGCTTGGCTCTGGTTTAAACAAGATTTATCCAGCCGAAAACATCCCGCTCGCGGAAAAAATCGCAGAATCGGGCGCGGTCGTGACGGAATTTTCCATGGACGTGAAAGCGGACGTGCAAACTTTTCCAATGCGCAACCGCATCGTGGCGGGCTGGGGCTCTGGCGTGCTCGTGGTCGAGGCGGGACTGAACAGCGGCGCGCTCATTACCGCGTCGCAAGCCATCGACTGCGGGCGCAGTGTTTATGCGGTGCCCGGACAGATCGACCGGCCGAGCGCGGCGGGCTCCAACCGGCTGATCCAGCAAGGCGCGAAACTCGTGATGAGCGCGGGCGACATTCTCGACGAGATGCACGTGCTTTTTCATGAGTCTCCGCAGCCGCGGCCTTCCGCGCGCGCCACTTCCCTGCAGGGGGACGAGCAGGCCGTTTATGCTGCGCTGGACGAGGCGGAGACGCCGATCGATGCGATCATTGCAAAAACCAGTTTGCCATCCGGGAAAGTGTCTTCTACCTTGCTCGCCCTCGAAATGAAACGCCTTGTTAAACAACTGCCCGGCCAGCATTTCGTGAAATTAAACTAATGGGCAAAGCCTTGATCATCGCGGAAAAACCGAGCGTCGCGGCCGACCTGGCGCGCGTGCTCGGGAAGTTTGAGAAGCAGAGCGACTGGTTCGAAAACGACCGCTACGTGATCTCGTCGGCCATCGGCCATCTCGTCGAGCTTTGCGCGCCGGAGGGTGTCGAGGTGAAGCGCGGGAAGTGGAATCTCGAAAATCTGCCGGTGCTGCCGAGCGAGTTTGACTTGAAGCCGATCGACAAAACCGAGGTGCGTTACAAAGTTTTGAAACGGCTCATCGCGCGCAAGGATGTGGAGACGCTCATCAATGCGTGCGACGCCGGACGCGAGGGCGAGTTGATTTTTCGTAACCTCGTCAAACTCACCGGCACGAAAAAACCGATCGCCCGACTTTGGCTGCAATCGATGACGGCGCAATCAATCCGCGACGCGTTTGGGCGTTTGCGGAGCGATGCGGAAATGCAGCCGCTCGCCGACGCGGCCGTGTCGCGCTCGGAGAGCGACTGGCTCGTCGGCATCAACTCTACGCGCGCGCTCACGGCTTTCAACTCGCGACAGGTAGGCGGTTTTCAAAAGACGACCGCGGGCCGCGTGCAGACGCCGACGCTCGCAATTCTCGTTGAGCGCGAGGAAAAAATCCGCGCGTTTCAGGCGCGCACTTATTTCGAGGTCTTCGGTGATTTCGGCGTCGATGCCGGCAGCTATCGCGGCCGCTGGTTCGACGAAACTTTTAAAAAAGGCGCGGACGAAGATGCCCGCGCGGAACGGATCTGGGATCGCGCGAAGGCTGATGAAATCAAGGCAAACTGCGACGGCCAGACGGGCGCGATCACCGAGGAGAAAAAGCCGCAGACTCAAATTGCGCCGCAGCTTTACGATTTGACGACGCTGCAGCGCGAGGCGAATTCGCGCTTCGGGCTCTCGGCGCGCCGCACGCTGCAGATCGCGCAGGCGCTTTACGAGCGTTACAAAGTCCTGACTTATCCGCGCACCGATTCGCGTTACCTGCCAGAAGATTACATCGGCACCGCGAAAAACGTGCTCGGCAGTTTCGGCGACGCGAGCCTCGCGAACCACGCCAGCAAAGCGTTAAACAACGGCTGGGTGCATCCGAACAAACGCATCTTTAACAACGCGAAAATCAGCGACCACTTTGCCATCGTTCCGACCGGCGCCGACGCGAAGTCCCTCGATGAGATTCACGCCAAAGTTTACGACATGGTCGCGCGGCGTTTCATCGCGGTATTTTTTCCTGCGGCGGAATTTGAGCTGACCACGCGCATCACCACGGTCGCCGGCGAGAAGTTTAAGACGGACGGCAAGATCGTGGTGAAGCCCGGCTGGCTTGAAGTTTACGGTCGCCAATCCGAGACGGAAGCCGAGTCCGACAAAGCGCTCGTGCCGATCACCGCCGGAGAAATCGCGAAAGTCGAGGCCATTGAAATCAAGGAAAGCGAGACGAAACCCGCCGCGCGATTCAATGACGCGACGCTGCTCTCCGCGATGGAAGGCGCGGGCAAATTTGTCGAGGACGAGGAATTGCGCGAAGCGATGCGCGAAAAAGGCCTCGGCACGCCGGCCACGCGCGCATCGATCATCGAGGGCCTCATCTTTGAGGGTTACGCCGAGCGCAAAGGCCGGGAGCTCATCGCCACGGCGAAAGGCATTTCACTCATCACGCTGCTGCGCAACCTCCGCGCGGAGACGCTTTGCAAGCCGGAGATGACGGGCGAATGGGAATTCAAGCTCAAGCAAATGGAGCGTGGCGAACTTTCGCGCGACCTCTTCATGCGCGAGATCCGCGGCCTCACCAGCGACATCGTCGAGAAAGTCAAAGCCTTCGGCGAAAAGCCGATCGAAGGGGAGTTCCTCACTCTCGACATCAAATGCCCGAAGTGCGGCGGCGGCCCGTTTAAGGAAGACTACCGCACCTACACCTGCGCCGGCTGCGCGCTCCGCATCTGGAAAAGCATGGCGGGCCGCGAGTTCGAGCCGGAGGAAATCCGCACCCTTCTCACTGAGGGCAAAGTCGGCCCGCTCGATGGTTTCCGCAGCAAGATGGGCCGCGCATTCAGCGCCATCATTAAGCTCGGTGAAGACTTCAAACCGCAGTTCGACTTTGACAACGGCGACACGAAACAAGCTGTCGACCTCACCGGCGCCACGCCGATCGCCCCCTGCCCCGTCTGCAAAAAAGGAACCGTCTTCGAGACTGACAGCGCGTTCATCTGCGAAAACGCCGCAGCCGAAGCGAAGACATGCGACCTCCGCATTGGCAAAGTCATCCTTCAAAAACAACTTCCGACCGCGCAAATCCAAAAACTGCTCACCACTGGCAAGACCGATCTCATCAACGGCTTCGTCTCGAAAAAAGGAAAAGGCAAAAGCTTCTCGGCCCACCTGACCCTCGACGCGAAGGGAAAAATCGGATGGGAATTTGCTGCGCGTGAAAAGAAACCGGCAAAGCCGGCTCCCGCCAAAGCCGCTGCCTAAGCGGACGCGCGAGCAAACCGTCCGCGGCTAGTGGTTTCGCGACGGGTAGCCAAAACCGCTCAGCTCCTCCGGCAATTCGCGCAGAAAAAGTTTTTTCTGCGATGCCGAGAGCTTCTGCTTCCATTCGCCGGGCGCGCCGCGTCCCAGCAACTTCTCCTCGCGCGCTTCTCCACTTTCATGGAACCGGCTTCTGCGGTTCGGGCGCGACTGCTTCTCGATCGCCTGCTCAATGGCACCAAAGTCTCGCGGCATTTCCAAAAAAGAAAGGATGCGCACGCACTCCTCGATTGGCGAGGCATGAAGGTCTTCGTATCGCACAAAGAGAACGCCTCTTTGGTGATAAGGCAGATAATGCGCTTTCCACGGCACGCGGCAGAAAAGGTGAACCCGCGCGCAACCGTAAAGCACAGCGCGGCACATCCGACGGAGGCGATATTTTTCGGATGAAAAGAAACGCTGCGAAAATTTGCGTGCCGCGTTTTGATCGCCCAGAATTCTGATCAACGGCTTCATCAAACTTTCCCATCGCGCGATGTGAAGTTGATCCGCTCCGGCGACCGCGATGTCGCGCGGGTCCCGGATAATGTAGATGAGCCGCTCTCCCGCAGTCGTGCGTTCCAACTCATGCAGTTGCTCGTGCGATTTGAAGCAGCGGAATTCCGAGACGCGGTGAACGCCTTTTACGGGCAATCCCTTTCGCGCGGCATCCCACAAACCACCGACCGAGCAGTCCAGCAACTCGGCGATCAGCCTCGCAAGCCATGTGCAGCCGCTTTTCGGATAGCCCACCACCACAATGTTTTTTGTTGCACCCGCCACGTTGATCACCGGTCAAAGACCAGCACTCGTTGTAAACGTTGTTACAATTTCTGTAAACAGTATTTTCGCGACCTGCGCCACGATCGGCGTCTGCAATCAAAAGAAATCCGCGCAAATGCAACGATGCTTACGGAGATTTTTGTGGCGGTGGCGCGCAAAATCAGGCATCGGAATGTGATGCTCAGCGGCGGGTATTTTCGAGAAACTCGCGAACTCAGCGAGAAGTGCCTGCAGCGGCTGCGCGCAGAAGAATTCCGCTTCATTCTCGCATCGGCTCGTGCCCGCCAATGACGGCTGCATCGCGCATGGGCAGATCGCGGCAGCCCGCATGACGTCAAGGTTTGCAGCACACTAGCCATGAGCATGAAATCTGAAGAGGAAAGAAAAGAGGAGGAGATCGCAGAGCTGACCGCACCGCCCGGCAACGTCGTCTACCAGGCGATTTACGGCGAAGGCGAACACGAGCTGAATCGCAACAGCGGCGCGCTAGCTTTCTCGGGTTTGGCCGCCGGATTATCGATGGGGTTTTCGCTCGTTTCGGAGGGCTTGCTGCGCGCGCATTTGCCGGAGGCGAATTGGACGGCCCTCGTCGCGAAGTTTGGTTACAGCATCGGTTTCCTCATTGTCATTCTCGGCCGGCAGCAGCTGTTCACAAAAAATACGCTCACGGTCATTTTGCCTTTGCTGAAAAAAAAGGAGCTTCCGCTTTTCATCAATGTCTGCCGGCTCTGGACTGTGGTGCTGCTCGCGAACCTTGTTGGCGCCTTCATCTTCGCCTGGCTGCTCTCGAACACGACGTTGTTTGACGCCGACATCCACCGTGCTTTTTCCGAGATCGCCGCCGCTTCCATCGTGCCCGGACCTGGGACGATTCTTCTGCGCGCGATTCTTGCGGGCTGGCTGATCGCGCTCATGGTTTGGCTGCTGCCATTCGCGGAAGCGTCTCGAATCTGGGTCATCATCATCATCGGCTACGTCGTCGGAATCGCGAACCTCCCGCACGTGATCGCAGGAAATGTGGAAACCTTTTACCTCGTGACGAGCGGCGCGCTGACTTTCACGCACTGCCTCGGCGGCTATCTGATCCCGACTTTGATTGGCAACGTCATCGGCGGAGTCGCGCTTGTTGCGGTCGGCGCGCACGCGGAATTCGAGGCCATTGGCTTGGAAGGAAAATGACCGGCGAGCAGCTTCCGCGCGATTTTTTTAAACGAGCTAAGTGAGCCGCGGGCGCCTGCCGCTCAGATGCTCCACAGCTTCGCAAATGGCGGGCGCGAGAAGTGGAAGGCATTCTGCAATCGCGCTGGGCCTGCCGGGAAGATTGATGATCAAAGTGCTCCCGCGCGTTCCAGCAGTTGCGCGTGAAAGAATCGCGGTCTTCACCTTGTTAAAGCTCTGCATTCGCATCACTTCTCCGAAGCCAGGCAGCTCGCGTTCGATGACCGCTCGTGTCGCCTCCGGAGTGACATCGCGCGCGGCCGGTCCGGTGCCGCCCGTTGTCACGATGAGCGCGCATTTTTCAATGTCGGCAAAGTTGCGCAATGCATTCTCGATCGCCACTTGATCGTCCGGCAGCAGACATCGGCGCCAATCGATTTTGTCGACAAAAAGTTCCTGCACCACTCGCTCAATTTCCGGCCCGCTCGCGTCGGCATAGACTCCTGCCGCCGCGCGGTCGCTCAAGGTCACCCGCGCAACCTTCATGTTTTCGTTTTGCTATCGAGCCGCACTGACTCGATGACCATCGTTTTGTCCACGGCCTTGCACATGTCGTAAATCGTCAGCGCGGCCACGCTGACAGCGGTGAGTGCTTCCATTTCGACGCCGGTCTTCGCGATCGTTTCCGCGCTCGCCTCGATGCGGACGCCATCTTTCTCGATCGTAAACTGCACGTCGATTCCGTGCAGCGGCAGCGAGTGGCAAAGCGGGATGAGGCTGCTCGTCCCTTTTGCCGCCTGGATTCCCGCGATTTTCGCTACCGTCAAAACGTCGCCTTTCGGCAGCGCGCGTTTTTTTAAAAGCAAGATCGTTTCGCGCTTGCAGCGCAAAAATCCGCTCGCGACTGCGCGGCGAAGTTGATCCGGCTTCGGGGCGACATTGACCATTCGCGCGGCGCCGGAACGCGTGAGATGGGAAAACTCGACGCCGGTTATTGCCGCAGACGCGTTCTTTTTTTTCAACTTTGACACCATAAAAACTCCACGGTTTCGGATTCAGCGATCCGCTCTACTTTCGGAGCAATTCGGACGAGCGCATTTGCACCGGCCAGCCCGGCGACATCGCCGGAGCTGATGAAACGCAGCAGACGCAGATGCCATTCACCAGCGTCAAATTCCGCAGTCGCCGGCCAGCAGGTTTCGCGCTCCGATGCACGCGAGACAAAGTCTTGCCGAAGTCGTCCGCGCATCGTCCGAACGCGCGGTATCTCGCAGCCGCTCATTGCCGCAAAAAGTGGTGCGAGGAAAAGTTGAAAAATCGCCCAGTGCGACACGGGATTTCCCGGCAGACCGAATGCGAGTTGGGTGCCGCGCGATGCGAAGATGAGCGGCTTGCCAGGCCGGAGGTTTATTTTTTCCAGATGAATTGTGAAGCCGGAGGCAGTCAGCATTGAGCGCGTAAAATCGTGGTCGCCGCCGCCAGCACCGCCTGAGATGAGCAAGATATCGATTTCCTCGCGAAGCTGATGCAGAGCCGCTTGGGAGACATCCAGCGAATCGCCGATCCGTTCTTGACGCACCAGTTCTGCGCCATGTTCGCGCAGCAGCGCGCGGATCAAAGTTGAATTGCAGTCGCGGATTTGCGAGCCGGTGGGAGTTTCGCCGGCATCGACCAATTCGTTTCCAGTGGCAAAGTGAGCCACTCGCGCGCGGCGCGTGACGAGTGGTTGCGTAACTCCGCATGAAGCCATGATTGCAAGTTCGATTGCGCGCAAACGTTGACTGTTTTCTATCAACCGATCGCCGCGCCGACAATTTTCACCCTGCACGCGAATGTTTAACTCCTTGCGTTGAGCGACGATTCGAACGCCGCCATTTTTTTCTTCGACATCCTCCTGCATCGCGACGCGATCCGCGCCGCGCGGAATTCGGCCGCCCGTAAATATTCGAGCGCATTCATTTTCGCCGATCGTGACCTCGTCGGCATGTCCCGCAGGAATTGCTGCGACAATGCTCAGCAAATTTTCCGCATCGGTTGTGCGCAATGCGTAACCGTCCATAGCCGAGCAATCGAAGCGCGGCGAATCTTGATCAGCCAAAATATCCTCTCGCAGCACGCGATGCAGCGCGTCCGCGAGTGGGACGCGCTCGCTTTCGAGGAGCGCAGCTTTGGACAAAATCAACGCGCGGGCTTCGTCTGCGGAGATCATATTTTTGATTCCTCTTTCAATGTAATCGCGCGCACTTTCCAGATTGGCACATCTGTTTTTAGAACGTTCATGAAATGTGTCACAAACGAAAGTACGGGCCCGCGATGCTGCGCGGCGGCGCGCACGATGACCGCCGCTTCGCCGACCGGCACGATGCCGAAACGATGAGCGATGTAAATTTCGTCGCAGGAAAATTCCGTCATCAGATTGCGCGCGATCCGGCTCAACTCGCGTTCCGCCATCGGATGATAAGCTTCATACTCGAGCGCGGAAATCGGTTTGCCATCTTCCTCGCCGCGCACGATGCCGGAAAAATTGACGACCCCACCGCAGCCGCATGTAATCGCGGGCGGCTCCGCGAGCGGTTGATCGCTGAGAATGATTGTGATGCGCGCAGCCATTTTTAACCGCCGGAGACGGGCGGAATCAAAGCGACTTCATCGGTATCGGCAAATTCCGCTTTCTCGTCCGTGTAGGAAAAGTTTTTCGCGACCCGCGTAACGTCACGCCATTGCGATAAGCCGGGATATTGCGACACGAGCAGTTCCCACAATTGCGCGGCGTGCAACGTTCCGCGCACCGGCAGGTCGCATTCGCCGGTGCCAGTCACTGATTTGAGTTGGGCGAAAAATTTGATCTTCACGCAAAGAGTTCAAAACAAATACCCGGAGCCGCGACGTGTCGCTCGCTAAAAAAGTTCACGCACTTTTTCTCCATGCGGATCGCGAGCGGGCGCGGCGACTTGCGCGGACGAGTCGAGTCTGACACCTTCCTGCATCATGTGCGGCATCGTTGGCTACATTGGCAAAACAGAAGCGGCGCCGATCCTGCTCGAGGGATTGCGCCGGCTCGAATATCGCGGCTACGACTCGGCCGGAGTGGCGACGATCAATGGCGGCGGTTTGCTCGTGCGGAAGTGCATCGGGCGCATCAGCAAGCTCGCGGAACTTTTGCAAAAGGAGCCGCCGCGCGGGAGCGTGGGCATTTGCCACACGCGCTGGGCGACGCATGGCGGCGTGACCGATGCCAATGCGCATCCGCATCTCGACCAAAACGGAAAGCTTGCGCTTGTCCATAACGGCGTTATCGAAAATTATCAGGTGCTCCGTGAGGAATTGACGCGCGAAGGCCATGTTTTCAAATCGCAAACGGACACGGAGGTGCTCGCGCACTTGGTCGGCAAACATTACGACGCGGCGAACGGCGCGCCTTCTGCCGCGCGGCTCATCGATGCATTGCGCGCGGCACTGCGCCAAGTCATCGGCACTTACGGCATCGTGATGTTGCACGAGGATTTGCCGGAAATCATCATCGGCGCGCGGCGTGGCAGCCCGCTCGTGCTTGGCGTGGGCAGCGCTGAAAACTTTCTCGCGAGCGATGTCAGCGCGATCGTCGCGCACACGCGCGACGCCGTTTATTTGAATGATTACGACATCGCGTGCGTGGGCCGCGACCAATTCGAGATCACTTCGCTGCTCGCCAGCGGACCGAGCGGCTACGAGGTGAGCAAGGTCGAGTTCACCGAGAAGGACGTGGATAAAGGCGAATATCCGCACTACATGCTGAAGGAAATTTTCGAACAGCCCGAGACGGTGCGTGATGCGATGCGTGGCCGACTTTCATTTGAGGAAGCGACTGCGAAGCTCGGCGGATTGGAAATGACGGCCGCGGAGCTGCGCGCGGTGGAACGCATTGTGTTAACCGGATGTGGCACAGCATGTCACGCGGCGATGGTCGGCGAATATTTGATCGAGACGCTCGCGCACGTCCCGACCGAAGTGGAATTTGCGAGCGAATTTCGCTATCGGAACATGCCGATGACGAAGGACACGCTCGTCTTCGTCATCAGCCAAAGCGGCGAGACGGCGGACACGCTCGCGGCGTTGCGCGAGAGCCAGCGCAAAGGCCATCGGACGCTCGGCATTTGCAACAACGTCGCGAGCACGATCGCGCGCGAGGATGACGGCGGCGTCTACATGCACGCCGGGCCGGAGATCGGCGTGGCCGCAACAAAGTCGTTCACTTCACAAGTCGTTATTTTAACTTTGATCTCACTGCTGCTCGGGCGCATCCGGCATCTTTCCACGAGCGAAGGCATCCGGATCATCGAGGAATTGGAAGCGCTGCCGGACAAAATTCGAACGATTTTGGAATTGAATGAGCACATCAAAAACATCGCGCATAAATATTCCGACGCGAAGGCGATGATGTTTCTCGGCCGCCAATTCAACTATCCGATCGCGATGGAAGGCGCGCTGAAGATGAAGGAAATCAGCTACATTCACGCCGCCGGCCATCCGAGCGCGGAGCTGAAGCATGGCGTCATCGCGTTGATCACGCCGGAGCTGCCGAGCGTGTTCATCGCGCCGGAGGATTCGGTTTTCGACAAAAACGTCAGCAATATTGAAGAAGTGAAAGCGCGCCGCGGCCCAATCATCGCGATCGGCACGCAAGGTTGCGACAAGCTCGCGAAAGTCGCGGATGATGTAATTTTCGTGCCGAAGTGCGCGGATTATTTGTCGCCGATTTTGACGGCAATTCCGCTGCAACTGCTGGCGTATCATTTCGCGGTGAAACTCGGTTGCGACGTCGACAAACCGCGCAACCTCGCGAAGAGCGTGACGGTGGAGTGAAGGTTTTCCGTCGCGGCTCGATTCTCCAGCGCGGTCTGCTTTTGATCGCGCTGCCGGTGCTGTTCCAAGTTTTGTTCGTCGCCGTTTTGTTCAAGCGCGAAAGCGACTTGCGCGAGGCGCAGCGATGGGCATTCCACACGAAAGACGTCATCGCGCAGGCGGAAAGCGCATTCCGACTTTTGTTCGAGGCGCAGGGAAGCATGCGCGGATATGTGCTCACGCAGGAGCCGGCGTTTCATAATGATTTCGAGCAATCCGTGCACGCGCTCCGCGATGTGCTGGCAAAAACGGCGCAGCTGGTCGCCGACAATCCTCTGCAAACGGCGCGCGCAAAATTGGTCAGCGACGACTCCGAAAGATTGATCGCGCGGCTGCGCGTGACGAATGAAATGGTCGACGCGCATGACCTCTCGGCGGCTCGCGCGCGCGTGCAAACTTTGGCGGGCAAGGAACAGATCGGCGTCATTCGCAAGAACCTCGACCGCTTTCTCGACGAGGAAGCGGCGCTCGACAAAAAGCGCGTCGACCAGGTGCATCAACGCGACGTGGACGAAAATCTTTTGCTCAGCGGCGGCGCGATTTTGATGGTGCTCGTCTCCACGCTCGCGGCGGCATTTTTCAGCCGCGGCATCATCGGACGGCTCGCCATTTTGAACGAAAATGTCCGCCGCCTGAGCGGTGGCGAATCACTCGCGAAGCCGCTCTCCGGCGACGATGAGATCGCGCGGCTCGACCGCACTTTTCATGAAATGTCGGCCAATCTCGCCGAGGCGCGCGTGAAGGAAAGCGAGCATCGCGTCGCGCTCGAGAAGCGCGCGGAGGAGCTCGCCGCGACGAACCTCGAGCTCAAGCAAAAGAGCGAGGAAAACGAAATGTTTGTTTACAGCGTCTCGCACGATCTGCGCTCGCCGCTGGTGAACTTGCAGGGCTTCAGCCGCGAGCTCACGGCCGCCAGCGGAGAGCTGCGCCAGATTTTTGACGCCGAGGAAATGCCTGCGGCCTGCCGCACTCGCGGGCTGGACGTGCTCTCGAACGATGTCAAACAAGCGGTCTACTTCATCGAAACAGCCGTCACCCGACTCGCGTCCATCATCGATGCGCTGCTGCGGCTTTCACGCGCCGGCCGCATCGAATATCGGACCGAGCCACTCGATCTCAAAGCGATCATCCAGCGCGTGCTCGAGGCGATGCGCGGCACGACCAACGAGCGCAACGCAAAAGTCACCGTCGACGATCTTCCGCCGGCCTTTGGCGACGCGACGGCGGTGGAGCAGATTTTCGCGAACCTCATCGGCAACGCGCTCAACTACCTTGATCCGACGCGACCCGGCCGCGTGAAAATCGGCGCGCTACCGCCGCGAGACGGCTTGCAGACTTATTTCGTCGAGGACAATGGTCTCGGCATTCCCGAAGCGTATCACGCCAAAGTTTTCGTCGTTTTTCAGCGCCTTCACGGCAAAGCCGCGCCCGGCGAAGGGATCGGCCTCGCGCTCGTCCGCCGAATGGTCGAGCGGCACGGCGGAAAGATTTGGGTCGAATCGATCGAAGGCGCGGGCAGCACGTTTTTCGTCGCGCTCCCGCAGGCGTGATTTAATCCCGAGCCAGCGGGTAAAAGTCCGCCGCGCCTTTAGGAAGCTTCGTCGAAGCGGCGCTCGACCTCGTCCCAGTTGATCGTATTCCACCAAGCCTTCAAATAATCCGGCCGGCGGTTTTGGTAATTCAAATAATAGGCGTGCTCCCACACGTCATTGCCGAGCACCGGTTGCGCGCCGTATTCGGCCATCATCGGGTTGTCCTGGTTTGGCGTGGAGATGATCTCGAGCTTGCCGGTTTTTTTGACCAGCCAGACCCAGCCGCTGCCAAACCGTTTCACACCCGCATCCTCGAACTTTGTTTTAAATTCCTCGAAACTTCCAAACGCGGACGCGATTTCCTCGGCAAGTTTCCCGCGGGGTTCGCCGCCGCCGTCCGGCTCCATGATCTGCCAGAACATGGTGTGATTGACGTGGCCGCCGCCGTTGTTGCGCACGGCGGTGCGGATGCCCTCCGGCACTGCGTTGAGATCTTTGATCAAATCAATCGCGGACTTTGACTCCAGTTCGGCGTGCCCCTTGAGCGCGTTGTTGAGATTGTTGACGTAGGCGGCGTGATGCTTGTCGTGATGGAATTCCATCGTGCGACCGTCGATGTGAGGCTCGAGCGCATTGGCCGCGTAAGGCAGAGGAGGTAGTTCGTGTGGCATGGTTTTGTGAGTTCGTTTGAAAAGCGCATCTTGCGCGTTTGCGTGGCAAAGGCAAGTGCGCCAAAACTTTTACGCCGTGCGCTCACCAAGAATTTCGCGCAGCTCGCGCGCCGTCAATCCACCAACTGGCCGAAGCTGATGTCGTGGCCGTCGAGATCCTGGATGCCAAACTCGCGGCAGCCATACGGCTGATCGCACGGGCCGTAGTCGATCGTCGCCCCGCGCTCCGCAAATTCGCGGCAAAGTTCATCCGCCTCCTTCACCCAAAAATAAACACTGCACAGCTTGTCCGACACCGTCCAATGCGGCACCACATCCTTCGGATCGTCGGCCTGCTTGAGCATGAGATGGCATCCGTCGCGCCGCAGGATGCAAAACGACGGCTGCTCGCCGTAAAACTGATCGTAGGCAAATCCGAGCTTGTCGCGGTAATGCACCGCCGCCGCGTGCACATCCTTCACGAGCAAAACGGCGGCGCTGGAGGTGAGTCGCGGGCTGCTCATGATGCCTCAAGACCGCCAAGCGGAACGGCCGCAAGCAGAACGGCGGCGAGGATGGTTTTGATTTTCATCGGCGTCAAAGTTTTCGGCAAGTCCGATCAAAAACTATCGCCCCAGCCACGATCAAGCAATGACATCTGACCGCATTGCAGTTTGTCATGCGACAACGAGCCAGAAATGTAATTCCAGTCTACGGTGGCGGAATCAATCCACGGCTTCCGAAACTTTTTCTTCCCGAGAATCAATCAGTTCTCGGCTCCCGAAACTTCTTCTTCCTGAGAATTATTTCCGGAAGGGCTTCCGAAATCTTTTCTTGCCCAGAATGGAGGGATTTCGCGCGAAACGGGAATCGCCCGGCACACAACGTGCCGCCCATTTCTCCGCATGATCGATCTCTATTCACGTGCCTCGCTGGTTTAAATCCTCGAGCGAATCGGCTTTCCATCAGGCGAGTCGCGGCGCATTTCGATGAAAACACGCATTTCACCGGGAGACTCGGGGCTTTTTCTTGGGTTCATTGGGTTCCTCATTTCGGTCCCCGTGGTCATCTTTGCATATGCGACGATGGGCCCCGGTCGCACCGTGTCGCTAAACGGCTTTTTTTCCTTCACCTTCACTGGTGGATATTCGAACGGACTTTTGCTCCTCCATCCGATTGCCAACACCATTGCCGGTGTGGTCGAAGGTATCCTGATCGCCTGGGTCTATAACTTTTACGCGCGGATCTTCGGAGGCATCTCCATCGATCTCAAGGAGCGCGATTCAACGGACGCCTGACCACGCGCTGCAGCGAACCGCTCCGCTCCCCCTTACGCCGACACAGACTTTGAGACTAGACCAACACCAGTCGGCCTAATTATGTGGTAGGCGCAGCTACGCATTTCCACAATTCACATCCTCAACACATCCGCTATGAGCACCCGATACACTTCTCAAGCATCACTCTTCGCCATTCCTTGGGTCGCACTTGCATCCGGGCCCGATCTAGTTTGACGCCAAGCCAAAAGAAGTCGCAGGCGATTACACGCTGCATCTCACGTTTGAGCCAATCAGCTCCGACGACGGCAAGACAACGATCTGGCAGGTGACGATTCGCAAGCGGCGGGACTCGGAGTAAGCGCCCGCATCTTGCATATCGGCGCGCGCGGCATAGAATCTCGTCCCTTTTTATGAGCCGCAAACTGCATGTCGCAATCGTCGGAGCCACCGGCGCCGTCGGAGTCGAGCTGATGAAGACGCTGACGAGACGGCGCTTCCCCGTCGGCAAACTCACGCTGCTCGCCTCCGCGCGTTCCGCCGGCAAAACGATGGAATTTCAAGGCGAACAAATCCCGGTGCTCGAGTTGCGCGAGGATTCCTTCGCGGGGGTGGACATTGCGTTATTCAGCGCCGGCGCGGGCATCTCGAAACAGTATGCGCCATTCGCCGTGCAGGCCGGCGCAGTCGTCGTGGACAATTCCTCGGCGTTCCGCGGCGACGAAACCGTCCCGCTCGTCATCCCGGAAATCAACGCCGCCGACATCGCGCGCAACCGCGGCATCATCGCCAACCCGAACTGCACCACCGCGATCACGCTCATGGGATTGTGGCCGCTGCACCAGGCGTTCGGTGTGAAACGAGTGATCGCGGCCAGTTATCAAGCCGTTTCCGGCACTGGCGCGCAGGCCATCGAGGAATTGCGCCAGCAGGTCGATGACATCGCCGGCCAGCGCGCAATTACGAAAAAAGTTTACCCGCACCAGATCGCCTTCAACGTTCTCCCGCACGTCGATTCCTTCCTCGACACCGGCTACACACGCGAGGAGATGAAAATGCAAAACGAAGGCCGTCGCATCATGCATCTGCCCGACTTCCGCGCGAGCGTGACCTGCGTGCGCGTCCCCGTTTACCGCGCGCACTCCGTCGCGCTGAACGCCGAGTTCGAGCGCCCCGTCTCCGTGGAAAAAGCGCGCGCCGCCATCGCGCAGGCACCTGGCGTCAAACTCGTCGACGATCCCGCGAACAACGAATACCCCCAGCCGCTCAACGTCGCCGAGCAGGACGACTGCGAAATCGGCCGCATCCGCATCGACTGTGCGCTCGACAACGCCCTCGCCTTCTGGATCGCCGGCGACCAATTGCTCAAAGGCGCCGCCCTCAACGCCGTCCAAATCGCGGAGCTGATCTAGCGCATCAGCGGCCGCGATTGACGAGCGGCTGCGACGCGGTTACGCGCGTTGTTGCGGCCACTGTTCATCGGATGCCTCGGGAAAAGCTTCGTTACTCACGAGCTTGCGGAAACCGAAAGGCCACACAAGAAGCGAAAGCAATCGACGCTGTTGGTGCGAATCGATGCAATCTACTTGCACAAATGTGGATTCGGTTTTGACGCCATTTGACTTAAAAGCCGGCCGCCACCGCACGCGGCGAACGTCGAAGCCGTTTCGTTTGCAGAACGCGCGACCGTGCCGCACACAAAGGCGATTCAACGCGCAATGAACGGACACGAAGAGAAACATCACGACCGCGATGCAGATCAGAACAGCTGCAAGGATTACCACGCTGAACGTCATGATATGCCTAACAAGAAGGAGACTCCCCATGCGTCATAGAATGCGCATTTGTCGAGGATAACGTCCATTGTGACCAAGGTGCTGGCTCAAAAGGCGCCGACTTTGACGCCATCTAAATCGTCGAGCCGATCCAGCGCATTAGCGGCCGCGATTGACGAGCCGGCCGCAGATGTAAGATTTGCCGCATGGACTTCGAATTGACTGAAAAGCTCGCGCTGGTTTCCGGTTCCAGCAAAGGGATCGGGCTCGCCATCGCCACCGGCCTCGCGCGCGAAGGTGCGCGCGTGATCGTCAACGGACGCTCGCAAAAATCGGTGGACGAGGCGCTCGCGAAAATCCGAGACGGCGCGCCGGAGGCAAAGCTGGAAAGTTTCGCGGGCGATCTCACGGACGCCGCCGTTGTGGAAAAACTCGTCGCGCAATTCCCGGCGGTGGACATCCTCGTCAATAACCTCGGCATTTTCGAGCCGAAGCCGTTCGAGGAAATCCCGGACGCGGACTGGCAGCGATTTTTCGACGTGAATGTGCTGAGCGGCGTCCGGCTGAGCCGCGCGTATCTGCCGGCGATGAAGGCGAAAAACTGGGGCCGCATCGTTTTCATCAGCAGCGAAAGCGGCGTGCAGATTCCGACCGAGATGATCCACTACGGCATGACGAAAACCGCGCAGCTCGCCGTGTCGCGCGGCCTGGCCGAGACGTGCGCGGGCACCGGCGTGACGGTGAATGCGGTGCTGCCGGGGCCGACGCGGTCGGAAGGGGTGAGTGAATTCGTAAAGCAGCTCAGCGGCGGAAAGCCGTTTGCGGAATTCGAGGAGGAGTTTTTCAAAACCGCGCGCCCGACTTCGCTGCTGCGGCGCTTTGCCGCGACAGAGGAGGTCGCGAATCTGGTGGTTTATGTTTGCAGCACGCGCTCGTCGGCGACGAATGGCGCGGCGTTGCGCGTGGACGGCGGCGTCGTGCGGTCGTGTTTTTAAAAACTGTCTAAAATTAGCGGCCAGGCGGCCGGCCAAAACCGGGGCCTTGATCGTGTTCCTCGCGCGGCGTCGCGCCAGAGATAATGTCGAACCGCGCCGCGACTTCGCCGATGCGCGAATCTTTCACCGGCACGAAATCCGTCGTCACCGTCTCCTGCGCCCTCGCATCGCCGATGCCGCCATAGACGCCGTCGCGTGCGTTGCCGGGGAAGCCCTTGATGAAAAGCTGCGTCGTCCACGGCTCGGTGCCTTTCGATTTGACCTTGAAATGGATGTGCGGCGCGGGCCGGCCCGGATACGGCACCGGCTTGATGGTGCGGAAATAATACTCGCCGGTCGAGCCGGTGAGGAATCGCCCGAAGCCCTGGAAATTGGCATCAAACTTTTCCCGCTTGTCGCGCTCGGCGAGATAAACCTTCGCGCTGTCGCACTGCCAAATCTCGACGACCGCGTTCCTGACCGGGCTGCCCTTCGCATCGAGCAACCGCCCGCTCACGTGCGCGATCTCGCCGACCGCGGGCGTGATCGCGTCATTGATGATCAGCAAATCATTGTCGGTATCGAGCGGAAGTTTTGGCGGATAAAACGGGCCTTCCGTGACCCACGCCGTTTGCCGCGAAAGCTCTTCCGCAAAGGTGCCGCGCACGGTGAAGAAGCCAGCCGCGAGACTGGCGGTGCGCAGAAAATGACGCCGCGAAAGTGAAGCAGGATTTTCGTGCATGATGAGGAATTTTAGTAACGAACCATTCACCCGATTCTTCGTCGCGGAAAAAATGTTTAAGGAATTGTAAAAGTTCCGATTCGGATGAAGCGCCTCGGCGTTGCCGCTGGTGTGCGGTAACATTTCCGAGCAAATGCCGATGAAGATCTGTGAGAGAATTTTCCCATGCCGCATTTTTAGCTCATGAAAAATCACGCGGATGATTTGTTCGTCACCACGCGCTGGACGACGATCCGGCGCGCGCGCGGCGCGGACACGACCGGCGCGCATGCAGCGCTGGCCGAGCTTTGCCAGACTTACTGGTATCCGCTCTATGCCTATGTGCGCCGCACCGGACGCTCGCCGGACGACGCGAGCGATGCGACGCAGGGATTTTTTGCGCGGCTGCTGCGGCTCGATTCGCTGGGAAATGTCAACGAGGCGCACGGGAAATTCCGCGCGTTTCTGCTCGCGTCGCTCAAACATTTTCTCGCCGATGAGCGCGACTTTGCATTCGCGGCCAAGCGCGATGCGCGGCTTTCTTTTTCGCTCGATTCGACCGCGGCGGAGGAACGCTATCGCTCCGTGCCGAGCGGCGCGCTTTCGCCCGATCAAGCCTTTGAGCGGCAATGGGCGCTGACGCTGCTCGAAACCGTGATGCAGCGTCTGGCCCGGGAATACGAGGAATCGGGGCGCGGAAAACTTTTCGCCGAATTGCGTTTTGCGCTGGCTGGCGAGAAGAGCGAGACGCCGTCCTGCGAACTCGCGGCGCGGCTGGAAATGAGCGAGGCAGCGGTGCGGGTGGCGATCCACCGGCTGCGGCGGCGATATCGCGTGGCGCTGCGCGAGGAGCTTCTGCACACGGTTTCCAGCGAGGAGGAAATGCTCGAGGAACTGCAATATCTGCGGCGGATTCTTTCACGCTGAACGCGCGGCGTGTAACATTTTCCGCGCGCTCCCTCTGATCGGGTGAAGCCATGAATACCGTCATCACCTGCCCCACCTGCGGAAAGCCGCTGCCCGCCGACGCGCCGATGGGCATCTGCCCGGAATGCTTGCTGAGCGCGGGTTTCGGCGCGATCACCGACGAAGCGCATCTGGAAAAATTGCGCGCCTTTCAGCCGCCCGCACCCGCGGAACTCGCGCCGCATTTTCCGCAGCTCGAGATTTTGGAACTCATCGGCAAAGGCGGAATGGGCGCGGTCTACAAAGCGCGCCAAAAACAGCTCGACCGGCTCGTCGCGCTGAAAATTCTGCCGCCCGGCATCGGCGATGATCCGGCGTTCGCGGCGCGATTTGCGCGCGAAGCGAAGGCGCTCGCGAAGCTGCATCATCCACACATCGTCACGCTCTACGAGTTCGGCCAGACCGCCATCCGCGAAGAAAGCGGCTCTCCACTTTACTACTTCCTCATGGAATTTGTGGACGGCGTAAACCTGCGCCAGCTCTTGCATGGCGAGCGCATCTCGCCGCGCGAGGCGCTCGCGATCGTCCCGCAGATTTGTGATGCGCTTCAGTTCGCGCACGACCACGGCATCGTTCATCGCGACATCAAGCCCGAAAACATTTTGTTAAACAAAGAGGGACAAGTGAAAATCGCAGACTTCGGAGTTGCGAAAATCGTAGCGGCAGCCACTGAGGCTCGGGATTCGGACGACGAAAACTTGCGGCGGTCACACACCGGCGCTGCAGCGGAATTGACCGAGGCCGGCAAAGTCATCGGCACGCCGAACTACATGGCGCCGGAGCAGACCGAGCATCCCGGGGCAGTCGATCACCGCGCGGACATTTACGCGCTCGGCGTTGTCTTTTACCAAATGCTGACCGGCGAGCTTCCCGCGAAACGCATCGAGCCGCCCTCCCGCAAAGTGCAGATCGACGTGCGGCTCGATGAAGTGGTGCTGCGCGCCTTGGAAAAAGATCCCGACCGCCGTTACCAGCAGGCGAGCATTTTTAAAACGCAGGTCGAAACGATCGCGGCCGATCCCGGCTCGGACAGCCGCAAGTCAGCGTCCGAACCAGCCGCCGCCGACACGCGCGACGACGACAGCAACGACGACGTTGATTTAATCAAGCGCTGGGGCTGGCGCCTGTTTTGGCTCGTCTCGTTCATTCTGATTTTGCTCGGGTCGGGCCATGGCAAAACTTGGGACCATTGGATCGAGGCGTGCATCATTCTGATCATCGCCTCGGCTTTTGTGGGGATACGCTACAGTCAAAAAACGGGGTGGAAGTTTGACTGGAAATTTGAGCAAAAACCGAACCTCCCCCGCGAGACGCACGCGGAGGTGATTTCGACCCCGCGCTTCTCGCGCACGGCCATTGTGGGCGCGTGTCTTGCCATTCTGCCTTTCGCCATTGTCGTCATCGGCCCGGCCTTGATTGGTCCGCTTGATCTTTCTGAACGAGGGGTTCGTTTGTTGATCGGCATCTTCCAGTTGGTGGCGCTGTTGTTTGCCGTTAACACGACAATTTTCGGCTGGATTTCCGTCACGCAAATTCGGCGCTCGGCTGGCAAACTTCATGGCCTGTGGCTCGCGGTTTTCGATGGGCTGCTGTTCCCGCTGCTCGCGCTGGATGTGGCCATTGCATTTTTAATCTTCAATGCCGGAATTGCACTGCACTTCTGGACGCGAAACTACGACGACGTCCACAACAGCGAACTCATCGTCCTGACGTGCATTTTTTCGGCGGTCGCCGATTTCTTCATCGCCCGCGCGGTGTGGCGCGCGGTGAGCCGGAACCTTTGAAGGAAGTCACCGAAAGAATCTGTTTTGGTATTGAAACGCGCCCGCTCGGGGCCGGATTTCCCTTGACCTCAACTCGTTTGTTCAACAGAACCGTCCTCACCTATGCCCAACCAAAACCGCATCTCCGTCACCATCACCGACCAGAATGTTACCGACGTAAACGCCCATATTGCAGGCATCGAGTCGGTCCTCAACTTCCTCATCAGCCGCGACGCGGGCGATGACACGGTGCTGTTGGGCGAAAAATCGGTCGCTTTTGACGAAAAAGCCGAGGGCTACATGGCGAGCAACCCGCAGTTTCTCCCCAGCTTCGTGAACCCCGCCGAGGTCACCAAGGACCGGACGGCGCGCGCGCAATTCCAGAAGTTTTTGCCCCGACTCCGCCTGCTGGTGGAAAAGGCCGACGATACTTTCAACGTGATCGGCAACGAAATCATGTATGCCGACCTCGCCTACTATAACAACACGGCCGAAGCCGCCAAGCACGGCGCGGCCAGCGCGGGCGACATCCACACCGACCTCGCGACGCGGTATCCGGGCCGGGCGACGCCCGCAAAACCGGGGCAAGCTCCTGCAAAGTAGCAGGTTCTGACGGGCCGGATTGCCCTGGCTAACGCCGGGGGAGGTCTCGGCGAGGGCTCTTTCGAGCTTCGCGAGGGCAATGGAGGCCTTCCAAAGGGCAAATTTGGTCTCGGCGACGGATAATTTGGTCTCGCGGAGGGCAATCTTTCTCTCCGCGAGGGCAATTTGGTCTCGGAAAGGGCAATGGAGGTCGCGCAAAGCCCCGTCCGAGGTCTCGTCGAGGGAAGCCGAGGTGTCGAGAAGACCGGGATTGGTTTTCGAAACCTCCTCCTGCGCTCAGGCCGGCTCGGCGAGGAGGTCGTAAACTTGCGTGCCGGTGATGCGGACGTTCGCGAATTGGCCGACGGGCGCCGGCGTCTTCAAAATGATCTGCGTGTCCACTTCGGGCGCGTCAGATTCGCCGCGAGCGAGCAGCGGTTTCTCCACGAGCACGCGCAAAGTTCTGCCGATCATCGACTCGGAATGCTCGCGGGCGATCTTTTGCTGCAGCTTCATCGCACGCTGGAAACGCGTGGTTTTGATTTTCGCGGAAATTTGACCCTCCATCTTCGCCGCGCGCGAGCCTTCCTCCTGCGAATAGGAAAAAACTCCGAGCCGCTCGAAGCGCGTCCGCTCGATGAAGGCGAGGAGCGTCTCGAAATGTTCCGCGGTCTCGCCCGGAAAGCCGACGATGAAGGTGGTGCGCAGCGCGATGCCGGGCACGCCGGCGCGGATGCGCGCGATGAGCTGCTCGATGTGTTCGCTGGTCGTCTCGCGCCGCATTTTGCCAAGCATCTCGCCGTGAATGTGCTGGAGCGGCATGTCGATGTAGCGGGCGACTTTGTCGCATTCGGCGATGGCGGCAATGAGCTCGTCGCTCCAATGCGCCGGATGCGTGTAGAGCAGCCGAATCCAGAAATCGCCGTCGATGCTTTGCAACGCGCGTAAAAGTTTCGTCAAAGTCGGCCCGCGGCTGGAATCGACCGGCTGCGTCGGGTTCGCGCGCTGCTCCCACAGATCCATGCCGAAATAGGTGGTGTCCTGGCTGATCAAATTGATCTCGCGCACGCCGTCGGCGACGAGCGCGCGCACTTCGGCGACGACCGATTCGATGGTGCGGCTGCGATGGCGTCCGCGCATTTGCGGGATGACGCAGAAGCTGCACGGATGGTTGCACCCCTCGGCGATTTTGACGTAGGCCGTGTGCGGCGCGGTGAGGCGGAAGCGCGGCGTGTCGTAATCGGGAATGTAAGTCGGGCGGCGCGTGACGAGGTCGAGCGGCGCGGATTTTTCACCCGCTAAAACGTTGCTGACGATGTTTCCGGCAGCGGCGACCTGGTCGAGGCCGATGAACGCATCGACTTCCGGCATCTCGCGCGCGAGTTCTTTTGAAAAACGTTGCGCCATGCAACCGCTGACGATCAATTTTTGCCCCGGTTTTTTGCGCAGGCCGCGCTGCGCATGCGCGTCGAGGATGGCGTCGATCGATTCCTCCTTCGCCGAGTCGATGAACGCGCAGGTGTTGACGATGAGCACATCGGCGTCGTCCGCATCGGCGGTGATTTGCATGCCGTTTTGCGCGACGCCGCCGAGCATGATCTCGGCATCGACGAGATTTTTCGCGCAGCCGAGGCTGATCATGCCGACCTTCGCGATTTTGGAATCTGGAGTTTCGATTTTGGAATTCACTCGATGGTGACGGAGTTCCCATCGATCGCGACGGGCGCGCCATCTTTTGTGATTTCCACTGCGTCCTTCTCACGGACGTCGATCCAGAATTTGTAGCCGCGGAACTTCAGGCCGTGCGCATCGGGATAGAGATAATCTTCGAAGATGGGCGGTGAATCTTGCACATCTTTGACGACTTTCACCCACGTTTTTTTGATCGGCTTCAGCGCCACGTCTTTCAAGACCGGCACAGGCGTCGGCGTCGCTGTCGGCTCCGGCGTGGAGGCAACGGTCGGCATCGCCGACGGCGCGGGAATCGCGGACGGCGCGGGAGTTGCGGCCATCGCGAGCGGCGAAGCAACGGCCGAGACGCGGCGAACTTCGACCGACGCCTGAGGCGACGCCGATGGCAGCGGCGATGGCGAGGCGAGGAGCGCGATGTCGCTGGTGTCGGGCGCGGCGATGCGCTTGAGCGTGAGGATGAAATACATCACGCAGATCGCGCCGAAGACGACGGCCATCACCATGAAGAACGGCCAGAGCGCGGGCCGCGGAGCGCGATGCGCGGCGTGCGGGACGCGGCGTTCGCTGGCGTTGAGATACTCGTAATCCTCGATGCCGACCGGGTTCGTGGTCGCGAGGGTGTCGGCAAAGTCGCTGACCTCAACGTTCAAAAACTTCGCGTAGATGAGCAGGAAGCCCTTCGCGTAAGTCATGTTCGGAAAGTTCGTGTAGTTGTCCTTTTCGAGGTCGAGGATTTTGTCCGGGCGCATGCGCGTGGCGCGTGCGGCTTCCTCGATGGAGATTTGTTTGCGCTTGCGAGCCAGCTCGAGTTTTTTACCGACGGTTTCGACCATTTTTTACAAATCGTTAAACAAGCGCGTCGAGATCGACGAGGATTTCGCGCGGCTTCGCGCCATCGCCCGGGGCGACATATCCGCGCTGCTCGAGAATATCGACGACGCGCGCGGCGCGCGTGTATCCGAGCCGCAGACGGCGCTGGAAAAGCGACGTGCTCGCCTTTTTTTCCTGCCGCATGATCTCGATGCATTTTTGCACGAGCTCTTCATCTTCCTCGCTGACGTCTTCCTCGATCTTCCCGCTCGACTGCAGTTTTTCGTGGATGTCCGTTTCAAAGGCGGGCGCGCTTTGTGCCGAGACAAACTCGACGAGTCGGCGGATTTCCTCGTCGGTCACGAGCACGCCCTGCGCCCGAGTCATGCGCGAAGTGCCGGGCGGCAGGTAAAGCATGTCGCCCTGGCCGAGCAGCCGGTCCGCGCCGTTTTCATCGAGGATCACGCGCGAATCGAGTTTTGACGCCACCTGGAAGGCGATGCGGCTCGGGATGTTCGCCTTGATGACGCCCGTGACGACATCCGCGCGCGGCGTTTGCGTTGCGACGATCATGTGAATGCCGGCCGCGCGCGCCATCTGCGTGATGCGGGCGATCGCGCTCTCGACATCGGCGGGCGCGGTCTGCATCAAGTCCGCGAGCTCGTCGATGATGACCACGATGTAGCTCATGTGATCGGGAACAATGATGTCATCCTCGCGCGGCACGCGGATGTTCGTGACGCTCTGGAGATATTCCTCGACGGAACCTTCCGCGGCGGGCTCGTCCATTTCATCGGCAGAAAGTTTTTCAGCTTTCGCATCGGCCTCGGCGTCGAGCTCCTTTTGCGATTTCGGTTTCGGGCGCGCGTTGAAGCTCGTGATGTTGCGCACGTTTGTCTTCGCGAAAATTTTGTAGCGTTTCTCCATCTCGTCGATGACCCAGCGCAGCGCCAGCAGCACCTTTTTCGGATCGGTCACGACCGGGACAACAAGGTGCGGCAAAGTGTTATACACCTGCATTTCCACGACTTTCGGGTCGATCATTACGAAACGCATTTCGTCCGGCGTGAAGCGGTAAAGCATGCTCGCGATGATCGAGTTGATGCAGACACTTTTGCCCGAGCCGGTCGTGCCGGCGACGAGGCAATGCGGCATGACCGCGAGGTCTGCGATGATCGTTTTTCCGTAAACATCCTTGCCGAGCGCGAGCGGGATTTTCGCTTTCGTGTTGCTCCAATCGTCGGATTCGAGCAGCTCGCGCAGCGTGACTTTCATCTTGCTCGAGTTCGCAATCTCGATGCCGACGGTGTCCTTGCCGGGAATCGGCGCGAGGATGTTGATCCGCTCGGCGCGCGTGGCGCGGGCGAGGTCGCGCTCGAGCGCCACGATTTTATCCACACGCACGCCTTTCGCCGGGTAAACCTCGTAGCGCGTGATCGTCGGTCCGCGCGTGATGTCGCCGGGCGCGACGCTGATGCCGAATTGCGCGAGCGTCTCGATGAGCGTCGCCTGCACGTCCTTCAATTCGTTCGGGTCCGCGGCGAGCCGATTTTCCATGTCCGGCGCTTCGAGCAAATCGAGCTCCGGCAGCGAATAATTTTCGTAGCTGATCGGCTCGCGCGGGACGAGCTTCGCCTTTTCATTGGCCGACTTCGGCGTGGCGATCGCGGTGTCGATGATCTGCGGCAGCGGGCGGGCAGCGGCAGCGTCGTCAAGGTCCATTTCGGGCTCGGCCGGCGCGTCGAATTTCTTTTTGCGCAACTGCTTTTCGATCCGCTGTTGCTCGCGTTTGATTTTCTGCTCCTGCATCGCAAGACGGCCGTGCTCAGTCGCGCGCGCCATTTTCCACTGCCGATGTTTTTCGAGCCAAATGCCGGGCGCAGCGATGATCTGCCGCAGCAGACGAATCGGCCGCACGCCAGTCATCAGCACGAGGCTCGTCAGATAAATGCACGCCAGCAAAGTGCGCGAGCCCACGGGGCCGAGCGAGTTGAAGAAAAGTTTGACGCCGAGCCAATGGCCGATCCAGCCGCCCTTGCCGGGAATTTTCATCAGCGCCGTCCAGTCATTTAAAAAAAGCGGCTGCAGCTCCACGAGACATGCGCCGGAAATGACGAACGCGATCACCCAGACCGAGCGCGCCGTCACGCGCACGTCCGGCACGAGCAGCTTCGCGCCGCCGTAGCCGAGCATGACAGCTGCGATCAAAAACGACGCCGCGCCGAATAAAAAATAGGAGAGGCCCGCGACGATCGCACCGAGCGGCCCGATGAAATTTTGCGCCGGATGATTCGCAGGCGCGCTGTGCGAAATGATCGGCACCCATTCCGGCACGTCCTTCGGCTTGTAGGAAATCAACGCGAGGAACAGCCCGGTGCCGAGCATGAGCAAAAGCAGACCGATGACTTCGCTCAGCGTGTGATTTTCCTCCCTGCGTGGCATTAGCGGCCCATACTAAGCTCAACTGTTCCGCTTTCAATTGAAGATTGCGCCAGACTTTGCGCCCGAAGTATTTTGCACCACCACAGCGAACGAGGGAAAAACGCTTCATCCAGTCGCGTCCCGCGTCGCGCGCGAACCAACCTTATGAAAATCACCGAGCCGATCATTTTTGAACCGCTTTTCATGGAGCGCGTCTGGGGCGGGCGCCGGCTCGAAACGCTCTTCGGCAAAAAGTTGCCGCCGACCGCGCGCATCGGCGAATCGTGGGAGATCGTGGACCGGGAGGAAGCGCAAAGCGTGGTTCACAGCGGCCCGCTGCGCGGTAAAACTTTGCACGAACTTTGGACCGATTACCGCCAGCCGGTTTTCGGCGCGAGCGCGCCGGTCACGCCGCGTTTCCCGCTTTTATTCAAGCTGCTCGACGCGCAGGAGCGTCTTTCGGTGCAGGTGCATCCGCCGGCAAAAATCGCGCCGGAATTGAACGGCGAACCGAAAACCGAGATGTGGTTCATCGTGGAAAATCACGGCGACGGCGACATCTTCGCCGGACTTGAGCCGGGCGTGACGCGTGAAAGTTTTGCCGAGGCGCTGCAGGACGGCACGGTCGAGAAAAAAATCCATCGCGTGCCTGTGCAGGCCGGCGACACGATGTTCATCCCGAGCGGCCGCGTGCACGCGATCGGCGCCGGAAACGTGATCGTCGAGGTGCAGCAAAACAGCGACACGACTTACCGCGTGTTCGATTGGAATCGCGTCGGCCTCGATGGAAAAGCGCGCGAGTTGCACATCGAACAATCGCTGCAATCGATCGACTTTGACGACGTCGCGCCGACGCTGCAACGGCCCGCCGCGGATATCCTCGTCGAGTGCGAATATTTCCGCATCGAGCGCTGGGAACTCGCCACTCCGCGGGAAGCGGCGCCGCAAGGAGAGTGCGCACTTTTCACGGTGCTCGAAGGCAGCGTGGAATGCGCGGGAGCCGGATTCAATGCCGGGGACTTTTTCCTCGTTCCCGCTTCACTGGAAATCCGTGCAATCAAGGCGCAGAGCGGCTCCGCAAGCGTTTTGCGCACAACGCTGCCGCTCTAGAAATCAGCTCCAGATTCCGCCGAGCCGCGCCTCGGCTGGCCAGCGGCGCAGCAGGCGCGCGCCGTCGATTTTCCACGTCTCGCCTTCGTTCACCAACGTGTAAAGGCACGGGGTCACCTGCCCGATTTTATCGATGAAAAAAACCTGGATGATCGCGCGCCGGCCTTCGGTTTCAACGAAGCCAAACTCGACCCGATCCGCGCGAACCATCCTCGCGTAGTCCGCCTGAATCATCTCAGTGAATTGACGGACGTTAAACTTTTGTTGGATACCGCTCGATGCCGCGTCATACGCGCGCACAAAATCGGCTTCGCGAAATGCGGCGAGCTGGCTGTTGACGATCGAGTAAAGTTCCGCCGGCCGCACGCGATCGGCGGGCGTTTGCCAGCGATGATTCAGCACGGCGGCCGTCGCGCACACGGCGAAACAAAAGACCATGAGGAAAACTTTGCCGCGCTGCTTCATCGCTTTTCCTCAAGTGTCTCTGCGGCGAGCCGCTGCAAATACGGAAACGCGTAAAGCCCCGTCGCGTGCCCATCCTCCCACGTCGGCTGCCACGCGTAGCCGCCGACAAATTGAAAACTGCGCAGGCGAAAACTGCCGGGCGTGTGCGACAACTCCGGCGCGGCCACGTGCCCGAGCACATCCGGCTCTCCGCTGCAACCGGCGCAGGGACAGGCGCGGCGGATGTTTTCAAGTTTTAAAAAACTTTCGGTCCCATCATTCCACGCGACCGCAAGCTCGTCGCCGATGACCTGGATGTTTGCCGGGGCAAGACGCATCGTCAGGCAGCTTAAATTCCGCGCCGCCGCCGGTCAATGAGGCGTTAAAGCTCGTCAAAAATCTCTGCGGCGAGCGGGATGGTGCTGAGAACGCCGATGCCTGTGAGGATGAAGCCGACGATGCGGCGTTCGTCCTTCTCCAATTTATCCGCGAGCAGCAAAGCGATGCCTGCGCCAAGCAGCGCGCGCGTGCCGGCGATCAGGGCGATTTGCGGCAGTTTCAAAGTTACGCTTTTCATGTCTCTCCTTTGCGAGGAAGCATCTGCCGGGCTGACGTCCGAGGCAAGCCTCAGGCTTCTGTTTTTCGCGAGCGGACCTCGATATTTCCCTCATGCACGCGCGTTTCAAAACAAGGCTGGCCAAAGACCGCCGGGCCATTGAGCACCGCTCCGTTGGCCAATGAAAATTGCGAGCCGTGCCACGGACAGGTGACGGTGTCGCGCTCAAATTTTCCCTCAGAAAGCGGGCCGCCGAGATGTGCGCACTTTTCGCCGATTGCGAAGATTTTGCCGAGGCGGCGCACGATTAAAATGTCGACGCCATTTGCCCGCACGCGGCGCGGTTCGTTCTCACCGAGATCTTTTTCCGGCATGACTGGCGTGAAATTTGCCACCGGTTCGCGCTCGCCGTGATCGACGCCGATGCGCTCGCCGTAAACAAGATGGCCGCCGAGATATGCGGCGCACATCGCGAGCAGCCACGCGCCGAAGCTAAGGCCAAGCGCGGTGTCGCGGTCATCGCAGTCGACGCTTTTGCGTTTCAACCAGGAAGTGAAATAAAGTCCCATCGCGGTGAGATTGAGCATGCCATGCAATGCGCCGATGCGGCGCGCGGGCTTGTCGGTATCCTTCCAGTCGTTCAATCCGCTTGCGGCCGCGCCGAGGCTGGCGACGAGGCCGATGCCGAGCGCCGCGTCCGCGCCGCGCGCGAGCGAAGTGTCATCGCTGCTCCATTCATAAAGATCGAGCAGCGTCGTCACGCTCCACGCGCCGAGCGGCACATCGATCAGCGCCGGGTGGAGCGGATGGCCAAACCATGTGCCGTGCAGGAAATTTCGGACGCTCTGCCCGGCCGGTTTCAACGTGACTGAGGCGACTGCGGAGAGCGCGTGCTCGAGCGGCTCGAGCCAACTTTGACGCGCGAAGAATTGAGCAATGGTAGTGGGTTTCATAATGCTGCGAAAACTCAGGACGGCAGCAGCATTTCGTGCGCGCGCCGCGGCTCGGATGGGCGCGCCGCGCTCAGCGATGCGTCAGCGGCACCCAGCTTCGCGATGTATAATCGCAAAGCGTCAGCGCGATCATGATGCCAAACCAAAGCACGCCCGCAAACGCCGCGAGATGCAGCAATTTACCGCCGCCGCGCATGTGCATGAAAAACAAAACGATCAACAATGTTTTCGCGATGGAAATGGCGAGAGCGATGCCAAGATTCAGCGGGCCAAGGTTCACGCATGCCGCGCCGACGGTGAGCAGCAGCAGCGCGAGCAGCGCGCCGAACGTCTTCAAATAAATGCGCGTGGGAAGGATCGCGGTCGTCATTTCGTCGCGGTTCCGGCGAGATAATAGAGCGGGAAAAGAAAGACCCAGACGATGTCGACAAAGTGCCAGTAAAGCCCGCCGATCTCGACGGCCATGAATCGCTCCGCGTCGACTTTTTTTAAACAAACCAGAACGGTCAGCGTGAGCATCAGCAGCACGCCGATGATGACGTGAAGGCTGTGCAGCCCAGTGGTGGCAAAGTAGAGCCAGAAAAACATTTGCGCCTTTTGCGGGTCGGCGCCGTGCATGTTGAAACGCGGGCCGGGAACGAGATGCTCCTTCCATTCGTTGTGATATTCGAATCCGTGCAGCACCAGAAATGCGACGCCGAGCGCGGCGGTCGCGAGCAGCAGCGCGACTGTCAACTGACGCTGGCCCACTCGCAGCGCGCGCACGCCGAGCGCCATCGTGAGGCTGCTCGTGAGCAAAATCGCCGTGTCGGCAGTGCCCGCGAGCACGTCGAGATGATGGCTCGCGTGCTCGAAAATTGTCGGAAAAGAATATCGGTAGACGATGTAGCCGAGCAGCAACCCGCCGAAGAACATCACTTCCGTCGCGAGAAAAATCCACATGCCCAGCAGGTCAGCGGAATGCTGCTGCTCGATGTCGTTAAACTGCTCTGCGAGAGCTTCGGCACGCTCCATAAATCAAGCTGGCATCAACGTTTCCTCGTTCGGGTCGTAATTATACGGCCCGCTCGTCACGACCGGCGTTTCGGCAAAATTATGCTTCGGCGGCGGCGATGGCGTCTGCCATTCGAGGCCCGTGGCCTTCCACGGATTGCCGCTCGCGCGACGTCCCCATTTTAAGGACCACCAAAAATAACAGAACGGCAGCAGATAGCCGACGCCGAGGATCGATGCGCCGGCCGTCGAGATGATGTGAAAAAATTGAAACTCCGGCGGATACGCGTGATAGCGCCGCGGCATTCCGAGATAGCCGAGAATGAACTGTGGAAAGAAAGTCAGGTTGAATCCGATGAACGTGATCATCGCCGAGAGCTTCCCTGCAAACTCCGGATACATGCGGCCGGTGATTTTCGGCCACCAAAAGTGCAGCCCGCCCATGAACGCCATCACCATTCCGCCGACCATGATGTAATGAAAATGCGCGACCACAAAATAGGTGTCAGTCACATGCACATCGATGCCGAGCGCCGCGAGGAAAAGTCCGGTCAGCCCGCCGATCGTGAACAGCCCGATGAAGCCGAGCGCGTATAACATCGGCGTTCCGAAAGTGATCGAGCCTTTATATAAAGTCGCCGTCCAGTTGAAGACTTTGATCGCGGACGGGATCGAGACGAGGTAGCTCAAAATCGAAAAGACCATGCCGGCATAAATCGATTGGCTGCTTACAAACATGTGATGGCCCCAGACCAAAAACCCGAGGATTGCGATTGCCATGCTCGCAGCCGCGATGAAGCCGTAGCCGAAAACTTTTTTGCGCGCGAAGCAGGTGATGACTTCGCTGATGATGCCCATTCCCGGCAGGATCATGATGTAAACCGCCGGGTGCGAATAAAACCAAAACAGATGCTGGAATAAAATCGGATCGCCGCCGATTTTCGGGTCGAAAATGCCGACGCCCCAGACCCGTTCCACGCACATCAGCGCGAGCGTGATCGCGAGCACCGGCGTCGCGAGGACCATGATGAGGCTCGTTGCGTAGAGCGACCAGACAAACAGCGGAAGTTTAAACCACGTCAAACCCGGCGCACGCATCTTGTGGATGGTCACGATGAAATTCAGTCCGGTCAAAATCGATGCGAATCCCGAGATGAAAATCCCCGCCGCCATCGAGATCACGTGCGAGTTCGCATAGGTCGAGCTGTAAGGCGTGTAGAAAGTCCAGCCGGTGTCGACGCCACCATGAATCAGCGACCAGAGCGCCAGCGAACCGCCGCCGAGGAAAATATACCAGCTCAGTAAATTGAGTCGCGGGAATGCGACGTCGCGCGCGCCGAGCATCATCGGCAGCACGAAATTTCCGAGCACATTTGGCACTGCCGGAATCAAAAAAAACCAGACCATCAGCGTCCCGTGCAGCGTGAAAAGTTTGTTGTAAGTCTCGCTCGTGACGAGGTCGCCCTGCGGCGTCAGCAGTTCGAGCCGCATGATCGCCGCGGCCACGCTCGCGATGAAAAAAAAGACGAGAATCGTCAGCAAATACAGGATGCCGATCCGCTTGTGATCCGTCGTCAAAAGCCACGAGCGGACGGTGTGTTCGTCGAGATACGAATCCGTTGTCGCCGGCATTTCAGCATCCATTGGAAATTATAACGCAGCCCGCGCCCGTGACGCGCGGTTTTTCCGCGCACTACGCGACAGCCTTGCGCTCATACTGGTAAAGTGCGTCCGCGTTTTGCCCGATGAATTTCGCCTCGAAACTCCGTGCGCCGACCGCCATGTGGAGAAAACCGAAAGCCGATTGCGCGAAGCTCGCGTGCGTGCCGGCTTTGACCGGATACAACGCGCGACCGCCCGCGCCCGAGATGAACCAATCGGTTGAGTCGTCGCTGTTCCGCAAATGCTGGAGATCGTGCTCGTGGCCGCAAATATAAGCGGCAACTTTTTCGCGCGGAAAAAGTTCGCGCCAGGGACTGAGCTCCGGCGTGTTTCCGTGCTCCGTGCCGACGCTGTAAACCGGATGATGGCCGCAAACAAAGATCCACGGCGTCGTGCGCGCCCGCGCAAACTCAGCCTTCAACCACGCCGCCTGCGCCGCGATTTCCTTGCGGCTGAGCTTCGCAAAATGCGTGTCGGTGCAGAGAAAAGTCGCGACCGGTTTTTCCTCCGGCAAATCGAGCCGATACCATCGCGCGGGCATCCGCCAGCGCGTGCCGGCCTTGCGCGCATACGCGAGTTGGAAAAGCTCGCCACCGGGCTGGTCATCGTAATCGTGATTGCCGAGCAGCGCGTGACACGCGCCGGGAAAAACGGACGCGGGATACATTTCCTCAAATTCGTTTTTCCAGCGCGGCGAATCCGGCCCGCTCAGCGCGCCATAAAAATTGTCGCCGAGCATGAATAGCGCATGCGGCGTGACACCGCTCGCCCGCGCGTAAGTTTGCATCGCGGCCGCGACCGACTTTTGACTCGCATCGCCGGTGCCCCAGTCGCCGATGAAAAAAAGATGCAGCGCGCCGTCCCCACTTTTCTCCGCCGCGCGCGCAAACATTCCCGGAGTCGCGAGCCCCGCGCTGAAAAGCAGCATCCGCCGAACTGCCTCGCGCCGCGTCACGTGAGAAAAGTTCATGCAGTTGCGCTATCAGAAAAAAGCGAACGCGGCAATTCAAGGCGCATCGGCTGCGCGAAAATTTTTCCCGCTGCGCTTGCCAAAAATCGCCGTGCCCACGCGCACAAGCGTCGCGCCTTCCTCGACGGCAACCGCGTAGTCGCCGCTCATTCCCATCGAGAGCTGCGGCAGCGCGATCTGGACTTTCAAATCATCGCGCAGCTCGCGCAACGCCGCGAAATATCGACGCGAATTTTCCGGCTCCGGCGCGAACGGCGCGATCGTCATCAGCCCTTCGATTTCCAGCCGATCGAGTGCGACCAGCTCCTCGATTTGCGTGCGGAGCGTCTCCGGTTTGAAGCCGAACTTTGACGCTTCGCCCGCGACATTTACTTCCAGCAAAATGCGCGGCCGCGCGCCGGCTTCGTCCGCGATTCGCTGCAAATCCCGCGCGAGCTCGATCGAATCGATGCCGTGAAAAAGTTCGAAAAGCGGGAGCGCGTGGCGGATTTTATTTTTCTGCAAATGTCCGATGAAATGCCACCGCGCGCGGCCCGGCAGCAGCGGAATTTTCGCACGCGCCTCCTGCACGCGGCTCTCGCCAAAAAGCGTCTGGCCCGCATCGAGCGCCTCGTGAATCGCCTCCGGCGGATGTGTCTTGGAAACGGCGACGAGTTCGATTTCATCAGCCCGCCGGCCCGACTTCGCAGCGGCGTTTGCGATTTTTCCATTCACTTCATCGAGCCGGTGCGAAATGATGTCCATGCGCGAAACGATCACGCATTTTCCCGCCGCCGCGTGCAAATCGAAACGTTTAAAATTTTCTGCGACCTCGCCGAGACCGGCAGTTTTTCACAAGCTGCGAAATTAAATCGCATCACGCAAAGCGCCGTCAGCCAGCAGATCATGGCGCTCGAAAAAAAGTTCGCCGTGAAGCTGATCGAACGCGGCCCGCGCAACTTCGCGCTGACGCAGGAAGGCGACGCGTTTCTCGCGGCAGCGCGCGAGATTAACGGCATCTACGAGCACCTCGCCTCGCGGCTGAACGAACTGCAAAACATTGTCGCCGGCGACTTGAAGATCGCGGTCATTTACAGCATCGGACTGCACGAGCTGCCGCCGTATTTGAAAATGTTTCGCGCGCTGCACCCGAACGTCGCGGTGCGGATCGAGTATCGGCGCTCGTGGGAAATCTACGGCCTCGTCCTTTCGGGCGAAGTCGACCTCGGCCTCGTCTCGTATCCATCGAAGCGGCACGGCGTGCAATGCGAGGAATTTCTCACCGATCGGCTCGTGCTCATCTGCCATCCGGGCCATCGGCTCGCTGCGCGCAAACGGATCGAACTTTGCGAGCTCGAGGGCGAAAAATTCATCGCATTTGAGCCCGACCTGCCGACGCGCAAAGTGCTCGACAAGCACTTTCGGGCGGAGGGCGTTTCGATTGTGCAGGCGATCGAGTTTGACAACATCGAGACGGTCAAGCGCGCGGTCGAAATCGAAAACGGCGTCTCGATTGTCCCTGAAAACACGATTCTGCAGGAAGTTAAAAGCGGCACGCTCGCCGCGGTGGAAATTTCGAAGCCGGAAATGCGGCGGCCGCTCGGCATCCTGAGCAGGCGCAATCATCCGCGCACATCCGCGCAAAAGGAATTCATCGCGCTGCTGCACCATCCGCTCGACGATTTTTGACGCGCATCTTTCGCTTCCCCTCGCCGCGCGCTTCGTTTAATGGCGTGCGCGAACGCATGAACTTTCACGCGCAATTTTCCCCACCTTTAATCGCGCCGCGGCAATGACGGACGAGCCCGGCATCGGCATCATCGGCGGCAGCGGACTTTATCAAATCGAGGGATTGACCGACCCCATCGAGCACGAAGTCGAGACGCCATTCGGCGCGCCTTCGGACAAAATCTTCGGCGGCAAAATCGAGGGGCGGCAGGTTTGGTTTTTGCCGCGGCACGGGCGCGGACATCGCATCCTGCCGCATGAGTTAAATCATCGCGCGAATATCTGGGCGCTCCGCTCGCTCGGCGTGCGCTGGATCATTTGCGTGACCGCGGTTGGCAGTTTGCAGGCCGCCTACGAGCCGCGCCACATTTTGCTGCCGGATCAATTTTTTGACCGGACGAGCCAGCGCGCGACGCACACTTTTTTTGGCGAGGGAATCGCGGCGCACGTTGGTTTCGCCGATCCGATCAGCAAAAACTTGCGTCAACTTTTGTTTAACGCCGCGAAAGAGCTCGGCTACACCGCGCACAACGGCGGCACTTACGTCAACATGGACGGCCCGGCGTTTTCCACGCGCGCGGAATCGGAGACGAATCGCCGGCTCGGTTTTGACGTCATCGGCATGACGAATCTCGGCGAAGCGAAGCTCGCGCGCGAAGCTGAGATCGCGCTGGCGACGATGGCGATGATCACTGATTACGATTGCTGGAAAATCGACGAGGAGCCGGTGACTGCCGACAAAGTTATCGCGCATTTGCTCGCGAATGCCGCGGCGGCGAAAAAGATTCTCGCGCACGTGATTCCGCAGATTCCGCTAACGCCGGACTGGCCGGAGCATCGCTCGCTCGACGGCGCGCTCGTCACCGACAAATCGCTTTGGCCGGCGGCGACTGCGACAAAGCTCGCGCCAATTTTGACGCGATTCCTCTAGCGAAAGCGAATCGCGCATTGATTTCGCGAGATGCCGTCATAAGGTCACGCACAAGTTTTTTGAAAATGGTTCGAACCTTTTTTCTCTCCGCGGCCTGCGCGATGCTCGCCGCTTCCGCCCCGGCGCAAACGCCCGCTGCCACAGCTTCGCCGGTCGATCCCGCCGGCGCTGCGGCGCCGAAAACTGCCGCCGCGCCGAAGATCACTTACTCGGAAGTCAATGTCGACGGGCCTTACATCGCGATGACTTTTGACGACGGACCGCACGCGACGAACACGCCGCGCCTGCTCGACCTCGCGGCGAAGAAACTCATCAAGCTCACCTTTTTCCTCATCGGCGAAAACGCGGCGGCCAATCCAGCACTCGTCAAGCGCGAGATCGCGGAAGGCCACGAGGTCTGCAACCATTCGCTCACGCATCCCGACTTCGCGAAAATGCCCGAGGCCGCCGTGCGCAACCAGTTGCAAAAAACGCAGGACATCATCACGCAGGCGGGCGGTGTGACGCCGACGCTGATGCGGCCACCGTATGGCGACTTCACGGCGAAACAGCGCCAGTGGGCGCACGCGGAATTCGGGTTCAAAATTATTTTGTGGGACGTCGATCCGCTCGATTGGAAAGACCGCAACTCCGCCACCGTCGCGCGCCGCATCCTCGCCGGCGTGCGCCCCGGCTCGATCATTTTGTCGCACGATATCCATGCGACGACGATCGCGGCGATGCCCGAAGTTTTCGACACGCTGCTGGCGCGTGGTTACAAATTCGTCACCGTCTCGGAATTGATCGCGATGGACAAAGGCGGCCCGCGGCCGGAGTTGAAAAAAGGAAGCGCAGTAAACAAAAAAACGCCGGATGTCCCCGCGGCTTCGCCATCTGCGGCGGCTTCGCCCGTGGCAAACGCGGCGCGCTGAACGAGCGCGAGGGATGATCGGCGACGACTACTTTCAGCTTCGCGCGCAGCTGGGCACCGCGCTGTTTTCTCTCTCGACGCTCGCGCATGATTTGCATGCGGAACCGGCGACGCTCGAAACGCTGCAGAACCTGAATGCGAGCCTGCGCGAGCCGATTCTCTTCGTCGTGATGGGCGAGGTCAAAGCCGGCAAATCGAGCGTGCTCAACGCGCTTTTCGGCCGCGAGTTTTGCCGCGTGGATGTGCTGCCCGCCACGGACAAAATCTACGTCTTCAAATACGGCGAGGAGCGCGACGTGAACATCGGCGACAAGCTCACGGAATGTTACCGCCCGAGCAATTTCCTGCGCGACTTCAACGTCGTCGACACGCCCGGCACGAACACGATCATCGCCGATCACCAGACCATCACCGAGCAATTCCTGCCGATGGCCGACCTGGTGATTTTCGTTTTTTCCATCACAAACCCGTGGGCCGCCTCCGCGTGGGAATTTCTCCATCTCGTGCAGAAAAAATGGCTCAAGCACGTTGTCTTCATCGTCCAGCAGGCGGACTTGCGCAGCGCGACCGAAGTGGACGCGGTTGTCAAACATTTACAACAGACCGCTCGCGAGAAACTCGGCACGAGCCCGCCGGTTTTCGCCGTCTCGGCAAAGAACGCCTTGTTCGCAAAAACTCACGCGACGGACAAGGAACGGATGCTGAAGGAAAGCAACTTTGACAAGGTCGAGGATTACATCAACCAGACCGTCGCCCACGGCGAGACGCGGCTCGCGAAGCTCCGCTCCGTCTGCCAGACCGGGCAGGTCGTGCTGCGCGAGCTCGGCGAAAAAGCGGCGGCCGCATTCACGACCGTGGAAAAAGACATCGAGCGTTTGCACGAGCTCGAGCGCATCCTCGACGAGCGCGAGGAGCAATCGCTGCGGCAGGTCGGCGGCGTCATGTGGTCGCTTTCGCAAAGCTACGAGCGCTCGCAAAAAGGCGCCGAGGAATTGCTCCAGGAGCGGCTCACGTGGACGCAGACGCTGAAGCTGATCTTCCGCAAGGAAAAGTGGCACGCCGATTTCCAGGAAAGCATCGACCAGAGTCTGCACGACACCTTGAAGCGGCAGATCGAGAACTCCATCGAGCTGCTCGAGGGCGACTTGAAAAGCGTCTGGCAACAGCTCCACGAATCGCTTTTGAAAAATTTCACCACCGAGATGCACATGCCATCGAGCCCGCCCGACTTTGTCCGCGAGCGCGAGGCGTTGCTCCAGCGAATCGCGCTGACGTTGATGGAAAAGATGTCGAACAAACAAATCGAGGATCAGATGACGAAGGCGTTCAGCGATGCCTCCGCATGGCTGCGCGTGCCCGCCGGAATCGCGGCACTCGGCGGCGCGGCGGCCATCGCAGCGGCGCTCGCGCACATCGCCATCGTCGATGTCACCGGCATGGTCGCTGGCGTCGCGGCCCTTTTCGGCGCAGGCGTTGCGGTTGCGAAACGCAACAAAATCATCGCCGAATTCCGCACGCAGATGGCGCGCAAGCGCGAGGAAGTGCTCGCGCCCGTCGAGGATCATCTGCGGCACGCGATCGCACTTTTCTACCAGGAGCTGACGTTGATTTTCCAGCCGCTGCAGACTTTTTGCGCGGCGCAGCGGAAAATCTACGAGCCGATCGTCATGCGCACGCGGCAGCTTGAAGAGACCTTTGGCAAAGCCTCCGCAGACCTCGGGATGACGCGCAAAAGCTGAGTCTTTCTTCCCACCGAACGCGAATCAACGGGGGCAAAAACATTTTTTAAAGTTTTGCTTGCAGCGGTTTCGGGATTCCTGCTAAGCACGAAGCCGCGATGCGTGGAATATCGGGGTTGCGGTTCGACGAGTGTGGCGCTTTCAAAAGGCCAAATCCCGCGACCCCCGATGCTTCGGCGTCCGGTGAAGTTTTAAATCTCGAATTTCCCAGCCGTCCTATTGGACGGCTTTTTTGTGCCCCGGCGGAACGGAGACGCCGCCCGGCGGCTTTTCCCGGCGATGCGGCGGCTCAACGCCGCTTCCCGGCTCGCCCCCGTCGTCTCCCGTCTGCAAGCCGGGGCGTCCCGAGTCGGAGTTGGCGCTTCCCGGGTCCGCGCCGGGTGCTCCCGAGTCAAAGTCGGGACGTCCCAAGTCCGGCCCGGGAACTCCCGGGCTCCAGCCGGGTGCTCCCGGTTCACAGCCGGGACGTCCCGGGTCAAAGTCGGGAGCTCCCGGATCGGAGCCGGGACGTCCCGGTTCCGACCCGGGAGACGACGGTTCATGCCCGAAACGGCGCATTTTTGACGCAACTCCTTCATTTTCAGCATAAAACCCCAGAAACTCTCCACGATCCGCTGTAGCAGCGCTTTGAAGCGCGAACTCCAGCAAAACAAAACCCGCGGCTAGAAACCGCAGCAGTAAACCCCAGAAAACAAAATCCCATGGCAGACTTCATCCCAGATTCCCACGAAAACCGGCTCGCGTTTTTCATCAACCTCAAAGCGCAAACCCATGCCAATGCTGTCGCGCTCGGCCTCGATGCGGCCGACCTTGCCGCCGCCGACGCGCTGCTCATCCCGCTCATCACCACCTACCAGACGCTGGTCGATGCCGAGAACGCCGTCGTCGCGGCCGCCGCCAATGCCGCGCAGCTTTATTCGCAGCAAAGCGAGGCGTTGCGAGCGTTCATCAATAACCTGAAGAACAACACGAAATTCACCGATGGCATGGGCGACATCGATGAATGTTTTTACCAAGACGACGGCGCACGATCCAAACGCGATCAAGCCGAAGATCAAGGCGGAGGCGTTTCCGGGCAGCGTGCGCATCACCGGCTCAAAGGCTTACGCCGAGCTGGTGAACATCTACACGCGCATCGGCGGCACGACCTCGTGGAGGCTTGTCGGCATCCAGCGGAAGAAATTCCCGTTCGACGACCAGACGCCGCTGAAAACTCCCGGCATGGCGGAGACGCGCGAATACGCCGCGCGTGGGGTGATTAACGACGAGGAAGTCGGCGAGATGAGCGACATCGTGCAGGTGGCGTTTGCGGGCTGAGTGCGGCTGTCGGCAAAAACGGAAGCAGAACCAACAGGACAATTGGCGGCTGGTAGAGCCGCTTCGGAAACAGAGGAAAGAAACCATGAAAACCAAAACTACTCTCGCAGTGGCGGTCTTGCTGCTTGCGGGGATTCGGACGATATGGGCTGCGGACTTCGCCGCCGGCGGGGGCGGTGAGAACTTTGGCTGGTCGGCAAACGTCTTCGGGACAACAGGCGTCTTCGAGGCTATCGCTGCGGACGTCGCCAGCAATGTCGAACAGGGGGCTGCGGACCCGTTCAGCAATCTGGGAACGGCCCCATGCGCCTCCAGCCTCATCCCCGCGTTTTATTCGTCCGTATGCACCACCATCGCGGATTTAGCGCCCGAGTATTCTACGTGGGCAATGCTGGCGACCGGGCTGGGGGCGCTGCTTGGCTTGCAGCGGGTGCGCCGCCATTCGAGACGCGGGGCCCGGCTCGGACGCCGAAGCACGGGCAGCGTGGAGGGACGATCTGGTTCGCAGGGCGAAGGCAAGACTGAGTCCGGCGGCAGCAGCGGCACCGGCTTTACCTTGGCCCACTCTTCTACAAGCGGAAGCACCAACGGCGCGGCTCCCTGCGGCTCTCTGACACTCTCCGGCTCGAAGCTCTGTGGCCTGCCCCAGCGACGCGGCAACGGCGCTGGCACCGATTTCACCATGAGCACCATTGGCACCGGCTTGACCCTGTTCCACTCTTTCAATGAGTGTGATGAAAGTCTTCCGGTGTTCGTTTCGTGGGACGGGGATTTTTCGGTTACGGCGGGCAAACGCTTCGCGGAGTGCGAGGTCCTCCATGTGTAAGAAGTTTCGAATGCAGATTGGTTTCCGGGGCCGTGGCGTTATCGTGCCGCTATGAAGAGAGTGCCCGCAATGCTGTTGATCCTTTTCGTCTGCGGGTTGCAAGCGCTGGGCGCGGAGCCGACAGCTTCTCCGACTCCGTCGGCGGAACCGGCACAGTCTTCGCCCTCCCCGCCACCGGGCGGGACGGGGAAGTCTGGCCTGCTGGCGGTGAGTGGGGATTTCGAGAATGGCGCTGCAGGGTGGCAAATAAGCGGCCAGGTGGTGCCCGATCCGGTGAACGCGAAAAATCATGTGCTGTCGCTGAGCGACAAGCAGATCCCTGCTGCATCGGCGCCGTTGGCCATCCCTGACTCCGTGGATGCAGTGACCGCGCATTTCCGCGTGCTCGCGCCGAAGAAGCTGAAGTTGAATTCCGACGACGATTCAGAACTGATCCTGCGGGTGCGGCTGTATAGCGCCAAATATGATTCCCGCATCACTGAGGTCGGGGTGGCTCGTTCGGGCCGCTGGAAGACGATCACCGTCCATTTTTCCAAGATCGAGGAATTACGGCACGAGTTTTTAATCGAGGCGCTGAACTCCAGTGGGCCGTTTTATGTGGATGATTTCTCGGTGACGGCCACTACTCCCGCGAAGCACAACTCGCATCCCAGGTAGTCCTCACAAACGTAACGCGCATTGGTCAGCCGCCGATTCGAGATTCCGGCATTTCCAGCCTTGCCTTCGCGAGGCGCATCTTCAATCCTGCGCGTCCAAAAAAACATGCCAAGCACCCGCGCCATTTTTTTCTCGCGACTTTGCAGTTCGATCGCGCTTTGGGCAGTGGCGCTCTGGATCATTTTCTCCGGATTCGAGATCGGATTTTTTTGCCTGATCAGCAGCCTCGGTTTGCTTGCGCTCTGGGAGTTTTACCGGATGCTCGATCACAAGGGGCTGCCGAATTTCAAGATCCTCGCGATGGTCTGCGGGCTGTTTTTCATCGGCGGCAGTTTTTACTATTTCAGGAAGGTCGGCCCGGCGCAGTCGTATGATTACGAAGTCTCGGTGCTGCTCTTTTTTCTGCTCATCGTTTTCGCGCGGCAGATGTTCGAGCGGACGCGGCATTTCTCGCCGCTCGAGGCGATGGCTTACACGACTTTCGGTTTTCTTTACGTGCTCTGGCTTTTTAATTTCATCACGAAAATCGTTTACGTTTTCCCCCAACAAAACGGCCACGTGACCGGACATTTTTACGTGCTCTACTTGATCATCGTGACGAAATTCAGCGACATGGGCGCGTATGTCACCGGCAGCTTGATCGGGCGGCATCCGCTGATCCCGCACATCTCGCCGAAGAAAACTTGGGAAGGCTTTTTCGGCGCGCTCGCATTTTCGGTGCTCGGAAGTTTCGGCGCATGGAAATTGATGCCGCATAGTTTGTCGGCGCTGACATCGGTGCACGCGACGGTGCTCGGCCTGCTGCTTGGCTTCGCGGCAATCATCGGCGATCTGGCCGAGTCGATCATCAAGCGAAGCTGCGACGTGAAGGATTCCGGCCGCATGCTGCCCGGCATCGGCGGCGCGCTGGATTTGATCGATAGTTTGTTGTTCACGGCGCCGCTGCTCTTTTTCTACGTTCGCCTCGTCATGCGCTTCGGATGAAAAAGCGCGTCGTCGTTTTGGGTGCGACCGGCTCCATCGGCCAAAGCGCGATTCGCGTCGCGCGCGACATTCCGGAGCGGATGGAAATTGTCGGACTTTCCGCGCATCGGAATGTCGAACTGCTCGCGGAACTTTCCGGCGAATTTCCACACGCCGCTTTCTGCGTTGTTGATCCGGAAGCAGCGGCGGCCTTTCGCGCGAGCGGGATTCCTGTGAAAAAAGTTCCCGGCGAAGAAGGGCTCATCGAGCTCGCGACTTTGCCCGAAGCCGATCTCGTGCTGATCGCGATTGTCGGCACCGGCGGCTTGCGACCGGCGCTCGCGGCGATTGAAGCCGGCAAGGACGTTGCGATTGCGAGCAAGGAAATTTTAGTGATGGCCGGCGAGATCGTGATGGAAGCGGCGCGCAAGAAAGGCGTCAAAGTTTTGCCCGTCGACAGCGAGCACAACGCGATTTTTCAATGCCTCGAAAATCGCAACGTCAGCGAAGTGACGCGGCTGATTTTGACCGCGAGCGGCGGGCCTTTCCGCGAAACGCCGCGCGAACTTTTGCGCGACGTGACACCGGAGCAGGCGCTGAAACATCCGACTTGGAACATGGGCGCGAAAATCACGATCGACTCCGCAACCCTCTTCAACAAAGGGCTGGAGATGATCGAGGCGCGCTGGCTTTTCGGCGTGGAGATGGCGCGCGTCGAGGTCGTCGTCCATCCGCAAAGCATCGTGCATTCGATGGTCGAGTTCGTGGATGGCTCGGTGCTCGCGCAGCTTTCGCACTCGGACATGTGCTTCCCGATTCAATACGCCGTGACCTGGCCGGAGCGCGTGCCGAATACGTTGCGCCCGCTCGATTTCGCGCAGCTCGCGAAGCTGGAATTTGAAGCGCCGCGCACGGCTGATTTTCCGGCGCTCGATCTCGCGCGGCGCGCGGGCGAAACCGGCGGAACTTTGCCGGCAGTCTTGAATGCCGCGAATGAAATCGCCGTCGACGCCTTTCTCGCAAAGCGCATTCGCTTTCCCGAAATCTGGGAAACGGTCGCGCGCGTGATGGAGGAGCACCGGCCCGTTGCGCACGCGGGGCTCGATGCTATAGTGGCCGCCGATTCCGAGACGCGCGCGCGTGCCGCCGAGATTCTTGCTTCGCGATGACGAGAGGAATTGAACGGCGAAGCGCCGAGCGCGGTCTTTGCTCCCCACGGTAAAAATATGTTCCTCAGCATCCTCAAGTTCCTCCTCATCGCGCTCGAAGTCGTCGCCTTCTTCAACCTGATGATCATCGTCCACGAGCTCGGGCATTTCCTCGCCGCGCGCTGGCGTGGGCTCGTCATCGAGAAATTCGGCATCTGGTTCGGCAAGCCGCTTTGGAAAAAAACCATCGGCGGCGTCCAATACAGCCTCGGCTCCATTCCCGCCGGCGGCTTCGTCGCGCTGCCGCAGCTCGCGCCGATGGAAATGCTCGAGGGCGCAGTCGATATCCCGCGCGAGGCGCTGCCGCCGATCAGCGCCTTGGACAAAATTTTGGTCGCATTTGCCGGGCCGGTTTTCAGCTTCGGCCTCGCGATCTTTTTTGCTTTCGTCGTCTGGGCAATTGGCCGGCCGGTGAGCGAAGCGGAAGCGACCACGACGATTGGCTATGTCGTTCCCGATTCACCCGCCGCGAAGGCTGGCTTGCAGGCTGGCGACAAAATTCTCGCCGTCGATGGCCAGCCCGTCACGCGCTTCGGCGGGATGCGCGAGGATAGCGTCACGTGGCGCATCGTTCGCAGCGAAGGCGCGTCGATCCCCGTCAAAGTTGAGCGCGACGTCAACGGCGAGCAAAAAGAGCTTACGCTTTACCCGAAGCCGCTCATCCCCGATACCCGCGCGTGGTCGCGGAAGGCGCTGCGGCAAATCGAGATCGAGCCCGCGCAAACGCCGATGGTTGCCAAGGTCGAGCCCCATTCGCCCGCCGCCGCTGCCGGGCTGCAGCGGAATGACCTGATCACGAAAGTCGATGGCCAACCGCTTTATCACATCGATCAACTGCCGACTTTCATCGAGCAGCATCAGGGCGAAAGCCTCGCGCTCACCGTCGAGCGCAACGGCGCGCCGGTGCAGCTGACATTCAATCCCGGCGGCGCGGCGATCGACACCGTCATCGCCGGCAGCCCCGCGGAAAAAGCCGGCTTGCAAAAAGGCGATGTCGTCGCCGCAGTCGATGGGCACAAAATGGAGAGCGCGCTCGCCATTACCGATTACATCAAGGCGCATCGCGGCCAGACCATCGCGCTCACACTTTTACGCGACGGCAAAACGATTGAGACCAAAGTTACTCCCGAGCTTCCCGTCGGCGAGACCACGCCGCGCATCGGCATCGCGTGGGACATGGATTACGGCATTTCGCTCGATGCATACGGCCGCTTCCACGTGCTGCATCCGTCGCCGCTCGAGCAGATCCAGGCGGGCATGACCTCGATTTTCAGCACCGTCGGCGCCATTGCCTCGCGCAAAAGTGACGTGAAACTCCAGCACATGGGAGGGCCCGTGATGATGATGCGGATTTACTATCTGATGTTTGAAAGCAAGGAAGGCTGGCGCATGGCGCTTTGGTTCTCGGTCGTGCTCAACGTCAATCTCGCGCTGCTCAATCTCCTGCCGATCCCCGTGCTCGATGGCGGGCACATCACGCTCGCCGTGGTCGAGGCCGTGCGCCGCCGCCCGGTGAATATCCGCGTGCTCGAGATCGTGCAGACCGGCTGCGCGATGCTCATCATCGGCTTCATGCTCTACATCGCGTTCTTCGACGTGCAGGACTTGTTCGGAGGAAAAAGCGACACGATGAAATTCACGAAACCGGCCGCGAGCGAGCAGCCGCGCTGAAGTCCGGACTCGTTGCACTCGGCACGGCAACACGTTATTCTCGGCACCAATGACTGCGCACTTTTTTAGCAAATGAGCGCCAGCTACTGCGCGAACCCATTCACCTACCAGCGCCGCGCCACGCGCGAGGTGCTCGTCGGCAAAGTCGGCGTCGGAGGGCAAAACCCGATCCGCGTCCAGTCGATGATCACCTGCGACACGATGGACACCGCGGCGTCGATCCAGCAGACGCTCGATCTCGTGAAAGTCGGCTGCGAGATTGTCCGCATCACCGCGCCGACGGTGAAGGACGCCGCGAATCTCCAGCACATCAAGGCCGGGCTTTTGGAAAAAGGCTGCGACGTGCCGCTCGTCGCCGACATCCATTTTAAGCCCGAGGCCGCGATGGAAGCCGCGAAGTGGGTGGAAAAAGTCCGCATCAATCCCGGCAATTACGCCGACAGCAAGAAGTTCAAGATTCTCGAATACACCGACGAGCAATACGCCGCCGAGCTCGCCCGCATCCGCGAGCGCTTCACGCCGCTGGTCGAGCTTTGCAAGGCGCGCCGCGTCGCCATGCGCATCGGCACAAACCACGGCTCGCTGAGCGACCGCATCATGAACCGCTACGGCGACACCCCGCTCGGCATGGTCGAGAGCGCGCTGGAGTTTGCCCGCATCGCGCGCGACCTCGACTTTCACGCCTTTGTTTTTTCGATGAAATCGAGCAACCCGAAGGTGATGATCGAGGCGTATCGGCTGCTCGTCGCCCGGCTCAATGACGAAGGCGCGGACTGGAATTACCCGATCCATCTCGGCGTGACCGAGGCCGGCGACGGCGAGGATGCCCGCATCAAAAGCGCCATCGGCATCGGCTCACTGCTCAGCGACGGCATCGGCGATACCATCCGCGTTTCGCTCACCGAAGACAGCGTCCACGAGATTCCCGTGGCGCAGGCGCTCGCCGCGCCGTTCAACGCGCTTCAGTCACAGGGGAAAATGTCGCCCGCGGCGTCCGCGAGCGAGGCGCAGACGGCGAATTACTCTGTTGAGAACGGTCCCACCGTTCCTTCCAACGGTCCCACCGTTCCTTCCAACGGTCCCGCCGTTCCCTCCAACGGTCCCACCGTTCCCTCCAACGGTTCCACCGTTCCTTCCAACGGTCCCACCGTTCCTTCCAACGGTCCCACCGTTCCTTCCAACGGTCCCGCCGTTCCTTCCAACGGTCCCGCCGTTCCTTCCAACGGTCCCGCCGTTCCTTCCAACGACCCAGCCGTTCCGCTCGACGTCCTCTCCTACGACCCGTTTTCCTACACACGCCGCGCGACTGCCACGCTCGACCGCGGCGGCGTCCGGCTCGGCGGCGAGGAGCTGATCCGTGTCTTCATCCGGCAGGCGCAATTCGAGAAAATCGCGCACAAAATCGACCGAATGGGCGATTACAAGCCCGAGATCGTCGTGGAAAACGCCGATGTCCGCGAAGTCGATCCCCGCGACGAAGCCGCCCTCGCCGCTCTGAACCAAAGCGAAACTGAGCTTTTAGTCACCGTATCCGACACGACCGCGCTGCCCGTGATCGCCGCCTTCCGCCTGCTCGCCGCGCGGCTCGATGCGCGCCACCCGATTTTGCTGAAAGATGTTCTGCCGGGAGCGCGGGCTTCCAGCCTGCCGAACCGGGCATCCCTGCCCGGTTCCTCCGTCGAGACTGCGCCCGCAGATGCATCCGGCAGGATGCCGGACGCAGCAGGCTGGAAGCCCGCGCTCCCGTTTTCAAACGCGAAAGGGGACGGACAGGATTTCCTCACCACGCTCCTGACCGCCGCGACGAACATCGGCTCGCTCCTCTGCGACGGCATCGGCGACGCGATTTTGGTGCAGGGCGAGGATGCGCCGGGACAGGCGCTGCGCCTTTCCTACAACATCCTGCAGGCCGCCGGCTCGCGCATTTTCAAGACCGATTACGTCGCCTGCCCGAGCTGCGGGCGGACGCTTTTCAACCTCCAGGAAACGACGGCGCGCATCAAGGCTGCGACGGTGCATTTGAAAGGCGTCAAAATCGCGATCATGGGCTGCATCGTGAACGGGCCGGGCGAGATGGCTGACGCCGATTTCGGCTACGTCGGCGGCGCGCCGGGGAAGATCAATCTCTACGTCGGCAAGACGCCGGTGAAATTCAACATCCCGCAGGCGGAGGCCGTCGATCGGCTCCAGGACTTGATCCGCGAGCATGGGAAGTGGGTCGATCCCGCGCCCGAGCCCGCCGCCGCGCCCGCGTTTTAGCCTCAGGCAAAAAACGTGTCGTCGTGCGAATACGGCGGCGCGCAGCAGCAGAGCAGCCGCAGATCGGCGCGCGCGGTGATCGTGTGCCACGCGCCCGGTGGGATCAAAATCGCATCGCCCGGGCCGACCTCACGCGTCTCGCCATCGAGCTCCATCGTCCCCTCGCCCTCGAGGATGAAGTAAAACTCTTCGCTCGCCTTGTGATGATGCCGCTGTGTGGCGGAGCCGGCGGGCAGGCGCGCCTCGGCGAGACTTTGATGCGCGACCGGGGCGTTCGTGGAGTCGAGAATGCTGCGGATCGTCGAGCCGTCCGCGGTGGTGAAAGGCGTCTGCGCCTCGAGATTTCGCACGGTCATCATGCGTCGTGGGATACGAAATTTGAAAGGCGGATGCAAAGCTTCGCTGCGCGCAACCGCAGTGCGCAGATCGATTTCCCAATGTATGAAACGTTGTCTCATCCTCTCCACAGCCGCACTCATCGCATGGGGCGGCTTCGCGCCGTCGGCCGCGCGCGCCCTCGATATCGTCGTGCAGTCCGGCCGTGACCATGATCACGACCATGATCACGACCATGATCGTGATCACCATGACTATGACCACGACCACGACCGCGACCACCACGACCGCGATTACCATGAGCACGGAGCCTGGGTCGAAGGCCATTACCAATGGCACAAGTGGCATTACGTCTGGATTCCCGGCCATTTTGAAGAGCGGTAGGCCGGCGTGATCTCGTAAAACCGCGCCGCGCCGGCAGGCCGGAACGCCACGGAAAAGTTGTAACTGCGCTCGCGTTAGATTTAACTCCAGCGCCATGAGTCAGCTTTTACCGATCTTTTACGTGGTGTTCGGCCTGCTCACGATTGCAGGCGGCGTCATGGGATTCGTCTCCGCCAAGAGCCGCGCGTCGCTGATCGCCGGCTCGGTCTCCGGCGTGCTCCTCATCGTCGCGAGCGTGCTGATGCGAGTGCATCCGGTAGCGGGGATGCTGCTCGCGATCATCGTCTCGGTGCTGCTCGCCGGAAAATTCATCCCCGATTTCATCCACAAAAAAGCGCTCGTGCCCGGCGGGCTGATGGCGCTTCTCAGCGCGGCGTCCATCGCGCTCACGCTGATTTCGTGGACAAGAAAATAGCGCCTTGAAAAACTTTGGCGGCAGTCGCGCGGCTTCCCTCCTCTTTTTTTCGCGGTGAAAATCGGCGCGCGCACTTTGCCGGCATTGGTTTGCGCGGCGTTAACAGCCTGTTCTCCGCCACGCCACGTGGATACGGAGCCGTCGCCATCGCCATCCCCTCCAGCCGCCTCGCCTGCCGCAAGCGCGACGCCCACCAAACCTTCTCCCACCCCGTCCGCCGCGCCCGCCACGCCGCCGTCGATCTACGTGCCGCAGAAGCGAATCGAGACCTCAAAACTTTTCAACGGCATCCAGATGCGCAGCACGTTCGTCACCGAGCCCGGCAAAAGTGCGACCGCCGAGCGCGACACGCCGTCGAGCTACGAGCTCGACCTGCAACTCCGCATCCTCGTGCCAAAGGCGACCACTGCCTTCAGCGACATCAGCTGCGCTCAACCCTGCGCTGCCGGAGCTGCTGCCCGCGCTCCCCGCGCTGATTTCCGCGGCGAAGGTGTCGCCGTTTTTCGAGACTTTTTACCAGTTGAAACTTGCCGCATTGCGCCAAAACCTCGCGCGACTCGACCAATTGCTCACGCGACACAATTTTTACGATTGTGAGACGATCCTGGAACTTTTGCAGACGACCACGCAGCGCCGCGCGCTATTCATCCAGGCCGACATGGACATCGATACCGACGGCTCCGATGGCGACCGCATCGCGCCGCTCGACGCCGATTCGCCGACGTTCCAGACGATGACGAGCTACAAATGGCCGAAGAAAACCGCCGCGCCAAATCCCTTCCTCGCCGCGCGCGAAGCCCGTTTGCAGCAGCTCGAAATCGCCGCTGGAAAATCGCCGACCCGTGACATCCGCGACCAGCTCGGCGCGCTGCGCTACGAGATCCGGCAGCTCAAAACGAACAGCTTCCTCGTGGCCACGGCCGACCCATTCATCGTGCTGCCCGGCTCGATTCTCGGCGCGGATCACTCGCCATTCGCGCCGCACATCGGCGACTACTGCGTCGTCATTTATCAAAATGTTTTGTATCCCGCGGTCATCGGCGACGTCGGCCCGCGCGACAAAATCGGCGAGGCATCGCTGCGGCTCGGCAAAGAAATCAACCCGCGCGCGAGCGCCGACAATCGACCGGTCAGTCCGCTCAAAGTGAGCTATCTCGTTTTTCCTGGTTCCGCGGATAAACCATTCGCCGCGCCCGACCTCGAAAAATGGCGCGCGCGCTGCGATCAGCTCCTCACCGAGCTCGGCGGCCACACGGGCGAGCTCCACGCATGGGCCGATGTGACGAAGCCCGTTCCGACGCCAACGCCCATTCCATCGCCATCGCCGAGCGCATCGCCCTCGGCAGCCGCGAGCCCATCCGCCTCCGGAAGTCCCAGCGCATCGCCCTCCGCCAAACCGTAGTTATTTTTTCTCCGCCGACGATTTTTCGTAAACGCGAATCGTCGTCAACAGATCGAGCGCGCGCTGCAGCTGCACGTCACGCAACATCGGCTTGAGCGTCGGCTTCTCGCGCTGCGCCGCTTCGAAGGCGTCAATTTCCGGGTTTGCGCCGGCCACGAGCGCCGCTTCATTCATGTGCGGCCGCGCCGTTTCCGCGACCATCGGCAGCACCCCGTGCTGCAGCTCCATCTCCAAAACCGCGCGCTCATATTGCGTGCTCGCCGTGATGTCGGGCTTTACCCCCTCGCGTGAAAATGACGCGCCGTCCGGCAGCGCGACCTCCGCCAGGGCCACGCGCAAAACCTCGCCGCCCTCCAGCGGCAGATCGGAAAATTCCAGCGCCTGTCCCTGCGTTTTTTCACCGACGATGAGCGCGTGCGCTTGTGCGCGCAGCACCGCCGCGATCGCCTCCGCAGCGCCCGCCGTTTCGTGATCGACGAGCACCACGAGCACGCCGGAAAAATCCGGATCACCTTTCGCGGCAAATTTTTGCGCCGAATTTTCCGCCGGTTTTTCCAGCGTAAAAAACGTTTTCCCTTTTGCGCAGAAATGTTCGAGCACCGCCGCCGCGTCTTCGTAATCGCTGGACGCGGGCGTCGCGCGCAAGTCGAGCACCGCGGCGCTCACGGAACTTTGCGACAAATTTTTTAACGCGGATGAAAGTTCATCGAGATTTGTTTTGGAAAGACTGCCGAGGCGCAGATAGCCGATGTTTTTTGTCGGCATTTCCGAATGAAAAACGCTGGGCGCCGGATTCGGCTTTGACACTAAAATCGACGCACCGGGCGACAAGCGCGCGATCAAACCCTGGAGCTTCGCCCGTTCCATCTCGTCATCCGTGAGCTGATCTGCGTGGACAAACTTTGATTTCAACAGCGTTAACGCCTGTTGAACTTCTGCGGCGGTGAGCGCGTCAATCGGATTCTGCGAATCGGTTTTTGCTGGCGACGATTTTTTTGGCGTCGCGGCCGGCGCTGGAGCGTGCGAGGGCGTCTCGCTCGGCGCGGGTGCCGGGCTCTGCGACGGCGCTTTTTCCGGCGGAGGCAGGCCGCCGCTCGGCAACGTTGGCGCCGGCGATTGCGCAAAAAGCGCGGTGGAACTGAGCGCAAGCAAAAGCGCGAACCGTTTCATAAGGCGCGAAGCTACTGCGCAAGCGCCTTCGCCGCAATGTCGCGCCTGAAATGCGCGCCCGAAAAATGAATCTTCTCGACCGCCGCATACGCGCGCGCCTGCGCCTCGCGGATGTCGTCGCCCAGCGCCGTGACGCCGAGCACACGACCTCCTGCCGTCAAAGTTTCATCGCTGTCGTGCCGCGTCCCCGCGTGAAAAATCATCACGTCGCGCGATCCGAGGAATTGCTCGAGTCCGCTGATTTCCAGACCCGTTTCATATTTTTCGGGATAGCCGCCGGAGGCCATCACCACACACACGGCGGCGCGCTCATCGAACTCCATCGCCTGCCGGTCGAGCGTCCCGTCAATCGTCGCGTCCAGCAAATCGACGAGGTCATTTTTCAAGCGGGGCAAAAGCACCTGCGTCTCCGGATCGCCGAACCGGCAATTGAATTCGAGCACCTTCGGCCCGTCCGCCGTCAGCATCAGCCCCGGAAAAATCAGGCCACGAAAATTGATGCCATCCGCCGCGAGCCCGCGCATGAACGGCTCCATGATTTCCCGGCAGACACGCGCGCGGATTTCCGGCGTGAAAATCGGCGCGGGAGAATAGGTGCCCATGCCGCCGGTGTTCGGGCCGCGATCGCCGTCGAACACCTGCTTGTGATCCTGCGCGGAAGGAAAAAGTGCGTAATGCGAGCCGTCGACCAGCGCGTGGAGCGAGCATTCCTGACCGCTCAGAAATTCCTCGATCACAACCCGGCGCCCCGCTTCACCAAAGGCTTCGGCGTCCATGAGGCGATGGATCGCATTCGCAGCGGCTTCGAAATTTTCCGCGATGATCACCCCTTTGCCAAGCGCGAGGCCGTCAGCCTTGATCACCACCGGATACGACGTTGTTTGACAAAAGCGATACGCATCTGCGCTGGACGAAAATTGACCAAACCGCGCCGTCGGAATGCCGTGGCGCTGCATGAATTCCTTCGCGAAAATCTTCGACGACTCGAGCCGCGCCGCTTCGCGCGTCGGGCCGAAAATGCGCAGCCCTTTCCGTTGAAAATGATCAACGATTCCCGCGGCCAGCGCGTCGTCCGGACCGACGACAGTGAGATCAATTTTTTCCGTGACCGCGAAGTCAGCGAGCGCGGCGTGATTGGAAACGGGAATCGTCAAATTTTTCGCGATCTGAGCGGTGCCGGCGTTGCCGGGCGCGCAAAACATTTCTTTCACGCGCGGTGACTGCCGGATTTTCCATGCCAGCGCGTGCTCGCGCCCGCCGCTGCCGAGGACGAGGATTTTCATGCGGCGCGCAGCGTAAAAAACCGGCTGCTAAAACGCAAAATGATTGAGCGCGTGCGTGTCGCCCCAGCGCAAATTTTGCGCAATGGCGCGCGTGACGAAATCCTTTGCCGAAGCGACGGCGTCGCGCAGGTCGAGCCCTCGCGCGAGGCCGGCCGCTATGGCCGCAGCGGTCGTGCAGCCGGTGCCGTGGGTGGAAATTCCGGGAACGAATGGCGCGGAAAACTCGGCGATTTTTCCGTCCGAAAAAAGAAGGTCGGTCGCGCAGGCGCCAGAAAGATGGCCGCCTTTCAACAACCACGAGCTTCCGAATTTTTCCACGAGCGCGCGCCCCGCATCGCGCATCTCCTCCAGCGTCGTCACGGGCTGGCCGAGTAGCGCGCCAGCTTCGTCGAGATTCGGAGTGACGACTGCCGCGAGCTTAAACAATCGCTCTGTAAAAATTTCGCTGCCGTCCGTTTGCAGCAACGATGCACCGCTCGTCGCGATCATGACTGGATCGACGACCAGCGGGCGCGGATTTTTTTCCATCGCATCGCAAACAACTTCAGCAATCGCGCGCGAATGCAGCATTCCCGTTTTCACCGCTGCGACGGGGAACGCGGAGAATGAAAGTGCGATTTGCTCCGCCACGATCTCGGAGTCGATCGGCTGGATCGCGCCGACTTTGCCGGGCACTTCCGCGACGACGCATGTGATCGCCGTCAATCCGTAAACGCCGAGCGCGGAAAAAGTTTTCAAGTCCGCCTGCGCTCCGGCTCCCGCGCTGCTGTCCGAGCCGGCGATGGTGAGAGCTACGGGCGGCGATGACACGCTTTTGATGCTCGGAAATGCGCGGCGCGATTGCCAGCGAAGACTCGCCAACGCACCGGCCGGCGCTTACTTTGCGGGCGATGTCCGATTTTCGCGAGCTCGAGGATTTGCGCGTCAGGATCGATAAAGTGGTTTACATGCCGCATCTGCAGGCGACGCCGGAGCAGCCGCATCCGTTTGTTTATTTCATCACGATCGACAACCAATCGGCGGAGACGGTGACGATCAACGGCCGCAAATGGATCGTGACCGACGCGCACGGACGGCAGGATGTTTTCCTCGGCGACGGCGTGGTCGGCGAGTTTCCACGGCTTGAACCGGGCGAACATTTTTCCTACAACAGCTACCACACGATCGGCAGCGACAGCGTCGCGGAGGGCGCATTCATCGGCATCAGCGACGCGGGCGAGATCGTGGTTGTGCGCATCCCGCAGTTTGAAATGCGCGTGCCGGTTTAGCCGGATTCGGTGGTGACGATGTCCGCGCGCTGATCGTGCGGGTCGCGCGGGATGTCGTCAAAAATTTGCGCCTCGAAACAAATGCCGACCTTGAATGCGGATGGGCATCGGACCAGCAGGCGATCGTAAAACCCGCCGCCGCGCCCGAGCCGCGCGCCTGTTCGCGAGAAGGCGAGGCCGGGAATGAAAATCAAATCGAGCTGCGCCGGAGTGATGATTTTCGTCTCGTCGTGCATCGGTTCGCGCAATTGCCAGCGCGAAGTTTCGAGCGCGGATGGACTCGGAACGGCGATCAAGTCGATTTCCACTCCGTTCACTCTTGGATAACAAATTGTTTTCCCCGCCGCTGCGGACCAAAGTTCCTCGAGATCGGGCTCGGCGGTGTGTGCGGCGAAAAATGCGACGATGCGCGCGGATTTCCACTGCGGCAATGCGCGGATGTGCGCGCGCGATTTTCGCCGATTTTTCCGCGAGTTCGCCGACGGATATTGCGCGCAGTTTTTCGCGCACCGCGCCGCGCAGTTCCGGCTTGCCGATCATCACACGAGTAAACGCAACTCGCGGCATAGATGCGAAACGTTAATTCATTGCGCCATTTTAGCGGCGCGTTAAACTTTTTGGCCGTGGAAGCCCGGAACAGCAGCTCGGAAAACAGCGCCATCGACTCGAAGCCCAAGCCGCGGCGCGCGACCGACGACGCCGGAAAAAAGATCGGGCTCAAGCCGGCGAAGGGCTGGCACAAGCGGAATTTTTTGACGCAGGTTTTGATTCCATCGCTCTTCACGCCGCGCCACGGCAGTCATTTGGAAGCGCTTTTTCCGCCGATCAATGACGGCCAGGTTTGTCTCACGTGGATCGGGCACGCGTCGTTCCTTCTGCAAACGCACGGGCTGAATATCCTCATCGATCCGAACTGGGCGAAGTGGCTGAAAGTCATCAAGCGCGTGAAGCATCCCGGCCTGCATTTGCATGATCTGCCGCAGATCGATCTCGTGCTCGTGACGCACGCGCATTTCGATCATCTCGATCGCAAGACGTTGCGCGAAGTGGCCGACCAGCAGCCGATCGTCGTCCCATTTGAAGTCGGTAATCTCGTGCACGACCTCGGTTTTCACAGCGTGCATGAACTCGATTATTGGCAAAGTTATCAGCACGGGCCGCTGAAAATCACGCTCACGCCGGCGCATCATTGGGGCGCGCGCGTGCTGCACGATTCGCATCGCGGCTTCGGCGGATATGTCATCGAGGCGGGCGGGCGCTCGATTTTTCATTGCGGCGACACCGCTTACTTTGACGGCTTCAACGAAATCGGCGAGCGGCACGAGATCGACCTCGCGCTGATGCCGATCGGCGCATACGACCCGCCGAGCGGGCGCGAAGTCCACATGAATCCTGAGGAAGCAGTGCGCGCGTTTTTTGAGCTGAAAGCAAAGCGGCTCATCCCGATGCATTACGGAACTTTTAGGCTGAGCTACGAGCCGCTCGATGAACCGCCCGCCCGCCTGCTCGCCTGCGCGCGCGCGCATGGAATCGAGGATCGCGTCTCGATCATGACCGAGGGCCAGCCGCTTGTTTTCTAGCGCTCGCGCGAAAAATTTCCACTTGCCGCGGCCGGCGCGCGGCGTTACAGAACGCCACGTGATTTTTTCGCACTGGCGCATTTAAACAAGGGCTCGCGGCTTTTTTGCCGCGGTCGCCGCGCTGTGCGTCGAACTTTTTCGCCCGATGATTCCATCCCATGAATCGTCGGGCTTTTTCTTTTTTTAAACAAACGTATGAATCTCGATTTTAAAACCAATGCCGACGGCCTCATCCCCGCGATCGTGCAGGACGCCGCAAGCCGGCGCGTGCTGATGATGGCGTGGATGAACCGCGAATCGCTCGCGAAAACATGCGAAAGCGGTCTGATGACATACTGGAGCCGCTCGCGCAAAAAACTTTGGATCAAAGGCGAGACGAGCGGCCACACGCAGCGGCTCGTCCGCTGGTTCGTCGATTGCGATGCGGACACGCTTCTGTTCGAGGTCGAGCAGACCAGCGGCGCGTGCCACACAGGCTACGAAAGCTGTTTTTTCCAGCAGCTCGATCGCGACGGATCGCCCGTGCCGATCGCCGAGGAAAAAGTTTTCGACGCGGAAAAAACCTACCGCTGATGGACGAGGAAATTTTCAAACCGTCACGCGCGGAATTTTGCGAGCTGGCGAAAAACGGCAACCTGATTCCCGTTTACACGGAACTCATCGCCGACGCCGAGACGCCGGTTTCGGCGTTTTCAAAAATCGACGGCGGCGGCCATTCGTTCCTGCTGGAATCGGCCGAGCACATCGACCAGGGCGGGCGCTACTCGTTCGTCGGCAGTAATCCGCGCATCATTTTTCAAAGCAACGGACGCACCATTCGCATCGTGGAAAATGGCGCGGTGCGCGAGTTCGAATCGACGGACGATCCGTTGAGCGAGTTGCAAAAATTGATGGCGCGATTCAAGCCGGTCAGCCTGCCGGACCTGCCGCGTTTCGTCGGCGGCGCGGTCGGCTATCTCGCATACGATGTCGTTCGCTTTTTCGAGCCGAGCATCGGCGCGCCACCGCCGGACGAATTGAATTTGCCCGAGTCGTTTTTTTTCATCACGGACACGCTGCTGATTTTCGATCATCAACTGCGACGCCTCCGCGTGCTCGCGAATGCGCAGATCGGCGATGATCCCGGCCGGGCATTTGACGACGCTTGCGCGGCGATTCGCGCGATTTTGAAAAAACTCGCGGAGCCCGCGCGGCTGCCTGCGATCAACATTCACCGCGAGCCCGAATCGCTCACGCCGCGATCCAATACGACGCGCGCGGAATACGAGCAGATGGTGCGCGACGCGCATGAGTTCATCCACGCCGGCGACATTTTTCAGATCGTCCCGTCGCAGCGTTTCGAGACGGAATATGCGGGCGACGCGCTGACGTTGTATCGCAGCCTGCGCTTCGTGAATCCATCGCCTTACATGTTCTGTTTCAAATTTCCCGATGAACCTGAAAGCGGCTCTGGCAAAGGATTCGCGCTCGTCGGCAGCTCGCCGGAAGTCCACGTGCGCGCGCTCAATGGCAAAGTCGAAATCCGCCCGATCGCAGGCACGCGGCGGCGCGGCGCGACGCCGGAGCAGGACGAGGCGAACGCGCGCGAATTGCTCGCCGATCCGAAGGAGCGCGCGGAGCATTTGATGCTCGTGGATCTCGCGCGCAACGACGTCGGCCGCATCGCGGAATTCGGCAGCGTGCGCGTTACCGATTTCATGACGATTGAAAAATACAGTCACGTCATGCACATCGTCTCGAACGTCATCGGCGATTTGCGTGCGGACAAAAATGCCTACGACGTGATGCGCGCCACATTTCCCGCGGGCACGGTCAGCGGCTCGCCGAAAGTGCGCGCGATGCAAATCATCAACCAGTTTGAAAAAAGTAAACGCGGCACCTATGCCGGCGCGGTCGGCTATTTCGGATTCGATGGGAATTCCGACTCGTGCATCGCGCTGCGGACGGTGGTGCTGAAAGACGGCAAAGCCTTTGTGCAGGCGGGCGGCGGCGTGGTTGCCGATTCGACGCCCGAGGGCGAATTTCAGGAAACGGTGAACAAGGCGATGGGGATGATGACGGCGATTTCGCGCGCGAAAAAAGTTTAAACAAAGTCAAAATTCAAATTCTCGATTCCCATGCTGCTCGTCATCGATAACTACGATTCGTTCACCTACAACCTCGTCCAATATTTCGGCGAACTCGGCGCGGAGCCTGTGGTGAAGCGGAACGACGAGGTCACGCTCGATGAAATCGCCGCGATGAAACCGGAGCGGATCGTCATCTCGCCGGGCCCGTGCACGCCGAAAGAAGCGGGCATCAGCAACGACGTGATTTTGCATTTTGGAAAAAGTTTACCGCTGCTCGGCGTCTGCCTCGGCCATCAATGCATCGGCGATGTTTTCGGCGGCGAAGTCGTCCGCGCTGGGCGGCTCATGCACGGAAAAACCTCGCCGATCCTGCATAACGACGAAGGCGTTTTCGCGGAGCTGCCGAATCCATTTGAAGCGACGCGTTACCACTCGCTCATCGTCAAGCGGGACACGTTGCCGGCGTGCCTCGAGATCACCGCCGAGACTGCGGAGAAAGAAATCATGGGCCTGCGGCATCGCGAGCTGCCGATCCACGGCGTGCAGTTTCATCCGGAATCGATCCTGACGCTGGCCGGCAAAAAGTTGTTGCAGAACTTTTTACAGCTGTAAAACAGGCGCGAACTTTGTTCGCCACGGCCAAAGCCGCGCACCGGCGCGATTTTCCAGCGCATGCGCTTTGGAATTTTCTTCACGGCTGCGAAAAAACTTTCGCTGCCTTTGCTCGCGTTCTCGATGCTCGCAGGTTGCGCGAGCATGAAGCCGGACGCATTCGCAAACGGCCGCCCGCTTTTCGAGCCGGAAAAGTTTTTCACCGGCCACACGCGCTCGTGGGGAATTTTTGAGACGCGCGGCGGCGCACCGACGCAGCGGATCACGACCGAGACGTGGGGACATTGGGAAGGCAGCGTGCTGCACCTCGAGCAGGATCTCGCGTTTGAAAGCGGCAAGCGCCAGCACCGCTCGTGGCGATTGCGCCGGCTCGACGCGCATCATTACGAGGCCACGGCGAATGACGTCATCGGCACCGCACACGGCGTCGCCTATGGCAATGCATTTCGCTGGAGCTTCACCGTCGCGCTCGCGCCCGGCAATCCGCTCAGCCGCGTCCGTCTCACGCAATGGATGTATCTGCAGCCCGACGGCCGCACGATGATCAACCGCGACACGATCCGAAAATCTGGCATCATCGTCGCGCAGGTGACTGAGGAATTTCGCAAACAATAGCGCGAGCCTCGCTGCGAAATTGACCGCCGTTATCGAACGAATGGCGCGCGGCGTTGTCTTAAATTGTCACCCTGCCGGCAAAAATTATGGCGACATCCACACAAGAAATCACACAGCAAGTCCAGCAGGAAGGCGCATGGATCGAACCGCTGCAGCGGGAAATCTCGCGCGTCGTCATCGGTCAGAAATATCTCATCGAAGGCTTGCTCACCGGACTTTTGACCAACGGCCACGTGCTTCTCGAGGGCGTGCCGGGTCTTGCGAAAACTCTCACCGTCCGCACGCTCGCAGCCTGCATCCAGACCGGGTTTCAGCGGATTCAATTCACGCCCGACCTTCTTCCCGCCGACCTCATCGGCACACTGATCTACAACCCGCGCAGCGGCGAATTCACCACAAAGCACGGCCCACTTTTTTCCAATCTCATCCTCGCCGATGAAATCAATCGCGCGCCCGCGAAAGTGCAGAGCGCGCTGCTCGAGGCGATGCAGGAAAGGCAGGTCACGATCGGCGAGGCGACGTATAAATTGCCCGATCCGTTCCTCGTTTTGGCCACGCAAAATCCGATCGAGCAGGAAGGGACGTATCAACTGCCCGAGGCGCAGGTCGATCGCTTCATGCTCAAGCTCAATGTCGGCTACCCAACGAAAATCGAGGAGCGGCAGATCCTCGACTTGATGGGCACCAGCTCGCCGCGGCTCGACGTGAACCCAGTCGTGCAAGTGCAGGACATCATCCGCGCGCGCGCCATTGTAAACGACATCTACATCGACGACCGCGTGAAAGATTACATCGTCGACGTCGTCTGGGCCACGCGCGAACCGGCGCGCTACAACCTGCAGCTCGACGGCCTCATCCGCTACGGCGGCAGCCCGCGCGCGACGATCAATCTCACCCTCGCCGCCCGCGCCCGCGCTTTCCTGCAAGGCCGCGGTTACGTGACGCCGCAGGATGTGAAAAGCATCGGCGCCGACGTGCTGCGGCACCGCATCATCGTCAGCTACGAGGCCGAGGCGGAGAACATTACCAGCGAGACGATCATCGAGAAAATCTTTGCCGGCCTGCCGGTGCCGTAAAAGTTCAGGCGTCTGCGGCTTTCGGATCGCGCGACTTTTCGGCCCTCGCGTGGCGATTCATGGCGATCTCATGCGCCTCGGCCAGCAGCTTTTCCACAGTCGGCCATGTCGTCTTCGGGTTGAGCACGCAGACGAAAAACTGCGGCGAATACTCGGGATGCGGCATGATCCGGTCGAGCGCCGTGAAATCGTAATCGGCGAGATCGAGCGGGTCCGTGCCAAAGAGCGCTTCGAAACTCGCCCTGCGAATCCCGAAGTTCAGGCGATAGACGCCGGGGCGGTCGAGATTGGAAAAGCGGTCATACTCGGCATCCGCGGTCGCCAGCGAAGCGAACGGCCGGATCCGGTCGGCGCCATAAAAGAAGAACTGGTAGCCAAAGTTTTCCGCTGTTTCCACCGCCGGGAAAGTGTCGAGGATGTATTGAGGGAGGTCGGTCGCGTTCATGTTTCCGGGGCGCTAATACAGCTGGATGATTGTTGATAGGCAACCAAAGATGCGTTCCGACGATGTGAGATCGGTTTCCGATGACGCGAGACTGGTTTCCGACGATGTGAGATCGGTTTCCGATGACGCGAGACGGGTTTCCGACGATGCGAGACTGGTTTCCGATGATGCAAGACCGGTTTCCGATGACGCGAGACGGGCTTCCGACGATGCGAGACCGGTTTCCGACGATGCGAGACCGGTTTCCGACGATGCGAGACCGGTTTCCGACGATGCGAGACCGGTTTCCGACGATGCAAGACCGGTTTCCGATGATGCGAGATGGGTTTCCGACGATGGATACCGGTTTGTGGCGTTGCAAGCCCGGGATTTGCGCATTACGGTGCGCCGTTCGCCGCGTGTGACGGCTTTTTTTACTCATGAAGAAGATTTGTCCAGAGCCGGAGGAGAATCCGGCGTCGGTTTACCCGGGGAAGTTGCAGGCGATCGTGTCGCTTTTCGAGATGCTGCCGGAGGAGGAGAAGCGCGAGAATTTGATCGCGTATGCCGACCAGGCGCGCAATTGCGGGCCGCGCGATGGCGAAAAGTTTGACCTCGAGGATGTGCGCAAGGATGAGGAATGCGCGGACACCGTGGGCGTGCATCTGCGGGTCGATGCGGGCGGCGAAGCGCACTTGCGGCTGTCGCTGGGGCCAAAGGTGCAGATTTTGACGAAAGCGATGGCGACGATTTTGTGCAAGGGACTGGAAGGGTGCGCGCTGCAGGAAATCCTCGATGTGCCGGCGGATTTCGTGCCGAAGATCGTGGGCGGGCAGCTCGTGCGGGTGCGCTCGCAGACGGTTTATTATATTTTGACGCGCATCAAAGGCGCGTGCCGCGCTTTCCTGAACCGGAAGCGGATGGCCGAGGCCGAGGGCTAAAAGGCGACGCCGAAGGAGATATTGAGCGCGCCGGCGTGTTCGTGGTTGCGCGGCGATGGGTTCACGCCGTAGTCGATGCGCAGCGGCCCGACTGGCGTGCGATACCGGATGCCGCCGCCGATGCCGTAGCGCATGACGCCGAAGGACGTGGAGTCGCGCCCGACGCTGCCGGCATCGACGAAGGTCGCCCCAAGCAGATCGCCCCAGATCGGGAAGGTGTATTCGACATTGAAGACGCTGAAGGAATCGCCGCCGATCGGATAGCCGTGGCGATCGTGCGGGCCGAGGTCGCGCTCGCTGAAGCTGCGGACGCTGCGGCTGCCGCCATTAAAAAACCGCTCGTCGATCGGGATATCCTCGGTGCTGCCACTGGTCGGGACGAGAATGCCAGCGCGTGCACCGAAGGCGAGCGTGGTTTTTTTGATCGGGATATAATAAGAGAACCGCGCTGTGCTGCGGACAAAGTCGATGTCGCTGCCGAGGACGCTGCCGGCGTAATCGACGGTGGTGTTCAGGATGGAGCCGCGCGTGGGATTGATCGCGCTGTCGCGGTAGTCGAGGGTGATGGCGGAGCCGATGGCGTTGACGAGATAGCTGGTGGGGCCGAGCACTTCCGGCACGATGCCGTCGTCGGTGATGCTCTCGTGCCGGGTGCCGACGAAGAGTGTGGCCTCGAGCTTCTTTGTGAGCTTCCGGCTCAGCTCGGCGCGAATGCCTTCCTCGATTTTGCTATAGCCGTCAAAGTTCGCGCCGATGCCGTAGAGCCGAAGCCGCAGCTCGTATGGGCTTTCCCAAAACCAGGGATCGTCATAAACGATTTCGCCTTTTAGAAACCGCTGCGAAAGCTCGATCTTCGTGGTGAGCGGGCGCCCGGTTCCGAAGAGGTCGCGGTCTGCTGCGGAGACGCCGATGATCGCGCCCTCGTAAGTGCCGTAGCCGAGCAGGAAGCCGAGTTCTTTCGCCTTCGCTTCCTCGACTTTCATGTGGAGCTCGATGGTGTGGTCCGGCAGCGGGCGCGGCTCGATGCGGAGCTGCTTGAAGAGGCCGGTGCGCATCATTTCGCGGAACTTTTCGTCGAGGACTTGCGGGTTGTAGAATTTCCCGCTGAGGCTCGCGAAACGGCTCGGCAGAAACTTTGCGCTCAGCCGATCGAGCCCTTCCTGGCTCACGCCGTCGAAGCGATAGACGTTGCCGGAATCGATGCGGAATGTCGTCGGCACCGCGCCGTCGTGCGCATTGGCCGGGTCGCTGTCGACGTCTACTTTGACGTCGTAGTAGCCGCGGGTTTTATAAAAATAAACGACCGCGCGCTGCATGTTCGTGACCTGCTGCGGCGTGTAAGGTTTTTCCGCGAATGGCTTGACGAGCTTCTGCAACTCCGGGTCGGTATCGCCGCCGTGGAAAAAGACGATGTCGCCGTTGAAATCGATCTTGCCGAAACGGTAGCGCGTCCCTTCGTGGATATTGACGAAAACGTCCGCGCGCGTGTGGTCGCGATTGAAGGTGACTTTCGCGTCGTCCACCACCGCGTCGAGAAATCCCTCGGAGCGATACAGCCCGCGAATCCGCTCCACGCCTGTATCCACGTCCGCCTGCACGAACGGCAGCGCCGTCTTCGTGTGCGGAAAGCGTTCGCGCGTCGCACCGATGATGTAGTCGCGCAAAGTCGCATCCGGCTCGCCCGAATTCCCGTGGAGCGTGATGTCGCCAAGCGTCGTGAGCGGCCCTGCAGCAACCGTCAGCGTAAGCGCGCGCGGACCATCGATCCGAAACTTCACGTCGGCCTGAGAGTAACCGTTTTTGCGATAGAAAATGCCGAGAAAAAATGCGGTGTCGTCCGCGAGCGCGGGCGTGAGCGATTGCTGCTCGATCACCGTAATCTGCTCTGCGATCGCCGCGCGCAGAGTGGCCTCGGGAAAATGCGATGCGCCCTCAAACCGCACCTGCACGTTCGACTTTTTCGGCGGCGTCGGCGGCATCGACGCTGCGGGATTCTCCTCGAGCTTCGGCGGATTATTCTTCGGCTGCTCCGCCGCGCGCAGGCCGATGCAGAGACCCGCGCAGCCAAGCACGAGCAGAAAAGTTTTCCATCGCGAGAGAATGCGCTTCATCGGAACCGCAGCAAATACTTCACCTCGCCGCGAATATTTCCACCCACATCGAGATCGCCGATGAGGTAAAAGTTTTCGCCGATCTTGAAGCGCGTGTTGACTTCCTGCTGGCCGGTTTTCGGATCGACGCCGCCGAGATCCACGCTGAAGCGGCTGATGAACGATTCGTTTTCCGACGGCTCCTTCGATTTGAAAAACTTGTGATACACTTTTTGAAACAACAGCGACGCGGCGCGACCCGCGAGCACGTCGGCATTGCCGGTTAATTCCGAAACCGTTGTCCCCGTGGCCAGCAGCGCGAGGATGTCCTCCTGCGGCAGCGGCGGCTCCGATGAAAAAACCGTCTGCGGATCACTCGCGGTGCCGAAAATGTAAACGCTGATATTGTAGTCGCGCATCGTCGATGTCCCTTGGATGTCGAGCTTCGGCACGAACGGTTCGTCCGGCGCAAAGTAGACATAGCCGTAGCGCACCTCGAGTTTTGAAAACGGCAGCGACGCGATGAAATTCTCGATCCGCACCGAGCCGTCGAGCGCCGGCGCGCGGCCCGTGCCGACCACTTTCATATCAATGACGACCGCGCCGTTCGCAAGATTGCCGCGCACTTTCAGCGGATCTTTCGTCTTGATCGCGAGGTCAAATTTCCAATTGCTGAGCGGCGGTTTGTCGATCGAAAATCCAGCCGTCGTCTCCGGCGGTTTCGGCGCGGGACGGCCTGGCAGCTCGATCGGCAGGATATCGATGTCGCGGAAAAATTTGCTGTGCGTGATGCCGATCGTCCCGGCGACCGTCGCGCCGGCCAGCGGCCCGGTCACGCGCAAATCCGAATCCGCGCGCACCGTCAGCGACTCGTTGCGCACGAGCAGCGCCTCGTTTGAAGTCATCCGCAAATCAATCTGCGGATTCGCCAACGTCGCAAACAAAACGCTGCCGGTGACATTCACCGAGCCGCCGGAGATATCGCCGCCGAGCCGATTCACCGTCAGCTTGTTTTTTGCAAAACCGATGTCGCCGCGGAATCCGCTGACCGCCGGCAAATCCTGATTGGTAAAGCGAATCGCAGGCAAATTCAGCAGCGCCGAGCCCGCGAAATCGGGATGCGCAATTGTGCCGGCGACATCCACATTCACGCTCGCCGTTCCTTCCACATAACGAATCGCCGGTGTCACCTTCGTTAAAAAAGCGACAGACGATTGCGGGAGCCGCACCGAAAGCTGCACCGGCGAATTTTGATCGATCTTTTTCTGCTCGATGATTTGCCGCACCGGCAGCGGCAGCGTGCCCGCGATTTCGATCGACTTGATCGCTGGCTGGTCGATGCGCCCCTTGAGCGAGAGCTGATCCTGCACGAGCCGCGCGTCAAAGTTGATGTTCGTCGGCGCGAGACTCGCGGCGGCTTTAGCCTGCAACTTTTGCACAGCCAATTGCACGCGCGCATCGAGCTGCGCAATCGTCCCCGATGCTGTCAGCGTCAGCTTTGCCGTCCCGCGCGCCGGCGCCTGATCCTTTGGAAAAAACGAATCGATCGCGAGATCGGCGGATGAAATATTTGCCGACACCGGCCCATTCATCGGGATGATCGACTCGATATTTTTCGGGTTCCGCAAATCGAGCGGCAGCGTGATTGATCCCGTCAGAAGCGGCTTCTTTGCTTGCGTCACGGCGATCTGCCCGATCGTCAGCACATTATTTTTCAGGCCGATCGTCGCGGCCAGATTTCCCTTGCTCGTCGTGATCCAAAAGGTCGGCAGATCGATCAGCTCCGGCGAATAACTGCCCGCGATTTTTGCGTTGATCGCCTGCACGCCCGCAGCTTTTCCGTTGCTCATCATGAACTGCACGTTGCCGGAATGCTGCACATCGCCGACGCGGCCGTGTCCCTGCCAATCAAGCCACAGCGAGCCCGCGAGGCCGCCCTGCATATTTTTCACGAGCGCGTTGAACTTCGATAAATCGTGCAAATTTGCCTGCAATTTTCCGTCATAAACAAACGGCGTGCGCAGATCCACGCGGCCCGTTCCGGAAAATCCGTCGGTGTCATTGAGAGCAAAGTTCAGCGCGTCGATCGTGGCTACGCTGTGCGAAATCGTGACGTCGAGCGCGAGATTTTTCGCGGAGAAATCCTGATACGTGATGTTGCTCACAGTCAATTTCACGTCGCCGCCGTAGCCGTCGATTCCATTGGAAAGATTGCCGCCGGCTTCGATCTGCGCGTTCGGTTGGTTCAAGTCCGGCACGGTGCGGAACGCGGCGAGACTGGGCACGCTCGCGGAAAATTTTACCGAGCCGGGCGCAGTAGCGAACGACTTCATGTCGCGCGGCAAAGTATATTCGCCGGTCGCGCTGATCGTGCTTTTGTCGCGGTTAAAATTCAGCTGCGTGATCTGCACTCGCGCGTCATGCGACGCGACATCGAGGGTGCCGGAATCGATCGCGTAATCCTGCGCGTGGATGCCCGCGAAGCTTGCATTGATGCCGGTTTGCAGGCCATCGAATGGCGCGGGCTGCTGCGAATTATCCTCGAGCGACTTGCTTGCGGTCACGTGCACTGTCGCACTGTCCAAACCAAAGTTTTTCCCGGCAATCGCGCCAGCGGTCGCGTCAAATTTCGCCGTTAACATTTTGTTTTTCAGCGCAAAGCTTCCATTCGCCGCGACGTTACCGCCGGTGATCTGCGGGGAAAGTTTTGCGAGCTCGTCGGCGGCCACGGTCAAAGTTCCGTCAATGTTCGTGCCGGCAAATCCGTCCATCGTTTGCGGCAGCGCGCATTGCGCCTGCACGTTGATCGTGTTGCGACCGGTGTTTAACGCTACGTTCAACGTCGTTGTCCCCGCCTTCGCATCCACGCGCGCTGAGATTTGATCGAGCGTAAAAGCTCCCGCGTGCAGCGGGCCGGCGCTGGAAACGATCGAGCCAGTCCACGACGCGGGCACATTCGGGTCGCCGGAAAGCTCGATGCTCGAGTCTGTGATGCTGCCGAGCGCGGGCGTCTGCGCGTTGAAATATTTGCTGACTTTCTCGAGCGAAAAATCCTTGAGGTGCGATTCGATTTTCACGTTCGCTTTATTTTTCCCGAGCTCCTGCATGAACATCGAAAACTCCGCGGAGCCGCCGAAAAATGTTCCATCGACCGCGAGCCGGTTGATTCCCTGCGCTCGCTGCGACGCGTCGAGCTCGAATTTTTCGATCACGATCTGCGGATCGAGCGTCAGGTCGCGGATGATCAAATCGCGACGCGCGTAGGTCGTCGTTGCATGGAGATTTTCCCACGTCCGCACGCGCGGGACTTGCAACAGCGCGATGCGCAGCTCGCCGGCTTGCGTGGGATCGAGTAAAAGATTGACGCCTTTCAATGCGAAATCTCCATCGGGCAGATGCGCGACGAGATTTATATTTTCAATATCGACGCGGTCGCTGAAGAGCGCGGGCTGCTGGATCAAGCCGTGAAGCGTTGAGGCGAGGTCGTGCTTTTGCTCGGGCGAACCGGCGACGGGCTGCACCTGGATGTCGGCGTTGCGCAGCGTGTAACTTTTTAGAAAATCCTGCGCGCCGTGGCGGATCAGGCCGATGAGCGTGTATTGGACGCTGACTTCGTCGATGCTGATCCGGATGACTGGCGTCGGAGAATTTCCCTCCGGCAACGCGTGAATATTTTTCAGCCGCAGATTCGTCAGCACTGTTCCCTCGACGTCGAGCGTCAGAGCGATGTGCTGTTTCGCGGCGACTTTGATCGCGACGAGGTGGATGACCGCAGATCAAAATCATCCGATGAAAGACGACGAGGAGAAAAAGCAGCGCGAGCAGCGTGTAACCGATGCGGCGGAGCCAGTGGCGTTTGGGCTTGGAGCTGGGTTTTTCCGATTTTGGCTCGGTCACAAGCGGAAGCTATCAATGCATATTTGAACTGCAATACGTCTCGCGTTGCGCGGGTATCGCGGCTTTAGTGTCGCCGCTCATGAACGTCGAGACAGTTCGCACCTCATGGTGGCAGCGCGTGGCAAAAATCACGTGGCTCACGCTGCGGAAATATTCCGAGACAGATGGCGAGCAGCGCGCGGCGTCGTTTGCGTATTACGCCTTTTTCGCGCTGTTCCCGCTGATCCTTTTGTTCATCTCGATCGGCTCGACATTCGTCGACCAGCAGAGCGCGACTGCGACGATCATCAACTTTGTCGCCGATTACATTCCGGTGAATGTCGGCGAGGAAAACATCGTGACCATGACGATCAACGGCGTGATGAAAACGCGCAACAGCGCCGGCGCGATTGCATTCCTCGGGCTGGCATGGAGCGCGCTCCGTTTTTTCCAAGCGCTCGTGCGCGGCGTGAATCGCGCGTGGGGCACAAAGGAATACGCGTGGTGGCGCATCCCGATCAAAAATTTCCTGATGGTCGCAATCGTCGCCAGCGCTTTGCTGCTCGGCATCCTCGTGCCGGTGTTCGTGAAATATCTCGAATGGTATTACTGGCAGCTCGCGTTTGGCTTTGGAGCAAAAATCATGGTCGGCGTGTTCCGGTTTATGAGCTGGCTGATCTCATCGCTCGTCCTTTTTTACGGCTTCAGCATGTTTTATAAATTCGCGCCGCGGCGGCGCACACTTTTCAGCGAAGTCTGGGCTGCAGCGGCGTTCGTCACTCTTTCGCTGCAAATTTTGCAGGCACTTTTCGTTCTCTACGCAAAAAATTTCGGCCACTTCAACGCGCTTTACGGCACATTCGGCGGCGTGGTCGCGCTGCTGATGTGGATTTATTTGTCCGGCTCGATCATCATCCTCGGCGGTTGCATTTGCGCGGCGCAGGCAGAAGCCGCCGGCAACCTTTCGTCCAATCCCGCAGCGTAATTTTTAGCGGCAAATAATGACGCGACGTTGGCGGCGGCATTTGTCTTGCCACGTGGTTTGCGCCCGATAGCTTTCACATTTCTCCCCCGGCAAACCGAAAAAAAAGGAGAACCATGCAGCCATTATTTACTTACAACGTCGTCCCAAAACTGCCGGCAGAGCTCGAGCCGTTGCGCGAGATTGTTTACAATCTTTGGTGGACGTGGGAGCCGGCCGCGCGAAAAGTTTTTCGCCATCTCGATCCCGATCTTTGGAATCGCACGAACCACAATCCGCTGCGGATGCTGCAGCTTTCGCGGCAGGCGCGCCTGCTCGAAGTGGCGCGCGATGAGGATTTCGTGCGTGAGCTGCGCGCGGTGCACCAGAAATTCAAAGACTACATGGCTCGCCCGGACACCTACGGGAAAATGCGCAAGGAAAGTCCGCTGAAACGGCCCGTCGCCTACTTCTCCGCGGAATTCGGCTTTCATGAAAGCGTGCCAAATTATTCCGGCGGTCTCGGCATTTTGTCCGGCGATCATTGCAAATCGGCGAGCGACCTTGATCTGAATTTTTCCGCAGTGACGCTGCTTTATCGGCACGGATATTTCCGCCAGCAGGTTAATAAAGACGGCGTTCAGGAAAGCGTTTCGCTGAATCAAAATTTCCATCATCTGCCGATCACAGAAGTGCGCGTGGCCGAAAAGCCGCTGCTCGTGACCGTCGATCTGCTCGGGCGCAACGTTTCGGCGAAAGTGTGGCAGCTCGCGATCGGCCGCATCAATCTTTACATGCTCGACACGGACGTGCCGGAGAACAGTGCCGAAGACCGCTTGATCACCGCGCATCTTTACGGCGGCGACTTGGAAATGCGCATCCGGCAAGAGATCGTGCTCGGCATCGGCGGCGCTCGGGCGCTGCGCGAAATGGGCATAGACCCGCAGGTCTATCACATGAATGAAGGACACGCGGCCTTCCTTTCGCTGGAGTTGATCCGGCGATATGTCGCGGAGCAGAAGCTCGATTTTTACAGCGCACTACAGCTCGTCGCCGCGGGCAATATTTTCACGACGCACACGCCGGTTCCGGCCGGAAACGACGCGTTCCCGCGCGAGCTGATGCGCATGTATTTTGGAAAATATCCCGAGCAGGTCGGCATCGATTTCGATCGATTTTTCGGCTTCGGCCAGACGAGCGTAAATCCCGCCGAGGCCTTCAGCATGACGATCCTCGCTTTGCGCACGAGCCGCCACGCGAATGGCGTGAGCGAGCTGCATGGCGCAGTAAGCCGCGGCTTGTGGAAAGATGTCTGGAGCGGTGTGCCGCAGGAGGAAGTGCCGATCACGAGCATCACGAACGGCGTCCACACGAAGACCTGGATGGCGCCGGAATTTTCCGCGCTTTACGAAAAATACATGGGCGATTGGGAGGAAAATTTGCTCGACGAGGATTTCTGGCGCGGCGTCATCGACATTCCCGACGAGGCGCTCTGGGAAACGCACCAGATGCTCAAGGCGCGGCTGATCAACTTTGTTCGCGAGCGCGCGCGACGCCAGCGCGAGCGGCTCGGCGAGTCGCCAGAAAATATCCGCAAGGCGAACCGGCTGCTCGACCCGGAAATCCTGACGATCGGCTTCGCACGCCGCTTTGCGACCTACAAGCGCGGCAATCTTCTTTTTTCCGACATCGAGCGGCTGCGGCGGATTTTGAAAAATCCAAACCAGCCGGTGCAGTTCATTTTTGCCGGCAAGGCGCATCCGAAGGACGAAGGCGGCAAAAAGTTCATCCAGGAAGTTTACAAAATTTCGCGCGAGCCCGAGTTCGAGAACCGCATCGTTTTCGTCGAGGATTACGATACCTACATCGCGCGGCGGCTCACGCAGGGTGTTGACCTTTGGTTAAACAATCCAATCCGTCCGCTCGAAGCCAGCGGCACGAGCGGAATGAAACTCCCGCCCAACGGTGGACTGAACCTGAGCGTGCTCGACGGCTGGTGGTGCGAAGGGTTCAACGGCAAAAACGGCTGGGCGATCGGCGCGGAAATCCTCGATCCGCTGGACCCGGACTTGTCAGTCGAGTTCCAAAACGAGGTCGATAGCGCGAGCCTTTTCCACGCGCTCGAGACGCAGGTGGTGCCTCTTTATTATGCGAAGCCGGATGGCCGGCTGCCGATCGCGTGGCTGCAGCTCATGCGAGAATCGATCCGCAGCGTTACACCTGTGTTCAACACTCATCGCATGGTGAAGGAATACGCCGAGCGACTTTACGAACCGGCCGCGGCGCGCCAGACGGAACTGGCGGGCGACAAGGCGGCAAAGGCCGCAGATATCAGCAAATGGAAAAATGAGATGCGCGAGGTCTGGCCCGCGATTCGCATCACGCAGGTGCAGAATCCGATGGCGGATCGCACGAGCGTGCTCGTGGGCGATTCGCTGCCGATCACCGCGCACGTGCATCTCGGCAAGATCAATCCGAAATTTGTCCGCGTGCAGGCGTATTTCGGCGAAACCAGCGACAGCACGATCTCGAAGGCGACGGTCGCGGATCTGGAAAACGGCGAGAAACTCAGCAACGGCGATTACATTTATCGCGGCGCCATTCCCGCCGGTGAAAGCGGCGCCTACGGCTTCAACGTCCGCGTCATTCCCACGCATCCAGCGCTCTCGCAGGGGCACGAGTTGCGGCTGATCACGTGGGCGCGATAGAGTTTCGCCGATTGCAGATGGCTGGCTTTCCGCTGAAAGCTTTGCGCATGGCCGTTTAATTTTTTCGGCCGCCCGCATGCTCTCCTGCTCAACTTGTTGGAATTCCGGCCGCCACACGCAGGGCGACACAATGCTGCAGGAAATTCTCGACCTCGGATTCGAGCGCGTCGAGCTCGGGCATGGCATCCGGCTCTCGCTCATGGAAGGCGCGCAACGCTTTTACGACGACGGTAAATTGCAATTTTCGAGCCTGCACAATTTCTGTCCGCTGCCGATCGAGATCACGCATTCCGCGCCCGATTGCTACGAATTTTCCTCGCATCGCGAGCCGGAGCGCGAGCGCGCGATCAAGCTCACGCTGCAAACGATCGATTTTGCCGCACGACTCGGCGCGCCGCTCGTGGTCATGCATCTCGGCCGTGTGCCGATGGCTCCCATCAGCGATCCACTCATCACTCTCGCGCAGGAAGGCAAACATCTTTCGCGCGAATACGTGAAAATGAAAATCAAGGCCGTGAAGGAGCGCGAAAAAAAAGGGCCGTTCTACGTGCGCCGCGCAAAGGAATGTCTGCTGCGAGTCGCCGAGCACGCCGCGGGAAAAAGAATCAAACTCGGCATCGAGGGGCGTTTCGGCTACGAGGAAATTCCCAATGAAAACGAGCTCGCGCCTTTGCTCGACGAACTGAACGCGCCTGAAGTTTTCGGCTACTGGCACGATTTCGGCCACATCCAAGTGAAGGAAAATCTCGGCTTCGCCGACCACGCGCAATGGCTCGGCTACATCAGCCCGCGCATGCTCGGCGCACATTTGCACGATGTCGAATGGCCTGCGAATGACCATCGCGCACCGTTCACCGGCACGATCGATTACGACAAACTCGTTCCCCTCACGCCGAAAAACTGTTTGTTTGTCTGGGAGATGAGTCCCCGCCGCAAAGCCGACGAAATTCGCACGTCGCTAAACAAGTGGAAAGAGCGGTTCGGCGAATGAAAAAGATCATTCTCACCACGCTCCAGGTCGTCGTCACGGTCGGCATTTTGATCTGGATCTTTCACGACAAAACGAAGCGCGACCAAATGTGGAATTCCGTCAAAAACGCGAGCATCGCATGGCTTGTCGCCGGCATCGCGGCTTATGGGCTCGTCGAGCTTCTCGCCGCCGCGCGATGGCAGATTTTGCTCCGCGTGCAAGGCGTGCACGTCAGTTCCTTCCGGCTTTGCGGGCTGCTCATGATCGGGATTTTCTTCAATCAATTCATGCCCGGCGGCACCGGCGGCGATGTCGTCAAAATCTATTACCTGTTGAAAGAAACGCCGGGCAAAAAACCGCAGGCCGTGCTGGCCGCGCTGATCGACCGCCTCATCGGCCTGGTCGGGCTGATCTTTGTCGCGAGCGCCTTGATCATCTGGCGCTGGGATTGGCTCACGCAGGGCCAGCCGATTCCACACTTTTCCGCCTCGTGGCTTTTCTCGCCGGCGGACATGAAAAATTGGCTCGGGCAAATCCCCGACACCACAAAGCTGCTTTATATTTTGCTCGTGGTGCTCGGCGCGAGCGTTCTCGGCATCGCCACTTCCTTCATCATCACCGGTTTTGGACTTGTCCAAAAGCTTCCGCAGCATTTTCCAAAACGCGACATTTTTGTCGATCTCGCGCTCGCCTACAACGCCTACGCACGCGCGTGGAAATCGTCGGTCGCCGCGATCTTCCTTTCCTTCGGCGTGCATATGGCGTCATTCACAGTTTTCTTTTGCGCCGCGCGCTCGCTCGCTGCGGCCGTTTCGTTTTGGGATCTCGCTTCGGTGATGCCGATCATCAACACGCTTTCGTCGCTGCCGATCAGCGTCGGCGGCACCGGCCCGCGCGAAGGAATGTTCCAGACATTGTTGAACGAACTGTGCGGCATCAATCCCGGCCAGTCCGTCGCGATCTCGCTCACCGGTTTCGTGCTGATCCTTTTCTGGGGCGTGATCGGCGGCGTGATTTATCTTTTCTATCGGCCGAGCGAGCACGCGAATCTCAGCGAAATCGAGAAGGAAGTGCACGCGATCGAGCACCAGATCGCCGAGTCGGATTGATCGCGGGTCGCATGGGTAAACGCATTCCGAAGACAGAGGCTTCGGCGTCAAAGTTTCCGCGGCCGTTTGTCAGCGTCAATTTTGCGCAGACATTTGACGGCAAAATTTCGACGCGAAATTTCACGCCGTCCGATTTTTCATCGCCGCGCGACAAGCGCCGGCTGCTGGAAATCCGCGCGAGCGGCGACGCGGTGCTCGTCGGCAAAGGAACGCTGGAAAAGGAAAATATGTCGATGGGATTGCCGGCCGCCGATCTGCGCGCCGCGCGCGTCCGGCGGAAGCAGACGGAATGGCCGCTGCGCGTCATCGTCAGCAATTCCGGCTGCATCAAAACTGCGCTGAAAGTTTTTCAACACGACGTCGCGCCGGTCCTGATTTATTCCACGAAGCGAATGCCCACGCGCACACGGCGCGCACTGGAGTCATCGACGATTCTGCATTTGGATGACGCGCAAAGCGTCGATCTCGAAGCGATGCTCCGCGACTTGCGCAGCGTTTACAAAATTAACCGAATTGTTTGCGAGGGCGGGCCGATGTTGCTCCGCTCGCTGCTCGAGCGCGGCTTTGTCGACGAGATCAATCTTACGATCTGCCCCCGACTTTTCGGTGGCGAGAATGCACCAACGCTTACAGGAATTCCGCACGATTTTCTTCCGCGCACGATCGCATGCGATCTCGCGGAAATGAAAATCGAAGGGGACGAATGTTTCCTGCGCTACCGTGTCCGGCGCGCGAAAAATCGCGTCTAAAGTTTCGGCGCGGCGGCAGTTTCCTGCGTGCGATGCATCACGCGCAGCGGCAGGCTCGCGCGTTTGCGGCCGTCGATCGTGACGTGAAAGTCATACATCCCGGCGCGCTCAAACTGAATGCGGAAAAAGTTGAAGACAAAGTTGTTCGAGATGAACGGCGTGCCGGGCTCGAGCTTCATTTCGAACGTGCCCTCGAGCGGCTGGACGACAAAGTTTCCGGCTTCATCAGCGAGATCGACGCGCAGCGAGTGCTGCTCTTTTTTCTCACTTCCCTCGCGAAAAACCAGGCGCAGCGCGACGGAGCACGACGCGAGCGCGAACGGAAGTTGCGGAGCGGAAATGGTGTCGAAAGTGCCGATGACAATAAGTTTGCCGGCATAATCGACTGCGGAATCGCACAGGGCGGAAAGTTGAACATCCATGTGCGAAATGTTCTGACGCCGATTTTATGAAAGCAATAAATTTCGCATGCCTAAAATATCGGGAGTTGACCCCAATGTTTGCGCGCACGTGGAGCATGCGCGAGAGTCCGGCCCCGCGTCGCCTTACCACAACCCGTTAACACTTTCATGCACACCGGAAATTCCATTCTCATTCGCGCGCCGAAGCAGCAGATCTTCGAGACGGCGGCGGACCTCGCGCGCTGGCCGGAGATTCTTCCGCACTATCGTTACATCCATTATTATGAGCGCGGACCGAATCGGAACCTTGTGAAAATGGCGGCGACGCGTTCTGGGATTCCGATCGCGTGGACATCCGAGCAGGTCATCGACCACGTAAAACTCGAAGTGCGATTTCATCATCTGCGAGCTTTTACAAAAGGAATGGACGTGGTCTGGACTTTTACCGATACGCCAGACGGCGTGCTGGTTGAAATCCTGCACGACCTAAAGTTTCGCCTGCCGTTTCTGGCTCCCATCGCGGACAAAATCATCGGCGATTTTTTCATCCATCACGTCGCGGCCGAGACGCTGCGCTGCATGAAAGCGCATCTCGAAAATGGCCGCTAAACGCCGAGCAGTCATCACCGGCCTCGGCCCGATCACGTGCATCGGCATCGGTAAAGATGCGTTTTGGCGCGGAATCTTGGCGCAAAAAAGTGGCATCTCGCGCATCACGGGTTTTGACACGAGCGAGTTGAAAGCGCGTTGCGGCGGGGAAATTCGCGATTGGGATCCAACGCAGATTTTCCCTCCGCATCGGTTGAAGCGGCTCGATCGTTACGCGCAATTTTCGGTCGCATCGGCGCTCTTTGCGCTGGAGGACGCGAAGCTGCCATGGTCCCGCGAACAGCCTCAGCAAAGGATTGGCGTCAGTTTCGGAACGGCGCTCGGCGGAATCGCAAACGCCGAGGCCGAGCATCAAAGTTTTTTAAAAAAAGGCGCGCGCGGTGTGAATCCAACCCTGGCGTTGCAAGTTTTCGGAGGTTCGGCGCATTCGAATATTGCGATCGAGTGCGGCTTTCGCGGCACCGGCACGACGAATTCCAACTCCTGCGCGAGCGGCACGGTGTCGGTCGGCGAAGCGCTGCGTTACATTCGCGATGGGATGGCGGATGTGATGGTCGCCGGCGCGGCCGAGGCGCCGCTGAGCCCGCTGACATACCGCGCGTTTGATTTCATCAAGACGATGAGCCGCTACTCGGGCGATGAACCGGGCTGCGCGTGCCGTCCGTTCGATGCGGCGCGCGACGGGTTCGTGATGGGGGAAGGCGCCGCGAGTTTGGTTGTCGAGGAACTCGAACATGCGCTAAAACGCGGCGCGCACATTTACGCCGAGGTGCTCGGCTACGCGTTAAACAATGAGGCGTATCACATGACTTCGCCGCTCCCGAGCGGAGAGGCAGTCGCGCAATGCATGCGTGACACGCTCGCCGACGCGCAGCTCGCGCCGGAGCAAATCGATTACATCAACGCGCACGCGAGCTCGACGCAGCTGAATGATTCAAACGAGTGCGCATGCATCAAGGAAGTCTTCAATGGCTGCTCGAGCCGGCTCGCAATCAGCGGCACAAAGGCCTACACCGCGCATCCGCTCGGAGCGACCGGCGCAATCGAGGCGGTGCTTTGCGCGCTGGCGTTGGAGCACGATTTCATCCCGCCGACGTTGCATTGGAAAAACGCGGATCCGGCGTGCGACCTCGATGTCGTGCCAAATTACGGACGCACACAACGGCTCAACTACATCATGAGCAATGCGTTCGGCTTTGGCGGGATTAACTCCTGCATCGTCCTCGGGCGCATGACCGCTTGAACCTTGACGCCATAACTCTGCGCGCGGTCTAATTTTCTTGAAATAAAAAGGCGTCCGGGCATGATGCGCCTCCCCGTGGCATACTACTTCGGTCTTTCAAGCTTTCGTAAATCTTCATCGCCGCAATGAAACCGGAGAGTGTCGCATTGGTCACAGGCGCGAGCCGGGGTTTGGGACGCGGCATCGCGGAAGGTCTCGCGCGGCTCGGCATCAGCGTCGCCATCCACTTTGCTTCCAATGAAAAAGCTGCCGAGGAAACTGCAGCTGCGTGTGCCGGGCAGGCGATCGATACTGCGCAGCGTTTTCCCACAGTTTCCGGCAACATCGGCACTGACGAAGGGCGGCGCGAGGTTTTTAAAAAAACGCTCGCCGCGCTCGGCCGCATCGACGCGCTCATCAACAACGCCGGCATTGCCCCTCGCGAGCGCGCCGATATTACGGAAGCGAACGAAACGGTCTTCGATGAAGTCATCGATGTGAACTTGAAAGGACCTTACTTCCTTTCCCAACTCGTCGCGCGCCATTGGCTGAAACATCCGGGTCAAAGTCTACTCCCGGCTGGCTACAAGCTCATCTTTGTCTCATCGCTCTCCGCGGCAGTCCCATCGCTCAACCGCGGCGAATATTGTATCTCAAAGGCAGGCCTCGCCATGGCAACACAGCTATGGGCGAACAGGCTCGCGGCGGAAGGCATTCAAGTCATGGAACTGCGTCCGGGCATCATGGCCACCGATATGACTTCCGGCGTCAAAGATAAATACGATGCGTTGATAAAGGCCGGGTTGGTCCCGCAGAGACGCTGGGGCGCTCCTGATGATCTCAGCAAGGCTGTCGAAGCCATCATCTCCGGACACTTTCCTTTTTCTACCGGCGACATCATTAACATCGACGGAGGCTTTCACCTCCGCAGTTTATAGCTGGTCTCATGATCAAGATCGATTTCGCACTACAACCTGGTGACCTGGCAAAAAAAATTCGCCGGCTCTGGGAAGTATCCGCTCCGAAGATACTCTCCATCGATAAGACCGATAAGCCTGGACAAGCGACACCTGTGTATACCGTGGAGGGAAAATATACGGCACGCGGCTGGACCGAATGGACACAAGGCTTTGTCTACGGCTCAGCGCTCCTGCAATTCGAAGCCACGGGCGACGAGGCTTTTCTAAAGCTGGGACGCGACCGCACCATCACGCGGATGGCGCATCATCTCACCCACGTCGGCGTGCACGACCATGGCTTCAACAACGTCAGCACCTATGGCAACCTATGGCGCATGATGAACGAAGGCCGCATCCCCGAAAACGAGTGGCAGCGGAACTGCTACGAACTGGCGTTAAAGTGCTCTGGCGCCGTGCAGGCAACCCGCTGGACGAAGATCTCAAACGGAGAAGGTTACATCTATTCCTTCAACGGACCGCAATCTTTGTTCGCGGATACTATTCGCTCACTTCGATCACTCGCTCTTTCGCACAAGCTAGGCCATCTGCTCATGGGAGAAAAGGATGCTAAAATCTCGCTGTTACGACGCTTGTTGGAGCATGCGCGGACTACAGCAGACTTCGCAGTCTACTATGGAGAAGCTCGTGATTACTACGATCTCCGCGGCAGAGTCGCGCATGAAAGCCTGTTCAATCCGAATGATGGAAGCTATCGCGCGCCAAACTCACAACAAGGCTACTCCCCTTTCAGCACATGGACTAGAGGCCTGGCATGGATCATGTGCGGCTACGCTGAAGAACTTGAGTTCATCGCCGACTTGAAGGACGCGGAGTTGGACGAATTCGGCGGCCGCGAAAAAATCGAAGCGATGCTGCTAAAACCCGCTCTGGCCTCTTGCAATTTCTATCTCGAACATACTCCCGCAGATGGCATTCCTTATTGGGACACTGGCGCTCCATCTCTTCATAGGTTGGGAAACTATCTGGATCTTCCCGCAGAACCTTACAATGACTACGAACCGGTGGATAGCTCGGCCGCAGCCATAGCGGCTCAAGGTCTCCTGCGACTTGGGCACTATCTTGATCAACATGGAGAGCAGACGAATGGAAAACGCTACTTTCAAGCCGGATTGACTGTTCTAAATTCTCTTTTCGATGATCCTTACCTCAGCACGGACGAAAATCATCAAGGCTTGATCCTTCACTCCATCTATCATCGGCCGAACGGCTGGGATTATATACCGGCGGACCAGAAAATTCCTTGCGGTGAGTCTAGCATGTGGGGTGATTATCATGCGCGGGAAGCCGCTACCTACTTGCAAAGATTTATCGATGGAAAGAGTTATCACACGTTCTTTCACGAAAGTTCCAACTCATAAGCTATGATCATTTCCGATCTCAACAAACTTGAAGGCCGTCGCTACCCAGCTCGCCGGCTGACACAGAACCTCATTGGAGGAGTAGCTCCCGTTCAGGCGCAAAACTTCTCGATGGGTAACGTTACTCTAGACCCAAACGGCGGCCAGGTTCCATGGCACAATCAGGAACAGGAAGAAATCTACTTCGTAGTCGAGGGCACAGGCGAAATGTGCCTCGGAGACGAACGTCAAACGCTGACTACCGGTCAGGCAGTCTACATTCCCTCCGGCGTTTTCCATCAGCTTACGAACATCGGAGATACTCCGCTGCGCATGATTTATTGCTATGGGCCTGCAGGTGATGTCGCGCATTGGCGACAGGAGTTGGACGGCACGTTACCCAAGGCCGGAATCGACGCACCTCCGCTTCCTGCGGACGCTCAACCACAATGCACGGCAAAACCTTCCTAGTCATCTTCCTACTATACTTATGAAAACACACACAGTCGGCGTGATTATGAATGGTGTCACCGGGCGCATGGGCACCAATCAGCACCTACTTCGCTCCATCGATGCCATCATCAAACAGGGAGGCGTCAAGATTAGCGAGAGTGAGACCATTATGCCGGACCCGGTTTTGATCGGGCGCAACAAAACCAAGCTCAAGGAACTGATCTCGCGCACGAGTGTGACGAAATACTCCACGGACCTAGATAGCGTCATGAGTGATCCGGCTTACACCATCTACTTTGATTCGCAAAGCACGCTGCGTCGATTCGAAGCCGTGCAACAAGCCGCGAAGGTAGGCAAGCATGTCTACTGCGAAAAGCCGACGGCGATCACCACAGAAGATGCTTACAAGCTTTACCAGGTCTGCCGCGACGCCGGCGTTAAGAACGGCGTTGTCCAGGATAAGCTTTGGTTGCCCGGTATCCTGAAATTCATGCGACTTAAGGAAAATGGGTTCTTTGGCGACATCATTTCCGTTCGAGGAGAGTTTGGATACTGGGTCTTTGAAGGACATACGATCCCACCGCAACGTCCTTCCTGGAACTATCGCCGTGAAGATGGCGGCGGGATGGTGGTCGATATGCTTTGTCACTGGCGTTATGTGATGGACAATCTTTTTGGTCCGGTAAAAGCAGTATCCTGTTTGGCTGCGACACACATATCGGAGCGCATCGATGAAGAAGGCAGGCCTTATCGTTGCACGGCCGATGACTCCGCCTACTCCACCTTTGAATTGGAAAACGGAATCATCTGTCACTTTAACTCTTCATGGAATGTGCGCGTGCGTCGTGATGATTTGCTGACCTTGCAAGTGGATGGGACTAAAGGTTCGGCGATTGTGGGGCTGCGAGATGTCTGGATTCAGCATTATGGAAATACTCCGAGGCCTACTTGGAATCCGGACGTGCCTCAGCCGATCAACTTCTACGAGGGCTGGTCGAAACTTCCGGAGCAGGAACATTATGACAATGCCTTTAAGATTCAGTGGGAGTTGTTCTTGAAGCATGTGGTGCTCGATACTCCGTTTCGATGGAGTTTACTCGAAGGCGCTAAAGGAGTGCAGCTCGCTGAATACGGCTTGAAAAGCAGCGAAGAACGGCGCTGGCTCGACCTTCCCCCGCTTGCAGCCTGACATGACTCCTGCTTTCGATCCCAATCTCTCCGCGCGCATCGAGGCATGCGGCATCATCGCCGTGCTGATCATCGACAACGAAGAGGACTCCGTGCCGCTTGCGAGAGCATTGCTGGCTGGAGGTGTCAACATCATGGAACTCACGCTGCGCACCGAAGCTGCACTCGGTGCGCTCATGCGCATCCGCTCTGAAGTTCCCGACATGATTGCGGGAGTAGGAACAATACTTACCATTGATCAACTCAAACAAGCGATTGAGGCCGGAGCGGCCTTCGGCGTCTCGCCCGGAGTTAATCCGCGCATCCTGGCTGCAGCGCGCGAAGCCGGGCTATCGTTTGGTCCAGGCGTGGTCACTCCCACGGACATGGAAGTTGCGTTGGAACATGGCTGCAAGCTGCTCAAGTTTTTTCCTGCTGAGCCGAGCGGAGGCTTGTCTTATCTCAAAGCTGCTGCGGCGCCGTATCTGCACCTTGGCGTCAAATTTGTCCCGCTGGGCGGAATCAATGCAGGCAACATGGGTTCGTATCTAGCCGATCCTTTGATCAGCGCGCTGGGCGGTTCATGGCTTGCGCCGCGAGAGCTTATTCAGAAGAAGGACTGGTCAAAGATCACGAAGCTTGCATCCGAAGCTGTGCAAACTATTCGCGCAACTCGCAATACCACGCGGAACTAACTCTCAAATCTCATGAAAACTATTGTCACCTTTGGCGAAGTCATGCTCCGGCTTGCTACTCCGCGGCAACTTCGTTTCGCGCAAGCTCCCTTCCTTGAAAAGACCTATGGAGGTGGCGAGGCAAACGTCGCTGTTTCTCTTTCACAGTTCGGGCTGCCGGCAAGATTTGTAACTCGGCTTCCAAAGAATGAACTTGGTCAGGATGCCATCAATGGTCTTCGTGGGTTAGGCGTGGATACCTCGAAAATCCTTCGTGGCGGTGACCGGATTGGCATCTACTTTTTAGAGTCGGGCGCGTCGCAACGCGCTTCCAATGTCCTTTACGACCGCGCCCACAGCGCGATCTCGCAGATCAAACCAGGCGAAGTTCCCTGGAGCGAAGTTTTCACCGATGCCGGCTGGTTTCATTTCACTGGCATCACTCCTGCGCTGTCGGATTCGGCTGCCGACGCGACTCTCGAAGCTGCAGCAAAGGCGCGTGAGATGGGATTGAATGTCAGTTGCGATTTGAACTTTCGCAAAAAGCTTTGGTCCTCTGAAAAAGCGAACGCGGTCATGAGCAAGATCGCGCCGAATGTGGATTACTGCATCGCCAACGAAGAGGACGCGGAAAAGGTTTTCGGAATCAAGGCCGCGGGCGCTCACGTGGAAGCAGGCGAGATTGACAAGGAACGCTACATCGAAGTTGCGCAAAAACTTACCGAGCGGTTTGGGTTCAAGGGTGTCGCGATTACTTTACGTGAAAGTTATTCGGCTTCTCGCAATGGTTGGTCGGCTCTCTTTTTCACCAATGGCGCGGCGCACTTTAGTCGGCGTTACGACATTCAAATCATCGATCGCGTCGGCGGAGGAGATTCCTTTGCGGCTGGATTGATTTATGGCTTGGCGACTGGCGGGGATGCACAGGCCGCTGTGGAATTTGCAGCAGCCGCCAGCTGTCTGAAGCACTCGATCTCTGGCGACTACAATCTCGTGAGTCTCAAGGAAGTCGAAACTTTGGTCGCAGGTGACGCATCGGGCCGCGTGCAGCGGTAACCAAGGAGCTACGCGAAAACAGGGCGCGGATTTTTCGCGAGAGAGGGGAAAACTGTCCTGAACTTCACGTGCAGATGTTCAAAGGCAAGATAGATCACCGGCGTTGTAAAAAGTGTGAGAACTTGTGAAACAACGAGTCCGCCGACGACGGCGATGCCGAGCGGCTGGCGCAATTCCGCACCGGCGCCAAGACCGAGCGCCAGCGGGATCGCACCAAACATAGCAGCGAGTGTGGTCATCATGATCGGGCGAAAACGGATGACGCACGCTTTGTAGATCGCCTCCTCTGGAGTCAGCTTTTCGATCCGCTCCGCCTCGAGCGCGAAGTCGATCATCATGATCGCGTTCTTCTTCACGATGCCCATGAGCAGAATGATTCCGATGAATGAGACGAGCGACAAATCTGTGCCGCAAAGCATCAGCGCGAGCAGTGCGCCGAGGCCGGCGCTGGGCAGCGTGGAGAGAATCGTGATCGGATGGATGAGGCTTTCGTAAAGCATCCCGAGCACGACGTAGACGGTGACCAGCGCGGCGATGATGAGCAGCGGCGTGCTCGCGAGCGACGACTGGAAAACCTGCGCGGTCCCTTGGAAGCTGCCGAGGATCTCGCCCGGCATGTGGATTTCACGCTTTGCCTCTTCGACGAGAGCGGTGGCTTCGCCAAGCGAAACGCCGGGTGCCAGATTAAAGGAAACGGTGACCGCCGGAAATTGTCCCTGGTGGTTCACGGAAAGAAATGCATTTGACGTTTGAAAATGCGCGACCGCCGCGAGCGGCACTTGCGTGTTATTGCTCGTGCGAACAAAAATTTTCTCCAGCGACGACGGCGTCCGCTGATACGCCGGATCGACCTCGAGGATCACGTGGTGCTGATTGTAGCGCTCGTAAATCGTCGAGACCTGGCGCTGTCCAAAGGCGTCGTAAATCGTGTTGTCCACATCCGTCGGTGAAAGGCCGAGCCGCGCTGCGGCGTCGCGATCAACGACCACGTTCGTCTGCAATCCGCTTGTCTGCTGGTCGCTCGTCACATCCTTGAGCTGCGGAATTTGCCGCAGCCGATCCACGAGCTTCGGCGTCCATTGATTCAGCTCGTCGAGATTTCCACTTTGCAGCGCGTATTGGAACTGCGCTTTGCTCATGCGCCCGCCGACACGGATGTCCTGCATCGCTTGCAGAAAAAGGCTAATGCCCTGCACGTGCGCGAGTTTGCGCCGAAGCCGCGCGATCACTTCGTCGGCTTTTACATCCCGCTCAGACAAAGGCTTTAGCGAAATGAACATCCGGCCGTTGTTCACGGTCGAGCTTCCGTTGCCGCTTCCGATGAACGAGCCGAGCGTCTGCACCGCCGGATCCGACAGCACGATTTGCGCGACCTCGCTCTGCAGTTTTTCCATCGCGGCAAATGAAATATCCTGCGACGCCTCGGTGATCCCCATCATCATTCCCGTGTCCTGCTGCGGAAAAAATCCTTTCGGCACCACGCGATACATCCAGAGCGTCGCGAACAGCGTGAGCAGCGCGACCAGCAGCATGAACGCCTGGTGCCGCAGCACCCATCTCAAGCACGTTTCATAATGGCCGAGCAGCCAGTCAAATCCCCGCTCGCTCAGCCGCTGCACGATCCCTTGTTTTTTGCGCGCGTGCGCTTTTTCCGGTTTCAAAAAGTGCGAGCACATCATCGGCGTGAGCGTGAGCGAGATCACGCCGGAGACGAGAATCGCGGCGCTCAGCGTCACGGCAAATTCGTGAAAAAGCCGGCCGATCAATCCGCCCATCAAGAGCAGCGGGATGAAGACCGCGACGAGCGACAGACTGATTGAGACGATCGTAAAACCGATCTGCCGCGCACCTTTCAACGCGGCTTCCATCGACGTATCACCTTGTTCAACGAAGCGAAAAACGTTTTCGATTACGACAATCGCGTCATCCACGACGAAGCCGACGGAAATCGTCACCGCCATCAGCGAAAGATTATCGAGGGTGTAGCCGCACAGATACATCACGCCGAATGTCCCGGCGAGCGAGAGCGGCACCGTCACGCTCGCGATCAAAGTCGGCCAGAAGCGGCGCAAAAAAAGGAAGATCACCATCACGACCAGCGCGATGGAGAGCAGCAGCGAAAATTGCACTTCTTCAACCGACGAGCGGATCGTGATTGTGCGGTCGCTGATGAGCGAAACTTTGACGCTGGGCGGCAACCATTTTTCCGTCTGCGGGAGCGCCGCGCGGATGCGATCGACCGTGGCGATGACATTCGCATTTGGTTGTTTAAACACGATCAGCAGCACCGCCGGCTTCGTCCCAGCCCAGCCGGCCAGTCGCGTATTCTCCACGCCCTCGATGATGTGGCCGAACGAGCTCAGCATCATTGGCGTCCCTTTTTTTTGCGCCAAGATTAGATGCTGATATTGCGCGGCGCTGCTGAGCTGATCGTTCGAGTAGATCGCGTAACTGGCCTGGTCGCCATCGACGCTGCCTTTCGGCAAATCGACATTCACCTGGCTCAAAAAAGTGCGCACATCTTCGAGGCTGAGATTGGCCGAAGCGAGCGCCGCGGGATTCATCTGCACACGCACCGCGGATTTTTCCGCGCCGTTGATGATGACCTGGCTCACGCCCTCGACCTGGCTCAAGCGCTGTCCGATGATCTCATCCGCATATTGAAAAACTTCCGTCGGCGCACGCGTGTCGCTCGTCATCGCGAGCACCATGATCGGCGCATCCGCCGGATTCACTTTGCGATAAGTCGGCGGCGCGGGAAGATTGATCGGCAGCTCACTCGCGGCCGCGTTGATCGCAGCCTGCACATCGCGCGCCGCGCCGTTCACGTCTCGGTTCAAATCAAACTGGACGTTGATAGAGCAGCCGCCGAGCGAGCTCACGGAAGTCAATTCCGACACGCCGGAGATCTGGCTGATCCGCCGCTCCAGCGGCGCAGCGAGTGACGACGCGACGGTTTCCGGATCCGCGCCAGGCAGCGACGCATTCACTGAGACCATCGGAAAATCGACGTGCGGCAGCGGCGCGACCGGCAAGAAATAATACGCGACGCAGCCGAGCAAAAACAAACCCGCGGAGAGCAACAAAGTTCCCACCGGCCGACGGATGAACGGCTCGGAAATATTCATAAAACCGTGCCCGCATTTTGTCCTCGCGAACGTGCGATTTGAAAAAATCCGCCCACGATTCCAAACACCGCGCAGACGGGAAATCGGAAGCGGGAGATCACTGGAAGGCACGATATGCGCGGACAGCAGAAAGGCAACCGCGCCTCTCGCTGCGCAGCTTCACGACCCGACAACTTTGTTTTCGTTCACAAGATTTTCTCGCGCGTTTTTTCTGCCACACGGGAAAAGGCTGATGCCGATCTAGGGACTAAACGAATGCGCCCGATCGCGCGACCGTCCGCGATACTTTGTGGCCTTCCCGTCGCAGGACGACGTTTTTTATGAGCGAAACTACAAGCGACTTTTTGCTCCGTCGCATCAATGAATGGGGCATCAAACGGATCTTCGGCTTTCCCGGAGATGGCATCAACGGCATCATCGGCGCGATCGATCGCGCGGGTGACAAAATCGAATATGTGCAAGTGCGCCACGAGGAACTGTCGGCGTTCATGGCATGCGCGCACGCAAAGTTCACCGGCGAAGTCGGCGTCTGTCTCGCGACCAGCGGGCCCGGCGCGATTCATCTGCTGAACGGACTTTACGACGCAAAAATGGATCACCAGCCGGTGGTCGCGATCGTCGGCCAGCAAGCGCGCGCGGCACTCGGCGGCAATTATCAGCAGGAGGTCGATCTCGTTTCACTCTTCAAAGATGTCGCCGGCGATTACGTTCACATGGCGTCGTCGCCGGTGCAGATCCGGCATCTCGTCGATCGCGCAATCCGCATCGCGAAGGTCGAACGCACGGTGACCTGCCTCATCATTCCAAACGATATTCAGGAAATGCCTGCGGTCGTGGAACCGCCGCGCGCGCACGGCACGGTGCATTCGGGCGTCGGCATTTGCACGCCGCGCGTTGTCCCGACCGAGAGTGATTTGCGCAAAGCCGCAGACATTTTGAACGCAGGAAAAAAAGTGGCGATGCTCGTCGGCGCGGGCGCACTCAGCGCGACTGACGAGGTGATGCAAGTCGCTGAACTGCTCGGCGCGGGCATCGCGAAAGCATTGCTCGGCAAAGCGGCCGTGCCGGACGAAGCGCCGGGCTGCACCGGTCCCATCGGGATTGCTCGGCAGCAAACCGAGCTATGACATGATGACGGAGTGCGACACATTGTTGATGGTCGGATCGAGCTTTCCGTATTCGGAGTTTTTGCCGAAAGAAGGTCAGGCTCGCGGCGTGCAAATCGACATCGACGGAAAAATGATCGGCATCCGTTACCCGATGGAAATCAACCTTGTCGGCGACAGCGTCGAAACGTTGCGCGCCCTCATCCCGATGCTCCAGCGAAAGGAAGACCGCACGTGGCGAAAGTCGATCGAGGCGAACATCAAAGACTGGTGGGAAGTGCTCGAGGCGCGTGCGAAGCAGTCGGCGAATCCGATCAATCCCCAATACGTTTTTTGGGAGCTTTCACCGCGGTTGCCCGACCGCTGCATTCTCACGAGCGACTCCGGCTCGGCGGCGAATTGGTTCGCGCGCGACCTGAAGGTGCGGCGCGGCATGATGGCGTCGCTCTCGGGAAATCTCGCGACGATGGGACCGGGCGTCCCGTATTCGGTGGGAGCAAAGTTTGCTTTTCCCGATCGGCCGGTGATCGCGTTGGTCGGCGATGGGGCGATGTTGATGAACGGCATCAACTGCCTCATCACGATCGCGCATTATTGGAAAGAATGGAGCAATCCGCAGCTCATCGTGCTCGTGCTCGCGAACCACGATCTCAATCAAGTGACGTGGGAGCAGCGCGTGATGTCGGGCGATCCGAAATACGAGACATCGCAAGTCGTGCCCGATTTTCCGTTCGCTCGCTATGCGGAATCGCTGGGGCTTATCGGCATCAAAGTTGAAAAGCCCGAAGAGGTCGCGCCCGCATGGGAACAGGCTTTGGCGGCGCGGCGACCGGTCGTGGTCGAAGCGATGACCGATCCGGAAGTGCCAACGCTGCCGCCACATATCACGTTGAAGCAGGCTGCGAATTTCAACATTGCGTTGATGTCCGATCCGGATTCGGCGGCGATGTTGCGCGGCTCGATGAAAGATCTGCTGCAAAGCTTTTTGCCGCATTCGAAATGAGCGCTTCTCCGCACGTCACTGTAGGCGACGAGCGGCAGAATCAAGCGAGACGTTCGGCCAGAATCAAACGAGTGGACGTTTCGGGATACACGGTCCCAACGGATCAGCCGGAGTCGGATGGCACCGTCGCGTGGGACAAGACGACGATGGTGCTGGTGGAAATTTCCACCGCGGGAAAAACTGGCATCGGCTACAGCTACGCCGATGCGGCGACAGCGGGCGTGATCACGAGCATCCTCGCGCCCTTGGTGAAAAATTCCGACGCGCTCGACATTGCGCGCTTGCACTCGGCGATGGTGCGTGAAGTGCGCAATCTCGGCCGCGCGGGAATTTGCGCGATGGCGATTTCGGCGGTCGATAACGCGCTGTGGGATTTGAAGGCAAAGTTGCTCGACATGCCGCTTTTCAAATTGCTCGGCGCGGTGCGCGATGAATATCCGATTTACGGCAGCGGCGGTTTCACAAGTTATTCGGATGAAAAACTTCGCGAGCAATTGAGCGGCTGGGTCGAAGAGGGAATTCCGCGCGTGAAAATGAAAGTCGGACGCGAGCCCGCGCGCGACATCGAGCGCGTCCGCGCGGCGCGCGAAGCGATCGGTGCGGAGACCGAACTTTTTGTCGATGCGAACAGCGCTTACGACCGGAAGCAGGCGCTGCATTTCATGGAAATTTTCGCGGAAGATTTTGACGCGATCTGGATGGAGCAACCGCTCGCGTCCGAGGATCGCGCGGGCATGCGCTGGCTGCGCGAACGCGGCCCGGCGGCGATGGATGTGGCCGATGGCGAATATGGCTACGAGCCCGCGTATTTTCGCGCGATGCTCGAAGCCGGCGCAGTGGATGTGGCAATGCCCGACACGACGCGCTGCGGCGGCATCACCGGATTTCTCGCGGCGAGCGCGGTGTGTGACGCATTTGAAATTCCCGTCTCTGCGCATTGCGCGCCGACACAAACGGCGCACGTCGGTTGCGCAGCTCCGAATCTGCGGCACGGGGAATTTTTTCACGATCACGCGCGCATCGAGCGAATGTTTTTTGACGGCTTCCTCGAGCCGCGCAGCGGCGCGATGTATCCCGATCCGTCGCGTCCCGGACTCGGCATCGAATTCAAACGCGCCGACGCCGAGCGTTATCGCATCAAAATATGAAAACACACACCATCACCAGTCGCGGCTTGGAAATCCTCGCGCTTTTCCTGATCGGCGAAGGAGTTGTCGGCCTGCTGCGGCCGACGCGTTACGCGCGCTTTTGGAATGTCGGCCCGAAATTCCATCGCGAAATTGTGAAATTTTTTGCCGAGCACCGCGAGGCGACGCGGGTTTGCGCGATCGCCGAAGTGGCGTTCGGGCTCTGGCTCGCGCTCCACGAAATCGAAGAATAACGATCCGCACTTTATGAAACCAGCAACGATGGAAGCCGGTGGAAAAGTTTTGCCGGAGAACACCACGATGCGACCGCCGGGAGCGGCCGATCTTTCCCACGCCGACGCGTGGACGCTGCCGATGGAAATGCGAAAACGCATCTCCGGCGAAGTCCGTTTCGATGACGGCAGCCGCGCGCTTTATGCGACGGACGGCTCGAACTATCGCCAGACGCCGATTGGCGTCGTGGTGCCGCGCAGCAAGGACGATGTGATCGGCGCGATCGAGGTCGCGCGGAGTTTTGGCGCGCCGATCACCGGGCGCGGCTGCGGGACCAGTCTTGCGGGTCAATGTTGCAACGTTTCGGTCATCATCGACATGTCGAAATATTTCAACAAGGTGATCGAGATTGACGCGGCGCGGAAGCTCGGGCGCGTCGAGCCGGGTTGCATTTGCGATCAACTGAAAGCGGCCGCCAATCAATATGGGCTGACGTTTGGCCCCGATCCTTCCACGCATTCGCACTGCACGCTCGGCGGGATGATCGGCAACAATTCGTGCGGCGTGCATTCCGTGATGGCGCAGTTCCTCGGCCCCGGCGCGCGCACTTCCGACAACACGCACGAGCTGGAAATTTTGACCTACGATGGATTGCAAATACGCGTCGGCCCGACGAGCGAGGAGGAGCTCGAAAGCATCATCCGCGAGGGCGGACGTCGCGGCGAGATTTACGGAAAAATGAAAGCGCTGCGCGACAAATACGCGCCGATGATTCGCGAAAAATTCCCCGACATTCCACGCCGCGTCTCGGGCTACAACCTTCCCGATCTTTTACCCGAAAACGGCTTCAACGTCGCGCGCGCTTTGGTCGGCAGCGAAGGGACGCTCGTCACCGTGCTCGAGGCGACGATGCATCTGATTCACAATCCAAAAGCGCGCAGCCTGCTCGTGCTTGGCTACAAGGATGTCTATGAGGCGGGCGATCATGCGCCGGAGATTTTCGAGCACAAGCCGACGGGCCTCGAAGGCCTCGACGACACGCTCATCGGCTACATGAAAAAAACCGGCTTGCATCCGGGCGACATCCAGTTGCTGCCCGAAGGAAAAGGCTGGCTGCTGGTCGAATTTGGCGGCGACACGAAGGAGGAATCGGATGCGAAAGCGCGAGAGGTGATGGCCATTTTAAAAGGCAAGCCGAATGCGCCGAGCATGAAACTTTTTGACGACAAGGAACACGAGGACAAGCTGTGGGAAATCCGCGAATCAGGACTCGGCGCGACGGCTTTCGTGCCGGGCCTGCCGGACGCGTGGCCGGGCTGGGAAGACAGCGCGGTGCCGCCGACACAAGTCGGCCCGTATCTGCGCAAACTGCGCGATCTCTTCCTCAAATTTGATTACAAGGCTTCGCTCTACGGACACTTCGGGCAGGGTTGCATTCACTGCCGCATTCCGTTCGATTTGCAGACGGAAAAAGGGCTCGTGAAATATCGAGAGTTCGTCTCCGAGGCCGCCGATCTCGTGCTGAGTTTTGGCGGCACACTTTCCGGCGAGCATGGCGACGGCCAATCGCGCGCCGAGCTGCTGCCGAAAATGTATGGCGCGGAAATCATGCAGGCGTTCCGCGAATTTAAAACCATTTGGGATCCGCAGTGGAAAATGAATCCCGGTAAAGTGATCGAGGCTTATCCGATCCTCGAAAATCTCCGCCTCGGCACCGATTACAATCCGCGCGAGCCGAAGACGCATTTCAGCTATCCCGACGATCAAGGCAGCTTCGCACGTGCGGCTCTGCGTTGCGTCGGCGTGGGCAAATGCCGGCGGCTCGAAGGCGGCACGATGTGCCCGAGCTTCATGGTCACACGCGAGGAAAAAGATACGACACGCGGACGTGAGCGGCTGCTTTTTGAAATGCTCCGCGGCGAGGTCATCGGCAAAAATGGCTGGCACGATGATGCGGTCAAAGACGCGCTCGATCTCTGCCTCGCGTGCAAAGGCTGCAAGGCCGATTGCCCGGTGAATGTGGACATGGCGACCTACAAGGCTGAGTTTTTGTCGCACTACTACGAAGGTCGGCTGCGGCCGAGGCCGGCGTATTCGATGGGGCTGATTTACTGGTGGGCGCGCGTCGCGTCGCGCATTCCAAACATCGTCAACTTTTTTACGCAAACTGAGCCGTTAGCGACCGTCGCGAAAGCGCTCGGCGGAATCGCGCAGGAGCGGCACATGCCGCGATTTGCGACCGAGACTTTTAAGGCTTGGTTTTTCAAACGACCGCAACGCCCCGCGAACGACAAACCGCGCGTGATTCTTTGGGCCGACACGTTCAACAACTACCTGCTGCCCGCCGCCGCGAAAGACGCGTGCGAGGTGCTCGAAGACGCCGGATTTCACGTCATCGTCCCGCGCGAATCCCTCTGCTGCGGACGCCCGCTTTACGATTTCGGTTTTCTCGATCTCGCGGAAAAATTGCTCAAGCAAATCCTCGGCGCCTTGCGCGAGGAAATCCGCGCCGGCACGCCGGTCGTCGGCTTGGAACCAAGCTGTGTGGCCGTTTTCCGCGACGAGCTCTGCAACCTTTTCCCACACGACATCGACGCGAAACGGCTCAAGGAACAGACCTACATGCTCAGCGAATTTTTGGAGAAAAAAGCGCCCGATTATCATCCGCCGCGGCTTCTGCGCAAAGCGGTCGTGCACGGCCACTGCCATCACAAAGCGGTGATGAAGATGGCGTGCGAGGAAAAGCTGCTCGACCAGATCGGGCTCGACTGCGAGATGCCCGACACGGGCTGCTGCGGCATGGCTGGCTCGTTCGGATTCGAGGCCGACAAATACGAAGTTTCAAAGGCGTGCGGCGAGCGCGTGCTGCTGCCGGCGGTGCGCGAAGCGGGCAAAGATACGCTCATCATCGCCGATGGATTTTCCTGCCGCGAGCAGATTGAACAACTCACCAACCGGCGCGCTCTCCACACTGCGCAAATTTTGAAAATGGCGCGCGAAACTGGCCCGAATGGCCCGTCCGGAAATTTCCCCGAGCAGAACTTTACTGAAGATCAGCCGACCGGCTTAAAGCCGCTCGAAATCGCGCTTTTGGCCGGCGCGGGATTTGCCATCGCCAGCGCTGCGACGCGGATTTTTCACAAAGAGCGCGCGTAGCCGCCCGAAGAAGTTCCGCTAGTGCTCCAGCCCGAGCTTCTCGAGCTTCGGCTGAATCACCATCCGGCAATACGGATTCCGGTTCTTGTTCTGCTTGTAATAATCCTGGTGGTAGTTTTCCGCCGGATAAAAGGAGCCTGCCTTTGTGATCTCCGTGACGATTGGGCTATTGAAATCCGGCTGCGCCTCAGCCTTCGATTTCTCAGCCTCGGCCTTTTGCGCATCGCTGTGGTAAAAAATCGCTGAGCGATATTGCGTGCCGCTGTCGGCGCCCTGGCGGTTGAGCGTGGTCGGGTCGTGCATTTTCCAAAAAGTCTCGAGCAATTTCCCGAACGAAAGTTTCTTCGGATCGAACACAATCTCCGCAGCCTCCGCAAACCCGGTGTCGCCGTTGCACACCTGCTCGTAACTTGGATTCGGGACCGAGCCGCCCGTGTAGCCCGAGGTCACAGAAATCACGCCGGGAATTTGCTGAAAGACCGCCTCGGTGCACCAGAAACAACCGGCGGCGAGCGTCGCGACCTCCGCGCCCGGCGGCACTTTTGGCATGGGAGCGGGCTTGTCATTCATGGCGTGATCCTCGGAGCAGGCAGTCGTCAGCATCGTGGCGAAAGCCGCCACCGCCGCGAGCAAAATTTTCATCGTGAATGATACGGCGTTTTGCAAAAAACGGATGCGCATTTTCCGCAGTCGTTGCGCGCGCTTGATCGTGCAGCGCGGGATCCTTCGCAGACTTTGTCGTCAGTGGAATTGCGAGCCGCCGTAGAAAAAGCGCTTGTCTTCCGCGTCATCCTCCGACGGCGCAGAGTGCCACCATTCGCCCCAAAAAAACTTCCGGTCCTCCGCCGCCGAATCGTTGGTGTCAAACTTCGGCTGCCGCTGATGTGTGGCACAGCCCGCCAGAAAAAAAATCCCGAGACAAAAGAGGGCGCGCATTGGGAACGCGCACCATCGCCGTGCGAACCCGCACGCGCCAGCGAAATCCGCGCGGCTTTCTGCCAAAGCTGCAACCTTGCTAGTGTCGCGGCGTGTGGTAGAGTGCGCATCCGCTTCCATGGAAATTCCTCCTTTTGCCGACCGCGTCGCGCGCGCGGAAAAGATCATCGCCAAGGCGCAAGACTTCAAGATTTGCGAAGGGTGTGAGTCGATTGTCTCCGAGCGCGTGGCGATGTGCCCGAACTGCTACGGCTACCGTTTTGACGACGATACGCCGCGCGTGATCTCGCAGGCGCGATTGCTCGCCAGCCGGGAGCAGACGTCGGTGACCGCGCAGGATTTGGGGTAGGCGTGTGATCATCGACACGCACGCTCATCTCGATTATCCGGATTTTGCCGCAGATTTTTCCGAGGTGCTCGCACGGGCGCACGCCGCGGGCGTGGAGCGGGTCGTGACAATCGGCACTTCGGTGGAAAGCAGCCGCCGCGCGGTCGCGCTGGCAGAGGCGCATCCGAATATTTTTGCGGTGATTGGCGTTCATCCGACTTCGGCGGAGGAAGCGGCCGCCGATGTGCTGACGCCTTTGCGGGAATTGGCGCAAAGCCCCCGCGTCGTGGCGATCGGCGAGACGGGGCTCGACTTTCATCGGCTGCCGAGCGCGGTAATTTTAAACCCAAAGCCGGCGTGGCTGGCGGAAATGCCGTTGAACGACCCGCGTCAAATCGCGGCGGAAATCCGCGACGGCGCTTACAAATCGGCGCAGGCGGCGCTCTTCGAGCAGCAGCTCGATCTCGCGGCGGAGCTCGGTTTGAACGTCGTGATTCACCAGCGCGCGGCGTGGGACGAGACGCTGGCGATTTTGGAAAAATACACCGGCAAAGTGCGCGGAGTTTTTCACTGCTTCGGCAATACGTTTGAACAAGCGCAGCGGGTGATCCGTCTCGGACACATGGTTTCTTTCACCGGGATCGTCACTTTTAAAAACGCGCCGATCGTGCAGGCGTGCGCGGCGCAGGTGGGCGCGAGCGATTTCATGGTCGAGACCGATTGCCCGTATCTTGCGCCGGTGCCTTTTCGCAGCCAGCGGTGCGAGCCGGCGCACACGCGGCAGGTCGCGGAAAAAATTGCCGCGCTGCGTGGCGTGACGCTCGACCAAATCGCGCAACAGACGACCCGAAACGCGCACGAGTTTTTCCACTTCGACCGCGCGGCGTAGAGAACGATGGACCCCGGCGATCGCGGAACTCCGTTCATTTTTCTCGATCCGAATGGGAAGCGCTGGCCGCGTCTCCGGCTCGCGCTGCTGCTCGGCGGCGTCCTGCTTTTCATCGCCGTCGTCTGCTTCGTCGAGGCGCTTTTTGTGCGGCCGGAATTGCGGCTGCCGGCGTCGGTGCGGAAATTGAAAGGTCAGCTGAAAGCCTTTCAGCAACAGGCTCCGGTGGCATCGGCCTCTCCCGCGAAGGACGTGACGTGGCAGAAGTTTTACCCGAAGACACTGGCGCAGGAACGGATGGCGAAACTGCGCGCGCAACTGCATCCAAAGCCGCGAAAGTTCTCGGAAATCCGCATGGGCTTTTATGTGGATTGGGATCCGAACAGCTACAATTCGCTCGAGGCGCACGCGAGCCAACTCACGCACGTTTGTCCGGAGTGGATGTCGCTCGTGGATGGCGCCGGCACGCTGCACATCGAGGAAGATGTCCGCGTGGCGAGGCTCGCGGCAGCGAAGGGATTGGTGCTCATGCCGTTGTTAAACAATCTGCGCGAAAGCATTTGGCAGCCGGAAGCGGTGGAAAATCTCGCAAACGGCCCGCCCGAGCGGCGCGAAAAATTCATCGTCGATCTGCTCAAAGCGCTGACCGAGGCGAAGGCCGGCGGCGTCGTGATCGATTGGGAGCAGCTTGATCCCGCGTATCAAAAACAGTTTACGCTTCTGCTTTCGAAAATTTCGGACGCGCTGCATGCGGTCGACAAGGAACTTTGGCTCGAGGTGCCGATGGGCGATGAGTTTGAAGTCTACGATCTCGAGGCGCTGACGGATCATGTCGACCATTTCGTAGCGATGCTTTACGACGAAACTTCGGAGGAGGATTCGCCCGGACCGCTCGCGTCGCAGGATTGGTTCGAGGGCTGGTTGCAGGTCATCAACGCCTACGGCGAATCCGACCAATGGATCGGCGCGATCGGCGCGTATGGCTATGATTGGCTCAGCTCGCGAAAAAAAGCGGAGACGATTTCGTTTTGCGATGCGATGAGCCGCGCGAGTTATGCGGGTTTGCAACAAGTTGACGCGAAAACACCTAGTTATAATCCGTTTTACTTCTATCAAGAGCCGCAGGGCGACCACAGCGTCTGGTTTCTCGATGCCGCGACTTTTTTAAATCAGCTCCGCGCGGTGCGCTGGGCGCAACTTGGCGGCGTCGCGATCGGCCGGCTCGGCACGGAAGATCCACAAATTTGGGACGTGCTCTCGTGGAAAAATCTCGATCAAGTTTCGGCCGCGAATCTTCAGCAGCTCGATCACATGTCGAGCTCCGACACGGTGACGAACGTCGGCGAAGGTGAAATCGTTACTGTCGACGACACGCACAACAACGGTGTGCGGGACATTCAGCCGGAGAAAAAAGGCGGCCGCTTCATCGAGAGTTATCCAAACGATCCCGATCCGAACCGTGGCTTTCCGACGTATCCGATTTTGTATCACCAAGGCGCCGGCGGTGAGCACGAAGTCGCGCTGACTTTTGATGACGGACCAGATCCGACGTGGACGCCGAAGATCCTCGATATCCTAAAGGCGCGCGGAGTGAAGGCGGCGTTCTTTTTGCTCGGCACGCAAGCGGAGCAATATCCGAATCTCGTGCGGCGCATCGTCGCGGAGGGGCATGAAATTGGCAACCACACCTACACGCATTCCAATCTCGCGGAGATCAGCGAGCAGCAAATCCGCATCGAGCTCAACGCGACGCAGCGGCTGATCGAAAGCATCACTGGCCATTCGACGACGCTTTTTCGCCCGCCTTACAACGCGGATTCGACGCCGAGCACACTCGAGGAATTGGAGCCGCTCAAGCTCGTGCAGGATGAACTCGGCTATTTGATCGTGCTCGAAAAAATCGACCCGGAAGATTGGGCGCGGCCGGGCACGGACGTGATCGTGGACCGCGTGAAGGAGCTGAGGCGCGACGGAAGCATTTTGCTTTTGCACGACGCCGGCGGGAATCGGCAGCAGACCGTGGAAGCTTTGCCGAAGATCATCGACTGGTTGCAAACTCGCGGCGATCGCATTGTTTCGCTGAGCGAGCTGCTGAATATCCCGCATGACGATCTGATGCCAGTTGTTAAACGCGATGCTGATCCGCTCACGCGCTTCGTTACCGGCGTCGGCTTTCGTATCTGGCACGGTATCGAGCAATTTACATGGGCTTTCATGATCGCGGCGACGGGCTTGATCGCATTGCGCACGCTGCTCGTGGCAGTGCTCGCGTCGAGGCATCACCGCAAAAAAGTCGATCCTTCCGTGCAGGTGTTTGCGCCGCCGATCAGCATCATCATGGCCGCATACAATGAAGACAAAGTTATCCAGGCAACGTTGCGCTCGGTGACCGATACCGATTATCCCGGCGAATATGAAGTGCTCGTGATCGACGACGGTTCGACGGATGCCACCGCTGATGAGGTGCGCAAAGCTGCATTCATCAACAAGCGCATTCGCCTCGTGCAGCAGCCGAACGGCGGCAAATCGCAAGCGCTCCGCACCGGCGCGGATTTGGCCGAACACGAGGTTCTCGTTTTTCTCGATGCCGACACGCATTTCGATCGCGCAACGCTACGGGAACTCGTGCAGCCGCTGCATGATCCAAAAGTCGGCGCAGTCTCCGGTCACGCAAAAGTCGGCAATCTCCGGTCATTCATCGCGCGCTGCCAATCGCTCGAATACATTTGCGGGTTTAATCTCGACCGTCGCGCTTACGCGCAGTGGAACTGCATCACCGTCGCTCCCGGCGCAGTCAGTTCGCTGCGCAAAAAAGCGCTCATCGAAGCCGGCGGCTTTTCGCTGGACACGCTCGCGGAGGACACTGACCTGACGCTGAGCCTGCACAAAAAAAACTATCGCATCGCCTATGCGTCGGATGCGAATGCATGGACGGAAGCGCCGGAATCAATGCTCTCGCTCGCGAAGCAGCGCTTCCGCTGGGCGTTCGGCACGCTGCAATGTCTTTGGAAACACCGCGACCTCTTTTTCAACCCGCAATACAAAGCGCTCGGCTGGTTCAGCCTCCCGAGCGTCTGGTTTTTCCAGATCATCCTCGTCGCCATCACTCCGATCGTCGATGTGCTGCTGATCTTTTCACTCACCAGCGGCGGCGGCGGCGCGATGTGGATTTACTTCGTCACGTTCCTCATCACCGATTTGCTGCTCGCGCTGATGGCGTGCTGGCTCGACGGCGAAAAACTGCGCAAAGCCTGGATCATCCTGCCCATGCGCCTGATTTATCGCCCACTGCTGAGCTGGGTCATCTGGCGCGCCCTTTATAAGGCGATCAAAGGCGCGTGGGTCACGTGGGGCAAACTCGAGCGGACCGCTTCCCTGCCCGTGCGTGCTTGAAAAAATGAAACGCTTTCTCGCCGTCATCCTTCTCGGCGCCCTCGGCGCGTGCGAAAAAGTTGCCCCGCCGCCGGCCGATCCAAACACGCCGCAGCAACTCATCGTTCCCGACAAAGGCGCCTACACCGGCGCCTACGTGGATTTCGGCGACACCGAAGACGATGTGACGATCGAGCAAATCGAGGATTTTGAAAAACTCGTCGGCAAACACCAGGCGATCGTCGCTTCGTCGAGCTACTGGGGTCAGCAAACTTTTCCCACAGCGAACCTCCAGCTCATCTGGCGTCACGGCTCAGTTCCCCTTGTCTTCTGGTCGCCATGGGATCAGCCCTACGAAGAGGACAAAGGTCCCGACAAATTTTCGCTGACGAGCATCATCGCGGGAAAATGGGACGCCTACATCGACAAGTGGGGCGACGCCGCCGCCGCATTCAAACAACCCTTTTTTGTTTCGTTTGCCAATGAAGCCAACGGCACATGGTTCCCGTGGTCCGGCCATTTCTACGGTGCGAAAACTTTGATTCCGAATACGAACCCGCAGCAATACGAGGGGCCGGAAACATACAAAAAAGCCTACCGCCACGTCGTCGATCGCGTTCGCGCGCGTGGCGCTCACAATGTGCTCTGGGTGTTTCACATGATGAATTATTCCTATCCGCAGGACAGTTGGAATTACGCCGCGAGCTATTATCCGGGGCCCGATTATGTCGACTGGATGGGACTGAGCGTTTACGGGCAGCAATACTTCGAGGATCGCTGGTCGCCGTTTCCGCCGTTGCTCGATTGGCCTTACAAAGAGCTCGCGCAGCTCGATCCGACGAAGCCGATCATGCTCGCAGAATGGGGCATCGGCGAATTCTCGAAGTTTGGCAGCAAGTCGAATTTCATCAACGAAGCCTTCGAATCGATGAAAAAATATCCGCGCTTGAAAGCGGCGATTTTCTGGCACGAACGCTGGCAGAATGAAGACGACACCTACAGCAACCTGCGCGTCAATTCCACGCCCGAGGCGCTCGATGCCTATCGGCGCGGCGTCGCAGATCCGTTCTGGCTCGGCTCACCGATTTTGAAGCCGCGCTGAACTTTGATCCGCTAGACACGTCCCGTCACATCATCGACTTTGTTTCGCCAATGAAGTCCGATCCCCTGCACGAACAGCTCGCCGCCGCGCTCCGCGAGCGCTTGAGCATCATCGCCGATCGCGAATTTCGTGAACGCGACGCCGCCGCTCATCTCGACAGATTGAAGGCCGTGTCGGAAAAAATCGCAGAACTCGAAGCCAATCTTCCGAGCGATGCAAATCCGCGGCTGCGGCATTTTCTGGAGCGTTGCAGCTACGACAAAGCGCTCGAGTTTCTCGAGACAAAATAAAAAAGCGGCGACCCGAAAGTCGCCGCTTTTGTAAATTTGCCGCGCTGTTTTAGCGCGAGTAAAGCTCGACGATGAGCTGCTCGTTCACGATCGGCGCGATCTCCTCGCGAGTCGGAATGCGGGAAACTTTGCCGCTGAAATTTTCCTTGTCCGCGACGAGCCAATCCGGCACCGGCGCGATCTGCGTCAGCTCAATATTTTTCGCTGCGAGACGACGCGAGCCAGGTTTGTCCTTCACGGTGATCGTGTCGTTCGGTTTCACATTGAACGAGGAGACGTCGACCTTCCTGCCATTCACGGCGACGTGCCCGTGCGAAACCATCTGGCGCGCGGCATTGCGCGAGTTGGCGAATCCAAGACGGTAAACGACATTGTCGAGCCTCGTCTCGAGAAGTTGCAAAAGGATCTCGCCCGTCACGCCGCGGCGCGTCAGCGCAGTCTGGAAATACCGGCGGAACTGCCGCTCGAGCAGACCATATTGATAACGCAGTTTTTGCTTTTCGGCGAGCGCGACGGCGTATTCCGACTGCTTGCGACGCGAGCCTTTCGGGCCGTGAATGCCGGGGCCGTAATTTTTGCGCTCGAGCGCTTTTGACGGACCGAAGATTGCGACGCCGAAGCGGCGGCTGATTCTGGTTTTGGGACCTGTGTAACGTGCCATTTTCTATGTGTTAAACTTTGGTAAACTCAGACGCGACGCTGTTTGGGCGGCCGGCAGCCGTTGTGCGGAATCGGAGTGACATCACGAATGACCGTAATTTCGAGCCCGATGGCCTGCATCGCGCGGACTGCGGATTCCCGACCGGCGCCCGGGCCTTTGACGCGAACTTCGACTTCTTTCAATCCGTGACCCATCGCCTGGCGGCAGGCATCCTGCGCGACCATCTGCGCGGCGTAAGCGGTGCTTTTGCGCGAGCCTTTGAACCCAACTTTGCCGGCACTCGACCAGCCGATGACGGCGCCGCTTTGATCAGTGATCGTCACGATGGTGTTATTGAAAGTGGCGAGCACATGCGCGACGCCCGTGTGGACGTTTTTGCTCCCCTTCGCCTTGATGATTTTGACCGGCTCAACGGCATTCGGATCGAGCGAGAAATTTTCCTTCGGAGCTTCTGCTGCCGGAGCCGCTGCTTCTTTTTTTGTTTTCTTCGGAGCCTTTGCCGGTTTCGCCTCAGCCGGAGCAGCAGGCGCCTCGGCAGCGGGCGCTGCCGCTTGAGGAGTTTCACCCGTCGCAGGCGCAGCGGCATGGGGAGTTTCGTCCGCAGGTGCAGCAGCCTCTGGCGTCGCTTCTTTTTTTGCCTTGGGAGCTTTCGGTTTTTTTTCGTCGGCCATACTTGGATTCCTTTAAACTTTGCCTGCCTTGGCGTCTTTGTTGCGAATCACGCCTACGGTTTTGCGTGGGCCCTTGCGCGTGCGCGCGTTCGTGCTCGTGCGCTGACCGCGAACGGGCAAGCTGCGCCGATGCCGGATTCCGCGGTAGCAATTGATCGCCTGCAGACGCTTCAAGTTGCTCTGGAGCTCGCGGCGCAGATCGCCCTCGATCGAGAGTTTGCTCCCGGTGATCGCTTGAATGATTTGATTGAGCTGCTCCGGCGAGAGATTTTTCGCGCGGATGCTCGGGTCAATGTTGACCTGCTCGAGAATTTTTTTCGAGGTGCTCGGCCCGATGCCGTAAATGTAGGTCAACGACGCTTCGATGCGTTTGTCGCCGGGAATTTCTACTCCAAGTAAACGTGGCATATTTTTAAAAGGCTAACCCTGACGCTGCTTGTGCCGCGGATTTTTGCAAATCACACGCAAGACATTTTTGCGCTTCACGATTTTACACGCTTCGCACAACCGTTTGACTGATGCTCTGACTTTCATTTGTTTAACAATTGCATTTAGGGACAAAAATCGCTCTGGAAAAAACCGGACTCTTTCCAGAGCGATCTCAATTTCGGCCAAGGGCGTTTACGCCTCCGGCAGTCGAAAGAACGCTATTTCTACCACAACATTTCTGCGTGGCAAGCCGCTAATGAAGACCGTCGCATTTTTTTGGAGCAACTTTGCCTTCATTGCGTGAGAGTTTTTTCGCGCAAGGTCAATATCTCAGGTTCCTTTTTCGTGACAAGAACCGTGTGCTCGAAATGCGCGGAGGGCTTCCGATCCGCCGTCACGACCGTCCAGTTGTCGGCCAAAATTTTCACGCTGCCTTTTCCGAGGTTAACCATCGGCTCGATGGCAAGCGTCATCCCCGCTTTCAATTTCGGACCGCTTCCCTTGCGCCCAAAATTGGGCACTTGCGGCTCCTCGTGCAATTTTCGCCCGACTCCGTGGCCGACAAATTCGCGCACGACGCTGTAACCGTGGGCGACGATTTCTTCCTCGATCGCGGCGCACAAATCCCCGAGCGGTCTGCCGTCCACCGCATACGGAATCGCGAGGTGGAGCGTCTCCTCGGTCACGCTCAGTAGCCGCTGGGTCGCATTTTCGATGATGCCCACCGGCACGGTGGTGGCGGTGTCGCCAACCCAGCCGTCCACGATGACGCCAATGTCGAGTTTCACGATATCGCCATATTGGATTTTGCGCGGGCCGCCAATTCCGTGGACGACTTCCTCATTGAGCGAAATGCAGATGTTCCCGGGAAATCCGCGATATCCGAGGAAGGCGCTTTTGCAGTGCGCATCGGCGATGAAATCCGCGGCCGCGCGATCGACTTCGCCGGTCGTGATGCCCGGCCGCACGACCGCGGAAACATGCTCGAGCACTTCGCTAGCGCGCCGGCAGGCGATGCGCATTTTTTCAATCTCGCGCGCTGTTTTAATCGGGATCATTGGCTCTCCAACGCAGCACAAACTTTTTCAAAAACAACTCCCGATCTTTCGTGCGCGGTGATGAGCCGCAGGATGCCGCGCTTTTTGTAAAAGCCGATCAGCGGCTCGGTTTTTTCGCGATATTCAATCATCCGGCGTTGCAACGCCTCGAGCGTGTCGTCCTTCCGCCGATGCAGCGCGCCGCCGCAGCGCGGGCATGGCGAATCGACGCTCTCGACCTGCCAACCGACGCTGACGATGAAATCGCATTTCGAGCAAACCAATCTGCGCGCGACCCGGTCTTCAATCGCCTCAATGTTCAGTTCGAAAAAAAGCGCAATGTCTAACGGTGTTTGGCGGCTGTTTAGCATTTGTTCGAGCGCCTCGGCCTGCCCGACTGTGCGCGGAAATCCATCAAAAACCACGGACCCATCGTGTTTCACCAGCCACGATTCCACGAGTGCGACGATGATCGCGTCGGGCACTAGCAAACCATCGCGCGTGAACTTTTCCGCCTCGAGTCCAATCGGTGTGCCAGCCGCGGCCTGCTCCCGCAAAATCGCGCCGACCGACGGCGTTTCGATTTTATGTTTCGCGCGAATCATTTCGGCCTGCGTCCCTTTGCCCGACGCCGGCGGCCCCAACAGCACGATCCGCTTTTTCACCGCTTAGCGCAGGTGGCTGGCGATGAAAATACTTACGCCTGCGACGACCAGCAGCGCGATGCCGACGTAAGCCCAGATGAGCGCGCCCTGCTGCACCGCCTCGCCACGGCCCGCTGGCGTGCGGTCAAAACGCCCACGCAGCCGGCCCTTGCGCAAAAATCCGTCGTAATGCCGCTGGATGAGATGCGTCTCGACTTGCCGCATGGTGTCGAGCATTACGCCGACGATGATGAGCAAACTAGTGCCGCCGAAAAACTGCGCAGTGATGTAAGGCACGGAGAGCTGGTGCGAAAGCATCTGCGGCAAAATCGCGATGATCGTTAAAAAAATCGCGCCGGCAAAAGTGAGCCGCGTCATCGTGAAGTCTAGAAAATCCGCCGTCGGCTTTCCTGGCCGCACGCCGGGAATGTAGCCACCATATTTTTTCAAGTCGTCGGCGATTTGAGCCGGCTGAAACTGCGTCGCAACCCAGAAATAGCTGAAGAAAAAAATCATCGCGCCATAAACTGTGTAATGGAGCCAGCCTTGCGTCAGCATCGCGGCAATATTCTGCGCCGTTGGCGATTGTTTGAACGCCATGTTCACAATTGTTGAAGGAAAAATCAGCAGTGCCTGCGCAAAAATAATCGGCATGACGCCCGCGTAATTCACCTTCAGTGGCATGTATTGCGTCTGTCCGCCGTAGACTTTTCGGCCGACGACGCGCTTCGCGTATTGCACCGAAATCTTTCGCTGTGCCTGCGTCACGCATATGACGGCTGCGATCACGAGCACTAAAAATGCGATCATGATCACGAGCACCATTGGGTTCACCTGGCTGCTCTGTCCGGCGGATGGGACAAAAGTTTTCCACGCCTGAATCAGCGCCGCGGGCAGCCGAGCGACGATACCGACGGTGATGATGAGTGACATGCCGTTGCCGATGCCGCGGTCGGTGATTTGATCGCCGATCCACATGAGAAACAACGTGCCGGTCGTCAGCGTGAGCACGGTCAAAATTTCGAAGCCGAGGCCGGGCGTCGCCACCAGCGGAATGCCAAGCCGCGCGATCGTCAAATCGATCCCCTGCAAAAACGGATTCTGCTTTGGATACTCAAACGACTTCGCGAGCAAATAACCCTGAAACAGACACAGCGCGATCGTCGCGTAGCGCGTGTATTGCATGATCTTTTGCCGGCCGCCGTCTTCCTTGGCGAGCTTGCCGAGCTGCGGAATCACCGCAGTTAGCAATTGCAACATGATCGACGCGCTAATGTAAGGCATCACGCCGAGCGAAAAGACCGCGCAGTTTTCGAGCGCGCCGCCGCTGAACAAATTAAAAAGCGCCGCGACGCCGCCGCCGGTCTGCGTGTTGACCTCTTTCATGAACCACTCGCGCAGCACGAGCGCGTTAACGCCCGGGCAGGTGATCGCCGCGCCGACGCGCACTACCACAAGCATTATGAGCGTGAAAAGAACACGATTCCGGAGCTCCGGAATTTTGAATGTATTCGTAAAAGCCGAGATCATCGAGGGCGCGAATCGATTACTTCTGCTCTGCTGCAGGGATCGAAATCGTGCCGCCGGCTTTCTCGATTTTTTCGCGCGCACCCGCACTCACCTGGTCCGCCGAGATCGTCAACTTTTTCGTCAACTCACCGGTGCCGAGAATTTTCACGCCGACATATTTTCCGCGAATGAGCTTCGCTTCGAGCAGCGAAGATTCGTCGATGGTCGCGCCATCATCGAACCGATTGAGGTCGCTCAAGTTCACAATCGCGTAATGTTTCTTGAATCGCGCGTTGTTAAAACCGCGCTTCGGCAACCGCCGGATAAGCGGCATCTGACCACCTTCAAAACCGAGGCGAATGCTGCCGCCCGAGCGTGCTTTCTGGCCCTTGTGGCCTTTGCCGCTGGTCTTGCCCTTGCCAGAACTCTCGCCTTGGCCGAGCCGTTTCGTGCGGTGCTTCGCGCCGGGGCGCGGTTTGAGTGTGTGCAAATTCATATTTAAACTTCCTGCACAAATTTCGCGGGAATCGCCTGTCCGCGAAGTTTGTAAATTTCATCGCGCTGACGCAGTTGCAGCAAAGCCGCGATCGTCGCCTTGACTACGTTCGCGTGGTTGCTCGAGCCGAGCGATTTCGCGAGCACGTCGCGAATGCCCGCCGCTTCCACCACGGCCCGAACGCCGCCGCCCGCGATGACGCCGGTGCCGGGCGATGCCGGCTTCAACAAAACACGCCCACCACCAAACTCACCAATGACTTCGTGCGGAATCGTGTTCTCGCGGCGCGCGACTTTCGTCATCGCTTTTTTCGCCGATTCCGAAGCCTTGCGAATCGCCTCAGAGACTTCATTCGCCTTGCCAAAACCACAGCCGACTTTGCCGTCCTTGTCGCCCGTTACGATCAAGGCACTGAAGCTGAAACGGCGGCCGCCCTTGACGACTTTTGCGCAACGATTGATGAAAACGACTTTCTCCGTGAGCCCCGATTTGTCGGCGGCTTCGGCGTTGCGATCTCTGCGAGGACCGCGGTTGCGTTGTTGATTGTCAGCCATAATTTAAAAGTCGAGTCCGCCTGCGCGCGCCGCATCGGCCAGCGCTTTCACTTTTCCGTGATACAAAAACCCGCCGCGGTCGAAGACCACCTTGGTGATGCTCTTCGCTTTCGCGCGCTCGGCCACGGTCTTGCCGATTTGCTCGGCAGTCGCTTTGTTCGCGCGCGTCGTCTTTGCATTTTTGAAATCCTTCTCCGTCGTGTTCGCCGCCGCGAGTGTGACGCCGGAAAGGTCGTCGATGACCTGCGCGTAAATGTTTTTGCCGGAGAAATGCACCGCGAGACGAGGGCGCTCGGTCGTGCCGCTGATGCGTTTGCGCAGCCGCGTGTGCCGGAGTTTGGTGGAGTCGAGTTTTTTGGACATGGCTACTGGACGGTTTTGCCTTCCTTGCGAATGATTTGCTCGCCGGCGTAGCGGACGCCTTTGCCCTTGTAAGGCTCCGGCGGATAATACGCGCGAATGTCCGCGGCAGCCTGGCCGACGAGATGTTTGTCGATGCCTTCGACTTTGATTTTCGTGTTGTCTGTGACGGTGATTTTCAATCCCTCGGGAATCGGGAACAAAATCGGATGCGAAAAACCGAGGCTCAGGTTGAGAACTTTGCCCTGCACGGCGGCTTTGAAACCGACGCCTTGAATTTCGAGATCCTTGACGAAACCGGCCGAGACGCCCGTCACCATGTTCGAGATTAAGGCGCGCGACAAGCCGTGCAACGCTCGCACCTGACGTGTTTCGTCACTCCGCTCGAACACCACATTTTTGCCATCCATGCGCGCTTTGATCTGCTTCGGCAGCGTCCACGCGAGCTTGCCTTTCGGGCCTTCGACGTTGATCGCGCCGTCGCCGGAAATGTTCAGCTTCACCTTGTCCGGCAGCTCAATGGGTTTTTTTCCGATTCGTGACATGTTTAAAACTTTGTTACCAAACGTAAGCGAGCAGCTCGCCGCCGACATTTTGCTTTTTCGCTTCGCGGCCGGTCATCAACCCGCGAGGCGTAGAAAGAATCGCGACGCCCATGCCGCCGAGCACGCGCGGCACTTCCTGCGCGCCGACGTAACGGCGAAGACCTGGTTTGCTCACGCGTTTCAACCCAGTGATCGCCGAGCCGCGATTCGCGAGCTTCGTCTTCACCTTGATCTGCGGATGCGCGTCATCGGTATCGACTTCGTAGCCCGAAATGTAGCCCTCTTGTTTTAAAATACGGGCGATCTCGACCTTGATTTTCGAGTAAGGAGCGAGCACTTCGGGCTTCAATGCGTTGCCGCCGTTGCGCAAGCGCGTGAGAAAATCGGCGATGGGATCAGACATTTGACTCATAAAATTAAGCAGCTTTCGCCGTCGGTTTTTTCGCCTTGTCGCTGAAAGGCATGCCAAGCTCCATCAACAACGCTTTGGCTTCATCGTTGTTTTTCGCGCTCGTCACAATGGTCACGTCAAATCCAATGTTGCGCTTGATTTTGTCGAGCTCGACTTCCGGGAAAATGGACTGGTCCGAAACGCCGAGCGTGTAATTCCCGTTCCCATCAAACGCGCGCGTCGAAACTCCGCGAAAATCGCGGATGCGCGGCAGTGCGGCTTTGATCAGCCGTTCCAAAAACTCATACATCCGCGCGCCGCGCAGCGTCACCTTCGCGCCGATTGGCTGGTCCTTGCGCAGCTTGAAGTTGGCGATGCTCTTTTTCGATCGCGTCTCCGCCGGTTTCTGACCGGTAATCAGGCTCAGCTCCGCTTTTGCATCTTCGAGCGCTTGTTTAACATCCTGCTGGGATGCGATGCAGGTATTCACGACGACTTTTTCGACGTGCGGCACTTGGTGCACGTTCTTGTAGCCGCGCTGCTGCTGCAACGTCGGGACGACGCTCTTTTTGTAAAATTCGTAAAGTTCTGCTGCCATAATCTGCTAAGCCGCCTTTTTCTTCGGCTTCTCCGCCTTCGGTTTTTTCGATTTTTCCGCAGGCGCTTCCACCAGCTTCACATTGGAAATATGAATCGGCCCCTCGCGCTCCGCGATACGCCCTTGCGGGTTATCCTGAGATTTGCGCTCGTGCTTTTTAATGATGCGCACGCCCTCCACGAGCACGCGCTCCTTCGCGGCGAGCACCTGCAAAACTTTGCCCGACGAACCTTTGTGGTTGCCGGAAATGACGACAACCTCATCGCCTTTTTTCACATGAAATTTCGGACGATTGGCCATTATAATACCTCCGGCGCGAGTGACACGATCTTCATGAAATTCTTCTCGCGCAACTCCCGCGCGACCGGTCCGAAAATGCGGGTGCCGCGGGGATTTAGATCTTTGTCGATGATGACGATGGCGTTGCGGTCAAACTTTAGCGACGACCCATCCTCGCGCTTAATCGATTGCCGCGTGCGGACGACGACGGCACGGACAACCTCGCCTTTTTTCACGGTGCCGCCGGACGAAGCCTCGCGGACGTGAGCGGTGATGACGTCGCCGATCTGCGCGAACAGCGTCGCCTTGCCGATGACGCCAATCATTTTGGCCATGCGGGCGCCGGTGTTGTCTGCAACGTCTAATCTGGAACGAACTTGGAGCATAACGGGAAAAGGGTGCGGAGTGTAATGCTAATGCTTGACGATTTCAACCAAACGCCAGCGTTTTAATTTGCTGAGCGGACGCGTCTCGGCGATGCGGACAGTGTCGCCGACCTGCGCTTTGCTTTCCTCATCGTGCACGTAAAACTTTTTTACCTGCTTGGTGATTTTGCCAAACTTCGCGTGCGGCACGCGCGTGATCGTTTTGACGACCGCGGTTTTGTTCATCTTTGTCGAGACGACTTCGCCGACGCGGGTTTTGCGCAAGCCGCGCTCGGGCGCCTCGGCGGTAATGGTGACTTGTTCGCTCATGATTTGGACACTCCTTCGGCTGCGCGGTTTTTCTGCGTGAGAAATGTTTCAATGCGCGCGACCTCGCGGCGCAGCTCACGAATTCGGCTCGGCTTTTCCAATTGTCCAGATTGCTGTTGCAGCTTCAGATGAAAAGTTTCCTGGCGCAGTTCGCGTTTGCGCGCCTGCAATTCCTGAATGCTCAACTCACGGATTTCTTTCGTCTTCATAAACTAGGCCGCGATCGCGTGGTGACGTGTGATGAACTTCGTGCGGATCGGCAGCTTCGTCGCCGCGAGGCGCAGCGATTCGCGCGCGACCGACTCCGGCACGCCGTCGAGCTCAAACAAAATATTGCCTGGCCGCACCGTCGCGACCCAATGCTCGGGCTGGCCTTTGCCTTTGCCCATGCGGGTTTCGGGCGGACGCGCGGTTACGGATTTGTCGGGAAAAATGCGGATCCAAAGTTTGCCTTTGCGCTTCATGTTGCGCGTCAGCGCCACGCGCGCGGCTTCGATCTGGATGTTCGTGATCCAGGCGCGCTCGAGCGTTTGCAAACCGTATTCGCCGAAATCGATGTGGATGCTGCGTGAAGCGAAACCCTTGCGGCTGCCCCGCTGGGTTTTGCGATACTTCACTCTTTTGGGCATTAATGGCATGGCTTTTCTCCTCGAAAAAAATTACGCAGTTGCTACTTCCGGTTCAGCCGCGGCGGGCGCGGGAGCCGGTTCTGATTCACGCGGCGCTTGTGGGCGCTCGCTGCGTCCACCGCGACGTTCACGCTCCGGACGCTCGGGCACGGGCGTGCCTTCCTCTGGTTTCACAACCCAGCATTTGATGCCGATTTTTCCGTAAACGGTCATCGCTTCCGCAAAGCCGTAATCGATCGGCTGGCGCAAAGTGTGCAGCGGAATTTTTCCCTCGCGATACCATTCCGCACGCGAAATTTCTGCGCCGCCGAGACGGCCTGCAGCGCGGATCCGGATTCCTTGCGCGCCAAAATCCATCGTGGTTTGCACCGCTTTTTTCATCGCTCGGCGAAAGGAAATGCGCCGCTCGATTTGCAACGCCACATTTTCCGCGACGAGCTGTGCGTCGAGCTCCGGCGTTTTGATTTCGACGATGTCGATTTTTACCGATTTGCCGCCGGCCATTTTCGAAATGTCCTCGGTCATCTTTTCGATTTCCGAGCCTTTGCGTCCAATGACGATGCCCGGACGCGCAGTGTGAATCGTCACGCGCAGACTGTTCCAAGCGCGCTCGATCATGATTTTCGCAACTGCCGCGAGTTGAAGCTTTTTCTTCACGTAATCGCGGATTTTGATGTCCGAATGCAAAAACTCGGGCAGCTCTTTCGGCGAAGCATACCAGCGCGAGCGCCAGTCGCGATTGACCGCGAGGCGGAAGCCGATTGGATTAACTTTTTGACCCATAATTATTCTGCGGTTTGGCCTTCTTTGACGTCAGTCTCAGCGGGCTTCTCCGCGACTTTTGTTTCAGCAGCAACATGCTCTTTTTTCGCCGCAGTTTTTTTCGCTGCCGGCTTTTTGCTCTTTTTCGCGCCCGCGGCTTTCTTTCTCGATTCGCGAGTTTTGATTTCGATTTCGTCGGTGAGCACGATGCGAATGTGGCTGGTCCGCTTGCGGATCGGTCCGGCGCTGCCGCGCGCCTTTGGCTGCGAGCGCTTGAACGTTGGCCCTTCGCCAATGGTCGCTTCTTTGACGACGAGGTTTTCCACGCGCAGATCGTTGTTGTTTTCCGCGTTGGCGATTGCGCTCTTCAAAGTTTTCGCGACAAACGCGGCCACCTTTTTCGGGCTGAACGCGACGATATCGAGCGCAGCCGAAACCGGCAGCCCTTGAATTTCGCGTGTCACTTCCCGGCCTTTAAAAGCAGAGATGCGCGCGTATTTATATGTCGAAGTCACTTGCATGTTTTTAAAATTTTACTGTTGGGCGTCCACCCGAAGGCGGTCGCCTACTTTCACCTTGTCCTTGTTCGAATTGAGATCTTGAATCACTGCGCCCGCGATTTTGTCGCGGACATCGACGATGCGCACATGGCCGATGAGACCGTCGCCGCGCCACACTTGGAACGGCATGCCGATTTTCACGCCCTGCTTGCTGCCAAGGTTCGCGACGACCAGCGCAAATTCTTCTTTTACGGTGATTACCATTCCATCGGTCAGCGTCGCCGGAATCGCCTGCGCGTCCACGGCCTGCGCACTCGGCAGACCGAGCGCTTCATTCGTCGCGCGCATCTCGGTTTCCACTGCCATCCGCGCCTGCGCGTCGGTGCTGACTGCGGTTTTCAAAAACCGCAGCATCGCCTCCGACATCCGCAAAAGCTGGTCCGCGAGCTTGTCTTTTTCGTCCTGGACGATTTTTAGATCGCTCACGGCTTTCAACAGCCGCTGCTCGAGCTTCGCCTTGTCGCCCGCATCCAGCCCGAGGGCCTCCATGCGCAGCTTCAACTCGCCGCTCTCGCGCTTGAAAACTTCCGCTTCGCTATTGGAAATCGCCAGACTTTCCGTCAACGATTTCACCTGCTCCTGCGAAAGTTTCAACTTCTCGCTCAATGCCGCGTTGGCGGCATTCATCGTCTGAAGCGTCATTTTAGCTTCCGAGAACTCAATATCCAAAGTTGACAAAGAACTATCTGCGCCGTGCGCCGCCGGCATCAACGCCAGCGTCAAACACGTCCAACCCGCCATGGCGGGAAATTTCATTTTACTTGGTCACTTTCGCAGTGTGCGAACCGTGTTTCTTAAAGACGCGCGTCGGCGAAAATTCGCCGAGTTTGTGTCCCACCATGTTCTCCGTTACAAAGACGGATTGAAAAATTTTGCCGTTGTGGACCAAAAAAGTATGACCGACAAAATCCGGCGTTACGGTGCTGCGGCGCGACCAGGTTTTGATCGGCTTCTTCACGCCGGCAGCTTCCATTTTGTCGATCTTCTCGAGCAAATGCTGCTCGACGAAAGGTCCTTTTTTTAAAGATCTGCCCATACTTGGTTACTTAACTTTCTTCTTCGATTTGCGGCGCTCGACGATGAACGTGCTGCTCTGTTTGTGCTTGCGGCGAGTCTTGAAACCTTTCGCGAGCTGCCCCCACGGGCTGACCGGATGATGCCGTCCGCCGCCGCCTTTGGATTTGCCTTGGCCGCCGCCCATCGGGTGATCGACCGGATTCATGACCATGCCGCGAACGTGCGGCCGGCGTCCCTGCCAGCGCGTGCGCCCGGCTTTGCCGCTTTTCACATTCATGTGATCGACGTTGCCGACTTGGCCGATCGTCGCGTATGCCTTTTCGTTGATTTTGCGAATCTCGCCGCTCGGCATTTTCACGAGTGCGTAACCGCCTTCGCGGTTGTTCAACATCACTTGCTGGCCGGCACTACGCGCGATCTGGCCGCCACGTCCGGGAACCAGTTCCACGTTGTGGATAGCGGTCCCGAGCGGAATGCTTTTGAGCGGAAGTGCGTTGCCAACCTCAGGCGCTGACTTCTCGCCGGCGCTAACTTTGGCGCCAACTGAAAGTCCATTCGGAGCGAGGATGTAAGCTTTTTCGCCGTCCTGATATTGCAGCAGCGCAATGCGAGCACTGCGGTTTGGATCGTATTCAATCGCGATTACTTCCGCCACGACGTCGTGTTTGCGGCGCTTGAAATCGATGATGCGATACTTTTGTTTGTGTCCGCCGCCAATGTGACGGCTTGTTAAACGACCGTGATTGTTGCGTCCGCCCGTTTTTTTCAGCGTCTGGACCAACGATTTCTCCGGCTTCGACTTCGTGATTTCATCGAAGGCCGGCGTCTGCTTGGTGCGCTGGACTGGTGTGAGTGGGCGATAAGTTTTGAGCGCCATAAATTATGCGAGGTCGATTTTCTCGCCCTCCTTGAGCGTGACGATGGCTTTCTTCCAAGCCGGCTTGCGGCCGAGCGGACCACGCGTCCGCTTCAATTTGCCCGCATAGTTGCAGGTGTTCACATCCGCAACTTTCTTGCCGAAAAGTTTTTCGATCGCGTGCTTGATCTGCAATTTGTTCGCGCGCGGGTTCACACGGAAAACGTATTTGTTGTGCTTCTCCGTGAGCAGCGAACCTTTTTCCGTCAGCCGCACCGTATCGATGACATCAAAGATTTCGTTCATTTTTTCGTCCTTTCCGCCAGCGTCGCGAGCGCTTCGCCGATGAGAATGATTTTTTTAAACGCGAGCAACTGCTCAGCATTCACATCGCTCGCTTTCACGAGCAAAGTCGGCTGAACATTTCGCCCCGCCAGATAAGTTTTCTCATCGAACTCCTGGCTCACGATCAGCACTTTCGACTCGGGCGTGCTTTCGGCGACGAGCTTCACAAAAGCCTTCGTCTTCGGCTCGCTCACCACAAAATTATCGGTCAAAAGAACGTCGCCCGCCTGGATTCGCACGCTTAACGCCTTGCGCAACGCCAGGCGGCGCACCTGCTTCGGAACCTTCTTCGTGTAGTCGCGAGGATGCGGGCCGAACACGACACCGCCTCCCGACCAAACCGGCGACGAGCGATAGCCCGCGCGCGCGCGCCCAGTTCCTTTTTGCCGCCAAGGTTTTGCGCCCGAGCCGCTCACAGTCGCCTTCGTTTTCACGCTCGCCGTGCCGCTCCGGCGCGCCGCGCGCATCGCGACGATCACGTCGTGGACAGCCTGCGTTCCTTTGCCGTTCTCGATCAACTCGAGATTGGCTTTCTTCGCCACTTCGATGGTTAAAACTTTTGCGCTCATTTATTTCTTTTTCCCGGCGGTTTTCGCAGCCGGTTTGCCGGACGATGCCGCCGCTTTTTCCTGAGGCTCTTTCGCGAGAGTGCCGACCGGATGCTTGATCGCCGGCCGCACCACAACGTAACTGCCGTTCGCGCCCGGCACCGCCCCGGTGATTAGCAACACATTGTCCGTCTCGCGCACCTGCAACACTTTCAAATTCTGCACGGTCACGCGCTCGTCGCCCATGTGGCCCGGCATGCCCATGTTCTTCCAGACGCGCCCTGGCGTGGATCGGTTGCCGATGGCGCCGTTTCGGCGATGCATCATGTGCCCGTGCGACATTGGCTGGCCGCTCATATTGTGCTTTTTCATGACGCCCTGAAAACCTTTGCCCTTCGACTGACCAATGACGTCAACGAGCTGGCCGGGCTGAAACAAAGTTGGCTTCAGATTCAAATCTTCGGCGACAGTTTCGTTGTCTTCCAAGCGAAACTCCGCGACGAGTTTCTTCGGCGCTGATCCGGCTTTTTTGAAAATGCCGAGCTCCGCGTTGTTCACGCGTGATTCCTTCTGCGTGTCGAAGCCGACCTGCACGCCGCTGTAGCCATCTTTTTCCAGCGTCTTCACGTCAAGGCGCGTGTTATCGCTCACGTCGATGACCGTGACCGCGGTGGCGCGGCCCTTGTCGTCATAAACGCGGGTCATTCCAATTTTTTTGCCTAAAAGTCCGATTCTCATGGTGTTAACGCGGCGTTAAATTTTGATCGTAATATCCACGCCCGCCGGCAAGTTGAGTTTCTTTAATTCGTCCACCGTTTTTGCGGTCGGCTCGATGATGTCGAGCAGGCGCTTGTGCGTGCGAATTTCAAATTGATCCATCGACTTTTTGTCGACGTGCGGAGAACGGTTCACCGTGAATTTCTCGATGCGCGTCGGCAGCGGAATCGGCCCTGCGACTTTCGCGCCGGTGCGCTTCGCCGTCTCGACAATTTCCGCCGACGATGCGTCGAGCATGCGGAAATCGAATGCTTTTAGTCGGATGCGAATGCGTTGGCCGTTGGTCATAAAAATTCGTGCGTAAAATTACTCTTTGCCTTTTTGGTCGAGCACTGCGGCCAGCACTTGCGCCGGGACTTGCTCGAAGTGCGACGGCTCCATCGAATACGACGAGCGCCCTTTCGACAGCGAGCGGATCGCGGTCGAGTAACCAAACATTTCCGCAAGCGGAACTTCGGCTTGCACGGTCGTCAATCCACCCTTGGTTTCGAGGCTCATGATGCGGCCACGGCGACGATTGAGATCGCCCATGATGTCGCCTTGATACTCGTCCGGCGTGATGTTCTCGACCTTCATGATCGGCTCGAGCAAGATCGGCTTCGCTTTTTTAAAGCCATCCTTCATCGCAAAAATCGCCGCGAGTTTGAATGCGAGCTCGTTCGAATCGACGTCGTGATAGCTGCCGTCGATGATGTCGACTTCGAGATCGATGACGGGATAGCCGCCGACGACGCCGTTGAGCACAGCTTCCTCGATGCCTTTTTTACAAGGCGCGATGTATTCTTTCGGAATATTGCCGCCGACAACTTTGTTTTCGATCGTTAAACCTTTGCCGCGCTCCGCCGGGCGGACGTTGACGATGACGTGGCCATATTGACCGCGACCGCCGGATTGCTTGATCAGCTTGCCTTCGCCCATCGCCGGAGCGGTGATCGTTTCGCGATACGCGATCTGCGGTTTGCCCGCGTTTGCCTCAACTTTAAATTCACGGAACATCCGGTCGCGGATGATTTCCAAATGTAATTCGCCCATGCCGGCGATGATCGTCTGGCCCGTGTCTTCATTCGTGAAAACGCGGAACGTCGGATCTTCTTCCGCGAGCCGCTGCAACGCGATCGACATTTTTTCCTGGTCAAGCTTTGTCTTCGGCTCGATCGCCATGGAAATAACCGGATCGGGAAATGACGGCGGCTCGAGTAGGATGGGGAAATCTTCGTCGCAGAGCGTGTCGCCAGTAGTGATATTTTTGATGCCGACGATCGCCGCGATGTCGCCGGAGTAACACGTGTCGATGTCTTCGCGCTTGTCGGCTTGGATTTGGATCAACCGCGAGATGCGCTCGCGCTTGTTCGTGCGCGGATTGTAAACCGTGTCCCCCTTTGACAACGTGCCGGAATAGACACGGAAAAATACGAGCTTGCCGACAAACGGATCGCTCCAAAGTTTGAACGCGAGCGAACAAAATTTCCCGTTGTCATCAGTCCGCGCCTCCATCGGCTCGCGCGTGTCCGGCTCCATCCCCTTCGTCGGCAGAATGTCGATCGGGCTCGGCAGATAATCGATGACGGCGTCGACGAGGTATTGAACGCCTTTGTTTTTAAAAGCAGATCCGCCGATCACTGGGACGAATCGGTTCGCGGTAGTTTGACGCCGAATACCAGCCTTGAGCAACTCGCGCGTGATCGGTTTTTCCTCGAGAAAAGCGGTGCCGACTTCGTCGTCGAGATCGCTGATCGCGCTGACGAGATCTTCGTAAGCTCCATCGACCATCGCTTTGTGCTCGGCCGGAATCTCTTCGACCGTGTAAGTCGAGCCCATTACGTCGTTGTCGGAATAAATGATCGCCTTTTTATTAATGACGTCCAGCTGCCCGCGAAGATTGTCTTCAGCACCGAGCGGAATCAAAACAGGCCAGGCATTCGCATTGAGCTTTTTGCGCATCGAATCGATGGCCGCTGCGAAATCAGCGCCAACGCGATCCATCTTATTGATAAAGGCGACGCGCGGGACGCCGTATTTGTTTGCCTGCCGCCAGACCGTCTCCGATTGCGGCTGCACGCCAGCGACTGCATCAAAAACCGCGATGGCACCGTCGAGCACGCGCAGTGAACGCTCGACCTCCGCCGTAAAATCGACGTGGCCCGGCGTGTCGATGATGTTCACGCGCATTTTGATGCCGTCAAAAACTTTGTAAACGCCCTCTTCCTTTTTCTGCATCCACGCGCAAGTGGTCGCAGCCGAGGTGATCGTGATGCCGCGTTCGCGCTCCTGCTCCATCCAATCGGTGACCGTCGTGCCTTCGTGCACCTCGCCGATTTTGTGAATCATGCCGGTGTAAAAAAGAATGCGCTCGGTCAACGTCGTCTTGCCCGCGTCGATGTGCGCTGCGATGCCGATGTTACGCGTGCGCTCCAGCGGATACGCGCGGTTTGGCGAATTCGGATTCGTGGACACGGCAGGTTTGTCTAAAGTCGCGTTCGCCATAAAAGTTAGAAGCGGAAATGCGCGAAGGCTCGATTCGCCTGCGCCATTTTGTGAGTGTCGTCGCGTTTTTTAATGGCATTGCCCTGCCCCGCCGCGGCTTCCTTGAGTTCATTCGCCAGCGCGTCCTGCATGGCCGTATTCTTGCGCTTTTGCGCAAAACCGACGATCCAGCGCATCGCGAGCGCGACCTGGCGGCGCGCCGGAACTTCCATCGGCACTTGATAAGTTGCACCGCCGACTCGGCGCGACTTTGTCTCGAGACGCGGCTTAACGTTGTCCAAAGCTTTATGAAGCGTTTCCAGCGGATCGACGACATCGCTGCCTTCGCGCGTTTTCTCGATGGCAGTATAGACAATGCGCTCAGCGAGCGATTTTTTGCCATCGCTCATGATCGTGCTGATAAGCTGCGCGACGACAGAACTGCCGTAGCGAGCGTCAATATTTTCCCTGCGCTTGATGGTTTTGCGGCGACGTGACATGGCTAAATCAGGTTACTTTTTCTTCCCCTTCGTGCCTTTGGCATCCGCCTCGGCCCCGGCCTTCGGCTTTTTGGCGCCGTATTTCGAGCGGCTGCGGCGGCGGCCATCAACCCCGAGCGAATCGAGCGTGCCGCGGACGATATGGTAGCGCACGCCAGGCAAATCCTTCACGCGTCCGCCGCGCACGAGCACGATCGAGTGCTCCTGCAAATTGTGTCCCTCGCCGGGAATGTAGGCGATCACTTCCTGGCCGTTCGTGAGACGGACTTTTGCCACTTTGCGCAACGCGGAATTCGGCTTCTTCGGCGTGCGCGTCATGACTTGCACGCAAACGCCGCGGCGCTGCGGACAATTATTGAGCGCCGGTGATTTCGATTTCACCGTCACCTTTTTCCGTCCTTTGCGGACAAGCTGGTTGATTGTGGGCATTTAAATTATGTTCAACAAAAGTTTAGGCTCTTTCAGCCACGCGCCCCGGACTTTCACGGGACGAAAAACCCGCTTCGAGCGGGCACTTTTCGTAACCCACTGGTTGCGGGGAGCGCGAAGCTAGACGAATCCAACGGCCGCGCAAGTATTTTTTAACTGGCGCGCGAATTCGGTTCTACCACATCGCGCGGGATGGTGAGAGTAGCGGGCCAAACCGCGCCCGGCAAGAAAACTTTCGAAAAATTTTCGGCTTACGAAACCGCTGCCGAAACTACCGCTGTTTGAACGCGTTTTCGAGCTTGTCAGCCAACGCGTGAATCAGGTCAGCGGCGACTCCCGCGCCTTTGTCAGCCTTGTCTGCCGTCTTGTCCGCAAGTGCGCGCAGAGTTTCCCCGAGATCCTCGAGCGGGGCATTTAAATACCTCTCTTGAAAACTCGGCCGCGGACGATGCGCGAGAAAGCCGAGCAAGAATCCGAACGCAAACACGCCGACAAGCGCCGAAAGCAAATTCTCGCGCACGATGACTTCGCCTTCGCGCAGAGTCTGGGCGGTGCGATCTTTCGTTTCCTCCCAAGTGTCGCCGGTGCGGGAGGGAAAATCTGCGGGTGGTGTTCGGTAGTCAGGTTCGTTCATACAAAAGGTCCATCGTGCGACGGCGCGCGGGTGGTCGTTCTGGCGGCGAATGCTTGCATTTTTTCGACCAGTTTTTTTACAGAGGTGTCAAAAATCGTGACGCGCGCTTTTCAAATTTTTCGACAGCTCCCTGCGTAGAAGCCGCTTGGTATGCCCGTTGCTAAAGCTCCGGCATGCTAACTCTATCAACCTTCACGTTAATCTTCGCCGCGCTCGCGAGCGGAGTCCTGTGGGCAGTCAAAGAAGAATCCAACTCTTAACATCCTATGATCAATCTCGAAGCCAATATGCCGATCGAAGAAGCCTCGCTGCTCGACGTCACCGACGAGCAACTTATGGCGGGTGTGCAGAAAGGGGATGCTGACGCGCTCGAAAATCTTTTCGACCGTCACGCTCCGATCATCAAATCGGTTGCCCTCAAAGTGGTGAACAACGATTCGGAGGCCGACGACCTTTTGCAGGAAATTTTCATGGAAATCTGGTCCCGCGCTGCATCTTACGCGCCGGAAAAAGGAAAGCCGCTCGGCTGGATGGTGACGCTCGCGCGGCGCCGCTCGATCGACCGTCTCCGCAAGCGCCAAGCCTATTGCCGCGCAGAAGATCGGCTCAAGCTCGAGGTCGAGCAACAGCCCGAGGCTTACACCGTGGATCAGGAAGAGGACATTTACCTCTCCGACGTCCGTGAAATGCTCGGGCGCGTTTTGCAGAGCCTGCCGGCCGCCCAACGCGAGGCGATCCAGCTCGCTTATTATAAAGGCATGAGCCAGCGCGAAATCGCCGCGCACACCGGCATTCCGCTGGGCACGATCAAAACGCGCCTCGAACTGGGATTGAAAAAAATCACTGTCGCGCTCGCCACTTTTGCCGGCGAATTTTAACGCGAAAATCAGCCGATCAATTTCAAGATCTCGCTCTTCTCGGCCTTGGCCGGAATGATCGACCCACATTGCTCCCGCGCGATGTCCGGATCTTTCAGTCCGTGACCAGTGACGGTGCAAACGATGCGTGAATTTTCTGCGATCTGCGCGAAAGAAAACGCGGCGTCCGTGTGAGCTGCGCATTTCAAAAGCCCCGCAATTGATGCGGCGCTGGCTGGCTCGACGAAGATCCCTTCGTTGCTAGCCAGCCATCTTTGCGCGTCGAGAATATCCAGGTCGGTGACGATATCGATCGCACCGCGCGAAATACGAACCGCTTCCGCCGCAAGATGCCAGCTCGCGGGATTCCCGATGCGGATCGCGCTCGCCACCGTCTCCGGCGCGGCCACCGGTTCCCCATGAAAAATCGGCGCCGCACCCGCCGCTTGAAAACCGATCATCTGCGGCAGCTTCGTCGATTTTTTCGCTTCGTGAAATTCTCGATAGCCCATCCAATACGCGCTGATGTTCCCGGCATTTCCTACCGGCAACAAATGCAGGTCGGGCGCGTCGCCCAACTCCTCGATGATCTCAAACGCAGCCGTCTTCTGACCGTGCAGCCGGAAAGGATTGATTGAATTCACAATCGACACCGGCTCGGTCGCGCCAATGTCGCGAACGAGGTCGAGCGCTCGGTCGAAATTCCCATCGATCGCGATAACTTTCGCGCCATACATGAAGGCTTGCACGAGCTTGCCCATCGCGATTTTTCCCGCCGGCAGCAAAACGATGCATTCGATGCCAGCCCGCGCTGCATAAGCTCCCGCGGCCGCCGATGTGTTTCCGGTGGACGCGCAAATTACAGCCTTCGCGCCATTTTCCACCGCCTTCGAAATCGCCATCGTCATCCCGCGATCCTTGAATGATCCGGTCGGATTCAGGCCCTCGTATTTGATGTAAACTTCGCAGCCGCGGCCGACTTTTTCGCTGAGGCGCTCAGAAAAAATGAGCGGTGTTGAACCTTCGTTAAGAGAAACAACAGGCGTCGCATCGTTAACGGGCAGATATTGCCGGTAACGAGCGATGATTCCGTGGTCGTGCAGGTTTTTCATGGGGAAAAAGATTCCACGCGAATCAGCCGCGGCGGCCGCTTTACGCATTCCAGCCGGCTGATTCGCTCGACCGCCAGATTCATCTGCGCATTGGTCGCGTCGTGAATGATCAGCACGAGCGGCACGGCGTCGGACTCATGTTCCTCCGGTTGGATCACCGACGAGATTCCGATGACCAATTCACCGAGAATCCCCGCCACTTGCGCGAGCACGCCCGGCTGGTCCGCGACGGAAATGCGCAGGTAATATTGCGACACGATCTGGTCGATCGGCTTGCAAGTTCCGTAAAGTCTGTGCGGCGTGAAACCGTAGCTCGGCCGCGGCGATTCCAGCGCGACCGCTGCTTCCGCGAGATCGCTGATCACCGCGCTCGCCGTCGGATCCTGGCCGGCGCCGCGCCCGTAAAACAAAGTCTCACCAACGACGTCGCCTTGAACCGCGATCGCATTGAACACTCCGTTAACTGACGCCAGCACATGCGTTTGTGGAATCAAAGTTGGATGCACGCGCACTTCGATCTCGCTCCGTTTGCCCGCCTTGATGATCGCGAGCAGCTTGATGCAATAGCCGAGCTGCCGTGCAAATCGGATATCGGCCGGCGTGATTTTTTCAATTCCCTCGACGAAAACTTTGTCGGTGCCGACCCAAAACCCATACGCGAGCGACGCGAGAATGATCGCCTTATGCGCGGCATCCCAGCCGTTGATATCGAGCGCCGGATCGGCCTCCGCAAAGCCGGCTTCCTGCGCCTCCTGAAGCGCGTCTTCAAAGCTCATGCACGATTCCGTCATGCGCGTGAGGATGTAATTGCACGTGCCGTTGACGATGCCGTGCATCGACAAAATGTGGTTGCCGATAAAGGCTTCGCGCACCGCCTTGATGATCGGCACGCCGCCCGCCGCGGCAGCTTCGAAAAAAACGGGAATTTTATGCGCACGAGCCGCGTCAAAAATTTCCCGGCCGTGCTCCGCGAGCAAAGCTTTGTTTCCAGTCACGACGATCTTCCCGTGTTCGATCGCCCGCAAAACCAGCTGCAGAGCCGGTTGCACACCGCCGATGAGCTCGGCAATGATTTTGATTTCGGGATCGTGGATCAAATCCTCCCAACGCGTCGTGAAAAGCGAGGCGGGCGCGGCGACCGTGCGCGCGCGCGCAGGATCGCGGACGACGATCTTTTTGACGACCAATTCCAGACCGAGGCGCTCCATGAGAAGCACACGGTTATTCACCAGGTGTTTATACACGCCGGCGCCGACGTTTCCCATGCCTGCGAGGCCGATGTGAACTTGCTGCTGCATTTCGCGGAGGCGCAATATCATGCGCGGTCCGCAAAGGTGTCCAGCACTTAGCCGCGAAACTCCACCGCGGCGCGCAGCATTTTGTGCACGCCGATCTCCACGCCAGCCATGTAGGCAGTTGGATCCGCGTGCCAGCGCTCGTGCAAATCCGCGAGGTGGGTTGGCGGCAAAGGCATCGGTCGCGATTCGGCCGCGTGATCGAAAGGCAATTCCAGCGTGATCATCGCGGGCCGCGCGCCGCTCGCATATTTCAAACCGTAACCGCACCATTGCCCAAGCGAACCGGGACAAAAATCATACGTTCGTTCGAGCCGACGCCGACCGCGGCCAACCTCCGACACGCGGAGCCGATACGGCCTGCGCTCGGCCTCATCCAGCGCATGCCAGATGTGCTGCGCGAGCGCGGTCGATTGCGGGCCGTCGGCGTCAATTTCCGCGAGCGCCCAATGCAGGCTCACAATTTTTGCCGGCTGCATTTTCAAAATGAAATCGCGCAGCGCCCGGCTCTCCGGTTCCGACCACGGCTCCGGCCCCGACGGCTCTTCGCTCTGCGCCTGCCAGTTCCAGATGAAGTTGCGATTGAGGTCGACGTTGTGCGCGTTGTAACGCACCTGGCGCTTGTATCCATCAGGGTTTGCGACCGGCAGCGCAACGGCCGGTTCATCGATTTCGCCGAGAACTTTTTCTACAAACGACTCGATCAGCCGCACCGCCGCCGTCTCATCGCCGTGCATTCCTCCGATCATCAGCGTGATTTTTTTCGGCATTAAATCCGGCGCAAAATTCATGTGCGCGATGATCTCGCGTCCTGCGACGCTCTGGCCGATGCTGCTTTGAAAAAGTGCGGACAAAACTTTAAGTTAACGAACGTGAAACTTGCGACAACCATTTGCGAATTGCATCCGCGCGCAGTTTTTCGCATCAGCCGCGGCGAGCGAGCGCAGGTGCGCAACGTGTTTGTGCGCGTGGAGCTGGATGGAATCGTCGGTCATGGTGAGGCGTCGCCGAACATTTTTTACGCGGAGACAGCCGCGGACGTGAACTCGAAACTGCAGCGCGTCGGCGAGTGGCTTCGCGGCCGCGCAGCGGGAAGCGTCGCGGACATCGAGCAAATTTGGCATGAGGCGTGGCCGCTGCTGAAACCGTCGCGTGCGGCGCAATGCGCGCTCGACGTGGCGCTGTGGGATTTGGTGGCGACGCAAAAAAACAAAACCGCGAGCGAACTCGCATGGGGAGAAAAGCCACGCGCCGTTTCGACTTTTTGCACGATTGGACTTTCCACGCGCGAAGAGCTCATGGCGAAAATCGCGGAGCTTTCGGGGTTTCCATTCATCAAAATCAAAATGGATCACAGTGCTGACCTTGATGCCGTCCGCTTTGTGCGCGAGCGAACTTCCGCGCGCATCGCGGTCGATGCGAATTGCGACTGGAGCGGACTGAATATCGAAGAACTTTCACACGAACTCGCCGCACTCGATGTCGAATTCATCGAGCAGCCGCTGCCGCCGGGCGAAGATGCACAAATGCCGCAAGCGCTGCCGGCATCAGCATTGCCGGTGATCGCGGACGAAAGTTGCGTCACGATGGACGACGTCGAACGAATGCCATCAAAGTTTTCCGGCTTCAATATCAAGCTCGTGAAATGCGGCGGCATCACGCCCGCGCTGGCGATGCTGCGACGCGGCCGAGCGCTGGGATTGCGCACGATGGTCGGCTGCATGCTCGAAAGCAGCGTGCTCATTTCGGCCGGCGCAGTGGTCGCGCAGCAAACGGATTATGCCGATCTCGATGGCGCGTGGCTCATCACGGACGACCCGTTTCGCGGCTGGAAGTTTGATTCGGGGATTTTGCAGCCGCCGCATTTCACCGGCATTGGCTGCGAACCGCGGTCGGATTTGTTTGGCAAAGTTTTTTAAAAAAACCGGCATCGCTGCGCGTCAAAGTTCGCACCGGCTTTTGTTTAACGGATAGAAAAGTCGAACGACGCTCGCAAAACTTTTTCGGCAATCTTGCATTTCGTTCCAAAGCTGTTTTTTTTTGACGGCGGCCTCCGCTCGGTTTGTGAATTCCATTTACCTTTTCCTTCTCGCGCTCACGTTCGTGGCGATTCAGTGCATGATGGGCGGCACGCTTTTGATTTTCAGCCTGCCGTGCTACGGACTGCTGGCGCTGGCGTCGGCGCTGACGGTTTTTTCCCTGCGGCGCAAAAAAGTCGCGCCATGTGCTTTCTGCCTCGGCGGCGCGGCGCTGCTCGGTGCGGTGGTTTTTGTGCGGAGCGCTTTTTCTCCGGTGCATGAGCTGGCGTTGCCCGATTTTTTTCGGATGGGCGGGTGCCTGATGGTTTACGGGCTGACCGCTTTTTATGTGACGCGGGCGACAGATCGGATGATTTTGCTGGCGGTGCTTTTCGCGCTGGCGATCGCGGAGGTGTGGGTCGGCGCGGTGCAGTTCACGCACGGAAATAATTTCATGCTGTTCGGTTTGATCCGCGCCGAAAATGGGCGGCGTGCCAGCGGAATGTTCGTCAGCCCAAATCATTTTGGCGGCTTCATTGAGGCGATTGGCATCTTTGCGCTGAGCCTGACTGTTTGGTCCAAATGGCGTCTCTGGGCGAAAATTTTCGCGGGATATGTCGCGATTTTTTGCTGGCTGGGTGTGGCGATTAGCGGAAGTCGCGGAAGTTATTTCAGCACGATTTTTTCGCTGCTGGCGTTTTCGGCGCTGAGCCTTTACGCGGTGCGGGTTTTAAGTCGGCCGCGGTTTTGGCTGATCGGGATTTCGCTCCTGGTGGCGCTCGTCTTGCTGATTGGGATGGCCGCGTTTCTCATGTTTCATAGCTCGCTGCTCTCGGAGCGGATGCGGACGATGGTCGCGCACGATGTGCGGCTTTATAACTGGCAGGCGGCGTGGGATCAGTTTCGCATGTCGCCGCTCGTCGGCACGGGTTCGGGCACGCATTTGATTTATGGGCGGCTGTTCCGGCGAATGCAGATTCAAACGGATCCGGTGCATGCGCATAGCGACTATCTCGAGCTGCTCGCGGAATACGGGCTCATTGGCGCCACGGCCATGATTTTTTTCCTCGTGATGCACGTGCGCAACGGCTGGCGCGCTTACTTACTTTTGATACGCAAGCGTTTGCTTCCGTCTTACTATCCGTTGAGCGATAGTTTCGCGCTGGTCGTCGGCTCACTCTCCGCAGTCGTGGCGCTCGCGGTGCATTCGGTAGTGGATTTCAACATGCACATTCCGGGAAACGCGCTTTTTTACGCATTCGTTTTCGGAATCATCGCGAATCCCGGTTTTGGACGGGAAGATGATTCGCCGGCGCGCATTGCGCCGCTGTTTCGTTTTGCGCTGCCGCTGCTCGGGCTCTGGATTGGCGTGGCGGCACTGCCGAAAATTCCTGCGGAATATTTCACGGAGAAAGCGAGAGTGGAATTGCGCGACGGCAATGACTTTGGTTCAATGGATGATGCTCACATCGCGCTCGGTGAGATTCCCGACAATCCGGGGCTCATGGAGCGACTCGTCGAATGGAGCGGAGGCAGCAGGTTGAATCCGTTCCTTTATTTCTACGTCGGCGAGGCGAACCGCGCGCTGGCGCTTTCCACCGTTGGACGCGCAATTCGCGATTCGTATTATGAAGATGCGGTCGACGCGTATCAGAAAGGACTGAAACTTTTTCCCGACGACGAAAACTTGCTCATCCGCTGCGCGCAATCTCTCGACGGGCTGCGAGAATTTTCCGAGGCCGAAGATCTCTATGACGCGGCACTGAAGGCTGATCCGAACCTTGGCGTGCTTTACGGTTATTACGGCAGCCACCTCGCCGCGATGGGGCGCACCGCGGATGCGAACGCCGCGTATGAAAAAGGAAATCGCCTCAGCAGCACTTCCATCGAACGTGTCGGCCGACAGGAATTGGGGCTGGAAAAATGAAGCCTTTGCTCTCCAGGAAAATTTCGCGACAGCCGACCGTGCAGCTTTCTGAAGCGGACGTGCAATCGTTTCACGAAAACGGTTTTCTCGTGGTGAACCCGATCACGACCGAAGAAGAGATCGCGCAATTGCGTCAGATTTTCCGCCATTTGTTCGCGGAAAAAGTCGGTCGCGAGCAAGGCGCGCAATTCGACATGGTCGGCACCGATGACGACGATGCGCCTGCGCGTTCGCCGCAGATCATCAATCCGCAATTTTTCGCGCCGGAATTAACGGAGACACTCTTCAGCGTCAATTGCCTCGCGATCGCCCGGCATTTGCTCGGGCCGCGCGCGGAGCTGAATTTTCAGCACGCTATTTTGAAACCAGCCGGTTACGGTGCGCCTACGCCGTGGCATCAGGACGAAGCATTTCGCCGCGACTATCCGCCCGGCTATCAGGAAATCAGCATCTGGATGCCGCTCCAGCCGGTCGGTCCGCTGAACGGCTGCATGGAATTTTTACCGAAAACCCACACGGCACCTGTGCTGCCTCACCGCTCGCCCGAAGGGAACGTGCGTGTGCACACGTTGGAATGCGCGGCGGAGATCGAGGAGACGAAGGCTGTCTGCTGTCCGCTGCCGCTCGGCGCCGCGAGCGTGCACCATTGCCGGACGCTGCACCACGCGGGGCCCAACCAGTCGAGCGAGGAGCGGCTCGCTTACATCATCGGGTTGCAAGTGCCGCCGACCGGCAATCCGCGGAATCATCCGGATTTTTCGTGGAATGAAGGGAAGCAAACCGCGAACACGGCGCGCAAACGGGCATGGAGAAGGCGCGGAGGAGTGTTCGTGGAGGTGCGCAGAAAATTCGCAAAGCGCGTGCAGAATTTCATCCGCCGATTTTGATCCGCGTGAACCAGCTGTGCGGAAAAAGAGCTTGCTTTTCGGGGCAAACATGAAAGATTTCACTCGCGCGCGACCTCGGGTCGTGCTGGGCCTCCACCTTCAAATTTATGCGACAAATTAAACAAAACTGTCTTTTCGTCTGCCTGATGCTTTTGGCGAACCTCATTCCGGTCCATGCCGCGACTACCACGGAACAAGCGACCGCGTTGCTACAAGGAGCTTTGCCGAAGCATGTGACGATCGCCCATGCGACTGTAAAGCAACTGGCAGCGGCCGTTTATGCGGCTTTAAAAAATCACGATGTCCCAGTCGACGTCGCTCAGGAGCTTGTGCGGGTCGCGGTGCGTGCGCCGGCGGTTTCGCCGGATGGCGTAGTGAATCCTGACGCGGTCGTCCTTATCGTGCACGCCAGCATGGAGGCCGACCCGACCTTGAATGCAGATTTGAACAGGAAACTGATGCGCGCACTTCGCTGGTCTGCCGAACATCCCAATCTCCCGCCAATCGCTGAAGGCAATGCCACTCAAATCGCGGAGATTCTCTTCACCACGAACGGCGGTGGCGGCGGAAGCAACGTTCCCTTCGGTTTGACGACTGCGACCACGACGAATTCCCCGGACGTTTTCCTGACTCAGTCCGGCTCGGCTGGGAGCAACCCGACGACGGGTAATGTGACCCCGCCCGAGACTCCCGACCACTAGTCAGTAAAGCATCGTCTCCTGTGGAGGATCGACAGGCACGACGGAATCGGCCTTCACGACCGCAATCGGTCGACCGCTTTCAAACGGAAAAGTCGCAGTGCCGACGACTTTGATCCAGCCCATCTCCGCTGCATCCGGCTTTTTCTTGCTCTCAATCAGTGCCGCTACCGGTCGCGCATCGGCCGCGCAGCAAACCATCAGCATCCGCACCAACTTAAAGCGATTGCCGCTCGCGTTGCTGACATTGTCCGGCATCAGCTGGCCGATCAGCTCGACTTTTTTGTTCTCAAAATCCAGACGCAGCGTTGGATCCTGAGCTGCGTATAAAAGGTCGATCACCTCCACCTTCACGTTGCCGTCCTTGCTCTTCGGCAGCAAATCCGATGCGGCTGCCGCCTGCTCCGGCGCCGCTGGCGCGCCGCTTTTGGTCGGCATTGCCGGCTCTGCGTAAACGGACTGCGGAGTGCGGCTGACGAGACTTTTTGCATCCGTGATGACGCCGCGATTTTCGATCGTCGTCGCGCCGAAATTCGTCGGTGAAAAAAAAGCGGCGGTCCCAATGGGCAGCAGCAAAATCAAAAACGTGAGCACGCGGCCAAATGTCATCCGTCCGAACGGATGCCCGCAATTTTCCTCATCGCAGCAAGCGGCGACGCCCGGCAAAAATGCGAACGACGCCGCGAGCACGAGCATTGCGCAGCCAGCCAGCAGCACGCCGGGGCGAAAAGTTGGATGCAAAAATGAGGCGATCCGCCCGCTGAAATAAAACGCGAGCAAAATGGCGCTCCACGCGAAAAGCGTCGCGCATGGCAGCCAGCGATTGAAAATTTTCGTCATAATTTCAAGACGGCGATCCGCGTGCAAATTACGGCGATGAAGATGAAAAGTCCAATGAGCAGGCTGACAACAAACCAGCGCCGGAAAATAATTCCGTAGAGGAAAAACAGCTTCACGTCGAACACCGGACCGAAGACCAGAAACGCCAGTTTCGCCGCAAACGGAAACGCCACAAAACTCGCCGCGATGAACGCGTCCGTGCTGCTGCAAAGCGCGAGCGTGAACGAGAGCACCATCATCGCGACGATGGAAAGCAGCGAGTTCGTCGCGAGCGGCAGGATGATTTGTTGGTTGACTGCTGTGTTGAAAGTCGCGGCGATTGACGCGCCGATGACAAAGAAAAAAGCGACGTCGAGAAAATCCGCCGAAGCCGCCTGCAACGCGCGAAAAGTTTTTTGCTTGAACCCATTTTCCTCATCGAGATCGAGCGGCGCATCGCCGCCGGAGCCTGCTGCAATGCGGAACGCCGCGCGCCGCCGCTCCGGCAAACTTTCGATCACCTGGCGCTGCAAAAGTTTTTCGTGAGGAATGAAACGGACGACGAATCCGACGAGCACGGCCACGCAAAAACCGAGAAACAAGCGCAGCGAAGTCATCACCACCGGGCTCTGCCCGCGAAATGCCGCGAGCGTGCTCAGCGCCACGATCGGGCTCACAATCGGCGCGCCGAGCATGTAAGTCACCGCGCACGAAACCGGCAGTCCTTTGCGAATGAAACGCCGAATCACGACCACGCTGCCGCATTCGCACATCGGAAAAATCGCGCCGAGCAATCCGCTGAGCAGGATGGCAGCGTTGGGATTTTTCGGCAAAAATTTCGTCAGCAAACGCGCCGGCACGAACGCGTCGATGGCGCCGGAAAGCAGCGAGCCGAGCAGCAAAAACGGAATGCCTTCGAACAAAATGCTGAGAAAAGAAAATGCGAAATCGGAAAACCGAAAAGTGAACCAACTCATGCGGCGTTCCTTTGACCAGCGGCCACGGCAGGACGTTCACGCGCAGCGCGGAGTTTGCCGGAATCGGGCAGCGTGGGTTCCATCATGTCGCTCAGCTCATTTGAGCGGCTTTGCCAGCGACTGCAAATTTTTCCGCGTGACAGTTTGACGAAATGCGCAGGCCTAGCGCGCCGACAAAGAAAAACGCACTGGCACATCGACACGGCTCGCGACCGGCAGACCCGCCGCGCGCGCTGGCTCGAATGTCCAGCGGCGCACCGACTGCAAAGCGGCGTCATCGAGGAGCGGAAAGCCGCTGCTGCGCTTCAGCGAAACCGCGACCGCGCGTCCCTCAGCGCTCACCTCGACACTCAGCAGCACGACGCCTTCCTGATGTTGCCATCGCGCCTCAGCCGGATAATCCGGCTTTGGATTGCTGCGATATCGCGGCCGCGCATCGGTGCTGACGCCGGATCGCGCGCCTGCATGCGCAGTCGCCGTTTTTGCGGCCGTTGACTCGACGCGCGTTCGCGTCGCAGCAGACCGCCGCTCGGGATGAACTTTTTCGCGAGGTTCGGGCGCGGGCACCGGTTTTTCTTTTTCAACGGGAGTTGCCTCTGGCTCTGGCGGCGGAGTTGGTTCCGTCGGCGGCGGTTCGGGCGGCGGCGTCGGTTCGGGCAAAGGCGTAGGCGCTGGGGTCGCCTTCGGTTGCGCGACGGCTGTTTCCGGCGCAGCCTGGACGAGTTGCACATTCACGGGCGAAGCGTCTTCGCTGATCGCGAGCGGACGCGGCTGCGTGCTGATGCGAAAACCAAACAGCAGCAGCAGATGACAAATCACCGCGGCTGCGAAGCCAGCGGCCGTCTCCGCTTTCACGGCTGATTGTTCGGCGGCTGCGTCTCGATCGCGACTTTCGTAATTCCGAGTTTGCGCACCGCGTCCAGCGCCGCGATTGCGTTGCCGAATGCCGCTTTGGTGTCGCCGCGAATATAAATGCGCGGGTCGCTGTTTTCCCGCAAAAGCTGCTGCAGCGCGGCTTCGAGCTGAATTTCATCCACTGCTTGCTTGTTGAAAAAAAGCGTGCCGTCCGCGCGGATCGAGATCGTCGCCGACTCGGTATGCTCCTGCGGCGCGCCCGTCGCGGCAGCGGGAAGATTTACCGCAATGCCGCGATTTTTCACCATCGAGAGCGACACCATCACAAAGGTCGCGAGCAGGAAAAAAATGATGTCGATCAGCGGGATGATCTCGATCCGCGCGCGACGCTTGCTGCGCGGAGAAGGAATCGGCGTCATGGATTTTTGGACCGCCGATGGACACGGCTGCTCGCGGATTTTTTGGAATTCAAATGCGTCATCTGTGTTTCATTCCCGTTCATCCGTGGCTGAATTTTTATTTTTCAGCAGCATCATTTCCAATTGCGCCGCCGCCGTCTCGATCTCCTGCCTCGCCAGTTCCAAACGACTGTTTAAATAATTGAAAGGCAGCAGCGAAATCATCGCGATGAGCAACCCAAACGCAGTCGCGATGAGTGCCTGCGCGATGCCGCCTGTGATCGCCGTCGGCGCGCTCAGTTCATTCGGGCCCAGCAGCCCGAAGGCATGAATCATCCCGGTCACGGTTCCGAAAAGTCCGAGCAGCGGCGCGAGCGTCACCGTCGTGTCCAGCACGGAAATCCTGCGATTGAAGCGCTGCAATTCAATGCTCGAGGCCTGCAGCAGCGCATTGGAAAACGAGATGTCGCGATGCTCGAGCGCGTGGGTGAGCACGCGCGCCACGAAGTCGCGCGAGCGCTCGCCCGCCGCTTGTGCCTCCGCCAATTTATTGCGTCCGACTTCTTCAAAAATCTGTGCGACGGCTTTGGAATCGCGGCTGAATTTAATGCGAACGATGAAAAACAACCGCTCGAAAACCACTGTCAATGCAGCCAGCGAAGTCACGAGCAGCGGCCACATCACGGGCCCGCCTTCACGAAAAATTTGCAACATGGACGCGTGCTTTAAAACTCAAAACTTGCGCCGCCATAGAAGCCGCGTCGTTGCCCAAACTGCGGCGCGCCGACGCCGACTCCCGAGCCGCTACGAATTTCGTAGCTCTGGTCAAAGATGTTCACAACATCGAAACGGAGCTTAAAGGCGCCAAATGCGGTCATCTTAATCTTTTGTTCGATGCCCAGGTTCAACGGACAATAAGCCTCCAGCCGTTGTGTATTTGCAAAGCCTTGCCGTAAGCCGCTGCCATAGATCAAGTCGGCGTAAAGCCTTGTATTATCCCAAGAGTAGGATGCACCAGCGGAAGCCGCGAATGTTTCATCATGATCGAGGAAAATGTAATGGTTCTTGATATAGGCCAGCTCATCCTGGCCGAAGAGAAACTGTGCTGAGTCAATATCTTCCCCCTTTGCCCGCGAGAAGGCAAAGTTTCCATAAGCCGAGAAACCTTTGTGCGTATAGGTGGTCGTCAGTTCAATTCCATAGATCTCGCCTTTGCGATAGTTGAATGGAGACACGACGAGAGCTGATCCGAACTGCCCGTCATCAAGCTGGTTTTGAGAAGACTTATAGTAACCATCCAATCCTACTTGGAAACCGCCGGGAATGGTTTGAGTCACGCCGGCGTCAAAGTAGTTAGAGCGCTCGGCCTTTACCGGATCGTTCTGAAAAGTTTCCGGCGCGTTCGTTGTGTTCGCAAACTTCTTGACGTCGCCAGCTTGCACATTTTCCAGCGGTGGCGGAGTGAAGTATCTCGCGTAGCCGGCGTGCAACACTGTGCTGCGCGTGGCTTGGAGAGTCAGGTTCACGCGAGGGCTCAGTTGCGACTCGTGGTCATATTCATCGACCACGTCGAAGCGTCCGCCGAAGTTTATGGTGAGAGGCGGCAGGATCTTCCACTCATCTTGCAGATAGAAGCCATAAAGAAGTCCGGCTTTATAAGACTCCTGCTGGACCACGAAAGGAGTATCGCTGATCTGCATACCGCTGGAGTCTGTGGCAAACACAGAAGTAGGATCGTTAGACTTCTGTCCCGAATAGGTAAACAGGATGCCTCCGCGCAAGGTATGTTCATTCGTCAGCTTGTAGCTCGCGTCCACTTCCAACCCATGCGTGATGATGCTCCGGTCCACGCGGCTCGCCACGCCGTTCAAGAGAAGGTCACCTGTTGAATCAGGCGTGAACAACAACGCGCTGTATCTTTCAAAAACTGCTGCCTGGAAGTCGAGAGCACCAGCCGATTTTTGATAAGCCAGCACCGCGTAGTCATTGTTCTCATGCTGGTTCTCATCCAATAGCGCGGAGTTGAAATCAGTCCTGCCGCGATCGATGAACCCTGTGGGCTGGTTAGGGTTGTCCGGAATTTGAAAGTCCGAATAGGATGTGCCGCCGAAGAAGCTAAGTCTGCTGCTGGAATCGATGATATAGGAGAGGTAGGCGAAACCTTTGTATTGGTCCGTGTAATCATGCAGCGGCCGTTCGCTGGAAGTAGGATTCTCCACTCCCAAATCGCTGTGCAGATAGTTGAGATCAAAGTAGTAGCTCAACGCGCCGGACGTGCCGCCGTATTCCAGACTCGGATGAATCGTATCATAGCTCCCGCCATAGACACCGACCTGCCCGCCGTTCAACGCAACTCCTGTTTTGCTATGGATGTCCACCACGCCGGCCGTGCGATAGCCGTATTGCGCGGGCAGCGCCCCGTCGACCAATTGCAGGCTGTCGATGAAGCGGCTGTCGAGTTCCGGGCCGAAGCCTGTGATCCCCTCGGGCAGCAGCACGTCGTTGATGCGATATTGCAAATTCGCGTGCTCGCCTCGCACATGCAGCTGGCCGAAAGAATCCTGCACCACGCCCGGCGCTCGCAGCAAAGTCTGGTTGAAAGGAGCGTTTGGGCCCTCCGACTGGCTCTCGATCTGCTCGCGCGGAATGTCATAAGCGGTCGCGCCGAGGCTTGGCAAAATCTGGTTGCGCGCCGCGTCGAGCTTCGCGACCACATCGACCTCCGGCAGTTCGGTCGCGCCAGTATCTTCATCGAGAATCGGCTTTTCCAATTTCGTTCGCGCGGAATTTCGCGAGGAATTTACCGCCGGCGTGCTGTCCTGTGCGCGGAGCGATTCGCCGAGAATGGCGAGGTTCAAAACGGTCATCGAAACAATCAGGCAGGATTTTTTTGACTTCATAACGCAAGTGACATGCGTTAAGCATCCCGATGCGTCAAATACTAAATGCAAGTGTATTGCATGTATTTTCGGGCTGTTTCCCAGCTACTTTTTCGCGCTGTCCAAATACCACTCCACGAACTTTGGGATGCCGTCCTTGATCTTCGTGGAGGGTGCGTAGCCGAGAAGTTTTTTCGATTTTGAGATGTCGGCGTAGGTCAGCGGCACGTCGCCCGGCTGATCCGGCATCCGGTTGACTATCGCTTTTTTGCCGAGGGCGGTTTCGATGTGCGAGATCAGCTCCGAGAGCGTCGTTGTCTGGCTTTCGCCAAGATTAAAAACATCGCACAACTCGCCCTCGTAAGTGAGGCACGCCGCCATCCCCTGCACGATGTCGTCGACGTAAGTGTAGTCTCGCCGCGTGGAGCCGTCGCCGTATTGATCGATGGCTTTGCCCTCGTGGATGAACTTCGTGAATTTGTGGATCGCGAGGTCGGGCCGCTGCCGCGGACCATAGACCGTGAAGAACCGCAGATTGATGGTGCGCATGCCGTAGAGGTGCGAAAAATTGGAGCAAATCTGCTCGGCGGCCAGCTTCGTCGCGGCGTAGGGCGAGATCGTCGCGGTCAGCGCCATGTCTTCCCGGAACGGCACGGTTGTTAAAACGCCGTAAACGGATGAGCTCGACGCGCAGATGAAGCGGCCAATGCCCGCTTGCCGCGCGGCTTCGAGCAGGTTGTAGGTGCCGATGATGTTCGTCTCGATGTAAAGCCGCGGCTCCTTGATCGACGGCCGCACGCCCGCGCGCGCCGCGAGATGGACGATGCTGTCGAAGTCGCCGTTTTTCATGATGTTTAAAACTTTGTCGGCGTCGCGGATATCCGCCTCGTGAAGCTCGATTTGCCCGCGCACCGCCGCAAGATTCGCGCGCTTGATCTCCGGATCGTAGAAATCGTTGAACTCATCGACCACCGCCACCTGATGGCCGTCCTTTAAAAGATATTCCACAAAGTGCGAGCCGATGAAACCCGCGCCGCCAGTGACCAAAACTTTCATCCGCACAGGCTAACGGACTTCGCGCGCCACGTGCAACGCTGCGCGCAAAGCCCGGATATCGGAATGCCATGCGCAAACTGAAAGCTCTGTTTCCATTTTTCCCGCGTTCCTGCTTTCCTGATTTTGAAACTTATGGGACGTCAATGGCTCCAGGCAAAACGCGAAGTCGCCGGCTTAAAAAAAGGCCAGGTCGTCGGCAAGCTAGTGAAGGAAATCATGGTCGCCGCAAAGCTCGGCGGCGCTGATCCCGCGGGCAATGCGCGCCTTTTTGCCGCAATTGAAAAAGGGCGCCGCGCGAGTGTGAGCCGCGATGTGATCGAGCGCGCGATCAAAAAAGGGGCGGGCATCGGCGGCGAAAAACTGGTGATGGAGCACGTGGTTTTTGAAGGTTACGCGCCGCACAAAGTGCCGGTGATCGTGGAGGTGCTCACCGATAACAACAACCGCACGGCGCCGGAAATCCGCGTGCTTTTTAAAAAAGGACAGCTCGGCGCGCCGGGCAGCAACAAGTTTCTCTTCGACCACGTCGGGCTCGTGGAGGCGCATCATCCCGATGCCGGCGCTGACATCGAAGCCGCCGCGATTGAGGCAGGCGCCCAAAATGTAGAGCCGCTTGCGCACGCGGAAAATGAGGACATTCCGTCCGCGGCTGCCGGCGCGCGATTCATCACGGAGCGGACTGATTTGCACGCAGTCTCACAATGGCTCGGGCAAAACGGGTGGACGGTGGTGACGAGCGAACTGGGTTACGTTCCGAAAAATCTGGTCGAGCTGAGTGATGCGGATCGCACGGAAGCGGGCGAGTTTTTACAAACGCTCGAGGATCACGAAGACGTTCATCGGGTCTGGGCGGCCCTGGCTTGAGGCGGAAAAGGAAAAGGCGCCTCGGTCAGATCTCAGCGATCGCTATTCCAAGACGCCTTTAATTACCCCGCCTTTGCCGTTGGGCAGATTCCCGTTCCCTTCTGGAAACAGGCGGACGACCGGACGCAGGCCGCTGACTTCCAACGAAGGCATGTCATTGGCACCACGCACCCCAGCCTCCTTTAGCATTCATATCGGATCGGGTTCTCTACCGAAAAACGAACAACGCAGGGCAAATTTTGAAAATGTGGCAAAGAACTATTCCCGAAAGTTCACATGCAGCGCCGCTCGCAAACGTTCCTTCAATCTGGCGTGCGCCGCGTTGACTTCGTCTGCCGTCAAGGTTCGCTCCGCTGACCGATATGTCAACGAATAAGCCAGTGACTTTTGATGCGCCTCCACTTTTTCGCCAGACGCATCGACGAACAAATCGAAGAGCCGCGCGTGGTCCAACAACGGCTCGTTAACATCGTGCAAAACCTTCATCACCTGTGCGTGGCTCGTCTCCCGCGGCGCGAGCATCGCGATGTCGCGCGTCACCGCCGGGAACTTTGCCACCTCGCGGAATTTTTTCGCCACGCGCTTTGCCGTCGGCAATTCCAGCTCCGCGATCACCACCGGATTTTGCAAATCGATTTCGCGTGCACGCGCCGGCAACAACTGGCCCGCGCATCCGGCCGTCTCACCATCGATTTTAATAAAAGCCGCGAGCGCCAGCGCCGGATTTTCCATCGGCTCAAAACTCATCCCGTCGATGCCGAGACTTTCAAGAATTCCTTTCAAATCAAAAAAATCGGCGTTGCGCTCCGCCGCCGCGCGCCACGATTTTTCCGAGATCGGACCAGTCATCGTGAGCGCCAGCTTCGTCCGCTCCTCGCGCTCGCCCGCGCAAAAAGTGCGGCCGATCTCAAACATCCGCAGCGACTTCATTCCGGCGCGCGCATTGTTCGAGAGCGCTGCGAGCACGCCGCGGATCAAAGTTGGGCGCAGCATCGTCTGGTCCGCCGTCAGCGGATTGCGCACATGCAGCGCCGCGTCGAACGCGTAGCCTCCTTTTTCATCCATCAGCGAAAGCGTGCGCGCCTCATAAAATCCGTGCGAGACCAACGCGCGGCGGATTTCCATCTGCCGGTCATGCTCGAGATCCGTCTGCGATTGCGCGAAATAACGGCTCGTCTCGCGCGCCGGAATATTTTCGATTCCAAACACGCGACTCACCTCTTCGATCAAATCAATCTCGCGCGTCAAATCCTGGCGAAAGGATGGCGCGACCCAAAAATCGCCCGATTTTTCCAAACCAAATCCCGAAAGAATCTCGCTGACTTCTTCAGGCGGCACATTCACGCCCAAAACTTTTTCGCAGCGCTCGGCGCGAAACTCGATTTTATGCCGCGCGTCCGGCAGCGTCCCCGCCGTTTGCACCGTGGCTTCGGCAACTCCGCCCGCCAACTCGAGGATTAAATCTGTCGCGCGTTGCGAGGCGGGAAGGACGCCCGCAGGATCGACGCCCCGCTCGAAGCGATGGCTCGAGTCGCTCGCTAATTGTAGCTTTCGCGCAGTCCTCCGAACGCTCGCCGGCTGAAAAAGCGCGCTCTCCAAAAGAAGATTTTTCGTGCTTTCCGTGACGCTCGTTTCCTCGCCGCCCATCACTCCGGCGATCGCGGCGACGCGCGAACCGTCGGCGATCACGAGATCATCCGCGCCCAATTTATAAGTGCGTCCATCGAGCGCGAGAAACTGCTCGCCGTCGCGCGCCGCGCGCACGCGGATGCTGACGCCAAGCTTGTCGGCATCGAATGCATGCAACGGCTGGCCCATTTCCAGCATCGCGAAATTTGTGACGTCGACCACGTTGTTGATCGACCGGATGCCGACAGCTTCCAGCTTTTCGCGCAGCCATGCCGGGCTCGGTGCGACTTTGACGCCGGAGATTTTGCGTGCGGAATAAAACGCGCATTTTTCCGGCGTGGAAATTTCAATCGCCCCGCTCGCCTGCGCAGGTGGAGGTGGCTGCAAAGCAAACATTGATTTTTTTCGCGTCAGCGCCGCGACCTCGCGCGCGATGCCGGCGTGGCTGAGCAAATCCGCGCGGTTCGGCGTAATTTCCAAATCCAAGATAGTGTCGGGAGGAAATAGTTTCTCCAGCGAAGCACCGACCGGCGCATCTTGCGGCAGGATCAAAAGTCCATCGCTCCCTTCGCCGAGTCCGAGCTCTTTCGCGCTGCAGAGCATTCCTTCGCTTTCCACGCCGCGCAGCTTGCCGACTTTGATTTTAAAATCGCCCGGCAACACAGCGCCTGGCTGCGCGAGCGGAACTTTGTCGCCGACCTTGTAATTTTTTGCGCCACAGACGACCTGACGCGGCGCATTACCGCCGTCACCGACTTTGCAAACGCTGAGCCGGTCGGCATTCGGATGCGGAGCCGATTCGAAAATTTGCGCGACGACAACTTTGTCGAGATCGACGCCGCGCGCCTGCACGCCTTCGACTTCGACGCCGGCGAGCGTCAGTAATTCGCACAAACCGGCCGTGTCCGGCGGCAGCTCAACAAACTCGCGCAGCCAATTCACCGAAATTTTCATGAGCGAAATTGCGCCAGGAAGCGGATGTCATTTTCCGCAAATAGCCGGATGTCATTGATGCCGGAAAGGATCATCGCGAGACGGTCGAGCCCGAAGCCGAATGCGAAACCGCTCACGCGCTCCGGGTCGTAGGCGTGATCGCCGCGACGGTTGTTTACCGCTTCGAAAACAGCCGGATCAACCATCCCGCAGCCGCCCATCTCCAGCCATTTATCGCGGCCTAGCGCGGGCGCTTTTAAATCCACCTCAAAGCTTGGCTCGGTAAATGGAAAAAAGTGCGGTCGGAACCGCACTTTCGTTTCCTGCCCGAGCAATTCGCGAAAGAAAAATCCCACCGTGCCTTTGAGGTCGGCGACGCTGACGCCTTCATCGACGTAAAGCGCCTCAATCTGGTTGAACTGCGCGAGGTGCGTGGCGTCGACCTCGTCGCGGCGATAAGCCGCGCCAGGCGCGGTGATACGCACCGGCGGCGGCTGCGCTTCCATCGTGCGAATCTGCACGGTCGAAGTGTGCGTGCGCAGCAGGCGGCCATCGGACAAATAAAAAGTGTCCTGCTCGTTGCGCGCAGGGTGGTCGGGCGGCGTGTTGAGCGCGTCGAAGCAGTGAAACTCGGTTTCGATTTCCGGCCCGTCGGCGAGAACGAAACCCATGCGGCGGCAGACTTGAATGGCGCGGTCCTGCAACTGCGTGAGCGGATGCAGCGCGCCAACCGGAACCGGCGTGCCGGGAAGTGTGACGTCAACGTCTGCAAGCGCGGCGACATTGCGCTGCGATTCCAGCACGATCTTGCGCTCCTCCAACGCAGCGGTCACGGACTGTCTTACTTCGTTTAACAACTTGCCGATGCGCGGCTTGTCGTCTTTTGACAGCGTTTTCATTCCCTCACTCGCCAGCGAAACGCTGCCGGAGCGGCCCAGATACTTGATTCGCGCGGCTTCGAGTGCGCTTTCATCCGCCGCGGCGCCAATCGCGGCGAGCGCGTCGGCGCGGATTTGCTCAAGTTGCAGTTCCATGAAAACGGGCAAAGGCGCCGCTCGAAGCACAATGAATGTGCCGGCGAAACAGCAGCCGCTTGAAGCGCGGAAAAGCTACGCGGCCTGCTTCGACTTTTCGTCGAGCGCTTTCACGACCCGGTCGATGATGCCCTTGAAAGTCGCTTCGTCGGTCACCGCCATGTCGGCGAGGATTTTCCGGTCGAGCGCGAGCCCAGTCGCGGCGAGACCTTCCATGAAACGGCTGTAGGTGATGCCATGCGCACGCACGGCGGCGTTGATGCGCTGCACCCAGAGCCGGCGAAAATTGCGCTTGCGGGTTTTGCGGTCGCGATACGACCAGTATTCCGCTTTCATGATCGCGTTTTTCGCGTAGCGGAAAAGTTTGCTGCGGCGGCCGCGGAATCCCTTGGCTTTATCGAGCATCCGCTTGCGGCGTTCGCGGCTCGCGGGTGCGTTAGTGGCTCTTGGCATATTGTTTTACGCGAAAAATTCGCGCTCCTTTTTCAGCGGGCTGTTCTTTAGTTTCAATCCGCCCGACCTCGCTCGCTGATGAGCCCGCGCGTGGCGGGCAGGAGGACGGATCGCGCCGCTTTAACCAAACGGCAGGTTGTCTTTGATGCGCGCCATGTCCGTGGAATGGACGAGGCCCGCTTTCGCGAGGTGACGCTTTTTCTTGGCGTTCTTCGACGACATCAGATGCCGGCGCGAAGCATGCGCGCGCAAAATTTTGCCGGTGCCAGTCACTTTGAAGCGCTTGGCGACGGCTTTCTTCGTCTTACGACGTGCGATGGCTTTTGGCATGGGGCGGGAAGGTTAGTGCGTTCTCGTGAAATGACAATCTCTTTTTTGCAGCGGCGCACCTTTGCATCGCGGCCGCTTTGCGAGTAACGTCGCTTCTCCCGAATGGCGCTCCCATTTTCTCCGCTCCCCGGCGCTGAGTTCAATGTCAACAAAGCCGCACATCTGCTTTGGCGCGCCGGCTTTGGCGGCACATGGGAGGAAGTCGAGGCACTTGCAAAGCGCGGCCTGAACGGCGCGGTTGACTGGCTCGTGAAATTCCCGCAGTCGCAGGAAAATTCACCGCCCGATTGTGCGAAGCCGCAGGAAGTGGATGACCACGCCTTTCAAAAAAGCCTCGTCGGCTTGTCGAAAGAAGCGCGCAACAAGGCTGAGCAGGCGCGACGGCAGGATGAAAACAGCCGCATCGCCGAGCTTCGCTTTTGGTGGCTGAACCGCATGCTCACGACCGGGCGCCCGCTCGAGGAAAAGATGACGCTATTTTGGCACGGCCATTTCGCCACTTCCTTCAGCGACAAAATCGAGCACGCCTTCCCGATGTGGCAGCAGAATCAAATGTTCCGCCGCAACGCGCTCGTTCCGTTCCCGGACATGCTCAACGCCCTGATCTGCGATCCGGCGATGCTCGTTTATCTCGACAACGCCAGCTCAGGCCGCGGACATCCGAATGAAAATTTCGCGAGAGAGATCATGGAGCTGCATTCGCTCGGCGTCGGAAATTACACCGAAAGCGACGTGAAGGCCGCCGCTCGCGGCTTGACCGGCTGGAGCGTGAATCGGGAAAACTGGACGTTTGTTAAAAACACCGGGGCGCATGACGACACGGTCAAAACTTATCTCGGGCAGAGCGGAAACTGGGATGGCGGCGACATCGTGCGCATCATTACCGAGCAGCCGGCTTGCGCGCGTTTCATCGCCGGAAAGCTGTTCGAATTCTTCGTTTACGAGCGGCCCGAGCCTGAAGTCGTCGAGGCCGCTGCAGGAACGCTGCGCGGCTGCCAATACGATCTGTCGCTTTTTTTGACGACACTTTTTTCCTCGCGGATTTTTTATTCGAAACGCGCCACTGACGCGATCGTGAAGAGCCCGATCGTGCTTACGATCGGCGCGCTAAAATCGATGCGCGTAAAAGTTCCGCAAAAGGAAGTGCTCGCGGATGCGCTGCGCGAGATGGGGCAAAACTTATTCTTCCCGCCGGACGTGAACGGCTGGCCCGGCGGCATCGCGTGGATCAACTCGAACATGCTCCTCGTCCGCTACAATTTCGCGAACTACCTGCTCAACGGCGTGAGCCCGGATGAGTTCAAAATTTTCAATCAGAAAAAAGTCGGCTCCGCCGCGAAGCGCCGCGAATTCGTCGAGGGCCAGCGCGATCCGCGCGCGATCGAGTGGAACCCGCGCGCGCAGCTCCGCGAGCTCGGCGCCGACCGGACGATGGCCACTTCCGCGGACATTGTGGACTATTATATAAAGCAGTTCCTCTCGCGCCAGGTTGCGCCCGCGCTGCGCAATCAACTGCTCGACTTCGCTGAGACCGACGCAGCCGGTGGCCGGCGCACCTTCAGTTTGAACGACAGTAATTTCGACGAGCGCGTGCGCGGTCTCGTCCATTTGATGATGAGCTCGCCCGATTACCAACTCTGCTGATCCATGAAAAATTCCACTCTTTTGCAAACCCGCCGCGAGTTTCTCGCCACCGGCATCAAGGGCCTCGGCCTCATCGCCGCGAGCGCCTACGTCCCGTCGTTTTTAACGCGCACCGCAATCGCCGCGGGTGCGGAAACGGACTCGAAAATCCTAGTCGTCATCCAGCTCAGCGGCGGCAACGATGGTTTAAACACAGTGATTCCCTACGCGGATGATCTTTATTACAAGGCGCGGCCGACGATTGGGATCAAAGGCGACGCGGCGTTGAAGATCGACAGCCATGTCGCACTGCATCCGGAGCTCGCGGCGCTGAAGGCGGAATTCGATGCCGGGAAACTGGCGGTCGTCCAAAACGTCGGATATCCGAACCCGAATCGGTCGCATTTTCGCTCAATGGAAATCTGGCAAACTGCCGGCGATTCTGACGGAAATCCCGAAACGACCGGCTGGCTCGGCCGCTACTTTGACGCGCAGTGTTCCGGCGCGGATCCGCATCGGATTGCGGATAATGCCGACATCGGCATGAGCTTCGGCAAGATCATGCCGCAATCGTTTCGCAACCGGGCAAACGTCGCGCTCGCGCTCGACAATCCCGAAACTTTCCAATGGAACGCGAGCGGCGAAACCCTCGGTCTCGCGAAAGCGCAAAACGCGATCTTCGCCAAATTGAACCAACCTGGCACGCCACAGGGCGGTGTGATGAACATGGCAAACCTCGGCGGCATCATGGGCAACGAGCCGGAGACGATCGATTTTTTAAAACACACCGCGATGAATGCCGTGCTCGCCGGCGACCGCATCCGCACGATTCTCGGCAAGACGAAGGAGCACGCGAACTATCCGGATTCTCAGCTCGCCAATCAGCTTCGGATGATCAGCAAACTCATTGCCGGGAATTTCCCGACGCGCGTTTATTACGTCGTCCAGGGCGGATTCGACACGCACGCAAACCAGATAGGCACGCACGCGCGGCTTTTACGGGATGTTGCCACAAGTGTTCGCGCGTTTAACGAAGATTTGCGCGCGCAAAAAAACGCCGATCGCGTCGTCATGCTCGCCTTCAGCGAATTCGGAAGGCGCACGGCGGAGAACGGCAGCCAAGGCACCGATCATGGCGCGGCGGCGCCGATGTTTTTGTTTGGCGAAAAACTGAAGGGCGGCCTGCACGGCGACGCGCCCGATTTAAAAAACCTGCTCGATGGCGACGTGCGCCATCACATCGATTTCCGGCAGGTTTACGCGAGCGTGCTCGAGCAGTGGCTCGGCACCAAAAGCGAACTGGTGCTCGGCCGGAAATTCGACAAACTCGCGATCCTTTAACTCCGCCGGTTCACGCGCGAAGGAAAAATTTTTCGAATGAAAATCCTCGTCATCGACATCGGCGGCAGCCACGTGAAATTGATGTTCTCCGGCTCGAAAGAGCGCCGCAGATTTGATTCCGGCGAAAAGTTTACACCGCGCCAGCTTGTTCGCGCGGTGAATGAGTTGACGACGGATTGGACGTTCGATGCAGTATCCATCGGCTTTCCCGCGCCGATCGTGAACAACAAACCCGCAAAGCCGCCGCACAATCTCGGCACTGGCTGGTTCAATTTTGATTTCGAAAAGGCTTTCAAAAAACCGGTCAAAGTCATGAACGATGCAGCGATGCAGGCGCTCGGCAGCTATGAGGGAGGGCGCATGCTTTTCCTTGGCCTCGGGACTGGCCTCGGCTCGGCGCTCGTTTGGGAAGGGACGGTGATTCCGCTGGAATTGAGCGAGCTGCACTACACAGGCGGCCAGACTTATGAGGATCGCGTGAGCAAACGGACGTTAAAAAAAGTGGGACAATCGAAATGGGAGACCGCGGTCTTCGACGTCGTGGGAAATTTGAAAAGCGCCTTCATGGCGGATTACGTCATGCTCGGCGGCGGCAACGTGAAAAAAATCGAAGTGCTGCCCGCCGGCGTCCGCCGCGGCATCAATGAAAATGCGATGCTCGGCGGCTTGCGCCTTTGGGATGTCAATCCGGTCGATGCGGGTTTAAAAAAACGCCCGACCAAAAGGACCGCGACCCGCGCCGTCAAGTCGTGATGCGCGCGGTTTCCGTCGGCCGCTGAATCGGAACCAGCCGAGGCGCCGCAGCCGGGTCAGCCGGACTCGAAGCACTGCTGCGCGCGCGTTTGCGGAAATAAAGTTGCGCCTGCGATGGCTGCTCGCCCTCCGCCGGATGCAGCCGGATGTAGGAGCCATCGGATTGCAACTGCCGCGCCTTCACGCGGTCGTTTAAAAACGCCGGGAGCATGCCGGTGATGATTTCATTGCGAAGCTTCGGGTCGAGAATTGGGAAGGCGACCTCGACGCGGCGGTAAAAGTTCCGCGGCATCCAGTCTGCGCTGCCGAGATAAAGGTCGGGCGAACCGTTATTGGCGAAGTAGTAAATCCGGCTGTGTTCGAGGAAGCGGCCGACGATGCTGATGACGCGAATATTTTCGCTCACGCCCGGCAGCCCGGGTCGCAGACAGCAAATCCCGCGCACGATCAAGTCGATCTTCACCCCGGCAGCCGACGCCTCGTAGAGCGCGACGATGATGTCCTCATCGACGAGCGAGTTCAGCTTGAGAATGATGTGCCCCGGCCGTCCCGCCTCCGCGTGCGCGCGTTCGCGTTCGATCATTTCCTTGAAACGGCGGCAGAGATCGAACGGCGCGACGAGCAACTTTTGAAAACCGGGATACTCCGCGAGCCCCGTCAGCGTGTTAAACAATGTCGCCACTTCCTGCGTCAGGTCGTCGTTCGTCGTCAGCAGGCTCAGGTCCGTGTAAATGCGCGCCGTGCGCGGGTGATAGTTCCCGGTGCCGAGGTGCGCGTAATGCCGAATCCTGTCCTCGTCCCGCCGCACGATCAGCAGCAGCTTGCAATGCGTCTTCAGCCCCAGCACTCCGTAAACAACGTGCACACCGGCCTCCTCCAGTTGCTTCGCCCATTGGATGTTGTTCGCCTCGTCGAAGCGCGCCTTCACCTCGACAATCGTGGTCACCTGTTTCCCCGCCATCGCCGCATCGCTGAGCGCCTTCACGATCGGCGAATCTCCGCTCGTGCGATAAAGCGTCATCTTGATCGCCAGCACCTGCGGGTCCGTGGCAGCCCGCTCGATGAGATGCACCACATCGTCGAAACTTTCATACGGATGATGGAGTAAAACATCCTGCTTCCGCATCACCTCGAGCACATCCGCATGCGCCGGCAGCGTCGGATCGTGCGCCGGGATGAATGGCCGGTCGCGCAGCTTTGCAAAAGCATCGGAAAAGATCAGCGGCGCGAGATGCGTCATCGAGAGCGGGCCATTCACTCGATAGACATCCGCCTCGCCGAGCCCGAAAGTTTCCCGCAACAGCCGCTCGAGCTCCGCCGGGCAATCATCCTCGAGCTCCAGCCGCACCACGCGCCCCTTGTTCGTCCGCCGCAATTCCTGCTCGATCATTCGCAGCAAATTTTCCGCTTCTTCATCGTCGATGTAGAGATCGCTGTTGCGCGTGCTGCGAAAGGCGTGCACGCCATCGAGCACGAGACCGGGAAAAAGTTCATCCACATGATGCTTGATGAGCGACGCGAGATAAATGTAGCCCCACGGCTCCGTCTCCCCTTTCCCGCGCGGCAGCGAGATCAACCGCGGCACCACGCGCGGCACCTGCACGATCGCATACAGCGGCTCCTCCGCCGCCGGCCGCCGCGCGCGCACGATGATGTTGTGACTTTTATTCAACACCTGCGGGAACGGATGGCTCGCATCGACCGCCAGCGGCGTCAGCACCGGGAAAACCTCCTTGCGGAAATAATCATTCGCCCATTTCGCGTTCTCCTCACTCAAGGACGCGATCTCGTGAATCACGATCCGCTGCTGCGCCAGCTGCGGCACCAGCTCATCGTTCCAGAGCGCGTATTCCCTCGCCACCAGCTCGTGCGTCAGCTTTTGGATTCTCTCGAAAAGCTCCAGCGGCGGGATGTCATCGGGCCCTGCGTCATTCGCGCCGCTCTCGATCTGCTGCTTGATCCCCGCCACGCGGATCTCGAAAAACTCGTCCAGATTCGAGCTGAAGATGCTCAGGAACTTCACCCGCTCCATCAACGGCTGACTCGCATCCTGCGCCTCCTCCAGCACCCGGCGATTGAACTCCAGCCAGCTCAACTCGCGGTTGATGAAATGCTCCGGCGCTCCAAAATTCATCGCGCACCTTACATCGCAACCCGTCCCGCATGCAATCCGCCGGACGACCCGTCGCACAATCTTAACATTGGCAGCGTGCGCGCCATTGATCGCACTTTTCGAATGAACGCCTGTCGCCTCAGCAACCCCTCGCGCATCCGATTGCGCAAACTTTTTCAAACTGGGCAGACAATTTCTCAAAAAGAACTCGCCACTCCGCATGGAATTCCCGCACGTGATCCCGAGGCAGGCGGCGAAGATGACACCCAACCCAACGGACCCGAGCGGACCCAATCACGCGGCGCGAGCGATTCGCCGACCCGTCTCGCACCCCGGATCGGCCGCCGATGGGGCCGGAACCGACATCGTGGAGACCGGAACCGGCATCGCCTATGCCGCAACGGCCGTCGATGAAGCCGGACCCGGCGCCGCTGAAACCGGAACGGACATCGAGGAAACGGGAAAAGATACCTGTTTAGGGCTATCGGACGTCCAGGAAACGATATCGGACATCCATTTAATCCAATTCGGGGTCGATCCCAGCAGAAATCGGACACTTTAAAGGTCACTCCAGCCTTCATTCGGCAAAATCTCCCGCAAACCACCAAAAAAACCAACAAAATGAGCAATTCAACACCAGCACCAGACCCCACGCCAACCCCGACGCCCGCATCAAAACGAGCCAAACGCGGCTTTATCGATCAGGCAGTCGAAGACAACATCACCCCCCTCCCATCGTCGAGCCACTATCAGTTCATGTCGCGACATATCCGATGAGTAGTAACCATGCGATGCAGCTAATAAGCTCAGCCTGTAGTTAAGCTTGTTCTCGTTAGGCGACTGCGCGAACCTTTAGTCCAAACAATGCAAGAACCAAGCAGTCCCACGCACCTCCGCGAGATCGTTATAACTTTTACACGCTATTCAAATACCGCGCGAAGCTAATCCTAGGACCGGCACTTATCTTCAACGGCCGCAAGTTCCGCAACCAAGCTCATCAAACGCGACAATGAATCAACCGTCGCTTGACTTCGCCAGCCTGTTGCTGCGTCTCGAGATGTCAGGTCAAACTCATCGTTCCTTTAATCCATTACTCCCATGAACATTAATCTCCCACTCCTACTCGCGCTGGCATTGCCAGGGTGGGCCATGGCCGCGGAACCTTCCGTATCGGTGCACGCTCGAATGATTGAAGTCCCGGCCACGATCAAGGTGCCAAGCGACATCACGAAGCTTTACAACCAGCGCGGTGTGGATGTCCTCTCTCCCCCATCGCTGACGACGCGCTCTGGCGTGCGGTGCAAGATCGAGATGACGCGCATTCTGGAGGTGCCGGGCAAGGGGACGTTCCCCATCGGTGTGACGCTTTCGGTTTTGCCGACTCAGGAGGGGAATCGTGTCCGCTACACAATGGATTTCGACCAGACGCAGTTCCTCGGCTTCGCGGAGCACTCCGCGACGAATTCGCCGGTGCTCGAGACCTGCAAGATCATCGGAATGGACGGGGTGGCCGACTTTGACAAGGCGGTTACGTTTGCGTTCCCCGTTTCGGCTGGGCATCAAATCATCCGTTTTGAGGGGAAGCCGGAGGTAACGAAATGGGTGGGGAGAAAGTTCGTGCTCGTGCTGACTTTTACCAAAGCGTAGCCACGCCCGGCGCTGATCTGGTTGCTCGGAAGAGCGGTTGCCGCATTCGGCGCGTTGCCGCTATGTAGTGCGTCCCCGTTCCGCAAAGCACAAGATATTGTGCTTGCGCCGTTTTCGGCGCGCGTTTAGCCTGACGCGCAAATGTATCTCCACTCCCTCGAACTTGTCGGTTTTAAGTCTTTCGCGTCAAAGACTGTCCTCAACTTTCACCCGGGGGTGACGGCGATCGTCGGGCCAAACGGCTGCGGAAAATCCAACGTGCTCGATGCGATGCGATGGGTGCTCGGCGAGCAATCTGCCAAGGCTTTGCGAGGCGGCGAGATGTCGGATGTCATCTTTTCCGGCACCGATGCGCGGCCGGCGCTGGGAATGGCGGAGGTGTCGCTGACTTTCGCGGAATGCGAAAAGGAACTCGGCGTCGATTATAATGAGGTGCGAATCACGCGGCGGGTCTTCCGCGACGGCGCGTCGGAATATTTGCTCAACAAAACGCCGTGCCGGTTGCGCGATATCCACAATCTTTTCATGGATACCGGCATCGGCCGGAGCGCCTACTCGATCATGGAACAAGGGAAGATCGATTTGATCCTGAGCTCGAAGCCGGAGGATCGGCGCGCGATCTTCGAGGAAGCGGCTGGCATCACAAAGTTTAAATCCCAGCGCCGGGAAGCACTGCGCAAACTGGAGGCGACCGAGGCGAATTTGCTGCGCGTGACGGATGTGATCCGCGAGGTGAAGCGCCAGATCGGTTCGCTGCAACGGCAGGCGGGGAAGGCGCGACGCTATCAGGTGCTGCTCGCGGATTTGAGGACTTTGGAGACGCATCATGCGCGCCAGCAATTTGAGACGCACGAGGCTGCGCGGCACGAAACCGAGGCGGAGATCGAGCGTTTGCGCGAAGTGCAGGCGAATCACGAGAGCGAGATCGAGAATCAGGAATCGGAAATCGCAGGTCGCCGACGGCAACTGGAGGGATTGGAAGCCGCTCTCAATGCGGCGCGCCAGGCTGTGCAGGATTTAAAGAATCACATCGCGAACGCGGAAAACCGGATCGGTTTCAACACCGAGCGAATCACGGAGTTTGCGACTTTGATGGATCGCTACGGCCGCGACATCGCCGCGGCTCAGGAGAAACTTTCGGTGCAGCAAACGCAGATCGAAAACACCGATCTCGAGCTGGAGCAAATCTCCGACACGCTGCGCGGCGAACAGGAACGGTTTGATGAAAAAATGCGCGAGGTCAACGCGCTCAGCGCTCAGCGGGTGGACCGCGAAAACGCCGTGAAGGAAGCCTTTGGTTCGATCGCAAAACTCGAAAGCCGCCTGCACAGCTTGCGCGGCGAAATTTCGAGCCTCGTGAATTTGCGCGATGGGAGCGAAACGCGGATGGGAATTTTGCAGGGCGAAATCGAAATGCTCGCCGGCACCGCGGCGCGACTGGCGCAACAGCACGACGAGGTTTCAGCAGAAGTTTTACAAGCGACCAACGTGTTGCATTCGCAGCAGGAGCAGGCACAGCAAGCGGAAACACAGACGCAGACGGTCTCGGCGGAGGTCGCGGAAATCGACAAGATCCTGGCCGCGGAAAATCGCTCGCTTGCTGAAAAAGGATCGCGACTCGAAGTGCTGCGGCAATTGAATGAAAGCGGCCAGGGCTTTGCGGAAGGAACGCAGGCTGTGCTGCGTGGGCTGGACAATCGCGATTTTTTCAAGCCATCGATTCTCGGCGCGCTTGCGGCGCACATCGTGGTGGAACCAAAGTTCATCCCAGCGATCGAGGCAGCCTTGGGACAAAATCTGCAGACGATCGTTATGAAAGACAAAGCGGTCGCCGAATCCGTCTTGAAAACGCTCGCGGCCAAAAAACTCGGACGCGCATCGCTGGCTTTGCGCGAATTTTTTCCCGCGCCTGAAAACATTTCGGCGGAGCTTCCAGAAGGAGCGATTGCATGGGCGGCGGATCGGGTGAAGGCAGATTCTGAAGTGGAACCGCTTGTTTTCCATCTGCTCCGCGGGGTTTTAATTGTGGAAAATCTCGAGGATGCGTTCCGACTGCGCGCGCACGGCTTTCATCTCGTCACGCTGGCAGGTGAACGCTTTTCGCGTGACGGTATCTTGAGCGGCGGCGCGACGGGCGAGGCAGGCGCGTCGATGCTCGAGCGCAAAAACCAAATCACCTCTCTCGCTACTGAAGTCGAGGCGCTCGAGAAATCCATCGCGGGCAAAGTTGCTGAGCGCATCAAAGTTTGCGAGGAGCTTGAGGCAGGCAAAGCACGGCTCGAGGCGGTCCGCGAGGAAATGCAGAAACTCACGCTGCGCGTCTCGACCTTGTGCGGCCAGCTGGAGGCGATTGAGCGGGAAACGAGAGAGACTGCGGGCAAATCGGAAAACTTGCAGCGGGAACGCCAGAACATTGAAAACCGCCACTCCGAAGCCGTTGATCATTTGAGCGGGCGCGAAAGTGAACTCGCGCAAGCTGCGGCAAGCCTCGAGGAGTTGCAGTCGCGGCAAGCTTCTCTGCAAACGGAACTCGACGGATTGCGTGCAAAGGAATCGGTCCGCAGCGCTGAGATGAATGATTTGCGCATCAAAGTCGCAACGGAAAAGCAACGCTACGCGAGTTTAAACAACCAGCGTCAACCGATGGCGGCGCGTTTGCAGGAGTTACGCGATTTGGTCGAGCAGCGGATGGATGAAATCAAAAACTACCGCGAGAAATCGGAAACTTTGGCCGCAGAATCGGCGAGAATTAAACAGGAAATCGAGAGCACGCGGGCAAAATCGGCTGAGGCGGATTTACGCGTCGGAACTTTGATTGCAGAGCGAAGCGGCTTTGCATCCGAGATTGAATCGCTGGATGCGACGCTTCGCATTCTGCGCCGGCAATTGACCGAATGCCACGATCAGCGCGGACAACGGGAAGTTAAACAAACGCAACTTCAACTGCGGCTCGAAAATTTGTCCGCGCACATCATGCGGCGCTACCAAATTGAGCTCCACGAATTCAAGGCGGACCACTACGCGCTGCACTGCACTCTGCGCGAACAAAGCAAACGTGCGCGGCAGTCCGCGGAAACTGCGGAAGCGGACGCGCAGTCGATTTCGGAAAATGAGAATGAACCTCCAGAAGAAGTGCGCATCGATTGGGAAAAAATCGAAGCCATCGTCGCGGAAATGAATCAGCGGCTCGACGCGATGGGGCCTATCAACCTTGACGCGATTCAGGAATACGACGAGCTCGAGCAGCGTCATACTTTTCTCGAGCAACAATTCACGGATTTGACCAACTCAAAAAACGAGCTGCTCGACGTCATCGCGAAAATCAATTCGACGACGAAGAAGATGTTCGCGGAAACGTTTGAGCAGGTGCGCGTAAATTTCAAAGAAATGTTTCTCGAGATTTTCGGCGGCGGGCACGCGAATCTCCTCCTGCTCGACGAAAGCGATCCGCTGGAAAGCGGCATCGACATCATCGCGAAACCGCCGGGCAAGCAGTTGCAATCGATCTCGCTGCTCTCAGGCGGCGAAAAAACGATGACCGCTGTGGCGCTGCTTTTTTCCATCTACATGGTCAAGCCGAGTCCGTTTTGCGTGCTCGATGAAATGGATGCGCCGCTCGATGAATCGAACATCAACCGGTTCATCAAAATCCTCGACCGATTCGTCTCGCAGAGCCAGTTCGTCGTCATCTCGCACAACAAGCGGACCATCGCGAAAGCCGACGCGCTCTACGGTGTTACGATGGAGGAGCATGGGATTTCAAAGCTTGTCGGCGTCCGTTTTGCAAAGCGGGAAGAATCGATTGGATCGTCAGACATCATCGGCACGGCGAACTTTTCGCCGGTGCTGAGCCTGGCAGAGAGTTTTGGAAAAACCGGTAATCTCCACAGCGAGCACGCCGTTGGCTAAAAAAAAGCGAGCCGGATTTCTCCGGCCCGCTCAATTCATGCGATTTTTTGTTAAGTCAGCGGCGGACTTCTGCGCCCCATGACCAACGAGACTAGGAACAGCACGAGGAAAACTACGAACAATACCTTTGCGATATATGCCGCGGTTCCCGCAATGCCGACGAAGCCCAAAAGTCCCGCAATCAGAGCGATGACTAGAAATGTAAGTGCCCAAGATAGCATGTTAGTTTCACCTCCCAGCGATTATCTGTGTTCTATATTAGAATCGGGAAGCGAACCGACTCTGCGCGTGATTCACGCCAAATTGTTCTCCTAGCGAGACCGCCGATCGGGCGTGTGCAGCGACGTGATGATGAACAACACGGTCGCGATGCAGATGCAGGAATCGGCGACATTAAAAGCGGGCCACGGGTGCGCAAACGGAACGTGCAGGTCGAACAGCAAAAAATCGACGACGTGATGACGGACGATGCGGTCGGTCAAATTTCCAAGCACGCCCGCGCACAGAAGCGCCACTCCCAAGCGAGTCCAGAATGCGCTAAAAGCTCCGCGCCACGCATAAACGGATACCACGCACAGTGCGAACATTGATAAAACAATGAAAAACGTGTTGCTGTTGGTGAACGAGCTGAACGCCGCGCCGGTGTTTCCAAAATAGACGAGCACGAAAAAATCCGGGAAGACTGTGCGGCCGGATTCGTATGGTATCGAATGCACGACGAGCCACTTCGTGATTTGATCGAGCGTGTAAAGCGGCAGCGTGACCAAAAACAGCAGCTTCATGCGCAGCCAACCACCTCGGCACAACGGTCGCACAATTCACAATCCGGATTTTCCGTTCTCACGAACGGCCGGTGACGCCAGCAGCGGGGGCATTTTTCATGCGGCGTGCACGTGACAATCGCGCGCGTTTCCGCGCCAGCAGCCAGCTTGATTTCGCTCACGATGAAAAATTCCTCCATCATAGTTTCCAGACCCGCAAATTCATCTCGCAGCGCATCGTCCGTTTCAATCGTCACTGATGCTTCGAGCGAATTTCCAATCAGCTTCGCTTGCCGCGCTTCCTCGATTTTTTGAGCGACTATACCGCGCAGATTCAGCAATAACTCCATGCGCTTTTGCACAGCCGGATTGATCCACTCCGCGTCTGGCTCCGGACATTTTTCCAAATGCACGGAGCGCGTTTTTTTTGCAAATTCCCACGCTTCGTCGGCGGTAAATGCGAGGATCGGGGCGAGCAATTTCGTGAGCGCGTCGAGCACCGCGCACATCACGGTCTGCGTCGCGCGGCGCCGCGCGGAATCGATGCTGTCGCAATAGAGCCGGTCCTTCGTCACGTCGATGTAAAGACTGCTGAGATCGACCGCGCAAAATTGGTTGAGCGTGTGATAGACGCGGTGAAATTCGAACTTTTCATACGCGTCGCGGCACGTCGCGATGACTTCCTGCAACCGTCCCATCATCCAGCAATCGATCAGCGTGAACCACGATGCGGGCACGCTGTCTTCGCCGCATTGAAAATCGCCAATGTTCGCGAGCAGGATGCGAAGCGTGTTCCGAATGCGGCGATACGTGTCCGCGAGGCGCGTAAACATTTCCTCCGAGAACGGAACCTCATCGGTGAAATTCACGCTGCTAACCCAAAGTCGCACGATGTCCGCGCCGAATTTGTTGACGAAATGCTCAGCATCCATCGGCTTCGCATAAGCGTCCTGGGCTGACTTCGAGATTTTTTTTCGCGTGTCCACGTCGACGACGAAGCCGTGAGTGATACAGGTTTTGTAAGGCGCTTCGCCGCGCAGCGCGACGCCCGTCATTAGCGACGATTGAAACCAGCCCCGGTGCTGATCCGTCGCCTCGATGTAAACGTCCGCTTTTTCCACCTCCATCCGTTTGCGCAAAACAGCTTCATGCGAAACGCCGGAGTCGATCCAGACGTCGAGTGTGTCGTTTCGGCGGCTCGTGCCAGCAGGCAAACTCAACGTCTGTGCCCACCACGCGTCGTCTTTTTCAAACCAGAGATTTGTTCCATCGCGCTCCACCAAGTCCGCGAGTTTGCGCACGAGCTTCGCGTCCAAAATCGGCGCACCTTTTTCATCGAAAAAAGCCGGCAAAGGCACTCCCCATGAGCGCTGGCGCGAAATGCACCAATCGGGCCGCGATTCGACCGTTCCGTAAATGCGGTTGCGGCCCCACTGCGGAATCCATTCGACTTTGTCGATCGCAGCCAAGGCCGCGTCGCGCAGTCGATCGATCTTTATGAAAAATTGTTCAACCGCCCGGAAGACAACAGGCGTTTTCGACCGCCAGCAATGTGGATACGAATGTTTGTGAATGTTTTCACCCAGCAGCGCGCCGCGTTTTCGCAGATGCTCGATGACATCCTTGTTCGCATCGAAAACATACTTTCCCGCCCAAACCGGCACGCCAACCTCCTCCGTGAAACGGCCGTGCTCATCCACTGGCGACAAAATTGGAAGACCGTTTTCCACGCCTGCGAGGTAGTCATCAGCACCGTGCCCCGGCGCGATGTGCACCTGGCCCGTCCCGCTTTCCAGCGTCACAAAATCCGCAGCGATAACGCGCGCAGTGCGTTCCAAAAACGGATGTTGCGTCTGCGTCCCGACCAGATCCGCGCCGCTGATTGCGGTCGCGGCCGCATCTGCATCGACCTCCCATTTCGTCGCGAGCGTGAAAGCGCCGACGAGTGCTTTTGCGACAACAAACGCAGCGCGTTCGCCGCTTTCGCGATGGCGAAAATTTTCAACAACGTAACCGTGCCGCGGATGAACAGCGATCGCGACATTCGCCGGCAAAGTCCACGGCGTCGTCGTCCAAATCGCCATGCTCGCTTTGTGCGCGAGCGGACCGGAGACGATCGGAAATTTTACAAAAATCGCGGGATCATCGCGATCCGCATATTCGATTTCCGCCTCTGCCAGTGCGGTTTGCGCGCCGGTGCTCCAATAAACGGGCTTCTTGCTGCGATAGACGAGGCCTTGCTCCACGAAGCTCGCGAAGACGCGCAAAATCTCCGCCTCGTAACCCGGCGCTAGCGTCAAATACGGATTTTCCCAATCGCCAAAAACGCCGAGCCGCTTGAATTGCCGGCGCTGAATGTCGACAAAGCTCAGCGCATATTCCGCGCAGCGGCGGCGCACTTCGATCGGCGTGAGACCGCGCGATTCCTTGACGACTTTGAACTCAATCGGCAGCCCGTGACAATCCCAACCCGGCACGAACGGCGCAGAAAATCCGAGCATCGTCCGCGATTTGACGATGACATCTTTTAAAATCTTGTTTAACGCCGTGCCCATGTGGACATCGCCATTGGCGAAGGGCGGCCCGTCGTGCAACACGAACTGAGGCGCATCGCGGCGCTCTGCCTGGATCTGCTGGTAAAGGGTTTCGCGCTCCCACTTTTCCAACCGCTGCGGCTCGCGCTGCACGAGGTCCGCTTTCATCGGGAAATCCGTGCGCGGAAGATTCAGCGTCTCCTTGTAATTCTTGGCCATGGGAACGCGGAAGCTAGCAGCCGCGCCGACAAGGGTCAATTTTCGCAACGCGTTGACATGCGGGCAGCCTGTTTTATCCCTCTCCTCCTCGTAAGGTAAATGCCCGATTGATTTGAGCTTGTCTCGAGAGCGAAAGACTGCTGCCTTAGCGCGAATCAAAATATCTCGATGCAAAAATTCTTACTTCGTTTCTTCAGCGTAATGCTCTTTTCGTTCGGAATTTCCGCCATTCAGGCTGGCGAGCCTGCGCACAAGGATTTCTCGAAATCTGTCGTCAGCGAATTTCCTTTTGAAAAAGGCGATTGGGAATTCCAAGCGCTCGGCGGCGCCTACTTCGGATTGGAAGATGGCACGAAAAAGCGGCCGAACATCGGCGACGCTGGCGCGAACTTTCGCCTCGGCCGGATGCTAAACTCACCAGCCGGCAGCAGCTGGTTTCGCGGCAACTATGAACTGCTCCTCGAGGCTTTTGCGTCGGGCGTTTTCCAAAATTCCAACGGTGTTTTCAGTGGCGCTACTTTGATCGCACGGCGAAACTTCGTGCAGCCGAACGCGAGACTGGTGCCCTATTTCCAGATCGGCGCGGGCGGCCTTTACAACGACGTCTACAAAGACAAAACGCAGCGCGTCATCGGCAGCGAATTTGAATTCAATCTGCAGGGGAGCCTCGGTCTGCGCTTCATGCTCACGGACAAATGCGCGCTGGTGCTCGAGGGCGGCTACCGCCACATTTCGAACGCCGACACCGCCGCACGCAACCTCGGCCTCAACTCGGTCGGCGGTCTGGTCGGCGTCAGCTGTTTCTTTTAAAGCTGCGCAAGGCAGTCATCGAGCCAGCCGAGCAACTGGCTGATCGTTTCCTCGGTCTCGTCGCCCATATTGGAGATGCGGAACGTTTTTCCCTTTAATTTTCCGTAGCCGCCGTCGATGACACAGTGATAACGCTCCTTTAACTTTGCGATCAGCGCAGCGATATCGATCCCGCGATTATTGCTCACGCAGGTCAAAGTTTTTGAGCGATAACCTTCTGCGGCGAAAAATTCAAAGCCACGCTTCTTCACCCACTCCGCGACGAGGTCGTTAAGCCGCGCATGCCGGGCGTGGCGCGCGTCGATGCCTTCCGAGAAAATGTCATCGAGTTTCGATTGCAGCGCGAAGATGTGTGAGATCGATGGCGTGCTCGGCGTCATGTCCTGCTCCTGATTTTTTTTGAACTCGAGAAAGTCGAAGTAGTAACCGCGATCCGAAATCGTCGCTGCGCGAGCGAACGCTTTTTCGGAAATCGCAAAAAGGGCCAGACCCGGCGGCAGCGCGAGCGCCTTTTGCGAGCCGGTCAGCAGCACATCGATACCGAGTTCATCCATCGGAATCGGCACGGCGGAAAACGAGGAGACGCTGTCCACGATCAGCATGACATCAGGAAATTTTCGCATGACCTCGCAGATTTCGCGCAGCGGACTCATCACGCCCGTCGACGTTTCGTTGTGGATCAAAGTCATCGCGTCGTAATTGCCGCTCGCCAACTTTTCCTCGACCTGTGCGGCGAGGACCGGCTGGCCCCATTCGACCTGCAGCCCGTCCGCCTGCTTGCCGCAACGCTTGCTGACATCGAGCCACTTGTCGGAAAAAGCACCGCACATGCAGTTGAGCACGCGCTTGCCGACAAGGTTGCGGATCGATCCCTCCATCACGCCCCATGCCGATGAGGTGGACAAAAACACCGGCTGCTTCGTGTTGAACAGCTGCTGCAGCTGCGGTTGAATCGCCGCGTAAAGCTTTTTAAAATCTCCGCTGCGATGTCCGAAAAGCGGCTTGCGGAAAGCATGGAAAGTTTTGTCGGAAACTTCGACTGGGCCAGGAATGAAGAGTTTGGTGTGAGGCATTTTTTTTAAGCTTGAGAGCGCATTCACCTATTCGTTCCAGATGAAATGTTCCAGCCGCAATTGGTTGGCGCGCGCTTGCGCTTCCTCGGCGCGGGGGCCATCGGTCGCAGCCATCTTTTCGTAGATGCCGATCGCCGCCGCGAATTTTTCCTGCGCCTCGAGCAGCCGCGCGGCGTCGAAACCGGCCTTGAAATACCAGAAAAATTCCGGCTCGCTCGAACCTGACGGTTGCAAAACATCGTAAAACGCTGTGATTGCATGATCGGTCTCCCCGTTTTTCTCGAGAAACTTCGCTTTTTTATAAAGGGCTTGGTCGCGCCAGTGATGCGTCACCTCGGGATCGCCGGCGATTTGATCGTAAAGAGCGAGCGCTTCAGCCGCGGTTTTGGCGTCCTTGCCATTGGTCGCGAGGAGGTTGTCCGCCTTGCCGCACAACGCTGCGAAACGAAGTCCGCCCGTGGGATTGTCGTGCAGAATCGAGTCGTAAATGTCGACGGCCTCCGCTTCCTGACCGCCGCGGGATTTCGCAATCGCCTGTTCCTGCCGCGCGTAGAGTTTTAACGATCCGTTGAGTTTTGCCACCTGCCCAAAGAGGTCAATCGCGTGATCGAGGCCGTGGCTGCTCATGCTGCGCATTGCCGATTGGCCCGCCAAAAAAAGGCACGTCTGCGCGAGCGGCGTCCCGGAAACTTCCTGCGCGAGATTTTCAAACTCGGTCTCCGCGTTCGCGTAATCTTCGCGTCGAAAGTAAATCTGGCCAAGTTTCATCCGCACATCCGGCAGCAAGGTTGAATTGGGATAGTCGCTAGCAAATTTTTCGCACCGCGCGATCACTTTTGAATCATCACGCGACTGCTCGGCATCGGCTGCGAAGATCGCCAGATAGTCGCCGCGCTCGCTTCCGCCATCCGCCGTTGCTTTGTTTGCGACCCGCAGCCACTGCTCCGCGCCAGCAGCGTCAGACGCGAGATACGCGATTTCCGCGAGCGCGATGCGCGCCTCCTGCGCGCGAGCGTGGCTCGGAAAGTCGCGCAGAAAAAGTCGTAGCGAAGTCGCCGCTCGCGGGTCCCCGCTGCGCGCCTGCAACAACCCTTCCTCGAGCAGCAAATCCTGTCGCAAACTGCTCTCCGGAAAGCGGGCGCTCAGCTTTTTGTAGTCCTCAAAAAATTGTTCGTAGTTCCCGAGATTGAGCCACGCGAGGGCCGCATCGTATGTGGCCTCGCTCCAAAGCTGCGGCGAATGCGCGGCGGCCGAGCGGAAAAAATTTGCCGCGAGCAAAAATTCGCGCTGCTTGAAATGCGCGTTGCCGAGTTCCAGTTCGACCGCGGCCCGCTCGGCATCGTCGCCGCAAGTCCGGAGCGCCGCCTCGAATGCCGCAATCGCCTCCGCCGGCTTCTCCGAGAGCAGCAGCTGGCCTTGCAGCAGCCACGCTTGTGACACGAGCGGATCGCCGGGGTAATCGCTCACAAAACTGCCCAGCGTGCGCAACGCCTTCTCGGTTCTCTTTTCGCGGATTTCCGCCTTCGCATAATAAAAAGTCGCGAACGCAGCACGCCGGCGCGGCGGTTTCTGCATCCATTTTTGCAGCTCCGAGGACGACGGATTTTCCTCGCCGTCGTAAATCCGATCGAGCCGCGCGAACATGATTTCGAGGTGCGAACTTTCCGGCTGCTGCCAGATGTAATCCTCGATCACGTTGTCCGCGGCCTCGAGTCCGTTGAGGACGATGCGCGCTTCCGCCGCGCCGATTGTCGCGCTGGCGTAAAGGTTTTCCGTGAGGTCGCGGCGGTCGCGTGTCGCCTCTTCGAATTTTGCCAGCGCTGGAGCGGCCTGCTCGTGCGCGAGCAGCACGCGGCCTTCGAGCACCTGTTTCCACTTCGCCGCGAACGCGTTTTCCGTCTTCACTGCCGTCAAAATTTTCGCCGCGTCTCCAGCCGAGTTTTCCTCGAGTTTCCATTGCGCGAGGAGCAATTGATTTTCAGCCACCGGCTTTTTCTGAACTAAATTTTCAAGCACTTTGGCGGCCGCATCGGTCTCGCCTCGCGCATGCAAGGATTCAGCCCAGCCGCGCGCAGCGCTTTCCGCAAAGCGACATTCGCTTTCGGCCAGCGCTTGAAAAATCGGCTCCGCCTGCGCCCATTGGCCGAGCGCCGCAAAAGCTTCGGCGCGGAGAAAGCGCGATTCATCATCGGCGGTTCCAAGCACCGCGAGCGCATCGCGTGCGCGGCCGAGCGCGACGAGCGCGCGCCCCAGCTCGCGCGTCGCTTCGGCGCGCTCGTCCGAAGAAAGATTTTCCCCGAGCAATGCGCGCAATTTTTCCACCGCGACCTGCGGAACTTTTTCGCGAGTCGCTCGCGCGGCCTCAGCAAGCGTCGCGCTGTGCCCGGGTTGCGCGGCGATTGCACCCGCGAGCGGAGCAGCGGCGAGCGTGATGGAAAAAAATAGCTTCTTCACAGCACGCGTTTCAAATACCGCCCGGTGTGGCTCGCGGCAAGGCCCGCGATGATTTCAGGCGTGCCTTCGCCGATGATCCGGCCGCCGCCGTCGCCGCCCTCGGGGCCGAGATCGATGACCCAATCGGCGCATTTGATCACTTCAAGGTTGTGCTCGATCACGATGAGCGTGTTGCCGGCGTCGCGCAATTTCATCAAAACTTCCAGCAGCTTGTGGATGTCGGCAAAGTGCAAGCCGGTCGTCGGTTCGTCCAAGATGTAAACGGTGCGCCCGGTCGCTTTTTTCGCGAGCTCGGTCGCAAGTTTGATGCGCTGCGCTTCGCCGCCGCTGAGCGTCGTGGCGCTTTGGCCGAGCCGGACGTAGCCGAGCCCGACATCTTCCAGTGCGATGAGTTTGTCGGAAATTGTGGGCACGTTACGAAAAAATCGCGCGGCTTCGTCGACGGTCAAATCTAGGACATCCGCGATGTTGCGGCCTTTGTAAGTGATCTCCAGCGTCTCGCGATTGTAGCGCCGGCCGCGGCAGATTTCGCACTCGACATAGACGTCGGCGAGAAAGTGCATCTCGATTTTAATGAGGCCGCCGCCCTCGCAATTCTCGCAGCGGCCGCCCTTGACGTTGAACGAAAATCGGCCGGCATCGTAGCCGCGCACGCGCGCCGTCGGGAGCTGTGCGAAGAGGGCGCGGATCGGTGCGAACGCGCCGGTGTAGGTCACCGGATTCGAGCGCGGTGTGCGGCCAATCGGGCTTTGATCGATGACGATGGCTTTGTCGATTTGGTCGAGGCCGTGCAACGCCGCATACGCGCCGGGGCGATCTTTGTTTCCGTAAAAATGGCGAAAAAGTGCGCGCCGGAGGATGTCATCGACGAGCGTCGATTTGCCGCTGCCCGAGACGCCGGTGACGCAAGTAAAACAGCCAAGTGGAAACGCGGCGGTAACGTTCTGGAGATTGTTCTCAGTCGCGCCGCTGATCGTGAGCCAGCCGTCGCGCGCAGACTTTCCGGCAGGGAGCACGCGCTGCTTCGGAACCGGAATTTTCAGCCGCCCCGACAAATACGCCGCAGTCGCGGATGTTTGATTTTGTAAAATATCCGCGAGTGTCCCTTGCGCGATCAATTCGCCGCCGCGCGCGCCCGCGCCGGGGCCGAGATCGAGCACGTGGTCTGCGGCGCGGATCGTGTCTTCATCGTGCTCGACCACGACGACGGAGTTGCCGAGATCGCGCAAGCGGCGAAGCGTGCCGATGAGGCGGTCGTTATCGCGCTGGTGCAGGCCGATGCTTGGCTCGTCGAGCACGTAAAGCACGCCGGCAAGGCCGCTGCCGATCTGGCTGGCGAGCCGGATGCGTTGCGCTTCACCGCCGGAGAGCGTGCCGCTTTCGCGGTCGAGCGTGAGGTAACCGAGGCCGACTTCGTTTAAAAAACCGAGCCGCGCGAGAATTTCCCGAAGGACTTCGGTGACGATGAAGCGCTGCTGCTCGGTAAGCTCGAGATTTTCGAGAAAGATCTTCGCCTGCGCGACGCTGAGCTGGCAAAGCTGCTGGATGTTTCGTTCGGCGCCGTCGGTAAAAGTTTTCACAGTTACTGCGAGGATTTCCGGACGCAGCCGCGCGCCGTGGCAGACGGAGCATTCGCGGCGGCTCATGTAGGCGCGGATGCGGTTTTTCGTGAACTCGCTCTCGGTGGTGTCGTAAAGGTGCTGGAGGTGCGCGACGAGTCCCTCGAAACTTTTGCTCACCGCAGCTCGCTTGGTTTTACCCCACGAAATGTCGATCGCGCGGTCGCCGGTGCCGAAGAAAAGCGCGTCCTTGAAAGTCTGCGGCAGGTCCGCGAAAGCGACGTCGGTCGGCGCGTGAAAATGGCGGGCGAGCGAGACGAGGAGGCCGGCGTAGTAGCCTTGCATCCGTTTGTTGACTTTCCGCCATGGCGCGACGGCGCCCTCGTCCAGCGACTTTCCCGGGTCCGGGATCATCAGCTCGGCGTCGCACACGAGTTCGGTGCCGAGGCCGTGGCAGGCAGGGCAGGCGCCGAGGTGGCTGTTAAAGGAAAAATGTTTCGGCGTGAACTGCGGGAGCGTGAAGTCGGTCTCGGGATTACAAAATTCGGTCGAGAAACGCTGCTCGCTCCAAAGTTCTTCGCCCGCCAGCGCGCGCTCCTGGCGGAGAACGATAAGCCGCGCGCCGCCCCATTTCAGCGCAGTTTCAATGCTGTCGGCGAGGCGTTGGCGGACGCCGTCGCGGATGACGAGGCGATCGACGACGACCTCAATGCTGTGACGTTTCGGCTTGAGCTTGATCGGCTCGGGCTGCGCGAGCTCGAGGATTTCGCCATCGATTCGCGCGCGGACGAAACCTTCGCGCTTGATTTTTTCCAGCACGTCGCGGAACTCCCCGCTCTGCCCGCGCACGACCGGCGCGAGGACGACAATTTTCGTCTCCGGCTGCCACGCGAGGATTTGATCGACGATCTGCTGCGGCGTTTGTTTAAACACGGGCGCGCCGGTGGCGGGATCGTGCGGCTGCCCGACGCTCGCAAAAAGGAGCCGGAGATAATCGTAAATTTCCGTGGTCGTCGCGATGGTCGAGCGAGGATTCGTCGCGGAGCTGCGCTGCTCGATGGCGATCGCCGGAGAAAGACCCTCGATGAAATCCACATCGGGCTTTTGCATTTGATCGAGAAATTGCCGCGCATAGGCGGAGAGGCTCTCGACGTAGCGGCGCTGGCCCTCGGCGTAGAGTGTGTCAAACGCGAGCGAACTTTTACCCGAACCGCTGAGGCCGGTGATGACGACGAGCTTTTCGCGCGGAATCTCGAGCGTGAGGTTCTTGAGATTGTGCTGCCGCGCTCCCGCAATCTTGATCGTTTGTGCTGGCATTTCTCGCGATTACGTGAACCCTCAAGCAAAGCACATCCCCCGCTCCCCGGCCAGTGTTCGCACCGCGATTTTCGCTAAAACAAAAATCACAACTGTTCTGGCACGAATAGAGCTTTACATTCCGACGCCATGGAAAATCCTGACCTCATCCCGAGCAGCGAGATCGCTGAGCTTTACGAGCGTTTCCGCAAAGACGTAAAGCACGCGATCAACAACGATCTCGCCGTGATCATGGCACAGGCGGAGTTGGGTCAGCGCAATCCGGCTTATTACGAAAAACTCGCAGTGTCTGTGCTCGAGCGCGGGCCGAAAATTGTGACGCTGCTGCAAAGCTTTCAGCAAGCGCTGCAAGCAACCTTTGATGCGACGGCGGCGAATCGCCCGACGCCCCCGGCCTCGGCGGTTTTCAAAAAATTCCAGGCCTAGCCCGGAATTTCTTTCAGCATCTGCGCGTTCGTCGGGAACTTCCGCACGAACATCAGCAGCCGCTCAATCGCCTCCTCGGGCTTATGCCCGCTCAATCCGCGCCGAATGACGTTGATTTTATGAAGCTGCTCGGCGGGCAGGAGCAGTTCCTCGCGCCGTGTGCCGCTTTTGAAAATATCGATCGCCGGATAGATGCGCAGGTCGCTGACTTTTCGGTCGAGCACCATCTCCATGTTGCCCGTTCCCTTGAACTCTTGGAAAATCAGCTCGTCCATGCGCGAGCCCGTTTCGATGAGCGCGGTCGCGATGATGGTGAGTGAGCCGGCTTCCTCGGTATTGCGCGCCGCGGCGAAAAGTTTGCGCGGGATTTCGAGCGCGCGCGCGTCGATGCCGCCCGACATTGTGCGACCGCCGCCGCCCATCGAGTTGTTAAACGCGCGACCAACACGTGTAATCGAGTCCAACAACACAAAGACATCCTGGTTTTGCTCGACGAGCCGCTTCGAGCGCTCAATCGCGAGTTGCGCGATGCGGGTGTGACTTTTCAAATCGCTGTCGTTCGAGCTCGCCATGATCTCGGCCGTCGGGCAGGTGCGGCGAATTTCCGTCACTTCCTCCGGCCGCTCATCGACGAGCAAAATGATCAACTTTGTCTCCGGATGATTTTTCGCGACAGCGTCTGCAATATGCTGGAGCAGCGTCGTCTTGCCGGTGCGCGGCGGAGCAACGATGAGGCCGCGCTGGCCTTTGCCGATCGGCGTCATCATGTCCATCACGCGCGTCGTGTAACGATCCGGGACTGTCTCGAGCCGGATGCGTTCCGTCGGGCTGATGACGGTCAATTCCTCAAAGACTGGCAGGTTGACCACGCTCTCCGGCGCGTCGCCGTTCACTTCCAGCAGCCGGTGTAATTGGGGGCCGCGACTGCCGCGGCGGATCTCGCCTTTGATCCATTGGCCGTCGCGCAGATTGAAGCGACGCACCACTTCCGGCGTCACGAAAATATCGAGCGGGCTCTGCGCGAAGCCGCGTTTTTGATCGCGGATAAAGCCGAAGCCCTTGCCGGAAATTTCGACAATCCCTTCGCCGTAGACAATTTCGGCCGGCACCTCGGGCTCGCGCGGTTCCGGCGGCGACGCGGGAACTGTGCGCTCCGCACGCGCGGCGGCGCGTAGCGTTTCCACTGCGGAAGCGGACGAGTCATAAGAAACTGGCGGGCGCTGCGTGGGCGGGCGCGCGGCAGCCGCGGCGGCACGCAAGGAAGCGAGCGCATCAACCGGCGAACGGTTTTCGACCGGAGAAGCAACCACTTTTTCAGCAACCGGCGGCGCAGTTTCCTGAACTTCTGTCTTTGCCTCAGGCGCAACGTCGCCATTTCCATCGGAAACATTTTCAACGTGCGCCACAGAACTTTCTTCCGCGGCAGGAGCGGCGTCGTGTGGTGTTTCGTCGGGCGCTTTCGCTTTCCCAGGTTTTGCCGCAGTGGTGCTTTTGGCACGAGTAGTCCTGCGGCGCACGGGCTTTTTAGGCTCCTCCACCGTCGGCTGGTTTTCGGTCGGGTCTGTCATAATGGGCATGTAATCTGGGTGCGAAGTCGGCTCGGAATCCGCACTTCAAAATGAGTGAAAAATTTAAGCGGAAATCTTGGCCAGACCTTCTTCCGGCACGTCAAAATTCGAATACACGTTCTGCACGTCGTCGTTGTCCTCGAGCGCGTCGCAGAGGCCAATCACTTCTGCTGCCGTTGATTCGTCCGCCACCGGCACAGTGGATTCAGGGATGTAGGTCAGTTTTTGCGAATCCGCAGCCAAGCCCGCGTTCTTCAGCACCTCCGCGACCGCGTAAAGCCGGTCGTGCGCGGTCCTGATGACATAATGTTCATCATCGCTTGTCAACTCTTCCGCGCCGGCTTCGAGCACAATTTCCAGCAGTCGATCCTCCGCGATTTGCTCGCGCCGCAGCGTGATCATCCCCTTGCGGTGAAACATGTAGGAAACGCTCCTGCTCGATGCGAGATGGCCGTGATGCTTGGTAAAAATGAGCCGCAAATCCGCGGCCGCGCGGTTTTTGTTATCCGTCGCCACCTCGACGATCACCGCCACGCCGCCCGGCGCATAACCCTCATAAATCAACTCCTCAAAATTCGGCGCGTCCGCACCCTCGCCCGTCCCGCGCTTGATCGCGCGCTCGATATTTTCATTCGGCATCGACTGCGCGCGCGCCGCGAGGATTGCGCTGCGGAGCCGCGGATTTGCGCCGGCATCGCCGCCGCCCAGCTTCGTGGCGACAGTGATTTCCTTGGAAAGTTTTGAAAAAAGCTTTCCACGCTTCACATCGAGAGCGCCTTTGAAGCGCTTGACTTTCGACCACTTGCTATGACCCGCCATATCGGGGAATTGGATTTCCGGTAAAATAAAAAGGAATGCGCCAGCTTTCGGTAGCGAAGGAAGTTTCAGCCGAGAGGCGAACTGCCGTTTAGCGCGGACTAACGTTGCGCAAATTTCCAAATCTTTACGCCGCTGTCAACAAAATGTTGGTGTTGTCCCTACGACTCCTCGCGACGCAGCGGCGCCAAATCCGGATCCGTCCTCGCAAACTCGCGGAACTTTTTGTCCATCGAAAAACTCACATCCAGATGAGCGCGCGCAGCCTCGAGATTCCCCAGCGCGCATTCGTAGCACGCGAGATTGTAATGATAAGTCGGTTCATTGCTCAGCGATGCCGGCCCGCCGAGAAGAACAGTTTTTGCCTCATCGGTTTTGCCAAGTTCGTGCAAACAAAAAGCCGCATGCACGAATCCCGCGTGCGACTCCGGCGCAGATTTGCAGAGCCGGCGGCTGATCGCCAGCGCCTCCTTCCACTTTTTCGCATGCATCAAAATCAGCAGCCGCATTTCCAGAATCTCCGGCTGCTCCTGAGCCGATTCATCGAGCGCATTCAATTCCGCCAGCGCCTCGCGATGCATCCCGAGCTCGGAATAACCCTGCGCCGCACTCACCTTTCGTTCAAAATCTTGCACAGTTTTATTATTTTTCCGGCTCTCACTTTTTCCAAATGGAAAATTCGCAGATTCTTCATTTTGACCTCGCCTGCGATTCCAAAAATTTCACTTCCATGAACTTTGATCCCACTCCCGCCGTGGCCGCTTGCGACGAGTAAACGCGAAAAGTTTGTCCAATCTCGCAGCACTCATTCGTCGCCGAATCGACCGCCCAATTATACCAATAAAATCGCTGCGGAAATGCGTAGTCGCGCCGCGTCCAGCGCTCTGCGGCGAGGCTCGGACACGTCGCGATCCAGCAGCGCGCATCCGAATCGCGGCCAAGCGCGACGAATGCGCCGAGGTAGGAATTGAAATGAACCGACGCGCTGTCCGCGCCCCGAAAGACGGGAGTTTCAGCGCCGCCCAAGCCCGGTTCAGTCCAGCCATTTCCATTCCATTTTTTCCATGAACCAGCCGCCATTCCTTTACTCATCGGGCTTCGCGCGACATTCATCGCCTGCGCGATCCGCTCGCCGCTCCCGGTTTTCACCCACGCCGTCATGTAGAAAATGTAGAAAAATCCGCTGCGGCGATCGGGGAACAAATAAGTGTCGCCGCAACCAAAATCAAAAAACTGCGCACTCGGTTTTCCGCGCCGCGCGGGATTCGTGCGCAAGATGTCGCCCTCGTAATTCCAGTGCGCACCCAGATCCGTTGACGTCGCGAGCCCGATTCGCCGACGCCAAAGAAATGCGCGCCGCGGTTTCGCGTAATCATATTCCACGTGCACGATGGCGTAAAACTTGCCCACTGCATCGTTCCAAATTCCCGTCGTCCAATACGCATCGTCGCCGTGTGGCTGGTCGAACGAATCATCGCGCTGCGCATCCGGCAGCGGCGTCAGATGATCGAAATCTTTTCCCGAAAAGCGCCGCCAGTTTGGCCAAAGTGCAATTTGAACGCGCAGGTTTTTTCCATCATGCACCACGCCGGGTTCGGCATCAGCGGAATTAAATTGAGGCGCGGCAACATCGCCGCCGACTGTCCATCGAAAGGGCGCAGCGCTCGCTGAAGCCGCGAAAAGAATCAGCGCGAAGCAAGGTGTGAAGCGGCTTCCGCGCATTCCGCCTTTTTTTGAAAACAAGCTTGCTCGTTTCAGGCGAGCAGCGTTTCCAATTCCGAAACGCGATCGGCGAAAAGTTTCAGCGTGCGCTCGATCGGCGCGGCGTTCGACATGTCGACGCCCGCTGCGAGTAGCGTCGGCAGCGGAAATTTCGAACCGCCCGATTTTAGAAAACCGAGATATGCCTCCGTGTCTTCGGCCGAGCCGTGCAAAACTTTTTGCGCGAGACTGACCGCGGCCGACATGCCAGTCGCATATTTATAAACATAAAACGCGCTGTAAAAATGCGGGATGCGCAGGCATTCCAAATCGAGCTCTGCATCGAGCGCGAAATTTTTCCCGAAATAAACATCGAGCAGCTCGCGATACTTTTGGCGGAAGACATCGAGCGTCAGTGCCTCGCCCGCTTCCTCGAGCTCGTGCGTGATTTTTTCAAACTCCGCAAACATCGTCTGCCGATAAACCGTGCCCCGAATGTCGTCGATCTGGCGGTTGAGCAAATAGGCGCGCATTTTCGGATCATCGGTTTTTTCGAGGAGATGATGCGTGAGCAATTCCTCGTTGAAAGTGCTCGCGACTTCCGCGAGGAAAATCGGGTAATCGTAGTTTTGAAAGTGCTGCGATTTCTGCGAGAACCACGTGTGCATCGAATGTCCAGCCTCGTGCGCAAGTGTGTAAACATCCGAGAACACATCGCTTTTGTAATTCATCAGAATGAACGGAGGATTCCCGTAGCTCGACGATGAAAATGCGCCGCTGCGTTTGCCTTTGCTTTCGTAGCGATCGCACCAGCGCCGCGTTCGCAGCCCGTCCGCAAGCGCGCCGGCATATTCGTCGCCGAGCGGTGCGAGCGCGGCCAGCACCTGCTCGGTCGCCTCGTCAAAACTGACGCGCGTTTCAATGTCGCCGACCATCGGCACGTAGGTGTCGTAATGATGAATCTCGTCGAGCTGCAGCACGCGACGGCGCAGCTCATAATAATGATGCAGCGGCGCAAGATTCGCGCGGACGCTCGCGATCAAGTTGTCGTAAACCGCGGCCGGCATGTCGTCGCGAAACAGCGCGGCGTCGCGCGCCGACGGATAATTTCTCGCTCGCGCGTAAAAAACATCCGTGCGCACGGAATGCGCGAGGCCGGACGCGAGCGTGAATTCGTGATCCTTGAACTCGGCGTAAAATTGATGGAACGCGCGCCGGCGCACCTCGGGATCGCGATTGACCAAAAATGAAGAAAACGAACTTTGCGACAGCGGCCGCTCTTCGCCGCGCTCATCGCGCAGCGAGCCGAATTTCATGTCGACATTGGTGAGTTGCGAAAAAGTTTCGTGGTGGCCGCCGAGCGCGCTCGCGCCGAGCGCCAGAAGCCGCTCCTCGCGCTCGCTGAGCGTGTGCGGGCGCATGCGGCGGATTTTTTGCAGGAAAATTTTCCAGTCGCCGAGCAGCGGATCGTTTACAAAATTTTCAAAGTTTTCGTCATCGATCGCCTGGATTTCCGGAATCAAAAACGCACTCGTCTCCGCGACTTTCGTCAGCAGATTTTGGAGCTCGCCTTCGCGTTTTAAATTCTCCGCATCCGAGCTGTCCTCGGAAGTTTTCAAGCTCGAGTAATGGTGCAGCCGCTCGATCGTGAGGCTCAGCGCCTTGTCGAACTCGAGGCAATCTCGCAACGCCTGCGCCGACGCGCCGACGCGGCCTTTGAACTCCGCGAGCTTTCCATATTCGCGCTGCAATTTCGCCAGCTCCTTCGCCCACGCATCGGACGTCGCGTAAAGTTGCGTCAAATCCCACGTGTCCGAGATCGGGATTTGATCACGAGCCGGGATCTGGCGCGGCGTTGACGGCTCGTCCTGAAGCAGGAAATTTTCCATTTGCGAAAATGTTTTACGCCGTGCCGCGTGCAGCCGCAACAGTGCGCGCAACCTTTTTCAGCAGGTGAAAAGTGGGTGGTTTGTCTCGCTGATGTTTTCGCCGAGATCGAGCGGCCGCGCGGGATGCAGCGCCCCAAGCGCGTCCGCGGCGGCTTTGCTCATGAGGCACGGCGCGTCGAAACGCCAGATGAGCCGGTGCAAATGAAAGGCGAAAGTCACGCCGCTTCCCTCGAGCGATTCGCAGCCATTTCCGCGCGCGGGCTCGATGACGACTTTTGCGAAATGAAGCGAGACGCGGAAGCGATGCCGCTCTTTTTCCTGCAGCGCGCGCAACTGTTTCAGCGCGTCGACGATTTTGCGCGTGGTGCCGCCGTTGCCATTGTCATTGCGCCAATAGGCAAAAATTTCCTCCGTCGATTGCCGCGCGACTTCTCCGCCGCAGCGGCGGATGACCTGCTCGCATTGCAGCGACCATGAGGCGACGGTTTTAAAACTTTCATCCGCCGGTTCCTCGTGTTTCGCAGCTTGCGCGTTTTCGGTTCCGGCAACGAGCAACCAGCACGGCACCGCGGATGTCGACGAATCTTCGGTCGGAATTTCCAGCACCGATTCGCCGGCGCTGCTGCTGCGAAAAAGCAGCCGCGCGGAGCCGATCTCAATCATGTCGCCATCGTGCAGCACCGTCATGTGATCGATGCGGCGGCCGTTCAGGATCGTGCCGTTGCTGCTGCCGAGATCGACCAAAAGATATTCGCCGTCGCCGTGCTGATGCAGCAGCGCGTGGCGGCGCGAGACGCGCTTGGACGGGATCACAAACGCGTTCGACTGCGCGCGGCCGATCGAGCAGGTGCCGGAAATCGGAAAGCGCACACCGAGTTTTGTTTCGAGCCATGCAGCCGGAGCAACTTCCATCCCGACTAATTCGGTGATGAAAACCGCCGTGGCTGTCAAAAGAAAAACGCAGCGCGAGTGGCACGAAACATTCTCTCTACCACAACGATGCATTCATCAGCGGCTTTCATATGTGCAGAGATTGGGGACGAATCGCGCGAGCCGATCGATCTCGGCCAGACCGTGCGCTCGCTTTCGCCCGGCATGTCGGTCTTCAAGCGCTACCGCTTGAAAAAAATGCTCGGCCGCGGCGGCATGGGCATCGTCTGGCTCGCGCTCGATGAGCGGCTCGAGCGCGATGTGGCGCTAAAACTTTTGCCCGAGATGCTTTTTCTCGACTCAGCCGCGCGTGACGACCTCAAGCGCGAGACACGCAAAAGCCTCGACCTCACGCATCCAAACATCATCCGCATTTATGATTTCGTGGAGGATGAGCAGGCTGCGGCGATTTCGATGGAATACATCGACGGCGCGACGCTTTCGCATTTGCGGATCGAGAAAACGAATAAGATTTTCGAGCCCGCCGAGCTCACCGCGTGGATGCCCGCGCTCTGCGCTGCGCTCGGCTACGCGCACGAAAGCGCGCGGCTCGTGCATCGCGATTTGAAGGCCGCGAACATCATGGTCACCTCGCGCGGCATTTTAAAAATCGCCGACTTCGGCATCGCGTGCAGCCTCATGAACTCCGTGAATCGCGTGAGCATGTGGGGCGGCTCCGGCGGCACCCTCGCTTACATGAGCCCGCAGCAAATGCAGGGCGAGCAGCCCTCCGCGCTCGACGATATTTATGCGCTCGGCGCGACGCTTTACGAATTGTTCACGAGCAAGCCGCCGTTCCACTCGGGAAATCTCACGCTCCAAGTCCGCGAAGTCGTGCCCGACCCGATCGCGAAACGCCGCGCGCTGCTCGACGTCACCGGCGAGCCCGTTCCGGAAGTCTGGGAGAATGCGATCGCAGCCTGTCTCGCGAAAAACCCTGCGCAGCGTCCGCAAAGCGCGGGAGCATTGTTGCAGCTTCTTGGCATCGGCGCGCCCACCGCGCCTTTGGAAATGTTGACGAGTCGCAGCGCGGCGCTCATTCCGCAAACGCCCGCGCCAGAACGAGGTGTTCAGTTTTTAAATTGGGTCTACCTGGCAGTCGGCGCTGTATTTTTAATATCGGCCGCAATCCTTTTTCACCACAAACCTGAGCATCAACAAGCCGTCAACGTTCCGCAAGCGGTGGTCGTCACCGCCCCCGCCGCCGTCGCGCCGATTCTGCACGGAGGATTGATGGTCAAAACTTCGCCGCCCGGCGCGACCGTCTCGCTCGGCGGAGATGCCGTCGAGACAACGCCTGCGACTTTCAAGGGGATCCAAACCGGAGATTATCCGGTCCACATTGTTCTCGAAGGTTACGAACCGGTGGATCTACAAGCGGAGATTTCCGCAAATCGGTTCAACGATCTCGGCACGGTCGCGCTCACGCGCAGCGTCGGCGGACTGCAAATCATGACGACGCCCGAAGGTTGCGATTTCGAGATCTCGCGCCCGGACACAAAGCCGGTGACTGGCCAATCGCCGCAGACGATCCGCGATCTGCCGACTGGAACTTACGCGGTAAAAATTGCTCGCGCTGGCTGGCCGGATTTTACGCGCACGATTGAAATCAAACGTGGAGCAACGGACGTCATCGAGTGGAAGTTCGGCCAGGGAACGCTCGTTCTAAACAGCGATCCGGTGGGCGCAACTGTCTCCGTGGGAAATCGCGAGCTGGGGAAAACTCCGTTAAACATTCCGTTGCCCGCTGGAAAATATGACGGCGTCCAACTGGCATTGGACGGATACGACACAGCTTCCGTTTCGGCAGTGGTGGAAACCGATCAAACGACTTCGCCGGAAACTGTCCCGCTCCATCAAACCACCGGCACGCTCTACTTTTCCAGCACCCCGGCCGGCGCCGAGATTTTGCTCGATGGCAACAGCATCGGCGTCACGCCTTTGACCTTCGAGGCCCCTCTCGGCAAGCACGAAGTGCTCGCCCGGCTCGAGGATTACCCAGACCGCAAAAAAACAATTTCACTCGCGAAAGGTGAGGCGCAAAAAGTGCAGTTCGCCATGCGCTCAAGTTCTGGCGTGCACCATGCGCGCCACGTCGCTCCGCCGCCGACTGCGTGGGATAAAATCGGCAACACGCTCAAAAACGTGTTCCACCACTGAGCCGCGCGGCTACTTTCCGAACCAGAGTTTCAGGAAAATCGGGATGATTAAAATCGCGAGAATGTTGACGACTTTGATCATCGGATTGATCGCCGGCCCGGCAGTGTCTTTGTAAGGATCACCGACGGTATCGCCAGTAACCGAGGCTGCGTGCGCGGGCGAACCTTTGCCGCCGTGATTCCCTTCCTCGATGAACTTTTTCGCATTGTCCCATGCGCCGCCGCTCGAAGTCATCGCGATCGCCACAAACAAACCGGTAACGATTGTTCCGACAAGCACACCGCCCAAAACGACTGGGCCGAGAGCGGGAATCGCGGCGACGGCGAGGACGAAAACTACTGGCAAAAGCGCCGGCACGATCATTTCGCGCAGCGCAGCTTTTGTGACAATGTCCACGCACGTGCCGTAATCCGGCGTTTCCTCACCGCGTAAGATTCCGGGCTTCGCCGCGAGCTGCCGGCGCACTTCGCGGACGACTGCGCCCGCCGCTTTGCCGACCGCGTCCATGCTGAATGCGGTGAAAACAAACGGTAACAGACCGCCGATGAAGAGTCCGATAATCACCTTTGGCTCGGTGAGCGAAAATTCGAGAAAATGCAGATCGACGCCGGGATGACCGGCCATGTGCGCTTTCAATTCCTCAACATACGAGCCGAATAAAACCAGCGCCGCGAGACCAGCCGATGCGATCGCGTAGCCTTTCGTCACGGCCTTCATCGTGTTGCCGACGGCGTCGAGTTCGTCGGTGACGTGCCGCACTTCCTTCGGCAAACCGCTCATGACGGCGATGCCGCCGGCGTTGTCGGTGATCGGACCGAACGCGTCGAGCGAGATGATGACGCCCGCCATTGAAAGCATGCTCGTAACCGCGATTGCGATTCCGTAAAGACCGGCAAAATGGAATGAAAGCAGAATCGCGATGCCGATGAAACCGACCGGCAACGCAGTCGCGTGCTGGCCGATCGCGAGGCCGGCGATGATATTGGTCGCGTGGCCGGTCTCGGAAGCCTTCGCAATTTTTCGCACCGGCGAATAGGCAGTGGACGTGTAGTAATTCGTGATGATCACGACGACGCCGGTCATGACGAGGCCGACGAGCGATGCGAAATAAAGGTCAGTCGGTCCGTGCATGACGCCGCCGATTTTCATCGCGACGGGAAAAAGTTCATGCGTGGCCGGCCAATATAAAATGGCCGAGACGATGCCGCTCGCGAGCACCGCGCCCATCAGCACCGCGCCCGGATGGCCTTTGCTGAAATTGACAAACAGGATGCCGACGATCGCGCCGAGCACGGAAATACCGCCGAGCACAAATGGATAAACGACCGCTGCGTGGTTGCCGCCGAGCGTGAGCGAGCCGAGCAAAATCGCGCCGATCAAGCTGACTGCATAAGTTTCAAAAACGTCCGCGGCCATGCCCGCGCAATCGCCGACATTGTCGCCGACGTTGTCCGCAATCGTCGCCGGATTGCGCGGATCATCTTCGTCGAGATTGCTTTCGATTTTGCCGACAAGATCAGCGCCGACATCCGCGGCTTTTGTGTAAATGCCGCCGCCCAATCGCGCAAAGACGCTGATCAAACTCGAGCCGAGCGCGAGGCCGACGAGACTTTTAATCGCGGCATCCGCACCGATCATTTTTGCTGCGATCACGTAAAAAATTCCGACAGCGAGCAGCGCGAGCCCGACCACCAGCAGTCCCGTGACAGCGCCGCCGTTGAACGCCACACGCATCGCGCTATGCCGCGAAACGGTCGCCGCCTGCGTCGTGCGCGTATTCGCGAGCACCGCGATGCGCATTCCGATAAAACCGGCCGACAACGAGCACGCCGCGCCGATGACAAAACCGATCGCCGTCGAGACGTCTTTAAAAATCAGCAGCAACACCACGATGACCGCCGCGATCACGGAAATGGTCAGCACCTGCCGGTTGAGATAAGCCTTCGCGCCTTCCTCGATCGCGCTCGCGATCTGCTGCATCCGCGCGTTTCCGGGCGATGAGCTGACGATTTTTTTGATCAAATAAATTGCGAATACGAGCCCGGCCACGGCGCAGAAAAGCGCGAGCGTAATCCCGTGGTCGAGGAGGAGATCGGCGGCAAAAACCATATTTTTTTAAGGGGAAAAAGAGCGGTGAGTCTAATGGCTTCCGCGCGACTGGCAATGCTTTAAATTGCCGCGTCAATCGCCCGCCAGCAGGCTCAGCACGGCCTTCTGCGCGTGCAGCCGATTTTCCGCCTGGTCGAAAATCGTCTGCGCGTGCCGCTCGAAAACGTCGTCCGTGATTTCTTTCCCGCGATACGCCGGCAGGCAATGCATCACCAGCGCGTTCGGGGCGTGCCGCAGCAGCTCCGCATTGATCTGGTAGCTGCCGAGCTGCGCGAGGCGGAACGCTGTTTCATCCTCCCGGCCCATGCTCACCCAGACATCGGTGTAAAGAACATCCGCGCCGCGCGCCGCCGCCTCGAGGTTTTCGAAAATGTGAACGTTGTCGCTGTCGAGCGCGTCGAGCAGCGCGGCTGGCGGCTGGAAATTCGGCGGCGCGGCAATGTGCAGCTTGAAGTCGCATATCGCCGCCGCCCACATCCACGATTGCGCGACGTTGCACGCGCCATCGCCGACGAAACAAACTGTTTTACCTTCGTAGACGCCCAGTTTTTCCTTGATCGTCAAAAGATCCGCGAGGATCTGGCACGGATGCTCATCATCGGTGAGCGCATTGATCGTCGGAATGCCGGAAAATTTCGCGAACTGCTCGACGTCGCTTTGCGCAAAAGTTCGGATGACCGCGCCGTGCAACATCCGACCCATCACGCGCGCCGTGTCCTTGATCGGCTCGCCGCGCCCGAGCTGAATGTCGGCTGCGGACAAAAACATCACGTCGCCGCCGAGCTCGCGAATGCCGACCTCAAAACTCACGCGCGTCCGCGTGGAGCTTTTTGAAAACATCAGCGCCCAACATTGATGCCGTAGCGGATGCGCCGCGTGCCGGCCGCGCGTCGCCTTCATCTCGCCGCCGAGCTCGACGATCCGCGCAATCTCGCGCGCGTCGAGCGCCTCGATGGAAAGCAGATGTTTCATTTTCTAAAAGCCGCGAAGTTTGCGCGTGCGGCGGCGATTGACAAGCGAAGTTTGCGCCAAACGCGATGCGCTCGCGAAGCCACGCTGGCAAAGGAATGCAGGGCAGTCATGGCAAAAAACGGCTCGCGATTCCGATGACCAGCCAGAACGTGGCGAAGAGCAGCGGCATCATCTTCGGAAAAAGTAGCCCGCGATTTTCAATCCATGGCGGGCGCTTCAGCGCGAGCGCGGCTTTCAAGTCGGGATGCATTTCAAAAAATCGATGCAGCTTTTCGTGCCACAATTTGATGGTCGCGATGGCGCCGAGAATCGATGGAAGAACGAGCGCCGCAGAAACGAACCCGAGCAGTGGCAACAGCGTCGTCGAGAACCAGTGAAACCAGGTGAAGTTGTTGCCGCGCGAGATTGCGAAAGCCGAAACGAGAAAGGATTGCGACGTGACAAACCACGTCAGCCGATTGGCGATGAGATTGTGTTCCGCGCGAATCTCGTCGCGGATCGCCTGATATTTTGAAACCGGATCAATCATCAAATCTCGCGCGCGTTTGGAGAAACTTTGACGCCGAGCGAACGCTAATCCTGAAACAGCACGCGGCGCAAAATCTCCACGGCCTCCTCAATCTCGCGGCGCGAGACATTCAGTGGCGGCAGCCATCGAATCGCGTGCGTGCCGCTTGGGACGGTGAGCAGCCGCGCTGCGTGCAAGCGCTCGACCAGCCACAAGCTCGGCGCGCGATCGCCCGTGCTCGTTTCTTCCGAAAAACCTTCGCTCAACTCGATGCCGAGCATGAGCCCGACGCCGCGGATTTCACGGATCAGCGGCGAGCCAATTTCCGCGAGCAGCTCTCGCGCAAGCGCGCCAAGGTTGCGCGCATTTTCGAGCAGCCCTTCCTTTTCAATCACGTCGAGCACCGCCAGCGCGCCGGTGCAAACGAGCGGCGTGCCGCCGAAAGTCGTGCCGTGCGAGCCCGGACCGAGCAAATCTGCGAGCGAGATTTCCGCGCCATTTTTCAGAGCGATCTTTTTGTCGCGCACCCAGATCGCGCCGAGCGGAAACCCGCCCGCGATGCCTTTCGCCCAGCTCACAGCATCCGGCACCACGTCGGGCGCGATGCTGCGCCAGCCGCACCAATCGCCCGTCCGGCCGAGCCCGCATTGGATTTCGTCAAAGAGCAAAAGCAGTCCGTGGTCGTCGCAAATCGAGCGAACGGTCGTTAAAAAATGTGCTGTCGCCGGGCGGACGCCGATTTCTCCCTGGATCGGCTCGAGCAGCACGGCTGCGGTGTCCGGCCGGATCGCGGCGAGCAGCGCAGGAGCGTCATTGAATGGCACTTGCGAAAAGCCGGTGACCATCGGCTCGAACCCGCGTTTTACTTTTTCCTGACCCGTTGCCGCGATGCCCGCGAGCGTGCGCCCATGAAATGAGCCGTCGAATGAAATGACGCCGAAGCGGTTCTGCTCAGGCGCGACTTCTTCGCCCACGGTATGAATCGGCGCGGGCGGAGCGCCTTCGTTGCCAAACTTCCGCGCGAGCTTGTAAAGCGCTTCATTCGCCTCCGCACCGCTGTTGCAGAAAAAAATCTTTCCCGGCTCGCCAACCAGCTCCACCAGACGCTTCGCGAGCAATCCCTGCGGCCGCGTGTAATATAAATTCGAGGTGTGAACGAGCGTGCCGAGCTGCTGCGACATTGCCTCCAGCACGCGCGGATGACAGTGACCAATGGAGCAGACGGCGATGCCCGCACCAAAGTCGAGATACTCATTTCCTGCTTCATCCCAGACGCGGCAACCGGCGCCACGCGCGAGTTCGAGCGGAAATCGGCCATAATTCGGGAGGACGAAGCGATCGAACAGCGCGCGCGTTTTTCCCGCGGAATCAAAGTCCATCAGGCGATGATTTCCGTGCCGATGCCGGCGTTTGTAAAAATTTCCAGCAGCAGCGAATGCGGCACGCGCCCGTCCACCAAATGCACTTTGTTAACGCCTTGTTCAATCGCCAGCTGCGCCGATTTCACCTTCGGCACCATTCCACCCTGGATCACTTCGTCCTCGATGAGCGTCTCGATCATCTCGCGATTCACCGACGGAATCAGCGAATCTTTTTCCTCCGGGTCGCGCATGATGCCGGGCACGTCGCTCAGGTAAACCAGCTTCGCAGCTTGCAGCGCGCCCGCAATCGCGCCGGCGGCGAGATCGGCATTCACGTTGTAAGTCGCGCCGTCTTCGCCTTGCGAAATCGGCGAAATGACGGGAACTTTTTCCTGCGCCACCGCCGCGCGCACTTCATCTACTGTCAAACTGATCACCTCGCCTGTAAAGCCGAGATCGACCGCAGCATGATGCGCGTCGGACTGCGGCGGCAATTTCCTCGCGCGAAAAATACGCCGGCCGGAAAATCCGACGGCGTGCGCACCGAACTCGTTGAGTTTCTCGACGATTTTCGGGTTCACCTCGTCATCGAGCACGTGTTCAACGATGCGTATCGTCTGTTCATCAGTCACGCGCAGGCCATTCACAAACTTTGCCTTCAGTCCCGCTTCGCGCATTTTGTCGGTGATCGCCTTTCCGCCGCCGTGGACGAGCACGGGATTGATGCCGACAGCCTCGAGAAAAACGATGTCACGCAGCAGCCGCTCGACCGTTTGCTCATCCTCCATCGCGCTGCCGCCGTATTTGATGACGACGAGCTGGCCGCGATATTTCTGGATGTAAGGCAGCGCTTCGACGAGCGCCTCGACACGATGCAGCAATGGGACTTGAGACATGTAAAAAAGATCCTGCGCGATTATTCGCCCATGTTTAACTCCACGTAACGCGTGCTCAAATCGGTCGTAAAAACCCAGTAATCTGCCGCGCCGAGGTGCAGGTCAATCGTGATCGTAAACTTCGGCTGCCGCACGATTTTCTCGAGCTCCGCAAATGGGGTTTTGCTCGCGAGGCCATTTTTCACGGCGATCAATCCATCGTAATAAATATCGACCAGCTCCTCGCGGATCCGCGCGCTCGAGTAGCCGATCGCGTCCATGATCCGGCCCCAGTTCGGATCGCCGCCGAACCAGGCGCATTTGACGAGTGTGGAATTTGCGACAGCCTCTGCCGCCTTGCGCGCGCCTTCGTAAGTCGCAGCGCCTTTCACGGCCAGTTCGATGAATTTCGTCACGCCCTCGCCATCTTCCACGATCATTCGCGCAAGCTTGCCGGTCACGTAGTTGAGTGCGCACTGAAATTTTTTCGAATCGGCGCCGACGCTTTTCAATAAAGGATTCCGGGCCAATCCATTCGCCAGCGCAATGACGGTGTCATTCGTGCTCATGTCGCCATCGATTGTGATTCGGTTAAACGATTGCTCGACAGCGATTGAGACCGCGCGCTGCAAATCTTTTTTGCCAATCGCCGCGTCGGTGGTGATGAAACAGAGCATCGTCGCCATGTTTGGATCGATCATGCCCGCGCCTTTCGCGATCGCGCCGATGCGCACGCGCTTGCCATCAAGGTTGAATTCGACGGCGACTTCCTTTGCAAAAGTATCGCTCGTCATGATCGCGTGCGCGGCCTTGAGACTGCCGTCTTTTTGCAGCGCTTTTGGCATCCGCGAAATTGTTTCCTCCATTTTCGCGATCGGCAATTCCACGCCGATGCGCCCAGTGGAACAAACCAGCACCTGCCGCTCGCGCAGGTCGAGCGCGCGCGCCGCCGCGAGCGCCATCCGCTTCGCGTGCTGGATGCCTTTCACGCCGGTGCAGGCATTGGCGTTGCCGCTGTTCGCGAGGATCGCGCGAATGTCAGCGCCGCGCATGTGCGCCATCGAAACGCGCACCGGAGCGGCCTTGACTTTGTTCGTCGTAAAAGTTGCCGCGGCAACGGCGGGCGCCGATGAAAAAATCAGCGCGATGTCCGGCTTTTCTTTGTTGGAAGTTTTGATTCCACAAAACGCGCTGCCGGCGATGAAGCCATCGGGCGCGGTCACGCCGCCGCAGATTTCGATGAAGTGCGACATTTTTTAAAGCGCGGTTTCCTCCGGCCAGCCGCACATCAGGTTCAAACTTTGCACGGCCTGTCCCGAAGCGCCTTTGACGAGATTATCCTCGGCACTCATTAAAATGACGCGGCCGGTGCGCGGGTCGTGCCGCCACGCGATGTCGATGAAATTGGTGTTCGCCACATTCTTCGTGTCGGCCTCGCCCTCTCCGCCTCGCAAGCGGACAAAAGCTTCGGCTTTATAAACTTCCGTCAACGTTTTGAAAATGGCCTGCGCGTCAACGTTTGGCGCCGGCTGCGCGTAAATCGTGGAGACGATGCCGCGCGTGATCGGCACGAGATGCGGCGTGAAATTAATCACGACCGTTTCATCGGCCGCGGCGCTGAGTTCCTGCTCGATCTCGGCGAGATGCCGATGCTTCGGCACGCCGTAAGCGCGCACACTTTCATTGCACTCGGCAAAGAGCAGGTTGACTTCGGCTTTGCGTCCGGCGCCGCTGACGCCGCTCAAACTCGTCACGCAAATGCTGCGCGGATCGAGCAGCCGATTTTTCAAAAGCGGGTGCAGCGGCAAAATAATGCTGGTCGGATAGCAGCCGGGCGAAGCGACGATCTGCGCGCCGCGAATTTCATCGCGATAAAGTTCGGGCAAACCGTAGACACTTTGCGCGAGCAGCTCCGGCGCCGGATGCGGCGCGCCATAATAATCGGCGTAAACTTGCGCGTCTTTGATTCGGAAGTCCGCGGAGAGATCGATCACGCGCAGTTTGGCGGCGAGGAGCGGCTTCGCGAATTCTGCCGCCGCGCCGTGTGGAAGCGCGAGAATCGCGATTTGCGCACCGCTGGCGACGACGCCCGCCACTTCGGATGCGATGAATTTTAGATCCGAGAACTGCCTCGCGGCGAATCGCGGAAAAATCTCCGCGAGCGTTTTGCCCGCGTGCGTGCGCGAGGTCACTGCGCACAATTCCACGCCGGAATGCCGCAGCAGGATGCGAATCAGCTCTTCGCCGGAATAGCCTGTCGCGCCGAGCACGGCGACTTTGACGAGATTCATCGGGCGAAAAGATAGAAGCGGCGCACGCGGGGTGTCGAGTGACGAGTTGATTTCCGCATTCGACAAGCACGCGCCGCCCATCGACATTCCGGCGCATGTTCGTCGATCACATCAAAGTCAGCGCCAAAGCCGGCGACGGAGGCAGCGGCATGGTCAGCTTTCGGCGCGAGAAGTTCGTGCCGAAGGGCGGCCCGAACGGCGGCGACGGCGGACGTGGCGGCGATATCATTCTGCATGCGAGCTCGCACACGGACAATCTAGCGAATTTTTTCTACGAGCCGATCATCAAGGCGAAAGACGGCGAGCACGGCGGCAGTAAAAACTGCTACGGCCGCGCGGCGAAACCGAAGATCGTCGCCGTGCCGGTCGGCACCCTCGTTTATCGGATGCCGAAGAAGGAGACGGGCGAGAAAGGGACGCCGGTCAGCATGATCGGGCGCGCGATCAATCTGGAGCGCGAGATCGATGAAGAGCCCGCGCCCGGGGCCGGCACGCGCCCGCAGGAAAACCTGGAATTGCTCGCCGACCTCACGCAGGACGGGCAGGAATTTGTGCTCTGCCGCGGCGGCGATGGCGGCAAAGGCAACGTCCATTTCAAAAGCTCGCGCAACCGCGTGCCGCGCGAATACACGCCGGGCGAAGCGGGCGAGGAAGGCGAATTTTTGTTTGAACTCCGCACGATTGCGGATGCCGGCCTCGTCGGTTATCCAAACGCGGGAAAGTCCACGTTGCTCAGCAGCATCTCGGCAGCGCATCCGAAGGTCGCTGCGTATCCTTTCACCACGCTGCACCCGGTCATCGGGGTCGTGGACTTTCCCGGCTACGCGCGCGCCACGGTCGCAGACATTCCGGGCTTGATCGAAGGCGCACACTTGAACGTCGGGCTCGGCCACGAATTTCTCCGGCACATCGTCCGCTGCAAGCTTCTGCTTTTCGTCCTCGACATGGCCGGCAGCGAAGGACGCAACCCGCTCGATGATCTCGGCAAGCTGCGCGAAGAGTTGAAACTTTACGACCCGACCCTTGCCGACCGGCCGTGGATCGTGGTTGCGAACAAAATGGACCTGCCCGGCGCCGAGGAAAATCTTGCCGCTTTCAAGCGCCGCTTTCGGAAGCGCGAAGTCATTCCCGTTTCAGCCGAAAAAGAGTTGGGCCTCGATGCGCTCAAAGCGCGGCTCGGAGACTTCGTCTTCGCGCCGGCCATGCAACCGGCGGATTGAGCTAGTCGTAACTCTTGTTCGAGCGCGGCCCAAACGGCGGCTCCTGCTCATAAGTCCGCGTGATCGGATTCATCGTCTGATTGGTCTGCTGTTGAAAGCTTCGGCCTTCCTCGTGAGCCGATGAAGCGGGGTGGGTTTGACACGCGGAAAATCCCGCGACCAGCAAGACGGAAGCCACAGCCAAAGGGATTCGGAAAGTTTTCATTCCATCTACGTTCGTTTCCAGCGGCGGACACGGCTGCTTGGGCGCCCCGGCTTTGGACCTAAGTCTCCAAAAGAATTCGACGACGCTATGCCAAGGCGTGCTTCTGACGGATCTTGTCAAAGGCCTTCACCGCAGCATCGAAGGGTATTTTCACCCATTCCACCGCTTTCTCCAGCTCGCGGAAGACCAGAATATTTTGACGTTCAGAATGGCCATGAAACATCCTGGCCAAACCGAAATGTTTCTGAGGAGCCACGATTGCACGAGGAGACCACGGCGAAAGGACCGTCTCGATTGCGAGCGTCCAGATTTGATCGCTGGTAAAGTTCATCTCTGTCACATCCAGGAGATTCGCGACTTGTCGGAAGCGAGAATTGTATTTCGGATCGGCGAACAACCGGGTCCGATGATCCTTCACATCCGCAAAGCTAAGCGTGCCCCATCCATAGCTGAAAACCATCTGCTGTTCCTCATCGATCAAAAAATCGGCCGGCATAAAATAGCGTATTAATACAGGTGTATCTCAGTTGTCGCCTTTAATCGCGCCTCTGCTCGCTGGCGCGCGTGATTAGGCGGCGGACAGGATTAGCGATAGCCTTGAGTTGCGGGAACCGCCACGGGAGCAAACCCTCCCGAGCCCCGCTCATGGACGAGGGAGTAGGTGAATATACAAGCAACAGCGAGGACGTGAACGCACAGCGCGCCAAGCACGAGCACAGACACGGCGAGTAACACACGCCGCACGATGCTCCGACATAGGGCGATAGGTAGCACAGCGAGTAGGATAACCAGCAGCAGGACGAGTTTCATATTGAAATAGGGAAGAGCGAGCCGAGGGACACTGAGCGACCTGTCATACCAACGTGAATAGCTCCACTGTTCCTCCCGCTTGGTGGATCGGGCTCTGCAACATAATCTTCCGTGCTGCATCCAGGTCTTCCGCTTGTATCACGATATAGCCAGTAATGGTTTGAGACTGAGCATCTGAAAACTTGCCGTCTCTCACAGAGATTCCGTGATCCAAAGCCGAGCCTCCCATCATGTGTCCCTCATCGTGGAGCATCTTGAAATATTCGTCCCAGCTTGCGGGAGAACCTACTCCGTGATTGATCATGATGTATTCTTTCATGGGTTTGATTTTGGTCCTTGCGTTGTTGGTGCGTGCCACGCATGACGCTCATCAAGGAAGTGAATCTCACGACTAAGGCCGATTCGTTCGAGAACTTCGAGATATGGTTTGTAAAAGGGCTTCGGCAACAGGTCGCGAATAAACGACTCCTGCGTCTCATTCCATCGCTCGTAGACGACGATCAAATCGGGATCGTCTTCGGTTGTGTGAAGCCATGCGTCGAGGAAGGTTGGCTCTTTTGAGAGTTCATCGAAAAGCACGCGTCCGGTTTCCAGCAACTCTTCGCGTGTCCCCGGCTTTACTCTAGCGAAAACGATGAGTGTAATCATATTTGGATGAACGCGAGGAAACGCCTAACATCCTATTGGGCCGACTGGTCTCGGCCTAATGCCCCAAGGTCTGTGTCGGCATAAGCTGGAGAATGGCGGACGGGTTTATCTTGTCAATGAGGGATAGGTGCTAACGAAGGCATCATGATGTCGGCTTACATTAATATATGCCCTCGCCTTGGAGGGAATCCGAGGCTCCAGAAAGGCATCTGGAATCTCCAGGCGGGTTTTTACAGCTGTAGAAGGCTTGACGAAGTTTTTCCGGGGTGTTTGAAGCTTCAAGTAGGCTGGAAAAAGTTTTTCCAGAGGGTTTGAAGCTTCAGGAGGGCCGGACGAAACAATTCTGAGAGAGTTGAGGCCTTTTTTCTCACAGATGAAGTTTTTCCGGACGATGTGAAGCTTCAACATGGCCAGACGAAGTTTTTCCGGAGGGTTTGAAGTCTCAACTGGGCCGGAAAAAGTTTTTCTGGCCCTTTGCAGTCCCATTTACACGAAAAGAGGACGGCGTGGCACAGTTGCTGCCTGCTGGAGGTAGCGCGTTCCTCACTTTTCCCATGATGAGTGGCGCGGCAGCCTTTTGGATCGGGCTGCCGCTCTTTGCGTGTGCGGGATCGGTGAAAGCTGAGTCGCGGGCGCGCATGCGCGGCGTCAAACTTTGCTACAAGGTCTTGTCGGTCACGGCACCGTCACTGGCGGTGCTGACGAGCTTTGCGTATTTCGCCAGGACGCCGCGGGTGTAGCGCGGCTTCGGCGCACGCCATTTTTTCAATCGCGCGGCGAGCTCGGCTTTCGGGACCACGAGGGTGATCGCACGTTTGCTGGCGTCGATGGTGATGCGGTCGCCGTTTTTGACGACGGCGAGCAGGCCGCCGCAATACGCCTCGGGCGTGATGTGGCCGACGACGAAGCCGTGGCTGCCGCCGGAAAATCGACCGTCGGTGATCAGCGCGACGTCTTTGCCGAGACCTTTGCCCATAATGGCGGAGGTGGGCGAAAGCATCTCGCGCATGCCGGGACCGCCGCGCGGGCCTTCGTAGCGGATGACGACGACGTCGCCCGCGCGGACTGTGCCGTCGAGGATGGCGGCGAGCGCGGTTTCCTCCGACTCAAAAACGCGGGCGCTGCCGGTGAAGCTGAGCCCTTCCTTGCCGGAGATTTTCGCAACGGCGCCGTCGGGGGCGAGGTTGCCGCGCAGGATGACGAGGTGGCTTTCTTTTTTGATCGGATCGCGAAAGGGCCGCACGATCTGCTGGCCGGCGGGATACGGTTTCACGCCCGCGAGGTTTTGTTTCACGGTCTTGCCGGTGACGGTGAGGCAGTCGCCGTGGAGCAGCCCTTCATTGAGCAAAGTTTTCATCAGCGGCGTCTGGCCGCCGATTGCGACGAGCTCGGACATCAAATAGCGGCCGCTCGGTTTCAAATCGGCGAGCACGGGCACGCGTTTGCCGACGCGCGTGAAGTCATCGATCGTAAGTTTGACGCCAGCGGCGTGCGCCATTGCCAGCAGATGTAACACAGCGTTTGTCGAGCCGCCGAGCGCGATGACGACGGTGATCGCATTTTCAAAAGCCTCGCGCGTCATGATGTCGAGCGGGCGGATGCCGCGTTGGAGCAGATGCATGACGGCGGCTCCGGCGTTGCGGCAATCCTCGATTTTCGCCGCGGAGATGGCCGTCTGTGCGGAGCTATTCGGCAAACTCATGCCGAGCGCTTCGATCGCCGATGCCATGGTGTTCGCGGTATACATGCCGCCGCACGAGCCGGCGCCGGGGATGGCCGCGGCCTCGATTTGCTGCAGCTCGTCCTCGCCGATGCGGCCATTCGCATGCGCGCCGACTGCCTCGAAGACCGAGACTAGATCGAGCAGCCGCTCGGGTGCGCCAGCGGTGTCGACTTTGCGCCCGAGCCGCTGCGAGACGATCTGGCCGGTGATGCAGCCGGGCAAAATGGTGCCGCCGTAAACGAAGACCGACGGGCGATTCATCCGCGCGATGCCGATCAAACAACCTGGCATATTTTTGTCGCAACCGCCGATCGCGACGAGGCCGTCAAAGCCTTCGCAGCCGACGACGGTTTCGATGGAATCGGCAATGACCTCGCGCGAAACGAGCGAATATTTCATCCCTTCGGTGCCCATCGAGATGCCGTCGGAGATCGTGATGGCGCCAAAGATGACGGCCTTTCCGCCGGCCATGTTCACGCCGTTCTGCGCCTCGATCGCGAGCTTGTCGATGTGCATGTTGCACGGCGTGACCATGCTCCAGAGCGACGCGACGCCGATCTGCGATTTTTTAAAATCCGCCGCCGTGAATCCGACCGCATGCAGCATCGCGCGGCTCGGCGCGCGCTCTACGCCATCGACCACGATGCGCGAATGCTCGCGCTGCGCGGCTTTGTCGGACTTTGTCTTCAGTGATTTTTGGGAACGGGTCGCGGCCATAATATGGGATCAAAACTTTAACGAAGATTCGGCGCGATTCCCAAGCGTTTCCTGCGCGTTTCTCCTTGTTGCACAATTGTCGCATGCTAACGTCGCGCGCATGAACACCCCGGAGTCGAGCGACCCGACGCCGATCGTCGGCTCGCAAACGGACATCGCCCCGCTCGGCCGCGGCACGAAACCCGCGCACGAACTCACCGCCGACGAGGAGCGCGGCAACATCAACTGGGACGAAATCGCCGCCGACGCGGACTTTAAAAAGTTGCTCGCGGCGAAGATCGCGTTCATCGCGCCAACCACGATTTTTTTCCTCGTCTATTATTTTGCGCTTCCGGTGCTGGTCGGCTGGTTCCCCGACTTCATGAAAACCAAAGTCGGCAGCGTGAACATTGGCTACATCTTTGCGCTCTCGCAGTTCCTGATGGCGTGGATCGTCGCCGCGCTTTACGTCAAAAAAGCGGGCGGCTGGGACAAGTCGGCTGCAGCCATTCTCGCGAAGTTTAGCAAACGTTGAGCATGAACTTTTCTCCGTTCCTCGCCGTTGCCGCCGCGGCCTCGCCGGTCAACTACACCGCGCTCTTCATGTTCGTCGGCTTCGTCGCCGCGACGCTGGTCATCACATGGTTCAGCGCGCGAAAGGCGACCGGCTCGAACGCGTATTTCGCCGCGGGACGCCGCATCACCGGATGGCAGAACGGCCTCGCAGTCGCGGGCGATTACATGAGCGCGGCGAGCTTTCTCGGCATCGCCGGAATGATCGCGCTCTCTGGCTACGACGGGTTTCTTTACTCGGTCGGTTTCCTCGTTGCGTATCTCACCGTGCTATTGCTCGTGGCCGAGCCGCTGCGCAACGCCGGCAAATACACGATGGCCGATGTGCTCGCCTATCGCCTCAACCCGCGCCCGGTCCGCGCCGCGGCGTCGCTGAGCACAATCACCGTTTCCATTTTCTACATGATCGCGCAGATGGTCGGCGCCGGCGATCTCGTGAAGACGCTGATCGGCAGCATGATTTCCTACAACGAAGCCGTCTGCATCGTCGGCGCGCTGATGATTGTTTACGTCGTCTTCGGCGGGATGATCGCGACGACGTGGGTGCAAATCGTGAAAGCGATTCTGCTCATGAGCGGAAGCGTTTTTCTGAGCGTGCTCGTGATGGCAAAGTTCCATTTCAGCTTCGCGGAATTTTTCAATTCCCTCTCGCACATCGTCTCGCACAAAGCCGGCGCGACGCTGACACAGGATTTTCTTTCGCCCGGGATGAAATTTAAAAACCCGCTCGATTTCATTTCGCTCTGCCTCGCGCTCGTCGCCGGCACAGCGGGCCTGCCGCACATTCTCATCCGCTTTTACACCGTGCCCGATGCAAAAACCGCGCGCGCTTCCGTGGTGTGGGCGATGGTGCTCATCGGCATCTTTTATATCATGACGACGTTCTTCGGCTTCGGCGCCGCGAGCTTGCTCGGACCGGATTTCATCACGAAAAACGGCGGCGGCAACATGGCCGCTCCCCTGCTCGCGCAAGCCGTTGGCGGCAATGTTTTCTTCGCGTTCATCAGCGCCGTAGCGTTCGCCACGATCCTCGCAGTCGTCGCCGGCCTCACGATCAGCGCGAGCTCGTCGTTCGCCCACGACTTTTTCACGAACGTCATCCACCACGGCAAAGAACAAGCGCCGGGGCAGGAAGTCCGCGTCGCGCGGATCACGGCCTTCATCGTCGGCGCGGTTTCGATTTCGCTCGCCATCGCGCTCGGCCCCAATGCGAACGTCGCGTTCCTCGTCGGCCTCGCCTTTGCCGTAGCGGCCAGCGCAAATCTGCCGGTGATTTTGTTCTCCATTTTCTGGAAACGCTTCAACACCGCCGGCGCCGTTTCTGGTCTTCTCGTCGGCCTCGTCGCTTCCATCGGCCTCATTTTGATCAGCCCGACGATCATGGGGATCGATGGTCCAGCCGTCGCGGCCAGCGCACGCCATCTCATCCAGCGGGCGCCATTATTTTCGCTTTCGAACCCCGGTTTGATCAGCATCCCGCTCGGCTTCCTCGCCGCGATCATCGGCACGCTCGTCACCCGCGAACCCAGTGCTGAAGCACGTTTCACGGAACTCACCGTCCGCGCCAACACCGGCCTCGGTTCCGAAAAAGCGACCGCGCATTAAGCAAGCGACCGATTGACAAGCATCAATCACGGATTAGGGAATCGAAATCCATCCGTGACTAATTCCAGTCCAGCGGCGGCGGAAAATCCGATCCGCCATCTTTATTTCCACATCCCGTTTTGCGCGAAGCTCTGCCCGTATTGCAGCTTTCACGTGGAGACGACGATGCGAAATAAATCGGCGCGATTCCTCGACGCGTTGCTTTTGGAAATCGAAAAACAGTCTGCCGCATTCGCAATTCAGCCCGAGACAATTTACTTCGGCGGCGGCACGCCCACTTCGCTCTCACTCTCGCAGATCGATTTTTTGCTAAACGGCCTGCGAGCTCGTCTCGACTTGTCGCGGCTCACGGAATTCACGTTTGAAATGAATCCCGCCACAGTCTCGCCCGATAAAGCGCGGCTGCTCCACACGCTCGGCGTCGACCGCGCGAGCATTGGTGTTCAATCTTGGAATGACGAGACGTTGCAGAAACTCGGCCGCTCACACACTGCTGAACATTCGCAGCGAACTTTTCACACATTGCGCGAAGCCGGTTTCGCGAACATCAATTTCGATCTCATGTTCGCCGTGCCCGGGCAGACAGCCGCTCAACTGCAACGCGATCTCGAAAAATTGATCGAGTTTTCTCCCGAACACATCTCCGCCTATTGCCTGACTTACGAGGAAGACACGGCTTATTTTCAGAAACTGCAGTCCCGCGAATTTCATCGCGATGACGAACTCGGCGCCGACTTTTTCGAGATGACGATGGATGCGCTCGAATCCGCCGGATACGCGCATTACGAGATCTCGAACTACGCCAAACCCGCATACGAATCCGCGCACAATTTCGCGTATTGGAATGGCGCGGATTATCTCGGCATCGGCCCCGGCGCGTTTTCGACCGTTGCCGATCACCGCTGGGAAAATGTTCGCGATTCCGTCGCCTACTCCGATGCGCTTTTCGACGGCCGATCCCCGCGAGCCTTTGAAGAAAGCCTTTCGCCGGCGACACAACTCAGCGAGCGCATGGCGTTCGGTCTGCGCACAAATCGCGGACTTGCGCGCGCCGCGCTGGAACCTTGGAGCGAGCAAATTCGCGGCTTTCGCGAGCTCGGATTCCTGGAAGATTCCGGCGAGCGTGTGGTGCTCACGCGCAAAGGCCGATTGATGGCGGACGCGATCGCAGAGGTCTTTGTTTAAACTCTGTGCCGCGCGATTTTTACGACGTCATCATCGTCGGCGGCGGACCGGCTGGCGCGACTTGCGCGGCATTTTGTGCGCAGCTCGGTTTCAAAACACTCGTGCTCGAGAAGGCTTCATTTCCGCGCGACAAAGTTTGCGGCGATTGCATCAATCCAAGCTGCTGGCCGATCTTAGAACGTCTCGAAATCGCCGAGCGCCTGCTGTCGCTCCCGCATTCAAAGCTCGAGGAAGTCGAATTCATCGGCCTTCGCGGACGCTCGATCAAATTTCCGCTGACGAAATCCTCGCGCGGCGAAATCGCCATCCCGCGTGCGTTGTTTGACGAGTTGCTGCGCGAGCGCGCCGTCGAATGTGGCGTAGAATTTTTGCAAAGCGCCGCGGTGACTTCGATCGAACGCGGCTGGAAAATTCACACCAGCGATCGGTTTTTTGAATGCCGCTCGCTCGTCGCCGCCGACGGTCGAAACTCAACCGCGATGCGCCTTCTCGGCTTGATGCCGCCATCGCTCACGGATCGCGTCGCATTGCAAACGCACATTGCAGCGCCGGACGATTTTGGCGAACGCGTCGTGCTGCGATTTCTGCCCGAAGGCTATTGCGGCATCGCGAGCGTTGGAAACGGGCGGCTCAATCTTTGCCTCGTGAGCCGCCCGCGTGAAATCGCGGCGTTGAAGGCTTTCGCGGAGAAATCTTTTTCCATTCCGGCGCGGCACGCATGGCGCACGATCGCTCCGCTGTCGCGCGCTGCAATCGCGCCATGGAGTCAAAACTTACTCGTAATCGGCGACGCGGCGCGCGTGGTGGAGCCATTCACCGGCGAGGGAATTTATTACGCGATGGCGTCCGGGGAGCTTGCTGCAAAGCACCTTCGCGCGGAATCAGCCGCGCAAGTTTATGCGATGGAACATGCGCAACTTTACCGGGGAAGATTGTGGGTCAATCGAGTCGCGCGATGCGCGGTGCTCGAACCGCGGCTCGGCAGTTTCGCGCTCGATGTGCTGCGGTGGCATCCGCCTGCGCTGCGCTTTTTGACCGCAAAAGTGATGGGAGAAGCGGTGTGCTAACGCTGGAAATATTTTGGCGCCGATGCGTCTGGCTGGCTCTTCACGGAACGATCCGCCGTTTTCGCATTTCCCTCTTTTACGTTTTCACCCGGCTCCGGTCGTTCCGCGATTTGCTCCAGCTCGGCGGGACGGTGCTGCTCGCAAGCGGCACCGAGAAACGCGCAGGCGGAGAGCAAAAACAAACTCAGGAATTTCATAATCACTGCGAGGTTAGAATGCGGCGGAAAAGTTGCCAATCGGCAAATTCCATCTGGAACTTTGCCGCCGACGAATGGATGTCGGAGAATCGTGCATGATGCTTTTCATCGTCGGGCCGACTGCCGTGGGAAAATCCGAGATCGCCGCCGAGGTCGCGTCGCGGATCGACGCGGAGATTATTGGCGCCGACGCGTTTCAAGTTTATGCGGGGCTTGAAATTTTGACGGCAAAGCCGAACCGGCGAACGCTCGAAAAGGCGCGCCACCACTTGATCGGCGACATTCCGATCACGCGGAGCTTCGATGTGGCGCAGTTTGCGGCGCAGGCAAAATTGCACGCGGCGGAAATCGCTGCACGCGGTCGCCATGTGCTGGTCGTCGGCGGCACGGGACTTTACGTGCGCGCTCTCACGCACGGGCTTTCGGATTTGCCACGAGCGGACGCGCGGGTGCGGGCTGAACTGGAAGATCAGTCGCTGACAGATTTACAAATGCGTTACGCGGCGCTGGATCCGAACGGCGCAAACTTGATCGATTTGAAAAACAAACGGCGTCTCGTGCGCGCGCTCGAAATTTGTCTGCTGACCGGAAAGCCCTCTTCCTCGTTTCGCAAGGAATGGAATCAAAGTCCCGCGCCGTCTGTTGGATTTTTTCTTAAGCGCGAGCGCGATGATTTGAACCAGCGGATCGAAACGCGCGTTCAACAGATGTTTGAGAATGGTTTACTCAACGAAGTAACCGGCATCCACGAAATCGGCGTCACAGCCGCACAGGTTCTGGGTTTGCGCGAGGCGCGAGCTTGTTTGCGCAGCGAGATTTCGGAAGCCGAGGCGATCGCAGAAATCGCGCAGGCGACGCGGCGCTACGCGAAACGCCAATTGACCTGGTTCCGTCGCGAGTCCATGTTCGAGCCGCTGAATTTGTCCACGCTCTCCCCCGAATCCGCGATCGAAGCCATCGTGCGCAGGGTGCGCGCGCGCCCAGCGCTGGCCGATGTTTGACACGCATCCGCAGCGGAAGGAGAAGGCGCTCCTGATCGGGCTCGAGCGCGACGGCGTGAGTAAATGGGACCTAAAGGAATCGCTCGACGAGCTGGCGGAGCTGGCGTTTACGGCCGGCGCGGAAGTGGTCGGGCAAATCACGCAGCGGCTGGAGCAGCCGACGGCGCCGTTTTACATTGGCAAAGGAAAAGCCGAGCAGGTCGCGGAGCAATGTCGGCGGGACGATGTGACGTCAGTGATTTTTGACGATGAACTTTCGCCGGCGCAGGGACGGAATCTGGAAAATCTAACGTCGCGAAAAATCCTGGATCGCACGCAGCTCATTCTCGACATTTTCGCACAGCGCGCGCGCAGCCGCGAAGGGCGGCTGCAGATCGAGCTCGCGCAATTGCAATATTTGCTGCCGCGGCTTACGCGCATGTGGAATCACCTTTCGCGGCAGACCGGTGGCATCGGCACACGCGGCCCCGGCGAGACGCAGCTGGAAGTGGATCGGCGGCGCGTGCAGGAGCGCATCGCGCGGCTCGAGCGCGACCTCACCGAAGTCCGCAAACATCGCTCGATCCAGCGCGAAGGCCGACGGCGGCATCATTGGCCCGTCGCGGCGCTGGTCGGCTACACCAATGCGGGAAAATCGACGCTGCTGAATCGGCTGACCGGCGCGGACGTGGTGGTGGAGGACAAACTTTTTGCCACGCTTGATCCGACCACGCGACAGCTCGTGCTGCCGAACAAGCAAAAAGTGCTGCTCACCGACACCGTCGGTTTCATTCGCAAGCTGCCCCACACCGTCATCGAATCATTCAAGGCGACGCTCGAAGAGGTGCGCGAGGCCGACCTGCTGATTCATGTGGTGGACTTGAGCCACGCGCGTTTCGAGGAGCAAATCGCGGCGGTGAATGCGGTCGTCCGAGAGCTCGACGCGCATGGCAAACAAACTTTAACCGTATTTAACAAAGTGGATGCGCTTCCAAATCGCGACGCCGTCGTGGCGCAGCTGCGCAAAGTGCCGGACAGCGTTGCAATCGCCGCGGCCACGGGCGAAGGAATCGACGTTTTTCTGGAGGAGCTGGAGCACCAGCTGAGCGCCTGGCGACTCAGCGTCAGCTATTGCATTCCGGCGCGCGAATCGGGATTGATCGCGGAGATTCATCGCGTGGGGCACGTGCTCGAACTTCGCTACGACGGCGATTTCGTAAACGTTCGGGCGCATGTGCCGCCTGCGTTGCAAAGCAAGCTCGCAGTCTTTGGTGAGAAAAGTGCGACGGTCGCGAGTTGAGCGCGAGTGACCCGGCGACGCTAAAAACGGTTATTTAACAGTGCGGTGCAGACCGCGCGTGATCGCGTCTCGCAGCACATTGAGCGTGAAAGGTTTGCTGACTACGAGATCGATGCCCGCCGGGCGCTCGGCGGCGCCGCTCATCAAATCACCAAAACCGGTAAGCAAAATCACAGGAATTTGCGGCGCGATTTTTTTAATTTCCACAGCCAGCGCATCGCCGTTCATTTCGGGCATCGCGCGATCGGTGAGGACGAGATCAAAGTTGCCCGCGCGAAATTTCTCCAATCCTTCACGCCCGTTCACCGCGGTTTCGACGAAGTGATTATCTTCGATCAAATAAACGCCGATGACCTCACGCACGAGCGGTTCATCCTCGACAACGAGGATGCGCAGCGAAGTTGTCGTCGCCTCGGCACGGATTCGCTCGGGCGCTTCCGGCTCGGTGTAAAGCGGCAGTGAGATGCTGACGGTGGTCCCGCGGCCGAGCGCGCTCTCGATCTCGATTTTGCCGTCATGCCGGCGAATGATTCCGTAGACAATGCCGAGGCCGAGCCCGGTGCCGTGCTCTTCTTTGGTGGAAAAAAAAGGTTCGAGGCAGCGCGCGCGCACGTCGTCGCTCATGCCGGCGCCGGTGTCGATGATCTGTAAAATCGCAGACGTCCCGCGCGCAAAAGTTCGAAACGTGATGGTGCCGCTGCGGGCGATTGCATCGACGGAATTGAAAAGAATGTTCGTGAGCATTTCCCGCAGGTCGGCTTCGTTGCCGAAAACCGTGGGAATGTTTTGCAGATCAGTTTTGACGCGGATGTTGATGCCGGCCGCAAGCGCCTGGTCGCGCCATCTCGGCTGCGTCAGCGAAATCACCTGATTGATCAAATCATTGAGCGAAACCGGCGCGAAGATTTCGGCTTCTTCGCGGTAGCGGTAAAATTCGCGAAGTCGGCCGACAACCTTCGCGCTTTCTTCCGCGGCGCTGTGGATCATCTCGAGATAGTTTTTCGTTTTCTCGACATCTCGCAGCGCATCCGGCCGCATCAAAAGCAATTCGCTAAAGCCGAGGATCGGCGCGAGCGCGTTGTTGAAATCATGCGCGATGCCACTGGCCATGCGGCCCAGCGCGTGAAGACGCTCGCGCTGGATTGCGTGTTCCTGCTGCTCGCGCAGTTTCCCCATTGCCTCCGCGAGCTGGCGATTGCTCTCGCGCAACGCCTCCTCGGCCCGCCGGCGCTCGACGATTTCGTTGTTTAAAAGAGTGTTGGCCGCGGTGAGTTCCGCGGTGCGCTCATGGACGCGCCGCTCGAGCTCGCCGTGCGCGCGCCGCAACTCTTGCTGCGAGCGTTTTCGCTCAAGCGCGTAACGCATCGCGCGGATGAGTGAGCGATTGTCGACGTGGCCTTTTACGAGATAATCCTGCGCGCCGCGTTGCACGGTTTCGATCGCGAGCGCTTCGTCGTCGATTCCGCTCAGCACCAGGATCGGCGTGTCCGGAACGGCGCTTTGCATTTGCGCGAAAGTGTCAGAGCCATCGCTATCGGGCAGCGTGAGGTCGAGCAGCACGAGCTGCGGCCCGAGCTCCGCTGCAAGCTCGATCGCCTCGCGGATCGTGGCGGCGCGCGTCACTTTGAAAGCAGCGTCCTCCGCGCTGAAAAGCATGTGCTGCAAAAGGCGCACGTGCTCCTCGTTATCCTCGACGAGCAAGACGTGAATCGCGTTCTGATCCATCACCGCTATTCCCGTGGGAGCCTCACCACCGTCATCCAAAACTCCTCGATGCCGCGCACCATTTCCATGAGCTGATCATGATCCGCCGGTTTCGTGATGTAGGAATTCACCTTCAAATCATACGCGTGGCCGATGTCCTCACTCGTTTTGGAATTTGTCCAAACGATAACCGGAATGCGGCGGAGCTTTGCGTCCGACTTTATCTCCGCGAGCACTTCATGACCGCTGATGCCCGGCATCGCGAGATCGAGCAAAATCAAATCCGGCCGCGCAACGCCCGCATAATTTCCGCGGCCGTGTAAATATTCCAGCGCCTGCTCGCCGTCGGCCACAGCGGTGATACGATTTTTGATCCGCGACGAAGCGAAAGCCTCGGTAACAAGCCCGACATCGCCGGCATTATCTTCCACCACTAAAATTTCCACCGGTCGCGAGCGTTCGAAATTCATATTGCTTGGGTCAATCTTGCACGGAATCAGAGGTTTTCACCGTAGCTGCAGAAATCAAGCGCGTGATTTCGACGCCGACGAGGCATACATCGTCGAGAAAGCCTCGCGCGCCGGAAAGTTGCTGCACATCCTCGATGAGGCCGTCGAAAATTTTCCCCGTCGGCTGTGACAAACGCCGCTCCACCATTTCAAGCAGCTGCGGCTGGTCGAGATATTCGCCCTCTGCACTTTCGACTTCGTAAAGTCCGTCGGTAAAAAGCAGCACGAGATCGCGCGGCGCGGCTTGCGCGGACAACGTCTCGTAAGTCGCATTCGCAAAGACGCCGAGCGCTGAGCCTGGCCGCACTTTTTCCGCGGCAAGCGGCACCACTTTGTCTTCATCGCGGCGGACATGCAGTGGCTTCGGATGGCCCGCATTTGCAAAGCGCAACTCGCCCGTTCCAACATCGATGAACAAATAAAATGCCGACGCAAACATCGGGGTGCGCGTGCGGCGCAAAATCGAAATGAGCGCCGCATTGATGCGCGTCAAAAATTCGCCCGGATCTTCCGCCACGTCCGACAATTCCTCGACCAGCGCGCGCTGAATCGCCGTGACCAGCGCCGCGCGGACGCCGTGGCCCATCACGTCGCAGATGAACACGCCGGCCTTCGTATCGGAGATCGGCAGCACGTGAAAAAAATCGCCGCCGACCGCGCCCGTCGGCAAATATTTTGAAAAAAACTGCAGCGCACTTTGATCCGCATCAGCGCTGCGCGGGAACGACGGAAACTGCTGCGGCAAAAACGCCTGCTGGATTTCGCTCGCCATGTCGAGGTCATCCTCGAGCTGCAAATTTTTCGAGCGCAACTGCTCATTATAATGGGCGAGCTGCTCCTCGGAACGCTTCCGTTCCGTGATGTCGCGACCGATGCCGACGAGCCCGACGATCTCGCCGTCGCGGTTGCGCAACGGCACTTTCGTCGTGGCCAGCCATGTTTTGTTTCCGTTTTCATCGATGACGGATTCGTGGCGATTGACGATCGATTTGCCGGTGCGAATGACGAGATTGTCGTCCGCTTGAAAATGCACGGCCGCTTCGTGCGGAAAAAAATCGAACACGGTCTTGCCGACCACTTCCTCCATGCTCGAGACGCCAAGCGACATTTGATGCGCGATGTTGTCGAGCCGATAGCAGCCGCGCAGATCTTTCACATAAATCGCGTCGAGCAAATTGTTGATGACGTTGCGCAGAAGATTTCGCTCCTCGGCCAATTCCTTTTCCGACTCGATTCGCTTGAGCGCGTAGCGAATCGCGCGCACCAGCAGCCGCGCATCGACACGTCCTTTTACGAGATAATCCTGCGCCCCGAGCTCGACCGTGTCCACGGCCAGCGCTTCGTCATCGAGACCGCTGAGGACGATCACTGGCACCGTCGGCGCGTGAAAATGAAGGCGGCGAAAAGTTTCCAATCCGTGGCTGTCAGGAAGCGTCAGGTCGGTCAAAACCAGATTGATGCCGCCCTGCGCCAGCCGGTCCAGCGCGAGCGCGAGCCGCGACACCTGCTCGATCGCGAACGGCGTCTGCGCCTCGGAGAGCATCTCCGTGAGAAGCCGCACATCGGCGACGTTATCCTCGACGATCAAGATGCGAACCGCGGATGCGGGTGAAATGTTTTCGCTCAACTCAAGTTTGTATTCGCGCGCCCGGCTCGTTTTTGCCGTGCAGGAGCGGCGTTTCGTCGCAGCCATTGCCAAAAGCTGCCGCAGCCATTAAAAAATGCCGATGCCTGTTAAATCACAGCGCCTCGCGGTTTTAAAGACTTACAAACTTTATATCGGGGGCAAATTTCCGCGCACCGAAAGCGGACGTTACCTCACCGCGCGCGCGGCAGACGGCGCGACGGCGCTCGCAAATTACTGCCATGCCTCGCGAAAAGATTTTCGCGACGCCGTCGTCGCCGCGCGGAAGGCGCAGCCGGGCTGGGCAAAAACGAGCGCGTATTTGCGCGGCCAGATTTTGTATCGCGCGGCAGAGATGCTCGAAAATCGCGCGCCGGAAATCATCGAGGAATTACGCCGCGCCGGCCGTGGCGTCGACGCAGCGCGCGAGGTCCAGCAAACCGTCGATCGCCTCGTTCACTACGCGGGTTGGACCGACAAATTTTCGCAGCTTTTCAGCGCGGTGAATCCGGTCGCGAGCTCGCATTTTAATTTCACGACTCCCGAGCCGACCGGCGTCGTCGTCGCAATTTCTCCGGACGCGCCCGCATTGCTGCCGCTCGTTTCGCTGATCGCGCCGGCGATTTTGAGCGGCAATGCCGTCATTGTTCTCGCATCGGAAACGATGCCACTGCCGTCGATCACTTTCGCGGAGATCCTTGCCACGAGCGACCTCCCGGGCGGCGTCGTCAATATTTTGACCGGCACGCGCGCGGAGCTTGCGCCGCATTTCGCGAGCCACATGGATGTGAACGCAATCGTCGATGGCGGCGGAGATGCGGAAATTTCGCGCCAGCTCCAAGCCGGTCTCGCGATCAACCTCAAACGCTACGCACAGCGCGACCTCGCCGCGCGCGATTGGTTCACCGAAGAGGCCGAAAATCCGTATTGGATTCTCGACACCGCCGAATTCAAAACGGCCTGGCATCCGATCGGGCTGTAAATGCGCGCGCTGCTGCTCGTTCTCGATTCCGTCGGCGTCGGGAATGCGCCCGATGCTGCGAAATATGGCGATCGCGGCGCTGACACGCTCGGTCACATCTTCGCGCGTCTGCCGGCGCTCGCGCTGCCGACACTTTTTTCGCTCGGTCTCGGCGAAATCCTCGGCGGGAACTTTGACGGCGACGGAAAAAAATTCGACGCGAGCTACGGGCGCATGCGCGAACACTCGGCGGGCAAGGACACGACGACCGGCCACTGGGAAATCGCCGGCGCGATTCTCGACGATCCGTTCGCCGTTTTTGAAAAATTCCCAAAGCAGCTCGTGGAAGCGATCGAGCAGGAAGCGAAAGTGGAATTCATCGGCAACTACGCGCAGAGCGGCACGCTCATCCTCGATGAACTGGGCGTTACGCATTGTAAAACAGGGCAGCCGATCCTTTACACGTCCGCAGATTCCGTCCTGCAAATCGCCGCGCATGAAGATGTGATCCCGCGCAAACGGCTCTACGAAATCTGCCGCGTCGCGCGCCGGCTCAGCATCCCGCACCGCATCGGCCGCGTCATCGCACGACCCTTTGCCGGCGAAAAAGGAAAATTTAAGCGCGTCGATGGGCGGCACGATTACGCGATGGTCCCGCCGCGCACAGTGCTCAACGCGATTTCCGAGGTCGGCATCGCGGTTGAGGGCGTTGGCAAAATCGGTGATATTTTCGCGCACAGCGGCGTCACGCATTCGCACCCGACAAAGTCCAACGCCGAAGGAATGAAAACGATCGAGCGGCTCTGGCACAGCACGCATCAAGGCTTGATCTTCGCGAACCTTGTTGACTTTGACGCACTTTACGGCCATCGACGGGACGTTGAAGGCTACGCAAAAGCGCTCGTCGAATTCGACGCATGGCTCGGGAATTTTTTACCACAAATCGAGCCGGAAGATTTGGTTATCATCACCGCCGACCATGGCAATGATCCGACTTTTCGCGGCACCGATCACACGCGCGAGGAAGTGCCGCTCATCGCGAAAAGCGACGGCCGCGTCGGGCCGTTGGGATTGCGCGAAGGTTTTGCCGACGTCGCCGCGACGCTCGCCCGCTTTTTTCATTTGAAGGAACGCTGGCCGACGGGAAAATCGCTGTTCGATTTCAACCGCAAAGCGCCGCGGCATTTCAATCCGCGTCATTAAGTGCACATCCCGACGCTCATCGAAGCGAAGCGCGACGGGCGCGAGCTCTCGGCGGAGGAAATCGGGTTTTTGATCAGCGCTTTCACGCTCGGCGCGATGCCGGATCATCAGATGAGCGCGCTCGCGATGGCCATCTACTTTCGCGGCATGACGGACGCCGAAACTGCGCACCTCACGCGCGCGATGATGGAGAGCGGCAGCGTTTTGCGCCATCCTGCCGGATCGCCCGCAAAGGTCGATAAACACAGCACCGGCGGCGTTGGCGACAAAGTTTCGCTCGTGCTTGCACCGCTCCTCGCGTGCACCGGTGCCTGGGTGCCGATGATTTCCGGCCGCGGCCTCGGAATCACTGGTGGAACGCTCGACAAACTTGAAAGCATTCCCGGATTCAACATCCATCTCACCGAGGAAAATGCGCTCGCGCAGTTAGAAAAAATCGGCGCTTTCATGATCGGCCAAACCGCTGGAATCTGTCCCGCCGACAAAAAGCTTTACGCGCTTCGCGACGTGACCGGCACAGTGCCTTCGCCGCCGTTAATTATAGCGAGTATCATGTGCAAGAAACTTGCAGAAAGTCTCGACCGGCTCGTGCTCGATGTGAAATTTGGCTCCGGCGCTTTCATGAAAACTCTGCCGGAAGCAGAAGCCCTCGCGCACGGTCTCACGACAATCGGAGTGAAACTTGGCGTCAAAGTTTCGCATGTTTTTTCTCCGATGAACGAGCCGCTCGGGCGTGCGGTCGGCAATGCGCTGGAAGTCCGCGAAGCGGTCGAAACCTTTCACGGACGCGGTCCGCGCGATCTCGTGGAGCTCACGCTCGATCTTTGTGAAAAAGTCAGCGACAGCCCGCGCTCGGAGCTGGCAAAGTTTCTGGAGGATGGGACCGCGTGGAAAAAATTTGTGGCTCTGGTCGAGGCGCAGGGCGGTGATTCTTCCAAGCTCGAGAATATCGCGGATGTCCATTCCGCGCCTGTCGTGCACGAATTTGCTGCGGAGAAAAGCGGGATAATTTCGAGGATGGATGCGGAATCCATCGGCCGCGCGTGCGTGCAACTCGGCGCAGGTCGTGCGCAAGCGAGCGACAAAATTGATGCCGCGGTTGGCTGCGACGAAATTTTAAAAGTTGGTGCGCGCGTGCAGCGCGGCGAGCCGCTTTTCCGAATCCACGCACGCAGCCAAGCGAGTTTGGAAAGCGCGTTTCCGCTTTTTCAACAAGCCGTCGCGATTAGTTGATGGCGTCAAACTTGTGCAAAAGTGCGGACCGGTTGCGGAACAAGGTCGAGCTCTTCCATCAACTCCCGATCGTGATCGACGCCGGGATTTTTCGCGGTGAGTAATTTGTCGCCGTAAAAAATAGAATTGGCACCCGCGAAAAAACAAAGTGCCTGGCCTTCGCGCGTCAATCGCGTGCGGCCTGCGGAGAGTCGGACTTTCGCATTTGGAAGGGCGATGCGCGTGGTCGCGATGAGGCGCACCAGCGCGAAGACATCGACGGGAGGCTGATCCGCGAGCGGTGTGCCGGGCATCGCCATCAGACAATTGATCGGCACGCTTTCTGGCGCGGGGTCAAAGTTCGTGAGGATCTCGAGCATTTTCAAGCGGTCGATTTCGCTTTCGCCCATGCCGATGATCCCGCCGCAGCAGACGCTCATGCCAGCGCGCTGGACGGCGCCGATGGTGTTTAACCGATCGTTAAAAGTGTGCGTGGTGACGATTTCGGGGTAAAATTCCGGCGACGTATCGATGTTGTGATTGTAAGCGGTCACGCCGGCGGCCTTGAGCTTGCGCGCTTCCGCGTCGCCGAGCTGGCCGAGCGTCACGCAGACTTCCATGCCGAGTTTGCTCACTTCGCGGATGGTGCCGAGCACCTGCTCGAATTTCGCGTCGCCGTCGCGCACGCCGCGCCAGGCGGCGCCCATGCAAAAGCGCGTGGAGCCGTTGTCCCGGGCGCGCTGGGCGGCGGCGAGGATTTCGCCGGTCTCCAGCAGCTTTTCGGCTTTGACGCCACCGTTGTGCCGGGCGCTCTGTGCGCAGTAGCCGCAATCTTCGCTGCATCCGCCAGTCTTGATGGAAAGCAGCGTGCAAAGCTGCAGCTCATCGTGTTTCCAGTGCTCGAGAAAAACGCGTCGGCTGCGCTCGATGAGTTCAAAAAAGGGCAGCTCGTAAATTTGCTGGAGGTCGGCAAGTTTCATCACGGACGGTTATAATGGACGCGGCGGCGCGGCGCAAAGCATTCGCTGGCGGCGCGAAAACAAGTGACGCCATGATACTTTACGATGCGCGGTTTTTTGTGCAGGGTGCGCGGCGTGCGGCGCGCGATTTATCCCGGCAGTTTCGATCCGATCACGAACGGCCACCTCGATGTGATTGAGCGTGCGACGCGGCTTTTTGATGAAGTGATCGTGGCGGTCGCGGTCAATGAAGCGAAAGAGGCGCTGTTTTCTATCGACGAGAGAATCGCGCTGATCGGCGAGGCCGCGCATTTTGAAAATGTGACGGTTGCGCGGCTGGAGGGTCTGCTCGTGCGGTTTGCGCGCGATCGCGAAGCTTGCGCGGTAATCCGCGGATTGCGCGCGATTTCCGATTTCGAGTTTGAGTTCCAGATGGCGCTGATGAACCGGAAACTGGAAGGCGCGGTGGAGACGATTTTTTTGATGCCGCGCGAGGAATACACGTATCTGAGCTCTCGGATTGTGAAGGAAATTGCGCGGCTGGGTGGCGAGGTCGATGCATTTGTGCCACGTTCCATCGCCGCGGCGCTGCAGCGAAAATTTCATGCGGGCGACGCGAAGACATAGGTTCCCGGAGCGATTTTATGAAAATCCATCTCAAACAAATTCCACCGCACGGGCTGCATCTCGAGGGTGAAGAAGATGCGGCTTTTCTCGATCTGCAGGAGATCGATGTGAGCGCGCTCGGCCCGGTGCGCTACTCGCTGGAGGTTGGCCTTTCCGAAGGCGGCCTGTTCGCGACCGGCTCGCTGGCGATCGAGCTGGAATTGACGTGCGTGAGCTGTCTCGAGAAATTTCGGTATGCATTGCGCGTCGAGGCTTTTGCACTGCAAATGGAATTGGGCGGAAGTGAAACGGTGGACTTGACGCCCGCCATGCGAGAAGATATCCTGCTCGCCCTTCCGCACTATCCGCACTGCGACTGGCGCGGAGAGCGCGTCTGCCCGGCGGCGGCGCGGCTCACCACTGATGTCTCGAGTGAGACGAGCGAATCGCCGGCGTGGGATGAGCTGGATAAATTGAAACTGAAACAACGCAAATAATATGGGAGTTCCAAAACGTAAAACTTCAAAGATGCGCCTGCGCACGCGCAAGGCCGCAAACCGGTGGCACGCGCCGCAGCTCGTGAAATGCGGGCAGTGCGGCAGTCGCGTCCGCGCACACATCGCCTGCCCTTCATGCGGCTATTACAAAGGCCGGCAGGTGCTGACGATCGAGGCCGCGTAGTCTTTTTAAAACTTTGCGAAGCCGTCTCGCTTTCGAGTGAGACGGCTTTGATTTTTCGCTTGCACGCATCCCCCCGAAGTCCGCGAATAACGCCATGAAGATCGCACTCGACGCCATGGGTGGCGATTTTGCTCCGAAGAACATCGTCGCCGGCGCGGTGATGGCCCTGCAGGAATACCCGCAGATCACGAAGCTGTTTCTCGTCGGCGACAAAGCGCGCCTCGAGGCCGAGCTTGCGGCGAACAAATGCATTGATCCGAGGGTCGAGATCGTTCACGCGTCTCAGGTCGTCGAGATGACCGATGGCGCGGTCGAATCGGTGCGGAAGAAAAAAGATTCCTCCGTGAGCCGTGCGGTCGATCTTGTCAAAAACGGACAGGCGGAAGCAGTCGTCAGCGCCGGTCACACGGGCGCCGCAGTCGCTGCGACGACGATCAAGCTGAGGACATTGCCGGGCGTCGAAAGGCCAGGAATCGCGTCGCTCATTCCGACTGAGAGCAATGTTTTCGTGCTCATTGATGCGGGTGCGAACATTGATGCGCGGCCCGTCCATTTGCTGCAATACGCGATCATGGGCTCGGTGTATTCGCGCCATGTGCTCGGTTATCAAAATCCCGCGATCGGACTGATGTCGATCGGCGACGAGGATGTGAAAGGCAGCGATTTTACGAAGGATGTTTTCAAATTACTCAAGGCGAGCTCGCTGAACTTTCGCGGCAATGTCGAGGGACACGACCTTTTTGAAAATCCCGCCGAAGTGGTTTTATGCGATGGATTTGTCGGCAACGTTGTGTTAAAGACCTGCGAATCAATTGCGCATGCCATTTTCCAATGGCTCAAGCACGAGTTGAAAAAAAGTCCGGTGCGGATGGGCGGCGCGCTGCTGGCGAAAGGCGCATTCAAGGCGATCTACAAAAAAACGAATTACGAGGAATACGGCGGCAGCCCTTTGCTCGGCGTCAACGGCATTTGCATCATCGCCCACGGATCAAGCACGCCGCTCGCGATCAAAAATGCAATTCGTGTCGCGGCCGAATCCATTCAACAACAGGTCAATCCGCACATCGTCGAGGAAATCAAACGATACAATGACTCGCTCGCAACCGCGCACGCCGCGTCTGCACAAGCCTAAGCGGACGGTGTCGATCATCGGCACGGGAAGCTACGTGCCTGAGCGGATCGTCACCAACGCGGATCTCGCGAAGATCGTGGACACGTCCGACGAATGGATCGTGAGCCGCACCGGCATCCGGGAGCGGCGGATCGCGGCCGACGATGAATTCACGAGCGATATGGCGACGAAAGCCGCGCGGAAGGCGATCGAGCAAGCGGGCATTTTGCCGGAGGAGATCGATTTGATTTTGGTCGCGACGGCGACGCCGGACATGTTTTTTCCTGCAACCGCGTGTTTCGTGCAAAAGTCGCTCGGCGCGAAAAGAGCCGCCTGCTTCGACCTCTCCGCGGCCTGTTCCGGCTTTTTATATGCGCTGGAAATCGCGCAGCAATTCATCACCAGCCACACGTATAACACTGTGCTGGTCATCGGCGCGGAGAAGCTCAGCTCGATCGTGGATTGGACGGATCGAAATACGTGCGTGCTTTTCGGCGATGGCGCCGGTGCGGCAATCCTGCGGAATCGCGCCGGAGCGCATGGCGTCATTTCCACCTACATGGGCAGTGATGGCGAGTATACCGATATTCTTTCGATGCCCGGCGGCGGGTGCCGTTTCCCGATCAATAAGGAAAATGCCGACCTGCGCCTCAACACGATCAAAATGAGTGGCAAGGAGGTTTACAAGCAGGCCATTAACGCAATGTTAACTGCTGCTCACACCGCGCTGGCGCAGGCGGGTTTGAAGATCGAAGATCTGACCTGCATCATTCCGCACCAGGCGAATATGCGAATCATCGAGGCCATTGCCGATAGGATGAATCTCTCGCTGGATCATTTCCTGATCAATCTCGACAAATACGGCAACACCTCCGCCGCCGCTGTCGCCATTGCTCTCGACGAAGCCAATCGCACGGGCCGAATGAAAATCGGCGACTATGTTTTGCTTATCGTCTTTGGCGGCGGCCTGACTTGGGCTAGCTCAGTGATACAGTGGTAAGGGCGACGCAGCCGGGCTTGCCGGTGGCGCTTCTTTAACTGCGACGGCGGTTAACGAGAAATAGGCAGCCCATCAACGAAGAACCGACTACCATAGAGAGCCCAGACGGTTCTGGAATGCCGGCGATTGAGGTGCCGGAAAGTTTCGCCGGGAGATCATGGCTTTTGGTCTTCGAACTCAGCAAATCAGCCTTCGTTGAACCAAGCGCGATCATCGTAAGTGCAGATGAAATTAGGAGGATAGTCTTCACGGTTTCTATGGGGTGCTGACACTTTGGAATAAAATTATCGATGTGTCAACGACTTTTATTCAATCGTCCAACCCACTTTCACTCGCGCTAACGAGAACCCGCGTTTTCCCAGAAACAAATCCGCCCTTTCCTACAGCGGCTGTGCGCGCTAATCTCACAGAATGCCCACACTCCAGACCACGGTCGACGGCCTCAAGCTACCAAATCCTTTCATCATAGGCTCTGGGCCTCCGGGGACGAATCTGAATGTCATCACCCGGGCTTTCAAGGAAGGCTGGGGCGCGGTGATCGCAAAAACGGTGTCGCTTGATTCCTCAAAAGTCGTCAACGTGACCCCGCGCTACGCGAAGCTGCTGTCTGCCGACCAGAAGGAAGTGATCGGCTGGGAAAATATCGAGTTGATCAGCGATCGGAAGTTTTCGATTTGGCTCGAGGAATTCAAGAAGTGCAAAGATCAATTTCCTGACGGCGTCTTGATTGCATCCGTTATGGAAGAATACAATCGCGACGCGTGGGTCGAGATTGTGGAGCGCTGCCAGGACGCGGGCGTCGATGCGTTTGAGCTGAACTTTTCATGCCCGCACGGCCTGCCGGAGCGAAAGATGGGCGCGGCAATGGGCCAGGACCCTGACGTGCTCGAAGAGGTGTGCGGATGGGTGATGTCGGCCGCGAAAAAGCCGGTTTGGGCAAAGATGACGCCGAATGTGACGCACATCGAGGAGCCGACTCGCGCGGCGCTCCGTGCGGGATGCCACGGCGTGAGCGCGATCAATACCATTCGCAGCGTCTGCGGCGTGAACCTGGAGACATTGAGGCCCGAGCCGAGTGTGGAAGGCTGGACGACGCCGGGCGGGTATTCGAGCAAAGCGGTGCGGCCGATCGCGCTGCGAATGTGCATGGAGATTTCGCAATTAATCCGCAAAGAATTTCCCGGCCGCACGCTCTCCGGGCTTGGCGGAATCGAGAGCGGCGGCGACGCGGCGCAATTCATATTGCTCGGCTCCGACACCGTGCAGGTCTGCACGGGCGTGATGAAATTTGGCTACGAATGCGTGAAGCCGATGTGCGACGAGCTGCTCGCCTTCATGGCGAAGCACAGCTTCGAAACACTCGCCGATTTCAAAGGCAAGTCGCTCGACTATTTCACCACACACGCCGAACTCGTCCGAATGCAAACCGAGCGCAAAGCTGCGCAGAAAGCCGCGGTCGCCGCCGAGGCGCAAAAGAAGATGGTCAGCGCCGACCACGAGTGGAGCGGCGATGATTTCGTGAAGCAGAGCGACGCGCTGGCGCGCGGATGAGGCTGCGGCGCGACAAGGACGAAAATAGTTAGCGGTTCTTCGCCAACTTCAGGATGACCAAAAAAATGTGGCTGGCCGCGATCGGCCGGAAGTTTTTCGGATTTCGTCTGCTGATCGGGCTCGGCGTCACCGCGATCGGGCTGGAGGTGCTGCGACCGGAACCGTTTCTCGCCCAGGGTTATCGGCTCTGGCAAAGCGTCGCGCTGCTGATGATTCTGGCCGGGCTTTCGATCCGCGCGTGGGGTTCCGGCGCCGCCGGCGATTACACGCGCGCCGCAGCGATTCAAGCACCGGAACTGATCACCGGCGGGCCGTTCGCGCATGTGCGGAATCCGATTTACGGCGGCAGCATGTGCCTTGGTTTTGGGATGTGCTTTTTGATCGGCGATCCGGTTGCTTTTCTCCTCGCCGCGCTGGCATTTACGATCCTCTACGTCTCGATCGTTCCGGCGGAGGAGGAGTTTTTACTCCAGCAATTCGGCAGCGAATATCTGCGCTACCGCGAGGAAGTGCCGCGCCTCATCCCACGTCTATTGCCGTGGCGCGGCGGCGTGCGAAAACCGTTCCAATGGCGGGCGGCGCGCGGCGAGTTATTCATCGCGCTGCTGCTCGTCGGAATCTACGCGGCGCTCATGCTGGAGGAGCAGTGGGATAAACTGCCCGCGCATTGAGCGCTTGTCGCGGACGGTGATGCAGCGGATGCTTTTTCCATGAGTTCCTCCCTGGTTCCAAATTTCATCGCCGGCGAATGGAGCCGATCCACTGGCTTCGCAACGACGTCCGTTTTTAATCCCTCGCGCGGCGAAGTCATCGCCGAAGTTCCGCTGTGCGGCGCGGATGTCGTTAATGAGGCCGTCGAAGCCGCGCATACCGCGTTTCCGGCGTGGCGCGATACGCCGCCGGTCGAGCGCGCGCGACTTTTTTTCCGCTACCGCCAGCTCGTCGAGGAAAACTTTGAACGCATCTGCCAGAGCGTCACGCGCGAGCATGGCAAGACACTGGCCGAGGCCCGCGGTAGCGTTTATCGCGGCATCGAAAATATCGAATACGCGTGCGGCGCGCCCGCGCTGCTCATGGGCGACACGCTGCCGGACCTCGCGCGCGGCGTGGATTGCGAAACGCTGCTCCAGCCGCTCGGTGTATGCGTCGGCATCACGCCGTTTAATTTTCCCGCGATGGTGCCGATGTGGATGTTCCCGCTCGCGCTCGCTTGCGGAAATACGTTCGTGTTGAAACCGAGCGAAAAAGTTCCGCTGACCGTCGTTCTGCTTATCGAACTGCTCGAAAAAGCCGGTCTGCCGAAGGGCGTGCTGAACGTCGTGCATGGCGGGCGCGATTGCGTGGATGCGCTACTCACGCATCCGAAAGTGCGCGCCATTTCCTTCGTCGGTTCATCGCCCAGTCGCGAAGCACATTTTTGAAACAGGAACGCGGCACGGCAAACGCGTGCAGGCCAATGGCGGCGCGAAAAACTACATCGTCGTCATGCCCGACGCCGACGTAACGCGCACGGTCGAAGCGCTCTCCACCGCCGCCTTTGGCTGCGCCGGCGAACGTTGCATGGCCGGCTCCACCGCGATCACCGTCGGCTCCGCTGCCGATCACATTTTGCCCGACCTCGTCGCTGCCGCGCGCGCAATCAAAGTCGGCCCGACCGACATCGCCGCGCAGCCCGACATGGGCCCCGTCATTACCGCGCAGCACCGCGATCGCGTCATGAGCCTCGTCGCGAACGGTGAACGCGAAGGCGCAAAAATCATCGCCGATGGCCGTGGCGTCAAAGTCTCCGACGCACCCAACGGCTTCTACCTCGGCGCGACCATCGTCGATCAAGTCGCCAGCGAGATGGAAATCGCCCGCGAAGAAGTCTTCGGCCCCGTCCTCAACGTCATGCGCATGGACGACCTCGACCACGCCATCGCACTCGCCAATCAATCCGCCTACGGCAACGGCGCCGCCATTTTCACCAACTCCGGCAAAGCCGCGCGCGAATTCAAGCACCGCGTCAAAGCCGGCATGGTCGGCATCAACGTCGGCGTCCCCGCGACGATGGCGATGTTCCCCTTCACCGGCTGGGACGAAAGTTTCTACGGCGACCTCCACATCCAAGGCCGCGAAGGCGTGCAATTCTACACCCAGCAAAAAGTCGTCACCACCCGCTGGTTCGGCGAAGGCGTTGGCGACGTCTGGAAAAAATAGCCAGCCGCCCCTGTCATCTAGCGCCTGGGCGCGGCGATCAACTTTCGCCCCGGATCTCCGCGATCAACTCCAGCACCCGCGCCTCGATCGCCGGCAGCGCCACATCCGACATCACATGCGGCTGATCCGCCACATCCCAGAAAAGCGTCCTCTCCTCCCAATGCGGAAACAGCACCCGCAACATCGGCCGATGCTCCTCATCCTGCAGCGCCACGATCATCCCCGCCCCCAGCAAATCCTCCTCGCACAACTGCGCCCGCGGCGCCTCCGTATGCCGCAGCGGAATCGCGCGCGCCATCAACCCCTCCTCCGTCTGCGGCGAGAGATGCAACTCCAGCGGCACCAGATGAATCGCCAGCCCCCGCGAGAACGCCACCCACGGCAGCCCATGCCTCTCCGCATGATGATTGAACACCGCCTCCGCAAACCGGCTCCGGTAGTAATTCCCCGTGCAAATGAACAAAACGCGCTGCTTCATGGTTAGTATTCTATTTGGAAAGTCGGTGACGCCAGTGATACGGGCGGCGGCTGTCGTGCTTGATCGCCACAAGGCGCAGAAATGGCTGCCTTCAATGTCGATTTTGCCTGGATCAAAGCAGATCGGCACCTTTGCGACCCTTATGAGGTCGCAGGCAAACGTGCTCAAGACTCATTGCTAGCCTTCGCTTTACAAATGCAACTCCCGCAGCAAGTCATCCCGCTGGCGCAGGACTACTTTGGCGACGGCTTTGAATTCTTTCATCCAAGCCTTCAGCGCGTTGTAGGTCGCCATCACTGCTTGCAGGTCGCTTAGGTTTTCGTCGGCGGCGGGTGGGGTCTCGGGAGCGGCGGGGGCGGCGGGTTCGCCGAGGTCGGGCTGGGTGAGGTTGTCGAGATCGGTGACGTGGGCATCGAGCACGGCGTGGCTGAAGCCGCGCAGCGTGAGCTTCGCTGCGTAGGCGGAAGTTTTGCCCGCGGCCTAAACTTTGACGCGTAGACGCTAAAAAGTGGCCCGGTTTGCTAAAATCCAGCCGACGAAACCCAATGTTGCTGCCGGTGTGACAGAACCGCGTGGGCGACGGCTTTGGCATCGCCAGTTGGGTTTTCACGGCATTCAATGGAGGGATGAAAATGTTCCCCCGTTTCGATTTCTCTCGTGCGTCGCTAGTCGCTGTGGCGGCGCTGTTGCTGGCGGGCTGCGCGATGAACTCCGGACATCGGCCCGCGTCAAAGTGCCCAGCGAATTTTCCCGCGCATTATGTGGATCAGGTGCACAAGTTCAGCCTTTGCCTGCCCGCGCATTTGCACGCTGGCAATGCGGGTGCGTATCCGGCGGGCTCGAAGGTTTTCGCGGGCTTCGCGGTGCCTGCGGGGACGAATCTCGAGTCAAAGGAGCTGGCCATCGTGCCCGGCGCTTACGACGTGATGCAATACGCGACCGCGCTCAGCGATTTCACGGCGAACGGGGTGACGTTTACGCGCGCGCGGTTCGAGGAAGGGAGCGCGGGGCACTCGCACCTGCACGTGATTTACACGTGGAAAGATGCGGGCGGGCAGCTGCATTTCGACTTCGTGCATCACGCGGTGAACGTGGGCGTGTTTGATCCCGCGAATCGTCCGGCGGAATACGACGTGGCCGCGCAGATGCAGATCGCGCGGAAGATCATGGCGACTTTTCATCGGCTGCCGTAAGCCGCGTTCGCGCCGGCTCGCGGGAGTTTGCGGAGATTTTTTCAGCGTCAGTCGGCGGGTGTTTCGATGGCGAGGAGGTCGCTGAAATCGCGCACGGGCGTGGGCTCGAGCCGCGTCCGGTCGAGGCAAAGTTCGCGAAGCGCGGCGACTTTTTCGGCGTCAAACTTCGTCGCGAAGTTCCGCTCGAATTTCTGCACGAGCAATGGAATCGCCTCTGCGCGGCGGCGGCGGTGGCCGATGGGATACTCAACTTCGACGCGCACCGTGCTGGTGCCGTCGCGGAAGAAAATTTGCACCGCGTTTGCGATGGAGCGCTTTTCCGGGTCGAGGTAATCGCGCGAATATTGCGGGTTTTCGCTGACAACCATTTTCTCGCGAATCAGTTCGACAAGCGGGTTCGCGGCGACCGCGTCCTCGTAATGGTCGGCGGTGAGCGTGCCGAAAATCAAGCCGATGGCGGTCATGTATTCGAGGCAATGATCGCGGTCGGCGGGATTATGCAGCGGCCCGGTCTTGTGAATGATCCTCATCGCCGACTCGTGCGTCGCGATTTCGATGCGTTCTATTTCGTTTAAACGATCGCGGACGAGCGGATGCAGCGCGAGCGCCGCCGCCTCGACCGCCGTCTGCGCGTGAAATTCCGCCGGGAACGAAATTTTGAAGAGCACGTTTTCCATGACGTAGCTCGCGAAGGGCCGCGCCAGCTTGATCGGCTGGCCGCGGAAGAGCACATCGCTGAAACCCCACGTCGGCGTCGAGAGCGCGCCGGGGTAGCCCATTTCGCCGCGCATGGCGATGAGCGCGTGCCAGACCGCGCGCGCGGTCGCGTCGCCCGCAGCCCACGATTTGCGCGAGCCGGTGTTCGGCGCGTGGCGATACGCGCGGAGCGCGCCGCCGTCGAGGAATGCGTTTGAAACTGCGTCGATGATTTGCGCGCGCGTGCCTCCGAGCAGCGCGGTCGCGACCGCCGTGGAAGCGATGCGGACGAGCAGGACGTGATCGAGGCCGACGCGGTTGAACGAATTTTCCAGCGCGAGCACACCCTGGATTTCGTGCGCCTTGATCATCGCGATGAGCACGTCGCGCATCGTCAGCGCGGCGCCGTTGCGGCTCAAAAAATCGGCGACAGCGAGGATGGCGCCGAGGTTATCGGACGGATGCCCCCACTCCGCCGCGAGCCAGGTGTCGTTAAAGTCGAGCCATCGAATCGCGCAGCCGATGTTAAATGCCGCTGCCTGCGGATCAAGCTGCCATGCGGTTCCCGGGACACGCGCGCCATTTTCCAAGACCGCGCCGGGCACGATCGGTCCGAGCATTTTCGTGCACGCGGGATAGCTCAGCGCGAGGATTCCGCAGCCGAGCGTGTCCATCAAACAATGGCGGGCCGTGTCGAATGCTTCGTCGCTCGTGATTCGAAAATCGCAAACGTAGTCGGCGATCTGCACGAGCAGTTCGTCGGGCGGCGGACGGACGTTCCAAAGCGGGGCGCTCATCCGCGCTGATCCATCGGCACGAATGCGCGCGGCTCGGGGCCGATGTATTCGGCGGTCGGGCGGATGAGGCGTTTGTTTTCGCGCTGCTCGAGGATGTGCGCCGACCATCCGGCGATGCGCGCGAAGACGAAGATCGGCGTGAACATCGCCGTCGGCACTCCGAGAAAATGGAACGCGCTGGCGCTGTAAAAATCGAGATTCGGAAACATGTTTTTCTCGCGCTTCATCACCGTTTCGATCCGTTGCGAAATATTAAACAAGCGTTCATCCGACTGCCCGGCGGAAAGTTTTTGCGACCAGGCTTTGATGATGTCGGAGCGCGGGTCGGAAATGCGATAGACCGGATGGCCGAAACCCATCACGGTTCGCTTTTGCGCGAGCATCTCGAGCAAACTTTTTTCCGCAGCGTCGGGCGAATCGAATTTTTCGATCAGCTCCATCGCCGCTTCGTTAGCCCCGCCATGGAGCGGACCGCGCAGCGCACCGATGCCTGCGCAGACGCACGAATAAAAGTCCGAGCCGGTGCCGGCGACGACGCGGCAGGCGAAGGTCGAGGCGTTGAATTCGTGCTCGGTGTAAAGGATCAGCGCGACATCCATCGCGCGCGCTTGCAGCGGTCCAGGCGAACGGTTGTGCAGCAAATGTAAAAAGTTTGCCGCCACTCCCGATTCGCCCGTTTGGGTTTCGATCCGCTCGCCGCCGCGCGTGAAGTGATGCCAGTAAAGCAGCATCGACGGGAACACCGCGAGCAGCCGCAACGCGATGTCGAGTCCGCTGCGCGATGCATTTTCCGGCTCCAAAGTTCCGAGCACGGAACAGCCGGTGCGCAGCACATCCATCGGATGCGTTTCGGCGGGAAGCAGCTCCAGCGCTTGCTTCAGCGGCGATGGCAGCCCGCGCAGCGTCGCGAGTTTTTTTCGAAATTCGTCGAGCTGCGCGCGCGTCGGCAGTTCACCGTGCAGCACCAGCCACGCGGTTTCCTCGTAGCTCCCGTGCTCCGCGAGATCCTCGATCGAGTAGCCGCGATAGGTGAGACCGACGCCTTCCTTGCCGACGGTGCAGATGGCGGTTTGGCCCGCGACAACGCCCGATAGCGCGATCTTCTTTTTTGCTTCGCTCATGGTTTTTTTTGCTGTGCGTCGAGTTGCTGCTCGGCGGCGTGGTAGTTGAGGATTTCGTAAAGTTCGGCACGCGTCTGCATCGTGGCGAGCACCGCGCGCTGCGAACCTTCGCGCCGGATTGTTTCAAAAACTTTGAGCGCCGCCGCATTCATCGCGCGGAAGGCTGAGAGCGGATAAAGCACCATCGCCACGCCCGCGCCTCGCAGTTCCTCCACGGTGAAAAGCGGCGTTTTGCCGAACTCCGTGATGTTCGCTAGCACCGGCACCGAAAGGCTGCGCGCGAATTTCTCGTAATGCGCCAGCTCCGTGCAAGCCTCCGCGAAAATCCCATCCGCGCCCGCGGCGGCGTAATGTTGCGCGCGCTCGATCGCCGCATCCAGCCCCTCGACCGCGACCGCATCGGTTCGCGCCATGATGAAAAAGTCGCCGTCCGTTTTTCCGGCAACCGCCTGCGAAATGCGCGCGATCATTTCCTCTGTCTTCACAAGTTGTTTCCCCGGCCGATGCCCACAACGCTTCGCCTCCACCTGATCCTCGATGTGGATTCCCGACGCGCCCGCCTCGATCATCGCGCCGACCGTTTGCGCGGGATCGTCCCACGCCGTGTCGGCATCCACGAGCAGCGGCAACTTTGTCGCCGAAACAATCCGTTTCACATCCGTCAGCACATCGTCGAGCGTCGTCATCCCGAGATCGGGGATGCCGCGCGAGGCATTTGCAATGCCCGCGCCGGAGAGATAGAGCGCGCAAAACCCGGCACGCTCCGCGAGCATCGCGGCATAAGCATTGATCGCCCCCGCGATTTGCAGCGGCCGCTCCGCATCGAGCGCCGCGCGAAACTGCGCCCCCGCCGATGAGTTCAAAGTCGTCCGCATCCCTGAATGTTTGCGCGGGATGTGCGCAGGTCAATCCCAGTCGCACCGACCGCGCGCGCTTACGCCGGCTTGCCGCCCCGCGTCATCGCCGTCAAATTGCAACACTAGGTCATCCGCATCCGCAACCTGATCCATGAGATAGGAGTCCGCGACTTCGGGCAGTGCGAAACAGAGTTTCGGGGATAAGGTCTCCTCAATGGAGTTTGGGAACGACGGGAGAAAAATCGGAATCCAGCGAAGGTAGTTCCTGAACCTCCGAACGGGTCTAGGACGAGTGAGCCAGGATCGCTGGCAATTGAGACAACTCAATCCATGAGCTTGAGCGAAAGAGCATTTGCCTCCCTCTTCTTATACTTCTTATGCCGGACTGGAGGAATGTCCGTCCAGACATCGGATAGATTTGCCCCGTTGGGATTCATGTTGTCCTTGTAGCCTCCGTAGTCTCGCAACTCACCGATGCAATGTCGGCAGCAGGGGACGGGAAGTCGATCAGGGTGAAAAATCCCCGCGTCGTTCGGGACGCGCGGGCGAATGTGCCGGCGCTGCTGCGCGCGTTCGTCGCGTGCGGCTGGTTCGGCAGGAAGACGCCCCCATCACATCACCACATCGGATGCGTGATGAAATCTTCGATAGTGCTATATGTCCGTAGAGGAGTGGATTTAATGTTTGAATCCGGCCCCATGCTTTTGCCGTCTTGGTCGAGCGCAATCAATTCAACGGTCCCCGTGTAAACGAGGTTCGCCTCAATCCTCCGCTTTGCTTCGTATTGCACCACTCGGCCATCCACGATTCCAAAATTGCCATTCACGAAGATCATGTGCGTCCCGGGAGCGAAGTTTAAGGCCGCAAATTGTGGAGCGTCATCAACCTTAACCACCACTCCGTGATTGACCGCCCCTGTGATGGTTCCCGCGACAGCGACAAACTGCGCTGGGACATGGTGGTAAGTGGAGCCTTTACGCACTTCTAAAGAAACAAATTTCGCCAGTTTCATAGGCCAGTCCGAGCTGTTGAGCAGCGGATCATTCATCTCTTTGGCCAAGGCATGGATTTGCACAAAGCGTTTGTTGAATTTCGAGTCGGGTTTAGCGAGCGCTGGCCATTGTTTGATTGCCTCGGCCTGGGATGAAGCAACCGTCGTTTCTGCAAGGGCGTGATCGACACTCGCTACTAGAAGGATAATCAAGGCAAACAACCGCATATTTATCCGCCGCACTTTCGGTTGGGCGTTCCAAATCAATCAAGCAGTTTATTCAGTGGGCGTGACGAGCGACGACTCGGCTTACCCTCCGGACGCAGCGTGACCAGATCGTCGGGCAAACGCTCGGGCTGCCAGTGACGATGGCGTCAAAGTCGTCGGCGGTGGCCCGGCTTGGCGGGCGCGCTGTCGTGCATTGCACGCCGGGAAATGCGCGCTAGGATGCGGCGTCCTTTTTACCAATGGACCGCACTTTGTCTGATCCCACGGTGACCGATGCTCCAGAGGAGAGCGCTTTGCTCAATGCCGACCTGGCGCCGGTGCCGGCGGCGCGGCGGACGTGGCACGCGGGGAATTTCGCGGCGCTCTGGATTTCGATGTCGGCGTGCATCCCGACTTACATGCTGGCGTCGTCGCTCATCGGCGGCGGGATGAATTGGGCGCAGGCGATCGGGACGATTTTTCTCGGGAATTTGATCGTGCTGGTGCCGATGATCCTCAATGCGCACGCGGGGACGCGCTACGGGATTCCGTTTCCGGTTTACTGCCGGGCGTCGTTCGGGACGCGCGGCGCGAATGTGCCGGCGCTGCTGCGCGCGTTCGTGGCGTGCGGCTGGTTCGGCATCCAGACGTGGATCGGCGGCGCGGCGATTTTTAAAATTCTCGGCGTCTTTTTTCCGAGTTCGCTGCGCAGGACCGCATGCGAGCGCGCTCGGGATCACGCTGCCGCAGTTCGCGCAGCTTTTTGTTTTTCTGGGGGATCAACATGTTGGTGATTTACAAGGGGATCGACTCGATCCGCATTTTGCTCTCGATCAAGGCGCCGCTGCTCCTCGCGCTCGGGGCTCGCGCTGCTGGCATGGGCGTGGCGGAATGCGGGCGGCTTCGGGCCGATCCTCTCGCAGCCTTCGGCGTTCGCGCCGGGGCAGCCGCATGCGGGAAAGTTTCTCGCGTTCTTTTTTCCAGCGCTCACGGGAATGATCGGATTTTGGGCGACGCTCTCGCTGAACATCCCGGACTTTTCGCGATACGCGCGGACGCAACGCGACCAGGTCATCGGCCAAACGCTCGGGCTGCCGCTGACGATGGCGCTCTATTCTTTCATCGGCGTGGCGGTGACTTCGGCGACGACGATCATCTACGGCGCGCCGATCTGGGATCCGGTGGATGTTTTAACACGGTTTAAAAATCCGGCGGTGCTCGTGGTCGCGATGCTCGCGCTCTGCATCGCGACGCTCGCGACAAACATCGCCGCAAATGTCGTCAGCCCGGCGAACGATTTCGCGCATCTCGCGCCGCGGAAAATTTCATTTCGCATCGGCGGTTTCATCACGGGCATCGTCGGGATTTTGATGATGCCGTGGAAATTGGTCGCCGACCCGAGCGGCTACATTTTCACGTGGCTGATCGGCTACAGCGCTTTGCTGGGGCCGATCGGCGGGATTTTGATCGCGGATTATTTCGTCGTGCGCCACACGCGGCTGGACGTGCGCGCGCTGTATGATGAAGGCGGTGCGTATCGTTACACGAATGGCGTGAGCTGCGTGGCGTTGATCGCGCTCGTCCTCGGCGCGCTGCCGAGTCTGCCGGGATTTTTGGTGAATGTGAAAGTGCTCGATGCGGCGCGCGTGCCGCCTTTCCTTGCGAACCTCTACAACTACGCGTGGTTCGTCGGCTTCGGCATCGCGTTCGCGGTTTATCTCGCGTTGCGTGCCGTCAGCAAAAGATAGACGCCGTCAAACAACCTGCAGGCGGAAGCCGGACGGCACAGCGCTTTCTCCCGGCGACAAAATCTTCTTCGCAGCGTCGAGCCCGTGGCTGACTTTGCTCTTGCTCGTGGCGAAAATGCTCGCGGTTTCCTCGGTGATGAGGCCTTTGCTGAAGGAGTCGATCAGCGCCTGGTCGAACGTTTGCCAGCCGAAGGAATTGCTCGCCTCGATGATTTCCTGAAACGTCCGGCCGTCGGACTCGCCGAGCAAAAGCGATTCGCGCGTGCGCAGGTTGCTGCCCATGATTTCGTTGATCATGAGCCGGCCGCCGCTGACTTTGCTAATGAGGCGCTGGCTGACAATGTAGCGAAGGGTGTCGGCGAGCCGCTCGCGGACCTGCTGCTCCTCGTCCTTCCCGAACATACCGAGGATGCGGTTGATGGATTGGCCGGCGTTGATCGTGTGCAACGTGCTGTAAACAATGTGACCGGTCTCCGCGGCAGTCAGCGCGATCTCCATCGTCTCGCGATCGCGGATTTCGCCGACGAGAATCACCTTCGGCGCCTGTCGCAGAGCGGATCGCAGCCCTTGCGCGAATTCGGAAAAATCTCGCCCGAGCTCACGCTGGCTGAAGGTCGCCTTCTGGTGCGGGTGCATGAATTCAATCGGGTCCTCGAGCGTGACGATGTGGATTTCCTGCGATTCGTTGAGCGCGTTCAGCATCGCTGCAAGCGTCGTAGTTTTGCCGCTGCCGGTTGCGCCGGTGACGAAGACGATGCCGTTTTTCTCCCGAATGATTTCGTGAAAAATCGGCTGCAACTTCAGCTTTTCCATCGTCGGGATGTCCGAGTTGAGCTTGCGCATGACGATGGCGTGATTGCCGTTTTGGCGGAAAATATTGACGCGAAAGCGCGCGAAATGCGGGATCGCGTAGCTGCAATCGCACGCGCCGAGATTGAGCAAGTCGCGCTCGAGCCGCTCGGTGCCATTGATCAAAAAGCTGGCGAGTTCCTCGGTTTTATTCGGCGTCAAAATTGCCGAGGGCGAGTCGGCGGGATACGCTTTCAGCTTGCCGAAGACCTCGACCTGCGGCGGTTTTCCCACCACGAAAAAAAGATCCGACACGCCGTCGGAGCTTTCGATCATGGAGGAAAGCAGTGAATCAACGTCTTCTTTGAGCATGAAAAAAATGGACCGGGCTGCGACTAAGGAAGCAGGCGATGTGCCGCGAACAGCTGACATCCTGCACCCGCGTGAAAATCGATTTTTATAACGAGGCCGAATGCGGTAGGGCGCTCGCGGTTCTCGAAAAATTGGGGTGGTTGGTTGGTCGGGGGTGAGACGGGTTTGTCTCGCCCTCGTTTTTCATAACGACTGCTCGCGGTCATTGTGTAAGCTTCCGCAGTGTCCAACGAATCTCGCGACATTGCTGCGCTGCGGAAGGAATACGCGCTGCGCGGGCTGCGGAAGAGCGATCTCGATCCTGATCCGATGAGGCAATTTTCGAATTGGTTTGAAGAGGCATTGCGCACGCAGCCGGATGATCCGAATGCGATGACGCTCGCGACCGCGGACGGGAACGGCCAGCCGTCGGTGCGCGTGGTTTTGCTCAAGGGCTTCAACGCGCGCGGCTTTGTTTTTTTTACCAATTACGAAAGCCGCAAAGCTCGCGAGCTTGCGGTGAATGCGCGCGCAGCGTTGAATTTTTTTTGGCCAGCGCTGGAGCGGCAAGTTTGCGTGACCGGCATCGTGGAAAAAGTTTCACGCGAAGAATCGGCGGCATATTTTCATTCGCGGCCGGTCGGCAGCCAGCACGGCGCGTGGGCGAGCAGGCAGAGCGAGTCGGTGCCGGATCGTGATTTTCTCGAAGCGCGTTTGAGGGAAGTTGCAGAGCGATTTGGCGATGAGGTTCCGCTGCCGCCGAAGTGGGGCGGATATTGTCTGCGACCGGATCGGATGGAGTTTTGGCAGGGCCGTCCGAATCGCCTGCACGACCGGCTGGCTTATGCGGCGCAGCCGGACGGCGCATGGAAAATCGACCGGCTGTCGCCGTAAATTTTGTTCGCACTCCGACACGAGTGTCCAAATTCACGGCAGTTTTGGTGAACTTTTTCCCAGAAATCGCGTCAAACGACTGTGTGTGACGAAGCAACTGCGATTGGTGGCACGTCGATTGCTATCTCATAACTGAACATCCCAATTTTATGAAAAAACAACGCAAAGTAAGCCGCGCCAGTCACTACAGCCTCGGGGACCTGATCCTCGCGGTGAGCAGTTGCAGCAAAAATAGCCACGAGACTGTGGCCGCAGTCGCCGATCTGCTTGAGAGTGGCCAAGTCCGCCTGCAAACTGGCGGCCGCAAACTCCGCGCGCGGGTTTGCTAAAGAGTTAAATCTTTTCAAGACCGGAGAGTTTTGCGAATGCTCTCCGGTCTGTGATTGACCGATATTCCCTTCCGCAAATGCGCGAGCTCTGGTCGGAGCAGCGCAAACACGAAATTTGGCTCGAGATCGAGATTCTCGCCTGCGAAGCGCTTGCCGATCTGGGAAAGATTCCCGACGAGGATGCGCAAGCGATCCGCGAGCGCGCGAAGTTTGACCTCTCTGCGATCGCTGAAATCGAAAAGCGGACGAATCACGATGTCATCGCTTTTCTGGAAAACGTCGCCAGCTACGTCGGCCCGGCCGCACGCTGGATTCATCAAGGGCTGACGTCGTCCGACGTTCTCGACACGACGCTCGCGGTGCAGATGAATGACGCGTGCGGGATTTTGCTCGATGATTTGAATCACCTCCGCGCCGCGACCGCGAAACGCGCGCAGGAATTTAAGCACACGCCGATGATCGGGCGGAGTCACGGCATTCATGCGGAGCCAATCACGTTCGGGCTGAAGCTCGCGCTGATGCATGACGAATTTAATCGCGCGACGCAGCGGCTTCTCGAAATGCGCGAGCGCGTGCGCGTGGGAAAACTCAGCGGCGCCGTCGGCACGCATGCGCATCTCGATCCGCGCGTGGAGGCGAGTGTTTGCGCGCGCCTGAATTTAATCCCCGCGCCGATTTCCACGCAAATCGTTCAGCGCGATCGGCACGCGGAATTCATGACGGTGCTGGCGTTAATCGCGTCGAGCATCGATCGCTGGGCGACGGAATTTCGGCATTTGCAGCGCACGGAAGTTTTGGAAGTGGAGGAATATTTTCGCCCCGGCCAGAAAGGCAGTTCCGCGATGCCGCACAAGCGCAACCCAATCACCGGCGAGCGGCTCAGCGGCCTGGCGCGAGTCATTCGAGGCAACGCCGTGGCCGCGATGGAAAACGTGGCGCTCTGGCACGAGCGCGACATCTCGCACAGCAGCGTCGAGCGAATCATCCTGCCCGATTCCTGCACGCTGCTCGACTACATGCTCGTGCAGCTCACAAACCTCGTCGACACACTAGTCGTCTATCCTGAGAACATGCTGCGCAACCTCGAAAAAACGAAAGGTTTGTATTTCAGCCAGACGATTTTGCTCAAGCTGACCGAGCGTGGCGTCGCGCGTCAAACTGCCTACGAAGCCGTCCAGCGTGCCGCGATGAAAACGTGGGAAGGTGGCCGTTCGCTGCAGGAAAACCTCAAGCTGGAACCCGAAATCATGCGCCATTTATCGGCGGGTGATATCGACCGGCTCTGCTCGCTCGACGTTCATTTTCGCTACGTCAATCAAACTTTTGAGAAGCTCGGTCTGTAGCTCGCGCGCGTTTTTCGACTGTGCCGGATGACAACGCGCGAATTCTTTGTATGCTCCGCCTTCTACTCATGATGTCGAAAAATTTTGCTCGGAAAAAGGATCTGGTTTTGCTCGCGGTCGCTTTGATTTTGCCGCTCGCTGGTTGCAAAAAAATTGATGCGCTGGTCGCAAAGTTGAAAAATTTCCGGCACGGAAAGTCGGAGGAAAAAGCCGCCACCGCCAGCGCATCTCCCGCGCGGGAAAACGCAGCCACTGCAGCAGCAGCGGGCGTATCACCAGCGCCCGCAGCAGCCGTTGTCGCGCCGCCGGCGACCGCCATCAATAAGTCCGCGGCCGCGATCTGCATTTGTTACCACAACATCGAGGACAGCAAAACGAAGGCGCTGACGATTTCGGTCGAAGAGTTCGAAAAGGAAATGCAGGCGCTCAAGGACAACGGCTTCACCGTCATCTCGATGCAGGATTATCTCGCCTACCGCCGCGGCGAAAAAGATATGCCGGCAAAAAGCGCGATCATCTCGATCGATGATGGCTGGGTCTCCGCCTACGACAACGCATGGCCGATTTTAAAAAAGTTTAAATACCCGTTCACGCTCTTTATTTACGTCAACTACGTCAACACCGGCGGCAAATCGATGACGTGGGATCAGCTCGCGGAAATGCGCGATGCGGGTGTCGACATCGAATGCCACACGTATTCGCATTCAAATCTAAAAATCCCCGGCGGTGGCATGGACCGGACGCATTCTGCCGAGGTCAAAAAAGAAGTCGCGCAACTCGGCGTGGATGGCTGGCTGCGCAAGGAAATCATTGGCTCGAAGGAGATGTTGGAAAAGCAACTCGGCATCAAGTGCGACGCGTTTGCCTATCCATTCGGCGTCTGGAACGAAAAGGCGCGAGCGCTAATTAAAGAAGCTGGATACGAAGCGGCATTCACCGTTTACGGTCAGCAGCTTCGCTTCAGTTCGCCGCCATACGACCTGCTCGGACGTTACGCGGTCGATGCGGGCAAGCCGCAAATATTTTACAGCGATGCGCTGAAAATGATTGGCGGCGGCATCTCGGGGCCGCCCGCCGCCGCGCCGGCTTACGCGCAGCTCGCCGCGGCCTCGATGGTCACCGAACCGATGGAAGGCGAAACGATCAGCAATCCTACGCCGGTCATCAAAGCCAACCTCGCGACGATGGGAAACGTTGACCCGCACAGCATCGAGATGCGCATCAGCGGCCTCGGATTGGTGCCGGCGGTTTACGACCAGAAGACAAAAACCGTGAGCTACAAAGTTTCGCCAAAACTGCGCGACAAAAATTACACGGTGATTCTCGACGCGAAGGCCGACGGCAAAAAAGTCGAGACGCGCTGGAACTTTAATTTCGATCCGACCGCCGCGAAACCCGCCGCGCATTAACCAATGTTTTCGCAGCTTGCGGATAAACTGCAGGACGTTTTCAAGGATCTCCGCGGCCACGGCACGATCAGCGAGACCAACGTCAGCGACGCGATGCGCGAGGTGCGCATGGCGCTGCTCGAGGCCGACGTTGATTTCAATGTCGCGAAAAGTTTCATCGCCCGCGTCAAGGACAAGGCGCTCGGCGAGGACGTGCTGCGCAGCGTCACGCCCGGCCAGCAGATCGTTAAGATTTTTCACGATGAGCTGACAGGCCTGCTCGGCGGCGATCAATCGCCGATCAATCTCGAAAAGCCGGCGCGCATCCTGATGGTCGGCCTCAACGGCGCGGGCAAAACCACTTCGTCAGCAAAGCTCGCGAACCTTTTAAAAAAACAAGGGCGCGCGCCGCTGCTCATCGCCTGCGATTTGCACCGGCCGGCAGCCATCGAGCAGCTCGCCACGCTCGGCCGGCAAATCAATGTGCCGGTTTTCATCCCAACTCCGGGAGAAACGGACGTTAAACGCTGCGCTAAACAAGCGCTCGAATGGGCGGAATCGCAAAACGGCAACGTGCAGATTTTCGACACAGCCGGCCGCCAGGAAATCGACGCGGTGTTGATCGAGGAAATCAAGCAGCTCAAGGAATTTTTACAGCCGCAGGAAGTGCTCCTCGTCGCCGACGCCGCGACTGGCCAGCAGGCCGTGAGCGTCGCGACGCATTTCAACGACGCGCTGCAAATCACCGGACTCGTTTTGACAAAACTCGACGGCGACGCGCGCGGCGGCGCGGCGCTCTCGATGCGCGAGGTCACGCAGCGGCCGATCAAATTCGCCGGCACCGGCGAAAAGCTCGATCAGTTCGAGCCGTTTTATCCCGACCGTCTCGCGGGCCGCATCCTCGGCATGGGCGACGTCGTTTCGCTCGTCGAGCGCGCCGCCGAAGCCATCGATGAGGAGGAAGCGGCGCGGATGGAAAAGAAATTACGCACCGCGACTTTCGATTTTAACGACTTCCTCGCGCAGTTCAAAATGATGCGCAAACTCGGCCCGCTGGAAAATATCCTTGGCATGCTGCCCGGAATGAGTAACATGAAGGGCTTTTCGGTTGACGAAAAACAGTTGAAGCGGGTCGAGGCCATCGTGCTTTCGATGACTTTGCACGAGCGCGAGAAGCCGGATGTTTTAAACGCCCGGCGGCGCCAGCGCATCGCCCGCGGCAGCGGAACTTCCGTCACCGAAGTGAACGATCTTTTGCAGCGCTTCAATCAAATGAGGAAGCTGATGAAGAATGCGGGGAAACTAAGAAAAATGATGATGGCGCAACCCCGCGGCGCCGGATTTCCAGGAATACCGAAAGTTTAGTTATGGCAGTATCAATCAGACTCCGTCGCGAAGGTTCGTTAAACAACCCGTATTACAAGGTCGTGGTCGCAGACCAGCGCAGCCCGCGCGACGGCAAATTCATCGAGCAGGTCGGCAACTACGATCCAAAAAAGGCGGGAGACAATTCCAACATTGATCTCGATCGAGTGCAGTATTGGGTCGAGCGCGGCGCGCAACCCTCGGACACGGTGCGCAGCTTGATCAAAAAAGCGAAGAAAGCTGCTGCGGCGGCGACCGCGTAGCTCGAGGCGCATTGACGAATTGCGCCGCACGCGCCAACATCGCGCGCCGTGCAGCAATTCCTGGAATTCATCATTCAGCTTCTCATCGATTACCCCGATGAGATGGTGCTTTCGAAGCACGAGGATCCGAAAAGGATCATATTTCACGTGCGTCTCCGGCAATCCGATGTCGGAAAAGTGATCGGCAAACACGGTCACACGATCGCGGCGATTCGCAATCTTTTGCAAGCCGCTGCCGCGCGTCACAATCAGCGCGCGACGCTCGAGATCATCGAGGATCGCACTGCTGGCTGAGACTTTCTTTCGTCAATCGAGGACGCGCAAATCCCAGCCGAACGGCTTCCCCGGCTCGATCGTGAGCCACGCAAAACTGCGCGGTGCGCCACGATTCGGGCGCGTGAGGCAACCGGGATTCAGAAATGTTGCCGCGCCAATTTTCTCGTTGCGCGGCACGTGCGTGTGACCGTGCAAAATTAAATCCGTTTCCGCCGGCACCTCCCGGGGCGGGATGTGCACGAGCCGAATCCGCAACCCTCCGCGCGTGAAATCAAGCGTGAACGGCCAGTCCGAACATTGATCGCAATTGCCGCGCACCACGTGCAGCGGCCGACCGATTGTCTGCAGCTCGTCGATGATTTCCGGAGCACAGACATCGCCGAGATGCCAGATTTCATCAGCCTTCGCGAGCAGCGCCGGCAGCTCGTGAGGAATGCGATTGTGGCTGTCGGAAATTACGGCGATGCGCACAGGCGGCGACAATCGTGGAGCGCGCGGCGACCGTCAATGCGGGACATCCCGCTCGCGTTTCCCGCCGCGCGCGCGTAGATTTCGGACCATGTCCATTTGGAATAATGCGAATCGTCAGCTGCGCGATCTGGTCGCCTACGAGCCGGGCAAGCCGATCGAAGACGTTGCGCGCGAACTCGGATTGCAGCCGTCGGAAATCATCAAGCTTGCATCAAATGAAAACCCGCTCGGGCCTTCGCCAAAGGCGATCGCGGCGATGCGCGACGCGCTGGAACGCGCGCACTTTTACCCCGATGGAGGCGGCTATTACTTGCGCGAAGCCATCGCGGAAAAAGTCGGTCTGGCGCGAGAAAATGTAATGCTCGGCAACGGCTCGAACGAGATCATCGAATTCATCGGTCATGCTTTTCTGCGGCCGGGCGACGAGGTCATCACGGCCCGTCACGCGTTTTTGGTTTACCGTTTGATGGCGACACTTTTTGACGCGGACACGACGGAAGTGGCGGACCCCGATTTCCGGCACGACCTCGTGGGAATGGCCAACGCCATCACCGAGCACACGCGCGAAATTTTCATCACGAATCCAAACAATCCAACGGGAACACTTGTCACACAAGCGGAAATCGACCGTTTCATGGACCGCGTGCCGGACCATGTGGTCGTGGTTTTCGATGAAGCTTATTACGAGTTTCTGGAGGAGCCGCCGGACACGCTGAAATTCGTTCGAGAAGGCCGCGAGAACGTTGTCGTGCTGCGCACTTTTTCGAAAATCCAAGGGCTCGCCAGTCTCCGCATCGGCTACGGGCTCGGCAGCAAAGCAATCATCGAAGTGCTGCAAAAAACACGACAACCGTTTAACGTCAACGGAATCGCGCAGGCCGGTGCGATGGCGGGACTTTTGGACGAGGAGCATCAGCGCAAAACGCGCGCACTCACCTTCGAGGGCCGCGATTACCTTCAGCGGGAATTTGCTGCGCTTGGACTCGAGTTTGTGCCGAGCCATGCGAATTTCGTGCTCGTGAAAGTGGGCAATGGCGTCAATGTTTTTCAATCGCTGCTCCAGCGCGGAATCATTATCCGCGCGATGGCGTCGTATGGTCTGGCCGATTGGATTCGAGTCACCGTCGGGACGATGGAACAAAACCGGCGATTCATCATGGAATTGCGCGAAGTTCTGTCGGCGATTTCGCTCGCCGCATGAGTTGCGGGACCGCGCGCAACCCAGCTTTGCTCCGTGGCTGAGGAAACAATCGCCGCGATTGCCACGCCCTTTGGCGAAGGCGCGATTTCCATGCTGCGGCTCAGCGGAGAGCACGCGTTAAAAGTTGCCGACCACATTTTCCGCGGCGCAAAAAAAGTCGCTGAGATGCCGCCGCGCAGCCAGCAGCTCGGCAAAGTATTCACGGCCGAAAAGACCATCGACCAAGTCGTGCTGACCGTTCAGCGTGCGCCAGCCAGCTACACCGGCGAAGACGTCGTCGAGATCACCTGCCATGGCGGCATCCTCGTCACACGCTGCATTTTGCAGCTCCTGCTCGAGCACGGGGCACGCATGGCCGAACCGGGGGAATTCACGCAACGCGCTTTTCTGAACGGCAAAATGGATCTCACGCAAGCCGAGGCGGTCATGGATTTGATCAAAGCGCAGACGGAGCTCGCGCTGCGAGCGGCTGCGGAACAGCTCGAAGGCCAGCTCGGCGCGAGAGTTACCGAGATTCGCGCAGAACTGCTCGCGGTGCTGGCGCACGTGGAAGCCTACATTGATTTTCCAGACGAAGAAATTGATCCAGACACTGGTGAAACTTTGTTGCAAAACTTGGAAAGAGCGACCGACAACATCGACGCGCTTTTGCGCACCGCCGATCATGGACGAATCCTGCGCGAAGGCGTGCGCACGGTCATTTACGGCGCGCCAAATGTCGGCAAGTCGAGCTTGCTCAATTTGCTGCTCGGCTACGAGCGCGCCATCGTCAGCGAATGGCCCGGCACCACGCGCGACACGATCGAGGAAGCGATCAATCTGCGCGGAATTCCGCTGCGGCTCATCGACACCGCCGGCGTGCGCGCATCGGCCGACGCGATCGAAGAACAAGGAATCGCACGAACGCTAAAAAACGTGGAGCGGGCGGACCTTATTTTACATTTGATGGACGCGACCGATCCGCGTCCGGCAGAGATTCCTGACCCGTCGCCGCGCGAAATTTTGATCCTGAATAAAGCTGATTTGGGCGAAGACGAAAGTTGGCGCGGCACCACAGCCGTTCGCATTTCCTGCAGCGAAAAAATCGGGATCGAAAATCTGGCGGATGCGATTTTTCAGCGCATCACCGGCGGCAGCGTGAACCTTGAAAACTCATCGATCGCAATCAATGCGCGGCATCATGCCTGTTTAAAAAAAGCGGCACAGTTTGCGGAGGCCGCGCGATTGGGAATCAGCAATGGAGTTTCGCCGGAGTTTGTTTCCATCGAGCTTCGCACGGCCTTGGACGAGATCGGAGCGATCGTAGGCAAGGCCGACACGGAGGAATTGCTCGGAGAAATTTTCAGCACTTTTTGCATCGGCAAATGAAGGATTGAGCACGCGATGAACTCTTTTTTTTACGAGAAGATTTTGCGCCCATTGCTGTTTCGATTTGATGCGGAAACTGCGCATCACCTCGCGATGACCGCGTTGAAAAACTTCCCGCAACGGCTGCTTCGAACAATTGGATCAAATCCAAAATTGCCGCGTGAAGTTTTCGGCATTCACTTTCCAAATCCAGTCGGACTCGCAGCCGGTTTCGACAAAAATGCGATGTCGCTTTCAGCGTGGGCCGCGCTCGGTTTCGGATTCGTCGAGGCCGGCACAATCACCGCACACGCGCAGCCGGGAAATCCGAAGCCGCGTGTTTTTCGGTTCACTGACCAGCGCGCGCTCGTCAATCGAATGGGTTTCAACAATGACGGCGCGGAGGTCGTTGCCGCACGGCTTCGCAATCTCCGCGAGGCGAACCAATGGCCGAAAATTCCCGTCGGACTGAACATTGGGAAATCAAAAGTCACGCCTTTGGGTGAGGCCACGGCGGATTATCTCGCTTCTTTCTCCGCGCTTTATCCGTTTGGAGATTATTTTGTTTTGAACGTCAGCTCGCCGAATACGCCGGGGTTGCGGGAGCTGCAAAACAAAACCGCGCTCGATGAATTGCTCGGTGCAGTGCAGGCGCAAAATCGCGCGCAAAAGCTCGCGAAGCCTTTGCTCATCAAGATCGCGCCCGATTTGGATTTTGCGCAGATCGATGAGATTCTCGAGCGCGCGACCGCTCATGGTCTCGCAGGAATCGTCGCGACAAACACGACGCTCGATCATTCGAGCATCCCGGCGCGCGATGAAGCGGGCGGCTTGAGCGGTGCGCCGCTGCGAAAACGCGCCACGGAAATCGTCCGGTTTATTTCGTCCAAAAGTTCCCTGCCGATCATTGCGTCGGGCGGCGTGATGGATGTGGAAAGCGCGCGTGAAAAATTCGCGGCGGGCGCATCGCTGGTGCAAATTTATACCGGTTTCATTTATCGCGGGCCGAGTTTGATCGAGGAAATTTGTAGAGCCGAACGAAACTTTGATGAGCGTTAGTTTTTCCCCGCGACTTCCTTCACTGCGGCTGTTTCGCCTGTTGCTTTGGGTGCATTGGCGGACGCTGGTTGCACGCGTCCGCGGCATCCAGCAGCAATCGCGGCTGCTGCTGTTCGTGCTGGGCGCATCGGTCGTCGGTTACTTGATGGCGGCGTATTGGCTGTTCGCGTGGGGGCTCGATTACCTGCACAAATTTCCGTTGATCGGGACGCTGATTTCGCAGCGCGTGCTGTTCCTGATTTTCGGATTTCTGTTTGTGATGCTGATCTTTTCCAATGCGATTATCGGCTACGCGAGTCTTTTCAAAAACCGCGAGACAAACTGGCTGCTGACCCTGCCGATCGCGCAGCGCGACGTGTATCGATGGAAATTTTCGGAGTCGCTTGTCGTCTCGAGCTGGGCGTTCATCTTTCTTTGCGCGCCGCTGATGGTTGCTTACGGAAGGGTGAACGATGTGCCGTCAATGTTTTACATCGAGGTGCTCGCGGCATTTCTCCCATTCATCATCATTCCCGCCCTCGCCGGCTCATGGGGAATCGTGTTGCTCGTGCATTTGCGCGCGCGCGGCTGGGTGAAGAAATTGCTGATCGCACTCGCAGGTGCGGCGGTCGTTTATTTCGTTTTCACGATCAAGCCGGTCAGCGACACCGAGGCCGCGCATGCGCAGGACGTGCTTTCTTTTGACACGCTGCTGCGGCACACGCGCATCAGCATGCATCCGCTGCTTCCGAGCGCGTGGCTTGCGCGGTCGGTTTTGTCGTGGAGCGAAGGCTTTTCGCGGCAGGGCGCGTTTTATTTTTTGCTGTCGCTGAGCAACGCGCTGATGGGGCTTGTTGTCGGTTTTGAAGTTGTCGGCCGCGTTTTTTATGAAAGCTGGAGCGCGGTGCTCAGCTCGCGCGCCGAGCGGGACCAGCGGAAAATGTTGCGGCAGCAGGAAAAAATTCGCTACGCATCGCGGGGCGAGATCGCGATGCGCTGGATCCCATTTTTTTCGCGTCCGGTAAAAAGTCTCGCGCTGAAAGATGTGCGTCTTTTTTGGCGCGACCCGGCGCAATGGACGCAGTTCATGATTTTTTTCGGCTTGCTGTGCATTTACGTGCTGAACCTGCGCAATGTCGCATTCGATTTTCAAAACGATTTTTGGGCGACGGTGATCTCGTATCTCAACCTTGCCGCGTCATCGCTGACGCTTTCGACGTTGACCACGCGATTCGTTTTTCCGCAGTTCTCGCTGGAAGGGCGCAGGCTCTGGATCATCGGCCTCGCACCGATTGGACTGCGCAAAGTGCTACTGCAAAAGTTCGGACTCAGCTGCGTGGCATCGATGAGCGTGACCGTGTCGCTGATGATTTCGTCGAGTCTGATGCTGCATTTGCCGTGGAGCGGCGTTTTATTTTTTGCGGGCGCGATTGCGACGATGAGCCTGACGCTGTGCGGACTGGCGGTCGGACTCGGCGCGCTCTTTCCGAACCTGAAGGAAGAAAATCCGTCAAAAATCGTCTCAGGTTATGGCGGCACGCTCTGCCTCATCATCAGCTTTATTTACATCTCATTTTTTGTCGCGCTCCTGGCGATTCCTGGATTGCGGCGCGTGATGCCGATCACATTTTTCCTGCCGAACGCGCTTGCGCTCGGGCTCGCAGCGCTGATCAGCGCTTGCGTTGCGACGGTTCCGATGCTTTTGGCGATGCGCTGCGTGAAAAATCTGGAGTTTTGAACACCGGTAATTACAGTGCGCGAAAACCGCGCCCGCGACATGGCTGAACGCAACAAACCTGCAGACGAAACATTTTTGGAATTGCCCGAGGACGACGGGACGGAGCACCTGGACGAGCAGGTGCAGAAGGCGCAGGAGCAGTTGCTGCGTCTCAAGCGCGAGCAGGAAGTCATCGAGAAACAAAAGCGCGAGCTCGAGGAGCTGAGTCGTCGCCAGGAGGCTCTGCAGCAGGGCCGCAGCGAAATGGTCGAGCAATTCACGCGCGCGCTCGTCGTGCTCGAGCGCGAAGCTTACGATGCGCAAAAACGCGTGGAGCAGTTGAAGGTCATTCAAAAAGCATTTGTGCAACACCTCGATGTGCTCGAGGCGATCAACCCGAAATCGTGGGAGAATCTTGACATTAACAAAGAGTTAAACAAAGCGTTGAGCGCCGTGGATGACGCGCGCACGGAATACGCCCGCTCGCGCGCCGTCATCAACGCCGAGACGAGCGAGGAAGTGCTGGCGCCGGTCAGCGCCGATCCTTACGCCGGCCTTTATGCAAAGCCGCCGGAGGATTTCGCGGTCTGGCTGAGAAACGGATTTGCCTTCACGCTTCCGCTGATCGCTTTCGGAATTATTTTGCTGATCACGCTGTTCTTTATTTTTGGTAAATAATGGCCGCATCCAAACGTTCCTCGAGATCGTCCAGCCCGCTCGATGCGCGGCGGCGCGCGCTTCACGAGGCCGAGGAAAAAATCCGCAAGCAACGCGAGGTCGCGCAACGCCGGATCGACGACGCGCCGAAAATCAAGGAGCAGCAGGAAAAAAGACGACGCGAGGAATTGCTCACGCGCTCGGTGAAAACGCCGCGCCGCGTGGACGAGCCGCGGCTGCTCGACAAGCGCTTCGATGTTTCCTTCGCGGGAGCTGTCGCACCTCGGCGCCGGCGTCCGCTGAAAATGGAACAGCGCCAGGCGCGCATCACTTTTTGCGGACTGCTCGTCGGTCTGCTGCTTTTGCTGCTCTGGCTTTACAGCGTCTGGCACTGGTAAAGACTGCGCAGTTTCTAAGAAAAAAAATCCGTCATGACCGACGACTTTGATGTCCGATATACGGCGCAGTTGGCGCGCTTGAATTTGAGCGAGGAAGAGATCGTGCGTTTCCAAGCACAGCTTTCGCAGGTGCTCGCTTACGTGGAAAAACTCAGGTCCGTGGACGTGACCGGAGTCGAGCCGACCGCGCACGCGTATCCGACTTTCAACATTTTCCGCAAGGATGTTTCGCGCCGAGGGATTCGACGCGGAAACGGCTCTGCGCAATGCTCCGCGACAGGCAAACGGCCTTTTCATCGTGACAAAAGTCGTGGAGTGATGGAGCTGGCCGCGCTTTCCGTCGCCGCGTTGCAACAAGAGTTGCGCGCAAAAAATGTCTCCCCCGTCGAAGTGCTGCAAGCGCTGGAACAGCGCATCGCCGTCGCCGATGAGTGCGTTCACGGCTATCTGTCGCGGGATTTTGAAGCCGCTAAAAAAATGGCGGAAGCTGCCGACGTGACGCTGCCGCTCGGCGGCGTGCCGATTGCGATCAAAGATGTCATCAACGTTTGCGGGGAGCCGTGCACGTGCGCATCAAAACTTTTGCGAGGCTACATCGCGCCGTATGACGCGACTGTCATCGCGAAACTGAAAGCGGCTGGCGCGATTCCATTTGGGCGCACGAACATGGATGAGTTCGCGATGGGCTCCTCCACCGAAAATTCGAGTGTAAAATTTACGTTAAATCCGTGGGACCCGTCGCGAATTCCCGGCGGTTCCAGCGGCGGCTCCGCGGCCGTCGTCGCCGCGAATGAAGCATTCGCCGCGCTCGGCTCGGACACTGGCGGCTCGATTCGCCAGCCTGCCGCATTGTGCGGCTGCGTTGGCTTGAAACCTAGCTACGGCCGCGTCTCGCGTTTCGGCCTGGTCGCATTTGCTTCTTCGCTCGACCAGATTGGACCATTCACAAAAACTGTGCGCGATTCAGCATTGCTGCTGAATGCAATCTCGGGACGCGACCCGCAGGATTCGACGAGCTTGGACGAAAAAGTTCCTGATTACGCCGCGAAATTGGGCGAAGATTTGCGCGGCGTTCGCATCGGAATGCCGAAGGAATATTTCATCGATGGCATCGAGCCGCAGGTCGATCAGGCGGTGCGCGCAGCCATCAAACATTACGAATCGCTAGGCGCGGAAATCGTCGCGGTGTCGCTGCCGCACACCGAGCATGCCGTCGGTGTGTATTACATTGTCGCAACAGCCGAAGCGTCGGCAAATCTCGCGCGGTTTGACGGTGTGCGCTACGGCCACCGCGCGGACGATGTGAAAAATCTGCTGGATCATTATGGGCGCACGCGCGAGGAGGGCTTCGGGCCGGAAGTGAAACGGCGGATTATTCTCGGCACCTACGTTTTGAGCAGCGGCTATTACGACGCGTATTATTTGCGCGCGCAAAAAGTCCGAACTTTGATCCGCGACGATTTCTCGCGCGCGTTTGAAAACGTTGACGCCATCGTTTGTCCGACGTCGCCGGAGCCTGCGTTCAAAATTGGCGAGCGGAGCGACGATCCGCTGAAAATGTATCTCGCGGACATTTTTACCATCGCGGCAAATCTCGCCGGCATCTGCGGGATCTCGATTCCATGCGGCTTCGCGAGCATCGACGGGCGGAAATTGCCGATCGGTTTACAGTTGCTCGGCAAGCCGTTCGATGAGGCGAACTTGCTGAAAATCGCGCACGCTTACGAGCAAAGCACGGACTGGCACAAGCAACGGCCAGCGGTTTGAAAGACGCTACGCGACTGCTTCGACCTCGGCCATTTTGTGGCCTAGAAATTTCAGCGTCTGCGTGAGCTGCTCGACCTTGAGCGGCTTTTTCAAAACCGTTACCGGTCCAAAGCGCAAAATATTGTCGAGCATCTCACTGTCGGGAAATCCGGTGATGATGACCACGGGCAAGTTCGGATCGATTTTCTTCGCCTGCTTGTAAATTTCGTCGCCAGTGATGTCCGGCAAAACGAGGTCGAGAAAGCAGAGATCGAATTTCTGTTTCTTGAGAGCCGCGACTGCTTCGCGACCGTTGCCGACAATCATTCGGCTGAAGCCGGTCTTTTTCAGGAAAAGTTTGAAGAGACCTTGCACACCCTCGTCGTCATCCACCACGAGCACCGTGGGCTGTCCGTGTTCCTCCTCGCGCAGAATGTCGCGATCGAGCGAATCCTTCTTGATGCGCCAGCGCCCGCCAATCTGGATCGCGGGCAGCTGGCCGCGCTGCACGAGGTAGTAAACGGTCGGCAAAGGAATGCGTAAATATTCCGCCGTTTCTTTGACGGTGAGTAAATTGTGCATGCGTGGTGAACTTCCGCTAGGCGAAGATACGGCGTAATCTCCATATTTATAACAGAGTGTCAACGCGTATTCGACAAGCGCATCATTCTTTTTCGCAAAACGGCGGGCACGGACATTGACGCCATGGCGCAGAGTGGGCATATTCCCCGCCCTTTTGGAAACCGAAGACATGGAACACATCCGCAATATCGCCATCATCGCTCACGTCGATCACGGAAAGACCACGCTTGTTGATCAACTTTTAAAACAATCCGGAACGTTCCGCGCAAACGAGGCAAAGGCTTCGGAAATTCGGATCATGGATTCCATGGATCTCGAGCGGGAAAAAGGAATTACGATCAGGGCCAAGAACGCTGCGTTCAAGTGGCACGACTATCACATCAACATTGTCGACACGCCCGGCCACGCGGATTTTGGCGGCGAAGTCGAGCGCATCATGAAGATGGTCGATGGCGTTTTGCTGGTGGTCGATGCGCATGATGGACCGCAGGCGCAGACGAAATTTGTTTTGAAAAAAGCGCTCGAGAATGGCGCGAAGCCGATCGTCGTCATCAACAAAATCGATCGCGAGAATGCTCGGCCGCACAAAGTTCTCGATTTTGTGTTCGATCTTTTCGTGGAGCTCGATGCGAGCGATCTGCAGCTCGATTTTCCGGTGATCTACGCGAGCGCGCGCGACGGCTACGCGATGCGCGAAATTCATGAGCCGGCCGAAAACATGGAGCCGCTGTTTGAGGCGATCGTGAAACACATTCCGCCGCCGCCAAAGTCAGACGTTTCCTATTTTCAAATGCTCGTCTCGAACCTTGACTACAGTGATTATCTCGGCCGCATTTGTTACGGCCGCATCGTCAGTGGGCGTGTGGCTGTCGGCGATTCGGTGGTTCACATTTCGATGGATGGAAAACGCGAGCGCGCAAATGTGACGGCGCTTTTTTCGCATCAAGGTTTGCAAAAAGTGGAAGTCAAACACGCGAGCGAAGGCGACATCATCGGCCTGTGCGGCTTTGAGGAAGCGTTCATCGGCGAGACGATCACGGACTCGGAAGAACGTCTGCCGCTGCCTTTCACCGAGATCGATCCGCCGACGATCACGATGAAAATTTGCATCAACGACGGGCCGCTCGCGGGTCGCGAAGGAAAGCTGCTGACGGCGCGGCAGGTGCGTGAACGCTTGATCCGCGAGACGCGCACCAATGTTTCCATCCAGGTCAGCGAGACAGAAATCGCGGGACATTTTGAAATCAAGGCGCGCGGTGAAATGCAGATCGCGATCATCGTCGAGCAAATGCGGCGCGAAGGTTTCGAAGTGCTCGTCTCGCGGCCCGAGGTGATTTTCAAAAAAGACGCGTCGGGCGCGACGCTCGAGCCTTACGAGACGCTTTACGTCGATGTGCCGAACGAAAATCTCGGCGATATTTTGCAAAGCCTCGCCACGCGCAAGGCCGACATCATCAACATGGAGCACAATCCGCACAGCGTCACCGTGCAGGCCGTGATCCCGACGCGCGGGCTCATCGGCTTTGAAACCGATCTCGTCAACGTGACGAAAGGCCACGGCATCGCATCGCACTTGTTTAAAGAATATGCGCCGTTCAAGGGCGAGATTCCGACGCGCTTCAACGGCGTGCTCATCGCGATGGAAAACGGCATCAGCACTGCCTACGCGCTCGATACGATCCAGGAACGTGGCCGGCTTTTCATCGCGCCGCAGGAGGAAATTTACGAAGGCATGATCATCGGCGAAAACGCGCGGCCCGACGACATGCCGGTGAATCCGTGCAAGGCGAAAAAGTTGACGAATATGCGCAGCCAGGGCGACGGCAAAGGCATCAGTCTGGCGCCGCCACTCGTCATGACGCTCGAGCGCAGCCTCGAATACATCGCGCCCGACGAATATGTCGAGGTCACGCCAAAGAATTTGCGCCTGCGGAAAAAGTTGCTCGACGCGAACGCGCGCAAACGCGCCGGCACGAAGCTCAGCTGACCGCCCGGTTATTCCTTGCGCGCGAGCGCCACGCGTCCGGTGCGCGTCAAATCGCCGATGCCGAACGGCTGCATCAGGAAAAGGAATTTGTCGATTTTGCTTTCGTTGCCCGTGACCTCGATGGAGACATTTTTGTGCTGCACATCGATGATTTTTGCGCGGAAAATATCGCAGATTTGCATCAGCTCCGCGCGCGACTTTGAGTCCACCTTGACGCGCAGCATGATCAGCTCGCGATCGACGAATTCGCCCTCGCGAAAATCCTGGATGTCAATCACGTCCACGAGCTTGTTGAGCTGCTTCACCACTTGATCGAGCACGGTGTCGTCGCCGCGCACGACGATCGTCATGCGGGAAGTTTTCGGGTCGAGCGTCGGGCCGACATTGAGCGTGTCGATATTGAAACCGCGCCCGCTGAACATGCCAGCGATGCGCGCGAGCACGCCGAACTTATTTTCCACAAGCACTGAGATTGTGTGACGCATAAAAAGGGTGGCGATGTTCGCGGATTCCCCGCTGAAATCAAACGGAAAATCGCCGGCCGCGCTCCGGCTTCACGGGATTGGCGCCGCGATGGTTTCGTTCCACGATTTCGACAAGCGCGCAGTCGGGATCGACGGAATCGCGAGCCCGGCCTCATCGTAGTGCGACGTGTCGTTAAACAATGTGAGCCGGGCGCGCACCGCGTCCTTGAAATCGACGATGTTCAGTGCCGCCGGGTTTTGGTCGAGGTTGTCGCGGTAACGGCGCGGATCGAATCCGAGCAGCGAACTCAGGAGCAGGCGGATCGTCGCCTTGTGCGAAACAACGAGGACTTTGCCGGCGGAATGTGCGCGGACAATTTGCATCAAAATCGGCAATGCGCGCGCGGTCACCGCGAGTCCGCTTTCGCCGCCCGCTGGCGCAAAAGTATACGGATCTTTTTCCCAATCGGCAGCCTCGTCGGGAAATTGCCTGTCGACTTCCGCGCGAGTTAACTGCTCCCAGCGGCCGTGCGAAATCTCGCGCAGGCCGTCACGCATTTGCACTTCCAGCGAGTGCGGCGCGGCGAGGATGCGCGCGGTCTCGACCGTGCGGCTCATTGGCGACGCATAAACGGCGGCGATCTTTTCCGCGCTCAGCCGGACGGCCAACCGCCGCGCCTGTTCGCGACCTTCGTCGGAAAGCAGGACATCGGTCGCGCCGGCGAATCGGTCTTCGGCGCTCAGCACCGTTGCGCCGTGGCGGATCATGAAAATGCGGGTGTTGGAGGCCATGGCGTCAAAGTTAGCCGCCCGCTCGCGTCACTGCACGGTGATTTCCTGCATCGCCGCCTCGATCGCGCCATTCGCGCGGATGCCCGCCTCGCCGCGCGTGAGCCAGACGAGTGCAAAGGCGCTCGCGAGTCGCGCGCAATCGGTCAGCGGCAAATCGCGGATCATCGCCGCGACGATGCCGGCAACCATAGCATCCCCGGCCCCGACTGTGCTGCGCACCGCAACGTCCGGCGGCCGCGCGCTGACGACGGAATCGCGCGTGACAAAAAGCGCCCCTTCCGCGCCCAGCGAAATCGCGGCCAATTCCACACCGAGCGTGAGAATTTCACGAGCTGCCTTCACGATTTCGCCGCGCTCTTTCAGCTTTGTGCCGGCAAAGTCCTCGAGTTCGCGAAGATTTGGTTTCACGACGTGCGGCGCGGCTTTGATTCCTCGCAAAAAAGCCTCGCCGCTCGTGTCAAGCACGACGCGCTGGCCGCGCGCGCGGAGCTTCGCGATGAGTTCGCTGTAAATCTCCAGATCGACACCTGGCGGCACGCTGCCGGAAAGGACAAAACACGCCTCGTCGAGTTCCGCAAGTTCATCGAGATGGCCGCGCAGCGACGTGAGATTTTCCTCAGACGGCGCGGGACCGGGCAGATTGATGTCGGTCGTCTCCAGCTTCGCGGGGTCGATGATTTTAATCGCGACGCGCGTCTGGCCGGCGATGCGGACGAAATGATCGGCAATGTCTTTCCGGTCGAAAAGATCCTCGAACACCGAACAATTCTCCCGCCCGAGAAATCCAGTGACCGCCACGCTGTGGCCGTAATCCGCGAGCGCTGATGCGACGTTGACGCCCTTCCCGCCAGGGCTGGAGCGGACATCGTCGCCGCGGTTCACCTCTCCCGGCGTGAAATTGCGGATCGTGACGGTTCGATCAATGGCAGGATTGAGCGTGACCGTCACCGTCTGGAAAATCTCGTTACTCATTTCTCTGCCTTTGCTCGCAATCGCACTTCGGCGCACGTCTGCGCGCGGAGCGGGAACTTTTACCGGGAAAACTGGAGCCTAGCGCGTTCGCTTCCATTTTGCTATTTGCGGTTCAAAACGCCGAAAAAACGCTCGCCGGTGCATGGCAAATTACAGAGAATGAACGCCGTTCCGTGACCATTTTGTTAAGCGCACCAATTACGCTTTCACAAATTGTCTGACCGTCTCCATCGGCATGAACAGTCTCAGCGGGGCAGTGGGCGTCGGTTCAAAGCCGAAGCGCGCATAAAATGTGGCAGCGCTTTCATCCTTCGCATCCACAAAAAGCCCGATCCCGCCGGCAATGTCCGCGACCTGTGCGACTTTGAGGAGTGTTTCTACGAGCAGCGTTTTGCCGAATCCGCGACCTTGCTGTTGCGTAGCCACTGCCAGACGGCCAAGCTTCATCGCGGGAATCTGCTCGGGAAGCTTTTTCATCCATTTTTGGGGCACTTCCTGCCCGATCACTTGGCAGAGCGAGAGGGTGAAAAAGCCAAGCACTGGTTTTGGGGCAACGGCGGATTCCTCCACGAGCACGTAGGTTTTGGAAATTTCCTTCGTGATATGCTGCCGTGCAATTTGTTGAATATAACGATTCAGCGGCTCGACTCCGCAGTCAAAACCTGCACGGTCGTGCGTTGCGTCCAACAATTCGACTCTAAGCACGGACCAGGCTGCGGTGTGTTGATTTTGCAGCCATCAATGCCGCGTTTGGTTTTGGCGGCTTGTCGAGCAATTCAAACACGCGCTTCGTCTGTTCGTGGTTGAGCCGAATAAGCGATTCGTGCTCCAGAACCTCCCGTGCTTGCTGGTAGGCGGCCTGCACAACGAACTGATTGAGAGCGGAACCTTGGAGATCAGCGGCAGCCTTGATGATCTTTCGCACGCTGGCAGGAATGCGGGTGACAAGGCGCGCATTTTTTTCAGCGATTGCTGGCATGGTGCCAATGTGGCACCGGTGAAAAGAATGTCAATCATCTTTTACACCCTGAATCAATCCATCCAATCGCAGCAAGAGTCGCATCAGCGTTGTCAGCACAATTGTCTTTTTTTTCCTGACTCGTAGTATATTTTTGCGGTATGAAAAAGTGGCATCGCATTGCAGAGAAATTGTGCGAGTTAGGCTGGTCGTGGCAGCATGTTCGTCTTGATGATCGCGTAGGCCGCTGTCTGCACGTAGCCGAAGCTCACAATGAAGATGGCGAGACCCATGCCGCTGTTGCGGAGTCGGTAGGCACGGCTTTCGTTGCACTCGATTACTCGATCAATTCTCCGTCAAAATAATTTCTAATAAGAAATAACACCTTCTCCTCTCGGAAAAGGTGTTTTGATTTTCAATAATCTTCCGGGAGTAGAACGGTTGTAACCGATCTATCCTACTCGGTGATTACATAGAACTTTTTACCTGCTTCGGAACGAAAAACCGAAAACAGGCGCTCGTTCGTTTGCTTCGCCATCCTCGTCATTGACGATGCCCCAATCGCCGGATACGTGTCGGGAAATGGCAAACTGGATTTCAGTTGCCTCCAAGGACTCAAGAGCGTGTGGTGTGGCGCAGATGGTGCAAAGCGGAAATTTGGAAATGGAAGGCATGGCGTTATCGGCCTCCCTTCTGTCTCATTTCCACATAGGCGTTTGCTACACGAAAATTCATGCAACCCTCCCGTTTTGAAAAGGAAGCATGTAAGTCAGATCGTCAACCGACACATCCTCTGGCTGCACCTGCTGTTCTCCAAGCTCAATGGTGCGCACATAAAGCCTTTTCGACAGACGCTCCATAGCGTCCGCCTGTCCCTTGCGCCCTGCATCGTCACCGTCAAAAAAGAGAATGATTCGCTCGTCCGTCTCAGAGAGTCGGCACAGCAATTCTTCCTGTGTCTCGGAAAGTGACGAACCCATGAGTGCAACTCCTCGCTCATAGCCCGCTTGGTGAAGCTTCATCGCGTCAAAAAATCCTTCAACAACAACGATGGGGACTTGGTCCCTGCTTGCTATGGCACGGTGATAGTTGAAAAGCTCGACACTTTTCTTAAACCCCTGCGGCAATTTGTATTTACCTTTGCCGTCCTTCGGCACACCCGGCCAACGTCCAGCATAGGCAACAAGCTCGCCGTCTGGACTGTGAATCGGAATGGCGACGTATCCACGTAGCAATCCTTTCTCACAATAGCCAAGTCCAAAGGTTGCAATCGTCTCGTCCGTCAAACCACGCTCCCGCAAATACGGGTGCGTTATGTCGAGCTTCGTTAACTCGAACGCAAGCGGCTTGTTCGGTGAATTGTCTTCATCTTCCTCTGGTTGCGGCTCACTCTGCATTTCCGCTCTGCGGAACCGTGGCCCTTCTTCCACCTGGCTCGTCGCAAAAAGCGACCTTTCGGCTTTGTTTTCCGTCTCGCTTTGCCCGCCCATAAACCACTCCTGAATGAGTATCGCCGCATCGCGAAATGGGACTTCCTCTTTTCTAGTCACAAAGTCGATAATGTTGCCGCCATCCTGACATTTTCCGAAACAGTTCCAGCAATTTTTGGAAATGCTCACGCGGAAATGCGTTTTGTTGGTGCCGCCGTGGATCGGACATGCACCGCTCAAACGGTCGCCATTTCCACTTTTGACAAGCGTTTCGATGACGCCATATCGCTCAAGAATTTGAACGATGGAAACTTTTGCTTTGATTTCTTTGAAATCAACCCACGCAGATTTTGCAGTAGGCATAAAGAACTACCTCCTTGTAGTTAAAGGGTTAGAGTGTGTCGCACGGAGTGTGCAACGGATCACTACAATTATACCATGCCGAGACTTGGTGGTAGGTTGCCCGCTTGTAGCTCATCTTGCGTAGTAAAGAGAAAGAGAGAAGAACTGTGACAATCTGTTGCCGCCGTGCATACTTCCTTGATTCGTTCAAGGCGCTCCGTTGTTCGGGCTACAAAGAGCACTTGGAAACCTGGGATATTGTAATGCTCCTTCAACAATTTCATTCTCCGGCTTCGTAAATAAGAAAGTGTCTTTCGACGGATCGAAGATAAACGAAGGCTCTTCCGATAAAGAGGCATGGTGCCTCGATCTGCTTCCAGAAAATAATAGAGGCGACGCTTCTCGCCTGAAAGCTCCTGCTGTTCAATCGAAAATACGGCATCGGGAATGACGCCGACGTTTTCTGTCGTCTTGTCTGCTTTCAGAGCGACTCTCCAGTGTAAATGCCCGGCTGAATCCTCGTGCTGTCCGGCGCTCACGATCTCATGTTGTGAAATGAAGGCTAAGCCGTGCAAAAGACATAGCACTCTGATGCGAATTTGTGCCTCGGATACTGAGAGCGCATGAGCCAGAAAGAGGGAAGAGACTTTCTTAGATTCCTTACCCGAAACCGTTCTTCTTGAGAAGGCGAGTGCGGGGGAGAGAGTCTTGCGCGTTGACGAATATACAAAATCGAAAAGCTCGCCTGCGTAACGAAGCGGCAACTGCGCTCTTGGTCGGTCAAGAAATCCAGCGTGATACAAACGCTGTAATCGGCGACGGATGTTTTGTTTGCTACCCGTTACAAGTAAAAGGATAAGGCTTGTGGTCAGAAACCGATATTCCACTACAGCCGAAAGAATCGCCTTGTCCCGGTCGGTGAGGCGGATGGTTGGCGACTCTAAGAGACGCTGAAAACGTGGCCTCCGGGCTACGTTTATCTTCACCGCTTAATTATACCACTACTCATCACTCCATCGCTTCATCCAGCGTCGTATTTTATCTTCAACCTTCACGCGCTCTTTGCCGAAACGCTGCCGCGATTCTCGAACGAAGGTTTCCCTGGCATGAGTCGGCGACTTAATGACTGATTCTGTTCTGCCGCGAAAAGGTTGTGCCCAACCGTCCACTTTCGACGGCTTCACGAGCGTATGAAAGCGCTCAAGATCAACAAACTGACTCGCAGCAAAAGCATCTCCATACTCCTTCGCCATGAGGTCGGCGTCCGTTGCGCCAAGCTGAAAGGCTACGGACGTGCCGACATTGCCAAAAACTGCATCGCTAATATCCGGCTCAAGCTGGCTGGTGAATTGATGTGACAAGACAAGTGAAAGATTAAACTTCCGTGCTTCGGAGAGAATTGAGGTAAACGCTCCGGTGGTGAAGTTTTGAAACTCGTCAATGATGAGTGTGAAGTCTCGGCGCTCCTGCTCCGACTGCAATCCGCGCTGCATCGCCGCACGCTGAAACTCTGATACAAGAAGTGAACCGATAAGATTTGAGGGCTCTTCGCCGATCGCCCCTTTCGACAAATTCGCGATGAAGATGCGCCCGCTATTCATGATGAAAGGAATGTCGAGCTTCCGCTTTGCCTGCCCGAAGACATTGCGAAGCACTGGATTGGTAGTGAGTGCGCCTACTTTATTCTGTATTGGGGCAATCGCTTCCTGCCGAAACCGTTGATCGTAACTCTCGAATTCTTCCTGCCAAAAGGCAGTCACAAACGGGTCTTTGACCTGTCGCACTACCCATTGTCGATAAGCGGCATTGGTGAGCATCTTGGGAAGGCCAAGAATACTCGTGTGCTCGGCATCGAGTAATGCACGGATGCTGTTGTAGAGAATGTATTCAAGACGCGGCCCCCACGATTCACCCCAAACATGTTTGAACGCCGAGACGATACCGCTTGCAGTGCGAGGGCGCTCATCAAGCGGAACCTCGGCCAGTATGTTCCAGGCGAAAGGGAAGGCAAGATCGCTTGGTTTGAAAAACACGATTTTTGAAACCAGTCGTGGCGGCAGCAGATCGAGCAACTCTTCGGCGAGGTCTCCGTGTGGATCAAGCAAAGCGACTCCGTGTTCCCGCTCCACCAATTGCAAAAAAATGCTTTTAAGCAGGCTGGTTTTTCCGGTGCCTGTTTTTCCGACAATATAAAGATGCCTGCGCAAAGCTTCGTAGGAGATATGAAAGGGCGACTGCACGCCGCCCCACCCTTGGCGCAAGCCAAGGTGGATGAATTGATGTGATGGCATATTTCAGGGACGACCTCCATTCCGCATCCCGCGCCGCCTTGTTGTAGCGCGGAAAAACTGCCGACATGCGGCGTGTTTTCGAGTCGGGTAGGCAATCGAGGCTGTCGCCGAAATCCGAAGACTTCAGTCTTCGGTAACTATCTCCACTATAATTATACCGCGAAGCGACTCATTCTCCCGGATTTTTTCCCGGATTTCGATTCGCCGACGTTTGTTATCGAGACAAATGTAATAAGCAAGGGCTTCGTTACAAGTGCGCGTTACAAGTTCGTTAGATCAACTTCCCCGAAAATCAAAAATCTCATTGAAAGATACTAAAACAGACGAATGCCTCCCATTATCTTATCCCCCTCCCGCTCCCATCGGTAGAGTGACGATGGGGCTTTTTTTATTTCTTTCAGAAGCTGTGGTGTGTCGCGTTTTTGAATTGTGAGTTCACGAACACCGACACTCTGGCAACTCAACACTTTCGCAAACCCCTTGTAATGGCGGGGTTTACCGATGACACGTGCCACTTCTCGCTCGGAGTTTGTAACAGCAGGTCGCCGATCGAGGACGAGAAAACTAAACGGAAGAGTGCAGAGGTCAATCTCCAGTGTCGCAGAAAACCGCCTCCAACCTGAGTCAGTATGCACGTATCCCGGAATCTTCGCAAAATGATGGCACCAATGCCTCTTGTTCTCTGCGCTCAACATGCCACATGTCATCGAATGAGTGCAGGGAGCAATGACACGAAAGCGCCGGAGTAGTCCTTCGCGCATAGCGATAAGCTTGCGGCTAACTGCCGATGTGCCCGGCTCAACCCACAACACAGCTTGCGCTTTTTCCACCAAAGCAAGCAGGCGTTTCAGCGCTACTTGGGAAAGTTCGTTGATCACATGACTAATGACAAGCAGATCAGAAACCGTGTCTCCTGTAGCGCGTCTTGAATCGAGATGCGGAAAAGTCTGGCGCGCGCGCTTCTCGGCAAACTGCACTGCAAGATTTGAACGATCCCATAGGAAAAGTGTGCGAACGGCAGTAGGCCATGCTTCGACTATACGTCGCCCAGCCACGCCGGTGCCGCAGCCCCAATCCAAGACTGTGCCTACAGGAGGCGTCCAGCCTCTCGTCTTGAGTTCTGCAAGCACTGTGTCCCACTTCCAACCAATCCGCTCGCCAAAGGTTAAATTATAGTTATCAAGTTCGGCGGGAGTTCGCCAGTAGTCCGAGCGATCGGGCGATACAACCGAATTACCAAAATTGCCTTCACTTTGATCAAATTGGAGGAAGCGAGCGCGCAGGCGACGTAGCGCATTCCAATCCACATCAGGCCATGAAAAGCTGTTCGAGTCTATGGTGTTCGATGCCATAAAAATTCTTTAGTTCTGCAATGCGATGATCAATGTCCGCTTTTGCATCATCTGTGAGCACTTCGCTTCTTTTGGTGGCTATTAGCATCACGTTCTTGGCTGTATGTTCCGCTGCCACAAACTCACTAACCGTTACACGATATCCTTCACGTTCAAGGATGAGTTGACGAATTGCATCTGTAGCCATATCAGCATGGCGTTCGGCAAAAATGCCGTTGCGAAGTATATCGCGCAAAGGACCGTGTGCGACGAAGCGACCGATCTGTGGTCGCGCTTCTTTGTGGCAGCACGGAGCCGACAAAATGATTTCTGCTCCCGCGCTTATCCCACTGAAGAGTGCATCATCCGTGGCGATATCGCAGGCGTGAAGCGCAACCAGGATATCGAGCCTTGGAAACTTATACTCTTCTATCGAGCTCCGCACAAAATTAAGGCCGCTGAATCCACAATCGATAGCCACGTTATTGCATAGTTTGACGAGGTCGTCGCGCGACTCTACCCCCGTGATTAGTGCCTCAATTTTCTCGACACGCTTAAAATAGTCAAACGCGGCAAAAGTAAGATACCCTTTGCCTGATCCCATATCGCACATTGTGATCGGAATGGCCCGTGGAGTGATGGGAAATGTCGCCAATCTGCTGTGGCGGAAGGCTGAGGCCAGCAAATCCACGAAGCGCTCAATTTGACGAAACTTGCTCCTCTTCCGTTCGCGCACCTTACCTAATGAATCTGTAACTTCGAGAGAATTGAGATAATGTGCGCTTGTATCAATCCAGCGCATTCGGCTCCGGTCGTGATCCAAAGACGCCGGTTTTCGTTTGACGGAAATCACCCTTAATCGATCCTTCTTTCCCAATTCGAGCTCCACGCCACTGGACTCGGTAAAGAGATTTGCACTTAGGAACTCCGTTCCAAGCTTTGCTTCTACGAGTGCAAGCGTATCGCTAAACGGGTGATTCTTCGTTTCGTCTCGTGTGAGAAATCGGCTCACGACGCTGCACCGCTTTTCTCCGCGAATCAGCACGGGCCGAACAAGCAATTTTCGCAACATATTCTCAGGAACCGCCCGGTGACCGAGTGTTAGCTTAATAAATGAGCCATCTCGAAAACATGAGTCGAGGCTCGCCAGGAACTGTTGTTTTGGCGACTGTTGTATTTTTGAAATGCCTGATTTTGCATTCACAAGGTAGAGTCTACCACAATTCCAGCACAAATTACCATGTCGGATGCGCATTCACTGGAAAGAACGCATAATCTTGTTAGGGTCTAATAGCTGGTGAATGCATCTGCCAACAGAACACCGACGAGCTTCACAGAATGCCATAAAGACGCCGAATATGAATGACTTGGCAGCATGTGACCGTTAGATACCATTGCTTTAGGGGCAAGCATGCAACCTGTCAGAATAGTCGCAACGTTCAGACGAAAGGTCAAAGCAGCAATAAACGTCTCGCTCAATGTGAATAAGAGCATTTATGGGGCAAAAAATGTTTTCCCACAGGAATATTGTCTGTGAAACGGCCTTGCGGATCGACGAAAGTTGTTTTGCGAACCTAGAGTCACGAAGAAAAACACCAGCCAAGTAAAGCTTAATTGCAAACGAAGAATAATCGCCGACTATCTCGTGAATATGTCGATCAAATTTCAACCGGATAACCCGGCTGCATTCGTATTTAGTCACCCCAACCATGAAGTTGCAGCTCTGGGTATGATTACACGGTTGCAACCCAGCACAATAGTTTATATCACCGATGGCGGGGGAGAACATCGAGTTAACGAGACTAAAGCAGTTTTATCTCAAATCGGCCTTGCTGGAAGTGCCGTTTTCATGAACCGCAGTGAAGATAGTTTCTATAACGCTATCCTAAATTTGGATTGTGAGTATTTCCAAGTAATTTCCAATTTCATCAAGCAGTTATTTGGGAGTAACCATGATCCTTCCGTATTCTGTGATGCTGTTGAGTTTTACAATCCAGTCCACGATATGACTGTTCCGATAGTAAAATCGCTAGGCTTCTCGTCCGCGATCTTTGAAATTCCACTTGCTTACGAGAACTCAAATGGAGACGTATTTTTACAAAAGCCACCGGAAGATGCGGATATCGACCCGATTGGGATTACGCTTACCAAAGATGAATGTGAGCTAAAGCGTGACGTTTTGCAAAAGCAATACCATTCATTAGGAAGGCAAATAGGACGATTGATTGAGGCTGACCCGACTCTTACCAAGGTTGAATGGTTCATCAGAGATAGACTTTGGCCAATATTTCCGGCGGATGGTCAAGCAATTCGGTATGATGCGCGTGGAGCTAAGCTGGTTTCGGAATCGGTCTATGACCGAGCTATCACATATAGCGGAAACTACGTCCCGTTGATCTCACGATTTCTCCAGTGAAAAACTATGGATCAGATGATTTCTATCGTAACCGTAACTAAAAATAGACCCCTGTTTGTGCAGCATTTGAGACACAATATCCAAGCGTTGGATTACGACCAGACGTTGATAGAATGGGTCATTGTTGACGATGGAGAGGTGCCAATTTTTGACTATGTGTTTGACTTTCCCAATCTGATCTACCTTTACAGCAGCACGCACATTCCGCTTGGAAAGAAAAGAAATCTGGCGAACAAACTTACGAATGGAGAATTCATTTTCAACTTTGATGACGACAATTATGCTTTCCCCAATAGGATAAAGAAAGCCGTAGACTTACTCAACGGAAATCCAGAAGTGTGCATTGCGGGATCAACGGAAATGTTCATCCTGGATATTGATCTCGGCGAAATCTATGTCGCCGGGCCGTTCGCCAAAAACCATGCTACACTCGGCACCTGGGCATTTCGAAGGTCACTCTTGAACGAAACGGCGTTTATCGACAGCGACGCATCAAGCGAAGAACGCGGCTTTACTAAGGGATGGACAATGCGAATCGGCCAGTTGGATAAACTCGACACAAGTCTGTCAGTCGATCACGGCAAAAACACTATCTCTAAAAAGCATCTCTTAGATGAAGCGTCCGTCTTTTATCCTTTGAACGGGATCGTGCATGACAAATTCTCGATAGGATTTTACGAAGCACTCATTAGCGAGAACAGAGGGCCACGCTGAATGCCACACACCGCATGTCTCCAGCACGGTTCGTCATATAATCCCTTATCACTCACCTGCTGCAATAAGTAGGTCGACTGGCCCACCACTGGCCTTAAGGTCTTCATCTGCTTTGCTGACATCAAGCGAGCGCGTGTGCCCGAACCAGGCGAGACTTCGATAGCTTACGGGCATCTTGCGGTCATAAATGTCAACGTAGTGAACCTCGACAGTGAGCTTCTTTAGATGCGTTCTGCATAGGTCCCGGAATCGATGGAATTGGGCGTAACTGCGATTGCTTAGGCGGAACAAAACAATTTCACCGCCCGGAGCCAGGCTTCGATCCTCCATGTTCTTGGTGAAAGTGTCCCACAATATGCCTTCGGGCAGTAACGGGAGCCAATCGATGAGACAATCTTTGACAGTTTCGCCATCCGTCACGCAGAGCTTTTTTATAATTAGCGGCCCGATGCCGTCGTTACGAATCTTCACTGAGAGACGGTCTTGATAGTCTCCGCTCGCGACAAACGCCAATGGTCGCACCGAAAGGTAACTATGCCGTCGCTGTAAGGCCAGCGCCCATACTGTAAGCATCACGGATAAGGCGGAAACAAAAACCGCCAGCAATGCTGCGACCGCACTTGCAACTTCAGGCTTTTTGGTGAGGAGAGTTAGAATTTCACTCATATCAGGAAGGCATCAGTTCCACATGATTGCCCAAACTCAATTTCTTCAGCCAAACAGCGCCGGCTAATGCTTCGTCAAAGTTTTGCTGCCTGAGATGCGTCAACTCGGATGTCCTCTTCGAGAGGATCACATACGATCTTGTCGCCAGAAGCGTCAACCCTGATAACCCTTTCAAAAGGGTCACAGACGATGTTGTCGCCAGACGCATCAATCCTGACGTTAGGCATCCGATTTGTCATATTGACGGTTTGTTTTGTATTCATACTTTTTGTTGAAATTCCCTCGTTATCGCAAAAAATCAAGACATTTTTCCCTGCCCACTCCATCCGTTCACCCCGCCGTCAGGACTCGATTCGCGGGACTTGATCCGGAAGGTGCCACGCGCAAGGCATCAACGAAAGGCCAATGAAACATTCAACCTTTAAAGGTCCGAGGGAAGGAGTTGAGCAATAGCTTATTAGCCGATTATTGCCTTCGATGATGGAGAACGGACCTGCCTTAATGTGCGACCAGAGAACTGGCTGCTCCCAGGCAGAAGGCGGCGATCGAAGAGTCTGCGGCCGACGCAGCGCCACTTGGCGCAATTCGTTCTGATCTCTGGAATCCAGCCAATCGTTGCTGCCGATTACTAGCAGCTGATCTAGGTCACTGTCTTGTAGAAAGCGGACACGATACCAGGTGGTATTTCCTGGAATCCGTCGGAGAAGAGCCTCGCGCCAAGATCCCAAAATGAGCCGCCGCAGGCTGTTCTCATAGGGGTTATCGAGATCGGGGTGATCTATCAGCCTCCTGTCATGCCAAGAAGTTACGGGACTAACCTTATCCCATTCCGCTCGAAGGATGGAAAGGCACACCTCGCTCACAGGTGCTAGTGTCCACTCTTTGCCGGCGAGGCCGTCAGCAGGTTGATGAGAATTCATCAGAAAGAGATACTTGCAATGACAGTAAGGATTTGAAGCAACAACATAGTTGTGAGTTAAAGCTAAAGCCAGGCCACGCAAAAGTCTCGGCCACTTTTGTGCAAAAGCGGCATTCATGCTGTATGCAACAAACTTGCTTCGTCTTGATGTAAGATTCCTGCTCGACAACGATATTCGTAATCATCTTGTTACACTTATCACTGTTCTGGAGATCGTCTATTACTTGGCGCAAAGGGTTCCCATAGCTGACCGGCAATAAATTCTCAAGGGAATTGCGGGAGAACCCAACTCGCAAAAGCCGTGATGCATCTCGCGCAACTGCTCAATATCATTCGTTATATGTAGTTCGCTCCAACGAATAGTTTTACGCCTTCTGCGATAGCAGAGGGCGCGATTGGAAATAGTTCATGGTGACAGGAGAGCCACACTCTTTGATTTTGCGCCAGAGTGCCAACGGCCCCGAAGCAAGGTCAAAGTGTGTGGAAGGTGGGGGCGCGTGCCCCGTCGTTCCGCGCAAGTCGCAGAAGTAGTTGCAAAATAGTTCCCCAGGTGTCGGTCCCGCGTTAGCGTCCTTGCGGGCCGACTTGCTGTATTTTGGTGTGAGACTGTCCGATAGGAAGGATCACACCCGGTTAGCCGAAGGAAAATGCAGCAAGTCGGGCCGCTAGGACGACACCTGGGAATTCGTTCTACCCTTGTATTTCAAGGGTATTTCGTAGTTATGGTGGCACTCGCCACTACATAGCTAGTTTGTAGAGGTTGATGTAGAGGCGTAGAGCAGTTGACATTTAAGAGGGGAGTGCGCTAGAGTCCCTAATGTGCAGGTGAGCACATTGACAGTTTATGAGGTCATAGGGTTGTAAGGTGAGTATGTCGATACTCTGTTAGCCCGCAATTCACGTTGCCTGCACCGCACGCTTTGCGGCGTCACTACTATGATGAAGGTATTTTGTGGTCGCACGAGAGGGAGCCAGTTGGTCTGCGCATTTTGGTTGCGTTTAGTTTTGTGGTATCAGCAATTCTTTGTTCGGCGGCTTCTTCGGTTCTTATCAGTTAACAAACAAAACCATGAACCACACCTTTCAAGTGCATCGTCCATCTCTCGACGATTCACTTCTCACTTCATCGAGCAATGATGATCTTATCCACGAGTATCTTGCGTGGAAACAATCATACACAGCGAAAGCTTATCAAGTGTATCGAATTTGGGTTAAGCGATTCCAAGAATTTGTGAACAAACCACCGGAGGCTCTGCGTCATACCGATTATGTGGCATTCGCAAACACTCTTTACAAGAAACATGCTCCGTGTGGAGTCGAACTCGCACTAAATGTAGTCCATAATTATCTCCGTTTTTTTGCAGAACAGGGAAGATTGCGGTTTCCGCTATACTTAGCCCGTGTGCCACGCGGATTCGCTCGATCACACGAAGCCATTACAGAAGCGGAATATCAACAGGTAGTGACAACGCTGCGAATGAGGAAGCCCGCGAACCTTCGTGATCTCGCGATGATTATGCTTCTGCATGATACAGGGATGCGTCTCGGGGAACTTCTAAGTTTGGAAATCGAAGATATTCAAGAGGATCGTTCGGCAGTAATCCGCACGGAAAAGACAATGCGCAGCAGGCGGGTCTTTTGGAACACAGGCACAGACGACGTTCTTCAACAGTATCTTGTTGATAGAGTTAACAATGGGCCAGTTGACATAGACGCGTTGTTCATCACCAAATGCTTGCGCACGAGCAAACCGATTGGGAACCGCACTGTGGAACGCTCTTTTAAAGTAGCGTTTCAACGCGCGGGACTGATCCGCAAACTTTGCCCGCATTCGTTTCGACATGCCTTCATTCACAGATTGGCAAAGCTCGGCGTGCCAGACGCAATCATTGCGCAACTTGTAGGGCATAGCACACCCACAACGATTGCACACTATACGAAATTGAGTCGCCCAGAACTGAAAGACTACGCTGAAAAGCAGCTCCAATTTGCCATCAATGAGAGTCTGTCGTTGGCTGCGTAAAGCCGTTCTCCTGGTTATCCACAGAACGCCACTTGCAAGGAGTGGTGGTGGGGAATTATAATTACCTGTAAGAGCGATCTTTAACAGGTAAGAAGAAAGGCCAGTGAACAATGCGAATCCCGCCTGAGAGAGCGGGAATAAAAAAGGTTTGGATACGTCGCACAATATGACTTATCCGCAACACTCGATGAAGTGAAAGAGAAAACGCATTAAAGCTGGCCTGAGCAAGGTCAGCTTTTTTGCGTGTGGAAACATGCAGACAGGGCCAGAGACACGTATTGGAGTCTCGTTAGGTTCATGGTCTGCATGTTTCCCTGCACAAACAGGGATGGTCGCTTTTATTAATCTAATCACTTTTCTATGCCAGAAAAACGGGAAATGGAATACATACCACTGACAATAGAAGGGCAAAAGCAACGCTCTTGTGGCCTCCGGCTATTTTTAAGGCGTTTGCTATTGCGGCTTTTTAGTCATTCATGTGTCTGTCCTGACTGTCGGCGCGAGTGGATGAATGAGGCGCGAGAAAAGGTGATTGAGTTTTAACACGTTCGTTGCCGGTCGGCGCAAATCGTGGTGCTTATGCTGAGGGATGTATCCATGCGATCTCTCTTGGGTGACTGCCTCTTGACGCGCGGACTGGCAGCGAGCGCAATGAGTGTGGCAAAGCAACGGATCGTCAACACAAAGTTTTGGGATGACTCATATATTGCGGGGCTTGCTTCTACGGAAAAGCTCTTATTTCTCTACCTCATTACCAACCCACTCACGAACATTTCTGGCGTCTATGAGCTACCCGTAAAGCGGGTAGTTTTTGATACAAGAATAGGAGCGGATAAAATCGACGCGACGTTTAAGAAATTTCAAGCAGATGGAAAGCTCGTCGTGGCTGATGGTTGGGTAGGGATCGTGAATTTCATCAAGTATCAGACGCCTAATCCAAAGATACGGCAGGGAGTTCTCGCGGAGCTAAAGCGAGCGCCGAAGTCGATAACCGATAGGCTATCCATAGACTATCAAGCCCTATGTATAGGGTCGGATAGTCCATCGCATCTTAATTCTAATCTTAATACTAATTCTAATCTGAATTCTAATGCGCTGCCCTTAGGTCAGTTATCCACAGAACACGGAAAGGAGATGGAAACACGAAGAAGAGAACTTCTAAAAAAGTGGCGGGTGTAGCTGTGGTTGTTACTGAGAAGTCCATCTCATGGTGAGGCGGGCTTCTAGTGACAATCACATACAGAGAGGAGTTCTTTAAATGAATAAAAAGCAGTTCATTGATCCATACAAACTGGTTACTGATACAATCATTGAGCAGTTAGAAAAAGGAGACGTTCCGTGGCGTCGTCCCTGGCGGCGAGACATTGGGCGGCCTCGCAATTTCCACACCGGACAGGAATATCACGGTGTCAACGTGATTCTGCTAAGTTGTCGGCGTTTTGCATCGCCATATTGGATGACCTTCAACCAAGTGAAGATGCGCGGCGGAAGTGTGCTCAAGGATGAGCATGGTTCAATCGTCGTCAAATACGGCACCTTTAAGAAAGCAGCCGTCAACGGCAGCGCAGACGATGAGGAAAGGAAGAGCTATTACCTCAAGGGTTACAAGGTGTTCAATGCACTTCAAATTAAGGACATTGATTTCCCGGCGGTTCCAAGTATCCAGCACAGTGAGGCAGATGTGCGAATTGCGAAGGCGGAAAGCATCGTAGGTGAAATGCCGTTACCCCCTCAAATTCGTGAGGGTATCCGAACAGAGGCATGCTATCGGCGTGCTACTGACTCGGTGGACATGCCAAGTCGGACAACCTTCGATTCATTGGAAGATTTTTACACAACACTCTTCCATGAACTTGTGCATTCAAGCGGTCACGAATCACGTCTGAATCGAAAAAGCCTGATTGAAAATGACGGCTTTGGCGGCAAAGTGTATTCCGAAGAGGAACTTGTAGCGGAAATGGGAGCGGCTTTTCTCGGAATGGAAGCGGACATTGTTCGCGACGATCACGAGCAGTCTGCCGCTTATCTCAAAGGCTGGCTCAGTGCTCTCAAAGAAAAAAACCATCGGCGGTGGATAGTTCGTGCTGCAAATCAAGCGGGGAAAGCTGCCGACTTCATCATGAATCGCACGCCTGCGGTCGAAGCTGTTGCTGAACCTGCGGTTGCGTAAAAAACAAGCCCTCTCGCGAATGCGAGAGGGCTTTACTTTAACTGATCTTACGGCATGTCAACAACAAAAGTTTTGATTGATACAATAAAAGCAAATGGCAATAAACGCAGACAAACCGCATCTTTGGAAGAGCGACGTTGAAACGTCGGTCGATCATTACAATGAGTGGTTTTTACAGTTCGCTCCCTCAACATTCCGATCAACGCGGGTGCGAGTTACTGAAGAAGTTCGCCAGGCAATTCAGGCGACTGATTTGTTAAGGGACATTTCTGTCACTCTATTGAAGCAGCAGCCAGGTGTAATCCCTATGCTAAGAATGGCAACGGCTCCGCCAATTGCACGCGATAGACTGTCTGGTTTAGCGGGGGTAGGAAAGTCACTGATCAAGACTCTTGAGGAAGGAAAGGTGCCCATACGCATGACATCGGCGGTGTTGGACTTGGAACTAGGCAAGATTTCGAAAATAATCGCACGCCTTTTGGATGAAGATTTGTTTACTTGGCTGACGGAAGTTGGAATTCCAACTGAACAACAGGTATTGAGAGCTTCCACAATTGTTGCGGATCGCCTGTGCGGCTCGATCTCTGACCCTCTGATTCGAAATGCTCAAGAAGAGCGTCAATTGAAAGTCTTGAGCGAATGGCTGAAAGCGAGAGATTACGAGCCACATATTTCTGTGAAGGGATCGTCTTTCATGAATATGAGGCCTGGAACCTTTTCGATTCGGATGAACGTCCCTGTGCGGGTGGAACTTGCAGGACTTTCTGGTTTGGAGGAAGAATCTGTCGAGGTTCCCGCGTTGAACCTAGAATCCGAACAGAGAGGAAATTCGGTAAAAATTCCGATAGATATGGTTGTGATGCCAAAGGATGCTGTTGTAGGAAGCATGCCGCTGCTAATAGAAGCTAAATCTGCTGGAGATTTTACGAACCCGAACAAGCGACGAAAAGAAGAGGCGACAAAGATTAGGCAACTAAAGACAATGTATGGTCGAGAGTTGCGTTTCATTTTATTTTTATGTGGATATTTTGATCCTGGATATTTGGGTTACGAGGCAGCAGAAGGCCTCGACTGGGTTTGGGAGCATCGCGTTGACGATTTAAGTCAATTCGGAATATGAAAACACTTGAAGTCTCTAGAATTAATCTTGCGTTAGAGATTGAACATAAAGACCAGGCTGAGAGAAATAAGCTTGGTCAGTTTGCAACACCAGCCCTTCTTGCCGACGACATCGTTTCTGCTGCGCTAAGGCACCTCCCAAAAAATTTCCCAATTCGCTTTATGGAGCCAGGATTTGGAACGGGGTCATTTTTTTCCGCTCTCTTGAATCTCATTGGACCGTCGAAGATCAAAACGGCGATTGGAGTTGAGATTGATGACGAGATATGGACCGCTGCGAAAAATCTCTGGGGGAAATCAAAGCTCGATATTATTCGCGCTGATTTTACGGCGCTCAAGCCACCGGCACTCGACAAGGATAAGGCGACACTCCTTATTTGTAATCCCCCGTATGTTCGCCACCATCACATCTCGGGAGATGATAAATTACGTCTCAAAGCTGAAGCTAGACGGCATGGATTTTCTTTAAGCGGACTATCCGGGTTATATGTATACTTTTTGCTGCTCAGTCATCAATGGTTAGCGCCGGGAGCTATAAGCGTTTGGTTAATTCCCACCGAGTTTTTGGATGTCAATTACGGACGTGTTGTCCGCGATTATTTATTAAGTAAAGTAGAGCTTATATCCATTCACCGATTCAATTCCGAAGACGTTCAGTTTGCCGGGGCATTAGTGTCCTCAGCAGTAATTATTTTTCGCAATAGCACACCTACCCCTCAACATGAGAGCATTTTTACTGAGGGGGGAACGCTTCTGAAACCGACGACGAGGACTAGATTGACCAATGCTCAACTCAAAAACCTTTCGAAATGGTCAGTGTCGCGAGCAACCAAAGGAATAGTAGATGGAGGCCAACTTCGGATCGGCGATATTTTTTCGATAAAGAGAGGAATTGCCACTGGAGGCAATGAGTTTTTTGTCCTTTCTGAAGACAAGGTTCGGCAGCACAATATTCCTCGGGAATTTCTTCGCCCAATTTTGCCGAGTGCAAGGAATCTGAAAATAGACGAAGTTTTTTCTAATGATTTAGGCGAGCCGACTCTTATTGAACACCTGTATTTACTTGATTGCCAGCTGTCAGAATCAGAAATCAAAAGGAGCCATCCAAGCTTGTGGGAATATTTAGAGAAAGGGAAAAAGGGAAGCGTTCACCAAGGTTACTTATGTCGCTCACGCAAGCAATGGTATTGGCAGGAGCGGAGGGAGCCAGCTCCGTTTATCTGCACATACATAAGTCGAGCCAAGAATGGTCGCCTTTTTCGATTTATTCGCAATCATTCTCTAGCAACCGCAGCTAATACATATCTACTACTTTATCCTAGACATTCACTAGGCGAGTTGATAGCGAAGGAAGCACGCGTAGCCGAAGCTTGCTGGAAGGCATTACAATCAATTACAATCGAGGAGTTGAAGTTAGCCGGACGTGTCTACGGCGGAGGCCTTTACAAACTTGAACCAAAAGAGTTAGCGAATGTGCCTTTGACATCAATTGAGGGGATTGATGAGGTAAGAAAACTTATAGAGAACAGTCTTCTGCCAATCAAAAGAAACACCAATAAGCAGATTGAGTTTAACATCAACAACTAGGCCACAAATATAAAGAGTGTTATGCACCTAAAGAATGTCTTCATTCGATTCTACAAGTCGTTCAACTTTGATTATCTCCGTAAGAATCACGCGGATGCGAAACCCCTACCGTGGGACATTATAGACAATGCATTCTACCCCTTTGTTCGTGTCCCTATCTATGCAAAGGTGACCACTATTGTCGGAGCGAATGAGTCTGGTAAATCGCACTTATTGTCCGCCATCGAAAAAGGGGTGGCGGGATCAGGCATTGAAAGTGAGGATTTCTGTCGATACTCTCAGTTTTTTGCCGTGGTTGCCGGCAAAATTCGCACTCCCGATTTTGGCTTAGAGTGGGTTGGTTTGAACGAAACGGAACAGGCGAAGATTCGCGAATTATGCAAGACGGCAGCCGGAGCGACAATCGATCGATTCTTATTTTTTCGCACTAATGGCAACGAAACGACAATTTACCTTACCAGCCCGAACGGATATACGCGGCACCCAGTTCCATCTGATTCGTTAAAAGAATTCTTGCCACGCACCTTTCGCATCAATTCTGAGATCGCTCTCCCTGAGAGTGTTTCGATTCGCGAGTTAATCACCGGCCCGGATCAGGTATCTGGTTCACCATCAACGGGACGCCGCGGGCGTTTTGCTTTATTAGATGCGGTTCGCGGACTAGCTGGTCATCTCCCCGGTCTCCAGAGCGCACAGACTTTCCAACAATCCGCTCCTCAGATTTTTCCCGCGATGGAGCCGATTGCGAAGTTGCTTACAACGCCGACTGATCAACCTTCCCAAAAGGATCGAGAATCAAAGGTAGCGCAGATCAATCTTGCCAGGGATCTGATTTTAAAGGTTGCTCGCATTGACCCCAAGGCGTTAGAACAATTACAAACCGCGATCCGCGATGGCAATGACGGGCATGCGAATGGCATCATTGAAAAGATCAATGCCGCCCTCGCCGCACGACTGAATTTTCCTCGTTTTTGGGTTCAGGATCGCGATTTTAACCTCATCGTTTCACCTCGCGAATACGATCTCGTGTTCACAATTCGTGATCGGACGGGGACACAATACTCCTTCAAGGAAAGGAGCAGCGGCCTCAAATTTTTCCTTTCGTATTACATACAATACCTCGCACACGAATCTAAAGGACCCGAAACCGAGATTCTATTGATGGACGAGCCGGACGCCTACCTTTCGAGTCAAGCACAGCAGGACCTGCTAAAGGTTTTTGCTGCCTATGCTTCTCCTGATGACATTTCACGCAAACCCGTGCAGGTGATTTATGTGACTCACTCGCCGTTTCTAATCGACAAGAATCATGCCGATCGCATCTGCGTTCTTGAGAAAGGCGGCGGTGAAGAAGGGACACGCGTTGTGCGCGACGTTGCGCGCAATCACTATGAACCGCTGCGTTCGGCTTTCGGTGCATTCGTTGGCGAAACTACCTTCATCGGAAATTGCAATCTCATGGTAGAAGGTCCATCTGATCAAATTCTCCTTGCCGGGATTGCCACCTATTTACGTGCTCGTTGTGTAGCAGAAACCGAAACTCTGGACCTCAACCGTCTTACAATTGTGCCAGCGGGATCGGCACCACAAATCCCTTACCTTGTTTACCTCGCTCGCGGTCGCGATGTTGAGCGCCCGTCCGTGATTGTTTTACTAGACAGCGACACGGCAGGAGATGCGGCGCGGAAAGATATTGAGCGCGGTGGACCTCGGCACAAGGAACTTCTAAAGCACGAATACGTTTTGCAGATCGGCAAACTTCCGCTTTCCGACCAAGGCGGCAAGATCACGATCAAGAGTGATCCTGTTGAAATCGAAGACCTAATCCCACTCTCACTTTGTATTAGAGCTGCACGCAGGTATGCAACTGAGTTTTGGGGAGCGGAGCAATCTGTGATTAACTCGATTACCGCAGATGCGGTTAGTAGTAAATTTGAGGCGGGGAAATCAATTTATGATGCTCTAAAAAAATGCACAGAGTCACTTGGTGAAGGCCTGCACATCAACAAGACTGGTTTTGTGAGAGCGGTCATGGATGAGTTACCGACAATCGAATCCGATGGTTCGATAAACGGAATTCCTGACGACATCGTTCAGTTCGAGCAAAACATGAAAGTGCTCTTTCGCAAATTACGTGAAATGCAGCATCGGGCCGAAAAGGAATTAAGCGCCGATCGTGTTACTCACAAAGTTGAACGTTTGAAAAAGGGGTTTATACAAGATCATCCAGATCAGGTTACGCGCGAGCAGGCGGCATTGTTTTTGCAGGATATTGAGGATGCTCTTGACGATACCTTGGAAAGCGAGGCCGCGAGGGCTGTCGTGCGTGCATTGCGTCGTGAGTTTCACCTCGGCGAAGAGCTTCTCTCCTTGGTGCAAGATTATCCGGCATTCAAAACGAGGCTTGAACAACTCAGATACGCCGGTCGGCTTGCTACGCAGCAAGTGGAATCAAATGGAGTCGCTGAAGCGAAACACGAGACTGAATGGGTGGACATCGACACTCGAAAAACGTAGCTGGTATTAAGACGGAGGTGATTCGGGAAAGTGGCGAGACGGTTGTGTTTCGCGGCCCCGTGCCCGATGTCATAGCCTATTTGCAGGCGGAAACGGAACTCACACGGTCAACCATTGTCCGCATTTTAAAAGAGTCGAATCGCTTGGCGGAATTCCTATCGAATCCGCAAAAATTCATGGATGCGGGCGCGGCCATTCTCAAGCTGCAACTACACAAGCTGATGATTGACGGAATCAAATATGAGCGGGTAGCAGGCGAGGAATATAGCATGAGGCTTTTCGAGGAAAAAGAGATCGTCAGCTATTTAAACAACCCGGCTCGAAGTCAAAAAGAGCGTCTATGACGCCGTGGTGTATGATTCGGAAGTCGAGCGGGAGTTCGCGGAAAAGTTAGACAACGGCAAGATGTGAAGCTCTTCGTAAAGCTGCCGGATTGGTTCAAGATCGAAACGCCACTTGGCACTTACAACCCTGATTGGGCGATCCTCAAGGACGATGACACGGTGCTGTATCTTGTTCGCGAAACAAAAGGCACCAAGGATTTTGAAAAGCTGCGGAACATTGAGGCAGAAAAAATCCGCTGCGGTCGCAAACATTTTGAAACATTGGAAGTTGATTTCGACGTTGTCACCTCTGCCAACGAAGTATAATCGGCAATTTTTCGGACTTGCCGCACGTAACAGTTTTTCTTAAACGTCCCGGCCTATGTCGGAGCCACAACCGGACAACTCCTTAGTCGTTTCCCATTGGGCAAAACTTTTTGAGGGGATTAGCGTAACGCCGTCGGAATTGTATGCCCTGATCGAGAATTGCATCAAAAGTCGCGAGGTGACTGATTTTCAAGCATCGCGGGTGGATTGGCACGAGGGCGGAACATTTTCAGACAAACGAGAATATCTAAGGATCAACCGTCGCGATTACGATTTCTATGTTTGCGCTGCACCCTATGGCAACGGCTTTTTCGTGTCCTCCCGCTTGATAACTCCAAAGGGTATCAATTGGTTGCTCGTGATTCCTCTCGGTATCCTTGGCTTTCTATTTGTTGCTTATCTCTTTCTCAAGATGTTCGGTTTTTTTGGGTTACTGCTTAGTTTCGGTGCTGCGATTGCCGGAGTATATTTTTTCCTAAACGCTCACAAGATGACGTTTTATAAAATCGATACCGGGCTAATGTTTCATACAGTGGTGCATCAATCGCTGATGGAATCCATCGATCAAATGACGAAAGCAGCGGGGCTTGCGCCACTTTCGGAATCGGAACGAAAGCCAGTGATGCACGAATTGTTTCGCTGATCGCTTATCGTAATTCTCCATGATCGCCGACGATCTCATTCGCAGTTTTTACGAATGGGAACGACGCGGGCGCGGGTGGGATGTTTGGCCGATGTATATCACACCGGAACCGGCTTTTGTTCCGTTTCGTGGTCACTACATTAGATCGAAGCCGGTGGACGATGGAAGAAAGCCAACATTCTTTAGCAGCTTGGCAAAAAATGTAGTTGAAAGTTTCAAACCTAAAACTGTTGAACCGGATAATTTCGAGCCGGAAGAAATGCCGGAAGAATGCGAACCTACCCAAATCGAACCGACTAGAGATTGGTGTGAGCTTCGCATAATTTTGCCTCAGTCGGCGGACATTTCAAAAGACACACTTACACAATTATTTGTGTCCCTATCATTGGTGCGGGGCATTGTGTCTTTTGAAATTATCGGCACCGCCAATTCGATTTCTGTGCAATTCGCCGTCAGTGAAGTCGATGAATCCAACGTATTACAGCAGCTTCGTATTCAGCTTCCTGGCATTCTGATTGTAAAAGCCGAAGGCTGCTTGAATGAGGCGTGGCAGAGTGTTTCGTCTGACGAAAGCTTAGTCGTTGATTTTGGTCTTTCGAGGGAATTCATGCTTCCGCTTTTGATGCCGCGCAATTTGAGTCCTGATCCGCTCACAGGTCTTTATGGCGTGATGGAAGGACTGCAAGAAAATGAAGTGGCTGTGTATCAAGTCATACTTCAACCAGTTCGTGAACCGTGGGGCGGAGTGTTGTTCGGGTGGTGACATTGCCTGACGGATCGCCACTTTTTGACAGTCACCCAGATTTTCTAGCCCAAGCTCGCGCAAAAATTTCTAAACCTCTTTTTGCCGCCGTTGCGCGAGTTGGAGTAAAGGCTATGGAGCGCTGGCGGGTTCTTGATATTGCGCGCAGCTTCACCGGGGCGTTGTCGGTGTTTTCCAATCCTTCCGGGAATGAATTGATCCCGCTCGAAAATGAAGAGGTTGAAAAAGGGGAGAGGGAATTGGCAGTCGTCTATCGCGCAACACGGCGAAGTGGGATGATTTTGAATCTCGATGAATTGATTGCCTTGGCCCATTTGCCAGCGTCGCACCTTCAAAGCCGCAAGCTGGAACGCCAGACACAAAAGACGAAAGTTGTTCCGTCGATTGCTCAAAATGATGGCGTGCTCTTGGGTTTCAATATCCACAATGGAGCACGGCGCGAAGTGCGTGTAAATATAGGTGAGCGTTTGCGCCATAGCCATATCATCGGGGCATCGGGAACGGGCAAGTCAACGCTCATGCTCAACCTGATTCTCCAAGACATGGAAAATGGAGAGGGAATCGCATTGCTTGATCCGCATGGCGATCTATCCGACGCGGTGCTCGCACCGATACCGGAGAATCGCATTGATGATGTCGTCGTCTTCGATCCTTCGGATGAACAATTTTCCATAGGCTTCAACATCCTCAAAGCGCATGGTGACTTGGAAAAAAATCTTCTGGCTTCGGATTTGGTCGCTGTCTTTAAACGCCTTGCCACAAGTTGGGGCGATCAAATGTCATCGGTGCTTGGTAACGCGATCCTGGCATTTTTGGAAAGCCAACGCGGAGGGACACTTCTTGATCTGCGCCGGTTCCTGCTCGAAACGGGATTTCGCAATGAATTTCTAAAATCGGTTTCCGATCCTGAAATCGTCTATTATTGGCAGCATCATTTTCCGATGCTCAAAGGCGCTCCGGTTGCCTCGGTGCTTACTCGCCTCGATTCCTTCCTTCGGACCAAAACGATCCGCTACATGGTCGCCCAAAAAGATGATCGCATGGACTTTGCGGGCATGATGGCAGAGGGAAAAATCCTTCTGGCAAAACTTTCGCAAGGGCTGATTGGTGAAGAAAATTCCTTCTTATTGGGGAGCCTGCTGGTTTCAAAATTTCATCAGGCGGCGATGAGTCGGCAGTCGCTTTTGCAAAAAGATCGTCGCCCTTTTTTCCTCTACATTGACGAATTCCATAATTTTACAACTCCATCAATGGTGTCGCTTTTGTCCGGTGCGAGGAAATACGCCCTGGGTTTGACACTGGCACATCAAGAGCTTCGTCAGTTGGAACGTGGCGATGGGGAGTTGTTCTCGGCAGTCATTTCCAATCCATACACTTGGATTTGTTTTCGGGTCGGCGATCAAGATGCCCGGAAATTGGAATCGGGCTTTTCGGATTTTGACTGCAAGGAGCTTCAAAGCCTTTCGACAGGGCAAGCCATTTGCCGCATGGAGCGGGCTGACTTCGATTTTAATCTCGAAACGCTTCCGCTGCGTGAGAGTGATGATGAAAATGGGGGAGTGAACGCAGCGCGCATCACAGACATTTCCCGTGCGAAATATGCGCTGCCGCGAGAAGAAATCGAAAAAATCCTGGCTGCTTCAAGACCCGTGGTTTCTCCCCGGCACCTGAATTAGATCAAGTCGTTAACGCTCCGGCCGTATCTGAAGAAGAGCCGGTCCCGCCACCCGTTGCGGAAAAATCTCCTGCTGTTCTGCAAACGGAAGAGACGCCGCATCCTGCTCCTGAGAAAACAAAACAAGATAGTTCCCTTCGGCGAACCGTTGCACCGGGCAAGGGCGGGCTAGAGCACAAACATTTGCAACAATTGATCCGGCAATGGGGGCAAGGCATGGGATATATCGCCACTGTTGAAAAAACGGTGCTCGATGGTGCGGGGCTTGTGGACGTGGCGCTCGAAAAGAAAGGTCGGAAGCTGGCCTGTGAAATTACGGTGACGACGCCGGTTGAGCATGAAATCGGCAATGTGCGGAAATGTATCGCGGCGGGATTTGATTTCGTGGCCGTCGTTGCACCGGATGTAAAGAAACTTGCGAGAGCGGAGAAAACGATGCGCTCGATACTCGCGGCGGTGGAACTTGAAAGGACACGGTTTGTCACACCTGACGGTCTGTTTGCTTTTGTGGAGAGCTTGGAAGCGCAACACGCCAGCAAAGAAACGACGGTGCTGGGTTACAAAGTGAAAGTGAACTACAATGCCGTCGGTCAAGCCGCAAAAACGGATCGCACGGCGGTTATTTCAAAGGTGCTGGCAGGTTCTTTGAAGAGATTGAAAGAGTAGAGTAAATTGATACTAGAACACGAACTAAGTGGCGAGGAAGAGCAGATAATATGCTGCGTATCAGCATAGATTTTGGAAGCTTGTGAATGTCGATCGGTTGTTAGAAATATTCACGAACTCGAATGGGAATTATGGAATCAAGATTTCTCTCGAGTTTTGTGCAACTGGGCATTAAACACCCATGAAATGCCCCAGCACATTCGTCCACGAATCAAACCAAAAAATTCAGGTTTGTATGTTGCCAGTATATTTTCGGGCATTGGGGGCTTTGAACTGGGGCTGCGTCGCGCCGGGCACAACTTAGTTCTTGCGTGCGAAAACAACCCAGAAGCAACAACCGTTCTACGAACGCGATTTCCGGAATTACGTCTTGAAAGTGATGTCTGCGCTTTGCGTTCCATTCCACAAGGCGTTTCCTTGATAACAGCTGGATTTCCGTGCCAAGATCTGAGTCAGGCTGGGCGGACAGCGGGAATTTGGGGGACAAATTCAGGATTGGTGTGGGAAGTCTTCCGTTTGATTCGAAAATCAAAGCCTGCGAATGTGCTTTTCGAAAATGTTCCTTTTATGCTCCGTCTCAATCGAGGCATCGCCATCGAATCCCTCGTTGATCAGCTCGAACAGCTGGAATACGACTGGGCATATCGCATCGTTGACGCGCAGGCATTTGGTCTGCCGCAACGCCGCCCTCGAGTCTTCCTTTTTGGCAGCAAGACACTCGACCCGTGCGATGTGCTTCTAGCGGATGATAGCAATCAGACTGATATCGATGATGTTGCTGCTTCTTCATTCGGCTTCTATTGGACTGAAGGCAATCGTGGTATTGGCTGGGCGTGCGACGCCATCCCGGCGCTTAAAGGGGGATCTGGGCTTGGCATCCCATCGGCTCCGGCCATGATCCTGCCCAGTGGAGGGATCGCGACACCTCATCTTTGTGACGCAGAGCGCTTGCAGGGATTCCCGGAGTTTTGGACAGCCCCCGCAGCGAAAGCGGGAAATCATCGCAGTAGGTGGCGTCTTGTGGGTAACGCAGTCAACGTGCGGGTTACCGAATGGCTTGGACGCCGCCTTGCGAATCCCGGCCGATTCACAGACGAAAATCTAAAACCACTCTGCACACCACCTTGGCCGAACGCGGCTTATGGTCGGGATGGAAAGCGCTACATCGCATCGGTTGGGAATTTCCCTGTGGAGAGAAAATTTCGGCCACTGCATGAATTCCTCAGATTCAAACCGACTCCACTTTCCTACAGGGCCACAATGGGCGTATTCCAACGCCTTCTGAAGAGTCAGTTGAAACCAGCGCCCATTTTGCTCACGACATTGGAAGCTCATGTCACAAGGATGAGTTCCTTGAAGACATCTGCTCGCTGCGGTTGCTAACAGCAACGAGCACCCGTTGAGCGGCGGCGCCAGTCGATTCGTGTTCCCAAACGCGGATAACACACCACTTGGCAGCCTTGAGTTTCTTGTCCGTGTCGCGATCACGTTGCACATTCGCAGCGATTTTTTTGCACCACCAAATCCTATTGATCTTGGGCTGTGTTCCGTGTCGAGGGCAACCATGCCAGAAACAGCCATCCACAAAGACAACAACACGTGCTTTCACGAAGACTATGTCGGCCTTTCGACGAAAAGCCGGTAACAATTGGCGTTGAACACGGAAGCGTAAACCCATGCGATGCAGCGTCGAGCGAAGTGCCAGTTCAATATCTGTATCTCGCTGGCGCACCCGTTGCATCCTGCGTCGAACTTCGGGCGACGATGCAACTGGCCGAGCGGATTGGTTATGAGACATGAGATAAAAGTTCGACGAATCGATTAATGATTGGCAATTTCAGTATTGGTGCAGCAATTAAAGTTCAAAGTTGATTCCGCTCTTCTTCGAGAACTCGGCGAACGCCTTGTTGGGAAACCTCACATTGCCCTCGCAGAACTCGTAAAAAACGCTTACGACGCCGACGCGACAAATGTTACAATTAAGATCGACGAAGATCTTGTTGAAGTGGCGGATAATGGGCACGGAATGACAGGAAAAGAGTTTGACGATTTTTGGATGCGTATCGGGTCGCCGCATAAGATTCGTCAATCCGTATCACGGAATCTGAGGCGACCGTTGACGGGATCGAAAGGTGTTGGACGGCTTGCCGGACAATTTCTTGCTCACGATTTAGACATCCATACGGTCGCAGAATCCGATGACGAGCGCGAGTTTGTGGGAAAGGTGAATTGGGATGAAGCGAACAACGCAGGCGACCTGACTCAAGCCACAGTCGATTGCGATTCTCGCCCGAGAAGAAACCTCTATCCTGGCAACTCAAAACACGGGACACGCATCATCCTCGCCCGATTAAAGCAACATTGGGCGGCGGATGAGGTCGCTGCCCTCGCCAAGGAAATATGGGTTCTTCAGCCACCCTTTCGCCCCAACCCACGACTTGAGACTGACCGCCAGAAAGCTTTTCACGTCGATTTCCAGACTGGCGATTCTGTGGCGCAAGCCCGCTTCGAAACGCTCATGGGAGCGATCACTCGGCTCCACTACGCACAGATCGTCGGTCAATTGGAGAGAAAACGAGCGGATGGAACTGCAGAAATTCAAATCAGTATTGAGTGGGACGACGGGCAAACCGTCTTACAGAAGTATGAACAGAAAAATTGTGCCATCGAATCGATCTCGTTTGAGATTCGTATCTATCATTTAGTTCATCGACAAAAAATGGGTATACCGGTTGACGATGCGCGTGAGTATTTAAACGAGTATGGCGGCGTTCATATTTATGACGCCGGGTTTCGCCTTCCTTACTACGGCAATGCGCATGATTGGCTCGGCGTGGAAATGTCTCACGCACATCGCCTATCGCGGGCGGATTTGCTACCTGAAGAACTTCAGGTTTCAGGAGGAATGGAATATCTTCCGACAAAATCTCGAATGCTTGGCGTGGTGAATCTCGATACAGGTTTCGAACGGGAGAGCGCTCACCTGCGCGGTCACACGGTTGAGAACGAGCATCTTCAAATACAAATTACCAGAGATCGTCTTGTCGAGAATTTGGCCTACGAAAGTGTCTATAAGATCGTCCGTTGGGCGGTGGAATTCTATGCGACTCGGGAAAAGCTTCGTGTTTTCGAGGAAAAGAAACTCACGGCGTTCTCCGAACCGGCGCGAGAAAAGTTCGAGCGCGTCGAACAGTTGATCGAGGTAGTCAAAGATCAACTGGAACCAAAAGCTTACCGAGAACTACAGAAGAATGTGCGCGAGGCCGTTATGGCCGTGGACGAGGAAACCGAAGAACGTCTAAGCCAATCTAACCTGCTTGGCACCCTTGCTACCGCCGGCATCTCGGCGCTGGCATTCCAACACGAACTCAATAAGCAGTTTCGGCAGCTCGAAGCACACGTGGAGGATCTTGGAGAACTTGATGTTCGAGAACCCAAAGCTCAATCTAAGCTTGCCCAGATTGTTGGCGGGCTCTCGGAATGGCTAGATATGGCTAGGAGCCTTCGTGCCCTGTTTCTGAACGTCTCCGACCGAGACAACAGGGATAGACGCGCTCCACTGAGGGCCAGAGTAGTCGTGGAATCCGTGAAGCGTCAAACCTCGCTGCTATTGCGTGGAATTCCTGTTGATTCTGAAGAGGTAGATCCAGAATTGCGTCTTCCGTTCGGAGCATTTGCCGAGTGGAGCGCCATCCTCCAAAACGTGTTTCTGAACGCTGCCAACGCGATGCTCGAAAGTGCGACGCGCGAGATCAAAGTATCATCGCGTATCAGTGGCAAGACCATTTCACTCCTCGTGCAGGACACAGGGATTGGCGTAAACCTTAAATCGGCCGACGAGCTGTTCACGCCGTTTGTTCGCAAACTAAAACTCTCTCGCGACCGTGAAGAAATGGGCTACGGCGGAATGGGGTTGGGGCTGACCATTGTGCGAATGCTGGCTGTCAACCTCGGCTGTAAGGTCGCTTTCATCGAGCCTGAACCGGGATTCAAAACTGCTTTCCGTTTGAGCTGGACTAGCACGGAAGATCGCGTCGCTTAATCAATTCAAGACAGCATTTGTATGCAATGGAGCGCCACCAATGACTAAGAAACTACCATCCAAAAAAAGAAAAATATTCATTCTCGACGATGAAGGGAACTTTACCACTCGTCTGAAAGAGCAACTTGAAAAGCTTCCTCCGGTTAAGCAAGCCTTCGAAGTCATACCGTGTCTACCGTCGGAGTTCATTTGCGATCTGCAAGTTCTTGAGGGACGTCAACGAGCGATTCGCGAGAATGCCCATCTACCGAAGGATCGTTCGCAGATTTTTGACCCCGCCGATATCTTGGTCGTTGACTACGATCTTGCCAACTTGCTCGATTCCAAAGGAGGAGTGCCGACCGGAGAACGCGTAGCCTATCTCGCTCGCTGTTTTAGCGAATGCGGTCTCATCATCGCCTTGAATCAATTTAACGTGGCCGGCCAACCCTTATTTGACCTGACCCTCTGCGGGCATCCCCGCTCTTTTGCAGACCTCAACCTTGGATTCAAAGAACTTCTTAATCGTGGACTCTGGATGAACGAGTGGAATGGCTATCGCCCTTGGCATTGGCCACTCATGCCAGATGCAATCGACTGTTTCGAACGGCGCATTACAAAACTCGCCAAGGTTGGTCTTGAAGTATCTATTTTCGATCACCTTGAGTTACCGCACAAACTGCCGAGCGTCATGCCAATCGAAGTCCTGCAATGGTTGGCGCCTTGGAGTAAGAAGGTGGAGGACGTAGCGAAAGTGACCTTCGCCGACTTTTTGATGAAGTCACAGCATGGTCTCGAAGTGAAGGATCAGAAGGGAACAAACAATCCATACGCTCCGCGAATTGCCTCCGCGCGAGTTGGAAAATGGCTGGAGCGTTTGGTTCTTGGCGGTCAAGGGATCTTGGTAGACGCACCACATCTCATTGGCCGGTTTCCGAGCCTCCTCAAGGGAAAGCCCAAACCAACCCGGAAGGATTTAAATTCAACCTGCCAACTCGGCCATCCAGCAGACATCTCAATAGATGAACGGCACATCAAAGACTGCCGTTACAAAGCCGTGGATTGGTTGTCACGCCCCGCATGGTTTTGGGACGAAGTTCGTTCACGTAATGAGATCATCGAGGTCAAAGAACCATGGAAAAAAGCAGAATTAGATTCTCGATTCTGTGAAGATGTTTCGGCGTTCGTGCTAAATAAAGAATGTCACGAATTCTCGGCGGACACCCCTGGAACTTATGCAAGGCGGTTCATCAAAAGACTCGACGGAGTCGATTATTCACCCGAGATGAAGCTCGCCCTTTAAAATCGGATGAATTTAAACTGGGAAGAAGTGACAGGGTTTGGCAATTTGTTGGAAGGGGTAGAAAAAACGCACAAAGCGTTGGTGGACAATCTTTCGGGGGAGGAGAAATCTCTACTAACTGAGGTTTCGGAACGATTTCCACGAATTGAGCAACAGACTTTCCGGAAATATATTCCCTCGGGGGAAAACAAACATACTGACTTGGCAGATACAGAACGCTTTCTCTTGCTAAATCCAATCCATAAGGGAGTGAAACTCCAACCGGTAATAACCTTTTCCGCAGACTTAACGTGCAAAACGATTCCTGTCCCGAAAATCAGTATCCAAGTGGCTCTCGGCTTTCGTGTTTCTTCGGGACTTCGTTACCTCGGCTACCGATTCGAAACCCCTGAAGGTCTGCCAGCCAAAAAGCTCTCTGATGATCAAGCACGGCACTCGTTTTTCCATGCGCAGCCGATTCGGACTTTTGGACGGAATGGAATAGCCTTGAATGGTCCGGAGAGTGACCTCGCCGCAATCCCGGAGGACCAGCCCTCATTTGTCTTGTCGGCGAATGACTTCGTGTCCTTCGGTCTAAGTGTTTTCGTCTCGTTATACGGTGGACACTTTCTCAAAGACGCCCAAATCCACGAATGGGTGACACAGAAAAATTTGGAGCATTTTCACAAACTCCTTTTGCCTGAAGCGGGATCATCGATCGCACACGCCGAAGAAGCCGCTAATAAGCCCAAGAAAGTAGCAAAGGCGAAGGGTAAGAAGAGATAGCCTCGTCTTAGGCTCGCTGTGCGCTCACGACTTTCGAAAAAGCTTGGCTCTTGCTGTTCCAGTCAGCAGCAAAAACCAAAATAATTCTCGCTGCAATTCGAACTGCTTTAATCTTTTGCTTTCTCGAAAAGCGCCTCACGCAGCCAATCCGACTTTTTCTTACCGCTCTTGCGGATGGCTTTTGCAATTTCCTGATATTCCTCCGGCGAAAGTCGGGTGGAAATAAAAACGGAACGCGATTCTGCTTTGGGCAGTTTTGGGCGACCTCGTTCCGGTTTTCTTTTCTGTGTCACAAATAATGCTTGCGTGCTGTCTTTTGATGTGTCACATAAAAGTAAATCCTGCAAGCAATGAAAACCTCACACAATGGTAGTGAAATTCAAAAATCCGTCGGAATTTGGATTCGGGTTTCGACGGAAGACCAAGCGAGAGGGGAGAGTCCTGAACACCACGAGCGACGCGCGCGTTATTACGCCGAGGTAAAAGGTTGGACGGTCATAGAGGTTTACCATTTGGAGGGAGTGAGCGGCAAACTCGTGTCACAGCATCCCGAAACACAGCGGATGCTTGCGGACATTCGCGGCGGGCATATTAGCGCGCTCATATTCTCAAAGCTCGCCCGCCTTGCTCGCAATACGAGAGAGCTTTTGGATTTCGCCGACATTTTTCGCTCGTGCGATGCCGACTTGGTATCGCTCCAGGAATCAATTGATACTTCAACGCCTGCCGGTCGCCTGTTTTACACGATGATTGCGGCAATGGCGCAATGGGAGCGCGAAGAAATCACCGAACGTGTCATCGCATCGGTCCCGATCCGGGCAAAGCTCGGTAAGCCGCTCGGCGGTGCCGCTCCCTATGGCTACCAGTGGAAGGACAAAAAACTTATGCCCCATCCCGATGAAAGCGCGATCCGCAAAATGATGTATGAGCTTTTTCTTGAATTGCGTCGGAAAAAGGCCGTTGCGAATCATCTCAATCGCGCTGGCTACCGGACGCGCAATGGAGCGAAGTTTTGTGGAACGACGATAGGCCGCCTTATCCAAGATACGACCGCCAAGGGGCTTCATCGGACAAATTACTCGCGGCGTGCGAACGATGGCACTGCATGGGAATTCAAGCCGGAATCCGAATGGGTTTTCACGGAAGTGAAACCGCTCATTTCCGAAGAACTATGGAACCAGTGCAATCAACTTCTCGAACCGTCTTCGCGCCCGGTGAACCGGCCCGCAAAACGCGTGGCTCATCTTTTCGCCGGTTTGGTTTTTTGCGGATGCGGCGAAAAAATGTATGTGCCGACGAATAGTGCAAAATACGTTTGCAGCGCCTGCCGATCCAAAATCCCTACCGACGATTTGGAGCGGATTTTTTTCGAGCAATTGAACGGCTTTTTGATTTCACCGGGCGAGATCAACGCATTCCTCAATCGCGCCGCCGACACGCTCGATGACAAACAACGACTCCTCGAATCGCGCAAAAAGGAGGCGGAGAAAACCCGACAAGAGATTGATCGGACGTATCAACTCTATCTCAAAAATCAAATCACCGGCGAGGCGTTCGGCAAATTTTTCAAGCCGCTTGAGGAACGTCAAAAACAACTCGAAGAGGAAATGCCACGGCTCCAAGCCGAAATCGATTTCCTCAAAATCAATACGTTTTCAAGCGAGCAGGTGATGAACGATGCCCACGATTTGCAAGCCCGTTGGCCCCATTTGGATCGGGAAGAAAAACGAAGAATCGTGGAGTGCATCACAAACAAAATCGTGATCGAGAAAGACGAGATTTCCATCGATCTCTGTTACCTGCCCTCCTCTAAAGAAATAACAAAAAGGGAATGGAGCCTAGGGGGTTCGAACCCCTGACCTCCTCAATGCCATTGAGGCGCTCTACCAACTGAGCTAAGACCCCGTGCGCGGCGCGAGCGCGGACTGCGAAAAACTTCCGCGCGGCTGCGGCGTAACTTTGCGCAAACGAATCCGCCGCGCAAGAAAATCCGGCGCAGCATTTCCCCGCGCGATTCGCAAAATTTCCCGAGCGGAACGCCAACATTGTGCGATTGATTTTCCGTTGATGATTCGTTCATTTCTCGGGGCCGCCGCGCTTTTGCAATCCAGCCGGTAAAAATTCTGACCTGACCCGCCATGTGGATTGTCCGCCTCGCTCTTCGACGCCCTTACACCTTCACGGTGATGGCCATTTTGCTCGTCATCATGGGCATCGTCACGATCTTCGCGCATGGCGACGGACATTTTTCCCGTCCATCGACATCCCGGTCGTCAGCGTGATCTGGAGCTACTCGGGCGTCGCGCCGGAGGAGATGGAAAAACGTTTCGTCACCGTCTGCGAGCGCGCGATGACCACGACGGTCAACGACATCGAGCACATCGAGTCGCAGTCGTATAACGGCGTCAGCGTCATCAAAGTTTTCTTCCACGAAGGAGCGAAAGTGGAGGCCGGCGTCGCGCAGGTCACCAGCATTTGCCAGACACTTTTGCGCACGATGCCGCCCGGCACGACAGCCGCCGCTCATCATCCAATACAGCGCGTCGAACGTGCCGATCATTCAGCTCGGCCTCTCGAGCAAATCGCTTTCCGAGCAGCAGCTCTACGACCTCGGCCTCAACTTCGTGCGCACCCAGCTCGCCACGGTGCAGGGCGCGCAGATCCCGCTGCCTTACGGCGGAAAATCGCGCCAGATCATGGTCGATCTCGACCCGAACAAGCTCACGGCGAAAAACATTTCCCCAACCGATGTCAGCAACGCCCTCAACGCGCAAAACGTCATCCTTCCCGCCGGCACGGAAAAAATCGGCGACCGCGAATACAACGTCCGCCTCAACTCCAGCCCGGAGGTTCTCGAAAAACTAAACGACCTCCCGATCAAGCAGGTCAACGGCGCGATGGTTTACATCCGCGACGTCGCCAATGTCCGCGACGGCTTTGCGGTGCAGACAAACATCGTCTCGCAAAACGGCGTCCGCAGCGCGCTGTTGACCGTTTTGAAAAGCGCCAACGCCTCGACGCATCGACATCATCAAGCGTATCAAGGAAGCGCTCCCGAAAGTCAAAGCGACGCTCCCCCCGACGCTCGACATCACGCAACTTTTCGACCAATCGGTCTTCGTCCGCGCGAGCATCAACGGCGTGCTGCGCGAGGGCGTCATCGCCGCCTGCCTGACCGCGCTGATGATCCTGCTTTTCCTCGGCAGTTGGCGCAGCACGCTCGTGGTCGCCACCTCGATCCCGCTCTCGATTTTGTGCTCGATCATCCTCCTCGGCGCGCTCGGCCAGACGCTGAATATCATGACGCTCGGCGGTCTCGCGCTCGCCGTCGGCATCCTCGTGGATGACGCGACGGTCGAGATTGAAAACATCCACCGCAACCTCGCGATGGGGAAACCGATGGTGCGCGCGATTCTCGACGGCGCGGAGCAAATCGCCGTGCCGGCCTTCGTCTCGACGCTTTGCATTTGCATCGTGTTTGTGCCGATTTTTTTCCTAAGCGGCACGGCAAAGTTCCTTTTCCAGCCGCTGGCAATGGCGGTCATCTTCGCGATGATGGCCAGCTATTTCCTGAGCCGGACCGTCGTGCCGACGATGGTGAAATATCTACTGAAAGAGCATCCCGAGGAGGTGGAAGGCGGCGGCGCAGAGGGAAAATCAGACTTTGCAGGCTCCAAAGCAGATTACGCCGGCTCCAAAGCAGACGTTGCAAGTTCCAAAACAGACGTTGCAGCCGCAAAAGCAGACTACGCAGCCTCAAAACCAGACTACGCAGCCTCCAAAGCAGCGGTTGCAGGCACAAAAGCAGACGTTGCACGCTCAAAAACAGACGTTGCAGCCTCAAAAGCAGACGTTGCAGGCTCCAAAGCATCCTTCGCAGGCGCAAAAGCAGACTTTGCGGAGAGAAAAGCAGAGCCCGCGCGGCGTCGCCGCGGCATTTTCGCCTGGTTCGGCCACGTCCACGACCGCTTCAACGCCGGCTTCGACCGGGTGCGCGACCGCTACACCGGCTGGCTCGAGTGGTCGCTGCATCATCGCGTGTTCATTTTCCTCTGCATGGGCGGTTTTTTGCTCATCTCGCTCTGCCTCGTCCCGTTCCTCGGGCGCGACTTTTTCCCAGCGGTCGATGCCGGCCAAATCCGCTTGCACGTGACCGCACCGGCCGGGACGCGCGTCGAGGCGACCGAGGAGCGCTTTTACCAGGTCGGGCAGGAAATCCGAAAGTTGATCCCGGCGAATGAGATCAAGACGATGCTCGACAACATCGGCCTGCCAGTCAGCGGCATCAATCTCGCCTTTGGCGACAGCGCCACTCTCAGCGCGGCGGATGGCGAAATCCTCGTCGCGCTCGATCCGGAGAATCATCACCCGGTCGCGGGCTACATGAAAACTTTGCGCGAAAGATTGCGGCACGATTTTCCGGACATGGAGTTCTTTTTCTCCGCGCCGGACATCGTCTCGCAGATTTTGAATTTCGGCATTCCCGCGCCGATCGACATCCAGATCGGCGGACGCGACCCGAAAAATGTCGAGGTTGCAAAGGAGATCGAGCAACAGGTGAAACAGATTCCCGGCGCGGCGGATGTCCATTTGCATCAACTCACGAATGGCCCCGAGCTGCGCGTGAATGTGGACCGGACGCGCGCCGAGCAGCTCGGGCTCACGCAGCGCGATGTGGCGGGCTCGGTGCTGATTTCGCTCAGCTCGAGCTTTCAGAACGCGCCCAATTTTTGGCTGAACTTTCAGAACGGCGTGAATTACCAGGTGGCCGTGCAGACGCCGCAATACAAGATGGACACGCTGCAGGATTTGCTGAACACGCCGATCGTGTCGCCGAATCTGCCGCGGCCGGAATTGCTCGGAAATCTCGTCGACCATCGAGCGGCGCGAATCGCCGGTGATCGTGAATCATTACAACGTCCAGCCGGTTTATGACGTGCTCGCAAACGTGCAGGGAACCGACCTCGGCAGCGTCTCGAGCGGGATCAACAAAGTGCTCGATAACGTCCGCTCAAAGTTGCCGCGCGGCACGACCGTCTCGGTGCGCGGTCAGGTCGAGAGCATGAACAAATCGTTCATCGGGCTCGCCGGCGGGATCTGTTTCGCGATCGTGCTGGTCTATTTTTTAATGGTCGTGAATTTCCAAAGTTGGACCGATCCGTTCATCATCATCATGGCGCTGCCGGGCGCGTTGTGCGGGATCATCTGGATGCTGTTTTTGACGGGAACGACGCTGAATGTGCCGAGCTTGATGGGCGCAATCATGGCGATCGGCGTGGCGACTTCGAACTCGATCCTGCTGGTGACTTTTGCAAACGATGAGCGCTGCGTCGGGAAAAATGCGTTCGACGCGGCGCTGTCGGCGGGTCACACGCGGCTGCGGCCGGTCGTGATGACGGCGCTGGCGATGATCATCGGGATGTTGCCGATGTCGCTCGGGCTGGGCGAAGGCGGCGAGCAGAACGCGCCGCTCGGTCGCGCGGTGATCGGCGGGCTTTTGATCGCGACATTTGCGACGCTGTTTTTCGTGCCGGTGGTTTACAGCATTTTGCGGAAAAAAGATTTCACTGAGGATTCGGAGGAGGAAGTCGATGCCGCGGAGGAGGAGCGCAACGAGCATGCGGAAAAACAGGACCGCGCCGCGCAAAGACGCAAAGCCGAGCGACGAAACGATGATTAACCAATGAGCACCGTTCAGGAACTGCCACCGCCGCAATCGCATCGCCACGAGCCGCCGCAACCGGAGCATCGGCACCGGCACGCGCCGGAGCGGAAGATCGCGATCTGGGGACCGCTGCTCGTCGTGACCGTGCTGGCGATTTTAATCATCCTCGTCTCATGGAAGCGCGTGGAGAACCGGCGAGAGCAGGAGAATTTCCAGAAAAAAGCGACGGCGTTGACCGTGAATGTCGTGCAGGCGAAGCGCGACACGAAGCCGCAGGTTTTGACGCTGCCGGGCGACGCGCAGGCGTTCCAGGAGAGCGACGCTTTATGCGCGCGCGAATGGCTACGTCGAGAAATGGCTGGTGGATATCGGCGACGACGTGAAGGCCGGGCAGCTCCTCGCGGCGATCGCGACGCCGGAGATCGACCAGCAGCTCGCGCAGGCGCGCGCGAATTTTGAAATCGCTCGCGTAACGGCGCAGCGGTGGCGGGAATTGGTGGAAAAGCGGGTCGTCGCGCCGCAGGATTTTGACGAGAAGGAAGCGGCATACGAAGCGGCGCAGGCAAACGTGAAGCAGCTCGAGCAAACGCAGGGATTCCAAAACGTCATCGCGCCCTTCCCCGGCAAAATCACGTCACGCCGCGTGGATGTCGGCGCGCTCGTCTCAGCGGGCAGCGGCACGGCCGGCACGCCACTTTTCCGCATCGCGCAAACGGATCCGCTGCGGGTCTACGTTTACGTGCCGCAGTCGAACGCGCCGAGCATTCACGAAGGACTCGCGGCAAAGTTCGTCGCGCCGGAATATCCGGGTCGCGAATTTTCCGGCACGGTCACGCGGACGGCTGGCGCGATTGACCCGGCGTCGCGCACGATGCAGATCGAGGTGCAGGTGCCGAATCCCGACGGAACGCTATTCGCCGGAATGTATGGCGAGGTGAATTTTATGCTCGAGGATGCAAACACGCCGATCGTGCTGCCATCGAATGCGGTCGCCTTCCGCGCCGCCGGGCCGCAGGTGGCGACGGTGAATGCGCAGGGAAAAATCCATTGGTGCAACATCAGGATCGGGCGCGATTTCGGCACGCAGATCGAGGTGCTGAGCGGCTTGCCGCCAAATGCGCAGGCGGTGATGAACCCGACCGATGATCTCGAGGAAGGCGCCGTCGTGCAGGCAAAGGCTGAACCGCCCGCGCCCGCGGCTGGAGGTTCACCCGCCGCCTCGCCGCACTGAGTTTAACTTTTTCCGATCAGCACTCCGGCGATGAAAACGAGAATGCCGCCGAGCACGACCTGCAGTGTCGCGCCCAGCCACGGCGTTTCCATGAACCGATGCCGCACCCACGCGATTACCGCGAGCTCGATGCCGACAACGCCGATCGCGACGCCGGTAGCGAGCCGAAAGTCGCCAATCAAATACGGGAGCGTGTGGCCAATGCCGCCCGCGGTGGTCATGGCGCCGCAGACCACGCCGCGCAGCAGCGGACCGCCGCGCCCGCTCAGCTCGCCGTCATCAGAAAGTGCTTCCGCGAAACCCATGCTGATCCCCGCGCCGACGGACGCCGCGAGGCCAACACGAAAAGCATCGGCAGTGTTTGCCGTTGCAAACGCCGCGGCAAAAAGCGGCGCGAGCGTTGAGACCGAGCCGTCCATCAAACCCGCGAGACCCGGCTGCACCACACGCAGCACAAAAAGCCGGCGAGCTGCAACTGCTTCGTCATCGACAGCTCCGTCGGCCTTTTGCTTCGCATCAATCCGCGCCGCCATTTCCTCGTGCTGCCCCTCCGCACGCGCGAGATCGCCGAGCAGTTGCCGCACGCCCGCGTCGGAAGTTTGACCCGCGACACGCTCGTAAAAACGCCGCGTCTCCAATTCCATCGACGCCGCCTCGTGCCGCAGTTTTTTCGGGTTGATCGGCTGGAAAAGCCAAAACGCCGGACGCCGCGCAAAACCCTTGATGTCCTCGCGCCGGACCAGCGGCACGTGCTCGCCGAAACGCTCGCGGAACGCCTCGAGCAGCCGATGCCGGTGACCCGATTCCTCATCGGCCATCGCGGAAAAAAGTTGCGCAGTCGCCGGAAAATCTTGTGAGAGTTTCACCGCGAAATCGCGGTAGATGCGGCTGTCCTCCTCCTCGGAACTGATCGCGAGCGCGAGCACCTCAGGTTCGCTGAGATCACGAAAACGTTTTGCCATGCGCGCAGGTTACAATATCCAGCGTCGCTTTCGAGCGGACTTTTCCCGGCGTCAAAGTTTCAAATCTCGGACGCAAGGCGCGGCGAAATCGTAAAGCTGCGCACGAGATTCCCGCGCGGCGGAATTGTCTGGATGCCCGCTTTTTTTTCAAACGGCCGCTGCTCGTGATGATCCGGCAGCCCCCAGCACGGCTCCACGCAGATGAATGCGTGCCCGTCGCTCCAGATGGTCACGTAAGGCGCGTCGCTATAATCGAGGTCCACACGCCGCGTGCCCGCCGCATCAGCAAAGCCAAACAGCGGATGCGGAACATTTTTTAGCTCCAGCAAAAATGAGCCCGGCAGCTCGCTTTTCGCAAAAGGCATCGGCCCGCCGGCGTGATGGAACTCGACGGTTTTGCCCGACAAAAAATTGTCCGGCGCGAGATGGCGAACGTAATCGCCACCGGGCAAAAAAACTTCCGCGGATGCGAGCGAACCCGCCGCGAAGCCAGGATGCAGGCCGAACTGCACATGCGTCGGCAACTCCGGCTCGAAATTTTCAAACGTGAAAGTGACGCGCAGACGCGCATTTTCCAATGTATAACGGAGAGTCAACGCGACCTTAAACGGATATTCGTGCGCCTCGATTTGCTCGGGTCCGATGCGATAGCTGAGCGAAGCCGACTTTTCATCAGTCGCAAATTCCGGCGCCGCAAAATCCTTGTGTCGCAAAAACGAATGCGTGCCGCCACGGATCTCGTGGCCGCGATAAATCGAGCGCTCGTTTTTTATCCGGTGCAAATAATAACCCATCACCGTCGCGTGATTGTTCCAGCCTTCCGCGGCTCGCGACACGTCGCCGTCGCGATACAAAAATCCGATCCATTCGCCGCGCGCATCGCGCCGCGCCACGCTCACGAGTTCCGCGCCGTGCCGCGTCACCTCTATGCGCAGACCATTTTCAACGTCTGTAAAAATATCGAGCGAGTGGCCGTCGCGCGAGCTAGTGAGATATTCGGTTTTCATGTTGTGAGCGTGTGAATTTTTTCTCCTCCGCGCCATGTTTCCAAAACTTCGAGTTCCTGCGAAAGCACGATGAAATCGGCGTCAGCGCCTTCCGCGAGCTGGCCTTTCCGCGTCTCGAGACCGAGCGCGCGCGCGGGATTCAGCGTCGCCATTCGCACCGCCTCGACGAGTGAAACGCCTGCGAGTTCCACCATGTTGCGCACCAGCCGGATCATTGTGGCGGTGCTGCCCGCGAGCGCGCCGCCGTCGGAAATCAGGCCGACTTCGTCGCGCACCACGCAGTCAATTTCGCCGAGCTGGAAATGCTCGCCTTCCGCCAATCCCGCGCCCGCTGTCGCATCGGTGACGAGGCAGATTCCATCGGGACCTTTTGCCTGGTAAAGCATTCGCATCAAAGTCGGCGAAACGTGGCGTCCATCCGCAATCAGCTCGCACAAAATTTCTGGCTCGCTCAGCGCGACCTCGAGCAATCCCGCCACGCGCCACGGTCCGCGATGCCGCGCCGACGACATGCAATTAAAAGTATGCGTGACCTGCCGAAGCCCATGAACAAAGGCCGCGCAGGCATCTTCGTCCCACGCATCGCTGTGTCCGCCGCTGACGCGAATGCCGCGCGCGCACAGCGCGTCAATGAGCGCGAGCGCGCCCGGCAGCTCGGGTGCGAGCGTCATTTGCGTGATCGCGTCGGCGTGTTCGAACAGTTGTTCATACTCCTCACGCTGCGGGTTGCGGATCAAATTGCGCCGGTGCGCGCCCGGTTTTGCGGGTGAAAAATATGGTCCTTCAAGATGAACGCCGAGCACGTTTGCTCCGCCGTGCACTGTTTCCTGGAATGCTTTCGCAGCGTTAACAGCCTGCAAAATCTCGGGAAGTGTCGCGGCGATCGTCGTCAGCGCGAGAGAGGTCGTGCCGCCAGCGGCGTGAAAGCGGCAGATTGTTTCCAGCGCCGCCGCATCGGCCTCCATCGTGTCGCGCCGCAGCGCGCCGTGAATGTGCAAATCGATGAAACCGGGCGCGAGATAATTGCCACCGAGATCGAGGACTTCCTCGCCAATGCCCGCTGCCAGAGGCTCCGCGGTCATCCCCAAAATTTTTCCATCCGCAATTTTCAACTGCGCTCCCGGCAGAATACGCTCCGCCAAAATCACGCGCGCATTTTTAAAAATCATACGCGCTGCCACGCAGGTTTGTTTTCGTAAACCCAGTGGTAATAATCCGCGCGGCGCAACTTTGCCGCAGCCGCTTCGTCGAGCAGCAGCGTGCAGCGCGGATGCATTTGCAAAATCGATGCCGGCACGCTCGCCGTGATCGGTCCCTCGATAGTCGCCGCGCACGCCTCCGCCTTTTTTTCGCCAAACGCGAGCACCACGCAATGGCGCGCTTCAATGATCGTGCCGACGCCCATCGTGATGACGTGGCGCGGCACGTCGTCGAGCGATGAAAAAAAGCGCGCGTTGTCCGCGATCGTCCGTTCCGTCAACGTTTTCAGGCGTGTGCGCGATGCGAGCGATGAGCTCGGTTCGTTGAATCCAATATGTCCATCGGAGCCGAGGCCGAGCAGTTGCAGATCGATACCACCCGCGTCGCGAATCGCCTTTTCATACTGCTCGCAATGTCGCGGGAGATCTGGCGCGACGCCGCTTGGAATGCGGATCGCGGCCGCGGGAACATTGATTTTTGAAAACAAATTCTCCCGCATGAAATGCGCGTAAGACTGCGGGTGATCCGCATCGAGGCCGACGTATTCATCGAGGTTGAACGTCGTCACTTTTGAAAAATCGATCGCGCCATTACGATGCATCGCGACGAGTTCGCGGTAAAATTGCAGAGGCGTTGAACCGGTCGCGAGGCCGAGCACGATTGTCGGTTTCTCGCGAATTTGCCGTGCGAAAATTTGTGCGGCCTCGAGCGAAGCTTCATCGGCAGTCGCTTTGATGATAACCTCCATGGCGTCAAAGTTATGAATTCATCCACGCCGATACAATCCGCGAAAGAGGCGGTGCGCAAACGCTGGGCGCGACTCGGCATTCGCGAGGAAGATCTGGAGGAAAGCTTCGCGCGCTCGTCCGGGCCGGGCGGACAACATGTTAATAAAGTGTCAACCGCTGTCACACTTCGTCATCGGCCGAGCGGCCTCGCAGTGACCGTGCAGGATTCACGTTCGCAATCGATGAACCGGCAGCTCGCGCGCGAGCGGCTGCTCGCCTTACTCGAGCAGCGCGAGCAGGATCGCAGGCAGGCGCGTGTGGCGGCGCGCGCGAAAAAGCGGCGGACAAATTCCCCGCGTCCGCGCGGGTTGAAAGAACGGATGCTCGAGGGGAAAAAACGGCGCGGCGCTACGAAAAAACTGCGCGCCAAAGTTCCCGACTGATTTCATTTGCTAATTTCCGACCTGTCGCGTCAGCTTCCCCATTTTTCCGGCGATGGATGTGATTGAATGTGAATTGGAGGGCTTGCGGAAAGTCGCGAGCGGCAAGGTTCGCGAGGTTTTTGATCTCGGCGACTCATTCCTATTCGTGGCGACAGATCGCATCTCGGCGTTCGACTGCATTTTGCCGAACCCAATTCCGCGCAAGGGAGCAGTGCTCACGCAGCTTTCCGCGTTTTGGTTTCAAAAATTCGACTTCGTGAAAAATCATGTCATCGCTGCGGACTTTGACGCCTTTCCCCAGTCGCTCAAAGGCCTCGAAAAAGAGCTCCGCGGTCGCGCAATGATCGTGAAAAAAACCGAGCCGCTGCGCATCGAATGCGTGGTGCGCGGCTATCTCGCAGGCTCGGCGTGGAACGATTATCAAAAGTCCGGGATGATTTGCGGACAGCGGCTGCCGGCCGGTTTGCGGCAGGCGCAACAGTTGCCGCGCAACCTTTTCACGCCATCGACAAAGGCGGCCACGGGTCACGACGTAAACATCTCTTGGGACGAAGCGCGCGATCTCGTGGGCGACAAAATCGCGACGCGCGTCCGCGACCTGAGCATCCGCATTTACGAAAATGGGCGCGAGTATGCAAAGTCCCGCGGGATCATCGTCGCCGATACCAAATTCGAGTTCGGCATGTGCGATGGCGAACTCATCTTGATCGACGAGTGTTTAACACCTGATTCTTCGCGTTTCTGGCCAGCCGACCGCTACTCGCTCGATATGAATCCGCCGAGTTTCGACAAACAATTTGTGCGCGATTATCTCGAGGCGCTCGACTGGGAAAAAACGCCGCCGGCGCCTTCGCTGCCGAAAACGGTGGTGCGAAAAACCAGCGAGAAATATCTCGAGGCTTTCGAACGATTGACCGGATCGAGACTTGCGTGATGCAGGCTGCGATCGACGATTTTTTATTCCATCTCGCGACTGAGCGCGGCCTTTCGGAAAATTACCAACTCTCGACGAGGCGGTCGCTCGAGGAATTCGCGCAATGGCTTTCGCGCGCCAAAAAAATATCCGATCCCCGCGACGTAACGCTCGCTGAGATCACGGAATATTTGGCGGTTCGAAAACGCGGCGGACTTGCGGCGGGCTCGATTAAACTCATCGCCGTCGCGATCAAAATTTTGTTCCGATTTCTATTCGTGAGGAAACGCATCGAGCGCGATCCGGCGGAGTTTTTGCCGCTGCCGCGCATCGAGCGTTATCTGCCGGAGACGCTGAATGAAATCGACGTCGAACGGCTCATCGAAAGCATTCCAACGAATGCCCCGCTCGGCCTGCGCGACCGCGCGATGGCGGAGCTGCTTTACGCTAGCGGGCTGCGCATTTCGGAGCTCGCGAACGCGCGTCTCGAAAATCTTTCGCTCGATGAAAATGCGATTCGCGTGACCGGAAAGGGAAACAAAACGCGAATCGTCCCGGTCGGAAAAAAAGCGTGCGCGGCGATCGCAAATTACCTCGAGCGCGAGCGGCCGACGCTGGTGAAAAAGCGGACTGGCAGCGAAGTTTTCCTTTCCACGCGCGGCGGAAAATTAACGACGGTGCGGATCTGGCAGATTTTAAAACGGAGCGCGAAACACGCGGGACTGGAGCAAAATATTTACCCGCATTTGCTGCGGCATTCCTTTGCGACGCATCTGCTCAGCAACGGCGCGGATTTGCGCATCATCCAGGAAATGCTCGGACACGCGGACATCTCGACGACGCAGATCTACACGCACGTCGATCAGCAGCGGCTCAAGGCCGTGCATCATAAATTTCATCCGCGCGCCTGAGCGTCAGACGATCCAGTTTCGCCCAGCAAATTCCGCGGTCGGCACCGTGAGCTGGATCGGGCCGGCCTCGGGATACGTCTCGCGCGCGATTCCATTTTGCTCGACGCGCACCTGCCAGGCGACTGGCGCGCCGGGCTTGAGCGCCAGATCGAGCAGCGCGATTTCCCATTCGAGGATTTCCCCTGCGGCGATGGTGTCGCGCCGCAGCTCAACGCCGCCGGGCGTAATGATCCCGAATCCCGTCGCGCCGTTTCGCGTGAGCGGTTTTGTTTTGAAAACAAAGTCGCGCGGTTCAAAAAAAACGAGCGTTAACGACGTGTCTGGCGGCAATTTTACAAAATCGATCCGCAGAAAAAGCGACTCCTCGCTGAAGCCAAAATGGATTTTTTCCAAAATCCGCTCCGCGCGATACATGGCTCCCTGCTCGCTGCCCGGCTCGTAGCTGCCGGCGCCAATCCATTCAAAAAAGGAACTCGCGCGGCCATCGATGTGCGGGTGGATGAGCTCGGTGGGCCGCTCGTAAATTTGCACGGCCTTTGCGCGCGTGATCGGGATTTCGAGATCGACCGGGATGAGCACGCCGCAAATCGCGTAAACATTTTTCAGGTGCTGCCGGAAAAGTTCGTCAAATAAATCGTCATTATCCGTGTGGAAATCCGGGCCATACCACCAGAACCAGTCGCTCCCTTCCGCCGCGTAGATTTCCAGCAGCGCTTTGCTTTGCTGTTCGACGGTGAGATGGCCGGCGTCGATTTGGGTTTGCAGAAATGCGCGCGCTTTTCCGAGCAATTCCCACGCGCGATTCTCCTCTTCCTCGCCGATCCAGATGTCGAAATTGCTCGAAATCCATGAGCCGGTGTGGAGCGTCGTCAATTCCTTGCGCGGCGGATTTCGCTGAAAATAATCCTCGATCGTGCAGCTCGTGAGCCGCTCGCTCTCGCGCTCGATGCCGCCGTAGAGCCCGCGCAGAAAGGCTTCGCCGCCATCGGCAAAAGTTTCCCACGCATTTTCGCCGTCGAGGATCAGAGAGACCAGGCCGGTGTCGTGCGGGACGAGGCTGGCGATGTGCGTGAGATGGTGCAGCAGATGAGTGGCAGCTTGAACGGCGTCGTTTTTCGCGGCCATGAAACCGATGAAATCGGAGAGCGGCTTCTCGCGGAAAACGCCGTTGACGGACGCGCCGTCGTGCCGGATGCGCCAGCCTTGGAAAAGCTCGAGATGATCGACGTGCGCGTTTTGATAAGCGGGATCGCGCTTGAGCGAATTGAAAAGGTTTTCCTCGTCGCTGCAAAAATACTGGATGCCGACCTGCTGCATCAGCGGGATCAACTCGGGCGCGATCGAGCCTTCGCTCGGCCACAAGCCGCGCGGCTTTTTTCCGAAAAGTTTTTCGTGCTGCTCGACGGCGAGCGTCAGGTGCGCAGCGGCGTCTTGCGGCCAATGGAAGCGCGGCGGAAATTTACGGCCCGGTAAACAACGTTCAGCAAACTCTGAATCGTAAACGAGCGGCAAAATCGGATGAAAAAATGGCGTGGTCGTCAGCTCGACCTGCCCGCGCGCCTCGGCGTCCGCGTATTTTTTCAAGACGAGCCGCATGATCTCGAGATGGATGTCGAGCACGCGCTGCTTTTCGCCTTCGGTGAAGTCGCGACCTTTCGCGCGCAGCGTTTTCAGCTCGGGAAAAAGTTTGTCGGCGGTGTAGCCGCACCAGGCGAGGTTGAACCAGACTTGGAGGTCGAGAAATTCCTGCGTGGTGAAATAACGGAGGCCGCGCCGCACTTCGTCGGCGTAAAACGTCTGCCCGCGTTTGTGCAACAATTCCCAGTAACGCGGGAACGGCTTCACGAGATTGTCCCAGTGGATTTTGAAAAAGTTGTCGAGAATCGCGAACTTTTCGTCGTCGTTTAAATCCGCCGCCGGCGTGCGCGCCCATTCCAGCCAGCGATCGGTGATTTCGCCATCGATGAGTTCTTTGATCTGCAAAAGCAGGACGGGCGTGAGATTGAAATTCACGCGGATGCCGGGGAAATCCTCGATCACCGAAATCATGTCGAGGTAGCCCTTGACGCTGTGCAGGCGCACCCACGGCATCATCGCGGTGCGCGTGGCGGGATTGACGTAATACGGCTGGTGCATGTGCCAGAGGAAAACGACATTCGCCATGCGAGATGGCTACGCGGAAGGGGCTGGCGCGGTCAATGCCGAACGGCGCGCGGAGCATACGCGGAAGGAAAAGCCGCGTTTTTTCCGGATGTTTCGATTATAAAACAAACGCGTGATGGACTCCTTGAAAATCCTCATCGTCGACGATGATGCGCTGAGCCGGCGGCTGCTGGTGCGCGCGCTGGAGGGCGTCGGATTTGATACCATCGATTGCCGCGATGGTCCCGAGGCGCTGCAAATTCTGGAAAATAGCGGGCCGGCGCTGCTGGTGCTCGATTATGAAATGCCGGAATTCAACGGCGCGCAGGTGTGCGAAATCGTGCGCAGCGATCCGAATCCGGCGGTCGCGCAAATCCCGATCATCCTGCTCACTGCGCATTCGAATGCGACGCACGAGGTCGAATGCCTGCGCGCCGGCGCGAATGATTTTGTCACAAAGCCGGTCAATCCCGCCGTGCTCAAGGCGCGAATCGACACGCACCTGCACCTCTACGCGTTGCGAGAGCAATTGGCGGAGCAGAACCGCGAGCTCGAGAAATGGCGCCGCGAGCACGAGCGCGATCTCGAGGCCGCGCAGCTAACGCAGCAGGCGATTTTGCCGTCGCGGCTGCCGGCGCTGCCGGGCTGGGAATTTGCCGCGCATTATCATCCGCTCATCCAGGTCGGCGGCGATATTTACGATTGGGTCAAAGCGCGCGACGGCTCGCTGCTCGCGTGGATGTCCGATGCGACCGGCCACGGCGCATCCGCGGCGCTTTTGACAACGTTGAGCAAGCTGTTATTTCGCCACGCCGCGTCGGAACTGACTTCCGCGGCCGCGGTGATGGATAATGTGAGCAAAGAATTTCAGGGCATTTTCAAAGGCCGCTCGTTCATGACCGCCGCGTGTCTCGTGCTCGCGGCCGACGCCGGCAGCGTCACGTTTTGCGGCGCGGGCCATCCGCCGCTGCTCATCGCGCGGAGCAATGGCCGCATTGACGAAGCGCCTTCCTCCGGGCCGCCACTCGGCGTCAATGGCCACAACGGCTGCGAGGAGCATGCGCACGAACTCGAGGAAGGCGACGCGGTGCTGCTCTACACCGACGGACTTTACGAAGTGCAGAATCGCGCGGGAAGCCGGCTGACCCAGCGCGCGCTCGCGCAGCAGCTCGGCGCGGCGCACGGCTCGGCGCAAAAGTTTCTCGCGAGCGTCATTGAAAAAGCCTACGCGCACGCCGACGGCGCGCCATTTCACGATGACATCGCGGCGTTCGCGGCGGTGCGAAAATGATTGCGCCGCGCGCGGCGCAGTTCATTTGATCGGCCATGCGCTACCTCGTCATCAGTTGCAGCCTCAATCCAAACAGCCGCAGCCGCATCGTCGGAAAAATCGCACAGCAGCATCTCGCCGCCAAAAACCTTGACGCCGATTTCATCGACCTCGCGCAAATCCCATTGCCGATGTGCGACGCCGGCGCCTGCTATTCCGATCCCAACGTCATCGCACTCACAGCTCGGATCGCGGAGGCGCGCGGCGTCATTTTGGCGACCGCCATTTACAACTACGACGTCAACGCCGCCGCGAAAAATCTCGTCGAGCTGACCGGCGACGCGTGGGAAGGAAAAATCGTCGGCTTCGTCTGCGCCGCAGGCGGCCACGGCAGCTACATGAGCGTCATGCCATTCGCGAATACGCTCATGCTTGACTACCACTGCGTCATCATCCCGCGCTTTGTTTATGCGCCTCCGGCGAAAACGGACGAAAAACTTTTCAGCGACGCCGCGATCAATCGCCGCACCGAGGAGCTCACGATCGAGCTCGTCCGCGTGACTGACGCACTTTTTCCCGAAGCCGCGCCGAAGCTGAAATAATCGCCGGGTTTTAGTTTGCAAAAAGGCGGCGCACGGCGCGAAACTGCGCGTCCCGAATGGATCGCGGAGCACACGAAAAAATCCCGACGCCGCATTCCCACGCATGATCGAACGACGTTACATCGCGTGTGATCTCGGCGCAGAAAGCGGCCGCGTAATCCTCGGCACGCTCGGCGGCGGGCGGCTTGAGCTCGAGGAAATCCATCGGTTTGCCAATGGCGGCGCGCGGATTTTTGGAACGTTGCGCTGGGACGTGCTGCGGATTTTTGAAGAACTCAAAATCGGACTTTGCAAAGTCGCCGCGCGCAAAATTGCCGTCGAAAGTTTGAGCGTCGATTCTTGGGGCGTCGATTACGCGCTTTTCAATGCGAGCCAGCCACTGCTCGCGCTGCCGTATCATTACCGCGATGCGCGCACGGATGAAACTTTCGCGGCGTCGCTGCCAAAGTCGGAGCTGATTTTTGCCGAGACAGGCATTCAGTTCATGCAGTTTAACACGGTTTATCAGCTCGTTGCCGATGTGCAACAGAATGCGGAGCTGCTGAAAATTGCGGAAAAGTTTCTGAACATCGCCGATTACCTGAATTTTCTTTTCTGCGGCGTGGCTTGCGCTGAGGAAAGCATGGCGAGCACGACACAGATTTACAATCCGCGCACGCGCACGTGGTCGCAAAAGTTGATCGAGACTTTTTCGATTCCCGCGCAAATTTTTCCAGACGTTGTCCCGTCCGGCGCAAAGCTCGGGCCGCTGCTGCCGGAAGTCGCCGCGGAACTTGATTTCGCGGATGAAGTGCAGGTCATTGCGACCTGCTCGCACGACACCGGCGCGGCCGTCGCGGCAGTGCCCGCGGGCGATGGCGACGATTGGGCGTATCTTTCATCGGGCACCTGGTCGCTGATCGGAGTCGAGCTGCCAGAGCCGCTCATCAACGACGCCGCGCGCGAGCATAATTTCACGAACGAGCTCGGCTTTGGCGGCAGCGTTCGCTTTTTAAAAAACATCATCGGACTTTGGATTTTGCAGGAATGCCGGCGCACTTGGGCGCAGCAAAATGGCGAGCTCGATTACGCGGAATTGACGCACCGCGCGCAGGCAGCGACGCCGTTTCGTTCGCTGATCAATCCGAACGCAGCGCGATTTTTGAAGCCGGGAAATATGCCGGAAAAAATCGTGAGCTATTGCCGCGAAACCGCGCAGCCAGTGCCCGAAGAGCCGGGCGCGTTCGGTCGCTGCATCGTGGAAAGTCTCGCGCTTTTGTATCGGCGGACGCTCGATCAACTCGAAAAAATCACGGGCCGCACGATCCGCCGGCTGCACGTCGTCGGCGGCGGCAGCAAAAATTCTTTGCTCAATCAATTCACCGCGAATGCAATCGAGCGCGAAGTTTTTGCCGGGCCGGTCGAGGCGACGGCGATCGGGAACGTGCTCATCCAGGCGATTGCGCTCGGGCAGCTTCGCTCGCTGAGCGAGTTGCGCCGCGTGGTCGCGGAATCTTTTCCCGTGCAAACTTTTTCTCCAGCAGACGCGGCCGATTGGCGCGAAGCTTCGGAGCGATTTTCCAAACTCAACCTCCTCACATGAAAAAATACGAACACGTCAATTATCTTTGGGACGACACGAAAGCCGCGTCGCTCGACGCCGTCGGCCGCTTGATTTATCGCTCGAATATTCTCGGCTCCGACCAGCGCATCACGAACACCGGAGGCGGAAACACTTCGTCGAAAATCATGCAGGTCGATCCGTTGACCGGCCGCGAAATCGAAGTGCTTTGGGTGAAAGGCTCGGGCGGCGATTTGCGGACTTCGCTTCGCGAAAATTTTTCGTCGCTCTATCAGGACAAGCTGCTTTCGCTGCAACCGCTTTACGCAGCCGCGCCGGAGAAAGGCCCGAAGACTGATGCCGAGGACAAAATGGTCGGCATGTATATGCACACGACTTTCAATCTCAACCCGCGCCCATCTTCGATCGACACGCCGCTGCACAGTTTTATTCCGTTTAAACATGTGGATCACATGCATCCGAATGCGGCGATCTCGATCGCGGCGTCGAAAAATTCGGTGAAGTTGACGAAAGAAATTTACGGCGACGAAGTCGTGCACACGGCGTGGCTGCGGCCCGGATTCGAGCTCGGGCTCGAAATGCAAAAAATCTGTCGCGAGCACCCGAACGCAAAAGGCATCATCATGGGCCAGCACGGCCTGATCAATTGGGCGAATGACGACAAGGAATGCTACGAGCTGACGCTGACGCTGATCGAAAAAGCCGCGCAATACATCGCGGCTCACGACAAAGGCGAGAAAACTTTTGGCGGACAAAAATACCAGACGCTCGACGAGGTGAAACGCCGCGAAATTTTCGCACAAATTTTGCCGTGGCTGCGCGGACAGGTCTCGCAGCAAAAGCGTTTCATCGGGACGATTCAGGACGACGAGAAAATTTTGCGTTTCGTAAACTCGAAAGACGCGGAACGGCTCGCGGAGCTGGGCACGAGCTGCCCGGATCATTTTTTGCGGACGAAAATCAAGCCGCTCTACGTCGACTGGAATCCGCAGAAAGACGATCTCGCGGCGTTGAAAAAAGTGCTCGCGAGCGGCCTGGAAAGTTACCGCAAGGACTACGCGAAATATTACGAAAAATGCAAACACGCGAACTCGCCGGCGATGCGCGATCCGAACCCGACAGTGATTTTAATTCCCGGCCTCGGCATGATCGCGTGGGGCAAGGACAAATCGGAATCGCGCGTGACGGCGGAGTTTTACAACTGCGCAGTTGAGGTGATGCGCGGCGCGGAGGCGATTGACGAATACATCGCGCTGCCGCAGCAGGAGGCGTTCGACATTGAATATTGGCTGCTCGAGGAGGCGAAATTGCAGCGGATGCCCGCGGAAAAAGAGCTCGCGCGGCAGGTGCATATCGTCATCGGCGCGGGCTCGGGCATCGGAAAAGAAACGGCGCATCGGCTCGTGAAGGAAGGCGCGCACATTGTCGCGGTCGATCTCAATCAAGCTTCCGCGGAGGCGACCGCGAAAGGAATCACCGACAAACTCGGGCAGGGCATCGGCGTCGCGGGCAGCGGCATCAGTGGCTGCGGCCCGGCGATTGGACTCGCCGCAAATATCACTGACCGCGCAAGCATCCGCGCGATGCTCGACGAGGTCGCGCTGGCGTATGGCGGGTTTGATTCCATCGAAGTCACTGCCGGAATTTTTGTCGCGAGCGACACGACGGGACACATTCCGGATGAAAAATGGGCGCTGACTTTTGGCATCAATGTCACCGGCCTTTATCTCGTCGCCGACGAAGCTTTCAAGACGTGGAAAGAACAAGGCCTGAAAGGCGCGCTCGTGCTGACGACCAGCGCGAATGCAGTCGTCGCGAAAAAAGGGAGCGTCGCTTACGACACGTCGAAGGCGGCCGCAAATCATCTCGTGCGCGAGCTGGCGATCGAGCTCGCGCCGCTCGTGCGCGTCAACGGCGTCGCGCCGGCGACCGTCGTGCAAGGCTCCGCGATGTTCCCGCGCGACCGCGTCATAGGCTCGCTCGCAAAATACAACATCCCTTACAAGGACGATGAGGCGACGGAATCGCTCGTGACGAAACTTGCGCAATTTTACGCCGATCGGACTTTGACGAAATCGCCGATCACGCCCGCGGATCAGGCCGAAGCGTATTTTCTGCTCGTGAGCAATCGACTCAGCAAAACGACCGGCCAGGTCATCACGGTGGATGGCGGCTTGCACGAGGCGTTTTTGCGGTGAGGTTCCGGCGATGCGCAAAAGTTTAACGGAGTGAAAATCACGCTGTTCGTTCCATGCTTCGTCAATCTGTTTTATCCGCGAGTCGCGATGGATGTCGTGGAGATTTTCGAGCGGCTCGGTCACGAAGTGGAATGTCCCGACGCAATCACCTGCTGCGGACAGCCGGCGTTTAATTCCGGCTACTGGAATCCGGCGCGCGATATCGCCACGAAAGTGCTCGACCGCTTGCAGGCCGCCGAGGCGCTCGTCGTCATTTCCGGCTCGTGCGGCGCGATGATCAAGAAATTCTACCCGCAACTTTTTGCCGAAACTCCACGCGCCGCGCGTGCGGAAACGCTCGCGGAAAAAACTTACGAGTTCTCCGATTTTTTAGTGACGAAACTTGGCGTGACGGACCTCGGCGCGCAGTTTCCGGCGAAAGTAACTTTTCACGATGGCTGTCACGGATTGCGCGAGCTCGGCAATAAAAAGCAGCCGCGCGAATTGCTCGCGAAGGTGCGCGGATTGGAGTTGATCGAGATGCGCGAGGCGGAAAATTGCTGCGGCTTTGGCGGAACTTTCGCGGCAAAATTCCCGATGATTTCGACGGCGATGGGCGAAGTGAAATGTGCCTCCGCGCGCGAGACCGGCGCGGATTTTATCGTCTCCAACGACTTGAGCTGCAACATGCAGATGCAAGGTTTGCTCGACCGCGAAGGCCGGCCGATGCGAACTTTGCACCTCGCGGAAATCTTGAATTCGCGCGCATAAAAAGTGGCCCGGACGAACGCCGAACAATTCAAGAATGACGCGGAGCGGCTGACGCACGATCTGCGGCACCGCGCGCTTATCGACACGGCGCTGAAAAAATATGAGGCGGCGCGCGATGCGCGAAAGGCGAAGTATCAGGATTGGCAGGGCGCGCGGCAGGCGGGCGCGGAAATCAAGTGGGAAGCGGTCAATCATCTCGACAAGTATCTCGTGGAGTTTGCGGACAAAATCGCAGCTCGCGGGACGAAGGTGCATTGGGCCAGCACCGGCGCGCAGGCGCGCGAAATCATCATCGGAATTGTCCGCGAAAAAAATGCGCGTTCGATCATCAAAAGCAAGGTGATGACAGGCGAGGAAATCCATTTGAACGAAGCGCTGGAGCAGGCTGGCTTCGATGTCGTCGAGTCCGATCTCGGCGAATACATCGTGCAGTTGCGGCACGAGGCGCCGTATCATTTTGTTTTTCCCGCGATGCATCTCACGCGCGGCGAAATCAGCGCGCTTTTTGAAAAAGAACTCGGCAGCGCGCCGACGAGCGATCCGGAGGAATTGACGATGATCGCGCGGCGCGTGATGCGTCAAAAATACATCACGGCCGACATCGGCATCAGCGGTGCGAACTTTGCGATCGCGGAAACGGGGATGATCTCGATCACCGAAAACGAGGGCAATGCGCGGCTGACTTGCGCGCTGCCAAAGGTGCACATCGCGCTGCTCGGAATAGAGAAAATTTTGCCGCGGCTCGACGACCTCGCGCTTTTTTTACCGCTGCTCGGCACCGCGGGCGCGGGCCAGGCGATGACCGGATACAACTCGCTTTACGGCGGTCCGCGCCAGCCGGGCGAAAGCGACGGCCCCGAGGAATTTCACGTCGTCCTGCTCGACAACCAGCGCACGCAATTGCTCGCCGATCCCGAGCAGCGCGATGCGCTTCATTGCATCCGCTGCGGCGCGTGCCTGAACGTTTGCCCGATCTATCGCAACGTCGGCGGCCACACTTACGGTGCGACTTATCAAGGCCCGATCGGCTCCGTCATCACGCCGCACCTGCGCGGATTGCAGGATTGGAAACATCTTTCCTTCGCATCGTCGCTCTGCGGCGCCTGCACCGAGGCGTGCCCAGTGAAGATCGATCTCCATCATCATCTGCTGCGCAATCGCCGGAACGCGATGCGCCAAAAACCGGTCTGGTGGGAATCGCTCGCGTTCGCCGGCTTCGCATTCGTGATGAAGCGGCCGGCGCTTTGGAGCCTCAGCCAGCGTCTCGCGCGCTTCGCGCAAAAGTTTCATCCGCTCGTGAAAGGCACGCCGCTCGACCCGGCGTTCGCATGGACGAAGACGCGTGATCTGCCCGACGTGGCGACGGAAACTTTCAGCGAGATTTGGAAAAATCGTCAGCCGAAAAAATGAACGGCGAACGCGAAAAAATCCTCGGTCGCATCCGCGAAGCATTGACGCTCAGCGCGCCGCATCCCCACTCGCATACCGATGCGCCGCCGTCGCGTGCGCCAGTGGAGCAGCCGAACTCCTTCTCACGCTGGCTTCCGCACGCAGGTGAAACTTTGGTGGAACAAGTGGAAATGTTCCGCGCCCACTCCATCGAGCTTCGTGCCGACTTTCGCCTCGTCGCATCGCGCGATGAACTTGCGCGGCGCTTGTCGGAAATCCGCAACCGCGAAGGATGGGAAAAAGTCGGGATCCATCGGGGCGAACTTACGAACTTTGCTCGCGAAACACTGAAGCTGCCGGTCGTCGAAACCGATCCCGGCTACGACGTTCGCGAGCTCGAAAACTGCGATGCCGGCATCACCGAGTGCGACGCTCTCGTCGCGCAAACGGGCAGCATCCTCGTCTCGACCCGCAGTGCCGGCGGCCGCGCGCTTTCGGTGCTGCCGCCGCATCACATCGTGCTCGCGAGCCGCGCGCAGCTCGTGCCCGACCTCAGCGCAGCAATTTCAGTTTTGCAAAAAAAATACGCGCCCGCGATGCCCAGCTTTTTCTCATTCATCACCGGGCCGAGCCGCACTGGCGACATTGAACGCATCCTCGTCCTCGGCGCGCATGGCCCCAAAAAGCTCACGATCCTCTGCACCTGACCTGCAGAAACTTTGGTGCGTAGTCGTGAACCAGCTTGACCCCGGGAGCAGCAAAAGCTAGCAGTAAAGCCACCGCGAGGCCGCAGCGAAGTGCGAAGGTTTCTCTCGGCGGCAATTTTTAAATCCAGCGTAGCTCAGTGGTAGAGCGGTCGGCTGTTAACCGATTGGTCGTAGGTTCAAATCCTACCGCTGGAGCCAATTTTAGAAGTTCCTCACAATTGGGAACTTTCTCCAAAAAGCAGGGCTCATTTTTTCGCGCAACTGTCAGCGTTTTTGCGGAGGAGCTAAAACTCTTTCACAACTCGCTACAACATTAAGGTGATCCACGAGGAGCGTTCTAGGTGTCCTAAAGCTGAGTTTGATCACGTTCGGTCCCGAAACGAGCGGGAGGTGCCGGGTTTCAGATTGCCATGAGTTTCCCGTCGTCCAGAATGACAACTCCCCGTCGACCTGTTTTCCGTTGAGGGACAAGGTGGCCGGAACGTTTCCGCTTGCCATTGAATAGCGGAATTCTAACGAGTAGGACCCAGGCTGGGCGGCAAAATAGTTCCACTCGATCGTTCCATTAGTTGCGCGTGTGAACTCGACCGCGCCGGTTCCGGTGAATCCGCTCAGACGGGTTGTTACCAAACCTGCTCGAAATCGCGCCTTCTCCGCCTCTAAAATACTACCGTTGGCGGTTGGGGTGGTCGAAGCATCCAGATCACTCCCTCTGGCGATCTTAAGGTCGGTGAGCGCCGTCGCGAACAGTTGCTTTACATCGACATACGCCGAGGCAGAGCCTCCTCCTGGGCCAATCCGGGACAGCCACTGCGGCTTATACAACTGCGCGAACGCAGCGGCATAGGTCCTCCAATGCATTGCGGCCAACCTTAGATGATCAATCGCCTTCTGTTTAAATTCGGCATGCGAGGCCGGATCCTGATCATAGATGGCCTTCTCGGTGGCACCCTGAATTTTCTCCGAATAATAATACCCGAGATACGCCATAGCGCGGATATCGCCGATGGTTAAACGAAGCTCTTTGTTTGGACCCGGATCCATCTGGTCAACGCTCTGCAAAGCGGCGTCGGCATAGTCATTCAGTTGTTGAGCCGTTTGCAGAGGTGTGATGGCTGAACCCATTGCCAGCCCGCCCGCCAGTTTGTCGCGGTAGGCGCCGATGTTCATCATGGTGGAGTCGATAGTGCGACTGCCGATAAAGTTGGAAATCGTATTTTCCCGCTGGTTCATGCATGCTTCCGGATACCACATCCAGTCTGCCCCGCCCGTATTGGAAAAGTGGAAACGATTAACCACGGGAATAATCTTGGAAGCGGCCACCCAGGCATCGTAAAGGGCCGGACCGCTCACCTCAGGAAACTTATTAGCAATGGTTTTTTGGAAGAGGCTCGTCGAGAGGCCCGGATCATAGGCTAGACGCCCGAGTAGCATGAAATTGTACCACATCTTTTTCGACAAGGATTGGCGGGGACTGTCTGGGTCAGTACTAATAAACTCCCGTCCGTACATGTATCCGTTACTTCCCCAGAGAAACCCATAAGTCTTATTGGTCGGGATTCCTTTTATTAGTGAGCGGATGAATTCACAGTCACCAAATCTGAACGCAAAGAAAGACTCGTTTCTAAACTCCAGCCACACTTGCCTTCCATTCGGCACGTGACTTAGCAGAAAATCAAAGGAGTGAGGGGTTGGCGTTGTATAGATCTGCGTCGCATACCGGATGGAGGCGTGGAACCTTTCGGGATCGGCGCCAGAGGTCGACGCTGCCACATCCATCTGCTTGGGACTGCTCACCCGATCCATAAAATTGACCCGCCGGCCGGGCCGCTGCGCTTCGGCATCCAAGATACCTTGATAGTAGGTGTCATGAATCCAAGCCTGCCTGGCTTCATCGCTCCCTTTCATATCCTCTCCTTGATACGTCCCAATCTCCTCCAGAAAAGGGTAGGTTAATACCATCGCCTCAACTGCCTTTCTAAAGTAATCCTTGGTGTTTGGATTGCTCAGGCTGTTGGTGATCCCATGTTTTCCTTCCATGGAATAGAGATGGATATTGAAGGTGTTTAACGAAAACGAGACCCCCCGATCGTGCGCGTAAGCCATCACCTTCTGCCAGAACGCAATTTTATCTTCGATGGTCATCGTCTTCACCGTGGCGGCGGTTTTGAGCATCTCCGGGGGCGTAAGCCCGGTCCCTGACGTGGAACCCGTGAACGGAATCGTGGGCCTCTGGACATCACTCAACGAGACCTCTGGATAGTCGGGCACTTTGACCAGGACGGGGAAGGGGTTCTGGGTCCACAGATAGATGACATTCAGATGATCGCGCGCCAGATCATCCAGGAACTCCTTCCAAAAGGTAAAGTCCCACATCACCTCTATATTCTCCGAAAAAGCATCACCGGAGGCGCCATAGTTCGGGGCGCGACAGTCCAAGGGAATATTGTAGAGAAGACCTCGGCGAACGATATATGGATTATGCTCGCTATTGAACACTGAACCCAGGTCATTAATGGCGATGGAGTTCGCCAGATCCAAGCCGCCATACATGAGCCCGGTCGCATCCGCCCCGATCACCCAATAGGTGCGCCGAGTGCCGGAGGTGGTAAGACGATAGGCATATCCCTGAGGCTGGAGGGTGGGCACGGGAGGCGCACCTTCCTTTGCAAGCGCGTCCTCAACACTCGAGGTCCCCTTTTTGGCAAGGACTATACGGATATTCTCGGTGCCTCCGGTCAGCGTGGTCAAATCTTGAACATCTGATACGGTGTAGCCTTGCCGAGCCATCGCAGCGGAAAGATCGCCTGCCCCAAACATCGCTGCCGCGTCTTTCTTTGCACAGAACAGCGTGGAAGTTGCTGCCTCTAAGGAGTCAGCCAGCGTGAACAAACAAGCTGCCGCTGTCCCGAGGATTTTGATCCATTTACCTTTAGCGATTAGATTCCAGCAGGCCAAAAGGTTAATCCTCCCATAGTTTGGTTACAAGAGTTCAAAGCGCCAATCTGAGGAGCGGCTTACGATGGTTGTTACCACGCTGCCGCTCTCATTAATAGTAAGTCTCAGCTCAATGAATGGGGGGAGCGAGCACTTTTCCGGCCTCGAGGTCTCCGAGGCTGGTTCGCATGGCTAAGTTGAAGAACGTGACGCAGCGGCGCAAATCGTCCTCATAACCTGCGTGGTGATTTTCATACTCCATCAGTATCACGCCGGTGAAGCCCTGACGGCGCAATTCGGCCAGTTGGCCGCTCGCGTTGGAGGTGCCAGTCCCCCAAGCGACATCCCGGCCCGATCCGTTTTGTTGATCGAGGTCTTTAAAGTGGCATTCCAAAATGCGACCCTCCACCTTCTTGAGACAGTCGACGGGAATAAATCCCGAGCGTGACCAATGCCCGGTATCGGCACAGATTCCCAAATTTGGGCCGTATGACCGCAAGGCTGTCAACGCGATAGCGGGATCCCAATAGCGGGAGGGCTTGGGATGATTATGGAAGGCAACGGTGATGCCGTATTGCCGCGAAAGTTGGTCAACGATCGGCAATGTATCCTGAGGGGGTTCGCTCGTAATATTTTGAAGACCCATGGCTTTAGCAAAGGCGAACCACTTCGGCCAATCCTGAACGGAAGGTGTAATGACTCCAACGCTGACCAATGTCACGCCTTTGCTCTTGGCCAGCGCCAGGAGCGCTTTTTGGTTCGTTTCATCTAGATCGGGTCCCAACTTACCCTTTAGGTTCCCGCCTAAAGTTTGACCAGGAAATATCTCCATATAGTGAATACCTAAGTCGGAGGCTTTGTTGATGGTCTCAGAGAGGCTCAAGTTGTTGAAAGTCCAAGCTTGAATGCCCAGCTTTGGCAGATTGGGTTCGGCTGCCATCACCGATCCTCCGACCAGCGTGGCCATTATTGTTAAAAGCATCGGAGTGGTTTTCGCGTTCATCGTTCGGTATCGTTGCACTTCGATCCCTCTCAGGCAAACCGCATCTTGCGCTTATGCCGGAGGTGATTGCTACGCTGCCCGAGGGCACCCTGGCCGACCATTGATCTAATGCTCGTTCTGAACGGGTTCGATCCGGCCCAACAAGGCTATGAGAACGATCGTGCCGAGCGGGCCGAGAATCCCAGCGGTGATGAGGATCGGAGTATACGAAAAATGGTCCACGACCCACCCCGTCGTCATGGTGAAGGCCATGCTGCCGATTCCAGCACCAACGCCACCGAGGCCAGCGACGCTAGCCACTTGAGAAGAAGCAAAAATATCCGATGGCAGAATCTGCACATTATTGATCCAAACCTGAAAACCAAACGTGACGACGCTTATCCAGATCAAGGCCGAAACGGTCGTTTGCGCGTTTGCTGCAAAGATCCCGAAGGGCATCAGGCATGCTGCAAAAAGGATTACGCTCTTGCGGGCCCGGTTTACACTCCACCCTCGCCCGATCAAGTAACCGGAAGCGCCTCCGCCCACAAGCCCACCCAAACCAGCAGCAATGAACGGAAGGGGTGCGAGCACGCCTATTTGCTGTAGGCTGATACCGCGGGACTTATTCAAATACTCCGGCAGCCAGAGAATATAAAGCCACCAGATCGGGTCCACGAAGAAGCGTGCGAGGACAACAGCCCAGACTGGACGCATCGTCAAAAGCGTAGTCCAGCGATGCGGACATGATTTATCCCCTTCTGCACGTTCTCCTCGGGTATGCCCTTGGTTTTCACGGATGTGATTTAGCTCCTCGGTGGTGACGCGGGGATGTTCCTCACACGGTCGGTAGAAAATTAACCAGACCACCAGCCAAATGTAGCCTAGGAATCCTGTCGCCAAAAATGCAGACTGCCATCCGAATTGCAATTGAAGCCAAACGATAACCGGTGGAGCAACAATGGCACCGACTGAGGAGCCGCCATTGACAATGCCCAGCGCAAAGGCTCGTTCGCGGCGCGGGAACCAATCGGTAATAACTTTGATCGCACCAGGCCAATTTCCACCCTCGCCTAGACCAAGCAAAATCCGAAAGAAACATAAACTGGTGAAACCAGCAGCAAACGCGTGCAAAAGAGCGGCGGTCGACCACACGGTGATCGATACGGCAAAGCCTCGCTTGGCTCCAATGCGATCATGCATCAGCCCGGAGAGCCCCTGGCTGATCGTATAAGCAAGCAGGAAGCACGTGCCAACTTCAGCATAGAGAAGGTTGGTGAGATGAAGTTGCTGGCGGATTACCGGTGCCAACACCGAAACTGAAAGGCGATCAATAAGGTTGATCACCGTCGCGAGAAAAATCAATCCCGCGATCCACCAACGAACGTGGTGCATTTTTGAGATGAACGGTCCAGCGGCCGTTTCTGTCTGCTTTGATTCTCTACTTTTAATCATGGGGAAAGCGGGTCGGTTAGTTCCGTTGTCTGGTGACACACAGAATTTGAAGAGGTTCGACCCCCGTCGAAGTAACGCATGCCTCTGCGTTATTGTCATTCTCAATCCATCGAGAACACAAAGGGGAACGAGAACGGTAACAGCGGACGTAGTCCGGGCAAAGTCGCGGCCAACCCGCGGGATCGAATAGGCCCTTCGCCATGTTGCCACGGGTTGTTGCGCGCCACCGGAGAGCCTTGTGCTCGAAAGCCGCAGCCCTTATCGCCCGCCGATTTTCTGCTAAGGTTGGCTTAAGCGACTCTTCAACGCCGCCAATGCGACGGGGTCGGGATTAGAAACCGTGGTCAGGCCGCTGATCTTGAAACTTAAAGCCGATTTACACGGCAGGGAGGACGGCAGTTGAATGACGAGTCCATCAAAAGTGCGCGACCACTGCAGCTTTTGCGCGTTTCCCAAGAGCGTCACGGAGCTTGGTTTTCCCTTCACGAGCAGAGAGCCTAGGGCCAAGGCACGAATCACCACCGGCCCGGTTGGCAAGCCGAGCGTGGTAGCGTAAAGGTCTCCATCCTTGCTGGTGAAACGAATATCTTTGCCGCTGAATTTGAAACTCTCATGAAACGCTCCTCCTTTGGATCCAGCCGGACCTTCACCGTATACCGTCCAAGGGCGCGTGCTGAAAATAGCCTCACCGTTGATCTTCATCCAGTCGGTCAAATCACTGAGGAGCGTCTCCATGGGCGGAGGAAGGCTTCCATCCGGCAGCAGGGTGACGTTGAGAAGAAGGTTGCCGTTTTTACTTACGATGTCTGTCAAGCTATGAATGATGTCGTCGCTGGACCGATAGCGGTCGTTGGGAACCCAGAACCACTCCCCAGTAGAAGTGTCGGTCTGCCACGGCGAAGGCTGGATATCCGTCATGATTCCGCGCTCAAGATCCTGCACGCATGACCCATCAATAAAGTTCGTCCTATTGTAGTTTTTTTTGCAGCAATAGACTGCCTCCTGTTTTCCTCCATGCCTCTGGATACTCAGGTTATAGAGCTGGGCCACGATGTCCTGCCCCGCTTCCCCGTAGGGCAATCCGCCGTCACTATAAAGCAGGTCGGGCTGGTAGCGCGTGACCAAGTCGTAGATGCGCGCATACCACTCCTGCGCCCATCGGGGATCGTTGCTATACCAACCGGTGTCGCCGGGCTTGGCCGGCACCTGATAGAGGTCCCAGTTGGCAGGAGCGGCGCCATCGTAGGGCACACCGGCGAAGGGGCCAACTTTGTCCGCGCCGTGGGAGGCTTGCATGAAAGTAAAGCTGTGGCCGAGATGTTCCGAAACGCCGAAAGGTAAATCCTGTTTCTTCGCCGCCGCCTGCCAGAGGCCAATGATATCCTTATGCGGGCCAATATTGACAGAGTTCCATTTGTGATATTTGGAATCCCAGTTGTCAAAGTTGTCGTGGTGCACCGCCTGTGCGACAAAGTAGTGAGCCCCGGCCGCCTTGTAGAGTTGCATCAGGTGGTCCGGATCCCACTTCTCCGCCTTCCAAAGCGGCAGGATGTCCTTGTAACCCACTTGGGAAGGATGACCATATAGTTTCAGATGACTCTGATAAGCGTTGTGGCCATATCTCTGGACATCCATATACAGCTGCCGGGCATACCAATCGCCGTCTCCGGCCACGGCTTGAGGACCCCAGTGAGCCCAAATGCCAAATTTCCCATCGCGAAACCAGTCGGGACACTGGAACTGCTTGAGCGAGTCCGGCGTTCCCTTGAATGGACCTTCGGTCAGAGGCAAGTCGTCCATCTTGGGGATGGGAATGGCCTTGGTTTCCGGTGGGTAAACCATTTGCGCATTGACCTCGACCGGATGCCATAAGAAGACGAGGGAGGAAAGGAAGAAGCCGAGCTTTTGTATGGGGGACATGCAAGGTAGTCTCATGATCTATAAAGGAATCTCTCGGAGGAAAGACGCGGCCAAACTTGAAATAATGATGAGTGGGTCCGACTATGGTGTCGTCTCGAGTAGATTTTCAAGTTAAGACTGCTAGGAAGCCGTGAGCGGGTCGAGCGTAACGCTCCACTGGCCGTCCGGCGACATGCTAAAAGAGCTTTCTCCACCGGCGTTTTCCGGATGAATCGTTGTTCATGAACTTGTCGTCAAATTCGCCCTCATGGCCGCCACTCGCAGGACCGTAAGTTCGCGGGCCGAACCTATCACGGTCGAGGAGCGGGCGACGGAGGGCTGACAGCGAAGGCTTCGTAGCGGGTGAGCTTCAACTGGTTAGGTTTATGGCCATAGATATCCAGGACAACAAGGTCGTTATCGCCTTCCTTCAGCCAACATTCGGGCATATACATGGGAACCGTTTGCGGCGATTCGCCGAGGTTGTGGCCGTTAAGCCAGGCGTTGCCGGCCTTTAGCCCGGTGGTGACAAGACCCACGGTTTGGAATGCGCTGGGTGCCTTATGAAAGGTGAAGGTGCATTTCCAAAACGCAGGCTGGTTAGGCAGCGCGGACGCTGCGGCTTGCCACGGCCGGTGCGACAGAAAATCGCTCCAGTTAGTCACGCGCCCGATGACGGCGGTTTCATCGAGATCAGCAAGGCCGCCGTGAAAGTGCCAGGTGGCGTGCGCCAGCGGAGAGTTATGCCAAAGGCTCAAGCCGAGCCGGCCGGAGTCGCCACCCAGAAGGCTGTGGATGTTGACGAGCACGGTGTTCTTGCTTGCGCTAAGGAGCTTTGAAACGTCCGCGGTGTGGTCCGACAGCAACTGACCGTTGAGATAGGCGACGACGTCGGGTGGAGCCGGGCCTCGTTTTCCCTTCGGGGCCGGAGGCGGATTGAAATGGGGTGACTGCAGCATTGAGTCGACGCGGTCCGGCGTGACGTTGAAGGTGCCGCGATACCAGGAGTCGCCGGGTTGCGTGGTGATCGCGAGAGCGGATGGATCCACTGTCGTCCAAGCCGAATCGTCGTAGTCGGGCTTGGCGAGCAACGCGGCGTCGGCGCCCTTGGCGACCTTTTCCCATTTTTTCCAGCGGACATCGACCGGAGTAGACGCGGCGTCAGCCGAGACGCCGCCCCAAACGCCGCGCGCCGTGCGCATACCGACAAGATCACGGAAGACATTTTTGGAGCGGGGGGACGCCTTCACGAGAATGGCGAGACTGTTGTCTGCCGGCTTTGCGTTTGGAAACGTGAGAAAGCCGGATTGGCCGTAGTGCAGCGTGGTCGTGGTGCCCGGTTCGCCGTTGAGGTATGGGATAAAGGTTCCCGATTGGCCGCCGAAGTGAAGGGATACCGGACCAGCCTTATCCGCACGCAGCGTAGTCCGATACCAACCGTAGCGGTTCTGGAAACTGTCATAGGTCTCCATCGGCTGCGGGCCGGCAGAAGAAAGCCACTTCGCTGTATCGACCTCGGCACCGCGTTCCGGCGCGGCATCGCGCCACGACCAATTTGCGAGCGCGGGAAGATCGGGAATTGTGACCGGAGGCTGGGTCATTTCCGATTTTCCCGACGCGGCGTAGATGGTCGCTTTGCCGCCCTCCGGCGGAAATTCGAGACTACCATTCTCCAAAACAAACGAGGGCCCGACGTAAATCTTGTCGTGCGCCAGCCACGTGCGGTTCGTCGTCTCGGTGTTCATGACAAGCAGGACAGCGTCGTGTCCGTCGCCCGAATCGAGCTTGATCTCGGAGACGGCATCGCCACGGGGGTAGGTAAAGTCAAACTGGCTTGGACGTGCCGCCGGCGTTTTCAGCTTGAGCGTCACCTCACCCGGATCACCGGCTGGGCCGTAGCAGATCCAATAGTCGGTCTGGCCGATCGTCCGGCGCGCTAGAACGTTGGTGCAGATCGACTCGAACGAGGCGTTTAAAGTCCACGGCACGTGTAGTAGAATCGTCCGCGGTTCGACCACGGCCACTTTCAAGCTCCCCTTGTGCGGCAAAGTCAACCCATCCACCGTCACACGCGTCTCCAGCGCGATCTCGGGATCGGAAGAAGGCGTTTTGGCAGCCCCCAATGCGAGCCCGTGCGCGAAATGATCGAGCAGGATGAAGCTGCCTTGCGTCGGATTGGTGCGAGCGGTCACTCGCAGCGCCGATTGGTCGCAGGTAGCAAGCGTCGGATCATTATGGCTGCCGGCCAACAGGGGCGTGAAGCTTTGCGCGAAATAGGCTGCGCGGCGGGCGGGAAAATAGAAGTTGTGCAACTGCCCCGCTTCGCCGATCGGCGCGGAATAATCATAGGAGACGCCGGGGTAACTCCCGTCGCCGGAGTAGCCGAAATTCGTGCCCCCATGTGCCATGTAGTAGTTGTAGCCGGCGCCGCCGAACGCGATGACCTTCCAGGTGCCGCGAATCTTTTCCTCGAACCGGTTCTTCCCCATGTCTCCATAGTGGCCCGCGTAGTCGGTCCAGAATTCCGTGCTATACCAGGGCGATGGATCGACCCGAAATGGGGATTCGCCAGAGGGGTCGGTGCCGTGGTGGAGGCCGGAGTTGAAGGTGGGCACCTCGATCCCGTTTCGGTCGGCCTGATCGTCCAGATATTTAAGGTAGGGATCAATAACCTGCGTCCCCCAGCCATTCACATGCTCGTTTTCAAGCTGAACCATGAACACGCTGCCGTCGTGATTCAGCTGATGCTTGGCCACGATCTTCTCCACCGCGTCGAGATGCGGGTTGGAAAACGCCAATGACGGCCCCATTTCACGCCCAATCATCCCGGGCTTCACCATCACCCACGCAGGGTAGCCGCCCATCTCCCACTCCGCGCAGGCATACGGCCCCACGCGCACCAGGGCGAGCATGTTCATCTCCTTGATGAGCGAAAGCCAGGCGTCGAGATCGGTGTTGTCGCTGAAATCCCACTGCCCTTCCTTCGGCTCGGACGCGTTCCAGAACACGTAGGACTGAACGGCGTTAAAACCCATCATCTGGAGGCGCCAGATGCGGTCGCGCCACAACTCCCGAGCGACTCGCGAATAATGAATGGAGCCGGAGCTGACAAAGGTGGGCTTGCCGTTGATGACAAAGTAGCCGTTGTCCCAGTGAATCGCCTCCTGTGCCGCTGCCTTCGGAGGGAAGATTTCGCCCCCGCTGCCTTGAGAATAGACCCGAGCGAGCTGCAGGAAAAGAAACGCCGCGAGGAAAAGGCGGCGGCTAAACAAGCAGCTCGAGGTCGGCGTAGAGTGCATACGGAGCGGAACTTCCACCATCAGCCACCAGCCATCCGCCATCAAGCGCAATCCAAGCCGTGACGGCCGCTGAAGCGGCTCCACGGCGAGGCTGCGGGCCGCTCGGCACGGCGCACTTCCATGTTAGTCTCTTTCGTCAGCCGGTTGAGAGGGCTCGAACTTTCTCTCCATCCGAAGCCGGCGTGGATCGCGTTTTTCCTCGGTATGAACGATCAAATTCCACTCGACTCTTCTTCTTTCGCGGACAATCCAGCGGCCGATGAGAGGCGCGACGATCACACGCGCGAAATCGTTTCCGACGTCGCTTACAAAAGACTCGGCATCGTCAACGTCGCCTTTTACGGCAAAGCCAACGCCGGTCCGGAGAACTGGGTCCTGATCGATGCCGGGTTCGCAGGCACCGCTGGCATGATTCGCAGCGCGGCGGCAGAACGCTTCGGCAAAGGCGCACGCCCTGCCGCCATTCTCATGACACACGGACATTTCGACCACGCCGGAGCACTCGAGGCCTTGGCAGAGGAATGGGATGTGCCGATTTTCGCGCACCGGCTCGAGCTCCCCTACCTGAACGGCACCACCTCCTATCCACCGGCGGACCCGAGCGTCGGCGGCGGCTTGATGGCGTTACTTTCACCACTTTATCCGCGCGCTCCTTACGATGTGAGCCGCTGGCTGCAGCCTCTGCCCGCCGATGGCACGGTGCCGCACATGCCGGGCTGGCGCTGGATCCATGTCCCGGGGCATACGCCGGGACAGGTAGCATTCTGGCGCGAAGGCGATCGCGTGCTGCTCGCGGCCGACGCGTTCATCACCACGCGGCAGGAATCCGCCTACGCCGTCGCGATGCAGACGCCGGAAATGCACGGGCCGCCGATGTATTTCACACCGGATTGGGATTCCGCGCGTGCCTCGGTGCAACGTCTCGCCGCCCTCGAACCGGAGGTGGTCATTACCGGTCATGGCCACGCGATGCAGGGACCGCAAATGCTCGCCGCCCTACAACAGCTCGCAGCAAATTTCGACGCGATCGCGGTTCCAAAAACCGCCCACTAAGTCGCACGGAGCGATTCGCTACAGCGCATGGTTAGGCGATTTTGTGTTGAAACACTTTGATTAGTTTCCGGTTCCGCTCAACAAAATATGCTCCCGGGATAGTTACTGCACAGGACGCCACTGCGACCATGATCCAGAATAATGACATCGAGTGCAAACCGAAGCGACCATAAACATAAGGCATGACCACACGAGTCGTAGCCTCTGCGACGAAGGCGGAGCAAAGGCCGACGTAAGACCAGCACATCCAATAGTAGTGCCGCATCAGCCACCCCTCTTTAGGGTGGCGCGTTATCGCAGCGGAAACGCCGACAACAAGAGGCGGACAGGCCATAATCGCTGCGATATGAAGGACATTGAATGACTTAGTGAGATGATAGGTGAAAAAAGCCGTCACGATAAGAATCACCATTGAAGCAGAATAAATGTATCCCAAGGTCTTGTGGAATAAAGTCGCCTTGGGTCGGGAGAAAATAACAACCCCGCTCAGTAAAGCGCAACATGCAGCAATGGTATGAATCAAGCCGGTAATGCTTCTGATCATGGTGGCTTTGCGCCTAACGGCTCCAAGCTCAGCGACAGAGGCTGGCTAAGTCAAGCGTGCCATGGAAAAAGGAGCTGACTGCCAGCCTCTGTTCGCTGGAGCGCGTAGTTAGGCTTGGGTTCACTGCATCAGACCGCCCGCTCCGACTACTTCCCAACATCCATGTGACTTTTGCACTGCATAAACCTCCCTGCCGGTCCCTTCTCGGGCGGCCAGAATCACCAATACGAGATCATTCCGAATATACCGTTTTATGGGCGTGCTGCCTCTGGACGTAACAGCAAGCATGTCGTGAGGGATCGCGCCCGGAGCATAATGGGAAGAGATATCCGACTCGATGCGTGTGACAGGCGCATGGCTGCGCGTGCGAACAGCCCCGCAAATCGCTCGGACGTCTTCGCGTGAAATTCTCGCGTCCACCACAGGCTGAGCGCATGAAGGAAGCAAGAGCACGACAAGTGCGTTGATCAGCCGGTAACGCATGACGCCTAACGAGAACAAGCTCAGCTACAGGCGGAGCCTGTTAGCTGCATCGCATGGTTAGGCGTCATGGTTGTGGAGCTAGATTGACGATCATAAGCTTGCCTTCCTTCTCTCCGATAAACAACTCTGATTTCTGGCTGCCCGAATCCACCGCGTATTCGATCTCAATCTCTTTGGTAATCGGTAGATTGGGGCCGTAAGTAATCCCGTCCTTGGTGTATGTGTGGGCTTCGGAAGTATCGAGCGCCCGATACTGAACCGACTTGATTGGACGGCTGACGGCGTAATCAATGACCTTCGGAGCAAGCTTCTTGTGCTGGTCAGTTACGCGGTCCCAGCAGGTCAGGGCAATAATCGCATCTTTGTCTTTCTTAGTGTAGGCATCTCGCACGGCAGTCAGAAATCGAGTTTCTTCTTCTGGAGTTGCGGCAGTGGCGATGCTTGCGAGCATCAAAATTGAAGTGATGATCTGTATTGGTAGCTTCATGTCGGATGAAAGTGGAATGACGCCTAACGAGAACAAGATCAGCTACAGGCGGAGCGCGGCGCGGTAGCTGCGCGGCGGGTCTGCGGGGAGCAGCTACCGTGACGCGCGGAGCCTGTTAGGCTGCATCGCATGGTTAGGCGCTTTGTGTGGTTCAGTAGTCAAAGCGCTGATTAGATTCTGTCTGTCGGGGTTGCGTCGGACGAGTATTCGCCGCTTGAGAAGCCGCTATTTCTGGTGGGGGAGTAACGCGGGATGCAAGAAACCATAGTCCCGCGAAAAGGCCTCCAGGAACTAGATAGATAGCCCCACGAGAGCCGTCGCCAACGCAAACAAGAAGTATCGACATGGGCATGATGAAACAGTGAAGAATGATGCCGACGCTTCGAGATGAAAGATACGGAGCCGAAAAACAGGTCAGGAGTGCCGCAAAGAAGTAAACGGCGGCGAGCCCCATGCCGCTTAGTAGAAGCACGTCTTGCGGATAAAAACGTGGGCCAAATGCTCGCCCCATGCCGTAAAGGAAGATAGCTCCGCCGACGATCGGAAATATCGCAGTGATGCTGATCGCTGCGATTATGAAACGAAGGATAATCGACATTGAAAACTCTCAGGGTCTTTCAAGGGTAACGTGGCTCAGCGCCTAACGAGAATTAGACGGCGTGCCGTCTAATTCTTGCGTTTTCCCTTTATGTCGTGTTATAAAGCGGCGCATGGAGGCTAGATTATTAGTTTCGGGCATAGGGGGCAAGCCGAGATTAAAATTAATCGAGCAGGTGCGCGAGGTCATCCGCTTCAAGCACTACAGCATCCGCACCGAGGAGGCTTATCTCGCTTGGATCCGCCGCTTCATCCTTTTCCACGGGAAACGCCATCCGCGCGAGATGGGGGAGCCGGAGGTGCGCGCGTTCCTCAGCCATCTGGCCGTGGAGGGCGCGGTGGCGGCATCGACCCAGAACCAGGCTTTCAGCGCGATTCTTTTCCTCTACCGCGAGGTTTTAAAGCAGGAGCTCGGCTGGATCGCGGACATTGAGCGCTCGAAGATGCCGGTGCGCGTGCCGGTGGTGCTCACGAGCGCGGAGTCGCGCGCCATCCTCGGGAAGCTGACCGGGGTGCCGCGCATCATGGCGCTCTTATTATATGGCAGTGGCCTGCGGCTCATGGAATGCGTGCGGCTGCGCGTGAAGGACATCGACTTTGGCTACCACCAGATCACGGTGCGCGATGGCAAGGGGTTCAAGGATCGGGTCACGATGCTGCCGGAGCGGTTGATTCCCCGCCTGCGCGCACATCTCGAGGAGGTGAAAAACCTGCACGCGGACGATGTGCGGAAGGGCTTTGGCGAGGTATATCTCCCTTTCGCGCTCGCGCGGAAGTATCCAGAAGCCGGGCGCGCGTGGGCGTGGCAATATGTCTTCCCCTCCGCCCAGCGCTCGCATGATCCGCGGCCGGGGCTGGACGGGCGCACGGGCGTGGAGCGGCGGCATCATCTCGATGAAAGCACCCTCCAGCGCGCGGTGAAGCGGGCGATCCGAGAGGCCGGCATCGCCAAGGCGGCGAGCTGCCACACCTTCCGGCACAGCTTTGCCACGCACCTGCTGGAGAATGGCTACGACATTCGCACGGTGCAGGAGCTTCTCGGCCACCGCGATGTCTCGACGACGATGATCTACACCCATGTGCTCAACAAGCCGGGCCTCGGCGTGCGCAGTCCGCTCGACTCAGGGTAAACGCGCGGCCCCCAGTCCGGCGTGGAGCGGGTTCGAGACTTCAAAACGGCGTCTGGCGGCGCCAGATGAGAATTTGTGGCTTCAAAATGGCGTCTGGCCGCGCCAGATGAGAATTTGTGGCTTCAAAACGCCGTCTGGCCGCGCCAGATGAGAATTTGTGGCTTCAAAACGCCGTCTGGCCGCGCCAGATGAGAATTTGTGGCTTCAAAACGCCGTCTGGCCGCGCCAGATGAGAATTTGTGGCTTCAAAACGCCGTCTGGCCGCGCCAGATGAGAATTTGTGGCTTCAAAATGCCGTCTGGCGGCGCCAGATGAGAATTTGTGGCTTCAAAAAGGCGTCTGGCGGCGCCAGATGCTGTTTTGCAGTCCAGATAGGGCGTCTGGACGCTCGGGAGAGCTATCGTGGGGTTGGCTGGAGTAGCTTCTGGCTCGTGGAGCTGGTTCGTAGCTCCTAACTCTTCACTTTTAACTCATCTCGATGTGGCACGGTGCCTGCTAAGTCTCTGCACCTAGTATGATCGATATATCTACATTAACAACGGCCCAGCTCGACGAGCTGGGGAATGACATGGAAGCGGGCCTCACCAAATGGGCGTCGGCTTTAAAACTAACACAGGTAACCCCGGCGGAGATCGCGACACAGCTCGCGGCCTTCCTCGCAGTCGATGCCAGCTACAATGCCGAGCGCACCAAGCGCCAGGGTTTGAGCGACGCGGTGCAGGCGGCGCAGGCCGATCTCGCGGCGTGGCTGCTGGTGGTAAAGAACGCGCTCTGCAGCTCCTTTGGCAATCAATGGAACTCGCAATGGATCGCGGTCGGCTTCATCTCGCCCTCGCTGGAAATCCCGGGCACGATCGGCAAACAGGCTTCGCTAGGAATGGCGATGACTGCTTTCCTGACCAGCAACCCAAGCTATGAGGTGCCAAAGACGAAGGTGACCGCGGCGCAGGGGACAGCGCTGCAGACGGCGCTTTCCACCGCGAAGCAGGCGCTCAAGGATGAGCAGTCGGCCTTTGATACGCTCACCACGCAATGGAACACGGCCTATGATACTCTCATCGGCACGATGCGGAGTTTGATCGGCATCCTCCTTTCGACGATGGCTGCCGACGACCCGCGCTGGCCCGACTTTGGCCTGACATCGCCGGCGACGCCTTCCACTCCGGGCAAGCCGGTGAATGTGACGGCGACGACTGACGGCACTGGCGCGATCATCGTGCAATGCCACGCGGTGCCGCTGGCAAAGCGTTATCGCTGGCGGACGCTGCTGGTGGGCTTGCAGACCGACTACATTTTAGCCGCAAGCACGACGCAGCCGATGGCGTCATTGTCTGGCTACGTGCCGGGCAAGCCGGTGCAGATCATCGTGCAGGCGGTGAATGGGAATCTGCAAGGCGTGCCGAGTGATCCCATTGTTTTCACGCTGCCGCTGGAGAAGGTGGCTGAGGTGAAAGTCGTGGCAGCCGAGCCCGCGCCCATCTCGAATGGCAATGGCTCTGCCAATGGAAACGGTCATGCGAATGGCCCCAGCAACATTCATCCGGAGATCGCGCGCAGGTAATCGCGTAAAAGTTTTGAGTTGAGTGGGAGCGGCAGCCTTTTGAGAGGGGCTGCCGCTCTTTTTTTTTGTGAAGCATATCGCAAGCGGGCGGCGTTCGTCTCGGTGATGCTTTGTTGTTTACACTTCCCTGGTGGTATCCTATCGCTCAGAAGTCGACTGTTTATAAAGTCGATCCAACCGCCTAAGACGGCGCCCTCAGCTAGCTCCCTCACGAACCTTTGTCAGATACAAAGCTGCTACAGCCTATGAAGACTAATCCCCCTGCGAACTCCCGGGCGAGAGCTTCCATCCGATGGGTCATCCTGATGGTCGCTCTTACGTGCGTCCTTACTGCTGGCATGGAGGCCGCGGAGCAACCTCGCGTGCTGATCTTTACGAAGATGACCGGCTACGTGCATAAGATGACACCCATCTCGGCGAAGAACCTCGCCAGTGTGCTGGAGGCCGACCACATGACGGTGGACCAGACTGATGACTCCGCTCGATTCACCGCGGAGGGATTGAAGCCTTATCGCGTATTGATTTTCCTCAACAATAGCGGCGATCTTTTCTCGCCGGAGCAGCGGACTGCGTTGATGGACTATATCCATGGCGGCGGGGGATTCGTGGGATTGCACGGGGCCTCCACGGCGGAAAAGGCGTGGCCATGGTATCAGCAATTGTTGGGAGCAAAGTTCCTGAGTCATCCATGGGTGCAAAAGGCGACGGTCACGGTGGTGGATCGCGCTGAACCAGCGGTGCGGGGCCTGCCGCCTTCCTGGAGCCGCACGGATGAATGGTATACGTTCAAGCCCGAGCCTGCGCATGTAACGCCGCTCCTCACGGTCAGCGAGACGCGATGGCATGGAGATGGGATCGTGGAGAAAGGGACGAAGGGTGGGCCGGTTCCTCCGGTTGGCGATCCTGCCGCCATCGTCGCGCCGCATGTGATCTGCTGGTGCCATGAGTTTGAAGGAGGGCGGGTTTTCTACTCGGCGATGGGCCACTTTGCAGAATCTTTCCTGGAACCGGAGATGCGGGTGCTGATGCTATCGGCCGTCCGGTGGGCGGGAGGAATGGAAGAGCCGAAGGACGCCACACCATCGCCCTCGCCCGTGGTTCTGAACTTGAGTAACTGATGAGCACCTTTGGAAAGCCTAACACTGTCATGACTATTCGCGCCGTTCTTCGCCTGATCGCATGCAGCCTTCTTTGTTTATCGACCGTGCGGGGGACAGCCGCGGAGCCGTATCGGATCTTGATTTTTAACAAAACATTCAAGGCATATCACGACAAAGGGATTCCAGCGGCGAGCACTGCCTTGCAAGCTCTCGGTCCGGCGCATGGTTTCACGGCGGATATCAACTCCGACGCATCGGTTTTCACGCCAGAAGGGCTCAAGCCATACAAGGTGCTTGTCTTCCTGAATGCGTGTGGAGAAGTGCTCGACGCCGCCCAGCAACAAGCTCTCAAGCAATATATCGAGGGCGGCGGGGCCTTTGTCGGCGTTCATGCGGTGGTCGATTGCGAAAAGAGCTGGCCTTGGTTTGCCGGCCTGGTCGGCGCTTCCTCCGCAGGGGACAGGCATTTCGAACCGGCCCCGATTCATGTGATGGACGCCACCCACCCTTCCACCGCGGGGCTGCCGTCAGACTTTGCTCACAAGGATCAATACTTTCGTTTCAAAAACATGGGCTCCGGCTTGCACGTCGTCTTGACGGTCGATGGCCGGAAGCTACGGGATCTGGATCTGCAGGATCCCGCCTATCCCGCCGCCTGGTATCACACCTATGATGGTGGCCGGGCTTTTTTCACGTCCTTCGGCCATGAAGGGTCTTTCGATGATCCGATATTCGCCTCTCATATCCTGGGGGCGATTCAATGGGCGAGCGGGAATTAGAGTTTTCGAAGGGCTCTCTTGGTGCGGCCGACTTTGACTCGCGCTCAGAGTTTTACTTCGCTGCAACTTTCGGTGCCCTGACTTGTTTATAGGGCGTCTTTCCCCTTGCAGGCGCAAAAATACATCCGTCCTGGAACCTCCCTATGAACCCGAAATTAGTAATGACCACAGCTCTTTTGCTGTTTGTCACCGTCGATGCCACGCGTGTATTAGCGCAGGATCAGAAGGCCCGCGAGCTTTCGGAGAAATGCGCTGAGCTTCCTTTCAATTCCTTTCCGCCGAATCAACTGCTCCGCCGGGAGAATCCAGACGGGAGCGCCGTAAGCGTGCTCCATGCTGAGAAAGCCGGCGTTTGGGGGGAGTTTTTCATACAGGTCGATCAACCGGGGACTTACCGCGTGGATGTCGGCCTGCTCAAAGGGCCGGACAAAGGGATTTGCCAGCTACAGGTGAATGGCGACCCGGTGGGTGAGCCGGTGGATTGCTACGCGTCGGCCGGTGAATCGCTCGCGACGGTTTCCTTCGGCGAGGTGACGTTCCTCAAAGCTACAAACAACTCGTTTCGCTTTCGCGTGAGCGGGAAGAATCCTGCATCCAGCGGTTCAGACCTCGCGCTGGCGCGCATCACTCTGACGCCTGTGCATGGTTTCACCCTGCTTTCCCCTAACGGCTCATGTCAGACCACCGGCGATGTCCTCCTCCGCTGGAATCCCTTGCCGCAGGCGGGAAAGTATCAAGTCGAGGTGGACGGCTCGGTCGTGAAATCGGTGGATGCTTCGGCTGCGTCCTTCCAGACGACCGGTCTCGCGGCCGGTCCCCACCACTGGCGCGTCATCGCCGCGCGAGCGGATGGAAAACTGCAACCCTCGAACATGTTTTCCTTCGTCGTTGGTCCTCCGCCTCCCTATCCGTTCAGCGAGTTTTCCGAGGATTTCTCCTCGCTGAATCCCGACACATGGCTGCTGAAGGGAATGACGATTTCCAAAGGCGGCGACAGCTCCGGGTCTCGAAGCAGCCGGGCCCGGTTTGGCCATGCGCAAAACAATCCGTCTCGACAAAACCGAAGGCGAGCTTTCGGTGCGCATCAAACCCGGCGGCGCGGATTCTGTGATGGGAGTAGGATTCCAAGCCGATGACGGCACGCAACTTTGTGCCGTTGTTGATCTGACCCGCAGCGAACTCCGCCTCGAACGGAAGGTGGAAGGATCCAACCGCTACTCCATCTTTGACGTCACGCCGAAGGCTTATCAGGTAGAGGGCTGGAACGAACGCACGGAGGGCGATGCCATCACTTGGGAAATCGCCGCCAAGCCGATCACGCTCCCGCCCGGAACCGCGTTTGAGTTGAAACTCGCCTATTCACGCCGCTCCGGTTGCATCATGGCGACTCTCGCTCCCTCTGATGGTTCGCCCGCCGTGACGCTACGCGATCTGAGCGATGTCCGCACGCCTGATCATCCCGTGGTGGTTTCTTTGTCGGGAAAAGCAAGTTTCGACAAAGTATCCCTCCGTCTTCTTAACAAGCTCGTCTATAAATGGGACCCGGACAGTCTCCGGATCGTGCTTCGTCCCGGAGCGCCGGGGTCTTGGGACGCGAAAGGAGCCTTCAACCCAGCCGTCGTCGTGCGGAACGGCACATGGCATATGGTTTATCGGGGAAATGCGAAGGCTGCTCCGCCGAATGGTCCTCCCAACAGTGAACTTGGCCTCGCCACGAGTGCCGATGGAATCCATTGGATAAAAAGTCCGGCCAACCCCATCTTTCCGAGGGAATCTGGCGGTGACAGCAAGGAGGATCCCGATTTGATCTGGCCCAAAGGAAGCGATCAGGTCTATCTGGAAGAGAACTCCCATATTAACACCTTCCCGCTGCCGCCGGAGATTCAGGCGAAGCTCAAGCCCGGCAAACGGCCAGGTGGAGAAGTGATGTGCTCCAGTTCGGACTTCATCCACTGGAGCGTTCCGTGGCTTCTCAACATGGGAAAAACTCCGGGCAAGATGGGTGGGTTTATCGACACCCAGGATGACCCCGCTATTCCTGCCATCCAATTTGAAGGCACGCCTTATCGCTACGTCACGATGATTGAGGAAGGGGCTATCGATCTTTCCACCGACCTACACCAGTGGATCAAGGCCGGCAGCGCCAACCTGAGAGGCAGCCGGGACGCTTGGTGCACGGACCATGAGTGCTCGGGCGACATCTTCGTTGATTCCGACAACAACATCCGTTTCGAATCCCAAATCGGCGTAAACGAAGGAAAACCTCGTGGCAAGGGAATCGTCGGCAACCGCCTTTGCTCCATCGGCGAGGGAGTTCTAAGCGGGTCGGATCCGACGAAGGTTCTTTGGCGTTGCGATCTTCCGTGGCTAACCGATTGGTATGGCAATGCTCCCACAGATGCGCCCGAAGATTTCACGGCGACGAATGGGTCCGTGTTCCCGGGTCAGACGATTGTAAAGGACGGCTGGCTCTGGCATTTCAGCGGAGGAAATAACCACTGCACCATCTTGAGTAAGTGCCGGTATGGCCCCCTTTTGGAGTGTCGTGATCTGCAAGCCCAAACTGATACCGCCGGGCTCTGTTCGGTCACCGTGACTGCCCGCAACATCGGCAGCCTCCGCGGCTCTTGCCCAGTCACAGTATCGATTGATGGGCAACCGGTGCAGTCGCAGCAGGTCAAGCTGGACCGTGATGCGGAATCGACGCTGCATTGGAAGGTTCAGGTTGCGTCTGGAATCCATAGCCTCTCGGTCGACGACCTGTCAGCGACGATTGAACATTAAGCTCTGCTCGCTTCCGTGAACCGCATCACTCCTTCAAGAACTGGTTGTCATCGGTCACGCATCCATTAGCCTGAGACTCATGAGAATCTGCCCCTCGTTTCCACGCAGTCATAGCCGCTCGCTGGCGGCTATCTTCCTGCTCCTTTTTTTCAACGGCCTCTGCGCGCTTGTTGCAAAGGAGCCTGTGGATTACATCGATCCTTTCATCGGCACGGGAAGTCAGGGAAAAGATTTTCCGGGCGCATCGACGCCGTTCGGCATGGCGAAGGTGAGTCCTGATACCGTGACCGCCGGCGTGGTCAGCTATTATTACTCCGACAAAACGCTGAGCGGCTTTAGCTTCAATCACATCGGCGGCGCGGATGGCGCGGAGCTGGCGAACCTTTTGACGACTGCGACTACGGGACCTTTGCATACTTATTGGGGACAGCGGGGAAAGGCTGGGACCGGCTATTGCTCGGCTTTTTCCAAGAACACCGAAACTGCTTCCGCGGGGTATTACGCGGTGACCTTGGATGACTACAATATTCGCGCGGAAGCGACGGCTGCGCCGCATAGCGGGATGCTCCGTTTTACCTTTCCCGAGAATGCAGCTTCGCGCATTCAGATCGACCTTTCGCACCGCAACGATGGGACTTCGCTGCACCAAAGTGTGAAGATGACGGACGATCATACCATCGAAGGTGTGGTCGATTGTCCGTGGCAGGGCGGCGGATGGCGTTTCGGCCATACTTCCTACACGCTCTACTATCACATGGAGTTTAGCAGACCTATAACGAAGGTAGGTGTCTGGAGCGCGACGCTTCCGCAGGTTTGGAATGACGCCAAAGTTCCTTACCATGCCCCTGGCAAGACTGTGAGTGATCCTGCATTCATCGAGGCTTGTAAAAATGCAGCGGTTATTCCTGATTGCCGCGAGAAGGAAGGGCAGCATCTCGGTTTCTATGCGGAATTTCCGACAAAGCCTGGCGAAGTGGTGATGGTGAAAGCTGGCATCTCCTATGTCAGCATCGATGGCGCGCGCGCGAACCTCACTGCGGAAATACCGGCATGGGATTTCGACGGCGTGCATCGTCAAGCGCGCGAGTCGTGGGTGAAGGCGCTGGATCGGATGACTGTGGAGGGCGGGACGGAAGATCATAAGACGATATTCTATAGCGCGCTTTACCGAGCGATGCTTTTCCCGATGATCTACGCTGACCTTGACGGGAGTTTCCCCGGCGGCGACCACAAGCCGCATAAGACCAGCGCCTTTGTGAATAGGACACTCTTCAGTGGATGGGATGGTTATCGGAGTGAATATCCACTTTTGACGCTGGTAGCTCCGGACGTTGTCAACGACCAGATCAATAGCATGGTCACGCTTGCCGATCTCAATGGAACGCATTTCTATGATCGCTGGGAGATCATGGGAAGCTACACCGGCGTCATGACTGGAAACCCGGAAGTGCCCGTAATCAATGACGCGTGGCAGAAGGGCATCCGTAACTTTGACAGCAAGAAGGCCTACGAGTATGCAGTCAACACCACATATAAGAACGGGAACGGTGCCGCTGGTTATCGCCGCGAATCGATTGCGGAGACTATCGACTACGGTGTGGATGAGTGGAACCTCGGTAAGTTCGCACTATCTCTCGGTTACAAGCAGGATGCGGAAAAGTATTTGCAGTCGTCATTATCTTACAAACATTTGTTCGATCCGAACCAAGCGTGGACTTACGATGCCGCCGGGACGGATGCGAAACCGGCGTGGAAAGGTTGGTTTCGCGTAAAGGATGGGAACGGCAACTTTGAGCCGTGGCTTGGTCTTACATCTCCGAAGGGCGGAAGAGAGTCGAGCGTTTACCAGACTGGATGGACGGTTTACAATGATGTGCCGGGGTTGATCGATTTGCTCGGCGGCAAGGAACTTTTCGTCGAGAAGCTCGACGATTTCTTCAAGCGCTCTCCCGACTACACCAGTTGGAATCCCTACATGGGAAAGCCGAACCCGACTGGCGGCAGATCGTGGTCGAGTCCTTATAACAATCCCGGCAATGAACCGACCGAACTTATCGCTTATCTTTTTAACCGCGCCGGTGCGCCATGGCTGACGCAAAAGTGGGTGCTCCAGGAAGAGAACATTTATAACATCGGCCCGGAAGGTCTGCCCGGAGATGACGATGTGGGACAAATGTCTGCATGGTATGTGCTGAGCGCCATAGGTCTTGCACAGTTGAATCCCGGTGATCCGCGCTTCGAGGTTTCTACGCCACTCTTCGACAAGATCACGCTAAGGTTTGACCCGAAATACGCCACGGGCAAAAGCTTTACCATTACGGCGAAGAACAATTCACCAGCCAATCCCTACATCCAGTCAGCGACACTGAATGGACAACCATTCAACCGTTGCTGGCTCAACTATTCGGAAATCACCGCGGGAGGAACTTTGGAGCTGGTTCTGGGCCCCGAGCCGAACAAGTCATGGGGCATCGAATAAGTTTTTTCCGCGCATTCACCTTCTCACGAAGAATAGTTGAACTTTGAATCCAGCAACACTGCTAGCAGGCTTTGCCTACATGGCGACCCTTTGCGCCGGTTTTGGACAGGAACCCAAGACCAGCAAGACATTCATCGATTATTTCCTGCCGATGCCGATTACAAGTTCGCTATCCACTACTGTGTGGGGCGCAGCGACTGTGGGCCCTCGCGATCCGAAGAACGGTCTCGAAGACGCGACGATGAAACATTGGAACTACTGGGATGGAAAGATCATCAAGGGAAGCGACGGAGTGTATCATTTGTTTGCAAGCCGCTGGGACCAGTCCGGTGGACATAAAGGAGATATGCCGAGGGGTGTTGAATGGGGCGGGTCGAAAGCCATTCATGCCGTCAGCGACAGCCTGACTGGCCCTTATATCGACCAAGGAGTTTGTTGGCCAGACAATCAAACCGGCCAAGGCCATAATGTGATTGCGTTGGTTTTGCCGGATGGCCGCTACGCCGTCATAGTTAGTGAGACGCGGCCGGGCGATGTGTTTGTTTCCAAGTCCTTGAACGGTCCTTGGGAACACCTTGGAAAGATTCAGGTCGCCGACAATGAATTCAGCAAACTGGGACGCATGTCGAACGTGAGCATGATGATTCGTCCCGATGGAAATTTCGAGATCGTGCCGCGCTCCGGCGCCATCATGATCAGCACGAATGGCATCCTAGGTCCTTACACTGTCCAAGGTCCTAGCATTTATCCCGGGATTGCCAACCTTCCAAAGCATAGCCTGCAGCACCTCGAAGACCCTGTCATCTGGTTCAGCGGCGGCCTATATCACATCGTCGTCAACAACTGGAGCGACCGGAAAGCGTATCATCTTACCTCCACTGATGGCATCAACGGCTGGACCTTTCGCGGACTCGCTTATGATCAGGCTAGGGATTTTGTGCGCTACACCGACGGCACCGTTAATCACTGGAACAAACTCGAACGCGCGAGTGTTTATATCGAGAACGGCCATGTCGCCGCTGTCACTCTCGCTGTCATCGACGTGCCGAAGGAAGAGGAACATGGGAATGACAACCACGGCAGCAAGATCATCGTTATTCCTTTTGATGGCGCTGGCTTGGATCACGATTTGCAAAAGACGGCAACAAACCTCCCATTGCAGTCAAGCCAGTCACAGTCGCATTAAGCCTGCGTCTGCGGCGGGCTTAGCAGAAGCTGACGTTATCCGATCGGATTCGATCCAAGTAAACCCATCATGCCCTACTTCCCTCATTCCATCGTCACGCTGATCGCCGCCGCCGCTGTGTTCGATTCCAGCGCCTGCGCTGCGCAGACGATTCCATACCCGGGTGCGTTAGCGGCGGCTGCGGTTTCGGAGAGTGATATCTCAGACATTCGTAAGTTTGGATTAGTCGTCGGCAATGGTGAGATGAACGCCATCATCTATTCCTCCCCCGACAACGATCTGCACCTCCGGATCAGCAAGAATGACTGCTGGGACATGCGGATAGACACGAAGAACGATCCGCCGCTCCCGGTGGTTGATATTGCCGCTGGCAAAGCAATAGGTGCTCACGGGAACGCCGGCAGCTGGACTCATCCCTACCCGACGGCGCTGCCAGTCGGCGAGGTGGTGCTGGGCGCGGATGGCCAAACAGCCGTGACCGGCGCGACGCTGGATCTCGGGCGCGCAGTCGCCACGATCAAAACCGCGGAGGAGACCGCGGATGTGCGCGTGCTGGCGCAGAGCAACGTCATCTTGATCCATTCCAAACGACCCGTCTCGTTCATAGGCGATCAGGATCTCCTAAAGGACAAGAAGCCGCGGCCGAAGAGCGTTCCGATCGAGACTTGGGTGAGCCAAGCGGACGAGGGCGAGCAAAGCGGTTACCGTTATCTGCACCAGAACATCCCGGGCGACGAAGACGTTAGCGGCATGGACCTCTACGTGGTTGCGGGGCGCAAAGGCGATCTGCAGGCAATCGCCGTGACGACCTCTCGCGACTCGGCGCATCCGCTTCCCGATGCGGTCGCCTTGGTAAGTTCCACGCTGAACGACGCCAGTGCCGTCGCGAAGCACGAAGCCGCGTGGCAGGATTTCTGGTCGAAGAGCGGCATCGAACTTGGGGACAAGCAATTGCAAAACTGGTGGTATCGCATGCTCTACTTCGACCGCACCTTCGCCCGCGGGAATGGCAACACTGTAGGCCTCGCCGCCTGTTTCCCGGGACTGGCGGGCTGGCACAATTCGCTCAAGCTAAACTATAACATCCAGCAAACCTATCTGGGCGCTGCGCCGCTAAATCATCCTGAAATGGTGGAGCCCTTCATTGATGCGCTCAATCGCAACCGGTCGCGCGCGGAGTGGTTTGCGCGCACCTGTTTCACCGGCGCCGAAGGCGCGTTCTTTCACAGCGATATGTGGCCCTTCGAGCCTGACCCAGCTCTGTGCAAGACGCCCTTAAAGCATCAACAGGCCTACATGCCTTATGGCTACTCATGGGGCATGGCCGGACAGACGGCCGTCGTGTTCTGGGATTATTACAAGTCCGCCCCGACGCCGGCGCACCTCGATCGCGTGTATCCTTTAATCCGCGATTTCGGGACGTTCTATTGTTCGCTGTTGGAAAAGTGTCCGCTCGTCGATGGCAAGCGCAAGATGGGCCCAAGCTACTTTCCTGAGCTGGGTAAGTATGATGAGTTCAACGTTTGCTATGATATCAGCTACGTGACCGCCGGGCTGCGGATCGCGCGGGAGGCCGCGACGTTAAAGAATGACACCGCGCTCATCAAGCGCATCGACGCGGTCATCGATCAAGTTCCGACATACGGCACGCAGCCTGACCCGATGCAGAATGGGCAGACGGTGATCGAACCGTGGCTGGGCGCGAAATTCGAATCCGGCTCGGACCGGCACGCGACGGCGGTGCAGGGCATCTTCCCGGCGGGAGTCATCAACTGGTTCTCCAGCCCCGAGCTGAAAGCGCTTGGCGTCCGCACCATCAACCGCGTGGAGCGATCCACCACGCACGCCAATTCCAATGTCACCATCAACGTTGCCCGCGCGAGGCTTGGCCTTACCGATGAAGCAATCGCGAATGCGAAGATGTGCTTTTCGGCGGACAAAGGATATTCGCGAGAGCAGCCTAACGGCCTGTTCTTCTGGGCGGGACACGGCTTCTACATCTCGGAGCAAGTGGCGGTAGCTCGGCTGGTGAATGAGCTGCTCCTGCAAAGCGTTAGTGACATCATCCGCATCTTTCCCGCATGGCCAAGCGGGACCGACGCCCGCTTTACCAATCTCCTTGCCTACGGCGGCTTTGAAGTCTCGGCCGAGCAAACCGGCGGACACATCGGCAACGTGCGGATCAAATCCACCGTTGGCGGCCCGGTGAAGATGGTAAGCCCTTGGGGCGGCACCTTCCGCGTTTTGCCGCAAGGTGGCGGATCTCCGCTTCCCGTCACGACGAGCAATGGCATCTCATCTTTTGCCACGCAGGCTGGTCAGACTTACCGGCTGGAACGGGTGGATTGACGAAGTCGCCTGCGCAGATCTGGCGCAGCCCAATAGCGGCGAAACCGCCGATGCGACGATGCAATCAGAAATAATGGGAAATCCTGTTGATCCAGGATACTACCGCTCCGTGCTGCGCGTGTCCCTCCTATGAAAATCGCGTTTTTGCTTCTCATCCTTGCTACCTCCGCATTCTGGTCGAATCCCGGCGGCCCATTCTATAGTCCAGTCACTGGCTTTTCTGGCGCACTCGTTCCCATTTTGACCAAGTTCGAGAAAGCTCGGATCGAGACGACCCTTCGGGGATTCATCGCGCGCGCTGACTCGTTTCCGGGCTTTCGACAATCGGAAATGGACCCGTCGGAGCACGGCATTTACCTCAATGTCGCCGTGCGCGATGCCAGCGAAGTCAAAGCACTCTCGGACCGCACCGAGCGACACGGTGCGGTGACGCATCGGATGGTTGAGATTCCGCCACCGGAAGGCGGCGACCAGGCGCTCGTGATCGAGCTCGATTCCGGCCGCGACGTTCCGCCAGAGGTCATGCGCGCCCTTGATAAGTCGATTCGAGGCGTCATCGAATACTCCAAGAGGCAGCGAAACAAATGACGCCATGATTCGTAGCGTCACTGGTGCGGCACTTCGGGCTTCATTCGATGGCTCAGTTTTGGATCATCGTCGGAAGCAGCTCTTTCGCGATCTTTGGCGTGGGCCGATATCTGGTGGAGCGCAACGCTGGGTTGGCGTCAAAGTTTTACCGGGAGAAAGCGGCATGACGATGGAATGGAGTCAGCCGCGGCTGGAGCGGTGGCGATGTTGGGGGTGAAAAGGGCAGTTCGCGGATGCTCTACAGAGTAAAAGGCTGAACTGACGGCAAAAATCCCAGGATTTTGGATGTCCGCGCTGGGATTTTCCCAATTCCGTCCTGGGATTTTCCCATTCCGTCCTGGGATTTTCCCATTCCGCGCTGGGATTTTCCCATTCCGTCCTGGGATTTTCCCATTCCGTCCTGGGATTTTCCTATTCCGTCCTGGGATTTTCCGCATCCGTCCTGAGATTTTCCGCATCCGTCCTGGGATTTTCCGCGTCCGTCCTGGGATTTTCCCATTCCGTCGCTGGGATTTTCCGCATCCGTCCTGGGATTTTCCGCCTCCGTCCTGGTGTCCGCGCTGGGATTCTGACGGCGAATCGTCAGCGGCCGGCGTTCATTCGTGCGACCGCAACTGGAGCGCTCGGCTTTACAACGCGCCGCGGAGCCGCGATGCTGCTGCCGCTTTTATGAAGTATCGCACTTTCAAAAATACCGATCTCACTGTGAGCGAAGTCGGCTTCGGCATGTGGACGGTTTCGACCGGCTGGTGGGGAAATTTCACCGAGGGCGAAGCAATCGCGCTCATGCATAAGGCGTTTGACCGCGGCGTGACGCTTTTCGACGCGGCGGATACCTACGGCAACGGCTTGAGCGAGGAGTTGATCGCGAAGGCGTTCCCGGGCCGGCGCGATGAGATCGTGATCGCGACGAAGATCGGCTACGATTTTGTCAATTTCGGCAATGAGCGCGGGCGCGGGCAGCGGGAGATTCCGCATGATTTTTCGCCCGAGGCGCTCGTGCGTGCGACGGATGCGGCGCTGCGGCGATTGAGGACGGACCGGATCGATTTGATGCAGCTCCACAACATCCGGATGGAGCAGGTCTATGACGATCCGATCTGGACGACGCTGGAAAAGCTGCGCGATGCCGGCAAAATCCGGCACGCGGGCGTCGCGCTCGGGCCGGCGATCGGCTGGCTTTACGAAGGGGTCAATGCGATCCGCGAACGCGAGATCGCGAGCGTGCAGCACATTTATAATATGCTCGAGCAGCATCCCGGCCGGGCGATGCACGCGGCGGCGGAGGAGGCGGGGCGCGACACGATGTTTTTGATCCGCGTGCCGCACAGCTCCGGGATGCTCGAGGGGCATTACACCGCCGACACAGTCTTCGCGGAAAACGATCACCGCCGGCATCGCCCGCGCTCGTGGCTGTTGAATGGCGTGAAAAAAATCGCGCAGCTCCGTTTTCTCGAAAACTCGGAGCGGACGCTCGGGCAGGCGGCGCTGCAATGGCTGCTGGCCGATCCGCGCGTCGCCTCCACGCTGCCGAATATTTACGAGGAAAAGCAGATCGAGGAATTCGCCGCCGCGCCCGATTGCCCGCCGCTCACCGCGGAAGAGATGGCACGAATCGCGGAGCTCCATGCCGAGAATTTTGGCGTGGAGGAGGAGCCGTCGAAGTTCAAGGGAACGATGGAACTCGAGTCGGCGGCTGCGTAGCGAAAAGCGGCGCGCGCATTTACATTGAGCCGCGCGGAGGCGCGCGATATTTTTGCCCGACATGAACGATTCCAATTACGCAAACCCCGATGTCCTCGTCAGCACCGAGTGGGTCGCTGAACACGGCGGCGAGCCGGGCTATCGCATCGTCGAGAGCAATGAAGACGTGCTGCTTTACGATACCGGCCACATCCCCGGCGCGGTGCACATCGACTGGCACGCCGACCTGAACGACCCGGTGGTGCGCGATTACGTTTCGTGCGAAAAGTTCGCGGAGCTCTGCTCGCGCAACGGCATCACGCCCGCGACGACCTGCATTTTTTACGGCGACAAAGCCAACTGGTGGGCCTGCTACGCGCTCTGGGTTTTCCGTTTGTTCGGCCACACGAAAGTGAAAATCATGGACGGCGGCCGCGACAAATGGACGGCGGAAGGCCGGGAGATGACGCGCGAAAAACCAAAGTTCGCACCTGCCGATTATCCAGTGCCGCCGAAACGGCTCGACGCGGAAATCCGCGCTTTCGCCGACGATGCGCTCGCGCAAAGCCAGGCAGGCCGGCCGCTCATCGACGTCCGCTCGCCGGGCGAATATCAAGGGACGATCACGCACATGCCCGAGTATCCGCAGGAGGGCGTGCTTCGCGGCGGCCACATTCCCGGCGCGAAAAGCGTCCCGTGGAAAACAGCGGTGCGCGAAGATTCGACATTCAAGTCGGCCGAAGAACTGCGGAAAATTTACACCGATAATTGCGGCCTGAAAAAAGAGGACGACATCATCGCCTATTGCCGCATCGGCGAGCGATCGAGCCACACCTGGTTCGTGCTGAACTATCTCCTCGGCTACAAAAACGTGCGCAACTACGACGGTTCGTGGACCGAGTGGGGCAACAGCGTGCGCAAGCCGATCGAGAAATCCGCGTAACCACGCGCGTCAAAGTTCGGCGCCGCGATTCCAGCCGGGAGAAGAACCGGTTGTAAGTTAGTTAGCTTATGACACTGTTTCTTCATTCAACCAATGAATGTCTCCCCGGAACAATGCGCCACGGAGCTGCTCGACACAGTGCCGATGCTGATGCGCGTTATTCGCGCAAAGGTGCAGGCGAGTCGCGGCAGTGACCTGTCGATCCCGCAGTTTCGGACGCTCGCGTTCATCGGCCGCGGCGACGGCGTTTCGCTTTCCGATGTCGCCACGCATCTCGGCCTGACGCTTCCAACGGCGTCAAAACTTGTCGAGGGATTGGTGGCGGCGAAACTCGCGACGCGCAAGACTCACGCGGGCGATCGTCGATATGTCGTGCTCGCGTTGACGAGCGCGGGCAGGAAGCGGCACGGCATCGCGCGCGCGGAGGCACGCGATTTTTTCACGGAAAAGTTTGCGGAGCTCGACGAGAAAAAGCGGCGCGAGATTTTCCGGGCGACGCAAATTTTAAAAGAAATCTCCAGCGTTTCCACAACGAGCGGGGTTTTAAAAAAACGTAACGCCGCCGCAAAAGTTTCGCGGTGATCGAACTGTAAGACCAATGGACGATTTGAAACCAATCGCGGCAAAAACTGCCGACCCGCTGCAAACAACTTTGCTCCCAACCGCGCCGCTCGGCCGCGCGAGCACGCAACAGCCGCGAAAGCGCAAGGGCAAAACTTTCTGGATCGTCATCGTTTTGCTCATCGTCGGACTTTTCCTCGTGGTTCATCGCCTCCGCGAAAATTCGCAAGCGCGCGCGCAGGCCGCGGCGCATCCGCAAAACGCGCCGGTGCCAGTCGTGATGGGCGTCGTCGCGCAAAAAGATGTGCCGATTTATCTCGACGGCATCGGCACGATTCAGGCGCTGAACACAGTGACCGTGCGGCCGCGTGTCGACGGCGAGCTGGTGAGCATCGCGTTCGACGAAGGGCAGGATGTGAAAAAGGGGCAATTGCTCGCCGTGATCGATCCCGCGCCGTTTCGCGCCTCGCTGGAGCAGGCGCAGGCGAAGCAAAATCAGGATCAGGCACAGCTTTCAAACGCGCAGCTCGACCTCACGCGCGACACCGATTTGGTGGCGAAAAAAGTGATCGCGTCGCAGCAATACGACACGCAGAAATCACTCGTCGCGCAGCTCGCCGCCGCCGTTCGCACCGATGCCGCGGCTGTGCAAAGCGCGCAAGTGCAGCTCGATTACACGAGCATCCTTTCGCCGATCGATGGCCGCACCGGCCTGCGCAATGTCGATGAAGGTAACATCGTTCACGCGACCGACACGAACGGGTTGGTCACCATCGCCCAGCTCCAGCCGATCGCGCTGGTCTTCACTTTGCCGCAACAGAATTTGCTCGAGATCCATCAGCACACGGCCGCTGGCGAAAAGTTGGAAGTGCTCGCGATGGGCCCAGACAACAAGACCGTGCTCGATACCGGTGAGCTCACCGTCATCGACAATGCGATCGACACTTCCACCGGCACGTTCCGGTTGAAGGCCGTGTTTCCAAACCCGCAGCGCCAGCTTTGGCCGGGGCAGTTCATGAACGCGCGGCTGCATTTGACCACGCGCAAAAACGGACTCGTCGTCCCTGCGTCCGTCATTCAGCGCGGGCCAAACGGTGCGTATGCGTTTGTCATCCAATCCGACAACACCGTGGAAATCCGCCTTGTCAAAGTTGCGCAGATCGACGAGGGCCAGGCGTTGATCGACGACGGCTTGAAGGCTGGCGAAAAAGTTGTCGTCGATGGGCAATATAAATTGCAGCAAGGCTCGCACGTAAAACCGCCCGAGCCCGCGGGAGCCGCGCCGGCCGGTGGCGCTCACCGGCCGAAGTAACACGGGCGGCGTTCGCCTTTTCGCATGAACATTTCCGAGATTTTCATCCGGCGACCCATCGCGACTTCGCTGCTCATGGCGGGCGTGATCATCATGGGACTTCTCGGCTACTCGATGCTGCCGATCTCCGCATTGCCGCCGGTCGATTTCCCGACGATCCAGGTGACCGCGCAATATCCCGGCGCGAGCCCGGAAGTGATGGCGTCATCAGTCACGACGCCGCTCGAGCGGCAGTTCGGCCAGATCAGCGGGCTGGCGAACATGAATTCCATCAGCTCGTTCGGAACGACGTCGATTGTTTTACAATTCGTGCTCGACCGCGACATCGACGCAGCGGCGCAGGATGTGCAGGCCGCGATCAATGCGGCCGGCGGCGTGCTGCCAAAAACCATGCCGAACCCGCCGGTTTACGCGAAGGTGAACCCGGCCGACACGCCGATCCTGACGTTCTCGCTCACGAGCGATTCGCTGCCGCTGGAAAAAGTGAACGACCTCGCCGACACCGTGCTCGCGCAAAAGTTGAGCGAGGTCACCGGCGTCGGATTGGTGACGATCGAGGGCAATCAAAAACCGGCGGTGCGGGTGCGCATCAATCCCGCCGCCATCGCCGCGCTCGGCACAAGCCTCGAGGACATTCGCAACGCGCTTGTGCAAAACAACGTTAACGCGCCGAAAGGAAGTTTTGACGGCGCGCGGCAGGCGTATTCCATCGGCGCGAACGACCAGATTTTTTCCGCGCAGCAATATGCGGATCTGGTTGTCGCCTACAAAAACGGTGCGCCCGTGCGGCTCGGCGATCTCGGCGAAATCGTCGACAACGTCGAGAACGTCCGCCTCGCGAGCTGGGTCAACAATCAGCCCGCGATCATCCTCGACATCCAGCGCCAGCCGGGCGCGAACATCATCGAAACGGCGGACCGCGTGAAAGCGCTGTTGCCGAAATTGCGCGCGTCATTGCCGCCGTCGGTCAAAGTCGAGCTGCTCACCGACCGCACTGCGACCATCCGCGCGTCGGTGCGCGACGTGCAGTTTACGCTGCTGCTCACGATCGCGCTGGTCGTGATGGTGATCTTTGTTTTCCTGCGAAAATTTTGGGCGACAGTGATCCCGAGTGTCGCGCTGCCGCTCGCGATCATCGGCACTTTCGGCGTGATGAAACTCGTCGGGTTCAGCCTCGACAATCTTTCGCTGATGGCGCTGACGATTTCCACCGGCTTCGTCGTCGACGATGCAATCGTGATGATTGAAAACATCGTCCGCTACATCGAGATGGGCGAGACGCCGATGGAAGCGGCGTTGAAAGGCGCGCGGCAAATCGGCTTCACGATCATCTCGCTGAGCGTGTCGCTCATCGCGGTTTTCATTCCGCTGCTGTTCATGACCGGCGTCGTCGGGCGCTTGTTTCGCGAGTTCGCGATCACGCTGAGCGTCGCTGTGGCCGCATCCGCATTTGTTTCACTCACGTTAACGCCGATGATGTGCGCGCGGTTGTTAAAACCGGAGAGCGGGGAAAAGCACGGGCGCTTTTTTCAAACGACGGAACGGATTTGGGAAAGAATGCTCGGCGGTTACGAGCGCGGCCTGCAATGGGTTTTGCGGCATCAATTCTTCACGCTGATGATCGCGGCAGCGACGCTCGTCGCCACGATCTGGCTCTACCTCATCGTGCCGAAAGGTTTGCTGCCGCAGCAGGACACGGGGCTGATTTTGGGCATCACCGATTCGGCGCAGTCGATTTCGTTTAAAGCAATGGTCGAGCGACAGCGAAAAATCGCCGAGATCGTCCGGCGCGATCCCGACGTCGTCAGCGTCACGTCGATGGTCGGCGCGGGCACGATCAACGCCACCGTCAACACCGGCCGGCTTTACATCGGCCTCAAGCCGCGCGACCAGCGCAGCGCCAGCGCGAGCGAAATCATCGACCGGCTTCGCGACGCCACGCGCAATGCCGAGGGGATCTCGCTTTACATGCAGGCCGTGCAGGACGTGCAAATCGACAGCCGCGTCAGCCGCACGCAATACCAATACACGCTGCAGGATGCCGACGAAGCCGAGCTCGCCGAATGGGCGCCGAAGCTCCTCGCAAAATTCCGCACATTGCCCGAGCTCGCTGACGTCGCCAGCGACCAGCAAAACGGCGGCCTCCAGCTCAGCGTCGACATCGATCGCGAGCAGGCCGCGCGCTACAACATCCTCACGCAGGCCATCGACGACACACTTTACGACGCCTTCGGCCAGCGGCAGGTCTCCATCATCTTCACGCAGCTCAACCAATACCGCGTCATCCTCGAGGTCGAGCCGCACTTCCAGCTCACGCCAGCCTCGCTCGCGAAGATTTACGTCAAAAACTCCACGGGCCAGATGGTCCCGCTCAGCGCCTTTGCGAAATTATCCACCGTCACCGCGCCCCTCTCCATCATCCACGAAGGACAATTCCCCGCGGTCACACTTTCCTTTAACCTTCGCCCCGGCAGCTCGCTCGGCAAAGCCGTCACCGCCATTCAGGACGCGCGACAGCAAATCGGGCTTCCCGAAACCGTCGTCCCGACTTTTTCCGGCAGCGCCGCCGAGTTCCGCACCTCGCTCCAAAGCGAGCCGTTCCTCATCCTCGCCGCCGTCGTCGTCATCTACATCGTCCTCGGCGTTCTTTACGAAAGTTACATCCACCCGCTCACCATTCTGTCGAGCCTCCCGAGCGCCGGCGTCGGCGCGCTGCTCGCGCTGATTTTGACGGGCTACGACCTGAGCCTCATCGCGCTCATCGGCATCATCCTGCTCATCGGCATCGTGAAAAAAAATGCGATCATGATGATCGACTTCGCCCTCGATGCGGAGCGCAACGAAGGCCTGCCGCCGGAGAAATCGATCTACCAAGCGTGCCTGCTCCGTTTCCGGCCGATCATGATGACCACCTTCGCGGCGTTGCTCGGCGCGCTCCCGCTCGCGCTCGAAAATGGCACCGGCTCCGAACTGCGCAAACCGATGGGCATCGCCATCGTCGGCGGCCTTTTGCTTTCGCAATTCCTCACGCTCTACACCACGCCCGTCATCTACCTTTACCTCGACCGCCTCGCCTTTCGCGCCCGCCGCTGGCGCGCCGAAAAAGGGCTACCCGGCTTGCACGAAGCCGATGCTCTTTGACTTCAAACCGCGCCGTTCTCACGTTTGCCTCAATATTTTTGCGCCTCTGCCTCATGCTTGAAAGCGCGCCGGGAAACTGGCACGCCTTTTTCCATTCCTCGATCTCCGGAAATGGAAACGCCCGCCGGCCACGAGGACCGGCGGGCGCTCCAGGTCGAGCAGCCGAGTTTACTGGCAGCTCGGGCAGGTCGCGCAATCGCAGCAGGTGCATTGCGCGCACCCGCACACGCCGGTGCTGCAGCAGTCGCAGCAATCAGCGGCCGCCTTCACCTGGGTGGTGAAGGGCGATGCGACGGCCATGATGGCCGAGGCGATGAGCAGTAGTGATTTCATTTAAGTCTCCTTTTGTAGGATTTTGGAATCAAAGTTGACCTCGCCCGAAATCGAAGCGACTCGGGTGAGCTGGCGCGGAGGGAATCAGGCGATCTTCGGCGGAGGCAGCAACGGAGCCTCGCTCCGGCTCGCGAAGAGATCGTCCGCGATCCGATGGCGGGCGATGGAAAAGGAGATGACCGGCGAGCGATGATGCTCGAGAAACAAGACGAGCGACGCCGGGAGGGTGCAGCATGAGTGATTGCCGCTGGGCGACGCCGGGCAATCCGGGCAGCTCTGATGCTGATGAGGCTTGGCGCAGCAGCTCATGCGGGGCATGTCAACGGGAGTCGCGCGCGTCGTCTGCGAAAGAAAAGCCATCGCAAGGAAGAGTAGCGAGGTCACAAGACGCGAGAGCATCGGAGTGAGAGACTAAAAGCCGCGACGCCCGGTCTGTCAATGACGCCAGCCTTTACACGATCAAATGCTGGCGGATGACTTCGTCGGTGAGGTCGGCGATGCCGCCGCTGGCGACTACGGCGCCGCGGTCCATGATCGCGAAGGTATCGGCGAGCTCTTTGCAGAAATCGAGGTATTGCTCGACGAGCAGGATGCTCATTTTGCCCTCGGCGCGGAGAACTTTGATCGTGTCGCCGATCTGGTCGATGATGTTTGGCTGAATCCCCTCGGTCGGCTCGTCGAGGATCAGAACTTTCGGCTCGGTGAGCAGCGCGCGGGCGATGGCGAGCTGCTGTTGCTGGCCGCCGCTGAGCATGCCGCCTTTGCGCGCGAGGAAATCTTTCAAGATCGGGAAAAGCTGGAAGACGCGGTCGAGCTGGCCGTTCAACTTTCTTCCCATCGCGACGGGGCCGATGTGCAAATTCTCCATCACGGTCATGTTCGGGAAAATCTCGCGCCCTTGCGGGACGAAGCCGATGCCTTTGCGCGCCCGCGCCTCGGGTTTGAGGCCGGTCACTTCCTCATCGGCGAGGCGGACATGGCCGCTCGACGCCTTTTGCAGGCCGACGATCGTCCGCAGCGTGGTCGTCTTGCCGACGCCGTTGCGCCCCATGAGGCACATCACCTGCCGCGGCGGAATCTCGAGGTTCACGCCGCGCAAAATCCGCGAGCCGCCGATGGAGACGTTCAACGCGGAGACACTGAGCAGCGGCGAGACGGGCGCGGTCATTTAATCGTGGGCTTTCTTGCGGCCGAGATAGACCTCGATGACGCGCTCGTTGTTCTGCACTTCGTCCACGGTCCCTTCGCAGAGCACCGTCCCCTGGTGCAGCACCGTGACTTTTGTCGCAATCTGCCGCACGAAAACCATGTCGTGCTCGATGACGATGATCGTGTGATGCCCTGCGAGACTGAGTAAAAGTTCGCCCGTCTTTGCGGTCTCCTCGTCGGTCATGCCGGCGGCCGGTTCATCCACCAGCAGCAGCTTCGCGTTTTGCGCGAGCAACATCCCGATCTCGAGCCATTGCTTCTGGCCGTGCGCGAGCGAGCCAGCTTTGTCGTGCGCCTTGTGCGAGAGGTTGATGATCTTCAAAACCTCATGAATCCGCTCCTTCTGCGCCGGCGTGACCCGCGCGAATAGCGCCGAAAACACCCCGCGGCTTCCCTCGAGCGACAGCAGGATATTCTCGAAAACCGTGTGATCCACATAGACCGTCGGCGTCTGGAATTTCCGCCCGATGCCGAGCCGGTAAATCTGATACTCGTTGAGCTTCGTCAGCTCCGCGTTGTCGCGACCGAACTGGATCGTGCCCGTGTCCGGCTTCGAGCGGCCGGTGATCAAATCGAGGAAAGTCGTCTTCCCCGCCCCGTTCGGCCCGATGACCGTCCGCAGCTCGCCTTCATCCATGTAAAAGTTCAAATCCGTGATCGCCTTGAAGCCGTCGAACGTCTTGTTCACGTTCTCCGCCGTCAGCATGAATCGTTTCCGGTCGCTCATCTATTTCAGCGGCTCCTTTGCCACGCCGGCGACCGGGTCGAACACGGATGCCGGCGGTTTTTCCTCCTTGAAAGTCTTCACCGGCGGCGCGTCTTCGTCCATCCGTTGCTTAAAAATCAAATCCTTCACCTGCCCGAACAGCCCGACGATTCCCTTCGGTAAAAACAGCACGACCAGCATGAACATTCCACCCAGGATGATCAGCCAGTAATCGGGATACGCGCGCGTCGCCCAGCTTTTGAGCGCATTGACGAAAAGGCATCCGATGATCGGACCGACCAGCGTCCCGCGCCCGCCGACCGCGACCCAGACGACGGCTTCCAGCGACTTGTCGGTCGCCATTTCGCTCGGGTTGATGATGCCGACCTGCGGGACGTAAAGCGCGCCGCCCAGACCCGCGATGATCGCGCACGTCACGAAGACGAACAGCTTGAAATTCGCCGCCGCATAGCCCGAGAAAAGCACGCGCACCTCACTGTCGCGCACCGCGCGCTGCACTTTGCCGAACTTCGTCGAGGTCAGCCAGCGGCAGAAGAGATACGTGAGCAAAAGCAGCACCGCCGTCGCGATGTAAAGCGCCCGCTGCGTCGCGGGGCTGCGGATATCGTAGCCGAGGATCGTCTTGTAATCGGTCAGGCCGTTATTGCCGCCAAAGGTGAAGTCGTTGCGGAAAAACATCAGGCACGCCGCGTAAGTCAGCGCCTGCGTCAGGATGGAAAAATAGACGCCCTTGATCCGCGACCGGAACGCGAGGAAGCCGAACACGAGCGCGACGAGCCCCGGCACGACCACGACCATCGCCGCCGCGAACCAGAAATGATAAAACGGCACCCAATGCGCCGGCAATTTCGGGTAGCCGAGGAAGACCATGAAATCGGGCAGATCGCTGTGATACTGCCCGAGCTTGCCGATCATCAGCATGAGATGCATGCCGAGCGCATAGCCGCCGAGCGCGAAAAAGAGGCATTGGCCGAGCGACAACAACCCGGTGTAACCCCACAGGAGATCGATGCTGATCGCGAGCACGCAGAGCGTGAGGTATTTCCCGTAGAGATTGATCGAGAAATCCGAGATGTGGAGCAGGCTGGTCTCGGGAGTGAAGGCGTTGAGGCAGGGCAGAACGGACGATCGCGACCAGCGCGACCAACCCGACCCAGAGCGCTTCGGACTTTTTATTCATCGGCAGGCTCCGGTTTGGATGAGGAAACGGCTGTTTTGCTCGTGAAAACGGCTTTCCGAGCCCCGAAAAGACGCTAACCGAGCGCGAAAAGACGTTTCCGAGTCGCGCGCAGACGCTGACCAAGCGCGTGGAGACGCTGACGCGCCCCGTGGAGACGCCAACGACCCCCGCGCAGACGCTAACGACCCTCGTGGAGACGCTGACGCTGTATAAAAAGCGACTGACAGCCCCGAAAAAGACGCTGACGCTGTATAAAATGTGACTGACACGCCCAAAAAAGACGCTGACACGCCCGAAAAAGACGCTGACAGAGGAGCCATTTCCCACCGGCGCGGAGCTGATAGCTCCCGGGTAGGGTGGGCGTCCCGCCCGCCGGCCAAGGCATCCTGCCTTGGCGAACTTTTCGGCGGAACATGCGTGCGGGAAACTCGTTGGCGAAGTTCGTTTCGGCGAGACGCCGAAACCGGCGGGCGGGACGCCCACCCTACCCGGGAAATACCCCTCGCTCTGCCATTCTCCGAAAACCGCGTTGAACAACAACATTCCTCCCATTTACCCCTCCAGACTCCGGCTTTTCGTGACAAACAACCCGGCGGGTCGCCATTGCAAAAACAAAATGATCCCCGCCAGCACCGTGATTTTACCCATCACCGGGCCGATGATCGGCTGCAAGGTCTGGTCGATCATCCCGATGCCGAGCGCGGAGCAAACCGTGCCGACGATGTTCCCGACGCCGCCGACGACGACCGTCATGAAGCAATCGACGATGTAACTTTGACCCAGGCTCGGCCCGACGTTGCCGATCTGCGAGAGGAACGCGCCGGCGAGTCCCGCGAGCCCGCTGCCAAAGGCGAAGGTGAGCATATTCACCCGCTCGGTGCGGACGCCCATGCACGCGGCCATGTGGCGGTTTTGCATGACGGAGCGGATCAGCAGGCCGAGCGGAGTTTTTGTCAAAAGCAGCCACGTGCCGATGACGATGACCACGGCGAATCCGATGACGAAAAGGCGGTTGTAGCCGAAGATGACGTCGTGCAGCGTGTAGTTGCCGCTCAGCCACGAGGGCGAGTTCACCTGCACGTTATTCGCGCCGAAGACGAGGCGAAACATCTGCTGCATGATGAGCGAGACGCCCCACGTCGCGAGGAGCGATTCGAGCGGGCGGCGATAGAGAAACCGGATGACGGTGCGCTCGAGGATGAGCCCGGCGAACGCCGCGGTGAGGAAGGCGAGCGGGATGGCGACGAGGAAATAGCATTCGTATTGCCAGCCGCCGAGGTTGAGGGCCGGGAAGTGGATTTTGAGACCGAACGGCGAGAGCCAGAGGCCGGGGCCGGCAATGTTTTCGACCACGTAAACCGTGTAGGCGCCGATGGCGATCATCTCGCCGTGCGCCATGTTGATGACGCCCATGAGGCCGAAGGTGATGGCGAGGCCGAGCGCGACGACGAGCAGGATCGAGCCAAGGCTGACGCCGCGAAAGAGGGTGCCGAAAAAGTTGACCCAGGAGATGTAGCCGTTGATTTTTTTGATGGCGAGGTTCGCCGCGTGGACGACATCCGGAGGCGCGCCCGGCGCGGCGGCGGCACGCTGGAGGTCGTCGAGGCTGCCGATGGCGTCAAGGTTTCCGAGTTCCTGAATGGAGGCGATCTTGACGTTCGGATCGGGGTCGCTGAGCCGGAGCGTCGCGAGTCCGGCGCGCAGGGCTTTTTTCACGGTCGGATCGGTTTCCTTTGCGAAGCCGCGCCTCGAGGATCGGGAGATATTGTTTTTTACCCGACTTGCCGAGCTTCTGCGCCGCGCCGCGCCGCGCATCGGCGTCGGGATCGGCGAGCGCGAGCCGGTCGAGCGTCTGGCTGATCGCGCTGCGCAGCCGCATATCGGTTTCCGCCGTCGGCAACTCATCGGGAGCGAAGTGCTGCTCTTTCCCCTGCGCATCCTTGAAGCCCGCGCCGGTATCGATGCGGATCGCGGCGGCTTTTCCATCGGCATCCTGCTGTTCCTCGAGCAAAAGCGGGACTTTGGTGCCGTCGGGCGCCGTGAAGATGAAGACCGCGTCACGCGTCCAGGCGACGAGGACGTCGTGCACGAACTTTGATCCCGAATCGCCGAGCTGGTTGAGGAGCTTCAGTTGGTCGTCGCCTTCGGTCAAAAGCGCCTGCGTGAGTTCCGTGCGGACTTCGGGTTTTTCCCCGGCAGCCTTCGCGGCGGGCGGTGCGGCATGGAGCCGGCCGATGAGGCAGCCGAGCAGCAAAAGCACGAGGATTCTGAATTTGCTCATGAAATTTTTAAAGAAAAAGAGGGCGGAGTTTGAGCCCCGCCCTCTTTTCATAAACCTTCAACGCCAAATGGCGGGTTGACGGCGGGCAGCATCAAGGCGCCACTGCGGCGACCTGCGGCGCGCCAGTCGGGGCGGTCACGTCGGCCGCTTTCTTTTTGTCGAGTTCTTCGTCGAGCTTCTTCAGCAGGAACGGCTCGCCTTTCACCTGCGGGAAAGTCTTGACGATCTTGAACTGGCCGTCGGCCTTGGTCTCGCCGATGTAAACGTTCTTCGTCACGTGATGGTTTTTCTGCATCGTGACTGTGCCGCCGGGGCCGTCGAAGCTGATGTCGCCGGACTCGAGGACTTCGCGGACTTTATCCACGTCGAACGATTTCGCCTTCTCGACCGCTTTTTTCCAGAGATAGACGCCGTCATAGGAAAGGACCATCGGGCTGTCCACGACGCGCTTTTCCTTGATCACGCCGTCATGGTTTTCGGTCTTGAGCCATGCGTCCCAGTTGGCCAGGAACTTTTTGTTTTCAGGCGTCTTGAGCGACATGAAGTAAGTCCAGCAGCCGAGTTCGCCGACGAGGTCTTTCGTCGGGAGCGCGCGGAGTTCGTCTTCCGCGAGGCTGAAGGAAACGACCGGGCAATCAGCCGGGGAAAGGCCGGCAGCGGCGATTTCCTTGAAGAACGGAACGTTGGAGTCGCCGTTGATGGTGTTGATCACGCAGGCGTCGCCGCTGGCGGCGAATTGCTTGATGTCAGCCACGATCTGCTGGAAGTCGGTGTGGCCGAACGGCACGTATTTGCCGGCGGAGATGACTTTGCCGGAGTCGTCCTTGCGCAAACCGCCGCCGATGTCGTCCACGGCGACGCCGTGCAACAGGAGGTATTTGAACAGGATGAGGTTCGTGGTCTGCGGATAAACGTAGTCCGTGCCGATGAGGTAGAATTTCTTCTTGCCCTGCTTCAACAGGTAATCAACGGCGGGAGTCGCCTGCTGGTTGACCGCCTCGGCGGTGTAGAAAATGTTTTTGGAAAGCTCCTCACCCTCGTATTGCACGGGGTAAAAGAGCATGCCGTTGTCTTTCTCGAAGACTGGCAGGACGGATTTGCGGCTGACGGAAGTCCAGCAGCCGAATGTGCAGGCGACTTTGTCCTGCTCGAGGAGCTGCTTGGCTTTTTCGGCGAAGAGCGGCCAGTTCGATGCGCCGTCGACGATGACCGGATCGATTTGTTTGCCCATGACGCCGCCTTTTTTGTTGATCTCGTCGAACGCGAAGAGAAGCACGTCGCGCAGCGAGGTCTCGCTGATCGCCATGGTGCCGCTGAGTGAATGGAGCACGCCGACTTTGACTTTGTCCTCGGCCCGCGCCCCGTGCGCTAGCGAGATTGCGATGGCCGAAACTAAACTGCAGATTTTATAGAATTTTTTCATGATTGGGTTTTTTGAGTTGACTGACTTTCGGGGAAAGAAGCGGGCCGCAGGGAGCTGACTTTGACTTTACTGACGGAAACCTTCACACACTCCGGGCTCCTCCAAACAAACCAATGCAGGAGGAACCCGGAGGTGTTGAGAGTTAGGTGGTTTTAGAACGTGACGCCGAGGGCGGCCGAGCCGACCCAGTCGTTGTGGTAACCGTTGTCCACCCGTGCGAGGTCTTCGTGCAGGTAGTAATAGGTCGCTCCGACTGTGGCAGTCCAGGAGCCGAGGCATTTCGGGAAGAACCCGAGTCCCACTGCGACGTTGCCGCCGGCTGAGAAGTAGCCGAATCCATGGCCGTTATAGAACTTGCCACCACCGAAGCCGCCAGTGATCGGCAGAGTCAGCGTGACCGGGAACATCCCGTCTTTCACCAAGGTGAAAGCCGGAGCAATGCCTGGCTCGAAATACCAGCCGTCCGGGCCAAGACCAGCCGCGGCGCCAGGGAGCTCCCTCAGCACGGTGAAGTGCGGGTGAAGCGCCCACATGCCGAGCAGATCGGCATCATTGTAAGCAAGGCTGACATTGATGCTGCGCTGCGGATCCGAAGCGCCGCTCGGGTAATCGAATTCGAAGTAGCTCGTCGTCAGCGTGAAGTTCTTCATGAACTGCACCGCGATGCCGGGCGTGTAATCGAACTCCTGCCAGTTTTTCACGTTGTTATTCGCCGTGGAAACCGGGTGCGAGTGAATGCTGGACCACGCACTCGCGTTGATCGTCACTCCGTTGATGAACGCGCTCTCGCCGCCGTCGAATACCTTGAAGTAGATATCGACATACGGTTGCGCGATCACGCCTTGATCGCCGTTGTTGATGCCGCGCGAGAAGTATTTGGTGACGAAGGTCACACCGAGATCACCGGTGATGCACGACTTCGTCGCTTCTTCCACGACGGGGTTCTTGGTTGTTTTGCCGGCCGTCTCAACGCCCGCAAAACTTGAGGACGGAAGATAAGCACCGAGCAGCACCGCAGCGGTGGCCGCGATTTTTAGGGTAGTTTGTTTTAGCATGTATTCCTTGGTTGATTGTGTTGTTTGTAGACCGTTAAAAAACGGCACACAGCGCATTAGCAGCATGCTTGCCAACGAACGAAATACTTCGTGTCCAAAACTTAAGTCTCTGTTTTCGAGCGACTTACTAAGCAACTTTTCTTTCGCCTGCATTTCTTGAAAATGCGAAAAGCGAAATTCGAGGCAGGATTCGCTGGGATTGGTTAAAAATCGCCAGCCAAAAATCGCCTACACGATCTCCACCGGACATTCCGGAAGCGCCTTCATAAATGCGCGGCCGTAATTCTTCGTCAGAATCCGCGGATCCAAAATCACAACGATCCCGCGATCGGCTTTCGTCCGGATCAGCCGCCCCACGCCCTGTCGCAATTTCAGAATCGCCTCCGGCAGCGAGTATTCCGAAAATGGGTCGCCGCCGCGCGCTTCGATCATCTCAAGCTTCGCCTCAACCATCGGATGATCGGGCACCGCGAACGGCAGCCGCGTGATGATCACATTGCTGAGCGCCTCGCCCGGCACATCGACGCCGCTCCAAAAACTATCTGTGCCGAACAGCACGCAGCGTTCGCCGTTTTTAAATTCCTCGATCAGCCGATGCCGCGGCGCGCCTTTTCCCTGCACGAGCAGTTTCCATTTCGCGTCGTTAAACTTTGTCTCCAACCGCTCCGCCAGCGCCTGCATCGCTCTGTAGCTTGTGAAAAGCACGAAAGCCCGCCCCGCGCTCATCTCCACGAAATGCTCGATCTGCTTCGCGAGCTCGCCCTCGTAAGCCTCGTCACGCGGGTCCGGCATCTTCCGCGTGACGTAAAGTTTCATCTGCGTCTCGTAATCAAACGGACTTCCGATCTGCATCGCTTCGACCTCCTCCGCGCCGACGCGATTGCGGAAATATGCCAATTTTTCACTCCCGACAGAAAGCGTCGCGCTCGTCATCACACAATGCTGCGCATCGCGAAAAAGCATCTGCCGCAAATGCGCGGCAATATCCACCGGCGCTGCATTCAAGCTCAGCCACTTTTCCGTGCGCCCCGTTTTTTCCACCCAATAAACGTAATCCTCCGCCGCGCTCTGGCTCAAAAATTCTGCCAAGCCCTCGCGCGCGTCGCGCACCCGTCGCCCGAGATCCTGCAGCTCCGATTTTAATGTTTCGTCCTCGGAACTTTTCAGAGTGTTCACAATCAGCGCCTGCAGTCTCGCCAGCTTCGCCGTCAGCGCGTCCTCGACAAAATCTGGCTCGCGCACACGGAACTCGCGTCCTTTTTTAAAATTCGCCCGCGCTTCCACTTGTTTAAAAAACTGCTCGATGTCGTCCAGCAGCGCCGCAACTTCGCGCACTCCTTCCGCGTTCCGCGAAACCGTGAACAGCCCCTTCTTCGTTTTGGGGTTGTATAACCGCTGCAAAACATACCGCAGCCCATATTGCGACACACCGATCCCGATCTGTTTCGCCGCCACCGCCTCGAGCGTGTGCGCCTCGTCAAAGATCACGAAGTCATTCGCGAAAATGTAGCCCGACTCCTTTTCCTCGATCTCCGCGAGCGTCCCGAGATTCATGAAAAAGAGCGTGTGATTCATCACCACCAGATCCGCCGAGACCAACCGCTTCCGCGCCTGCTGATAAAAGCAGCGCGTGTTTTGTCCGCAGGTTTTCGTCGTGCAAATATGCTGCTCGCTGCACACCTGCGCCCACACTGCCGAGTCCGGCTCGACGGTAAAATCCGACAGCGTCCCCTCACGCGTCGTCTGCGCCCATTCTTGAATCCGCTTCAACTCCTCCTGCTCCGGCCCCGTGAAAAGCTCACCCGCGTGCGCCATCGCGCGCTCCAGCCGCAGCGGACACAAATAATTCTGCCGCCCCTTCCACAGCGCCGCCTCAAATTCCTCGGGCAAAAGTTTTTGCAAAATCGGGATGTCTTTGTAAATCAACTGCTCCTGCAGGTTGATAGTATATGTCGAAACAACTGCTTTCTTTTGGTTTTTGAGCGCAAACAAGATTGACGGCACCAGATACGCGAGCGATTTGCCGACGCCCGTCCCCGCCTCGACCACGAGATGCGTTTCGTCCTCCAAGGCTCGCGCCACAGCCACCGCCATTTCCTGCTGCTCCGCGCGAAACTCAAAATTCTTTGCCTGCGCCAGCAATCCGTTCGGCGAGAAAATTTCCGCGATGCGCGACACGAAGTCGCTCGGTAAATTTTCGCGCAGGGCAATCATGCGAACGCGCAGTTTCGATGAACGCGCCGCTCACCGCAAGAACCTCGCGGCTAATTCACGCGCTGCGTCAATTGTTCAATAAGACTTCGCCCATAGCACGCGCCGTCGGCTCGGTGAGCCGCAACCGCAGACGCACGTGCCATTCTCCTCGGGCGCTTCGAAGGGAATGCAGCGGATCGTCACTTTCAAATCCGCTTTGATTTTCGCCTCGCACTGGGCGCTGCCGCACCAATGCGAGCGGGCAAATCCGCCGTGAATCTCCGGCTTGCTGGTGTTTAACGGAGTGAAGAACGCGTAAAACTCGTCACGCGCGTCAATGTTGCGCGTGTGCGCGTCGCGCAACGCAAGAGCGCGCGCAAAAAGCTCATCCTGGATCGACTGCAAAATTGCCGCGATCTGCTCCACAGCTTCATTCGCGGGCAGAAACTGCTTCTCCTTCACGCCCTGATCACGACGGGAAAGCGCGACTGAATTTTTTTCCAGATCGCGCGGGCCAATTTCGATTCGCAACGGCACGCCACGCTTGATCCATTCCCAATTTTTCGTCCCGCCGCCAATTTCGCGCTTGTCCACTTCCACTTCGATGGACGCGCTGTGAAAACTTTGGGCGCGAATTTTTTCCGCGATTGTTTCCGCGGCCGCGAGCACCGCCTCACGCGTCTCCGGCTTCGGCGTCACCGGCAAAATCACCACATGCGTCGGCGCGATCCGCGGCGGCACGATCATGCCGTCATCATCCGCGTGCATCATGATCGCCGCGCCGATGAGGCGCGTGCTCACGCCCCAACTCGTCGTCCACGCGAACTCCTCGCGATTTTCGCGCGACAAAAATTTGATCCCGCTCGCTTCCGCAAAATTTTGCCCGAGAAAATGCGACGTGCCGGCCTGGATCGCTTTTCGATCCTGCACCATCGCTTCGATGCACAATGTTTTAACAGCGCCTGGAAAGCGTTCGCTTTCACTTTTCTCGCCGGTGAAAACCGGCAGCGCCAGAAACTCGCGCGCAAAAGTTTCATAAACGCCGAGCATTTTTTCGGTCTCGGCCAGCGCCTCGGCTTCGGTCTCGTGCGCCGTGTGACCTTCCTGCCAGAGAAATTCCGTCGTCCGCAAAAACACGCGCGGGCGCATTTCCCAGCGCACGACGTTTGCCCATTGGTTGATCAAAATCGGCAGATCCCGCCACGACCGAACCCATTTCGCATAAGTCGCGCCGATGATCGTTTCGCTTGTAGGCCGCACCACCAAAGGCTCCGCGAGCTGCGCCGATGGCGCCACGCGCATCTTTCCATCCGCGCCGACTTCGAGGCGATGATGCGTCACGACCGCGCATTCCTTCGCGAAACCTTCCACGTGCGCGGCTTCTTTCTCAAGATACGACAAAGGGATAAGCAAAGGAAAATAAGCGTTGCGGTGTCCCGTTCGTTTAAACATCCGGTCGAGACCGCGTTGCATGGTTTCCCAGATTCCATAGCCCCACGGCTTGATGACCATGCAGCCGCGCACGTCGGAATTTTCCGCGAGATCGGCGGCGCGCACGACTTGCTGATACCACTCGGGAAAATCCTCGGCGCGCGTCGGAGTGATGGCCGTTTTGTTTTGTTCGCTCATAACTTTTCTAAAAATTTGCCGTAAAAGTTTACGCCGCGCTCGAGTTCATCGACGGCAATCCATTCGTCATTCGTGTGCGCCTGCGCGATCGAGCCGGGACCCGCAGCGACTGCCGGGATGCCAGCTTGCGCGAAAATCGCCGCGTCGCAAAACCAGGGCGCGCCCACGCATTTGCCGCCGGCTCCCTCGAGCAGTGCAACCATCGGATGCGCGGGATCGGTGAAGAGCGGCTGTGATTGTTTTGTGACGATTTCGAGGCTTGGAAATCTCGCCGCAAAATCCGAGAGAAGCGCTCCGGTGTCCTGCGCGGGCACGGTGCGGATGTCAACGGTCGCGGTGCAAAGATCGGGAACAATGTTCGTTTTGCTGCCACCGGAAATCGTGCCGACATTCATCGTCGGCGAGCCGAGCACCGGATCGCGCAGCTCCGCGAGCCGCGGCGCAAGCTCGTCGCGCAGCCAGTGGATCGCGTCGGCCATTTTATAAATAGCGTTGTCGCCGCGCTCGGGCGTGGATGCGTGGGCGGCGACGCCGCGCGCGCGCAACGTCAGCCACATCGAGCCTTTGTGCGTGTGGACGATGTCGCAATTCGTCGGCTCACCCACCAGCGCAAAATCCGCGTGGTGCTTCGCGCAAAAAGCTTTCGCGCCGTGCTGCCCCGCTTCCTCGCCGGCCAAACCGATGAACCAAATCTCGTGCGAGAGCGCCGCGATTTTCTCACGCATTTTCCACAATGCCCAAAGCATCGCAGCCATCGAGCCTTTGGTATCGCTGGCGCCGCGGCCGAAAACTTTTCCGTCGCGCAGCTCCGCGGCGAAAGGCGGAATTGTCATGCCGGCAATGCTGACCGTGTCTGTGTGCGGCGCAAAAACGACACGCGATTTTGTTTCGCGCTGCGTCGGAAATTTCCCGATCACATTCGGCCGACCCGGCAGCACATTTTGCATTTCCACGTGCGCGCCGCATTTTTCTAAAAACGTTCCGACGAGTTCTGCGCACGCCTGCTCGCCGACCTGATCCGTGCCCGGCTGCCCGTCGGGATTCACGCTCGGGATGCGGATCAGCGCTTGCAGCAGCTCCACTACATCGCGCGGTTGGTCGGGTGACATGCGCGGCATCATCGGCAGAAGTGGCGCACAGCCAAAGATGAATTTTCAAAAGCGAGGAAGAGCGCCGGAGTGAGCCTGGCCGCGGCACCGTCTTTTTACTCAGATTAGATGTCCCCGGTGGGAATCGAACCCGCATCTAAGGTTTAGGAAACCTCCGTTCTATCCGTTGAACTACGGGGACAAAGTTGGCGCGCTACTTTACCGCCAAAACCCGCTGGTGCATCTCAGCGGTCAGCATCTCGATGCGCTGGCTCAGCTCCTTCGTCAATTGCGTCAGTTCCGTATTCTGATGCATGAGGTCCAGCAATTGCGCCGTCTGCCGCGCGGCCATCGCCTGCCGCTCCTCACTCGCATTCGCCAGCGCTTCGCGGTGCTGCGCGTCAGCTTCCGCGTGGGCTTTGTCGCGATCGGCCTGCCGCGTTTGCGCGAGCAAGATCAGCGGTGCCGCGTAGGCTGCCTGAAGGCTGAAGGCGAGATTGAGAAGGATGAATGGATAGACGTCAAAGTGGAAAACATTGAGGACATTTAAGGTAATCCAGGCAGCAACGATCCCGGTCTGCGCGACGAGAAATACCGGCGTTCCAAAAAAACGCGCGAAAGCTTCCGCCTTTAATGCAAACCAATCACTCCCAAAAACCGGCGCGAGATGCACGTGTGGCATGTGAAACCGAAAGTGATGACGCGGTGATGCGGACTGCGCCGGTGCGCCTAAATCAGCGGACGATTTCATGAACGGAGTCCGTAGCAAAAACCGCAAGCGCCGTCCAGCAGAGGCTGCCGAATGAAATAAAAGTCAGACCGAGTCGCCGGTGAGATTTTCCAGCACATCGCGCTCGCCCGGCGGCAGCAATTCCGGCGCTTGGATCGTCCGCGCGATTTGCTCCACCGGCGAGATCGGCTCCATCTCGGCGCCGGGCGCAGCAGCTTCGAGATCGCGAAATTTTCGTGCCGTCACCATCACGCGGCTCTCAAGCGAAGCGACCGCCTTGTTGTAGCTCTCGACGCTTTTATTGAGGCTGCGGCCCACGTTTTCCATGTGTCCCCCGACAAGGCTCAGGCGCTGGTAAAGATCGCGGCCGAGCGCGCTGATTTCCTGCGCGTTTTCCGCGAGCTTTTGCTGCCGCCAGCCGTAGAAAACTGCTTTTAATAATGCGATCAAAGTTGTCGGCGTAGCTAAAATCACGCGCTTGTCCGCGGCGAATTCGATCAGCTGCGGATCGCGCTCGAGCGCCGCGCTGAAGAACATTTCGCCCGGCAAAAAAAGCACGACAAACTCCGGCGCGTGCTCGAATTGCTCCCAATACGCCTTGCGCGACAGCGCCTCCACATGCCCGCGCACCTGCGCCGCGTGCCGCGCGAGCCGCTCGGCGCGCACGAGCTCATCGGTCGCCTCGATCGCCTCGACATAGGCGTGGATCGCCGCTTTGGAATCAACGACGATACTTTTGCCTCCGGGCAGTTTCACGATGAGGTCCGGACGCAGCCGGCCTTCGTCGGTATTCACGGAAATTTGCTCGGCGAAATCGCAATGATCGACCATGCCCGCCATCTCGACCACGCGCCGCAGCTGCACCTCGCCCCACCGCCCGCGCACGGTCGGCGAATGGAGCGCGCGCACAAGGTTCGAAGTTTCGCGGCGCAGCTCGTTTTGCGTTTCAAAAAGGCCGCGCACCTGCGTCGTCAGCGATTCGTAGGCGCCCGCGCGCGTCTTTTCCATCTCGGCAATTTTTGCGTCCACTTTTTCCAAAGATTCGCGCACCGGCTTCACGATTTCGTTGATCGCCTGCTGCCGTTTCTCGAGGTCGCCGCGCGCACCTTCCTGGAACTTTGCCAGCTTGCTTTCCGCCATTTCGAGAAAGGATTGATTGTTGTCGCGCAGCGCTTTCGCCGAAAGCGCGTGAAAGGCGTCGCTCAACTTTTTCGTCGCATCATCAATGAGCGCCAACTTTTCCGCAGCCGCCTTTCGCTCCTCCTCGGCTTGGGCAACGGCGGCGGCGAGCTGTGAGCTCACGCCCGACTTTTCGGCGAGCAGCTCGCGGATTTGCGACTCGAGCTCCGGCACGCGCGCGCCGATTTGCTGCGCGGTCGCGAGCGCGGCGGCATTCGCGCCGTGGGCTTTTTCGAGGCAGAGGAGCAATCTTTGACGGAAAAAAAGCGCGGCGCCGGCTGCGCCCGCGAGGAGGGCGGCGATCGCGATGAAAATGAGGGACCACGCGCCGGACATGGCGCTACTTTCGGCAGCGGCCTTCAAATTGCAAGGCTGCCGCGTCGGCGGACCGGTTTTGGCGTCGTCGCGGCATGTGGCAACAGAGTAAAACCGCTTTTTTGACCGACCCGGCGTTCAGGATCGGTCAAATCGGAGCTGTGCGAGCGAGCCGGGCTTCAGGATCGTTCAAAACGGAGCTGTGCGGAGGACCCGGGCTTCAGGATCGGTCAAAACGGAGCCGCGCGAGCGACCCGGGCTCCAGGATCGCTCAAAACGGAGCTGTGCGGACGATCCTGGACGCCGGATCGCTCAAACGGGAGCCGTTTGACCAAACCTGAACGCAGGATCGGTCGCAACGGGAGCCGTTTTAGCGACTCCCACGCAAAGCCGGCAGAACCGGCGCTGCGCGTGGCGACAAAGTTTAGTAGCGGTAGTGCGCGGGCTTGTAGGGACCGTCGGCGCTGACGCCAAGGTAATCGGCTTGTTTTTTCGTCAGCTTGGTGAGCTTGACGCCGATTTTATCCAAATGCAGGCGCGCAACTTCTTCGTCGAGGATCTTCGGCAGGATGTAAACGCCCGGTTTGTTCGTATCCCGGTTTTTCCAGAGATCGAGCTGCGCGAGCGTCTGGTTTGAGAACGAATTGCTCATCACGAAGCTCGGGTGGCCGGTGGCGCAGCCGAGATTGACGAGCCGGCCCTCGGCCAGCATGAAAATCTCGTGCCCGTCGGGGAATGTGTATTTATCCACCTGCGGCTTGATGTTGGTTTTCTTCACGCCCTTGGCGGTATTGAGGAGATCGACCTGAATTTCGTTGTCGAAGTGGCCGATGTTGCAGATGACGGCCTGGTCTTTCATTTTCGTCATGTGCTCGTAGGTGATGATGTCGACGTTGCCGGTAGTGGTGACGTAAAGGTCGCCGCGGCCGAGGGTGTCCTCGATCGTGGTGACTTCGTAGCCTTCCATGGCGGCTTGGAGCGCGTTGATCGGATCGATCTCGGTGACGATGACGCGTGCGCCCTGGCCTTTGAGGGATTGGGCGCAGCCTTTGCCGACATCGCCATAGCCGCAGACGACGGCGACTTTGCCGCTGACCATGACGTCGAGGGCGCGGTTGATGCCGTCGATGAGCGAATGGCGGCAGCCGTAGAGGTTGTCGAACTTTGATTTGGTCGCGGTGTCGTTGACGTTGATGGCCGGGACGAGGAGTTTGCCTTTTTCGAGCATCTGGTAGAGGCGATGCACGCCGGTTGTGGTTTCCTCGGAGACGCCGCGCCAATCTTTCACGACGTTATGCCAGCGGAGCGGGTCCTCGGCCTTGATCTGGCGCAGGAGGTCCTTGATGACTTTTTCTTCATGGGCGCTGGATTCGGTGTCGATCCAATCGCTGCCGTCCTCGAGCTCGTAGCCTTTGTGGATGAGTAAAGTGACGTCGCCGCCGTCATCGACGACGAGCTGCGGGCCTTTGCCTTCAGGAAAACTGAGCGCGCGTTCCGTGCATTCCCAATACTCCTCGAGCGTCTCGCCTTTCCAGGCGAAGACCGGGACGCCGGCTTTCGCGATGGCGGCTGCGGCGTGGTCTTGTGTGGAGAAAATATTGCACGAGGCCCAGCGGACGTCGGCGCCGAGATCGACGAGTGTCTCGATCAAGACCGCGGTCTGGATGGTCATGTGGAGCGAGCCGGTGATGCGGACGCCGCCGAGCGGCTTGGCGGCTGCGTATTTTTTGCGGATCGACATCAGGCCGGGCATTTCGTGCTCGGCGATGGAGATTTCCTTGCGGCCCCAATCGGCGAGGCCGATGTCGGCGACTTTGTAATCAGGAGTGGTTTTGGTGGCGGTGGCGGTGCTCATGTTTTTGTTTTTTAACTTTGTTTTGGAATTAGCGGGCGGCTTTTTTCAGCGCCTCGGCCTTGTCGGTTTTTTCCCAGGTAATCTCGGCGTCGTCTTTGCCGAAATGTCCGTAGTTGGTGGTCTTCGAATAAATGGGCCGCAGCAAATCGAGCTGCGAAACGATGTCCGCCGGCTTGAAGCTGAAAGTTTTCAAAACGGCGCGCTCGATGTTTTCCTCCGGCACGGTGTTCGTGCCAAACGTGTCGATGTGCACGCTCACCGGCTGCGGATGGCCGATCGCGTAGGCGAACTGCACTTCGCAACGCTGGGCCAGCTCCGCGGCGACAACGTTTTTCGCGACCCAACGGCCCATGTAGGCCGCGCTGCGGTCCACTTTGCTCGGATCTTTGCCGGAAAATGCGCCGCCGCCGTGGCGTCCCATGCCGCCGTAGGTATCAACGATGATTTTACGTCCCGTTAAACCGGTATCACCCTGCGGTCCGCCGACGACGAAGCGCCCGGTGGGGTTGATGAGATACTCGGTTTTTGCGTTGAGCATCTGCGCGGGCAAAACTTTTTTGACGATTTTCTCGATGCAAAATTTCTCGATCTCCGCGTGCTCCACGTCCTCGCTGTGCTGCGTGGAAATGACGACGTTGGAAATCCCGACCGGTTTTCCATCCTCGTAAATGACCGAGACCTGCGACTTCGCGTCTGGCCGCAGCCATTTCGCCTTGCCACTTTTGCGGATGCGGGTGAGCTCGCGGCCGAGCCGATGCGCATACATAATGGGCGCCGGCATCAGCTCAGGGGTTTCATTGCACGCGTAGCCGAACATCAATCCCTGGTCGCCCGCGCCCTGCTCCGCACTTTTTTTGCCCTTCGCTTTTTTCGCATCCACGCCCTGCGAAATATCGGGCGACTGCGCGGTGATGATGTTCGTCACGAAAATTTTGTCGGCGTGAAAAACGTCGTCGTCATTCACGTAGCCGATCTCGCGCACGGCATCGCGCACGAGCTGCACGTAATCGAGCTTCGCGCGCGTCGTGATTTCGCCGCCGACGATCACGATGTTGCTCTTCGCGTAAGTCTCGCAAGCCACGCGGCTCTTTTTGTCCTGCGCCAAACAAGCGTCGAGGATCGCGTCGGAGATGGTGTCGCAAACTTTGTCGGGGTGACCTTCGCCAACCGACTCGGAGGAAAAAATATAACGGCGAGACATGATGGGAGCGAGAATACGCGACGAAACATTTTCGTCAACAAGAATATATTGATGAATCTTGATGCGATGATGCGTTATTTCTTGCGCGAGACCGCGAGCGACTGCATTTTGGTTCACCGCCTCGATAATGTTGCTCGTCAAATCCCTGCGCCTGCTCGCCGATCCCACGCGGCTACGGCTGCTGCTTTTGCTCGAGCACGAGGAGCTTTCCGTCGCTGAGATTCAAGACATTCTCGGCATGGGGCAGTCCCGAATTTCCAGCCATCTCGCGCAACTCAAGCGCGCGGGATTGCTCGTGGATCGGCGCGCGGGAAAAAATATCTACTATGCGCTGGCGCCCGCGAATCCTTTACTGGAGCCGATTGCGCGACTGGTGCAGGCGAGCGCAAAAGAAATCCCAGAGGCCGCGCACGATCGCATCGCGCTCAAGCTGGCGCTGCGCAAACGGCAGGACAAGGCGCGCGAATATTTCAACAAGCTCGCAGGAAAGTTTGGCCGCAGCTACTGCCCGGGCCGCACGTGGAAAGGGATCGCGCATCTGCTGCTCACGCTCGTCGGCCCGATCACAGTCGCCGATCTTGGCGCGGGCGAAGGAACAATCGCGCAGCTTTTGGCGAGGCACGCGAAGAAAGTAATCGCGATCGACAACTCGGAAAAGATGGTCGATTTCGGCGCCAGCCTTGCCCGCGAGCATGGTTTCAAAAATCTGGAATACCGCTGCGGCGACATCGAAAATCCGCCAATCAAGCCCGAGACGGTCGATCTCGCGATCCTCAGCCAGGCGCTGCATCACGCGGCGAGTCCGGCGCGCGCGGTAGCCGCGGCGCATCGCATCTTAAAAAAAGGCGGGCGCATCGCGGTGCTCGATTTGCTGGCGCATCATTTTGAAAATGCGCGCGAGCTTTACGCGGATGCGTGGCTCGGGTTCAGCGAAGCGCAGCTTCATCAATTTTTAAAAGACGCCGGGTTCAACAACATCGAGATCGACGTCGTTGCGCGCGAAACAGAAAGCCCGCATTTGCAAACGGTCTTTGCGACAGCCGTTAAATAAATGCGCCGCGCTCCGGCGCGGAAGAAAAAATGGTGTCGCGCGCTTTATCCGTTATCTTTTGCACATGCGCTTTTTCGAGCGCCATCGATGAGCGAACCCACCATCCTCGACAAAATCGGCACCGGCGTCCGTCGGCTCATTCCGCTCGGTTACCGGCTGCAAAACACGACGCGGAAAATCACGCGCCGGGCGCTGCGAAAGCCGCGGACGCTCGCGGAAGGGCCGAATCTTTTGCCGCTGCTGATCCAGGTGCTCGCGGCTTTTTCCAAAGTCGACGGTGTGGTGCTCGAGGACGAAATTGATTCGTCGCTCGGCTTCCTGCGTTACGATTATCCGGAGGCTGTTTACTCCGAGCTGCGCAAACTTTTTCGCCAGGCGCTGAACGAGCAGCACGACTTGATGGCGATGGCGCAAAAGCTTTCCGCGTCGCTCACCGACAACCGGAAAATCATGCTCGGCGTGCAGCTCTACGATTTGATTTCGAAGGCGGAATTGAACCAGGAGCAAATCACGAACTACTACGCGTTCATGTCGCAGCTCGGCATGGCCGCGCAGGCGATCGACATCGTCTATCAGCTCAACGCATCGCAGGATGCCGATCCGTCGATTTTCCAAAAAGGCGCTTCGCCGCTGGAGTCGCTCTGCATCGGCCACAACGGGACTGCCGACGTGATTTTGAAAGATCTCGGCGCGCACGAACGGCTTCTCGCATTCCGTTACCAGGACTTGATTTTGCTCAAAAATCAAAGCAATCGCCCAATCGCGGTGCGCGGCCGGCCGCTCGCAAATGGCGAATTTTGCCGCGTCTATTCCGGGCAGCGGATTTTGCTCGGCGAGCAGGTGCTGACGTATCAGGACCTCGTCTATTACTTTAACGCGAAGAAAAACGTTTCGCTGGCGCAAGTTTATCTGAGCGTTAACAAAGAAGATGAGGTGTCGCTGGAAAAATCGCGTTCACGCGACAGCGCGATCGAGGTGCGGTTTGGGCTCAAAGTTCAGGTGAAAGCGCTGAAGGCGATTGACGCCGTGCTAAACGGCGTGCGGCTGAATGCGGGCGCTTTGGTCGAGGGAACGCTCGAGGACAAAATCATTTTTCACAATGATTCCGAGCTGGCGTTGATCGACCTGCGACGCCGCGCGCGCGCGCTCGGCGGGCGCTTTCAGCTCAAAGCGCACAAGTCCGAATATCTCGTTTCAAACAATCCCGGCCTGCTCGAGGAAGACGACATTTTGCTTTCGCCCGGAACCGGCGGCGAGGTGCTTTTAAAAATCCAATGCGACTATGAAAAAAAAGTCGGCCATCTCGATGTGCTGCAAGCCGATCGGCCGATTTTGATCGGCGAAATTCCGGTGCGCAATTCGGCGCCGTTGGCTGATGGCGACACGATCCGCATCGATACCGGCCAGGTGCTGCGCTGCGATTTCGGCGAGCGGATCATCGAGGAAGAGCGAAACATCATCAGCACGCTCGAGCTACGCGATTTGAACCATCGCTTCCGCGAAGGCGAGACCGCGCTCGACGGCGTTTCGTTCTCCGTGACGCGGGGCGAAATGGTCTGCGTGATGGGCGCGAGCGGCTCCGGAAAAAGCACGCTCATGCGCACGCTCGCGGGCCAGCTCCAGCCGCAAAGCGGAGAAATTTTGCTCAATGGCCAGCGCCTTTACGAGCACATCGACGCGCTGAAAGGTTACATCAGTTACGTCCCGCAGGAAGACGCATTCGACGAGCATTTGACGATCGAGGAAAATCTCGATTTCGCCGCGGCGATCCGCGCGCCCCATCTCTCGAATCGGGATCGCGCGCGGCGGATCGAGGGAAAATTAATCGAGCTTGGTCTGAACGAGCGGCGCGACAGCGTCGTCGGAAGTCCGGTGAAAAAAACGCTGAGCGGCGGCGAGCGCAAGCGTCTCAACATCGGTCTCGACATGATCGGCAGCGCCGACGTTTTCCTTTTTGACGAGCCGACGAGCGGCCTTTCGTCAAAGGACGCGGAGCACGTCATCGAGATCATCCGCGCGATGGCGCACAACAAAATCGTGCTCGTGACGATCCATCAGCCGACGTCGAAACTTTTTCAGATGTTTAGCAAGGCGTTGCTGCTTGATAAAGGCGGGAAACTCGTTTTTTACGGCACACCGCACGAGATGCTTTCGTATTTCGCGCAGGCCGAGCACGAGCAGCATTTTGGCACCGAGCTCGGCGAATGCCCGGCGTGTGGCACGACGCGGCCGGAGTTCATTTTCGATGTGCTCGAGACGCCGCTGCGCGACTTGAGCGGCGACATGATTTTTGAAGAAAATTCCGAGGGCCAGCTCATGCCGGCGCGGCGTTTTTCGCCAGATTTTTGGCGCGATAAATACGAGTCATTCCGGCTGCTGCAGGATATGCGGCAGGTCGCCGTGCGTAAGGAGCCGCTGCCGCTGCCGGCTGCTCCGGTGCGGAAGCGCGAGGCATTGCGCTGGCGCGACGAGTGGACGCAGCTGCGCATTTTGGTGCAGCGCGCCTTCATCTCGAAAATGCGCAATCGCGCGAACCTGCTCACGACGATCGTCGAGGCGCCGGTGCTCGCGGCGCTGATCGGCGCGGTGCTCCGCTACTCGGACTCGGGGACATATGATTTCGCGTCGGCATATCACATCCCGACGTATCTTTTTTTGAGCCTCGTGGTCGGGATGTTCCTCGGCCTCACGAACAGCGCGGACGACATCATTCGCGACCGCGCAGTGCTGCAGCGGGAGCGAAATTTAAACGTCCGCCTGCCGTATTATATTTTTGCAAAAGCGACAACGCTCGCGCTTTTCGCAGCAGCGCAATGCGCGCTTTTCGTCCTCATCGGCAATGCGATCCTCGAGGTGCGCGGAATGTTTTGGCCGCACTTTTTCTTCAACTTCATCACGGCGCTTGGCGGCGTCACGCTCGGCCTTTTCATCTCGTCGCTCGTCGCTGATGGAAAAACGGCGGCGAACATTGTCCCGCTGATTTTGATCCCGAACATCATCCTCGGCGGCGCGCTCATTAAATATGAGGACATGAATCGCGACCTCGATTTCATTTATACAGTGCAGCGCTTTTTTTCGACGCATCCGGGCGCGGAGGTGGGCAAGCGCGAGAGCGATTTGCAGGTGCCGATTTTGTGCGAGTTCATGCCGATGCGCTGGAGCTACGAGGCGCTCGTCGTCTCGCAGGCGAAGCTGAATCCGCTCACATTGCGCCAGGAAAAATTGCAGGATGAAATCGACGATCTCGTCGCCCGCGAGGAGCGGACGCCGGCGCAGAATGACCGTCTCGATGACTTGAAAGACACTCTCGCTCTGCTTTCGGGGCTCGAGGCAACCAACGTGGATGAGTTAAACAAGCGGTTGCGGAAAGTGGACAGAGTGATTCAAGGCCAGGCGCTCGCCGCCACCGAGCTGAAACCGCGTCACGGCTTGGTCTCGGCGGAGCAGGTTTTCGTCAATCAAAAGATCACCGATCTCGTCTCAAAGGCGGAGACCGAGCAGGCCGATTATCGCCGCACGAAAAGCATCAACGTTTTCTTCGGCCCGTTGAAAAACTTTGGCCGGTTCGAGTGCAGCGTTCTCGTTTTCAACGCCTTCGTGCTGCTCGCATTTTCTGGAATCACGCTCGGGCTTTTACACATCAGCCTCAAGCGCCAGCTCCACACGCGCGCCTAATTTCCGCTGGACGCAAATTGAGTCTGCCCCGAACATTCGCACATGCGAAAAGTGTTCGGGCTGTTCCTCCTACCAGTCATTCTCTACGATGCTTCGGCCGATACCGTGACGTTAAAGTCCGGTGAAAAAGTTGACGGAAAAGTTGTCCAGGAGACCGCGACGGCCGTCACCGTCGAAGTGCAGGTTTCTCCGTCGATTACCGATCAGCGCGTCATTCATCGAGACGAGATCGCGAACATCGCAAAGGCGCAGCCGGATGAGATCGCATTCGCGGACCTCAAAGGTTTAAAGCCAAACCCGCAAAGTTCCTACGGGCTCGGCACCTACGATCGCATCCTCACGACGCTGCAGGCCTTTCAAACTAACTTCCCGCAAAGCAGCCATCACGCGGAAGTTCAAACCGAGATCGACGCGTTCGAGGCTGAAAAAACGCACGCGGTCGCGGGCGAAGTGAAATATCTCGGGCGCTGGATCACGAAGGACCAGGCCGAGTTGCGCAAGATCCAGATCCAAGCGCAGGAGTTATATGGGACAATGGCGCAGCAGGCTGCCTCCGGTGATGTCATCGGCGCGCTGAACACGTTTGACCAGATCGAGAAAAGCTATGCGACGACCCGTGTTTATCCCGACGCTGTCGTGTTTGCGTCGCAACTGCTGGCGAGTCTCGCGAAGGGATTGACCGGCGCTGCGCAAACGCAAGCCTACGATCTCAACCAATTTAAAGATGTGCTCGCTCTGACTTCTGAGCCGAAGAAATCGGAGCTGATCGAATCCGCGAAGCGCGAGCAGGCCGGCTACGATGCCGCTGTGCTCGCCGCGCAAAAGACCGGTGCGAAATGGACGCCGTTCATTGCCCGCTCCTCCACCAGCGTCATCGCCTTGCAAAAAATCGTCCCGTCCGAAGCCCAGCGGCTTGCGAATGTGCCGGTCGCCAAAATGCGCGAATCCATCGCGAAAGTTGATTCCGGCCGCACCGCACTCGATGCGAAAAATTACTCTGCAGCGGAAGCGTCGTTCAAGGACGCGCTCACGCTCTGGCCGCAAAACGAAGCTGCCATTTTCTGGAGCGGCCGCTTGAAACAGCAACAGGCCACCCCCACACCGACTCCCAAGGCAGTCACCACCCCCGGCCCGTCGCCCACGCCACGGCATGTATCCTCGCCCGCTCCGCAAGCCGCCGCGTCGCCCGCGCCGGTAGAGGAGCATTCGTTTTTCATGACCATCCCCGGCGCCGCCACCATCGTCGTCGCAGTCGGATTGGTCATCGCGGTCGGAACTTTCATCAGCCGGAAACAGATGCGAAAGGAAACCAGCGCTTGAGCGCCCGAGCCGCGCGCATCGAGCGCAAAACCAGCGAGACCAGCATCGTCCTCGATCTCCTCATCGACGGCGCGGGCACCAGCACCGTCGCGACACAGATTCCGTTTTTCGATCACATGCTCGCGCTTTTCGCGCGCCACAGCCTCATCGATCTCGAAGTGCAGGCCGAAGGCGACATCGACGTCGATCTTCATCACACCGTCGAGGATGTCGGCATCGCGCTTGGTCAGGCCTTTGCAAAAGCGCTCGGCGACAAACGCGGCATCCGCCGCTACGGCCATGCGTATCTGCCGATGGATGAAACTTTGACGCGCGTGGCGCTCGATTTCAGCGGCAGACCTTATCTCGAATACCGCGCGCCCGCCGGTGTCGAGGCCATTGGCCCATTCAGCTTTCAGCTCGTCGAGGAATTCCTGCGCGGCTTTGCCGTCCACGCCGGCATCAACCTCCACGTCGAAATCCTTTACGGGCGCGACCCGCACCACATGGCCGAGAGCGTCTTCAAGGGACTCGCGAAAGCCGTCGACGCCGCATGCCAGCTTGATCCGCGCGTCACCGGCATCCCGAGCACAAAGGGGATTCTTTAAAAAGCGTGCGCACTAGGAACTTTGCCGCCAGCCGTAGCGGCGAAAAACAAACGGTGAGGGAGGGATTCGAACCCTCGGTAGCCTTTTGGACTACGGCGCTTTAGCAAAGCGCTGCTTTCGACCTCTCAGCCACCTCACCAAAAATTTGTTTTCGTTCGGAATGCCCGGAACCGCCTTCGTTTCGCCTGATGGGGAGAACGAAGCCAGCCAGTCAGCCAAACACGCGTTTATCTCGCGTGATTTTCCATTCCCGGCAAGCAAATTAAGCGCCCTTTGGTTTTAAAACTGAGTCTTGGGGAGAGGTTGTTTCCAGCGTGCATTCCTCCGCTGGTTTGCAGTTAAGCGGCACCGCATTTACTTCAAAAACGGCCAAATTGAATTTACTTGCTCATCCAATATAGTGTTCGCTTGAACACTTTTCTCACAAAGTTTAGTGTGCCGATGTGGAGGCATCTCGAAAAATCATCGAACTTCGTGGACTGCTGGCCGCGAAATTTTCGCCTCCGCAAATCTCACTGCGCACGGAATTTTTCGCCACAGGATTGCCCCAGCTCGATGAAATGTTTGGTGGCATTCCTCGATATTCGATTGTGGAAACTTCTGTCTCCGTTGCGCGCGGATCCCTTTTATGCGCTGCACTTCTCGATGATCTGACGCGGCGAGGATTGCTCGCAGGTTTGATCGACAACGGTGGAGGATTCCATCCCGAAGAAGTTTTAGAAAATTCTCTTTCGCGACTGTTGTGGGTGCGTTGTCCGGAGGCAGCGCAGGCGATTAAAGCCGCTGATCTCCTCGTGAGAGATGGGAATTTGCCGCTGCTGATTCTCGATCTCCAATTCGCGCCAGCCCAGCAACTGCGCCGCATCCCGGCGAGCACCTGGTATCGCTTCCAGCGCATTTTGGAGGAGAAAAAAACGACGACACTCATCGCCTTCACGCCCAAGCCGATGATCGAGGCCGCCACGCTGCGCCTGCAGCTGGGAACAGCGCGGCCATTGACTTTGCGCGCGATGCGGATGCGCCGCGCAGACCTCGTGCGCGAGCTGCAGATCACCAGTTGCAAACAACGTTTTCAATCGATCGAAGCCACTGCGCCGCTGCTCGCGCAAACCGCATGACACCATGTTCGCCGCGATTTTTCTTCCTCGTTTTCAATTGCAAGCCGCACTCCGTTTTCGCCCGCGAATGTCTCCGCAAACGCCTATTGCAATCGTCGATGGCGAGCCGGGCCGAATTGTCGAATTTTCCGTGGGCACGGAGCGCGACGGGATCGAGCGCGGCATGACATCGAGCCAGGCGCTGGCGCGTTCGCCGGCGCTGCAAATTTTTTCGCGCGCCATCGATCAGGAAAAAGCGATGAGCGAAATGCTGCGCGAAATCGCATGCTCACTTTCGCTTTATGTGGAGCAGACTGCGCCGGAAATTTGCACGCTCGACCTGCGATGCGCGCAGGTGACCGACATGGAAAAATGGGCGGCGAATGCGATCAAAGTTGCCGCCGACTTTGATCTGCAAGCACAGGTGGGAATCGCCGTAAACCCTGGCCTGGCCTTGCTTGCAGCCCAATCAAGCGATTCAGTTTGCATCGTTCGCGACAGCGCGAAATTCCTTTTTCAAAAACCGCTTACTGCGCTTTCACCGAATCCAACCGCTGCGAAAATTCTGCGCGATTGGGGCATTCACAATCTCGGCGATCTCGCGCGATTGCCGCTGGATGGGCTCACGGCGCGGCTCGGCGAGGAAGGTCACCGCCTCTGGAATGCGGCGCATGGGCGCGGCGAGCGCTTGCTCAAACTGGTGCGCACGCCGGAGATTTTCTGCGAGACATTTGATTTCGAGCGCGAGATCGAAACGCTCGAGCCGCTGCTTTTCATCATCCGGCGATTTCTCGATTCGCTGACGCGGCGACTCGAGCTCACCTATCGCGTCGCGGCGAAAATGACGCTGACGCTGCCGCTTTCCAATGGCGGAAAACATGAACGCGAATTTTCCATCCCAGCGCCAACGAATGAGATCGAAGTGCTGTTCCGGATTCTCGACACGCATCTCGAGCAGCTCAAACTTGAGCACGGCCCGATCGCCGCAAACCTTGTCGTGGAGCCGTCCAAACCGCATCGACAACAGTTTGGGCTGTTTGAAAATTCAATCCGCGATCCGAATCGATTCAGCGAAACGCTCGCCCGACTCACTGCTTTGCTTGGCGCGGAAAACGTCGGATTTCCCGCGCTGCAACCGACGCATCGGCCGGATGCGTGCGAATTGCGCGCGCCCGATTTTTCAAACTTTGACGCCGAAGTTCAGCACTCGAATGGCGTCAAAGTTGGTCTGCCGCTGAGGCGTTTTCGTCCGCCATTTCGCGCACAGGTTTCGCTGAAAAATCACGCGCCCCATTTTGTCGTTTCGGAAAAAGCGCATGGCGCGATCAAAGATGCGCTCGGTCCGCACCGGCTCTCCGGCGATTGGTGGGATGAAAAAGCGTGGGCAATCGAGCAATGGATTGTGGAGACGGAGGAGGGAATTTACCTCCTCTCCCGCCAGCAGGACCAATGGCTTGTCGAAGGATGTTATGAAGAATTTGTCGCGCTACGTTGAGCTGCACGCGCGGAGCGCGCTGAGTTTTTTACGCGGTGCCGCATTTCCCGAGCATCTCGCGGAAGTGGCTTCGCAGCTGGGTTTGCAGGCGATTGCACTTTGCGACCGCGACGGCGTTTATGGTTCGCCGCGTCTGCATGCAGCAGCCAAAGAGCAGGGAATCCGCGCGATTGTCGGCGCGGAATTGACGATGGAATGCGGCGCGATTTTGCCGGTGCTGGTCGAGTCGCGCACCGGTTATCAACATCTTTGCCGGCTGATCACGCGCGCGAAATTGCGCGGCACGAAAACGGAATGTGCGGTGCGATGGGATGAGCTGCCGGAATTTTCCGAAGGGCTCGTGGCGCTGACTGGCGATGACGAAGGTCCGCTGCGGCGCGCGATCGCGCGGGATGATTTGAAAGCCGCTCGCGAGAGTGTGGAAACTTTGACGCGCATTTTTGGAAAACAAAATGTGTTCGTCGAAATGCAGCGGCATCTCGTGCAAGGCGAAGAATATTTCCTCGATCAGCTCGCGGAAATCGCGCGCACTTTTTCGCTGCCGCTGCTCGCGACCAATGGCGTGACGCATGCGACGCGCGATCAGCGCGAGGTGCTGGATGTTTTCACCTGCGCGCGAAATCACACGCATCTCGATGCCGCGGGAAAATTGCTCGCGCGCAATGACGAGCGGTATTTGAAATGTCCGGCGCAGATGCGCGCGCTTTTTCGCGATCATCCGGACGCGATTGAAAACAGCGTGGCGCTGGCGGAACGGCTGGAATTTTCGCTCGAAAATCTCGGCTATGAATTTCCTAAATATCCGGTGCGCGATGGCGAAACGATGGACTCGTTTTTGCGCAAGATGACGCTGGCGGGCGCGCGGGCGCGCTATTCGCACGTCGGGAAAAAAGTGCTCGCGCAGCTCAATCGCGAGCTCGCGCTGATCGAGAAGCTCGGGTTTGCCGGTTACTTTTTGATCGTCTGGGACATCGCGAATTTTTGCTCGGAGCAAAACATTTTGATGCAAGGTCGCGGCAGCGCGGCGAACTCCGCGGTCTGCTATTCGCTCGGCATCACGGCGTGCGATCCGATTTCAAACAATCTGCTGTTTGAGCGTTTTCTGAGCGAAGGCCGGACGAGCTGGCCTGACATCGATCTCGACCTGCCGAGTGGCGAGCGGCGCGAGAGCGTGATCCAGGAAATCTATCGGCGCTACGGCAAACATGGCGCGGCGATGACGGCGAATGTGATCACATTTCGCGGCAAAAGTGCGATGCGCGAAATCGGCAAGGCGCTCAACTTTTCTACCGATGTGCTGAGCCGTTTTTCGAGCCTTTTTGCGAGCGGCGATTTCCCGCACACGCTCGATTTGCAAACGCAAATGCAGAAGTCGGGATTGCCGCTGCAACATCCGCGCGCATCGGCCGCCGTGCGGCTCTACCAAAGGATCTACGGGCTGCCGCGACATCTCGGGCAGCACTCGGGCGGGATGATTATTTGCCAGGGAAAACTCGACTCGATCGTGCCGCTGGAGAATGCGTCGATGCCAGGCCGCGTGGTCGCGCAATGGGACAAGGATGACTGCGAGGATCGCGGCATCATCAAGGTGGATTTGCTCGGGCTCGGGATGATGGCGGTGATGCAGGATACGATCGAATTGTGCGCTGACCGGAAGCGGCCGGTCGATCTCGCGGCGATTCCGAAAGACGATGTGGCGACGTTTGATTTGATGTGCCGCGCGGATACGATCGGCGTGTTTCAAATCGAGAGTCGCGCGCAGATGGCAACGTTGCCGCGGTTGAAACCAAAATGTTTTTACGATGTCGTGGTCGAGGTCGCGATCATCCGGCCGGGCCCGATCCAGGGTGAAATGGTGCATCCATATCTCGCGCGGCGTGAGGGAACGGAGGCGGTGACTTTTTTCGACGAACGTTTGAAACCGGTGCTCGCGCGCACGCTCGGCATCCCGCTTTTTCAGGAACAACTTCTGAAAATGGCGATGGTCATGGCCGATTTCAGCGGCAGCGAAGCGGAGGAATTGCGGCGCGCGCTTTCCTTTCATCGGTCGCAGGAACGCATGGAAAAAGTCTGCGTGAAACTGCGCGCGGGGATGGAAAAAAACGGCGTTGCGCCAGACGTCGTCGATCAAATCACAAAGGCGGTGCAGTCGTTTGCGGTCTATGGATTTCCTGAAAGCCATGCGATTTCCTTCGCGCTGATCGCCTACGGTTCCGCGTGGTTAAAAGTGCATCGCGCACCGGAATTTTTTGCCTCGCTGCTCAATAATCAGCCGATGGGTTTTTACTCACCGGCCACGCTCGTCAAAGATGCGCGCAGGCATGGGCTGAGGATTCGGCCGGTGTCTGTGCTCTGCTCCGAGTATCGCTGCACCATTGAAAACGATGACTCGATCCGGCTCGGGCTGTGCATTGTGAATGGACTCAATCGCGCCACGGGCGAACGCATTGCAGCCGAGGCCAGGAGCGCGCGTTACTTCTCGCTGGAAGATTTCAAACTCCGCAGTCGTGTCGATAAAAGCGAGCTGCGGACCCTCGCAAGCATTGGCGCACTCAACGGCCTGGCCGATCATCGGCGCGATGCGCTTTGGAAAGTGGAAGGCGACTTTGCCGCCAATGATCTCTTCGCTCCGCTGCGTGAAGCGGAAGCAACTCCGCTGATCCCGATGGATGCGTTTGAGCGCGTGCGCGCCGATTACGTCGGCACAAATTTGACGACAGGACCACACCCGATGGCATTGATTCGGCCCAAGCTCGCGGAAAATATTTGGTGCGCTGCCGATCTCGTCCATGCGCGCGCTGGTGAAACAGTGCGCATCGCGGGCGCGGTCATTTGTCGTCAAAGACCCGGCACCGCGAAAGGCTTCGTCTTCATCAGCCTCGAAGATGAAACCGGCGTGGCAAATGCGATCGTGACCCCGCAGTTATTTGAAAAGATGCGATTGCTCATCACGCAGGAAAGTTTTCTCCAGATCGAAGGTTCACTCCAAAACGCCAAGGAGATCATCCATGTGAAAGCCCGCACGATCGAACGGCTCGCAGGTGATGAGCTGGCCGTTTCGGCTTCGCACGATTTCCGGTGAAGCCGCGATTGTATTGAATTCTAGGAGAGCATCGACTTCCGGCGGCCGGCCGTCTCCGCGGGCGGCGGTCGTGTCGTCGAAAGGGCCGAACACCTCCTTTGGAGCGGCTCAACAGAGTAAACGGCCAGAACTGCTCCTGAAAAGTGGCCACTTTTCTCATTCCAGTGGCCACCTTTTCATTTTAGTGGCCACCTTTTCATTTTAGTGGCCACCTTTTCATTTTAGTGGCCACCTTTTCATTTTAGTGGCCACCATTTCCATTCCGGTGGCCACCATTTCCATTCCGGTGGCCACCATTTCCGTTCCAGTGGCCACCTTTTCCGTTCCAGTGGCCACCTTTTCCGTTCCAGTGGCCACCTTTTCCCTTTAGGTGTCCACGCGAAGGGCAAAGGAACCCACTGTTTCCTCTCCAGTGAAGACTGCATAACCCTCTGTGCTCATCAAGGCGCGTGCGCTCTCACCGGCGGGCATTCGGTGACTGACCCGCAGCAACGGCACGGCTGGCGGTGTTACGCGTTCGGCTTTGAGAGGCGCAAAAGCAAACGGCGCCTCCGTGCCGGGCGGCAGGGAGGCGCTGTTTCGGGAAGCGGTCGCCTCTTTTACGCGATGGGCGATTTCCGGCGGCGGGCGCGCTGGAAGACAACCAGGGTGCCGAAGCCGCCGAGCATCATCGCCCATGTGCTGCCCTCGGGGACGACGGTCAGCTCGACGAACGGGTCGCCGACCGCGTAGTTGATGGTGTATTGAATGCCGTTGGCGCTGAGGTAGGAGGCCCCGTCTGCGAGGCCGGCAAAGGTGGTGCCGTCCCAAGTGCCCGTGTATTGGATGAACTTGAAGACTTCGCCGGAGGTGGTGGGGACGCCGGTGTCGTTCACTGTGAGGGTGGCGCCGCCAAGGCTGAGGTTGCCATTAACCTTCAGTAGTGCGCTTTGACCGATCGGGCTGCCGGTGCCGTTATTCACGCCAGTGGAGCCTGCGCCCAGGTCGAGGATGTATTTGGAGGTGCTGTCGAGAGTCAGCGAATTGGCGCTGAGGTTCGGCGTGAAGGTGGTGGCGTTGGTGACGGTGGCAAAGTGCGCGGTGCCATCGAAACCGGGGCGGATGGTGCCGCCGTTGGTGACGCTGACCGGGCCGACCCCGTTGGCGACGCTGCTGTTGCCGCCAAGGAGTGCGGTGCCGCCGCTGACGCTGGTGGCGGAGGTGCTGCCGATGGAGCCGTCCACGTAGAGCGCGCCGGCGCTGATAGTGGTCGGGCCGGTGTAGGAGTTCGTGCTGGTGAGGGTTTGGGCGCCGGTGTTAGTCTTGATGAGGGCAAAGTTGCCTGTCAAAGTTCCGCTGAAGCTGCTCGCGGTGGGGTTGCTGACGGTTAAAGTTCCCGCCGCGCCGCTATCAATCACGAAGCCGGTGTTGAAGCCGCCGTCGGAAAGACCGGCCACGGTTTGATTGAAGCCAGCGATGTCATAGGTGGCGTTGTTGCCGACGGTGAGCGGGCCGGTGCCGAGGGCATTGTTCACGCCGTTCTGCAAAGTGCCCGCGCTCACGATGGTGCCGCCGGTGTAGGTGTTGGTATTGGCCAGAATCCACGTGCCCCCACCAGTTTTAAGGACGCTCACTGCGCCAGCGCCGTTGTCGGCGATGAGAGGAGCCAAGGTATTTGCGGCTGCGCTGCTGCCGGTCAAGCCGAGCGTGCGAGCCTGATCGACCGTCCCGTAGGCGATCGAGCCGGTGTTTGAGAAGGTCAACGCTCCCCCGCCGGAGGCATCGAGTGTTCCCGTCACGCCACCCGCCTCATTCGAGCCGACGGTGAAGAGACGGTCGGTGGTGGTGACTCCGCCGGTGTATTGCAGCGTGCCGCCGTCGAGGACGAGGTTGGATGCCGCGGGGCCGGAAATGCCGATGCCGCTGCCAAAACCGTATGGCACGATGTTTTGGGTTCCACTGAAGCCAACATTGCCGGACAATGTGATCTTGTTGTTCACAGCATCGATCGCCGTGATCGTCGTGTTGGCACCGGTGGCCCTAACTTCAAAGATATTCATCCCAACGACCAAACCAGCAGTGCTCGAGACCGTCACAGTGTTAGTGCCGCTGACAAACGTGCTGGTTGCCGGGGCCACGAAGCCGCTCGTTCCGAGCACAGGGGTGCTAATCACACCGCCTTTGATGGTGGTGGTGCCCTCATAGCTGTTGAGGTTGGTCGTCGAAGAGAACGTCTGGGTGCCGCCGCCGATCTTGACGACATTGCCGCCCGGAGCTTGACCGCCCACGCCAGTGCCGTTGGAATCGGTGCCGGGTAGATAGTTATTACCGATCGGCGCCGAGGTGCTGGCGGTGAGCCCGTCTCCGCCGAATATGATCGTGCCACCCCTCAGCATCACACCGCCGCCGCCGCCTACCGAACCGGTCAGCGATCCCACCTCGACGGTTTTCCCGTTCACATTCAACTCGCCCTGTTGGCCGTTAAAATTGATCTGCGAATTGACGCCGACGGGGCCGCTGATCGCGTTGCCGTTGCCGTCAAAGGTAGAGGACACACCCGCAGTGATGATGCCTCGGGATCCCCATGTCGTCTGCCCGGTATAAGTGTTTTGACGATCCAAAGTGATGGTGGTGTTCGCGTTGTTGATCTCGTCGCTCACGCCACCGGTGCCTGTGATCACCACTCCCGCAGCAAGCTGGTTGCTTTCAGTGCCCGTGCCAATGCCGAGCAAGCCCGGTGCGGTCACCGTGACGGAGGAGCTGTTCTTGATCGTCGCGCCATTGCCCAAGGTGAGTTTGCCACCATTGACGACCGTCGCGCCGGTGTAGGTGTTGGCGTTATTGATGACGAGGTTGCCAGTGCCAATCTTGGTCAGCGAGCCCGTGCCGCTCAAAATACCTGAATAGGTGCCGCCGCTATTGTTCCCGCCAACCGTCAGCGCGACTGCCGCTGCCGCCGTGTTCTGCAGCAATATATTCACGCCGCCGTTCAGACCGCCGAGGCTGAAGGCAGTGCCGCCTGCCGCATCGAACACCAGGGAAGTTCCCGCGGTTTGGGTTAAAGTGCTGCTTTGTAGCGCGAGCTGATTCGAAAGGTTCAGTGTGCCCGCAGTCAGCGTCGTCGCGCCGGTGAAGGTATTGGCGCCGCTCAACACCAAAGTGCCTGCACCGGATTTCGTGAGGGCTTGGGCGCCGTTGATGACCGCGCTGATCGTGCCCGTGATGCCGGAGTTGACCGTGACTTGGTGTTCAGCAGAGGCTGTGTAGATGCCGGTCGTGACGCTGGGTTTGATGGCGTTGGACGAAGCAAAGAGCAATGCGCCGCTGGTATTGGTGAGCGTCGTGCCATCATTGATCGTCACGTCTCCGCCATTGATGACGAGCGAATTGATGGCGGTATTGGCGGTGTTGGTCGCGCCCGTGGTGACGTAAGTGTTGCTGGCTGCCGTGATGGCATTGTTGGTGAACTCGTCGGTCGGGTTCAACGGGCGATAGCCGCTGCCGGCAATGTAGGTAAGGAAAGTGTTCGCCGTGCCGGTCGCCGTGCCCAAGCCGCCAGTGGTCGAAGTCGCTTCGCCAACCAGGAACGGAACGATTTTGGTGTTCTTAGCAGCGGCATTGATGCCCGTCGTGAGGGCGTTCGTTGTGCCGGTCAGCGTCGGAGCGGTGCTGATGAAACGGGCGAAGCTCGCGGCATCCGTCGAGTTCGCGCCAAGGTTTACGCCGTTGACCAAATCGGTCGCATTGCCCGCTGCGTGCGTAAAGGTTCCCGCCGTGAGAGTAGCCCCGTTCGTGCCGCCGAAGGAGATCGTGATGGTGGAATTGCCAGTGCCGCTGAGGTTTTGAATGGTTTCCGTGGAGTTAGTGGCCGCTTGATCAGAGCCTTTGTAAACGAAGCTGCCGCCGTTGAGCGCGAGTGCCTGTGTGTCGGCGATACGGTTGTTGTTGTTGTTGCCGGCACCGGTGTTATCCAGGATCAAAGAGCCGCCGTTCAACGCCGACGCTGCTACGGAAGCCAAGGCGCCGTTCGCGCCGCTCAATTGCAGAACACCCGCACTAACCGTGGTCGCGCCATTATAGGTGTTTGCGCCGGTCAGAATCCAGGTGCCCGCACCACTCTTCGTCAAAGCAAATGTGGTGGCGCCGCCATTGACGATTGCGCCGCTGATCGTGTTCGTCCCGGTGTTGGTGCCCGCGAGCGTCAAGGTCTCGGTATTGTTCGTTGTCCCACTTGAAATACCGCCGCTCACGACCAGTGTGTTGGTGGGATCGGTGGCGTTATTCTGGATGGTAAAGGCACCCGCCGTCGTGGCCGATGCCGGAGTCAGGATCACCGGAGCAGCGATGGTGAAAGTCTTGCCGGTGCCGGTAAGCGTGGCCAGCACAGAAAGATTCCCGCCGTTGCCAAACGTGATCGTATTACCGCCGTTCACACCAATCGTTAGGTTGTGAGTGGTCGAGTTGTCCGCGTTCGTATCGAAATTGATGGAACCCGGGTTTGCGTTCGCCGAAAGGGTGACGTTCCCGGACTGGATTATGTTAAATAGCCCAGTGTCTGCCGTCACCGGGATGCCACCGGTCCAATTCGCAGGGTCGTTAAAATCGCCACCTGCCGCGTTGTTCCATGTTTTCGTCGCCGCGTGCGCGGAGTGGCTGGACATGCTGATCACGGCGGCGCTGCCGAGAATCGCGGCGATGTGGCTACGGAGCTTGAGAGCGAATGATTGCTTGTATTTCATTTTAGGGAGGAGACTGGTGGAACGGTCTGGGGGTTCAGTCGAAGACGGCCGTTAGGCTGTATGAAGAGTAGTCGTCGCTATGGTGATTTCATCTTTTTTTGCGTGTCATTTACGGTCTTCAGTTGTGCCATTTTGCCGAGCACTAACAGAGGGTGCCGGAGCAGAGTTGAAGGCGTGCTTACCTCCATCTCACCGTCGTAAACGTTGTAATATTGCCCCGTGATTGCTGGCAGAAAAACTCTTCCCGATCAGCTAATAAAGATTATTACACACCTGCGACGGGATGGAGATTTTCGTGAACGATTGGTTTCAAAACCCATCAAAAGCGAGCGTGCGTTCTAGGACTTCAAGCCGTTTCCGGCACCGGTCGGTGTCGTCCAAAGGGGAAGCAAAAACCTCCTTCACGGTGGCTCTACAGAGTAAAGGGTTGGAACTGCACGTGAAAATACTGGGATTTTCCGTATCCGCGCCGGAATTTTCTGCGTCCGCGCGCGAACTTTCCCTGTCCGCGCTGGATTTTGGAGCGAGCGCGGGGATTTTCGCCCCCATTCCCTCCCGCCACCCACGCTAGCTGGCTAATTCTTTAATCCGCCCGGCCGACTCAAGGCTTGGACGGGCTCGGCGAGCCCATTGCCGCAGTTTTCTTTTCCTTGCGGGCAATGTCGTTTTCGAGCTTATCCAAATCGCGCTTCAGGTCCGCACGCGTTCTGTTGGTGATTTTTCCGCCGCGACTTGCCTGCTCCTCGACGCGTTCGATCCGGTCGAGTTCGTGCTGAAGTTGATCTCCATCGATCTTGCTCACCTTTCCAGAAGAGACGTCTTCCTTAATCTTTTTCCCCAGCTCGTCAGCTCTGTGATCGACCACCGGAGCATCTGCTCCCAAGGATACTGCGCAAAGGAGACCGAGAGTGGCAAAGAGGGAAAAGTATTTCATGATGGAATTGAAACTGAGGAATCGGGAAAAAGTTGCAGTCAATGTTCATCTCCATATTCACCATGGAGGTGGAAATCGATGGCTTTTCCCATGGCAGATTGCTATTGAGCTTGTTCCACTGTGTCTCCCGATAGTTTCCTCAAGTATCTGCACCATGAAAATGAATACCCTCCTTCTAACAAGCATCCTTACTTTGATAGTAGGTTCATTCTCGATCACGAGAGCGGCACAGGACGCAAGCTATGATTTGGCCCGGAATCGAGCAGCCTATCATTCCAGCGCGATCAATACTGATAACGTCGCGCAATTGGCAACGGATGGAAGCGACGAGACCTATTGGCAAAGCAAGCCGGAGGAACAATCGTGGATCTACGTCGACCTAGGCGAACTTCGAAAAATTGACGGGATCAAACTAAAGTGGCGAGCCCTGGCTCCAGCCGGTTGCTCCATCCAAGTCTCCGATGAATCCGGCACACCTTCGAAATGGAATGACGTAGTCCATCTCGCCTGTTCCAGCTCCAGCACAAGCAGCAAGAACTTTTCAGCAGTCACAGCCCGTTATGTGCGGATGATTACTGACAAGGCGAGCGCTTCCAAAGGCTGCCAGCTCGATGAGTTGATAGTCGAAGGAGAGGCACCGCCATCTCCCGCGGCAAAGGTGGTGGACCTAGCACCTCCAGACGCGGAAGGGAAGATCTCACTGGATGGCGTTGATTGGAAATTGCAGAACACACTTTTCCTTCACGACGCGGGAGAGGCGATCTCAAAGCCTTCCTATCCCGTGGATTTCTGGCTTACAGCAAAGGTGCCTGCAACAGCTCTCACCAGCTACCTGCTGGCAGGGGCACTTCCGAATCCAAACTTTGGCGACCAGCAACACCTCATCTCGGAATCCTTCTTCCAGAATGATTTCTGGTATCGCAAGGAGTTTCTGCCGCCACCGCTTTCACCGGACCGGCATTACTCTTTGAACTTTGAAGGAATCAACTGGAAAGCAGACATCTACCTCAATGGAGACAAGGTCGGACATATCGACGGGGCATTTCAGCGCGGAGCATTTGACGTCACCAGCAAGCTGTTGCAGGGAAAGACGAACGTCCTCGCTGTTTTGATTCACAAATGTGAACACCCCGGGCCGACCAACGAAAAGAGTCTCTCCTTCATGTCGCATAACGGAGGAATCCTCGGCAAGGATAGCCCGACGTTTGTGGCGAGCCTTGGCTGGAATTGGATGCCGTCGGTTCGTGGACGCGACATCGGCATCTGGGATCATGTTTACTTGGAAAGGACTGGACCGGTCGCCTTGGTTGACCCGTTTGTGCATACGACTGTCGCGAAAGATTTGCACCATGCATCGGTAACAGTCGAGGTAACTCTAAAAAATCTGGAAGATACTCCTGTTGATGCAGTCCTCACTGGAAGTTTCGACAAAGTATCCTTCAGCCAAAAGGTGCCGTTGCAAGGCCGCGAAACGAAACTCGTCAAGCTGGACAAAGACACTTTTCCTCAGCTAACAGTCGCAGACCCTCAGCTATGGTGGCCGAACGGTTACGGCGACCAGCCTCTGCAAGTTCTGAGATTAGACGTAGCTACTGGAAAAGGCGGGGGTTCTACCAGAGTAGTCACTTTTGGTATTCGTGAACTTGCCTATGATACTTCCGATGGGATTCTGAAGCTATCCTGCAATGGGCAGCATCTCCAGTTAAACGGAGGTAACTGGGGGATGGATGAAACCATGTTACGCTACGAGGCAAAGGATTATGATACTGCGATTCACCTACACAAGGAAATGAACATGGTCATGATCCGCAACTGGGTAGGTCAAGTTGGCAAAGAGGAGTTCTTCGATGCCTGCGATAAGTATGGCATCCTGGTCTGGAACGACTTTTGGCTCGCGAATCCAGCGGATGGACCGAATCCAGACGATAACCAAATGTTCATGGCGAACGTCCGCGACCGCATCGCTCGCATTCGCAATCATCCTTCGCTCGCTCTCTATTGCGGACGGAATGAAGGAGGTCCGCCGAAGGAACTGGACCACGGCATGGCGGCCGAGACCGCGTCGCTCGACGGGACACGCTACTATATACCCAATTCCGCGGGTGGCTTGGTCAGTGGACATGGTCCTTATGAGCCAAAGGATGACGATTTCTATTTTCAGCATCGCGGAGTCACTCTGCACAGCGAGCTAGGGTTGGTCTGTGTGCCTACTTCGGATACCATGAGACTGATGATGCCGGCAAAGGACCTGTGGCCGATCAGCGACATGTGGGGCTTGCATGATTTCGCCCAGCCTCGCGATCGTATTTATACAAAGCGGATCAACGACCTATACGGCCCATCGCAAGGTCTCGATGAGTTCTGCGAAAAGGCACAACTGCAAAATTGGGAGAATGCGAAGGCTATGTTTGAAGCATGGCGGGCGAACTCCGGCAGCGGCGGCTTGGCATGGATGTCGCACCCGGCATGGCCTTCGTTGATTTGCCAATTCTATGACTACTATCTGAATCCGACTGGCGCATATTTTGGCGCGCGGCTGGCCAATGAGCCACTTCACATTCTGTGGGATTGCTTCGACAACAAAGTCAAAGTAGCAAATAACTCACGAAAGACTTTTACCCAATTGCATGCAGAGGCATGGCTCTACAACCTGGACGGCGTGCAAAAGTCACATCAGGAAGCATCAGTCGACATCGATGCGTCGGGCAAGGCCAGCGATTGCTTCGAGCTAAAGTTCCCGGAGGACCTGTCCGACGTTCATTTTGTAAAGCTGAAGCTAATGAATGGGACCAAAGTTGTCTCAGAAAACTTCTACTGGCGCGGAATGCAAAAAAGCTACGTTGCTTTGAACACAATGCCAAAGGTCAGCCTCAAAGGTTCCTATGATGAAGCCGATGCGAACGGGAAGACGGATGTGAATGTTCATCTCGAGAATCCCACCGCGCATGTCGCCATGATGACTTGCGTGAAGGTAGTCAAGTCTTCAGCGCCTGGCGAGCGCGTCTTGCCAATTTTCTATGATGACAACTACGTCTCGCTGCTTCCTCACGAGAAGCGAGACATCCATCTCGCATTCGACAGGATGCTGCTGAAGCAGGACACCTACAAGATTCTAGTCAGCGGTTGGAACATCGAACCTTTTGAGCTCGTGAAGTAGTGCGACGGCTCGCGCGGGAAAGTCGTGACGCTCTGACTTGGATGACCTGCTGATTACAAAGCACCGGGCAAATCAGTGGATTGGAGCGGGTGAAGGGAATCGAACCCTCGTGTCCATTCCTCAAATCAACATGACTCGCGAAGCCGCATAAATACAGGATTCCGTGACATTCAAAGATGCTATTGACACGGGCGGACGTTCTCACTATTGTTCTCACTACCAAAGGAGTTCAATCTTATGCCTTCAATCAACAAACGCACAAAGTCCCCGTTCTGGTATTGCTGCTATTCTTCCGCGAGCGGACAGCGGCTCAAAAAATCGACGGGCGAAACAGACCGCGCGAAAGCGCTGGAATTCTGCCTTACCTTGCAACGCGCGGAGAACATGGCCGCGCGCGGGACGCTCACGGAAACGCGGGCGCGCGAGCTTATCGGCGAAGTTTTGGAGCGCACGAGCGGCGAGACAGTCGCTTTCTACACGGCGGAAGGCTGGCTTCGCGATTGGTTGCGCGGGAAAGAGGTTTCCAAGTCTGAAAACACGCACACGAAATACGCGCACACGGTTGACAGCTTCGTTGCTCACCTTGGCGCGCGCGCGCGGTTGAACATCGCGGCCATTGGCTCGAAAGACGTGGCGGGCTATCGCGACGCGCAGATTGAAAGCGGGAAACATCCAAACACCGTGCGCTATCTCGTGAAGCAACTGCGCATCCCGTTCAACGCGGCGCGTCGGCAAGGCATCATCACGCACAACCCGGCGGAAGCCGTCGAGCTTCCCGCCACGGCGAAAGGCGAAGACGGCGGCGAGACGCAACGCGCCGTGTTCACACCGGAGCAAGTCGAGGCGCTTTTGGACGCGGCCATTGCGCGCGAGCATGGCAAGCCGGTTTTTGAAGCGGGCGCGGAATGGCGCGGCGCGATTCTCTTGGCCTACTTCAGCGGCGCGCGGCTGGGCGACGTGGCAAATATGACTTGGAATGCAATCGACTTGCCCGGCAAGGCGATCACTTACCGCGCGGAAAAGACGGGCAAGCTCGTCACGATTCCGATGCACGCGGAGCTTGAAAGCTACTTGCTCGAATTGCCCGCGCCGGACAGCGGCAAGGCGTTCGTGTTCGCGAAGCTCGCGGGCCGTGGCACAGGCGGGCGGAGTGGCCTTTCGATGACGTTCGCGCGCATCATGGCGCGGGCGGGCGTTGTCGGCGAAGTTTTGCACGCGGCGAGCAAGGGCGGCAAAGGGCGCACGGTGCGCGCGCTGAGTTTTCACAGCTTGCGGCATAGCTGCAACACGGCAATGGCGAACGCGGGCGTCTCTCAGGAAGTCCGCATGAAAGTCATGGGCCACACGTCGGCGGATATGAACAAAGGTTACACGCACTTGGAGCTTGAACCGCTCCGCGCGGCGGTCGCTGTGATTCCCGGCATTCAGCGGAAAAGGAAGGCGGCTTAACCTATGGCAAAGATTCCAGCCAATCCGGGCAAACCGGCGGAGACGACTGATGAGCCGAAGTTTCGCTACTCTTTGGAATTGGTTGCTACTATAGCCGCGCACTTTGTAGATGGAAGCAGTAGCGATAAAGCGGCGGCGGATCGTGCGATTAACTTTCTCGACGCTGTGAGTAAAACGATTGAGGGAAGAATGATTATGCTTCGCGCGCGCCAAAAAGCGGAAAAGTTATCGGAAGAATCGCCGAAGCATCTGCCATTTCGTAAAGGGCTCTTTTATATCACTGGCAAGAAAACAGAGACGGAGGCCGTCAGGCTTTATCGATCCTATCTTACCGCCAATTCTCGTCTTGTTGCTATAGGGATGCCTCATGAGCTTACCCACGAGCAAGTCAGCACATTACAAGCTCCGCCGGTGGACGCCAAGCAAGCCGCGAATGAAGCGTGGATTTCCACGCGAATAGCCGAGGATCGACAAACCGGATTCGGCCAACACCGTTTGATCGACTTGAAACAGGCCATCGCTTCGCATGTGGTTTTGATGCGACGTTTTCAGGCATACGAGAAAGGCAGAAAAGGCGGGCGACCTAGGAAGGGGCAATAATAGTCGAAAAAAATTCTTGGTGCGGGTTCTAAGTCGCAAAAATGAATTCGGCTTTCCGTAAGTGCCGATTGGCTTTTCCAGTGATGCAAATAGCTTTTCCAACTCTGCCTTTAGCTTTTCGGTAGTCTCCGCAACGCAAAAAGTGCCCGTGCGATTATCCGGGCATGTCACGCACCACTAAAGACACCAAGAGCGGCCATGCTCAAACTACCGTGGCCCCGATCATCGCAGCATCGGCAAACGCTGCGGAGCCTACGCGCCCGGAATTTATTCGGCCACCTAAAGGCGGGCTGGAACCTTTCACGGGACTGAGCCGCGCGAAATTGTATGAACTCATCACGCCTAACGCGACGAACGAGTTCAAGCCGCCGGTAAAGTCAGTTTGTTTGCGCAAGCCCGGCGCTGTCAAAGGCGCGCGGCTGATTCATCTGCAAAGCCTGCTCGACTATCTACACCGCAACGCGGAAGGCGGGGAGAATTAAATCGGCGCAGTTATGAAACGTGAGGCAGAGGAAACGCCGAAGGCTCAGGACGCGCCGTGCGAATTTACCTTGCGCAAGCCGAGCGAAATCTTGGCGATGAGCTTCGGCGATTCTGACATGATTCTCGGCGACCGATTGCTTGCCGAGACTCAACTGTTCACGATTTGCGGGCAAGGCGGCATCGGGAAGTCTCGACTACTTTTGCAGTTAGCAGCTTGCCAGATTCTCGGCGTAGCTTTCATTAGCTTACCGACGCATGGGCGACCGCGAAAGTGGCTCATCATTCAAACGGAAAACAGTAATCGCCGGTTGCGTTCTGACTTTGAAAAATTGAAGCAATGGGCGGGGAATCGTTGGCCCGAAATTGACGACAAGCTGCTCATACACACACTCGAAACGGATGAGGACTCGCTTGTAAATATCGAGTCTTCGGAAGGTCGAATTCGCGCCGCGATTAAAAAATTCCAGCCGGATATTGTCGTCTTCGACCCATTGAACGCTTTTTCGCTAGGCGATTTGAACAGTGATGCAGACATGCGCTGGGTGTGCCTAAAGCTCGCGCAAATAGTGAAACAGGGAAACGCCAACCGCGCCCTTGTTGTGCTTCATCATTCCCTCACGGGACGCGCGGGAGCTGCAAAGGCAACTGGCTTTGACCGTAGTTCCTTTGGCCGGAACTCAAAGGTGTTGCTCGCGTTGACGCGCGCGCAAATCAATCTCGCGCCCGGTTCTGAGACTGACAATGAAACCTTGGTTGTGAGTTGTGGTAAGAATTCCAACGGGCGCGAGTTCCCGCCGTTCGCGGTGCGGCTGAATTCCGGGACGATGATTTATGAAGTTGTTCGCGATTTCAATTTTGACGCATGGAAGGATGCGATTGCCGGAAAGCCAAAAAAGAAATGCACGGCAGAGCAAATGGCCGCGCTAGTGGATGAAACGGGAAACTCAAAAGCAGACTTGGTGAAAAAGGCGGAAGCACAAACCAAAGTAAGCCGGGCGCAAGGCAATCGAGTTGTGGACGATGCTATCAGCAAAGGACTCATCCGCTACGATGAAGAATCCAAGCGATGTTTCCCCCGGTGACAAATAGAAATTCCGGTTGTCTCATTCTTTGTCTCACACAAATCTCAAGAGACAAAGGATGAGAGTGTCTCGTGTCTCATTACCCCTTTAGGGGATGAGACGAGAGACAAAGGCAATCCACTTAGAAATCAAGTCATTTGGCGCGTTTTGCGGCGCGTTTTAGCAGTTGGTGCGAGAGGCGCGGTAAGTTTTTCGTAAAGGGCGAAAAGGTGTTCAACTCGCGCGCGATCGCTTGCAAAGGCTTCGCTGCGATAGCATTTGTCCACGGCCTTATCGAGCGCGGAGTGGGCGGCGGCAAGGGCGGGCGGCATGGCGAGCGGGTCGTAAAGGTCGGCAAGAGAAGCGCTGGGAAAAACTGCGCGGGCGTCGAGCACGCGCTGGGCTGCTTTCTCAACGGCGCTGCGCTGTGCGGGCGTGGGGGCTTCGGGCCATGGGAACGTGTTATAGACAAGACTGCCCGAATATCGGTAATCCGATTTTAGCCGACCGCCAATTTGGCGAACCCAAACCATGTGCATCGCGGAAGTAAGCACGCCGAAGAGGAAAAGGTCGGCTGATGGGATGAGGAAATTTGTGTTTGCCGAAATTACCGCTTTCGAGACGAAGCCAATAGGAATGTAGTTTCGTCGCTCCGAAGACACTTCGGGGATAAGTATGTAATCCGTTGCGGGCTGTGACTCGAAAAAGAACCGCGTGGGCATTGATGCCATTTTGCGCGTCGGGGCAGCCGTGCTTTTGAGGCGGAAATCGCGAATAGCTTCAACTCGCATCATTACCGTCGGCAAGGCACGCAACTCTGAAGGCGTGGCGTCTTTGAGCCACAGGCACCAGCGCTGCCATCCATTGATGAATTCTTCGGCCCCGATATAGGGGCGAAGAAATTTGGCCGCACCGGGTTCATTGCTAACGAAGTCTGCTTTCTCCTCTTCTGTGAGAATGAAATTACCGCCATCGCTCGGCTTGTTTCCACAGCGCATCTCAGGCACAGGCCCGACGGGGTTGCGTTCTTTGCGGACAACGGTATTCGAGCCTTCGGTGAGATATGGGCTGATGTTGCTAACGACTGAAATTGTAGGGTGTTCCGCGTCAGTGTCGTAGTCCGTGATTCGTTTCGTCGGCACGTCGCCAGCGCCAAATCCGATAATGACAACGTGGACGTGCGCTTTTCCTCGCGCTTCGCTCACCCATGCAAAGGTGCGGTGCGCGAAGTGAAGCTTGATCTTAAAGCGGTCGAAAAGCGCGGGCCATAGGATGCTGACTTGCTCGCCTTGCGTGATGGAATTGGTGGAAACGAGGCCGACTCTGATCTCGGTGCCTTGGATGTAGTCGGCGGCTTTGAAATACCATCCGCTGACAAAATCGAGGTCGCCCACGTTTCCAAACTCCGGCAGCAACGCAACCATGTCGGCGCGCTGCGCTGTGCTTTGATAGTGCTTCCCCACGAATGGCGGGTTGCCGAGAATGTAGCTGCATTGCGAGGGCGCGAGCACGGTGCGCCAGTCGAGCCGGAGCGCGTTGGCAACGTGAATGTGCGGGCTTTTGCGGAGCGGGATGCGCTTGTAGAATTGGCCGAAGGCTTCGGACAGGCGCACGTTGGCTTGGTGGTCGGTGAGCCAAAGGGCGACTTCGGCGATGCGCGCGGGGAATTCCTCAATCTCAATCCCGAACATTTGGTCAACGTCAATGAGCGAGAGATTGAAAACGTCGGCTTCGCCCATTTGCTGCTGGCCGGCGTGAAGTGCGAGAAGGATTTCCAGTTCCAGGGCGCGCAATTCGCGGTAGGTGATGACAAGGAAATTGCCGCAACCGCACGCGGGGTCTAGGAAACGAAGCGAGGCGAGTTTCTTTTGCAGCGCGATCAAGCGACTTTTTCCGCGCCCGGATTTATCGCGCTTTGCCGCTTCAAATTCCGCGCGCAGTTCATCGAGAAAAAGCGAGCGGACAACTTTCATGATATTGCGCTCGGCGGTGTAGTGCGCACCGATTTGGCGGCGCTCGCGCGGCTCCATGACGGCTTGAAAGAGACTGCCGAAAACGGCGGGAGAAATGCGCGACCACTCAAATGTTGCGCAAGCGAGTAGCTTCCCGCGCATCTTGCTTGTGAAGGCGGGAAGGGCAAGGCGCTCGGCGAATAGGTCGCCATTGATGTAAGCGAATTGGAGTAGGTCGGGGTCGAGATTTTTCTGGCGGCGATCTTCGGCGGTATTGAGCACGTCGAAAAGCTGGCCTAGCTTCGGGCCAAGGTCGGAGCCGTCGGCGGCGGTGTGGTCTTCGATGTAGAGTTGAAAGGCGCGCGTCGGGAAAATGCCGTTGTCTTCGCCGAAGAGACAGAAGAGCAAGCGGACAAGGAATTGCTTTAGTTCGTGGCCCGCGCGGCCCGTGGCGTCGGTGCCGTATTCGCCTTCCTCCAACGCATCGTGCAAGTCGCACATGAGCTGCGTTGCTTCCTCGTTCGCGGGGTCTTCGGGGTTGAGCTTATGTTGCTTGTAACCCGCGATGAAAAAAAAGTGGCGGATGTGTTTGTGAAAATCGGCAAGGGGAAACTCGAATGAAGGCGGAAGGCGATTGAAGAGCGGCGCGTCGGGGTCTTGCTCCGGTTCAAGATCGTGAATGGCGATGCGCTGGAAATCGGAAACGATGAGGTAGCGCGGCGATTCCTTGCCCCGTCCACTACTGGCGAGCGCGCGAATGTATTCCATGCCTTGCGCGTGCGCTTTGCCAAGGTCTTTGCCCGCGCTTTTGTGCTCCGCGAGCAACGTGCCGGGCCAGAAAAGATCAATGTAAGCCCAATCTCCCGTGAGCTTTTTTACCGGCTCTTCAAAGCTCGCCACGGTGCGGCGCTGGACGCCGAAGACGTTAAAGAAGGCATCCCAAAAAGATTTGGCTTCGGCGTCTTCGCGCGTCTCGTCTTTCCAGTCCTTTGAAAAGGCAATGGCGCGGTGTTTGATCTCATTCCACGAAAGAGGCATTGCGGCGCATCGTGCAACGATTGAGGAAGGGAAACAAGGCGCGCGCACAAAGTCACTTGCGGGCCGGAAATCCGCGACAGCGGGCAAGCGAAGCGCGGAGCGTGTTCCTCCCGAGGCTGGGGAGTTGCGAGGGCCGCGCCGGAGAGCGCCCTTGCTCGATAGGGGCGCGAGCATCGCGAGCCATTCCACGCCGGAGGCGCGCGGCGGGCGAAGTGGACGGGGCAAGGCGGCGGGAGCGGCGGGACGGCGGCGAATTCGCGAGACGCCGCGCGCGAAGGGAAGGCAAAAAGGAGCGGGAGGTTTCGCGCGGCGGCGAGAGCGAGGCGAAGGCGTTAGCCGAAGCCGGACGCGGCGCGGGCGAGCGAAGCGAGGCGGGACGCGGCGACAATGCGCGGAGCGCCAAGCTCGCGAACGGCGTGAGCGCAAACACGCATCGCTCGCAGAACGCGCTCGCGGCGGGACGGCGGACGTAACGCCCGCGCTGGCCCGAAGGGCAGCCCGACGCTACGCGCGCCGTGGGAGCTGCATAGCAGCGGTGGCGGAATTGCGCACGGCCAGCGTGGGGAGGCGGCGGCGCTGGCGCGTGCCTGAGCGAAGCGAAGGGCGCGGAGCGCCGCAACCCCACAACGGCGCGGAGCCTAATAGGCGAGCGGAGGCGGGCAAGCCCTGAGCGGCGACGTGGCAGGGCGCGGGCAAGCGAAGGATGAGCGCGGTTCCTTCCCCGCAACGCGCATCGCGCCTAACTTTTGGAGGGAAGCAGAGGCCGTGACGCGAGCGGCGCTCGCGCGGAGCTTGCGAGCACGAGGGCCGCGAACGGCGCGGGCTGTGCGCAGCGGTTGGATTGGAGCGCGCGGCATATCACACTTTGCAAACTGAATGTCCGCGATCTAAACGAATGACGTAAAAGCATTCGTCCTTCCGGCTACCGAAGATTCTCGCCGCAGCGGAAACACGCATTTCCGAAATGCACAAATCTTGTGAAAGTTCTTGGGGACGCGGAAACGGGTCGGCGTCCTTAAATTCAGTCCAACCCAAACCGACTTTCCCTCCCCACGCTTTGCCGCTGGTTTCGATTACTTGCTGCCATGTCCTTTGACACGCCTTCGAGAACATCGAAAAAAGCCCCTTCATTTCGTCTCCCGCCCAAAGTGAAGGGCATTCCGCAGCCGCGTTGAAAAATTCAAACGACAACACAACCTTTAGCTGATTCGTGCTGCCTTTTTTTGGCTCGTCCGGCTGCGGAATCATGCCTTTCGACTTGATCTTGCCAGTCGGAATTGCGTTTCGGTAATTACCCTTTTTTGGCAAGTTTGGACTTGTAAAACCGTTTCATTGAGTCGGGCGTTATTTCAGCGCTCGACTTCGCAGCCGGTGCGAGGTTTCCCCGCGCCGCAACCCAAGGCCCTTCCGAATGGGTGATGTCCTCAAGTCGCTTGGCCGAGAACGCGCCGTAAACCCTCCACACTTCATCTAAAAAACTCTTTTCGTCGGCTGGAATGCCAGCCGGGTCGCTGGTCGCAGCGGAAACGGGGATGGAATTGAAGCCATACTGCTTAAACATGTTCCAAAGAACCGGGCTTACGGGGCCATGAGGCCACGCTTGAAAGACATTTGGAAACAAAGACTTGTCTCGAATCGCGAGACTCCACGCCTGAGCAAAGTAAACGAGCTTTTGAAGTCGCAGATGCGTCATTACATCCCCTGCGGTCGCGTCCGCGAGCCGGATGAAATAGTCGGCAACATGTCGAACGGAGGCCATAGCGGAACGCTATGGCCTTTGCACGCCAAACACAAAACTAATTTGGGGCGCGGCTCGAAACACAGAACGAATTCGGCATTACGGGGCCGCACCTAGGCGAGTTTTTTTCCGCACGCGCGCGACGCCCGGAGGGCGTTAGCGCGGGCGGAAAAAAACTCGCCTGCGATTTCATCGCAGGGAGCGGCGCGGCAAACCGTAGCGCGAGGCCGGAACCGAAAATTTGATTCGAGTAAGAGACCGGGGCCGCCTTCGGCGGCCTGCCCCTTTTCATCCGCGCGAGTAGATTCCTTGCCGGGGTGTGGCATCGGTTCGCGCGCGAGAAATTGACTGCCGATCAAAGCCGCGCAAAGAGCATCCGCGAACATCAAAAAACGTCCCTGAAATCGGCGGACGCGTTCTCACTTCTGTTCTCACTTTGCCACTTTTCGCTCTCGTTATCTGCGTAAGTCCCTGAGTATCAGGGATGGAGCGGGTGAAGGGAATCGAACCCTCGTGTCCAGCTTGGGAAGCTGGCGTTCTACCATTGAACTACACCCGCCTGGATTTGGTTATTGCCAGGATACTACGTCGTTCCCGCCGATGAGGTTCGTATCCTGTTTTCCGTCTTTGCCGTAGGACCAAACGATGATGCCGGTGTTCAGTGGTGACGGCCCTGCATTGGCTGAGCTCCCATAGGGATTGGTGATTTGGTTGTTGTAATCAGCGTCCATTTCCAGGCTGTAGGTGTAGCCCCACGGATCGTAGTAGACGCCGGCGCTGGTCACGCCGCCCTTTGGCGTGGTCGGGTCTTTGACCGCGGGCGCCTCGAGGAAGAGGATCTGGCGCGGGTTGAGTGTGTTGCCGGTGACGCCGTTGGTCATGTTTCTCAAGACGTCGATGACGGTGTTGTTGTTCGTCGAGTAAACCGTATCAGTGGTATCGTTGGTGGGATATTTTCCGTATTCGGTGTAGTAAGCCTTGATGGCAGTGACGATCTGCGTTTCGTCATTTTTCGCCTGCGTCTTGCGGGCTGCTTCCTTGACGGAATTCATTGCGGGGAAGAGCAGGCCCATTAAGATAGCGATGATCGCGATCACGGTGAGCAACTCGATGAGAGTGAATGCCGAACGCTTTTGGGGAAGACTCATGCCGCGAACCTACCAGATGCCTGACATGAAAACAATCGTTTTTGTGCAGATGGGTGGCGCGCAGCTTGTGGAGAAATGAAATCGCAGGAACGGTGGCTCATCGCGGGGGATCGAACACGCCTTTTCACCCGATGGCTCGAACCGCTATCCACACCGCGAGCGAACGTGCTTGCGATTCATGGACTCGGAGAGCATTCATCGCGGTATCTGCATGTCGCGCAGCGGCTCTGCGATGCTGGCTTCGGCGTTTGCCTGTTCGATCTCCGCGGCCATGGGCGGTCGAATGGCGCACGTGGCCACATCGATTCCTACGTGCAACTATTGGACGACGTGGCTTTGGTCTGGGCGGAATATTCAAGAACAGGAATCCCATCTTTCCTGTATGGACACAGCCTCGGCGGTCAGGCTGCGATTAATTTTGCTCTCCGTTACCAACCGATCGCGAGCGGCGTGATCGCTGCATCCCCCTGGCTCGAGCTAGCCTTCGCACCACATCCAAGGAAGCTGCGGCTTGCGGCGTGCGTGGGAAAAATCTGGCCGCGATTCACCTTGGAGACAGAGCTGCGGCTCGACCGACTATCGCGGGATCAGCAATTCCTTGCATCCATGCCGGATCTCGATCTGGTGCATCACCGCATTTCAGCACGGATGTTCTTCGAACTCTCGAATGGAGCCTCGGATGCGGTAAATCGCGCACCTGAGTTTTGCCTGCCGCTACTTTTACTGCATGGCGAAAATGATCCCGTCACTTCGCCGGCCGCTTCTCGGCGATTTTTCGAGAGTTCTAAATCGCCGGACAAAACGCTTCGACTTTACCCGGGAGGCATGCACGAAACCCACAACGATCTCGACCGCGACAAAGTGTTGAGCGACATCGTCGATTGGATCGCGGCGCGCTGCTGATTACCAATCCCGGTGCGGCGCATTCTCCGCCGAGGACATTGCGCGGTAAATGAACAGCCCGACAAGGAGCAGGCCAGCCAAGACATAATACGCTGCATTGTCCTGGAGATGCTGCTCGATCAGCTCCTCGGCGGAAACGAACGTGCCGCGTTGTTTACGCAACCCGCGGCGCGCGCGACGCAACATCGTGGCAGTTTCATCCTGCACGCGATCGCCAAAGTGATCGGTGACGCAATGCACTTTTTCCACGCCATCGCCGAACAACCCGCTGAGTCGATTGAATTCTTTTCGTAGTTTCATGATGTTAAACAATTGGCACAACCTCGCAGCGTCTCCGATTTGAGACATCGCGCTTGCGCATTATAAAAAGGAATCGTCCGCACAAATCAAATTGGCTTTACGTGCGAACTTTTCCCAAACGCTTCACCTCCTATCCGGCAGAAAAAAGGCCGATCCCGCGGCAGTTTTCAGACAATCGAAAGCTTTCTCAGCTCGCCGACATCGCTTCCGCAGCTTGCTGCAGCGCGTCTTGCAGCGCCGCCGTGCCCTGCGCGTCGCGCAATTTCCGACCTTCGCGATTCGTGACGTAGAAGCTGTCGATCGCGGCGCCTTTTTCCGTCGCGATGCGCGAGAGTGCAATGTTTACGCGCGCTTCGGAAAAGCCGCGAAGCAAGTTGTAAAGCAGGCCGAGCCGGTCCGGCATCTGAATGTCGACGAGCGTGTAGACAGGATGTGCTTCATTATCAATGACGATACGCGTCGGGAAATCGAGTTCCTGCGAGAGATGAAAACCAGGCTTGCGCTTCGCTTTTTGCAAGAGCGGGCGAAAGTCGTAATCCTCGATTTTTAACGCCATCCGCAATTGCTTTTCCACCTGCGCCTTGTCCTTTTCATCGCTGACCGCGCGGAATTTGGTGTCGCAAACGCGAAAAATATCTAACACCAGACTGTCACCGCGTGTATAAATATCTGCACTCAGGATGTTGAGATGTCCGACCGCGATTGACCCGGCGATTTTCGCGAGCAACGCCTTCCGATCCCACGAGCAAATCCAAAGCTCGCTGTGGCCCTGATCGGGATGCGGCACCCATTTCACCGCGGGAAGCAGCGGCTCGAAAGTGTCACCGTAGCGCATCTCGAGGAACTCGCGGAAGAGCCGCAGGTGCGCGACGATCTGCGCAGCAGTGTTCGTGTGAAAATAGTAGTCGGGCATGAACTGAAAGTGCGCCTCGATTTCCTCCTCGTAATCGCGCGCCATCTTCTTCGCGACGGCCACCCGCAGTTCCTCCCGTTCGTTCTTTCGCTGGCTGTAAAACGCCGCGCCGTCTGCGAGATAATGGCTGGTCGTGTGATACAACTGCCACACAAGCGTTTCCTTCCAGTCCGACCATGTTTCGTCACCGATCCCCTGCCCGTCCGCGAGTGTGAGCAACATCAGCGCATCGAGATTTGCCTGCGTTTTGACGACCGCGGCGAACTCCTCGATCGTCGCCGGGTCGTCGAGATTCCGCCTTTGAGCGGTGCTGGAAAGCACCATGTGATTGTCGACGAGAAGGATGAGCGACTTGCGCCGCTCCGAGGAAATCTGCAGCCGCGCTGCAACTTTTTGCGCATAAAGCGCGCTCGCCTCCGCGTGGTATTTCGCGCCCGATGCCTTGCCGGTGTCGTGCAAAAGCAGCGCGAGATAAAGGACGTAGGGATCCTCGAGTTTCTGAAAAAGATTGCGGTAATTTTGCAGCCTCGGCTGCGTCGTATCGATCACCGAGTCGAGCTTTTCGACGCAGACGAGCGTGTGCTCATCGGCGGTGTAGCGGTGAAAAAACTCGTGCTGCACGAGGCAGGTCAGCTCGCCGAATTCTGGAATGTAACGCCCCAGAAAATCGGTGCGGTGCATCATGCGCAGGATGCGGCCGACCTCGCCTTTGCGCGAAAGGATGGCCGCAAAAGTTTCGCGTGAAGCGCGCGCGTATTGGAAGGTGCGATCGACGAGGTGCAAGCGGCGCCGGATCAATTGCTCGAGTTCCGGGCTGAGCTCGAGGTGCCGCAATTGCGCGTGCTGGAACAGTCGCATCATTCGAAAATGATCGGCGTTAAAAATGTCCCGCGCGTCCGGGAACATCAGTTGATCCGCGCTGTGGAATCCGTCGAAATGCTCCTCCGGTTTTTTTCGCACCGTTAAAAAACTGAAGATGCCGGGCGATTTGTGATTGGTGACCATCTGCGTCATGCGCCCGGAAATTTGCTCGGTGGTGTAGTAAATGTTGCGCGCGTGCCGGTAGTAGTCGCGCATGAAAGCCTCGCTGCGGCGCAGGATGTTTTTCTGCGGGTATTCGAACTTGTTCGCGACCTGCAGCTGAAAAACCATGCTCAGCACGTCTGTCGCGCGTTTGTTTAAATAATGCAGCTCGGTCCGCACACGCATGAGAAAGTCATATGCGCGGTCGAGCCGGCGGCGTTCGCCTTCCTGCAGGTATTTTTTTTCCACCAGCTCGGCGGTGCTTGCGATGCCTTCCTTGAAACAAGAAATCCAGAGCAGGTTCTGGTAATCGCGCAATCCGCCGCAGCCGTTTTTCACATTCGGCTCCTGCATGTAAACGGTGCCACCGTGCTTCGCGTGGCGCTCCGCCTGGTTCTGCACGCGCTCCTCGATGTAGCGTTTTTCGTAGCCGTGCACGCAGCGCTTCACAAACTCCGCGCGGAACTCGTCGAAAAGTTTTTGGTCGCCCGCGATCAGGCGCGATTCGAGCAGCGACGTCTTCGAAAGCATGTCGGCATTCGCCTGTTTCACCACGCCGGCGATCGAGCGCGTGGAATGGCCGACTTTGAAGCCAATATCCCAGAGCATGTAGAGGATGAGCTGGATGATTTCATTGAGCTCCGGCGTGATCTGCCGCATCGACGTGTCGTGCAAAAACATGATGTCGACATCGCTAAACGGGTTGAGCTCGCCGCGTCCGAAGCCGCCGATCGCGACGAGCGAAAGGCCGAGCAGCTTCGTTTTTCCGGTCTCGGATTTTTCGACCGCGGCCTCAAACAAATGCCGCAAAACAATGTCCACCAACTCCGCGCGCTGCTGTGCAATCTCGCGTCCGCCGCCGCCGGCGTAATGCTTCAGCCGCAGCCGGTGGTTCTCGATTTTTAGAAATTTTTTGTAAAGCGCGAGCAGCTCCGCCGAGCTTTCCTTGCCTTGAAGCGCGAGCTGCTGCTCTGCATGGGCGAGGACTTTTTCACGATGACGGAGCATTGGTGAAATAACGTTATTTCAAATCGCGGCGCGCGTGCGGAAAAAATTTGCGCGCAGTTTTTCCACCCGTGAAATCCGACGCCATCAAACTGCATCCGCCGTGCGCAATTCGATCCCATAGCGTTTCATTTTTGAATACAAAGTCGGCCGATGAATGCCGAGCACCTGCGCGGCTTTTTTCTTGTTGCCGTGGGTTTGCGCGAGCGCTTTTAAGATTGCCTGCTTTTCGCGCTCGTCGAGATTGAGCGTGTCGCCCGTTGCCGGCCGCGCGGCGGCGTCCTGCAGAATCGCCGGCAGCTGGAGCTCGCGCGGCATATGTTTTCCCGTCACTAAACCATCCTCGCAAAGCACGATGCCGTGCTCGATCGCGTTCTGCAGCTCACGCACATTTCCGGGCCACGAATAGTCCATGAGGAAACGAAATGCTTCGGGCGTGATCTGCGGTTCCGGCTTGTTCATCTGCGTGGAAAAGCGACGCGCAAACATCGAGACGAGCGTCGGAATATCTTCGCGCCGTTCGCGCAGCGGCGGAATTTCCACGTGAAAAGTTTTGAGCCGATAATACAGATCCTGCCGCAAACGGCCGCTGCGCAAGGCTTCGTCGAGATCCCTGTTCGTCGCGGCAATCAGGCGAAAATTTGCCTTCACCATTTTCGTGCTGCCGAGCGGACGATACTCGCGCTCCTGCAAAACACGTAAAAAGCGCGTCTGCAAATCCGCCGGCATCTCCGCGATCTCGTCGAGAAACAAAGTTCCCTCCGCCGCCTCGTGAATCATTCCAGGAAAATCATTCAGCGCGCCGGTGAATGCTCCTTTCACATAACCAAAAAGTTCGGCCTCGATCATGTTTTGCGGAAATGCCGCGCAATTCAGCTTCACCATCGGACCGTGCGCGCGCCGACTCTGCCGGTGGATTTGCGCAGCGATCACTTCCTTGCCGACTCCGCTTTCGCCGGTCACGAGCACGTTCGCGTCGCTCGGCGCCAGGCGTTTGATCAGCACCTCGATCTCGCGCATCGAGCGGCTGGCGAAGACGGGCGCGAGCTGCTGCTCGACCTCCTCGAGACGCCGCGAAAGCACCGCTTTTTCCGCGCGAAGATTTTCCGTTTCGCGCACCAGTTCGCACTGCTCCAGCGCGCGTGAGACCACGTTGAGCAGCTCCTCCGGCGCGTAAGGTTTGCTGATGAAATGAAACGCGCCGAGCTTGATCGACTCGATGGCGTTGTTTAACGAGTCGTGCGCGGAAAGTATAACAACAACCAGCTTCGGATTCGCCTGCTTCAGCTTCGCGAGCGTTTCAAGTCCGTCTGCATCCGGCAGCCCGAGGTCCTGCAAAACAAGATCCGGCTGCACCTTTGCAATCGTTGCCAATCCCGCTGCCGCAGTCGGCGCGAGATGCACTTCAAAACCTTTGCGCTTGAGCAATGCGTCGAGCGTCATCAGCACCGGCCGCTCGTCATCGATGACGACGATTTTTCTCATCATGCGCGCGCGACGGGAGCGGCTACTGGCAGTTTCACCGAGGTGAGCAGCCGTCCATCCACATGCTCAAATGCAAGCGTGCCGCCGTGCGCCTCGATGATGCGACGGGCTTGAAAAAGGCCGAGTCCGTAGCCGCTGCGACGCGTTGAGACGAGCGGCTCAAAACTCCAGCCATTCAGCGCAAATGCAGGTGCAGCCTTGGTTTCCGCCAATTCAAAAAAAACCTGGCCGTTGCGAACGTCGAGGCGAAAAGTGATCGACGCATCTTTCTCACGAAAGTGAATTGCGTTATGAAAAAGCTCCAAAAGCGCCGCAGAAAACATTTCGTAGTCGATCTCGATCGTCTCCTCCTTAAATCCGCCCGACCATTGGAAGTTCGCTTTTTTCTCGGCGAAACTTTGCTCCACCCGCTCGCGGAACGCCTGCGCAAAATCGCTCGCGCGAATGTCGATCAAGTTGAGCGATGGATTCGAAAATTTCGCCGTGAGCTTCTGCAAGCTTTGCGCGACATTGCTCACCATCGCGCGCAGCTTTTTCACTTCCTCCGCGGCTTCGGGATCGGTCACCAGCTCCGCGATGAATGCAGCCTCGAGATCGATCGCATTCAGGCCATTGCGCACGTCATGCGCGACCTGCCGCATGAATATCGAGAGCCGCGAAAACGGAATTTCGGGATCGTCGGAAGCGGGATTGGGATTCATTACGCGTTGTAGGAAAACGTTTCGTCCGCCGGCGCGGATGCAGCAGTGCAGCTGAATTTTGACGAGTTCGCCGCCAGGTGATTCAACACGTGATACGTCTCCTCCAGATCCGCGCCGGCCGCTGCCGCGATCTCCGCAACGGAGAGATTTTTCCCCGCTGATTCGCGTAAAAGTTTCGCGACCGTGAGCTGCAGTTGCAAAATTTTTGCCGCGGCTTTTTTCCCCGCTTCCACGCCCGGCTGATGATATGCATTAATGTTCACGAGCGATGCGTAAAAACCCACCGCGCGCTCGTAAAGCGCGATCAGCATCCCGACAGTGAACGCATCGACCTGCGCGATCGAGATCGTGATCGAGTCGCGGCCGCCTTCATAAAGCGCGGTCCGCGTCCCGCGCAAAAATCCTTGCAGATAATCGCCCGCCGTCACGTCCGGCTCCACCTCCATCGAAACGCCGTTTCGGTCGCGCCGCACCTCGATGAAGGTCGCGAAAAAGTTGGCCACACCGTCGCGCAGTTGTTGCACATAAGCATGCTGATCGGTCGACCCTTTATTGCCGTAAACCGCAATGCCTTGATGCACGACTTCGCCGTCGAGGTCGCGCTCTTTGCCGAGCGACTCCATCACGAGCTGCTGCAAATATTTTGAAAAAAGGACGAGCCGATCTTTGTAAGGAAGAATCACCATGTCCTTCTCGCCGCGTCCGTTGCCGGCGAAATGCCACATCAGCGCGAGCAGAAGCGCCGCGTTCTTTTGCGGATCATTAACGCGCGTTTTCGCATCCATCGCGGCTGCGCCCGCGAGAAATTTGTCCACATCGAGCCCTTGCAACGCCATCGGCACCAGCCCGACCGCGCTCATCACCGACGTCCGGCCACCGACCCAATCCCACATTGGAAAGCGTTTCAGCCAGCCCTCGCTCACCGCGACTTTGTCGAGCTCGCTTCCGTCGCCGGTCACGGCCACGGCTTGCTTCGGAAAGTCGAGCCCGGCGGCTTTGAAACGCGCGGCGGCCTCGAGCATTCCGTTGCGCGTTTCCTTCGTGCCACCGGATTTTGAAATCACCACGGCGAGCGTCGTCGCGAGGCAGTCCATTTTTTCAAAAACTTTGTCGAAGCCGTCCGGATCGGTGTTGTCCAAAAAGTGGATCTGCATCGCATCGACCGGCGTGCCGAGTGCATCGGCGATGAACTGCGGGCCGAGCGCCGAGCCGCCAATCCCGACGAGCAAAATGTCCGTGAACTTTGCTCCGCTGGGCGTGGAAATTTTTCCACCATGCACTGCTGCGGCGAAAGTTTTGATGTCGGCGAGCGTCCGCTCGATCTCGCCGCGCAGATTGTCATTCGGCGCCAGCTCCGGCGAGCGCAGCCAGTAATGACCGACCATCCGCTGCTCGTCCGGGTTCGCGATCGCGCCGGCCTCGAGTTCCTTCATTTGCTGCAGCGCAGCTTCCACGCGCGGCTGCATTTTCGCGAAAAAGTCGTCGCCGAAACGCATGCGACTGATGTCGAGCGCAAATCCCAAATCCGAATAGCGCAGAAGATGTTTCTGAAATCGCGGCCAAAGAGACGTGGTGGGCATGCGGCAATTCAGACGGGAATCGCGTCGAAAAGGAAATGCAAAATTCGCGGCTTAGGTCGCCGCCGTCACCGGCATGGGCTGCTCGATCGCCGCGGCCGCCTTTCGCAAAAACAGACAACGCAGCTCGGCGCGCCACCAGCGCAGCAGTCCTTGCCGCACCAATTTCAGCATGCTCGCATCAGGCACGAAACCGCCAACCAGCAGCCGCCACTCTTTGTTTCGATCGCCATAAACACCGGCGGCGATTTTCCGGCGCGCGAGTGCGGAGAGTCGGCGATTGTAAAATTTCAGCAAACTCGCAGCGACTTTTCCCGGCACACCGTCGAACGGGAAAAAATCAAACTGCTCGTTGGGATTTTCATAAACCTGCCGCACCGGGCCGAGATGGTAGCCGGAAATATCGAGTAAAAACGCGGCCGCCATCAGCTCCGCGTCGCCCATGTAAAAATACTTGTCGCGATAAATTGCGTCGAACCACGAGTGGAAACAAAAACGAAATCGCTCGTTATATTTTTCCATCGCATGCGCGAGCTCTTCGCCCGCGAAAGCTCTTAGGATCAAGCTTGACGCGCCATGCGAGGTGAATGCGCAAAAGTCGAGGCCGGGGCTGTAAAACGGATCGAGGAAGCCGGCGGCGTCGCCGACGATCGCCCAGCCGTCGCCGAAAATCTTTTCCGAGGAATACGGCAGCAGCGAGTAAGCTCGCATGTCGTGCTCGACCGGCTGCGCATCGCGCAAAATCTCGCGGCCGACCGGATGCGCCATGAAATGCGCGCGCAATTTTTCCGCGATCGATGCGCCGGCGGGCGGCGTGAAAAGCCGCGAATCGTAAACGAGCCCGACGGAATAATCGCCGCCCTTCAGCGGAATGATCCAGACCCACGAGCCGAGGCCCATGAGGTGATTCGTCGCCCAGCTGCGGCTGGTGCGGCAGGCGCTCGCGTAGCGCGGAAATTTCTCGCGCATCGCGTGGCCGTCCCAATCGCGCACGCCGGTGAACCGCGCCCAGAGCGCATTGATCGGGTGCGAAGCGAGTGGTTTGAAATGCGAAAGCTGCCGCGCGAGAACTGCCGCGCGACCACTCGCATCGACGACCCAGCCAGCGGTGACTGAAAGACTTTCGTCCTCTTTTTTGACCCGCAAAAGGTTTTTGCCGACGCCGTTGAGCTGAATGTCGACGGCCTTCGCCGGCCGGAGGACTTCGCATCCTTCCGCTTCGGCGAGCTCCAGCAAATGCGCATCCAGTTTCGCGCGATCGACTTGAAATCCGGGCAGCCGCGAATTGTAACGCGCGCCAACTTCAACGCATTCCTCAAACGGCTGCTCGGAGTCGTTTGCGAACCAAAGCCGCAGCCCTTGTTTCGCGAGCTGCTCGTGCCCGAGATAAGTCGAAAGGCCGAGCACGCGCGTCAAAAAACACGAGGAAACTTCGGTGGTCGATTCGCCGACTTTGCGGTCAAACTCCGCGCTTTTCTCCACGATGAGCACTCGGAGCTCGGGTCGTTTGCGCTTCAATAAAAGCCCCGTCGCCGCCCCGGAAAAAGCGCCGCCGATAATCACCACGTCATAGAAATCGCGCATGTTGTTTTTCGTCCTAACCGATGGCGGGCAAAAGCGCAAATCGCGCGAGAAAAACATTGCCGAGCCCGGTGCGACGCCGTAAGGTGCGCGGCTCTTTCGAGGAGCCTTAGCTCAATTGGTTAGAGCGCTGCCCTGTCACGGCAGAGGTTGCGGGTTCGAGCCCCGTAGGCTCCGTTTTTCGGGCCGTAGTTCAGCTTGGTAGAACGCTTGAATGGGGTTCAAGAGGTCGTGGGTTCGAATCCCGCCGGCCCGATTTCGGCTCAACCGCATCCAGGCAATTGTGGCCGCACATGCGACGATCATGCCGGTCCACGCCTGTTTCGATTATAGCGAAACCGTGTCCTCGTGACCTGCTGTATGAAGTGTGGGTAGGTGGAACCAACTTTCCAAGCACGGACGTTTATTCACCAATGGCAACCGTTGGCTCCGACAATTTATTTGCGCCCTTCAAACTTCGCGATGTCGATTTCCGCAATCGGATTGGGGTCTCGCCGATGTGTGAGTATTCCTGCGTGGACGGCTTTGCCAATGACTGGCACCTCGTCCATCTTGGCAGCCGCGCCGTCGGGGGAGCAGGTCTGGTTCTCAGTGAGGCGACCGCGATTGTTCCGGAGGGACGTATCAGTCCGGGCGATCTCGGCATTTGGAAGGATGAGCATATTGAACCGCTGGCGCGCATCTTTGCCTTTATTGAAAAGCAAGGAGCGGTGGCCGGCGTGCAATTGGCTCATGCGGGTCGAAAGGCGAGCACCAGAGAACCGTGGAACGGCGGCAAGCCCGCTGACGAGTCAAAAGGCGGCTGGACTCCAATCTATGCGCCCAGCGATCTGCCGTTTGACGAGGGGCACCAAATCCCTCATGCGCTCGATGATGACGGGATCAAGCGAGTTTTAATTGCCTTTGAACAATCCGCCCGACGCGTGCTGGAGGCGGGCGGAAGGGTGGTCGAAATTCACGCCGCACATGGCTACCTGTTGCATGAGTTTCTTTCGCCGCTCAGCAATCATCGCACGGACCGATACGGCGGGTCGTTTGATAATCGGATTCGATTGCTCTGCGAAACGGTGGAAGTCGTGCGCAGAACCTGGCCGGAACGCTATCCACTTTTTGTCCGAATCTCGGCCACTGACTGGACCGACGGCGGCTGGACGGCGGAAGATTCGGTCGCTCTCGCGAAACGGCTTCGTGCTTCCGGAGTGGATCTCATTGATTGTTCCTCCGGAGGCAATGTCCCGCACGCGAAGATTCCCACGGGACCTGGTTATCAAGTGCGATTTGCGGAACAGGTGCGAACGGAAGCGGATATTCCAACTGCGGCGGTTGGAATGATCACGGCGGCGGAGCAGGCCGACCAGATTATCCGCATGGGCCAGGCCGACATCGTGTTTCTCGCGCGCGAACTTTTACGCGATCCCTATTGGCCGCTGCATGCCGCACGGCGCTTGCGGCATGATGTGACCGGGCCGGTGCAGTATGGACGGGCGCTATAGCCGGGAAGTGCTCGACCGTAGTCGCTTCGGAAGGTTCATTGGGAGGATGACGTTGTTGGAACCTATACCGGAGCCTTGGCGAGCTGCCGCATGCGGGAAGCTGTCGGTTGGGAAAGTCGGGGAGCACAGGCTCGGGTGCCAGCGCGGCTCCTTTCCGGAATGCTTCTTCAACGCGTCGCGCATCTTCGCGGCGATTGCGGCAACTTTTACTGCAGGCGTTTCCCTCCCCGCCGCGACGCTGCCCGCGGATCCGACGGTCAGCATTTCCGCATTGAAGTCGCCGATTATATTCCGAGGCGACGCCACAACAGCGTATCGCGACCCGGCGGCCATTTATCATGACGGCTGGTTTTATCTTTACTTCGAGCTAGTCAAAGTAGAGCCAGACAAAAAGGCGTTTGACTACACCGCGTGGAGTAAAAGTCGGGACTTGGTGCACTGGACCGAGCCCAAAACTTTCACGCCGCGCGATCGAAATCTGAACTACGGCAGCCCCGGCGATGTGGTTCGCTTCGGCGACGAATGGGTTCTCTGCCTCCAGACCTATCCGCGCCCGCACGGAGAAAAATTCGGCAACGCCGACTCCCGCGTCTGGATCATGCGCAGCAAAGACCTCGAGAATTGGGGTTCGCCGGAGCTTTTGAAAGTTCTGGGCTCCGATATCCCGCGCGAAAAAATGGGCCGGATGATCGATCCATTCCTCCTCGCGGACAAAGATGATCCCAGCAAGTGGTGGTGCTTCTTTAAGCAAAACGGCGAGGTGAAAATGTCCTGGTCGCGCGACTTGAAAAGCTGGACTCCACTCCCCGGCGCGGCCGCCGGTGGCGAAAACCCGTGCGTCATCGTGGACAACAATGACTACGTTTTATTCTACTCGCCCCACGACGGCATCGGTGTGAAGCGCTCGCCCGATCTCCAGAAATGGACGAGCGAAGGAATCCTGACGCTAGGGCAAAAAGATTGGCCGTGGGCGCAGGGACGGTTGAGTGCGGGCTTCGTCTTGGATTTGCGAAAAGATCCCGCAATCGGCAAGGCGCTCATGTTTTTTCATGGGTCGGCTTACGAAGAAAAAGACCCGCGCGGCGGATTCGATAACTTTGCCAGCATCGGCATCGCGTGGAGCAGCGATCTGAAAAAGTGGGACTGGGCCGGCAAAGCCGCCGCGGCATCGACGCCGTAAGCAACTACTGAACTGCTCGAACTGGCTCGCGAGCGAATCGCGACTTATAAACCCGTGGGAGTTCCCGCGCCGGCATTCGATTCCTTGCTCGTCGGAAGGTAGCGGTAGTAGACCTCAAGCATGAGGGCGCAGAGCGTGGTGCGGTAAATCTGGCTGTTGATGTCGGCGCCGTTCATGCCGCCGGTTTCCTTGCCGCCAGTGGCGGGCCAGCTTCCGTCGGGGGATTGATGGCTCACAAGCTCGTCCTGAAACTGGCGGTTCCAGCGATCCCAAGACGGGCCTTGCGCTTGGAAACAGGCCTGCGTGTCGTAATACCAGGAATAAATGTTGGCGTCAGCGCTGTCGTATTTCACGTCGTGCCCTTCAATGTTCTTGAGGCCGTCCCGGACGAGCGCGTCCGACTTTCCGAGCCAAAAAAGTTTGCATAGGACGCCGACGCCGGTGAGCGAGCCATTGCGACGGTCGCCCGGTTTGCGGTAGCCGAAGGTGCCGTCCTTCGGGTCAAAGACGCGGTCAAAGTTTCGCATCGATGTGTCGAGGGCTGGGTCGACCGCGGGAAAAGTGAGACCAGTCAAATGCGCGGCTTTCAAGGCCTGCACCTGCCAGCCACTGACGGAGGTGTCGCTTTTCGGCACCTTTTTCGGCTCATCGGCACCCTTGTCGTAGCTGTAAGCCCAGCCGCCGTCGGGGCGCTGGCCGTCTGTAATATAAGCGACCGCCTGCGTAAGCACGGGCGTGATGGTTTCGTCCTTCGTCATCGTGTAAGCTTCGCCCAGTGCGTAGGCGCCGATGGCGTGCTCGTAAACTGATTCGTTCCCTTTGGAGAGGGCACCATTGAAGCTAAGAATTCCTTTTGCCTTCGTGCCTTCATCGACGATCGCCTTGAGCGACTTGCTCACCACAATTCCAAATTCACGCGAGGTCGCGGGAGTTTCGCCGTGGCCGAGAAAACAGAGCGTAGCGAGGCCGGTCATCGCGCCGCGATATTTCCCGGTGCCCCACGTGCCGTCGGCGGGATTCTGCACTTTTTGCAACCAGCGGAGCGCTTTCACCACGGCCTGCTCGCTGGTAACTTTGCCCCCATTTTGCGCCAGCACGGAAGCGCGGCGTCCGGTGCCGCGTCCGCCCATCGCAGCTGGAAGCGAAGCCATCGGGCCGGTGCCCAAAGGATTCGTCGGCGGCGCCTTCGCGATCTGGTCTGTGAGGTTATTTGAAAGCGTCGGCGCGATGTTTTGCGCGACCGGCATCGTGAACGAGGGAGCGGTGGAGTTCATGCTGACAATCGCGGACAGCGCGGTCGTCGGCGTGGAAACGGGTGGCGGCGCCAGCGACGATGGCGGAGTGGGCATTTCTTGCGCCGGCGGTTGCGGAGGCTCGGCGACGTCGGTGGCGGTGAGGAAGTCGCCACCGCCGGCGTCAAAGTCCGGCGGCTCGACGTATTTATTAAAAAGAACGGTGCCGCCAAAAAGCAGGACTAGCAGCACATGGAGCAGCGCGGAAATCATCAAGAACCGCGAGTTCGCGATTTTTCGGATCAGCTTCTGGGGGTCGAATAGATTGCTCATCGGATCTCTGGAATTTCGGGGGGCGTCACCAAAAACCTAAGCACCAGCCTCGCGAAACACAAGCTTCCGCGCCAATTATAATGCGCGGTAGATGATCTCGAGAGTCAACAGCGCGTAAGAGGTCGAAAGCACGGGATCTTTTTCCATCCAGCGTCCGCTGTCATTGGCCCAGGAACCGTCCGGCTTTTGCAGGTCGATCAACTTTAGCGCCAAATCTTTTCTCCAGTCCACCTCGCGGCCATTCGCGAGCTTCATTTCGCGCGTGCCGCTGGCATGAAGCGCCTTCGCCATCATTTGGTAGTAATAGAAGAGTCCATCGGAACCCATGCCGGGATTTTCCTCGATGGAATAATGCGCGCGCAGCCAATCCATGACTGCCTTCACGCGCGGATCATCTTTCTTTAAGTCAGCGTAAAGATAACTCATGAGGCCCGCGTAGCTCATGCTCCCATAAGAGCGCAGCGCTTTCTTCCCATCGGGCAACTGCATCTCGCCCGCCGCGCTCTCACCCGGAAAATAGACGAAGCCGCCTTTGTTTTCCGGGTCATTGCTCGCCCACTTTTCCTTATTCACAGACGGAAGATTTTGGCAGCGCTGGATAAAGGCGATGGCCGCGGCCCAATCGAGATCCTTTGCATGCGGGAGCTCTGAGCCCGTCTCAATCTTGCTGTGATACAAAGCGTCGAGCGCGGCCTCGGTATTGGAAAGGTCTGGATGCTGACGTGCACTGCCGGTGGAGCCGTAGCCCATCCCGCCGTCGAGTGAAGGATCTGCAAGTCCTTTCGCCTGCTGGCTGATGATGAAGTCACGCGCAGCGCGAACTGTCGGATCAAACTTCGCGTCATGCGCCGCGAGCAATGCCATGAGCGAGATCGAAGTATTATAGTTGGCGAGGCCCTTGCGATAGATGCCGCCATCCGGCTGCACAGAACTGAGCAGAAACTGGTAACCTTTTTGCAAAAACGCGGGCGGACTTTTTTCAAAGTCCCTGCCCGGCCCGGCCATGAATGCCGACAACGGAAGCGCGGTCAGCGCGGGTTGCTCATTCAAAGACCACGAACCGTCCGGATTCTGATTCTTTCGCAACCAATCGAGACCTTTGTCGATCGCGAGCTGAACTTCATTGCGCACGGACAGATCCGCCGTTCGCTGCGGAATCGGCTCTTGCGCGCAAAGGATTCCGAGACCAAGAAAAAAGAAGAGACCGATGAATTTCACTTCGAAGTATTTTTAGACAGAAGCTTGAAGGTGATGTTCACCGGCGTGTTCAATGGCGGGAGTTTGTCAGCGCGCGGAGTCCAGATCTGGTCGTCATCATTTCCGAGCCGTTCGTTATTAATAAGCGCTGTGGGATCCGTCACGATGGAAACAATCGACCCTTCGGCCTGCGCTAGAAATTTGCCGTCGACGATGATTGAGCCGTTGTAGATCCAGGCTCCGTCTTGCTGCAAAGGCTTCTTCTTGCGCAAAAGCAAATCCTCCGCGCGAGCCTGCGTCTGTCGCCCATCAAGTTCCCATGTGATGCGAATTTCGATCTCCGCGCCTTGCAACTTCGGCGCATGTTTTAAAAATGTTTGGTCAATCTGCTCCGGAGGCCCCTTTCCATCTCCGGCGGAATCCTTCGCGCCGAGCAGCAGCATCGCCACATGCAATTCCGAAGGCTCGACCTTTGTTGAGAGTAAACTCTCATGCGTCTTCCCTTGTTCTTGCACGAGTAGATACTCAAGGCTGCCGCCCCGCATGTTGATCATGCCGGGGAATGTCACGCTCCTCGCCCGCTTGTCGATCCGGATGTCGCCGAGTTGAAAGATGTTGGCGTCGACTTCTTTCATCGGTGCTGGAGCTTGTCCCATAGCTGTGGTGCTCGCCATAAAAACCAAAAGCAAAAGCCAGCGTGAGTATTTCATCGACGAAAGAGCTCTGCAGTTAACCACAAGATCTCATTTCGACAAGCTGGCCTTCATAGTTCAGTCACGAATCGAACTAAAGCTCGTGCTAATGAATTATAACAAATGTATTGACGCGAGCTAGGTAGAAGCTATAGCTCAACGATATGGCTAATACCACCTCACTATCACTTCAATCTCTCAAGGAAGCTGTTAACCTCCACGAGCAGATTGAAAGTCTCCAAAACAAACTCAACAAACTCCTCGGCCGGTCGGATTCGACTTCGAGTCCATCTGCCCCCGCCAAGAAGACAGCCCGCCGTAGCAAGATGAGTGCGGCTTCGCGAGCAAAGATTGCCGCGGCTGCAAAGGCGCGCTGGGCTAAGATCAAAGGCAAAGCAACCGCGTCCGCGCCAAAGCCTGCCGCAGCAAAAAAAGCTCCCAAGAAAAAAGGCGGTCTTACTCCTCAAGGCCGCGCAAAGCTGGCCGCTGCGATGAAAGCCCGTTGGGCAGCACGCAAAAAAGAAGCGTCCGCAACTCCCGCGTCGTAGAACCCATTACCTACTCGGAAGCTTCGCGATTGGCTTCCGGGTTGTCCCAATAAGTTGAGTGAGCGCGGGCGGTGATGTTTTCGAGTTGCGACTCTGCAAACATTTTCAGACTGACAAAGTTACCGCCCGCTCCACCACCAACTCTGGTGAACTCTTCACCAAGAGAAACGCCGTTCCTGCGGTGGCTTTCCTCAGGCAGCCTGGCACTTTGGGCAGATCCCAAAGAAGTCTAGCTCGTGGTAAAGTTCGCTGTAGCCACTCTTCCGGCTGATCTTTTTTTCCAAGACTTCGACCGGACAATTGATGTCCAGGTCATCGATCTTTCCGCAACCTTTGCAGATCAGGTAGTCGTGATGTTCGCCCGGAAGCGTGAGAACGAAGTAGTAGGAGCGATCGGGTGAACCCATGCGTCGCACCAGTCCGATCTCTTCGAGCTTCACCAAGACTCGAAAGGCGCTGGATGGATCGCAGCAAGCGCGGATTTCCGGTTCATTGCTGAGGATCGTCCAGTTCACCGGGCGATTATTTTTGAGAAGGTAACGGAGCAGTTCGCGCAAGGCGTGCGTGCGGCGCAGTCCTCGCACGCGGCACTCCTCCACTGCCCAGTTTAGTTTTGCTTCAGCTTCTTTCTTTTTCACGGACACTTGTAATTGACTCGAACTTTACCGGAATCTCAACGGTGAAATTTTCGCGACGCAATTTACTTGCACGAAACATTTGAACACCCTCGTTTTTTCCGATGCTCTCCTTCTTTCGTGGCACCTGTCGAAAGTTGACATTCATTCGCGGGAAGATTAATGCAAGCTTCTTGCGATTTTACCGGCAGGGACTCTTTTTGCAGACCGCGCGATCCTTCGTCGCAAAGGCTTCTTGCCAATCATCAATGGACTTCAAACCACATTCTTCCGACCGATTCATGACTCGCTGTAAAAATTTTAATTTGCGTCATCGTCCGATTTTTTTTGCGGCGCTTCTCGTCTGCAGTCTCTCGTCACTCCTCTTCGCCATGGAAAAGCCGCCGCAGATTCCGGTGTCCGATTTTTTTAACAACCCGAAGATCAGCAGCGCCGATCTTTCGCCGGATGGGAAGCGCTACGCTTTTCTCGCGCCGGAAAAAAATCGGATGAATGTTTTCGTCTGCGAAGTCGGCGATGATTTCGCAAAGGCGAAGGCGGTGACTCACGACACGCAGCGCGGGATTTTTCATTTCTCGTGGACGCGCGACGGCCGCTATTTGATTTACGAGCAGGACCAGGGCGGGAATGAAAATTACCATCTCTATCGCGCCGATCCTTCGCAGCCGGACAAGCCCGCGCTTGACCTGACTCCGCACAAAGGCGCGCGCGCAGAAATCATCGATCTTCCGCGCGAGCATCCCGATGAGGCGCTGATCACGCTCAACGCGCGCGACCCGAAATATTTCGACGTTTACCATCTGCAGATTTCCACGGGCGAGCTGCAGCTTTTGGAAAAAAATCCCGGCGATGTGGATAGCTGGTATGCCGATACGCATGGCGTCCTCCGCGCATGCGCCGCGCAGATCGAAGGCGGCAAAACGCAGATCCGCGTGCGCGATTCCGGCACCGGACCGTTCCGCGTGCTCGGCACTTACACCGATGAAGAAAATGCGGCGATCCAGGCATTCAGCGAGGATGGTTCTTTTTTATATTTCACCGATGCGCGCAACGCCGACACGACGCGGCTCGTGAAGCTCGAGATTGATTCGGGAAAGGAAACTTTGATCGCGCAGGATCCGCACTACGACATCGAGGATGTGCTGATCAGCGACAAAACTCACAAGCTGCTCGCGGTCGCTTACAATAAGGACAAGGTCGTCTATCAAACCTTTGATCCGCAGTTTGCGAAGGATCTTGCGACCGTCCAAAAAATCCATGACGGCGAGCCGCTCTTTCGCAGCAGCGATGATGACGAGCGCAAATGGATCATTGCATTCAACTCGCCCACCGATCCCGGCGCGACCTATCTCTACGACCGCGACACCGGCGACTCAAAGTTTCTCTATCGTCCGCGCCCGTGGCTGAAACCCGACGAGCTCGTCGACATGAAACCGGTTTCGTTTCAAAGCCGCGACGGCCTCACGATTCACGGCTACTTGAGCCTGCCAAAAGGCGTGCCGGAAAAAAATCTGCCGACAGTGCTCGTCGTCCACGGCGGCCCGTGGGCGCGCGATGATTGGGGCTACGATCCCGAAATTCAGTTCCTCGCCAATCGCGGTTTCGCTGTGCTGCAAATCAACTTCCGCGGCTCGACTGGATATGGAAAAAAGTTCCTGCACGCGGGCGATCGCGAGTGGGGCGGCAAGATGCTCGATGACTTGATCGACGGCGTCGATTGGATCGTCGCCAACGGCATCGCCGACAAAAAACGGATCGGCATTTATGGCGGCAGCTACGGCGGTTACGCCACGCTCGCGGCACTCGCATTTCGACCGGACGTCTTCGCGTGCGGCGTCGATTACGTCGGCATTTCAAACCTGCTCACATTCATGAACACGATCCCGCCGTATTGGGAAACTTTTCGCGATGTGATGTATCGCCGCGTCGGCAATCCCGCGACGGACAAGGATTTTTTGCGCTCACGCTCCCCGCTTTTCGCGGCGGATAAAATAAAGGCGCCGCTCTTCATCGCGCAAGGCTACAACGACCCGCGCGTCAATCACGCCGAGGCCGAGCAGATCGTCGCCGCGCTCAAAAAGAACGGACGACCTGTCGAATACATGGTGAAAATGGACGAGGGTCACGGATTCGAAAATCCGGAAAACCGGATCGATTTTTACACAAAGATGGAAGCATTTTTGGAGAAGCATTTGGATAAATAGCCGCGCGTCATGCCAGGCGAAATCTTGGAAAAAATCGAAAGCGGTCCGCAGTTGACCGCGAGCGAACTCACGCGCCTGCAACGCGCTGCGCTACTGATCGCGCTGCTGTTCATCGTCGCGGCGGCCTGCTTCGGCACGATCGCTCAATCCGCTCCGAATCCTTTGCTGGCGGGCATCGGCAGCTTTTTTGCGTGGTGCAGCATCGTCGGCGCGATCCATTATTTTTTCTTCCGCAGCGCCGTCCGCGACCGGCGAAATCTCGAATACAATCGCGAGCTCGAAAAGCGCGAGAGCATCGGCAGCTCAGATCCCACGGTGAGCGCCACGCCTTTCCTGCCGGACTTCGCGAGCCGCTGGCAATGGGTGATTTTGGTGTGCGGTCTGATGATCGGTTTCGCGGTTTTTCGCGACAGCGCGGGCGGCGCGCTCGGCAACGCGCAGCGCTCAGTTTTACAAATGATCGCGGTCATCGCGCTCGCCTCGGGATGCATGCTTTTTTTCCTGCGGCAGTTCGCCGATGCCATTCAATCGCGATTAAAAACCGCTGCGCTTGATGGCCTGCTCCATCTCACGCACATCGCGTTTTGGGTTTCACTCGCGACGGCTGCGGTGGTCTTTATCGACTTGATGACGACGCGCGATTTTGGCGCGCTTCTCGGCTGGCCGCTGCTCGCGCTGACGATCGTTCTCGCCGCCGAAACGCTCGTCCGCTTCGGTGCGAGATTTTACCAACCCGTCGCGTTGCGCGATGTGAGCACGCCCGCCGGCACGAGCCTTTTCCTCGACGCGGGATTCGGCCACGGCAAAGGCTGGCGCGCCGCAGTCGCGAGCTTTGAAAATCTCGTCGGCGCGAAAGTCAGCGAGCTTTGGTTCTTCGAATTCGTCCGCGGAATCGCCGTGCCGATGCTGCTCGCGACCGGCGCACTCGTCTGGTTTTCCACCTGCTTCACAGCGGTTCCCGCCGGCAGCCGCGGCGTGGAAATTTTGCTCGGAAAATATTTACCGATCCCGCTGCAGCCGGGTTTGCATTTCACCTGGCCGCGGCCGTTTGCCGACGTGCAGATCATCCCCACCGAGCTCGTGCGAAGCGTTTCGCTCGGCTTCGACAAGGACCTGAGCGGGCCGGTGCTTTGGACGGAAAAACATGCGGAGGGCGAAAAAAATCTGCTCGTCGGCAATGGCGAATCGCTGCTCACGATCAACGTGCCTATCTTTTATCGCATCGCCGATCCGGTGGCTTTTTTGCAAACGACGAACGACCCGGATGAAGCGCTGGCGAGCCTCGCCGAGCGAAAGCTCATCCAGATCACCGGCTCGCGCGACAGCTTTGCAATTATGACCACGGAGCGCGCCGCTATTACCACACAGTTAAAAACTGTTTTACAAAGTGAAGTTGATCGTCTCGGCCTCGGTCTGCAGATTTTGTTCGTCGGAATGAAAGACATTCATCCGCCCGTGGACGTCGCGCCGGCGTATGAGGAAGTCGTCAGCGCGGAGGAACAAAAGGAAAGCATGATCGACATCGCGCGCGCATATCGCGCGGACACGATGCCCGCCGCGAAGGCGCAGGCGACGCGGGAAAAAGTGACAGCCGATGCCGATGCGAAACAACGCGTTGCGCAGGCGGAGGGCGAAACTTCGCAGTTCCTCGCAGTTGCAAAATCGGAGGAAGAAAACCCGGCTTTGTTTCGAGCGCGCATCCGTCTCGACACATTGCAGGACGCGCTCGTGAAGCCGACGAAAGTTATTCTCGATGGCCCCGCCGCCGCGCATGACCAGGTTTATCTCGACCTGCGCAACACAAGCGATCTGCCGCCGCCGTAAACAAAAAACAAATTCATGAAATCCAATATTTTCGTCCGCCTCGCCGTCGCATTGATCGTCGTCGCCGTGCTCATTTTTTTCATGATCGCATTTCAAGTGCGGCAGAATGAAAAAGTCGTCGTCACCGAATTTGGCAGCCCTGCGCGAGTCATCGAGCAGCCGGGACTTTATTTGAAATGGCCGTGGCCGATCGAGAATGTGAACCGATTCGACGCGCGCCTGAACTTTTACCAGACGCGCATTTCCGAAACGCTCACGAAGGACAAACGCAATGTCATCGTGCCCGTTTTTGTCGCATGGCGCGTCGTGGATCCGCGGAAGTTTTTGGAAGCGATCGGCAATGTCGACAATGCACGCAGCAAACTCGACGGCCTCGTCAGCAGCGCCAAAAATACGGTGCTCGGCACTTACGATTTCAACCAGCTTGTCTCGGTAAATCCGGACGAAGTGCGGCTCACGGAAATCGAAAACAAAATCGCGCAGAGCACCTCGGCGCAGGCGCGCGATTCGTTTGGAATTTCGATCGAACAAGTCGGGATTCAGCGGCTCACGCTGCCGGAAGTAAACACGCGTTACGTCTTTGAACGGATGCGCGCGGAACGTTCGCAATTCGCCGCGAGCTATCGCGCGGAAGGCCAGCAGGAAGCCGATGCAATCCGTGCGCAGACCGATGCGGAGAAAACCGTCATCATCGCCGAGGCGAATAAATATTCCGCGGAAACTCACGGCAAGGCCGAGGCGGAGGCGGCGCACATTTACGCCGCGGCGCACAGCCAGGATCCTGATTTTTATAAGTTCCAGCGCGACGTGGAGGCTTTGAAAAAAGTCGTCAACCAAAACACGACGATCGTGCTCGACACAAATTCCGAACCGTTCGATCTGCTGAAATCGCAAGGCGCAGAGCCGGGTCCCGCGCCAGCGAAAGCCGCGCCATGAAGCAAAAAGAAGACGCGCTTTTTTCCGCGCACGCGATCCTCGCGGCGCTCCGCTCGAGCATCCGCGTGCTGCGCTGGGGAATGGCAGCGCTGGTGCTGGTTTATCTCGCATCGGGCATCACGATGGTCGGCCCGAGCCAGGCGGGATTGGTGCTGCGTTTTGGAAAATTGCTGCCGGAAGTTCATCCGCCCGGATTGCTTTTCGCTTTGCCGGCACCGATCGATGAAGTGGTTTTGATCGACGCGAAAACCGTGCAGGAGCGGACTCTCGCGGATTGGGCGGAGCCGGCGAATGCGTCGCCGCAGTCGCTCGAATTCAACGCGACGCTGCATCCGGTGAATGATCCTTACACGTTGACGGGCGACGCAAATATCATCCGCGCAAAATTTTCCGCGCGCTATCAAGTTTCGAACGCTGCCGACTACGTTTTTGGCGCGACGGATCGCGATGAGCTGCTCGATGCGGTTGTTTATCAAAACGTTTGCAGAGTGATCGCGGGAATGTCGGTCGATGATGTGCTCACGACGCGCCGCGATTTCGTCAGCCGCGAAACGCAACGGCTGTCGCAGGCGGAGATCGACCGGCTCGGCCTCGGTGTGCAATTGCTCGCGATCGAAACACGCGAGATTGATCCGCCGGCGCAGGTGGCCGCCGCTTTTCAAGATGTGATCAGCGCGAAAGTGGAGGCAAAGACGTTGATCGAACCGGCAAATAGCTATCACGCTTCGATGATTCCCGAAGCGCAGGCGGAGGCGTATCGCGTGAAGTCGGCGGCGGATACGTTCGCGCAGGAACAGGTGTCGCAGGCGCAGGGGCAGGCGTCGGCGTTTCTCGCGCTGCTGCATGAATACAAGGCGAATCCGCAACTGATCCGCGCGCGCCTTTATAATGAGATGATTCAGACCACTCTCGCGAAGGTGCGCATCACGACAGTGATGCCGAATGCAAATGGCGAAGTGCGATTGCTGCTCGCGCCGCAAATCGGGCAAACGGTCGAGTCCAGGCCGGCGGAACAAGCCGAACCGGCGGAACCCGGCCCTGAGACTGGCGTGGAGCCATTGCCGTCCGAACCTTTGCCATCAAATAAAACGCCGGCAGCTCCGTCAAAAAATCGGCTGAACGACGACGAAGAATGATGCAACTTTCATGAACGCCACGGCCATCGAGGAACATCATCATCACGACGAGGCTGCGCACGATCACGAGCATCTGCACGGACCCGCGTGCTGCGGGCATGATCACAGCGAAGGCGGCTTGCGCCTTCGACTGCTGTTTGTTTTTTGCGGAGCGGTTTTTTTGATACTCAGCGGGCTGTTGCGTTGGTTGCGGCCGGAGCAACCGGAATTGGCAAGCGCCGCGGCAATGGCTGGCGCGGTTTTAGCGGCGATTCCGATTTTGCGCGACGCGCTGCGCGGCCTGTTTTCACGCGAGGCCGACAACACGGAGTTTTACATGAACCAGTTCATCACGCTCGCGGTGCTGGCCTGTTTCGCGAGCGGACTTTACGTCACCGCCGGCATCGTCGCGGTGATTCTTTTGCTCGGCCACGTGCTCGAGGATCGCAGCATGCTCGGCACAAATGCGGCCATCAACAGCCTGCTTCATCTCGCGCGAGCGAGCGCGCGGCGCGTGCGCGGCGGAGAGGAGGAACTCGTCGATGCGGAATCGCTGCGCGCCGGCGATCGGGTGCGGATCCGGCCTGGCGACACGGTTCCCGCCGACGGATGCGTGCTGAGCGGATGGTCCACCGTAAACCAGGCGACAATCACCGGAGAAGCTTTGCCAGTCGAGGTCGGCGAGGGTGCGAACATTTTCGCAGGCACGTCGAATCTCACCGGCTTGATCGAAATGGAGGTGACGAAAACAGGTGCTAACACTGTGTTGGGACGGGTCAAAGACATCGTCGAGGAAGCACAGCAAACGCGCGCGCCAATCGTCCGGCTGACTGAGGAATATGCGCGTTATTATTCGCCACTCATTTTGCTCATCGCGGGCTTCGTTCTTTTTTTTACACACGATGTGCAGCGAGCGATTTCGGTGATCGTGGTCAGCATCCCGTGCGCCTTCGTGCTGGCAGGTCCGTCCGCGATGGTCGCCGCGCTCGCCTCCGCGTCACGACTCGGCATCCTCGTCAAAAGCGTCCGCTTTTTTGAAGCGGCAAACGAAATTGACACCGTCGTTTTTGACAAAACCGGCACGCTGACCACGGGCGAATTGCGCGTCGCGGAAATTCACGCTCACAACGGAATGCCCGACCGGGAAATCCTCTCGCTGGCTGCCGCGGTCGAGCAGCATTCGACGCACCCCGTCGCGCGCGCGGTGCTCGCGGCCGCGCACACACGCGCGCTGGAATTTCACGAAGCCGCGGACGTGCAGGAAAAACACGGGCACGGCGTTTCGGGAAAAGTTGGCCGCCGCGAAGTGCTAGTCGGCCGCGCCGCGTGGTTGCGGGAACACGCGGTCAAAATGGAAAACGAAAATCAAAATGCAGGCGACCTGAGCGCGCTGCACATCGCGGTGGACGGCGAATTTGCGGGCGTCATTTATCTCAGCGACACGCTTCGCGAGGAATCACGAAACCTCGGCGCGACGCTGCGCAACCAAGGCATCGCGCGGTTCGTCATGCTCACGGGAGATCGCCGCAGCGTCGCCGAATCCATCGCGAAAAATATCGGCTTCAGTGAATTCGCCGCCGAATGTTTGCCGGAGCAAAAACTCGCAACCGTGCATCGACTCAAGAACGAAGGGCACAAAGTCATGGTCGTCGGCGACGGCGTGAACGACGCGCCAGCGCTGGCGGCCGGGCATTTGAGTGTCGCGATGGGCGCGCTCGGCAGCGACGTCGCGATCCAGACCGCCGACATCGCGCTCATGGCCAGCGACCTCAGCCGGATCCCGGATTTTCTCGCGCTTTCCGAGAAGGCGCTGCGAATCATCAACCAAAATATGCTCTACGGATTTCTGTTCATCATCGCCGCGATCGTCCTGTCGAGCATCGGCATCATCACGCCAATCATTGCGGCTTTTTTGCATGAATTCGGCGCGTTCTTCGTGATCTTTAACAGCGCGCGTCTTCTGCGCTTCGAGGGAATAAAATGAAACGTCAGAACATTTTTCTTTTCGCGATCTGGCTCACCGCGACGGCGGTTTTCGCCGATGATCTGCCGACTTTGAAACCAACGATCGGCACTCCGGTCATCCCGGAATTGATGGGCGGATGCTCGATGAAATGCGCCTTTCCATGGACTGTGCAGGCAGTTCCGGCGAAAGGCACAACTCCTGTCAAAGTTACTGTGTTAAACGATGATAAACCGTCGCCGCCGTGGACGGATCCCACCGGCATCGGTGCAAAGTTGACTTTCTTTTTTCCGAAAAAACTTCCGGCGGAAATGGAGGACAATGTGCCGTTTTATGGACTGGATGTCATCGACGGCAATTGGGACACGCAGGAGACATGGAAGAATTTTGCACGCGTGAAAAAGGCGAGGTTTTATTACAACGGCAAGCCGCTTTATTACGTGCAGTTTGCCGACACGCGCCGTTGGCAGCACTTCAGTTTTGACGACATCATGGTGCATTCTGGCGACCGGATGACGCTGGAGATTGTGGAGATTTATCCCGGCGCAAAAGGCAGTCCCGTGGCGCTTTCGGAGGTTGTCTTGCAGGGAGCGCATTGAAGGCACGGAACTTTTATCGAAAGTTGATTTCCTTTTGCAATTTGCTTGCGTTAGTTCGACACGGTTCTACGTTTGATTCGTGAGAAAAATCCTGCTGCCGCTTTTGTTTCTGGCGTCCGCGCTCGGCCAGGCTTCAGCCGCGGACAAAATCAAGGTGACGACTTTTTCGACAATCCTGACGGCACTTGCGCAGGCGGTCGGCGGTGACCAGATCGAGGTGACAGGACTCGTGCGGGCCGGAGTCGATCCGCATGAATACGAGCCGACGCCCGCGGATCTTAAACAAGTCGGCGATTCGCAGCTCGTGCTCGCGTCGGGCAAACACATGGAAGGTTATCTCACAAAACTGAAGGAAAGCGCGGGCACGAAAGGCGATCTCGTCCAGGTGGGTGACAAATTTCCGTCGCTGAAAATGAAGGTTGAGGAGGGTGAAAAGGCTACGGTTGTCGGCGGGATGATCGAGGATCCGCATTGGTGGCACAGCATCGCAAACATGGAAAAGGCAACGCAGGTCGTGCGCGATGAATTGATCAAGCTCGATCCGGCCGGCAAGGCGGAATACGACAAAAATGCGGCGGCCTACATTGCGAAGCTCGAAGCGTTGCGAAGCTGGGTGAAACACAAGGTGGCGGAGCTGCCGCGCGACAGCCGGAAGCTGGTGACTTCGCACGATGCATTCCAATATTTCGCGAGGGAAAATGGCTTTACGATTTACTCCATCGAAGGCGTGAGCACGGAGGATGAGCCATCGAACAAAAAAGTTTCCGACATCATCGACACGATTAGAAAACAAGGCGTGAAGGCGATCTTTTTCGAGAACATTGAAAATCCGAAAGTGACGAAGGAAATCACGCGGGAATCGGGCGCAAAAATCGGCGGCACACTTTACGCGGATGGGCTTGGCACCGGCGATGCGTCGACTTATGAGGGAATGATGAAGCACAACGTGACGACGATCGTGGACGCGCTGAAATAGAGGCTTGTGCAAGGGTCGCCCTTTCTCAGATTGCTGGTGATCGTGGCGCTCATGGCATTGATGTTCGTGCCGCTGCGGAAGCTCACGAGCAGACGCGCCGCGGCCGCAGTCGTGGCCGCGCCTGCCGCTGCCGAGAGTTCGCTGCATCTCGAAATCACGGCGACAAGCGGACCGTTTCAATTTGTCGTCAAGCATCTCGGCAACGTCATTTGGAAAGGCGACGCCGGCACCGCGCCAGTGAGCGAAAATGTAAAAATGGACTTCCCACCGGAAGGCGTGGATCTCGTGCTCCAGGGAAAATTCAAAGATCCTTCCGAGCCCGGCGCAGTGAAGCTCGCGGTGACGCCGGAGAACGGCTCGAAGCTGGAGCGAGTCGTCTGGGCGAGCGGGCCGGTGGACGAAGTGCTGACGTTTCAACCCTGAAAAAATATGTCCGCACATCGACTGGAAATTCGCGACCTGACCGTCTCCTACAACCGAGTTCCCGCGTTGCATCATCTCACGATGGAAATGAAATGCGGCACCTGCGTCGCGCTGCTCGGCCCGAACGGCGCGGGCAAGACAACTTTATTTAAAACAATGGTCGGCCTGCTGCCGGCTGAGAGCGGCTCGATCAGATTTCACGGCCACAATTCCGGCGGCTCGGCGACCGATCTTGCGTATCTGCCGCAACGCAGCACGCAGGATTCGGATTTCCCGATCACAGTGCGCGCCGTGGTCGAGCTCGGGCGTTTCATGCGGCTCGGATGGTGGAAGCGTTTTGGCGAAAATGATGAACGCATTGTCGCCGATGTGCTCGCGTCGCTCCACCTCACCGACCTCGCGGATCGCCAGATCAGCGCGTTGAGCGGCGGGCAGCAGCAGCGCGCTTTTCTCGGGCGCGCGCTCGCGCAGGAGGCGCATGTTTTTCTCCTCGATGAACCGTTCACCGGGCTCGACAAGGGCGGGCAGGAAATGATGCGCGAGACGTTGCGCGCCATCGCGCGGCGCGGCAATCTCGTCATCGCCTCGCATCACGATTTGAAAACAGTGCCCGATCTTTTTGACGAAGTGATTTTGCTCAACGGCGAGCTCATCGCGTTCGGCCCGACGCAGGAAATTTTTACCGAGGAAAACATCAGGCGCACTTACGATACCGACGCATTTTCCGGCATTTCTCATGACGTGGCTGCTTGAACCTTTTCGCCACGAATTCATGCAGCGCGCGCTTTTTGGCTGCGCGCTGATCGGCTTCACTAATGGTTTCCTGAGCGCGTTCATCGTGCTGCGCCGGCTCGCGCTGATGGCTGATGCGCTCTCGCATTCGCTGCTGCCAGGCCTCGCGATCGGCGTGATGCTTTTCGGCCTCGCGCCGACAGGACTTTTCATCGGCGCACTCATCGCGGCGCTGCTCGTCGCGCTCGGCTCGGAGCTGATTTCGCGCAGCTCTCGCGTGAAGGAAGACACGTCGCTCGGCATTCTTTACACCGTCGCATTTTCGCTCGGCATCGTGCTGCTGAGTTTTTCGCGCGTGCACGTGGAGCTGCATCATTACTTGTTTGGCAACATTCTCGGCCTCGCGGATTCCGATTTGTGGACGATCTACTGGATCAGTTTTCTCACGCTCGGGACGCTGGTCGCTTTGCAAAGGCCGCTGCTGGTCATGCTGTTCGAGCCGGCAATCGCGGCGACGCAGGGCGTGCCGGTCACGAAGCTCAATTACCTCATTCTTTCATTGCTCGTGCTCTCGATGATTTCGTCGCTGCAAGCGGTCGGAGTGATTCTCGCGCTCGGCCTGCTGACTGCGCCCGCGGCGACGATCTATCTTTTTTCCAATTCCTTCAGCGCGATGTTTTGGGGCGGCGGAATTCTCGGCATGGCCGGCTCCACGCTTGGGCTGTTTCTTTCCTACTGGCTCAATCTTCCGTCCGGCGCGTGCATCGTGCTGGTGCTCGGCGGAATTTTCTGCCTCGCATTTCTCTTCAGCCCAAAATATGGCGTGCTGCCGCGGTTTTTTCATCGCCGTCATCTGCACGAGCAATCGCTGGCGCGCTGGAAAGAGCGGGATGAGGAGCCGAAAATTCCAAGGTGAGCGCGCGCCAACCTTTTGTTTAAAAAGCGAAACTTTTTTCGCACTTCGGGCACGCACTTTGCTCCTTTTTCCGCGATTATGTTGATACTCGCCGGATTTTTCTTCGCTTCATCGCTTTCAATGGTCGCGCTCATCGTGATGCTGGAGCGCGCGCCTGAAGGATATGAGGACGAGACAGGATTTCACTACACGATCTGGAGCAACCAGCATCCCGACGCGCTCGACATCGCCTGCGTCTGGCTCGGCGAGCAGACGTGGAAATGGATGCCCGCGGCCGACGGCGAAAGCAGACTGGCGTAGACACAGCGCCGATTCCGGCTCGATGAGCCGCAGTTAAAAAAGACGTCCGCCTTTCGCGCTGACGTGCCGCTTTCGCTTTTCGCTAGGGGCTGCTAGGAAGTCATGCCGCACGCAATGGCTCTCGCAAAATATCTCAAGGTTTTCGACATCGGCCTGCAGAATACTTTCGTCTACCGCTGGAATTTTCTGCTGCGCGCGCTCTTCGGATTCGTGCCGCTCGCGGGAACGGTTTTCATCTGGCGCGCGATTTTTCAGGAACGGAGCACGAGCGTCGCCGGCTATGATTTCAACGCGATGATTTTTTATTTTATGCTGACGATCCTCGTCGACAACCTCGTCACGCCGACCGAGGACGAGTGGCAGATCGCGGCGGATATTCGCGACGGGCAGATGAACGCGTTTCTGACAAAGCCGCTGAACTATCTGCACTACCGGATCAGTCTTTTTTTGAGCTATCGGTTGTTATACACTTTAGTGACGATCGTGCCGGTCGGGCTGATCTTTTGGTGGTTCCGCAGCTACATCACGCTCCCGCGCGATCCGCTCACGTGGCCGCTCGCGGCGATCTCGCTCGTGATGGCGGGCTTCATTCAATTTTTTGTCGCTTACGCGCTGGCGATGCTCGCGTTTTGGATCCTGGAAATCTCGACGATTGTTTTCATTCTTTACTCGTTCGAATATTTCCTGAGCGGCCACATTTTTCCTCTCGATATCATGCCGGCGTGGATGCAAGGCGCCATGCATTGGCTGCCTTTCACCTACGAACTTTTTTTCCCAATCGCGGTGTTTTTGGAAAAAGTTCGCGCAGGTTCGTTGTGGAGCGGACTTGCGATCCAAACAGGGTGGCTGCTGCTGACGTGGAGTCTCGCGCGCTTGATGTGGAGCCGCGGCGTGCGGCGCTATCAGGCGGTCGGCGGGTGATCGCGCGATGAAACGCTACCTCGAAATCTACTGGATCATGCTGCGGAATTCCGTGATTCGAGAGATGAGTTTCAAGGCAAACTTCATTCTTTGGATGTTCACCGAGCTGTTATGGTTTGTGGGACAAATTGTTTTCATCGAGGTGATGTTCATGTATGTGAACCAAATCGGCGGCTGGTCCAAATGGGAGGTCGTGCTGCTCGTCGGAACGCACCAGCTTATCGGGCAGATTTTCCAGGCTTTTTTTTATGTGAATGTCGCGAATCTTCCCGAGTTGGTGCGGACCGGTCGGCTTGATTTCATGCTGCTGCTGCCGGTCGATGCGCAGTTCGCGGTTTCCACGCGGCAATTTGGTTTGGACAACGTCGTCAATGCCCTCGTCGGCATCGCGATCGTCGTGTTTTCACTCGTTAAACTCAATGTTGTTCCGTCCGCGCTGCAGGTGCTGCTCTATCTGTGCGCCGTCTCCCTCGGCGTCGCGATTCACTATTCGATCATGTTCGCGCTCGCGACGGTTTCGTTTTGGATCGTCCGAGCGCAAGGTTTGATTTACGGTTACTACAGCTTGTTTAACATCGCTCGCTATCCGGACGCGGTGTTTCGCGGCGTTTTCAAATTTGTCTTCAGCTGGTTCATCCCGGTCATCATCGTTGCGAATATTCCGGCGCGGCTGTTGATGCGGTCATTCGAGCAGCCCGTGCCGCTGCTGCTGCAAATGGGCGTCGCCGCTGCGTTGTGCGTCGGAATGGGACGCGCGTTCTGGCATTTTGCGCTACGCCATTATTCCAGCGCCAGTTCTTGAAATCCGGCGCGGATCACGGGAAAAGAATATTTCGGAATTCCCCCTTGCGCGCCTTTGGTAAAGCCGCTAAGTATGCGCGCTCAATTTTTCCCGGGCGTATCATTTGCTCCCCCAGTTTACATTTATGGCGAAAACGACGAATCACAAAAAAGCTCCGGCCAAGACGGCGAAAGCGGCGGCCAAGCCCGTGAAAGCTGTGACGAAACCTGCGAAGCCCGCAGCAAAGAAAAAGGCGGAACCTGTGCGCACGAATACGCACAATAATCACAACACAGTCGTCACGCCGAAAAAGCCGGTCGTGCTGAAAGATCCGTTTTTCAAGCGGCAGCAAGAGCGCCTGCTCGCCTTGCGCGACGGCATGCTCGATTCGATGACCGGCGTCGCGCGTGACACATTGCGGTCACGAGCTGAGGGGAGCGAAGCATCCGCATTTGGGATGCACCAAGCCGATGCCGGCAGCGATGCGTATGACCGCGATTTTGCGCTGAGCCTGCTTTCGCAGGAACAGGACGCGCTTTACGAAATCGACGAAGCCCTCAAGCGACTCGAGCTCGGCACCTACGGCGTCTGCGAGATGTCAGGAAAATCGATCCCACACGCACGCCTCGAGGCGATTCCTTTCACGCGCTACACCGTCGATTGCCAGTCGCAGCTTGAAAAACAACGCAAGCTCACCCGCTCGCGCCAGCCGGTCACCTCACTTTTTGGATTGACCGATGAGGAAGGCAATGCGACTGAGGGCGAGGAAGAAGAAACTCCAGCGGAAGCAAAAGAATAATGGCCAGAGACATCATCACCATCGAATGCACCGAAGCGAAAGCCGAGGGCAAACCCGCGTCGCGTTACATCACGACGCGCAACAAAAAGAGCCTCAACACGCCCGGCCGGCTTGAGAAAAAGAAATACAACCCGTTCCTGCGCCGGCACACATTGCACCGCGAAACCAAGTAATCATGGAACCGAAAACACCCAAGCGCCGCTCGGCGTTCCGCCGCGCCAACCGCTCGATGCCGCGCCGCCGCATCGACATCACCGTCGAAGCGATCGACTACAAGAACCCCGACATCCTTCGCCGCTTCGTCACCGAGAGCGGAAAGATCCTCCCGCGGCGCGTCACCGGCATGCCCGCGCACATGCACCGCAAAATCACCCGCGAGATCAAGCGCGCGCGGTCGGTCTTGTTAATGAAGTAAGCCGCGAGGCTCCTTTCACCTTTTTTAAAAACGCCCTGGCTGCCAAACCGGCCCGGGCGTTTTTTTTGCACGAATGCAGCAAAACACTTGTGTCACGAAAGTTTTGCGCTATTGTGCGACCCCTTTCTCCCGCGTTAGGCGCGATCAAACGACCGCGCCCGGGCGAAAGCAAAACGGCAACCGTGGCTTGGCAGAACATTGATTCAATATGATTGAAATGGAAAAGTTGATCGCGAAAAGTCTTCGCGACTTCAAAGAAGGCAGCATTGTAAAAGGACATATCCTCGAGATTCGCCCGCGCGAAGTCCTCGTGGACATCGGCTATAAATCCGAAGGCGTCATCCCCCGCTCAGAATTTGATGACATCGACGACCTCCAGGTCGGCGACGAAGTAGAAGTGCTCCTCGAGCGTCTCGAGGACGATCACGGCATGGTGCGCCTCTCAAAAGAACGCGCCGCTCACAAACAGAACTGGGAAAAGATCGCAAAAGTTTTCCAAGGCGACGGCCTCATCAAAGGCAAAGTCAAAGCCGTCGTCAAAGGCGGCCTCACCGTAAACATTGGCGTCGAGGCCTTCCTCCCCGGCTCGCAGATCGACGTCATCCCGCCAAAAGACCTCCAGCAATTCGTCGGCAACACCTACGACTTTAAAATCGTCAAAATCAACGACGATCGCAAAAACGTCGTCCTTTCCCGCCGCGAACTCATCGAGCAGGAACGCTCCGAGAAGCGCCAGAAATTCCTCGAAACCGTCAAAATCGGCAGCACCGTCACAGGCGCGGTCAAAAACCTCACCGACTTCGGCGCATTCGTCGATCTCGATGGCATGGACGGCCTCCTTCACATCACCGACATGACATGGGGCCGCCTCGGCCATCCCAGCGAGCTCCTCAAAGTCGGACAGGTTGTCGAAGTGCAGGTCCTCGACATCAACAAGGAGAAAGAGCGCGTCTCCCTCGGCCTCAAGCAAACCCAAAAAAACCCGTGGGACAAAATCGAAGAGCGCTTCCCCACTGGCACCCACATCAAAGGCAAAATCACCAACCTTGTTCCCTACGGCGCATTCGTAGAAGTCGAGGAAGGCGTCGAAGGCCTTATCCACGTCTCCGAACTCTCCTGGACCAAACGCATCACCCGCCCGTCCGACGTCCTCACCGTCGGCCAGGAAGTCGAAGCAGTCGTCCTCGGCGTCAACAAAGAAGAGCAAAAAATCTCCCTCGGCGTCCGTCAGCTCGACACCAACCCTTGGGACGAGATCGAGCACCGCTACATGATCGGCAAGCAAGTCAAAGGCAAAGTCCGGAACATGACCGCCTACGGCGCCTTCGTCGAACTCGAGGAAGGCATCGACGGCATGGTCCACGTCAGCGACATCAGCTGGACCCGCAAGATCAACCACCCGAACGAAGTCTTGAAAAAAGGCGACGAAATCGAAGCCGTCGTCATCGACATCGACAAACAGAACCAGCGCATCAGCCTCGGCCTCAAACAACTCGAGGACGACCCGTGGAAAGCCATCGACCAGCGCTACAAAATCGGCGACCTCGTCACCGGCAAAGTCACCAAACTCGCCACCTTCGGCGCATTCCTGCAGCTGGGCGACGACATTGACGGCCTCGTCCACATCTCGCAACTCAGCGAAGACCACGTCGCCAAAGTCAAAGACATCATCAAAGTCGGCCAGGAAGTCCAGGCGCGCGTCATCAAAGTCGACAAGACCGAGCGGCGCATCGGCCTCTCCATCAAAGCTGCCAACTACAGCGAAGAAGACATCAAAGCCGAAGCCGCCGCGTTCGACACCCTCAAACCCGGCGAAGACATGGTCGGCCTCGAACAAGCCTTCCAGGTCGCGCAGGAAGAATATCGCCCCGGCGAAGGCCGTCAGAAGTAAGCGGACCTTCCATCCATTAAAAAAGGGCGACGTCGGGAAACCAGCGTCGCCTTTTTTACGTCCAGGCGCGGCGGCCAAAAGCGGCGCCCACTCTTCGAGGTCAAAGTTCTCCAAATAAGCCTTGCCAAGCCGCGAAAAAACAGAGCACATCATCCCGAGGCAGGCGGCGAAGATGACACCCAACCCAACGGACCCGAGCGGACACAGCCACGCGGCGCGAGCGATTCGCCGACCCGTCTCGCACCCCGGATCGGCCGCCGATGGGGCCGGAACCGACATCGTGGAGACCGGAACCGGGATCGCCTATGCCGCAACGGCCGTCGATGAAGCCAGAACAGGCGTCGCTGAAACCGGAACGGACATCGAGGAAACGGGAAAAGGCACCCTTTTAGGGCTATCGGACGTCCAGGAAACGATATCGGACATCCATTTAATCCAATCCGGGGTCGATTCCAGCAGAAATCGGACACTTTAAAGATCACTCAAGCCTCCATTCGGCAAAATCTCCCGCAAACCACTAAAAAAACCAACAAAATGAGCAATTCAACACCAGCACCAGACCCCACGCCAACCCCGACGCCCGCATCAAAACGAGCCAAACGCGGCTTTATCGATCAGGCAGTCGAAGACAACATCACCCTCGCCGGCAAGTGCCAGCAGGAAGCCGCCAAAGTCGACGTTGCGCCTCTTGTCGAACTGCGCGAATGGACCCTCGAGAAGCAGACCAACCTCACCGCTTCGCTCGGCCGCTGCGACGGCTACATCAATAACCTTCGCGCCCTCCGTGTCGCCTCGGAGGACAGCACCGACGACGAAGCCAAAGCCCGCCTGGCCCTCCTCATCGGCCTCGATCCCATCGTCAAAGGCGCGCGACGCAAATATCCCTCCGGCGCCCCCGAACGCGCCGCCTACGGCGTCGGCGCCAACCTTAGCAGCGCCAGCACCGCCGATCTCTACACCGCCGCCGTTTACTCCGCCGCCCAGCTAAGCCCCGGCACCGGCAACACCCCGCCCAAAGACATCCTCCCCGGCGTCCGCGCCACCGAGATCACCGTCATCGCCCAGCTCGCGGAGACCTACAAAACCGCGAACTTCGCGCAAAGCGACGCGCAGAAGGACTCCGCCAAACTCCTCTCCCAGCTCCATCAGGAAGTTGACATCACCCTCAACCCCCTCCGCCGCGACCTCCAAGGCGCCGCCGACCAAGCCTTCACCCACCGCGACCCCACCAACGCCGCCCAACGCAAAGCCTTCGGCCTTCAACCCGACCGCTCGCTCAATACATGACCCGGCTAAACGACACACGCACCTGCTACTTAAGGTTTTTCTGACTGACCTACTGCTCGCAGGACTCCTCGGAAGTCCGCCAACTTTACCAACATGAGCAGCAAAGCCGACCCGCGGATCTTCATCATCCTCGGCATCTTCTCGGCCTTCTTCATAGGATTAGGTCTCCTATGCACCTTCAAGCAGCCCGATGGCTGGGAGCTGCTGGCGGCAGCCATAGTTCTGTTATCGTTCTTCTGGGTCGGTGCGCTCTCCGTCAGGTTCCGCTTCGACGAGTCGGAGATTGCTTATCGCAGCTTGTTCAGCCGTTTCTCCATGGCTACTTCCGATGTCGGCGGCATCGCAATCGTGGTGGAGCGCACTTCCAGGTCTCCACAAGGAATCCCGCGCTTCTACCTGCAAGGTCACGATGCGAGCAAGCAGCGTTTGAACGTAAAAGTCCTGCCCATCACCGTGGTCAGGGAACTATGCGCAATGCTCGCGCGCCGCGGAGTTTCTGTCTCGGTCCAGGACGCCTTTATGGCTAAGCGTATGGCCATACAAATCTTTCCACCTATCGAGCGAGGTAGTTGAGCATGCGACGCAGCGAACAAGCTTGCAAAGGAGGCGATCTTTGTTCCTTAGTCTGCCATGCAAGCGTTCCGCCGGGTCAAACTAGCTCTCGCTATCTCGCTGTTGTGCGCGTTGTTCCTGCCACTCGGCCAGTGCTCGCGGCAAAGCGGCACTTCGACCATACCTAGCCATCCAAAGAGATTTTCGCAGCGCGTCTTTCCACAGAGCGACGATCAGACGGAATACCACTATGGAATCGCCGATGTCAGCTTCAGCTTGCGGGGTCTGCTAACCATCGTCGCATTTGGATGGCCTCTCCTGTTTGTGCTCGTGGGCAGGCGCGCGGAGGGGAAGCGTCTGGCATGGCTTCTACCGATTGGAGAGCTTATTCTTTGCGCAGGCACGAGCTATTGGCTGTGGGCGATGACCGTGTTCTACCAATGGTTGTATGGCGCCTACGTCGTTTTCGCGATCGTAATCATCTACGCTGCCGTCGCGTTGATTACTCTACTTGGATATCTACGCATCGTGTTCAAACAATCGAGCCCGACATTGCAAAGCAGCTAACAAGTCGTCCGCTTAGACAAAACGTCGCGTTACTACATCACTCCGTGAAAGGACCCGTTGCGTTACTGTTCCTTGTTTCGGCTGGCGCCTTTGCGCAAGTCCCAGATTACGGCAACGCGATTCGCGACGCGACGCAGCGTTATCGAGGCGACATTTCGACAACTCGGGATCGTTCGCCCGAGCCGCTCGTTATTAACACGCTGGAACTCGAGACTACTCTGCCTGATCTATTTGCCCCGAAGCCGTTTTCCTTACAAGAGACGCTTCCAGAAAGTATTAGTCCACGCCGATGAGCTTCCAGTCGCCACGCCTGACCATGCGCCGACGATGAGAATCATCAAATACAAGAGAAGTGAGTTTTTGATGCCGTGGAAATGGCCGAAGAAGAATCCATTGTATCGATTCGTCCTGGATATTCCCTACGCGCTCTATTTTTCCGTCGTCCCGTCGAGGGAAGCGTTGAACGAAGTTTTGGTCGCAGGTAAGGCTGGCGGCGGCATGGGTTCTGGATTGATCTGGCAGCCTTTTCAGATCGATCCCGACGAATACGAAGCGATACTCAGCGAATGGCGCGGATTCGATCTGCGGAAGGTTCTTCGCATTAAGGAGCGGGACATACCCAACCTCGGTTTCATTTTCGACGAGGAGATCATGGCCATCCCTCATCATCTCGATTACTTGAGGCGCAGCCGAGCCAAGTATGGATCACACTTCTCGAAAAGAGTCTAACCATCTACCTATGCAAGCGAATAGCTTCACGCGCAGCTTTTCTTTTGGACGATCGGCAGCATCTTTGCAGCATCCTTCCTTCGGTCATAGAACCGACTCTAAAGGTTACATGGGGCCGTTTCCAGGCCCAGGCGCACCGGCGGTCAAGCCCCAGCTTTTGTTCGGCTGCGGACCCAGCACCAAGTCGAGCTGCCCACCTGCGGCGATCTCGGAGTAGTTCAGCCAGCACCGGTTGAATGGCTTGCCGTTGAAGGTCGCCGACTGGATGTAGATATTTTTGGATGAGTTGTTCTTCGTCGTGATCGTGAAGGTGCCGCCCTTCGTATATTTCGGGTCGAGCGTGAGCGTGACCTTGTCAAACAGTGGCGTGAAAATCTCAAAGCGGGGATCGCCTGCGCAGATCTGGTGCAGCCCGATAGCGGCGAAGACATACCAAGCGGACATCTGCCCACAATCGTCGTCGCCCGGCAAGCCCTCGGGGCCGGTGAGGTAGACTTTCATCGATTCGCGCACCCATTTCTGCGTCAGCCACGGCGCGCCGGCGCGATTGAACAAGAGGGAGATCAGCTCGGTCGGTTCATTGACCGGATTGTTATAAGGGTTCCACCATGGCTCCTGGCCCCTTGCGTGGTATGGATGCGGGATGCCGCTGTAGGGACTCCAAGTGCTGAAGTCCGGCGTGCGCTCGAAGAAGTCGCGCAGCTTGGCAACGAAAAGATCCTTGCCGCCGTCGAGCTCGATCATGCCGGGAACGTCGTAATAGACCGTCCAGCCGGCTTGGTAGACGGTCGCTTCGCGCGTCGTTCCCTCCTCGAGCAGGCCGGTCCACTTCACGAAGTTGCCCTTGGCGTCTTTGGCGCGGAACCAGCCTTTCCATTCCGGCTTGGCGTCCTTGCCAGCGGGGTCGTAGGTCCAAGGCACGTCGGGATCAAAGATCTGCTTATAGGAGCTGGAGAGCTGGTGATATTTCGCCGCGTCGTCCTTCTTGCCCAGTGACGCGGCGAGTTGCGCGAGGTTCCAGTCATCCAGCCCATACTCGGTCGTCTCCGAGATGTTGCCTGGATTGTAGCCGGTGGGCGCGTAGCCAAATTTCTGCACCGAGTTGACCGAATCCTCATAGGCCTTGGCGATATCGAAATTGCGGATCCCCTTTTGGTAGGCGTCGTTGATGATCGCGACCTCCGGATTGCCGATCATGACCCCGCTGTAGTAACCCATGATTTCCCAGCGGTCGTAATAGTGGGTGCCGTTAGTCTCGGCCAGGCTGAGCATGCTGTTGATCTGGTCGTTGACTACGGTGGGATCGATCAATGTCAGCAAAGGAAATTCACTGCGGTAAACGTCCCATCCGCTGAAGATCGTCCGGTTGGTGAAGCCATCGGCGTGATGCGGCTTGAAGTCGCCGCCGCGATAATTCCCATCCACGTCCTGATCGATTTGCGGGAACTGCAAGGCGCGGTAGAGAGCACTATAGTAAATAGTCTTGTTGTCCTCGGTGCCGCCCTCCACTGCGAGCCGACCCAGTTCTTTTGACCAGGCGTCGCGTGCCTGCTGATGGACGTTGTCAAAGTTCCAGTCGGAAATTTCCGCGGCGAGATTCGCACGGGCGCCTGCAAGGCTGACGAAGGAGATGCCGCCCTTGACGAGCACGGTGTCGTTGGCCTTTGTCGGAAACTCCGTATAGAAACCGATATGTGTGCCTTCCATTTCCTTCGCTTCCGGCGTCACCTTCGCGGCCTTGCAGGCAGCAACAAAGGAAGCACTGCTCGTGTTGGTGGTCCGGCTCATTTTGAAACCAGGGGCCATCCAATCCGGCGGCAGCGTGGCGCTCCACATGCCGGACTTGATGAAGGGCTTGCTGAACTCCAGGTGGTAATAAGCTGTGTAGGTGCAGTGCCAGCCTCCACCGGCCGGTGTGCAGTCAATCTGGCCTTCGATCGTGTGGTCATCCACCACTTTGCAGGTCTGGTGGAACGACGTGCCGCCGTTGCGGTGTGAGAGGTCGATCTGGATGCGCGACTGCGCGTTCTCAGGGAACGTGAATCGCAGGATGCCGCTGTGCGGCGCGACGGTCATTTCGGCACGCGCCTGATACTCGTCGAGTGTGACGGCGTAATATCCTGCGCTCGCTTGCTCGGTCGATTTTGAAAAATTCGAACCGTAGCGCTCGCCGGGTTTGCCTCCGCCCCAGAAGGTGTTCAGCGGACCCGTCGTCGGGGTCACGAGGACGTTGCCCAGCTCACCGCCGTCCGCGCCGCCCAAGTGGGTGAAGCTGAAGCCTTGGATGAACTTGCCACCGTAGCGATAACTGATGCTCCCGCCATTATCAGGGCTGAGCTTCACCATGCTGAACGGGACGGTAGCGCCGGGAAAATCCTTGCCCATGTGGCCGGTGCCGATGAAGGGATCGACATAATCGACAGCCTCCTTGGCGCCAAGCGTTGAGGGTAAGCAAAGACCGCCGAGCAGGAGGCTCAATGCCAACGGGCGGAGGAGAGACGAGGTGTTGTGGAATTTCATAAGGGAAATCTCTTCGGGCTTAACAAGAACCAGGCATAGCGCCGGATGCCGATGCTTTTTAACACACCCGAGAACTATACGGTTAATGCTGTGGCTGATCCGGCCCAAAAACTTCGAACTCATAAAGCGAGTATCCGTAGCGATTGGCCCGTTCCGTTGCGTTGAGCCGAATGTAGCGCCCGCGTCCACTGAGGTTCGTAAGGTCTTCAGTGCCCCCCTTGCCAGTGCTCGTCTGGTAGATGTCCGTCCATGTCAGCCCATCGTCGGACACCTGCATTGCATAGCTCTTGGCATAAGACTTTTCCCAAAGGAGTTTGACGCGATTGATTTTCTGACTGGATCCAAGGTCAATCCTGATCCACTGCGGATCCGTATTACCATCGGAAAGCCACCGTGTCGTCAAATCACCATCGACCACCGCGTCCGGACCGTCTGCCTGACGGTTGTCAGAGGAAGCAGTCACCTTTTTATTCTGCGCGAGGTCGCCCGGCAAAATAGGAGCTACTTTTTCGGTCGTGAAATTGTTGTAACACTCCAATCGCACCTGCGGAGTTTCGCCGCCAGCCAGTGCAGGATCGTATCGAAAGGTGATCTGTTTGCTTTCCCCCGGCAACAACGAGAAATAGCCGTCGCTGATGATCACCGGCAGGATTTGGCCGCCCGTGCTCGGTTTGACAAGAAGCGGGCGAATGGCAAAGGCAACTGTCTGCGAGTTTGCTGGATTAGTGACCGTTGCCGTGACAACCGATTCGCCCTGCTCTTGTGAGCTTTGGGAGGTTAACCCCAACGCAACTTTTTTAAGCGAGTTGAGAGCCTTGAAATTGAGATCCTGGGTGCCGCGCCAATAAAAGTTCTCGGAGACCAGCGCTCCTGAACGATTCGTGAGCCGCAGCCGAATGAAATGGACCGGCGTTAGATCCTCGGGATAGGTGAGTGTAAAGCAATCAGCTACTGCATTGGGCTTGGATTCAAGTAGGCCGGACTTTCGCTCATACTTCTGGGAGCCATCCAGATTATAAATCCATGCCTCTGCCGTCAATCCATCGGCCGGCTTACCCGTGGTGTTGACTACCCGAATCCGATCATCGTTTTCGTTCCAATAGATATGGAGAGGTTCGCAGGCCGACTTAGCGCCCCAATAAGCGCCGTTTAAATCGTAGTAATAGTCAAAGGTCTGCCAAACCAGGGAGGGATATGCGGACATGCTCATCCAGATGATCACACCTGCAGAGTCCTTATCACTGTGATCCAAAAAGCCCTCGAACATTGCCTTCATCGTTTCGATATTGAGCAACTGCGCATTTCGGCAGAAATCCTCGATTCCCTTCGCTCTGCCGTAGCGGTGGTTTACGTCGGCGAAATAGGTGGATGGACTTGCGTGTCCGGCAAAGCGACCAAAGAAATGCTTGTTCCACATTTCGTTGGTTGGCCACAGACTCGCTTCCGGCATGAACTTTTTGAGGCTATCAAGGTTCGTAACCGTGGCCATGCCGACTTCACTTCGGTTCCCGTAAGGGATGCCCTTAATCCGTTCCAAGCCAACGCCGGTGAAGTAGTTTTTCAGATCGAGGTTGCCCCATGGCCCGCTGCCGCTCAGGTTTCCTCGGTTGGATTGAGGTTGATAATAGCGATCCCCCCCATCATAGGTCTGCACGGCGTCGCGCAACCAACCATTCAAGGGTTCGGGAGGCGTGCCCTCGTTGTCGCCGCACCAAAGGAGGATGCAGGCGTGATTTCGGAACTGTTTTATTTTCTCGATTAAATTGTCGTGAAACACGGAGACATCCCGTGGCTTTCCCCCCAAGGAGTTTAGCCAAAACTCGTCCCAGACCATGATTCCATACTTATCGCACGCCGCATAGAAAGCGTCGTCCGGAGTCATGCCCATCCAATTGCGAATGATATTGAAGTTTAGTTCCCGATGAAAACGAACCTTGGTGTCGTAGTCCTTGGCGGTGCAGCGCAGGAGATATTCGGCCATTCCCCAACTGCCGCCCTTGGGATAAACACGCACACCATTGATGTAAAAGTGGAGCGTCTTGTCCTCAGTATCATACGTGTATTTTCGAATCCCGAAGTTGATCGTCTTCTGGTCAGAAATCACCCCGCTCGTTTTGAAGGCGAGCTTAATCGCATATAGGCTGGGATCTCCGTAGCCATTCGGCCACCAGAGCTTCGGATTGGCGATATGAAGCGCAGCGACGGTGGCGCTCGTGAGGGTCACGGTCTGCGTCGTTCCTGATTTGACTGTCACCGGTTGGGAAAAGGTGATTTTTCCTGGGTTGATCTCGCCGTCCAAGGTTCCCTGCACATCGGCCGAAGAAAGATTCTGCAAGTCCGTCTGAACAAAAAGATCCGCACTATCGGAACCAAGTTCTTCCGTTCGGATCCATGGGTCGTTGAGGGTGACATCTTGGGTGCTGCTCAAATAGACGTCCTTGTAGATACCCATATCGAGCCCCGGGACCGGCGGCATCCAATCCCATCCTCGCGTGCAGATAAAGGCGGGGCTGCTATAGTTCTCCTTGCTGACGAATACTGGACCAGGCTTGGCCTTCTGTTCCGCCGCGATCTCCGTTCGCATCTCGGCATCGTCCTTACCAAACAGGACCGGGACATAATCAAGCACCGCCAGGCAATTCTTCCCGCCTACCTTGACCACGCTGGTGACATCGAAGCGGCCACGTTGCAGGAATCCGTGCATAGAGCCGACTTTATTCCCATTTACATATACATCGGCATCCCGGTTTACGGCGTCCAGGTTCAACCAGATTCGGCGGCCTTGATAGGCCTCGGGAACGGAGAAGTCGGTGCGATACCAAAAATTACGATCATACTTAAGCACATCGACCTGATAGATGTTATCCCCGAAATTGGGATCCTTCTCCTTACCCGCCAGAACATACGAGCCGAATACGGTTCCAGGGACCTGAGCTGCCAACCAACTTGCTGTCGAGAAGCCGCTCGCTGAAATTTGTTCGCCGGACTCGGGAACGTCGCTCTGAGGCGCCAGTTTCCACGATCCACCGCTGAGTAAGGAGACGGAAGTATCCTGCCCTGAGGCAGTCCAGATACTCAAAAGCAGAAATACAAAAGGAAGGTAAAATCGGCCTAGAAACCTTTTAGCGTTTCGAAACTCCGGCCACACGGGGGAAATTGTTTTCACAGCAGGCATTCTACTGAGAGCCAGAGGTTCGACAAGCCATTCTGGGTCATCTACAACCAGTGCTATTTCAAAGGAGCTGTCGCTAAGGCCACAAATCGATCTCCGGCTCCATAATACATCCACCATTGCCGGTCGTGCTGGATGATGCTGTGCATCCAGAGACAGTTTTTGTTCTGACCACTTTCATAAGGCTCACTAGGCTTCATAATGCAGTCGTCGAGCTGCGCGACTTTTGTGGTAAGATCTTTTTTCGAAAAGAGGACTTCGGATATGGCATAGAACCATTTGCCTTTACCGTTGAGGGTGCCGGCAATGAACAGCACGACGTTATCGGGCTGCGCCGCCGAATAATCAGTGATCGCAATACACGGCTCATAAGGAGCTCCCCAGCCATGCGGAAACTTCATGTCGATTTTAGTCAGCGGGCCCCAATGGATAAAGTCGTCCGAATAACAGACGTTGAACCGACTGTCGCCAATGAACATGGCGAACTTACCGTTGATCTTGACCGGGACGCCATTGGGGTTGCAGACAACCGCGGCGTTCTTTGTTTTGGCGCCGATCGGTCCGAGCTTTGTCCAATGAAGCCCATCAGGCGAAGTAGCCTCCGCCTCACCGCCCGGGCCGGCATAAAAGGAATAATAGGTTCCTTGATACTTTAGGAATCGAGCGTCTTCACAGCCGAACCTCTTTTCGGCAGGATCGGTAATGTCGATGACCGGGTTGGGATTCGGGACAAAGCTGACGCCGTCGGGACTTTCCGCATAGCCCACGCGGGAAGCCCAAGCCTTGCCTTGCGCGCGATAGAGCATGCGGAATTTTCCCTGGTCGAAAAGCATGCCGGGATTGAGCGTGTTGACCGACTCCCAAGTCGTTCCCTGCGGCGAGAGGACCGGATTTTTTCCATATCGTTCAAAGGGGCCAATCGCCCAATGGGGCCAAGTTTCAGGAGGATCAATGGTGAAGGCGGAGCTGCTGGAACTGTTTTCAGAACCAGTCGTCGTTGTTTCTTTTACCAACCAATGATGAGGGCCGGGAGGGAGTTCCTTCGTCAGTCCGAAGTGCATGACGGGGATGGATTGAGCCGGAATTTCGGCTACCGGCGTGCCATCGATTACCAAGCTGTAGCTTTTGGCTTGGGGGTCAGTCTGCCAAAAGAATAACGGCTTGGTTACCTCAAAATGGTCCTCATTTTTCGGCGAAGCCAATTCCACTGTGTTGGCAGCGCCATTCGCCGAAAGACAGGAAAAGCAGAGCGTAGCTGCAAGCAATGAAAGAAGGTGTCGGTTAGGAAACGCGCGTATTTAGCATGGTGGTATCTGCGTGAGGGACGTTCAGTATCTTGATTAAGAGTTTGTTTCGCGGAATGTCGAGACAAAGCAATCGACGGACATTTGCCCGGACCGGATTGATGCTAGCTCGCTCACTCTTTGCGATCATTTTTCAAAACCGATCCGGCTTTACACACATTCCAGATCCCTATACGGAGCGCACCGCCGTCCGCAGCTTCGTCATGTCCGGATTTCGGGCCAGCGTGATACTGCGGCTGCGACCTGCGATCGTCTGACGATGGGACGCGTTCCTGCAATCATTTCGGGATACTAGCAGCTGCGCCCTTTGCTCTTTGTTCTTCTAAATGCGGCAAGAATACAAAGGGAACGAGTGAATACCGGACGTAGGAAGACAGAAGTTGTCCCATTTTTTCCGCTGGAGACAACGCGTCGAGCGGAGTAACTTTCTCTCCAACCCCAATGAGTAAACGCCTCTTCATTTCTCTTTTCGTTCTTGCTCTTTCGACGGCTGCTGGACTTTCGGCGGCGAAGGATGCGCCCGCGATTCCGTCGCTCGACGAAATGGCTGGCGACTGGCTCCCCGCGAAGGATGTCGCCAATCTGCCGGACGTTCATAATTTCCATCAAATGGTCCTCGTCGGGCCCGACTTGACTTCGTTTTACTGCAATCCGGGCGGAGTGTTTGGGCGCGTGAAGGGCGCGCCATTCCCGTGGCTCCCGGGCTATCCGCTGGTGACGATGACGGTCGATGGCGTGGCGTATCCGGCGGCGGAGTTTCGCTGGTGTGCCTACAAGGCGATGCGCCGGAATCGCGATGCGGCCGGGCTTACGATCGAATCCGACACGCGGATGGTCAATGAGCAACGCGGCGTGCTGTGCCGCGTCAATGTTTCCAATCCCGCCGCGAAGGCGGCAAAGGTCACTGTCACCTTGCGCGTGCCGGGCGTGCTGCAGCCCGACGGCGTCGGCGTGGCAAATTCGACTCAGCGGCGGAACATCGTCTCCGTCCTGCGGCCGTCGCGCAAACCTGACTCGGTGACGACGGAGCAGGATGTGGTCTGCTGGAATTGGACACTCGATTTACCCGCGGGCGGAAAGGCGGCGATCGGTTACGTCGCTGGCGATGAAAAATCGCCGCTGGCCGCACAGACGGACGAGCGAGTCGCCGGATGGGCTGCGAACTTTGACGCGACGATGAACGCTTGCCAGCATGTCTGGGAGCAGCGATGGGCCGACGCTTTCACGCCGGGCAACACGCATTTTTCCGGCAACCTGCCGGTGCTCAAGAGCGACCACCCGGCGCTCGATCGGAACTACTACATGGGCGCACTGACCATGCTGATCCTTGAGCGGACGCAATTTCCCGTGACGCCGCGCGACTTCATAACCAGCGGCGAGCGCGGCGACGGCATTCAATATTATTGGGATGCGTCGATGCAGGCGAGCGCGTGGACTTTGCTCGAGCCGAAGGGCCTAAAGGCGACGCTCCGCCGTTGGCTGGTGCAAAATCCGCGCAGCGGCGCGCACACTTCCACCGGCTCTGCGAGCGGTTTTGACGCGAAGCATTACGACAAGGAGATGGGCTACTCCTTTAACGCGTGCACGATTTTCAAAACCGCCGACACCTATCTCCGCATCACCGGCGACCGTGCGTTTCTTGACGAAAAACTCGAGGATGACCAGACTGTGCTCGAGCGCATGGACGCCTTTGCGACTGATTGGGAGACGCTGCCGAAAGGCCCGCACGGCCTCGTCGATTACGGCGGAAACGGCAACCTCCTCGAATGCGCTCCCGAATATATCAACTGCGTCGCCTCGCTCCACGCGCAGGATGTGTGGATGATGCGGCAGATGGCGCAATGGCACGCGCTTCACGGCGAAGCGGCGCGCGCGCAAGAACTGCAGGCGAAGGCCGCGGCCCTTTTGCCGGCAGTCCTCGGTCTTTATAAAAAAGGCGACGGCGTCTGGAATGCCTACCACCTCGACGGCACGCTCGTCGATCTGCGGCATTGCGTCGATTTCATCTACGTCGGCAACGCGCTCGACCACGATCTCAATGCCACGCAAAAGTCGGAGATGAATGCCTTCGTCAAACGCGAACTCTTTACGCGGGATTGGATGCGCGCGATGAGCTGGCAGGACGCCTCTGCGCAGCATTCGAATCGGCCCGACCACAGCCCGATGGGCGCATACGATGGCTGGATCCCGCTGACGATCGGCGCGATGTGGCGGCTCGGCGACCCGAAGGATGCATTCGATTTTTACTGCCGCACCGCCGTCGTCACAAAGGAAGGTCCTTTCGCGCAAGCGCGTGAATTTTACGGCCCCGACATCAAGGACTACAACGCGCCCGTCCGCGTCGCATTGCGCGGCGGCTGCATGAAAGAATGCATCAGCGGCGCCGCCTTCGCCGACGTCGTCATCAACACTTTCTTCGGCTTCGAACCGTCCATCGACAGCAAGCAAATGCTCGTCGACCCACAGACTTCGCGGCCCTTCCACGGCACGCTTTCCAAAGTCAGCTTCGGCGGAAAATTGCACACGCTCACTGCCTCGAGCGATGGCGTCAAAGTTTCTGCCGACTAGCTGATTTCTGCCAATGCGCCCGCGAAGCGCACCGGCTACGAACCTCCTTTTACCATGGAAAACTCCGAGCACGACCGCAGGCAATTTCTGAAGAAACTCGGCGTCGCAAGCGCCGGAGTGCTAATGTCGGGCCGCCTCCGCGCGGATGAAACCGCCAAAAATCCCGAGAATTTCCAAGTGCCGCGCCGAAAGTTTGGTCGTCATGATTTCACCGTCTCCTCGCTCGCACTCGGCGGTCACGCGTTGCGCATGGCGAGCGATGAAGAAGCGCCAAAGATCGTCGATGCCGCGCTCGCGCACGGCGTCAACTTTTTCGACAACTGCTGGGAATACTTTGACGGCAAGGCCGAGGAGCTGATGGGAAAACTCATCGAAGGCAAGCGCGACAAAATTTTCCTGATGACGAAAGTTTGCAGCAACCACATGAACCTCGGCAAAGCGCGCGCCATGCAGATGCTGGAGGATTCGCTGCGGCGCCTTCGCACCGACCACCTCGATCTGTGGCAACTCCACGCGCTCGAATCGATGGCGCAGGTCGATCTCGCCTACTCGCCCGGCGGAACGCTCGAGGCGCTGACCGAGGCGCAAAAGCAGGGCAAAGTCCGCTTCATCGGCTTCACCGGCCATTCCGATCCCGACGTGCATCTCGCCATGATCACCCGCGGTTTTCCATTCGATTCCGTGCAGATGCCGATCAATCCGCTCGACGCTCTGCACGGCAAAGGTTTCCACGACAAAGTTCTTCCCGAGGCGGTGAAGCGGGGGATCGCTCCGCTCGCGATGAAAACAATGGGCGGCGGCAAGGGCCCGCTGGTCAATGAAGGTAAAATCACCGCCGCGGAAGCGCTCGGCTACGCCCTTTCTTCACCCGTGACTGCAGTGGTCAGCGGCATCACGAAAGTCAGCGACGTGCAGGAAAACGCGAAGATCGCCGCGACTTTCACCAAGATGAACAAAGACCGCATCAGCGAGCTGGAGGGACGTTTCTCCGGGGCGACCGCGTTCGCGCATTCCGTGGATTACGCGCACCCGGCCTATCGCGACGGGCACGGTCGCATGGCATAAGCATCGCTCGAATCAAACAAAATTCGCCGCAGCGTCCTTGAAACACTGCGGCGAACGAACTTTGTTTTTAGTGTTAATTTCGCTTTAGCTCACGCGGACCATCTTCCGGCGGCGTCCGCGCTGGAAGACAATCAGCGTGCCAAACCCGCCGAGCATCATCGCCCATGTGTTCGCCTCGGGAACGGCCATGACTGTGAGGATGCCAGCACCTGGAGTGGTGTTATCGTCAAAGCTGACAGTGTAGGCGGACATATCGTAGCCGGTGATCGCACTGAAGTTGCCAGTGCCGAAGCCAAAACCGGAAAGGATGGTGTAGTTGCCTGCGGCGAGCGTGCTGCCGGTGAGGTCGAGGGTGCCTCCTTCGATGTCGAAGATGCTGCTCCCGCCGGAACCGAGGATGCGATCGTAGGTGGCGGTGTCAGTGAGGTTGAGGTTCCACGTGGTGCCCGTGTTCATTAAGAAGGACTTGTTGGAAGCCAGCGTGAACTGGCCCGCCCCGACATCCCGGATGTCCAAGGTGCCGCTGTAGAGGTTCAAGTCGCCACCGATGTTGACGGCGGCCACAGTGCCCTGAAGTTTGCCACTGCCGCTGGGACTCGCATCGCCGATGTTTACAACACCTGTGCCGAGCGCGCCCGCATTGCCAGCCTGCAGCGTGCCGGCCATGACCATCGTGCCGCCGGCGTAGGTGTTCGCGCCGGAAAGCGCAAGGACACCCAGCCCCGCTTTCGTGAGGCCGCCGGCGTTGCTGATGATCTGGGCGACGGTTCCCTGCCGGCTGGCGTCGATATTGAAGGTATGCGCCCCCGCGCCCAGCAGGGCGAAGGTGCTGGTGGCACCGGTAGAGCCGAGGTCGTTGATCGTCAGGTCCGTGCTGGCGTCATAGTTGTGTATCGTGCCGTCGTTCCAGTTGAAGGTGCGGGTGGCCGCTCCGGTTCCGGTGCCGGTGCCTTTATCAATGCTTCCCGCGTAGAGATTTGCTCCGCCATTGAGGTTAAAAGTCCCGGTGACCTTGTTGGTGGCTACACTGAGGTTCTGATTGCCCAGAGACAAAGTCTGCACCTTGACGGTGCCGGCGCCGGCCGAGGTGGCGCCTATCGTCAGGGTGCCGTTCGTCGTAGCGGTGCCGCTGGTGGGGCCGGCCGCGTTCTGACCAAGAATGATCGTGGTGGCGTCGAGCGTCCCGCCGCCCATCAGAAGCGTGCCATTCGTAGTGGGAGAAGCTGAAGGGTTGGTTGTGCGCGTAAAGTTGCCGATGGTCAAGGTCATGATCTTCGCGTCGAGGGTGCTCGTGCCGGGTCACGTTGGTGGTGAGATCGACCGTAGAGCTTTCCGTATTCGTAAATCCCGCACTCTGGCCGATCACTAGGTTGGTGACGCGGCTGCTGCCGCCGGTGCTTCCGCGAAGCGTGAGCATCGGGTTGGTGGTGCCACTGGCGTAATTGATCGTGCCTTTGGCTAGGTTGGCGCCGAGCGTGATGGTATCGGCGTTAATCGTGGCAGTGGTGCCCAAGGTGAGTGTTCCCTGACTCGAGAACCCGTTCCCGTTACCGCCGCCGATGCTGCCCACTCCAACGGTCGAGGCGGTGATCGTGCTGGTTGGGGCCAACTTGACGGTGCCCGTTTGGGTGGCATTGCCAGTGGTAAGTGTCCCGCCCACATAGAAGTTTCCGGCAGAGTTGTTGTAGTTAAAGGTTCCCAGCCCGGATAAATCCAGCGTCTGCGTGGTATTGGTGGCGGTGCCGCCGATGCTCATCGACGCGCCGGTGACTGTGAGCGTGCCGGTGGCCCCAGTGACGGTGCCGGTGACACCATTGGCGACCGTGAGGTTTGCCAGCGTCTGACTGATGGGCCCGTTGAGGTTTAGCGTGCTGCTGCCCGTGAAGTTGACGGTGCCGGTGTTGAGCAGACGGTCATTCCCACCGCTGAGCGTGAGAGTGCCGGCGGCGATTTTCGTGGTGCCGGTGTAGGTATCAGCGGCAGTGAGCACAAGCGCGCCCGCACCCGTCTTGGTGAAGCCGCCGCCGCTATCGGAGATCACCGAGTTGATCGTGGTGGTGCCCGCCGCGATGTCGAAATTTCCAGAGGCAGCCAAGGCCAGGCCCATGGTGGGTGCAACAGCATCCCCGATCGTGAAATCGGAGGTTTGGACGTAGATCAAATCCGCTGCGTTGGCCCCGGACACGGAGTTTGCACCGCCATTGAGAGTCAGGGTGGTGGAGTTCCCGCCCCCGGTAATGGTCAGAGCGTTTGTGGCCAGATCATCCAAGGTGCCGATGCTGAGATTTGAAGGAACGGTAAACATCGCAGGGGCGTATGACTGCGATGTAAAGGTGACGTCGCTGGTGGTGCCGGGCAATCCGCCTGTATAAGTGGTGGATAGCGTCAGGTCAGACTGGCCATTGATGACATCATCCTCGGTGTTGGCTTGCGCGGAGTGGACAGCGAACAAAGCTGCGATCGAGCCTGCGAGAATTAAGGAGGTGCGACGACGGGTGCTTTTCATTATTTTGAGGGAGAGACGAAAGCCTCTGCGCAAAAGGTTGCGTTCGGTGTATGGAAATTAGAGAGCCAAATGGTCCATTTCATCTTTTTTCATGTGCCATTTGACGCTTGCGGCTGTGATTTTTTGCGCTTGTGAGTTTTGTTTTCATTCAAAAAGGAAACAGCTTTTCCCCTATATTTTGGTCTAATAGTCTCAAAGAAAAGCGACTGGAACTCCTTTATCAAGACCGGTATTTTTACCAACTTGTGAATGACATCAATGACTGTGGCGTCCTAGAACACTGCGGCGAAACTTTTTTTAAGTGCTGGTGATTTCGCTTTAGCTCACGCGGGCCATCTTCCGGCGGCGTCCGCGCTGGAAGACAATCAGCGTGCCAAACCCGCCAAGCATCATCGCCCACGTGCCCGGCTCGGGCACGGCTTCCAGTTGAATGGAAGTCGGTCCATAGACAACGTGGTAGCTGTTGGCGGCGATTTGCGGATCGACGTTGGCAAAGGTCCCGGTCTCTCCGGCGGTGAAAGTCGCGATTGTGTAGGTGCCCGAGAGGGAACCGCTAATCAAGTTCAAGGTCAGCGTGTCGTTGCTGCCGAGGGTGAGGCCACCAGTGATGGAGAGCAGGTCTGAGTTGCCGCTGCCGTCGAGGTTGATCTTGTAAGTGCTGCCATCCTGAAAGGCGACGTTGTTGTTCAAGGTCAATGGGTGCGTGGTGCTGGTGGTTACGCCGGGGTAGAGCGTGCCGTTTGTCTCAACGGTGGTGACGCCACCGATGGTGCCGCTCCCCGCTCCGAGGGTGCCGCCGCTGTTTACATTCACCGCGCCTGCGATCGAGCCGGAGACGATCAGGTTGCCGCCGTTGATGTTCGTGTCGCCGGTGTAGGTGTTCACGCCGGAGAGGGTCTGCGTGCCGCTGCCAATCTTGGTTAAGGCGACCGACGTGGCCGAGCCGTTCTGGATGATGCCGGCAAACGAAGTGTCGGTGTTCAGGCCACCGACAGTCAAGGTGGGCGTGCCGGCGACGGAACTGGTAACCGTGCCGCCGGAACCGCTGTTGTCAGAAAGCGAGCCGATGGTCTCGTCGAAACCTTTCAAGTCCAGCGTCGCGCCGCCGTTGAGGGTGACGGCTGAATTCTTGCCAAAGGCACCCGATGTCGGGGTGGCTCCGCCGACCGTGGCCACACCGGCCTGCAGGGTGCCTGCGAGGACGGTTGTCGAACCGGTGTAGGTGCTGGCCCCGGATAGGGCGAGCGTGCCGCCTCCGACGGTGAGTCCAAGCTTGTTGGTGGTTCCATCTTTGAAGACGGTCGCGGTCGTGGCACCGCCGTTAATCGTCATGACGCTGTCGGAGCTACCGTTATTGAGGATCGTGGCGGTGTTGTTGTTGATCGTCCCAATCGTCTGATTGGTGCCGTTGAGGTCGAGCTTGGCGCTGTTCTGGCTAAAGTTAAGGGTGACGTTCGGCGCCCCCAGGGTGCCAGCCGCCGCTGAGCTGGGTCGTGCCGCCGTTGTTGTTCAGGGTGAGCGCGGATTGCGTATTGACACCACTCAGGAGATAACTGCCACTCCCGCTGAGCGTCAGCGTGTAAGGGCCGGAGATGCCACCACTGAAAGCCGTGATACTGGTGCTATTCACGTCGTCATAGACGCTCGCGTTCCCTGTGAGAATGATCGGGCCGCTAAAAGTATTGGTCGTTCCACCCGCCGCCTTGCTATGAATTGCGCCGTTGTCGCCGGTCCCAGCCACGTAGATCGTGTTCGTGATGGTGTTGCCGGAATTCGAGTTGGAGATAATGGAAACACCGAGCGTGGCGCCAGAGACAATGGTGATTGTGCCACTACCCAGAGGTGAGGTGACGCCGTTGGTGTTTAATTCGAGCCGGCCCTTATTGATTACGATGTTACCAGTGAAGCCGCTCTGCGAAGCGCTCACGACGAGTGAGCTGCTATCAGCCTTTGTCGTGTTGTTTAAAGTGAGCGTGCCGCTCCCGGTCAATTGATTTGTGGTCCCGAGGATTATGGCTTTGTTAAAGCCGTTATTAGTGGAAGAGATGCCGCCGCCACTGCTGCCGATGCTCAAGGTATGGTTGGACGCCAGCGTAAAACTCGTGGCATTATCCTGGAGGGTGCCGCCGTTGAGCGTGATGGTGCCTGCCCCGCCGAGATTATTGTCCGCGGTCACCGCGAGCGTGCCGCCGCTGATGTAGGTGCCGCCAGTGTAAGTGTTGGGCCCGCTCAGAGTCACCAACCCCGGACCCGCCTTGGTGAACGTGGTGGCGGTGGTGTTGTTGGCAATGACCGACGAGATGGTCAGCGAATTGCTCGTGTTCCACACATTAGCGATCAGATCCCCGCCTGACGAGCCTTCGAGCGTCCCGCCGGTGATCGTCGAGGCGAAATTGCCGAGGTTCGTAACGAGGATGCCGCCCGTCGTGATGACGTTCGCGCCCGAGAGTGTAAGGGCGGTGTTGGCCCCCGTGTTAAACCTCAGGCTGTTGATGGTCTGATCAGTATATGCAGTGGTGTTGCTTTCCTGGAAATCGACATCCGCGCTCGCCCCGGGTGACGTGGTGCCGGCCACGGATGGGGTGTAGGTGGTCAGGGCGGTAATCGGCCCGGCCGTGGCCCCGTTGCCACCACTGACGGCCCAGTTCGCGCCGCCGCCGGTCGTGGCCCAGCCGCCGAGGATGGTGTTGCCGGTGTTGGCGTTGACGATGTTGACCGTGCCGGTGATGCCGAAATCGACGGCGGTTCCGACCGGGCGGCTCACCGTTCCGAGGTTAAGCGTTGTCGAAGCGATCGTGTTGTTGATGGTCGCGCCGGAAGTGAGGTTCGTGGTCGTGAAGTTCTGCGTGCCGCCCGTCTTCGAGTAGTTGAACGTGCCCGCGCCGACGTTCAGGGTCGTGGAACTGAGCGATCCTCCGGTCTCATTGATCGTGCCGCGCAGGATCGTGGTTGGCCCGGTGTAGGCATTCGTGCCCGAGAGGGTCAGCGGGTTGGTGCTGTCCTCGATGACTTCCGTGACGTTGGCGCCGATGTTGGCGCTGACGGTGTTCGTGCCGGTGTTGGCCGCGGTGCCGAGCACCCCGTTGATGGGCGCGTTGTTAAAGGTGATCTTGCCGGTGTTATTGATCGCGGTGCCGCTGAGGGTAACGACGTTGGAGTTCTTGTTGGCAACGTCGGAAACAAAGAGATTGCCTGTGCCGGTGATGCCGCCGGTGACCGTGATGGTGCTGCTGCCGGTATTAAAGGGGGCGAGGGTAAGGTCGCCGCCGGTCAGCGTAATCGCGCCAGTCAGAGTCAGGCCATAGTCAGAAGCACTGATGACATTCACGCCTTCACCGGTCTTGGAGCCGACCGTGATGGAATTGGCGAACGACTTGTTGTTGCCGCCACCGGCGATGTTGCCCGCGAAGTCCATCGTCGCGTTGGAAGTCGTCGAAGCGTTGCCCAGGTAAATGGTGTTGGCAGCGGCACCCAGCGCATTGCCGGCGGCGCCGAATAGCACGACGCCGTTTTGAATCGTGACGCCTGCGTTGTAAGTCGTGCCAAGGTTACCGAGAACCAAGTCTGAGGTGCCGTTCTGAACGATCCCGGTCACGTTGGCGCCGACCGTGCCATTGATATAGGTAGTCCCGGCGGGCGCAGCACCGAACCCCGTCCCCGAAATCGGATAGAGGGCTGGCGCGGTCCCCGAGTTGGTGAAGGTTCCAGTATTGTTGATTCCACCGGAAAGCGTGAGACTTCCAAATCCCGTCCTCGTAAAGTTCCCCGTGCCGGTGATGGGCGCGCTGATGGTCGCCGTGCCCGCGATGTCGAAATTGCCATCGCTGGCCAAAGCAAGATTCAACGTTCCCGAGCCACCGCCGATGGTGAGGCTGCCTCCAGTTTTTACATAAATCAGATCGCCCGCGTTGCCGGGAGGATTCAATTGAGCGGGGGCCACTGCGTTCGTCCCACCACTGAGTGTGAGCGTGCTGGTGCCGCCGAAGCCTTGGGTAATGGTGAGTGCCGTCGAAGAAAGGTCGTCGAGAGTGCCAATGGTCAGGTCAGAACCGACCGTGAACGCCGCGGGCGAGTAGTTGACGCTAGTAAAAGTGACATCGCTGGTGGAGGTCGGCGCTCCATTGTTGTAGGAGGCGGCGGCAGTGAGATCGGTGCTGCCGTTTTGGACATCATCCTCCGTGTTCTGCGGCATGAACGCTTTCGCGGACTGGACAGAAAGCAAAGCGGCGATAGAGCCGGCGAGGATGAGAGGGACGCGACGAGGGATTTTCATAGCTGGAGGATAAAATGAATTGGTTCCTAGATAAGTTCCGTTTGGCAGCAGGGAAATTAGTAGGCTTCGCAGTTTTTTCATCCCTTTTCGTGTGTTATTTTACGTTGAAAATGTGATGTTTTGCCGCTTGAGCTTTTCGTGGGCGTCCTGGAGATTTGAGATGAGGCGTCGTCGAGAAATCATTGGAAAGGCTCCAGCGCCGGCTTAACCCAGAATGATTCCGCGTTCGCGCCGAAGCGTTCTGCACGCTTCCAGAGTGATTCCGCATTGCTCCAGAATGGTTCTGCAGGCTTCCAGAATGGTTCTGCGCTCCGGCCGGGATGGTTCCGCACGCGCAGAATGCTTCGGCGCCGCTGCGGAATGGCTCCGCGCATCGGCAGAATGATTCGGCGAGCTCGCGGAGCGCGTCACACGCTTGCAGAATGGTTCCGCAACCGGGCGGAGACCTGCCGTCAGGGGGAAAGTTTTTCGGGCAGATCGTCGCCGATGAGGCCGAGGCAGTCGATGGCGCTGAGGCCGAAGCCGACGGTCATGTTCGTGGAGACGTCGAGCTCATCGATCGGTTCCGCGACGGCGGGGCCGGTCAGATGATGCAACGGATACGGCTGTGTGAAAAGTTTCATGCCTCCGCCGGCGCCAGAGAAGAATTCGTCCCACGCGCGCTGGGCGAGAGCTTTGTCGTGGGTCTTCCACGCGGCGTAGGCGGTCAGCCGAGCGTGCGCCTGTGTGAGGTAAAGGGGCGCAAGCTTTTTGCCGATGGCCTGGAGCTGTTCCTCGCCCGTGGCGTTGTAGTATTTGCAATAATCGATCCACGCTTTCGCGTAGGCGGGGACGTCGAGGAGCTGGAGGAGCTCGGCGTTGACCTCAAACGCGCCGAAGGAGGTGCTCAGCGGCGAGGCGTAAAATTTGTCGTCGCGCGTGTAGAACCGGCCGGTGGCCGGGTCGTAGCCGCCGCCGCCGGAGAAGAGCGCGTGCGGGAGGGCGGCGATGCTTTTCATGCCGGTGACGAGTCTGTCGCGGTAGGTGAGGTCGCCGGTGCGCTCCCATTCGGTGAGCCACGCGGAGGCAATGGAGGTCCACTCGATGCCGATGAGGAAGTTCATCGGATATGGCTTGCCGTTGACGACGGACATCTCCTTCTCGACTTTTCTTTCCACGGGGACTTCGCCTGCTTTGACGTCGGCATGGAGTTCGTCGCGCATCAAGTCGCCGACGCGTTCGTCGGCGGTGAGGTAGTAGAAAAAGCGGCGATTCTCCGCGGTGCTGACGCGCAATTGTTTTGAGCTGTCGCCCCATGGCACCACGCCGTGCCGAGTGCCGAGGCCGGCGAAGCGCCCGAGGTGATAGACATCGACTTCGCCGGTGTGGCGCGTCATTGCTTCCGCAAAACGGAAAATGTCCGCGCGCCCGCTGCGGAGGAAGCTATACCAAAGCCAGATGTCGGTGGATTGCTCGGAGTTATCCCACGCGTAGCCGCCGATGTCGTAGCGCCAGACGTGGCGGTCGGGATCGTAGCGGTGCATGACATTCCCGAAATACCAGTAGCCATACCAATGGCGCTGATCGACCTGCTCTTCGTAGTAATCGACGAGGAGATCGAGCTGGTCCTCGATGCGCGCGCGTGCGGGCGTGGAGCGATCCTGCACGCTCCAGATCGAGCCGCCAAACACGCCGGCATCGTGGTAATCCTGCGGGCGGCAGACGAGTTGCGGCGGGTTTTGCAAACTCCGCGCGAGCGACGCAAAGGCGTCATGGCTCGGCGTGGCGGGCAGCGCCCAGAGCATGAGTTCGCTGGTGCGGGCGATGCCGGTCGCAGTGGAGAATCCCGGCTCGAAGTCCTCGTAGTTCATCCGCGCGCCCTCGTTTTGTAGCTCGTAGGTGTTCATCCCATTGTCGCCGTGGTAAAAACGCATGTCCATCGGCCGCGCCTCGGGCGACCAAAGCCATGCGGTGACTTCGGCCTTGTCGGTCGCGGCGTCGCGGATGTCGAGCTGGCTCGGGTAGCTTTGCCAGAAGTTGCGGATGCCGAAGGCGACGCCGCCGCTTGGACCTCCGATGTAACCGAGCCCAGCGGACCGATGACCCGTGAGGCTGTTGAGCCAGGTGAACCCCGGCTCGGTGCGCTTGCGGATTTCAAACGCATCGGAGGAAAGTTGCGCGAGGGTGAAATCGCCGAACGCCGGGATATACTTCAGGTCTTTGCTGACGACCGGGTTCCATGATTCCTGTGGCGGCGTTTTCAAACCGGCAGCCTGCGCAGTGCGCACGGCCGCACCCGGATCTGTCTGCAGGCCGGTCAGGCCGCGCACCGCTTCTCCCCAGACGCCGTCGCCATCGGCGGCAAAGCGGATGTGACGGTCGTAAAGTTCTTCCTTCAACGGCACTGAAAAGCGCAGGCCGAGGCCGCTGATGAAGTCATGCGTTTGGTCGCCGTCGAAGGTGATCGTGTGCATGATTCGAACGGAGTCTCCGCCGGCGTAAAAATAAAGACGCACGACGAATGGAAGCCAGTCGCGTCCATTCTGCGTATGATGCCGGCCTTCGATTTTAATAACGGCGCGAACGGGGCCTTTGTACTCGACGGTCACTGAGGAAATTTCGCCGATGAAGCTTTCCTGTTTCACCGTGCCGTCGGCGTCGAGGTCAGGCGAACTGCGAAGCCGGCAGACGAGCCGGCCGTCCGTCAGCAAAAGTTTGCCGCCGCGCGTGATCGATTCGATAAACGACGGGCCGGTCTTGCGGATGCGGCATTGGATGACGCCGGTGTCCACGGCGATGACATCCGGCTCTTCAATGAGCGAGAGCGGCGCGGCCGGCTGCGTCGGTTCGCCCATTTCGAGCCGCAGTGATCCCGAAAGGCCGCTGCCGGCGGGAACGGCGTTTGCCGTCCATTTCAGCGAACCATCCGGCCAATAAGCCAGCGGCCACGACTCCATCGGCACGGCTTTTCCATCCGCGCCATGCAAGGCGAATGAAGTATCTGCGGGGACGGCTCCGCGCGGCCACGGGACGCCGAACGTCGTGCCGGGCTGCGCGCTCGCATCGGTTTCACTTTCGAGCCAGTGCAGCTCACGTGCGGGAATTTTATCCGCAGCGTTGGAACCAACAGCAGGGAGCAGGATGAGCGCAACAACTCCCAGCGCTCGGCGGATGAGAGCAGCTGTTTTCATACGATGCCCCACGGCAGGACGATTTTACTTTTCCGAATTTTCCGGCCACAGCCACCACAAGGCGCTCGTCACGCCGCGCGGATAATGGCGGCAGCCATAAGCGGTGTGCGAACTGGTGAAAAACTGATCGGTCCAGCCGACGGCCGGCGCGCCGAGGACTTCGTAGGCGTAGTGCGCGGAATCGGCGGTCGCTCCAGTCGCGGCGTTTTTGATGCCGAGCACATTTTCGACGACGAACTGATTGAGATAGACCTTGCTGACCCATGTGGTCGAGCTGGAGGAGGAAAGGTTCCATCCGCCAGTCTCGGAATCGATGCAGACGCCGGGCACGAGGATCGTCTCGATGTGGGTCTTGAGATGCCGGATCAGGTCGCCATTCGGGCCATCCATCGCGAGCTCTTTTGTAAGGCCCATCGCATACGGATAGGCAAGGCCCTCGACCGCGGGGATGATGGATGAAGTCGCGGTGGTCGACCCGTTGAACAGCGCCGGGAATGACTTCCGACTTTCATCCCAATGCGATAGGATCCCCTTCGCAGTGTAAGTCACCGCCTCCTTCGCCTCGTTCGCCTGCTGCTCTTCGCCCAGTTGTTGAAAAACTGGGACCATCATCGCGTAGCTCGCAAAGGATTTGCCGGCGATGTAAAGGCTGTCGATCGGGTGCTGCAGGCTCGCGTCCATCGCGTCATAGGTCGTAATCTCGCCGCTCTTTTCGCCGCGATTCGAGACGTAGGTAGTAATGCCGTCCCGCTTCTTGGGATCGAGATCATCGCGCAGCTGCATCGATTTCAGCGCGTCATTGAAAACCTCCTTGTTCTTCTCCAGCCAGCCATTGTCGCCGGTCTTCTTCCAGTAAAGTGCGCCGCAGATGATCCAGTTTTGCAGCTCCTCCTGCGTCATCAAATTCGAGTAGCGCGCTCCTTTGGCCTTTGAGGAAAAGCTCAGCCGGCTGCCCATGTCGTGGCAAAAACTAATACCGCCGGGAAAGCGCTGCGTCTGCCCCGGCAGCGAGAGCTCGTCGGTGTAGGAAAAGGTATTTGTGAAGTTGTCCAACTCATTACGAACCGTCCATGGATGCATCGAAAGTTCGTAGAAGACGTGGTCCACCGTCAGGTCGAAGGTATTGATGCACGAGCATTCGCCCTCGATGACTGACCAGACTGGCTCCATCTTTTCCGTCGCCTCGAGGACGGTGTTGAATTGGTAGGAATGGACCGTGTCCGCGGCGAGGAACTTCCGCTCATCGTCCTCCTTGCAAGCGGCCAGCTTTTTGTCCACTTCCTCGCACCGGCTGATGACTGCCGGCAGGCTCGCCTGCGCGGTCGTCAGGATGTCGTCGATGTCTTTGTATAAAGCATCGCACATCAGCCGGAGTGGCTTTTCGTTCAACTCCGCGACGACGCCCGGCTTATATTGCGCGATGTAAAAAGTGACCACCTTCTCCTGTCCCGCGGGCACATGGACGCAAAAGGCCGACGTCGCCCCATCAAGGTTAAACTCCTTCTTCACCTGTTCGCTGGTCAGCAAATTCGCGTCACCCTTCTTTACCGCGATGGAAGTGTTCTCCTCAACCACGTAACCATCAAAGCCCTTCCACTCCTGCGCCGGCGCGGCCGGCTGCTCCAGGCTGAAAAGCAACTGCGTCTCCTCTTTTCCCGAGCGGTTGTCGATTTTGTATTGCATCCATGTCACCGGCAAAACGAACCGCCGCTTTTCCTCCGGCGTCGCCTTCTCCCAATCGTCCATTTTCCAGACCGGCGTGTAATGCGTCCAGCTCACGCCGCCCGGGATTTTCCAGGTGTCGGTGCAGGGACCAAGCGTCCGCGTGACCTCCTTCTCGCCGATCAGCGCCGTCTTCGGCATTCCCGGCTGCTTCGAGGCAAAAGGCATCAGCCGCATCGAGTCTCCATTTTTCACCGCGATGATCACGCCTTGGTCTGGAATCAGTGTCCCTTCCCCGCCCGGCTGTTTGCACGACTGCACGCCGCCGCTGTTTTCCATCCCGTAGATGAAAGTCGACCACGAACCGACCGGGCTGTGATCCACGTCGAAAAACGCCACGTCGCCCACCTTCACATGGTGAAACGGACGCGAGCGCGAATCGAGCAGCGTCAACCGCTCCGGCTTTTGCCAGTCGGACGCCGTCCCGAACGCGATTTCCTGGCCGTCCGCACCGGTGATCCGCACATAGCTGACAAACGCCGGCTTCCCGAGACCTGTGAACAAAAGCGAAAGCGCGCCGCCCCCGTGCACGAACGGCATCTTCGTCACCCACGGCTTAAACCCGCCGCCGGCCTTCGCCCAGACATCGAGATTTGCATCGAGCGGGAAACCATTCGCCGCCAGCGAAAACGCATTCTGCGACGGCCCCTTCCCTTGCGTATCGACAAACCCCATCTCGATCGTCACCGTCTGCGCCGCGACTTGCCGGACAAAAAGATCGAACGTCATCCCGCTGATTTCCCCGGCGAAAAGCTTCGGCGCCGTGCCTGCGGGGAGTTTCGATTGGTCGATCTCTTTGTATCTTGCCTGCCCGTCGCGCAAAATCTTCATCGGCGCGCCAGCCCGCGGCGCCGCTCCACAAATTGTGGCGAAAAGCCCGGTGAAAATCGAAACAAGCAGCAAAAAGCGAGGGGAACATTTCATGAAAAGATAAGTCAGGAATGTTCACGCGGCTGTCAACGTTTAAAGAGCGCGCCGCGTGGAAAAAGCCTCCTTCCGTAGCCTGCGTGAAAGTATGCGAAGCATTCCCCCCGCATGGCTCCGTATCTTTCCAGAGTGGCGCCGCACCGGTCCAGAGAACTCCGCATCGCTCCGGAGAGTCTCCCCATGAATACGGAACGGTTCCGCGTGCTTCCAGAACCGTTCCGCATCCTTCCAGAACCATTCCGCATGCATGCAGGTTGGCGTTCGCCTCCCAAACTCCAATCGAAATGTTGCGCAAAAGCCGGCGAAATGAGACGACTTGCAGCAGAATTCCTCCCATGAGCGATTTAAAACTTTGGTTCAAAAAGCCGGCGGCGATCTGGGACGAGGCGCTCCCGATCGGCAACGGACGGCTCGGCGCGATGATCTTTGGCGGCGTCAGCCAGGAGCGCCTGCAATTGAACGAATCGACGCTCGTCTCCGGCCATCCCGGCTACCGCGATTTGCCGCTCGATGCCCGCGTCGATCGCGCCGCGATCAGCTCGGCGCTCGCGCGCGGCGATTTCGCCGAGGCGTCGCGGCTGGTCGAGGAAAAATGGCTGGGCGCCTGCTGGGCCTGTTACCAGCCGCTCGGCGATCTATTCCTCGACTTTGACGCCATGGATGCCGCGGAAAATTACGAGCGCGAACTCGATCTCGCCAACGCCCTCTGCCGCATCCGCTACACCGCTGGCGGAGTTGCCTTCACGCGTGAAATTTTTGCCAGCCATCCCGATGAGCTGATCGCGATTCGCCTCTCCGCCAACGGGCCCGGCAACCTGAACTTCCGCGTGCGCCTCGCATCGCCGCATCCGGTGGAAACGCGCGCGGAGGGCGAGCGGCTGTCGATGCGTGGCCAGGTGCCCGGCTTCGTGCTGCGCCGCCCTCTCGATTGGGTGGAGGAAAAGGGCGATACGTGGAAATACCCGGAGGTTTGGGACAAGGATGGGCGGCGGCTGCCAAACGCCGCGCAGGTTCTTTACAACGGGCGCGGGGTTTTTTTCGACGCGCGGGTGGAGGTGAAAATCAGCGGCGGGAACATTTCCGCCGTCGGCGATGCGCTGGAAATTTCCGGCGCGGATGAGGCGGTGCTCATCTACACCGCCGCGTCGAGTTTCAACGGCTTCGACAAAGACCCGGTGACCGAAGGAGCAGATTCCGCGGCAAAGTCGCTCGCGACGCTTGAAGCGGCGTCACGCTTTGATTTTGCCGAACTCCGGAAGCGGCACGAAGCGGATTACCTCCCGTTGTTCAGCAGAATGACCATCGCGCTTGGCGAGAGCTCGAATCTGCCGACGGACGAGCGGATCAAAGTTCCCGATCCGTCGCTCGCGGCGCTCTATTTCCAATTCGGCCGCTACCTGATGATCGCCGGGTCGCGCGCGGGCGGCCAGCCGCTGAACCTGCAAGGGATTTGGAACGAGGAAATCATTCCGCCGTGGGCGTGCCAATACACGCTGAACATTAACGCCGAGATGAATTACTGGCCGGCGCAGGTGGGAAATCTCGCCGAATGCGCCGAGCCTTACCTGCGCATGCCGCACGAGCTGGCGGTCGATGGCCGGCGCGTCGCGCGGGAGATGTATGGCTGCCGCGGCTGGGTCGCGCATCACAACACGACGCTTTGGCGGGAGGCGCAGCCCGTCGATAACACTGCGGTGGCCGCTTATTGGCCCAATGGCGCGGGCTGGCTCTGCATCGATCTTTTTGAGCACTACCGCTTTTCCGTCGATCGGACTTTTCTGGAAACGGCGTATCCGCTCGTGAAGGAGGCGGTGCTTTTTTACCTCGACTGGCTGGTGGAGGATGAAGGCCGGCTGACGACGCCCATTGGCACTTCGCCGGAAGACACATTTTTTTACAACCACGCGGACGGAAAGCGCGTCATCGCCAGCATCAGCGCCGGCAGCACGATGGACATCAGCATCATCCGCGAACTTTTTCGCCATACGATCAGCGCAGCCGCAATTCTCGAAGCCGATGCCGACTTTCGCGAAACGCTGGAAAGCACGCTGGCAAAGTTGCCGCCGTTTCAGATCGGCGCGCGCGGGCAGTTGCAGGAATGGCAGCACGATTTTCTGGAAACGGAGGAAGACCATCGGCATGTCTCGCATCTCTTTGCGCTGCATCCGGCAGCGCAGATTTCGCGGCGCGGAACACCCGAACTCGCGGCGGCGGCAAAGCGGACGCTGGAGCTGCGCGGCGACGGCGGCACGGGCTGGAGCAAGGCGTGGAAGATTTGTTTTTGGGCGCGCCTCGGCGACGGCGACCATGCGCACAAGATGCTCGCGGAATTGCTCGCGGGCAGCACGCTGCCGAACCTTTTCGACACCTGTCCGCCGTTTCAGATCGACGGCAACTTTGGCGGCGTGGCCGGCATTGCCGAGATGCTTTTGCAGTCGCAGAACGGCGAGATCGAGCTGCTGCCCGCGCTGCCCGCCGCGTGGCCGATGGGCGAAATCAGCGGCCTGCGCGCGCGCGGCGGCTACGAAGTCGCGATCAGCTGGGAAGGCGGACAATTGTCCAAAGCCACGATCCGCGCGGATCGCGATGGCGAATGTCAGGTGCGCCTCGGCGAGACGGTCCGTGTTTTACCCATGAAAGCGGGTCAAAGTTACAGCTTCATCGCAGGGCTCCGGACGCTGTCCTGAGCCGCTTCCTTCGCGTTTAGCCGATACCGCTTCGGCGTCATGCCGGTGACGCGGTTGAACGCGCGAATGAAGTGAAACCTGCTGGTGAATCCACTTTCAGTGGCCACCGTCTCGATCTTCATCTCGGAATCGGTGAGCAATTTTTTTGAATGCTCCACCCGCAGCCGGATCAGCTCGTCCAGCAGACCGTGGCCAAGTTCCTTGCGAAAAATCATTTGCACCTTGCGCAGCGACACGCCGATTTTGTGCGCCATCGAGCTCAACGTTTCGTGCTCAAGATAATTGTCGCGCAGGTAACGGAGGAAGCGCGCGCTGTCGACATCGCTCAACGCAATCGCATCCGTCGACCGCCGCACCGTGATGCCCGCCGGGTTGATGATGATCGCTTCCCGCGGCGCCGCTTCGCCATTCATCATCTTGTCGAGCAGCGCCGCCGCCTCGTATCCCTGCTGCTCGTAATTGCAGTTCACGCTGCTCAGCGGAACCAGCGCGAGGTCGCAGACAATCTCCGCATCGTCAGCGCCGAGGATCGCATATTCCTCCGGCACGCGCCGTCCGGCGTCGCTGAGCGCGAGGAGAACATTGACGGCATTGGCGTCGTTCGAGGCCATCAGCGCCATCGGCCGCGGCAGTGAAGCAAGCTGCGAAACCAGATTCGCGTAGTTCAAATAATGGAACCGCGCGCCCGCCGCTTCGGCCGCTTCGCGGAAAGCTTTCCTGCGCGCAAGCTCGAGCGCGTTATCCTCAAAGCTGACGAAACCGAGGTCGCGGAAATTGAGCGAAAGCAAATGCTCGGCGCCCATCTGGCCGATTTTTGAATGACAAAGTGTGACCCGCCCGGCACCCGGCAGCCATTCCGTGATCTGCGTCTCGACCACTGGAAGTCTGCTCCGAAGCGCAAAGTCGACGATGTCCGAATCGAGCCGCGATTTGCCGCAATGCGCGATGATTCCGTCGCCGACCCACGGCTCGGGCGGCAGCCGATGGTGCGCGCGCATCGAGCTATCGAGGACCCAGCCGTGTTGCGCCGCATAGATCCCGACGCCGCGATGGAGCCGCTCCTCCCACCAGGCTTGCAACAGCAGCACGTGACGGTGGATGGCACGCGACCCTTTCGGTCGTGTATAAGCGGTTTCGATGACTTTCTGCACTTATTTACGGGGAGTTTAACAGCGGTAAGGGTCAAATTTTTCGCAGCCAAGAAAATTTAGCCTGTCGCGAAATACTGACGTTTCCGGCTTCGGTGCCCGGCAGATTCGGCGAACGACTCCCGGGCAAGCCTGAATCGACGGCCGCCACAAAAAAGCGCGTTTCAAATTTTAGGGCACACTCTGCGCGTCGCGATTTGTCGTGTCGAATTTTTCCATTTGCCGCGTCAATTCCACCGGATCGAGCGCGACATTTTTCGGCGCGGCCACAGCCCAGGCGAAGCCTTGCTCGGAAAACAATTTCCCGCTTCGCAACGTCTCCAGCACAGCCTCGTGCAAGTGCGCGACGTCAAATCCCTCGCCCTCTTCGCCGGCGTAGCACCGGATCGCTGCGGGATCGATTTCATGAATTCCGCCGGAGGAAACAAACATCCCATTCGTCGCGCTGACAAAACCTTCCGTGTCGCGCAAACGAGTGCGAAAACGTTCGCTGCGTCCCTCAATCACATCGAGCAGATGATCGTAATCGTGATGAAGAAGTTGCTGCGTCGTCTCAGGTTCGCTCATCTCGATTCCGCAGCTCGTCTCGAGGAGGGCGCCGTCGTTTGAGAGCCGTGCCCAGCCGTTGCTCGCGCGGATTTCCATTTGAAAAGGAAGGGCTTGCTGCGTCGCGTGCGTGACCGCGAGGCTGAACTTTGTTCCCGACGAAAACCGCCCGCGCATGCAGGCGATGTCGTAACTTTCGATCGGCCGCGCGCGATACAATTCTCCTGCCACTTCCACCGGCACGGCAAAATCTTCGCGACCCTCCGCCGCGAGAAACATGATGTCGTGGATCAAATGCGCGAGCGCATTCGTCGCGGGCCCGTCGAGGATCGGCCGGCCATCGAGTGCCATCTTTCCGGCCCACCGCGCGCGGCTGTAATAATTGCCGAGCCGCGGCCAGCAACCGCCGGCAAAAATCTCGCGCACCTCGCCGATTTTTCCCGCGCAAATCAGATCCTTCAAAGCCTGCACGCAGCGCGAGCCGATCATTTGAAAACCGACGCTCACGCGCTCCGATCCATCGTGTGCGATCAAAGTCCGAAGCTGCGCGAGCAATGGCACCGGCGGCTTTTCCAGGTTCACAAAAACGCCGCGCTCCAGACATGCCTGCGCCATCTCAAAATGAAACGGAATCGGCGTCGCAATCACCACCGCATCGAGCTGCGACTCCTCGCGCAGCAGATCGCGATAGTCCATGTGCCAGCGGACTCCGCGCGATTCGAGCGCGGCCTTTTGCGCGGGCAATCGATCGGCCGTCGGATCGGCCACGGCAACGAGTTGCGCGCGCCCGGCTTTTTCCTGCCGCTCGATCGCAGCGAGATGATACGCGCCGATGCCGCCGATGCCGAACAATGCAAACTTTGTCATCAAGAAAAACTCGCCGCGCGCGGCGCATGCAGTCGCACGCGCGATTCGTCAGGCGAGATGAAAAACTTCGCGCAATTCCCTCGCGATCGGGCTGTGATCAGGGTTTGACGGCATGATCTCCTGCATGTGCGCCCACCATTTCCGGCAGATCGGCGTCTGCGCGATCGCGTTCCAGCGCTGCTCGTCTTCGACTTCCACGACGCCAAAAAGCTGCCGCGTTTCAGCGTCGAGAAAGATCGTGTAATTGTGCGCGCCGTGCTCCTTCAAAGTCTGCTCGAGCTCGGGCCAGATCGGGTTGTGCCGGCGCTCATATTCTTCTTCGCTGCCGGCGTTGACGGACATGATGAATGCTTTTCGGATCATGGAATTTTCAAAGGTGATGAATGGCGGGATGCGCGTTTTTTTACGATTTAACTTTGCTCTCAATCAAGCAACGATCGCTTTTCAAAAACACGAATATTGGTTGCCAACATCCGGCATCCCGGCGGATAAGTCGCGCATGAAATTCCTCGTTCCCCTTTTCGCCTCCGTTCTTCTTTCTCTCGCCTCCGCAAACGCGCAAACGACCGGCAGCACCACCACGCCGGACAATGCGCGCTTTGTCAAAAAACCGAGTCCGATGGATGCGTGCGAAGCTCGCGTCGCTGCGATCAAAGGCAAGCCGTGTGACATCATTTTCATCGGCGACTCGATCACCGAAGGCTGGGTGCGCGCGGGCAAGGAGCTGTGGGAAAAAGATTACGCGTCGCGCAATGCGCTCGATTTCGGAGTCGGCGGCGACAAAACACAAAACGTGCTCTGGCGGCTCGACCATCAGGACATCAAAGACCTCAAGCCAAAGGTCGCGGTCATCATGATCGGCACCAACAACCGCATGAACACGCCGCCGGAAATTGCCGCGGGCGTCAAAGCGGTGCTCGATAAGACGGAGGAAATTTTTCCCGAGGCGAAGATCATTCTGGTCAGCATCATGCCGAACCAGCGCGCGCAGGATACGATGATGGCGACGAACGAAATCATTAAAAAATATGCCGATGACAAAAAAGTTTTCTGGCTCGATCTGGTGCCGTTGATGCCGGCCGTCAACACGACAACCGCCGATGGCAAAAGCGACACGAACTGGAAAGGGCTGAGCCAAGATCGTCTCCATCCCGACGCAGCCGGTTACAAAATTTGGGCCGACGCGATGGACCCGCTCCTCAACAAACTTTTGGCGGAAAGCAAAAAGTAGTTGCGAAAGGCAAGCATGTTTTCTCTCCAGATTTTGCTCCGCGCGAAATGCATTTTGCCGCTCGCGGCGCTGTTTATTTTCTCCGGCTTCGCCGAAAAAGTTTGCGCGGCCGAAACGGATGCCGCCGTGTTTTTTAACGTCCGGAAATTCGGCGCAGTCGGTGACGGAAAAACTTTGGACAACGCTGCGATCGACCGCGCGATCGACGCGGCTGCAAAGGCCGGCGGCGGGACGGTGATCGTTCCGGCCGGCAATTATTTGTGCGGCTCGATTCATCTGCAGAGCAACATCCATTTGCTCATCGATGCCGGCGCGACCATCATCGGCGCGCCGCAGAGCATGAACGCTTACGATGAGACCGAGCCGTATCGCTTCGGCGGTTTTCAGGACGGCGGCCATTGCTATTTCCACAACAGCCTCATCTGGGGTGAAAACTTGACGAATGTTTCCATCACCGGCCACGGCATGATCAACGGCGGCGGTCTCGTCAGCTCCGATGGCTCGCTCGATGCGATGGTCAGCTTTAACAACATCAATCCGCCGCTGACCACGCCCGCCCCGCCCGTCCGGCTCGGCAACAAGGCGCTCGCGTTAAAACTTTGCCGCAACGTAGTCGTGCGCGACGTCACGATTTTTCACGGCGGACACTTCGCGATTCTTTTCACCGGCTGCGACGATGTGACGATCGAAAATGTCACCATTGACACGAATCGCGACGGCATGGATCTCGATTGCTGCCGCAACACGACCGTCTCCAACTGCCGCGTGAATTCACCCGGCGACGATGGCATTTGCCCGAAAAGCACTTATGCACTCGGCGAAGTCCGTCTCACCGAAAATTTGCTGATCGCAAACTGCCAGGTCTCCGGTTTCAAGGAAGGAACGCTGCTCGATGGGACGATGAAAGGCAGCGGCTACGGGCGCATCAAATTCGGCACCGAGGCGACCGGCGGCTTCCGCAATTGCGCGATTTCAAATTGCAGTTTTCGCAATTGCAAAGGCTTCGCGCTCGAGGAAGTGGATGGCGGCATTTTGGAAAATATCACCGTCACCAATCTCACGATGACCAACGTGGGCGACTACGCGATTTACCTGACGCTCGGCAAACGGAACCGCTCGCCGGACACGACAAAGCCCAGCCGGATGCGAAATATTTTGATCTCAAACGTCATCGCCGATGGCGTCAGTAAAATGAGCGGCATCCAGATCATGGGTCTGCCGGGGCAGCCGATCGTCGGCGTCACACTGCAAAACATCCGCCTCACGAGCAAAGGAGGCGGCACTGCGGAAGACGCGGCCATCGTCCCGAAGGAACTTGGCGGCGGTTACCCGGAGCCCGGAAGCATCGGGACGCTGCCTGCCTATGGCATTTTCGCGCGGCATGTTCGCGACCTGGAGCTGTCAAACATCCACGTCGATTTCAAGGCGCCTGATCTTCGGCCTGCGGCAATGTTTAACGACATCGACGGCCTGGATATCGATCATTTTCACCCGCAGTCGTCGCCGGGAATTCCCGCCGGCATCACGAGTGAAGTTCGCAAGGCTGTCATCACCGACTCGCCCGCTTTTGAGGAGCAGAAAGAATAGCAGCTACTGCTGCAAGGCGTAATCGAGCGCCTTTTCCAGCTCGAAATTCCGCACAAGCTTGGTCACTTCGGGATCGTCTAAAGCGCGCACGACGCTTTCATTTTTCATCAGCCCGAGATAGTTCCGCGACGCGACTTCGCGCGTGACTGCCGGGTCGCGTTGCAGCGCCACGATGCGCGGATGCAGTGCCAGCTCGCGCGCGCCCGGATAGCTGAGAAAACGCTGCATCTTATCCGCGTTTGACGCCACGAGGCCGACTTTTTGCGCGACCTTGTAAACCTTGGCGGGGAGCGGATCGATCCGTTGCACAATCTCGCCGGCGGTTCCTTGCTCGAGCGAACTTTTCATGTGCACGATGCTGTCGCTGAACGCCTCGGCGGGTGTGCGCGCGCGCAACTTGTGCACGGCCGGTTCCGCAGCGCTCGCTTCCGTGGCGGCGACCGTCCCGAGCAAACGGATCGCGAGGACTACCAACCAGACCGTTAAAAATCCAAAGACCATCCCGATGAACGAACCGCCGACGCCGTAGCCGAGTCGCAGCAGGCCAAGCCCTTGCTGATTGGTCCGGCGAAACAAAATGCGCCCCAAAAATGAAATCGAGGCAAACACGAGCGACGCCATGATTGAGCCGGCGACGAGCGAGACGATGAAGTCAGGATACCCGAGCGGCCGGAGCACCGGCACGACCGATGTGCCGCCGAAAATCGCGACGCCGTAGGCGAGGATCAAGGCGAAAAGATTGACGAGCTGCCGCACGACTCCGAGCCGCCAGCCGCGGAACATTTGATAGGCGATGAAAATCGCCGCGGAAGCAAAAAAAATCGCCTGCCAGCTATCGGCTTCGTCAGACATGCCGACTCATACTTTTCCACATAGCGCGCGCTGGCGCAACGCGTGGTCGCACAAAACCAGCGCAGCCATCGCCTCGACCATCGGCACGGCGCGCGGCAGCACGCACGGGTCGTGACGCCCGCGCGCGGAAAGTTCCACTTCATCGCCCGCCGTCGTCACGGTCTGCTGCTTGTGCGCGATCGTCGCGGTCGGTTTAAATGCGATGCGGAAAAAAATCGGCTCGCCGTTGCTGATGCCGCCCTGCACGCCGCCGGAGCGGTTCGCCGCCGTGTGCACCGCGCCTTCGCGCATGACAAACGGGTCGTTATGCTGCGAGCCGGTCAGCCGCGTCCCGGCAAAGCCGCTGCCGATTTCAAAGCCCTTCGTCGCCGGCAGGCTCATCATCGCTTTCGCTAAATCAGCTTCGAGTTTGTCAAACACAGGTTCTCCTAAAGCAGGCGGTGCGCCACGCACCACGCACTCGATCACGCCACCCACCGAATCGCCGCTGCTGCGCATCGTTTTAATCAAGTCAATCATCCGGCCGACGATGTTTTCGTCCGGGCAGCGGACGATGTTGCTCTCCACCTGCTCGAAAGTGACACGCTCGACGTCCACCTCGGCCGTCAACTCATGGATCGATTTTACAAACGCGACGATTTCCAGCTTCGGCGCGAGCGTCTTGAGCACTTGCTTCGCCACCGCTGCCGCCGCCACGCGCCCGATCGTTTCCCGCGCCGATGCGCGTCCGCCGCCACGCCAATCGCGGATGCCGAATTTTGCGTCATAGGTGAAGTCCGCGTGCGACGGCCGATACATCGTCTGCATCTCCGTGTAAGCCTCCGGCCGCGCATCTTTGTTGCGCACGAGCATCGCGATCGGCGTCCCGAGCGTGCGTCCCTCAAAAACGCCGGACAAAATTTCACACCGATCTTCCTCCGCGCGCGGCGTCACGATTTCGCTTTGCCCGGGCCTGCGACGGTCGAGATCACGCTGAATGTCCTCCTGCGAAATCTCGATCTGCGGCGGGCAGCCATCGATCACGACGCCGACACCGCCGCCATGCGATTCACCCCAGGTGGCAATGCGAAAAAGCTGCCCGAATTGGCTCGACATCGCGCGATGAAACAGTGGCCGCGCCCTGCGGCCAAGCTAAAATCAAGGTTCTCGGCCGCAGAGAATTTTGTTCGAGCGCGAGAACCTTGATGCCAGAGCTCGCTGACGCCGTTCGCGCGAAAACTTTTACGCCATTCCCCAAACATCGCGCTGGCGCCCGTCCATCGCACAACCGCGGAGCCGCGAAAATACGCATCTGGATTCAACCACTTCGCGCATAATGGAAGTGACCAACGGCCTTTAACGGCATAGGAAACATTCGTTCCAATCTGTCTTCGATGTGTGTCGGAGCGGCATCGGAGCGACAAAGCAGAAACAAAAAGAAAGAAGCAAAAACATGAAATCAAAAGCACTAATCGCCGGCGCAGCAATCGCCGGTTTGATGAGCGGAGCGGCCGCCACGAGCGCGCAGGCATCCACCACATCCAGTCCCATCGTCAAAGCCGGCACATCGCTCCAGACGATGGCCGACAGCAGCGACAAACATTCGTGCAAAGGCGCGAACGCCTGCAAAGGCCAGGGCGGTTGCAAGTCCGGAGACAACGGCTGCAAAGGGAAAAATTCCTGCAAAGGAAAAGGCGGCTGCGCCACCGACGGCAGCAAAAACCACTAGCAAAAGCATTGCGGCCGCTTGCCCAGCGGCGAGCGGCCGAAGCATTGTTGGCGAGGGCCGGAGTTTAATCCTCCGACCCTCGCTTTCAAAAGAAAATGCCGGCAAATCCTTTCAATAATTTTACCGAATACGGCATCGGCATCGGCCTGCGCGTGCCGCATTACCGGCACATCCTGGCGGAAAAACCGGTCGTCGATTGGTTCGAAATCATCTCGGAAAACTTCATGGTCGATGGCGGACGGCCGCTCGAAGTGCTCGACCAAATCCTCGAGCAATACCGCGTGGTGCAGCACGGCGTCGCGATGTATTTTGGCTCCGCGGATCGGCTGAACCGCGAGCATTTAAAAAAATTAAAACGACTCGTGAAGCGCACAAACACGCCGTGGCTCAGCGATCATCTTTGCTGGGGCAGCGTCGATGGACGCTACACGCACGACCTGCTGCCGATGCCTTACACGTTCGGCGCGGCGCAGGCGACGGCGGACAACATCCGCGAAGCGCGCGATTTTCTCGAGGTCCCGATTTGCGTGGAAAACGTCAGCAGCTACGCAGAATTTCACGCATCGGAAATGACCGAGTGGGAATTTCTGAGCGAGGTCGCCGAGCGCGCGGACTGCGGAATTTTGCTCGATGTGAACAACATCTATGTCTCGTCGCAGAACCACAATTTTGATCCTTACGATTATTTAAACAATGTCCCGCACCATCGCGTCGGGCAGATTCACATTGCGGGGCATTCAAAATTCGAAAAATTCATCCTCGATACGCACGATCATCCGGTGCTCGATCCCGTCTGGAAAATGTATCAGCACGCGATCAAGCTCGTCGGACGCACCGCCACTCTGCTCGAATGGGATGACCGCATCCCGTCGTTTGACGAAGTCCATAATGAAGCGCTCAAAGCCAACAAGTTCGTCGATCAGCTCGCCACTTCGCCCGCTGCCTGATGCGCATTCGCGCGCGCGGTTGAAGGATCTGCAGCAGCAGATGGCCGGCGCACTTTTCCGCCCGCTTACCGCCGAGGATCGCATGCAGCCGCGCTGGACGGACGGCAGCGACATGCGCGATTTTGCGGCGCAATTCATCAAGCCGAACGACCGGCTCACGTCATTCGATCGGCTCGAAATTTACAATCGCTGCTATTGGTTTCGCATCCTTGATTGTCTCTACGAAGATTATCCCGGACTCCGCGCGGTGCTCGGCGAGCGCCGATTCATGAAGCTGGCGACGGCTTATCTCGCGAAATATCAATCGGCCTCTTTCACGCTGCGCAATCTCGGCAGCCGGCTCGAGCAATTCCTGCGCGAGGAACCGCACTGGACCGCGCCGCGCGAAGAACTCGCGCTCGACATGGCGCGCTTCGAATGGGCACAGGTCGTCGCTTTCGATGGCGAAGCACGCCGCGCAATCACGCCAGACGATGTGCTCGATACGACGCCGGACAAGCTGCGGCTCGGCTTGCAGCCTTACCTTTCACTCTTGGAAGTAAATTTTGCCGTGGACGAATTTTTGCTCGCGGTGAAAAAACGCGACATAGACGTTCTTCGAAGCGAGGCGAGCAACGTGGTCGATGCAATGCCGCGCGATCTCTCGCGCAAAAAACGCATCCGACTCCCGCGGCGCGAGTGCATTTACCTCTCCGTCCACCGTCACGACAACATGCTTTACTACAAGCGCCTTGACGCGGAAGCGTTCGCAATTCTCAACGCACTTCGCGCCGGCGCAACGGTCGAGGAAGCCTGTGTTGATGCGCTTTCCGCATCCACCCGTGTCGATGTCGACTGGACGGTGCAGATCAAAGATTGGTTCGATAACTGGACTTCACTCGGCTGGTTTTGCCGCTTTCAAAAATGATCCCAATGCTCGCTTCGGCTTATGGCTGGTTGATTGCACTTGCAAGCAAGTTGCAATCGCCGCTTCTTCTTTTGATCCGTCTTTATTGGGGCTGGCAGATGTTCGTCTCCGGCCATGCGCATCTTTCCGACGTGCCGGCGATGGCGCAGCGCTTCACTGAATGGGGAGTGCCGTTTCCGGTGCTGAATGTTTATATATCCGGACTCACGGAATGCGTTTGCGGGCTCTTGCTGCTGGTGGGTCTCGCATCGCGCTTGATCACGATCCCGCTGATCATCAACTTTTGCGTCGCCTACCTCACCGCGAGCCGACAGACGGTGCTCAATATCTTTCACGATCCCGATGCGTTCGTCTCCGACGCCGCTTTTTTGTTTCTGTTGGCGTCGGTTCTGATTTTCGTTTTCGGCCCGGGCATATTTTCGCTCGACTGGTTGATCGGGAAAAAGTTCCTGCCGCACAAACCAGTTCCGCTCCGCAAACACGACTAAAAAAAGTAGCGCAAACCCGCGCTCACATTTGTTTAAAAATGCGTGGGCAGGCGCATTAAAAACTGCCCGCGTTTCGCGTCTCCGACGAATTCTCCATCGCGCGCCGCGACTTTGCCGCGAACCGTTACCACGTGCGGCCGCCCGGATATTTCCATCCCCTCGAACGAGTTGTAATCGAGGTTCATGTGATGCGTTTTCGCGGAGATCGTGCCGCGATAATCAGGATCGTAAACCACGAGGTCGGCATCGCTGCCAAGTTGGATCGTCCCTTTCCGCGGGAATAAGCCAAAAATCTTTGCCGCGTTCGTGCTCGCCGTTTCCACGAAACGATGCAGATCGATGCGGCCAGTTTTGACGCCATGCGTGAAATACAAATTCACACGGTCTTCCAGCGAAGGAATCCCATTCGGAATTTTTGTGAAATCGTCGTGCCCCATTTGCTTCTGCGTCGCAAAGTCGAATGGCGCGTGATCGGTGGCCAGCGTGCTCGCAAATCCTTTTGCAAGCGCGTTCCAGAGCACTGCCTGATTTGATTTATCGCGCAGCGGAGGTGACATCACATTTTTCGCGCCGTCGAAGTTCGCCTCTGCCGCGGTCCGATCGAGCAGCAGATATTGGATCAAAGTTTCCACCCAAACATTGACACCGCGCTCCGACGCTCGCATCGCGTTGCGCAATGCTTCCGCGCAGCTCAGATGAACGATGTAAACGTGCGCGCCAGTGATGCCGGCAAACGTGGTCAAATGATGCACGCCTTCCGCCTCAACTGCCGGCGGACGGCTCCAGTAGTGCCATTCCGGACCGGTCTTTCCCTCGGCGAGGAGTTTTTTCTGCAGCTCCAGAACGAGGTCCGCATTCTCGCAATGCGCGGTGGTGATGACGCCGAGTTTGCGAGCGAGCGTTAACGTTTTGTATAGCTCCTCATCGGTCACTCCGAAGGCGCCTCTGTAAGCGAGAAAAACTTTGAAACTCGCCACTCCGCGCCGGACGATTTCTTCGAGATCGCGCTCCGTTTCCTCGTCGTAACGCGTGACGCCCATGTGAAACGTGAAGTCGCACGCGCTCGTTCCCTGCGCCTTTCCGAGCCAAAGCTCGAATGCCTCCAGCGCCCGATCGCCGCGCGCGGGGCATATCATTTCAATGAAAGTCGTCGTCCCGCCGATGAGCGCCGCGCGGCTTGCAGTCTCATGCGTGTCCTTTGCAAACGTCCCCATAAACGGCAAATAAATGTGCACGTGCGGATCGATGAATCCGGGGAAGACATACATTCCCGCGGCATCGATCACTTCGCAGCCAGGCGGCGTCTCGAGGTTGCGACCGATGCGCGTGATCGTTTCGTCCTCGCAAAAAATATCCGCCACAAAGCGCTCGTCGGCCGTGACGATCTCGCCGTTTTTGATGAGCAGTGACATCGGCTGAACCTTAAATCGCGGTCCATCAAGCTGCGACAGAAAATCTGCCGTTGCTATTTTTCCAAGTGAGCGAGCACCGCGGCAATTTGCTGATGACCGGTGCGAATCAAAAAATCGGGACTGCGTCCGTAACTTTTCATGCCGAGAATGAAGTAGCCCGGCTCGGGATGAAACAGCGTCTCCACTCCGCTCATCGGTGCCGCGAGGCAGTCACCGGCTTCTTCGCCGAGGAGCTGCGCAGCGAGATGGTAAGCGCCTTCCGTGGCCCAGCAGGTCTGCACTTGTAGCTCGCGCGCGAGATTTGGATCCGGTCGAAATCCGGTCGCGGCGAGGATGTGATCGACGTGCAGATTTTCCTCGGCGCCGTCGCGCTCCAAAAGGACCGACACACCTGATCCATTTTTTCGAACGGCCTGAACCGTTGTGCCGGGGCGAAAATCGATCTTCTCCGCGATCGCATTCGCTTCGCGTGAAAGTTCATCGCGCGCCGTGAGAGGATCGTCGGGAATGCGCGAGCATGGAACTGCAAGTGACTTGCGGATCGACCACGTCATCGCCGCGCCGACCTCGGAAAGACCGCGAACCAGCGTCGCCGCGGAATGTCCGCCGCCAACCACCAAAATCCGTCGGCCGGAAAAATAGCGAACATCAGGAATCCCGTATGAAATGGAATCACGCATCGCCATTTCGCCCAATGCAGGGAGACCAGCGTCGCCGAGCGGGTTCGGATTCAGAAATGTGCCGCTGCAATCAAAAACAAAATCATGCTCGGAAAAATGCTCTGCATCTTTTTCGCGGAACATGAGCCGGAAAGGCCGCTGCGCACGCGCGGGATCGCCGATCATTTCCGTTTTGCGTATTCCTTTTCTGCCGATGGCGAGGACTTCAGTGTGAAGATGAATGGACGCCGCAAGCAATTCTGCGAGCGGCGTCAGATAGCTCTGCACGAATTCCGCGCCGCTCAGCAGCGCTTCATTTTGCGGTAGTGCGAAGCCGCATCGTTCCAGCCGCGCGCGTCCTTCGGGCGAAGAATTCATCCCGAATGGCGAGAACATCCGGACGTGTCCCCATTTTCGCACGGAATCGGCGAGCTCGCCGCGCTCGAAAACTTCCACGTCGAATCCTGTCGAGGTGGCCGCGAGCGCCGCCTCGATACCGATCGGGCCTGCGCCAATGATCGCGATTCTTTTTTTCATCGAAAAGTCCCTCAGCCGATCACGGCTGCGCGAAGCTTGCAAGTAATCGACACATCAAAATAATCGCGCCTGCATCCCACGCCGGACAAAGTTTCGTATCTTTGCTAATGGTCATTGCATGGCAACCGCTGGAGCTCGCGAAAATCTGAGAATGAGCGGCGCTCCGTCGACGGAACAGATCGCGGTTTTTGGCGGCGTTTATAGCAATCATCTCGCGCTGCGAGCGGTGATCGACGATTTAAAAAAGCGCGGGATTCACAAAGCGTATTGCCTCGGCGACCTGGGCGCGTTTGGACCGCACCCGGACTTGGTGTTTCCGTTGCTTTGGGAGAGCGCGATTCCGGTGGTGCAGGGAAATTACGACCATTCCGTCGGTAACGGACTTGTCGATTGCCATTGCGGCTACACCGACGCGCTGGACAACTATTTCGCGAAACTTTCCTACGATTACACCTTCAAAAACACGTCAGTGGAAAATAAGGATTGGCTCAAAGCTTTGCCGGCAGAAATACGGCTGCACGTCGGCAGCTTTGACATTCTGCTTTGCCATGGATCGCCCCGGCAAACGAACGAATTTCTTTGGGAGACATCGGCTGCGGATGCTTTCCTGGCGCGGCTTTGCGACGAATTTCATGCCGATATCATCGTCGTCACACACACCGGTTTGCACTGGCACCGCGAAGTCGCGGACGGGAAACATGTAGTCAACTGCGGCGCGATTGGCCGGCCCGCAAATGACGGCGGCACAAACGTCTGGTATGCGATTTTAAACATTGCCGGCGACTCGCTCGCGGTCGACTTCGTGCCGCTGCGATACGACCATCAAAGTCTCGCGGCCGAGATGCGGCAGGAGCGTTTGCCGGAGGAATTCGTCGAGACTATTGAGACGGGATGGTGGACTACTTGTCTCGAAGTGCTGCCGGCAAAGGAGCGAGCGCGCGGCCGTTTTTGAAATCAAAGTTTAATGGAGAACGATCAAGTCAGCCGCCCGCGCGAATCTTTGGCGACCATTAGCCTGATCGTGCCGTGCTGGAAAGAAAGCAAAGCGGTTGCGGAGCTGGCAAAGGAATGGGCAACTTTTCCTGGCGTGCTTGAAACGATCCTCGTCGGCGTCAACGAAGACGAGACATTCGAGGATCTCGCGGAGATTGAGAATGTTCGATTCTGCACTGTCGCGAAACCGGCTCGAGGCCCGCAGATGAATCTCGGCGCGAGCCTGGCCACCGGCGACGTTCTGCTTTTTCATCATGCGGACTCGCTCCTCACGCGCGCACAAACCTCCGCGCTGGCGCGAGCGATGAGCCGGCGCGATTTCGTCGGCGGCGCGTTTTATCGGAAGTTCGACGAACGGCATCCTCACCTGCTCTGGCTCGAAAAATGGGAGCGGCTGCACTGCCGTCTTTTTGGGACGTTGTATGGCGATCAGAGCATTTTTGTGCGGCGCGAAATGTTTTCCCGGCTCGGCGGTTTCGCGTCGATCCCGCTGATGGAGGATGTGGAATTTTCACGGCGACTCCGGCGGAGCGGAGCGATCGTGATGTTGGATCCGCCGATGAAGACCTCGCCGCGCCGGCACATGGATCAGGGTGCGTGGAAAGTGACGCTGCAAAACGCTTTTTTCCTCGCGCTGTTTCATTGCGGGCTTCCGCCCGGACGCTTGCATCGCAGCTATTACGCCGGGAACTTGCGCGAAAACATCGTGCCGCCGCCAAGCGAGGCAGCAGTTTCCATTCAACGCGCCGATGAGCTGACTTCATGAACATGCATCTACCCAAAAACGAAATCTGGCGAAGGCGCTCGCACGCTTTTGCAAATCCGATTTCTGGCCAAACGGCGGAAATCCTCAGAACGAGACTTTGACGCCGCGTGGATAAGCAGCCTCTTCGCTTCCCCTACCTCCCGCTGACCTCGCTGGACGCGGTATGGTTTCAAATTTCCGGCACACTTTGCAACCTTCGCTGTCATCATTGCTTTATCTCATGCGCTCCCGACAACCATACCTTCGGGCCGATGAAGTTCGCGCAGTTCAAGGAGTATCTCGATGAGTCGGTAAAGCTGGGAGTAAAGGAATACTACTTCACGGGCGGAGAGCCATTCATCAATCCAGACATCATGCAGATCCTGAAAGCTACGCTCGGGGCGGGTCCGGCGACTGTTCTTACTAACGCGACGAGGCTTTCGCAGGAAAAAGTCGCGCGGCTCGCTCAGATTCGCGGCGAGTCAAAGTATTCCTTGGAGATTCGTGTCAGCATCGATGGATTCTCCCCAGCCACAAACGATCCCATCCGTGGTGAAGGAACCTTTGACGCTGCAATGGCTGGAGTAAAGCTCCTCGCAGCCCACGGCTTTTTGCCGATTATCACCTCGATGCGTTCCTGGCCTATCGAAAATGACGAGGAGTTTCTCATGGAGTTTAAAAGGCACCTTCGCGCCATCGGTTATGACCGTCCGCGCATGAAGCTTTTACCATCATTGAAGATCGGCGAAGAAGCTTCGCGCGATCGCGGCTATGAGAAGTTCGATTGGGTGACCGAGGAAATGATGGTCGGTTATGATGTGAAACAACTTCTTTGCCACAACAGCCGCATCGTGAGCGATCGCGGAGTCCACGTTTGCCCGGTCCTCGTCGATCAACCACGAGCACAATTGGGAATCACGCTTCAAGACTCACTCACTGGATTCCGCCTGGATCATCAGGCTTGCTCCACCTGCTATAAATTCGGAGCACTTTGCTCCAACGTCGGTTCGCAAGCTGTCGAATCGATGAAGACCCATGCCACGGCGCAACGCGTCGATAGTCCAGTCGCCGTCATCGCTGCGGAAAGCGCCGCATAAGCTCTCGCTGACCCACACTTATGCTTAGGTCGAACCGGACTTTGTTAGTGCTTTGCGGCCAAGACGGCTAACATAAATTGCCACAACTATGGTAGCGAGCAGGCCGACTGCGAGCATCAAATACTGCAAGGGACTGTGACCAGATTTTTCACCAATTACAGTCACTTTCCCCACAGCGCCAAGATAAGAATAGAGCAACGTGCCAGGCAGCATTCCCACTGCTGAAGCCAACACGTAAGGAACGAGCCGGATAGACGTCACACCATAAAGGTAGTTGCTAAGATTGAATGGTATCAACGGACTGAGTCGCAGTAGTCCCACAATCTTCCAGCCATCCTTGCCAATAGCTTCGTCAATACTCTTGAACCGGTCATTCTCCTTCGCTCCACTTTCGATCCTTCCTGGCAGCAGATAACGAGCAACGAGAAAGGCAAGTGGCGCGCCCATAGTAGCTCCGATCAGCGCAACAGCCGTGCCGCCGAAGATGCCGTAGATCAAGCCGGCGCTCACGGTGAGGATCCAGCCAGGAACGAAAAGAACAGTCGCCAAAGCGTAAATGCCGATGAAGATAACGACTCCCCAAGCACCAAATCTCTGCACGAGGTCGACAAAGGTCTTTGCCCATTCTTTGAGAGGAAGCAGGGTCGCCGCCGCTGAGAGAAATGAAAGTATGAAACCTATTACGATCCACTTCCAGTGGCCCTTTAAAATGTTCACAAACACAGTTCAATGGTCCACGCCACCAAAATTCCCGATGCCTTAGGCGTAGTTAGGCTAGAATATCTTGTCAAAAATAAGATTGGTGGTCCCGTAGTGGTGACCGTGTTCGCCCTGATCATTCAAACCCCAGTTGTAGGTCTTATAAGTCGTTTCGTATTTACCGCCGCGGATGAACTGCCGGTATTGCTCAGGAGCGTAACGAGCAAGAATCTTTGTGACTCCACCCGCGTCATCGAAATCGCTTTTGAACCATTTGAAGATGCTGGAGATATCAACTGAATTTTCAGGCGGCTTGAATTCATTCATGTCTTTCCGTGCAAGCCATACCTCATAGGCATGCGCGTCCCGCTCTTCGAGTGCGGCAGCAGTGTAGGCGGAGCGTTGGAGAGGTGGGCAACTCTCGCGGCGCTACAAGCGCGGCGTGAGTGCGGTAACCGTATTGCGGCCGCAGCGTCCCGTGCTCGATATCGTTAAGGGAGACCGTTTGGCTCCCGATTTTGTATCGCTTTCCACTAAAGGAGTCCTTGTAGATCTGGATGCTTTCTGTCCGATACTTTTGCAAGATCCACTCCAGCACGCCGGCGTTGTAAGCGTTGATTAGCGAAGCAAACTTTTCGTCGCCTATGGCGGGAGATCCCTTCTGCTGGAACTGCGCAATATACTGTTCCAGAGCTGCACGATCCGCGGCGTTATTTTTCCAACTTTGATAAGCGACCAAGCCGTTATCGTTCACGTATTTTTTCAGCAGCCGGTCGTAGTCGCCGTGATTGATGCCGGCCGGCACACTAACTTCCACGTTTTTCTCACCCGCAAACGCTGAGCTTTGCGTGAAAGTTACTAAAGCTATGCCAAGGAGGATGCTCGTCTTCATAAGGTCGGCGTGTGTTGGGTTGGTTCGCTCTCTATCCCCGTCACGGATGCATCACAGCTGAGAAGATCATTCGGGAAGTTGAGAATGGACGACACGCTCCGCACGTCGCCAGCTTTCCACGTCATCCACATCCTCCAGTGGCGGATTTAAAATAATCAGCGTCAATCCAGCTTGCGCAATCTTTGCTTCGGTTTGCGCGCAGACGACCCCAGTGCTCCAGTCGATGTCGCGAAAAATTTCGGGATGCGGAGCCTTTACGCCGATTAAGCAGTATCCTCCATCCAAAGCTGGGATGAGCACCGCGTCAGCCTTCGCGAGCTCCTTTGCTGCCTGCGCCAAAGTAGACTCGTCGAGATACGGACAATCCCCCCCTATTACAATCAATCTTTTGCAACCCGACCTAAAAACCGAGTCAACGGCGTGAACAAGGCGTTCGCCCAAATCACCTTTGGCTTGGGGCGAATATTGGAGCTTCGGTCCGAGCCATTCCCTCATTTCCGAAAGTGCGTCAACTGGCGAAAAGCAGACGTGAATCTGCCAGCGGTGAGGAATGTTGGCGAGCTGATGTTCCACCAATCGTCGATAAATCCGCGCCGCATGCTCAGCTCCTATTGATGCGGCCAAGCGAGTTTTTACCTGCCCTGGGATCGGAGCTTTCAGCATCAAACAAACAGTCGGAACCTCAAGGATGTGCATGACTCGCTTTATGAACTATTGTGGAACTCGGTCTTAAATGCGATGACGTTTCGCGAGTAGGTTTGGCTCAATGCCGCAGATGTAGTCGACAGTCAGGAAAAAATCCGCGCAGGTCGTCGGGATCGGCCCCAAGCGCTCAAATCGTCTGCCTGAAGAAAATACAGGCGGGCGCAACGTCACCACCTGTCCCCGCGTGCGCAGCCTCCGAGCGAAGTCCAAATCCTCGAACAGATCGAGATCGCGAAAGCCGCCAAGTTCTTCAAACACCTTCCGCCGGACGAACATCGCCTGGTCCCCCAGAAACCATCCCGCACAACGGCTCCGCATTTCCGCAAGCATGCAAGTCAGTCGCAGAAAAATCGATGAGGATTGGAATCGCCGCGCAAAGGCCCCACCGACCACCTGCGGATCTCGCAGGACTTGATTTACTTTCATCAAAGCCGAAGGCGGAAGGAGAGTATCCGCGTGCAGAAACAGAAAAGTATCGCCCGTGGAATGCCGCGCGCCGATGTTCATCTGGCTTGCCCGTTGGCGGCGCACGCAGGAAAGAAGCTGAGCTCCGCATGAAGCAGCCAGTGAAGGAGTGTCATCGTTGCTCGACGCATCCACCACGATTACCTCGTGCGGTTCTGGGGCGGCCTTTACTGCTGCTAAAGTAGCAGGAAGATGAGCAGCTTCGTTGTAAACCGGGATGATCACCGAAATCATAAGCAGCGATGCTTCATCATCTTTATTAACTCCATTTCATCCGAACAGGTGGTTGAACTCGAATACTGGGAAGGGATGAAAAATCGATCAGAAGTCCTATGAAATGAAAGTGCTCTCCTGCACGATTCTGGCACTGTTGGCAATCGGATGTGTGGCTTCGGCACAAAGCATTCGGTGGAGTTTGCTCAATTATACGATCCGTCATAAATTTCCAGATGCCGCCCAGATCGAGCCCGCCGAGCTTGATGCCTGGCTTCATGATCCTCACCGCAAGCCGCCGCTCTTGATCGATGTCCGCACTCCCGCGGAGTTTGAAGTGAGTCATCTGCAAGGCGCTCGCCGCATCGATCCTGGATTGCCCGCTTCCGCGCTGGAGGTGTCGAAGGATACCGCTATCGTTGCCTACTGCTCGGTCGGTTATCGCTCGAGCGCTTTCGTTGAGGCGCTGAAAAAAGCAGGTTTTAAAAATGCCTATGATCTCAAAGGTTCGATCTTCCAATGGGTGAATGAAGGCCGACCGGTCTTTAAGGATGGGCACGTGACTGACAAGGTTCATCCCTACGATTCATCGTGGGGTGCTTTGCTGGATCAAAAATACCGCGCAGATGTCCCCGCTATTTCCAAATGAGACGCGAAGAAGCTGCAGAAAATGTTCGTGCAAAACGTGTTCCTGGCTGGCTTAACGGATTGCTCGTTGGAGCTACTTTTGCAGGTTTGGTCGTGCTGGAGCTTCGCAGACCTTTACGACGTTCCGTGGAATCAAAAACGCGGCGCGACTTGCGCAATCTTGCCTTCGCCGGGATCAGCGCCGGCGTTCTGCAACTGGCTGAAAGACCTGTTACCGGACCGCTTTCCCACTGGGTGGAACGCCGGAGAATCGGGCTGCTGAAGCAGTTTTCTCTAGCTTCATGGTTCGAGATAAGTCTCGCGATCCTACTGCTGGACTACACGCTTTACCTTTGGCACGTCCTTACTCATCGGGTTCCTTTTCTATGGCGCTTCCATCAAGTCCACCACGTCGATCTCGACATGGATGCTTCCACTGCGGTGCGATTTCACTTTGGCGAACTTACGATATCCGTCCTTTGGCGCGCTGCGCAAATTTGTTTGATCGGAGTTTGCCCGCGCGCTCTCTCGATCTGGCAGACAGCGCTGCTAATGGAAATCTTGTTTCATCATTCTAACGTGGAACTTCCCATCGAGCTGGAAAGAAGGCTGGGAAAGTTTGTCGTCACCCCGCGTCTTCATGAAATTCATCACTCCGTTCTGGAAGGAGAAACCAACTCCAATTGGTCGAGCGGCTTGACTCTGTGGGATTGGCTTCATCGCACGTTGCGTCTGCCAACCACGAACCGTGATGTGGTCATCGGTATTCCTGCTTATCAAGATCCGCAGGAACTTGCTTTGCCGGCGATTATTGAAATGCCTTTCGTCGAGCAGCGGCCTTCGTGGCCGGAGCAGACTTAGCCTCAAAGTTACTGCCGACTAGCGTTCGCTATCGTTCACCGTCGTGCAATAGCTTGGCGCGAAGAAAGCACGATAGATTCCTCCACCGACCAAGCCTCCGACGATCGGCGCGATGAGGTAGACTGAGAGCCAGCCGATGCCATTTGTTGTGAAAGGGATCGATCCCCATCCAGCGATTGAGGAAAATAGTCTCGGGCCGAAATCGCGCGCGGGATTGAAGCACGCCATCGTCAGCGGCCCAAAAAGAGAAATTAGCAGAGTAACCGTAAGACCTATCGTGGCCGCGGTTAGGATCTGAGGTCGCGTGCCGTTATTCGCATCAGTCACGCAAAAGATGACCAGCAACAAAATGGCAGTTCCAACCACCTCCGTGCAAAAGGCGCCCAAGTGTGAAATCTTTTCACGCGCGGCATCGTCCAGAGCTTTGCCGCCGGGATTTGGGAAATATTCTCCGAAGATCATCGCAGACGCCTCGCTCCCCTGCGCGCCGCGAGTGATGTGATGCTCCTTTTCGTAAGCGTTCAACTGATCTCCGTAAATGCCGAAGAGCACTGACGAGGCAACAAGCGCGCCGAGTAACTGCACGCAGATGTAGGGAATGACTTTTCTCTTCGGAAAATCCGACCAGACCGCCATCGCCGTCGTGACGGCTGGATTTAGGTGCGCACCACTCAAGGAACCGGTGAGATAGATCGCTGTCGCGATGCCTAGTCCCCAGACGATGGCAACCTGGAAAATTCCCACCTGCGCACCAGTCAGCACCGCAGTGGCCACGCTTCCGCAACCGAAGAAGACGAGAAGAAACGTGCCGAAAAATTCTCCCGCGATCCAGTTCGGGGAACTGGTGCGCTCGGGCGAGACGGACTTCGAAGCCTCGACGATATTCTCGACGAGATTCTCCATCTCGTCCCGCGAATGTGGGGTCTCAGCCATATTAGCAGCAGCCGCCGGCGTCGCAGCAGGCCGAAGCTTCGGTCGTGACGGAGTAGTCCTGGCCTTTCGTTTCCTTCGGGTGCCGCAGTGCAGTGCGCGAACAATCAAAAGGCTTCGCCTCTTCGAGTGGGATATCCGTCAAAGGCTCCAGAAATTCGAAGTAAGAGTTATAAGGCTGCTTCCGGTAAAGGTTGTAGGTCTTATCGCAAACCGCGTAGCGTCGGCCGCGCTCCATACGATGACCGTCGTCATCGAGCACTTCCTTGAAAGGACCTTTGTAGATGACTGCCTGGTTCCTTTCAAAGCACGGACCTTGCTTTCCTTTGATAGCCTGCACCGTCACCGAACGAAACTCGATACCCTGCACCGTCCGCCATGGAATGGAATCAAACTTCAGCACTTCAATCCCGTAAAAACCGGCGTCTGAAAACGCTTTGAGGAAACCTTCTTCCGTCAAGGCGCCAGAAATGCATCCTGACCATAGCTCCGGATCCTGCTGCATCTCCTCCGGCACCGGCTCGTCGGAAACGATGTCTGAGATCACCGCGCGGCCTCCTTTTTTCAAGACGCGAAAGATTTCCTCGAATAGCTGCCGCTTGCACTTTGCATCCACAAGGTTGAGCACGCAGTTGGAAACAACCACGTCGACAGAGTCCGATGCAATCAACGGATTTTTAATCCGGATATCCTCCGCGCGCTCATTTGCGGCGACGAAGGACGCGATGTCGCTGATCGGATTTTTTTGCAGCTCGCGGTCGAGCAGTTCCAAGTCGAGAGCAAGGTCCTGGATGTAGCCTTTGCGAAACTCCACGTTTGAGTAGCCGATCCGCTCCGCGACGATTGGCGCATTTCGTCGCGCCACTTCCAGCATCTCATCGGTCATGTCGACGCCGATGATCCGTCCGGTCGGCCCGACGACTTGCGCGGCGATGAAACAGATCTTTCCCGTTCCGGAGCCGAGATCGAGCACTGTCTCGCCGGGCCTCAAATATTTGCTCGGGTCGCCGCAGCCGTAATCTTTTTCGACGACCTCCGCCGGGATCGCCTCGAGGAATTTTTTGTCGTAGTCGACCGGGCAGCAAAGTTGCGCCTCCTGCACTTTTGCCGCGTGGGAGTAACGGCGTTTGACCTCAGTTTCGGCGTTGATGCTGCTCATATTTTTTCTCCGGCTACTGGTGGAATGAAGTAAGGCTGTCGGCCTCGACGATTGCAAGGTTCTTCGTCCTCACCGCGAGCGACGGATGCAGCTTGAGCAGAGAAAAGCTCACGTGCCGAGCGAAACAGCAGCCAGCCGTTCCGAAAAATTTGGCGGAAGGAATGGGTTTCAATCCCACTCCTTCCGCCAATCAAAAACGTGAAGATATGCGCATCGCAAGAGTAATACGTGCATATGGCGCGGTTCCGTTTCGCTCCGTTTTTTCAAAACGATCTGCATATCTGCGCACGAAAAGTTGTCACGGGTTGTCACGGATTTTCACGAGTGGCTTCGGGGCTGGTTGATGTGGTCGAACCTGACTATCGTCGATCCGCGCGCTGATGCTGACATTTGCATCGAGTCGAACAAGTGTCCAAGGGAACCCTTTTTGTTTTTCGGAATCATTTTGGACCAAATGTCTGCCAATGAGTTGTTTGTGGACGAAAAAATCATCAGCCAGGTTCGTAAGTTGCCAGACGCTCTTGATCGTTCTGGCTGGCAATGACCGTTTGTGTCATTAGGTTTGGGTATGGATGCGAGTAAAATTGCGAATCTCAATCCGCACGCGCCGATGAGTTGGGTTACCGTCATCTGGTCGATGGTCGCGGCGGCGTGTCTCACGATGGCGTTGCCGCATCTGATCGTCGGCCTCCGGCAGCGCGGGGCGTGGGTGCATAGGTTTTTCGCGCTGGGGGGTTTCGCCGTGGCGTGGATGGCAGCGATCTTGGGCTTCGTGCACTTTTACTTCGGCACCGGTCGGCTCTGGCTCGGGGTGCTGGCGTGTGGGTTGCGGGCGCTTTGTTTGGTCGTGAACTTCGCGCTCCCGCCGAATCTGAATTTCCGCTGCGGCGCCTGAATCCATCGTTGCAAAATCATGAAACTCTTCCGCGAACCGCTGCTTCATTTCGTCGTCCTCGGTGGGCTGCTGTTTGCGGCTTACTCGTGGCTGCGGCGCGGCGAGGTGGAGGCGGTGCCGGTGGTGCGGATTACGGCGAATGAGGTGGCGTGGCTGAAGGAGACTTGGTCGCGGCAGTGGCGGCGGGAGCCGTCGCGCGAGGAGTTGCGCGGGCTGGTCACGGATTTCTTGAAAGAGGAGTTGCTGGCCCGCGAGGCGCGCGCGATGCGGCTCGATGAAGACGACACGATCGTCCGCCGCCGTCTCGCGCAGAAGGTCGCCTTTCTCGTGGACGATACCGCACGGCTCAGGGAGCCGACGGAGCAGGACTTGAGGCGCTTCTACGACGCGCACCCGGAGTTTTTTCAAATGGGGGCGCGCGTCTCGTTCACCCACGTTTTCTTCAGCCGTGAAAAACGCGCGGATGCCGAGGCGGACGCGCGGAAGGCGCTGCCGGAGCTTGCGCGGGGAGCGGATGCCGCGGCCATGGGCGACCAACTGCTGATCGACGCGGAGATGCGCGATGCGGACGAGCGGGCGGTCGCGGCGCAGTTCGGGCCGGATTTCGCCAGCGCTGTGTTGAAGCTCAAGCCGGACGTGTGGAGCGGGCCGGTCATTTCGGGCTATGGCGTGCATCTCGTGCGCGTGTCGGAGCTGACGCCGGGCCGGCTGCGGGAGTTTGCCGAGGTCCAGACGCAAGTGCAGGAACGCTGGCGCGACGAGCAGCAGCGTGAGAGCAGCGCCGGTTACTTTGCGAGCTTGCTGAAAAAATACGGCGTCTCCGTGGATGAGAGCGTGAAGCCGCTGATTGGTTCTCTCGATGGGCGGTTGCCGGTGCCGCAGGCGAGCGAGGACGCCGTGCGATGAAGCGGATTCTTCAACGCGTTGCGTGCGCGCTTTTCCTCGCGACGGCGGCGGCGCAGGCGCACGAAATCCGTCCCGCGTATCTCGAGTTACACGAGGAAAAAGCGGGCGAGTTTTCCGTGCTGTGGAAGACGCCGATGCGCGGCGAGATGCGGCTCGCGCTCACGCCGGAGTTTTCCGGGAAGAGCGAAAAGCTGACGCCCATGGACGGGCGCAACACCGGCACGGCGGCGGTGCAGACGTGGCGGCTGCGCAACCCGGAACTGCGCGGGCAGACGGTGCGCATCGCCGGTCTCGAGGGCACGATGACCGACGCGCTGGTGCGGATCGAATTCGCCGACAGCACGGAATGGACGCAGCGCCTTACGCCTAGTGCACCCGCCGCGATGGTGCCGCGCAGCACCTCAGCGTGGCAGGTCGCGGGCGTGTATTTGCGGCTCGGGGTCGAGCACATCCTCACCGGCATCGATCACCTGCTCTTCATCCTCGCGCTGCTCATCATCACGCGCGGCGGCTGGAAGCTGGTGAAGACCGTCACGGCGTTCACCCTTTCGCACAGCCTCACGCTCACGGCGGCGACGCTCGGCTGGGTGCATATTCCGCAAGCGCCCGTCGAGGCAGTGATCGCACTCTCCATCGTCTTTGTCGCGGCGGAAATCGTGCATCAACGCGAAGGACGGCTGGGCATCACTGCGCGAGCGCCGTGGGTCGTAGCGTTCGCATTTGGACTGATGCACGGCCTCGGATTTGCCAGCGGCTTGAGCGAAGCCGGTCTGCCGCAGGGACACCTCCCCGCCGCGCTATTGTTTTTCAGCATCGGCGTTGAGGCCGGCCACTTCCTCTTCATCGGCGCGGTGCTTTCGCTCATCGCACTCGTGCGCCGCATCCGCGTGCCGCTTCCGCGCTGGGCCGAGCTTTTGCCACCGTATGCCATCGGCTCGGTCGCGATGTTTTGGGTCATCCAGCGCATCTCCCTTTTCTAAAAATCCGCAGCCAATCCAACCATGAAAACTACACGCATCCTCGCCATCCTCGCCGCCAGCCTCGCGCTGCCCCTCTTTGCGGCGGAACCGGAAACCACCACCGACATCGGCACGCTCGACGCCGAAACTGCCGCCAAAGTGTTCCCCGCGAAGCCCCCGTATTCGCCTTACGCGGGCCGCAACTTCCCCACGCGCCCTCTCTTCGGCGACACGCACACGCACACGTCATTCTCGGTGGACGCGGGTGCTTTCGGTTGTCGGCTTGGCCCAAAGGACGCCTATCGTTTTGCCAAAGGTGAGGAGATCACGGCGTCGAGTGGACAGCGCGTTAAGCTCTCTCGTCCTCTGGATTTCCAAGTCGTGGCAGATCATTCGGACGGCTTTGGCTTTTTCCCTCAATTGATCGGCGGCGACCCCGCACTTCTAGCGACTCCGCAAGGCCGTAAATGGTATGACGAGATCCAATCCGGCCAGGGTGCGAAGGCGGCGGTGGACATCGTCACCAGCTTTGGCAAAGGCCAGTTGCCCAAAGGATGGCCGCTGCCCGGCACCTCCTCGTATCGCAATGCCTGGCAGGAGGTCATCAAGGCCGCGGACGAGGCAAACGAGCCCGGCCGCTTCACCGCCTTCATCGGCTACGAGTGGACCTCGAATGCCGGCGGCAACAACCTCCATCGCAACATCATCTTTCGCGACGATGGACGGAAGGCCAGTCTCGTCGAGCCTTTCACCACCCAGCCGCCGCTCGGCAGTCCGAATCCGCGCGACCTCTGGAAATGGATGGCCATGTGTGAAGAGAAATCCGGCGCGCAAATCCTCGCGCTCGCGCACAACGGCAACCTGAGCAACGGGCGCATGTTCCCGATCATCGAGTCCTTCACCGGGAAGAAGATCGACCGCGAGTATGCCGAGAGCCGCATGCGCTGGGAGCCGCTCTACGAGATCACGCAGATCAAGGGCGACGGCGAGACGCACCCCTTCCTTTCGCCGAATGATGAGTTCGCGAACTTCGAGCGCTGGGACAAGGGCAACCTCGACCTCACCGAGTTGAAGAAGCCCGAGATGCTGGAATTCGAATACGCCCGCTCCGCCTTCAAGAACGGCCTCAAGCTCGAAACCGAGCTCGGCGTCAATCCCTACAAATTCGGCGTGGTCGGCAGCACCGATGCGCACACCGCCCTCGCCGCCGTGGAAGAGGACAACTTCATGGGCAAGACCACCAGCTCCGAGCCGAGCGCGGACCGCACCTCGCACCCGTTCGTGAAGACGGACAAGGCCGTCATCATGGGCTGGGAGCAGACCTCCTCCGGCTATGCCGCCGTCTGGGCGCAGGAGAATACCCGCGAATCCATCTTCGACGCCATGAAGCGCCGCGAGACCTACGCCACCACCGGCCCGCGCATGGCCGTCCGCTTCTTCGGCGGCTTCGACTTCGAGCCGGCTGACGCCAACAACCGCATGCCCGCAAAGATCGGCTATACCAAAGGCGTCCCGATGGGCGGCGACCTCAGCGCCGCGCCGCAGGGCAAGACCATCACCTTCCTCGTCGCCGCGCTCAAGGACCCGATCGGTGCCAATCTCGACCGCTACCAGATCATCAAAGGCTGGCTGGATGCGAAGGGTGAGACTCAGGAGAAAGTTTATGACGTAGCGTGGAGCGGGGACCGCAAACCCGGCGCGGATGGCAAGCTGCCGCCGGTCGGCAGCACCGTCGATATCCCGAACGCCTCGTGGACCAACACCATCGGCGCCCCCGAACTCATCGCCGTCTGGAAAGACCCCGATTTCGACCCCGCGCAGCGCTCCTTCTACTACGGCCGCGTCATCGAAATCCCCACCCCACGGTGGACCGCCTACGATGCGAAATACTACGGCATCAAAATGCCCCCGGAAGTCCCCATGACCACCACCGAGCGCGCCTACACCTCGCCGATCTGGTATACCCCGGCGAGGTAGGTTCACCCCCAAATTCAGAACCGACAAAGAACCTCTGCACCGTGATTAGGAGCGGCGATTTCCACCTATTGATCGGAAACCTGATAGTCCGAACGCGAAACGTCCGCGCGGAGGTCGAAACCGTCTTTTCCTCTCGGAAAACGTCCCAGCGCGGACGGTGAGCGTCTCCGCGGTCTGGGTAAACGTCCCGATGCGCTTTCGCGACGTCTGCCGGCGGGTCCGCACGACGAAACATCACAGTCTGAATAAACAAAAAAGATAACCATGAAACCAAAGCAATCCGCAATGGCCCGAAGTCTCCTCGTCACCGGCCTCGTGTTCGGCGCGACGGCCTTCGCGGGCGACGACAACAAGGCCATCGCCCCGCCGCCCGCGAAGGACCCATGGAAAATACAAGCTCTCGATGCCCGGCTGGATCGCCGGGATCAAAGGCGATGTCGGCATTGGAGATCAAGTCTCATGGGTGAATGTGAACGCAGACAAAATCATCCATCACATTGACATGGTCGGTTCCTTCCGTGGCGAAGTCCGAAAGGGGCGCTTCGGCGCGCAGGCGGATTTTCTCTACATGAGCCTGTCGGATGGCGTCGGTGGGGAAGGGCTGGTCGAAGCTGGACGTGCGTCTGGATCAAATTCAGACCGACTTCGGGGTAAGTTATCGGGTGCTCGAAGGGAAGCGCGGCTGGGTGGATGCCAGGGCGGGCTTCCGCTACACGAATATCTTCCAACGGCTCACCCTCCACCCGGATGAAGACGCCATCAAGGATGTTAGCACGCGACTTGTAGATAATGCGGCCACGCTCGCGGGTCAGGCGCTTCGCGATGCCATCTCAAAGGCCATCGACTCGAAACTCGCAGATCTCGGCGGGCAGCGTCCAACTTTGCCGGACGGGCCGCTGGCAGGACGGCTGCCGGGGGTTGTCCGGGATAAAATCGCGAGCATCATCGACCAGCGCAGGGCGGAATTAGCTGCGGCCATCGCGTCGAACCTCCAGCCAAGAATCGACGCTGCGAAAGCGAAACTCGCGAAGGACATCGCCAACGCTTTGACCGAGAAACTCGACACGCGTTTCTCCCGCACCGACGCTTGGTTCGATCCGTATGTGGGTTTTTGCGCCCGCTACAATCTCTGCGAGAAAATCTACCTCATTGGCAAGGCTGACATCGGCGGCTTCGGGGTCGGTTCCGACCTTACCTGGCAGGCTTCGGCCGCCCTCGGCTACCAGCTCAGCCGCAACCTTTTCGCGGAGGCCGGCTACCGCTTTCTCGCAGTCGATTATCACCAGAACGGCTTTACCTACAACGTCCGCACACAGGGCGCGGAAGTCGTGCTCGGGATCACATTTTAATGCGGCGCGTTTTCCGCACACTCATCCTGATGCTAGCTGCCGCTGTCTCGGCCCACGCGCAGCACGGGCTTTCATACCAAAGGCACGCCGGCAGGCAAACCGACGGGCGCGCTCAATCCGGCTGGAGGCTTTCCAGTGGCACGCCGAGCCATTCCGCCGCTTCGGCGCCGTCTCGAAACGCGCACACATCGATAAATGCACATTTCATCCGTTCCGCATACATACGGGCGATGCCAAATCCGATCGTCGTATCGGCAAAGATCGCCGACTTCACCGGTTCCTTCACCACGCGACGCTGTTCCATTTATCACGAATACGCCGCGAGCCGAACAAACTGCTCAAGACTGCCCCAATAGTGCCTTCACTTTTCGAGGCAGTCTTACACACAGATGAAATCTCAAAACGCATGAATGCTGCTGAAAAGGCCGCGTAAGAAGCCGCACGGATGAGCGTAGGAGACGTTTTACAGCCGTCGAGAACGCGGCCTTGGTAGATGAAAAAGTGTAAAGTGAAAAAATGAAGGCCTCATAGAAATTGCGTGGTGGACGCCCAGCCCTCATGTTGGAACGATCTCCGAAATAGATTTCCTTGCGTGAACCACCTCCGCTTCGCAAGCGCCCGCTTCGATGATCCCCATCGCCCCGGCTTCCTGCGCCGGTTCGTGTTCGACGCCGACCTCCAGAGCAGCCGGCAAGGATGACCGGAGGTATCGAGAATCAAGCGGCTTCCCCGCTCGCGAACGTCTTTCCCGATGAACTCACTTCGATGGTCGGATTCAGCGTGAGGGTCAGAATCGGTTTCATGACGCGGCCCTTCTACTTGCGAGACCTCGAGCTTTGGTTGCGCGCGGCGTGATATTTCTTTCGGATCTCGCGGATGTTCACGGTCGGCTCCGGCAGTTCGATGCCGAGTCCTTCCATCGTCTCGACGATAATTCGCGAAATCGCCAGGTTGCGGAACCATTTGTGGTCGGAAGGAATCACGAACCATGGCGCGTCGTCCGTGCTGCACTTACTCAACACATCTTCGTATGCCGCGGTGTAATCATCCCAGTATTTGCGCTCCGAATAGTCCGCCTCGCTGATCTTCCATCGCCGCGCAGGATCGTCGAGCCGGTCCTTGAACCGGCGCAGTTGTTCTTCCGGGCTGATGTGCAGGAAAAACTTGAGAATGCGCGTGCCGTTCGCCACGAGACGTTGCTCGAAGTTATTGATTAGTTCGTAGCGCTTCGACCACACCTTCTTTGGGACCAAGTCGTGAACCCGCACGATAAGCACATCTTCGTAGTGCGAACGGTTGAAGATCACGACCTCGCCGCGCTTGGGCGTCTGCTTCTCCACACGCCATAAAAAGTCATGCGAGAGTTCTTCCGTGGACGGTTCCTTGAAACTCACCACGCGACAGCTCTGTGGGTTCATCGAACCGATGACGTGCCGGACCACACCGTCCTTTCCGCCCGCGTCGGGAGCTTGCAGAACGATCAATAAGGAATGCTTTTGTTCCGCGTAGAGCTGAAACTGCAACTCGTCCATCCGCTGTTGCAGCTTCGCGGTCTTCGACCGCGCGGAGCGTTTGTTCCCGCATTTATTTCCAAACCCCGGATCAAAGTCTTTCATCCGCACGTCGGTTCCCGGTTTAATGCCAAACTTTTTGGAGTAGTTCATAGGTCTTGCCTTCAGGCGAATCTCTTGCGGCTGCGTTTGTGAGTCATGCCATTATCTTCACCCATACTACGAGTCCCATCATCGAGGCAAATGTCACCGGCACGCCCAGACGCGCAAAATCGCGGAAGGAAATGTGGATTCCCAGTTCGCGTGCCTGTTGAACGACGATGATGTTCGATACGCTGCCAAGGATGATAAGGCTGCCGCCAAAGCTATTGGCGAGGGCCAGCACCTAGCCCGTCGGCGGATGAGTCACGTCAACCACTTTCGCGAGGAGCAGAACTGCGGCAGAGTTGTTGATTAAGTTGGAAAGGGTAGCGGTGACTATGGCCAGAATGGCTGGCGACTGGAGGTTCATGCCGGCGTGTGCGAGCCATTGCATGGCTTGTTCGGCGCAACCCGTAGCCTGAAATGCGCCGGTCACTACGAATAGTGCCATAAATAGGACCAGGATCGACCAGTCCACCAGCTTCAACATATCGTCAGTGCGAAATTTTGGGCTCGCGAGATGAAGGCCGGCGGCTGTGAGAGCTATGATTTCCTTAGGTATCGACGTAAAGAAAAACGCGATAACCCAAAGTAAGATAACCAGCCCCTTGGTGGTATGCGCGCGGTTGAATGGTTGCAATGAGGGCTCCTCATTTCTCCGAACCGACACAGTGGAAGCCAGGTTGTGGCGGGACATCGTCCAAATGATCGTATAGGTGCAACCTAGAGCAAACAGCACCGGCGTGATGCACCAAAGGAGGTAATGTCCGAAGTTCAAGCCTGCTATCTGGGCGAGCATCATGTCTTGCGGATTGCCGACCAGCGTGGCAGCCGCGCCGATGTTACTGGCTAGCGCCAACGCAATTAGAAACGGGACAGGATTGAGCTGCTTGCGAAGCAGCGAGGTCGCCACGACTGGCGCGAAGACGAAGCATATAATGTCATGGTTTAGAACGGCCGACATCCCCGCAGTCACTAGCATTAAGATGAGTAAGAACCTCGCGGGATGTCCGAGCCGGGCGGAAATGCTGTTGGCGACCATTTCGAAAAAACCCGACAGACGCAGTTGCGCCGACAGCACAAAAAAGCCGAACAAGAGCAGAATGGTCGGCCAGTTGATGAGATTAACTACTTTTGGCGTCGGAAGGCCGGAGAAGATCGTGATTGCGATCGCACCCAGTAACGCGATGCCAGTGCGGTTCAATTTCAATCCTGGCACATGGCCCAACGCGATGCCGAGATAAGTAAGCACGAAGATAGCCAACACCGCCAGCGTTTCGGAAGGAAGGGTTGTTATAGCGGCGCTCATGCCGGGGCTTTGGCCAAGGATGTATTTTCAAAAGCCTGCTGATTGAACTCAACTCCCTCCGTCGGCAGGAAATCAGGCATGTCAAGGCGTGCCACGCCGATCTGGTTGTCGGCCATTCCATAATAAACGTCGAAGCGATCCGGTAAGCCAAGATCGTCGCGCCGGTCGATGCCGGTTGGGAAGACGACGTTGGCAACGGTTCCAGTGCATTCTTGTGGAAGTTCCGGCGTCAACGCCGGCTCCACCGAACGATAGCGAATCACGCGCGGATGTTCTTTCGAGAGCACCATTACACCCGCTGAGTAAGTTAGGTGGCGTGCTTCGTTGATTGGGGCCGCCATTTCGCTCACGCCATGGTAAAGGATCAGCCAGCCATGGTGGGTCGCGATGGGAGGAGTGCCACCGCCGATTTTCAGCCGCTCCCAGGGCGACACCGGAGTGGCCAGCCGATGATGCGAGGTAAAGTGGCATAGATGATAGGGCTCGCGACTATCGATGGCCTTGGAACTGTAGGAAATCCAGATACTTTCCCGATGGAGATCCTTTACGCCGGAGGACAGGTCACGCGCCTTTTCCTCTGGACGAGTTCCGGGAAAAAGCGGCCGATGCAGGATCGCCAGCGCCGGGTGTCCTGATGGATCTGGAACCGCAACCGGGAAGATGCTGGCATCCTTATTGTCCACGCCATTGAACTCAATGCCTTCATAGGGCTCGAAGGTAGCCAGCCCTAACCGGCGCCAGTGGAACAAATCTTCCGATACGGCCAATGCGATCCGCGGGCCTCTCGATGAGAGAGCCGTGTAGGCCATCACGTATTGCCCAAGCGGTTCGACGAACGTGATGCGAGGGTCTTCACAGCCGCCGATGCCATCGGCTTGCCGCTCGTAATCCGCTTCAGGTTCAAGCGCGATGCCGAGTCGCTCGACTCCGGACGGGTCGCCGTCGTCGTTAAACAGAACCCGGGCGATGCCGATGCGCGAATAGTTGCCTCGCGCGACGAGCCGTGGAAACAGATGGAGATTGCCATCGGGACCGCGGGCGGCGGCGGGATTCAGGACACCTTCGATCTCCTGCGGGTTGCCCGGCTCAGGCTCCATTATCAGACCAAGGCGCGTCAATCGAAAGCCACTCATCGGGGCATGACCGGGCGGATCGGGGCCGCTGCCCCATCCACCGGATCAAAGATGTGATAAGCGATGAGCTTGATGCGGTCATTGATCAGGAACCACACCAGCGCGTAACTCCAAACGAACCCAGTCCAACCCCAGCCGAGCGGCGTCATAAACACCCCATAGACTGCAATCAACGTCGCTATGATTTGAGTGCCGACGACGGCTACCCACAATATCCGTGCAGGGCGGATGGACCAGAACGGGCCGCGAGTGCGTGTAAGGAAGATCGTCAGGTGTCCGGCCACGGACAGCTTCAAATACATCAACGTCTGGATGTGCGCGCGGTCGAGGTGAAAGACGCGCTCACCGAGATAGAACAGGCCGAAGGCGGAGACGACTCCGATAACGCCCAGCACCGTGGAGATTCCCAGCACCACGCGCATGTTCCAGGCCTCGGGCTGATCCTTGTAATGAACATTGTCGTAGGCAATGGACAGGATCGCGCCGTCGTTGAGCAGCGCCAGCATCACGATCATGACCGCCGTGAGCGGATAGAAGTTAAAGATCAGAATCGCCAGCGTCATAAAAAGAAGCACGCGGATCGTTTCCGCGATGCGGTAGATCGCGTAGCTGTTCATCCGCTGGAAAATTCTTCGGCTCTCCTTGATCGCATCGATGATCACAGAGAGGCCGGGCGTCAGCAGCACGATGGCCGCTGCGGCGCGCGCGGCGTCGGTCGCGCCCGATACGGCGATGCCGCAATCGGCTTTCTTCAGCGCCGGCGCATCGTTCACGCCATCGCCGGTCATGCCGACGATGTGGTTGTGGCGCTGGAGCACTTCTACGATGTGATATTTGTGCGCGGGGAAAACCTGGGCGAAACCGTCCGCGTGCTCAATGGTGTCGTCGAGATGCGCGTCCGCTTGATGCGCGGTGTCGCCAAAATCGCGCGCATCGAGCAGGTTCGTGCCGAGACCGATTTTGCCGGCAATTTCCTTTCCGATCGCGAGCGCGTCGCCGGTGACCATCTTCACCGCCACGCCCATTTGTTTCGCGGTCTTGATTGTCTGCGCCGAATCCTCGCGCGGCGGATCGAACAGCGGCAGCACGCCGAGAAATTGCCACGCGCCCTTCGCGTCCGTGCGCGCGACGCCGAGCGAACGAAAGCCGCGCCGCGCAAATTCGTTAACCGCATTTTCCACCGCCGCCTGCACCGCGTCGCGATTTGCGGCGAGCGCGAGGATGACTTGCGGCGCGCCCTTCGTGACCTTGAAAGCCGCGTCACTCCCCTTCTGCACGTCGGCCTCGGTGCGCTTGTGAACCGGATCGAAAGGCTGAAAATGCGTGATGCCAAAACCCGCCAGCGCGTCTTTGTTTTTCAATCCGCCAAGCACCGCGAGATCGATGGAATCCTGATTCTCGGCGCGCGACGCAAGCGCTCCCGCGAGGATGACATCGTCGGTGGAAATGCCTTCGACGCAAAACGCGTCGCCGAGCGTCAGCTTGTTTTGCGTGAGCGTGCCGGTTTTGTCCGAGCAGAGAACATCCATCCCCGCGAGTTCCTCGATCGCCACGAGCCGGCTGACAATCGCCTGTTTGCGCGCGAGCAGCCGCGCGCCGACAGCCATTGTGACCGAAAGCACCGTCGGCATTGCCACCGGGATCGCCGCCACCGTGAGCACGAGCGCGAATTGCAGTGTCGTCGCGAAGTGGTCACCGCGAAACAGCGCCACGGTGATGATCATCACCACGAGCACGACCGCAATCACGATGAGATAATTTCCGATCTTGAGCACCGCCTTTTGAAAGTGACTCGCACTCGGCGCTCCCGCGACCAGCGCGGCGGTCTTTCCAAAAAAGGTCTTCTGTCCCGTCGCCGACACGATGCCCTCGATCTCTCCCACCTTCACGATTGAACCCGAATAAACCGTCTCGCCCGTCATTTTCTCAGCCGGCAGCGACTCGCCCGTGAGGGCGGACTGATCCACCTCAATCGGATCGCCTGCTTCGAGCGTCGCGTCCGCCGGCACCACGTCGCCCATGCGAAGGCGAATCAAATCTCCCGGCACCAATTCGCGCGCCGGCAGAGGTTTCCAAACGCCCTCACGCTTCACGCGCGCTTGCAGCGCGAGCGTGGCCTTGAGCGCGGCGATGGCATTACCGGCCTGAAATTCCTCCCAAAAACCGACACCCGCATTCGCAAGCAGCAGCACCGTGATGATCACGAAATCCGCCCAATGCCCAACGACCGCCGAGAGCACCGCCGCCGCCTCAATCATCCACGGAATTGGTCCCCAAAAATGAATTAGCAAATCCAGCAGCGGATTGCGTTTTTTCTCCGGCAGTTCGTTGTAGCCGAATTTCGCGAGCTGGTTTTGGGCTTCCTGCTGTGTCAACCCGGCATTGACGTGCAGTTCATTCAAAATACGCGCGGCGGGTCATTTAGTTGAAACATGGCCTTGTTTTAGCACGCGGAGAAGAAACATGCTAAAGTTACATCGAAGCTCAAAAAGATATGTTTTGGCGGCGAATCAAAGAACTGGTGGGGCTTGCAATGACACGCCGCGGATTGTGGGTTTGATCGAATTGCTCGCAGGTATCCGCCTAGCTCTACGCGAAACGGACGAGTGATTCCTTAACGCCTTATCTTGCCACCGTAGCCCCGGGTTAAGCCGGGGCTAATTTTCCGAAACAGGATCTTTACGCCTTTGGCAGCGTCACCGTAACCGTTCCCTCTTTGCGGTCAATTTTCATTTTGTCCGCATGGACAGGGCCAGGCAGAGTGATTGCTTGCGAATATTCCCCGGCGCAGTATTCGGAACTGGAGCCAGTCTTACCTGCAGTCTCCTTCTTTGACTCTTTTGAAGCGGTGAGTTGGAGTTGGTTATCCTTTATCTCCACCTTTACGTTGGAAAGATCGCGGTCGGGCAAATAGAAGTGCACGACATAGTTATCCTTCTCATTCTCCAAGTTCACCGTGGAGCCAAAGAAAGGCTGCTGAGTGATAGCTCCTTGATTTGGCACTCCTGGCGTTAGATCGCGTGTGAGCTGATCCATTCTGTCCTGCATCCGCTGAATCTCGCGGACGACCTGCCGATCCCAGCCCTCTGTCCACGGTTCAAACGCTGGCGCAGGCGTTGGGATTGCGGCGACGCTGGCCGATTGTTTCGGCAAAGTCACTACAACAAGCCCTTCCTTATGCTCCACTTTCATTTTGTCTGCTGTCACCGGGCCAGGAATGGCAATGTTCTCGTCATAGGAGCCGGCTGCCTTATCGGTGGACGAGATATGGAGCGTTCCGTGTTCAAACGTGACTTTTACTTTGGACTCATCGCTTTTCGGCAAATAAATCCGCGCCACATAAGCATCCGAGTTTTCCCGGACATCCACCGACGAACTAAAAGTCAGTCCTTTCTCCGTAGCGCCGGGTGTTAGCTTGGACGCAGTATCGTGGAATAGCTTGTCCAACTCGTTCTCCAGTTTCTGCCATCGTTCAGACCACTTGGATTCCGTGGCCGATGAAGTAGCAGGTTTAGACGTAGTATTAGATTGTTCGGCTAAAGTAATGGCTGGCGTTCCAAGAGCCAGTCCAGCCATAGCCGTGATCAGCGCGATATGTTTCATGACAGTATAGCTTCCGCATCTCCCGGTTTCGCCACTGGACTCCTGGCACTCAGCCGGCTAATCCGCTTGCGGTTTGATTTCCGTGGCGCATACCAGTAACGCGGTTAAATAGTCGCGGTTCCGGTCGAATGCCTTCTAATTATTTGACGAAATCCCGCGCCATAACGTTCAAATAATCCGTCCCAAGCGTCGGCGACAAATTTAATCCACGCGATGCGGCGCAAACTAAAACCAAACTCTTTCCAAAACGCCAGCTTGACCTGTGGAATCCCGCTACCAGCCGCTTGCGGACAAAACGAATTTAAAAGTCATTCGGGTGCCAACGAGGAAACGGTCATGGCCGCAAGCGTGATTCCGGCGAACTGCCAGAACCCGTAGCCAGCCCGGGATTTGTAGCAGAAGTCGTAGAGCCAGTTGATCAGCAGTTGAAATCCCACCGCTGCCAGACTCGCAACCAATCCGTAGAGACATGTGCTGATAAAAGGCCGTCCGCGATCATGAATCTTGTGAAACTTTTCGGCGATGGTTTCCATTGCGGGAATCGCAGCTCATCCTCCGATCTTCGTCAGCACAAAGGCCGCGAGAAATCCGGCGACAGTGATCAGTCCCGCAAAATCATGCGCTTCCTCGAAAGCCTCGGGAATCATCGTATCCGCGAGCATGGAAAGAATCGCGCCGGCGGCAGTTGCCGTGGTCGCGGCGACGATTTCATCCGAGAAATTTCCGAACACGCTGTAGCCCAAGAGTGCGGCAACGCCGGAGACAAGCGCGATGCCGCCCCACACGCCAAAAACGTAAGCCGCCGGGCGTCCCGCCTTTTTCATCCCGGCGGCACTGGAGAGACCTTCGGGGATGTTGGAAAGGAAAATTGCGATGACCGCCACGGAACTGACCGCACCACCTTTAAGCAGACTCAGTCCGATGACGATTGACTCCGGGATCCCATCGAGCAGCGCGCCGACGGCAATGGCGACGCCGCTGCCGCTGCGGTCTTCTTCCGATGGTTGCTGCTGCTTGTGACCGGAGCGTTTGCGATGCTTCGCGCCGTGATGGGCAAGCAGCCAGTTGGCGGCTGTATAGACAATCGAGCCGCCGAGAAAACCGATGGCTGTCGAATCAAAACCGCCGCGTTTATAAGCTTCATCCATCAGATCAAATGCCAGCGCGGAGATCAGGACGCCGCTGCCAAAAGCCATGATCGCGGCAATCAGTCGCACCGGCACCGCCACAAGCCACGCCACCGCAGCGCCCAGAATCAACGCGGCGCCAGCGACAAAGCCCCAGATGCCCGCGCGCAACCATACGGGCACACCACTCATGAATGCGGCAGCAAGAAGGATCATGTTGTTTCAGCAGTATAACGCTCGCCGCAGACGGTATCGGCTTATGTCCGGGCTGGCGCTGCTTGATCACGGATTTTTCTGCCGCTGAATTCCTGTCCATCTCGCAACGCCCGGAAGGTTAGATTGTCGTGCCGGCACGACAATTCGCCATGCGTGACACTAAGCAGCGAAGCTCAACTTCCACCGCCGCTTGGTTACATGCTTGGAGCGCCTATCGACCAGACATTGGATAGTTTGCGGATGCAAAGATACTGAACCATTCCTGCGCCTGCTGCGGAGTGACCAGTTCATGATAATGCGCAAACAAGACGTTCGGCGTGTTCCCGCACTCCAGAGCCTCGACTCTCGGCGCGGAAATTGAGAGCCGTAAGACGCTGTTAAATGCGCAATCCGAGCCTGATGGAACCACGGCGTTTTAATGTTTTTTTAATGCTTTCCGGTCCTTGTTTAATTAACGCTCTCGCCCATTCGCGTTCGATGCTGGGCTCATGCACGAACGCGATTTCATCCAACTGGCGCTTTATCTCGGCGCGGTCATTTTGCTCACGCCGATCCTCGGCGGCTTCATGGCGCGAGTTTTTGAAGGCAAGCGCACGTTTCTTTCGCCGCTGCTCGGGCCGATTGAAAAGCTGATTTACAAAACGAGCGGCATCGACGCGAAGCGGGAGATGACGTGGCTCGCGTATCTCGGCGCGTTGCTCGCGTTTAATTTCGCCGGCTCCCTGCTGACGCTCGCGCAAATGATGACGCAAGCGTGGTTGCCGCTGAATCCGCAGCACTTGCCGAATGTGCCGTTCGCGCTCGCGCTGAACACCGCGGTGTCATTCATGACGAACACGAATTGGCAGGCGTATTCCGGCGAGGCGACGATGAGTTACCTCACGCAAATGTGCGGGCTCGCGGTGCACAATTTCACCAGCGCCGCGACTGGCATCGCTGTGCTGCTCGCGCTGGTGCGCGGCTTAACTCGGAAGCAATCGAACACACTCGGAAATTTCTGGGCAGATCTCACGCGCTCGACGCTCTATGTCTTGCTGCCGCTCGCGTTTGTTTTCGCGCTCGTCCTGGTCTCGCAAGGCGTGATCCAAAACTTCCGCGCATACGATACGGCGACGCTGATCGCGCCTTACAAAACCCAGATCGCGAAAGTGGATGCGAGCGGCGCTGCCGTAAAAGACGCAGTGGGAAATCCGGTGATGGAAGAACAAACCGTGACCGAGCAAACGATCCCGCAAGGCCCCGCCGCGTCGCAAATCGCGATCAAACAACTCGGCACAAACGGCGGCGGATTTTTTGGCCAGAACAGCGCGCACCCTTTTGAAAATCCGACGCCGCTGACGAACTTTTTGGAAATGCTCGCGATCCTCGCGATCCCGAGCGCGCTGGTTTACACCTACGGAATACTCGTCGGCGACAAGCGCCAGGGCTGGGCGATCTGGACGGCGATGCTCGTGCTATTTCTCATCGGCTTCGCCGCGTCGTGGAGCGCCGAGGCGCAGATGAATCCCGTCACGCATCTCGCCGGCTCGCTGGAAGGAAAAGAGCAGCGCTTCGGCGTGATGAACAGCGTGCTCTGGAGCACCGCCACGACTGCGACTTCCAACGGATCCGTGAATGCGATGCACGACTCGCTGTCGCCTATCGCCGGCCTCGTCGCGATGCTGAACATCCAGCTCGGCGAGATCGTTTTCGGCGGTATCGGCTGCGGACTTTACGGAATGCTGATGTTCGTTTTGCTCACGGTTTTCATCGCCGGGTTGATGGTCGGGCGGACGCCGGAATATCTCGGCAAAAAAATCGAAGCGCCGGAAATTCGCTGGGCCATCGTGGCGATCCTCGCACCGTGCGCGCTCATTCTCATCGGCGCGGCAATTGGTGTCGTCGCACCCGCCGGGCTGGCCGGTTTGAATAACAACGGTCCGCATGGTTTGAGCGAAATTCTCTACGCCTTCACGAGCGCGGCGGGGAACAACGGCAGCGCCTTCGCCGGCCTCACGGTGAACACCGGTTTCTACAATTACCTGCTCGCCGCCGGCATGTTTTTGGGGCGGTTCCTGATCATCGTTCCGGTGCTCGCCATCGCCAGCAACATGGCGCGGAAAAAAGTCGCGCCGCCGAGTTCCGGCACGTTCCCGACGAACGGCCCCACTTTCTCCGTGCTGCTCGTCAGCGTGGTCGTGATCGTCGCCGGTCTCACCTTTTTCCCGGTGCTCTCGCTCGGCCCGATCGTCGAGCACTTCCTCATGGCCGCAGGCCGCAGTTTCTAAAAACCACACGCAAATTTTCCAAAAATATGAACACAAAATCCTCCATCTTCGACCCGGCGCTGCTGCATCCAGCAGTGCTCGACGCGTGCAAGAAACTCGACCCGCGCGTGCAGTCGAAAAACCCGGTGATGTTCGTTGTTTTTGTCGGCTCGGTAGTCACGAGCTTCATTACGGTCGCGCATTTCAGCGGCTTCTATTTGCAGCTCACAATCTGGCTTTGGTTCACGGTGCTGTTTGCAAATTTCGCCGAGGCGATGGCAGAAGGTCGCGGCAAAGCGCAGGCCGCAGCGCTCCGCGCGATGCGCACGACCACGATGGCGCGCCGGCTCGTGAACGGCCGCGAGGAAAGCGCCGCGGCGAGTGATTTAAAAAAAGGCGATCTCGTCGTGTGCGAATCCGGCGACGCGATCCCAGGCGACGGAGAAGTCATCGAGGGAATCGCGAGCGTGGACGAGTCTGCGATTACGGGTGAAAGCGCGCCGGTCATTCGCGAAAGCGGCGGCGACCGCAGCGCCGTCACCGGCGGCACGCGCGTCATCAGCGACCGCATCGTAATCCGAATCACGAGCGAGCAAGGCGACACTTTCATCGACCGCATGATCGCGATGGTAGAAGGCGCGAAACGGCAAAAAACGCCGAACGAAATCGCGCTCGGAATCTTGCTCGTGAGCCTCACCGCGCTCTTTGTGCTGGCGGTTTTTACGCTGCCGGCGTTCGCGCATTATTCGGAAAAAGCGGCGGGCCAAAACGGCGTCGTGGATGTCTCGATGCCGGTGCTCATCGCGCTGCTCGTGTGTTTGATTCCGACGACGATCGGCGGGCTTTTGAGCGCGATTGGCATCAGCGGAATCGACCGGCTCGTGCGCCGAAACGTGCTCGCGACATCGGGCCGCGCGGTCGAAGCCGCGGGCGACATTGACGTGCTGCTGCTCGACAAAACCGGCACGATCACGATGGGAAACCGCATGGCGTCCGCGTTCATTCCCGCGCCGGGATTTACCGACGCGCAGCTCGCCGATGCCGCGCAGCTCGCGTCGCTCGCCGACGAAACTCCCGAGGGCCGGAGCATCGTCGTTTTGGCGAAAGAAAAATACAATCTGCGCGGGCGCGAAGTCGCCGAACCGCACGCGACGTTCGTGCCGTTCACCGCGCAAACGCGCATGAGCGGCGTCGATTTCGCGGGGCTCGACGGACAGGCGGCGATCTCGATTCGCAAAGGGGCGGCGCAGTCTGTGCAGCAGCTCGTGGAGTCTCTCGGCGGCATTTATCCTTCGGCAGTCGCGAAGTCCGTAGATGAAGTTTCCAAGCGCGGCGCGACCCCGCTTGTCGTCGCGCGGGGACGCGAAACGCTCGGTGTGATCGAGCTGAAAGATGTGGTCAAAGGCGGCATCCGCGAGCGTTTCGCGCAACTCCGAAAAATGGGAATTCGCACCGTGATGATCACCGGCGACAACCCGCTCACCGCCGGCGCGATCGCTGCAGAAGCCGGCGTGGACGACTTCATGGCGCAAGCCACGCCCGAGGACAAACTGCGGCGCATTCGTGATGAGCAGGCGCACGGCAGGCTCGTCGCGATGACCGGCGACGGCACGAACGACGCGCCCGCTTTGGCGCAAGCTGATGTCGGCGTCGCGATGAATACCGGCACGCAAGCCGCGCGCGAAGCCGGCAACATGGTCGACCTCGACAGCAACCCGACGAAGCTCATCGAAATCGTCGAAATCGGGAAGCAACTGCTGATGACCCGGGGCGCGCTCACGACGTTTTCCATCGCAAACGATGTGGCGAAATACTTCGCGATTCTGCCCGCGATGTTCGGCCTGCTTTACGCCGTCAGCGGCACCGCGCACGGCCCGCTCGACGCGTTGAACATCATGCGCCTGCACTCGCCCGCGAGCGCGATTTTGAGCGCCGTCATTTTCAACGCACTGATCATCGTCGCGCTGATTCCGCTCGCGCTGGCAGGCGTGAAATATCGCGCCGTCGGCGCCGCGCAAGTGCTCACGCGTAACGTCCTGATCTATGGCGTCGGCGGCATCGTTGCGCCGTTCATCGGCATCAAAGCCATAGACCTCGCGCTCGTCGCGCTGCACCTCGCATGAATCACAAATCAATATGAAATCCACCATCGCCTTCATTTTTGTGCCGGTTGATACCGCGCCCGAATTTTTCGAAAAACGGCTGCACGAATGTCTCGCTGCATTGGATGAAGAATCGGAAGCCATCGTTGCGAAACAAGAGCCAGAGCCGTCGTGGACGTGGTTTGTCAGCAATCCGCGCCCGCAATCTCGTCCGGCAACTTTATGAAAACCATCGTCCAATCCATCCGCATTCTTCTCGTGTTCACATTGCTCACGGGCGTTATCTATCCGCTCGCGATCACAGCCATTTCGCGGATTGCGTTTTCGCATCAAGCGGAGGGATCGCTCGTGATGCGTGACAATAGGCTTATTGGCTCAAAGTTGATCGCGCAAAAGTTTGTGAATCCGCGCTATTTCTGGCCGCGTCCGTCAGCGGCTGATTACGCGACCGTCGCTTCGGGTGCGAGCAACAAGGGCCCGACGAGCAGCGATCTCACGAAGGCGATCGAGGAGCGCCGTGCAAAGTTTGGCGACAACGCCCCAGTCGATTTGCTGACAGCATCGGCGAGCGGGCTCGATCCGCACATCAGCCCGGAAGCCGCATCACAACAGGCTTTGCGAGTCGCAGCCGCTCGTCACATAACGCCCGACCAGATCGCAAAACTGTTGCTCGATTTCACGGAACCGCCGCAATTCGGTGTGCTCGGCGAGCCGCGAGTGAACGTTCTCGCTCTCAATCTCGCTCTTGATGAACTAAAGTAGATTTCGTGAGCGAAGAAGCCAGGCCCGATCCCGACGCGCTGCTCGCTTCCGTGACGCGGGAGCGCGACAAGGCGCAACGCGGACGGCTGAAGATTTTCTTCGGCATGTGCCCCGGCGTGGGAAAAACCTACGCGATGCTTTTGGCTGCTCAGGAAAAGCGCGGGCAGGGTGTGGAAGTTGTTGCGGGAATTGTCGAAACGCACGGGCGAAAGGAGACGATTGCCCTACTGGAAGGCGTGCCCGTTTTGCCGCGAATGCAGGTGCCGTATCGCGGCGCGATGCTCGAAGAAATGGACCTCGACGCGATTCTCGTGTGGCATCCGCAGCTCGTGCTCGTGGACGAACTCGCGCACACGAACGCCCCCGGCAGCCGTCATCCGAAACGCTACCAGGACGTGCTGGAGCTGCTCGATGCGGGCATCAATGTCTACACAACGCTCAACGTCCAGCACGTCGAAAGTCGCAAAGATACCGTGGCGCAAATCACCGGAATCACGGTGCGCGAAACAGTGCCGGATTCGCTGCTCGACCGTGCCTGCGACATCTCGCTCATTGATCTGACGCCGACACAAATTCGCCGCCGGCTCGACGAGGGAAAAGTCTATCTCGGTGACCGTGCGGCAGCAGCTGCGGACAATTTTTTTCGCGAAAGCAATCTCGTCGCGCTACGCGAAATGGCGCTGCGTTTGACTGCGGAGCATGTGGACCGGCAGTTGCGCGAGTTAAAACCAACGCAAGTCGCCGCGCAGCCGTGGAAGGCCGGCGATCGCTTGCTCGTTGCAATCAGCCCGAGCCCGTCGTCGGAGCAATTGATCCGCTGGGCACGGCGTGCCGCGGCCTCGATGGAGGCGAGCTGGCTTGCGGTTTATGTGGAGACGTTGAGCGCGCTGACTCCGCTCGATGAAGTCCGGCTCGGGCTGAACCTGGCGCTCGCGCGGCAGCTCGGCGCGGAGGTGATCACCATTGAAAGCGCGGATGTCGGCGCGGCCCTTTTGCGCGTGGCGCAGCAGCACAACGTCTCGCAGATCATCCTCGGAAAACCGGGCGTCGAAAAAAAGTGGCGCAAATTTTTCCGGCAATCGCCAGTCGATTGGATCGTGCGAAACAGCGGGGACATCGATGTGCATCTCGTCCGCACCGAATCGCCGCCGGAGCGCTCTGCGCCTGAATCCGAGCAAAATAAGCCGGCCGATTGGCGCGGCTACATCGCGAGCTTGTGTGTCGCGGCTGTGGTGACGATCTCGGGTTTGGCGCTCGAGCCGATCGCCGGTTACTGGGCGATCGCGCTGATTTATTTGCTCGCCGTGATCGTTGCCGCGACACGACTTCGCCGCTGGCCGACGCTTTTTCTCGCCAGCTTGAGCGCGGGGCTGTGGGACTTTTTGTTCATCCCGCCGAAATACACTTTTTACATCGGTGAAGTGCGCGACGGCATCATGTTCGTGATGTATTTCGCGGTCGCGCTGATCGTTGGCCATCTCACTGCACGGCTGCGCGAACGCGAGGAAGCCGAGCGTCGCGGCGAGGTGCGTGCGACGGCGCTTTATCATCTCACGCGCGCGCTGGCCGCGAGCCCAGACATCGAAGAAACCGTCGCGACGGTCGCGCAGAAAATCGGCGACACTTTCGGCGCGAAAGCCGCGCTGCTCTTGCGCGACGAGTCGGGCGCTTTTACGGGAGCGGCGCATCCGGCGAGCAGTTTTGCATTGAGCGCGAAGGAAGAAAGCGTTGCGTCGTGGGCTTTTCAAAAGCGCGAACCGGCCGGGCGATTCACTGACACGCTGCCCGATGCCGAGGCGCTGCATCTGCCGCTGCTCGCCGGCGAAAATGTGGAAGGTGTGCTCGCAGTAAAGTTTCCGCCCGAAACGCAAATCACGATGCGCCAGCGCGAATTGCTCGAAGCTTTTGCAGCGCAAATTGCAGTCACGGTGGAAAAGGATCGCCTCACGCAAGCCAGCCGCCGCATGCAGGTCGCCGCGCAATCCGAGAAACTCCAGCAAACGCTTTTCGACAGCGTTTCCCATGAATTGAAAACTCCGCTGGCAGCCATCTCAGCCGCTCTGGAACAGGATCCACGGGAGCAGTCCACTTTTCGTGAAATACGCCACGCGGTCATTCGACTGACGCGCGTCGTCGATAATTTGCTCGATATGACGCGGCTGGATTCTGGCCTGATGAAGCCGAATCTGGAGTGGTGCGATGCTGGCGAGCTTGTGCGCGAAGCGCTCGCGCGTGTGTCGGAACAAACGCGAGAGCATATTTTGAAAATCGAAATTGCGCCCGATCTGCCGCCGATCCACGTCGACTCGGGCTTGATCGAGCAAGTGCTTTCGACTCTCGTCTCGAACGCGACTCTTTACAGCCCGGAAGGTTCGCTGATCGAAGTCAGCGCCACGCGCGCGGAAGGGTCGCTGCGCTTTGCGGTTGCCGATCGCGGAGCGGGATTGAAAGGAGGCGAAGAGCAACGGGTGTTTGACAAATTTTACCGAAGCGCAAGCGCTCCCGCGGGCGGTATCGGCCTTGGACTTTCCATTGCCCGCCGGCTTGTCGGAGCGCATGGCGGGGAACTTACGGCTTCGAATCGCCCCGACGGTGGCGCGCGTTTTGTGGTGAAACTTCCTGCGACGGAGCAACTCGAATTACCAAAAGAAGCAAGCCTCAGTGCATGAAACCGAGCGTGCTGATCATCGACGACGAAGTGCAAATTCGCCGCCTGTTGCGCGTCGCTTTGGAAGCGAACGACTATGTGGTTTGCGAAGCCGAAACGGGCCAGCATGGACTGGCGGAAGCGGCGACGCGCCGACCAGATGTGATCATTCTCGATCTCGGTCTGCCTGATTTCGACGGTGTGGAAGTTTTAAAGAGACTGCGTGAGTGGAGCGAAACCCCTGTAGTGATTCTCTCCGTTCGCGACCGTGAGGAACAAAAAGTGGCAGCGCTCGATGCCGGTGCCGACGATTATGTGACGAAACCGTTCAGCGCTGTCGAACTGCTCGCTCGCCTGCGCGTCGCGCAACGCCGGGCAAAGCCCGCGGAAAACGAAACCATTTTTAATAGAGACGGCCTGAGCATCGATCTCATCAGCCGCATCGTCACGCGCGACGGCAACGAAGTGAAACTCAGCGCAACAGAATACGCGCTGCTCCGATTCTTCGTGCGCCATGCCGGGCGCGTTCTAACGCATCGCCAAATCCTGCGTGAAGTGTGGGGACCGAAAAGCGAGGAGCACCGGCAGTATCTGCGCGTTTACGTCACCCATCTGCGCCAGAAGATCGAGCGCAACTCCGCACATCCGGTCTTGATTAAGACGGAACCTGGTATCGGCTATCGATTCGCGAATAACGATGATGCGACATAAAGCAAGCGACAGAGGTTAACAGTTCGGGAATCGAGCCGGAGATTGAGCAACCTTTCTTACGACTGTTCCAACACTAGGGTTCGGCGTCTCCCACTGATTTTGTATGAAAACTCGTTTTTGCTGCTTTACACTTTTTCCACCTACCAGATCGGTTTCTCGACGTTACCGCTAAAGAAACCTGCACGCGGATCAACCGCGCCGTCGATGCCATCTGCAGGGAATGGTCCCGCAATGTTAGGCACTCTTCCCTCAGACTACCTTCCGCCAGCGGCATACTAAAGAATAGCGTGTCCCTCTCTAAATCATATCCGATGATTGGGACGATGTTATCGTGCTCCAATTTCGATTGGATTCCAACCTCGCGAGCAAATCGTTTTTTGTCGGAAGCCGTAGCGTCGGCGCTAAGTTCCTTATAGGCAAAAATGTCGCCGTCTTCGATTCGTTTCGCCCGATAGACTACTCCAAATCCTCCCGAATCTATTTTTTTCTTGCTTCTGATAGCGTGGCATTCGTTTCGCTTTTGTTGTGCAGCAAGCTACAGCTTTTCCTCCGAACCTTATTTAACAAAGGTTGCAGTATAGGCATACACCCCGTCATTCGCAAATTACCCATATCGAAAGCAGTAACAACTGCCTCCCGATTGGTGAATACCGTTTGCACCTTCGTTTTTGTTTTCCCAATTTTATAGGTAACATACGTCCTGATTCCGCCCGTCGTCGCTCCGTCCCTTGTCAGTGCCAACGGAAAATCGAGGTAGAAGGTAATATTGTCGCCCTTGTAGTTCATATTTCCGGTTCGCTGTGGGATTTCGTATTGCCTTTCTTCTCTAGGCTGGATTTCCCTACCGCCCGCATCTGTGAAAATTTTAACCTGTGTGACATACAGTTCGTCGCTTGCTCTCTTGGATGCCATAATTTTGATTATTGCGTCGTGGTAAAGTTTGCGGACGTTTGAAATGAGGGAGACTTCCTGAAAGATTCAAAGAAATGGCAGCAGACCCCTTACAGGCACTCCCTCAAGAGCTACAGCACCAAGTTTTCACGAAACTCTTTCCATTGGCTTTTCTCGCGATTCTGATTGGGCTCGCGTGGACAATTTTTGAGCATTGGAGTTTAGGAAAAGTTGGGGATTAGAAGCGCAAGCGGCGCGTAAAAAGACAGACGCGAAAATATAGCGATATGTCGGACGATGAAGTGTTAAGCGCTCCCAAATGTCCCGCTTGCGGCACTCCAATGATTTTGCGCACGGCCACAAAGGGGGCCAAAGCAGGCTCAAAATTTTGGGGGTGCATCGGTTTTCCGCAATGCCGTGGAACGAGAGCCATTTCGCAATGAGACTTCTTTTTTCGGCGGCGATTGCATTCGTTTTTCGGTTAGTGCATTCGCTCAAAAAGCTCCCCCAGCTTTACCGTTTTACAAATACGACGGCGGAAACAGAAAAAGTTTGACCGCATTCTTGAGGAATCATTAACCCCTCTCGCAGATGCGGTGTCCGATTGGTGTCCGAATTTCGGCGGTGCAGAAGCGTGCAATATTGTGCAAAAAAATTCTGCCAAACTCACCCTTTAGCGCCTGAATCCTTTAACCATGAGGCTTAGAGCGGAAGGAGTGGGATTCGAACCCACGGTTGGTTTTACCCAACGCTCGATTTCGAGTCGAGTGCCTTAGACCGGGCTCAGCCATCCTTCCGTGCACTTCCAAAGGCGCAGCTACTATGTCGCGACTTTCGCCGCTGGCAACCAGAAATGACGGATACGCAGCGAGCGGACGTTCGCTTACGACTTCTTCTGCGGCAAAGCTCCTGCGATTTTGAAAACAACCGATTCGCTCGTCGGCCAATCCTTCGCGGGCTGGATCACCAACGCATCGTCCTGCTGCTTCCAGTCGAGTTTTTCCTTGCTGCCGAGCAAAGTCACTTCGGAGATCGCGTTGCCGCCGGTGGCTGACTTGCTGCCGAGCGACTTGATGACGATCGGGCCTTTCGGGATGCCAAGAGTGATTGCGTAGAGAGAGCTGTCTTTGGTGGTAAAGCGAATATCTTCCGCCGTGAAGGAAAAGGTTTCCTTGAAGGAGCCGCCTTTGACGACTGTCGGACCTTCGCCATAAACCACCCATGGCCGCGTGCCGAAAATCGCTTCACTATTGACTGGCATCCAAGCGGTCAGCCCTTTCACCAGCTCCTCGGATTCAGGCGGAAGCGAGCCATCGGGGCGAAGCACGACGTTGAGCAGGAGATTTCCATTTTTGCTAACGATGTCTGCGAGCAAGTGCAATACCACCCCGGTGTTCTTGTAGTGATCGCCTTTTCTATAAAACCAGTCGCCATTGGAGGTATCGGTCTGCCAGGGATACTCGTTGATGGCCGTCATGGCTCCGCGTTCGATGTCCTGCACGCAGGTGCCGGGAGTGAATGCACCGTGACCAGGTTTGGAGTTGTGGGGATCTTTGCAGTTATAGACAGCCGTGAGCTTCCCATCGTTGCTCGCGATGTTGGTGTTATAAAGATGCGCCACCGTGCTTCTGCCCAGCGCGCCAAAAGGAAGGCCTCCATCGCTGTAGAGCAAGTCCGGATGGTAGCTATTGATCAAATCGCGAATGCGCTTCTGCCAATCCTCCTGGTTGACGGGGTCGGTCGTATACCATGCGTTGTCGCCTGGCTTCGTAGGCGGATGGTATAGCTCCTGATAGGCTGGGTCTGCTCCATCGTAAGGCACACCGGCCAAAGGCCCGGTCTTATCCGACCCATGACTCGTCTGGAACCAAGTATAGCTCGCACCGAGATGCTCCGACACACCGAACGGCAGTCCCTGATCCTTTGCAGCCTTCTGCCATTCACCCACCACATCCCGTTTAGGTCCCATCCTGACTGCATTCCAGCTATGGAACTGCGAGTTCCACAAATCGAAGTCATCATGATGACAACCCATGCTTACAAAGTAGTGCGCGCCTGCCTTCTTGTAGAGCGCCATCAAAGCCACCGGATCCCATTTCTCTGCCTTCCAAAGCGGGATGATATCCTTGTAGCCACTCTTTGAAGGATGCCCATAGGTCTCGAGGTGAGACTTATAATCGCCATCCCCTTGAATATACATTTTGCGTGCATACCAATCGCCATTCGCCGGCACTGCTTGCGGCCCCCAATGCGCCCAAATGCCGAACTTCGCATCACGAAACCACTCCGGGCACCTATAGTTCTTTAGCGAATCCAAATCCTCCTTAAAAGGACCCGGAGCTATCGGTGCGATCACCGCGCCAACTTCATTCTTCTGCGGCACAGCTGTGTCTTCTGCCCGGCCAATGGGAATCGTCAAGAGCAAAAAAGCCGCGCAAGCGAAGAGTCGGTTCATGGGTGGAAACGGGGAAGTCATAGGGAGGAAAGGTGTAGATTTCCGCGCCACACTGTCAAAGGGAATCGCCGCTTGCTCGCAATTCCCGCATCGCTACCGCTAAGCCTTCGGCGGCGTCGCAGCCGGCTGCCCGCGCGTAGCGGCGATCGTCGCCGCCGCGACATTGATCGTGGGCATCTCGAGCAGGATGCAATTGCGCTGCACACTCTTCGACGTCGAGCCGCCGTGAAAATCGCGGGTCCCCTCCGTCCGGTCCTCTCGGGCAGAGTGCTTGGTTTATACCAATGACGCGCAAGCAGAATACTTTGCGATTGATTTCGACCCAGTCGCTTTATCACTCAACGTCAAAAGAGGACCCGCCTCTACCTGTGGAGTGTTATAAAAGTATATGTTTCAAAAGTTTCTCCATCAGGGAACTATCGTGATTGATCTAAGCGGAAAGACCTAGTGCTGCGAGGCGGCTTTACCATCGTCCGAGTAGGCTCGGGCGCGAAGCAATCGCGCAGACGCAAATTGTCCCTGCACGGCGGCGGTGGGGCGCTGCACAGACGGGCGCGCGCGGCACAAAGGGCTAGCTGACGCTAACTCAGTTCGACTTGAGCACCTGGATGAAGGCTTCTTGCGGGATGTTGACTTTGCCGATGCTTTTCATCCGTTTTTTGCCTTCTTTTTGTTTTTCCAAAAGCTTCCGTTTGCGGCTGATGTCGCCGCCGTAGCATTTCGCGGTGACGTCTTTGCGCTGCGCGCTGACGGTTTCGCGAGCGATGATTTTGCCGCCGATGGCGGCCTGGATGGCGACGACGTAAAGCTGCGTGGGGATGACTTCCTTGAGCTTCGCAGCGAGGGCGCGGCCGCGGGCGTCGGCTTTGTCGCGATGGACGATGGATGAGAACGCATCGACGGGCTCGCCGTTTACTAGCATGTCGAGTTTGACGAGTTTGTCGGCGCGATGTCCGGCGTGCTCGTAATCCATGCTGCCGTAGCCGCGGGTGATGCTTTTGATTTTGTCGTTAAAATCGACCAGGATTTCATTGAGCGGCAGCACGCAGGTGAGCATCACGCGCTTGCTGTCGAGGGTCTCGGTGTGGTCGAGGACGCCGCGCTTGTCCATGATGAGCTGCATGAGGGGGCTGATGTATTCGTTGGGCACCATGATGAAGCATTTCACGATGGGCTCGCGGATTTCCTCGATGACGCTCGGGTCGGGGAGGAACTCGGGGTTATCGACGTGTAAAATTTCGCCGTTGGTTTTCTCGACTTCGTAGATGACGGACGGATACGTGGCGATGATGTCCATGTTGTATTCGCGCCGGAGCCGCTCCTGGATGATCTCCATGTGCAGAAGGCCGAGGAAGCCGCAGCGAAAGCCGAAGCCGAGGGCGACGCTGCTTTCGGCTTGGTAGACGAATGAGGAGTCGTTGAGCTGGAGCTTGGCCATGGCGGCCTTCAGGTTTTCAAAGTCGGCGGTGTTGATGGGATAGATGCCGCTGAAGACCATCGGATGGATTTCCTGGAAGCCCGGCAGCGGCTGGGTGGCGGGAAACTTTGTTCCCGTCAAAGTGTCGCCGATTTTGATCTCACTCGATGCCTTGATGTTCGCGATCACGTAGCCGGTGTCGCCGGCGACGAGCTTGTCGCGCGCTTTCATCTTCGGCGTGAAGACGCCAACTTCCTTCACGTCGTAAGGGCGGTTATTGCTCATCATTTTCACGCCGTCGCCGGGGTGGAGCGAGCCACTCATCATGCGGACGTAGGTGACGACGCCGCGGTAGCTATCGAAGGTGCTGTCGAAGACAAGCGCGCGCACTTTCTCGTCATCCCATTTCTTCGGCGGCGGGATGCGGTGGATGACGGCTTCGAGGATTTCCTCAATGCCGATGCCGGCCTTTGCGCTCGCGAGAATCGCCTCCTCGGCGGGAATGGAAAGAATATCCTCGAGCTGTTTCTTGACCGTCGGGATGTCGGAGTTCGGCAGATCGATTTTGTTGATGACCGGCACGATGGTCAGGCCTTGCTTGTTGGCGAGATGGACGTTCGCGACCGTCTGCGCCTCGACGCCTTGCGCCGCATCGACGATTACGAGCGCGCCTTCGCATGCCGCGAGACTGCGCGAGACTTCGTAGGCAAAGTCCACGTGGCCCGGCGTGTCGAGCAGGTTGAGTTTGTAAATGTGCCCGTCTTTCGCGTGATAACGCATCGCGACCGGGTGCATCTTGATCGTGATCCCGCGCTCGCGCTCGAGGTCCATCGAGTCGAGATGCTGGTCCTGCGCATCGCGATCCGCGACCGTGCCCGTCATTTGTAAAAGCCGATCCGAGAGCGTCGTCTTCCCGTGATCGATATGGGCGATGATGCAAAAGTTACGCGTGCGTTCGGTCGACATGCAGAGCCGCAGACTATGCGGAGCAAAGTGCGCGCGGTCAACCGGGCGCTCGCGCGGCTACTCGCTCTTCACGTAGGGAATCGGCATCACGCCTTCATCGCGCACGCCTTCGATGTCGATGATCTGGTATTGCGGATCGTCGCCGGACTCGAATTTTTTCCGGTGCTCGCGCAAATCTTCGGTCGAGTCGGCGATCGCTGCCTTGAAAGTTTCCCACGCGTCATCGTGTTGCGTTTTTGTGAGCTGAGTGTTTAACACCTTGAGATCGCGCGAAACTTTGACGCCATGCGCTGCGTCGACATCGCCGAGCGCCGTCGTGTCGATTGCGACCGCGCGTTCGCTCTTGTCATTGCCGTCGAGATAAACGCCGACATACATGTGGCCGGGCACGAGCACGAGGAATGGGTCGAGCTCCACGCGCCGCAAAATCGAGGCCAGCATCACGCTGCCATCGACGCAATTCGCCTGACCCGCGCGCGCCGCCTCCTCCATGAAGCGCACGTTTTGGCTCAGCACGAGTCGCGAGCCGCCGGGCACCGCAGTCGTGTTTGAATAGCGAATGCCGCGCGCCTGCAACGCGTGCCAGATCGCGAACACCTGCCGCAAAATATCCGTGCGCTCGCCGCTTTGGTAATCGTCGAAACCGGTCACGATCTTCGTGTCGAGCGCCTCTTTCAAAATCGTGTCGATCAGCGGATGGCTCTCGTTCACATACGCCGCGAACATCCAGCTCAGGTCGGTGTAACCCGCCTTCGCCGCCGCCTTTTTCTTCGATGTGGTCTTCGATGATTTCTTCTCCGTCGTCATGTCCGGCAGCGCCGCTTCCGTCTCGGCAAAACCGTAAACGCAGTCGTTGATCGCATGCACATTGACCGTCTCGATCTGCTCGCCAAGCGGCTTGCCATCGACCTCCACGGCGAATGTCACATTCAGCGGCGCCTGTTGTTTCACATCCCGCAGCGCCGGAAACTTGTAGCTGATCTTTGGCGCGATCGTCACCGCGCCTTTGGCGGCCGGCAGCGCGCCAGTGAATGTGCTCGCCTCCATCAGCGCATTCTCGCGCACCCGCACCGTCACGCGCGCTTTCGGCGGCGCGCCCGTGAGCAGGACACCGAGCAAGCCCGTTTCGTCGCCGAGAAATGCGCCCGGCTGTTTCAACTTCGGATCGGCTTTCATCGTCGCGGTCGCAAGGATGAACGACGGAAAAAGTTGCCCGTCCATGTCCGCGGCCGGATGCCACTCGATCTCGCCCGCAATCGCGCGGCACGCGAAAAGCGCGAGCAAAACCAGAGGCAAGGGGAATTTCATCGCCGCGCAATGTGCCAAAACTTTGACGCCACGCAACTTCGCGCGCGACTTCCGCGTTTGCGCCGCGCAGACCGCCGCCAGCCTTGACTCGCGCGCAGCCGCCGCTTTGGATTGCGCGCGCGTGCAGCCTGCTTTTTACGAAAATCTTTTCCGCGTTTTCGCATTCGTCCTCGGCGCGGTCGTCGGCAGTTTTTTAAACGTCTGCATCTACCGTCTCCCGCTCGGACTTTCCGTCAACGAGCCGCGCCGCTCCTTCTGTCCACATTGCAAAAAACAAATCCCGTGGACGCAAAATCTCCCGCTCATCTCGTGGCTCGCGCTGCGCGGCAAATGCAAAAACTGCGGCGCGCCAATCGCATTCCGCTACTTCGGCGTCGAGCTCCTCACCGCGCTCCTTTTCCTCGCCGTCTGGCTTCAATGCTGGGCTGCCGGGCAATGGGTGCTCGCATTTCCGTATTGGATTTTCGTCAGCCTCCTCGTCGTCGCCACCTTCATCGACTTCGAGCATTTCATCATCCCCGATGAAATCACGTGGGGCGGCACCGTCGCCGGCATCGTCCTCAGCTTCGCGATTCCGTTACTCATGCAAGACTCGCTGCCGGCTGGATTCGACGACACGCATCTCTGGAGCGGCCTCTGGTCCCTGCTCGGCGCCGCCGCTGGATTCGCGACGCTCTGGTGCGTGGTCGAGCTCGGCAAAAAAGCATTTGGAAAAAAACGGCTCCGCTTTGAGCCCGCGCAAAACTTTACCTGGACTCGCGATGGCGATGACGCCGACCTCGTCATCGACGACGAAAAATTCCGCTGGAGCGAATTGTTCGCGCGCGAGAGCGACCTGCTCGTGATGCAATGCGGTCGCGTCGAGATCGACGGCAAAGCGGAGCAGGAAACCGCGCTCCGTTTTCACTACAACCGGCTCCTGCTCGGCACGCGCGAGCTGCCGCTGGAAAAGCTCGCGACCATTCGCGGCAACGTTTCCGCAATCGTCATCCCGCGCGAGGCGATGGGTTTTGGCGACGTGAAATTCATCGCAGCCATCGGCGCATTTCTCGGCTGGCAGGCAGTCTTTTTCACGATCATGTCCGCATCCGTCGCAGGCGCGCTCATCGGCATGCTCACCATCGTCTTGGGCCGGCGCGAATGGTCGGCGAAAATCCCGTTTGGCCCCTACCTCGCGCTCGGCGCGCTAGTGTGGCTCTTCGCCGGTTGGCCGCTCGTCGGATGGTATCTCCGCATGCTGCAGCCGCAGTGAAATCGGCGCATCGGCACACTATCCTCGATCCCGATACCTGGGAAAATCGAAGCCGCCGCTTCCCGGCTCGCCCCGGGCGTCTCCCGGCCGCAACCCGGGGCTTCCCGAGTCGGAGCCGCGGCTTCCCGGCTTCACGTCGGGTGCTCCCGGATCGGAGCCGGGAACTCCCGGTTTCAAGCCGGGTGCTCCCGAGTCACAGCCTGGACGTCCCGGGTCAAAGTCGGGAGCTCCCGGGCCGGATCCGGGACGTCCCGGCTCGCAGTCGGGAGACGACGGTTCGAGCCCGGGACGGCGCGTTTTCAACGCAACTTCCTCATTTTCAGCATAAAACCCTGACAACCTTTCGCAGGCTGCCTCATCGAACTCAACTGCCGCTGCCTGACGACAAACCGAAGCTGCTCCTTCGACTAAGGCTGACCGCTGCCGCCTTCCGCGCCGTAGATCTGGCCCGTGGCGTAGCTGGCATCGCTCGCCGCAAGCTGCACGTAGATCGACGCTAGCTCTGCCGGTTGCCCGGGCCGTCCGAGCGGAGTTTTTCCGCCAAATTCCTTGAGCTTCTCCTGCGTCGCGCCGCCGCTTACCTGCAGCGGCGTCCAGATCGGTCCCGGCGCCACGCCATTTACGCGGATGCCTTTCGGCGCGAGCTGCTTTGCCAGCGACTTCACGTAGTTCATGGTCGCAGCCTTCGTCTGGGCATAGTCGTAAAGATCTGGCGACGGATCGTAGGCTTGCTCGGATGCCGTGCCGATAATCGTCGAGCCCGGTGGCATGTGCGGGACAGCTGCCTTGATGATCCAGAACGGTGCGTAGATATTCGTCTTCATCGTGGCGTCAAAGTCCTCGCTGGTGACATCGAGGATTGATTTGCGCTCCTGCTGGCGGGCGGCATTGCTGACGAGAATGTCGAGTCCGCCAAGCGCCTCTACTGCGTCCGCCACCAGCTTCACGCAAAATGCTTCGTCGCGCAGGTCTCCCGGCAGCGCCACCGCGTTCCGGCCTTCCGCTTTGATCAACTCGATGACTTCCTTCGCATCCGGTTCCTCGGTCGGGAAGTAATTGATCGCGACGTCCGCGCCCTCGCGCGCAAAAGCGATCGCGGCCGCGCGACCCATCCCCGAGTCGCCGCCAGTGATGAGCGCTTTCCGACCCGCGAGTCGGCCCGAGCCCTTATAACTCTTCTCGCCGTGATCTGGCCGCGGATCCATCTTGCTCGCGAGTCCCGGCCAAGGTTGCTCCTGTCCTTTGAAAGGCGGCTGCGGATACTTTGTTTTCGGGTCCTGTAATTTATCGGGTGTCATCGTTGCTCCTGCTTGATTGTTGTTTGCGCCAGCGCCAAAGGCCGGCGTGATTGCCGCAGCGGCGAGCCCGGCGCCGATTCCTCGCAGCGCGCGACGGCGGCTCATCAGATTTTCTTCGCTCATCACGAAGATAACGATTCTCGCATGCCTTTGGCCGGAAAATTTCCGGCGACGATCCGGCCGCTACTGCGTCTGCGATTGCGTTTGCGCCGGCTCAGGCTCCATCCATTCGAAAAATGTTTTGGCCATCGCGGCGCCGATTTCGATCAAACGCATCTGAATGCGGTCGAGATACTGGTGCAGGCCAAACTGGAAAATGTCGCCGATCGTTTCGTAGTCGAGATCGGAGCAGAGCCGACCGGAAAGCCGCTCCGCGTCGTTCGAAAAATGCGAGCGGCTGCAATTTGAAATCCGGTGCAGCGCCGTGTCGAGCCCGTCCACGCAGAAGCGGATCGAGCGCGGGAAATCGTCGTGCAGAATGATGAACTCCGCGACTTTCGCCGGCGTGACCTGACCGACATGCAGCTTGCGATAAGCCTCGAGCGCGCTGCACGATTTCAGCACGGCCATCCATTGCACCGTGTCCACATTGCCGCCGACGCGCTCGCCGCTCGGCAGCAGGATGTGATATTTCAAATCGAGGATGCGCGAGGTCGAATCGGCGCGCTCGAGATATTTGCCGGCCTGCAAAAAGTTCCATCCTTCGCCGTGCGTGAGCGTCGCGTTCGTGATGCCGAGAAATTGATGCGAGCTGTCCACCAGCCGCCGGTAAAAATCGATGCCGCTGCCCGCGCAGAGCTGCCGCGCGGCCGCCGAGTTCATGTAAAGATAGAGCCGGTTGATCTGCTCCCACATTTCGCTGGAAATATATTCGCGCACCGTCCGCGCATTTTCGCGCGCGCGGCAGAGCGAGGAATAAATCGAGTTCGGATTTTCGCGCTCGAACGTGACGAAATCGCAGACGGTTTCCGCATTCGCGGCGTCGTGCAACGTGTTGAATAACTGCTGGTCCTCGAGCGAGGCGATGATCGGCATCCACTGCCGCGATTCCGTCTGCTCGGTGCCATCCTGAAAATCGAGCGCGAGCTGCAAATTCACGTCGAGGATGCGCGCGTGATTTTCCGCGCGCTCGATGTAGCGGCTCAGCCAGTAAAGCGAATCGGCGACGCGGCTCAGCATCGGTCAATCCTCATCGACGACCCACGTTTCCTTCGCGCCACCGCCTTGCGAGGAATTGACGACCAGCGAACCTTTGCGCAATGCGACGCGCGTGAGACCGCCGGGAATGATCGTAATTTTTTCGCCGTATAAAATGTAAGGCCGCAAGTCCACGTGACGCCCCTCGATGGTGCCGTCGCAAAAAGATGGCGCGCGCGAAAGCTGCACCACCGGCTGCGCCACGTAGTTGCGCGGATCTTTCAAAATCGCCTGCCGAAATTTTTCGTGCTCCGCTTTCGTCGCGTGCGGCCCGATCAACATTCCGTAGCCGCCGCTCTCGTTCGCGCTTTTGATCACGAGCTCAGGAATATGCTCGAGCACGTATTCCCGATCCTTTTCAAACATCGTCAAAAACGTAGGCACATTTGGCAAAATCGGATCCTCGCCGAGGTAAAACTTGATCATCTGCGGCACGAAGTAATACATCACCTTGTCGTCGGCAACGCCCGTCCCCACAGCATTCGCGAGGTTCACGTTCCCTTTCCGATACGCCGCGATCAGCCCCGGCACGCCGAGCATCGAGTCTTTGCGAAAGACAAGCGGATCGAGAAAATCGTCATCGAGCCGGCGGTAAATCACGTCCACTTTTTTCAAGCCTTTCGTCGTCTTCATGAAGACGCGGTCATCGATCACGCGCAAATCCTGGCCGACGACGATCTCGATTCCCATCGAGCGCGCGAGGAACGAATGCTCGAAATATGCCGAGTTATAAATGCCCGGCGTGAGCAGCACGCATGTCGGATTCGGGTCGCCGTTCGGCGCGACGTAGCGCAAAAGATTGAGCAGCTCCTGGCCGTAGGAATCGACCGACCGCACACGATGCCGCGCGAAAAGCGTCGGGAAAACACGCTTCATCACCTGCCGATTTTCCAGCACGTAGGAAACGCCAGACGGGCAGCGGCCATTGTCCTCGAGCACAAGGTAATTTCCGTCGCGGTCGCGGATCAAATCAGAGCCGCAGATGTGGATGTAAATGTCCCGCGGAACGTTGACCCCCATGAACTCCGGCCTGAAATGCACCGCGCTCCGAACCACTTCCTCCGGCACGATTTTTTCCTTCACGATGCGTTGATCGTGATAAATGTCGTGTAAAAATAGATTTAACGCCGTGATACGCTGTGTCAAACCGCGCTCGACGTGCTCCCATTCCTTCGCGGGAATGATGCGCGGGATCAAATCGAACGGAAAAATCCGTTCCGTTCCCTGGTTGTCGTTGTAAACCGTGAACGTGACGCCCTGGTTCAGCAGCGTGCTGTCGACGAGCGCGCGCTTGCGCTCAAAGTCCTCGCCATCCATCGCGCGAAACCGCTCCAGCAGTTTGTGGTAATGCGCCCGCGTGACGCCCGGCGCTTCAAACATCTCGTCATAAAAGTCGCCGACTTCGTAATCGGAAAAAAACGCGTTCGCCTTTGCTGATGTCGGAAGCCCCATCAGCGCAATTTTACGAACCGACCATCACCGGATCGAAATCGACCGGCGCGCTCACGGAGTTAAACTTTGGATAGATGAATTTCGCCACCGGCACGTTGCCTTTCGCAATGGCATGCGCCTGCGAAAGCCCTGCGTCGCGCAGCACGAGCAACGATTGATAAAGCAGCGCCGAGCCAAAACCGCGGCTGCAATATTCGCTCAAAACGCACGGCCCCGTGAGAAGGTGCGACTCCGCTTCCGGCTTCATGTCGAGCGCCGACGCGCCGATGATCCGCGCGCCGTGCGTGATGACCAGGCAGCCTGCGCCTTTGCGCGACAGCGACTCCTCGATTTGCGCCTCGAGCCATTCCCGAATCGTGTTCAAAGTGTCTGCCCATGCGGCATCCAGGGAAAACGCACTCATCACCACGTGCAGCACCGTATCCGCCTCATCACGCGTCGCAGCGCGGATCTGGTAGTGCGGTTCCATGGCGAATGGCGGTGCCGGCAGCTTTGCCAGATCCCAACTAAACCGCAGCCATCGCACCAATTTCATAAGCGCACAATCTATGATTTGCGCCCCGGAAAGCAATCACGTTCACCGAGCCGCAGTCACGCATACATCGCCTCGATCAGCCGCAGCGACTTCGCATTCGCCAGCACGCCCGGCTCCATCTGATTCATGACATAAGCGAAGCCGATTCCGTTTTCCGGATCGGCAAAACCGATGCTCCCGCCCGCGCCCGGCTGCCCAAAGGCGCGCAACGAAGGTCCAAACGACGCGCGAAGTTTGACGCCATCCGCATCGACCGGATCTTTCATGAAGCCGGCGGAAAACGCCGTCATCAAACGCAAAACTTTGTCGTAGCCGGTCGTCAACGTTTCCGACATTTGCGCGATGGTTTCTGTGGAAAAATAACGCGCGCCATCCATTTCACCGCCATTCGCCAGCATCCCAAAAAACTTTCCGAGCGAGCGACCAGTGCTGATCCCGCCGAACGCTGGAAAAGACGCCTCGCGAGCTTCCGGCGTGTTCATCGACGCAACGCTGTGCAAACCGCGCGGCGAGCCAAACGCCTTGTGCGTCAGCGATTCTGGATCCGCAAATTGTTGCAGAAAAGCATCGTCCGCCGGTGCGACCCTCGCTGCATTCATCGTGGCAGTTTCGACCTCCAGCCCTGATGGCAGGCCGATCCACGTCTCAAGACGGAGCGGCTCCGCAAACTCGCGCTGCCAATACTCGCCCAGCGTTATTCCGCTGATTCGATGCACGATTTCGTCGAGTAAAAATCCATACGTGCGCGGATGATAGCCGTGCCCGCCGCGCCACAAGGGCCGCTGCTGCGTCAGCTCCGCGGCCACCGCGTCGTGATCAAAAATCGAAACTTCCCGATCGAGCGCCGCGAGCCCGGCTTGGTGCGAAAGCACGTCGCCGAGCGTGATCGTTTCTTTCCCGGCCGCGCCAAATTCCGGCCAGATTTCCGCGACCCGCGCGCGTAGCGAGATCGCTCGCTTTTCCATGCAATGCCAGACGCATGCGGCGGCGAGCGACTTTGTCACCGAATAAATCAGAACCGCCGTCCGCTCAGTCCACGGCTCCGCTTTTTGCCGGTCACGCCAGCCGTGCGCGAGCGAAAGAATTTCGCGCCCATTCTGCCAGATCGAAACCGCTGCGCCGAGCTCGCCGCGTTGCGAAAAGTTTTCCGCGAACAAATTTTCGATTTTGGAAACATTCATCTGCGAATAACTTTTGCCCGATGCCTCAAAAATCCGCCAGCCGCGAAGTCGCCATCGTCGCAGCCGGCGTCATCAGCCCACTCGGCTGCGGCCTCGCGGAAACGGCCGAAGCGTTGCGCTCGCAGCGCGATTGCGTGTCGCCCGTCACGCGATTCGATGTGAGCAAATGCAAATCTTCCACAGCCGGACAAGTCCCCGATGATTGGCTGGCTCCGTTCGCGGAGACGCGAAAACAAAAGCGTCTGCACCGTGCGAGCAGGATGATGATCGCGTGCATGCGGGAGCTCACGCAGCAGGATCCCGACTTGGCGCCGGAGCTGATGGTTATTGGCACGACGAGCGGCGGCATGACTTTTGGCGAGGCATTTTACCGCTCGCTTCTTGTGCAAAAAAATACGCCGTCACATGCCGCGTGGCTGGCAAATTACAATCCGCAAAAGCCGGTGCTCGACGCGCAGGAAAGCGCGGGATTTTCAGTGCCGGCGCAAATCATCGCAAACGCCTGCGCATCGGGCACGAATGCGATCGGGCATGCCTTTTCCCTCGTGCGCAGCGGAAAATTTGACCGTGTTTTGTGCGGCGGCTACGATACGATTTCGGAATTGGTTTTTGTCGGGTTCGATTCTCTGCAAGCCGCGACGCCGGAGAAAATCCGTCCGTTCGACAAGGCACGAAGCGGCCTCGTGCTGGGCGAAGGCGCGGCGCTGATCGCCCTGGAATCCTTTGACCATGCCGCTTCGCGAGGTGCGAAGATTTTGGCGAAGGTCACCGGCTACGGAATTTCCACCGACAATCATCACCTCACGCAACCGCATCCGTCCGGCATCGGACCGCGCCAGGCGATGGAACGCGCGCTCGCATCGGCGCGCAAAAATTCCGGCGCGGTGGACTACATCAATGCGCATGGAACGGCGACGATTTTCAACGATGCGACCGAGGGCGCGGCCATCTCGCAAATCTTTGGAAACAAAGTTCCGGTCAGTTCGACAAAGTCGATGATGGGACATTCACTGGGCGCGGCGGGCGCCGTCGAAGCTGTGTTTTCGCTGCTCGCGCTGCAGCATCAATTTTTGCCGCCGAACATCCACTTTCGCGAGTGCGATCCCGCTTGGGATTTAAACATTGTCGCCAACGAATCGCGTCCTGCCGCGCTGGAATGCGTCCTTTCAAACTCGTTCGGCTTCGGCGGCACGAACGCATCAATCGTCCTGGAAAGATGAGCGCGCACATTCAAGGCATGGCCTGGGTCACGCCGCTCGGCGCCGGACTCGATGAGGTCTGGCAGCGGCTGATGAGCGGCGAGTCCGCCGACCCGCGCGAGATCAGCTGCGCGGATTCGCCGCGAAAGCATTTCTATTTTGCAGTGCCGCCGACGCTCGTCGAAAAAATCGGACACAATCCGCGGCTGCGGCGCTCGAGCAATATTTCGTGCTTTGCCGCCGCGGCGGGTTTGGCGGCGCTGGAAAATGCGGGAGTTGAAATCACGCCCGACGCTGCGGAAACAACTGCGGTGGTGTTTGCAATTGCGAGCGGAGGCGTCATTTACACGCGGAAATTTTACGATCAGATCGTCAAGCAAGGCGCGAACGCGGCGAGCCCGCTGTTGTTTCCGGAGACGGTTTACAATGCGCCAGCCAGCCATCTCGCGGCGCTGCTCGGGAGCAACGGAATGAGCTACACGATCGTCGGCGACGGCTCGGTCGGCATCAGCGCGATCAAATTTGCGGAGCAATTATTGGAAACGACGGACGTGGAGCGGTGTGTCGTCGTCGGCGCGGAAGAAATCGATTGGGTGCTGTGCGAGGCATATCGCGAGTGGCGGTTGACGAGCGCGAAGCCGACTATCGCATTGAACGCGCGAAAGCCACGAGGCACGCTGCTCGCGGAAGGCGCGGGCGCACTGGTGCTCGGGCGCGAAGGAATTTTTAAACTGCCGAAAATCCATGCGGGGCAAACTTTTTTTAAACAAACAGACGCAACCGCTGCGTTAAACAAAGTGCATGCTGATCTTGCGCACGGACATTGCGTGAACGCGGTGATCGGTTGCGCGAATGGAACTTTTTTGGATCGCGCGGAGCGTGATTCGGTCACGAAGTTTTTTCCGCAGACACCGGTTTATTCTTCCGCGCCGGCACTTGGTTGCGCGATTGGGTCGGGCGGGATCTGGCAAACGATTCTCGCTGCGCTCGCGCTGAAATCAGATGCGCTGCCGCCGCTCACGAGCGTCCCTGAAGCGTTAGCAGACCGAAAACTCGAGCACGTGCTCGTTTCCTGCGCGGGCTGGAATCAACAGGCTTCGGGCCTGATCGTCGAGAAATCGCCGTCGGCGTAAATTATTTCACTCTGACGTTCCTGCGGAGAAAAGTTGGAACATCCAAGTCCTGGCCATCGACAATCGTCGGCTCGCTTTTTTCAAAACGGCCGCGCGTGATTGCCTCAAATTGCAGAGTTTCCTGCTTCGCTTCCGCGCGAGCCGCGGGCGTGAGTTCTGGCGTTGCTTCGGACGTTTTTGCAGGTGCAGGTTTTGGTCGCGATTTCGGTTTTTGAGCAGGCGCCGGTTCGATAGCAACGGGCTCTTCAGTCGGCTCGATAATTTCCTCCGGCTCCTCGAGCTCGACAGCGACTTCCGGGCGCGAACGGCTGCGCGTCGGCGCTGCTACCGGCGGTGCGGCGTCAGCTTCGAGCGAGGAAATAAGCGTGACGCTGATCGTGTTGCCCATTCTCGGATCGACCGCGGTGCCGAACAAGATTTGTGCATCGTCGCCGATATGCCTGCCCAATTCGTCCATCAGGATTTGAACTTCGTTTAACGTCATGTTTGGTCCGCCGGCAACGTTGACGAGGATGCTTTGCGCTTCCGCGAGCATCTGCCCGCGATTCATCAGCGGATTTTTCAACGCGCGCGCAAGCGCATCGTGCGCTCGGTTGTCGCCATCGGCTTCGCCGAAACCAAAAAGGCAGCGCGGGTTTTGACGCGCGAGCGCCGCGCGCAAATCGCCGAAGCCGATGTGCAAAATTCCCGGCCGCGCGAAAAGTTGCGAAATCGCGCGGACACTTTGGCTGATCGTCTCATCCGCCGCGGCGAACGCCTGATGAATGCCGGCTTTCGGCGGGACGGCATCGCCCATCGTGTCATTCTCGAAACAAATCACCGCATCCGCCGCGGCCTGCAGCGCAAAGAGCGCTTCCTGCGCCTGCGCCGCGCGCCGCTTTCCTTCAAAACCAAACGGCATCGTCGCGAATATGACGACGAGCGCGCCCTGCTCCTTCGCGAGACTCGCGACGAGCGGTCCTGCGCCGGAGCCGGTGCCTCCGCCGAGGCCGACGCAGAGAAAAATCATCGCGGAATTTTCCAGCACGGCGCGGATTTCATCGAGGGCTTCCTCCGCCGCAGCGCAGCCGATTTCCGGATCACCGCCCGCGCCCAGCCCGCGCGTAGCCTCGCGACCGAGCTGCACTTTTTCGTTAGCGACAGAACTCGTCAGCGATTGCACATCGGTATTCATCGCGACGAGCTCGGCATTTTCCACGCCGTCCAGCACGATGCGGTCGAGCGCGTTTGAGCCCGCGCCGCCGAGGCCGATGATTTTGATTTTCACCGAATCATTGGTTTGCGGCACGAGATGATAATGGCGATTGAGTTCGATCATGGGATGTTCAGTGTTTGCGCGGTTTCACGAAATGCGTCAGCGCCGCCCAAAGAGCGGCAATTTTTTTTTTATGCGCGAGAGCCATCCCGACGGCTTGTCCATCTGCACGGCTTGCGCGTATTTAATGAGCCCGATGGCGGTGGAAAATTGCGGGTTCTCGAACGCCGATGTCAGGCCCGACATCGTCTGCGCGTGCGTGATGTGCACGGGCAATTCAAAAAGCTCGCCGACCAGGTGGTCGATGCCTTTGAGCTGGCTCGTGCCGCCGGTGAGGAAGACGCCGGCGCCGAGATAATCGAGGTAATTTTCGTGCTGGAGCAGCGTGCGTTTCAGCAGTTCAAAAAGCTCGCGCACGCGCAGATGAATGATCGTGTTGAGCGTCTCGCGCTCGATTTCCTTGCCGGCAAATCCGTGGTCGTCTTTCAGCGAAATTGTCTCGCCAGGCAGTGAATTGCCGAGGATCACGCTTCCCTCCTCGACCTTCAATTTTTCCGCGCGCGCCATTGGGATGCGCAGGCCCATTGAGATGTCGTTCGTGATGTGATCGCCGCCGATCGCGAGGACGCCGCTTTGTTTTACCGCGCCATCGACGTAGACCAAAAAGTCAGCCGTGCCGCCGCCAATGTCCACGACGAGCGCGCCGAGATTTTTGTGATTTTGATTTAAAACCACCTGCGCCGCAGCGAGCGGATTGAACACGACATCCTCGACCTCAAGCGGAATTTCGCGCACGCAGCGGATTGTATTTTTGATCCGATTGCCGATGCCGTGAATGATATGAAAATCGGCTTCGAGCTTGGAGCCGATCATGCCGACCGGGCTGAGCACGCCGTCCTGACCATCGACATAATAATGCTGCAAAATCGAATGGATGAATGCGTTCTGCGACGGAATGCTGACCTCGCGCGCCGCCCCGCGAACGTTCTCGCAATCAAAGTCCATGATCTCCTCCTGGTCTTCGGGCACCTGCACGACGCCGCGATTATTGAAGCTGCCGATGTGCGATCCGGTGATGCCGACAAACACGCTTTGAATCATCACGTCGCTTTTTTCTTCCGCATCGACCAGTGCCTCGTGCACGCATTTTTGCGCCGTTTCAAAATCGACGATTTCGCCTTTGCGGACACCGCGCGATGGCGCGAGGCCGACGCCAAGAATTTTGATCGAGCCGTCGGGTTTCGATTCGCCGACGACCACGCAAATTTTCGACGTGCCGATCTCGAGTCCGACGATGATGGAATCTTTACCCATTGCTGCGCGATGTCCTGTGCGACTCCACCGGCAGCGCCCTGCGCACCGGAGTGGGAGCCGAAGTTTTCTTTTTAGCGTGATTCGCTTTCGGCGTTGCGGAAGATTTTGCAAGTGGCTTTTTCACATGCTCGGATGGAGTCGCAATGGGCGACGGCGTGGGCGTCGCATCCGCTTCATCGATCGCCGCATTTGGATCTGGCTGTTGCGCAAAAGTCACCGGCACATTCCGCTGCACCAGCAGATTCGCCGTCTGAATTTCGCGCCCATTTTTTTCGATGTAATCGAGTAAAACATTGAGCCGCTCAAGCTGCGCATCCACATGCTCGAGCCCAAAAGTGATTCGCGACCGCCGTTGATCGGTGACAACCATGCAATAACCAAGTGATAAATCAATGCTATACACCTGAAAACGCGCCGGATTCTCTGCGGTCAGCCGGATCAGGTCGAGCGCTGCCTTCATCTCCGGTGTGCCGACAGTCTCGCCCGGGTCAAAATTATCCGTCGGCAATCCGTGAATCACCGGCAGGTGAAAATACTCCGTCACGTTGCTCCCCGTGCGCATCAGCACGCCCTTGCGATCGACCAGGAACGACTTCCGATCCGTCGTCGGATCTTCATGATTTCGCGCGGCGACCCACGCCACCGGTTTGCGCTCGGAGATGTCGATCGTGATTTTGCCCGGCAGCACGCGCTCGACTTCGGCATGCTCCACCTGCGGCATCGCCATCAGCGAAGCGCGCATTTGCGCGATGTCGATGGAGAAAATATTCACGCCTTCGCGCAATCCCGTTGCGGCCAGCACTTGCTCGCGCGCCAGCGGGCCGTCGTCTTTGATTTCAATTTCAGCCAAATTGTAATCCGGGTTTTGCCAAAAAAATCGCCTCAGTCCTTCGCGCGCGCCGACTGCCGCTCCGCCAATGACGCCCGCGACGAGCACCAGCCAGCAGAACCAGACCACGGCGCGCCGATTGCGCTGCTGCGCCGCCTTGCGCGAACGAACTTTGACGTCGAGCAAATGCTGCTGCTTGCGCTGCTTGCGTGAGGATGCGCGCTGATTTCCGACAGTGGCTCGTGCTTTCAACGCGGCCTCCTTTTCGCAAGCGACAGCTCGATGATCCGCTCGCACAATTCGCCGTAACCGATGCCCGCCGCCGCTGCTGCTTCCGGCAACAAGCTCGCCTCGGTCATGCCTGGGATCGTGTTGATCTCGAGCACAAACGCCGCGCCATCTTCGCCAAGCACAAAATCGACGCGCGAATAAACTTCCAGCCCGAGCGCGCGATGCGCCGCGAGCGCGATTTTCTGCACGCGCTTCGTCGTCGCCTCATCGAGCGGCGCCGGGCAAAGATGCGTCGCGCCACCGCCCGCGCCCGGATTCAAAAACGGATACTTGTTTTTGAAATTGTAAAAATCCTTCTGCGGCAAAATCTCAATGATCGGCAGCGCCTCGTCGCCGAGAACGCCAACGGTCAACTCTTTGCCCGTCAGAAATTTTTCCACCAGCAGCGTCTCGTCGTATTGCGCCACGTCACGCAACGCCGCCTCGAGCTGTTCGGGTTTTTTAACAATTGAAACACCCACGCTCGATCCCTGTCGCGGCGCCTTCAACACGAATGGAAGCGCCATTTGTGGCTGCGAGCCGACGTGAATCACCTCAAATTCCGCAGTCGAAACACCATATTCAACAAACCGTTTTTTCGTGAGAATTTTGTCGAAGGCGAGGCGGCTTCCCTCCTCGCCTTCGCCGGTGTAAACCGCGCCGCGCGCATCGAGTATCCGCTGCAATTCCCCATCCTCGCCAAACGTCCCGTGGATAATGTTGAACACAATGTCGAACTCATCCGGCAGCGAGAAATTTCGCTCGCGGACATCGACCTCAACTACCTCGGCGCCGCGTCCGCGCAACGCTTTCGCGACGCCAGCTCCCGATGCAAGCGAAACATCGCGCTCGGAGCCGGGGCCACCTTTTAAAAGCACTACGCGTTTTCCGGAAAGGCTCATGACCACTGCTCCTCGCCGATAATTTGGACTTCGGTTTCCAACTCGATTCCGCGCTGCTCACGCGCTGCCGCTTTTATTTTTTCAATCAACGCCAGCACCTCGTTCGCGGACGCGCCGCCATCGTTCACGATAAAATTCCCGTGAATTTCCGAAACTCGCGCGGCGCCAATATTCGTATTTTTCAAGCCGAGTTCATCCACAAGCTTTCCCGCCGGAATCGTTTTTGGATTTTTGAAAATGCAGCCAGCGCTCGATTCCTTCGGCTGCGTCGCGCGCCGCTTCAACATGGATTCGTCAAGCCGCTTTTCGATTAACGCTCGCTCAGATTTTCGGCCCTCAAATGTAGCGGAGACTGCAAAGTTTTTCTGGAGCGAAGAAACGTGCCGGTATTGAACATCCAGCTCCGCTGTCGCTTTGGTATGAAACTCGCCGTTTTGATCGACAAAGCGCACGCTCACCACATCGTCAAACGTCTCTCCGCCCATCGCGCCCGCGTTCATCCGAAGGCCGCCGCCGACATTTCCGGGAATGCCTTCCATCCATTCGAACCCGCCAATTTCGGCGTCCCGCGCCGCATAGGCAACTTCTTTCAATTTCACTCCGACGCCAGCAGTGATGCGGTTTCCCGAGACTTCGAGGTTTTTGAATTCTCCGCGCGCGAGATGCGCGACCACGCCACGCATGCCGCCGTCGCGCACGAGCAAGTTTGATCCGCGGCCGAGCACGAACAGCGGAATTTGGTTTGTGAAGCAGTGTTTAACAAGCTGCGCAAAGCCGCGTTCGCTCTCCGGCTCGAGCCAGTATTGCGCCGGACCGCCGACTCTCAGCGTCGTGTGCTTTGAGAGCGGCTCGTAAAGGCGAGCGACGCCGCCGCCCATCACGCCTTGGAGTTCCTCGAGTCGCGCGAGATCGTGCGCGAGTTGCGTTCCCTGCTCATGGATGTCGCCTGCGCCAAGGCTCAAAATCAAATCGCCCGACTGCAACAACGGCCCGACCGCGAACGGAATTTTTTTCCGATCCGCGATGAATCCGCCGCCAACGTGACCAGTGCGCGCCATTGCATCGACGATGGTTTGTCCGCTCACGCCGGCGATCGGTTTTTCGCTGGCCGCATAAATGTCCGCGACAAAAACCCGATCGGCGTTTTCAAACGCGCGGCCAAATTCTTCGGCCAACGCCTGTGTGCGCGAAAAACGGTGCGGCTGAAACATGACGAAGATGCGCTTGCTTCCCACCGCGCGCGCCGTCGCGAGCGTCACGGCGATCTCGCTGGGATGATGGCCGTAATCGTCCACCACCATGAAGTTGTCGCTGCGATATTTCATTTCAAAACGTCGCTTTGCGCCGCGAAAATTCTCGAACGCCTCCGCAATTTTTTCCGGGCTCACACCAAGCTCCGTCGCGAGCGCGATGACGCCAGTTGCATTGGAAACATTGTGCCGGCCAGGAACGTTCAGCGTGAAATCGCCCAGCCATTTTCCGCGATGGAAAACTTTGAACTGCGAGCGAAACGAGCGCGAAAGAACCACCTGGAATCGATAATCGGCAGCCTGGCTCTCGCCGAATGAAATGCCTTGTGATGCCGATGAACAAAGGCGCGTCGCGTTTTCATCGTCAGCGCAGTAAAAGATATTTCCGCGCGTCTGCTCGATCAATTGCCGGAAAACCGATTCAATCGCGCCAAGGTTTTCGTAGTAGTCGAGATGCTCTTCCTCGATGTTCAAAATGATCGAATGCTCGGGATGATAAAGCGCGATCGTTCCATCGCTTTCATCGCCCTCGGCCACGAAGTATTCGCCGTCGCCATCCCAGTTTGCGTTCGTGCCGAGGATCGGAATTTCGGCCCCGACATAATGCGACGGCTGCAATCCACCGACGCGCAGAACGTGCGCAGCCATCGAGGAAGTGGTCGTTTTTCCATGCATGCCAGCGACCACGATTCCCTTTTTACAATTCATCACTGCCGCCAGCGCATCGGCGCGGCGCGCCATCATTTTGCCGAGCCGCTGCGCTTCATCGTAAGCGACATTTCCCGATTTTATCGCCGAGGAAAAAATGACGAGATCGGCATCGGCGACAGCGGTCGCGGTGTGAGGACACGAAAATTGCAAGCCGAGTTTTTGCAGCCGCGCGATTTCCACGGTCGTCACTTTATCGGAGCCGCTCACGTGATGCCCGAGCGCGAGGAGCAGGCCGGCAATGCCGCTCATTCCTGATCCGGCGACGCCGATGAGATGAATGCGCAATTCGCCTGCACACAAGATGTCGGCAAGGATTTGCCCGGTGTCCATGACGGGATTTTCGGGAGCTGGCACGGCTAAAAGCGACACAATAACAAAGGTGAAAATTTTTAAAAAATGAAACTCGCGGAGGACGTTACTTTTTTCCGGAAGCAACTTTTTTTGCATTCACTGCGTGCTCGATAAAATCGACCACCGCAGCCGCGGCATCGGTCGGCGCGAGAGTGCGGACGCGCTCCGACATCGTTTGCAAACGCGCGGGATTTTCGACGAGGTCGCGTATTTTTTCGGCCAAAATTTCGGGTGTGATCGCCGATTCCTCGAGCACAACCGCAGCATTTGCGCGGTCGAAAATTTCCGCATTGATTGCCTGATGATTTTCCGCAGCGTGCGGATATGGAATGAGCAGCGACGGCAGGCCGAAATGCGATAGCTCCGAGAGGCTCGCGGCGCCGGAGCGCGAAACCGCGAGATCGGCCGCGCTGTAAGCTTCCTCCATGCGATGGCAAAATGCCGCGACGTGCGCGGGAATATTTTCGCGGCGATAATTCGCCGCCGTGAGCTGCTCGTCGCGCGCGCCGGTGAGATGAATCATTTGCAGCGGCAAATCTTTGAGCAGCGACAACGCCTTGATGAGCGCTTCGTTGATGCCATGTGCGCCCTGGCTGCCGCCCATTACCAACAAAGTTTTGCGATTATTTTCGAGGCCGAACGCGCTCAGCGCATCCAATTTTGGTGCGCGCCGCATGAGACTTTTCCGGATCGGTGTGCCGGTCACTTCGCAACGGCTCCGCAAAAAAAATTTCGCGCAATCTTCAAAGCCGAGCAGCACCGCATCAGTCATCCGCGCGTTCACTTTGTTCGCCTTGCCCGGAATGGCATTCGACTCGTGCACGAAGGTCGGAATTTTGCGCAAGCGTCCGCCGAGAATCGGCGCGGTGGAAGTAAACCCGCCCATGCCGAGCACGGCGTCGGGCTGGAACCTTTTGTAAATCGCGCGCACTGGCGCGAGGCCGTCGTTGAAGCGTTTTAGAAATCCGAAAATCGCCGGAGACAACAATTTCGGCATGCCGATCATTGGCAATTTTTCGAAGCGAAATTCCGTTCGATCCTGCGTCGCGAGTGCGTCGATATCTTTTTCCGAGATGAAAATCAGCGCCTCGTGTCCACGCGCGAGCAGCACTTCCGCGACCGCGAGCGCCGGAAATAAATGCCCGCCCGTGCCTCCTCCTGCGATCGCGACTTTCATTTAGATGCGCGGCGTGACGCGGGCACGCAACCGCACGCTCGCCATGTCGGGGCGGTCGGCGATGCCCTGGCGGTAAATATTAATGAGGATGCCGATGCCGAGCAGGCAGAAGACGAGATTCGATCCGCCGTAGCTGATGAACGGCAGCGGCAAACCTTTGTTCGGCAGCAGCGATGTGGTGACGCCGATGTTCAGCGCGGCCTGGAGCGCGAGCATCACGATGATGCCAAAACCAAACAACATTCCGAAGCGATCGCGCGATTGCACTGCGATGACAGTGCCGCTCAAAATAATCAGCAGGTAACCGAAAACGACGAGCAGCGTGCAACGCAGCCCGAGCTCCTCGCCGATCATCGGAAAAATAAAATCGGTGTGCGCGAACGGGAGATAGGACATTTTCTCGCGGCCGTTGCCGAGCCCGAGCCCGTCGACACCGCCGGAGCCAAACGCGATCAGCGCCTGCCATTGCTGCAAGCCGTAGGTTTCCTTGTATTTTTCAAGATCCAAAAAAGCGAGCATGCGGCCGAGCCGATCTTTCATGTGAAAACCGAGATAAAGCGTGCCGCCGATGCCGCACGCCGCGAGTGGCGCGATGAATCGCAGACCGCTGCCCGCGACGAACATCATGACGAACATCGTGCCGCCGATCAGCGCGGTCGTCCCCATGTCGATCTCGCGTGCGATCTCAGCCATCAGCACGCCGACGATGAGCATCGGGAGCAGGAAGCCTTTCCAGAATTTTCCGGCATCGCTCTCGTGCTTTGAAAACCAATACGCAAGGAAGGCAATGACGGCGATTTTTGCGAAATCGGATGGTTGAAAAGTAATGACGCGAAAGTTTACCCAGCGGCGCGCGCCATTGATTTTCATGCCGATGTGCGGGACGAAGCAAAGCGCCAGCAGCACTGCCGATCCCGCGAGCCACAGCCACCACGTGCGCTGCCAAAAATGATAGTCGATGCACGATGCGACGATGCACGCAAGCACGCCCACGGAGAGCCACATCAACTGCCGCTTCACGAAATAATTCGCGTCGCCGTGGCTGTCCTGCGCGAACGCGCTCGTGCTGAAAAGCATCACGATCCCGAGCACGATCATCGCCGCCACGGCGATGACGAGAACGTAAACGCTCTTCCGATGCATCTAGAAATTCCGTGCGTTCACCATCGCCTGGATCAACGCTTCCGCGCATGCATCGACCGCGGCACGCATCATTCCCGTGGACTGATGATTCGCGCGGCGCGGCGGCGGCGCCGGAGTTTGAAGCGCTGATTGGTCGCGTCTGTTTTCGTAATGGTTGTCGTTATTTTGCAGGATCATTTTGGTAGTTTGACCGGCACGTGAAGGCGCTGGCCGATTTGCAGTTTTTTCGGGTCTTCGATTTTATTGAGCTTTAAAAGATCGTCATAGCTGACGTGAAGTTTGCGCGCGATCGCGACCGGGTTGTCGCCCTTCGCCACTGTGTAGAATTCGCCGGAATCTTTCGGGCCATGCGTGGTCTGCTTCCCCTCGGTGAGATTGTGCGAAGCGGCTGGAATCGGCTTGGCTGCTTGCTTCGTGGGAATTTTGATTTCCTGTCCCGCATGCAATGAGCTCGCGCTTTTCAAGCCGTTCGCGCTTGCGAGTTCTTCGACACTCAAGCCATTTGTCGCTGCGATTTTTGAAAGCGTTTCGCCTGTTTTCACGCGATGAATTTTCGGCGCGTTCACGTTCGCGTTTGCGACTGGCGTCAAAGTTCCGCCGCTGTCATCGGCGTCGCCTTCCGAATGCGCGCGCGTGACCTCGGGAGTCGTGACATCTGGATCCGCCGGCTGATGCGCCTTGATGCTCGTGAACGCGTAAATCCCGCCGACCGCGACGAGATGCAGCGCCACGACCACAATCACAGCGTTGGAAAGTTTGATGTTCGGCTCGTCCACATTGTCCGGCGTCGCCCGACGCGCGGCTGCTGCGGTCGCGGCTTGGTATTTCTTTTTTTGAAAAAGTTGCGGAATCTTCATGGAAGTGATTGGACGATGTCGCGGAATTGGTTGCCGCGGTCCGCGTAGTTTTTGAACATGTCGAACGACGATGTGCCGGGCGAAAACAGCACCACGTCGCCCTCGCCCGCGCCTGCCCTAGCGCGCAGCACCGCATCGCGCAGCGAGCTTGCCTTTTCGCACGGCACGCGGCTCCGCCACAGGTTTTCGATGCGGTCCGACATTTCACCAATGAGCAAAACGCGGCGGCACTTTTCCGCGACGAGATCGGTGATCGAGCCATACTCGAATCCTTTGTCCTTGCCGCCTGCGATCAAAATCACCGGCCGCGTTTCGGAATCGAGCGCCTTTTCCAGCGCGTCAAGGTTCGTCGCTTTCGAGTCGTTGATATATTCGGCGCCAGCGATGCTCCGCACGCGTTCGCAGCGGTGCGGCAGCGCCACATACGAGCAAAGTGCCGGCGCCATTTGCGCGAGATCCAACCCCTGCGCCACTCCCACGCCGAGCGCCGCCATCAGGTTTTCTACATTGTGCAGGCCGCGCAATTTCGCGTCCGCCATCAGCAGCACAGGTTCGCTGTGGTAAAAAATCGCGCCATCGCGGTATTCAAAATCGCCGCCGCTGGCATAAGCGCTGAACGTGATTTTGCGCGCGCGCAGCGGCGGCAATTCGTCGCGCAGATTCACGATCGCGAAATCTTCCTCCGTCTGGTTTTCAAAAATCCGCAGCTTCGCGTCGCGGTATTCCTGCAGCGTTTTGTAACGGTCGAGATGATCCGGCGTAAAATTGAGCCAGACAGCGACGCGCGGCCGAAAAGTTCGGATTTGCTCAAGCTGGAATGAAGAGACTTCCAGCGTCATCACATCCAGCTCGCGGCTTTTCCGCACCGTCGCCGCGAATGCGGGGCCGATGTTTCCGCTCGCAAGAGTCCGTGTTCCACATGCGTTTAACATCCGCGCGACCATCTCGGTCGTCGTCGTTTTCCCATTCGTGCCGGTGATCGCGATGACCGGGCACTCGCAAAGCTCAAACGAGAGCTCGAGCTCGCCGATCATGTCGATGCGTTTGCGCAAAAAATTTTGCACCAGCGGCGTCGCCGGATCGATTCCCGGGCTGATGACCCCGAGATCGTAGCGAGCCGGATCCTGCTCGGCTTCCGCGCCCGCAAGGAACGCGATGCCGAGCGGCGTGATTTTTTCGATTTTCGAGCGGAGTTTTTTTAAGTCCGCGCTGTCGAGTAATGTGACCATGGCGTCTTCCTCCTTTAAAAGACGGGCTGCGGCTTCACCGCTCTCGCCCGCACCGAGCACTGCAACTTGTTTATTTTTGTAATACACGTGTTCAACGAAGTTTAAGTGTCGCCAGGCCGAGGAATGCGAACATGATCGAAAGGATCCAAAAGCGGACGATCACGGTATTTTCCTTCCAGCCTTTCAGCTCGAAATGATGGTGGATCGGCGACATCGCGAAGATCCGCTTGCCAGTCAGCTTGAAACTCATCACCTGCAAAATCACCGAGAGCGCCTCCATCACGAACACGCCGCCGATGATGAGCAGCAGCAGCTCCTGCTTGCAGCAAATCGCTACGACACCGAGAACACCGCCGATTGCAAGCGAGCCGGTGTCGCCCATGAAAACTTTTGCTGGATGACAGTTAAACCATAGAAAGCCGAGTCCCGCGCCCGCAAGCGCCATGCAGACGACCGTGAGCTCGCCGGTGAACGGATAAAACGGGATCTGCAGATAGGAGGAAATTTTTACGTTGCCCGCCACGTATGCGAGCACCGCAAACGCGGACGCGGCGGTGATCGTGCAACCGGTCGCCAAGCCATCCAGGCCGTCGGTGAGGTTCACCGCGTTCGAGCTGCCAACGACAACGAGCGCGAAAAAGAAAAACGTGCCGCCGCTCAAATTCAGGATGACCGGTTCCTTGTAAAACGGCACGTAAAGCGCGCGCGCCTGCACCTCGATGGCGGGGTTGAGCAGGAAAAAAGCGGTCACGATTCCCGCGAGAACAAACTGCGCGACGAGCTTTAAGCGTCCGCTCAGGCCGTCGGATTTCTTCTTGGTGACCTTGAGATAATCGTCGATGAAACCGAGCGCTCCCAGATAAACAATCGAAAACAACGCGAGCCAGACGGAATCATTTTGTGGCCGCGCCCAAAGCAGCGTGGAGACAACGACCGCGCCAAGCAGCAGCACTCCGCCCATCGTCGGCGTGCCCGCTTTTCCGCCATGCAATTCGGCGAGTTTGTGGACTTCCTCTTTCGTGCGAATCGGCTGCCCGAGCTTGAGCCCGATCAATTTCCGGATCGTCCAGTTTCCAAAAATCAAGCAGAGCAAAAATGCCGTCATCGCAGCGCCAACCGCACGAAACGTGATGTATTGAAAAACGTTCAGCGCCGGGAACGAACCCTTGAGATAAGTCAGAAAATACATCATGCGCGCGCGAATTCCTCCACGATGGTTTCCATCCGCGCTGAGCGGCTTCCTTTGATGAGAACGGTGTCGCCGGCGCGAGCCAAAGTGCGCAGCAAATCGGCGGCTTCCGAGGTCGTCGCAACTTTTGCCACGTGTTTAACTTTCTGTTTTCCAGCGGCGTCGGCGATCATCGCGGCGACGTCGCCGACGGTGATGAGAAAATCGATTTTTTCACGAGCCACAGCCTCGCCGACTTCGTGATGGCTTCGCGTCGATTCCGCGCCGAGTTCATTCATCTGCCCAAGCACCGCGATGTGTCTGCCCGGCATGCTCGCTAACGTGCGCAACGCCGCCAGCATTGAATCGGGATTCGCATTGTAGCTGTCATCGAGGACGCGAATTCCGCGGATGAGTTTTTGCTCGAGACGACCTTTCGTGAGCTGCACTTTCGCCAGGCCCGCCGCGCAATCGTCGAGCGACATGCCAAAAATCAGACCGACGGCGACTGCAAGCAAAGCGTTGCGAATCATGTGGTGGCCGGGCACGGCGAGCCGCGCCGCCGCAGTTTTCCCCTGTGCTTTCAACGTGAAGTGACTGCCATCGGCTTCGCTGTGAATGTCGCTGGCGGTGACTTCTCCGCCTTCAATTCCCGTCAAAACCGCCCGCGCTTTCGTCCGGGCCGCGATAACGCTGCAATAACCATCTTCTGCGCTGAGGATGAGGGTTCCATCAGCGGTCAACACTTCCGCGAGCATTCCTTTTTCCTGAGCGATCGCGTCGCGCGTGCCCATAAATTCGATGTGCGCGACGCCAATGTTGGTGATGACGCCAACATCCGGACGCGCCAGCTTCGCGAGCGGCGCAATTTCGCCCGGGTGGTTCATCCCGATTTCAAAAACTCCGATTTCGTCGCTCGCTTTCGCTGCGAGCATCGTGAGTGGAAGACCGATGTGGTTGTTGAAATTGCCTTCAGTTTTGACCACGCGAAAACGCTCACCGAGCACCGCGGCAGTGAAATCTTTCGTCGAAGTTTTTCCATTGCTGCCTGTGATCGCGACAACTTTAAGCGGAAGTGAATTGCGATAAGCGGATGCGATTTTTTGCAGCGCCGCGAGCGTGTCCTGCACACGGATCAGGGAGAAGTTTTTCGGCAAAATTTCCTGCGCATTCTCGACCACGGCACCGGCGGCACCGAGTTCCGCGGCGCGCGCGATGAAATCATGCGCGTCAAAGTTTTCGCCACGTAATGCCAGGAAAAGATCGCCCGCGCGCAACCGGCGCGAATCGGTGCAAATGTTCGTCACCGTTCGCGATGGATCGCCGCCGGAGAGTTCTCCGTCAGCCCACCGCGCAATCGTGTGGAGTGTCACCGCGTCCATGTCTTGAAGTTTGCGGAAAAGAGCCGCACGGCGCGGCTCTGTGCTGCAGCTTGATCCACGGGCGATTGTCCACGGCGCGGCATTCGCAATGCGCGAATCGCGCGGCCAAAAAAACCGCGCGGCTGCTCGATCGGGGCGCGATGCGGGACTTCCAAAAATTGCAGGCTGGGGCCTTTGCTCATCGATTTCTTCCCATTTCTAACGGAGTCGCCTCAACCGCTTGCCGCGCGATTTCGACGTCATCGAACGGAATGGTGCGGTCGGCAAACTCCTGGTAATCCTCGTGGCCTTTGCCGGCGAGAAGGACGATGTCGCGCGGCTCAGCCATCGCGACTGCTTTGAAAATTGCTTCGCGACGATCGCTGATCACTTCAAAATTGCGTCCGCGAAATCCGCGCTCCACATCAGCAATGATCGCGGCCGGATCTTCCTTGCGCGGATTGTCGGATGTGATGATCGCCCAGTCGGCGAGAGAATCGACGGCTGCTCCCATCTTCGGCCGCTTGGCGCGGTCGCGATTCCCGCCGCAACCAAAAACAACGATGAGGCGGTTCGGCGACAGCTCGCGCAAAGTTTTCATCACGTTCAACAAAGCGTCATCGGTGTGTGCGTAATCGACAAACACGCGAAACTGCCTTTTCACCGGCACGGCCTCGAGCCGGCCCGGCACAAAAGGCGCATTGGCTAACGCGAGAACGGCCGTGCGGACATCAATGCCGAGCACAGACGCAGCGGCGATTGCAGCAAGCGAGTTGTAAACATTGAACCTGCCGATCAGTGGCAGGCGCACGAGGTAACTCTTCCCATGCGCATCGAGTTGATACGATGTCCCGCTGAAATCGATCTTCATGTTGCTGGCGCGAAAGTCCGCGCGCGTCCCCACGCCATACGTCAACACGGGCGCAGAGCATTTTTCCACGAGCTGCACGCCATATCGGTCGTCGATGTTGATGACAGCCTTTGCGTTTTTCTTGTGGCTCGCGAGCCCTGTAAACATGCGGCTCTTCGCCGCAAAGTAGTTTTCCATCGTGCCGTGATAATCGAGATGGTCCTGAGTAAGATTTGTGAAAACAGCGACGTCGAATTCCACGTTCCGCACGCGCTGTTGCTCGAGTGCGTGTGAGGAAACTTCCATCACCGCGGCCTTGCAACCGGCGTTGCGAATTTGAAAAAGCAGTTCCTGCACTTCGAGCGATTCTGGCGTCGTCCGGGCGGCCGGAAGGATGCGTTCGCCGACTTCGTAGCGGACTGTCCCGATCAAACCACTGCGCAAAAGAGCGCGCTCGCAAAGATGCTTGAGCAAAAACGTGAACGTCGTTTTGCCATTCGTGCCGGTGACGCCGGTCATTTTTAAGTGCCGCGAAGGGTTGTGGTAAAATGCTGCGGCCACGTCCGCGAGCGCGGCGCGCGTGTCCGGCACCACGATGTTCGTGACGCGGGAAGTCGGCTCAAGCTTCTCGCTGACAATGGCCGCAGCTCCTTGGTCGGACGCGGGAAGAATGAAATTGTGACCGTCGCTTTTTTCGCCGCGCATCGCCACGAAGAGGCTCCCGTTCTTCACGCGCCGCGAATCGCAGGCGATGGAGGTGATGTCGACGTCGAGCGGGCCATGCACCTTTGCGTCTCGCAAGTGTGAAACAAGTGCTTGCAGTTGCATGATGGTCAACGATCGCGCTGCGTGATGACGACCTGGCTCGACGGCGGTTCGGGCTGCGGCTGCAAGTTCAAATAGCGCGCCGCTTTTTCAGCGATGTGAGCAAAAATTGGTCCCGCGATCTGGCCGCCGTAGTCGATCTCCGAGGAAACTTTCGCGTCATCGAGCATGACGAGGCCGACAAACTCCGGATTGTCCGCCGGCATGAATCCGATGAATGAGACGACATATTTTCCGGCGAGATAACCACCGGCCGGGTTGATCTTTTCTGCGGTGCCGGTTTTGCCCGCGACCAGGAAGCCGGCAACTTTCGCGAGCGCCGCGGTGCCTTTGTCACTCACCACATTTTTCAATGCGTCGCGGACTTCGTGCGCCGTCTTTTCCGAAATGGCCGCGCGAATTTCGATGGGCGGAAAACTCTGCACCACGCTGCCGTCATCGTTCGTGATTTGATGGACGATCTGCGGCATCATTAAATGCCCGTCGTTCGCGATCGCGGCCATTGCGGTGATCGACTGCAGCGGCGTCACATCGACCGAATGGCCCATCGCCATGCGCGTGATGTCGATGCGCTGCCATTCATAAGGCGGTTTCACTTTTCCGGAAATTTCGCCCGGGAGACTGATTCCCGTCCGCTCGCCGAAACCAAAGCGCCGGATGTATTCGTAAAACCTTTGGTCGCCGAGCTGCAACGCGAGTTTCGCCGCGCCGATGTTGCTCGATTTGATCAGAATGTCGTTGACGCTGATATCGCCGAAGCCGTGGTGATCGTGCAGGATCCGGCCGGCAAAATTGAAGTGGCCGTTCTCGCAAAAAATCAGGCTGCTCGGCTGCACGAGATGTTCGTTTAACGCCGCCGAGGCCGTGACGATTTTGAACGTGGAGCCGGGCTCGACTTGATTGATGACCGCGCTGTTGATCATCGCATTTGCGTTGCGCTGCAAAAATTCCGACGACTTCGTCGCAATGTCGTTGAGGTCAAAAGTCGGGCGGTTCGCGAGAGCGAGGATTTCGCCGGTTTTCGGGCGCATCAAAATCACAACTGCCCGCTCGGGATGAAATTTCGAACACGCATCGTCCAGCTCGGTCTCGACGATGTTTTGTAAATTCAGATCGACCGTGAGTTGCACGTTGCGACCGTCGCGCGCCGCGCGCTCCTGGCCGCGGAACATCACCAATTCCTTGCCCGTGCGGTCGCGCTCGACGAAACGGTAGCCGTCATCGCCGCGCAAAAAATTGTCCATCGTCATCTCGATGCCTTGCACGCCTTGATGCGCGCCGTTGAGAAATCCGATGACGTGGCTGAGCATGGACCCGTTCGGATAATTGCGCGCCGAGTCTGGCTCCGAATAAACGCCGCGCAGCGAGCTTTTGCGCAGGCTCGCGATTACATCGTTCGCGATTTGCACCGGCACTTTCTTTTTTAAAACAATGTAGCGCTGCTCGCTTTCCAGCTTTGCCGCCAACTCATTTTCGGGCAGTTCCAGCGGACCCGCGAGAATCGAGGCGACCTTCGCCGGATCTCTCATGACTTTTGGACCTGCATCCGCGAAGATTGTCGCGACGGGAACATTCTCCGCGAGCGTCTCCTGATTCACATCCTGAATCAAACCGCGCCGCGCATAAATCGGCTGCCGAATGACGTGGCTGCCAGTCGCGATGATCCGAAACCGCTCGTGCCGGCAGACCTGCAGCACGACGAGGCGGTATGAAAACAGAGTAAAACACGCGGCCAACGCGACGCACGCACACAACGCCCGTCCTTTGGCCGATCGAATCACTTCGTGACCTCCTCGTTTGAGACGCGCCGCATCTCGCTGTGCTGTGATGTTGTCGCCATGCCCGAGATGCGCACGATGCGGTCATCGGTGATCGGCGTCAGGTGGATGAATCCCTCAGCGCGCCGTTTCTGCAAATATCCGCGCGCGGCGAGTTGCGAGATCTTGCCATTGACGACATCGCTCTGCGTCTCGAGGTCGCCGAGCTGGTGCTCGAGCCGCCGGATTTCGTCGCCGGTCACGTGCATCTGATTTTTCAAATAGACATAACTCAGCCCGGCCGAGCCGAGGAAAAGCGCTACGATCAGCCAGCGAGTGAGCGCGGCCACGGGAACGGCGTTCGCGTTTTTGAAGCGGTTGGACATTAGATTTTTTCGGCGACGCGAAGTTTGGCGCTGCGCGAGCGCGGGTTAGTCGATTGCTCGGCAGCGCCCGCCACCAGAGCCTTGCGGTTCACGAGCTTGAAAATGAAATCAGGATTCGGCCGCGGCGCCTGCCATTCAGGACGGTCGATAAATTGCACGCTCCGTTGTTTAAAAAAAGTTTTCACCAGCCGATCCTCGAGCGAGTGAAACGTGATCACCGCGACCCGTCCGCCGGGTCGCAGCACCGCAGCAATTTGTTCCAGCGCCTCGCCGAGCACCTCGATTTCGCGATTCACCGCGATGCGCAACGCCTGAAAAATTCGTGTCGCCGGATGAATCCTGCCGCGGCGCGGATTCACGCTCTCGATGCTGCGCACGAGATCAAAAGTCGTCGCGAACGGCCGTTGCATGCGGTCGCGAGTGATGCGCGCCGCCACGCGCCGCGCCGCCGGTTCTTCACCAAACTCGCGGAAAATGCGCTCGAGCTGCTCACCGCTGGCGTTGTTCACCAGGTCGGCCGCAGTCACGGAAGCAGCGAGATTCATTCGCATGTCGAGCGGCCCATCTTTCATGAAAGAAAAGCCGCGCTCTGGCGTGTCGAGCTGCCACGATGACACGCCGAGATCCAGCAGAGCGCCGTCGATTTTTTCCACGCCGAGCTGGTGCAAGACATCGCCGATCGCGTCAAAGTTTGACCGCACCGCGCGAAACTTTTCACCACTCTTCGCCAGCCGTTTTTGCGCGTGTGCAAGCGCCTCCGGATCCTGATCGAGCCCGATGACATCAGCTCCCGCGGCCAGCAACGCCTCGCTGTGGCCACCGCCGCCAAGCGTGCAATCGACGAATATTTTTCCCGGCACAGGTGCGAGTGCTTCCATGACTTCGCGCAGCAGCACCGGCGCATGAAACGCATCAGTGCTCATCACTTTTTCGTGTGGCTCCGCCGAAGACGCGGCGTGGGTGGCGTCGAGAAAAAACATCATATTCCAATAGCTTCCGAGACTTTTTCATACGTCTGCATTTGTTCATCCTGCACCGCCTTCCAGCTCGCCGGGCTCCAGAGATCGAAGCGATCCGAGCCGCCGGTGAGCACGACATCGCTCCGCAAGCCCGCGGCCTTGCAATAATCTTCCGGCAACAACAACCGTCCCTGTTTGTCTATCGTGCAGTTTTTCGCCTGTGAGTAAAAATGCGTGATGAAAATGCGGTGCTCGGCGGGAGAAGATTTTTCTTTGGCGTCTTCGCCGATTCTTTTGAAAACCTCCTGCGGCATCACCGTGAGGCACGCGCGCTTCGGATTTTTGACAACGTAAACTTCCTCGGTCTCCCCCGAGCGCCAGCGCGCGGGAATGGTGATGCGATTTTTGTCGTCGAGGGAATGGCGAAACTCACCCGAGAAAATCGGACTGGAGGTGATTGATTTCGCCATGTTTCAAGTTTGTTAATAGGCGATGGGAGCCACTTTGCTCCACAACGTCCCACTTTCAACCACCATCTTTCATGCCAGTCAATCATTTAACGGGAAATTTTTTCTTCGATTTCATCGCGATAATTCGCGAAGTCTCGGACCGAGTTCCAAACCTCGCCTCAAGAAGCAATTGCCAACCCGCCAGTCGAAAAATATGCATGCTCGCACAGCCGCGCGTAAATTCCATCAACCGCGAGCAACTCCTCGTGCGTGCCGCGCTCGGCGATTCGACCGCGATCCATCACCAGAATTTGATCCGCGTGCCGCACGGTCGAGAGCCGATGCGCGATCACAAAGCTTGTTCTGTTTTGCATCAAACGATCGAGCGCGGCCTGGATCATCTTTTCGGTCGCGGTGTCCACGCTCGCCGTCGCTTCATCCAAAATTAAAATTGGCGGATCCTTCAACAGCGCCCGCGCAATCGAGACGCGCTGCTTTTCGCCCACACTCAGTTTGACGCCGCGCTCGCCGACGATTGTGCCGAGTCCGTCCGGCATCCGCTCGACAAAAGAGCGCGCATTCGCAGCCTCCAGCGCCTCGAACAATTCTGCGTCGCTCGCGCCGGGGCGGCCGATGTGCAGGTTTTCACGAATCGTGCCGTTAAACAAAAAGCTTTCCTGCGTGACCATGCCGATGCCGCTGCGCAGCGCGTTGCGCGGATATTCGCGCAGCGGTTTTCCGTCGACAAAAACCTCGCCCGAGTCGAACTCGTAAAACCGCGTCAACAAATGCACCAGCGAAGATTTGCCGGCACCGGTTGCGCCGACGAGCGCGACGGTTTGACCGGGTCGCGCGTGGAGATTGATGTTGTGCAAAACCGGCTGAGTTTCCTGATAAGAAAAACAAACGTTGGTAAAACGAACGTCGCCGGTTATTTTTTGCACCGCTGCCGGATTTTCTTCCACGCGCCCCGGCTCCGGCTTTTCGTCCATGATCTCAAAAACCCGCTCACCCGCCGCGCGCCCGGCCTGAAATAGCTGGTTGAGCTGATGCAGCCGCCCCACGGGATCGTAAAGAAATTGCACGAGCATCAAAAACGCGACGAGATCGCCGAGCTGGAGCGCGCCGCTGAGCACGGCCTTCCCACCGAAGCCGACGACGAGCACGAGCCCTGCCGTGGCAATGAAATCCATCGCCGGCCGATAGATCGCCCATGCACGCATCACGATCAAAGTCGCCTCGCGGAGCTGATTGCTGACGCCATTGAAACGCGCATGCTCCTCGCGCTCGCGCACGAAGGTTTTGATCTGCCGGATGCCGGCGAGGTTGTCGTGCAAAAGCGAATTCATCGCCGATGCCGCGCGCCGCTGCAGGCGATAGCGACGGTGTGCCGTCAAAGTATAAACAAGTGCGCCACAAGCGAGCACAGGCAGCGGCAGCAGCGCGAAAAGCGTGAGGCGCGGGCTGCGTTGAAACATCGCGACGGTGACGATCGCGATTTGCAGCACGGCGACCACGCCCTGCTCGATGCCGTCGATCAACATCCGCTCCAACGACGTCACATCCTCCAGCACGCGCGTCATCAAATCGCCGGTGGTGCGATTATCGAACCACGTCAGTGGCAATTGCTGGATGTGTGAGTAAAGGTCGCTGCGCAGGTCAAAAATCACCCGCTGCTCGAACGTATTGTTCAAGACGATTCGCAGAGCGTTAAACAAGTTTTGCGCGAGGAAAGCGCCGCCACCGATGGCCACCCAAAACCAAAGTTTGTCCGGCCGATGCGCTCGCACCACATCGTCGATGATGTGCTGCGTGGCCTTTGGAAAAACCACCACGAGCATCGTGCTCAGCACAGCGCAGGCGAGCATGCCGCCGGCCATGGCGGGATAACGGCGAACGTAACCAAAAACGCGAGCGACAACTTTCATGCGAAGGCGAACCGTCGCGCATACGCCTTTCAACGCAAGCCGCGTCTGTTACTTCAGAATATGCTCGGGCCGGAGGCCGATGCCGAAAATGTGTGCGGCGATCCGCCGAAGCAGCGGCGCGAACAGGCTGAAAAATTTTCGCACTGGCCACGACGGCGCGAACGCTTTTGCCGTGCCGCCGACTTTGCGAAACATGCGCCGGTGGAGAAAAACTTGAAGCATCTGGATCGCGCGGACGGCCCATTCGCGCCGCTGCTGCACCTGGCTGAGATCGGCAGTCATGCATTCACCGCGCCGCAATTTCGCGCCGAGCAAATTTGCCGCCGCCACCGCGTCTTGAATCGCGAGATTGATGCCGACTCCGCCCGCAGGTGACATCGCATGCGCGGCATCGCCGATACAGAGCAGGCCCGGCCGGAACCAGCGCCGCAAATGATTCACCTGCACGGTGAGCAGCTTGATTTTTTCCCAATCGTCCAACTCCGCAACCACCGCCCGCAATGACGGTGCGATCGCTGCAATGGTTTCTTGGAACGCCGCGAGCCCGCGGCTTTTTATTTCTGAAAATGCGCCTTTGGGAATGACGAAGCCGACCTGGTAATAATCGTCGCGGTCGAGCGTCACGAGCAGAGTTCCGTTTTTGATTCTTCCGAGAAAGTTTGACTGGCCATCCTTTGGTTTCGGCAACCGGAACCACAAGACATCGATCGGCACACCACTCTCGCGAACTTCGAGCCCGGCACTTTCACGCACGACGGAGTGACGGCCGTCCGTGCCAAAAACGAGATCCGCGCGCACTTCAAGTTCGCCGTCGCTCGTCTTCGCCCGCACGCCGACGACGCGACCATTTTCCACGATGACTCCAGTGACTTCCGCGTTCATTTTCAGCGAGAAGTGCGGAAGCCGTCTCGCATGTTGTGCGATGAAATTTAGGAAATCCCATTGCGGCATAAATGCGATGAATTTGCACCGCGTCGGCAGATGTGAAAAATCGGGTCCGATGAAGCTAATGTCGTCAAACTTCAAGCGGAGTTGATGCACTTTCTGGTGCGGCAATTGCAAAAACTCCTCCAAAAGTCCGAGCTCGTTCAAGAGCTCCAGCGTCGAGGGATGGATGGTATCGCCGCGGAAATCGCGGAAGAAGTCGCCGTGCTTTTCCAGCACGAGCACTTCCACGCCGGCGCGCGCGAGCAGAAGTCCAAGCATCATCCCCGCCGGCCCGCCGCCGACCACGCAGCAGCAGGTCTTCTTTTTAGCAGGACTGGCGCTCGGCTCTTTCAACTTGTTAGAAGCGACCTTTGAAACGCTGCTAAGTCTAAACGAACTCGTTGAGGATGTTTTCGATCAACTCCTGTCGACCCGAGTGATGCTGCTTCGGATCAGGTTGCGATAAGGCAATTTTCTCGAGGCTGGCAAAGGTATGCTTACCGCTTTCGATCTCCGCGCCAACGCCTTCATCCCATGATTGGTAGCGATCCTTCACGATTTGCGCAAGGCGGCCATCAGCACGGATTGCAGCAGCCACCTTCAGCCCGCGCGCAAAGGCATCCATGCCGCCAATATGAGCATAGAACAAGTCGATCGGCTCAAAGGACTCACGACGCACCTTGGCGTCAAAGTTTAAGCCGCCTGTTTTAAGACCACCCATCTTCAGAACCGTCAGCATCACAGCGGTCGTGACGTAGACATCGGTCAGAAATTGATCCGTATCCCACCCAATCAACTCATCACCCGTATTCGCATCGATCGATCCCAAAGCTCCAGCGGCCGCAGCGACTTCACACTCATGATGCATCGTGTGACCGGCCAATGTAGCGTGGTTGGTTTCAAGGTTAAGCTTGAAGTCGTTGAGCAGATCATACTCGCGCAAAAAGTTAAGACACGCCGCTGCATCAGAATCGTATTGGTGAGTGGTAGGTTCGCGAGGCTTCGGCTCAATGTAGAAGGCGCCTTTGAAACCAATCTCCTTTTTATAATCCACAGCCATGTGCAAGAACTTCGCGAGGTGCTCCATCTCTCGCTTCATGTCTGTGTTCCAAAGTGTGGAGTAACCTTCGCGGCCTCCCCAGAAAACATAACCTTCTCCACCTAGCTCATGAGTTACTTCGATGGCCTTCTTTACCTGCGCCGCTGCATAGGTGTAGACCGTCGCGTTCGGACTAGTAGCTGCACCGTGGACAAAGCGCGGATTGGTGAAAAGACTAGCCGTGCCCCAAAGCAACTTGATGCCCGTGCGCGCTTGTTCGTCCTTTAGCACCTTTACTACGGCATCAAGGTTGCGATTGGTTTCAGACAAGCTCGCACCTTCGGGAGCGATGTCCCGGTCATGGAAAGCATAGAATGGTGCACCGAGCTTTTCGATGAACTCAAAGGCGACACGTGCGCGGTTTTGTGCGTTCTCGATCGACTGCGATGCATCATCCCACGGCCTCAGCATCGTGCCGGGACCAAAAGGATCTGCGCCCGTTCCGCGAAAGGTATGCCAATAAGCTACAGAAAATCGAAGTTGCTCGCGCATCGCCTTCCCTTCCACGACCTCGTTCGGGTTGTAATGCTTAAAGGCGAGCGGGTTTTTCGATTTTGGTCCTTCAAAGGGAATTGGGGTAATTTCAGGAAAGGCGGTCATATGTTTGAGGAGTTAAGAACTGTCTTTTTCTATCGTTCATGAGTGGAGAATCAATCTTAATCATTTCGACAGCTAACACCAATTACCCGTTTACGTCCGCCCAATCTATGGCACGATAACGGCGCGCGATGGCCAAAGTAAGTCTCAAGAACGTTTCGAAAATCTACCGGTGTGGCAAGGAACAGGAGATCGCCGCAGTTACGAATCTGACCCTTGAAGTCAATGACCGTGAGCTTGTCGTCATTGTGGGACCCACTGGATGCGGCAAGTCCTCCACTTTGCGAATGATTGCTGGATTGGAAGAAATATCCGAAGGCGAAGTTTCGATCGGCGACCAGAGAGTTAATGAAGTCGCAGCGAAGGACAGGGATATAGCAATGGTCTTCCAGAACTATGCGCTTTATCCGCACATGACCGTTTATGAGAACCTCGCGTTCGGGTTAAAACTTCGGAAATTTCCCAAGGACGAAATTGGGAAAAGAGTAAAGGAAGCGGCGAACATACTCGGCTTGGAGAGTTATCTGGACCGAAAGTCGAAAGCACTTTCCGGCGGGCAGCGCCAGCGCGTGGCGGTAGGCCGGGCGATGGTGCGGCAGCCGAAGGTTTTTCTATTTGACGAGCCTCTTTCCAACCTTGACGCCAGAATGCGTGTCCAGATGCGCATGGAGATCACCAAGCTGCATTGGCGTTTGAAGGCTACGATGATTTACGTCACGCACGATCAAGGCGAGGCGATGACGATGGGCGATCGGATCGTCGTGATGAAGGAGGGCGTCGTGCAGCAATATGATGCGCCTTTGAATATCTACTATCAACCTGTGAACACATTCGTGGCCGGATTCATGGGCAACCCGCCGATGAATTTCATCAAGGGCCGCCTCAAGGATGGAGCCGGCGGCGTGACTTTCAAGGAAGTCGAAGAGGGCAGCATCGAGGTCAAATTCGGCGCGAGGTCCGAGTTGAAACCATGGATGGGAAAGGAAGTTATCCTGGGCATTCGTCCCGAGAATATCCGGCTGGTGAGAGATCCGAATCAGCCCGCGAATTTACGCTTTCCTGCCATTGTGGATCTTGTCGAACCGATGGGCGCAGAAACAAATATTTACTTCCAAACCGGCGCGCACACCGCGATCTGCCGAAGCGCGTTCGAGATTAATCACGACGAAGCCGGCCGGCGGCATCGGTTTGAAATGGAAGAAGCGAAGATCCATTTCTTCGATCCAGAAACGACACAACGGATCGCGCCCACCTTTGACGCTGCTCGCGAGGGAACTACGACCGCTTGACGTAAACGCCGATGAGCGGACGCGTCGATGGAGTCGCGGAAAAGAAATCGCTGGCAAAACCCTGCAACGTCCGCAATTCCACGTGGCCCGCTCCCGCGCCACCGTAAACGAGCACTGAACCGATCGGCGCTTCGAACGGATTTTGGATCCTCAATTTCGTGAATCCGTATTTATTTTGCAGTTCGCCGGCCGCCTGCTTCGCATACTCAGTCGTCGGCCTTGTCGGCACCACATTTGCCGCGACGAGCGCGTCTTTCACAGAGTGCCAGCAGCGGCTCGTGGAATGCTTCCGTGCGCGCTCTGCCGCGAGCTGGGCCGCGTGGATCATGCGTTTATCGTAGCGGATGCCGCCGGACTTTGGCCCCAAAATGCTCTGCAGCTCGAGCCCGGGCGTCCGAGCTGACCGCACATCAAACAGCGAATCCGCACTCCTGGCGTTCGGGGTAAAAAACGAGAGAACCCCGCACACAAACGAAATCAGGAAAATCGAACTCTTCATAAAGACGGCGCGGAAGGTAGGGAAATGATCTTTTACGTCAACGAAAAATGAACACTTTGAATCAGGACTCTTTGACGTAGGCGCCGAGAAATGGCCGTGGGTAAGGCGTGCGCGAGGTGAAATCGCTGACGAATCCGTAATTGGTGCGGATTTCCACATGCCCGGCATCAGGCCCGCCATAAACGATCACAGCGCCGACAGGAGCGTCGAGCGGGTTGTGGACATTCAGTTTGGTAAAACCAAAACGGTGGACCAGCTCCTCGCCGGCTTCTTTTGCGTAGGGCGACGAGGGTCGCGAAGAGATCACGCCGGCCGCAAGGAGGGCGTCTTTCACATAACGCCAGCAATACCAGGTCATGTGCGGCTGCGCGCGACGCGTGGCGATTTCTGCCGCGCGAATCATCCGCGCATCGTAGTGAAAGTTCGCGGACTTTGGTCCGAAGCGCGCTTCCATTTCTGGGCTCAAGGAGCGTGCGTTCGCCGGCTCAAAAAGTGAGCTGTCCGCGGCAAGTGCAGACGCAGAAACAAGCAAAAGAAGGTAAAAAGAAAGTCGGAGAAGCATCGCGCCGGTTTTCAAAGGGCGAAAAGTAGCAGGTTTCGGGCGAAGTCCAACCATAAAGCGTAGAGATTCGATTTTTTTATCGATTTGCCCGGGCGCTGCGACTCTGGAATGGTCTGGAGGTGAATTGGCGCCTCAACAGAAGGATATTGCTGTGGCTTAGCGGTGCGATTCTGCTGCTGGCCGCGTCGATCGCAGCGCTCCTTTTCATTTTTCGGACTGAAGACGATCCGACCGGTAGATATCGCATTGGGACACGCGTTTTGCACTTGGTGGATAAATCGCGCCACGAGACGTTTGACCAAAATCCCGCGGCCTCACGCGAGTTGATGGTCCAGTTTTGGTATCCGACGCTGACCGCGCGCGCACTTCCCGCGAAAACTCCCGCGGCGTCCGCCACGACCTCCTCGCATGCTTTTCTGCAGGAACTTCTTCGCGCGCCTGCGCAGACGGACGCGCCTCTCGCGTCAGCAAAGGGCGGCTGGCCGCTGCTCATTTTTTCTCCAGCTTGGGACGGCCAGCGCGGGCAGAATACTTTTTTGACCGAGGAATTGGCGAGCCACGGGTTCATCGTCGCGGGGATCGACCATCCGTATGGGAGCGCGGCGACGAAATTTCCTGACGGCCGCGTCGTCACGTCCGATCCGAGCCTCGCGATGGATCTTTCCAGCGCGGAAGGGCTGGAGCAATTTTTGAAAAATGCGGAGGCGCAATTGCAAATTCGCACGCAGGATGTCCGCTTTGTTCTCCACGAAATCGAAAGGTTGAATGCGGACGACGGCTGGCTTTCACATCAGATCGATGAACGGCGCGTCGGGATTTTTGGACATTCTTTCGGCGGAGCGGTCGCCGCGCAGGCATGCGCAGCCGATTCGCGATTCAAAGCCGGCCTTGACCTCGACGGCGTCCTGTTCGGATCGGCGCGAACCGTGCAAATTCGCCAGCCGTTTTTGATCATGGTCGGCGACACGGAGCTTCCCGCGGTGTCGCCGGCCGAGGCGGCGAATTTCGCGAAGCTCCTCGAAATGGCGATCCGCGATTTGAACGCCTTCCATCGGCGCAACGGCAGCTACAGCGTGACCGTCGCGGGCGCGGAGCACGATGTTTTCACCGATGCGCCACTGTTTAATCCGCGCCGCTGGCACGCCCCCGCCGGCGTGCTCAGCCCCGCGCGCGGCATTTACATCGCAAATCGCTACACGCTCGCGTTTTTCGAAAAGACGCTCAACCGAAAGCCGTCGCCGCTGTTGGACGGGAATTCACCCGCGTTTCCGGAAGTGAAATTCGAGAAATTTTTGCCGACGCAGCAAACAACCCGGGTGATGCCAGTTCCGCAGAAAAGTCCGCACTAACCCGCGTCGGTCTTCTCGAGGCAGTCGCGAATGATCTGCGATGCCGCGTGTAAGTTTTCCCCGAGCAGCAATCCGAAATGCGTTCCCGGCACCGCGTGAATCGTCGCGCGCGGCGCCGCTTTGCGCCAGCCCTCCGGCTCCGCATTCACCGCTTCCATCGAGTGTTCCCGCGGCCAAAGCACGTGCATCTCGCCGTCGAACGCGCCGGGCACGTAGCCGAAAAGCGCATCCTCGTAGATTTCGTTGATGTGATCCGTCACCGAAGTTTGCGCCGCTGGTTTCGCCTCGGGTGGACGCCGTTTCAATTTCTCAAAAAGCCGCAGCCCTTTCGCCATCAGCATCGCCGGGCGTTCTCTCGCTGGCACATCCGTCCAAAATTGGCGGCGATACGAGCGCCAGAGCGAAATGCGCCGCCGCCATCTGACAAAAATCCGGCTTTGGCCTTCCTCGTCGTGCCCGAGAATCCGGCCGAAGAATTGCGTCGCCGACCGCAGCCAGCCGAACCCCGTGTTGCTCCCATCCGCTGCGAGCACGATGAGCGCCGCCACTTCTTCGCCCGCCGCCCGCAGCTGCCGCGCCATTTCGTAAGCAATGAATCCGCCGTTGCAATATCCGCCCAGCAAATATGGGCCGTGCGGCTGCACCGAACGCAAAAGCTCGAGCCGCGACGCCGCCATCTTTTCCACCGAATACGTGAGCTCATCATGCACGCCATGCGGCGCGATCGCGTAAAAAGGCCGATCCGCGCCGAGCCAGCGCGACATGTTCATGCAGTAAAATCCGCCCTCCGTGTAATTTCCGTGCAGGAAGAAAAACGGCCGCTTCGTTCCCTCAGTGCGGATCGGAATCAACGGCGAGCGCGGCTCGATTTCACGATGCTGCTCGAGCACAGCCGCGACGTGGCGGATCGTCGGATTTTCAAAAAGCACGCGCGGCGGAAGTTTTTTCCCAATCCGTTTCTCGACCTCCGCGATCATCCGCACCGCGAGCAGCGAGTGACCGCCGAGATCAAAAAAATCGTCCGTCGCGCCGATCGAATGGACCCCGAGAAGTTCCTCCCAAATTTCGCGCAGCGCGAGTTCCATCAACGTCTTTGGCGGTTCAAAGTTTTCGCCGCCGCGCTCGAGCGCATCCGCCGCGGGAAGCGCGCGCGTGTCGAGTTTTCCGTTTGCCGTGAGCGGAAGTGCATCGAGAAAAACGAACGCGGCCGGCAGCATATATTCTGGCAGCGACTCGCGTAAAAGTCCGAGCAAATCTGCCGTCGGACATTGTTTGCCTTCGCGCGCGACGACATACGCGACGAGCCGTTTTTGTCCCGACTCATCCGCTCGCGCGAGCACCGCGCATTGGCGCACCGCACTATGCCGGCCGAGCACCGCCTCGATTTCGCCGAGCTCGATGCGGAAGCCGCGCAGCTTCACCTGATTGTCCAGACGGCCGAGGCATTCCAGCGTCCCGTCCGGCAGATACCGCGCAAGGTCGCCGCTGCGATAAAGGCGCGCGCCGCCTGTAAATGGGTGCGGCACGAAGCGCTCAGCCGTGAGCTCCGGCCGGTTCAAATATCCGAGCGCGAGCCCGTCGCCACCGATGTAAAGTTCACCGGGAATGCCGATGGGAACGAGCTTCCGGTTCCGATCGAGCACATAAACGTTGGTGTTCGATATCGGCCTGCCGATCGGGATCGACATCGCATCTTCGTCCAAAACTTTGACTTCATGACACACGGCAAACGTCGTCGTTTCCGTCGGTCCGTAGCCGTTCACGAGCCGCCGCGGCGGAGCGCCGCTTTTTAAAATTTCCCGCACAGCCGCCGGATCGCCGGCATCGCCGCCGAAAACAAGATTCTCAAGCGAAGAAAATCCTCGCGGCATCTGACGCGCGAGCTGATTGAAAAGCGCCGTCGTGAGAAACAGCGTCGTGATTTTTCGCGTGACGATTTCCCGCTCGAGATCGGGCGGCGACAAAAGCGCGGCCTGCGCGATGCCGACGAGTCGACCGCCATTGAGCAGTGCTCCCCAGATTTCGAAAGTCGCCGCATCGAATGCAACGTTTGACGCGTGCGCAACGACATCGCCTTGTTTAAACGCAACGTAACGCGTGTTGATCACCAGCCGGCTCACCGCCCGCTGCGGCACCACGACGCCCTTTGGTTCGCCGGTTGAGCCGGAGGTGAACATCACATACGCCACGCTTTCCGCCGTCGCCGCGCTCGGTGGCCGCGAAACATCTTTCACGCTGCTCCAATCCTCCGGCGTCACCGCGCGCAGCCCCGCCGGCAGCGCGCCTGCAAGCGACCGCTGCGACAGCACGAACGGAACTTTTGCATCCGCGGCAATGAACGCAATGCGCTCGCGCGGATACGCGAGGTCGATCGGGAGATACGCCGCGCCCGCCTTCAAAATGCCGAGCAGCGCGACGATCAACGCCGACGAGCGGTCCATGTAAACGCCGACGATTGTTTGCGCACCGACGCCTTCGCCCTGCAAAAAATTTGCGATCCGGTTCGACGCGATGTCGAGTTCGCGATAGCTCATCGTGCGATCGAAAAATTCCAATGCGATCGCGTCCGGGATTCGTTGCGCCTGTTCGTGGAAAATTTCCGCGAGCGTCTGGTCGCGCGGATAATCGATCTTCGTCGCGTTCCATTCGACGAGCAGCTGCCGCTCTTCCGCGTCCGTCAAAAAATCAAACTCAGAAAGTTTTCGCAGCGGATTCGCGTGGATGGCCGCGAGCAGATTTTCGAAATGAGCGAGCATCCGCTCCACCGTTTTCACTTCATACAAATCGCAATTATATTCGCACGACGCACGCCAGCCCTCACTCCGTTCGACGAGGAAAAACGTGAGGTCAAAAAGCGACCCCGGAGATTTTGAAGGAATCGCCGTCAGCCGAACGCCCGCGAATTCGATCGGCTTTATAAAGTCTCGCTGGAACGTGAAGTTGATTTGAAAAATGGGATTGCGCCGCACATCTCGCGCCGGCTTCAACGTCTCGACGAGCTTCTCAAAAGGAGCATCTTCATTCGCCATCGCATCGAGAACGGTGTGGCAAACACGTGTTAGCACTTCGCGAAAAGTCGGATCGCCCGAAAGGTCGTTGCGCAGCACGAGCGTGTTGATGAAAACACCGATGAGCGGCTCGAGATCGACGCGACTCCGCCCGGCAATTGGCGAGCCGAGCACGATGTCTTCCTGGCCGGTGTAGCGATGGATCAGCACGTTGAAGGCCGTCAGCATCAGCGTGAAAAACGTGACATCCTCGCGCGCGCTCAACTCGCGCAGCGCATTCGTGAGCGGCTTCGGCAGCAGCCGCGAAACGATGTTGCCATTGAACGACTGGCTGCCGTGGCGCGGCCGGTCTGTGTGTAAATTCAGCTCCGGCGCATCGCGTAATTTTTCTTTCCAATACGCGAGCTTCGCCGCCATCGCGTCCCCATCGGAATGCTCGCGCTGCCACAGCGTGAAATCGGCGAACTGAATCGGCAGCTCTGGCAACGGCGACGCCTGTCCGCGCGCGAATGCCCCATAAATCGCGCCGATTTCATCCGTGATCACGCCAATCGACCAGCCATCCGAAACTGCGTGATGAAGCGTGATCAAAAGCACGTGCTCCTCGTCCGCAAGCTGCAGCAGGCTCACGCGCAGCAGCGGTCCGGTCTTCAGATCGAACGGCGCTCGCGCTTCGATCAATGCCAGCCGTTCGGCCTCCTCACGCCGCTCCGGCTCCGCGAGATAACGCAGGTCGATGCACCCCACGCGCAACGACAGTTCCGGCGTGACGATTTGCACCGGCTCGCCATTTTCCTCAGCAAAAGTCGTGCGCAAAATCTCGTGCCTCCGCACGATTTCATTGACCGCGCGCTCAAGGATTCCCAGGCGCAACGGCCCTTCCAGGCGAAAACGGACCGCGACATTGTATGCGGAATTTCCCGGCTCGAGCTGATCGAGCGTCCAGAAACGCTGCTGCGCCAGCGACGCGGGAAAAACAAACACGTCGGCTTTGTCCGGTTCGGCTGAAGCGATTGATTCGGGAACCATGCCTCAGCTTTGAACTACCGGACGTTTCGCGCGAAACGCCTCGCGCGCCGTTCGTGTAATCGCCGGCTGTTGCGCCGGCGCGGTGTCGCCATTGAGGGCGGCAGCGGTCGCGGCGATGGTCCGGTGTTGCAAAAGATGCCGCGGCGTCACCGATAATCCCACTTTTGTCGCGCGCGCGGTGATTTGAAAAATGTGAATCGAATCCGCGCCGAGTTCGAAGAGACTGTCCTCCACGCTGATGTTCTCGAGATGCAGCACTTCGCCGCAAATGGCCTGCAGAGCCAGTTCCCGAGGATTTCGCGGCGCGATGATTTCGCGCGATGCCGCGCTGATTTCCGGTTTTGGCAGCGCCTTGCGATCGATTTTCCCGTTCGGCGTCCGCGGCAATTCATCGAGCGCGACGAAGGCCGAAGGCACCATGTAATCCGGCAATTTGTCATTTAAAAATTTCCGCAGTTCCGGCGCGATCGGCTTCTCCAAAGCGCCATCGACGACGTAAGCGACCAATCTTTTTTCGCCCGGCACATCCTCGCGAATCACCGCGACGCTTTCGCGAATCTGCGGATGCTGCGCGAGCGCCGACTCAATCTCGCCGAGCTCGATGCGAAAGCCGCGCAGCTTGATTTGATGGTCGATGCGGCCGAGGCATTCAATCGTTCCATCCGCATGCCAGCGGGCGAGATCGCCTGTTTTATAAAGGCGCGCGCCGGTGATGAATGGACTGGCGACAAATTTTTCCGCAGTCAATTCCGGCCGATCCAAATAGCCGCGCGCAAGCCCCGCGCCGCCGATGAGCAATTCGCCCGCAACGCCGATGGGGACTGGCTGGAGGCGAGAATCGACGATGTAAATCTGCGTGTTGTCGATCGGACCGCCGATCGAAACATGCCCATCGCCCGCCGCGAGTTTTTGCACCGCGGACCAGATCGTCGTCTCGCTCGGCCCATACATATTCCAGAGCGCCGCCCCTTTCATCACGAGCGCGTTCGCGAGATCGCGCGGCACAGCTTCGCCACCGATCAGCATTTTCAATCGCGCATCGCCCGCCCAGCCTGATTCCATCAGCATTCGCCAGGTCACTGGCGTCGCCTGCATCAGAGTCGCGCCGCATCGCGCGAGCTCGCGTTTCAATTGCTCCCCATCCGCCGCGGTCTCGCGACTCGCGATCGCCACCGTCGCACCGCACACGAGCGGCAGAAAAATTTCCAACCCCGCGATGTCAAATGAAAGCGTCGTCACCGCGAGCAACACATCATCGCTCGCGAGGCCCGGCGTCTTGCGCATTGAGGTTAAAAAATTCACCACCGCGCGATGCGAAATCTCCACGCCCTTCGGCCGTCCTGTCGATCCCGACGTGAAAATCACATACGCAAGATCCTCACCGCCCACACGCGCAGTGAAATGTTTCGCGTCGTCCGATTTCACCTCATCCACAAAAATCAGCGCTGATTTGTTCGTCGGCAGCGTCGGCGCCAAAGACCGCTGCGTCACGATCGCCGCCATGCGCGCGTCCTCGATCATGTGACTCAGTCGCTCTTTCGGGAACGACGGATCCATCGGCACGTAAGCCGCGCCGGTCTTCAGCACAGCCAGCACTGCCACGACCATATCCGCCGAGCGTGAGACAAAGACGCCGCCAAGTCCGCCGCTCCGCAACCCGCTCTGCCAAAGGCTTTGCGCGAGCTGGTTTGCGCGGCGGTCCAATTCCGCGTAGCTCAATTTTTCTTCACCGAAGATGACTGCAATGGCGTCCGGCGTTCGCTCGGCCTGTTCCTCAATCAGCGCGTGCAAAGTTTTTTCCGCGGCGAAATCAACTTTGGTGTCATTCCACTCAACAAGAATTTTCTCGCGCTCCGCATCAGACAAAAGCGGCAACGTCGCGATTGACTCAGCGCCGTTTTTCACAATTCCCGCAATCAAAGTTTCAAAGTGTCCGAGCCAGCGCTGGATCGTTTCGCGATTAAAAAGGTCCGTGTTGAACTCGCATTGCACGAGCAGCTCGGTCTCCGTCTGCACGAGATTAAAAAAGATTTCGAAATTAACGAATCGCTTGGAGATCGTCTGGACATCGGCCTTCAGGCCATCGAAGCGCAATTTGTCGAAGCCCGCCTTGTCGATGTTGAACATCACCGAAACGAGCGGCAGGCGGCTCGTGTCGCGCGGAAGTTTCAATTTTTGCAGCAGCGTGCCGAACGTGTAGTTCTGGTGCTCGTAAGCATCGAGCACAGCTTTTTTTGTATCTGCGGCAAAGTCGTCGAATTTTTCCGCGCTCGTGATCTGCGTGCGCACGGGCAAGAAATTCAGGCAATGCCCGACGAGATCATCGCTGCCGCCGGCCATGGTTTGTCCAGCCGCCGGAATTCCGACCACAATGTCAGCCTGCCCTGTAAGCCGGTGCAGCAGGACGTTGAAGGCGGCAAAAAGTGTGCTGAAAACGGTGTTGCCGCGCGACGCGCTCGCGCTTTTCAATTGCTTAAATAGTTGCGCATCGAGGGGGCGCGTCTCCATGGATCCGGTGAAAGTTTTTACCGAAGGACGCGGCCGATCGGATGGAAGATCGAGCGGCGCTGGAATGCTGGAAAATTGCCCGAGCCAAAAGTCCGCGGCCTTTTTCTCATCCGCGCCAGCCCTGCTGTGAAGCTGGGTCGCGACGTATTCGGAGAACTGAAGCGGCGGCGCAGGCGACTCTCCATTGTAGAGCGCCGCGAGCTCATAAAGCAGCACGGCAAATGACCAGCCATCGCAAACGATGTGATGCGCGCTCAGCATCAACACATGTTTTTGCTCGCCGAGTTCCAAAAGTTTCGCGCGAAAAACCGGTCCGTGAATCAAATCGAATGGCCGCTTCGCCTCCTCCTCGAAAAGCGCTGCAACCCGCTCTGCGCGCTGGTTCGCGGCGCATTCGGACAAATCAAAATGTCCGATTTCTACGTCAACCTTTGACGAAAAAGTTTGCATCTCACCGCCCGGATGAAACGTGCTGCGCAACGCGTCATGACGTTTCACCAGTTTCCGCAGCGCGCGTTTCAATCGCGTCAAATCGAGCGCGCCATCGAGATGCAGGGCGAGCATTTCATTGTAAGCGCAGTTCGCATCGTCGCCCATTTGCGCGGAGAGCCAGATCTCTTTTTGCGCCTCCGTGAGCGGCGCGGATGCTGCAGCGGCGCCGGTTTGCGATGCCGGGAGAAAACCCGCGGCTTGCATGTCGGCAACGCTTTGCTTGAACGCTTCCGTCAAAAAATCAAAGTCGGCCTCGCTGTGCGCGAGTGTCAAAAAGCAGGGGCGGTTTTCCCAAACGTGAACGCCTCGCGCACGCAAGAAATACCAGAGCAAGCTCGCATGCTTCAGCTCGTGCGGATACTCGATCATGAACCACGACGAGAAATGCGGCAGCCGAATTGGCACGCCGATTTCCTCACAATGTTCCTCGAGATTTTCGACGAACTGCGCAGTGCGCGCATTGAGATTCTCCTGCAGGCTCGGCCCTTCTGTTTTTAAATAATTCAGCACCGCCCAAGCCGCCGCCAGCGCGATCGGATGCCTCACGAACGTGCCCGCAAAAAATGTGACGCCGACTTCCGGGAACGAGTCGTCGCCGTAATTCCACGCGCCACCATCGAGCGCATCCATGTATTTCGCCGAGCCCGCAAGAACGCCGATCGGAATCCCGCCGCCGACGACCTTTCCGTAGGTCGCGAGATCGGCGCGGATGCCGAAGAATGCTTGCGCGCCGCCCGGATGGCAGCGGAAGCCGGTCACGACTTCGTCGAATATGAACGCCGTCCCGGACTGCTCGGTGATTGCGCGAATTTCGTGCAAAAATTCTCGCGGCTGCAAATCGGGCCGTCGACTTTGCACCGGCTCCACGAGCACCGCCGCGAGCTCATGCGCATGCGCGCGCAAAATCTCCAGCGACTGCGGCGCGCCATATTCCAGCACGATCATGTTGTCCACCGATCGCTGCGGAATTCCCGGCGCGACCGGCGCCGTGAGCAGCTCACCGTTTTTGTGGAGAGCGCGTGAAAGAACCTCGTCAAAAGTGCCGTGATATCCGCCGGTAAAGAGCGCGACTTTTGCGCGACCGGTGACTGTGCGCGCCAGCCGCATCGCTGCCATCACGGCCTCGGAGCCGGTGTTGCAAAACGTCACGCGCTCCATTCCGGTGAACTCGGTGAGCAACTTTGCGACCTTGCCGGCGAGCGGAGATTGCGGACCGATTTCGATGCCGAGATCCAACTGTTCGCGCACGGCATCGTTCACGAATTTCGGCGACCAGCCGAAAAAATTCAGGCCGAAACCCATTGTAATATCGACGTATTCGTTGCCGTCGATGTCCCAAATTTTCGAGCCTGCCGAACGCGCTGCGACGATGGGATAAACCATCTCTTTCCAATTCGATTTGAAACCCGAAACAGCACGCGGATCGGCGAGATGGGCGCGATTTTCTGCGGTGTAGCTTTTGGAACCAGCCGTTCGCTCAGTATAACGCTCGATTAACGTGTCGAGATGTTCCTGCTGGCGCTCAGTTAAACCGCCCTGCGCACCCTTTTCGATCGGCTTGTAAGGACCAAAACGCGCCGGCACCGCGTGCTCCGGAGCGGGAGCGAGGATGCGTAACCCGGACGTCGCGGTCGCTGCGCCGGCGGAGTTTTTGAGCGCCTCCATTTCTTTCAAAATCTGCTGCTGTTGCGCTAAGATCCGATCGTAAGAAGTGTTGCCCGTCGCGGCACCAGTGTCAGCGGATGCAGCAACGGCGGGCATTTGCGGGGAATCAGGCGGCAGCGCGGCGTCGATGAAAGTTGCGATCGCACTCACGCTCGAGAGATCGCTCAACAACTGTCGAAACGTAACTTTGACGCCAAACTTCTGCTGCAGCGCCGTGCTCGCTTGCGTGAGGAAAAGCGAGTCGAAACCAAGTTCGAGAAACGACACTTTCGCGTCGATGTCCGCGACGCCGATTCCTGACAAGTCGGCAATCAGTTTCGTGATTTGCGCGCTCAGCCGATTCGGGCGAGCGGCATCGAAGTTTGGCAAAGGTGCATGCGGCATTTGCTCGGAATGCGCTGCAACATTTGTGCCGGACGCTGACGATTTCGGCGGCTCGACCCAAAAACGTTTCCGCTCAAACGGATAAGAAGGAAGCGAGACGCGACGGTAATTTTTGCCTGCGTGCAGTTTCGAGAAATCAACCGATTCCCCGCAAAGCCAGCGCTGGCCTAGTTCCGCGGCGGATGCGCCACCGTTTGACGATATGGAACCCGACGCATTTTTGCGGCTCAAAGCCTTTGCCATTTCGCTGTCGCGCAGCATCCGAATCGCATCCGGAAGATCGAGCGCGAACAAAATTCGCCGATGCGCAAAAGCGCGGCGGCCGACCTGCAACGTGAAAGCAACATCGCCAATCTCGAGCCCAGGATTTTGCTCGAAATGCTCGGCGAGCCGCTCTGCAGCTGCATCAAGGGCCGTCGCTGTTTTTGCCGAGAGAATCAAAAGCTGTGGCTCACGCTTGATTTCTCGCGGCGCTGGAGGCGGCGCTTCCTCGAGGACAACATGCGCATTGGTGCCGCCCACGCCAAATGCGCTTACACCCGCGCGGAGCGGGTCTGCGCCCTTCCAATCGGTCAATTTATTGACCGGAAAAAAGGGACTGTTTTCAAAATCGATTTTGGGATTCGCGTTTTCAAAATGTAAAAGCGGCGGCAGTTTTCTCTCGTCGAGCGAGAGCGCAGTTTTAATGAGCCCGGTGACGCCGGACGCGATGTCGAGATGGCCGATATTCGTCTTAGCCGTGCCGATCGCGCAGAATTGTTTTTTGTCCGTGCTCAGCCGAAATGCCTGCGTCAGAGCCGCGATTTCGATGGGATCGCCGAGCGGCGTCCCAGTGCCGTGCGCTTCAATATAGCTGATCGATTCCGCGTCAACGCCGGCTGCGGCCTGCGCCATCGCGATCACGTCCGCCTGTCCATTCACGCTCGGCGCGGCGTAGCCGACTTTGTCGCTCCCGTCATTATTCACGGCGCTGCCTTTGATCACCGCGTAAATGTGGTCGCCGTCCGCGACCGCCTCGGCAAGCCGCTTCAATACTACGATTCCGACGCCATGACCAAAAACAGTCCCGTCTGCCTTTGCATCAAAAGTGCGGCAAAAACCTTCTCCGGAAACCATGCCGTCGGGCGCGTAAATGTAGTCGCGCTTTTGCGGAAAAGTGATGGAAGCGCCGCCCGCGAGCGCCATGTCGCATTGATGAGTGAGCAAGCCCTGGCAGGCCTGCGCGACGGCGACGAGCGAGGTGCTGCACGCGCTCTGGACGGCCACCGCAGGACCTTTCAGATTTAATTTGTAAGCGACGCGCGTCGGCAAAAAATCCTTGTCGTTGCCCATCAAAGTTTGGAAATCGCCGCCCGGATAGCCACCCGCGAAACGCGCAGCGAAGTCGCGGTCTGCGCACAAATTGTAAATCAGATACGTGTTTAAACTCAGGCCGGCATAGACACCAATGAGCCCGCGCGCCGTCTCGGGATCGTAGCCGGCGTCTTCAAGCGATTGCCATGCGCACTCGAGAAAAAGCCGATGCTGCGGATCCATCACCTCGGCTTCCTTCGGCATCACGCCGAAGAAATCTGCGTCAAACAAGTCGGCGTCTGCCAGAACGCCACGTGCCCTTACCGCTTGCTCGGCGCCATTGTTCGCCACCGAAAATTCGAGCTCGTTCTCATCAAAACGTGAAATGCTTTCGACGCCGTTTTTGAGATTTTCCCAAAACGTTCGCACATCTTTCGCGCCGGGAAATCGCCCCGCCATGCCGATGATTGCGATGCCATCAAGATTTTGTAAATCGGCTCGCATCGTTAACGCGTATTCGCCGCTTGTTGTCCGACCGCCGCGCGCTGTCGGCGGGCACGCTCAAGGAACGGGTTGGCCTTTTTCACGCCAGCACCGTTTTGCAAATGCGCGGCGAATGAGCGGATCGTGGGAAATTGAAAAAGTGCGGTGATTGGGATTTCCCGGCCGAGTAACTCCTCAATCCGCGCATGTGCCTGCGCGAGTTGCAGAGAGTCGCCGCCGAGATCAAAAAAATTTTCATCCACTCCGATCCCATCGGCGTGCAACGCGGTGCGCCAAATGTTTAAAAGATCCGCTTCGATTTCAACCGAAGGCGCGCCCAACTTTCGGCCGTTGCGCACAGGCTCGGGAAGCGCATTGCGATCCACTTTGCCATTCGGCATCAGCGGCAGGCGATCCATCGGCACGAAGGCTGCAGGGATCATGTATTCAGGCAAAGTTTTTCGCAGCATTGTCCGAAGATCGGCTTCAATGCAGGGTTCGCGGCAAACGATGTATGCAACGAGACGCCGATCTCCCGGCTCATCTTCGCGCGCGAGAACGACCGCATCGGTCACGGCGGGAATGGCCGCGAGCGCAGTTTCGATCTCACCGAGCTCAATGCGGAAGCCGCGAATTTTGACCTGGAAATCAATGCGCCCGACAAATTCGAGGTCGCGGTTTTCGTCGATACGGACGATGTCGCCAGTGCGATAAGCCCGCGTTCCGCAAGGAAGTGTGACAAACTTTTTCGCAGTCAATTCGCGCGCGTTCCAATACCCGTGCGCAAGGCCCGCGCCGGAAAGAAAAAGTTCGCCTCGCGGGGCGGCCACGCCGTCTTCGTCGAGCACGTGAATTTCAGTCCCGGCGATGGCCTTACCGATTGGAACGGTCGCAGCATTTTCAGCAACGTGTCTAACTTCATGCCAACAAGCGAATGTGGTCGTTTCGGTGGGACCGTAGACGTGAAGCAGTCGACGCGGAGCGCCGGCGCCGAGGACTTCCGCGATGAGTTTCGGATCGCATGCCTCTCCTCCAAAAAGCAAATGGCGCAAGCTGCGAAAGCCGTTGGGAATTTCTCGGGCGACCTGATTGAAAAGGGCTGTCGTCAAAAAAAGGGTCGTGATTTTTTGCCGCTCGATTTCCGCGACGAGTGAGCGCGGCGCGATGACGGACTCATGCGGAATAATCGCAAGACTGCCACCGTTGAGCAGCGGTCCCCAAATCTCAAAAGTCGCCGCATCGAAGGCGCAGTTTGCCGCCTGCGCGACGATGTCGTCGGGTTGCAATTGCACGTAATCGGTGTTGGTGACCAGGCGGACGATCGCGCGATGCGGGACTGCGACGCCTTTCGGCGCTCCAGTCGAGCCGGACGTGTAAATGACGTAGGCGAGATTTTCAGCAGTCGTCGCTGTGTCCGGATTTTCGAGCGAACCCGCGGTGAATTTCTCGTCATCCAGAGAAAGAATTTGCCCGGAGAAATCGGCGACTTTTTCGTGAGCGGCAGAGTCGGTCACTACAGCCGCGGCGTCCGCATCCGCAAGCATTTGAGCGAGACGGGCGCGAGGAAAATTGGGATCGAGCGGCAAGTATGCGGCGCCTGATTTTAAGACGGCGAGAATCGCGATGATGAAACTTGGAGAGCGCTCGAGGCAGACAGCGACGAGTTTGTCCGGCCGGGAACTTTGCAAGTGACTTGCGAATGCGTTTGCGCGTCCGTTGAGTTCGCCGTAGGTCAATTGCTCCGCGCCGCAAGCCACGGCGATCGCTTCCGGCTGTCGCGCGGCCGTCATTTCAAAAAGTTGATGGACGCACTTCATCGGCACCATTTTCTAGCAATACTGGTGCCACAGCACCGGCTGGATCAACTCTTGCGCCGGGCGGGCTTTAGCCTCGCGCGGAAGCTGAGCGCGCGGTTGAGTCCCTTGAAGGCGAGCTGCTTCGCGCTGTCGCGCAGCGCCGAGTGGCCGGGTGCCTGTGGCTTGAGGCCGGCGCGCCGCAGATAATGGTTGAAGCGATAAACGTTCGCGCGCCGGTCGGCCGCGAGCAGCTCGAAATTGATGCTGAGTGAGACGGAGACGTTGTCGTTATTTTTCGCCCAGTGCGGCGCGAGGACCGGGACGTGCACGGCATTCCCGGGAGTCATCTGGTAAACGGTCGCGCGGTTCTGGAATTGATCGCGATATTTCGCGCCGTTCTGGTCGCCGAGATAATAGCGCTCGATTTCCTCCTCGGAAAGAATCGCGCGGTCGTTCTGATCAAAGGTGCTGAAGGTTTTGCTGCCACGAATCTGGAACAGGAAATTGCAGTCGGAGTCGATGTGGTAAAGCGTCACGCGGCGTGGGGAGGTGACGACGATCGACGCTTTCAAATCGCGCATGTTATCCCGCAAATTCCGGTCGCTGAACCGTTCGATTTCCGCCATGCAATCGTCGAGCAAAATGCGGTAGTCGGGATCCTGCTGCACGCTTTTGAGAACGATCCACGCGCTGGAACTTTCAATCCGCCGGATCACGTCCTCGAGCGAAAATTGCTTCATCGCCGCTTCATCGTAAGTCTCGTCGACTGCCACATTGCCGGCATTGAAATAATAGCTACCGGTTTTGCTCAGCAGGTCGCCGAGCTCGCACAGCCGCGGCAGCTCGAAGAGCGGATGCGTGGCGAGATGATGATGGAACTCGAAGCTCTGCTTGTTGAAATTTTCTCGGAAAAGATTCGCATCGGATTCCGCGAGCATTGTGTCGGGCTTTGTCGCCAGGTCTGCGTTCATTTTCGGTCGGCTTGAGAGCAAAGTTCGCGCGAGATATAGCATCAAAGCCGCGCCGCCGCCAGTCTCACCTGGGATATTTTGACAACTGCTAATTCGCCGACGCCAGCTCCACGCGCGGCGCTTTCACGTAAATGCCGATCACGTGCGAATAGGCGCATCGATACGGACTGCGATAATCCGAGGCAAAGCCGCGCTCGGTCCGCAGCTCCACATGGCCGCTACCGTGACCGCCATAGACGATCACCGCACCGACCGGCGCGCTGTAAGGATTCCGAAGGCCGGTGTCGATGAACCCGTAGCGGCCGGTCAGCTCGCCCGCGGCTTGAAATGCATACGAGGAAGTCGGGCGACTCGACACCGCGCCAGCCGCAAGCAGCGCATTTTTGACAAATTTCCAGCAGACTCCGCGGGAATGCGGATAAGCGTGCTGATAAGCGATCCGCGAAGCTTTTACGAGCGAGGCGCTGGCATAGGAAGTCGGCGCGACGGCGCGCGCATATTCCGGTGGATAGCCCGTCGCGTATACCGTCCGCATGCTGCCATACGACGAAAAATAAACCGCGAATCCGTAGGAACGGGACGCGCCGGCGAAAAGCAAAAGCGCGATCAGCAGGGGAAAATACTTCTTCATTTCTCCTGATCAAATAGCAGCCGATATGCCACGGCGTCCGCATGGTTTGACTCCGCGGCGCCGCCGGTTCAGAATCGCGGTTTCGCGTTCATGGCCACGCTTTTGATCACGGTTCCCGGCGTAGGCGACCTCACACACGAGATCGCCGGCGAAGCCCTCCTCATCGGCCGCGGCGACGATTGCGACATCCGAGTCGATGACCCATCAGTCGCAAACCGGCACGTGCTGCTGACGTGGAATGGAAAAAGCCACGAGCTCGCGAATCTCGATGATGACCAGCGGACATTCGTCAATGGAAGCGCCGTCAAGGAAGCTGAATTGACGAGCCGCTCGCTGCTGCGTCTCGGCGATGTGGAAGCGATTTTTTTTCCAGGAAACTTTGCCTGGATCGCCTCGCAAGATTTACGCAAGCAACTTGCAGTTGCAGCTTCTGAGCTCAAGAGCGAACAGGAACGGCATGAAAAAACTCATCGCGAGCTCATCACGCTGAACGAAAAATTTGAGGCCGCACAAAAACTTTTGCACGAGCGCGCCGCGCGCCTGCGCGCGCTCGAGGAGCAAGGCGATCAACTGCGCGCGGGGCATGAAAAAATGAACGAAGAAGTTGCCGCCGCGCATCGCGAAGTGGAGCTGCTGACGAAGCGCTGGAACAATCTTGTCGGCGGTCTGCAGCGGGTGCGAGAGGCAGAAGTCGAGGTGAACCACCTCATCGGCAGCCGCACAGTAGCTCCTTTGTCAGACCCGAGCGTGGCGATAGAGAAACTGGCGGTTACGGACGAAAAAACGCACGAAGAATTTTCCGCAGGATCGGACAAATTTTTGTCCGGCCTGAACAATCACGTGCGCGAGGTTTCCATACCGGAATCTTCAGAATTTCTTTCGCCGCTGCTGCCACAGCTCGAAGCGCCGGAAGCCTCGCTGCAGGCCGCTTCCGAGGCGATCCGGGCAGCAAACGAGCGGCTGCAGGCAAACCTGCGCGACCGGCTTCCGCTGCACGCTTTATTCGGCAGCGCACGCGCTCTTGCGCAGCACGCAGATTCGCCGAAGGAGTTCCGCGCGGTGCGCTGCATGGCGTCCACGCTCGAGGCTTTGCTCGGAGATTTTTGCAAGGTGCCGGAACAGCTAGACGCGCCGCGTGCACAGACTGTGAACCGCGGAGTGGAGACGCTGCGACGGCTTTTGGCGCGTGATCAGCTGTCGGCCGCGCGTGATTTATTTCGCGCGAAAATTTGCGTGGTCAGCGATGACGCGGAAGAGCCGATGATTGCCGCGCTGCGGTTGATCGACATGGATATTTCAGCGCTCAATTACCCGACTGCGCGCATGAATGCGCTGGCGGAGCAGGATTGCGATCTCATCGTGCTCGAGCCCGGCGTGCGCGAGGCGGGCTGGCCGGAATCCATTCTCTGGATGCGCAGTTTCAAGCTGCACCACCGCACGCCGATCCTGGTGCTAATGCCACCGCCCGCGTCGCGCGACCAGCCGCTGCCGAGCACGATGAGCGGACATGAGGATTTCATCATTAAGCCGTTCAACATTTTTGAAATGGCGGTGAAAATTCTCGAAAACATTTTCCGGCACCGGCTCGATCTCGCGGATGCCTGACGATTGCCTTGCGCGCGCGCGCCATTCGCGTCAAAGTTCCTCAACGATGCACCTCCCATTGCGAACCTTTCTCCTGCTCGGCCTGCTGGCCGGCGCCGCAGCCTGCCAGACGCATGACCGCGTGATGTATGAAAATCGGCCGCCGAAAAATCTGCGCGTCCGCAGTCGCGCCGACGCGCCGGAGCTGCCGCCGCTCGATACGACTTCGCCCAGCGCAAATCCAGCGGCGGCGACGCCAGCGACGGGCGGCCCGACGCTGCCCGCTGCTGCGCAGTAGCTTTTGCGAAAACCGCGCGCCCGGCGAGATTGGGCAGAGTTCATGCTTAGCGATGTGCCATGAAAGTTTTCACAAAACTCATCGTTAGCGCTGCGGCGCTCACCGCTGGCTGCTCGTATGTCCACCACGTGCCGCCGGGGCAATCCGCCGCGTTTTCGCTGGCGAAAAAGCCCGAACTCGTCGCGCTGCCGCCGCCTCCGCCATCGGCGCACGCGTTGGAGCTGCCGGCGGAAGCGCCTTTGCCCGACACGGAAAAAATCGCCGACACATTCGCTCTCGGGAATCTTTGTCTCGAGGAAGGACGCTTTCAGGAAGCGATCACCGCGTATCAAAACACGCTGAAATTAGATCCGAATTTTTCCGACGCGTGGAATAAGCTCGCGATCGCCTACCAGGATTTGGGAGATGAAAAAAAGTCCATCGAAGCGTTTAAAAAATCCAAGACCGCCTCGACGCAGTAAGTCGTGCGGTCACTCGCGCTTGGAAAAAGAGCGCGCGGAAAGCGCGCGCGCCGATACAGATTCAAATATGCAAGACATCACCGAAACCATTTCTGCGGGCAAAAAAGCTGCGCAACAAAATCTCGACCGCTTTTACGAGGACGGCGAAGCGTATGTGCGGAGCAATCCGGCCAAGGCGGCGCTGGTGGCCATGGGTGCGGGATTTCTGCTCGCGCAATTGCCGCTGCGTTGGATGATCGTCGCGATCATCAAGCTGACGCTGCTGCTGGTGAAGCCGGCCACATTTATTTACGCGATCTCAAAATTGGTGGACGATGTGCGCTCTTCGCCGAGTGAATAGCTAAAACTGAAAGTAAATAAACGGAGTGGTCTTCTGCGGAAGAAACAGGAAGACCACAGCGGTTGCTGCACCATAACTGCCGGCAAACCACGCATCAGGCGCTCGCCGCCACCACGTCGCGAAGACGCGTTGCCGATTGAGCCAATGGACGAGCGCAAGGCCGGCAAACAGCCAGAAATAGCGAAGATCGAGCGATCGCACGCCGTGGGTTTTCCACAGGATGAACGCGTTGCAAATCAACTTCGCCTGTTTTAAATCGCTCGCTCGAAAGAAAATCCAAGCGACGCAGGTAAAGTAAAACGTGAGCGCCGTCGTGAAGAACGAACTGGCGAAAATCGCCGGTATCTTTAACCCAGCGGTGTGCCGTTTCCACTCGCGATGCACGACCAACGCCGTGCCGTGCAATGCGCCCCACAAAACAAAGTGCCACGAGGCTCCGTGCCACAAGCCGCCGAGCAGCATGGTCAAAAATAAATTGCGATAGGTAAAAATCAGCGACCCGCGATTCCCGCCGAGCGAAATGTAAAGATAATCGCGCAGCCATGTGGAAAGGCTGATGTGCCAGCGCCGCCAGAAATCAGTCACGCTGCGCGCGAAATACGGGAAATCGAAATTGACCGTCAGCTCGTAGCCGAGCAGTCGCGCCGTGGCGATGGCCATGTCGGTGTAGCCGGAAAAATCGCCGTAGATTTGCACCGCGTAAAGCAGCACGGCGAGCCACGCGCTGAGCGCGTTGAATTTTCCCGGAGCGTCGAAATATTGATCGACCAAAGGCGCGACGGCGCCGGCGATACACGCCTTTTTGATGAAGCCGATCATGAACTGCACGAGCGCGCCGCGCACGTCCACGTCGCGCGCGAAGTCCCGTGGCGTCTTGGTTTGCGGCAAAAACGTCATCGCCCGCACGATCGGCCCCGCGACGAGCTGCGGGAAAAACGCGATGAAAAACGCGAGGTCGAGAAAGCTCCTCTCCGCCGGACGATGTCGCCGATAGACCTCGATTGTGTAACTCATCGACTGGAACGTGTAAAAACTGATGCCGTAGGGCAGGATGATTTTCAGCGTGTGGAGCGATGCGGGCAGCCCGATCCAGCGGAGAAAATCGGCCGCCGAGCCGACGAAGAAGTTGAAGTATTTAAAGTAACAAAGAACCCCGAGATTGATGGCGAGACTGACGAACATCCAGGCGCGGCGTTTCGGTTCCGTCGCACTATTTTCCAGCCCGAGACCGACGGCGAAATCCATGCACGTCGAGCCAAGCAACACGAAGGGAAACCACCAGCCAGGCGGCAACTGCGACCATTGCCCCGCGCTGATTTTCGCTACGAAACTCAGCGGATCGCCGACAAAAAAACAGGCGTAAAAAAAGTAGCTGCAGATTAGCAAAAATACTTTGCGCGCGGTGTTTGAGTGCAGGGTCCAGTGCACGCCGAGCACGAACAGGAAAAAAACAAAAAAGCGAAACTCGACGAAAAGCATTACTTGTTTTCGTGACGAGCCGACCACGCCGCAAAATCGCGCGCGAGCATCCTTGAGAATTCCGCCGCGCCTCGCGCATTCAAATGTTCATTGTCGATGCGGTTTGCCGCGTCATACAGCGAGGCGCAGGCGACCGGATTATCGTATGCAAAGAGCGGTGCGCCTTCGGGCACATCCACGCCGGAACCCAAATCGTCGAGCGAGGCGGTGGAGAAGAAAAACAATTGCACGCCGTGGGCCGCCATTTCCTTTTGCAGCAACTTCAGTTCATCACGGCCGCTCTCGTCAATCGGCCGGGACGTGAGCCCGGCACGGAATTTTTTCGCGGTCTCGTCAATCAGCGACTGCGCGCGGGCGCTGAGCAACTGCGGACGCGGAGGAATGAAGCCATCGCGTTTTTCACCCAGGGGTGAGACGGTGATTCCATGCACTTGGCCGAGCGTGCACAGGCCGATGTTGAATTGTTTTTGCGCGAAGAATTGCAGGTGAATCACCCATTCATTCCACGCCTCGTCCGCGGATTTTTTGCGCCGATCAACTTTCCATTTTCGCCACGCGTAGGCGAGGCCGTCAAGGTTGTGCCAGTAAACATCGCGCGTGGTCAGCCGGTCGGGATGGATGAATAGCCGCAAGTTTGAAGTCTCGAAGAAAACGCGTTTCAGTTTGCGCGGACCCATCGCTAAAATTTCGCGAGCGATGATGAGTTGCTCGGGTGAATGCATGCCATCAATGCCAAAATTAAACGAATGCGTCGGCTGGCCCGCGGCGCGCATCATTTCGTCAAAAATCTCCGGCGAGAGCCCGTGGTAGGTGCGGCTGGAGCCGAGAAAAATCGTGTCAAACTCCTCGCCGTGCTCCGCGAGAAATTGAAACTTTTCGTCGAGTTGATTCAAGCGCAGCGGGAGGAGCACGTGAATGCCGAGGCAAGTCACCGCGAACCCGCCGAGCGCGATGGCAAAGTTGGCGAAGGCGCGAAAAACCGACATGTCTGCGCCAGCCTAAAATAGGCCTCATGCGAAACCAAAATTTTTTTCCACGCCGCGGACGCGATGCCGCTGTAAAGTCCTTGCATTGCTCGCGAGCGCAAAGCACAACGCGAAGCCGTGAAACGCGTTCTCTTTTTGTGGCTGCTACCCTGCCTTTTGTGTGCGGCGACTCCGCATCGGCTGGAGGAACCACTGGTGGATATCAAAAACGTCGATCCGAGCATCATCGTCGATCTCCGTTACGCGACCAACCGGAACATCACGGGCAAACCGATCTACCCGCCGGGCACGCGCTGTCTCGTGCGCGAAGGCGTCGCGCAATGGCTGCGGCTCGCGCAATATCTTTTGCGCAAGCAAGGTTTCGGTTTGAAAATTTGGGACGGCTATCGGCCGCTCCGCGCGCAGCAAGTCCTTTTTGATTTCATCCACAAGCCGGAGTTCATCGCCGACCCTTCACGCGGCGGAGCCCTGCATACATGGGGCGTCGCGGTCGATGCGACGCTCGTGGACGCGCGCGGGCGCGACGTGCCGATGCCGACCGATTTTGACCAATTTTCCCACAGCGCCGCGCTTCATTATCAAGGCGACAACGCAGTCGTTGCGAAAAATCTCCTCACGCTCCAGCACGCGCTGAGCCGCGGCTTTTTCGGCATGCACGGCGAGTGGTGGCACTTCATCGTGAAGGATTGGAAAGACTACGGCCCGGTCCGCGACACCACGCCGATCCGGAAAAATTAATCCGAAGCGACTTCGCGCAACGCGGCGCCCGCGCGCAAAGTCGGCCGCCGAATAATGCCGCGCTGGCTCGACGCGATAAAATCGAGGAGCTGCTCGACCTCCGGCGTGCCGTTAATCAACTCGCGAATTTTTTCCTCCGCTTGTTTTACATTTAAACGCGAGCGATAAAGCAGCCGATATGCCTCGCGCAAATGACGAATGGTTTCGTCGCTGAAACCGTGCCGCTCCAGGCCGACTTGGTTGATCCCGCGCACCGATGCCGGGTTGCCATCGGCAATCATGAAAGGCGGCACGTCCTGCACGATTTTCGAGCAGCCGCCCGTGAGCGCGAAGCGCCCGATGCGGCAAAATTGATGGATCGCCGTCAGCCCGCCGATGACGGCGTGATCGCCGACTTCCACGTGGCCGGCGATCGTGCCGTTGTTGGAAAAAATCACCGAGTCGCCTACCACGCAATCGTGCGCGATGTGGCTGTAGGCGAGAAAATTGCCGGCGTTGCCGATGCGCGTGCAGGCGTTTGGCGCTGTGCCGCGATGCACGGTGACAAACTCGCGAAAGCAGTTGTTGTCACCGATCAAAAGGCAGGTCGGCTCTCCCGTGTATTTCAAATCCTGCGTTTGCTGCCCGATCGAGGTGAACGAAAAAAAACGATTGCCGCGGCCGATTGTGGAAAGGCCAGTCAGCGTCACGTGATGCTGCAGCCAGCAGCCGTCGCCCAGCGTCACTCCATCTTCGATGACGCAATACGGCCCGATGAAAACGTCCGCGCCGATTTTCGCGCCGGGCGCGACAAGCGCCGTCGGGTGGATTTGCGCGCTCACGGATCCACGAGGCCGAACATCATATCTGCCTCGGAGACGACCTCATTGTTCACGACGCACCGACCCGTGGCCTTTGCGATCTTGCCTTTCCATTTCGTCAATTCGACGTGGATGAAAAGTGTGTCGCCGGGCAGAACGGGCTTCCGAAATTTTACCGCATCCGCGCTCATGAAATAGCCAATCTGCCCCGCGACACCCGAGGCGCGCATCAGCAAAACGCTCGACACCTGCGCCATCGCCTCGAGCTGCAAAACGCCCGGCATCACCGGATGCGATGGAAAATGTCCCTGGAAAAAAGGCTCGTTGATCGTCACCGATTTAATCCCCGTGCATTTTGTTTCGCTCTCGAAGGCAACGATGCGATCGACCAGCAAAAACGGATACCGGTGCGGCAGAATTTTCATCACGTCATTCACCTCGAGCACGTCGCCGCCCTTCGGCACGATCGATGGCGGCACCAGCGTCATCAGCTTCGCAAACTGCTTGCCGAGCGCGCGCGAGAGGTCGGTGTTCGGCCCGTGGCCCGGCTTCACGGCAATGATGTGGCCTTTGATTTTTCGTCCGAACAGCGCGAGATCGCCGACGATGTCCAAAATTTTGTGCCGCACGAATTCGTCAGGAAAACGGAGCGGCTCCTTGCTCAAAACCGAGTCGCCGCGCACGACGATCGCGCTCTCGAGACTGCCGCCTTTGATCAAACCTTTGTCCATCAAAGGCTTCACATCCTCGTAAAAAACGAACGTCCGCGCGCTCGCGATCTCTTTTTCGAAAAGCGCGGGCGTGATTTCCGTGCTGTAGAACTGTGTAAAACGTCCGTTTGGTCCAACCTGCGTGCATGAAACGCGAAATTTGTCGTCGGGCACGATCGTCATCAGCGACCCGGTTTTCGTCTCAACGTGCAATGGCTCGTGCACGTGGAAATGCGCGCGCGGCGCTCCCTGCGGCGCAATGCCGGCGCTTTTAATTGCGTCGACAAAAGGTCGCGCGCTGCCGTCGGCGATCGGCGGCTCGTTCGCGGTCATTTCGATGAGAACGTTGTCGACATCGAGTCCTGCGAGCGCCGCGAGGACATGCTCGACCGTATGAACTTTCACGTTCCCCTCGCCGATCGTCGTCGCGCGTTCCACGGTTTTTACGTTCTCGATTTTCGCGTCGATCATCGGCGCGTCCGGCAAATCTTTGCGCTGAAATTTTCGTCCGAACCCGACTGGCGCGGGATGCAACGTAAGCGTGACTTTTTCGCCCGTGTGCAGCGCGGTGCCGGTTACGGTGGCCGACCGGGCGAGAGTGTTTTGCTGGGGGGCGTCCGACATGGAGCGCAGAGTTTTAGTGGCTCTGCGTCAATCGTTCAACACAAAGTCAATCTTTGCCGCCGGACGATGCGAAGAGCGAATCGATGTATTTCAAATTACTCCGGCGCATGCGCGCGACCATCACGCGGCCGACGGCGATGAGCAGCTTGAATGCGGCGCCGGGATAGACACCGGCCAATGCGCGCAGCGCAGCGTGCTCGATGCGGAGCAGCTTGCAAGTGCTGATCGCTTCTACGTCAGCCGAGCGCGGCCCTTCATCGACGAGCGCGATCTCGCCAAAAAAATCGCCGGGCTGCAGCGTCGCGAGCTCGAATTCCTTGCCGTCGCGCCGGTGAATGACTTTCGCTGTTCCTTCCGTCAGCACATACATGCAATCGCCGCGCTGATCCTGCTTGACGATGCAATCGCCGGCGGGCGCGGTCACGATCTCGACCAGGTCGAGCAGCCCGTCGAGCTCGTCCGGAGTGAACTCCGAGAAGAGATTCATCTCTTGCAAGTGCGGTCGTAATTCAGTGCTCATGCGGCGCAAATCCGTCGAGGTGACTACCATTCTCCGCCGCGCATGAGAAGCAATCTTTTGCGTCGACGAAAATCGCGCGCGCTTTTTCCAAAAAAATCGACGCGTTGCCTTTGCCGCGCATCCATGTTTCATCGGTCGCAATCCGTGGCATCAAAGTTTAAAACGCCGCCGCTGCGCATCGTCGACGAATCAGACGATTGGCTCGTGCTCGACAAGCCGCCGCATCTGCTCGTCCACCCGAGCAAGCCCGGCGGCGCGATGACGATGTGGGACAGCTTGCGGGAGTTGCTCGCCTTCGAGCTCGCGAACGGCGGCCAGGTTTCCATCATCAACCGCCTCGACCGCGAGACGAGCGGCCTCACGCTCATCGCGAAAAGCGCGGCCGCCGCGCGCCATTTTTCGCAGCTCATGCAGCGGCGGCGCATCGAAAAAGAATACCTCGCGCTGGTCTGCGGTTGGCCCGCGCAGGACGTTTACGAGATCGACGCGAGGATCGCGCGGCAGGGCGCGCACGGGTTCTCCGAAATTTATCTAAAACAATGCGTTCATCCTGCCGGCGCGAGCGCGCGCACCACCGTGCGCGTCGAGCGGCGCATCTCCCGCGAAACAAGCAACGGCCGGCCTTTCAGCCTCGTGCGCGCCATTCCGCATACTGGGCGCATGCATCAGATTCGCCTCCATCTCGCGCACATCGGGCACGCAGTCGTCGGCGACAAAATCTACGGTCCCGATGAAAAAAATTACCTCACTTTCATCGAAACCGGGTGGACCCCCGCGCTCGCGGAATCGCTTCTCCTGCCGCGCCACGCGCTTCATTCCGCCGCGCTGCGGGTCGACGACGACCAGCTCGAATGGCGCTCGCCGCTGCCGCCCGACATGGCGGCATTTGCAGGCGCTGCGGCGGACTTTTGAAGTTTGAACATCGGCAAGCAAGCTGTTTAATGCGCGCATGACCCGATTGGGCAAATGCACTAATTTCGCGAACTGCCTGCTCGCCTACCGCAACGAAACTATCACGATCGCCGAGGGAGACTTCGTCTGTCCGGAATGCAAGGAACCGCTCACGCCTCTCGCGGATGCGCCGAAAGTCCGGCCAAAGTTGATCCCCGCGCTCATCCTCACTTTCATCATCGCGCTCGTCGTGATGACCGCCCTCGCCGTCTGGCTCGAGGCGCGGCGCGTGCCGACCAACACGGCAACGAACGAGCAAAAAGCCGAGCAGTCGCTCGAAAACCAGGGCAACCTCAAACCGTTTGCCGCCGCGGCAGCTCCCACCGTTGCGGAACAAGCTTCCACACCCGCCGCGGAACAAAGTCCCGAGCCCGTTTCCGCGCCGGCCAATCCGAACCTCGACGCCGAAAATGCCGAGAACCAAAAAGTCAAAACCGAGGTCCTCAAGCGCATCGATTTGATGCCGACCATTTCCGCCGACAACAAAGACAAACTCTACGTCAGCGTCGAGCGCGCGCGCCGCATGGGTCGCGTCCTCACAATCCCATTCGGCAAAGGCGCGACCTCGCTTTCACCCGCGGATGTCGATGCCATCAAGGCCGAGCTCGCCACGCCGCAGCTCCGGCAATTGATGGACGACCCGACCTGCGTCTTCGTCATCCTCGGTTTCGCCGACACGCAAGGTGACGAAAAAATCAACCTCCGCATCTCGCAGGAGCGCGCGCAAAACGCATTGAGCACACTGCGCGACAAATGCGGCGTCGCAAACGTGATGCACTCGGTCGCGATGGGCGGCTCGCATTTATTCGACGAGCAGGGCCAGGAAAAAAACCGCGTCGCTGAAATCTGGGCTGTGCTCCCGTAGCGCCGCCCGTTCTGTTTTTGGAAAAGTTGACGCCGATCAATATGAGCGAACCGGCGCATCCGGCTTACCTCGCAGTCATCTCGGGCTTGCCTGTTTGCGTTTTTCGAATGGAGCCGGGGAATTTTATTTTGGGCCGCGCGCCGGAGGCCGATTTCCGGCTCGATCATCTGGAGATTTCGCGCCGGCATTGTCGCGTTGCGTGGGATGGGCGCGAGTGCCGCGTCGAGGATCTCGGCAGCCAATGGGGGACGTGCGTGGAGGATCGTGCGGTGGCCGCGCCGACGCTTTTGCCGTCGGGAAAAACGTTCGCGCTCGGAACGGTGGTTTTGCTTTTCGCGCACGGCCATCCACCCTCGGATCAAGAGCTGGAGCGGCTTGGCGGGAGACTCGCGGGCCGCATGGCAGCGCAGCCGGCGATTTTTCGCGGTCAAAAAGTCGAGCGCGTGGAGCTCGCGGAGCATCTGACTTTTGGCCGCGACAAGGAGTCAGACGTGGTGCTGAATTCGCCCGCCGTGTCGCGCCAGCATGCGATGATTCGCCGCGTCGATGGCGGCTTCCGCGTGTTTGATTTGAAGAGCACAGCGGGCTCGTTCGTGAACGGCCGGCGCTTCGATGAACACGAGCTGACGATCGGCGACCGTCTGCAGATCGGGCCGTTTTATTTTCACTTCGACGGGAGCGCGCTCGACCTGACGCGCGCGGTGCCGGGCGCGGCCGTGCATGCGCGGGCGGTCAGCGAAAAAATCGACCGCCGCACGATCCTCGACAACGTCACCCTTGACATCGCGGCGTCGCGCTTTTGCGGAATCATTGGCCCGAGCGGCGCGGGTAAAAGTTCGCTCCTCAATGCACTCAGCGGCCAGCGCGCGGCGGGAGGCGGCATCGTGTTGATCGACGGCGTGGAGGTTGCGCGGGAAAATCAGCGGCGCAACTTCGGGTTCGTGCCGCAGGACGATATCGTGCACCTGGAGTTGACCATCGCGGAGGCGCTTCAATTCGCCGCGGAGCTGCGGCTGCCGCGCGACACGCCGTGCGGGGAGGTGGAAAAATTGATCGCACAAACGCTGGCGCAGCTCGGCTTGAGCGACCGCGAGACGACGCGCGTCGGCGATCTTTCCGGCGGCCAGCGAAAGCGCGTGAGCGTAGCTGTGGAGCTGCTTGCGCGGCCATCGGTGCTGTTTTTGGATGAGCCGACCTCGGGCCTCGATCCGGCCACGGAATTCAAAATCATGGAGCTGCTGCGCGATCTCGCCGACACCGGCTGCACCGTGATTTGCACGACGCATGTGATGGAAAATGTCTATCTCATGGATCAGGTCGCGGTGATGTTTTCCGGCTGCCTCGTCTTCAATGGAACGCCGCTCGAGGCGCGGGAATTTTTCGGCGTGACGCGGCTCGCGGCACTTTACGACAAGCTCGAGACACAATCGGCTGGCGAATGGCGCGCGCAATTTGCGGAGAAATCGCTCCATTCGAAAATGGAGTTCGAGCCGCGCGAGGCGGAGAAAAAATTGGAAAAAAATCGACCGGCAGCGCTTGGGATTTTGCTGCGGCGTCAATTCGCCATCCTGCGCGCGGACTGGCGCAACGCCGGAATTTTGCTCAGCCAACCGGTGATCCTCGCCGCACTCGTCGCGTGGGTGAGCAATGACGCGTCGCTGAAACTTTTCTTCGCATATATCACGACGCTCTGGTTCGGCTGCAGCAACGCGGCGCAGGAAATCGTGCGCGAGATCGCGATTTACCGGCGCGAGCGCATGGTCGGAGTCGGCCGCACGCCGTATCTCGCAAGCAAGTTTTTATTCCTCGGCGCGATCACGATCACACAATCGCTGCTGTTTTATGTTTGTTTACAACTTGCGGCGCATGGCCTTGGTGGAAACGCGGCGTGGCAAATCGCCGCGCTCATCGGCACCGCGCTGGCGGCGGTCGGGATCGGCGCGCTGATTTCCTCGCTGGCGCGCACGTTGATGCAGGCGGTGATCATCGTTCCGCTGGCATTGATCCCGCTGATTTTATTCTCCGGCTACACCGTGCCAGCGAATGAAATGAAAGCGGCGGTCGCCTTCGCAAGCGGCTTCACGCCTGCCTTTGCGGCCCAGCGTTGCATCGACGTGAGTTTTTTGTGGGACAAAACAATTGACCATTCCTCGCTCGGCGATCACTGGACTTCGTTTCGCAATTTGAATCGCGATCACACGCTGCGCACGGGCGAAATTTACGACCGCTGGGATCCCGCGCTGCTCGCGCTGGCGACGCTTGCCGCATGGATCAGCGGCAGTTTCACGCTTTCGCTCATCGCATTGCGCGCACGAGAAAAAATCTAGAAAACGCGCCGTGCATTCGGATATTTGAAACCGCTTTTGCTCCGCTACACTGCCCCGCTCCGATGTCTGAGACGGCGATTTTTGATCATTACGAAGTGCTCCGCCGCGAGGATGGCTCGCTTTACGAGCTCGGCCGCGGCGCGATGGGAATCACCTACCGCGCGTTCGATACAAACCTGCGCTGCCACGTCGCGCTAAAGGTCATCAACGCCGCATCGATCGACAGCGAAGTCGCGCGGCAGCGGTTTGTGCGCGAGGCGCGCGCGGCGGCCCAGTTGCGGCATCGGCACGTCGCGTCGGTCTTTCATCTCGGCATCGAGGGCGACGTCTACTTTTACGCCATGGAATTCATCGACGGCGAAACCGTCGAGTCGTTGATCCGGCGCGGCGGTCCGCTCGATCCGGTGCTCGCGCTGCAGATCACGCTGCAGGTCGCGCGCGCGCTCAACGCCGCGCAAAAGCACCATCTCATCCATCGCGACATCAAGCCGTCGAACCTCATGCTCGTGCACGAAGACGAGGAGCTAGTCGCGAAGGTCATCGACTTTGGCCTCGCAAAATCGAGCCGCAAGGACGACGGCGACGACACCGCATCGCTCTCGGTGAGCGGCTTCGTCGGCACGCCGCATTTCGCATCGCCCGAGCAGCTCGAGGAAAAAGAAATCGATGTGCGGTCGGACATCTATTCACTCGGCGTCACGCTCTGGTATATGCTCGCTGGCGAGGCACCATTCGGCGGGTCGATCGCGCAGGTGATGAGCCATCATTTGCACACGATGCCGCCTGTGCATTCTTTGAAAAAAGTGCCGCCGGCGCTGCGCGATTTGCTCGCGCGCATGCTTGAAAAGGACCCCGCGAAACGCCCGCAAACGCCGCTCGACTTGCGCAAGGAAATCGAATGCTGCATCGAGCTGCTCGTCGCGCTGCAGCCATCGCTCGGCGAAATGCGCGACGTGGAATTGCGCCCGCAGACGCCCGATGCGCAGGAGCACAAAACGCTGCGGCGCGTTTTTTGCAAAGGGGAAATCGTCGCGAGCCGCTACGAAATTCTCGAGGATTTGGGAGAAGGAAATGCCGGCTGGATGTTTCACGCGCGCGACCGCGCCGCGCAGCGCGAAGTGCGGCTGGTGGTGCTTCACAGCGAGCTCGCGGAAAATTCGGACGCGCTCACGCAGGTCGAGCGCGAGGTGGAAAATTTGCAAAAATCTCCGCATCCAAACTTGCTCGCGGTGCTCGGAATCGAGCGCGTTGAGCACTTTAGTTTTTTCATCATGGAGTGGACAAACGGCTTCACGCTTCTCGACGCGTTGCGCGCGCGCCAGGAAATTGACGCCAGCGAAGTTTTAACGCTTCTTCAACAGGCTGCGCACGGGATTGATTTCGCGCTCTCACACGGATTGAAGCGCCTCGACCTGACACTGAATCAAATCGCGATCGATTTCTCCGGGCAATCCGTGACTTCAGAAACCGCTGTCGGCGCGTGGCCGCAGTTCGCGCTGAAGTTTAACGCGCTCGGCCTCACGCGCGAATTCGCGACGTCCGACACATGGGCCGGCGACCAGACAATCGTCGGCGGAATCGCCGCGGCCGCGGGCGATTCCGGCACGACAAATCTCGCCGCGAAATATGTGCGCTCGCTCGCCGCGCTTGTCTACGAGCTGCTCGGCGGGTCGCTGCCGCCGGTGATGCTCGCCAGTGAGGACTCGCAGCTGGCGCCGCGTTACGTGCCTCTCGCAGGTTTGCCGGAAACCGGAAATGAGGTTTTAAAACGGGCGCTGGATCCTGCGCGGGCGTTCGCGTCCGCACAAGATTTTTTCCTCGCGCTTCAGTCCGCGACGGCTGGCGCGTTGAAGAAAAATGGCGGCGCTTCCAGTGCGATTTTGAAACCCGCGCGAGCGTCACATCCTGCTCCGGAGTCGACGGGAAAAGATTTTCGGAAACATTTACCGCTGCTGCTTTTCTCGGCGATCGCAGCGGTCATCGTTGTGCTCGCAGCGATCGTATTCGTCTTTTTTAGAAACTCGGTCGCGCCGAAAAACACAGTCGCGCGTCCGATCATCGGCAGCTCCCAGACTCCGGCGCCTGCCGCTTCATCAGCGCCGGAACCGCTCGTGACGCCGATTGCCGCGCCATCTCTCGCGCCGGAAAATCGGCGGCAGGCGCTTTTAAAAACGAATCTCGTGGCCGCGGAAAATTATGAGTCCGCGCGCGATTGGCCGCGAGCGATCGCCGCTTACGCAAAACTTGCGCGCGATTTTCCTGAAAGCGATCTCGGCCGCGTGCGGCTCGAGTTGATTCTCACAAGCCTGCGGTCGTCGCTTGAAAAAATGAACGACGCTGATTTTGCGCGACTCGCGCATCCGGTGACCGAAGCGGCGCAGCTCGACGTGGTCCCGGCGATGATGATCCTCGCCGCGCATTTACGAAAGGACCAGCCACGCGATGCATTCAATTGGTTTTGCGCGGCCGCGGCGCTCGGCCACGCGCCTGCGCTCGTGCAGGTCGGGCTCATGTATTCGAATGGCGCGGGCGTCGCGCGCGATTTCGCAAAGGCCGTCGAGTGGTTCGAGCGCGCCGCGGAAAAAGGCGACGCGGCGGGTAAAAGTTGTCTCGCGGAGTGCTATCTATATGGGCGCGGCGTGCGGAAGGACGAGCGGCGCGCGGTGGAAATCCTGCAGGATGCCGTCGCGGGCGGTGATCCGCGCGCGATGAATTTGCTCGGCACCTGTTTTCACCAGGGCATCGGAGTGGCGAAAAATTACGACGAGGCGTTCCAACTTTTTTCGCAGGCGCAAGCGCTGAAATTCGACGACGCGGTCGGCAATGTTGGCGTGCTTTATATTAATGGCGACGGCGTCAAACCGGATGCGCGCAAAGCGGTGGAACTTTTCCAGCAAGGCGCGCGCGACGGCAACGCGTATTGCATGTTTCTGCTCGCGCGCTGCCTCGAGATCGGCACGGGCACTGAGCAAAACGGCCTCGCCGCCGAAACGTGGTATCGCAAATCCGCCGAAGCCGGCAACCCTCGCGCGCTCGAGTGGTGCCGGAAAAACAATCTGCAAATCACACCGCGCTAGCTGCCCTTGCCATCCACAAACGAATCGCTCAATCTCGACGCATGAAAGCCGCGGCTTTGAAAATTTCCCCACTCGTCGCGTGCGCGCTTTTCGGCCTCGCGTCATGCTCCAGCGGCCCCGGCGACAATCCCGGCACCTTCGGCGAAACCGGCGGCGCGGCAGCCGATGCGATCGCGCGGGGCGGCGAAATGAACAGCGCGGAAACGCTCGCGACCGGTGCTTCATCGGGCGAAATGATGCGTGCGACTATTTTCATCATCGCCAAACGTGAGGCGACCGCGCGGCAGCGGCAGGTCGCTACGATGCACGCGCACGCCGCGGTCGCACATCTCGCGCAGCGGAAAAAATCGAAGAGAAGTCCGCGTTACATCGCCGTCGACACCGTGCGCGACGACCGCACCGCACCACGCGCGCAAAAGTCGGTGATGATTTGGGACACAGAATCGAGCCAGGTCGTCGGCAAAGATGTTTACGACGTGCAGACGACGCCGCCCGTCGGATCGACCGCGCGCTTTGAAACGTATTCGGCTGAATACGTCGGCAACGGCTCGTAGTAAAAGTTTAACGTTTCATGAACATCCACGAATATCAGGCTCGCGAACTTTTCGAGAAATTCGGCGTCGCATCGCCGCGCGGAAATGTCGCACGCTCGCCGGAAGAGGCGGAGCTGATCGCAAAGCAACTCGGCGCGGCTCAGTTCGTGATCAAGGCGCAAGTCCATGCGGGCGGACGCGGCAAAGGACACTTCACCAACGGTTTCCAAGGCGGCGTGCACATCACGAAAAGTTTGCTGGAAGTGCGGATGATCGCGGAAAAAATGCTCGGGCAGACTTTGGTCACGCATCAAACAGGGCCGGAAGGCCGCGTCGTGCGCAACCTGCTCGTGGCCGAGGCGACCGAGATCGCGCGCGAACTTTATTTTGCGATTCTGCTCGATCGCGCGACGAGCCGGCCGGTGGTGGTCGCGAGCACGGAAGGCGGCGTGGACATCGAATCGGTGTCGGAAAAAACGCCAGAGAAAATTTTGCGCGAACCGATCGATCCGCTGCTCGGCCTGCAGCCGTATCAGGCTCGGAAGCTGGCGAAGGAGTTAAAGTTCGAGTCGGGGCAAATAGCCGCGGCCGCAAAACTTTTCCTCGCACTCTACAAAACTTACGCGGCCTGCGATTGCTCGCTCGTCGAAGTGAACCCGCTCGTCGTCACGAAAAATGGCGAGGTGAAGGCGCTCGATGCGAAATTTAATTTCGATGACAACGCACTTTTTCGGCATCCCGAGATCAAGGCGATGCGCGACAAGGCCGAGGAGGATCCGCGCGAGGTGGCGGCGAGCGAATTTAACCTTAACTACATCGGGCTCGACGGAAACATCGCCTGCCTCGTTAACGGCGCCGGACTGGCGATGGCGACAATGGACATCATTAAATTTTACGGCGGCGAGCCGGCGAATTTTTTGGACGTTGGCGGCGGCGCGAGCAAGGAACAGGTGACGGCGGCTTTCAAAATCATCATGGGCGACCCGAACGTGCGCGGAATCCTCGTCAATATTTTCGGCGGGATCATGCGCTGTGACATCATCGCCGAGGGCGTGCTTGCGGCGGTGCAGGAAACGAAGTTAAACATTCCGCTGGTGGTCCGTTTGGAAGGTTCCAACGTCGAGCTGGGCAAAAAAATCATCCGCGAGAGCGGGCTCGCGGTCATCAGCGCCGATTCGCTGGACGACGCTGCGCAAAAAATCGTCGCATCCATTAAAACCAAATGATCAAGGAAATCGCATTCACCGGCACGCCAGTCACCGATATCAAAAGAGCGCGCGCATTTTACGAGGAAACGCTCGGGCTCAAGCCGGCGATGGAATCCGCGGGCGGCATGTGGGTCGAATACGAAATCGGCGCCGCCACGTTCGGCATCGGCTGCTACGGCGAAGTCTGGCAGCCTTCGCCGAATGGGACGTGCGTCGCGTTTGAAGTCGATGATGTGGATGCGGAGTTCGCGCATTTGGAAGCGAAAGGGGTGACGATCGCCATGGCGCCGATGGATTCGCCCATCTGCCGCTTCGGCATGATTTCCGATCCCGATGGAAACAAAATTCTCATTCACCGGCGCAACGCTGCGTAAACAAACTCTTAAATGGCCATTCTTGTAGATTCCAACACGCGCGTCCTCGTCCAGGGCATCACCGGCGACTTCGGCTCGAGACACGCGAAACTTTCACTCGATTACGGAACGCAAATCGTCGCGGGCGTGACGCCGGGAAAAGGCGGACAAAAATTTGAAAGCACGGTGCCGATTTTTGACACCGTCTCTGAAGCGGCGAAGGAAACCGGCGCAACCGTCGCGGTCATTTTTGTTCCGCCGCCATTCGCAGCCGATGCGATTTTGGAAGGCGTGGACGCGGGACTCGATCTGGTCGTCGCGATCACCGAGGGCATCCCGGTCAATGACATGGTGAAAGTGAAAGCGGCAATGCGCGGACAGCGGACGCGATTGATCGGGCCAAACTGCCCAGGCCTCGTCACGCCCGGCACTGGACCGGATTCGCACGGTGGCTGCCGCATCGGCATCGCGCCGGGTTACATTCACCGCAAAGGCAATGTGGGCGTGGTTTCGCGGTCAGGCACGCTGACTTATGAGGCGGTGTGGCAGTTGACGACGCGCGGCTACGGGCAGAGCACCTGCGTAGGAATCGGCGGCGATCCGGTGAACGGCACCTCGCATCGCGATATGTTGCAAATGTTTAACGACGATCCCGAGACGGAGGCGATCATCATGATCGGCGAAATCGGCGGCACAGCGGAAGAAGAAGCGGCGGCGTGGGCAGAGGAAAATTGCCGCAAACCGATTGCGGCTTTCATCGCGGGGACGACAGCGCCTGCCGGCCGGCGGATGGGACATGCGGGCGCGATTGTTTCAGGCGGCAAAGGAACTGCGGCCGGAAAGATCGAGGCGTTGCGCGAGGCGGGAATCGCCGTTGCGGAAACGCCGTCGACGATGGCGGATACTTTGATCGCACACATTCGCTCTTTGCAAAAGTCACCGCGTGCGTGAATTTTAAACCGTAATTTTTTTCCCAAACCATGCCTGTTATCTCCAGAGGACTCGAAGGAATCATCGCCGCGGAAACCCGGATCGGAAACGTGCGCGGCGCCGAGGGGCAGCTCGTTTATTGCGGATACGATATCAATGAACTCGCCGGCAAAGTCAGCTACGAGGAAGTGGTTTATCTGCTTTGGCACGGCAATTTGCCGAACCGTCGCGAGCTCGAGAAATTGACGACCGCGCTGCGCGCCGAGCGTGAGTTGCCGCAGGGCGTGATCGATTTCATCAAGACCGCGCCAAAGTCCGCCGCGCCGATCGACATCATGCGCACGGTGGTGAGCATGCTCGGCTGCTATCCGACCAGCCGGCACGATCTCGACATGAGCGAAAACGAGGCAATCGCGATCAAACTCGTCGCGCAGATCGGCGTCATCGCCGCGTATTTTCACCGCGCGCGCAATGGGCGCGAACTTCCGCCGATTCGCAAGGACTTGAGCGAGGCGGCGCATTTTCTTTGGCTGATGAACGAGGAACAGCCAAGCGCAGAGGCGGTGCAGACGCTCGATGTCGCGCTAGTCCTGCACGCGGAGCACGGCTTCAACGCCTCCACTTTCACCGCCCGCGTCGTCGCAAGCACACTCTCGGACATGTATTCCGCGATCAGCGCGGCGATCGGCGCGTTGAAAGGGCCGCTGCACGGCGGCGCGAACGAAGGCGTCATTCACATGCTCCAGGAAATCGGCGAGCTGGAAAATGTCGACGCATGGATCGCGGATGCTCTCGCGCAAAAGAAGAAGATCATGGGCATCGGTCATCGTGTTTACAAAGTGCTGGATCCGCGCGCACCGCATCTGAAGGCGATGGCGATCAAACTTTCCGACCAGCTCGGCGAGGCGAAATGGATTCAGATGTCGGAGCGCATCGCGGAGATCATGAAAGAGCGGAAGGGTTTGAACGCAAACGTCGATTTTTACTCGGCGACCGTTTATTATTCGCTCGGCATCCCGATCGATCTTTTCACGCCGATCTTCGCGATCTCACGCATGAGCGGATGGACGGCGCACGTGCTCGAGCAGCTCGCGGACAACCGCCTTTTCCGCCCGCTGAGCGAATACATCGGCCCCGAGGCTGGGAAAAAGGTTATGCCGATTGACGAGCGATGAGGTTTGTGGTTTGACATCAATCAAGCAAATGAGATAGCAAATATTAGCCATGGCCGACGAAACACCCTCCAGTTCCACTCCTCCGAAAAAAGAAACCGTTCGCATTACTTTGCCGCCAAAACCGAGTTCGGCGCCGAGCGTCAAACGCGAAACCGTCCGCATCAATGCGCCGGGAATGAGCCAGAAAACCGAGCCGGAGCCCGCAGCAGCGGCAGCTACTCCACCGCCAGCCGCCGCGCCAGCGCCCGCGCCAAAACCTTTCACGCCGCCGCCATCTGCGCCGAGCGTTCCGACTCCGCCTTCCGCGATGAGGCCGGCACCCGCACCGCCATCCACGCCGCGGCCGATCGCACCGCCGCCAAAGCCGACTGCACCCGCCGTGCCGAAGGCCGCAAATTATGCGGAAGCTGCGCCGGTCACGATGAAAGCAGCCTCTCCGAAAAAAGAAACGGCCCGCATTCAAGTCACACCGGAACCGAAGCGCGCAATGCCGCAGGCGACCATTCGCATGCAGCAGACGCAGCCGTTGTCGCAAGCGCCGTCCGCCGCCGTCCGCACCATCACTCCCGCGGCCACGACTGCAACTGCTGAGCCCGCCGCCGCCGACCCGCTTGTCAATATTTTGACCTGGGCCGTGCTCGCGGTATCGCTTGCGGCTGCCGCGACCGCATACCTCGCCTACTCCGCGTAATGGTGAACGCGAACGTCGTCAACGTCACCGACGCAAACTTCGACAGCGAAGTCGTAAAGTCCAGCACGCCCGTCGTCGTCGATTTTTGGGCCGAGTGGTGCGGGCCGTGCAAAATGATCGCGCCGATCCTCGACGAAATCGCGACGGAAAAAGCCGGTGCCGTCAAAGTTGCAAAAATCAATGTCGATCAAGCGCAGGCGCTCGCCGCGCAATTTCAGATCCGCGCAATTCCGACGCTGCTTTTATTTAAAGGCGGCCAGGTTCGCGAGCAGATGGTCGGAATGACCAGCAAGCACGACCTGATCGCAAAGATCGACGCGCTCGCGTAGGCGGAATCAGCTCCGCAGCTTCGTCAGCAGCCGATCGATCTCCACATGCCGCTCAATGAGCGACTGGATTTTGTCGATTTTTTCCTCGTCGCCCGGCAACGTTTTCACAGTCATCGAGTAGATGCTGTTCGCCACCGTGTAGCTGTCCAGAGGCGACGCGATCGTCGGCACGTCCGACGCCGAGATCAAGTCGAGCACGCTCTGGTGCGGCAGCAAATCTCCCGCAAGCACGAGCCCCGCAATCGCCTTTCCATCGAGCGCGCTGAGCGTGCTGTTTGAAAGTGCCGCGAGGATGATGTCCTCGCGATCGCCCGGCGTGATCACGAGCGTGCCGGGCGAAAAATATTCCATCACGTGCGTGGAGTTCATCGCGCCGATGATGATTTTGCGCACGCGCCGCGCGAGGTCGCTTTCAGCATTGAGAAATTTGCCTTTGGTCTGCACGCAGATTTGTCCGAGCGTCGCGTTCGCCAGCAGCGGCTCAACCGGGATCACGCCGAGCAAATCGATACCGAGCCGGTCGAGGCCGCGGCGCGCAAATTCCGCGACGTGATCAAACTTGTCGTGTAACACTTTATTCAACACAATGCCGACGAGCTCCACGCCTTCCTTGTCAAAAAGAGCCTTGTTCAGCGCGACCTCGTCGATCGAACGCCCGATCCCGCCGCGCGTCACGAGCAGCACTTTGCTCTGCAGCAGATGTGCGACGCGCGCATTTGAGAGATCAAAAACCGAGCCGACTCCCGCGTGACCGGTGCCTTCGATGATGCAAAATTCTTTTTCCCAGCATGCGCGATCGAACGAATTTTGAATCCGCCGCGTGAGCGAATCGCTATTCGAATGGTTGATATATTTTCGCGTAAAATCCGGCTGCACAGCGATCGGGCTCATATCCTCGAGCGGCGTCTGCACGCGAAAAGTCCGATCGATGAGCACCGAATCTTCGTCGATGCTGCGGCCTTCGATTTCCACAAAACGCTGGCCGACCGGCTTGATGAAACCGATGCGGCCGAGTCGTTTTTTCAGCGCGGCGAAGAGGCCGAGCGCGATCGTTGTTTTCCCATCGTTCTGCTGAGTGGCGGCGACAAAAACGCGCGGACTCGTCGTGTTCACAGACGAGCCTTACAAATCGGTCAGCCGGCTCTCCGCGCGAAATGCGAGTGCGAGTTCTTCCTCTTCGGGCCCCGGATAGAGCTTCCGATACGCGATCGCCTGCAGTCCAATAATCGCCGCGACTCCGAGAATATCCTCCACGGATGCTCCGCGAGAAAGATCCGCCGCCGGCCTCGAAAGCCCGAGCAAAAGTTGCCCGTAGATGTTTGCCCCAGCGAGATATTGCACCAGTTTCGCGGCGATGTTTCCGCTGTTGAGGTCGGGAAAAATCAGCACGTTCGCCTTGCCGGCCACGCGGCTCGTCGGCGCCTTCCGCTCTGCGAGCTCGGGCAGCAACGCAGTATCAGCCTGCATCTCGCCGTCGATCTCCATTTCAATCTGTTCCCCCTCCGCCTTCTGCCGCGCGAGCGCCGCGGCTGCCGCCACTCTTTCCGCTGCGGGCAATTTCGCGCTCCCTTTCGTGGAAAAACTCAGCAATGCGACGCGCGGCGGAATCCCTGTTAGTTGACGGCAAATTTTTCCCGCCTGCACGGCGATCGTCGCGAGCTGATCGACAGTCGGTTCCGGAATCACGGCGCAATCGGCAAAAATCAAAACGCCATCGTCGCCGTAATTCGTGTTCGCCACTTCCACGAGCATGCAGCTCGAAATGGTCTCCACGCCCGGAAGCGGCTTCACCAGCTGGATTAAGGGCCGCAGCAACGTGCCCGGATAGACACTCGCGCCGCCGACCAGCCCATCCGCCTGACCATATTGAATCATCATCGCCGCGAAATAATTCGGGTTCATGATGATCGAGCGCGCATCGGCCTCGCCGAAATTCCGGTATCGTTTGAGCTTCGCGAGACGCTCAGAAAAAATCGGCAAATCTTCCGCCGTCTCCGGATCGATCAGCGTGAGCCGCTCGATATCCAGCCCATGTTTCTGCGCGCTCGCCAGAATTTCCTCTTTTTTTCCGAGCACGATCGAGGCGCCGAGGTGCAATTTGACAAAGCGCGAGGCCGCCTGCAAAACTCGCGGCTCGGTGCCCTCCGGGAAAACGATCCGCTTCGGATGCCGTCTCAATTTCTCGAAAACGGACTCAATGAATTTCATAGCTTCGAATTACGTTGCGCCCTTTGCAGAGCGCGCACAAGCCTAACATCGTGACGGCGGATTATCATTTGCACACGCTGCTTTGTCGGCATGCAATCGGCACGCCGCTCGATTATGCGCGGGTCGCCGTCGCGAAAGGTTTGAGCGAAATCGGCTTTGCGGACCACAACCCGATGCCCGCGCCATTCGACGACTGGCGGATGAGCATCCACGAACTTCCTCGCTACATCGAGATGGTGCAGCAGGCGCGCGAAGCATTCCCGCAATTGCAAATCCGGCTCGGCCTCGAATGCGACTTCATCGCCGGCCAGGAAGCATGGATCGAAAAACTCGCCGGGCTCGCTGACTGGGATTTTTTGATCGGCAGCGTCCATTACATCGCGCCCGGCTGGGATGTCGATAATCCGAAATGGATCGGCCGATTTCGCGAGCAGCCGGTCGCGGAAATCTGGGCGATGTATTGGAAAATTTACGAGCAATGCATTCGCAGCGGCCTCTTCGATTTCGTCGCGCACCCCGATCTGCCGAAAAAGTTCGGTTTTAAACCCGACGGAGATTTGCGCCCGTTTTACGAGCCGAGCATCCGCGCGCTCGCCGAAAAAAATGTCGCCGTAGAAATCAACACCGCCGGTTTGCGCAAGCCCGTGCAAGAACTTTACCCAAGTCGCGAATTCTTAGAAATGGCGCACGCCGCCGGCGTCCCGCTGTTGATCAACTCGGACGCGCACGCCGCGGAAGAAGTCGGCGCGGACTTTGCGCCCGCGACTGTGCTCGCGCGCGAAGTTGGTTACCGCGAGCTCGCGCGCTTCGAAAAGCGTCGGCGCACTTTCGCCCCGTTGTGAAACTCGTCACGCGCCGCTGCACGATCGAGTTCGGCCGCCCGCTCGTGATGGGGATCGTCAATCTCGTTGCCGATTCTTTTTCCGGCGACGGCATCGAAGATTTGCCGCTCGCGATCGAGCACGCGCGCCAGTTGATCGCCGATGGTGCCGACATCATCGACGTCGGCGGCGAAAGCGCCGGCACCAAGCGCGCCGCCATGAGCGAGGCCGAGGAGATTGATCGACTCGGCCCATTCATCGAAGAATTTCTTCGCAGTTGCGGGCAAACTTTTCTGTCGATCAACACGTGGCGGCCCGCTGTAGTCCGCGCAGCGCTTGCCGTCGGCGGCGATATTTTGAATGACATCAGCGCGCTGCCGACGCCCGAAAACGCGACCATCTGCGCAGAAAACCGCGCCGCGCTCGTGATCATGCACAGCATCGGCGCTCCGAAAATTGCGCACACGTATATCGACTACGCAGACGTGATGAAAACGCTCGACGAATTTTTCACGGACAAAATCCGATCCGCCATCGATGCCGGGCTCTCGCCAGAAGCGCTGCTGCTCGATCCCGGCATCGACTTCGCGAAGCAGCGCGCGGAAAATTTGCGGATCTATCGCGAGCTCGGATTGCTGCAAAAATTTCAGCGCCCGATTTTGCTGCCTGTTTCGCGAAAAACAGTTGTTGGCGAGGTGTTAAATATCCGCGAGCCGCACGAGCGCGACGCGGGAACAATTGCATGCGTCGTCAGTGGGGCATTGCGCGGCGCGTCAATCTTTCGCGTCCACAACGTCCGGGCAGCGGTGCAAGCTCTGGCTACGATCACCGCCATCGAAGGCGTCTCGTAAAATTTCGCGCGAACCCTTTGTGCTTCAAGCTCCCGCGGCGCGCAGGCATTCAAAAAACAAGCGGTAAAATTCCTGATGCCGCATTGCGCCGCGCCGCAGCACCGGTGCGAAATTCGCGAGATCGGAGACGCAGAACGTGAGATCGACGCTGTATTGAAAAGCCTGCGTTTCATCGTTCGTGACCATGCCAGGCCCGATGAGCACGACGAATTCGTGCCGGCGCTGGTTCGCGGGAATGCGAGTGATTTCGGCCAGCACCGCGTTCCCCTCGAGGATCGTGTCGTTGAAGCTTTCGTAGACGACGACGAGATCGTAAGTCTGCGCCTTGAGCTTGAGAGAAATGTCTTCCGTAAAAAGTCCGGTGTGCATTTTGTATTCGAGCTGGCCGAGTTGCTCGACGACGACGCGGTGAATTTCCGGCTCGTCTACGCACACCAGTGCAGTGCGATCGCCGGGTTCAAAAAAATCGTAACGGGCATGGATTTCCATGGAATTATTTCGGGTCGAGCAGCAGGGCAGAGATTTTTTGCAATTCTTCGGGGACATCCAAACGCAAGCCGGTTGCGCTTTCTTCCACGATCCCGCGCCGTTTTTTCGTCAGGTCAATGGCGCGCGTCACCTTGCCTTTGCGCGTTGCGTAAAGGTTTGCCGTTTCCTCCGTGAGCAGGTCGGCCTCATACGCGCGGGCGATGGATTGGTCGAAGGTCTGCCAGCCGAATGAGGCGTTGCTTTCAATGATGTCGTAAAAGCTCCGGTTTTCATTTTCGCCAAAAGCGACGACCTCGCGCGTGCGAAGATTTGTTCCCATCACCTCATTGATCAGCAGCCGACCGCCGCCGCGTTTCGGCGCCAGGCGCTGACTGATGATGTAGCGGATCGTGTCGGCGAGGCGCAGACGCAGATGCGTCTCCTCGCTAGGATCGAAGAGTCCGAGAATCCGGTTGATCGATTGGCCGGCATCGATCGTGTGCAGTGTGCTCAAAACGAGATGCCCGGTTTCGGCGGCCATCAATGCGATTTCCACGGTCGCTCGGTCGCGCATTTCTCCGACGAGAATTACCTTCGGAGCCTGTCGCAGAGCCGCTCGCAAGCCGCTCGGGTAGTCATCGAAATCCTGCCCGAGCTCGCGTTGCGAAAAGGTGCAGTTCTTGTGCTTGTGCACAAATTCAATTGGGTCCTCGAGCGTAACCACGTGCAGTGGCTGCGTCTCGTTGATCTCGTTCAGGATCGCGCTCAGCGTTGTCGTTTTGCCGCTGCCCGTCGCGCCCGTCACGAGCACGAGCCCGTTCCGTTCGCGCGCGATGTCCTGGAAAATCGCCGGCAAGCCGAGGGATGCGAGCGTCGGAATCTCCGCCTGCGGTTTGCGCATGACGATGGCGAAATTCCCGCGCTGCTTGAAAATATTGACGCGAAATCTAAAACGGTCGTTTAACGAATAGCTGCAATCGCACGAGCCCATCATCAGCAGCTCTTTGATCAAGCGCCGGTCTTCACCGATGATGATCATCGCGATTTTTTCCGTCTGCGTCTGCGTCAATCGCTGAACGTCGGGATGCGTCTCCACCGGCTTCAGCTCTCCGTAGGACTCGACTTGAAACGGGCGTCCGACCGAAAAAATCAAATCGGAAACGCCCGGATGCGATTCCATCATCGCGGTTATAATGGTGTCGAATTGAGCGCGGCGCATGGCTTAGTCCTCAAAATCTTCCGGCGGAGTTTTCAGCAGTGCGCGGAATTTCTTTTTGTCGCTCGCCTTTTCGTAGGCTTCCTCGGGAGAAATTTTCGCAGCGCGTAAATGTTCCATGATCGCATCGTCGAGCGGTTGGTTGCCCTTGCGTTTGCCGACCTGCATCATGCCTGCGACTTGGTGCGTCTTGCCTTCGCGGATGAGGTTCGCGATCGGACTGTCGCACACGAGGATTTCCAGCGCGGCGCAGCGGCCGGGCTTGTCGATGCGCTTGAACAAATTTTGCGCCACGACGCCTTTTAAAGATTCACTGAGGCCGGCGCGGACTTGGTTTTGCTGGTTCGTAGGAAACACGTCGATGATGCGGTCGATGGTTTTGGCCGCGTTCGAAGTGTGCAACGTTGCGAAAACAAGATGCCCAGTTGCCGCCGCAGTCAGCGCGAGTTCGATGGTCTCGAGATCGCGCATTTCACCGACGAGAATGATATCTGGATCTTCGCGTAAAGCCCCGCGCAGAGCGGCTGCGAAGGATTTCGTGTGCATGCCTACCTCGCGCTGATTGACGAGGCATTGCTGCGAGCGATGCACAAATTCGATCGGGTCCTCGACCGTGATGATGTGGTCTTTGCGGTGCAAATTCGCGTAGTCGATCAGCGCGGCGAGCGTGGTCGATTTACCGGAACCGGTTGGCCCGGTCACGAGCACCAAACCTTTTTTCAACATCGCGAAACGCTTGAGCACCGGCGGCAGACCGAGGTCTTCGACGGTGAAAACTTTGCTCGGGATCAAACGGAAGACTGCGGCGATGCCGTATTTTTGATTCAAAAAATTCGCGCGATACCGGGCGAAGCCGGGATACTCGTAACCAAAATCGACGTCGCCGGTTTCCTCGAAAACTTTGATTTTTGTCTCAGGCGCGATTTCATAAACAAGCGCTTTCAAATCGTCCGAATCGAGCGGCGGCGCATCGACTCGCACTAGCTCGCCGTGAATTCGCAGCATCGGTTGATTGCCCGTCGAGAGATGCAGATCCGATGCGTTCTGCTCGTGCATGAATTTGAAAAAGGAGTCGATCCTAGCCATAGCGCACAAACGCAAGTAGCTAGTCGAGTGCCACGCGGGCCGTTAATTTACGTCCGCCTCGAAATGCCGGACGCGCCGGAGGGACGCTAAACGCCGCGGCCTTCGCTCTGGAGTGAATCGAGCGTCGATCGCACCTGGAGCAAAAGTTTTTGCTGCGTGTATGGCTTCGGAATGAAGCCGCGAAGGCCCTTCGCGAGCATCCACTTCAGCTTGTCCTGCTCGGTAAACCCGCTGCTCAGCATCACGGGCACCCGCGGATTGATGAGGCGCAATTCGCTGAAAACTTCGGAGCCGTCCATGATCGGCATCGTGAAATCGAGAATGATGAGCCCGATTTTATTCTGGAGTCTTTTGTAAATTTCGAGCGCTTGAAAACCATCCTTCGCAGTGATGACGCGATAGCCTTCATCCGTGAGAACGCGCTGCGCGAGGAGCGTGACGAAATCTTCGTCGTCCACGATCATGATCAGCTCGCGCGGGCCGTCGGGATTCATGATGCGGGCGTCACCTTGTTGCGCGGGCTGCGGCATCGTCGGCTGCTGGACGGGCGGCGCCGTAAACTGTCCGGGCTGCGGAAACGGGTGGATTTTCGGCGCCTCGGTCGGCACCTCGAGCATCGTGCGGCTGAGCTGTGCGGCGCGATCGATCGCGTTGCACATCATCTCGTAATAGCGCTGCGCGTCGGGATTGTTGCCGGTAAAACTTTTTAGAAACTGGCTCGACTCCGTGATGACTTGCAACACGTTGTTTAGCTCATTGGCCGTCTTTTTCAGCCGCTGCAATTCGCTGGAATCAGGCATGGAAAATCAGGTCACTGCACACCGTCGGCATCGTCTTGGCAAGCCCACCAGACGCAGCCGATGAATGCGCCGAGTGCGATGGAAAACATTCCAAAAGTAAGCATAAGCGGAAGCGTTGTGAACGCTGCGAATATAAAGGTCAACAGCATTTCACATGCTTAACTAAATCGTTACACTGAGAAAATCTTGCAGCACCGCACGATAAACCGCGCGCTTCATTTCCGGCAGCCATTCGGGATCAAATTGGGACGGCAGAATCCAGCGCGCCGCGCGGAATTCCGGATGCGGTGTGGCCACATCCACGGCCGATGCGGGGCCGGTGAGATCTGCCAAAAAATAATGCTGCTCCTTGCCGTGATATCCTCTTTTCAATTTCCCGCCGCCGTAAAGATAACGATACGGACCTTTGCTCGAGACAATGCTGTAGTGCTTTGCTTTGAGGGAAATTTCCTCGACGAGCTCGCGGGCCAGCGCCTCGGCGAGCGTCTCGCCTTCATCGACGCCGCCCTGCGGAAATTGCCACGCGTCGCGCTGGTCGATGCGCTCGCACACGAGAATTTTGCCTTCGCGATTTTGCAGGATCGCCGCGACACTCAAACGATAACGAAGTTCCGTAGCTGAAGGCATGACGATTAAGACCAAAATCGTAATATCGCTGGCAAGCTTGCTTGCGGTTGCAATTGCACTTTTTGATTTCTGGCTTTGGCAACCGGATCGGCAGGTGCGGCTTCATCACACGCATTTTTTGCGCGCAACGGAATCGCGAAACTGGTCGAGGATCGCTGATTTCATCGCGCCGAACTACACGGATCGCTGGCGGCACGACAAAACTTTGATCCTGCGCGAAAGCCGGGAAGTTCTGCGCCAGTTTTTCGTGCTCACTATTTCGGGCGACGTGCTTCGCTGCGAAATCAGCGGTAACCACGCGCGCGTGACGGCGCAATTAAAGTTCGATGGAACCGGCACCGCGCTGGCCGCGAATGCGCAGCAGGAAGTCAACAAGCTGCAAACGCCGTTCGTTTTTGAATGGACGCGTCAAAGCTGGAAGCCGTGGGACTGGCAGCTCACGCGCGCCGACAATGCGCAGCTGCAATTGAGCGACTGGGAAGACTAACGCGGCTGCTCGATGATCCGGCGCGCCGGATCAGTGGCGCCGGGCGTCGACAAAATCGGCGGCGGCGAAGTCGAGATCAGCTGGTAGCCCGTCAGCACAAACTCCGGGTAAAAGCCGTTGCTCGCCGGCTCGTAAACTTTGTCGGGCGAGAAATGGCCGAAAAGTTTGTATTCGTAGCCATTGTCGCTCCCGAGTTTTCCGCCGGCGCGATCGGGCGCGAGCTTTTGCTGCTCATTCATCATGACCAGTTTCGAGGTGGCCCACGGCTGACCCGGCTCGCGCACGAAGCCCCAGAATTTGTAATCCACTTTGTAAAAGCGCCGGCCGATGTAGTAGTCGCCCGGCGGCTCAGCTTTGATCGCATCATTCATGGCGATGCGTGCATTCTGGATTCCTTCCATTTCGGCCGTTTGGCAACTGGTGAATGAAAGCAAGCCGGCAAGGACCAGCAGAGTGTTAACGATTATTTTCATGGCAGATTTAGAGGCCGATGCGCCGCAGTTGCGGCTCGATCCACTCACTGAGCGCGGGCTCTTTCAATGAACCCGGCTGCTCAGGCACGTCGAGCAGATACCACTTTTCCGTGTGCTCGGTCGATTCTCCAGGCGCGATTTTTTTGAGCGGCCCGAGCGATTCGATCTCGAGCATTTCGGAGTTCGTGAACGTTTCAAAGTTGCAGCCGTGGTCGGGATAGATCGCCGCCGGCTCGTGCGTAAAAGTTTTTACAAAAAGCACATCGCGCATCAGGTATGCGACCCAGCCGGCTTGATGCGCGAGGCCGAGCTTCGTCGGAAAGCCGTCCGCCGTCTGGCGCAGCGTGATGAATTTCCAGCCGAAGCGCCAGCGCGGATCGGTCATGTCCGTGTAAGGCCAGATGACCATGAGCCTGTTCGGCAGCAAGTCGCGCGGATGTTGGCCGAGCTGCGGTTGCGGGATGATCTCGAGGCCGCCGGGCTCCATTACGGTCAAACCCCACGTCGCGATCTCGATAGGCGCGGAGCCTTCATTGGTGGCGCGGTGGAAGATCGTGACCGCTGAGCTGTCGGCCGCGAGCGTGACGGTCATTTCCTTTTTTATTTTCCACGGATCGACGCCGACGTTCGTTAGTCGCACGCCGTCGTCGCCGATGAACTCGTGATTCACCGGCGCGTTGTCGGGCACGTAGCTGAGCACCTCGTCTTCGGGCGCGATCCAAAACCGATGTCCGCCGCGGATCATCCATTTGTCCTCGCCGCATTTGCCCATTTGCTCGGGATAATTCTTGAGCACGTTTTCGCCGCTCAGCGTTTTGTAGGAAAGGATGCGCGGGCCGACGTCGAGGCTGATGATCAGCTCCACGTGCTCATTGCCGATCTGGAGGTTGTGCTCCCAGCCGCCGAAGCGGAAATGTTTAATGTGCATGCCGATTCTTTTCCAGATGTTTTACAAATGCCGTCAAAGTTTCCTTGCTTACGTGGTGCTCGATGCCCTCGGCGTCCATCTCCGCCACTTTCGCGGAAACGCCGATCGCATGCAAAAAAGTGACGACCGTCTCGTGCCGCCGTTTGGATTCCTCGGCGAGCTTGCGACCAGAATCCGTCAGAAAAATGGCGCGGTAAGGTTTCGTGTTCACGTAACCGGCCTGCCGCAACCGCGCGAGCGTGCGATTGACGGTAACATGCGTGACGCCGAGCCGCCGGGCCAAATCGGTTACACGCGCCTCACCCACGGCCGCTGAAAGATCGGCGATCGCCTCGACATAATCCTGCGCGATTTCGCCAGCGTGATCGCGGCGCAACCGGCGCAGATTTTCCGCCTGCAACGCGGACGCGCGAACATCCGGTTTGCTCGCGCCTTTTTTTCGGACGGGAGGCTGCATGGCGGGAAAGTAGTGAGAGGCGATTTTTCGGTCGAGGTTTTATTTTGTAACATTGGCTACACTTGTTGACATCGAGCCGGCGGCCTTGTAACCAATGCTACAAAGTTTTGGCTATGTTAAAAACTATTGCGCGAGGCTACGTCGAAACTCGATGAGCAACATTCCGCCAGAGCGCCATCGTTCCTTGGAAGGCCTTCACGGCACGGTAAACGTTCCGCCGGTTTCCGCCCATCCATGGCGGCAATATCTCGCTTTCGCCGGTCCGGCGATGCTCGTTAGCGTCGGCTACATGGATCCGGGAAATTGGTCCACGGATCTGAGTGCGGGAGCGAGCTTTAAATACGGGCTGCTCTGGATCGTCGCGCTCGCGAGCCTCATGGCGATCTTCCTGCAGGTGATGGCTGCGCGGCTCGGCGTGGTGACAGGAAAAGATCTGGCGCAATGCTGCCGCGATCATCTGCCGGGCTGGACGCGCTGGCCAAATTACCTGAGTTGCGAATTCGCAATCGCCGCTTGCGATCTGGCGGAGGTGCTTGGCAGCGCCGTCGCGATTCATCTCCTCTTTCCGCGCATCTCGTTGCTCTTGGCGGTCTGCATCACGGCCTTCGATGTGCTGCTGCTCCTTTCGCTGCAACGTCTCGGAATGCGCCTGATCGAGGGAGTGATTTGTGTGCTGATCGGAACGATTGGCATTTGTTATTTCATCGAAATCTTCGTCCTGCCGCAGACCACGCCTGACCTTCTCGCAGCGGCCTCCGCGACGATCGCGCCGCAGCTGTCGGAATTTTTTCGCAACAAGGAAATGATTTTCATCGCGATCGGAATCATCGGGGCCACGGTGATGCCGCATAATTTGTATCTGCATTCCGCGCTCGTGCAGTCGCGGAAGTTGCAGGCGGACGATGCGTCGGTGCGGCGCGCGATTCGCTTCAACACCCTCGACTCTGTCATCGCGTTGACCATCGCGTTTTTTGTAAACGCCGCGATTTTGGTGCTCGCTGCGGTGGTCTTTTTCGGCAAAGACAAAATCGCGCTGGCGAACGGACCAGTGGTCGCGCTGAACGCCAACTCAGACTGGATCCGCGTCGCATATCTCACGCTCTCGCCGCTGCTCGGCACAGCCGCGGCCAGCATTCTTTTCGCGCTCGCGCTGCTGGCGAGCGGGCAAAGCAGCACCATCACCGGCACGCTGGCCGGCCAGGTCGTGATGGAGGGTTTCATGGACTGGAAAATCCGGCCGTGGGTGCGCCGTTTGATCACCCGCCTGCTGGCGATCATCCCCGCGATCGTTCTGATCGGCGGCCGCGGCGATGGCGGGGTCAACGACCTTTTAAACCTCAGTCAAGTCGTGCTCGCGATCCAGCTTCCGCTCGCGATGTTTCCGCTGCTCTGCTTCACCGGCTCGAGGCGTTTGATGGGCAAGCATCGCAACGGCTGGTTCCTGCTGATCGCCGGCTGGACCTCATGTCTGCTCATCACGGGGCTCGACATTTACGGGCTGCCAGGCGCAATCCACAATGCGCTCGCAATTTTCGCCCATCACTGACACTGAACGTCCTTTTAAAGAATGTATCGCAAAATTTTAGTCGCTCTCGACGCGACAGGCGCTGACGAGACGATTTTGAAACACGTCACGTCGCTGGCGAAAACATTCCAAAGTTCTGTCGTGCTTTTGCACGTCGCCGACGGTTGGGCTGCGCGTCTGTTCGGTTCCGACGCCGTCAGTGCTGAAATAAAAAAGGACCAAGCCTATCTCGAGTCCATGCAGTCCCTGCTGACTGCAGAAGGCATTCACGTCGAGGTGGAGCTCGCGTTTGGCGAACCGGCGGATCAAATCATCCGGTGGATAGAAACGCGCGGCTGCGATCTCGTGGCCATGTCCACACACGGCCACCGCTTCATCAGCGACATGCTTTACGGCTCCACTGTCGACAAAGTCCGCCATCAAGTCAACGTGCCGGTTCTGCTGTTGAAAATGCGAAGGTAGCCGCGGGGGAATCGCCGCGATATTCTTCGCGCGCCAAAGTTCCATGACGTCACACCGACTCCATTCCGGCTGGCAATTTCGCGAAGCAGGGAGCGAATCCGATTGGCGCGACGCGAGCGTGCCCGGTTGCATTCACACCGATCTGCTTCGCCACGGGCTGATTCCCGATCCGTTTTTTGGTCAAAACGAAATCGATCTGCAATGGATCGAGGAACGAGATTGGGAGTATCGGTTGCAGTTCGATGTCGATGCCGCATTGCTTGCGGAAGAGCATCTGGAGCTGGTTTGCGAGGGACTCGATACCGTGGCGATTGCGCGGTTGAACGGCCGCATCATCCTCGAAAACGACAACATGTTTCAGGGCCATCGGCTGCCGGTGAAAGGCATTTTGTGCGCGGGCGAAAATGTCATGGAAATCCGTTTCGGAAGCGCTCTGCAATACATCCGCACTCATCGCACCTGGCACACGCCGACGGAATCAAACGATCCGGTCGGCGGCTGCACGCGCATCCGCAAGCAGCAATGCCAGTTCGGCTGGGACTGGGGACCGCGCTTCGTCACGTGCGGAATCTGGCGCCCGATCTGGATCGATGCCTGGTCGGGCAGCCGCATTAAATCGGTGCGGATCGAGCAAAATCATCTGCCGGACAAAGTGGAGCTAAAACTTTTCCCGGAAATTTCGTCGCTGAATCCGGAGGTAATTTTTCGGACAACTATTTCATTCGGCAACGAAATTGCGGCGCAGGATGAAGGGCGAAATCCGAAGCTCGAAATCAAAACTCCAAAGTTGTGGTGGCCAGCGGGACAAGGCGCGCAGCCGCTCTACGAACTCACTGTCGATCTTTTGGAAAACGGCGCATCCGTTTCAAACTGGTCGCGCAAGGTCGGACTGCGCACGATCGCACTCGATTGCGGTCCCGACGAAAGTTTTGAAAAACATGACGGCAATCCGCTGCCGAGCCGCTTCGGCTTTCGAGTCAACGGCCGTTTAATGTTCTGCAAAGGCGCGAACTGGATTCCGGCGCACAGCTTCGTCGCAAGTTTGACGCGCGACGACTACGAGCCGCTGCTGAGATCGGCTGCGGATGCTCACATGAACATGATTCGCGTCTGGGGCGGCGGCATTTACGAGCACGACGCTTTTTACGATTTGTGCGACGAACTCGGGCTGCTCGTCTGGCAGGATTTCATGTTTGCCTGCACGCGATATTCGGCGGATGAGCCGTTCCTCGTATCGGTGAAACGCGAGGCGCGCGACCAGATCACGCGCGTGCGGCATCACGCATGCCTCGCGCTTTGGTGTGGGAACAATGAGGTCGTCATGATGAATGGCGCGACGCTGGATCGCGATGCGGCGCTGCGCGAGGAATACAGAAAACTTTTTCTCGAGACGCTGCCCGCTGCCGTTCGTGAGTTTGATCCGGCGACGCCATACGTTCATTCGTCACCGGTTCTTGCAATCGCCGGCCTGCCCGCGAGCGAGGCGCCAGGCCGCGATGCGCACGATTGGGAAGTCTGGCACGCGCGCAAACCGGTGGAGCATTATGAAAAAACGGCGCACCGCTTTGTCAGTGAATTCGGCATGCAAAGTTATCCGTCACCGCGCGTAGCCGCGACGTTTTGCCCGCCGGAAGAGCTGAATATTTTGTCGCCGATTTTCGAGGCGCACCAAAAAAACGCGGGCGGCAACGCAATCATTTTTCACTACCTCTCGCAGCTCTTTCGCCATCCGCGCGATTACCGCGCGCTGAGCTATCTTTCGCAGCTCAACCAGGCGCATTGCATGAAAATCGCGGTCGAGCATTTTCGACGCCAGCAGCCGCAATGTCTCGGTGCACTTTACTGGCAACTCAACGATTGCTGGCCGGTCGCGTCATGGAGCAGCCTCGAGTTCGGAGGCGGCTGGAAGGCGCTTCATTACTGGGCTCGCGAGTTTTTCGCGCCCGCGCTCGTGTGCGTGAAATTGCATGGAAGCGAAAAGAGGGGCATCGGGAATTATCGACGCAACACGCGCGGCGGCGCCGAGATCTGGACCGTCAGCGATGCGCCGGAAAAAATTGGCGTCAAACTTTCCTGGCATCTCACGAAGCTCGATGGAGAGGAGCTCGCTGCGGGCGGAGAAAATGTGGATCTCGAATGCGGCAAATCTCTCTTGCGGCACACGCTCGACTTCAGCCGCGAACTGCGCGATTGCGGAAAAGAGAATGCGTTTTTGCAGACTCGTCTGATCGATGCGGAAAAGGGTGGCGAACTTTCACGCAACTTTTCATTTTTTACCGCGCCGCGGTATTTAAAATTGCGCCGCGAGACGATCGCGCAATCACATCAGTGGAATTCGCCGCGCGAACTTTGCATCACGCTTCATGCAAAAGTTTTTTGCTTCGCGGTCTGCATCGAACCGCATTCCGCCGCGCAAATCTCCGACAACTTTTTTCATCTTTGCGCGGGCGAATCGCGCACGATCTCGCTCAAGTTTGCGGACGCGCAAGACTCAGAAAATTTTGCCGCGCCGCGAATTTTTTCCCTGGTCGATTCTTTCTAAATCGCGCGTCAGGTAGATTTTCGATTTCGCAAATTATCGATCGTCACTGCGACGATGATGACGGCGCCCATCACGATTTCTTGCACGTATTGCGGCCAGCCCATCTTGACGCCGCCGTTGCGGAGGATCGTGATGATGAGCGCGCCGATCATCGTGCCGAGAATTGTGCCGCGGCCGCCAAGAAGGCTGGCGCCGCCGATGACCGCTGCGGCAATCACGAAAAGTTCGTAGCCAATCGCTTCCGTCGGCTGGCCGATCGCGCCGAGCCGCGCAAAGAAAATGATGCCCGCAAATCCGCTGAACAATCCGCCGATGAGATAAACCATCAGCTTCGTGCGATTGACCGGCACGCCGCAAAGGATCGCGGTTTTTTCGTTGGAACCAATCGCGAAAATATGACGACCGAGTCGGGTGTAACGTAAAAAAAGCGCGGCCAAAATCGCAGCGAGGATCACGAGCCAGACGGCGATTGGCAGGAACGGAAATGTGAAAACTGTTCGCGCCGGATCTAGCAATTTCGCAATCCAAAGATCCTGCACTGCGGCCGGCGGATAAATGTTCTGCTCCTGCGCGATCAGCTTCGCGAAACCGCGCGCCATCTGCATCGTGCCGAGCGTGATGATGAACGGAACGATGCGTAAAAACGTGACGAGCGCGCCATTTAAAATGCCGACAAATCCGGCAACGGCGGACGCTGCGAGCACGGCGAGGATCGGCATGAGACACGGATGCTGCACGACCAGTTTGTTGCCCTCGGGTCCCATGTTCAGCACGTAGGCGGTGGTGATCATCGAGAGCGCGATCACGGAGCCGGCCGAGAGATCGATGCCGCCGGCGATGATGATGATCGTCGCGCCGATCGCGGACATTGCGACGACGGCGATGTCCTGCAGCATGAGCTGCGTGTTTGCATCGGAGGTGAAACCTTTGCTCGCAGGCGTCAGCAACACGAAGAAAAGATAAACGGCGGCGAGCGCGGCCATTCGCCCGATGAACTCGAGGATGCGGTTGTTTTTTTTGCCGGCGACCGTGGTGATTGTGGTGGAAGCTGGCGTGGCGTGCGCGCCCGCGGCGGTGTTGTCGCTGGTCGGGCGGGAGATTTGGTTTTCGTCGTCAGTCATTGTTTAAAAGTTTTGTGGCGTCAAAGTTCAGCGCGCGTCCTGTCCAGTGGCCGCCATCATCAACGAATGCCCGGTCCATTCGGCGACCGGCTTTGCCTCGCCGAGCACACCGCGCGTCATCACGGCGATGCGGTCGCAGATGCCAAGCAGCTCCGGCAGATAACTGCTGACGATGAGCACGGCCTTCGCTTTTTTGCCGTTCGAGGCGAGCGCGAGTTTGTCGATCAAGGCGTAAATTTGTGCCTTTGAACCGACGTCGATCCCGCGCGTCGGCTCGTCGAGCAGCAGCACATCGACGTCGTGATGGAGCAGCCGCGCGATGGCAACTTTTTGCTGGTTGCCGCCGGAAAGGTCGGAGATCGGCTGATCGGCGGACTGGCATTTGATCGGGAAAGCCTGAATCCATGGGTCGCAGGCGGCGCGCTGTTTTAAGGGAAGAACGAAGCGCCACGGGCCGAGGCCGTTGAGATTCGAAAGCGTGAGATTTTCCGCGATGGAAAGATTTTGCGCGAGGCCTTCCGTTTTTCGGTCTTCGCTCACGAGGCCCATTCCTTCCTCCCATCGGCGCGCGGGCGAAGCGTTGCCGACAAACTCGTGGATGCGCACTTTGCCGGACTTCACGCTGTCGAGCCCGAAGATTGCGCGGAGCATTTCCGTGCGGCCCGCGCCGATGAGGCCGGCGATGCCGACAATCTCGCCGCGGCGCAATTGCAGCGACGCATTTTTCGGAAGTTTCGCGCCGGCGACTTCGCTCAAATCGAGCACAGTTTCTCCCGCCACGCGCGGCGAGCGCGGATACAAATCATGCACGTCGCGACCGACCATCATTGCGATGATGCGATTGACCGGCACTTCGCTGACGTTGCCGGTGCCGACGGTTTCGCCGTCGCGCAGCACGGTGAATTTATCGCAAAGCTCCTCGACCTCCTCGAGCGCGTGGCTGATGTAAACGATCGCCACGCCTTTGGCCTTCAACCGGCGCACCAGTTCGAAAAGTTTGCGCACATCTTTTTGCGTGAGCGAGCTCGTCGGCTCGTCGAGCACGAGGATTTTGCACCCGACGGAAACCGCGCGCGCGATTTCCACGAGCTGCTGTTCGGCGATTGAAAGTCCGCCGATGATTGTCTCGGGCGCGATCTCCTGCAGCCCGACTTCATCGAGCGCGCGGCGGGAAATTTCGCGGATTTTTTTCCAATTCATCAACGGCCCGATCGTCGGCTCGATGCCGAGCATGATATTTTCCATCACGCTCAAATCCGGCGCGAGCGCGAGCTCTTGGTAAATCATGCAAACGCCGAGCGAGCGCGCGTGCAGCGGATGGCCGGGCACATACGGCTGCCCGTCAAAAGTCATCTCGCCCGCGTCGGCCGTGCAAGCACCGGAGAGCGTTTTCATCAACGTGCTTTTGCCCGCGCCGTTTTCGCCGATGAGCGCATGCACCGAGCCGGGATCGACGGTGAGATTGACGCCTTTCAGCGCATAGGTCGCGCCGAAGCGCTTCTGCACGCCGCGCATCGTGAGCAGCGGCGTCGGGATTTCGGAGCTGGCCATTTGCGAACCGAGCGTGCCGCCTCTCGTCTGCTACTTCGCCTTCACGGTCACGCCCGTGTCGACGTAAGCCTGCACCGGTTTTTTGCGGATGAATTCGACGACGGATTTGACGCCGAGGTAGCCCATTTTCTCCGGGTCCTGCACGACAAGCGATTGAATGACCCCGTTTTGCAAGCCCTGCTGCAGCAGCTCGGAATCGTCAAAGCCGACAAACTTTGTTTTCACTTCGATGCCTTTGTCCTTGAGCGATTTCACCGCGTTGTAAGTTCCTTCCGCCGTCGGCTGATTCGACGCAAAAATTCCGTCGAGCTCGAGCTTGTTGTCCTTCACATAATTATTCAGCAGCGCCTCCGCGACGCGTTGCGCGCCTGCCATCGAGCCATCGGTGAATTGCTCCGACTCGATCTTCAATTTCCCATCGGCCTTCAATTTCTCCGTAAATCCTTCCTCGCGCAGTCGTGTGCTCGCCGAGCCTTCCGTGAAGCGGATCATCAAAACTTTGCCGCCATACGTCGGACTGTCGCCGACCAATTTCTCCAAAGTTTCCGCCGCGGTTTTCCCCGCCGCCTTGTTGTCCGTCGCGACAAAATTGATGAAATCCGTCCCCTGCTTGCCGTCGAGCGGCGAGTCGAAGATCGCGACTGGGATGCCGCGCTTGGTGATGTTCCGCACATGCGGCGCGAGCGCCTTGTCATCGCACGGCGCGAGCAAAATTCCATCCACGCCCGACGCCGCGAGATTGTTCAGGATGCCGATTTGGTCCGAGATTTTCGAGTCATCGAGCGGCCCCTGCCATTCCAGATGCACATCCATTTCCTTCGCCGCCCGCTCCGCGCCCGCCTGCGCCGCTTTCCAATAGGAATGCGTCGTCGCCTTCGGGATCGCCGCGATCGTCAACTGTCCGCCGCCCTTCGACTGCGAACCATTTTCCGGCGCCTTGCCACAGCCGGCGAGCAGCAAAAAACAGAGCGAGGTGAAAAGTGCGAGCGGGGTCGATTTCATAAAGATGCAGCGGGGGAAAAAGCGAACGATGCTGAGAAGCAAATACTGCGCGCTCTCGAGAAATCCAAGCGCAAACTTTGATCCGCAGCGTTTGTGATTTTGGCAAGTGCACTGAAGCGAAAAGCCGCACAGCCGCAGCCGCTTTTGCGTGCAATCTGGCGGAAAGGCTGCGTCGGCCCGTAGGCTGAATCCCGAGCCACGCGTCGGACTTCCCGCCGATTGTGCGCGTGCGCGGCTGCCCGGATGATGGTGGACAGCGGATGAGTAAAACTAAACCCATGCACACCGCGGCGGACCGCTTGGAATGCCTTTGCGCAACCGACGCGCACCACTCGTGGACGAGCCTCGACGAAACGCGCCGTTGCATTCTCTGCGAGGAAAAGTTTACCGGCCATCAAGTGCGCTTCACCACCGGCCGCCACGGCGAACTGAAGCCGCATTGCCCCACTGAACATTGTTCCTCGACGCCTCGCGAATGGGTCGCGATCGGCAATCCGCTGCTCGACGACGAGACGTGGCGCGATTGGTCGCACATTCTCGCCGACTCCGCCGATGGCGAGCCCGAGCAAGGAACTCTTCGCACTCAATCCAACAACAACCTTCCTAATTAACCCGATGAAAACCGCCGTCCTAACCGAACCGTCCGAAGCCACCGCAAAGGATGACACGAAGATCATGCGAGCCATCGCGCAGCGCCAGCCGCGAGCGCTCGCGCAACTTTACGATCGCTACAGCGGCATCCTCAAAGCGCTCATCATCCGCGTCGTGCACGACGAGGCGGAGGCGGAGGATTTATTGCAGGAAATCTTCATGCAAATCTGGCGGCAGGCGAAAAATTATTCGCCGAAAAAAGGCCAGGCGCTCGGCTGGATCGTCACACTCACGCGCCGCCGCGCGATCGACCGGCTGCGCAAGCGCCAGGCATATCATCGCGCGACCGAGCGGCTCGAGGCGCACAGCGAGCAGCAGCCCGATGCGTGGCTGCACAATCGCATCGACAGCGACATCGAGCACGAGGATCTGCGAAGTTTTCTCCGCATGCGCATCGACGCGCTGCCGCCGTTTCAAAAAGAGGCGATCGAGCTCGCGTTTTTCAAAGGCATGAGCCAGCGGGAAATCGCCGTCGCCACCGACACACCACTCGGCACCATCAAGACGCGCCTCGAGCTCGGCCTGCGCAAACTCTACGATTCCGTGCGCGGCATTCGCGAAAAAATCTAGCGCGACCGCCGGCGAAAACGCCGCGTCAGTCGAGCGTGAAGCCGACCTGAATCGTCACCTGCCAATGCGCGACCTTGCCGTCTTCGATGTGGCCGCGTGTCTCGACGACTTCAAACCAGCGCAAGTTCCGCAGCGACTTTGACGCGCGTTCCACGGCATTTTTGACGGCCTCCTCGATGCTGTTCGGCGAAGAGCCAACGAGCTCGATTTTTTTGTAAACGTGATCGCTCATGCGACAAAATTAATCCCGCTCACGGCTGAAACAAACACCAAAAATCCGACGCGGCGTTTTCACGATCGCGCGTGATATTCCTGCAGCGCCTTCACGTGCAAACCGTGCTGCAGCAAGGATCGGATGCCATTGATGCTCGCGCGCGCTGCGCGGAGCGTGGTCATGATCGGGATGCGCGCGGCGACGGCGGTGGTGCGAATTTTCACCTCATCCTGCCGCGGAGTTTTGCCGGCAGGCGTGTTGATGATGAAAGCGATTTCGCCATTTTTGATCATGTCGAGCACGTGCGGGCGGCCTTCCGAAAGTTTAAAGAGACGTTTAACATCCGTCCCAGTCGCCGCGATCGCGTCCGCCGTGCCGCTGGTTGCGTAAATTTTGAAACCGAGCGCAACAATTTCGCGAGCGAGTGCGGCGACTTCCGGCTTTTGCGAATCTTTGACCGAGATGAAAACGTTGCCCGCGAGCGGCAGCGGCGGCTGCGCGGCCATCTGCGCTTTCGCGTAGGCGAGGCCGAGATCAGCGTCGATGCCCATGACTTCGCCGGTCGATTTCATCTCGGGGCCAAGCGCGATATCGACGCCGGGAAAGCGAATGAATGGAAACACCGCTTCCTTCACGCAAAAATGCGGCGGGATGATTTCCGCGGTGAAGCCGAGGTCGCGCAAAGTTTCGCCGGCCATGATTTTTGCCGCCAATTTCGCGAGCGGTTTGCCGATCGCTTTGCTGACGAACGGCACGGTGCGCGATGCGCGTGGGTTGACTTCGAGCACGTAAACGCGTTCGTCTTTGACGGCAAATTGCACGTTCATCAGGCCGCGGACGTTTAGCTCGCGCGCCATCGCTTTCGTCGCAGTCGCGATGGTTTGTTTAACATTCTCCGACAGACTGAAAGCCGGAATCACGCACGCGCTGTCGCCGCTGTGAATGCCAGCCTGCTCGATGTGCTCCATGATCGCGCCGATGACGACCGTCTCGCCGTCGCTGATGCAATCCACATCGACTTCGGCGGCGTCTTCCAAAAACCGATCGACCAGGATCGGACGCTCCGGACTGGCCTCGACGGCGTTGCGAATGTAACGGCGCAGGTCGTCTTCTTTGTAAACGATCTCCATCGCGCGTCCGCCGAGCACGAACGACGGACGCACGAGCACCGGATAGCCAATGCGATCGGCGACGGCGACGGCTTCCGATTCGTTAACGGCTGTTCCACTCGGCGTTTGCAGCAGCCCGAGCTTGTCTAGCATCGCGGAAAAAAGTTTTCGGTCCTCGGCGATCTCGATGCTGCGCGGGCTGGTGCCGATGATTGGCACGCCGGCTTCGGCGAGACCATTGGCGAGATTGAGGGGCGTCTGGCCGCCGAATTGCACGATCACGCCGAAGAGATTTTCGCTTTCCTGATCGCAGATGTTGAGCACGTCCTCGAGCGTGAGCGGCTCGAAATAAAGTTTGTCGCTCGTGTCGTAATCGGTGGAAACGGTTTCAGGATTCGAGTTGACCATGATCGTCTCGAAGCCAAGCTCCTTCAGCGCGAACGCCGCGTGGACGCAGCAATAATCAAACTCGATCCCCTGCCCAATGCGATTCGGCCCGCCGCCGAGGATGATGATTTTCTTTTTGCCGGAATCGCGCCGTTCGTTTTCGTCGCCGTAGGTGCTGTAATAATAAGGCGTGTAAGCCTCGAACTCCGCCGCGCATGTGTCGACGAGGCGGTATGTCGGCAAAATTTTCGCGCCAACGCGTTCCGCGCGGATTTCTTTTTCGCTTTTTGAAAAAGCGACTGCGATCTGACGATCGGAAAAGCCTAACTTTTTCGCGCGCAGGATTTGCGGAGCCGACGCGCCGTGCCGCGAAGAACTTTCAGCGACGATTTGCCGGATATTTTCTAAAAACCACCGGTCGATTTTCGTCAGCTCGAAAACTTGCTCGACGCTCCAGCCGCGCTCGAGCGCTTGCGCCAAAAAGAAAATGCGCTCGGCATTCGGCACGATCAATTTCGTCCGCAACGTTTCGTCATCGACCGGTTTGTCCGCGCCGTCGCCGATCAAACCGAAGCGTTTCACTTCCAAACTTCGCAGCGCTTTTTGCAGCGCTTCCTTGAACGTGCGGCCGATCGCCATCGCTTCGCCGACGCTTTTCATCTGCGTGGTCAGCGTCGCATCGGCGGTCGGAAATTTTTCAAAAGTAAAACGCGGAACTTTGACAACGACGTAATCGATCGTCGGCTCAAAACTCGCGGGCGTCTCGCGCGTGATGTCATTTTTTACCTCATCGAGCGTGTAACCGACGGCGAGTTTCGCCGCGATTTTTGCGATGGGAAAACCGGTTGCCTTGCTCGCCAATGCCGATGAACGCGAGACGCGCGGGTTCATTTCGATCACGATCATGCGCCCGTTGTCGGGGTTGACGGCAAACTGGATGTTCGAGCCGCCGGTCTCGACGCCGATCTCGCGGATGACTGCGAACGACGCGTCGCGCATGAGCTGATACTCCCGGTCGCTAAGCGTCTGCGCGGGCGCGACCGTGATGGAGTCGCCGGTGTGGACTCCCATCGGATCGAGGTTTTCGATGGAGCAAACGATCACGCAGTTGTCGGCGCGGTCGCGCATGACTTCCATCTCAAATTCCTTCCAGCCGAGCAGCGATTCCTCGATCAACACTTCGTTAACGGGTGACAAATCGATCCCGCGCGCGACGATGGTTTCAAATTCCTCGCGATTGTAGGCGATGCCGCCGCCGCTGCCGCCGAGCGTAAATGCCGGCCGGATGATGAGCGGAAAAGCGCCGATCTCGGCGGCCACTTCGCGCGCCTCCTCGAGCGTGTGCGCCACGCCCGACCGCGCGCAGTCGAGACCGATTTTCAGCATCGCGTCCTTGAAAGCCTGCCGGTCTTCGCCTTTGTGGATCGCCTCGGCATTTGCGCCAATCAATTTCACGCCATGCCGCTCCAGCGCGCCATTCGCAACGAGATCCATCGCGCAGTTGAGGGCCGTCTGCCCGCCAAGTGTCGGCAGCAGCGCATCCGGTTTTTCGCGCTCGATGATTTTTTCGACGACCTCCGGCGTGATCGGCTCGATGTAAGTGCGATCCGCAAATTCCGGATCGGTCATGATCGTCGCCGGATTCGAGTTCACCAGCACGACCACGTAGCCTTCTTCCTTGAGCGCCTTGCACGCCTGCACGCCCGAGTAATCGAACTCGCAGCCCTGCCCGATCACGATGGGGCCGGAGCCGATGAGGAGGATTTTGTGAAGATCGGGATTGCGCGGCATGGGCAAAAAGTGTGATGGCTTGTAGCAGAGGAGTTTTGAGCGGGCAACCGTCGCGCAAAATTTTGTTTGCCACGCTCGCCGATTGCCGGTGTTATTAAAGGCAATCGCAATGATCGAACTAGAAGTTTACGCGGCTGGGGTGAGGCACCTCGACAAAATCCTCGAACTCGACCACGAGTTTGAGGCGGTGCCCGGCTTGCGTTACAAAGTCGATAGCAACCACGACATCGTTTATCTCGAGTTTGACGAGCCGACCTACACGATTCAGGAATTGAGGGCGATTTTCCGCAAGCTCGGCCTTGAGGCGCGCATCGTCGGCTCCATCCCCGCCGAGATGAATCCAAAGAGCAAAACGCAGCCAATCCGCACGTAGCATTTGCGGTCGCAGCCTTGCGCGCGGTGAGTCGAGCCGCTTAATTTAGCGGTTCTCATGACGGTCTTCTTCGCGTATTTCGGCCGGACTTTTTTGTCGTTTTTCTCCTATCTCGGAGAATTGGTTTTGCTCGCGGCGGATTCTTTTAAATCAATGTTCGTCGCGCCAATTCGCTGGCGCTTGTTTTTCACCCAATTGCTCGAGGTCGGCTACCGCTCACAGCTCGTCGTGCTCGTCACCGGCGGCTTCACCGGCGCAGTTTTCGCCGCGCAGACTTACTTTCAATTTCATCGGCTCGGAATGGATTCCGCAGTCGGCGCGGTCGTCGCGGTTTCAATGTTTCGCGAGCTCGGGCCGGTGCTCACCGGGCTGATGCTCGCCGGTCGCGTCGGTGCGGCAATGTCCGCGGAAATCGGCACGATGAAAGTGACAGAGCAGATCGATGCGCTGCGCGCGCTCGGCGTTTATCCGGTCGATTATCTCGTCGTGCCGCGCGTGCTCGCGATGATGCTTTCGACGCCTCTGCTCGTCGCCGAATGCGTCGGGCTCGGCATCGTCGCCGGCTATTTCATCGGCGTGCATCTGCTCGATATCCAGGGCGCTTACTACCTTGATTACATGCTGAAATTCACCGGCTCGCGCGACATCAAAATGGCGCTGAGCAAAGGTTTCGTCTTTTCGCTGCTCATCGTTTTCGTCAGTTGCCATCAAGGTTTGAACGCGAAAGAAGGCGCGGTCGGCGTCGGCCGCGCGCCGACTGAAGCGGTCGTGATCGGCTCGCTCGCCATCTTGATCACAAACTTTTTTCTCTCGCTTTTGCTCAACGCGATTTTTCCCGGCGGCGTTTAAAAAATGGCCGTTCCGCCGCTCATCAGCATTCGCAATCTGCACAAGCGGCTCGGCAAACAGGAGGTGCTTCGCGGCTTCGATCTCGACGTGCAGACGGGCGAGACGCTCGTCATTCTCGGCCGCAGCGGCGGCGGCAAAAGCGTGCTGCTAAAGCACATCATCGGCCTCATGAAACCGACCTCCGGCGAGGTGCTCGTCGGCAGCGAGAACATCGCGCTTTTGAGCGAACGCAAGCTCGCGGCGGTGAGAAAAAAAATCGCGATTCTGTTTCAAGGCGCGGCGCTTTTTGACTCGATGAGCGTCGAGGAAAACATCGCTTTCCCTTTGAAGGAAGGCGGCTTGAAAGATCCGAAAATCATTGCGGAAAAAGTCGCCGGCGCGCTCGAGGTCGTCGATCTCGCGGGCGAACAAAAAAAGATGCCGGAAAATCTGAGCGGCGGAATGAAGAAGCGCGTCGGACTCGCGCGCGCGATCGTCAGCGAGCCCTCGTGCATCCTTTACGATGAGCCGACGACTGGCCTCGACCCGATCGTAGCCGACTCGATCAACCGGCTGATTCGACGCTTGCAAAAGCGGTTGCGCGTGACTTCCATCGTCGTCACTCACGACATGAAAAGCGCATTTCACGTAGCCGATCAGGTCGCGTATCTTCACGAAGGCCGCGTCTATTTTAAGGGCACACCAGCCGAGCTCCGCGCCTCACCGGACGCGGTCATACGAAATTTCATCGAAGGCCATTCCGGCGAGACCGAATGAGCGAGCAGAGCGAAAAAGCACTCGAGCTGAAGGTCGGCATTTTCGTTTTCATCGGCCTCGCCTTCATCGCCGTGATGGCGTTCAAATTCGGCCGCATCGGGCAGGGATTTGAAAAATATTACGACCTCACCATCGATTTCCCAAACGCGAGCGGGCTCATCAAAAACTCCGACGTGCAGCTCGCGGGCGCGCGCATCGGCTACGTCGCCGACAAGCCGCGGATCTCGGCCGCATCAGCCGGCGTGACCGTGCCGATCAAAATCATCGCCGGCATTCACATTCCACGGCAGACGACCTTTCAGGTCGGCAGCTCCGGATTGCTCGGCGACAAATACGTCGATGTGATTCCGAATCCCGGTTTTGACCGGGCAAAGTTTGATCCGAACAATCCGAGCGAAGTTTGGACGCCCGGTGCAAAAATCGAAGGCTCGACGGCGTCGGGACTCGAAGCGTTGCAAAAAAAGGGCGAGCAAGTTTTTGATCAGCTCAACATCGAGATCAAAAAGCTCACGGAAGTGACCGACAAGATCAACGGCGACGTTCTCAGTGAGCCGAATCGGCAAAATATTTCCGCTACATTTGCGAACCTGAAAACGACGACCGAACGCTTCGGTGAAATTTCCAAGAATTTAAACACCGTTGTTCAAAGTGCGCAGGGCGCAGTCGATTCGACGAAGACGACGATGGGCAAGATTAACTCTGCGACGGAGGATTTGAAAAAAGTGCTCGAGAGCGCACAAAGCCTGCTGGCGAAAGCGCAAAGCGGCAATGGCGCGATCGGCCTGCTGCTCAATAATCGGGAGCTGGCAGAAAACTTGAAGGCGCTCGTGGCGAATCTGCGCGCGCGAGGCATTTTGTTTTACAAGGATCGCGCTCCGCGGCCCGATGAAATCGCGCGGCCGTCGCGGTAGCGGAAAAAAGTGACTCCATTTCGCACGCTCAACCTGCTTCGCACGCTGTTCGTAATCTTCGCGTGCTTCGTCGGCAGTGCCGTCGGCGGCGAAGTGCTCAACTCTTCGCTCGTCGGCGCGGCGATCGGAATGGCATTCGGGCTGGCCATCGTTTTGATCGACCGGCTTTTGAAAGGGATCACGCTGCGGACTTTTTCTTCAGCGACTTTCGGGCTGCTGCTCGGCCTGTTTTTTTCGCGGCTGCTGCTCGCGTCGGAAGTCTTGAAAAACGCGACCGAGGCGACGCAATGGGTGTGCTCGCTCACGGCCTATTGCACGTTCGGCTATCTCGGAATGATGCTCGCGGTGCGAAGTCATCGCGACGAATTTTCCCTCATCATTCCGTATGTCCGCTTTCAGCAATCGAGCGTGCAGGACACGCCGCTTTTGGTCGACACGAACATCGTGATCGACGCGCGCATTTCAAAGCTCTGCGGCACCGGCTTCATCGGCTGCTCGCTCATCGTGCCGCGATTTGTCCTCGATGAATTGCAGCGGCTCGCGGATTCGGCGGAGCCATTGAAACGCGACCGCGGACGTCGCGGCCTAGACCGCCTCAACGCGATGCAAAGTGAATCCGGCCTCACGATCACCATTCATGAAAGCACTGTGGAAAACGATCTGCCGGTCGACGCGCGGCTCATCCATCTCGCGAAACTTTTACAAGCGCGGCTGCTGACGAACGATTCGAATTTGTGCAAAGTCGCACGCCTTCAAAACGTGACGACGCTGAACTTGAACGAGCTAAGCAACGCGTTGCGCTCGTCGATTGACATCGGCGACGAAATCGAATTGACGCTTTCGAAGGAAGGGCGGGAGCCGCACCAAGCGGTCGGATTTTTGGCCGACGGAACGATGATAGTCGTTAACAACGCGCGCCCAAAGCTCGGCCAAACTGTTAGTATAACGATCGCTAGCGCCTTGCAGACTGCGGCCGGGCGGCTTTTCTTTGCGGAACTGAAATAAGGAAATCGAAGCCCGCCCAAGCGAGTGCCCGGGCAGCGTTTTGGCCGGTGCTAACCGAGCTTGCGCTCGAACTCGACCAGACGGGCGAAGGCTTCCGCGAAATCTCGAAATGCTTCGGCCGGCAACATGATCGTGTCACGGCGTCCGCCCACATCCTCGGTGATTTTTAAAAAGCGGCCCCGCTGATTTTCTTTGAGATCGAGAAAGAACATCTTCCGGTCGATTGTCACTTTTTCGGAGGCCAGAGGGTCTGTCCCAGGTCTTTCTCCTGAATTCTGATTTATCATATACACATTTATTACTATCCCGAGTCAGGGATTCCCTGACTATTTGAGGCCGTTGTAATAAACCTTCAACCGAAAAGCCGTGCAAGCCATAAATCGAACATTCTTTTTTAGCGCGGAACTTTCGCGCTCCGCTCCTAATCAAGCCCGACCGCCGCGCGCACGCGAACAAGCATCGCATCAGCCAACTCGTTCGCCCGCAACGCGCCCTGCGAAAGCACTTCATCGAGGAGGTGAGGGTCGGCCTCAAGCTCCGCACGACGCTCACGCATCGGCGCGAAATAGTCGCGAATCGCTTCGAAAAGTCGCTTTTTAAAGTCGCCATAGCCGATGCCCCCGGCGCGAAACTGTGTCTCCATTTGTATAACATCTGCTGGCGCAGCGAAAAGGCGGTAAAGGTCGACGATTGCGGACTTTGTCGGATCCTTCGGCTCATCGACAGGAGTCGAGTCCGTGACAATGCTCATGATTTTTTTCCGCAACGCTTTTTCCTCCAAAAAAAGTCCGATCGTATTGTCGTAACTTTTACTCATCTTTTGGCCATCGAGCCCCGGAATCGTCTCGACATCAGGCAGGATGCTCGGCTCTGGAACCTTGAAAATTTCGCCGAACGACTGGTTGAACTTCACCGCGAGATCGCGCGTGATCTCGACATGCTGCTTTTGATCCCGACCGACCGGCACGATGTCGCTGTCGTAGATCAAAATATCGATCGCCATCAACACCGGATAGGCAAAAATCCCGACGTTGGGCGTGCCGCCGCGCGCGACGTGCGCCTTGTAGGCGTGTGAATTTTCGAGCATCGGCATTGGCGTGAGCGTGCTTAAAATCCACGTGAGCTCACAAACCTGCGGAACATCTGATTGTTTAAACAATGTCGCATGCTTTGGATTGAGACCGCAGGCTAAAAAATCAAGCGCAACATCCCGGGAATATTTTCGCAGCAACTCCGGGTCGCGCAGCGTCGTCAGCGCGTGATAATCCGCGATGAAATAGAGCGCCTCGCCTTTTTCCTGCCACGCGATCGCGGGCCGCATCATTCCAAAATAATTTCCGATGTGCAGCGGGCCGGTCGGCTTGATTCCGGATAAAATGCGCGGGCGTTCGGGCATGATTAGAAGAGGTTCAAAGCGCTGGAATCAGCTCCAGCAAATAATCCGTGAGCCGCGCGCGTGCAACGTCGATTCCGCGAACGAAGCGAACGAAGGGCATGATTTTCCGCGGATGAAGCACAAGATATTGCAGCAGCGCCACGGGGCGTGGTCGCTGATTTTTCAAGTCAAACCAGACGGGAAACGGAACCGGCAGAGCGTCGCTCACGCGGTCGCTAACGCCGCGCACGGACAGCATCGGCACGCTGAAATTGTGGCACGATTCGGCGATGACCGAGGTTTCCATATCCACGGCGGAGGCCCCGGTTTGCCGGCCGAGCTGCAGCTTGTCGGCTTCAGTTTCGGCGACTTCGGGTTGCGTGGTAAGTGTCCCAAAATAGCAACGGCTTGCGTCGCGGCAGGCGTGGCGGGCCGCATCGAGAAGATCTGAATCGGAAAAATTAACGGCGACGACCAAATCCGCGCATTGCAGCCGCGGATCGAGACCGCCGGCAAAGCCTGCGCTGATCAGGGTTTGCGGGCGATGGCTATGAAAAAGTTCATGCATCGCGCGCGCCGCTGAATCGCGACCAATGCCCGTGTGACAAATGGCGACAGCTTGCGCATCAATTTTACCCTCATAAACCGTGAGCCGGCCGGTCGAGGATTTGCGGCGATCCGTGAGCCGTCGAAGCAGGTCGCTGCTTTCCTGCGGCAGCGCAAACGTGATCGCGATCATTGCGGTTTCAACGTCACCTCGATCAATTGTGTTTCACCGCCAGGCGTTGTGCTCTGTTTAACATCGTGCCCGCGCTGGATCAGCCCCCGAAAAAGCCCTTCGTTACGCGATGGGATTTGCGCGAGAACAGTCGAAGTGCCGTCGGAATTGTCGCTTTCGATTGCCGTCCCGCCGGCCTGAATCGCGGCGTCGACGACTTGCCGCGCGCGATTTTGCAGCTCCTCACGCGCGGCGGTGAGGATGATTTGCTCGTTCGCGAGATGCGGCGCGGTCAGATCTTTTTCGGCAGACCTTTTTAACGCATCGGCCAATCCCTCGATGTTCGACGGCGCTTCGCGGTGCCTGCACTTCGCGACGCGGAATGCGCACAAAGCAGCGATCGCGACGGCGATCAGCAAAGCCGAACCTTTTTTCATTGAGGCGATTATTCTTAGCCAAAATGAAGTAGCAAGCCCGTGACACGTCTTGTATTTTCAAAAACCTCTATGACTCGTTTCTCCCTTCTCTCGCGTCTTTCGCTTTTTTTGACGCTGGTTCTCGGAATGTGCCTCGGCCCGATGCTGCGCGCGCAGCAGCCGGCGGCACCAGCGACTCCGGCCGATCAGGCGGCGGCCGCGGCGCTCGATCTGGCGAATTCGGGAAAGACGAAGGAGGCGATCGACGCCTACACCGCGATCGTCAAAAATTTCCCAACGGCGTCCGTGGTTTCGGAAGCGCAATTTCGAATCGGCTACCTGAATTATCTGCTCGGAAATTACGACGCGAGCATCGCGGCTCTGCAGAAAATCCTTGCGCCGCCCGCGCCGCCGGAAATTCAGGAACTTGCCTACAACCTTTTGCCGCAGGTGTATACCGGGAAGGCCTCGAAGCTGCCGCCGGATGATCCCAAGCGCACGGCCGCTTACGAGGATGCGATCAAGCAATTCGATGTTTTCTTGCAAAAATTTCCGACGAGTGACCAGGCGGAATCGGCGATCTACGGACGCGCGCTCGCGCTTTTCCAGATGGGCAAATATGACGAGGCGGCAAAAAATCTGCGTGCGAATTTGCAGAAATTCACCGCGAGCGAATCAATTCTCGAAAGCCAGTATCTGCTGGCGCTGACGCTGGCGGCTGAGGCGAATCAGGAAGTGCGCGGGCCATCGGTTTCGGCGCAGACGCGGCAGAAAGCGAATGGAGAATTCGACGAGTCGGTGAAATTTTTGCAAGACATTGTCCAACGCCGCACCGATCCGGTGCTCGCGAACGACGCTCAATTTCAGATCGGCGAAATCCTCTTTGCGCGCGCGGAGTTTGCCGAACCGGCGCAGCGCGACGCGTTGTTCACTGCGGCGATCAATGCATATCGTTCCGTGGAGCCGAAGGAGATAATGGTAAAAATGCAGGAGCAGCGAATCGCCGGCATGCTCCAGCGCATCCGCGCGGCGGCCGCGGCGAGAAATGTGCGCGAAATCAAGCGGCTGCAGCGTTTGCAGGAACACGAGCAGGCGAAGCTGCCGGTCGTGGAGGGCGCGGAAGGCAAGGCCGTCGCCGCGCAGATCAAGGTCGGCATGGTCTTTTTCACGCTGCAAAAATTCGACGCCGCACGCGTGCTGCTGCAGCATTACGTGCAGTTCGCGACGAGCGAGGAGCAGAAAAAGGAAATCCTTTATTTCGTGACGATGAGCTACATCTCGCAGGTCACGATCGACACGCCGCCGCTTGCGCCGGCGACGCGTGAAGAGCTCGCGCAAAAGGGAATCACCGGCTTCGACGAGTTTCAGAAGGCCTACAAAAATGATCCGATGGCGGAAAATCTCCCCTACGCGCTGGGATCCATGTTTTTGGTCAACGACCCGAAAATCAACAACCCGGCGAAGGCGATTCAGTATTTCGACGAATCGCTGAAGAATTATCCAAAGGGGCATCTTTTCAATGAGTCGATGAGCCAGGAAGCGTCCGCGCTGATCCAATTAAAGCGCTATGACGAGGCGACGAATCTTTTCAAAAAATTCCTCGCGACCAATCCATCAAAGGAACAGGCGGCCGGCGCGGAATTCGGCCTCGCGACGATTTACCGCGACCAAAATAAAACCGACGCCGCGATCGCTGCCTTCAAAAATATTCGCGACAAATATCCGGCAACTCCGCAAGGCGAGCAGGCCGCGTTCTGGGTCGGCCAAATGCTTCTCACTAAAGGCGACGCGAAAGCGGCCGTCCCGGAGCTGCAGCGTTACATCAAAAGTTTTCCCGACGCCGCGCAGATTCCGACCGCGATCTACACGCTCGGCCAGGCGCAGACGCAGGCGAATGACAAAGCCGGCGCGATGCAGACCTACAAGGATCTGGAGACAAAGTTTCCGAAAAGCGAAGCGGCGCCCTACGCCTATTTCGCGCGCGCGACGATTTTTGCCGGCCAGCAAAAGGTGAAGGAGATGCTCGATGAATTGCGTGCGTTCATCACGAATTATCCGGACAGCGACAAAATCTATTTCGCTTACGATTCCATCGCGCAAAATCTCGTGAACGCGCAAAAGACCTCAGATGCCATCGCGACTTATCTCGAGATGGCTGAAAAGCATCCGAAAAATCCGCAGGCGCCGGCCGCGCTCTATCAGGCTGCGGAGCTTTCGCGCCGCGGCGCCGATAGCATCGGCCGCTACATTGCGTTAAACGAAAAGCAACGGAGTGATTGGAACAAAGGGATCGCGGCCAGCATGGAATCGGCGGAGAAATTGATCGAGCAGTATCCGGATTCCGAGCAAGTCGCGCTCGGATTGCAGACGCTGCTCAACGACCAAAAAATGCTGCTACAGGCAAAGCAAAGAACGGCGGCGCAGGTCGATCAATATTTCCAGCAGCTCGCGGAAAAGTTTGCATCGAAGCCCGCAACGAAGAGCAAAATTTTGTTCGCGCTCGCCGCGTTTACTTATGAGCAGGACAAGGCGAAAGCGCTCGTGCAAATGCAAGCCGCGTATAATCCGAAGCTCGTTTACGCGCCAGCGGATCTCGATCTTTACGGCAGCGCGCTGCTCGAAAATGGCAAGGCGCCCGAGGCGATGGCCATCTATCAAAAACTCGCGACGGACTTCCCAAACCCGGCCGGCGTCAGCCCTGATAAGGCGCCGCCGCAAATCGCCGAGGCGCAGGCGACCGCGCTTTACGGCATCGGGAAAGCTTTGCAAAAAGAGGGCAAAATCGCGGAGGCCGGAAAAAAATTTGACGAGCTGAAAAAGCTCTATCCTTGGTCACCGAAAATCCTCGAGGCGAACTTTGGCATCGCGCAATCGATCGTGCAGCAAAACAAGCTCGACGAGGCGATGAACCTGCTCGTGCAGATCATCCGCGCGCCGACGGCGACGGCAGAATTGCGCGCGAATTCGATGCTGCTCGGCGCGCAAATCCAGGAAAAGAAAAACGCGTTCGATGCGGCGATCGATTATTACTTGAAGATCGCTGTCTTTTACGAAGCCGTCGCTCCCGCCGCGGCCGAGGGTCTCTGGCGCGGCGGACAACTGCTCGAGGCGCAGGCGGCCACGCTTCCGGAAAGTTCTTCGGAGAAAGACAAGCCGACGAAGCCCGGTCAAATGGCGAAGGCAATCAGGGCCTATAAAGATCTCGTCGCGAAATATCCGAACTCGCCGCTCGCCTCGAAGGCGAAGGACCGGCTCAGCCAACTCGGCCAGGGCACATGACGCGCGGGGAACGTGCCGCCGATTTGATCGCGGCGTTCCAGCGAGTTTATCCCGAGGCACATTGCGAGCTCGATTTTTCGACTCCGCTCGAGTTGCTCGTCGCCACGATTCTCTCCGCGCAGTGCACTGACAAGCGCGTGAATTTGGTCACCCCGCAGTTATTTAAACAATACCGAACGGCTGGCGCATTCGCGAAGGTGCCGCAGGAGACGCTGGAAAAGCAAATTCAGTCGACTGGATTTTTTCGCAACAAAGCCAAATCAATCCGCGCTGCTGCCGCCGACATCGAGACGATGCATGGCGGCAAAGTTCCGCAGACAATGGAGGCGCTGACGGCGCTCGCGGGCGTCGGGCGCAAAACCGCGAACGTCGTCCTGGGAAATGCATTTGGGAAAAGTGAAGGCGTGGTCGTAGACACGCATGTCGCGCGCCTTTCGCAGCGCCTCGGGCTCACACGGCAGACGACGCCGGAAAAAATCGAAGAGGATTTGATGAAGCTCATCCCGCGCGAGCGCTGGACGATTTTCAGCCATTGGCTCATCTGGCACGGCCGGCGCCGCTGCACCGCGCGCGCGCCCGACTGCGCCGGATGTGAAGTGCAAAAACTCTGCCCGAGCGCGTTCAAAATCAAAGGCTGCACCCTGCCGCGAACAGCCGGGTTGTGATTTTCTCCCGCGCAATCGCGACGCAGCGCGCGTCACTGATTCCGGAGCGGGACCGCGGGATCGACTTCTTTTTCGTAATCGATGCCGGGCAGTCTGAAGCCGAAGAGCTTTAGAAACTCCGCGCGATAACCTTCGATGTCTGAAAGTTCGGCGAGGTTTTCCGTAGTGACTTGAGGCCAAAGCTCCGCCACAGCCTGCTGCACGTCGGGACGCATTTCGAGATCGTCCATGCGAATGCGACCCTCGGCATCGGGCTGCGGCAGAGTGCCGTGGTAGAGCCGCTCCGCAAAAAGGCGCTGGATCTGCTCGATGCAGCCTTCGTGCAATCCGCGCTCTTTCATCACTTTGTATAACAGCGAAATGTAGAGTGGCACGACGGGAATGGCCGAGCTAGCTTGCGTGACCAGCGCCTTGTTGATCGAGACGAAGGCGCGGCCGTTTTTCAACGCGAGTTTTTTCGCGAGCCGATGCGCGGTCGCCTCCAGATCGGCTTTCGCGCGGCCAATGGTGCCATTGCGATAAATCGCCCAAGTCAGTTGCGGCCCGATGTAGGAATAGGCGATCGTCGTCGCGCCCTCGGCGAGCACGCCCGCATTCTCGAGCGCGTCAATCCACATTTCCCAATCCTCGCCGCCCATCACCGCGACTGTGTCGGTAATGTCCTGTTCGGTCGCGGGCTCGATGGAAATTTCCGTGACGGCACCTTTATCCGTATCGACCGTTTTTGCAGTGAATGGCGCGCCGATCGGCTTCAGTGCTGACTTTGCGGTCACTCCGGTTTTTGGATGCGTGCGGCGCGGCGAGGCGAGACTGTAGACGACGCAGTCGACCTGGCCGAGATCAGTTTTGATTTTCTCGATCGCCTCACGCTTGATTTCGTCGGAAAAAGCGTCGCCGTTGATGCTCTTCGCATACAACCCCGCGGCGTGCGCGGCTTTCTCAAATGCCGCGGAATTATACCAACCAGCCGACGCAGGTTTTCCATTTTCCGACGGGCGCTCAAAGAAAATGCCGAGCGTCGCGGCGTCGCCGCCAAAAGCTGCGACGATGCGCGACGCAAGCCCGTAGCCGGTGGATGCGCCGATCACGAGCACCCGCTTCGGCATGTCGCTGAGCGTCCCTTTTTGGCGCACGAAATCGATCTGCTCCTGCACATGCGCGGCGCAGCCGGCGGGATGGGCGGTGACGCATACGAAACCGCGGACTTTGGGCTTGATGATCATGGGCGAAAGTTTGGCTCGCGCAGCCGATGGGTCGAGGTTTTTCCCACGCGTGCGCAGGGAAAACCCGGCTTTTCATTTTTTCGAAACGTCTTAGTTTACGCCATGCGTTTACTGATTGCGCTTTGCCTGCCGGCCGCGATGGCGTCGCTGCACGCGGCGGAACCGACGGCGCTTGAGGCGCTGAAAATTATTCCGAAGGAAAAGGCCGCGCGGCTCGCGCGGATCGAGGCGCGCGACGGCACGCCGAATCCCGAGCGCTGGTATTTGATCGTCCAGGATCCGGACGAGCGAAACGGGCTGCGCGAATTTGTCGTCGCCAATAATGAAGTGGTCGCCTCGCGCACGATCTCACAGTTCGCGGACACGCTGAAACCGGAGGACGTGATCGGCGGCGCTGGGGTCAAAGTCGATTCCGACCGGCTCGCGCGCCTCGCGAGGGAATATGCGCGCGCGAATGATAAATCGATCTCGAAGATGAATTACGAATTGAAAAAAGAGGGCCAGGATGCGGTGCCGATATGGAAAGTGAGTTGCTTCAACGAAAACAACCAAGGCGTCGGTGAGCTTTCAGTCACCGCTGGCAAAGGAAACGTGATCGCACATGACGGATTCGCCGTCTCGCCCGAAACGGCGGTCGCAAAGAAGCCGGAAAAGTTTGATGTTGATCCCGATCCGCAGGTTGCGAAAGCCGTGCCGGTAGCGTCTCCCATTTCCGACGAACGCCCGTCAAACTCCGAAACCCGTCACTCTGGCGTCGGCCATGCGTTCGGCAATTTCGGCAACAGCGTGAAACACTTTTTCACCGGTCACTGACACGTGGCGTCGTCATTGCGAGCGCAACTCTCGCGCCTGCTCGGCGCGGAAGCCGTCAGCGACGAGGCGGAAATTCTCGCCGAACACAGCAGCGATCGTTGGTTCGCGTCCCATCCGCCGGGCGTCGTCGTCTTTGCGCAGTCAACCGAGCAAGTGAGCCGGCTGATGAAATTTGCCAGCCGACACCGCGTGCCGGTGACGCCGCGCGGTGCCGGCGTCGGCTACGTGGGCGGCTGCGTTCCATCGGAGGGAGGCATCGCGCTTTCGCTCGCGCGAATGACGCGGATCAAAGAAATCAATGCCGCGGATGGAGTGGCCGTGGTGCAGCCTGGGGTAATCACGGGAGTTTTACAAGCGAAAGCGCGAGCAAAACAGCTGTTTTATCCGCCCGATCCGGCGAGCCTGAAGGAATGCAGCCTCGGCGGAAACATTGCTACCAACGCCGGCGGGCCGCGCTGCCTGAAATATGGCGTGACGCGAAACTACGTGCTCGGCCTCGAGGTCGTGCTCGCGGACGGTCGCGTGCTGCGCACCGGTGCCCGCACTCACAAAAACAAAACCGGGTTTGACCTCATCGGAATGTTCGTCGGCTCCGAGGGTTTGCTCGGCGTCGTCACCGAAGCAACGCTGCGGCTTCTGCCGCTTCCGCCGGCGCGCGCATCGCTTTCGGCGGGTTTTACGACTTTCCTCGAAGCGGCCAATGCCGTGCAGGAAATTTTGCATGCAGGATTTTTACCCGCTGCGCTGGAAATCGCGGATGCGTTTACGCTGAAATCCGCGCGCGAATTTTTAGGCAAGTCTCTCGTGCCGTCCGGCGAAGGCCATTTGCTGGTCGAGCTTGACGGCCAACCGGCATCAGTCGCATCGGAAACAAAATCTCTCGCTTCGCTGCTGAAAAAGCTCGGTGCGCATCAATTGCGAACCGCGGTAGGTGAAACGGAATGCGAAGAGTTGTGGGAATTGCGGCGAAAATTTTCAGAGTCGTTGAAGTCGACCGGGCTCACGAAATTGAATGAAGACATCGTCGTGCCGCGCGGCCGGCTGGTTGACCTCACCGAATTCGCGAGCCGGCTGCGAAGAAAATACGGCTATCCGGTCGCCTGTTTCGGTCATGCGGGCGACGGAAATATTCACGTCAACGTCATGGCTGCGCATTATCACGATGACCGCGCGGTGCGAGAAAAAGTTGAGCGCGCGCTGGACGAACTTTTCACGCAAGTGCTGGCGTGGGGCGGCGTCATTACGGGCGAGCACGGGATTGGGCTCGCAAAAAAACCGTGGTGGAAACAGGCGACATCAGCGGTGAGTCGCAATGTGCATTCCGCGCTCAAGCAGACGCTCGATCCCGCAGGAATTTTGAATCCCGGAAAATTCGTGCGCGCGCGGATGGAGTAAAAGTCTTGCGGCCCTTGGCGAAAAAAAAGCTGAGGCGCGTTTGCACCTCAGCTTTTTGAACTTTGCGCGAGTAAAAGTTTACAGTTTTGCGGCAATGAACTTCTCGAGTTTCACGATATCCGCTGAGAATTTACGAATTCCCTCGGCGGTTTTTTCCGTGCCCATCGCGTCTTCGTTGAACAGCCAGCGAAACGCTTTTTCATCAAGCGGCAGACGCTCGGCGTCAGAATTTTTCGCGCCTTCCGCGTCGAGTTTTTTCGTCAGCGGCTCGGAGGATTCCGCAAGTTTTGCGAGCAGGTCTGGGCTGATCGTGAGCAAGTCGCAGCCCGCCAGTTCGGTGATTTGGCTGACGTTGCGGAAGCTCGCGCCCATCACTTCGGTTTCGTAGCCGAATTTTTTGTAATAGTTGAAAATCGTCGTCACCGACTGCACGCCGGGATCTTCGGCGCCGGTGTAATCGCGCTTGTTGAACGCTTTATACCAATCGTAAATGCGGCCGACGAAAGGCGAGATCAGCTTCACGCGCGCATCGGCGCATGCGACGGCTTGCGGGAGCGTGAAAAGAAGCGTGAGGTTGCAGTTGATGCCTTCTTTTTGCAGAAGCTCGGCGGCGCGAATGCCTTCCCAAGTCGCGGCGATTTTGATCAGGATGCGCTCCCGCGGGATTTTGTTTTTTTCGTAGAGATCAATAAGGTGATGCGCCTTGCGCTTCGTGCCTTCCTTGTCGAACGAGAGGCGCGCATCGACTTCGGTCGAGACGCGGCCCGGCACGATCTTCAGAATTTCGAGACCAAAGTTGACGAGGAGGTCATCGATGATCGCGTCCACTTTTTCCGCGCCGACGAAACGCGTCTCTTTGTTGTCTGCGATCGCTTTGTCGAGCAGCCACCCGTAATCCTCTTTCTGCGATGCCTGCAAAATGAGGCTCGGATTCGTCGTCGCATCCTGCGGATGAAACTCGCGCATCGTCTCGAAGTCCCCCGTGTCGGCGACGACTTTCGTGAATTGCTTGAGTTGATCGAGCTGGCTGGTTTTTCCGGCAGTCTTTGGTTCGGCAGTGGCTGTGCTCATAGTTTCAAACTTAGTCTTCTGGGAGGTTCTGGCAAAAGAAGTTTTGCGAATGAATGGACCGCGGCGCGACGCAGCGGTGCTCAGCGTGCGGTGGAAATTTTGCTCTCGTTTTTCCGATCAGCTCTCCGGCCGTCGCCACTGTCGATTCATCGGCGGCGGCCGGAGAGAAAGCGCGTTACGCTACTTTTTGATGTGATCGGAAACCAGCTTCGTCATTTCAAACATGCTGACTTGCGTCTTGCCGTTGAAGACGGCCTTGAGCGCGTCGTCGGCGTTGATCAGGGTTTTTTTCTTCGTGTCTTGAAGCTTATTTTTCTTGATGTAGTCCCAAAGTTTTTTCGTCAGTTCGGTGCGGGGAATCGGCTTCGAGCCAACGACGGCAGCGAGCGTGTCGTCGGGCTGAACTGGTTTCATGAGTGCGGAGTTCATTTTGCGGGCGGGTTTTTCGGTTTTAGGCATGTGGGTGCTTTGCCTGATTTCCTGCGAGACGGCAACAACTAAACGATTTCTCAAATCAGTCGCAGCGCCGGTTTTGGCACAGCTACTGCTTCCTTTGACGGAGCAAGATGCGCCTTAACTCCTCGATTTTTGCTGGAAAGTTCCAGACGTCACGACGCGCCGCGCGCGCCGCGGTGACGTTGCTGGAGGTGATGATCGCCGCAGCGATGATCGGCGTCGCGGCCTCGTCGGCGCTGTGGGCTTTGACGACGATGAATCGCAACGCAAACCTCGCGCGCCTTTCCACCGGTGCATCCACCGCCGCGCAGAATCAGATCGAACTGATCTTGGTCGACAGCCCATTTAATCCGCAGAAAAACCAAATCCCGCCGGAGCTTCAAGTCGGCACGAGCGCGCCGTCCACGGTCACCATTTATCAAGACCCTTCCGGCACAGTCATTACTGGAACATTGACCACGGAAGTCGCCGACATCAGTCCGACGCTGAACAGCGTGACGCTCCCAATGTATCGCGCCACCGTGACGGTGGCCTACACCTACGGAAAGCGGAACTACAGCGTCACGCTATCCACCGTCCGCTGCTCAGACATATGAAACGCTGTCCGCGGAATGCCGCATTTACTTTGGTGGAAATGTCGATCGCCACAGGAGCGATCACGTTGACGGGCCTCGTCATCTTCCTCGTGTTGAATAGCGGCTTCATTCTCTCATCAAAAAACACCGCGGTGAACGTCGCGCACCAGCAGGCAAGGAGTGCACTCCTGCAACTAGAGCAAGATTTGCACAACGCTGTTTCGCTGCCGCAACTCGTCGACGCTACGCGCACCGTTGTTTCCGGACAAGGTCCGAGCGCAGGCGTTTCCTTCCAGGTCTTCGACTCGGACCTCGGCCAATGCAAAATCGGCGCCAGCGCGGCCGCGAACCAGAACGTCATCATTGTCACTTTAAACAGCGCTACCCCTCTGCCGACAGCGGGCGAAATCCTCATCATCCCTACTCATCAGATTGAGATCAGCATCGCAAGTGTAAGTGTTGCCGCAAAGACGGCGACGCTGACTCTCGCGAGTAACCTTCCCGTTCCGGTCACAACTTCGCAAGGTCCAACCAACTACAACATCATCTGCTTCTTCACCAAGCGGGTCTCCTACGTCGCCGCTAACGGGCAGCTAACCTACTACTCAGGAGCGACAACGAGTAACTACTCCGTGATGGGCAACGACATCACTTCTACGACGCCCTTCTCCATTCCTAATAGCCCAGTCAACGCTTCTTACTTTCGCTTTGCGGTCGCCTTCAATCTTTCTGCGGCTGACCCCGAGTATAGCAACCGCAACTACAAAACCAGCGCAATTACCTTGCAGGGGCAGATCTCTCCATTTGCGAAGCTTACCACCTATCAGTGAAATGAAAAAAAACGAGTCCGGCGCTTCTATTCTTCTGGTATTGACGGTCCTGACAATTCTCGCGGTCTTTACGGGTGTCGCGATGGACCTGACCATGAGTGTCGGTAAGAATGTTAAGCGGACGAATAACATGCAAGCAGCCATTGCCATCGCCAATGGCGCACTTGATGAACAGTTCGCCTATTGGCGTGAAATTTGCCGCGCTACGCCCTCGTCACAACGGCCGACGTCTGCCTTTACCTCCATTCCACTGCCGACCAGTTCGCAGTTCCCATACATCCCGAACTTCACCGCGAGTGCTGCTGCAAATACTTCGAATAGCACCCATACCATCGCCAGTTACAAAATAGTAGCACTCGACCCGCAGTTGAAGACGATTGGGAACGGAGCTGCACCTCCCGCCGCCACTGGGATGAACGCGACTGCTACAAGCTATTTCTACATGGGCTCGGCTGATGTGACTCTGCCGGACATATCATCAACTGTCTCCGTGAAGGTCCGGCGTATTTTTCAAAAGCAACAGTTATCTCCGTGGAACTGGGCGATCTTCTACGTCGATCCGCTGGAAATCCATCCCAGTCCTTTATTTACCGTCACTGGATGGGTCCACACAAATTCCGATCTCTACACTGGCCATGACACTCTGACTTTCGCTGACAAAGCAACCTACGCGAACAGCTGGACGGTAGGATTCGCTCCAGGTGACAGCACCCACAGCGAAACACCTGTGGCTCCGAACTATCCTACAAATCTTCCGCCAGCTTTGGAGATAGCACACCAACCTTTCGGCATGGATTCGTCGCGAGTCTTTAGCACCACCGATGCGAGTGACAATGACGACGGTTACCACGAATTGGTGGAGCGGCCGGATCCCGGCTATTCCGACCCGATCGCCGCACAAAGGTATTATGATCAGGCTGGCGCAAAGATCCTCATCGACGCCAGTAACAATGTCACGATCATGAATCAAAACGGGACCGTTCTCACTGGAAACGGCAATCCGCTGGACAAGGCCATCTACACAACCTTTAGCAACGCCATCACGACTAATTCTTCCATTCAGGACAATCGCGAAGGTGCAACCGTGCGTCTCGTCAACGTAGATGTATCGCAAATCACGACAGCATTGACAACCGGTCCACTGGCCAACAAAAATTTTAACCAAATAGTCTACATTTCCGACACCAGCGCCGGCCAGACTGGTGGAAGTCCCAAACGCGGCGTTCGTTTGAAAAATGGAAGCGCACTGCCTGTCAACGGCCTTACTTTTGCCAGCGATAATCCAGTCTACATCCAGGGAGATTACAACACTGGCGCACTTCCGCCTTCTAACCTCGGAACTTATACTCAACCGACAGGCACAGGTTATACCAAACAACCTTCTTCCATCGTCGCCGACGCAGTGTCGGTTCTCTCCAACGCATGGGTTGACGCAAATTCATTCTCTAGCTTGAGCTCGCGCATCGCGAGCAATACGACAGTGAACACGGCAATCATCGCCGGAATCGTCCCCAGCGCAAACGGCAACTATAGCGGCGGCGCCGAGAACTACCCGCGGTTTCTCGAGGACTGGACGAACAAGTCACTGACTTACTACGGATCCATGGTGGAGCTTTATCAAAGCCAGCAGGCGACTGGGATTTGGGGAAAGTCAAATGTCTATTCGCCGCCGCTGCGCGAATGGTTCTTTGACACAGACTTTCAAACCAACACTCCTCCTGGCTCGATCATGATCGTCAACTACATGAAACAAAGATGGTTCCAACAATGAGATTCCTCGCCCTTTACGTTCTCTTTGCAGCTACGGCTTTCGCAGACCTTGATTTGACTCCTCATCCGGGCGTCTATGAAGTAGAAGGCGCGAAGTTCAAGAATGTCTACTTTTTGGACGGACCAAAAAGGGTAACTTATACTCCGCCGCGGGATTGGACTTACGCCGGAGATAGTTCAAGCGCGAGCTTTATCCCTCCAGGAAAAGCACAAGCGACTGCCACTATTCACAAGACAACGCTGACGCAACCAATCGTCCTGAACGAAGACCAGGCACGGAAACTTGCGGAGATGGCGTTTGGTGCGCTGCCAAAAGGCGTCACCGACGCGAAGTTTGCCTCAGTGGAATTAAACCCGCTCCGCATCAATGGAAATGCGACGTGCGAAGTGGTGCTAAACTATAACTTCTTCGGTCAGGCTTGCGTGCGTAACATTGTGTTCGCGTGCGCCAACACCTTGCAGCTCGCCTTTACGCTCGATTGCCGCCGCGTTGACTACGAAAAGCTGTCTAAAGAGTTCCGGGACAGTTTGTATTCGATCCAGAACCTTTAAAGCGAGGAAACGCCTTAGCTGACCTTTGCCACTGCCGAATGGCGAATATCCTGGCCACGGTAGAGGTAATATACGTCCTCGGCGATATTGGCGGCGTGATCAGCGACACGCTCGAGAGCTTTGGCGACGACAATCAAATTCAAGCAGCGCGTGATGGTGCGCGGATCCTCCGTCATAAACGTTGTTAATTCGCGGATGAGCTGCCTGTTGATATCGTCCACGGTTTTGTCCCGCGCGATGATGTCTGGCGCTAGCTCCGGCTGGTTTTCGACGAATCCCGTGATGCTATCGCGCAACATTTCGCGCGCCGTTTCAGCCATGAGTGGGATGTCGATGAGCGGTTTGAGCAGCGGCTCCTTGTTCAAGTCACGGGCGCGCCGCGCGACGGTGGTCGCCTGGTCGCCGATGCGCTCGAGATTGCTGGAAATCTTTGACGCCGCCAGCATGAAGCGGCAGTCAGTCGCGACGGGTGCGTGCGTGGCCATGTAGGTGATGACCATTTCATCCACCGTGATCTCGAGTTGATCGATCTGGCTGTCCTCGGCCTCGACAGAATCCGCGAGATTGTTGTCGCGCTCAACGAGCGATTTCATCGCAATTGTCAAATTGCGATCGGTGAGACTGGACATCATCAACAGCGTCTCGCGGATGCGAGAAAGCTGGCTTTCAAAAATATTCATGGTGTTTGATGCGTGCTATCAACCGAAACGGCCGGAAATGTAATCTTCGGTCTGTTTTTGCCCGGGGTTCGTGAAAATCTTTTCTGTTTTCTCAAACTCAATGAGCTGGCCCAAATAAAAGAACGCCGTGTAATCCGAGCAGCGTCCGGCCTGCTGCATGTTGTGCGTGACAATGACGATTGTGAATTGCTTTTTCAGCTCCGTAACCAGCTCCTCGACTTTCGCGGTCGCGATCGGATCGAGCGCGGAGCAAGGTTCATCCATCAGCAGGACTTCAGGTTTCACCGCGATGGCGCGGGCGATGCAAAGCCGCTGCTGCTGGCCGCCGGAAAGGCCCAGCGCGCTCTCTGAAAGCCGATCTTTGACTTCATCCCACAATGCCGCACCGCGAAGGCTTTGCTCGACGGCAGTATCGAGCACACCGCGGTTGCGCTCGCCGGAGATGCCGAGCCCGTAGCAGACGTTGTCGTAGATTGACATCGGGAACGGGTTCGATTTTTGAAACACCATGCCGACCGCGCGACGCAGCGCGATGACCTGCAGCTTCGGATCGTAAATGCTGTGGCCGGAAAGCGTGATGTCGCCTTCGTGCCGCGCGCCGTCCACAAGATCATTCATGCGGTTGATGTTCCGCAGCAGTGTCGATTTTCCGCAGCCCGACGGGCCGATCAACGCGGTGACGCGGCAGCGCGGAATCTGCATGTTGATGTTGAACAGCGCTTGCTTGCGGCCGTAGAAAAAGCTGAAATTTTTGATCGAGATCAGGTTTTGCTCCGCAGGTTCGCTATCGAAAGCATTGCCATCGATGATTTGATTCGATGACTCAAGCTTCGAAGCCTTTGGTTGGGTTTCGGACATACGTGATAGTTGCGTCGGCATTTAAGTTGGGTCGTTAACAAGCTTTAACTGCGATTCGAAATCACTTCCGTCGAAATGCGAGCTGCGCAAACACGTTGGCCACGGTGACCAGCGTCACCAGCACGAGCGACGCGGTCCAGGCGAGCTCAATCTGGTTTGCATAAGGAACGGTGGAAAAATTGTAAATCAAGACCGAAAGCGTCGCGGTCGGATCCATGACAGATTTCGTCCAGTAGTAGTTAAAAAGTGACGTGAAAAGCACCGGCGCTGTCTCACCCGCGGCGCGCGCGACAGCGAGCATGATGCCGGTCATGATGCCGGGAAACGCTTCCGGCAAAATGATGCGCCAGATCGTTTGGAAAGTCGTTGCGCCGAGGCCGACTGATGCTTCGCGAAAAGACTTCGGCACGCCGAGCAACGCTTGTTCGGCAGTGAGTAAAACCGTCGGCAAAGCCAGCACCGCGAGCGCAACCGCGCCGGCGAGCGCTGAAAATTTCCCAGTCGTCACGACAACGACCGCATAGGCGAACACACCGCAGATGATCGAAGGGATTCCGGTGAGCAACTTTGCCGTGAAGCGCACGGCGTCCGCGAGCCGTGAACCTTTGCCATATTCCGTGATGTAAACTGCGGCCAAAATTCCAATCGGCGCAGCCATTGCGATCGCGATTCCGACGATGAGGCCCGTGCCCGCAATCGCATTGCCGATGCCGCCGCCCATCATGCCCGGGGCAGGCGGAAGTTTGGTGAAGGTTTCGAGGTTGAGATGTTTCGCGCCGCGCGTCACCAAAAGGTAAATGATGGAAAAGAGCGGGATGAAAGTCAGCAGCGAGAGGACGACGCACAGCGAGCTGAGCACCGTATTTTTCACGAGCCGCGACACCGTGCCGCGGCTGTGGCCTTGGAACACACCCGCCATTTCTGCTGTTGGTTCGAGCGCGTTCATCGGATTCCCATCGTGCGGCGCATCGACAACCGCAGGATCATTTCGCCAGCGATATTGACAAGCAGGGTCAAAAACAAAAGCGCGAGGGCGCCATACATCAGCGCGTTGATGCGAATGCCGTCGGCTTCCGCGAATTGGTTCGCCAGCAGGCTCGCGAGCGTGCCGGACGGCTGGAAAAGCGAGACGGTGAAACGCGAGCTGTTGCCGATGACCATCGCGACCGCCATCGTCTCGCCCATCGCGCGGCCGAGCGCGAGGATCGTCCCGGCGACAATCCCCGGCATCGCGCCTGGAATGATCACGCCGAAAATTGCTTCCCACCGCGTCGAGCCCAGCGCATAAGCGCCTTCGCGCAAAGTCGGCGGGACATTCACGAATGCAAAACGCGACACTGCCGCGATCGTCGGCAGAATCATCAGCGCCAAAACCAGGCTCGCGGTGATCATGCTGTTGCCAGTCACCGGCCCGGCGAAGAGCGGAAATTTCCCGAGCCCGTTTGCGATCGGAATTCCGAACTTTTGCACCAGCGGGATGAGCACCGCGATCCCCCACAATCCGTAAACGACGCTCGGAATCGCCGCGAGCAACTCGACGACGAACCGAACGAAGCTCCGAAATGCCTGTGGCAGGAAATTTTCGCTCAGGAAAATCGCGATCGCCAGGCCGAGTGGCAGCGCGAGCAGCAGCGCAATGCACGAGCTCATCATCGTGCCGAGCAGGAACGGCACGATCCCATAATCGTCACGCACCGGGTTCCACGCGGAATGCGTCAGGAACCCGATGCCGAATTTTCCGATCGCCGGCAAAGCGACTTTGCCGATTTGGAAAACGATCCAGAAGATGACGACCACGACGGCCACTGAGCATGCCCAGCAGACCGCGCGAAAAAAATCGCGCCGCGGCTTCAGGGACATTAGATCGAGGCTCATCGTCGTATGCGCTGCGGAGTAAAAGTTGCCCCTACTTTACTTCCTTAAGTTTCTCTTCCACGATGCCGACCACTTTCGGCGGCAGCGGGATGTAGCCGAGTTCCGGCGCAAATTTTTGCCCATCTGTGACACCGTATTTCACGAGATCCTTGAGGATTCCCGCGACCTTGGCGTCATCGTAGCTTTTGTAAAGCAAAAGCCAGGTGAAGGTCGCGATCGGGTAATCGCCTTTGCCAGCCGGGTCGGAAGGCCAGACGCGGAGATTCGCCGGGAACTGCACGGAGGCGAGTGTGGACGCGCCGGATTCTGGCGTCGGTGCGACAAAAGCGCCCGACTTGTTTTGCAGCTCGGCCATCGCGAGGCCGTTGTTTTTCGCGTAGCCGTATTCCACGTAGCCGATCGTGCCGGCAGTTTGCTTGATCAATGCGGTGACGCCGTCATTGCCCTTGCCACCGACGCCGACAGGCCAGCTCACGCTTTTGCCTTCGCCGACTTTGGTTTTGAATTCTTCGCTGATTGCCGCGAGGTGTTTAGTGAAGACAAAGTTCGTGCCGCTGCCGTCCGAGCGATACGCAACAGAGATCGGCATGTCGGGCAACGTCGTGCCGGCGTTGTCTTTCGTGATCTTCGGATCATTCCACTTCGTGATCGTGCCGAGGAAAATGCCGATGTAAGCGTCGCGTGAAAGCTTCAGCGTTTTCACCTCGGGCATGTTGTAGGCGAGGACGATGCTTCCCGCGGTCATTGGCAGCATGACTGCGCCTTTGCTCACCTGCTTGAGCTCGTCGTCGCTCATCGCGGCGTCGCTGGCGGCAAAATTGACCACGCCCTGGACGAATTGCTTGATGCCCGAGCCGCTGCCGATTGCCTCGTAATTCACCTGCACGTCGGGATGGAGTTTGTTGTATTCAGCGAACCAGCGCTGATAAAGCGGCGCTGGAAAAGTGGCGCCTGCGCCGTTGATGGTGGTTTGTGCGCTCGCGAGGCAGCTGAAGCCGAATGTCGCGGCGAGTAGGAGTGTATGTAGTTTTTTCATAGTGGGTTGAGCCGCAAACGTTGGGGGGCGTTTGTTACAGTTATGTGGCGGGCAGGTGACGAGTCCGTGAAATTATGCGCTCCGCAGCTCGCGCTCGATTGTTTAACTAAAAGCGAACGATTAGCGAGTGGTTGTAAACTTTGACGCCAATCGCGGAAAAGTTCGCGGCAAAACTTTTACGCCGCTTCGGCAACGACCGTCGGCACCGTGCTCGGGACTAGTTTCGTGCTGCCCGCGAGCGCGAGAATGAGATCGGTTTTCGAGATGCTTCCCGTCAGCCGCTTTTCGCCGGGATCGTTCACCACCGGCAGCCGCTCGCCATCGTGGCGCGAAAAAGTGTCGAGCGCTTCGGTCAAAGTTGCGTTCGGCTCAATCGTCGGAAATTCCTCGCGCATGATGTCGCGTGCGATCACCAGCCCGGCCAGTTCCGGGTCGTTGAGGTAACTTTTAATGTCGTGCAGCGAGACGACGCCGAGGAAATGTTTCGTGGCATCGGCGACGTAAAGATAATTGAAACGGTTTGCCAAAAATGTTTCGCCGATCTCCGCGAAACGCGCCGTGGGCGCCACGGCGACCGGGTTATTCTTCATCAAATCCCGCACATGCAGATCGGCGAGCTGCTCGCGGAAATCGCCCGCGCCTTTGCGCTTGAGCGATTCGCTGTAGATCGAGCGCTTCTCGATGCTCGCAGACGTGTAATACGCGATCACGCACGCCAGCATCAGCGGCAGGATGATTTGGTAATCTAGCGTCAGCTCGAAAATCATGATGATCGCCATGATCGGCGCGTGCGTGGTGCCGGCCAAGAACGCGCCCATGCCGACGAGTGCGCACGCGCTGGGATTGAGCGCCGGCAGCGCGTGATGCAGCACGCTGCCGAAAAGGTAACCGAGGCTCGCACCGACAAACAACGTGGGCGTGAAAACGCCGCCGACCGCGCCGGAGCCGAACGTCGCGCTGGTCGCAATCATTTTACAAAGAAGAATCATCGCGAGGCTTTGCCAGAGCAGGTTCCCGCGCAAAATCGCGCTGACGGCGCTGTAGCCGTTGCCGCAGACCTCGGGATAAAATGCCGCCAGCACGCCGACGATGAGCCCGCCGAGCGCCATGCGCACAAAAATCGGCGCTTTCATTTGGTTAAACAAACGCTCGCTGACGTCCAACAGCCGCAAAAACCAGGGCGCGAGGAAACCGGCGAAGAGCCCGAGAAAAACATACGGGATGATTTCCCAGTTCGAATTGAGCTGGAACGGCGGGATTTCATACAGCGGATTGCCGCCGAGAAATTCGCGGATGGTCAGCGTGGCGACGACTGATGCAAAAACCAGCGGGCCGAAAATTTCCATCGCGAGCGAGCCGAGCACGATCTCCGCAACGAAGAGAGCGCCGGCGATTGGCGCGTTGTAAGCCGAGGCGATGCCGGCCGCCGCGCCGCATCCAACGAGCAGGCGCAAACGCGGTGTGGACCAACTTCGCCAGCGTCCTGCGATCGAAGCGACGAGCGAGGAGAGCTGCACCAACGGGCCTTCGCGGCCGATCGAGCCGCCGGAAGCAATGGTGAACATTGCCGAGATTGATTTGATCGCGCTCAGCCGCGTGGAGATTTTTCCATCGCCCAGCACGATCGCCTCCATGTAATCGGTCGTCGCGACCGTGCCACGCCAGCGCGCGCCGACGACCATCACGCCGCCGGCGAGAATGCCGCCGATCGCGGGCGTGAGGACGCGCTGCCAGACTGGGAGTTGCGAAAAACTTTCCGCCATTCCCGCGACGGAGTTGCCCGTTAACAACCGATGCATAAACGTCGTCGAATAGCGAAATGCAATCGATGTGACCGCGCCGAAAAAGCCGACGACGCCCGCCCAAAAAAGCGTCTCCTGCAATTCATTCGGGTGAATGCGCTCGGCGAGCCAGACCCACGCTTTCAGCAGGCGCAACCGCCGCGGCTGAAGCGTCGGGTGCGGCTGGCTGGGGGATGAATTTTCCACGCTACGGCTGAACCGCGCCGGTATGGTCGGTGAGTGTGTGCAGGAATTCCGCTTTCGTCGTTGGTTGCAAAAGAGCGTCGCGCACCGACTGGCTGCGAAGCGTTTTCGCGAGCGAGGCGAGACATTTCAGATAGTCGTTCACCAGCGCCTTCGGTGTCCCGATCATGACGAGGAGTTGCACGCGCTGTCCGTTGTCGAGCGTGATGCCATCAGGGCTGCGGCCGATCGCGCCGATGATTCTTCGCACCGCATCCGTGCGCGCGTGAGGAAATGCGACGCCGTTGCCGGTGCAGGTCGAGCTGACACTTTCACGGGCGAGGACTTCCTTTTGAAACGCGGGAAGATCGAGCATGTCGGGATGTCCGCGCATCAGCTCGGAAAGTTCTCGGAACGCTTCCGCCTGCGTGGTCGCGGACAGTTGCAGCTCAACTTGATTTTCGCCGAAAATCTCGAGAAGGCGCAGAGGCATGTCTTTGAGTTTTACCGTGAGCAGTTGCTTTGAGCAAGAGGCGCTGAAAATAAAAGGCCCGATGTCTCGCGACATCGGGCCTTTTCAATCAACCGCAGGAGTGAGCGTTTAGAATTTTACGTTCAAATCCACCTGCAGGACTTGCACGACGTTCGCATTGCCGAGGCCGCCGCCAGCGTTCGGGCCGGCAAAAGCGTTCGCGGATGCACCGGCGACACTGGTCGCGGCGCCACCCACGAGATCATCGCGAAGATTCCAGGCGTAATAATAGGTCACGCCGAAGGTCGCGAAATCGGTGAGGTTATAAACAAGCCCGGCTTTGATGCCGCGCGTATTTAGGTAGCCGTTGGCGAAATCCGAATCGTTCAGGTTCGGATCCACCGCCGAGATGCCGGTCGCACGCCAGTTCACGTTTGCCGAAAGGTCACCCCTCTTTTTATTCTCGCCGACCTGAAGGCCGAGGAGATAAGCCACGTCATCTTGCGCACTGTGCGAGCTGGTGAAAGGCCCGCCCGAGCCGTTCGGATAATGTCCGACGGTGCCCAATGAGCCGGCGCTACGCAGCAAACCGTAAATGTCCTCGTAGCGTTTCGCGCCGTTGGTGTTGTAGGCAAAATCCCAGTAGAATTTCACCGGCAGTGCACCGAGTTTGAACGAGATATCGCCAGGCGCGGTGACGATCGCGAGGTCGCGCGTTTCACCGACGTAGGAAGTGACGCCGTTAACCGTGATCGTCGGCACTCCGGAGAATTGGACGGAGTTAGTTCCCGCCGGCAGCGAATTCAAGCTCCCGGAATTATAGAACATGAAACCGGGGCCGAAGGTGACCTTAACGCTGTGATCGAATTTGTAACTGCCGACGAGCTGGGCATCAAACAACCACGCGTCATCGGAAATGTCGCTGTCGGTCAGGCCCGGCTCGGACAAGCCGGTCGGGTTGCCATTCTCGATATTGTCATTGAAGATGAACTCGCCGAGGTTAAGCGCGAGCTGCCACGGACGCTCCGCGGGAGCCGCCGCGACAAAAGTTTTGCCGTCCTTCGAGTAACCGCCACCGCCCTCGCTCGGCATGAACATCTTGTCGAAACGCACGGTCTGCACGAAGCCGTCCGGGTTGATGTCTGGGTCCCAGACGAGGTCGGTCGTGTAAAACGGATTCGGAACTTTGCCGCCTTCAAGAGTCAGCCAGTCGCCGGAAGCCTGCCAGCCGAGAAACGCCTTACTAATATAGATGCCGTATTTCCCGAAGCCGCTGCCGAGCGTCTGGTTCGAGCTGTCGGAAGCCGGCGAGGTCGCCAGCTCCACACCGCCAAACCAATTGTCATTGAGCTTGAAGTCGTCGTGAATTCGGAGCCGGAAACGCACACGCGAACGCTGCGCACCGCTTGGCGTGCCGCCGCCAGTCGTGGGCGGCACTTGGAAATCTGTCGTGTCATATTGATAACGCAGACGGATATCTCCGCCGATCTGCATTTCTTTGACCCATGAGCCGACCGAGATCTTGTTCGCGGGCGCTTCTGCCGCCTGTTCCTTGACCAGATCGGCGCGCACTGATTCCGCCTCTTTCGGAGTGAGCAGCTTTTTCTTGACCATGATATCGAGCAGCGCGCTGTCCTGCGCATGCACGATGCCTATCGCCGCCAGGGCAGCGATGGAGCTGATTAACGTTTGTTTTAACATGTTTTTGGGATTGGTTTGGTTTTTTGTATTGGTTTTATCGTTCGGAAACTTGCCGCCGCATCAGCGCGATCTTCTTTCTAAATCTCGCGTGGACGCTGCGGTTTTGTTTTCGAACGCTGCGGAGAGTGTGAGGCAATTGTTACAATCGTGTGCGGATAATGTAACAATCGTGAAAAGATCTCGCCGTCTCACAAATAGTGTTTTACGGCCGCCAGCGTAGCTTTGTCACGGCAATGCGCCCGATAGGCGGCGCGCAAAATCACGCGCACAGATTTCCGTTTGCGCGGGCGAAGATTTGTTCTGACAGACCCCAATTTCGTGACCATCGGTTTCATCGGTGCCGAGCTTCGCTCCTCATTTTGCCGATTTAGTGCCGCGAAAGTTACAATCGTGTGAAATCACGCTGCGATGACATTCCCGCTTTGACAAAACGCCGCCTCTCGCGCAATCACGGCGTGTTCCTTCATGAAAAACTATCGCGCCGCTTGGATCTCCGATGTTCATCTCGGCAGCAAGGGCAGCAACGCCGCGGCCCTGCTCGATTTTCTCCGCGACTACGAATTTGAGCAGCTCTACATCGTCGGCGATCTCATCGATGTCTGGCAGCTGCGCCGCGGAATTTACTGGCCGCAGTCGCACAACGATGTCATCCAAAAAATCCTCCGCAAATCGCGCAAAGGCACGCGCGTCCATTATATCCCGGGCAATCACGACGAATTCATCGCCGGATTTTTTGGCACCTACGGAAACATCGAGATTCACCAAAATGCGATTCACGTCACCGCCGATGGGCGCCGGCTGCTCGTTATGCACGGGCACGAGCTCGACACCGTGGTCCAAAATATCAAGTGGCTCGCGTTCGTCGGCGACGTCGGCTACCAACTTTTACTTCGTCTCAATCAACCTGTTAACGCTTTGCGACGCATCTTCGGCCTCGGCTACTGGTCGCTCAGCGCGTATGTAAAAAAGAGCGTCAAAAACGCGGTCTCGTTCATCGGAAAATTCGAGGAAGCGATCGTCCGCTACGCCCGTGATTATCAGGTTTCCGGCGTGATTTGCGGTCACATCCACTCCCCCGCGATCCATCGCATCAACGATATCGATTACTATAATTCCGGCGATTGGGTTGAGAGTTGTTCCGTGCTGCTCGAGGACTTCACCGGCCGCATCGAGCTGCTAAAAGATCTGCACAGCAGCATCGCAACGCCGGCCGCCGACCGAGTAGAAGAAATCGAGCCGGCGCCGATCCTCAGCAATTGATCCGCGCGCACGCGCTAAAGATAATTCGCTGCGTGCAATTTGCGCGTCAGGTCGCCCTGCCGGTGCAGTAATTCCGCATAAAGCTGCGCGCTTTTTTTGTCCGGCGTGCAGCGCGTTTCTTCATCGAGCTCGATCAACCGCGCCGTCGTGCTGCGCAGAGAGCAGGCGCGGCCGTTCGCGCTCTCATGCGCCCACCACGCCTGCACCGCCGCGCCGAGCGCTGCGCCTTCGCTGGAGCGCAGACAGACCGTTGGAACGTTGAAAACATCGGCGCAAATTTGACGCCATACCGCGCTTTTGCTGCCGCCACCCGTGAGCCGGATTTCCGTGGCTGCGACACCGAGCTCGTTGAATCTTTTCATCCCGTAGCCGAGGCCGAGCGTCACCCCTTCCATCGTCGCGCGCGCAAGATGCGCCGGCGACATGTTGCTGGTGTTTAACCCATGCAAAACGCCGCAGCCGTTCGGCAAATTCGGCGTCCGCTCACCGTTGAGATACGGCAGAAACAGCAACCCATCAGCGCCCGCGTCCACGCCGGAAATTTCCTCCTCGGCCCGCGCGTGATCCCAGCCAAACATCATGCGCACCCGCTCAGTCGCCACGGTCACATTCATCGTGCAGACGAGTGGCAACCACGCGTCGCCGCTGTCGCAAAATGCGGCGACTTCGCCCTCGGGATCGATCACCGGTTCCTCCGCGCAGGAATAAAGGGTGCCCGAGGTCCCGAGGCTCGCCGTCAGCACGCCTGGCACGACATTCCCCGTGCCGATCGCGCCCATCATGTTGTCGCCGCCGCCGGCGCTGACGATCGGACTTTTCTCGAGGCCCCATTGCTCGCGAAGCTTGTCGCGAAGCAGGCCCGCGGGCACGTGGGAACTTTTCGGCGTCGGCAAAAAATCGAGCAGTGTCTTATCGATGAAATCACAAAGCGGTTGGCACCATTTTCGCGTGCGCACGTCGAACAGACCCGTTCCAGACGCATCGCCATACTCCATGCTTTTCTCGCCGGTCAGCCAGAAATTGATGTAATCATGCGGCAGCAAAAAACAGTTCGAAGCCGCATAGTTTCCCGGCTCGTTCCGCGCGAGCCACAAAATCTTCGGTGCTGTGTAGCCTGGCAAAATCGGGTTGCCCGCGAGCTCGATGAGACCTTTCGCTCCACCAAATTCCTGCCCAAAATCTTCGCATTCGCGGATCGTCGACGTGTCGCACCAAAGTTTTGCCGGGCGCACCACTTCGTTTTCTTTGTTTAACGGAACGAGACCATGTTGCTGGCCGCTCACGCCGATCGCGGCAACCTCACTTTTCCGGGCGCCGAGCAACGCCAGGCATTCGCGCACCGTGTCGTCCACGGCATTGAGCCAGACCTGCGGGTCCTGCTCGAGATGACCCGGCGGCAGCCCGCCGATCAAGTCGTAGCCGCGCTGCGCGGACGCGAGGATGTCGCCGGTTTCCACGTCGAGGACGATGGTTTTTGTGCTTTGAGTGCCGCTGTCGATTCCGATGGTGAGCATAAAAACGGGAGGATTTTTCGGCCGCGCGGCTTCGCGCCGGGGTTGTCGTGCCGCATTTAATCTGCAATCTTCAATCGAGCGTCGGCAATGATTAAAAAACTCCTCCACACGCGCTACCGCGTGCACGATCTCGAGAAGACAGTTTCGTTTTACAAAGACGTGCTCGGGCTGGAGGAAGTCAGGCGGCATACTTCCGGCCGCGGCTCGCAGCTCGTCTTTTTAAAGGCGCCGGAAAGCGCGGAGGAAATCGAGATCTGCAAATTCGACGAAAGCGGTCCAGTGCACGTCGGCGCCGATCTGACGCATCTTGCGTTTTCGGTGGACGACATCGAAGCCTTCGCTAAACACGCGGCGGCGAAAGGCTACCCGCTCACGGACGGCCCGCATCGCAGCCCGAGCGGCAGCGCGATTGCATTCATCGACGCGCCGGAAGGTTACGAAATCGAGCTGATCCAGCGCGCGCAATAAAATGGAATTTGACTGGCTCGACGTTCCCTTCGACCTCCGGAAAATTGCGCCCAAGGAAATCGAGGAATCGTTTGAAGATCCTTTCAGTCTGCGGCTTTTGCCCGATCAATCCGGCGAGGATTCGCGCTATTTCAACCTCGGAAAATCGATCGGCGACCGCGGAATTTTCTGCGTCTTTTGGACCGATGGAAAAAACTACCGCGTGATTTTGGCGCGCGACATGAGCGCGGAGGAAGAGACTTTTTACGAGCGGAAAAAAACGGAAATGAATTCGTAGCATGAAAAAAATCACGAGCTGGTCGGACATGCCGCACTTTGAGTCCGAGGAATTGGAATCGGCGTTCTGGCAGGAGGCGCAGATCGATGCCCGGCTCATGAACGCCTCGCTGCTCAAGGCCGACACGCGCGAGTCGACCACGATCACCGTCCGCTTCGATCCGCGCATGCTCGCGCGCATCAAGCGCATCGCGCGGTCGCGCTACCTGAACTACCAAAGCATGATCAAACAATGGCTCGCGGAGCGGCTTGAAAAGGAGCTTTAGCGCCGGCGTCGATTTTTTCTCGTGCTGAAATAATCGCGCAGGATAACTTCCAGCGATGCTCGATATCCGGTTGATTCGCGACGATCCCGCGGCGGTGAAAAAGCGGCTCGCCACCCGCGGCGGTGGCGCCGATGCGATGGTCGATGAGATCCTCGAATGCGACAAACAGCGGCGTGCATTCGAAACGCGGCTGCAGCAGCTCAATGCCGACCGCAAGCGACTTTCCAAGGAAATCGGCGCGCGCAAAGGCCGCGGCGAAGAGACGGCGGATCTGGAAGAACAGACGCGCGGCTTTGGCGATGACATCGCGCTGCTCAACCAGCAGGCAACCGAAGCTGATGCGAAGCAGCGCGAGCTGCTGCTGCAAATACCGAATCTACCGCACGCGGATGCGGTTATCGGACGTGACGCGGGCGACAATCCGGTGGTGAAAATATGGGGCGAAAAACCGACGTTCGCGCACCCGATTTTTGATCACGTCACGATCGCCGACAAAGTTTCGCTGCTCGATCTCGAGCGCGCCACGCGGATGAGCGGGAGCGGCTTCGTTTGTTTTACAGGTGCTGGCGCAAAGCTCGAGCGCGCGCTGATTAATTTCATGCTCGATCTCCACACCGAGCAGCATGGTTATCTCGAAATGTCGCCGCCATTTCTCGTGCGCCGCGATGCGCTCGTCGGCACCACGCAGCTTCCCGGCAAATTCGAGGAGCAGCTTTATCGAGCGGAACGCGATGAACTTTATCTCGCGCCGACGGCGGAAGTGCCAGTGACGAACTTTCATCGCGAGGAAATTCTCCAGCTCAGCGAGCTGCCGAAAAGATACGTGGCCTACACGCCGTGTTTTCGCCGCGAGGCCGGGGCTGCAGGCGTCGGCTCGCGCGGACTGATTCGCGTGCATCAATTCGACAAAGTTGAGCTGGTTAAAATCACGACTCCGGAAAAATCCTACGACGAACTGGAGTCGCTCACGGCCGATGCCGAGAAAGTTTTGCAACTGTTGGGACTGCACTACCGGATCGTCGAGCTTTGCACGGGCGATGTCGGCTTCGGCTCCGCAAAAACTTACGACATCGAAGTTTGGGCGCCCGGCCAAAATGCATACCTCGAGGTTTCGAGCTGCTCGAATTTTGAAGACTTCCAGGCGCGCCGCATGAACCTGCGCTTCAAAGATGCCGATGGGAAAAACAAGTTTTGCCACACGTTAAACGGATCGGGAACCGCGCTGCCGCGGCTCTTCGTGGCGCTTTTGGAAAACGGCCAGCAACCCGACGGCTCGATCAACATTCCCGAGGCGTTGCAGCAGCATTTTGGCGCGAAGCAAATCGCTGCGGTGTAGCGGAGTATGGCTTTTGCCTCCGAATATTACATCCGCCTGCAGGGCAAACAAAAAGGGCCTTACACATACGGTGAGCTGAAGCGGCTCTACGACCGGAATTTGCTCGCCGGCGAGACGCTTTATTGGCGCGAGGGGATGGAGCAATCGATGCCGGTGGCGGAGTTGTGCGAAACGCCGCAACCGCGGCGCTGGAAGCGGTTGCGCGACCAGCAGTTTTTCATTTTCGTCGGGGTGATTTTGATCGCGACGGCGATCGTCGCTTTCGCGCCGCTGTGCATGACCGGCTGGAAGGAATTCAGCCAGCATCAGTTCACGCCGCAGTCCGCTTATTGGAAGGCGCGGGGATGCGTGCGCAATGCAGCCGCGGGAAAAAAAGAGAGCGTATCTTTTGATCCATTCGCGCCGCAACTCGTGCAACTTTCTCCACCGGTGAATGCGGTCGTGACGCTGCCTTGCGTGATGTTTCCCCCGAAAGGCGCGGGAGTGCGCGCGCGGTGGGAAGTGGCTCTGCGCTTCGATCCGCAGCACAGGGAATGGCGCCCCGCATCGCTGCGCGAACTCGCGCCGTGAGCCTAGCCAGTGGTGCGCAGACCGCTCGCGATCGCGTTGATGGAAAGCAGCAGCGCTGGCAGCATCGCATCGGCGCTCGATTCATCGCCAGCGCGGTGCAGCGCTCGCCATTGCTGCAGCAGATCGATCTGCTGCAAATGCAAAATGCGCAGCGCGTCGGCGCGAAGTTTCAATGTTTTTAGCATCCGTGGACGCCGCTCCGCCATTGCCCGGCCACGCACACGCTCGAGCATCTCGCGCGTTGTTTTCCACTCCTGCAAAATGACGCCAAACACGCGCTCGCGCACCTGTTCGTCGGAGACCATTGCAGCGTAACGCTGCATCAAATCGAGGTCGGTGCTCGCGATGCTTGCCTCGATATTTGTGAGCACGTAATGCAGAAACGGCCAGTCCTTGAGCCGCTCGCAGAGCCGCGCAAAATCTGGCGGCTCGCCAGTTTCCAGCGCCGCCAATGCAGAGCCGACGCCGAACCAGCCGGGCACATAAAAGCGCGCTTGGTTCCAACTGAAGACCCACGGAATCGCGCGCAAGTCCGCGAGCGTCGCCTGGCCGGTTCTGCGCGCGGGACGCGAACCGATGCTGGAATGTTCCAGCGCGTCGATCGGCGTGGCCTCGCGGTAAAATTTCATGAAGCCGTCGGTCTCGAGCAGCCCGCGATACGCTTGTTCACTGACTTCCGCGAGTTTTTGCGCGACTTGTTCGAGCCCGTGTGACATCTCATGTCCGAGCTGATGGCGCACCGTGGTCGCAGCCACGCCCGCCAGCAAAAGCTCGAGATTGTAAATCGTCGCCGGCAGATTCCCGTATTTCTGCGCGATCGTTTCGCCTTGCTCCGTGAGCCGAATATCTCCGGAAAGCGAACCTGCCGGCAGCGCTTCCAAAAACCGATTCGTAGGGCCCGCGCCGCGACTCACAGTGCCGCCGCGGCCATGGAAAAATCGAATCGTCACGCCAGTTTCCGCGCCGATGCCGGCGAGGCTCGCCTGCGCTTTTTGCAGCGCCCATTGGCTCGCGAAAATGCCCGCGTCCTTGTTGCTGTCGCTGTATCCGACCATCACCTGCTGCGTGAGCCGCTCGTTCTTTTTCGTTTGAAAAGCGAGGCTTCGGCGCGTCACCGGATGCTCCAGAAACCCGCGTAAAATTTCCGGCGCGCGCTCGAGATCGCTGATCGTTTCAAAAAGCGGCACGACCGGCAGCACGCATGCGAGACCTTCGCGCAGCGAGCGCGTCAGGCCCGCTTCCCGCGCCAGCACATAGACCACGAGCAAATCCGACAGCCGTCGCGTCATACTCACGATTAGGGCACCGATGCCGTCGGTGTCCCAGCGCTCCATGTGCCGCACGAGCGCGCGGTGGCAATCGAGCACCACATCCGCCTCGGCGCCGGCCGAGACATTCGCATGCAAAAACGGACGCGGCGAAAGCAGTTCGCGGTTGAGAAAACGGAGCCGCTCCGTTTCGCTCCAGCGCGGAAAATCTTCGCCGTCGATTCCCGCGGCGGTCAGCAATTGAGCCAGCGCCGCGTCATGCGCCGCGCTGTTTTGGCGAATGTCGAGATGTGCGAGATGAAATCCAAAGGTCTCGAGCGCGCGCTGCGCCGGACGGACATCGATCGCGGCAAGCCGCTGCGCGCCGACTTCGCAAAGCGAATCGTGCAGCGTCTGCAAATCCTCCGCGAGCTCGTGCGAAAAACGATATGCGCCGCTGCTTTCGTGGATCTGCGCCAGCTGTGAGGCCGCAAGCCGCAGCGGCAGACGGGCGATCATCAGGTTCACAAATTGCCGCCACGGCTCGTCGGCATTCGCCGTCAAAATCGGCCGCGCGAGATCGCCGAGCGATTCGGAAATTTTGTCCTGCGCCGCGACCAAAATTGGCGGCGGCCGCTGCACCCACGCTGAGAGCGTCAACTTTTCCGCGAGGGCGGTGAGCTCGCGATGCAGCACCAGAAGCGAGTTCACGCGCAGCCGCTCGAGCGTCTCGGCGGTGATCTCCGGCGTCACGCCTGGATGTCCGTCGCGATCGCCGCCAACCCATGTGCCGAAGCGGAGCCGCGGCATTTCCTTCTCTAAAATATTGGCGTCAAAGTTGGCTTCGCGCCACGCGTCGCGCAGCCGTCCATCGAGCCACGGCAGCGCTGCCGGAAAAACGTCGCGCAGATAGAAAAAAACATTGCGACGCTCGTCCGCGACTTTCGGTTTGTTCAACAAAATTTCACCTGTGCGCCACAAACGCTCCAGCGCTGCCTTCGTCTTTTCGCGCGCTCTTTTTTGCTCGCTCGGCGGGGTTTCCGCGCGCTCGCGCGTGCGGATGAGCTTGTAAAGTTCGCGATGCTGATCGAGCACCGAGAGGCGCTTCGCCTCGGTCGGATGCGCGGTCAGGACCGGCTCCACGCGGACATTCCCGAGCACGCCGGCAATTTGCTCCTGCGAAAAACCGGCGTCCTTCAGCCGCTTCAATTCGCGTCCCCACAAGCCATGCTCGGCGGTGAGCCCCGCGTGCGCTTCGCGCAGCACGCGCATCTGCGCGGCCGCATTTTCTTCCACCATGTTCAGGAGCTGGAACGCGATCGAATAGACGAGCCCGAGCTGCGGCGGCAAAGTTTTCACATCGGCCGGCAACGGGCGATCGGACCACGGCATGAGCGCGGCGAGATTTTCGTGGCCGAGCTCGCAGAGGACTTCGCCGAAGCACGCGATGAGAAAGCGGATGTCGCGATCGATTTTGTCAAAACCGATCTCGACGTAATCGGGCGGCGCTGGATGAACTTCGCTCATGTGGGCAATCGGCGCACGCCGCAGTGAACGCGTGCCGCAATTTGTTGTCTAATCGAAACTCACCGAAACCTTATGAAAATCGCATTGCTCTGCGCGCTGCTTGCCGTCGCCTGCTCACCGGCGGCAAAGTCCGACGGGCCTGAAAAATCCGAATTAGTCGCAAAGCTCAACGCCATCCCCATGAAAGACAAAGTCAACTTTACCAACGATGAATGGCGCAAAATTTTGACGCCGGAACAATTCCACGTGATGCGCGAGTCGGGCACGGAAGCGCCTTTCGCAAACGCCTATTGCAGCATGCACGAGCCGGGCACGTATGTCTGCGCGGCCTGTGGCAATAAGCTTTTCAAGTCCGAGGCGAAATTTGAATCGGGCACCGGCTGGCCGAGTTATTTCCAGCCGATCTCGCCGGACAGCGTCAAAACCAACACGGACGATTCGCACGGAATGGTGCGCGACGAGGTCACCTGCGCGCGTTGCGGCTCGCATCTCGGTCACGTTTTTAACGACGGGCCGCCGCCGACGCATCTGCGCTATTGCATCAATTCCGTCGCGCTGAAACTCGAGAAGCCGGAGAAAAAGTAGCGCCAAGGTTTTCCCGCGCGCTCAGGTTTTTTTCACGCCGCCGACCAGCAGCACAATCCCGCCGATGATCGCGACGACGCCGATGATCGGCGGAAGCGGAATGGTTTTCTCGCGATCCGCCGTCGCGTGGATTGGGCCAATGTCGAGCACGGTCTGCCGCTCGTGATATGTGATGCCCTGGTAGGCGAGCGCGGCGATGCCGAGGACGATGAGGATGATGCCAATGAGAGCGGAGGTTTTCATGCGTGAGGTCTGAATCATTTTTTGCCCGCGAGCAACCGCCATAATAGCAGCGCGGCGGCGAGCAGCAGGATCAGGTGCACGAACAGGCTGATCGTTTTAAATGCGATCAAGCAGACGAGCCAGACGAGCAGCAAAACTATGAAAAGAGTCCAGCGCATAATGGTTCTTCTTCGCTTGGGGAATCGGAATGAAGCGGCGCTGCACACGTATCCGCGGAATTTTTTACGCCGCGCGCGCCCGCGCAAAGCGGGTTGCGGTTCGATTCGATTTTCGTGAGGGTTTTTTTCGCCGCATGAAAATCGAGGACTACGGTTTCATCGGCGATCTGGAAACCGGCGCGATCGTCGGCCGCGACGGTTCGATTGATTGGCTCTGCTTCCCGCGTTTCGATTCGGCGGCATGCTTCGCGAAATTGCTCGGCGAGGAAAAAAACGGTTGCTGGCGCATTTGGCCGGACGCCGAAATTGTCGCCACGCGCCGCCGCTATCGCGGTGACACGTTAATCTTGGAGACCGATTTTGAGACCGAGCGCGGCGCGGTGCGGCTGATCGATTGCATGCCGGTGCGCGGCCGGAACCCTGATGTGGTGCGGGTTGTGGAGGGATTGCGTGGCGAAGTCTGGATGCGGCTGAAGCTGATCATCCGCTACGACTTTGGAAATGTGGTGCCGTGGGTGCACCAGACGCACGAAGGCCTTGCAGCGATCGCCGGGCCTGAGGCGCTGATTTTGCGCACACCCGTGCAAACGCACGGCGAGGAGATGACGACCGCGGCGAAATTTCTCGTGCGTGAAGGCCAGCGCGTGCCGTTCGTGCTCACGTGGTATGCCTCGCACGAAACGCCCCCGGCCGCGGTGAATGCCGAGCACGCGCTGCAAACGACCGAAAAATTTTGGACCGAATGGTCAGGCCGCTGCACGTTTCATGATGGCGAGTCGTGCGATGCGGTGCGGCGCTCGCTCATCACTTTAAAGGCGCTCACCTATCGCCCGACCGGCGGCGTGCTCGCCGCTGCGACGACTTCTTTGCCCGAGCAAATCGGCGGCGTGCGCAATTGGGATTACCGCTTTTGCTGGCTGCGCGACGCGACTTTCACGCTGCACGCGCTGATGCTCGCGGGTTACGGCGAGGAGGCCGCCGCGTGGCGCAATTGGCTGCTGCGGGCGATCGCGGGCAATCCATCGCAAACGCAGATCATGTATGGGCCGGCGGGCGAAAGGCGGTTGCCGGAATTCGAGGTTTCGTGGCTGCCGGGTTACGAAAAATCGGCGCCGGTGCATGTCGGCAACGCCGCTGCGAATCAGTTCCAGCTCGACGTTTACGGCGAAGTCATGGGCTCGCTGCATCGCGCGCTGATGCTCGGAATTCCCGCGGAGGAAAATGCGTGGCGGCTACAACGCCAGCTCGTGCTCTTCGTCGAGGAACATTGGCGCGACGCGGATGATGGAATTTGGGAAGTCCGCGGGGCGCGGCGGAATTTCACGCACTCGAAAGTCATGGCGTGGGTCGCGCTCGATCGCGCGGTGCGCAGCGTGGAGGAATTCGGCCTCGACGCCAATGGCGACCTCGATCGCTGGCGCGCCGTTCGCGACGAAATCCACCGCGAAGTTTGCACGCGCGGTTTCAATCAAAAGCGCGGCGCTTTCACGCAATATTTCGGCTCGGAAAACCTTGACGCCAGTTTGCTGATGCTGCCGCTCGTTGGCTTTCTGCCGGCCGACGATCCGCGCATGCGCGCGACGATCGAAGCGATCGAGCGTAACCTTGTCGCCGATGGATTTGTGCTGCGCTATCATCCCGACGCTTCAGCAAACGTGGACGGATTGCCGCCGGGCGAAGGCGCTTTTTTACCCTGCTCATTCTGGCTTTCGCATTGTCTGGCGCTGCTCGGCCGGCGCGACGATGCGAACGCGATGTTTCAGCGGTTGCTAAACATTCGAAACGACCTCGGTTTGCTTTCCGAGGAATACGATCCGCACGCGAAACGCCTGCTCGGAAATTTCCCGCAGGCCTTCTCGCACGTCGGCCTGGTCAACACCGCCCACGTGCTGACTGAGAATCACGAAAAAGTTTCTACGGGGTAAAAGTTTTGACGTCGCTGCGGTCAAAAAAAAATTGCACGCGTCCTTGGCTCCGGGCGCGAACAAAAATAAAACTTTGGTTATGCAAGAAGTGATCTCCACCGAAGGCAACGTCATCTGGGTGCTCGTCAGCGATAAATTGACGAAGGAGGATTACGCGGGGCTGATCACGAAGTGGGAAAAAATCATCACCGAGCATGGCAAAATGCGCCTCGGTTTTGACATGCGCGATTTCCACGGATGGGAGCCGGTCGCGGCGTGGAATGACTTGAAATTTTCGCTCAGTCATTCTGAGCAGATGGAAAAAGTCGCGATGGTCGGGGAGCAAAAATGGGAAGAATGGGTGAGTAAACTTTCCGGCGCGTTCGTGGATGCCGAGGTGAAATATTTCGATTCCGCCCAGCTCGCCGCTGCGCAAACCTGGCTGCGCGAGTGATGGCCGTGACCGCGTGAGAGACCGGTCATGCCGCAAATTTTTTCCCGCTCGGCCAATACCGTCGCACGCGTCATTCTCGTGCTCGTGCCGGTTTTTTTCGCCGGCCTCGGCTGGCTCAGCTACGCCACGTTTTGGTCGCCTTACATGACGATGGCGGGCGTGCCGCTCACGCAGCCGGTGCCGTTCAGCCATCGGCATCACGTCGACGGGCTCGGCATCGATTGCCGCTATTGTCACACAGGCGTTGAGACATCGCATTTCGCCGGAGTGCCGCCGACCGACACGTGCATGACGTGTCATTCGCAGATCTGGCGCGACGCTCCGATCCTCGAGCCCGTCCGCGCGAGCATGCGCGGAAATATTCCGCTGCGCTGGAATCGCGTCAACGACCTGCCCGATTTTGTCTATTTCAACCACAGCATCCACGTGCAAAAAGGAATCGGCTGCAGCACGTGTCACGGCCAGGTCGATCAGATGCCGCTCACGTGGAAAACGGGATCGCTTTACATGAAATGGTGCATCGATTGCCACCGCCAGCCGCAGAATTTTCTGCGCGAGAAAAGCGAAGTGTTAAACATGCATTGGCAGCCGCCGCCGGATCAAAAGCAGCGCGGTGCGCGCCTTCTCGTCACGAACCACATCCTCACAAATCACCTCACCGACTGCTCCGCATGCCACCGATGAACGAACAACTTTGGCGAAGTCTCGAGGAGCGCGCGGACACGGCTGAGTTCCGCGCCTGGCTGCATCGCGAGTTCCCTCCGCTCGCGTCCGAGTGGACGGATGAAGTCAGCCGGCGACATTTTTTAAAATTGATGGGCGCATCCTTAGCGCTCGCCGGCCTCGGCGCATGCACGAAGCAGCCCCTGGAAAAAATCGTCCCGTATGTGAAGCAGCCACCGGAAGTTGTGCCGGGGAAACCGTTGCACTTTGCGAGCGCGCTCACGCTCGGCGGCTACGCGCGCGGCGTGATTGTCGAAAGCAACGAAGGGCGTCCCACGAAGATCGAAGGGAATCCGCGCCATCCGGCAAATCTCGGCTCAACGGACGTTTTCATGCAGGCCGCAATTCTCGATCTGTATGATCCCGACCGCTCGCAAAACGTGCTCGAAGGCGGCGCGATCAGCACGTGGGAAAATTTTCTGTCGGCACTCGACGATGTGCTGCGAAACCAGCAGCAGAGCGGCGGCGCGGGCATTCGGATTCTGACGCAAACATTGACGTCGCCGACTTTGCACGAGCAACTGCGTGCATTTTTGACGAAGTATCCGGCTGCGAAATGGCATCAATGGGAGCCAATCAATCGCGACAATGTTCGCGAAGGCGCGCGGCTGGCTTTCGGGGAAATCGTCGAAACAATTTACCATTTCGATAAGGCCGCAGTGGTCGTTTCGCTCGCCGCAAACTTTTTGGGAGAAGGCCCGGGGCAATTGCGTTACGTGCGCGATTTTGTGAAAGGCCGCCGCGCCGTCACCGGCGTGGAAAAAATGAATCGGCTTTATGTCGCGGAGGCGACGCCGACGATCACGGGCGCGATGGCCGACCATCGTGCCGCAGTGTCGCCAGACGGCGTTCGCGCGCTCGCGGAAGCGCTGGCCGCGAAGCTCGGTGTCACTTCTTCGCAGCCCGCGTCGATTCCCGACGCCGCATGGCTTGAGAGTGCGGCGCAAACTTTGGCGGCACATCGCGGCGCATCGATCGTGATCGCAGGCGTGGAGCAACCGCCGGAAGTGCACGCGATTGCTCAGCGCATCAACGCTGCCCTTGGCAACGTGGGTCAAACAATTGTCTACACAACGTCCAGTGAACCTGAGCCGGGAAATCAGCTGCAGTCGCTCCGCGAGCTGACGGCAGACATGAGCGCAGGCCGCGTCGCTGCGTTGTTTATTCTCGGCGGAAATCCCGTCTTTGACGCGCCGGCCGATTTTGCATTTGGGCAGGCGCTGGAACGCGTTCCCTGGCGCATGCATCTCGGGACGCACGCGAACGAAACTGCGGCGCAATGCCAATGGCATGTGCCCGAGCCGCACGCGCTCGAGGCGTGGAGCGACGCGCGCGCTTTTGACGGCACGGCGTCAATCATGCAGCCGCTGATTGCGCCGCTTTATGATTCGAAAAATGCGCATGAATTTTTCGCCGCCGCGTTGGGAACTGTGAATGCCTCGAGCTACGAAATCGTGCGCGATTACTGGAATCGTCAAGGCTTCGACGATGTGAAATGGCACGCGACGGTGCAGGAAGGAATCGTTCCGAATACGGCGTCACCGCCGAAAAATGTGACGTTGGTTGCACAAACAAATCTGCCGGTTCCGCAAAAAGTTTCGGAGGGGATGGAGTTAATTTTTCGCGAAGATCCCGCAGTTTATGATGGACGTTTTTGCAACAACGCTTGGCTGCAGGAATTGCCGCGTCCGCTGACGAAATTGACTTGGGACAACGCGGCGCTCATCAGCCCGCAGACCGCACAGCAGCTTGATTTGCACGAAGGCGACGTGGTGGAGATCAAGCAGCGCGAGTATTCAATCGAAGCCCCGATTTTGATCCAACCGGGCCACGCCGATGGCGCGCTCACTCTGCATTTCGGCTATGGACGGACGGCGGCGGGCCGCGTCGGAAATGGCGTCGGCTTCAACGCGTTTGCGCTCCGCACATCGGACGCTCTCTGGCACGCGCGCGGCGCCGCTGTGCGAAAAGTAGGGCGCGCCATGAAGCTCGTGGTGACGCAGCATCATCAAAGCATCGAGGGCCGACATCTGCTGCGCGTCGCGGCGCGCAACGACTTTCTGAAGGATCCGAAAATGATCCGCGAGCTGACGCATGTGCCGCCGGAGGATGAGACGCTTTATCGCCCGCAGGATCATCCTTACAAAAATTACGCGTGGGGAATGGCGATCGATCTCAGCACGTGCATCGGCTGCAACGCGTGCGTGATCGCGTGCGTCGCGGAGAACAACATCCCGGTCGTGGGCAAAGGCGAAGTCGCGCGCGGGCGCGAGATGCATTGGATTCGGATCGACCGCTATTACGAAGGCGCCGTGGAAAATCCGCGCACGTATTTCCAGCCCGTGCCGTGCATGCACTGCGAGAACGCGCCGTGCGAGCTCGTTTGTCCAGTCGGTGCGACTGTGCACGACAGCGAGGGGCTGAATGTGCAGGTTTACAACCGTTGTATCGGGACACGCTATTGTTCAAATAACTGTCCATACAAAGTTCGGCGCTTCAATTTTCTCGCATACGATGCCGGCGAGTTTGAAAGCGCGCCTGTTTTGAAATTGCAGCGCAATCCCGAGGTCACGGTGCGCAGCCGTGGCGTGATGGAAAAATGCACGTATTGCACGCAGCGAATCGAGGCCGCGCGGATCACTGCCGAGGAAGAAAGCCGGCCGATTCGCGACGGCGAAATCACTCCCGCGTGCGCGGAGGCGTGTCCCGCGGAAGCCATCATTTTTGGCGACATCAATGATCCCCGAAGCCGCGTCGCGAGACTCAAATCTTCGCCGCTGAATTACGCGATGCTTTCAGAACTCAACACGCGGCCGCGAACGACTTATCTCGCGCGAATCCTGAATCCATGAATCCTCCGGAGGAAATCTCGGTTCTCGGCTATCCGACGAAATTGATCGGAAAAACCGATACGTATGAATCGGTGACGGAGCAGATCGGCTCGGTGGTGCTCGAGCAAAAAGTGCCGCGGTTCTGGTATGTCGGTTTCGGGATCGCCTTCCTGTTCGTGATGATTTTGACGGTCGCCATCGGCTGGCTTTTCTTCAAAGGCGTCGGCATTTGGGGGATCAATATTCCGATCGCGTGGGGCTTCGCGATTGTAAATTTCGTCTGGTGGATCGGCATCGGCCACGCGGGAACCTTGATCTCAGCGTTCCTGCTGCTCATGCATCAAAAATGGCGCACTTCGATCAATCGCTTCGCTGAGGCGATGACGCTTTTCGCAGTCGCGTGCGCGGGAGTTTTTCCGCTGCTGCATCTCGGCCGGCCCTGGGTTTTCTTCTGGCTGATTCCCTATCCCGACACGATGGGCGTCTGGCCGCAATTTCGGAGTCCACTGGTCTGGGATGTTTTCGCGGTGAGCACGTATTTCATCGTCTCGCTCATTTTTTGGTATGCGGGTTTGCTTCCCGATGTCGCGACACTGCGGGACCGCTCCGATAAACACTGGAAACAGGTCGTTTTCGGCATCCTCGCGCTCGGCTGGCGCGGTTCGGCAAAACATTGGGCGCGCTACGAATCCGCCTATATGCTGCTTGCAGGTCTCGCGACGCCGCTGGTCGTATCCGTGCATAGCGTCGTCTCGCTCGATTTCGCCGTCGGCATCGTGCCCGGCTGGCACTCGACGATTTTTCCACCCTACTTCGTCGCCGGCGCGATTTATTCCGGGTTCGCGATGGTGCTCACTCTCGTGATCCCGCTGCGGCGCGTTTATCGCATGGAAAATCTCATCACCCAGCGCCACATCAACAACATGGCGAACATCATGTTGGCGACAGGCTGGATGGTCGCCTATGGCTACATCATGGAAGGTTTCATGGCGTGGTTCAGCGGAAATAAATTTGACGCTTACATGATGTGGAATCGCATGACGGGACCGTATGCGACAACTTTTTGGGTGCTCATTTCCTGCAACCTCGTGATCCCTCAAATCCTGTGGCTGCGGGCCGTGCGGAGGAACATGGTCATTCTCTGGATCGTCTCGATCGTGGTGAATATCGGCATGTGGCTGGAGCGTTATGTGATCGTCGTCACGAGCCTGCACCGCGATTTCATGCCGTCCGCGTGGGGGATGTATGGCGGGACGAAATGGGATTACGCGACGTTCTTTGGAACGGTGGGTTTGTTCGTCGCACTCGTATTTTTGTTCGTGCGTTTGCTGCCGATGATCTCGATCGCAGAAGTGCGTTCGCTCGTGTCGGAACGGAAGGAGGGAAAGTTGTGAACGGCGCAGAAATGCCGCCTTTCGGAATCATCGCCGAGTTTAACGATCATGAGTCGTTGTTAAACGCGGCGAAACAGGCGCGCGAGCTCGGTTTCCGCCGATTCGATGCGTATTCGCCGTTCCCTGTTGAGGGGCTCGCGGATGCGATTGGTTTCAAAAAAAATCGCGTCCCGCTCTGCTGCCTACTCGGCGGACTCACCGGCGGAATCGGGGGCTACTTCATGCAGTGGTATGCGAATGTCATCAGCTATCCGGTCAACGTTGGCGGCCGGCCATTTCACAGCGCGCCCGCGTTCATCCCGATTACGTTTGAGTTGACGATCCTCTGCGCGGCCATCGCCGCGATCGGCGGAATGCTCATGCTGAACGGACTGCCGCGGCCGCATCATCCGATTTTCGCGGCGAAGAATTTCGCGGCGTCAACGACGGACAAATTTTTTCTCTGCATCGAGTCGAGCGATCCGAAGTTTGATACCGCTTCCGTGACCGATTTTTTGCGCGCGCAACATGCAAAGGAAATCTCGGAGGTGCCCGCGGAATGAAGGCGCGCGCGCGATTCCTTCTCGTGCTCGTGCTGTTCAGCGGCTGCCGGCAGGATATGTATAATCAGCCAAAAAATAAGCCGCTGTCGCAAAGCGACGTTTTGCCAAACGGCCAATCTGCGCAACCGCTCCCGCCTCACACCGTCGCTCGCGAAGCCTTGCAGCTCAACGCCGCGGCGACTGGAAATAATGCAGACGGAACCTACGTAACTGCACTTCCGGTCGCGTTTAATGCTGAGCTGATTCAGCGCGGTCGAGAGCGATTCGATATTTTCTGCGCGGTCTGTCACGACCGCACCGGCAGCGGGAATGGAATGATCGTGCAGCGCGGGTTTCCAAAACCGCCATCGTTTCACGAGCCGCGCCTCCGCAACGCGCCGATCGGCCATTTTTACGACGTCATCACGAACGGCTACGGTGCAATGTATTCCTACGCCGCGCGCGTCGAACCACCCGACCGCTGGGCAATTGCCGCTTACATTCGCGCGCTGCAATTGGCTCGCGGCGGCACAATCAATGACGTGCCGCAACAGGAGCGCGCGCAACTCGATGCGAAGATGCCATGAACCGCGCGACGCCTTTATACATCGGCATCGCAGCGCTGCTCGTAAGCCTCATCGGTGCATTTTTCAACAGCTCGCAATTCTTTGCATCCTACTTTTTCGGCTATCTTTTCTGGCTCGGAATCGCGCTCGGCTGTTTCGGTTTGCTGATGCTCAATCATCTCGTTGGCGGCCGCTGGGGTTTCATCACCCGGCGTTTTTTCGAGGCGGGGCTCGCGACGCTGCCGCTGATGGCGCTGCTGGTCGTGCCGCTTTTTTTCGGGTTGCGAGTCCTCTATGGCTGGGCACGACCGGCCGCTGTTGCAGCGAGCGACGTGCTGGAACATCGTCATGCATACTTAAACCTTCCGTTTTTCATCATCCGCGTCGCCGTTTACTTTGCATGCTGGGTCCTGCTCGCGCGCGCGCTGCGGCGCGGCTCCTTCGCGCAGGATGCGACCTCCGATCCCGCGCCGACTCGCCGCTTGCGCAGGATCAGCGCGCCCGGCCTGATCATCTACGTTTTGCTCGCGACGTTTGCGTATGTCGATTTCGTGCTTGCGCTGGAGCCGGACTGGTATTCGACCATCTTCCCGATTCTCATCATCGTCGGCCAGACGCTTGCGGCGCTCGCGTTTGCCATTGTTTTGCTCGCGTTAAACGCGCGCAAATCTGCATTCGCTGACGTCCTCACGCCGGCGCATTTTCTGGACCTCGGCAACCTGCTGCTCGCGTTTGTGATGCTGTGGGCATACATGTCGTTCTCGCAATTCCTGGTCATCTGGAGCGGCAATCTACCGGACGAAATTTCCTGGTATTTGCACCGCAGCAGTGTCGGGTGGAAAGGCGTCGCGCTGGCGCTCGGCCTGTTTCATTTCGCGGTGCCGTTCGCGCTGCTCCTTTCGCGCCAGACGAAACGGCGCATCCAGTGGCTCGCGGTCATCGCGGGGCTCGTCCTAGTCGCGCACGCCATCGATGTTTACTGGCTCGTCGCGCCATCGATCCACATCCCGGGAATCCATATGCAGTGGATGGACATCACTCTATTCATCGGCATCGGCGGACTTTGGCTCGCGACGTTTGCCAACAAACTTGCAGCTCATCCGCTTATCCCGCTCAACGACCCGCGCATGTCATGAACGACGACCGCCCGAAAAACGAAAAGCGCGACGCGAATGTCGGTGTCCTTTTTTGGCTCGCCGCTTTGCTCGTTCTCTCTGTGTTCATCACGTTGCTCGTGACCGAAGGAATTTTTCACGCATTTGTCGTCCATCGCGCAGCGGTCGATCGGCCGCTGCCGGAAATCGCGCATGCGCGCAGCAACTTTCCGCAGCCCAGCCTGCAGGTCGCGCCAACGGAAGATCTGCAAAAAATGCGCGAGCGCGAAGAGCGCGAGCTGAATTCCTACGGATGGATCGATCGGCAAAAAGGCGTCGTGCGTTTGCCCATCGAACGCGCGATCGAGCTCCTGAGCCAGCGCGGGCTGCCGGATGTCGGCCAGGGAATGACGCCTTTGCAATTCATGCAAAACGTTCCGTCACAAAATGAAAACCGCACTCCGTAAACTTTCCCTTTTCGGCTTCGCCTTCGCATTTGTGGCCGCGGCTTTTGCCGAGACGGATTTGCTCAAGGTGCGCTTCGATCAGGAACTGAATCACCCGCTGCCGCTGGATGCCAAGTTCGTCGATGAGAGCGGCGCGCACATCAGGCTCGGCGATTATTTCGGAAAAAAACCGGTCGTGATCGTGCCGGGATACTACGGCTGCCCGATGCTCTGCACAGTCGTCGCAAACGGGTTGATCGAAAGTCTGCTCGACTTGAAACTCGATGTCGGGCGCGACTTCACCGTCGTGCATTTCAGTATCGATCCTCACGAAACGCCGGCTGAAGCGAACGCGAAAAAAAACACTTACATCAAACGCTACGGTCGCCCGGGCGCGAGCGACGGCTGGCATTTCCTGACCGGCGATGCCGCGTCGATCCGGCAGCTTTCAGACGCGATCGGGTTTCATTACGTTTACGATCCGGCGACGAAGCAGTATGCGCATTCCAGCGGGATCGTCATCGCGACGCCGGAAGGAAAAATCTCGCGCTACTTTTTCGGCGTCAACTTTCCGCCGAATGATTTGCGGCTGGCGCTGACACAAGCTTCCGCGCGGCACATCGGCTCACCCATCGACCAATTGGTCCTGCTCTGTTTTCACTACAATCCAATCACCGGAAAATATGGAATCGCGATCCTGAATGTCCTGCGTTTATGCGGAGCCGCGACTTTTTTTGCCCTCGTCGCATTCATTACTTTTGCCATCCGCCGCGAGCGCGCGCGCCGGCTCGCCACATAGCCATGTGGACATTCCATATTTTTCCCGATCAGGCTTCGACGGGCGCGCGGCAGGTCGATTTTCTTTTTTTTGGTCTCACTGCAATCACCGCATTTTTTGCAGTGCTCGTCTTCGTGCCGTTGCTGTTTTTCTCGATCAAATATCGCCGCGGATCGCGCGCAGATCGCACGAATCCTCCGCCGGGTTACGTGCTGCTGGAGCTTTCGTGGACGGTCATTCCGCTGTTCATTTCGATGGGAATGTTCGCGTGGGGCGCAGCGGTTTATTTCAAACTTGAAGAGCCGCCATCCGATGCGCTCGAAGTCAACGTGGTCGCAAAGCAATGGATGTGGAAACTTCAACACGCGGAGGGTAAGCGCGAGATCAACGAGCTTCACATTCCGCTTGGAGCCAACGTGCGATTGATGATGACTTCGCAGGACGTGATTCACTCGTTTTACGTTCCGGCATTTCGTGTAAAACAGGATGTGGTGCCCGGCCGCTACACGACGGAGTGGTTCAGGGCGACACGGCTCGGCGAGTATCATCTTTTCTGCGCGGAATATTGCGGCACGCAGCATTCCGGAATGATCGGGCACATTATAGTGATGGAGCCCGCGGCGTATGCGCAATGGATGGCGAGCGGTGACAGGAATGTGCCTGTGGTCGCGGAAGGCAGAGAGCTGTTTACACAACTGGGATGCAGCGGCTGCCACGGCGAAAATTCAAAAATTCACGCGCCGCGGCTTGAGGGAATTTACGGCAAGCCGGTGCCGTTAAATGGCGGCCAGACGGTGGTTGCGGATGAAAAATATCTGCGCGATTCGATCCTGATGCCCGGCGCGCAAATCGCCGGCGGCTACGAAAATTTGATGCCGACTTTCAAGGATCGGATCACCGAGGAGCAGCTGATGCAGATCATCGCCTATCTCAAAAGTTTGTCGGATGCGCCGCCGGGCACGGTGCCGGCGCGTTAGCACGCGCCCCCTTTTACGCGAGCGCGCTTTCGTCGTTGATGTTGATATCCGTGGCGTCGGTGGGCAATTCCGGCACAAACCATTTTTTGGCTTCCTCCTCGGAAATTCCGTGCGAGCAGCGGATGCCGAAACGCTTTTCCAGAAACTCCTCAAAGCGCATCCATTCGCCTTCGTATTCCACTTTCTGCGACCAGGCGCAGACGGTGACGAGGTGTTCGAGGCGGTTGATTTTCCAGCCGAGCAAGCCGACGGCGAGCAAAAATAAAGCGTCGATCGCGACGAGCCCGAGCGTGAGATGTTGATGAAACGCCGCGCTCGCTTTGTCCGCGCGCGCGACGTCTGCCTGGCGCTCCAACTCGTCCTCCTGGATCGACATGATGAATTTCCGGATCCGCTCGAGGCTGTTTTCCTTGTCGCCGGAAACTACGGACTCAATCGCCGGCTCGAGACCTGAGTTGCGACGGATTTCGAGGCTGTTGCCGAGCTCGGCGAGTTTTGCGTTCACCATCTCGCGCATGTCGTTGAGCTCGTTCGCCTCGGTGAAATCGATTTGCTTCGCGAGCGCCCGGAGTCGCGCGATGTTTTGGTTCACCTCGAGCCGCGCTTCATTGTAGGAATCGAGATAAGTGGGGTTGCCCGTGAGCAGAAAACCGTGATGCGCAGCCTCGGCGTCCTTGAGATTGGATAGCACGTTTTGGATGAGCTGGAGCCGCGAAGAGCCGATGCCTTTTGAGGACAAATAACTTTCCGTGGTGCGGTAGGAAATGCTGGCGATGATCAGCATCGAACCAATGGTCAGCACCGCCCCCATGGTGACGAGTCTTTTGGCCGTGATGAACTTGCGTGGAACGTGAAGGTGCGCGGACATTGCCACCTTTGATAGCATCAGCGGTGCCAGACCTCGCCGGTCCCTGCGATTTCGCTTTCCCGCGCTAGCTGGCTTCCGCAGGCTCGGCGTGCTCGGGCGTGCGAAAAGTAAGTTTGCCGTCCTTCGCGCTGACCGCGATCGTATCGCCTTCCTTGATGTTGCCGCGCAAAATTTCCTCGGCGAGCGGATCCTCGAGATATTTTTCCACAGCACGACGCATCGGACGCGCGCCGTAGGTCGGGTCGTAGCCTTTCTCGATGAGAAACTCGTGAGCGCTGGTGTCGAGCGAAACGGTGATGTTTTTGTTCTTCACGCGAACGAGCACCTTCGAGACTTCGAGATCCACGATCTTCATCAAATCGGGCTTCGTCAGCGTGTGAAAGACGATCAAATCGTCCAGACGATTGATAAACTCGGGTTTAAACACGCGTTTGGACTCCTCGAGAATTTTCTCGCGCATCACATCGTAGTCGCCTTCATCGCGCGAGGCCGCGCCGAAGCCGAGCGAAGTCTGGCGCTTGATCAAATCGGCGCCGACGTTCGAGGTCATGATGATGATCGTGTTGCGAAAATCAATTTTGCGGCCGAGCGAGTCGGTGACTTTTCCCTCCTCCAAAATTTGCAACAGCAGGTGCATCACATCCGGATGCGCCTTCTCGATTTCGTCGAAAAGCACCACGGCATAAGGCCTGCGGCGAACCGCTTCGCTGAGCTGGCCGCCCTCCTCGTAGCCGACGTAACCCGGAGGCGAACCGAGCAGGCGCGACGCCGTGAATTTTTCCATGTATTCCGACATGTCGATCTGAATCAACGCGTCGCGGTCGCCAAACATGAACTCAGCCAGCGTCTGCGCGAGAAAAGTTTTGCCGACACCGGTCGGGCCGAGAAAAATAAATGAGCCGATCGGCCGGCGCGGATCCTTCAAATCGGCGCGGGAGCGGCGCAGCGCCTTGCTGATCGCGATCACCGCCTCATCCTGGCCGATGACTTTGCCGCGAAGCTGGCTCTCCATCGCGAGCAATTTAGCCGTTTCTTTTTGCTCCATCCGATTGAGCGGCACGCCCGTCCACTTCGAGACGATGTGCATCATGTCTTCATCCGTCACGACGACTTCCTTCTCTTCGCGCTGCTCGCGCCATTCGGTCAAAATGTTTTCCAGCTTGTCCTTCGCCTGCTTTTCCGTGTCGCGCAGCGAAGCGGCTTTTTCGAAATCCTGCGACTTGATCGCCGCTTCCTTTTCCGCGCGGATGTCCTCGATTTCCTGCTCGATGTGCTTCACATCCGGCGGCCGCGTCATTGATGAAATGCGGGCGCGCGCGCCGGCTTCATCCATCACGTCGATCGCCTTGTCGGGTAGAAAACGCCCTGTTAAATACCTGTCGGAAAGTTTCACGGCGGCCTCGAGCGCACTGTCGGTAAACTTCGCCTTGTGATGCACTTCGTATTTCGGCTTGAGCCCCTTCAAAATCAAAATCGCCTCGTCCACGCTCGGCGCCTCGACTTTCACGCTTTGGAAACGCCGCTCGAGCGCCGCATCCTTTTCAATATATTTGCGATATTCGTTGAGCGTGGTCGCACCGACGCACTGCATTTCGCCGCGGCTCAGCGCCGGCTTGATGATGTTTGACGCGTCCATCGCCCCTTCCGCAGAGCCCGCGCCGACGATCGTGTGGAGCTCGTCGATGAAAAGAATCACGTTTTTGCTGCGGCGAATTTCATCCATCACGGCCTTGATCCGCTCCTCGAATTGGCCGCGATATTTGGTGCCCGCGACCATCAACGCGAGGTCGAGCGTGATCACTTTTTTGTCGCGCAAAATTTCCGGCACATTGCCGCTCGCAATTTCCTGCGCGAGACCTTCGACGATGGCTGTTTTGCCGACGCCAGCTTCGCCCAAAAGCACCGGATTATTTTTCGTGCGGCGGCAAAGCACTTGAATCACGCGCTCGATTTCGTTTTTTCGGCCGATGACCGGATCGAGTTCGTTTTTGCGCGCGAGCTCCGTCAAGTCGCGGCCAAACGCGCGCAGCGCCGGCGTCTTCACGTCCTTCGATCCCTTGCCTTCCGCGGCGGATGAACTCGGCTCCTGCTCGCCTTCCGACGGCGTGAAATTCGGATCAAGCTCCTTCAAAATTTCGTTGCGCGTCCGCTCGATATCGATCTCAAGATTTTTTAGCACGCGCGCCGCGACGCCTTCGCCTTCGCGCAAAAGTCCGAGCAAAATATGCTCCGTCCCAACGTAGGAATGGTTGAGCGATTTCGCTTCCTTGCCCGCGAGCGCGAGCACTTTTTTCACGCGCGGAGTGTAGGGAATGTTGCCGACCATTTTCGTCTCCGGGCCGCTGCCAACCTGTTTCTCGACTTCCATCCGCACCGTCTCGAGATCGAGTCCCATCTTTTGTAAAACATTCACCGCGACGCCCTGCCCCAGCTTGATCAAGCCCAAAAGCAGATGCTCGGTCCCGACATAATTATGGTTGAAGCGATCCGCCTCCTTGCGGGCCAGCGCCAAAACCTGTTGAGCTCGTGGAGTGAAATTATTCATCATTTTGTGCTTCGGTATGGCCGTTGCCGGAAGGTTGGGTAATCACGGGTTTTGGGAACGCTTTTAATTTGTCACGGATGATCTCCGCGCGCAACGAGTCCCGCTCCTCCGCCGCGAGTTTTTGCTGCGAGCTTTTTTGCAAATGCGCCGGCTGCGTTTCCATGAACAGCTCGTCGATCGCCACGCGCTTGTCCTCCGGGAAAAATCCGAGGTCGATCCCGAGCTTCATGAACGAGAGCAAATTCAGCGCTTCCTTCGATGTCATCGAATACGCGTGGCTGAGCACGCCGTAGCCGCGGCCGATCTGGTCGAGCAGCGTGCCGAGTTTTTTTTGCAGCAAAAGTTGCCGCGCATTCTGCTCGTGCTCGATGATTTTTTCGATCACCTGGTTGAGCCGCGCGATGATTTCGTCCTCCTTTTCGCCGAGGGTGGTTTGGTTCGAGACTTGAAAAAGATTTCCCATCGCCTCCGTTCCCTCGCCGTAAAGTCCGCGCACCGCGAGTCCAACTTTGTTTACAGCTTGTATAACTTGGTTGATCTGCTCGCTCAGCACGAGCGCGGGCAGGTGCAGCATCGCGGAAGCGCGCATACCGGTGCCAACGTTTGTTGGGCATGCTGTTAAATAACCGAGTCTCGGATGAAATGCGAATTCGAGTTTGCTCTCGAGCGCGCTGTCGGCCTTGTCGATCAATTTGAAAACATTTTTAAGCTGCAAACCCGATCGCAGCGCCTGCATCCGCAGATGATCCTCCTCGTTGATCATGATACTCAGCGTCTGCTTGCGGTTCATCACGACTGCGCTGCCAACGCCCTTCGCAGCTTGCTCGCGGCTGATCAGGTGCCGCTCGACGAGCACCTGTTTTTCCAGCGCAGTCAGGTCCTGCAAATATTCGGAAAATGCGTCCTGCATTTCCGGCAGCTCATCCACGCGCGGCTTGATCTGCTCGAGGATTTGCAGGCGCTCGACTTTTTTCGCCCAGCCGGGAAATGCGTGGGCGCGCAAATTTCGCGCGAGCCGCACGCGGCTGCTGATCACGATCTGATGATGCGGCCCGTCTCCGCGCAGCCATTCGCCGGAGCTGGAAAAAAGATTGGCAAATTTCACGCGGTTAGGATTCGTGCGAAATTTCCAGCTGCTTCAATTGGTCGCGGATCTCAGCGGCGGATTCGTAATTTTCCTCCGCCACCGCGCGGTCGAGATCGGATTGCAATTGCTTCCGCTCCGCATCGAGCTGCAGCGACTTCGCGAGCCGCGCCGGCACTTTGCCGACGTGCGTGGTCCCCTTGTGCATCGCCTTCAAAAGCGACGCGAGCCCTTCCTCAAAAGTGTCGTAGCAAACCGCGCAGCCGAGCCGCCCGGTCTTTTTAAAATCCGCCTGGCTGAAGCCGCAGACCGGACATTTTTCCGAGCTGCCGCCCTTCTCGATTTCCTGCGCGGCGCCGAGCCCGAGCAGCAAATCCGCCAGCGCGAATCCCGTCGGATCAGTCACGCCTTTTTCCTTCGAGCACGATTCGCAGAGATTCACCTTCTGCATTTTGCCGTCGACAATTTGCGTGAGAAAAACCGTCGCTTGGTTGGTTTTGCAAACGTCGCAGGTCATTCTCGAAAAAACTTTCTATGAGTAAATTGGCGCGCCGGTGGATTGTGTCAACTCGCGGAACCGATCGATGAAACGCTGCGTCACCGGTCCCGGCCGTCCGTCGCCAATCAGCCGCTGATCAAGCTTCACGACCGCGATGATCTCCGCGGCGGTGCCGGTGAGAAAGCATTCGTCGGCCGTGTAAATATCGTAGCGCGTCAATTCCGGCTCGCTGACTTTGATCCCAAATTCCGCGGCGATCTCAAACACAGCTTCGCGCGTGATCCCGCGCAATCCGCCCGCGCTGATCGGCGGCGTCACGAGCGCGCCGCGCTTGAGCACGAAAATATTGTCGCCGGTGCATTCGGCCACGTTTCCCTGCTCGTTGAGCATCAGCCCTTCGCCGGCACCGGCCTGGTTCGCCTCGATCTTCGCTAAAATATTGTTTAAATAGTTGAGCGACTTGATCGCCGGGCTCAATGCCGCCGCCGACATGCGCCGCGTGCCGCACGTGATCACGTCCAGCCCGCGCTGATACAGCTCCTCCGGATAAAGCGCGATCGTCGCCGCGATGACGATCACGCTCGCGCGCGGGCATTTGTCCGGGCTCAATCCGAGATTGCCAATGCCGCGCGTCACGACCAGCCGCACATAACCGTCGCGCAAATTATTCTGCCGAATCGTCTCCAGCACCGCCGCCGACATTTCCTCGCGCGAGATCGGCACTGTTAAACAAATGGCCCGCGCCGACTCCCACAGCCGCGTCAGATGCTCCTCAAATTTAAAAACGCGGCCGTTGTAAAAACGAATTCCCTCGAACACGCCGTCGCCGTAAAGCAACCCGTGATCGAACACTGAAATCTTCGCGTCAGCTTCCGCGTAAAATGCGCCGTCGATGTAAATTTTCATGCAAGACAATCGAGAAAAATCAAAGTCAGCAAGCCACAGATTCCGCGGATTGGACACAGATTATTTTCGAGAAAGATTCGCGCGACTTTGCCTTCATGCGCGCTTCAGTTCCGCGCGAGCGATGCCGGATAAATGCCGCGCGCCGTCAATTCGCGCACCGTCCGCGCCGCTTCCGCGCGATCTTCCTGGTAAGTCACGCCGAACCATTGCTCGGAAGTTTTTAAAATTTTGCAGCGACAAAGTCCGCGCTGAATCAAGGCATCCACGACCGTCGGGATGAAAAATTCCGACTTCGGATAGCCAGACTCCGCCGCGAGAAATTTCCGAAATTCATCCTCCATGTTTCGCAGCAGCGATCCATCAAAACCCCACATGTTCATCGAAGTCACCGTTTCTGCCGCGAGCGGCTGCCATTCCTTTTCGCCCATCCATGAACGCGCGCCCTTCGCCGCGTCCGGCTCGATTTTTGTGTGTTCAACAACGTTTATCAGATAGCCATCGGCATCGCCGCGGCAAATTCCGCGCGAGACCGTTCCGTGCGCGGAAAGTGTTTTCGCCAGCTCGAATCCGACGAGCGCAAACTCGCCTGCACGCTTGTTCGCGAGAAAATCGTGCAGCACGCGAAAAGAACTTTTCCCGTAAAAATCGTCCGCATTGATCACGCCGAAAGCTCCGTCCAAAGCCGCGCGCGCCGACCAGATCGCATGCGCGGTTCCCCACGGTTTTTGTCTTTCAGCCGGCGCGGAAAATCCATTCGGCAGGTCGTCGAGTTTTTGGAAAACGAAAACGAGCTCAATGTCGTCGCCGAGCGTTTTTGCGAAATGCTCGCGCAGCGGTTTTTCCAGCGCCGGTGCGGTCACGATGACGATCCGGCCAAAGCCGGCGCGCACTGCGTCGAAAATGGAATAGTCGATGATGACTTCGCCCGACGGGCCGATTGGATCGATCTGCTTGAAGCCGCCGTAACGGCTGCCGAGCCCGGCGGCGAGAATCAACAATGACGGTTTTTCCATGCGCCGATTATTGCCGCCGCGCGCGCCGTTGACAAACGAACACAAATGTTAAAACGCCGCGCTGATCTGCCATTCCTCGAGCAGCGCCTTCGGCACTTCGTTTAAAAAACGCGACGGCCGCTGCAACATTTCGCCGTAGCCTGCATTCATCCGCAGGTTCGGATACGTGAGATAAAGTTCGTCGCGCGCGCGTGTGACCGCGACATAAAACAAGCGCCGCTCCTCCTCGATCGCGGCGTCGGTGTCGAGCGAGCGCGAGCTCGGAAACATGCCGTCGCACATGTAAATGACAAACACGACGCGCCACTCGAGGCCCTTCGCCTGGTGCACGGACGAGAGATTCACCATCTCGTCCTCCTCCTCGCGTGTGCCAAGTTCGGTCTCGCTTTCAAGACTTGAAATGAGTGCGAGCTGGTCGAGAAATTCATGCGCGTCTTTGTATTGGCGCGCATAATTTTGCAGCACGTTCAAATCTTCGCGGCGCGCTTCGTAATTCGGGAACTTTGCCTTCAGATAATCGTCGTAGACCGCCTCGAGCACCGACGCGATCATCTCGTTCGGCGGGTTCGGTTTTCCGCCCGGCGCGATCTCCTCGAGCGTGTGCGCGAGCTGCTCCCACGCGCGTTGCGATTTCGCGGGGACTTTCAAAGTTCGCAACGTCGCAAAATTTCCGTCTCCTTGCTCAAACCCGCTCCACAGCTGCTCTGCCGAGCGATTGCCGATTCCCGGCAGGAGCCGCGCGATGCGTTTAAAAGCGACCTCATCGCGCGGGTTCACGGCGAATTTTAGAAACGCCGCGACATCCTTGATGTGTGCCTGCTCAAAGAAACGGAGCCCGCTCGTGATCGCGAACGGAATGCCATGCCGCGTCAGCTCCATCTGCAATTCCATGGAGTGAAAGTGCGCGCGATAAAGCACCGCGATTTCACGCAGATCAAAACCTTCATCCCGCAAATCGAGAATGCGCTGCGCGACGAATTGCGCCTGCTGGTTCGAGTCCGCGAGCGGCACGAGCGCCGGCTTCATCGCGCCCTCGTCCCGCGCCGGCTGCAGCTCTTTTTTAAACTGCTGCACATTTGCGGCGATGGCCGCATTCGCCACTTGTAAAACAGCCGGCACACTGCGGTAGTTTGTTTCAATTTTATAAACAACCGCAGACGGATAGCGTTTCGGGAATTGCAAAATGTTTTGGAAATTCGCGCCGCGCCACGAGTAGATCGACTGCGCATCGTCGCCGACGACCATCACGTTTTGATGCCGAGCGCCGAGCGCATCGATGAAGTCCGCCTGGATCGAATTCGTGTCCTGATACTCGTCCACGAGGATGTATTCAAAGTGCCGCCGGTAATAATCCGCGACGCGCTCATCGGTCTGCAGCATCCGCAGCGTCTTCTCGAGCAGATCGTCGAAATCGAGCGCGTTCGCCGACTTTTTCCGCGCCTCGTATTTTTTTTGCAACGCCTCGATGTCGGCCTGCAAGGGTAAAAAGTAGGGATACTTTTCCGCGAGCACGTCCTCGATTTTTCGATTCGTGTTCAGCGCGAATGAATAAATATCGCCGAGCACCTCGCCTTTCGGAAAACGTTTGTCCTTTGTGGAAAAACCGGCGCTGGCGATCACGGCGTCAAGCATGTCCTGCTGATCCTCGCGATCCATGATCGAGAATCCGGGGCGAAAACCGGCCGCCTCCGCGTTGCGCCGCAGCATCCGGTTGCCGATGGAATGAAACGTCCCACCCCACAGGCCGCTCGTGTCATTCGGCAGTAAATTCGTCACGCGCTCGAGCATTTCGCGCGCTGCTTTGTTGGTAAAAGTCAGCAGCAAAATTTGCGACGGGCTCACGCCATTCTCGATGAGATACGCCACGCGATAAATGAGCGTTCGCGTTTTTCCCGAACCTGCGCCGGCGATCACGAGCGCGGGTCCAGGCGGCGCGGTCACTGCGGCGCATTGCTGCGGATTTAATTCCGCCGCATAATCAATTTTGATCCCGGCGCCCGGACCGCGCTGCAGCGTGTATTGGCGCGCCATTTACCAGTCTTCACCCGGCTCGGCATCCTCGGCGCGGCGGTTCGCTTCGTCAGCATCCGCCTTTCGCTCCAGCGCCTCGAGATCGATGAGATCTTCGATGTAGGCAAAAACTTTTTCCATCCGATCCGGCGAAAGCGATTGGAGCTGCGCGCAGGCGGCGTGAAAGCGATCGAGCTCCACATACTTTAGCTCCGCGTTGCGCACATCGGCCGGGTCGAGATGACCGTAGCCGCGCCGCCGCGCGAACTCCGCGTCGAGCAGCAAATCTGCGCAATCCTCGCGCACATTCTCCTCCAGCTCATCGCGGGTCTGGCCCTGGCTCAGAACATCTGGAATTTCGCGCAGCCGGCCCTCGATCCACTTGTTTACGGGCCAATACTCCAGCGTCAGCTCCTTTTTGATCAATTCCATGCGGCGCAATTTAACCCGCGACGCGCGTGCGACAAGCTGCTTTGCATTCCACTGAGCGTGCCAAGGAGGGGACTTGAACCCCTAATCCTTGCGGAACCAGATGCTAAGTCTGCATTTTTGCGCTGAGGAGCCATTTCAGTCGCTAATTTTTCGCTAATTTTTCGGTGCGTTCTTTACTGGGCGATCAGCCGCAATTCGCTGCCGCCGGCGCTGGCACCGTGCCCCACGAGCTACATGACGACAAACTGGCCGACGCGAGGACGGCCGAAAGAATAAGCTCTCAAGAGAGAATCGTTGTGCCACTGGATGCTTATTGCTTCATCGGGACCGCGCTTGGTGGTCACGTGAGAGACCACTGGGCCGCCACCTGGATCGGTAGGGAAAAACCACAGATTGATCGGCGTCGTATGGTTTCGCTCGCCCGGAGAGGAAGGTGGTTGCGCGAAAGCCACCCCCGTTGGCCTTGATCGATTTGCCGTAGTCGGTCCAAAGCATGGGGGCGTTTTTCTTGGGCGCGGCCATGTAAACGCCGCCAAGCCGTCAGCCTTCCCGACGGAATTAGGGAAAGATTGCCGTCAAACAAATGACTGGCTTCCATGCCGGGGCCTTCGCTTGAGGCCAGGGTCTTGACCGGCGGCGGACAAATCGGACTGCTGGAGGAGTCGCCGTGATCTTCACCGACTTGTGCGTCCAGGGGAACGCGGGGACGCCCGCCTTCACCTCGCGCTCGCCGGGCGCCAGATCGGCAAACAATACGGTTTGCGAGCTCTCTTTCGACCCGCTGACATCCACATGAGCGTAGCACACTACCTGACCGTCCACCGCCAAGGGGATTGGCATGAGGTATAGCGCGACCCTGAGGTCCCGGCATTGGCGTAGGTCAACTTCACCGCGGAGTTGCCGTTGCGGGCGGGGGCGGACTCGCAGCCCATTAACCGCTTGATGCTCGAAGCCGAGCAGGCCAACGACATTGACGATGCCCGCGACAAACGCGAGTGCCCCTGCACCAGCCCACAGCCATCGAGACAGCTTACAGATCATGGATCACCTTGGGTGGAAACGCTGCCCGCAGGGCGTTCAATACGGCGAGAACGTCGATGATCTCCTGCGTGATGGCACCGCTTACCGGACTTAGATGACCGCTGGCGGCGAAGATCATGCCGATGACGCTCAGCGCCATGCCGCCCACCGCGCTTTGAAGTGCGATGATCCGCATCCGGCGGCTGATGTGCATGAACTCGTCCACCTTCCTGAGGGAGTTATCCATGACCACCACGCCCGCCGCTTCGGCGGTTACGTCGCTATTTTGTCCGATCGCCATGCCGACCGTGGCGGCCATCATGGCCGGGGCGTCATTGATGCCATCGCCAACGTAGAGGGTTTTCGCTTTCGCCGTTTCCTCGCGGACGAGGGCGAGTTTCTCTTCCGGGCTTTGCTGCGCGAAGATTTCGGTAATGCCGACCTGCTCGGCGAGATAGCGCACTTCCGATTCGCGATCTCCCGAAACAATCATCACGCGCGCGAAGTGATGCTTCGGTCCGAGGTGGCTCACGAACGAGCGGCTCTCCGCGCGCGGCGCATCCCGAAAGCGCAAAGCCGCCGCGTAATGGTCGTCAATCACCACCACACATTCGAGACCACCGGCGAGCGCCGGGAGAAGCCCGGCACCGGCCACATTCTGCGTGAGCAGTTTGTTGCGGCTGGTGATCTGCAAATGATGGCCGGACACGGTGCCACGCAATCCGTGACCCGGCTCCTCACCTACTTCGGTCGCCTCGGGGAGTGCGATGCCAGCCTCCTTCGCCGCGGCGAGAATAGCGCGCGCCAATGGATGCTTCGAGTAGCGCTCCAGACTCGCCACGAGCGTCAGCACTTCCTTTTGGTCGAAACCCGGAGCGATGAGTTGCTCCGTTAGCTTCGGCTCGCCATAAGTAAGCGTGCCGGTCTTGTCGAAGATCGCGGTGCGGCATCCGGCGATTTGTTCGAGCACCACGGGAGTCTTGACGATGATCGCCCGCCGCGCGCAGAGGGAAATCGAGCCGATGATGGCGATGGGAATCGCGAGCAGCAAAGGGCACGGCGTGGCAATGACCAACACCGCCAGGAACCGAATCGATTCACCACTGAGCACCCAGGCTAACACGGCCACGAGCAGCGCCACCGGCGTGTAGATCGCGCCCAGTTGATCGCCCAAGCGCTGCAACTGCGGCCGCTTGCTCTCCGACTCGCGCATCACTTCCATGATTTTCGCGTAGCGCGAATCGGCGGCGCGCTGCGTCGTGCGAATGATCAGCGCCGACTCGCCGTTGATCGCGCCTGAGATCACCGTCGAGCCCGAGGTCTTGGTGATCTGGAACGGCTCGCCCGTGAGATAGGATTCATCCATGACTCCGTGGCCGTCGATGACCACGCCATCCGCCGGACAAATCTCGTGCGGGTAAATCACCAGCGTGTCACCCACCGCAATCTCTGCCAGCGCCACATCCAGCAATTTCGTTTCGCTTTTGCGATGAGCGACCGACGGCATCCGTTTCGCGAGCGCGGCCAGCACCGAGGAGGCGCTGCGCAAGGCGTAACTCTCCAGCGCTTCACCGCCGGCGAGCATCAGCACGATGATCGAGCCCGCCAGGTATTCGCCCAGCAGCACGGAAGTAATGATGGAAATACCGCCGAGAAGATCGGAACCAAACTCCCGCTTCAGGAGTTTCCGCAGCAGGTCATAGAGAAGCGGCAGCCCGCCGAGGATAAGCGTGGCGAGTAAGGGAACCTGGTAGGTTTCCGGAGTTGTCTGGAAGCCGAAGCGGAGGACCAGATGCATCAGGATGCCCACGATGGAAAGCGCCGCGATGATCGTGGTCTTGCGGTGCCAGAGACCGGATGGCGAATACCAGGACCGAGCTGGCCGTGGCTCTTTGACTCAGCGTTGGCCCCGCGCCGTTCGCCGAGCCGCTGGCGGCTAGATTCATAGCGCGTGAATGTCTCGCTTGATTTCCTTCGGCCGCAAGTCCAGTTCCGCTTCCCATTCGTCATCGGCCGGGTTAAAACGAAGTGCGAACCCGACCTCGCTACTGACATGCAGCAGTGCCCTATTGCCGGGAAGAATGCGACCGAAAATGCGAACCCTGGCCTTTCTCGCGATGGTCACGGTCGCCGGATACCAGCCCGCTGCATCGAACGTGGGAGAGGAAAACGTCTCGCCGTGATCGCCCACGATGGCCTCTTCCCGCATTTGCCACTTATCGTGCAACACGATAGCTCCGGAACTCACCGTGCCGAGCGGCTCACTGTCGACTGGAGGAAAACTAGGGCTCACATTGTCGGCTCGCGTTGAGATCCCGAAAGAGAGGATGAGAGCGCCGAAAAAGAACTGGCGGAGAAAAGGAGTCTAGTCATTTAGAGAAAGTCTCAAGCTAAGATATACAGCTTGTCGTTGGGGTAAGATGCCAAGAGGAGAGTAATGCAAAAATAGGTCAAAGGGAAAAATTCTACTAGAAGAGAGAAAATGCCGCAGATACCTCCAGCGTTGCGCGTTCCAGTCTATACAATGCCGGCCTCAACACCATTCGCTACGGGACTGCACGTGCCGGATGCCACTGGAATCCAAGAATCGCGATCAGAAACGGCTTCCCCGCGCATTGTCTCGGTGCGGCCCTTCTCGAGCCGTTACAGAATTCCGTAGTGGTCGGGCAATGTTGTAGGTAGCGGAGATTGATCCGGCCGAAGCAGTGAGGCTGACGTGCGTCTATCGCAAGCATCAAGCGGAGCAGATGGTGGGCACCGCGGAATCATTCCGCACTGCCACCGCCGCTGCTACTGCTCAAAACATCCCAAATCCGGCGCTTTCCCGTGGAACGGAAAGCCGATATCGACTCCGGCGTCGACCAGCTTGCTCCCTTCCGCCAGGTGCATGAAGGTCACTTCCGGCAAACTCCCGTCAGCCTGCCGGGGCCGCGTCAGCTGGCTCTCGTCCAAGCTGACGAAATCCTTGTCCGTCACCTGCACATCCAAAGTAAAGTAGTTGTAACTGATATCGCTCTCGGCCCGGTTCAAAGAGGTCACCTCCGAGCGCCCCTTGTAGCCGAGGTTGTTCTTCATCTTCTGCCCCGCGCCCGGCACGTTGATGTCAAAATGAATTCCGTCCGGATCGTTTACCCTTTCCACCATGTTGAAGTTATTTCCGTTCCGGAACGCCGTGTTATCGAACCAATCGCCTCCCTGGAGGGAATGGTTGGCGTAAAACCCGTTCGCCTTATTCCCTACCGCCAGACAGAAGCGCACCGTATGCCGCGGGAACGGATGTGGCAGCCGCGCCGTCTGAGTCCGCGCCCATCCTCCGGCCTTAAAGCCATTCCCATCTCCGCGGCTGATGAAGTTCCCTGAGAACCCATTATAGAAGGCCCAGCAATGGTCGAACGTCACTGCTTCGCAAGCGGTGATACAATCATAGCCGTCGTCGCTATTCAGCCACGCGCGGCATCCCCTCAGCACGTTCCCTGTGCTACCCTTGCGCGGATGGCAGCCAAACCCGTCCACGTTGCCGCCCGATCCACCTTCCGAGGTGTAGTCATAGTTCCGATAGGCGTCGCAGTTCAGCACCAGATTGTTCGATCCACTGACTAGATACCAACCGATCGCCTGCCCGTCATGCATGCTCAGCCGCTCATAGATGTTGTCGCTTCCGTGGTTCTCGAAACACTCGGACTGCGTATGCGTCTTCATCGTCACCTGCACGCCGACGACTTCTAGCCCCCGGAAGTGAAGCCAAGAGCCCGTGACATTGAAGGCTATGATCCGCAGTCCCTCCGCTTTCACCTGGGAAAAATCGAAGACCGGCTTCTCCTCCTTGTAAGCCCAATACCTGATCGGCGTCCCGCCCCGGCCGCTTTTGTTCATCTCGAAAACATAGGCGAAAATGCCCTGCTTCCGTCCGATCTCCTCTTCGGGGATTTGGTAGAGCCCACCCCGAAAGTAAACCGTATCTCCCGGCTGCGCCGCCTCTTGCGCCCGTGCAATGCTGCCAAAAGGCGCGGCCACCGTCCCGGCCTGTGAGTCATTGCCTTGCGGAGCGACATAGTAGTCCGCTGCGCGCGAGGTATCCATGAGCGCGAGCAAGATGGAAATGGGGAGCAGAAGGGAGCGGGGGTAGATATTCATGGTGCGAGGCGAAGGAGGCGGGTCCACACTTCAAGTGCTTTTGATGCACGAATCACCAGGCAACACATTTGCGGGCAACTCGGGATTGTTACGGGTAACGAGGGAAGTTCTCGGCGTTGGACACTTTGGCGGGCGAAAGACAAACCGTTTTATAGGTCACCGTAAGCTCAATCGGCGAGCACAATAAAATCTTCGTCTAGGCTGCGCAACGCATCCGGTCAAGATTGCGCCCGGGACGCAGCTGAGCTTAGATCTCACCATGAAAGTCCGGACGCTCTCCGCCTACGCCATTCTTCTCCTCTGGCCGCTGGTGCTCTGCGCGCAAACGGCGACAGCGCCAGCTCCTCTCCCCGCTGGCGAAGATTCGACAAAGCCCGCAATGAACGTCCGCTACATTAGCAAGCCCGGGCCTTGGAAAGCACTCCAAGCGCGCATGGCGGCGATCAAGGGCCAGCCGTGCGACATCATTTTCATCGGCGATTCGATCACCGACCGCTGGCTCGGGCCGGGCAAGGCCGTCTGGGACAAAGCTTACGCCATGCGACACGCTCTCAATTTTGGCGTCTTCGCCGACACGACCCAAAATGTCCTCTGGCGGTTCGACCATGTGGACCTCACCGGGCTGCATCCCAAAGTGGCTGTCCTCCTCATCGGCACCAACAATACCAAAGACACGCCACAGCAGATCGCCGACGGCGTCAAGGCCGTCATCGTCCGAACCCAGACCGAATTTCCCGAGCGTGCAGACGATTCTTGTCAGCATCATGCCCAATCAGCGCGCGCAGGAGAAAATGATGGCGGCAAATGCTCTCATCAAGAATTTTGCCGACGGCAAATCCGTCTACTGGCTGGATCTGGTTCCGCTCATGCCTCCAGTCACGACCACCAAACCTGACGGCACCAACGACGTGAACTGGAAAGGCCTTGGCAGCGACCGCCTACATCCTGACCTCTCCGGTTACCAGCTTTGGGCAGACGCGATGGAACCGGTCATAAGTCAGTTACTCGCGCGCAAGTGAAGCTTGCGAGGTGAAGGACGCGCGCAAAACCGCTTTTTGGTAGATTCGTCTCCTAGCGACCGCGCTCCTCCAGTCGTCATAGGTGATTCTCCAGATGCTGTGCAGCGGAATAGTAGATGAAGAAGTGCCGCGGCGACAGCCACTCGCTCAACCAATCTCGATGAAACTGTGATTTTCTGATCGTGCAAAAATGGAGGTCCGATCAAAAGCGAGTGAACCCAAACGGAGATATACTCGGCAGGAAAACTAGCAGATTAAGTATGATTGCAACAAAGTCATACATATTCCTCAGGGCAACAAAATCTAAACGTGGCACTGGCGGGAACCAATCACGAACCGCCGCGATCAGTGCGCAGGAAATCTGCCTTTTCCCACCCACAATTGTGGACAACAACAGCGGCTTCACTGCCGGCGCACTTCCGGGCCGGGCAGGAGCATGCAGTAATTGAGCGCGTGCAGAAATCGAGACTGGCTGATCCAGCGCTTTTTTTCCACAAGCTCGGTTTGAACGATCGCGATTTGCCCGGTCGGCCCACCGAAGCTGATAAACCCTAGCTTTAGCCAGAATCGAAATGCCTCGCCAAAGCTAAGGGTGCTTCGCAGCGGTCTGTTTTGTTTCAGGTTCCCGATGAGAGGCGGTTGTCTCGTGGCTCATCATGCAGCGGCGTGTCCGGGAGCAAATAGCTTGAAGTTTTGGTTTCGTTCGCTCCCAACGTTTTCAAGTCAGTGACGCTCCTCAGAAGAATAGACCAGAACCTTTCCGAATCTTTTCGGGCACCGCCTTGTGGTGGTGCTTCCGAAGCACGTCATTTGATCGATGGTCCGGATTAGCATGCACTTTGTCCACAGATTCATTGGCGGCTAACTTAATCGGAAGCATAGGGATGGAGCATGACATCTTGCACCCACCGGGCAATTACAGAAGAAGTGCCAGGGAGGGGACTCGAACCCCTACTCCTTACGGAACCAGATCCTAAGTCTGGCGCGTCTGCCAATTTCGCCACCCTGGCTTCTCTGTAGAAAAGGAAATGGCTTGCGGTTGTGCTAGAATTTGTGCTAGAGCAACGGCATGAAATGCATCGAAAGGCAAAGAAACACGTCGGAGGAAGCTCATCCACATACGGCGCAGTTTATCGGCGTCCGCGATTCGCGCAACCGCCGAGTGCGGGGAATCTATTCCCGCAACGGCCGCTTCTACGGCCAGCTTTGGATGGACCGCAACGACGGCAAAAAGACAGCGCGCAAATTCCCCCTGAGCACCGCCGATGGCGCGCCGGTCGAGACGCTCAACGAAGCCAAGGAGGCGATGGATGTTCTGCGCAACGCCCGCCGCGAGCGTGCACTGCCGACGTGCGGGCACAAGCCAACGCTCGCTGCCTACGTCGAAACGTATTTCGGCAAAGCCGAGATCGCGCAGAAAAAACCTGGCACGCTCGAAAACGAACGGCAGGCACTCGATCGTTGGATTCGGCACTTGGGGGATGTGCGCATTGACCGCATCGCCACACCGATGATTGCCAGCTTCAAGGACAAGCGGCTGCGGGCCGGCCTCTCGCCGCGCACGGTGAACCTCGATCAGGTCGCGCTGCGCAATGTGCTTAAGCGTGCAGTCGATGACGGTTATTTGCGCGAAGCCGATTTGATTTCACTCAAACTGAAAAAACTCAAAGAACCCGAGTCGCCGAAGCGCGGATTGCTCACGCCGGCAGAATTCGAGCGATTGCTCGCCGCGGTGCCAATCGCGTGCGCGAAGAATGCGGTGCAGTTCGCCGACTACCTGCGATTCCTTGCCTACAGCGGCGCGCGGGAACAGGAAGCGCTCAAGGTGCGTTGGGTGGATGTGGATTTCGCTGAAGAACGCGTGCTCATCGGGGCCGGGGGCGTCTCGAAGAATCGCGAGACCCGGGAGGTGGAGTTCAACGAACGGCTCGGCGCTTTACTGCGTGACATGGCCGCGCGTCGTGCGCCCGATTGCTCATGGCTCTTCCCCTCGCCTCAGCGCGGCTCTCGCGATGAACATGCCCGCACCTTTCGCGAAAGCCTCCGGTTGGCGCGCGCGGCTGCGAACCTGGAATGGGTAGGCTTTCATGATCTTCGCCACTGGTTCGCCAGCTTTTGCGTCATGGCAGGACTCGATTTTATGACCATCGCCGCCTGGATGGGGCATAAAGACGGGGGAATCCTGGTCGGGAAAGTTTATGGGCATCTGCTGCAAGATCATCGTCGGCAGGCCGCCCGACGACTAAACTTTGGTTTAGGTGTTGTTGCTGTCGCGTGACTCATGAAACCTAAATTTATCAATCGGAAAGGTGCGCCGGCGGCCTCTCAATCTTTTCGTGATAGTGAATTGAACGTGAAGTTGGGAAGGTTTGATGAGCTCGCGCGGAAGACTTATACAGCACTGGATTTCTTGCATCCCGTTTTGCCACCACCTTCGCCCAAAGAAATCCGGCAAGCCCAAAAAAGCAAGGATCCCATGGATCAAGTAGCCATGCACTTCCGACTGCTATATGAAGGAGGCAAACGTCCCATTCCACCCGCGACGATTAGAGTGCGAGAAACCCGTGGCAGAGCTCTTAACGGATTTCATCGAAGCGTTGAGACAACGGAATGCTGATTTTTTCCGCTCGGTTGCCGATGTGATCGACCGCTCGAAGGTTCCTGGGGGTTACGTTGATAAACAGAGCAATGAAATGATTCGCTCTTGGAATTACGTCAGGTGTGGGAATCGCGGTGAGTTCCCTACGCGTGCGGAATGGAGAGACGAATTTAAGGCCCTGTGCCCAAGATATCCTCATTCAATGGGGCCGCGAGGTCAACTTTGGAAGGATGCAGCTAATCTTGGACTTAAATTTTGTGACTGATCCTCAGGTAGATATAAAAGTTCACCATGTCTATTTGTGTTCAGAGAGCTCCTGACATGAAATGTCGCGATGCTCAACGCAGCTACGCAAAGAATTGAGACGAAAGCCCGGTTGTGCTTAACGACGGGAGAGGCGCATCCACCCGTCAGCCTTGACAAATTTCTTGCTGAGATGGGGCTTTCGCCCGTGAGCGGATGGAGATTTCGCAAACGTGGCTGGATCAAAACGGTTAACATCGCCGGGCGGCATTATGTGCCGCACGAGTCCATCCTCGAGTTCAATTATCGCGCGGCACGCGGCGAATTTAGCCGCCAGTTCACCAATCCAAAGGCGAACACCAAACCAGCCCTCCCCACCGGCAAACCCGCCAAGCGCACGGCGTGAGTTCACAGCCCGCCCAGCTCCCGCTCTTCACCGTAGACGAAGCGCCAGACCTCGCAACCAACCGCCAGAAGGTTTTTCGGGGCGCGAATGGTGTCGATGTCGAGTATGTCGAAAATGCAGATGGCACGCTGACGATTGGGCTTGGTGGCAACGTGTCAATCATTGGCACAATGCAAAGCCAAGGGACGGTATTTCACGCGCGTTCCTGGTTTCGGCAAAATACAGAAGAAGGACAAGCAATCTTTCCTCTCTACTATCGCGCTGATCATTCAGAGCCGGCGCGGCGAATGACAAGGCTCGGGACGCAAACAAACGCGCCCTCAATGCCGCGCAGAAAATGCTGACGGTTGCCGGAGCCCACGACGAGCCGGTGGAGCCGCGCGAATACAACAAGCTGTGCAAGGCCCCGCTAGAGTGCGCATGGCCGCGCGAGCGCATCATCCCGCAGAAGCAGCATGAGCTTTATGCGCCGCTACCGCTGTGGCTGCTCTCCAGGCCGGAGGCAACGCCAGGAGAAAAGCTGGTATATGCACGGCTAGTTTTTTTCGCGGGTAATCACGGCGTCGTGTGGGCCTCGCATTCGACGATCGCGAACCAGGTTGGGATCAGTCGAAGCCGCAGATCATCGAATATCGTTAATTTCCCTAGAGAATCGCCATCTTATCGAGCGGGACGGAACTGGAAGGGGAGGCGTTAAACGGTATCGTTTCCTCAAACATCCGTGGATGCGGGAAGGCGGAGAAGTGTGAACTGAGTTCACACGAAAAGAGGTATGAAAAGAGGACTCAAAATACCGAGTCTCAGCGCGCGCGAAGCCAGGTCGCTCTGGAAGGGTTCGCCGACTGTTTGTGCGCCATCAATTCGGGCTCAGTCGAGTGGGAAGGATTCGACTCACCGGCAGAGCACCGAGAGCCTTGGAACGGTCGCTCCTGCCACGTTCGCGAGAACTGAGGAGACTATCGATGATGAAGTCTGGCGGGACCTCTGCAACGCTGTCGGCCCGCGGGAAATGGCCACGAACGGTGCAATGTGGATGAAGCGCTTGAAGTTGACCAGACGGGCAATGGCGCTTGCGGTATCCGATTGGAAAGCTAAGACACCGGCCGAAAAAGCGGCGGGCGGAGGCAACGCCGCCGCCTACATCACCACTGCCTACGATCGGGAGAAGCAAAAGATGGAATGACAATATGACCCCTTTCTACACGGGAGATATCGGCACGTCTGGGTCACGTGGAATCCGGGGGGCTGACCGAAATGCAGCCAGTCTGCTCGACGCGATTTACCGCGACGGAAGCGAGCCCTCGGAGGCCTCAATAATATTGCCGGATGTAGCCGTAAGCCTTATCGAACAGCTCCTGGTCGGTGTGAAGCTTGTATTTGAGCAGGGTGCGACGGAGTTCTTTTTGCACGAGACGTTCGCCCTGGGTCGTGTGCTGCCAGTCGGGGAACCGCACCTTTTCACGATGTCGTCGATGTCCGCCACGATGCGCTCGACGATGATGTGGGTGTTCTTGCCTTTGGCTTCGTTGAATAACTCCGTCAGGGCTTCCTTGGCCCGGTTCCGTTCCTCCACAGGATCGACCTGCTTCTCCGCCTCGACCACTTCCTTCGCGTGTTCCAGCTGCAGCGCCCGCAAATTCTTGAAGACTCAATACCGTAAAATGAACCTGGAACGAGAACAAGCAGATTCGAGTATCAGCCCAATAGGTAACTGCACTTCGCTGGACCCGGAATCGCCCAGGGATCGAATTAAGGAGGAGCTAATTAACGTGAGTTTTTTTACGGGACTGCTTCTCACATCATCCGTTCAAAAACTCCCCTCCTTTTGCGAGGAAAACAACGCTGTTCAAAAACCGACCGCTTTTTGAACGAGTTGCGTCCCCTCGCGGGCCGAACATTTGTCAAAAAAAAGAATTGCCCTTTACGGCTGTGGCGATAGCAGCCATCGGGTCCATGGAAGTAAACGATCATGATCACGACCCGTCACCTTCCGAGAAAATCGGTAAGCCACCGGGACGTAGGCTTCTGCGTTCAATTAAAAAAGCGGCCGAATGCGATGCGGACAGAACCCCTTCACTGAACGGTCGTCAAAGCGTTTTTTGTCGACTTTATGTGCTGGGCAAAACCGCTACCGAGGCCTATGCGGAAGCTTATCAATGTCCGGATCGAACGACGGCGAAATCCGCGGGGTCGCGTTTGTTGACTAATGTTAACGTCAAAAAGCAACTCGAGGCGCTCAGGGAATCGGAAAATGCCTCTACGAGGCTAACGCTACAAGAGAAGCGCGCCTACTTGCGCTCGGTGGTGACCACTCCGATTGGAGAAGTAGATCAAAATAGCCGACTTTGCCAGGTGTGGGCAGCGAAGAGAGACGGCGAGAACGGCTTCGAAACCATTACTATTAAAATGCCCGACAAACTGAAAGCGATCGAGCTCGACGCTAAACTCGCGGGTGAACTGAAAGCGGGAGAAGTGCCGGTTAATGCCGACAATTTGCTCGGCGAACTGCTCGCGCTCATTCGCGCGGGGAGATGAGAGGCATTAAGCAAGATCATGCAACCATCTCTATCCTCGTCGGGTTAACGTTTCAGGAATACCCCTTCGCGATTCGTCCCACTTCGGGTTGCCAATGCAATGGCAAAGTAGCTGGGGGCGCGTCGGCCTCAATATTGCGCAGCCGCAATTGACGGCATTGTGAGCGGCAGAGGTGGAAAGATCGATATGCTCGTGGCGCAAGACACAGAAGGGTTCTAGCCCGGTCCCACATCCGCATGTGCAGCAAACAGGTCACACCATTTGCATATCCCACGATATCTTTCGCCCAATTCGCGGACAGCTTTATCCAGCTTTGAACGGCTGGGACATAATCTCCGTTCTCCTGAGCGACAGAACCGATTTGCAACAAGTATAGGGAAGTGTTTCGTAGCGCGACCGGCACATCCTCAAGAAGCTCCGGCACATTCATCTCTGCGCTAGGAAAACATGCTCGAACGAGAAAATGACTCCATTGCGGATCAATGCCATTGGCCCAATGAATTTCGTCGAGGAGAAAGCGCATTGCGTGCAAATCCTTGTGGCAGCGGTATTCTGAGAGAAACTCCGGCTTCTTGGCCAGAGCCCATAACAGATGACATCGCGCGGCGAAATAGTTGCCGATTTGCAAATACTTGAGTGCATATTCGCATTGTGCTGCCAACACGACAGTCAACGCCCGTTCGCGGCCAATTTGCAGATTGCGAAGGAAAATTTCCGCGCGCTTGCGAAACCAAGCGAGACAAGCATCTCGTTGAAAGGGGAACTGAGTCGCCGTCAAAGCATGAATTGTAAAAAGTCCCTTCGTCGGGTCGAACCGAAAGAGTCGCTTCCAACTCTCCGGAAAAGCCCGCAAATCGTTGGAGTCGATTTGACTTTTCTGTGCTAGATCGCCAGCACTCTTCCCGAGTAGAACGTCAAAGCAGGGATCGAGCAGCAGGTGTGCTTGTTCCAATGTAAGCGGCTCACTCCTGACAGATTTCCACAGTGGAATAAGATCGGAGTCGAAGGGCGCTTTGGTGCAGTAAACCTCGGATTGCTGCAAAGTCAGATGAAGCCAGCGCGTCGCAGCTTCAAATTTTCCGAGACGCGATTCCAGACAGGCCATATGATAAGCCTCCGAAGGATAACCCATCTTGAATTGTGCAAATGCCTCCATTACCGACCGTGCCTCTATAAGCCTTCCGGCAAAACTCAGTGCTATGGAGATATCGAGTGCTCCATATAGCAAGTATTTGTCCCTGCAGCGGAGTTGCGCTGCGGTCTCGGCTGCAGCTTTAGAGTGTCCAAGCGCGAGCTGAACGCGCAGCAACGCCCGGAGAAAAGCCGGCCGTGCTTTCTCTTCTTCAGGCACCCTCGTCAACTCCTTCGCTGCTTCCTCGAACAATCCGAGATCGAGTAGGCCATTTGCCGTTTTCAGCACAGATTCGAACTCCATTCCCAAAACCCACAAACAAGTCTTGGGAGCGTCAACCGCATTTCACTTAGGCCACCCACCCTATCCGGAAAAAATTGTCCGAATAATCTCCTTCACTCGCGAAGCGTCCAATCGGCCTCCGGCATCCTGCGTCACGATCAACTGTCCGTCAGGCCGTTCGGTCTCATGCCATTGCTCGATACCCTGCCGGGCATACCAGGCGAGCTTTTCCTGCCAACGTTCCGCGTACCCGGGATCGTCAGGCATGCCGCAGTGCTCCCAGTAAAAGGTGCGGCCTATCTCGTCACGAATGGTGAAGTCCGGAAGGCGGCTAGATCCGTCGGCCGCGGGAGGCGCTCTTCGTATCCATAGGTCAGCCACCGTTTCTCGCGGGCGTAATCAAGCTCGTTGGCTACCACCACCTCCGCTTTTGAGCTGACGAGTGTCCCAGCGCGCGTCCGATGAATCAGGTATTGCTCATACCAACCTTCGCGTCCGCTGGCGGCGTCTTTCACTTTGACCGGATGCGGGCGCCGCGCTACTCCGGTTCGTCCAAATTGACCGTCGTAAACCGTTGCGCAGTGGCTGAGGCGGAGCCAGTTGCACGTCGAGCGGCACGCGCTCGTCGCGCTGATCCTGCCGCATGCGCTGCGTGAGCTCCGCATAACCCTGCGCAACCCGCGGCCAGCAGGCCTCGGCCGGCCGTAGCGCTTCCACGAGATCGACGAACGGCTTCCCCGCGCCGATGGGCGGTAGTTGCCCCGGATCGCCGACGAGCACGACCCGCTCGGCTGCGCGCACCGCATCGAGCAGCGCTGCGAGCTGGTCCTCGGTGAGCATCGACGCCTCATCCACGATCACCGTCTTGAGCTGAGTCGCGCCCTTCTCGTCCGGGTTCATGAAATAAGCGGCCGTCGCCGTATTGTAGCGATGCAGCCGCATTAGGAATTGCGCGACCGTTTTCGCCGGATACGCCGTCGGCGTTTGCAAGCGCACGCGCGCCTTGCCCGTCGGCGCGAGCAGCAGCACGCCGCCCTGCTGCACCGACGGTTCATTGATCAGCGTCCGCAGAATGCGTGGCTTTCCTGTCCCGGCTGGTCCGACGAGCACTGCGAACGGCGACGCCGCGAGCTCTGCGAGAGCCGCGGCTTTTTCCTCGCGCGCTTTGCGTTCGCGCGCCGTGCCATCGTCGGGCGGCAGGTTGTCCCGCAGCCGCGCGGGCCAATTGGACGCAACCGTGAGCCGCTTCATTTTCCGGACGCGCCGCGTCAGGCCGCGAATCATGCGCGTGACCTCCTCGCGCGCGCGGGTCTGGACCATGATTTCGCCCTCGGCGAGCTGGTGAAAAACGAGCTCCGCCTCGGGCGCATCGTCCTCTTCCGCGGCCGCGTCCCACGTCTCCCGCAGCGCCGCGATGAGCCCCGCATCGACGCCGAGCGGCGGCTCGAGCCCGAGGGCGGCGGCTCGCTCCACAAGCAGCGGCAAGGGCAGGGCCGCATGGCCTTCGCGCTCGCCCGCGCGCAGAACGTGCCCGAGCAAGGCGCGCACGCGGCGCGCATCGTCCCGCTCCCAAGCCGGTTCCGGCCCAGGCAGCGGATGATGCGCCGCCAGCGCCGCCGGCAGATAGACCGCGCGATCCACCGTCCAAAATCCCGGCGCCGGAACGACCGTGATGCTTTCGGTTTCCTTGCCCTCCTCATCCTCCAACACCTCCTCCTTGACCGCCGGCTGCGACCACTGCTCGCAGATAAGATACGGGTTAGCGAGCAGCTCGCTCTCGCGGGCGCGGATCGGCGTGAAAATGCGCTCCGCCTCGTCCCACAGCATGCCCGCCTGATCCGCGGTGAGCGCCAGGCGAGAGAGCAGGCGTAGCCACGCGCGCCGCGGCTTCGTCAGCACCTTCCACTTTCCTTTCAAGGACACGGTGATCTGCGAGCGCAGCGGCGCCGGGAGTTTCTTCGGGTCGGCGAAGGCGGCCTCCACGCGCGCCCACGGATCTTCGTCGTCACGCAGCTCCGCGGTGAGCGCCGCGGCCACGATCTCGCCGAGCGGCAGCCCGAAGGCGGTGAGCGCCGCCCCGAGCCCCGGGCAGGCTCCGCGCTGCCGGCGCACCTCGATGATTCGGTCGTTGATCCACGCCTGCACGCGTTCCCAAGGCCCGGGCACCACCTCTGAGCACCGCATTAGCGCGCGCCGCATTTCCTCCAGCGCGCCGAGCGCCGCGTCGCCGGTGACGTGCTCCGTGGCGTAGCTGAATTCCATCCGATGCTCCTCCGGCGCGAAGGCCACGAATTCCGGCAGATGCAGCGGCTGCCCGACGTCGATCGCCGCGAGCAGGGCCTGATACGGCAGCAAAAATCCGTCGCGAAAATCGGTGCGCAACGTGTGGAGCACCGGCCGCTCCCACATCCACGCACCGACGCCCGCGGGGTCGCCCTTGATGTATTCGCGCAGCGGCTTCAGCTCGCTCACCCGTGCCACGCCGACGAGCACGCGGCGGTTGTCCTCCACGCCGGGAATCGCCTTTGCGTAGAAAAAGACGAGCGAGCGCCCCGGCACGATCGCGCTCCAAAACGACTCGAGGCACGCGCGCTGATTCTCCGGATGCAGAACCCACGTGCCCGTGGCTTTCCAGCGGTCCATCGGCTCGCGGCCGGTATCGTAGCCGATCGCCAGCCGCTCCTCGCGCGCGGCGGCGCCAGCGCGGTTCAGCCAGTTGAAAGGCACGCCGGGCGCGGACCACGCCGGCATCTCGAGCGGCGTCGGTTGGATGTGCTCGTAGTCCTCGTCGTGCCCGAGCTTGTGTGTGAGCGAGAGCGTGACCGGCCGGCCCGACATGAAGCCCGCCCGCTCGCGCAGGCAGGGCGGCACTTTGTCCGGCAAGTCGGCCATCGCCTCGCCCGCATGCGCCGCCTCCCACGGATCGTCGCGGCTTTCGCTGATGCCTTTCAAACACAGGCACGCGTTGTTACTCAGCGGCCTCTGGCACACCGTCCCGTCCCAACCCGCATCGTGCCACGGGACGCGGATCGAGAGATGGCGGAAGGGGAGTGTGGTTTTCATAGAGTTTGTGCGTGAAGATGGTTTCGCGAAGCCTTACGTCGAGCCTCCGCCAACGCCGACGCGAGCGAATAGCGTCCAGTTCCAACCGGCGTTCGCGCGGGCGTGCGCACCACGCTGCTCGGCGAGAGCGCGCAGGTGCGATTGCACCAGTGGGCGGGCAACATCGTGCGGCGCGTCATTCGACGCCGCCCCCGCGGAAGATGGCGTCGCGCCTTTGGCCAAGGACGCGAGCTCCGTAGCGGAAAGCAGCCGCGGTTCGCCCGCGTCCGCGATGAAACAAGCAGCGAGGCTGTCAGGCGCGCGAAGACGCCGAGCCGCTCCAAGCCAGCGCAGCGTCGCGACAAAGAGCCAGCCTTGGCCGTGCGTCCATTCCCTCCCCAGCGCGAATGGCAAACGCGCTCTCGCCGCGGCGCGGCACGAAGGCACTTTGGAAAAGCCAATCGGTGACCGGCTCACCAAAGCCCGCCAGTCCCGGTTTGATTTCCTGCCCGCGGGCGCGGCCAAGCACCTCGCCACGGACTTCCGCGAATCGCTCCTTGTCGAAGACGACGTAAACTTCACGCGAGGCGCGCAATTCCCGCCCGCGAAACTTCCGCCGGCAGCGGAAAATGAAAAACGCCAGGAATGATCTGCTGCGCCGAGGTGCGCGTGTCGGAGAGCCGCAGGCCATGCGCGCCGAGGCACGCGTCGTAAGCGGCGCGGAAGACCGCGCCTTCCACCTGCGCCTGCGCCGGCAGTGCGCCGAGACCGAGATCGCGGCTGAAAAGCTGCTCCCATCGGCGAGCCGATGCGACCGCTTCCCTCACCCAATCATCAATCTGCGCGTCGGACACAGCGGCGCGCGGATCGCGACGCCACTCGGCGAAAATGCGCGGCGCATCGACATGGCTGGCGACGTTCCCGAGGATCATCTCGTGGTAGTCCTCCAGCCCGCCGGCGATTGGCCCCATGGTCGCTTGCACAACGGCGAGCCGCTCGTGGATGCGGATGGAAATGCGCGCGTCCCACGAATCGGGCACGCGGAGATTGAACACCTGCACTAATGCCTGCTGGCCATACCGATCGAGACGGCCGATGCGCTGCTGCAGCCGCATCGGATTCCACGGTAGATCATAATTGATCATCGACGTGACAAGCCCGGTGCAGGTTCACGCCCTCGCCGCCCGCCTCGGTCGAGACGAGAAATCGCGCCGGGCCTTCGAAGCTTCGCCGCGCCTCACGCCGCTCATCAAGCGAGAGGCCGCCATGGATCTCGGTCACGCCCGCATCGGGGAAGATCTCTGCGAGGCGCTCGATCAGGGCGCTTTGTGTTGCCCGGTATTGCGTGAAAAAAAGCACCTTCGCACATGGCTCAGCGGCCTCGATCGCGCGCAACAGGTCCGCGCATGCGTCCCATTTGCTGTCGTTTTCGAGATCGCGCACGCGCTCAAGCAGCGCGCCGATCATTTGCTGTTCGCCCGCAAACCATTCCGGCTGCGCCAGGCCGCGCGTCGTTTCGTCTTCATCGGTCTCGGGATCGTCGTCGCCCAAGGGCGCGACGACCGCCCCGAGGAGCGCGGCCTGCCGCCGATCGAGTGCCTCCTCGAGCGCGTGCCAGCTCGACGCGGCGATCTTGTGAAATGTGTGCATCACCAGTTCGATGATGAGTGGCGCGCGGCTCCCGCATTCTCCGCGACGAGCAGGCTCTGTTGGATGTAACGCGTGAGCTCCCGCGCTACCTCGCGCTCTTCCTCCGTCCAATCCACCTCGTGCGTCTCCGCGACGTGGCCTTTGAAAAGCGGTCGCCCCTGCCAATCCGTCGCGCGCGACTTCGCGGTGCGCGTGATCGCCTCGCGCAGGTTCTCGGACGTGAAATCCGCTGTCACTTCGTCGTCGTCGTGTGTGCAGAGATCCGGGCGCACGAGCTTCGCAAATAGCCGATGCGCAAGTCGTCGCCCTGGTGCGGTGTCGCGGAGAGCAGGAGCAGCCGCGGCGAGCGGGTTGCGCCGTCGCCGCCCGTGACGTAGTCGATCGTCCGTCTTCGACGAGTTCGCGAAAGAGCCGATAGTTCGCGGTCGTCCGCAACTCCCCGGAGAGGAATTCGCGTCGCGCGGAAAGCCGGTGCGCCTCGTCGCAAATGACGAGGTGGAATGGGCCGACGGCATGAAGGGTGGCCGCGTGATCCTCGCGCTTGGCCGTATCGAGGGGTGCAATAATGAGCTGCCGACCGCGCCAGCCCGCGGCGGTGCTAGGATTGAAGTCGCGGCCCAGGATGGCAAACACGAGCTGGAAATGTTCGTCCATTTCATCCTGCCATTGCAGCGTCAGACCGGCCGGACTAAACCACGAGGACGCGCGCCTCCGCCTCCTGCTGCAAAAGACTCATGATAATCAGCCCGGCTTCAACCGTCTTGCCGAGGCCCACGTCATCCGCGAGCACATGCCCGAAGCGATTTCCCGAGAGCAGCTTGTCGAGCAGGAAGGCCTGGTGCGGTAGCGGCTGAGTGGCCGCACGCAGGAATGCGCCCGTGCGATTATTTTCTCCCACTACCACGCCCGCTAGTAGCTTGCGGCGGAAAACTTCGATGACGCCGAGTGCTCCCGCCGCGAACTCCTCCCACGGCCACGGCACGATCTCGAGCTCCGCCGGTGGCACTGCGAGATACCCGTCTCGATGCTCGAACTCGACCTGGCACCGGGTCTCGCCGAAAGCGTCCTCCTCAATCAAACGAACACGCCCGAAGCCAAGTTCCGGCCGCGGGCGAAGGATCACACGTTGACCGGCAACGGGCAGGCTCAATGCGTCAGCCTCCAGTGCAGCAGGGGGATGTCGTAATCGCGCAGGAGCTCGCGTCCCGCAGGGTCACGGGCGAGCGCAGCGCGGATCTGCTCGTCGGTTTCCTGGAGCGCGGCGAAGTCGTAACGCTCCGCCTGCTCGGGCGTGATCAGGCCATAATCTGCCGCGGCGAGGCGCACCGGCCGGCATACGAAGAGCGAAGGTGGATGCATGTCGCCCGCGAGGAAATTCCCAGCCGGGCATTTCCCGCAGAAGAAGTCGGGCGCAATGGCGCTTTGACCGACACGGTCAACCGCATCAGATCAGGGCGGTTGCCGTTGTGCAGAAAATCGGCGAGCCCGATGCCGCGCACCGCCGCGTCGACCAACGCGCCCGCGAAATCGTTTTCGAAAACCAGCGTGCAGATTTCGCACGTCATCAAAGACGCGCCGCCCGATTCGGCGTCTTCGCCGCTGGCCCGGGGATCATCGAAAGGCCGCGCGATCAGCTCCGCGAAGAGCTGATCGGTCCATGCGCCGAACCCTTCCGCCGCCGTGCGCCTCCAGAATTCTCGCGCCCCCAACTCTTGCTGCCAGAACGGGCGCGTCCGCTGCACCGGCCGCGGAATTGCGAGCAGACACGGCACGCTGAGCACTTGATACCAGGCGAGCCGGCCATCGTCGTCGCCGGTCCGAGTCAGCACGTCGCGAAGAAGGTCGCGCGGTCTGGCGTCTCCGCGCCGGGGAAAAGCAGTGGCCACCAGTCCCCATCGAGGGTGTAAGGCGCGAGATCGCGCTTGTCTTCCCACCACTCGAGGAGGTCGGCGAGTTCAAGCGATGCCGGTTCAGGCTCCGGCTCAAGGTCGCGGGGAAGAAAGCGGGCGATCGCGTTGAGCGCTCGATCGTGCTCCTGCTGCTCAATCGCCGAGCGGACAAATTCGCTGCGGAAAACCGGCGGAGGAGCGTATGCGGATGCGGCGCAGCAAGTCGTGCCGCGCACCGTGCTCTTTGATGTGGTCGTCGAGCCAAAATTTTCCGGAGCGCTCCGCGAATCGGTCGAGCTCCGCGCCGATCTCCGGTTCGATCCAATCCGAGCCGTCGATTTCCCACGCCGCGGCAAATCTCCCGGCCACTCGCCGCAGGAAATTCGTCGGCTGCCGCAGTTGCTCCGCGCGCCGTAGCCGTCCCTCGTGCGGGATGGCCGCCGTCAGCATCGCCGCCGCCGCGTCGAAGCCGGCACGCAAATTTGCCGTGTCCTCGTGCAGGCGCGCGCGCACCCATTCTCGGCCATCCTGCGGCGCGAGCACGCGCGCCCACGCCAGCCACATCGCGGCCTCGGGCTGCGCCGCGATCTGCCGCTGCGCTTCCGCGATAGCGAGGGCCAGAGCTTCCTTGATCAGTGCCGCGTTCTTGCTGTTGTCACGCACCGCGAGCCGATCTTCGGCCACGTCGAAATCGCCATTGAACCACAGCCCGCACAGCCCTGTCGTTTCCGTTCGGAAAAACAAATAGAGCGGAGCGGCAGCGGGGCGTTTGGCCGGCCATGCGCATCGAGTTCAAAGCCGACGGCCAGCCGGCGCGCGCCGCCAGCCCAGCGCTGTTGCGAAGTCGCAGCCAGCACGCGAAACGTCTGTTCACCAGCCTCGACGCTCACCACGCGCACGCGTGTCCAGCCATCGGCTTCCACCTTTCGGTCGATCGCCCAGTTCCACGTTTTCTCGCGGTAGCGGATGACGACCTGCGTGACTTCGCGCAAGAAGACGAGCGCCGCTGAGAAAACGCGCCAACGCGCGCGATCACCGGCCGATTGCCATTCCATCTCAGGAGCTCTTCGGCCTGTGCGAGCGCACATTCCCACGCGAACGTCGTCCGCGCCGAAAACGCCCCGTCGCGCGGCATCGGATTCGGCGGCGCGAGGATTAGCAGATCGACAATCGAAAAATCATAGGCGCCGCTGCGCACCTGCACCCGCCGCGTGACGTTGAAAACGAATTTGAAACCGCGATTGAAGCGTCCCAGTTCCTCGACCGCTTGTTGCCGATCACCTCCGAGGCTCACGATGCGGTGAGTGTCGTCGCGTTCGCGACCGTCCTTGTCCATCGCGTTGAACGCGCGCCCGTCATGAGCGACCTCGACCCGCCGCATGTTTTCGGAAGCGCCTGGAGCGACGGTGACGAGAAACGGGCGCTGCGCCGGCTTCGGCTCGCGCTGGCTTGCGTAGGCGCTTTCCGCGTTTTGCAGCAGCTCGCGCAGCACGTGCTCGACGCGATAACCGACTCGCTCCAGGAGTTGCTGGCGAAAGACGCGCAGGATTTTGTCGCGATGCTCCTCGTAGATCGTGAAGGCGCCCTGCCGCTGCTCCCTCGCCCGCACGACCGCAGGTCGCGGTGGAAGCGCAGATAGGTGGCGAGCACATCCGCGTAACCGCTCACATCCGGCGGTGCGAGGACGCGGCTGACGAGGAGATGGTCGCCGTCGCGTGCGAAATCGAGATCGCGCAATTCGCACAGCGGCTCATCGCCGCGGTGCCAGACGAGCTTGAGTTCTGCGCCGTAGCGGAGATTCGCCGGACCGCCGGTGGCTGCGAGCGCAGCGATGAACTTCAGGTTCGCGCGCAACTCCGGCGCGACGTCGTCCTCGGCCAGCGGCATGCTTTCACCGCGCTTTTCGATCAACCGTTTCGCGTCAGCGATCGTGAGGCAGGCAGCGACGAGACGCGGTGCGCGCGCGAGGCTCGCCGGCAGATGGCGGCGTCCGTGCCACTGCCATTTTCCACCACCGCAATGCGCCGGGGCAGCGTCCGCGGGGATGGCGAGAATGTTGCGCAGGAAGTCGGGATTGCCGCGAGCGAGCGTGATGCGCGTGTTCCCGTTGCAGTCGCGGCATAGCTCATCGAGCGCCGCGATTTCGAGCGCGGCCAGTTCTTGAGCCGCCCATCGATGGGCTTGCGCAAGCAGCGCTTCGGCAAGTTCGCTGCGACTGGCCACATTCTGCAGCGTCTCGGGGAAGACGACCCTCGGGAGAGGCTGATTCGGATTTAGCCGCGCCACGGCCCTCGCGGCCAATGGTGTCATCCACGCGGGAGCGAGTTGAAACTCCTCGCATTTCAGCAGGAGCGACCGCAGCGGCACCGGCAAAAATGTGGAGATAAGCTGCTTTCCGGTCGCTGAAATCGGATGGGTCGCGCGGAACGAAACGACCGCCGCGCGCTCTGCATCGGCGACCGCTTTTTGCCATTCGGGCGAAAGTGCCGCGCGCGAGTTGGCGGAACGCCCCTCCTCGAGCATCGCGAGCGGATCGGCGTCGGCGGATTTGGTGAACAGTGCGGCGAGCTTTGTCGGAAGATCACTGACGACATGTTGCGCCACCGCCCGATCGTATGCGTCGAGCAAGGCCCAGCGGCGCAGCTTGGCCGTAACACGCGCGCCTTCCGCGTGAGTGCTCAATACGTCATCCAAACACGCGGGGACGCGGGCGTCGTGTAGCCAGAAATCGGTGATGGCGCGCCAGCGGCCGCCTGCATCCCGCAGCCGCAGGGCCGTGACGACGCGCGCGGCGTGCCGTGGCGGACATTCCGCGCGCTGATCTTTCCAGAATTCTTCACCGCGCTGCTTCCACGACTCTTCGGTGGAGAGAAAATCCGGCAGCTCGTGCCAATCGACGTAGAACGCCGGCTCCGCGAAATCGAGCGCCCCGCTGAGCGCCGTGCCGAAGACCGTGCCGCCGACGACCGGGCGCCGATCGTTCCATTTGAGCAGCTCTGCAAAAAAGGGATGCCAGCCAGGCGCGAGATGCGCGCTTCGGCGCGCGCTCGCCAACTCGCTCAAGGCAATCGTGCGACCTTCCGCGCGCGGCAGTTGCACCTTCCCTAAGACCCGCTCGATCGCGGACGCCGAGGGGGGCTCGATGGACAGAGCGGCAACTATCGCGTCCTGCACATGGTCGGGATGTTCGATGGCCGATTCGCCCGCAATTTCAGCGAGGATACGCAGGCAATCCTGCGCGGTTTCGCGCGTGGCTTTGATACCGAGGACGGGATTCGCGAAGGCCAGCCGCGGCGCGAGTTCCGCCATGCACGGATGCGCGCCGAGCCGGCGCCATGCGTCGCGAACGTCCTCGCGATCTACAATCTCGAGTCCCCGGGCGGCGGCTCCCGTGACAAATCCGCCCGCCAGTGAGCGCACCAGTTTCCGCGAGCGCACGGCGGTGCGAAGGCATGCCACGGCTTGGATCGCTCTCCCTTCATCCGCCTCCGGCTCTCGCTCGATCAGGTCGGCCGGCGACCAGCCCGGATGCCAGCGGTCCGTGTGACTTTCCAGCCACTCGGCCAATTCATTCATCGCGCGAGCGATCTCCGCGTCGAGGGCTTTGGCGTCGGTCCAATCACCGCGACTTAGATTGGTCGGCAGCGCAATGTGCAGATGAAAGCGCAGCGGCCACTTCACATCGCCCAGCCGGAAAAAGGCAAAGGCACCGCCTTCCCGACCAGAACCAGCCACGGCCTCCGCATCGGCGCGCGTGAGTTGAAACTTAGAGTCCGCAGCCAGAGCGATCTGCCACCAGTCGTCCGCGCCCGTCCCTCGCAGCCGCCACATACGCTGATTAGTGGCAGCGCCCGCTGATTCTCGCGCCAACGTCAGCTTCACGGCCTCAATCTTACCCGCCGCGTCATCGGCTTGCGACCTGGCCTGCGTGCGCGCCAGCACCACCTCACCGATCTCCACACGCCGGAGATGGGGCGTGAAAAGTGGCGTCAATTCATCCACGGCCGCATCCTCTCGCTCGAAGATTTCTCGCACTTCCGCGGCGCCGTCTTTGTTGAGGTGAAGACAAAAGACCGTGCCGCGCTCGGAGCGGTCGAACTTTTGCGCCAAAGCGCGGGCGGGCGCAGGCAGACGTGAGAGAAACTCCGGCGTGCAATAACCGAAACGCTGTGGCTCCGCGTTGGAAGTCTCCACGCTGCATCCCCCCTTCTTTAGGCCGGCGACGACGCGCCGCAGTCGCCCCTCTTCCGCATGCGACTCCAGATCGCCGTCCCGCGCGATCGGCAGTCGGAACGCAAAGCCTCCCGCGGCATCCCAACTCTCGATGAATACTTCACGCGCGATGCGGTAGCACGACTTGAAGCCGATTCCGAAGCGGCCGATCTCTTTTTGCGTTAGCGCGTGAAGGGTTTCGCTGCCGAGGTGGACGAAGAAGCGCGAAAGCCCGAAAAGATTGCGCTCGTTGATCCGCCGCCCGTCGTTCGCGACGAGCAGCCAATCGCCTTCGAGCTTGGCGCGAAAGGCCGCCGGTTTGCCGTCGGCCGCGTCGTTCGCGTTCTGCGCCAGCTCCGCCAGAAAGTGGGCATCGAGCGCGCCGCCGGTCAGGAGATGATTACGCGTGAGCAGTTGGTTTTCGCCGCCCGGCGCATCGAGCTGGCACAGCCAATCGCCGTAGATTGCATCGCACCGTTGCTCGTCGCTCAGCCACGAGAGCGCCTGAAATAGGCGATCCCAGCGCAGGAAATGGTCTGGGCACAGCCGGTTGATCTCGGCCGGTGGCCGATCACGGCAAGCGGCGCGAAACGCAGATTCATAAAAGAGAGGCATGAAAATCTAAATCGATCGATCATGTTGTTATTTCTCGGTTATGGCCAGATCACAATTTTCCTCCTATTCGCTCGCCGCAAAACGAATATCCACACGCTCACACACCTTTGAATAGAATGCTTTTTACGAAAGCGGCTTGATTGTGAGTGGCTTGTCTCCAGTCTTTTTTAGCCCCACAACCGTGCGCTTGCCGTCCGTTAGAAGAAATCAAACTTCGCGAGATCGAGCGGAAGGTGCTTGCGGCTGACATGGTTGAATGGCGGATGCCAGACACACTTTTTTGAATCTAAGCGGGTTCGCCGACATTTTTTAAAATTCGCGGCTTTCCCGAAATTGAATTCAATGACGGATCGATCGTCCGGAAAAAGATTTCCAGTAGGGCGCGGCTTTTGTGGCAGTCGTCGGCTTGCGACAATTCTGGAGCAGTTTGCGCTCGCGAGGTCCACTGCTTCGGCCCTGCGGCGGGCTTCACCTTCCCGCATAAGATTCTGAATGCGACAGGTGCTTGTTCCAATTTGCTGTGTACTTCGCAATCAAGTCCGGCACGTTTTTCATGATGAGCAGGTTTTCAGCGTTACTATGCTCCGCCGCCTTGGTGAAATTAAACGAGCCAGTGATCAGCGTCTCCCCATCAATGATCATGATCTTGTTATGAGCAATGGCATGCTTGCCGTCAAGCCAGGTCGGGATTTTGGCATGAGCGACAAAATCCGCCGCAGCCGAATATTTGCCTGTTGTGTTGTCCTTTTTGTCCAGGATCACCTTCACATCGACCCCTCGCTTGTGGGCATCTACCAGAGCCTTGGCAATCTCGTCACTGGTGAAGGAGTATGCTTGAACCAGCACCGTCTTCTTCGCCGCGTTTAGCTCGCGCACGATCGCCTCTGTGCATCCTCCCTGCGGGGAGAAATAAACCTGAATGTTTAGCGCAGCGGTTGTTTGGTGGAAAGCCTGGTCGAACTGGGTCTGCGCTTGTGAGAGACGAGCGAATGACAGGGCAAGGGCGAAGAAGAGGGGGAGCTTCATTTTTGAAATCATTGGGAAGGCGCAGGAAAGCTACCTTCCATCGAACGTTGTGGCGGGTCAACGATGGGCTGCTGTTTCTCCCGTGGACACATGGGGGATTTTACAATTCACTTCTGAACCTTGAGGTTGCAATCTGTGCAACGATTCACTCTTCGGCCTGGACATTGGTATGCCTGCGAATTTATTGGCGATGCATTTGATGAGGATCGTTGCTCATATTCTTCAATTAGAGTTGAGGCAGTTGTTCCACTGTCTAACCGCTCATTCGCCTTGGATTTTTACCACGCAAATTATCCAGATGGCGTGAGGATGAAAAAATACCTGTTGCGGATGATCGAACGAGGACAAACGTTTCTACTGGCACGAAGGGATGAAAAACGGCCTGCGCAGTTCTTACAGATTTACAAGATCGACGAAGGGTGGATAAGACGGCATTTCCCAGATTGTCACCCTACTGAAAATCTAAAAGATTGGATGGATAGAAACCTCTAGTGCGTCCATGCCCCTTGAAGCTGAAGAACTGCGTCACTTAACCGCGGCCGAAGGATACATCGAATTGGGGATGTATTTGGAAGCCAATAACGAGTTGGAATCGATCGATCCATTCTCTCGCCAGCTTCCAGAGGTATTGGCGGTAAAGGTTGGATTGTATATGCAAACGCAGCACTGGGAGCTGATGCAAACAGTGGCTAAAAAGCTGGCGGAATATCACCCAGAGGATTACTGGCATTGGATTCACTGGGCCTATGCGACACGTCGTGTTGAATCCATCGAAGCTGCTCGAAAGATACCTCTGCGAGCTACTACACACCACATGAAGGTGGCAGTGGTTCACTACAACCCGGCATGTTACGAGTGCCAATTTGGAAACATGCAAGCGGCCAAGGATTATCTAAAGACAGCGTTCGCTATTGATCCTCGCTTTCGCATGCGGGCCTTGGAGGATGAGGACCTGGAGCCGTTGTGGGACACTCTTAAGGCGGAGCTTTAATTCAAAGATGGGAGAGTGGGATGTGCTGACAAAAGCGCGGTAGTATTATCTCACATTACTACACTTGTTTACAAACAATGCCGATGACGCACCTGCGACTGCTAGGGTGTTCGCTCCCATAGCGCTTTCCACCAATTTGCCTGAGTCGCTACGCGAAGAAAATTATGAATCTATTGGTCAATGATCACATGACAAGTTTGCGCATGAACCTTTGCCTCCTCGTGCTTCTTTCCGTCAACACAGTGCTAGGGGAGGTCCCGGACACTCGTGGGCCGGTGCAGAACGCTGGCATGCACGTCGTGGCGAACGCGGAGGGCGTGCAGGCTCCCGGGTACACCTGGCAGGAACCCGAGGCCTTGTCGTCGTGGAGCGGGAAATGGATCGGCCCATCGACGGCTCCGGGTGCGTTGGCCAGTTGCCTCCGCAAGGTCGTGACGCTCAAGGCGGCCCCTGGCAAGGTCACCGCGTGGATAACGGGAGCTAATTACCTTCTTTGGGTCAACGGCCATGCGGCGGACCGCGGTCCGGCGGACCCGGGACGCGATTTCTCCGGCCCCGTGATCAAGCGCGACTTCGCCGTGAGCAACCGCCGATTCTACAACGTGCGGGACCTTACGCCCCTTTTCCAGTCGGGAGCAAACACGCTGGCGGTGGAGGTAGCAGGCAGTGGCGGATTCCAACTCCAAGCGCGCGTTGATTACCCCGACGGCTCCTCGGAAGTGATTGGAACGGACGAAACGTGGCGCGGCATCGCCTGTCCGTACCTTTCGCCGGCCAATTCGTTCCCGCCTGAGGAAGCAAAGCGCTATGTCGCGCCCGGCAAGGCCGGCAAGCCCGGCAGGCCTGTCGTCCTCTTTGATGCCGCGGCGGAACCGGTGGGCTGGCAGTCGCCGGGCTTTGACGATCGCAATTGGGCCGCGTGCCGGACAGGTACTCCACCCGAGGCGACACTGGTGAAGAGTGAACTCCCGCCTCTGATGGAGGTCTTTTATCCCGTCTTCGACGTCAAACCGATCTCGGGCGATGTCAGCATCCCAAACGAGCCGCTCACACCGGGACACCCCATTGTGGTGAAGGGCGACGGGGAATTTATCGTTCATTTCAGCCGGGTGATGGCGGGACGCTGCGGGCTGGCCGTGGACGGTTGCGCCGGTGCGGAGATTTATCTCATCTCCAACGAGACCGAGGCTCAAGGCGGGCGCCTCTACTGGTTGAAGCTGCGCGATGGGCTGCAATATTTTGAGAGCCGCGATTACTTCTCGCTCGGGACGGTGCGCGTCGTCGTGCGCGGCGCGACTAAGCCGGTGGAAATCCGCGAGGTCACCGCCGGTTTTCTCTCCCAGCCGGTGGAGTACCTGGGATCGTTCACATGCAGCGATGAGGCGTTGAACACGCTTTGGAAAAGCGGCCGCTGGTCCACCCAGATCTGCATGATCACGCATCATCTTGACTCGCCGGAACACCAAGAGCCGATCAGCGACTATGGCGACTACGTCATCGCGGACCTCGTCAATTTCAACACCATGGGCACCAATCCATGGCTGGCCCGACAGGACCTTCGAAAATGGGCCTGGATAATGGAAAACGCGCATTACCACACCTTCCACACCAGCTACGTCTTTTACTGGCTCCAATGCCTGCTCAATTACTACGACTACACGGGAGACCGCACCGTGATCGATGAAGTGACGCCCCATGTCCATGCCATGCTCGATCAATACACGACCTATCTCGGCAAGAACGGAATCATCTCCGAGGCGCCCAATTACATGTTCATGGATTGGGCTATCGTTCACGACGACAAGGATCCGAAGATTGCCTTCGCCTGCCATCATCCCCCCGCCGTCATCGGGCAGGGGTACATAACGGCGCTCTTTTATCGCGGCCTGGCCGACGGCATGAGGGTTGCACAATTGACCGGCGATCAGGCGCGGGTCGAAAGATACTCAAAGCTGCGGGAGCAGGTCGCCGCGGCGTACCAAGCGGAACTCTGGAACGAAACGCGCGGGCAGTATCGGGATGGCAAACCGTTTGTCACGACGGTCAAGCCTTGCAAATGGCTGCCGGCGGATGTGCAGATGGAAAGTTTCAGCGTGCAAAACAACGCCTTCTCGGTGCTCTACGGCCTCGCACCCGCCGCACAGCAGCAGTCGATTCTTCGGGTCATGCTGAAAAATCCGAACTGGGACGTGACACCCTTTTTCATGCATTTCGTCTTTAGCGCCCTGGCCCAGGGCGACCTTTTTGATTCCGAGGCCGTGACGAGGATGCACGATTACGTTGTCGTTCCCGAAACCCAGACAGTGCGGGAAATGGGCCCGAACAAAGGCGACTATAGCCACGGCTGGATCGCTTCGCCCACCTACCAGATGTCGAGCAAGATCCTGGGCATCACGCCGGCCTCCCCCGGTTTCGATACCATCAATATCGCTCCGACACTATGCGGTTTGTCCTTCGCCCGTGGGGCGGTTCCGAGCCGCCATGGCCTCATCGGGGTCGACTGGACGAAGCAGCCGGGTCAATTGTCGATCAAATTGGACGTCCCGCCCGGCACGCACGCCAACGTGGATCTCCCTACAGGCCAGGCTTCGAATCCGGAGTTGCTGTTAGAAGGCAAGCCGCTGGCGACGACCACCGGAACCCTCTCCGGCGTTCATTCGATTCAAGTCCAGCCGGGCTCGATTGGCTTCCAGTGCGATCCGGGCCATTATCAATTTAGTGTCGTGGGGCTTGAGAAGGAGTGAAACGCACCGCTGCCAGAACCTATAGCCTTGGCAGTAAAACCAATGGCCATCGGAGTGTCGGTCTGCCAGAGATCTTGCTGCATGTCGGGCACGATGCCGCCCTCCTTACGTCCGATGGCACGTGGCTTAGCTGGTTGGCGCGCCGTCCACTAATGAGCTAGAAAGCAATTGCCAAATTACTTCGTGCCAATTTACTTCGTTGATGATTTGCGTTAACGCCCTCCTCCATGTTCAAAATCCCTGTCACCGTTAAGGTAGGATTTCTTCTCGTCCCGTTTTGTCGGGCTCAAGAGCCCGCGCCATCCCAGCCCGATCGTTTTCCAACCCAATATAAAATCCTTGAAGCAGTACGTGGTGCCGGAGTGATTTGAAGATGCGAAATTTGGAATTTGGGCTCACTGGGGACCGCAGGGTTCTACACAAATACCTGGTGGTGCTGGATGGTATGCACGGGATATGTACATGCGCCTCATCAAGACCAAGGCGCCGGATGCCGGTGCCTATTTTGCAAACGGAATGGCGGAGGATAAGAAGCTGGCGGACGCGGCGGCGGCTCTGGTGCTGCCGGTACAGCATACGATCAAAATCGTGCCGGAGTAGCTTCCACGAAGGGGCCAACTAGTTGGACAAATAGGCGCTAGGTTGCCACTTTTCACAAACAAAATATTAGAAGATTGGAACCGATGAAAGTCTGCAAACGTACATTCGTTTGTTTAGCTGCTATGACGCTGGGGTTGCTCTCCTCTCCGGGCGATTCCCCTGCGCCAGCCATCGACCGGCACGCCCTGGTTTCACGGCACAATGTCACTTGGACCGACCTCAAGGGAACGATGCCCCTGGGCAATGGCGAATTCTGCTTCAATGCGGACGTTATGGGTTTGCAGACCTTTGGTGGCAACACGATGGCCCATTGGGCGTGGCATTCCTTTCCACTCCCGGCTGGAATCACTGCTGACCAGATACCCGACACGGGCACTTTCCAGCAAGGGCGCCCAACCGGGCCTGACAATTTTCCTAAGGACAAGAAGGTGCTCTACGAGTGGATGAGGGCAAATCCACACGGGATCAACCTCGGACGACTTCGCCTTCATTGGACGGATGGTCGCGATATTACTCGGGAAGAGGTCACGGACCTATCGGCCACCCTAGACTTGTGGTCCGGCGAGCTAGCTTCCCACTTCAAACTCGCCGGTGCGCCGGTCAGCGTCAAAACTTGCGTCGATTCATCGCTCGACGCGGTCGCCGTACACATCGAATCGCCTCTGCTCACCAGCGGCAAACTTGAGGTCACTCTTGATTTTCCGTACCCCACATTGAAGAACGGACCTTGGGTTGGCGATTTTACAAAGAATGACGAACACATGACGGCGATCACGTTCACCAGCGGCCATTCAGCCGAGGTGCGCCGTCAAATTGATGCAACGAATTACGATGTGAAGATAGCCTGTTCCGACGGAGCCAACTTGCGCTCGCAACCTGACCCGGTGCAGTCGCCCCTTCGCATGGCAGTGGATGCGGGCGGTAGAGACACCCTTGAGGTGGTGTGCGCTTATTCTCCCAACCCGATAACTGTCGCGCTTCCCTCTTTTGGTGATGTGGAAAGGGACTCGGCCGAACATTGGGCGGCCTATTGGAAATCGGGAGGAGCCATCGATCTCTCGGGCAGCAAAGACCCGCGCTGGTTTGAACTGGAACGGCGGATTGTGCTCTCGCAATACCATATGGCCGCACAGTCCTCCGGCAGTTACCCGCCTGCGGAAGACGGTCTCATGGGTCTCGCGTGGGTCAACCGGTTTCACATGGAAATGATCTGGTGGCATCTGGCGCATTACGCACTGTGGGATCGCTGGTCGATGGCCGAAAAGGCCCTTAAGGTCTATGACCTCTTCCTCCCATCGGCCGAAAAACGAGCCCAGCAAATCGGAATGAAAGGGGCGGAATGGCCCAAGGGCGCTGGCCCGGACGGCATTAGTCTGCCCTGGTCGGGGAATATTGCGCTGCTTTGGAAACAGCCGCACCCGATTTTTTTTGCGGAGCTCGATTATCGACTACATCCGACCCATGAAACTCTTTTGCGGTGGCAAACCGTGGTGCAGGAGACGGCCGACAACATGGCCGATTATGCGACGCTGGATCCTGCAACCCACACCTACTCGCTTTTTCCGGACCTAGCGCCGTCTGAACAGGGGCCGCTCACGCGCAACGTTTCGTTCGATCTGGCCTACTGGCGCTGGGCTCTCGGTATAGCACAGAAGTGGCGCCAGAGGCTTGGCCTCGCTCCAGATCCGCATTGGGACGAAGTCCGCCTGCATTTGGCGCCACTACCGGTTGAGGACGGAGTCTACACGATTTCACCCGAATGGCACGACACCTACACCAAGCGCAATCACAGCCATCCGGATCCCATAGGCATGTTGGGAACGATTCCGCCAACCGAAGGAGTCGATCCTCAAACCGCTCGCCAGACCGTGCTCAAGGTTGCGCAAGAGTGGCGGTGGGACAAGACTTGGGGATGGGACTTTCCGTGGATGGCCATGGCAGCGGCACGGACGGGTGAGCCCCAACTCGCTGTTGATACGTTACTGAGTACTTCGCCAACGGACAAATACGACTGGCGAGGCATCAATAACGGCACCTATTTGCCGGGAAACGGGGGACTTCTCTATGCCGTCGCGATGATGGCGGCTGGTTGGGATGGAGCTCCGAATAAGTCGGCACCGGGCTTTCCGGCTGACGGCTCGTGGGTGGTAAGATGGGAGGACCTCAAACGGGCACCGTAAAAAGAGAGTCTCCAATCTCGAATGCCTTTGGAGTTTGGGGAGAGCCTGGCTTCGCCTGCTGCCTTGCATTATAGAACGCGACGCGTGCGTGGAGGCCGAACGGTCCTTAGAGCCAGTCGCCGTCGGAAGCGTAAAATCCTATTGAGGGCCTTAGCCATCAAAGGAAAAGAGGACGCAACTACGGTCCTCCCTGTGGGTTTATTCGTCACACCCTTCCATGAATCTACCCTCCGTCCGATTGGCCAGTTTTCTTTTTGCTATGGCCGCGCTTTTCGTCCTGCCTCGTCACGCTGGCGCCGATACGAGTCTACCACGGCAGATACAACTGCTCAACGGTCCCGACTGGCAATTTGTTGGCACGGCCGCCACAGACCCGCTGCCGGAGGTCGACTCTGACGGCTTCAAGTCCGCGGCTTGGGCACCAGTATCGGTGCCGCACGACTTCCAGACGCGAACGGCCTACGACACGCTGACCAAGGGCTGGTATAAGCGGCAGGTGACCATCAAACCCTCGGCGAAGGGCAAGGAGCAATACCTCGTCTTCGAGGGTGCCGCGAGCATCGCCGATGTCTACGTCAACGGCCAGCATCTCGGCCAGCATCGCGGCGCCTACACGCGGTTTATCTTCGACGCCACCGCGGCGCTGCACCCCGGCGACAACGAGCTTGCGGTGCTAGTGGACGACACACCTGCTAACACGACCGACTGTCTACCTTGGAGCATTACTGGGCTCTATAAAGTCTGGGGTGGTCTCTATCGCAATGTCTGGCTCGTTACGACTTCGCAGGTCCATATTGATCCGACCGACTTCGCGGCGCCCGGCGTCTATCTAACCACAAAAAACGTCTCCGATAAATCGGCCGACCTGAACGTTCGCGTGCTGCTGCGAAATACATCCGCAACCACTGCGCAGGCAGAGGTTCGCGCGAAGATCATCGATCCCGATGGCAAGGAAGTCTCTACCCTGACTACCCCAGCGCAAATTGCCGCTAATGGACGCACGACGGTGGAGCTGAACACCACGATCAATCAGCCGCAGCTTTGGGGCGCGCACCAGGGCAAGCTCTACCACATCGAGACGAGCGTGTGCGTGAACGGCCAAGTGACGGACGCACTGACGCAGGCGACCGGGTTCCGCTGGTTGAACTGGGACTGGACAGGCGGAAGCGTGACGCTGAACGGGAAGGGGATCATCCTTTACGGAGCGGACATTCACCAGGAAACCGAGGAAAAGGGTTCGGCTGTCTCGCCGGAAGACCTGAAGGCGAACTTCGACGACATGCAATATCTCGGAGTAAATTTTATGCGCTTCCCGCATTACCCACACGCGGCGTTGGAGTACGAGCTCTGCGATCAGGACGGCATTCTCGCCTGGTGCGAGGACGGCCACAGCAACAGCAAGGACATCGTTGGCCCGACCGCCGCGCAGATTGTTACGGAGATGGTAAAGCAGAACTACAACCATCCCTCGATCGTCGTGTGGAGCATGGGCAACGAATCCAACGGGCAGGTGGCAGACCAATGCGTGCCGATTGCCAAGGCGCTTGATCCCTCCCGTCCGGTGGGCGTGGCCAACCAAAAATCGGAGCTGGCCGATTTTCATACGGCACACTGCTACTACGGCTGGTACCACAAAGACATGGACGGTTACAGGCCGCTGGGATTTATTTCCGAGATTGGCGCCGGCGGCCTCGTCACCACGCACTGTGACTACGGCAACGCCGATTGGAAGGTTGGCAAATACGAGCCGGAGGAATACCAGCAGATCGTCTCGGAGAACAACTTCCAGAAATCGTTTCGTGGCGACGATTCGCACTTGGGCATGTTCTGCGTCTGGTGCCTGCGGGATTTTAGCGACGCCAAATACAAGGCCCCCGTGGGCATCAACTCCAAGGGCCTCGAGACCTACGCCGGTGACAGGAAGGATGTTTACTATCTCTACCGGACCTTTCTGCGGCCCGATGAGCCGACGGTCTGGATCACGTCGAAGCGTTACTTCCTGCGGCGCGGCGCGGCGGACAACGGCATCAAGGTCTACAGCAATGCGCCGAAAGTGACGCTGATGCTGAACGGGAAGACGGTTTCCACGCTCGATAACGGACACTACGTCATCCCTAATGGCCCTTACCTGACCCAGGTAGATTTGAAAAAGGCAAAGAAGGGCGAGCCGCCCCTACCGCCCCCACCGCCGCGGCCCTACGTGCCGGAGAAGGTCGACAACGTGTTCTACTGGCCAGTGGCCCTCAATCCGGGTAAAAACACCGTGACTGCGACCGACGACAAGGGCAACAGCGACTCGGCCACGATCTACTACTACGGCTCGCCGACCGCTCCCGCGCCGGTCGATGCCACGCTGCCGATCGCCAACCTGGCCAGCAGCAACGCGAACAACCCGGCCTACTTCATGGACATGCCCGTGCACGCCCAGTGGCCGCTCTATTACGACCTCGATGGAACGGCGGACAACTCCTGGAACACAATCCCGCCGCAGATCGAAGGCGCGGCCTGGATCGCCCAGCTCCGCGTGACCAAGCCGGACCCAATCGATACGTCGAAGCGGGTCAAGCCAGAAGCCCCCGAGCCGGACCAATCCACGAACTTGTCTTTTACCATGACCAAACCGGGGAAGGTTTATATCATGGCAACCAAAATGGCAGCGCCACCGGCGTTTGCCGACAAGGGAGGATTCACGGAAGTTCCGATGGGCAACTTTGTCTGGCGCGACAATGCCCTCATCCTGGTCCCGGCGCAGCTTTATGTGCATCAGACGGCGGCTGGGGAGAAAATCAGCGTGAGCCTGGGCGACCGCGACGCGGTGGTGCTGATCAAGTCGGGGGCTCGATTAGAATAGACAAGGGGATTATGAACGCTGCCATACGCGTTTAGGGAGCAGACAGGCGAAAGCGAGGCGGCTGTGATCATCGATGGCGACGTGCAGGCTCTCCACGCCGGAGCCCGGGTTGCGATGGGAACGGTCGCCGGTGGCGCGAACGCCTGGCTTTGCGAAGCGGCCCAGCTTCTTGATGTCGAGGTGAAGGAGCTCGCCGGGAGCTGCGCGTTCGTAGCGGACAGCGGGAGGTTTTGGAGGTTCCAGGCAGGAGAGGCGGTTGAGATGATGGCGGCGCAGCACGCGGGAGAGCGTGGCTTTTGAAACAGGGAGAACCATGAGGATCTGGGCGTAGGAACGGCGCTGGCGGCGAAAGGCGAGAATCTGTTCCTCGAGCTGCGCGGGAGTCTTGCGCGGCTGATGTTTTGGGCGGGAGGAACGGTCCTCCAGACGCGGCTTAAAGCCTTCGTCTTTGGCGCGGCGCAGCCATTTGCGGACCGTCTTTTCACTGACCTTGCGTGCGGCGGCCGCCGCCCGCAAAGTCAAACCCAAGGTGAGGATCTCGCGCACCATTTGTGCTCGACTTAAAGAGTGAGAGTGGCATTAGCGTGCATGTTGTCCGTGCGGAATGATTAAGGGTTGAGTTTTCATCCACCACCAGCCTGCCAGACCTTCCCCGTGCGGACAACCTCTTGAAACATGACACCTAACCATGGAATGCAGCTAAATGGCTCCGTGCGTCACGCCATGCCCTAAAGACGATTAACCGAGTGCTATAAGGAGAGCCACGGACGCTATTTAGTGACTTACTTTGGGAATGTCGAACTGGCGATCCGGCTGCTCTCTTCACTCAGAATTCTAAAAGGAGTGCGAAATAGCCGTCCGCAGCGTCCGTAGAGTGAAGCAAGTCGATGAAAGTTTGGGATTCTCAAAAGTTCCTTTCGGGTTGTTCTCAGCTTAAGCGTGAGAAGGATCCGTGCGCAGGGGCGTTTATGTCGTCCGCCCGGATCGTTTTTTGTAACATTCTGGTATAGCACGCTCAACGCCGACGGCACCGTTGCCTAAGCTTTCTCAGTGCGTAGATAGGTGGCGCTGATGCCGCCGGTGCCTGCGATGACGAACCGGAAATTCTCCATCAGTTGCTGCTTTCGGCCTGCTTCTTCCGGCTCTCGCCAAGATCCGCCGCGGTCCATGGCTGCACGCGATTCTTGAGGGCGATGCGCAGCGCGGTGACCTGCTCCGCGGTTATCGGCGTGCCGGTATTATCCCATGCCCGCCGCACATAGGTCAACGTCGAGGCGATATCGTCATCGGTGAGCATTGCGAGAGCGGGCATCTCGAGGTTCCATTCGGTGCCATCTACGGTCACCGGACCGACGAGCCCCTTGAGCACGATGCGGATGGGACGGTCTGCGGCGCCTTCCACCCACTCCGATCCTTCGAGCGGCGGCGCCAGCCCGGCGAGCCCGTCCCCTCCCTGCTGGTGGCACGCGATGCAGAGGCCGGAGTAAATCTTCCGGCCTTTATCAAAGAGCACCTGTTGGGCCGCCGTAAGCGGCGCGACCACGGGAGGCGGCGGGACGCCAGGCTTGCCCCGCCATGCAAGGCGGGCATTGAGACTGGTGGCCAGCTTCTTCAGAGCAGGGTTGGAGGAGGAGGCGAGCGCATTGAGGAGCGCGGGCTTCGCGGTCAGGTAGATCAGCCGGGTCCGCACTGGCGTCATCCCGCGCAGGATGGCCAGCTTCTCGCTGCCATCTGGCAACGATGCGGTTAGCTTGAGCAGTTCGGATACCTGGCTGCGATTCCCGTGGTTCATAATGCACGTGGCGAGCCGGGTCAGAATTCCGTGGTTCAACCCATCCAGCGATTTATCCTCCAACACCTCTGACATAAAAACCAGCTCCCGATCCGCAAGCCCGGAGGCGATTCCATCCAGAATCAGCGGCGTTCCTCCCTTTCGGAGCAATGCCAGCCGCAAAACGTCGGTCTCGGAACCGGGGGGCAGCAGAAAAGCTACGTGCATCCGCACTTCGGGATCTGGATCGTTCACCATCTTTTCCACAGCGGGCAGCAGGGCGCTGCCGGCGATGCGAATGACCGCGATCCGCACCTGCGGCTCAGGATCGGCAAGGCGGCCGGCCATAAATTGCGGGTCGACCGCGCCGAGCCCCTCGAGCGTCCAGAGAGCCTGGACCTTCGCCTGCGTGCTCGGGCCGGCGGCCGCGATTTTCTCGATGGCATCGACGACCGATTTATCGCCGTATTGCACCAGCAGGCGCTGGGCGGTATCACGCACCCAGCCGTTCGGGTGGCAGAGATAGGGAACGATCCTGGACGGATTCTCGATGGGCAATTTCACCGGCTTCACTACCGCTCCCACCGGCACCACCCGGAAGATGCGGCCGCAGTTCAGCGGTTCCTCAAGTTTCCGATCCACGATATTTTCGGCGAGATAGGTGGTGAGGAATCCTTGGTGCTGAATGACTCCGCGATACATATCGACGATATAGAGCGCGCCGTCCGTGCCGGTGTAAGTATTGACCGGGCGAAACCGCTCATCGGTCGAGGTGAGGAAATCCATCTTCTGATAAGGGCTGACGCCGCTGATCAAGCCGTTGGAATCGGTGAGCACCAGCCGCTTTACTAGGTTGCCTGCTGGCTCAGGGACGAAGGCGTTCCCCTCATACTCCTTCGGGAAGAGATCTCCGCGGTAGATGCAGGGGCCGCAGGCGGCCGTCGTAGCCGCGAGCGTCCCATCGGTGCGCAAGACTTGGGACCCGTAGCCGCGATTGACACCGGGCGTAGGATGGGAGGGCCAGACGGTCTGGTCGCGGATGACCTCCTGGTTTACGCCGAGCTGCGGGCGGATATGCGGGTTGCGGTAATCCTCAGGCGGCACGGGATTACTGAAGAGCAGGTTGCTGTTGTAATTAAAAAAAAGCCGGCCCCAATCGTCCTGGCTCAAGCCCCATTGGCCGAAGGTGGCTGTCCTGGCGGGAATAAATTTCCCCTGGCTCCAGCGGTAGCGCACGGAGTGGTTGCAACACCATATCCAGTTATCAAGCATCCATGTCGGTTGGTTGGCCATGTGCTCCGGCTGGCCGTTGCGGGTGCCGAATGCGGTGTCGATGACTTCGATGGTATCCGCTACGCCGGCGCCCTTGGTATCGCGGTAATATGAGAGGTTTGGCGGCTCGCCGATCAGGGCTCCGTCGCCGAATGCCATGACCGCTCGCGGCTCGACCAAATGGTCCGCGAAGATGGTGGACCGGTCCATGACGCCATCACCCTTGCTGGAGGTGAGCTTAGAGACGCGGCCGGTTGGGCTTTCTTTTTCAGAATCGGCGATGTCGTTCATGTAATCGCGCATTTCTACGACATACATCGCATCCTGATCGTCGAAGCTGATGGACGTGGGCGCCTGCACCAAGGGCTCCGCGGCGACCAATTCAATCTTGAAGCCGGGCGGCAGCTTGAAGGTCTTCAATTCTTCCCAAGGCGTAAGCGGGGGTGGGGGCGAGGGGCGGAAGATTAGCCTGGGTTTTTGTGGGCCGCCGTGGGAGGCCAGTAAAGCGGCCAGTGCGGGCTTGAAGGGCATAGTCGTCGCCGAGCGCGGGGCGGGGGCCGCGGCCGGTGTGGGCGCCGCGTGGGCGAGGACTGAAAGAGAAAGCGATGTGGCGATCGCCACCAAGAACTTATGTGTCTGACCAACCACGTTCATCGCGGCCGGTATTTTTTCAGCTGGGCTTGCTTCATGTGCAGGAAATTTGAAGACTAACTTTGGCATACCGCGCTCAGATAGGATAGTTACTAATCGAGAATCCTTATGCTTGCGCTAAGTTCCCGTCCATTACGACGGGTAGGATGCGCACCCTCAAGCGTCCAAGCGCGGAGCCATTGGGATGACTTCGGCAAAAGAAACATGGATTGTATGCATCCCCCTAATGATAGCCCTTTAACTGTCTTGCCATGCCGGCGTCTCATGATTTTCGCGCAACCGAGAGTGGATGACTGGCGAACAACGCGATACGACGGTCGCTTGGTTTCAAGAGCGAAAAGTTCCGCTTGTCATGGTTGATGCGCCCAAAGGCGAACACTTCACCATCATCCCGACATTTGATGTGATCACCTCGCCGTCACTGGCCTACCTTCGTCTGCATGGCAGGGACGAACATGCTTACACTACTGGAAAGACCGTGGCAGATCGTTTTGATTATGATTATTCAGAAAGGGAGTTAGATGAAGTTGCGGAACGGGTGGAGTCTCTAAGTCAGCAGGTGCAACAAGTCCATGTTGTCTTCAACAACAACCGCTCCCACTATGCACCAACAGCCGCGGAACGGCTGCGACAGGTAATGAAGGTGTGAGGGTGGCAGCCCTATTCTTATTCATGAGGTTTGGCATGTGATGGCTAAATTTGAGAAATAACAAGTTGGTGAGCACTTGAGGCAATTGGAAAATGCAAGCAAAGGCGGGGCTTGGCGACTGGAAATAATCTGAATAGGGTCCAGTTCCCTCGTCGGGCGCAAAACCCGGCTCTACCGGCATTGGCAGTGTCCGGCGAACCCGTGGGGAAGAACGGAATGCAATGGCAAAGTGGCTGGGGGCGCGTCGGCCTCAACATTGCGCAGCCGCAATTGACGGCATTGTGAGCGGCAGAGGTGGAAAGAGCGATATGATCGTGGCGCAAGACACAGAAGGGTTCAACTGTACGGGCAACTTATTTATGATGGGAGGCGGCCTATTGTTTGTCTGGCGATAGTATCGCGACCGGGTGGACTTGTTCAGCTTGCGAGGATGGCCGTTCGCACTTTTGGTTTTTGCCGGAGTGGTTGCGCTTAACTTCTCAGTTTTCACTACGCGATCGTTGTCGGTGAGGCATATCAATCCCCTGGCTGTCTTTGGCCAGATTATCTGTTTTATTTGTCTCGTCGGTTTTACGGAGGAGCCCTGGTTTCGTGGCATTTGGTTTGCACATTTTCCAGATCGCCCGGCGGTGGCGATTATCGTCGGAAGTGTATTCTTTGGTTTGATGCATATACACATTGATGTGGTATCGGCGGGTATTGCACTTTTTGTAGGGCTGTTGTTTGCCGTGACACGATATTGTGGGGCCTTGTTATTGGTTCTTGCTATTGCTCATGAGTTGATAGATTTCACTCATTTTGATTTGGCTCCGTCTATTGGATTTAGATTTGGTCTAGCTAATACGCTCGCAGTTAATATGTCCAGTTACCTGGTTTTACTTTGCCTGCTGTTCTGGCTCCCATAATATCGTAGAGAGGCGGCGGATGTTGCGGTCTAACAAGTCACTGGACCAGCCCGCTGTTGGCGCGGTCAATTCCGCTGTCGCAGTTCACGGTAGGTGTTGCTAGCCGCTCACCTATCGACAATAACCAAAGCACGCCATGAAAACACATCTCCTCATCCCGATTGTCTCCGTGATGTTGCCCGCCGCTTAGATTACTTCCGTTTACGGGAGCTTAAGTTCAAGCTGGAGGAGGAGCTGAGGCAATTTATGGGAATGGAGGCGATTCCGGTGCTGTGCATGTTCCTTCGTGGCGGCATGGAAATTTCACCGATACTCCACCTTCTCCCCGGGATGTCCTTGAGTCGCAAGATGGCCATTCTTATAAACGCGGAAGCCGCTTTTTGTCATCTCCACATCGTACGTGTTGTCACGAAAATGGTAGCCGCTCAAACGGGCCTCACCTAACTCCGGTTCGCAGCTCGGCTCGAACTCAAGGGTGCCATCAAGTTGCGGATGAATGCCAAAGACGCCCGCTGTCACCGCGGTCACACAGCCACCGCCGGAAAGCTGCAGCGGCCAATCGATCTGATGTGGCTGCAAGGCCAGTTGGTCGGCATAAACGGTTTGCGGCCAATACGGAAACGCTTCGGTCCAGCGCGTGCAACGTTTCAGGATGTCCCACGCGGTGGCGCGTTCGCCCAGTCGGTAGAGCGACTCGATAATCCGCGCGCTCATTCCAATGTATTGTCCGCCGCCGCCCCAGTCGCAGTCTTCTCGGTCGTAGTGAATGCGGTCGGAAGGCGCGATGGAGTGCAGCCCGAAGGTGTCGCTAAAGTCACCCTTCTTTAAATGCTCCACCAAGGCCTGACGCTGGTCCGCGCGGATGGAGGTGCAGTCCAAAAGATCGAACAGATGATAGCTCATCACCAGATGCCGGGAGTTGTCGGGGAAAAGGCCCACAAACCATCCTGCCGGCTGATCCCACATCTTGGTCTGCACTCCGTCCGCAAGTTGTTGGCTCCACTGCTTGAAGTCGGTCGCGCGCGGGTCGTGGCGGGTCTCGGCCCATCCGGCCATTTGGCGATAGTAATCGCTGGCCAGGCCGTTGATCGCGGGGAGCACGTGATAGTAATCGCTGGTGCGAATTTCCAACATGTCAGTGGTGTTGCTACCGATGTCGATCAGGCCGTCGCTCCGTGCGTAGCGTTTATGAAATTGCGTGCCGACGTAACAAAGTTGCTCATAAAGCGAAGGCTGGCCCGGAGTGGTTTCATCCAGCCATTTGGTGTCGCCGGTCTGAGCGAGATAGTCATTGACGATCTTTAAAAGGGCAAAAGGGCTCTGCGCATACCAGCCGTGGCCCCTGCCTTGCCAATTGGTATAAGTCGCATTGAAAATCCCCGATTTCAGATGTGCTTGCACCATGCCTTTGAGCGCCTCGGGTTCCAGCAGGGCGATGGTGGGCGAGGCAAACGACAAGTCCCAGAGCACAGAAGCCCCATCCAATTTGCCGTAGTCATAGAAGGGAGTGACGATATAATCGGGACGCTTCAATCGACACATCAGCAGGGTCAGCTCCGAGCGTCGGTAAAACTCGTCCAGTGCCTTGGAGTTGGTGTAAATCTGCGGCAGGCGCTCGGCGGCCCAAGTCAATTCCTCGCGGGTAGCCTGTTGCCCGCGCTCAATGCGCGCGGCCAGATCAGACGCCTGACTGGGCGGTTGCACGGTATCAGATGCCTTCGCCAGTGACAGCACCAGGCGGAAAAGCTTGTGGCTATTCGCCGGGATTTCCAAATCCCACCCAGCGTCGCCTGCCAGCGGCAGATCGCTGGCGGCGGCAACCTGCCAGCCCTTGTCGCGATAGGTAAAAACGGGCGGACGGATGCCCGCCGCCGGCTGCTTCGGTTGCAAAGTTCCGGCGAGAGGAGAGAGCACGACGTCAGGACGGGTATTCGTCGCTTTGACTTGGTCGGGCATCACTGTCAGGTCGAGCGTCTCCGCACCACGATTGGTCACGTCCACCGCCAGATATATTTCATCGGCCTCGGCGGAAACGCTTAACTTTGAGGTGACGCCGAAGGAAATCAGCTGGTCTTTATAATACCGATGATAGGTGCCCGTGCGGGTGTAAAGGTTCGGTTGCCACGTCGCATCCTGGCTAATCAGGAGATCAGGATCCTTCTCTCGCTGGTTGAGGTAAAGCGGGTCTTGATACTCATCCTGATTGTCCACAATCAGCGTGCCGGTGGTCCGCTCGCGAAAGGAAAGGCCAAAACGGTAATCTACAAGATTGATGGGAGGAAAGCGCACCAACTTGACGCCGCACACCGTCCAATCCCGCACTGAAACACAACCGCGTTGGTTGAACACTCTCAGCGAACTATCCGCCAGGGCAATCTGGGCCCGTGGCTTTGCCAGCGATTCCGGCGTTAGATAGCTCTCCGCTCCCAACGCCATCGCGGTCAAACAGCTTATGATGGCAGTAAAAATGATGAACTGGAAAATCCCATTTTGCTTATTCACAGAGTCAAAGTGTTTTCTGACACCATTCAAACATCGCAAAACTGCGATGAACAGCACTTAGCAGCCCGTTGAACTACCAACGTGGCAAGGCAATTTGGCGGGCTTTGTAAACGTGTTCTGGGACGCGGTTCATCTCGGTCTCCGGACGCATTGTCAACGGCCAAGCAGGCAAGAAGCACGTCAACCCTTTGTGAAGCCGACCTGGGCTTTCTCGTTTAAGACAACGAGGGCAGAGGGCGTGGTTACCGGGTTTACGGCGATGTTCCGGCCATCGACCAGTGCTAGAGGTTTCTCGCCCTTGAGGCTGGCCGCGGCGGCCTCAATGGTGATGGTCTTCCTCGCCCGGGGACCAACGATACATAGTTAGCCGCAACGTGATCGCTGGTCGAGGGGATCGCGGAAATGGCCTGCCGCCGGTTGCCGCGCGCCATGACGTGGTGAAACGCCCCGGCATAGTCGGACGCTGCGCGCCATACCGCCAGCGTCAACAATCGGCAGCCGCCTGTCAAAAAATGTATGTTGACTGACCGTTCTTCCCCCCGCCTTCCCCTTTGCTAATCCTGTTTGTTCGCGGGCCGAGTCAGCGAACTTCCGTTACGCGAAACGGCCATTCCTCTGTTTCCCTGGGCCACCGATGATAGATGGCCTTCACCGGTGTCCCGTTCTTCCATGGATGTCTTTATTTGCTATCAAAGGAGGGCGGCGCTTTCGCGGGATCCTTTCCCCACGAGGAAGGCTTGTTGCCGAGGGTAAACTTAACAGCACCGCCATCCGATAGCTTTGACCAGGGAATCCACGGGCTATCCCATGCCTGTTCACCCACTTCCAGGCTTTGAACATAGGGATTGGTCAATGAGGCATTCCTGCCGATGACCTGTAGCGTCTTGCCGTTATCCATATGGAGGATTGCCTTCGGAAACACCGGGCTTCCCACCACAAATCCGGCCACACCCGGAATCTCCGGATAAAGACCCAAGGCGGAGAAAACATACCAGGAGGATAAGGAACCGGCGTCGTCATTGCCCGGAATGCCGCTCGGGTCGGCGGTGAAGAGTTCGGTTTGGATGCGGCGAACGACATCCTGCGTGCGCCATGGCGCGCCGGCAAAATCGTATACCCACGGGGTCTCTTCACTCGGTTCGTTGCCCATGTAGGCCATGTCACCTCTCAGGCCGCTATTGGTCTTGGTGAAGAAATGATCCAGGCGTTCAACGGCTTTGTCATTGCCGCCGATTTTCTCGATAAGCGCCCGCAGATTGAAGTTCACCATCCAAAAATACTGGGCCGCGGTGCCCTCGATAAAACCCCTGCCGCTGCTAGGCGAGAACTTATCCCCATCCCAGGCTCCGCCGGCAATACGCGCACGGATCCATCCTGTGGCTGGATCAAAGAGGTTCTTCCAGTTCTGAGCCCGCTTCAGATACATCGCGGACTTCTGCTCGTCCCCCATCACCTTTGCGAATTGGGAGAGAGCAAAGTCATCATTGCAATACTCCAAGGTCGACGCCGCCTCTGGCACGTATCCCTCGCTCAGGTATTGCTCAAGATCGCCGCGCACCTTGTGTCCGTCCGAAGTGGTCCCGGGCTGGGAGGCCCCTTTATCCATCGCTTCCCAGGCGGCCTTCGTATCGAACTGCGTCGCCCCGAAGGAGTATGACGCGGCGATAATCGAGTCATCCCCGTCGCCTCTCATGCCGCCCGAGTTGTGGTTGATCTGCTCCCAACGCGGCAACCCGCCGCCATTCGGGCTCACGCTGGCATCCTGCTGGGCATAATTGACCAGCGACTGGATCACATCGCTGCTTTCGTTGCTAGCGATAATGGCCATCAACGGAGAGTGGGAGCGGTGCTCGTCCCAGGCAGGAATATTCTGATACTGGTGATGCCCTGCCGGCACGGTATGAACTTTCGAGTCCATGCCAATGTATTGGCCATTGGCGTCATCCAGAAAATTTGGATGAATAAAGCAGTGATAGAGCGCGGTATAAAAGACCTTCTTTCCCGCGTCCGTTCCGCCTTCGACCTGGATGCGGTTCAGCTCGCTGTTCCAAAGCGTGACCGCATTTTTTCTCACGGTCTCAAAGTCTCCGTCGGCGTTTTCGCGCTTAAGGTTGTCCCGGGCGTTTTCCTGGCTGGTGTAAGACATACCAACACGCACTTGCACCACAGGGTCGCTTGCGGTGTCAAAGCTGAGGATGGCGCCGGAGCTTTTTCCATCGGCAGTGGCGGCATCGTTAAGCCTGTCCGCAACCCATGTCTTGGCGCTCTTGATCGGACGCGTGAACTGGGCAAAGAAATAGACTTTATAAGCTTGCTTTGACTTCCCGACTCTCGAATCGGAATAACCGGAAACCTCGTTTCCACTTACCGAAATGGACCCGTTCGCCCGGATTAAGAGCGTGGCGGTGGATTGCGCCGGGAAGGTAAAACGAGCCATCCCGGTTCTGGGCGTTGTGGTCAATTCCGTTTGCAGGCCGTTGTCAAATTTTACCGCGTAATAGCCCGCCGACGCATTTTCGTTCTTGTGGGAATAGCCAGCTTCATACGGTTTCCAATCGGCGCCAGGGGATGCGGCGACGGGCTGCACCAGCGGCATGAAGGTCACATCTTTGAGACAAACCACCCCGCGGCCGCTAAAGTGCGTCAAGCTGAAGCCTTCGATCTTGTCGTCCGGATACCAGTAGCCGCCGGCGATCTTGTCCTTGTTCGTGGTATCCGGGCTCCACGCCAGCATCCCGCGGGGGCATACCGGCCCGGGAAAGACATTTCCGGTATCAAACGACCATCCTACTTTGACAGTGGCGTTGGGGCCGGTGCCGATTAGAGGATCGACGAATGAGGCTGGAGACGGCGCGCTCTCAGCACCTTCTAAATGACCGCTCCAAGAGAGAGTGACGCCCAGGAAGATCGCTGGGAAGATATTCTTGAATATGCTCGGTAGGGGATTAAACCGGGATTTTGCAGATGGATTGTTGTTCATGAGTTCGAAGGGTTCGATGGACAGGAGAGATATAAGCAGAATCATCGCGGCGACGAACCTGCGAAGCGGATTGGGAAAGGGGTTAACATATCCTCTAGAACAGCCACACTACGTAGAAGTTGCTTTTTGTTGCTCCAGCGTTGAGCTGCACGTAACCGTTTCCCGCGTAGTTGCCGTTGGCTAGGAGAGTATGTTGCCACAAAGCGAGGCGCGCGAATTGAGCGGAAACTACTACCAATACGGCGGGGCGGAAAGGAATTCAGCGGATTTCGTTCTGCGCGGTCATGGACAGAGGGAATATCTCAATATGACGAGCTTAAGGCATCATTTACCTGCGGCTGAATCCAAAAGCTGTAGGACTGCTACTTCGCATACACCTCAAACTCCTTGACGAGACAGTTGTATCTGGCCTTGTTGTCAGTGAACAACCGCACATACCGCCCCTTTCCGTTGAGTCCGCCTAGGTTGTCCAAGGTGCCGTCACCCTTGGTTGTTTGATAAACCGGCGTCCAGCTTTTAGCGTCGTCGGAGACCTGCACCTCAAAGCTCTTGGGGAACTCGGTTCCCGTCCAGTCGATTCTGACGCGACTAAAGGCTTTGCTCTCTCCAAGATCAACGCAGAGCCACGACGGCTGGTTCGTTTTCCTGCCCGATTCCCAAGCGGTCAGGATGTCGCCATCAATCGCACATTCGGGCGTCTCTTCACCCAGCGAGGAGGATGCCGTCACCGGCCGAGCGAGTGCCAGATTCGCGGGGTTCGGAGCCTGCGGGCTTGGCTTGGGATAGTTATTCCAACACTCGACGGCCAGCGCGGCATCCTGTGTGCCGGCGCTCGCACGTTCATACTGGATGGTGAGGTGCTTGGTCTCGCCGGGAAGGAGCGAGAAATAGCCGTCATTCATGAAGACCGGCAGGACCTGCTCGTCGGTGCCGGGCTTGACGACCTTTGGCCTTATGGCAAGCGCGACCGTGTGCGAGTCGGCGGGGTTGGTGATCTCGACCGTCATAGTTTCGGTGCCGCCCTCATGGCGCAGTGTCTGGGAAATCCCCAGCTTCACCGCCGGCAGGTTTTTCAAGTCCGCGTACCGCTCGTAGGTTGTGCCGCGCCAGTAAAAATTTTCTGAGACAGTCGCTCCCTGCCCATCCTTCAGCTTCAGCTTGATGAAGTGCACGGGCGAAAGCCCCTCGGGGAACGTCAGCGGGAAGCAATCCGCCACTGCATCCGGCTTGGACGAGACGGGCGTGGAGCGAAAGAACTTTTGCGTGCCGTCCGCGTTGTAGATCGAGGCTTCGGCCTTGAGATTCGGCGCTTCCTTGCCGGAGGTGTTAACCACCCGAATGCGGTCGTCGAGCTGGTTCCAATAAATGTGAATCGGCTCACATGCGTTCTTCGCCCCCCAGTAGGCGCCGGTAGTGTCGAAGTAGTAGTCGTAGGTCTGCCAGACGAACGAAGGGTAGGCCGACTGACTCATCCAGATCAGCACGCCGGCGGCGGTGTTGTCGCTGTGGTCGAGCCAGCTTTCGTACAGCGTCTTCATCGTTTCCACGTTGAGCAACTGTGCCTTGTGGCAATAGTCCTCGATGCCGGCCACCCGCCCGTACCGCAGGCTGATGGAAGTGTTATAGACATCCGGCCCCGCGTTGCTTCCCAAGTTTCCGAAGAAATGCTCATTCCACATCTCGTCCTGAGGCCAGGCATCGGCCGCCGGCATGAACTTCTTAAAGCTGTCGTACGAGGTGCACGTTGCCGTGCCGGCCTCGCTGTGCATGCCATAATTTCCCTTCCGCTGATAATACGCCTTCAAGTCCAGGTTGCGGTAAGGCCCGCCCCCGCTGAGATCGCCCTTGTTGGATTGCGGCTCGTAGCGGCGGTCGCCCGCGTCGTAGGTCTGGACGTCCTGCCGCAGACACTCATTAAACGGCGGACTTGGCGTACTCTCGTTTTCCGCACACCACAGGGCTACGCACGCATGGTTTCGCACCTGCTTGATCTTTTCAATGGCATTCGCCTGGTAAACGTCCAGGTCCGTGGGCATCGCTTGCGTGGAGTGGAGCCAGAATTCATCCCAGACCATCACGCCGTACCGGTCGCACGCGGCGTAAAACGCCTCGTCCGTGGTCATGCCAAGCCAGTTCCGGATCATATTGAAGTTCATCTCCTTGTGGAAACGCAGGCGTGTGTCGTAGTCCTGCCCGCGACAGCGCAGCATGAACTCCGCCATGCCCCAGTTCCCACCCTTGACGAAAACACGCACGCCGTTCACGTAAAAGTTTAGGACCTTCTTCGAGGTGTCGTAGGAATATTTCCGAACGCCGAAATTGACTGTTTTTGTATCGGAAATAGCGTCGCCGGTTTGGAAATCGAGCCGGCATGAATACAGGTTCGGCCTCCCGTAGCCGTTGGGCCACCACAGGCGCGGGTGGGAGAGCTTCAGGGCCGGCACCGCCGCGTCGTCCAGCTTGACTGTTTTCGTCTCACTTGCCCCCAACGTCACCGGCTGAGAGAATGCAATCTCGCCCGGCGAGAGGATGCCCTTCAATACGCCATTCACCGGCGCGGTGGAATGGTTCTGCACTTCGACCTGAATGGAAACGTCCGCTTGCGAAAGATCGGGCACCTCCGTGCGAATCCATGGGTCCACCAGCGAAACGTCGCCCGTGTTGGTGAGCCGCACGCTCCGGTGGATTCCCATGTTGTATCCGGCCACAGTGGGCATCCAGTCCCAGCCCGTGCTGCAAATGTACGAGGGGCTCGTCGTGTTGACGGTCCGCTTGTCCGTTTCGCCGGGGAAATAGTCGAGGACGGCCAAGGAATTGTCCGCTCCATGGCGGAGCAGCCCGGTGACTTCAAACCTGCCGCGCTGCACGAATCCATGCATTGAGCCCAGCTTCTTCCCGTTCAGGTAAACGTCCGCACTCTTGTTCACACCGTCGAATTCCAGCCAGGTCCGGCCTGTGGTAAAAGCCGCCGGCGTCTGGAATTCCGTCCGATACCAGAAATTGCGATCGTACTTTTTCTTGTCGATCTTATATGCGTTGTCGCCATAGCTCGGTTCCTTCTCGATCCCTGCCACCACGTAAGCCTCCAGCACCGTCCCCGGCACCTTTGCCTTCACCCACTTGTCCGTGGCGAAGCCGGGCGCGGAGATCTGCTCTCCACTACCGCTGACTTCGGCCTGTGGCGCGACAATCCAGCCATCGCCGTCTAGCGCCACCGGTGCTGCCGCCGCGTGGACGAGGACTGAAAGAGAAAGCGATGTTGCGATCGCCACCAGAAACTTATGTGTCTGATCAACCACGTTCATCGCGGGCGGATTTTTTTTTAGCTGGGCTTGCTTCATGTGCAGGAAATTTGAAGACAAATTTTGCCATACCGCGCTCGAAAAGGAAAGTCACTAATCCGGAATCCTTATGCTGGCGCTTAGATCGCGTCCATAACGACGGGACAATGCGCACCTCCAAGGGTCCAAGCACGGAGCCATTGTGATGACTCCGACAAAGAAACACGGATTTTATGCATCCCCCTAATGATAGCCCTTTAACTGTCTTGCCATGTCGGCATCTCATGAGTTTCGATAGTTTTCTTAAATGAGCTCTAGCAAAATTCTGATTGGCACTGCCAGCTGGAGTGACCCGGAGTTTTGTCCGGGACTGGTATCCATCCGAAATAAAGAAGACGGACTTGCTCTGGTATGCGCAGCATTTCAACTTCGTCGAGGTCAACTCCAGCTTCTATGGCATCCCAAAGCGCCAGACTGTGGATAACGCTCAATTCAGCGTCTTGCTTTGTTGGGATAACGTTACCGGCGCGGCCGATTGAGCAGAGACCGCGACGATGTGCGGCCGGTGCCGAATCAAAGATCCCAGGCGAATCCTCGATTGGCTGGAGGTGGAAGATTCAATTGGTTTTCGGCCTCGGTTCAATGTGGCACCAACCCAGCGGGTGCCGGTGGTCACTGCTGAGCGAAAATTGCAGGAAATGTCGTGGGGCATTATTCCAAAATGGGCGGATGTAAAATCGCGAGCCCTGATCAACGCCCGTTGTGAATCGGTTCGCGGAAAGCGTTCATTTAAACAATCGTTTATCGAGCGAAGATGTTTGGTGCCGGCAGATGGATTTTACGAATGGACGAAGGTGGGAAAGCGCCCCTACTTGTTCACTTTGAATGGAGACGCTCCGTTCGCCATTACTGCAATTTATGAACAGAGCGAAACATCTCACGTTGCTATTTATTGACGGCATTGGCCAACGCCGTGCTGGAGCCGATTCATGACCGAATGCCGGTGATTGTGCGCCGTGAAGATTGGGAGGAATGGTTTTCAACGGGTGAGCTTGTTGAACAAAGTTTTCAGCGCGTCACCGCGCCATATCACGCGGAGGAAATGTCGGCGCTGGCCGTTTCAACGTTGGTAAACAGCGCCAGGGTGGATGATGAGAAATGTTGTGAACCTGAGCTGGTTCAGCAAAAGCTGGTGATCACCCGAGCCGTTAGAGATGATTCAATGGGCCAGCAGACGTTAGGGTTCTAAGGCATCGGGTCGAAAAAATAGCTACATCGAGGTGAGCTTGGTGTTAGCCAGGTTCAATCGCTAGCCCACGGGGTCACGGTTTACAACCTCGGAGCACGCTGAATTGTTTGTTGCTGCCGACTCTGCGCGCGCCGCGTTCCGGCACGAGTTGTCGCGGCGTGTGGCGATTGACGCTAAAGGACGGCAGTTTCGTTCCTGATCGCTGGGACGAGGCTCATCTCAAGAGGATTCAACTGCTCCGCGGCCACAATCTCTGCTCGAAGGTGGCTTCCGAAAGGGACAACCGCTGTTGGGTGAGGGGTATCGTGCTTAGGAAGATGCCGAGCGCATTCTCCCTCGTAAGGACGCGCTTGCGGGCAGGTGGTGACGTTGCGCCCGCCTGTCTATTCTTCCGGGCGACGGTTTGACCGCTTCGGCCCGATCCGGACGACCTGGGCGGATTTTTTTCTAACGCTCGACTACTTTCGGGGAAAAAATTCCAACCTGTTGGCCAAGCGTCATCGGCGTTGAACGATAAGTCACGTGACAAGCAAATGAAGAATATTGCGAATCCAATCGAAGTCCCGACGGTTTCTCTGATGTTGAAAGCTCCGATCGTCGGCAAGGTCAAGACGCGCCTGGCCGCATCAGTAGGAGCTGAACGTGCTGCATTGATTTACCGGCGACTGGTAGAGCACCAGGTCAGGAGCATTCCTTGCCACTGGCCGATTCACGTCTGCTTCTCTCCAGCCGGCGCCCTTTTTGAAATGCGGGAATGGCTCGGGCCGAAGCTCGAATATTTTCCACAATGCGAAGGCGATCTCGGCGAACGTCTCATGAGAGCCGCCGAGCAACTATTTGCGACGGGTTGCAGAAGATTGATCTTGCTTGGCGGCGATTGTCCTATCTCGATAAGGCCGCGCTGGTGCAAGTGGCGAAGGCGCTCGCGAGAGCCGATACTGTGCTCATTCCCGCGGTGGATGGAGGTTATTGCCTGCTTGGATTGAACGCTCCACATCCTGATATTTTTCACGGGATCGACTGGAGCACGCCGGTTGTGTGCGCGCAAACTGAGGCTCGGATCGCTCGAGCTGGATTGACGCTGGCTCTTTTGACACCGCCATTGGAGGACGTGGATGACGCCGAAAGCTGGCGTCGCGCGCGGAGCATTCTGGATTTTCAAATTCCGGATCTTAGCTCGAATGCATCCATGTATGGATAGAGAGCGAATCAACTCACGCAACACCTTCAAAATATGAAAACGACTATCCTCCTCGGCATCGCCTTTGCCGCGTTCACTCACACCTTTTCAATTGCGGCGGAGAAGAACGTGGAAGTTAACGTGCCGGCTGGAATCAATCACAGCGAATACGACCGGCTGCTCAAGAAATACGTGGATGACCGCGGCTTGGTCGCTTACCACGCCTGGAAAGACAACGAAGCGGATCGCGCGGCTTTGGAAAAGTATCTTGCGCAGTTCGCGCCCGGCGGAACTCCTGCCAAAGGTGAGGAAAAGTTCGCTTCTCTTATCAATGCCTACAACGCCGGTGTGCTGGAGTGGATCCTGCAGAAGTATCCCACTGAAAGTATTCAAATCTACAAAGACTCCTTTACGGGCAGACGCTACAAGATCGGCGGTCAAACTGTGTCCCTTAACGATATTGAGCAGGGAACTCTGCGGCCGCAATATGGTTACCGCACACATGCCGTGCTGGTCTGTGCCGCGAGAAGCTGCCCGCCACTCCAGCGCTCCGCTTATAGTGAGGCTGCGCTCGGAGAGCAGGACGCGCATGCCTATGAAATATGGCTGTCGCGAAAGGACATGAACGAGTTCAAGCCATTAGAAAATTCGGTGGACATTTCCAGCATTTTCAAGTGGTTCAAAAGTGACTTCGACAAAGCCGGCGGAGTGCCGAAAATTCTTGCCCTTTATGCTCCTGAGCAATACCGGCAGTTCCTCGGCAGCGGTAGATACGAAATCAACTACAAGACTTACAACTGGGGCTTGAACGACCAGGGAGAACATGGCCGTCACTATGGAACGACCAATCTTATATTCGACAAGATATTTTGAACGGGCGTCATCATGACACTTGAGAAGGGCACCGGGACTTATAATGTTGTAGTCATTGGTGCGGGAACGGCCGGCCTTGTCGTCGCGGCGGGCACCGCAGGACTGGGCGGGCGCGTGGCTCTTATCGAAAAAAACAAAATGGGCGGTGACTGCCTGAACTATGGTTGCGTTCCAAGCAAGGCGCTGATTTCTTCCGCCCGCTTGATTTGCAAGATACAAAGTTCCGCAAAGTGGGGGCTCCATGCAATGGAGCCTCGCTTTGAGTTCAATGCACTCTTTGATAGGATGAGAAAGCTGCGCGCCACACTTGCTCCAAATGATTCACAGGAACGTTTTGAATCTCTAGGTGTAGATATATTTCGCGGCGCTGCGAAGTTTCGTTCCGCAAATGCCGTGGAAGTGGATGGGGTCGAACTCAAGGCACGAAACTTCGTCATTGCAACCGGCACACACCCGGCATTGCCGCAGGTCGAAGGACTCGCCGACGTCAAATATTTCACCAACGAGACAATTTTCGATGAACTTCATGAAAAGCCTGAGTCCATGATTGTCCTGGGTGGAGGACCGGTGGGCTGCGAGTTGAGCTGGGTCATGCATAGATTCGGAGTCAAAGTCACCCTTGTGCAAAGAGGACCCAGGCTTTTACCCAAGGAGGACGAAGACGTCGGCGCCTGTGTCGCCAGGCGATTTGCTGAGTCTGGCTTAAAAGTGATGACAAATGCAGAAGTAGCTTTGGTCAAACCTGACCTAGCTGGTGTGGCCATGAAATTTGCGGATGGAAAAACTCTCACCGCGACCCACCTTTTGATTGCGACAGGCCGCGCCCCAAACATACAAAAACTTGGCCTTCCTCGATCTGGCGTCGAAGCCGACGGACGCGGTGTAAAAGTAAATGATTACTTACAAACCACCGTGCCGCATATCTACGCAGCGGGAGACGTTGCCGGTCCTTACCGGTTTACCCACGTGGCGGATGCACAGGCACGGGTGGTGGTGCGAAATATCCTCATGCCTTTTCAACTCATGAGGCAGAAGATGGATTACTCCGTCGTTCCGTGGTGCACTTATCTAGATCCTGAAATCGCAACCGTAGGTTTAAATGAAAGTGCTGCCCGAAAAAACGGAGTCGCGTATGATTTAATCGTGCAAAAGGTTGAAGAAGTAGATCGAGCAATCCTGGAAAGCGAAGCCCACGGATTCATCAAGGTATTGCTGGCTAAAGGCAGCGACAGGATACTCGGCACGACGATTGTTTGCGAGCACGCAGGCGAGTTGATCCATGAGTTCGCTCTTGCCATTAAAAATGGTTTGGGCATGGGCAAAATTGGCCGGACGATTCATGCCTACCCGACCTACTCCGAACTGGCCAGGAAGACGGCGGACCGATACAGTAAGACCCGCTTCACCCCTTTTGTGCAGAAGGTCTTCGCATGGCGCTACGAACGTGACAGAGGGGCTTGATCGATGAACTTCGTAAGAAACTACGGGAAGGCGATTGCAGTCGTTCTCATCCTGATCGCCATCTCAGCGGCGGCTTCGTTTCTTCCGCTCAAGGAACTGGCGAAAGACTTCACTGAATGGGTGCAGAAGTTTGGTCCTTGGGGACCGATTATCTTCATCGCTATCTACGGCTTGGGCGCTGTCCTTTTCCTGCCGGGTTGGGTTTTTACGATAAGCGCCGGCTTGGTTTATGGCGTTTTCCTCGGCACGGTTGTGGCGCTGAGTGGTGCCACTCTTGGGTCGACACTTGCCTTTTTGGTTGCCCGCTATCTGGTTCGCGGAAAGGTCGAAGACGCAGCAAAAAAGAGTGAGCGATTCAAGGCCATCGATGAAGCCATTGGCAAAGATGGCTGGAAAATTGTGGGGCTCCTGCGGCTTAGCCCACTGATCCCATTCAATGTCAGCAACTATCTCTATGGCGTGACATCCATCCGCCTCGTGCCTTATATGCTCGGTTCAGCGGCGGGTATGTTGCCTGGCACATGGCTCTACGCTTATTTCGGAGCTGTGGGCAAGGCGAGTGTGACTGGCGGAAACTCCAATCATGGTCCGATGCAATATGTGCTGCTCGCAGTAGGCCTGCTGGCCACGATAGGTGTCGCTATCTTCATAAGCCGTGTCGCCAAAAAAGCATTGAAGAAATCGGGTGCGGTCTAAGGTGTCGAAAGTCTGCTTACCCGAGCGAGTTAGCATGCCCCGCAGCTACGATATCGCTGATGCCTCGAAACGCTGAGGCGTAGCATGAGTCTTCATTGATTCCACCGGACGGGAGCCGACATTGGAGCAAAGCGCGCCAAACTTGTAGCAGGTGGAACATGCCTGATGGCTGAGATGGTAGCCTTTGAAAGCGTCTTGCAGAGTTGCGCCCAGTCTCGCTCGCGGTTGATCCACAAGGATTGGGCAGACATGGACCCCGCGGTCGCTCACGATGCGGCTGTTATGGCAAAGCAATTGATTTACATCATATCCAGCCATCATTTCGTCGGTCACCCAATCGAACTTTTCATAGCCATGATCCCGCCCGGCTTCCTCGCCGATTTTCAATGACGGTAAAAGTTTCATCCGCGGCCGAGTGTAGCCTATTGCGAAAAGGCGGTTCTTGAATTCCATGAGAAATTCCTCGTCATTTTCCATTGGCCAGGAGCGCATCGAGGTGATGATCGGTAAAAACCCGTGTTCGACGAGGAGCTTTACTCCAGCCATTGCCGCATCAAACGTTCCTTCTCCGCGGATCGGATCATTTGTAGCTGGAGAGAATCCGTCGATACTTACCCGGATTTCCAATGAGTAGCGCGATGCATTGCGAATCCGCGCCAGGCTCGCAACTTTTTCCATCGAGAGCCTTGTCGCATTTGTAAGGACAGTTGCCGGGCCTACAGCAAGGGTAGCTTCCAAAATTTCCAGGATGTCCGGATTGATGAATGGCTCTCCGCCCGTGAAGTAATACTCTTTTACGCCGAGCTTTACGGATTCTTCGAGGTAAGGTTTGAACTGCGTGGACTTCATCAGTCCAAAGGCGTGATTGTCAGGCGCGCATGAGATAAAGCAATGATGGCAGCGGAGGTTGCAAAGTGTTCCTGAGATTTGAAACCAAAGTGTGTCCAGCGCCGTCAGCGGAAGGTAGGGAAAGCTAAGCGGCTTATCCATGCGGAGCTAAAGTTTCTTGTAGGTCAGATGCCTCCTGTATCTGTTTTTCAAAAACCAAGGCAGGATCGTTGAGGCGTTCCTCGTAAACCTGCGACCACTTCCTTTCATTCATCTGGCACATGGGAGTAGCTTTCCATTCGCCATTCTCTTTTACGGCTCCCTTGAAAACACATGCATCCAGCCGCGCGCGGACTACTGGGTCAGAATCCGCGCGGGCGACAGTAGCGGCGTCCATGAAGTTGTGAGTGCCTACACCGAGCGTATGTGCGTGGCCGGTGAGAAGATCTTTCATCATCTCGAACGGAAGCCTGTTAGAGATCACCAGCGAGCATAGATGAGCCAGGGTGCGAGCGGCGAGCATGGGGTTATGGGCTAGCACACCTATAAGTCTCCAAGGCGCCGTCCCGGCATCATCCGTGATGAGGGAAAGGCCGCCGATGCTGGCGAGGACCTGTCCTAGCAGGCGCTTGGTTACCTTGTCGGTAGGCAGAAGCGCGATGGTTCTGCCCGTTCTGCGTGAAACCAAAATGGAAGCCCAGCTATTGCAATCCGGATGTCCAAAAAAGGTCCCATCCTGCTCCAGTTCGTAGCCAGTGCCTTCGCATATTTTTTGCCAGACGATTTGTGGGTTCACGGGATTCTCGGAAAAAACAGTGCGTCCGGTATCAGCCTCTGGTTGAAAACTGAGCATGCGCCAGATGCATGTGCGTTCCGGATCGGCGAGATACCATCGAATGACCTCCGGCACATCCTTGATGTTTTTGCGGGTCACGGTAAAACTCAGTGCGTATTCCAGTGGAAGTCCTGTTTTTTTGCGTAAATCCTGCGCTAGCTTGGTGAAAGCTTCCCGAACGGGATGGAGATCCGCTTCGCTTTCGACTCGATTGATCGGATACCCGTGCCGGCCTGCTTGCGTGAGGTCGATGTGGACGGAGATTTGGCGCAAGCCGCCTTCGACAACCAGTCTTTCCAAAAACTCGGGTTGCTCGATTAAGGTCTGCCCGTGCGTCATTAACATCGGCACTAATCCCGCGTGATATGCATACTTGATGATCTCGACCAGCTCACCAGCTCGGCCGGCGCGCCAGTAGGCATCGGCCACATCGCCGCCGGTGATTTGCAGGCCGCCGCCAGGACCTTGGAAGTGACGGTTCGCGTCGATCTGTTCTTTCACATCCTTCAACGATGGAATGGGCACGCGGTTAGCGTTTTTCGGGAGATAGCAGTGAGTGCAGTGAAAGGAGCAGTAGCTCGCTCCCAGGATAAAACCGCAGTGCGTGAGATGGCGGCCGGAGATTTGATTCGGTGTCTGCAGTTCTCGCGGCAGCGAAGCCCATCGCTGCTTCAAGATTTCCGCCTTTTCGCCCGAGATTGGGTTTTTGAAAGCATGCCAGCGCCGTCGCCAGATTTCGGTTTTGGTCAAGTGCGTGTTCATGAAGTTAATTAGGTCGCGGCGGTTCCGTCCACGGCCACACCGGCTGGTAATGGCAAGGCGCGCTCGCGGAAAGTCCCGGCGTAATAGCTGCGATGCAAGCGCGCGGGGGAAAGACCGCAATGAAACATCGCGAGAAAAAATGTGTTTCGCAGCGTGACTTTCCATGCTCCCTGCTCGATGTGCCGTCGCGGCGACGTCCGCATCGGTGGATCAAGCATGACGATTTTTCCACTCCGTCGGAGTCGACGGGAAAATTCCACATCTTCCATGAGGTGCGCCGCAGCGGTTGCCATGCAATGACCATTAGCCATGATACGAAACATTGCGCGGTGTGGGATGCAGGCACGATGATTCGATCTGCGAATTACTTGCAACCAGCGCAGAGCCGTGGTCGGCTGCGTCAGTTTTCATGAAAAAAAGAATCGCAATCATCGGCGCCGGCCCCATCGGGCTCGAGGCCGCGCTCGCGGCGACGGCGCGGGGATTCGATATGGAAATATTCGAGCGCGGGCAGATCGCTGATTCCGTGCGGAAATGGGGACACGTCCGGATGTTCTCACCTTTCGGCATGTAGCGAGCGGCTCTCGTGGCAGTCATTGGCTTGCGATAACTCCGTATATTGCCACCATCGATCCTTTGCTACGGCTCTCGTTGCACAACTTAAGGCTCAATTTCGATTGTGCAGTTGAATTGAAAGCAGCGCGTTAAGCACCCTTGCAACGGCGGGGCCTGTATCGGAAAGTCGCTGATGCCAGACAAAGCCAATTTTTCGGCGGTAGGATTTGAGCCACGGCAATTCTCCGAGATAGTCCGCCGCAAATTCAGGAAGGATAGCAGGGCAAATGCCGTGTTCGACAATCGGGCTGCCTGGCTGAAGCTTGAGCAGCGCCAGCTACGTGCACACGCAGACTAGGCAAGAGCTTAAATGGTCGGCGATCCCGGCGTGAGCGGCGTGCCTAACATCGGCGTTCCAATACGGCCCGTCCTCAGCGCACGAGTTCAGGCGGACATTTCGCACGTAGCCGGATCGTCCGAGAAAGTTCGTGCTAGAATTGTGCTAGAATGCGCCGTTTTCTGAGGGGTCTTTTGACAACCGCGTTTGGAGCGAGAATCGACCTGAAACCCTGTCTGGTGCTTGATTCGATGGCATTTGAAGCAACGTCTTGAAAGCGGCAAAAAACCAATCCTAAGTCTGGCGCGTCTGCCAATTTCGCCATACTGGCTTTCTACTCCGCTGCGCAAGTGCGCTTTCGTGCTTTTCTTAATTGCTATCGGAGATAGGTCAAATAGGGATCGTGCACCGCCGAGCCGAAATTGTTGCGCGATCGCGGGCGATGCTTGTAAAACCTTAAGCGGTGCGCGCAAGGCGCACATCCATCCAAACGGCGAGTGCCAGGATGGTGCCGCGGGCGATGAGCTTAAACTCCGGTGAAACTGCGAGAAGAGTCATGCCGTTGAGCAGGACCGCCATGAGCAGCGCGCCAAAAAACACTCCCATGACCGTGCCGCGCCCGCCTTTCAAGCTGACGCCGCCGATGACGCAGGCGGCGATAGCGTCGAGCTCCATGAGTTCGCCGACCGTGGTGGTGGAGGCGCCGGCATAAGCAGTCTGCATGAAGCCAGTGATGGCAACGATGGCACCCATTAATGTGAAGGCGCCGATGACGACCTTTTCCACAGGGATGCCGGAGATGACAGCGGCTTCTTCGTTGCCGCCGATGGCGTAAAGGTAGCGACCGAAAGGTGTGTGCGTTGTCAGCACATGGACGATGAAGGCGACAGCTCCGAGGATGACAGCGGGGAGCGGGACGCCGCGGAATTGGTTCGTCACTATCACGAAGAGAAAGACCAACTGTGCGGCCAGGAAGAGCTTCAGGAAACTCGTTTCGCCATCCTCGGTATGCACGCCGTATTGCTGGCGCGCCTTCCGCGCGCTGAGGCTCGCGGTGATGAGCGCCGAAACGATGATGATGGCGAGTAGGTAGCCGATTTTCGGCGGAAAGTAAAACGTGGTGAGGAGCGAGTAGAGATTGGTCTGGCCGCCGAGCACGACGGGAATTGTTGCATTGTGAATCACGAGCCAGAACAAGCCTTTGAAAACAAGCAGCCCGCCCAACGTGATGATGAAGGAGGGAATCCTTTCATGGACAATGAGCGCGCCCATCGAACCCCAAATGACAAGGCCTGCGACAAAAGCGATCGCCATTGCGGCCGGAGCCGGCCACGCATGTTCAAAGATCAAAACGCTCGCGATGCCACCGAGCAATCCGACACCGCTGCCAGCCGAGAGATCGATATGTCCTGGCAGGATAACCAGCAGCATTCCCATCGCGAGTGTCGCCGTGATCGCCAGCTCCGTCATGAGCAAGGAAAGATTCCGCGGTCCTAGAAAGTCCGGAGACTTAAAGGCAAAGAAGCCGCAGATCGCGAGAAGCGCGAGAGCTATGGAAAAATCGCGGGGAGTTAGTTTTGACTGCATAGAGGCGATAGGTCTGAAGTCAAAGTTCGGACAGTCATGCCAGTTCCACCTGCTGCTGTCCCATCGCCGCCGCCATCAACCGCTCCTGCGTCGCTTCGGCCCGAGTGAATTCGCCGCCGATCACTCCTTCGTGCAACATCAGGATCCTATCGCTCATGCCGATCAGCTCCGGCAGTTCGCTCGACACCAGCACCACGGCTTGTCCACTCTCGGTGAGCTTGTTGATGATCTCGTAAATTTCCAGCTTCGCGCCGACATCGATGCCGCGCGTCGGTTCATCGAGAAAGATGACCTTTGGCTCAGTCATCAAGGCTTTACCTAACACGACCTTTTGCTGGTTCCCGCCCGAGAGCTTCCCGACGATGTAATTCATCGAAGGAGCTTTTACGCGCAACGAGGAGAAGAACTCATCATTGCGCCCATGCTCTCGCCTTTGGTCGATAAGAAAGTTGCTGCTCGTGAGACGAGCCAGCGATGAGAGCGACATATTAAAGGAGATGCTTTTTTCGAGGATAAGGCCGTAGCGGCGGCGATCTTCGCTCACCAGCACCATGCCGCGCCGGATGATCTGGTGCGGTTTGCCCGCCTGTATTTCATTTCCATTTAAACTAACTCTCCCAAAAAGCCTTTCACCCCACGCGCCGAAAAGATGCATCAATAACTCCGTGCGCCCCGCGCCCATTAATCCACCGATGCCGAGGACTTCACCCGCGCGCAAAGTAAAGTTGATCTCCTTTAGAAACTTTTCTCCAGTGTGTGGGTTGGCGACACTTAGATCCTTTACTTCCAGCACCGGTTCAGCGGGCTTGCTCGGCCGGCGCGGAAAAAGGTCGGCAATCTCGCGTCCAACCATCTGTTTAATCACTTCCGCCTTGTTCGTCTTTTGCGCATCGAGAGTGACGATCGATTCACCATCTCTGATGACAGTAATGCGGTCACTGATTGCAAAAACTTCATCGAGCTTGTGTGAGATGTAGATGCTCGAGATCCCTTCCTTTCGCAACTCACGGACGATGTCCAGCAAGATGAGAACTTCGTGCTCCGCGAGCGCCGCTGTCGGTTCATCGAGAATGAGGATGCGCGAATTCTTGGACAAAGCCTTCACGATCTCAACCAGCTGCTTTTGCCCCACCCCTAGCTTGATAACCTGTGCCGCGGGATCAATGTCGACCTTGAAACGGTCGAGTAGAACGCGCGCGTCGCGATAGACCTTGTGCCAGTCAATCATGCCAAGAGGCGTGCGCGGTTCGCCGCCGAGAAAAATGTTTTCGGCTACGGTCATTTCATTGACCAGCGCCAGCTCTTGATAAATGACTGCAATGCCCGCGTTCTCCGCATCAGCTAATGAGCGGAAGTGTGCCGGCTTGCCATCGATCACTAACTCTCCTTCATAAGACCCGTAAGGATGAAGGCCGGAAAGTAGCTTGATGAGCGTCGATTTACCGGCGCCATTCTCTCCGCAGATGGCGTGGATTTCTCCTTTCCGCAAGTCAAAGCTGACGTTCTTCAGCGCAATGACGCCAGGAAACTTCTTGACGATCTTTCTAGCTTCGAGAACGACCGTGCTCATTGCGCATTGGCAGGTTGCGGCGAAGTTGTAGCTGTTCCTTGGTAAACTTCCGAGGCTTTGTGAAAGCCGTCCTTGATGACCGTGTCCATCATGTTCGCCTTTGTGACCAACTCGACGTCGAGAAGGATAGTTGGGACTTTGGCCTTTCCATTGTCGATGGTGGCAGTCGTCGCAATGGGCCGGCCACGAGCCAGCTTCACTGCGACTTCCGCACCGAGCGTCGCCAGTTTCTTCAACGGCTTGTAGATAGTCATGCTTTGTGTGCCATTGACGATGCGTTGGCATCCGGCAAGATCCGCATCCTGGCCTGTGACGAGGATCTTTCCCGCAAGGCCTTCCTCGGTAAGTGCCTGAATATCTCCGCCAGCGGTGCCATCGTAGGAATCCAGTATGGCATCAAAGTTTGAACCGACCTTCGTTATTGCGGCATTGGTGATCTTCTTCGCATTCTCCGGCCGCCAGCTCTCAGCCCAGTCTTCGTGAACGATTTTCACATCGCCTTTTGCAATGAGAGGATCGAGAACTTTGTCCTGACCTTCTTTGAATAAGAGCGCGTTGTGGTCGGTCTTGGAGCCCAGCACTCGCACGATGCGGATGGGAAGGTGATCCTTTAGATGATCTACGATGAACTGAGCTTGTAGTTCGCCTACTTTGACGTTGTCAAAGGTGACATAGAGATCGAGATCGCAATCGGTGACCAGGCGGTCATAAGCCAGCACTGGAATCTTAGCGTCATGCGCCATGTTCACTGCCTTGGCCATTGCGGCGCCATCGTGTGGGACTATCACCAACACATCCACGCGGCGGCTGATGAGAGCTTCCACATCGCTAATCTGGCGTGTATCATCACTATTTGCAGACTGAACTAGAACGTCTGCGCCAAGCTCCTTCGCGCGTTTCACAAAAAGATCACGATCAGCCTGCCAGCGGGCTCCGGCGAGTGTGTCCAGCGAGAGACCTATCAAAGGAGCGCGCCGTCCATGATTCGTCAAAGCCACGCCGGGGCCTCGCCAAAGGACTACTCCGGTCAGGACGCTGACGATGATCGATACTACTACAAGGATGAGTTTCGACTTGCTTGCGGGGCTCATAGGTTATTGCGATGAACTCGCTGCAGGAATGGCCATTCCCTGGTAGATTTCCGATGGTTTGTGAAAGCCATCTTTGACAACAGTCTCCATCATATTCTCCTTTGTCACGACGATGACGTTCAGTAGAATGGATGGCACCTGCACCTGGCCATTGTCGATCGAGCTGGATGTGAATACGGATTTGCCTTCAGCCATTTTCACCGCAGCTTCCGCGGCTTGGACTGCCAGTTTCGAGACAGGTTTGTAAATAGTCATGGCCTGGGTGCCGTTTACAATGCGCTGGCTGGCGGCTAGCTCCGCATCTTGTCCTGTCACCAAGACCTTCCCGGCAAGTCCTTCTTCCGTAAGCGCCTGGATGGCTCCGCCGGCCGTGCCGTCATTGGAAGCGACGATGGCGTCAATGTTATGGCCCGCTTTTGTAATCGCGGCGTTGGTGATTTTCTTTGCGTTCTCCGGCCGCCAATCTTCGGCCCAGTCTTCCTGGACTACCTGAACCTGCCCAGTCTTTATGAGCGGTTCCAACACCTTGTCCTGACCTTCCTTGAAAAGAACGGCGTTGTGATCCGTTTTTGAACCATAGATGCGCACAATCCTCATGGGACGATTCGTGACATTATCGACCGCGTATTTGGCCTGTAGCTCACCGACTTTTACGTTGTCAAAAGTCATGTAGAGGTCGACGTCGCAGCCGGTGATAAGCCGGTCGTAAGAAAGCACTGGAATGCCCGCTTCATGAGCCATGTTCACGGCGGTCGCCATCGCCGCGCCGTTGTGTGGGACTATCACAAGGACGTCGACACGACGGCTGATCAACGCCTGCACATCCGCGACCTGCCGCGTGTCGTCGCTATTCGCCGACTGGACTAAAAGTTGCGCGCCAAGGTCGTTTGCACGCTTTTCAAATACGTTGCGATCCGCCTGCCACCGCTCTTCTTTCAAGGTATCGAGAGAAAGGCCGATGAGTGGCGCACGGCGCTCCTTCACGCCCGGCTGCAAACTTTTACCCTTACCCAACCACAATGCTCCGCCGATGCATAAAAGATAGCATGCTACGGCGAATACAAATTTTGGTTTCATCCAGCGGGGGAAGTGTGAAGCGGATTTTTTCTATGTCGCCACCTCCGTTTTAGCGAGTTCTATTTTGTCGCGCAGCTGTGCCAAAAAGCTTGCCGCGAGTTTGGTTGGGCGCCATACGTTCGGGCAGGAAACGAAACTTTGAAAGCTATGAAAATCGGACTGGTTCAACCTTATCTCTTCTTTGGCGGCCGTTGCGAGGAAGCGCTGGAATTTTACAAACGCGCGCTCGGCGCGGAAATCGACATGCTCATGCGCTACAGCGAAGCGCCCGAGCCGCCACCGGAAGGAATGCTCGCCCCAGGACTTGAAAACAAAATCATGCACGCGTCCTTTCGCCTCGGCGAAAACACGCTCATGGCGTCGGATGGCTGCGGCGACGTGCCCGGCTTCGAGGGCTTTTCGCTTTCGCTCACACTGCCGACGGAAGATGAGGCGAACCATGCTTTTGCCGCGCTCGCGGAAGGGGGCAGGGTGCGAATGCCGCTCGCGAAAACATTCTGGTCGCCCTGCTTTGGCATGGTCGCCGATCGATTTGGAATCGGCTGGATGGTTACGATCCCGGGTTGAGTTCGATTTGACACAACCAATCGCCTGGAGCGAGGTTCAATCCAAACACGACCTATGAAAAAATTCGCATTCTCCCTCGCAGCGTTGGCTGCAACTTCGTCATTGCTTTTCGCCGCGGCGGAAATCGGCAAACCCGCGCCGGATTTCACCCTCAACGATCTCAGCGGTAAGCCGCATTCGCTGTCCGACTACAAAGGCAAATACGTGGTGCTCGAGTGGAACAATCCCGACTGCCCGTTCGTGCACAAGCATTACGATTCCGGTAACATGCAAAAAACGCAGGAGGAAGCGCGCGGGAAGGGCGCGGTATGGCTGACAATCAACTCCGCCGCGCCGGGACGTCAGGGCAATTATCCGCCGGAAAAAATGAAGGAAATGCTCTCGCAGAAACATGCCGAGCCGACCGCGTATCTCCTCGACCCGACCGGCAAGGTCGGCCACGAGTATGACGCGAAGACGACGCCCGACATGTATGTCATCAATCCCGATGGGAAATTGATTTACGACGGCGGCATCGACGACAAACCGACGCCCGACAAGGCCGACATTGCCACCGCGACAAATTACGTGAAAGCCGCGCTCGACGAGTCAATCGCCGGCAAACCGGTGACCACTCCCACTAGTCGGCCCTACGGCTGCAGCGTGAAGTATTAACAGCGCGAAAGCGCCACGGTGCCAGCCACCGCGATCAGCCCGCCGATGATCGAACGCAAGCTCGGCCGATCGCCGTCAATCAGCCATGCGAGCGGAATCGCGACCACCGGCGTCGTTGCGACGATTGGCAAAACGATCGCACTCGGCCTGCTGAAAAGCGCCCATTGATAACAAGCGACGCCGAGAGTGGGACCGATGAGCGCGTTCCCGAAAGTCCACGGCAGCGCGCGCGCGAACTTTTCACGCGAAGGCAATCGTGAACCGCGCAGCCAGAGCGCGAAAATAAAGAAAACCGCGGTCAGCAAAATGCCGCCAAGCATCCGCTGGTAAGCCGCCGTGCCTGCATCAATGCGCCACCCCGCCGCGAGCGCGACGAAGAAAGCTTTGCGGCTCGTCACCGCGCCAGATGCCTGGCCAATCGCCGCTATCAGGCCGAATGCAATGCCGGTAAAAAAAGTCGGACGATGCACATCGATGTCGCGTTTCGGCGCGAGCGCCAGCGCGACCCCGAGCAGGATCACCGCGCCGCACGCCAACTGCACCCCGCGAATTTCCGTGCCGAGCCAGAGCCATTCGCCCAGCGCCCCGATCGGCGCGGCGAGACATTGCACGAGCATCACCGTGAGCCGCGGCCCGATTCGCGTGAGCGCGAGAAACATCGCGATATCGCCCATGCCGTAGCCGAGCGCGCCGCTGATGTAAAACCACCACGACGATTTCGCGGCGAGCCCCTGCCCGAAGCTGTGCGCCCAGATCGCGAGCAGCGCCAGCGCGATGAGCATGCGCCCGAGATTCGCTGCGCTGCTGCCGAGCAATCGCGCGGACCGCGCCGCGAAAATGATCGAGAACGCAAAGCAAATCGTGGTGAGAAAAGCGGGAAACATTAGAGCGCAAAAACTGTCGCGCGAAGTATCGGCATGAACCAGCCGGAGACAATTTCCATTCTCGCCGTTCCAAGCGGCCGGCCGTGCGGCATCACGCGCCGGCGGAAGGAAAATTTTTCAAGTGACTTTCGATCTCGGCCAGAAAAGCGGCGCCAAAGTCCTTGAGCTTTTGCGCGCCGACGCCGCTGATTTTTGCGAGGGCCGATGCCGACTGCGGAAAATCGCGCGCCATTTCTCGCAGCGAGACATCGCTGAAAATGATGTAGGCCGGCACTTCGCGCTCGTCGGCAAGCTTGCGCCGCAGCACGCGCAGGCGTTCGAAAAGCGCCTCGTCGCACGCAATTTCTCCGCGGCGCGCGCGCGACTTTTTGTCCACGACCGCATTCGGTTTCGTGAGCGTGAGCGGCTTTTTATTTTTTAAAAAAGCGAGTCCCGCGGCGGTGATTTCGACCGTCGCAAATTTTTCCGTCGATTGCTCGAGAAGCCCTAGCCGAGCCAGTTCCCGGCCGATCGCCTGCCATTCGCCGCGCTTCATTTCCGAGCCGATTCCGTAGGTGGAAAGTTGATCGTGTCCGCGCTTGCGCACCGCGTCAGTGTCGGCGCCGGTGAGCACTTCGATGATGTGGTTGAGACCAAAGTTGAAGCCGCTGCGTTCGCGGACGCGATAGACGCACGAAAGAAATTTCTGCGCCGCGAGCGTGCCGTCAAAAGTATCGCGCGGCGTCAAACAGTTGTCGCAGCCGTCGCAAGCGCCGTCCGGCCATTCTTCGCCAAAATAATGAAGCAGCGCCGCGCGACGACAACTGCCGCACTCCGCGTAATGGACGATTTGCTGGAGCTGCGCGCGCGCTACTTTTTGCTCCTCAGCATTTTTTTCCTCGATGAATTGCGTCTGCTTCACGATGTCCGCTGCGTTAAACAACAGCAAGCATTCCGATGGCAGTCCGTCGCGGCCGGCGCGACCGGTTTCCTGATAGTAGCCCTCAACGTTTTTCGGCAGATCGTGGTGGATAACGAAGCGGACGTTTGGCTTGTTGATGCCCATGCCGAACGCGATTGTCGCCGCGATCACACGCACTTCATCGCGCAAAAACTCCTCCTGGTTTTGCGCGCGCGTTTCCGCGTCGAGGCCCGCGTGGTAAGGCTTTGCGGGGATTTTCGCCGCGGATAACTTTTCCGCAACAGCCTCTGCGGTTTTACGGCTCGCGCAATAAACGATGCCGCTTTCGCGCGGCCGCGCGCGGATAAACTCGAGCACTTGATCGCCCGGATGCGCTTTCGGCACGACGCGATAGGTGAGGTTTGGGCGATTGAAACTCGCGACGTAAACGCGCGGATCGCGGAGCGTCAAATGTTTGACAATGTCTTCGCGCACGCGCTCGGTCGCCGTCGCGGTCAGCGCCATGATCGGGACGCCGGGAAAATGTGCGCGCAGACTCGCGAGCTGCCGATATTCCGGACGAAAATCGTGGCCCCATTCGCTGATGCAATGCGCTTCGTCGATCGCGAATTGGTTCACATTCCAGCGCGTCAAATTTTCCAAATAGCCGTCGAGCATGAGTCGCTCCGGCGCGGCGTAGAGCAGACGAAATTCGCCGGCATGCAAGCCACGAAGCCGCGCGCGCACTTCATCCGCGCCGAGCGTCGAATTTAAAAAAGTAGCAGCGACTCCACTCGCACGGAGCGCATCGACCTGGTCCTTCATCAGCGCGATCAGCGGCGAGACGACGACGGTCAATCCTTCGCGAAGCAAGGCTGGGAGCTGAAAGCAGAGCGATTTGCCGCCGCCGGTCGGCAGCAACGCGAAGACGTCGCGGCCCGCGAGCGCGTCGGCGATAATGTCGGCTTGGAGCGCCCGGAAGGAGTCGAAGCCAAAGTTTTGCTTGAGCGCGGTGAGCATTTCCATTTTCGCGAAGCCGCAGTTTATGCGGATTTGCGCGCGCATGAAATCGCAACGCCGATTTTTTTCAAAAAAACTTTTACGCGTAAACGAGCATGTGGATGTCGTCCGGCAAAAGGTCCGCGATCTGGCGCATCATGTTTCCGCGCAGCAAATTCACGAGCGCGCTCCGCTGTGGCGCGCCGACGATGAGCCGCGATGCGCCGACCGTCGCGGCGATGTCCACGATGGTGTCGGCGGCGGATTGGCTGACGGCGTAGCACGGCAGAACGGTGTGTCCATCGGCCTTCTCGGCCGCGTAGGCGAAAATTTCATACGCCTCTTCATCGTCCATCCATTTGCGTTTGCGGTCCTCGGCAGTGGTAATCGGCTGCTCGCGCACGAAGAGCAAATAGAGCGGTCGATCGGTTTCGCGCGCTTCTTCGATCGCAAAGTCGAGCGTGCGCCCGATGCCGCGCACGGCGGCGAGCAGCGGCTGGCCGGCCGCGACGTGCGTCGTGCCAAATTGCACGGTGCGCCGCGCGATCTCGCGCGCTTTTTCCGTCGCGGCGATGGCGGCCTCGGTCTTCTCGCGCTTCATGCGGCGCTCGGTGACGAGGCCGCGCGCGATCAATCCGACGGCGAGGATGCAGAGTGAAAAAAGTCGCGCATTCGGTTTGTCGGCGAAGAGCGAAACTTCGATCGCGGCCATGATCGCGAACGTCACGAACATCAAACCGCGCTCCCATTTTTTCAGCGCGAGATGCTTGTCGGTCGAGCTCGCGCCGAGATTTGTCGCGATCGCGCCGACGACGCCGACCGCGTAAAGATCGGCGAGGCCGGCCATGTCCTTGACGAGCACGACGAGAAAAACGGGCACGATCGTCGCGGCGAAAATGCTGAGATTCGGCACGCCGAATTTGTTTAACTTTTGAAAAACCGGCGGCAACTCCCCGTCGCGCGCCATGAGAAACGAGATCGCGATCAAATCGACGATCGCCGTATTCACCGCGGAAAGGAGCAGGAATCCGAAGACGATGCTGACCGTCCACGCCGCGATGTGACCGGCGACTGTGCCGAGCGAGCCGCCGACGAAAACCTGCGCCATGTAGCGCAGCATGTAATCGCGCACGCCCGCGGCGCCCGGCGCGTTCACGTCGCCATTGACGATTTGCAGGCCGGCGAGCGCGTGCATCGCGAGGCCGAGCAGCGCGGTGAAACCGCAAACCTCGATCGCGACCCAAAAAATCGCTTTGTTAGCGGTTCGTTTAACAACCGGATGCGCATCGGTGCTGCCCGGATCGAGCTTCATCACGCCCGTCGAATTTGCAATCGCCTCGACGCCCGAGAGCGCGAGCACGATTCCGACGAAGCCATTCCAGTTTGTAAAAAATCCGCCGTGCAGCGGCTGGAGATTGTGAATCGCCGTGCCGAGATGCGGCAGACAGAAAAGCCCGAGCACCACCACGACCAGCGCCGTCGGCAACGAGATGAGAAACGCGAGGCCGCCCGTGAGTTTCGGCCCGAAATAATTTCCCGCGCCGATCACCGCAATCGCGACCGCCGCGAAAAGTTCCGGATGCGGCACGCCGAGATATTGGAAAGCCGAGAGCGATGAAATTGCGGCCGTGACGATGTAATCGGCGATCAACAGAAACGCGCCGACGATCGACACCACCTCCGAGCGATGGCGCACGCTCGCGTAAACGCCGCCGCCGTCGGGATAGCAGCGGCAGATCACCGTGTAATTCACCCCGACCAGCGCGGTGAGCACGCACATCGCGGCGATGAGCCAGAACGACGAATAGCCCGCGACGGCAAACGCCAGCCCTACGACGTAGGCTTTGCTCGTGCCCCAGTCGCCATATAAAATGGCAGCCGCGCGCGTCCAATCGACATTACGCGGCCGCTTCGAATCGGTTGCGATCATTTGGTTTTAAACTGCCTCGCCCCGGCCTTCCGGCGCGGACGAATCTTGCTTTCTCTGGCAAGAGAAGAGGGCAGTCGCGCGAATGTGCGCATCGACAGTCCCTTGCCCATCATGTGGCGCTGACGAGGTTAGCTGTCGGGCTCGAGCCATGAAATGCTCGCGATGCGCCTTGCACCGTTCGCCCCGATCCGCCCCGCGCTTCGTTTTAAAAAAAGCCGGTGCGAAAATTCGGATCCCCCGCTGGCCCGGCACTCGCCGAGCCATTAAGCAGACAAAGAACTGCGCGGAGCATCCTGCTTCATCGCGCAAAAGACAAGCCATTGTTCCGCGCCGCGCCGCGCGCGGATTTTGAACGGATCGCGCGCGCGTCGGTCAAAAAAATTCCCCGTTGCTTTGCCATGCGTATTTCATTTAATCCCGTAGCACCGTGATCAAAGTTGAAAACCTGACCAAGCGTTACGCAGGCGTCACCGCCATCGACAACATCTCCTTCGAGGTCGGCAAGGGCGAAATCGTCGGCTTTCTCGGGCCCAACGGCGCCGGCAAGAGCACCACGATGCGCATTCTCTCGAGCTTCATGCCCGCGACGAAAGGCCGCGCGAGCATCGCGGGCTTCGACGTTTTTGAAAACTCGCTCGAGGCGCGCGCGCACCTCGGTTACATGCCGGAAAATGTCCCGCTTTACACCGACATGCGCGTCACGGAATACCTCACCTATCGCGCCAAACTCAAAGGCGTCAGCGGCCGCCGACTCAAGGAACGCCTCGGCGACGTGAAGGAACTCACCAGTCTCAAGGAAGTCGAAAATCGCATCATCGGCACGCTTTCCAAAGGTTACCGCCAGCGCGTCGGCCTCGCGGAGGCGCTCGTCCACGAGCCCGACCTGCTCATCCTCGACGAGCCGACCATCGGCCTCGACCCGAACCAAATCCGCCAGGTGCGCGAGCTGATCAAAAACCTCGGGAAACACCACACGATCCTCCTTTCCACTCACATTTTGCCCGAGGTCGAGATGACCTGCTCGCGCGTCATCATCATCAATAAAGGCCACATCGAGGCGAGCGACACGCCGCAGAATCTCGTCGATCAAATCCGCACCGCGGGCGGCGTTCGGCTCGAGGCAAAGACCGGCGAGGACAACGGCGTCGCCGAATTGCAAAAAATTTCCGGCATCAAAGATGTCAGCATGGAAACCGAGGGCGACTGGCGGACGTTTTTGATCAAAGTTGAGGCCAAAGCCGATGTCCGCGAGGAAGTCTGGCGGCTCGCGGTGGACCGGCATTGGGTCGTGCGCGAACTTTCACGCCGAAGGGCGACGCTGGAGGACGTTTTCGTGGAAATCACGCACGCCGATGCCTGACCCACGGCGGCAATTTTTGACATGCGCACCCGAACTTTCAACCCAGCGACCGCAAGAGCGAACATTGGCACCCGAAGCCGTAACCGCGGAACCGGAGGTGCGGACCTCGCAGTCGGAACCGAGAACCTCGGAGCCGGAAGCGGGAACCTTGGCGCCAGAAGCGAGAACATCGGAGCGGGAATATTGAATCTCGGGATGCAAAGATTGGACATTGGAAACGGAAGATTAGACGTTGGAGCCGTAGTTTCGGGCCTTTCTTGCATAAAACAGACACGCAGCACCCGCTTCTAGGACTTTTTCGACAAAATGAGCAAATTCCTCACTCTTCTCGGCCGCGAGGTGAAATCGTTCTTCTACTCGCCCATCGCTTACGTGGTGATGTTCTTTTTCCTCATCATCACCGGCTTCAACTTTTACATCAGCGTCTCGCTGCTCAATCGCGGGCCGTCCGAAGTGACGGTGGTCGAGGCGTTTTACAATACCGTTCTCTTCTGGATTGGCTATCTGCTGACTTTCCCGCTGATCACGATGCGGACTTTTTCCGAGGAATTCAAAATGGGCACCATCGAGACTTTGATGACAGCGCCCATCCGCGACTGGCAGGTGGTGCTCTCGAAATGGCTCGGCTGCGTGGTTTTTTACATCATCCTCTGGCTGCCCAGCGCGCTCTACTTTTTCATCTTCCAAAGAGTCACGAGCTCCGAGGCGGCGCACGCGGCGGGCGCTTACGCGGGGAGTGCTCTGCTGCTGCTTTTGATGGGGATGTTTTACATTTCCATCGGCTGCTTCGCGTCGGTGGTCACGCGCAACCAGATCATCGCGGCGGTGATTTCGTTCTGCGCGATCACGCTACTGCTTTTCGCCGGGCTGCTCGGGTTTATCGTGCTGAATATCACTCCGGCGCTGCGCGAGATCGTCGGCTATTACTCGGCGATCGAGCACATGGGCGAGTTTTCAAAAGGGATCATCGATTCGCGCCCGATCGTTTTTTACACCACGATGACGGTCCTGATGCTCGTGCTCACACATCAGGTCTTCCAGTCGCGCAAGTGGAAACTGTAGCTTCGTATGGCTGAAAAAAATTCCGATCCGTCGCCGAAAGTTTCCCGCATTCACCGTTTCCAGATCGGGCTGAATGTGCTGATCCAGATCATCGCCGTCGTCTTCATCCTCGGCGGGATCAATTACTACGCGTTCCGGCATTACAAGCGGTGGGACTTTTCGCGCAACCAGAAATACGCGCTCTCCGACCAGACGAAGCGGCTGCTCAAAAGCCTCGATAAGCCGATGAAGGTCATCGTCTTTTTCAATCCTGTCTCGGACGTTTACGGCGACCTGCAGAATCTGCTGAAGGAATATCAATACGCCGCGCACAACAAACTCGATGTCGAGACGGTCGATCCGTATCGCAATTTCACCCGCGCCCGCGAGCTGCAGGCGAAATATAAATTCGGCGCGAATGAGAACGTCGTCATCCTCGATTACGATGGCCGGACGAAGTTTGTGAACGCGGCGGATCTCGCCGACTACGACAACAGCGGCGAGATGTATGGCCAGCCGCCGACGCTGAAGGATTTCAAGGGCGAGCAGGCGCTGACGAGTGCGATGCTGGAGGTGATCGAGAACCAGCAGAGCAAAGTTTACCTGCTCGGCGGCAACGGCGGGCCCGACTTGAAGGGCGACGAGCTGACGACTTTTAAGACCTATCATGGAGCGGCAGAACATCAAGTTCGACACGCTGAACCTGATGGATGTCGACAAGGTGCCGGACGACGCGAAAGTTCTTTTCATCCTCGGCCCGCGCTACGATTTGACAGATCGCGAGGCGAAGATGCTGCGCGATTTTTGGGATAAGAAAGGGCGTCTGTTCATCGCGCTCGACCCGGCCTCGCTGACGCCGAAGCTGTCGGCGTTCCTCGGCGAGCTCGGCATCCAGCCGCAGGATGATCGGATTTTGCGCACCGTCGCGCTCGGGCCGATGACCGGCATCGTGCGCGAAGTCGTTGGCGTTTTCAGCTTGAACAGCGAAGTCACGAAGCGGCTCAAAGGCGTGCAGACGCTTTTCATGGGCGCAGACGCAATCGCTCTCGCTCGATCCGGCGGTGGCGAACAAAAATGGCTTGAAGGACGAGCCACTCGTGACGGCTGCGGAAGGCTTCTGGGGCGAGACGAAATATCAAAACATGACCGAGACCGGCGTCTCCTTTGACCCGAAGGAAGACCGCGCGCCGCCGCTCGACATCGCGGTCTCGGTCGAAAAAGGTGGGCTTGCCCGACCAGCGCGTGCAAGTGGATACTTCGCGGTTGATCGTCGTCGGCAACTCCGCATTCGTCACGAACGATGCGCTGACCGAGGCGAACGTTGATTTCGCGCTCGCGGGGCTGAATTGGCTCCTTTCCCGCGAGGAACTCATCGGCATCGCGCCGAAACAGGCGCAACTTTTCACGCTCAACCTCACCGATGAGCAGGTGCGCAACATCGCCTTGCTAACCATCGGCGCGATGCCGGCGATCGTAGCGCTGATCGGCATCGGCGCATGGGTGCAGCGCCGCCGTTAAAACCGCTCCGCATGAAAACGAGAAACACGATCGTCCTCCTGCTCTTCGCCGTCGGGGTTTTCGCCTTCATCCATTTCTACGAGTCAAAACTTCCCTCGACGCAGGAAGCCGCCGACCAGCAAAAGCACGTGGTCAATCTCGACCGCGACAAAATCACCGGCATCACGCTGACGAACAACGAGGAAAAAATCGTCCTGCAAAAAACCGATGGCAAATGGATGATGACCGCGCCGGTGAAAGATCGCGCTGATGACAACGCCGTGAGCACTTTGCTTACGAGCGTCGAAACTTTAAACAAAGACACGACGCTCGAAGGCGGCGAAGGTCGCCGGCAAAATCGACACGAAAGCCATCGGCGTCGCGAAGTCGAGCGTCAGCCTCAAGCTCGAGGGCGCGGGCAAGCCGGTGGAAATTCATTTTCGGCAAAGACGCGGCGGTCGATGGGAAAATTTACATCCGCCTCGCCTCGTCGAACACGGTCTATGTTGTCGGCAACGAGTTGAGAAACCAGGTGACGAAAAAAGCCGACGACTTCCGCGACCGGCGGCTCACGGAGTTGAACGCCAGCCAGATCAACAAAGCTCGAGATCAAGACCGCCGCCGGCGAAATCGAGCTGCAGCGTCAGCATGAGCATTGGGAACTGGAAACGCCGATCAAGGCTCGCGGCGATGACGCGAAAGATTTCCGACCTGATCGCGCAGATGCTGAACACGCGCGTCGATTCCTTTGTCTCCGGCGACGTCACCACTGCCGCGGCCGGCGCGATCGCCGACCCGCGCGGCTCGGTCACGCTCTACTGCCGAGGGAAGCGACAAGCCGACGGTCGTGCAAATTTCCAAGACCAGCGAGAAGGAGAAGGGCAAAGTTTACGCGAAAGTCTCCTCGCGCGATTCGATTTTCCTCGTCCCAAACACCATCGGCGCAATCCTCGACGTGAAGCCTGACGACCTCCGCGACCGCCATCTCGTCCGGCTCAATCTCGACACCGTCGACCGCATTCACATCGAGCCCGCCGGCCAGCCGGCGATCACGCTCGCGCGCAAGGAGGAAAATTGGACCATCAAATCGAGCGGCGACAAACCCGCAAACGCGGAGGCAGTCCGCGCGATGGCCGACGCGCTTCAGAACGAGCAGGTCGCCACGTTCGTCTCCGGCGTCGCCACCGACCTGCCGCGCTACGGCCTCGATCAGCCGCAGCTGAAGGTAAACTTCGCCAGCTACGCCTCCGAAAACACCGCCGAGAGCAAGGCCGGCGAGGATTCCATCGTCACGATCCTTTTCGGCAAAGTCGAGGGCGACAACGTTTACGCGAAGCTCGACACCGAGCCGTTCATCGTCACGGTGAACAAATCGATCCTCGCGAGCATCGCGACCGATCCATTGCAATGGCAGGACCTCGCGATTTTCCACGCGAAACCCGACGACGTGAACGCGCTCGAGATCACGCGCGACTCGCAGCCGCCGCTCGCGTTCGTGAAGGAAAAAGACACATGGAAGCCGGCGCAAGGCGACGCGAGCGTCAACCCGAATAACCTCCAGTCGCTCCTCAATACCCTCACCGCATCTGCACGCCGTCCGCTGGATCGGCGCGACGAAACCCGAGCACGGCCTCGACAAGCCGGCGCTCATCGCCACCTTCACCACTGACGACAAAAAAACACACACGTTGCGCGTCGGCGCCGCCACGCCGGACGGAATGTGGTTCGCCGCCGCCGACGGCCTCGACGGAACTTTCATCATCAACCGCCCAGACTATGAGGCGCTGCAGTTGACCCTCACGCAATCCACTCCCGTGCCGAATCTCGGCGCAAGCCCACCCGCGAGCCCCACACCCGCCCCCGAAAGCACGCCAGTCCCCGCCGCGACGCCATAACGCCTGCGAGGGATTCCCGGGTAGGGTGGGCGTCCCGCCCGCCGGTTGCGGCGTCTCGCCGCGACGCACTTTCAGCCTCGGAAAAAGTTCGTGATGGCGAGACGCCATCACCGGCGGGTGAGACGCCCACCCTACCCGAAAAATCCTCCCGCTCACGCCGCCATCGCCGTGTAAAGCGACACAATCCCTCCGCTCAACCGCAGGCATTCCGCCTCCGCAAACCCGTTCTCCCGCAGCAGCGCCGTCATCGCCGCTCCGCTCGGGAACTTTTCGATCGACGCCCCGAGATACTCATACGCACTTTTCTCCCGCGTCAAAACTGACGCCAGCCGCGGCAGCACCCCGTGCAGATACCCGCGATAAATCCCGCGAAAAAGTCTCCCCTCCGGCATCGAAAAATCGAGCACCAGCAAGTGCCCACCCGCCCGCAACACCCGCCGCATTTCCCGCAGCGCGCCCGGGCCACGACTCCATATTCCGCAGCCCGAACGCGACCGTCACCACATCGAATTCCCCCGCCGCAAACGGCAAACGCATCGCATCGGCCACCACCGTCTCGCGCAAACCCTTCCGCCGCGCCAGCTCCAGCATCGGCTCGCAAAAATCCGCGCCGACCACCCGCGCCGCCGGGCATGCGCGCAGAATCGCCAGCGCCAGGTCGCCGCTTCCGGTCGCGAGATCAAGGACCGCGCGCGGCGCCCATTCGCGCACGATGCGCGCCGACTTTTTGCGCCAGGAAAAATCGAGCCCGCCGCTCAGCAGATGATTCGCCAGGTCATACCGCCCCGCGATTGCCGCGAAAGTTTTTTTGACAAAAATCGGGTTCTGCAAGCGCCGACCGTCGCCCCGCGGCTTGGCCGAAGCAAGCCCCGAGCACGCCGTGGCCAAACACGCCTGCCTGACCGCAATAATCCGCCGACTAACGCCAAAAATCCTGGGACTGGCGGCCAAAATCCTAGGATTGGGCGCAAAAATCCTGGGACTGGCACCAAAAATCCTAGGTTGGACGGCAAAAATCCTGCGTCTGGGACGAAAAATCCCAGGACTGGCGGCAAGAATCCTAGGTCCGGCATCGAAAATCCTAGGTTGGACCGCAAAAATCCTGGGATTGGGAGCAAAAATCCTAGGATTTTCGAGGGCAGTTTTGAAGCTCTGTGCTGCCAGCGCCGCTGATCCGACGCCGCGCGCGCCGGTTTTTTTTGCCAAATCGCAGCGGCGCGCCTTTAATGCGCGCCGTGAGCGAACCACATCTCATCGCGCGCGATTTGCGCCGCTCTTTCGTCATCGGCGCGCGGCGCGTGGAGGTGCTGCGCGGCATCTCGCTGGAGGTGTCCCGTGGCGAGGCGATTTTTCTCTGCGGCGCGTCGGGCGCGGGCAAGTCGACGCTGCTCTACACGCTGGCCGGGCTGGAGCGGCCCGAGGCGGGGACCGTGCATTTTGAAGGGGAGCAGCTTTATCGCGGCGGCGACCGCGTGCAGGCGCGGTTGCGCAATGAGCGGGTCGGCTTTGTCTTCCAAGGTTACTTTTTGCTGCCGGAACTGACGGCGCTGGAAAATGTGATGCTGCCGCTGATGATCGGCCGCAAACCAAGCGCGGAAGCGGCTTCAGCGGCATTGGCGCGCGTGGGGCTTAGCGATCGGCTGCAGCATTTGCCCGGGGAACTTTCGGGCGGCGAGCAGCAGCGGGTGGCGATCGCGCGCGCGGTGATGAATGAGCCGAGCGTGATTTTCGCCGATGAGCCGACGGGCAATCTCGACTCGAAAACAGGCGGCGCGATCGTGGAACTTTTACTCGCGTTGGTGCGCGAAAAGCAGACGACGCTGGTGGTGGTGACGCACGACGCACAGCTCGCGACGCGCGGCGATCGGCGGCTGGAAATTCGCGACGGGCTGCTCGCGGACTAGTCGGGGAGCGAACCGCGCCGCAGCACGATTTGCATCTGCTGTTTCAGCTCGCCGACATCCTGTTGCGCCTGCGAGAGATCTTTTTCATCCTGGTCCAGACGCTTTTCGAGGAGTGCGCAGTTGTTTGGTATTGGTTGACGGAAATATAGCGGAGCGACAGCGGCAAAAATGATCGCGAGGATCATTAGGAAGTGCGGAATTTTCATCTCGCGGGGACTTTAGCAGCGCCGCCGCGCCGCGCGAAGAAATGCTCACGAGAGGACTCGAACCTCCATGGGTTGCCCCACACGGTCCTGAGCCGTGCGCGTCTGCCAGTTCCGCCACGTGAGCGAGATTTTTTTCCAAAAGTGCGCGAAAGGCGTCGTGCCCGCCGCGCAATTACCGGGCGCAAAAACTACCGCACGCGCGGCAATGTGCAATCCGAAATTGACCGCCGGTCAGCTGATGCGCATCGGCATCAGCACGTAAAGAAACGGGCTCTGGATTTTCAAGACGCCCGGGCTCATCTCGTCGATGAGGTCGAGGTAGACTTCGTCGTTCGGGAGGCTGCGGAGCGGGTCCATGAGGAACGCGGGGTTGAAGGCGATCTGAAAATCCTTGCCCTTGTATTGCACGGGCAGCGACTCGCGCGCCTCGCCGACCTCGGGCGTGTTCGCGGTGATGTCGATGTTGTTGCGCGAAAAAATGAGCTTCACGGAATTCGATTTTTCGCTCGAGAGGAGTGAGACGCGATGGACAGTGCTGAGAAAAGTTTCGCGCTCGAGCGTCACACGCTCCTTCGCCTCCGCGGGAATCACTTGTCGGTAGTTCGGATAATTTCCCTCGATCAGTTTCGAGACCAGCAGCTTTCCGTTGAGATCGAATGCGACCTGATTCTCGCCGACCATCATTTTCACGTCGCCCTCGTCGCCGAGCAATCGCTGCAATTCCGAAACCGCTTTCGTCGGCACGATGATGTCGACTTCCTGGCTGCGCGGAAATTCCAGCTCGATGTCGAGCAGCGCGAGCCGCCGCCCGTCAGTCGCGACGAGCGTGAGCTTGTTGTCCTTGAACGAGCAGAGAATGCCGTTGAGGACGTAGCGCGTCTCGTCGGTCGAGATCGCGTAGCTGGTTTTTTTCAGACCGTCGCGCAGCTCTTTTTGTCGGATCGTGAAAGTCTTCGCGTTTTCAAATTTCGGCAGCGGCGGAAACTCTTCCTCGGGCAGGCCGAGGATCTTGAAAAAACTCGCGCCACTGCGAATCGAGGCGACATTTTTGGAATCGATGTCGATCTGGATTTCTGAGGCCGGAAGCTCGCGAACGATGGTAAACAGACGCCTCGCGGGCAATGTGGTCGCGCCTGGCTTCTCGATTTGCGCCTCGATTCCGCCGCGCACGCCGACGTCGAGATCAGTCGTCGTCAACCGCAATTCGCCATCCGCAGCCTGCAGCAAAACATTGGAAAGAATCGGGAGCGTGGTGCGCGTGCTGACCACATTTTGCACCGTCTGGAGACCTTCGAGGAGCTTATCTTTGCTGACACTAAATTTCATAAAAACGGGATGGCGCGGGAACGCGGAAGTTCGATGGATGATCTAAATTCCATCCAGCATGTCAAAGTTTCTTCGTGGCGCGCTCAACGGTGCAAATGGCTCTCGAGAAGGGAAACAATCTGCCGCGTTTTTTCGTCGGACTTGATTCTTTCGGCGACGAGCCGGTGCGCATGCAGCACCGTCCCGTGATCGCGCCCGCCGAATGCCTCGCCAATTTCGTTGAGCGATGACTTGGTATTTTCGCGCGCGAGATACATCGCGATCTGACGCGGAAACGCGATGTTTCGAGGACGGCGCTTGCTCGACATGTCCGCGAGTCGCACGTCGAAATGTTCGGCGACGCGCTTTTGGATCTGGTCGATCGTGATCGCGCGTTTCGCTTCCTCTTGTAACATGTCCTTTAGTAAATGTTCAACAGCCTCATCGGTGAGCGATTTGCCACTGAGCGATGTATACGAGGCGACGCGCATCAGCGCGCCTTCCAGCCGGCGGACATTGGTGCGGATGCGGAGCGCGAGAAATTCGTAGATGCGATTCTCGAGTTTGATCTGCATTCCCTCCGCTTTTTTCCGCAGAATCGCCACGCGCGTTTCGACGTCGGGCGGCTGCAACTCGGCCGTCAGGCCAGATTCGAAGCGCGAAACAAGCCGTTGCTCGAGGTTCGCGATCTCCGTCGGAGGCCGGTCGCTTGAGAGGACAATTTGCTTATGCCCATCGAACAACGTGTTAAACGTGTGAAAAAACTCTTCCTGCGACCGCTCTTTGCCGCCGAAGAATTGAATGTCGTCAATCAGAAGCACATCGGCCTGGCGATAGCGTTTGCGAAATTTCACGAGCGTGCTGTTTTGCAGCGCGTCAATGAACTCGTTCGTAAATCTCTCGCTCGAGAGATACATGATTTTCAGGTTTTTCCCGCGCCCGGCCACCTGCTGGCCGATGGCCTGCATGAGATGCGTTTTGCCCAAGCCTACGCCGCCATACATAAAGAGCGGGTTGTAAGTCTTCGCCGGCGTCTGAGCCACAGCCATGGCGGCTGCGTGCGCAAATTGGTTGTTCGCGCCGACGACGAAAAAGTCAAACGTGTTGCGCGGGTTCATCCCGTTGCTGGTCGCGGGCATTGCGGCATGCGGGGTGCACGAAGCCGGCGCGAGACGAATGGAATGCTCGAGCGAGTTTTTCGGCTCCGGCTGAGTTTGTTCCGCCGCCGCCACGTCCAGTTCCTTCGCGATGATGAATTTGATGTGACGCGGAGCTCCGAGAACGGAAGAGATCGAATTTTGCACGACGGACAGATAATTCGATTCGATCCAGAGCTGATGAATGTTGTTTGGGACCCGCAGCTCCAAAACATCCTCGTCGGCGTGGGCGAGCTCGATTTCTTGAAACCATCGCTGATATGCATCCTTCCCAACCTGCGCGGCAATCGCTTCCGCGATCGGTTTCCAAATGAGGTCAAGATTGTTGTTCATGAAGCACTTATCCACTGAGCCGTGGGGAGTTTTTGCGCGTGATTGAAACGGGTCTTCCGAGGCGAGAAAGCGAGTTCTTCGGGAGATTTTTGATCGACGAATTAAGCAGTCCGAAGATAGCTCGTCCTTTCTGGCATCCGTTTAAGCTGCTGATTTCGAGCGCCATCGAACTTCCCTCACTGTGGAACATTGATATTTGCGGCCTTTGCGAGCGATCCGCATCTGAATACCAGCATGAATGGCTTGTTCTACGGAGAAATGAGAGATTTGCGGGTTTGTTCACAAGTTATTCACATGCTTGGCGGGCTCTCGCCCGGAGCGGGCGCAGACTACTTCCGGCTCATTTTGCCGACAAGCGAAAATGGCGTTTCTGTTACAACTTTATTTCATCCATGCGACGAAAAATCCTTGACGCTCGCAGCGCAAGGAATGGCGCTGGTTCGCGCGCCGCATCGATTCCGAAGTCAGCAATCAGGCCGATTCCCGAATGTGCGCCAGCGCCTTTTCGATCTGCGTCTCGGGAGTTCGGAAAAACAGAGCTACAACAAACGTTATCACCGTGCCAAAAAGGATCCGCCACGGGAATTCGATCACGGGCAGCCAGTCCAATTTCAACACCGGCGGCAGACCCATCACCGCCAGCAAATCATTGTGCAGGCCGCTCAAAATCGCGACGACGAGAAATCCCAGAATCATCGCGAGCACGTTGCCAAAGTTGCTGCCGCGCTTTTTCGTCAGCATGCCGCAGAGAAAAACGCCGAGCAGCGAGCCGTAGGTGTAACCGAAAACTCCGAGCACGATCGGGATGATGCGCGCCTTCGGGTTGCTGATGACGACCCATGCGGTGCCGGAGCCGATCAAAATGAGGAGCAGCGCGAAAAAAACGGTGCTCCAGCGCGCGGCTTTTAAAACCTCGGCCGGCGTCGCCGTCGGATGGATGTAAGGCTGATACCAGTCCTCGGTGAAACTGGTTGCCAGCGCGTTGAGCGCCGTGCTCAACGACCCCATGGCGGTCGCAAATAATCCCGCGACCAGCAGCCCGCGGACGCCGACCGGCAGCTCATGCAAAATGTAATACGCAAAAATATGCGGATTTTTCGCCGGCAGATTTGGGTCCGGATGCGTTTTAAAATAAACCCAGAGCAAAATTCCGATCAGCAAAAATGCGACGTTGATCGGGATGTCCATCAGGCCGCTGCAAATCAGCGCGAGTCGGCTGCGATGATGATTCTTCGCCGTCAACATCCGCTGCGCCATGTCCTGATCGGTCCCGTGCGTGGCCATCGTGGTAAAAGTTGATCCTAGGAACGCCGCCCACAAAGTGTATTCACTCTCCAGCACGTTTTTAACGTTGTGAAAAAAACCGGCGCCCGGTTTTTCGCCGCTGTCGAAGATCTGCAAATCTCCCGGCGCGTGCAGCAGCGCCTGCGCGTGAGCCCAGCCGCCGATTTGGTGGAGTAAAAACCAGATCGCAAAACCCATCGCGCCAAACATGATCGAGGCTTGGATCAAATCGGTCCAGACGACGGCCTTGATCCCGCCGAGCGCGGTGTAAATCGCCGTTAACACTGTGACGGCGGTCAAGGAACCGACGTAAATCTCCAGCTCCTGCACCGGCGTCGGCTTCACGCCGAAAGCCATTTCAAAACCGAGCAGCAAAATGATCGCAGCGACATAAAGACGCGTCCCGCTCGCGAGCGCGCGCGTGATTAGAAAAACCGCGCTGGCCGCGTTGCGCGTGCCGACGCCGAAGCGGAGCAGCAGATACTGGTAAATCGAGACGACGCGATAATCGTAATACGGTTTGATGAACACGTAGCTGACTACGATGCGCCCGATGATCGTGCCGATGGCGAGCTGCACATAGGTGAAATTGCGCAGCCCGTAACCCTCGCCAGGCGCGCCGAGAAAAGTTCCCGCGCTGATCTCCGCAGCGAGCAGCGACGCAAGCACCGCCCACCACGGAATGTTCCGGTCGCCGATCGCGAAGCCCTCCATCGTCCGGTCGCCGCGGCCTTTGTAAAGGCCGATGCAGATCACGACGACGAAGTAAACGACGATGATGACGCCGTCGATGAACCATGGATTCATTGTGTTAAACGATGTCAGCCAGCGCGCAAAGTCTCGGTGGCGACGATCTGCGCAACGGGCTTGATGAGGATTTTCGAATTGCGGCCGCTCGCCTCATATTTTTCGCGCCGACTCGCGGGCAGCGTCTCCGGCGTCGCCTCGGCATAGCCGCCTTTTTGCTGGAAATACGCGAACGCCTGCGTCGAGAGCGCGAAAATTTCCTCGACGCCTTTTTCCGCGGCGAGCGTTTCGGCAAAGCTCATCAGCTTGCGCCCGTAGCCTTGGCCGCTATGGCTTTTGCTGACGTAGAGGCACGCGATCTCCGCTTTTTTAGGCTCGTCATAAATGTGGAGCGCCACGCAGCCGACGAGGTTGCGGTCGACCTCCAGCACCCAGTAATCCTCGATGTGCTGCAAAATTTCCGCGCGCGTGCGGCGAATCAATTCCTCGCCCTCAACCGACTGCCGAATGAGCGACATCACCGCGCGCACATCTTTTTTAAACACTCGCCGCACCTGCTGGTATTCATTGGAGTAAACCATCGTGCCGATGCCGGTGTGGCTGAAAATTTCGCTCAGCAGCGCTTCGTTTTCGTTGCCATCGAGCAGGTGCACGCGCGGCACGCCCTGCCGGCACGCGCGCGCGGCGTGCTCGAGTTTCGAGACGAGTTTCGGGTCGATCGAATCGTGCGCGTTCGCGGATTTTGTTTTCCGTTTTTTTAAAATTTCCTCGGCTTCCGCGATCGAAAGCTGGCGAACGATTTCGCCGCCAATCTGCAAATTTTTTTGCGAAGAAAGAAAAATGATCTTCATCGCGCGCATCGCTTCCGCGACCTCGACGGCGATGCTGTCGGAGTTGACGCGAAACGTTTTTCCCTCGCCGTCAAAACCGATCGGCGCGATCAGCGGCGTAATTCCTTCATTTAAAAAAAGATGCAGCGATTTCGTATCGACCTTTTCCACGCGGCCCGTCCCGAGATAATCGACGCCGCCGAGAATGCCCGCCGGATGCGCGATGATCGAGTTCGCGTAAGCGGCGCGCAGGTCGACTGACGTGAGGCCTTGCATGATGTCGTTCATCACGTTCGTCGCAGCTTCGATCGAGATGCGCAGGGTCGCCTCATCGGTGATGCCGGTGCCGTCGGAATTAGAGATTTTCACCTTCCGTGCGCGCGCGAGAGTTTCGATTTGAAAACTCGCGCCGTGCACGAGGATGACCTTGATGCTGAGCGAACGCAGCACCGCGAGGTCGAGGAGAATGTTCGCGAAATTTTCCGATGCGACGATGTCGCCATCCACGGCGACGACGAAGATTTTTTCGCGGAACCGCGGAACGTATTGCAGGATGCCGCGCAGGTCAGAAACTTTCATTTCAACGCGAGCAGCAAAAACCAATCGGCTGCAATTAGCAAAGCGCAAAAGCTTTCCCCGGCTGGCTTTGTGAGCCGCGAGCGGTTTGGCCCAGCCGCTTACCCGCGAACGCGTCCACACTTGCGATTCAATGCAAAACGGTGCAAAATTGGCCACGAATGACTGCTGACGCGAATCGGGTTCTGATTGCCGAAGACCATTACGTTTCGCGGCACTTGCTCGAGCGGAATTTGATGAACTGGGGCTTCCACGTGGTGACGGCGGAGGATGGCGCAGCAGCAGCCGCGATTTTGGAAGGCGACGATGCGCCGCCGCTCGCAATCATCGATTGGATGATGCCGAAAATGGACGGCCTGGAAGTCTGCACGCGCGTCCGCCAGCGCGTAGGCAAGCCGTATGTCTATTTGGTTTTGCTCACGGCAAAAAGTCAGAAGGAAGAAATCGCCGCCGGGCTCGAAGCGGGTGCTGACGATTATGTCATCAAGCCTTTTGATCCCGACGAATTGCGCGCGCGGTTGACCGTGGGCCAGCGCGTCGTGGCGCTTGAGCGCACGCTCGCGAAAAAAATAAATGATCTCGAAGCCGCGTTGGCCGACGTGAAAAAGCTGCAAACTTTGCTGCCGATTTGCATGTATTGCAAAAGTGTCCGCGACGACAAGGACTACTGGCACCAGATCGAGACCTACATTCACTCCGAGACCGGCACCGATTTTTCGCACGGCATCTGCCCGAACTGCATGGCGAAAATCGAAGCCGGCGAGCCGATCGGCAGCGTCTAAAACCGCGCGCTACTGCGTCTGCTGCTGCACCACGTCGAGATAACGCGAAATGGGGTCGTCGCGTTTGGACGCGTCGTGCGCGAGCGCTTTCGCCGTCTTCATGTAATCGTCAAAGGAATCACTTTCCGTGCTCATCTGCGTCGCCTCGAACCAATTCAAATAATCCTCGATCTGATCGATCCTCGTCAAAAGCACTTCGCGATATTTCGCGGCGGCGGCGAGATGATCTTTCGCACCGCGCGTTTTGCCGCGCGCCAGCTCCGCGGCGACCTGCTGGTAATCTGAAATCACCGGCCGATAAAGCATGCTGACCTGCGTGCTCAGCGCGAGCAAATCGGCGGTCAGCCGCGTGAGCACCGCGCGACTGCCGGGCAATTTTTTAAATTCTTCAAACTGATCCAGCGTAAAAGTTTTTTTCTCACCGGCGCGGCCGACCGGGATTTCAAAAGACAAAATCGCCGCGAGCCGCTGCTCGGAATCTTGCAGCGAGAGACCTTGATACCGATCCGACGCCGCGAGTCGCGCCATGCTCAGCGCCCACCATTTTTCCATGCTCTCCGTCGTCGCGCCGAGCGTCGGAAAATTTTTGATGAGCGCGCCAATGTTGTCGCTGGAATCGCGCGGAAAATTTTTCACAAAGGCCGTGAGCGATGCGCGGCCGCCGGGAAGCTCGACGAGCAATTGCACGAGGCTCATCGCGCATGCGCTGTAAAATTGACGCGATGCCCGGTCAAGATTGGCGCTGCTTTGCGAAAGAAAATCAGCGAGCCGCGGCAGATGATCATTGGTCATCAATCGCTTAAATACCCCGGGATCAAAGTTTGAGTCGCGATTGTGAAAATAGGCGACTGCGCCCTCCACCAGCCACGGCGGCGGCTCCGCATAGGCGACACCCGACTGAATCGGCTGATTGCGATAGGCAAATTCGAGCAAGAGGCCGCGCACGATTTGTTGCTCGAAATGGACCTCGCGCGGATCGGAGCCGAGCGTCACATCGATCTCAACTTTGCCGCCATCCTCCGTTTCACAAAGTTGCGTGCGCGCGGGAATGGCGGATGGATTCGCGGGATCCTCGGGCACGACTTGGATGACAATCGGCCGCTTCCATTTGTCGGGCTGGCCGAGCAGCGCGCAGAAATTCTTTTTCGTGTCGTCGGCGAAGCTGGCGATTTTTTCGCCCGCACCCATGTCATCGCAATAGACGATGAACTGCCGCGAGAGGCTGACGCTTTTGTGGGAAAGATTGAGCGCGAACACTGGCGACGCGCACGCGAGCAGCGCGACGATGAGGAGGGGGAAACGGCGCATGGGAAAAAGTCAGCGCACGGGTGCTGCGCCTTTCGTGACGACCTGGATGCTGTCTTTTTGCACTGAAATCGAGGCCATTTGGTCGAGGAGTTTTCGCTCGCGCGTGAGCGAGTCCCAAAGTTTCTGGAAAAGCAGGTCGCTGTATTCCATGAGCAACGGGTGGAGCGGCAGGCGGCCGATGTTTCCGCCGACGGAGGTGGCAACGATTTTGCCGTTTTGAATCGCCAATTTGTCGTCTGTGCCAGCGTAAAGCGGATAGCCGAAAACGGATTGCTCAGAGGTGATGCGGCAGGCTCCGTCGCGCAGATTTACAAAGGCGCGGTCAAACTTCACGAAGTCGCCGAACGTAGACGCCGCCGCTGGTTTGATGGCGTTGTGCAGATAATCGTTGATGACTTTTTCGGACATTTTCACCGTCTGCGGGGCGGACTGCAAAGTCGCATCCTCGAGCATCTGCGCAATGGGCGGCGCATCGCCGAGGTCCTCTTTTTTGATCTCGGGCGGGATTCCATCCGGCGGCCGCGACGCCAGCACACAAGCTGCGACGATGGCGCCAGCCAGCAGACTGTTAAACAACGCCTTTTGCCAGCCTAGGAAAAATCCGCGCGCGGGATTGATCAGGCGCTGCACGCGACGGCGCGCTTTTTCGGGCGGTTCCTCATGTTTTTTTTCCGCAGCGAGGACGGTGCGGTCGAGCTTTGCGCCGCACTGGTGGCAGTAAATTCTCTCGCCCTCGTTTTCGTGACCGCACTGTTTGCAAACGATCTTCACTGCCATGGTCATTCCTTCGTTTTCTTTGCGGGCGGAGCAGGCTTGGTTTTTTCCGGCGCGGCCGCGGGCTTCGCCTCCGGTTTGCTTTCGCTCGCGGTGGGGCTCTCGTTTTTCGCGGCCTGTTTGTAGCCTTCGCTCCGGTAATCGGTAATGTAAAAGCCGGAGCCTTTAAAAATAAGGCCCGCGCCGGTTCCGAGCAATCGCTTGACCGCGCCTTTGCCCCAGCTCTTTTGGCGGCAACGCTCCTTCGGGCAGGTTTTCAGCGCCTCGTCTTTCATTGACTGGAAAAGCTCGAAGTTCTTTTTGCATTTCTCGCAATGGTATTCGTAGGTCGGCATCGGGAAAAAGAGGTCGCTTCTATAGCAGAGGCATCCGGCGACCGCAACGGCTTGTTTGACCAGCGCCTTGACGCCAACGGGCTCAGCAGCTTAATTGCGCAACTTTTTATGCGACACGCCCCGCTGCTCGGAATCCTCTTCATCGCCGCCATGCTCGCCGGCTGCGCCTCCGACCCGCGTTTTGATCGCATGACGCAATACCTCGGCGGCGCTTTCTCGCAGCAGCCCACGACCTACGACGACGTCTCCTACTGGGACGGCGACGGCGTGCCCGGTAAACCGAGAATCATCATCAGCCTCAACGAGCAACGCGCCTATTTTTACAAAGGCGGCACGCTCGTCGGCGTCTCGACCATCTCGAGCGGCCGCGAAGGTTTGAACACGACCACGGGGAATTTTCATATCATCCAAAAAGACAAAGACCACGTCTCCTCACGCTTCGGCGATTACATCGACGCGAACGGCAACATCATCCAAAAAGAAATCGACACCGAGAAAGATCCGAAGCCGCCGGGCGCGCGCTACGATGGCGCGAAGATGCCGTATTTCATGCGCATCGTCGGCGGCACCGGCATGCATGAAGGATTTTTGCCCGGCTATCCCGCATCGCACGGCTGCATCCGCATGCCCGGCTTCATGGCGCAGGCGTTTTTCCGGAATGTCTCCATCGGCACGCCGGTCACCATCAAACCTTGATCGTGCAGTCCTTGGAAATTGATGCGCACGCCGCGCAGACTCTGCTCGGTGCCGACGCGCCGCCGCGCTTGATCGATTGCCGCGAGCCCGATGAATTTGCGATCTGCAAAATTGACGGCGCCGAGCTCATCCCGCTCTCGACTTTTGCGGAAACTTTTCGCGAAAAACTTTCCGATCTCGCGCAGCCGATCGTGATCTACTGCCACCACGGAATGCGCTCATTGCGCGCCGCAGAATTTCTCGCAAGTTCCGGCTACAGCAACGTCCGCAGCCTTCGCGGCGGCATCGACGGCTGGTCCGAGCAGATTGATCCTGCCGTCCCGCGCTACTAGTAAGTCTTGGCGGAAAGCTCCGCCAACTTTGCTTCCAGTTTTTCGCAGCGCAGCTCCGCGGCGTCGCGCGCGCGGCGTTCATCGAGCAAATGTTTTTCGAGCTCGCGAATCCGTTCCTGCAAGCTCACGCGAATGCTCGTGCGCACCGGCGGAACGGCATCTTCCTGCGCCGGCTTCCGCAGTTCCGTCACCTCGCGCAACGGCAGCTCCGAGCCATCCTTGCAATTCGTCACCACCGTCTCTTCGCGGATTTCGCCCGCTTTCCAAAACTCGAGCACCGCTCCGATCGTCGTAGGCCCGTAAAATTGGTCCGGGCTCACTTCCACGATGTAATCCATCTCCAGCTCGGGCAGCATCGGCGCTTTCGTCCACGATTTTTCGTCCGGAGAGATTTTGTCGAGCGGGGAAATCTGCGCCTCCTGCGCCCACTGCCGCAGCACATCAAAGGCGATCGGGCCGAAAACGGCACCGTCGTCGTGTTTCATCAAGAACCATTTTTGTGCGTCGTCCATTGTTTATAATTTGTTTTCGTTTGGGGATTCGGCCGGCTTCGAGGCGGGCACGATCAGAGTTTGCCCGATCTGTAATTTTCGGGCGTCCTCGATTTTGTTCACCTTCAAAAGTTCGCCGACGCTCACTTTATAATGCCTCGCGATTGAAATCAAAGTCTCACCTTTGGAAACCACATGCTGCGCGCTTCCGTCGGGAGCCACCACCGTTTCGGGCTTGGGCAAACTCTCCGTCGGCGCCGTCGCGGCACCTTCCTGCGCGGGCGGCATGTTTTGCACCGCCGGCGTCGCAGCCGCTGCCACCGACGGATGATTGTCCAAAAGTTGCGTCAACTTCGCCACTTGCTGGGTGAGCGTTTCGATCTGTTTCGACTGCTGCTCGATCAACTGCCGAAGCGTGTGCAAGTCATCACTCGCCGGCGACGAAGCCGCATCCTGCGCGAACGCTGCCGTCGCCAAAAACAACGCGCAGACAGCTGGGAGAAAGCGAGTCATCGCAAAAGAAATGTCACTTCCGTTTCGCCTTGGCAAGCCTTGCCTCGCGCGCTTTCGATTTGTTCGCAATTTCACGTCGCGCGTTTAAAATGTGCGCGGGCCTGTAGCTCAGCGGTCAGAGCAGGGGACTCATAATCCCTTGGTCGTGGGTTCAAATCCCACCGGGCCTACTACATCATTTTCTCGATGAAACTGCGGCCGTCGAATGGCGCAAAATCCTCGAGTTTTTCGCCGGTGCCAATGTAGCGCGTCGGAATATTGAGCTCGTTTTGAATCGCGATCACGACCCCGCCTTTGCCGCTGCCATCGAGCTTCGTGACGACCACGCCGGTCAGGCCGACGGCCTGCTGAAACTCGCGCGCCTGCGACAATGCATTGCTGCCCGTGGTCGCATCGACGACGAGCAACGTCTCGTGCGGCGCGGCGCTGTCGTGCTTCGCGAGTGTCCGTTTCACTTTTTCCAGCTCGGCCATCAAATTGATTTTCGTGTGCAGCCGACCCGCCGTGTCGCAGAGCAAAAACTCCACGTCTTTTTTGTCCGCCGCGACATACGCATCGTAGCAAAGCGCGGCGGGATCGGCGTTGTATTGGCCCTTGATCATCTCCACGCCGATGCGGCCGGCCCACACGCCGAGCTGCTCGATCGCCGCCGCGCGAAAAGTATCCGCCGCGCAAAGCATCACACTGTGCCGGTTCGTTTTTAAAAAATGCGCGAGCTTCGCGATCGACGTCGTCTTGCCGGTGCCGTTGACGCCGACGACCATCACAACTTTCGGCTTCGCCGCCAGCGGCCGCAGCTCGAGATGATCGAGCGGCAGCACGCGCGCGACCTCCTCGCGCGTCGCCTCGATGATGTCGCGCGTTGTGATTTGCTCCGCGCGCGCGCGCAGCGAATTCAAAATTTTCATGGACATCGAAACGCCGAGATCCGCGCGGATCAAAGTTTCCTCCAGCTCGTCCCAATCGACGGGCTTCGCCGAAAACTTTTGGATGATCGATTTGAAAAAACCGAGCGGCATGACCAAAAATTTCTAACGCAGCGGCCGGCTCAGCTCACTTTTTACGCGATCGAGGATTCCATTGACGAAGCGGCTCGATTCCTCGCTGCCAAAGCGTTTGGCGATTTCGATCGCTTCATTGATCGAAACCACCGGCGGCACGCCCTCGGTGAAAATCATCTCGTAAATCGCGACGCGCAAAATGTTGCGATCCACCGCCGCGAGCCGATGCAGCTCGTAATTCGCCGAAAAGTTTTGGATGCGCTCGTCGATCGCCGGCTGCTGCGCGATCACGCCATGAATCAACGCATTCGCAAACTCGCGCGTCGCATTGGTCGCCGGACGCAAAGCCCAAAAATGCTCGAGCGATTCGCGCTCGTCGCTGGAGTTCAAATCGCGCTGAAACAAAAATTGAATGGCGGCCTCACGGCCTTCGCGACGTTTGCCCATCCGAGCGTCAACGTCCCTTCAGCTGTTTTAACACCTGCAGCATCCGCACCGCTGCGCGCGCCGCTTCCGTGCCGCGATTAAAGTCCGGCTCGAGGCAGCGCACCTGCGCCTGCGCCTCATCCTCCACGAGCAAAACTTCGTGGATGATCGGGATCCGATAATGCAGGTTAAACTGCAGCAGCGCAGTCGTGATCGCCGTCCCGATCAGATCGGCGTGCATCGTCTGGCCTTGAATGATCACACCGAGCGCCAGGATCGCGTCCGCCTCTTTTTGCTCCGCAATTTCTTGCACGAAAAGTGGGATCTCAAACGCGCCCGGGACGCGGTGAATCGCGACGATCGGATTCGGCACCAGCGCCTGTAGCTCGGCGAGCGCGTGGTCGATCAATCCCTGCACATAACCGTCATTGTATTCGCTGGCCACGATCGCAAACGAGTGCCGCTGCACGATCTGGCGCGGACGATTTTGAATGTAATTTGCCATGAAAAAATTCGCTCCGAGATTGACGCCGCGCATCCGCCGGCGCAAGCGCGCAAGCTAGTCCGCTCCGCAAACTCCGCAACTCGCAATCAAAGCAGATGCCCCATTTTTACGCGCTTCGTCTCGAGATATTTTTCGTTGTGCGGATTCGATTTCGACTTGATCGGCACCAGCTCCACGATCTCGAGGCCGTAACCTTCGAGCCCAACTACTTTTTTCGGATTGTTCGTCAAAAAACGCATTTTCCGCACGCCGAGATCGACGAGAATTTGCGCGCCGATGCCGTAATCGCGCAACTCGCCGGGAAATCCGAGCCGCTCGTTCGCCTCCACGGTATCGAGCCCCTGCTCCTGCAATTTATACGCGTGAATTTTTGCCGGCAGTCCGATCCCGCGCCCTTCGTGCCGGCGCATGTAAACGAGCACGCCGCTCCCCGCTGCGTTGATTTGCTCGAGCGCCGCGTGGAGTTGATTGCCGCAATCGCAGCGCAGCGAGCCGAAGACATCGCCTGTTAAACATTCGCTGTGCACGCGCACCAGCGTCGGCTTCGCCTTTGCGATCGAGCCTTTGACTAGCGCGAGGTGATGCGTGTCGTCGAGCAAACTGCGATACATGTGCAAATCGAAGTCTCCGAATTCCGTCGGCATCTTGATCACCTGTTCGCTCGCCACCAGCTTCTCGCGCAGCCGCCGGTGCGCGATCAAATGCTGGATCGTGCAAATTTTTAGCCCGTGCTTTTTTTTGTAGCGAAGCAATTCCGGCAACCGCGCCATCGACCCATCCTCGTGCAAAATCTCGCAAAGCACGCCCGCCGGTTGCAGTCCGGCCAGCCGCGGCAAATCCATCGCCGCTTCCGTGTGTCCCGCGCGGCGCAAGACGCCGCCGGGTTTCGCGCGCAACGGAAACACGTGACCCGGTTGCACTAGATCGCGCGAAACCGATTTCGGATCGGCCAAAATCTGGATCGTCCGCGCGCGATCCGCGGCGCTGATTCCCGTGGTCACATCCTGCGCCGCATCGACCGACACGGTGAAATCCGTGCGCTGGCTTTCGCGATTATCCAGCACCATCCGCTGAAGCCCGAGCGCCGCCGCGCGCTCCTCGACCAGCGGCACGCAGATCAAGCCGCGCCCATGTTTCGCCATGAAATTCACAGCTTCCGGCGTCGCTTTTTCCGCGGCCATCACGAGGTCGCCTTCGTTCTCGCGATCCTCATCGTCGACGACGATGACCATCCGCCCGGCGCGAATATCGGCGATTACATCTTCGATGCTGTCGAACGCATTTTTCATTCGCGGAAAAATATGCGCGCTGGCTCGCGGCTTGCCAACTACTCGCTCGACTGCTGCAGCCAACGGAACGCCCGCGGATTTTCCAATCCGAGTTGATCGAGGATGCGCGACACGACCGTATCCGCCACATCGTTAGCGGTTTTTGGTCTACTGTAAAACGATGGCGACGCCGGCAAAACCACCGCGCCGGCCTCGGTCACTGCCACCACATTTCGCGCGTGAATCAAGCTCCAGGGCGTCTCGCGCGGCACGAGGATCAATTTCCGCCGCTCTTTCAAAAACACATCCGCCGCGCGCAAAACCGTCGTCTCGCTGGTGCCCGCGGCGATGCGGCCGAGCGTTCCCATCGAGCACGGCACGATCACCATGGCGTCAAACTTTGCCGAGCCGCTCACAAACGGCACGTGCATTCCCGCGCCATCGGAATGCTCGATCACACCGGCCGGCACGCGCAATTCATCGATCTCCTCCGCGATCACCTGCCGCGCGTGGCCGCTGAGCACGAGATGGATTTCGTGCGCGCTCGGATCGACCGCATCGAGCAGCCGCTGCAAATAAATCGCGCCGCTTGCGCCGGTCGCGGCCAGGACAATTTTCATCACGCGAGCATGCCATCTTCCGCGGGCGCGGCCAGCCTGAGCTCGAGCTGCGCCTCCGCACGCGACATCGGCGCAAAGCGAACACCGAGGCCCATCAGCCGAATCGTCTGCCGGCTGCGATGAAATGCTTCCGCGAGCAGATTTTGAAAGCGCTCCAGCGCCGGCTCGTCGCCGACGCATTCCGCAGTCGTGCGTGAAAAATCGGCGAACTTTAACTTCACAAAAAGTTTGTGCACCGCGCGCGGCTCGCGAGCGCGTGCGAGATCGGCCAGCAATTCCTCATGCAGCTCCGCGAGCCGCTCCTCGCACTCCGCCAGCGTCGCGAGATTTTGGGAAAAAGTTCGTTCCGTGCTCAGCGATTTACGCTCGCGATGCGGCTCGACTTCCCGGTCGTCAATGCCACGGCAAAGTTCAAAAAGTTCGAGCCCAAATTTGCCGAACATCCCGTGCAGCTCGATCCGCGAAAACCGCTGCAAGTGGCCACAGGTCTTGATTCCGCGCCGTTCGAGTTTTTCTGCGGAGACCGCGCCAATGCCCCAGATTTTGCGGACGGAAAGTTCGCGCATGAATGCCGCGACCGCGTGCGGCTCGATCTCAAACTGTCCATTCGGCTTGTTTAAATCGCTGGCGATTTTTGCCAGCATTTTGTTTGGCGCGATGCCGGCGGATGCGGTTAATTTTGTCTCGTCAAAGATGCGCGCGCGAATTTCTGAGGCCACCGCCGCCGGCTCGTAAGGCAGATGCGAGACGTCGAGAAATGCCTCGTCGAGCGAGAGCGGCTCGATGATTTCTGTGAAGGTGCGAAAGATTTCGCGGATGCGCTGCGAGTCCTGGCGATAAATGTCAAATCGCGTCGGCACGACGATGAGCTGCGGACATTTTTGCAACGCGATGAAAGTCGGCATCGCCGAGCGGACTCCGAATTCGCGCGCTTCATACGACGCGGTTGTGAGCACGCCGCGCCGGTCGCGCGCGCCGCCGACGCCGATCGGTTTGCCGCGCAATTCCGGGTGATCGCGCACCTCGATCGCCGCGTAAAAGCAGTCCATGTCGAGATGGATGATTTTGCGGTTCGTCAACATGCGTTCAACGCAACGTTTCGAGCGCGTCGGCAACCGCGGCCGGCAACGCACGAGCGCCATCGCCGCCGAGTTGCGCGTCAACGTTTTCGAGGCGGCGGATCAAATCGAGCACTGCACGCCGTTCATAATCACCGCCGGCCGCTGCGCAAAAATGCGTGCGGCAGCCAAACGGCCGGCCGTCGTAGATCAAGCACTGGCCTTGCTCGCCGAGCAACGGGCAGGCTCCATCCGCGCGCTGCGGCAACTTTTTCCGACCACTCGCCCGCAGCGCATTCGCAGCGACGACCGCTTCGCCGCGCGTCAAAAACGGGGTGCGGCCGGTGAGCTTGAAATGGCAGCAGCCGGTGCGCCGCACGCACGCGCGCTCGATCGGGCGCCGCGCGAGCTCCGCGTAAACTGCACGCACTTCCGCCGTCGCGACTTTGGTGGAAATATCTCGCGCTCGCATTTTCACGGTCACAAATTCCCGCAACGGAGGCCGGCACGCAACTTTTGCCCGGATGCGAGTTTTTTCAATCCATCGCGAGCTTCATCGTGAGGAAAGAGGAAAAGCGAAACAGCCAGCGCGTGAGTTCGTTGAAAACTTGGAACGGATAGGTCGTCATCCAGCGCCGCAGCGGGGAAAGTTTCAGCGATTTCCCGACCTGGATCGACGAGCGAAATCCGCTGTCACTTTGCGAGACGGGAAAAGGGAGGATGCACGCAGCACGCAGGCCGTAGAACCACTCGCGATCCAGCGCGTGATCGATCGGCAGATACATCGGGAGCAGCCGCGTGACCGTCGCGCGGGCCGCGGCGCGGTCGACGATGTAAGCGCCGAGACCTTTCAAGCGAGCGAAATTCACGTTCAATTCGTAATCGCCCGTCAACCGCGCGACGCGATACGGCTGGCCGCGGCTCAGGCCGGAGAGTCGCAAAATATTCCAATGCCGCGCGTGGAGCAGAGCGGCATCCACCGCAGCCTCAAATCCAGCGTGCAGCGTCAGATCGTCCTCGCAAATCAACGCGTGCGAATCTTCCGTGGCGAGAAACGCCTGCATCGCGCGCACATGGCTGAAGTAGCAGCCGACGATCCGCGGGTTTGTGGGCCGGCCGTGGAATCGGTGGTAAAGGCTTTCGGAATAATCTTCGACGGGAAATTTCAGGCTCATGCCATCGACTGCCGGAACGCGGCAAAGTTCGAAACTCGTTTCGGCAAAGGCGCGTTTCATGAATGCCCAGCGATCCTGCGCCGAATCCAGATTGATGACGTAGGCGCGCATTTTTTTTACGCTAGCAGCTTTGGGAAATTCCGCGCGGCGTTTTCATCGAAGCACCGGATGGAGTTATTCGAGCTTCCTCCATGGGCGAGCTATTTTCATTGCGGGGCAGAGCCTTGTGAAGCCGTTGCGACCGGCGTCAGCGGTGCTAAGTTTGCGTCTATGAGTGAGCCGAATTTTCCGACTCCGGAGGAGCTGCAAAAAAAGTTGTCCGAGTTCATGAAGAACCAGTTCGGGGAGCACGTGTCCATCCAGACGAATCTTGCGCCGCAGCAGGATGAGGCGGCAGAGAGCGACCGCACGCCCGACGAGCCGGCCGCATTCGCCTTTGATCATCTCCCGCGCGACATCAAGGCGTATCTCGACCGGTTCGTGATCAAGCAGGACGAGGCCAAAAAGGTGCTCGCGATCGCTGTTTGCGATCATTATAACAACGTCAATCATGTGCGCGAGCTCGAGGCGCGGGATGAAAAGAGGGCGCGCGAGCTGGAATACGCGAAGCAGAACGTGATCCTCATCGGCCCGACCGGCGTCGGAAAAACCTATTTGATCAAGCACGTCGCCGAGCTGATCGGCGTGCCGTTTGTAAAGGCGGACGCGACAAAATTCAGCGAGACCGGCTACGTCGGCGGCGATGTCGAGGACCTCGTGCGCGACCTCGTGCAAAAGGCCGGCGGCGACGTCGGCCTCGCGCAATACGGGATCATTTACATCGATGAAATCGACAAGATCGCCGCGGCGTCGAACGCGGGCGGACGCGACGTGAGCGGCCGCGGTGTGCAGACGACGCTGCTGAAATTGATGGAGGAAACGGACGTGCCGCTGCGCAATCCGATGGATATTCAGGGGCAGCTCCAGGCGGCGATGGAATTTCAAAAATCGGGTGGCAAGCCGAAGCGCGAGACGATCAACACGCGGCACGTGCTCTTCATCGTCAGCGGGGCGTTTGAGAAATTGAAATCAGTGATCGAGCAGCGGGTGAAACAATCGCGGATCGGCTTCACAGCAGCGCCCGCGGGCGATGTCGAGGACATCGAACTTTTCAAGAAAGCGACCACGCGCGACTTCATCGACTACGGTTTTGAGCCGGAATTCATCGGCCGGCTTCCGGTGCGCGTGGTGTGCGAGGAGCTGACGGTGCCCGATTTATTCCAGATCATGAAACGCTCGGAAGGGAGCATCATCCGGCAATACGAGCGCGCGTTTCGCGCGTATGGGATCGAAGTTTTTTTCGAGGACGAGGCGCTGTGGCGGATCGCGCAGCTTGCGGCGGAGGAAAAAACAGGCGCGCGCGGGTTGTTAACGGTCTGCGAGAAAATTCTGCGGCAGTTCAAATACGAATTGCCCGGCTCCGGCGTGAAGCGTTTCAGCGTGGACGCGACGTTGATCGATGAGCCGGCGGCGGTTTTGAAAAAGTTGCTCGAGATCGGCCATCATGAAAAGCAGGAGGCGCTGGCGGCGATCGCGCGCGAGTTCGCGCAGCGTTTCACGGAGAAGCATCACGTGCGGATCGAGTTCAGCGACGACGCGCTAGCGCGGCTGGTCGCACGCGCGGAGCACGAGCAGACGCACATGCGCGACCTGTGCGAGCGCCTTTTCAAAGACTACGAATTCGGCCTGAGGCTGGCGCAGGGAAGCGGCGAGACGCTGATTCTGACGGCGGAGGCGATTGACGAGCCGGACAAATTCTTGAGCGAGTGGCTGGTCAAAGCATATCGGAAAGGCTAAAAGCTCGGGCCGCTCACGGCACCGCGAAAGGCGGGGGCACGGAGGGGAATTTGCCATGCGTTATCTCAAAGTCACACTGCTTCTCGGCGCGCTCGCCAGCCTGATCGTCGCCGGTTTTTACGCCACGGGGATGTTCCTGCGGCTCGATGTCGGCCTCTGGAATTTCCTCGGCCGGGCCTCGAACCCGCCAGCGGCGCGCTCGATCGCGCAATATCTTTTCTTCATCGCGCTCGCCTTCGGCACCGTCTGGACGACAGTCGACATCGGTCGGTTCTCGATGAAAATCGCCGTCGCCGTCGTCACGCTCGTCGAGGTCATTTCACTCACGTGGGTGCTGTATTTGTATCACCACTTTTTTTCGCCGTTCGCGCCGTCGCTCGCAGTCGTGCTCGGGTTCGCCGGCGGCGCGGCGTATGCGCGTAGCGAGGCCGGCGGACGCAAGCGGATGCTGCGGCTGATCTTTGGCGAACGCATTTCGCGCAAAACTTTTTCGGCATTGGTTGATTCGCGCGCGCCGCTGAACTTTGACGGCGAACTCCGCTCTGCTTCGGTCATCGTCTGCGAAGTTTTCAATCATGACGACCTCATGGACGCCTTGCCGACGGCTGAATATGTGGCGATGACGAATCTCTTTTTGCGCACCGGCGCGGATTTTCTCGTCGAGCGCGGCGGATATCTTGACGAATGCGATGGCGAAAGTCTGCGCGTCATTTTCGGCTCGCCTCTCCCGGATGAAAAACATGCGAACGTCGCCTGCGAAGCCGCTCTGCAACTGGTCCAGCGGCTCGATAACCTCAACCAGGAATGTCATTCCAAGTGGCACAAGATGCTCGACTTCCGCGTCGGCGTGAACTCCGGGGAAATGGTCTGCGGCGTTTACGGCTCGCATCGCCTCGGCACCTTCAGCGTCGCCGGAGAGCCCGTCGAATTCACGCGCCGGCTCTGCTCGGCAAACATGATCTACGGCTCGCGCATCCTCATCGGTTCCTACACTTTTGAGCTCGCCAGCACCGCCATCGAAGTGCGCCCGATGGAGCTCGTCCGCACCCGCGACGAGCGAACGCGCGAGGAAGTTTATGAATTGCTCGCGCTCAAAAATGTTCTCTCCGACGACGACCTGCAGCGGCGCGATTTATTCTGGAAAGGAATCATCTATTACCGCGAGCAGCTTTGGGACGACGCGCTCGATCACTTCCGCGCGGCGCTCAGTGCGCGCGGCGAAGATGCGCCGTTGAAATTTTACATCAGCCGCATCGAGCAACTGCGCGAAGGCCTGCCGCAGCTCGAGTGGCGAAACGCACGGATTTGAAGCGAGTCGAGTATCCCGCCGCGATCCAGGAACTCATCGCGCAGCTCAAGCGGATGCCGGGCATCGGCCCGCGCGGCGCGGAGCGGATCGCGCTTTGGATGACACAAGCTCGCGACGCGCGCGCGGCGGAAATCGGCACGGCGATTCGCGCGGTCGCCGAGCAGGTGCGCCCGTGCGCGCAGTGCGGTTTCTTTACTGCGGAAAAAGTTTGCGCGATCTGCGCGGACGAAACGCGGACGGGCGAGCAGCTTTGTGTGGTCGAGATGGCGACGGATATTTTGCCGCTCGAGCGCACTGGACTTTTTCGCGGGCGTTATCACGCGCTCGGTGGCCGGATTTCGCCGCTCGACCACATCGGCCCGGATCAGCTTCGTATCGACGCGCTCATCGACCGCGTCAAAGCCGAAACGCCGCGCGAAGTAATTCTGGCACTCGGCTCGGATGTCGAAGGAGAGGCGACGGCGAATTATCTCGCTGAGCTGCTGGGCGAGCTGCCAGTAACTTTGACGCGCCTCGCGCAGGGAATGCCAGCTGGCGGCGGTCTCGACTCGGCTGACGAATTAACGTTGAGCCGCGCGCTCAGCGGCCGCGTCCATCTCGGCACAGCCGCACCGCCGCGCGGAATCTGATCCGCGCAAAACTAGCGCTGAAGGACCTCGAGCGCCTTGCTGGTGTTGCTCGCGCGCAGGATCAGCAGACCTTTTTTCGAGCTCGGGCTCGTGGCGAGGTAGGCGTATTCGATGTTGATTTTCGCCGCGGAAAGTTTTTGCGCGATGGCCGCGAGGCTGCCCGGCTTGTTGCTGTTCTCGATGAAGAGGACGTTGTTTTCAACGACGAGCACGCCGTGATCGCCGAAAATATGCAGCGCCTTTTGCGGGTCGCTCACGACCATGCGGACGACTGCGTGATCGACCGTGTCGGAAATCGTGAGCGCGTAAATGTTGATGTCGTGCCGCGCGAGTTCGTCGCAAACCCGCGCGAGAGTGCCAGGTTTATTGTCGAGAAAAACGGAGAGTTGCTTGGCGATTTCCATAGATTTTTTTTCGTTAGCCACGGACGTGAACAAAGAATGGCGTCAAGGTTGTGCCGCGGTGATTTGCTCGGTAATCACAGTCTCGGCGGCGGCTTTCGGCTGCACCTCGGCTGGCTTCGCCGCGGGCGTGTGCGGTTTCACTTTCCAAAACTTTGCCGCGAACGCCGGCCAATCGGCGAGAATTTCCTTCGCGCGGACGCTCTCGGTATTTTCGAGATGTTTGTAAACGAGTTGCTGCACGATCAGGACGTCTTCCTCGTTTAATTTTTCCAGCACGACGAGGGCGGGGTTGTAAAGCGACTCAAATTTCTCCTCGAGGTCGAGCACATATGCGATGCCGCCGGTCATGCCCGCGCCGAAATTTTTTCCGGTGCGGCCGAGGACGATGACGGTGCCGTTGGTCATGTATTCGCAGCCGTGATCGCCGAGCCCTTCGACGACAGCGACGCCGCCGGAATTGCGCACAGCGAAGCGCTCGCCCGCGCGGCCGCTGGCGAAAAGCGTGCCGCCGGTTGCGCCATAAAGAACGGTGTTTCCCATGATCGCATTGTCGTGCGCGGCAAACTTTCGCGTCGACGACGGGCGGACGACGATCTCGCCGCCGCTCATGCTTTTGCCGACGTAGTCATTCGCCTCGCCTTCGAGGACGAGTTTGATGCCCGGCGTCAAAAACGCGCCGAAACTTTGTCCCGCGCTGCCTTGCAATTTCAACTCGAGCGTCCCCTCCGGCAGCCCCGCATCGCCATATTGATAGCCGACTTCGCCGCTGACTTTCGCGCCGATCGAGCGGTTCGTATTTTTGACGCGATACGAAAGCGACATCGGCGTGTGGTCCGTGATCGCGTCCTTCGCATCCTGCAAAATCGTGTCGTCGAGCGGGCGGTCGCCGTGGCCGTCGTTGCGATCGCGCGTGCAAAAGCGCGGCGTCGTGTCGTCGCCCGGCGCGACATCGGCGAGGATGCGCGAAAGGTCGAGCGTGTTCGCCTTTGGATGATCGGCGATGTGGCGCTGGCGCAAAAATTTCGTCTGCCCGATCAATTCGCGCAACGTCCGCACGCCGAGGCTCGCCATGATTTCGCGCACTTCCTGAGCGACGCCGTTGAAAAAATTGATCACGTTTTCGGGCTTGCCCTTGAACTTTCCGCGCAGCCGCTCGTCCTGCGTCGCGATGCCGACGGGGCAGGTGTTGAGATGGCATTGGCGCACGTAAACGCAGCCCGCGGCGATGAGCGCGGTCGTGCCGAAATTGTATTCCTCCGCTCCGAAAAGCGCGCCGTAAACGATGTCCGCGCCGGTGCGCATGCCGCCATCGGTGCGCAGCGTCACGCGGTCGCGCAGGCCGTTGAGCATCAAAACCTGCTGCGCCTCCGCGACACCGAGCTCCCACGCGCTGCCCGCGTTTTTCACAGATGACAACGGCGACGCGCCCGTGCCGCCATCGTGTCCGCTGATCAAAATCACGTCGGCGTGCGCCTTGGCCACGCCGGCCGCGATCGTGCCGACGCCGGCCTCGGCGACGAGTTTCACACAAATTCGCGCACGCGGATTGACCTGTTTCAAATCGTAAATCAACTGCGCGAGATCCTCGATCGAGTAAATGTCGTGATGTGGCGGCGGCGAGATCAGCATCACGCCGGGCACCGTGTGGCGCAGCCGCGCGATGATGCCGGAAACTTTTCCGCCGGGCAACTGGCCGCCCTCGCCCGGCTTCGAGCCTTGCGCCATTTTGATTTCGATTTCCTTTGCGCTCGCCAGATATGCGGCCTTCACGCCGAAACGGCCTGACGCCACTTGTTTGATCGCGGAATTGGCGAGGTCGCCATTTTCGCGATGCTTAAAACGCTCCGGATCCTCGCCGCCCTCGCCACTGTTCGACTTGCCGCCGATGCGGTTCATCGCGATCGCGAGGCACTCGTGCGCCTCGGGAGAAAGTGCGCCGAGCGACATGCCGGCAGTGGTAAAACGTTTGCGAATTTCCTCGATCGATTCGACTTCCTCGACTGGCACCGGCCCGCTCGCGAGCGGCACGAACTCGCATAAGTCGCGCAGCGAAAGCGGCCGATTCACGAGCATCGCGTCGACGTAATTTTTGTAGTCTTCCGGTTTCCCGCTCTTGACGAACGTGTGAAAGTTTTTGATGACCGGCGGCGTCACCGCGTGCGCCTCGCCCTCGCGGCGAAACCTGTAGTAGCCGGGATCTCCGAGCAGCGGCCGACCTTCCTTGTCCTGCGGCACGGCCTGCGCGAAGCCGTTGTGATGGCGCGCCAAACTTTCACGCGCAATCTCTACGAAACCGATGCCCCCGACTTGCGACGAAGTGCCGAGGAAGCATTTTGAAATCACCGCTGGGCCGACGCCAATCGCTTCGAAAATCTGCGCGCCGAGATAGCTGCCGAGGACGCTGATGCCCATTTTTGACATGATTTTCAACAGCCCATCTTCAAGTGCCTTGCGATAGTTTTTCAGCGCCTTCGCAAACGTCACGTCGGTCAGCTCCGGCTTCGCGGATGCGCGCGCCTTTTCATAAATTTCGCGCACCGATTCGAACGCGAGATACGGCACCACAGCGCTCGCGCCGTAGCCGACTAGGCACGCGAGATGATGCACGTCGCGCGCTTCGCCGCTCTCGCAAATGATGGAAGCTTTCATCCGTTTGCCGACGCGCGTGAGATGATGATGCACCGCGCCCGTCACCAGCAGCATCGGCACGGGGACGTTCGCGTGATCGACCGCGCGGTCGCTTAGAATCAGCATCCGCGCGCCGCCGATGACCGCTTCCTCGGCTTCGCGGCAGATGCGATCAATCGCTTTTTCCAGACCCGCCTCACCTTCCGCGAGGGGCCACGTGGCGGAGATTGTCGCGGTCGTGTGTGGCGCCGGCAAATTTTTCAACGCCTCGAGTTCGTGCTCGAAAAGCAGAGGCGATTCGATGCGGACGAGACACGCATTTTCCGGCGATTCGCCAAGCCAGTTCCGCCGCCACCCCATGATCGTCCAGAGCGACATGACAAGTTTTTCGCGGATCGGATCAATCGGCGGATTGGTGACCTGCGCAAATAGTTGTTTAAAGTAAGTGTAAAGGAGCCGCGGCTGGAGCGAGAGCACCGCGAGCGGCGTGTCGTCGCCCATCGAGCCGACGGCCTCGGCGGCGCTGCCGAGCATCGGCTTTAAGATGATGTCGAGCTCCTCGCTCGTGTAGCCAAACGCGATCTGTTTTTGCGTGAGCGTCAAAATATCGAGCTCGCCCGACGGCTCGGAGATTTCGGTCTTCACGTGCCGGTCGAGCTGCAGCAAATTCTCCTTCAGCCAAAGTGCGTAAGGCCGCCGCGAGGCAAGCTGCGCCTTGATCTCCGCGTCGCGCAACAATTTCCCGCGAGCGGTATCGACAGCGATCATCTCACCGGGCGCGAGCCGGCCTTTTTCGATAATGTTCGCGTCGTCGAAATCGATCACCCCAACTTCAGAGCCGAGCGAAAAAATCCCGTCGTCGGTCAATTTGAAGCGCGCGGGTCGCAAGCCGTTGCGATCGAGGCACGCGCCGACTGTGATACCATCGTTAAACACCAGCGCAGCCGGACCGTCCCACGGCTCGGTGAAGCAGCGATGAAATTCGTAAAATCCCTGCAGCTCCGGCGACATGTTTTTGTCCGAGCGCCATGCCGGCGGGACGAGCATCGTCATCGCGTGCAAAATGTCGCGGCCGCTCATTACGAGCGCCTCGAGCGCATTATCGAGTTCCGCCGAATCGCTGCCGCCGGGCTGAATGATCGGTTTCAAAAGATCGATGTCCGCACCCCAAAAATCGGCTTCCAATTCCGCTTCGCGCGCGCGCATCCAGTTGACGTTGCCGCGGCGCGTGTTGATCTCGCCATTGTGCGCGAGCATGCGGAACGGCTGGCCGAGCGGCCAGGTCGGGAAAGTGTTCGTCGAGTAGCGCTGATGGTAAACGCAGAACGCCGTCTCGTATTCGGGATGCGAGAGGTCCTTGTAAAATTTTTCCAGCGACGGCGAAATCATCAGCCCTTTATAGGCGATGGTGCGATGCGAAAAACTTGGGATGTAAAAATGTCTGATTTCAGCTTCGGCTGCCCGCTTTTCAATCTCATTCCTCGCCAAAAAAAGGCGGCGCTCATAGTCGTCATCGGTCATGCCCCACGGGCGACCGACCAGCACCTGCTCAATGCGAGGCATCGTTGATTGCGCTTTTTCGCCGAGCACCTTCAGATTCACTGGGACTTCGCGCCAGCCGAACAAAAACAGCCCCCGCTTTTCGATGATTTCCTCGGTGATCGCTTTGGCGCGCGCCTGTGCGTAGGCGTTGTCGTGCGGTAGAAAAATAAAGCCGACGCCGAGGTCGCTCTCCTGAAAAAGTTGATGTCCGAGCCGCTTCAGGTCCGGCGCGAAAACCTTGTAAGGAATCTGCGTCGACACGCCCGCGCCGTCGCCCGTCTTCGCATCCGCATCGACCGCGCCGCGATGCGCGAGCCGGCAGAGCGATTCGAGCCCGTATCGCAGCACTTGGTTTGAACGCTTGCCGCTGACTTGCGCAATGAATCCGACGCCGCATGCGTCGTGCTCGAATTCCGGCGAGTAAAGCGTCGGGCGCCCGGCAATCTGGTCTGCGATAACCTCGTTCATAATTAGTCCCTAATTTAAACCATAAAACTGCGAATGTGCGAATGTTAAAAGCCTCGCGCGACAATTCAAGACAAATTTTCTCTTTTTTCTACAAAAAAAGGTCGCCATCTCAGCTGGTTCTGTCTAATGTTGGACTTTTCACCCCAAACTATCAGTCCATGAAATCTCTCGATGAACAGGAACGGTTGATCTTGCGCCAGCTCGTTCGCGACCCGCGGGAATCCGACAACGGCGTCGGCGAAATCACCGGCGTCAATGTCCGCACCGTCGGCCGCAAGCGAAAGCGCCTCGAGCAGGCCGGCATCCTTTCCTATCACACGCACGTCGATCTCACCGCGGCCGGCACCGGGCAATTCACCGCGCGGCACCTTTACACGATCAAATTCCGCATCGGCGTCACTTTTAAACAGCTCACCGAGGACATCAAAAGAGAGCCTTTCGTCCGCTCGATTTTCACGCAGATCATTTTTGAAAGTCACATCGCGGAGATCGATGGAAAGCTCGCGCTGTTGCTCTTCATTGACGGCGAAAATGATACCGACATCGTTCAGACCGTGCAGGAAAAAGTCATCCCGAGCCTCCTCCGCAATCACGGCGAACAATCCATCGAGGAAGTCCAGACGATGCGCCTGCTCGCGCCGGTGCGCGTGATGCGAAATTACCTGCCGTTTGTGAATATGGAGAACGGTTATCTCCAAAGCGACTGGCCGGACGACGCGATCTACATCGGCAAATAAAGCCGCGCCTTTCAGCTATCGAGCAGCTTGGTATAGGTCGAGAGCGACTTTTGGTAGATGCCGATCATCTGATACGCGAGATAAACAACCACCAGCATGTAGATGATTTTCGGCAGCCAATCGCTGAGCGTTTCGATCCGGCTCAGCGCTTCGCTTTCAAATTCCCGCGTCAGCCGCTGCAACTCCTCGTCGAGCTCGCCCGTCTCTTCCGCCAGACGAAAAGCGCGCGCGACACTCGCCGGAAACACGCGCGCATTTTCGAGGAGCGGCCCGACCTTCGCGCCAGTGCGGATTTGCGGCAATGCTTCCCGCGCGGCCTGGCGCACGAGCGCGCTCTGGCTCGCCTGCGCCGCGCCAGTCAAAGTATCGAGCACATTTACACCCGCGCTCAACTGCGCCTCATACGTCGCGGTGAATCTCGCAAGCGCAAAGGCGCGACGCATTTTCCCGACCATCGGCACCGTGCGCAGCGCCGCATCGATCGCGACGTTTGTTTGCGCAGCGTTGGTCAATTGCTTGAGAAGAAAAACAAGGAGCAAAACCGCGACGTAAATCAGCAGCAGAAATCCGAAAGTCTGCCGCAAATAAGCCGCGACTGTCCCGCCGAGCGCCAGCTTCGGCGCGGCCAAAACGAAGATGCCGAAATGCAAAATAAACGCCGGGTAAAGCGAACGCTTGATCACGATCCCGCGCGCCTGATCCAGCGCGCCAAAGTAGCTCGAAAGCTGCGCGCACGCGTGCTCCAGCCGCCCCGCGCGCTCGGATGCCGAGAGAATGCTTATCTCCATTTCCGTCACGCCCGGCCGCTGTTTCGCGAAAGATTCCTCGACCGTTTCGCCGCGCAGCGCCGCCTCATGCAGTGCGCGCAAGAACCGCCGCAAGCTGCCGCCCGTGTTTTCGAGCATCAACTCGAGCGCGCTCGGGAAAGCGCGCCCGGAGCGGATCAGCCGCCCGAGCTCGTGGTAAAAATTCCGCTTCTCGCGCAAGCTCAGCTTCACATCCGAAAGTTCCCGGTTCAATTTGCAGAGCGCAAGGTTTAAACGAACGCTGTGACGGTCGATGAAAAGTTCATGCAACTCGCGCTGCGCGAGGCGCGACGCGGGCTCGGCCACACCAGCCCGAACCCCGCGGTCGGTGCGGTCATAATCGCGCGCGGAAAGATTCTAGCGCGCGGATTTCATCGCGCAGCCGGTCAACCGCATGCGGAAATCGAAGCGCTGCGCGCGTTGAAAGATCCACGCCTCGCGCGCGGCGCGACGCTTTACGTGACGCTGGAACCGTGTTCAACACAGGGCCGAACCCCCCCATGCGTCGATGCGATTATCGCTGCAAATCTTCAGCGCGTGGTGATCGGTGCCCTCGATCCCAATCCCGTTCATGCGGGACGTGGCGTCAAGCTTTTGCGCCGCGCAAAAATCAAAACGGTCATCGGCGTGCTGGAAGCTGACTGCACGGAACTAAACGCCGCGTTTAACAAATGGATCGTCACCAAAATTCCGTTCGTCATCGCAAAAGCGGGACTGTCGCTAGACGGCCGTATCACGCGCCCGCCGGCCGAGGGTCGGTGGATCACGAGCGAAGCTTCCCGCGCGCACGCGCAGCGGTTGCGCACAAACGTTGATGCCATCTTGATCGGCGCGGCAACGCTTCGCGCCGATGATCCACAGCTTACCGTGCGCGGCGTGCCGGGAGCAAAGCAGCCGTGGCGCATCATCCTTTCGCGCAGCGGAAAATTGCCGCGAACTGCCCGCGTTTTCACAGACGAACTTCGCGCAAAAACAATCGTGTATTCCGGTAAAACTTTACGCGCGATCTTGCGCGACCTGGGTCGCCGCGAAATCACCAGCGTGCTCATCGAAGGCGGCGCGCGCGTGCTCGGCGAGGCATTCGACCGGCGCCTCGTCGATCGCGCGCATTTTTACATCGCGCCACTGCTCGTCGGCGGACCGAAGGCGGGCATCGGCGGTCGCGGTGTCGGAAGCACTGCGCAGGCGCCGCGCATCGCTAACCCGCATTACGAAAGGATCGACGACGATTTATTGCTCACGGGGAATTTGAAATACGAGGCGTCGTAATGTGCGGCTCGCGCAAATAAAGCGGCTCAAGGTTGTCGCGCGCGACGATGCCGCGGTCAGCCGCCGCGAGTTGGGCGAGTTGATTTGCGCTGGGATAAGCAAGCTGTGCGTTGGGAAAAAGTGCGAGCGGCTCCGGCGCAAAAATCGGCTCATTCCAATCCGCCAACCGCGCGGAAAGTTCCCGCGCTGCGAGTAACTGCGGCGCGGCCATACATTCACGCCCGCAAATCTCCGAGAAGTAAAATGAATCGCGGCGTGCGTCGCCGATCACACAGTAGCGCGGCGCATCGGTTTCGTAGCCAAGCACCGACGGCAGGCCGACCAGCGCAGCGCCTTTGATGAGACCAATTCCAATGGCTGCCGAGATCGCGATGCGAATGCCGGAATACGAGCCGGGGCCGACGCCGACTGCAATTTGTTCAAAATGCGGAATCATTTTCAGCGAGCGTTCCAAAACTGCAAAAAGTTCCGTGCTGTGCCCGCGCTCGCACAAAAAGGTTTCGCCAAACAGAATTTTACTTCCGTCTGAGATCGCCACGCTGCCACGGCTCGTAGAACTTTCGATCGCAAGCGTGATCACGGTGCGATTTCGATTTCACGCGCTTCGATTTCGCGTTCGCGGAAATGAATCCATCTTGCGTTTCGCGGGATGAGATCTGGAAACTTGTCGGCCCATTCCACAGCTGTGATTCCATCGGACGGCAAATATTCGTCGAGGGCGATTTTTGAAAATTCGTCCGCAGAATCAATGCGGTAAAAGTCGATGTGATAAAGCGGCAGCGGCCCTCCGACGTATTCGTGGACGAGCGTGAAGGTGGGGCTCGTCACCTCGTCCGGCACGTCGAGACCGCGCGCGAGTCCTTTCACAAAGTGCGTTTTTCCCGCGCCGAGTTCGCCGACGAGCGCGAGCACGTCGCCGCGCGCGAGACTCGCAGCGAGGCGAAATCCGCAATCAAAAGTTTCCTGCGCGCTATGCGAAATGATCGAAGCCACGAGGCAAAGTTTGATTCCGATTTTTGCTTTTTTGAGTCAGCAGGCCGATGCGCGTGAGCGGCAGCGCTGGAAATTTTTTACTCCAGCTGCGTTCCAACTTTTCGCAGGCCTTTGGGGCGACGGTGAAAAGTAGCTCGTAATCTTCGCCATCGCCGAGCGCGTTTTTCGCGTCACTTCCGCGTGTGAGCGGCAGCTTTTTTTCCTCGATTTCGAAGTCGACGCCGCTCGATCGCGCGAGCCGCGGCAGATCGGTGCCGAGGCCGTCGCTCAAATCCATCATCGCGTGAATGTGGAAATTTTTCGTCAGCCAGCGCGCCTCCGCGATGCGCGGCGTGAAAGTGAGATGTTTCCCGCGAATCGAGTTGCCAAGCCGGCCCGTGACGAAAATCGCGTCGCCAACTTTACCGCCACTCCGGGTGACGCAACGCGCAGGCTCGACCTCGCCGGCGAGCGCGATGGAGAGAAAAAGATTTGCCGGCGAGCGCGCGGTTTCGCCGCCAACAATTGCCGCGCCGAATTTCCCGAGCGCGCTGTTGAGCCCGCGATAAATCGCTTTTAGAAACACGACGTTTAGCGGCGCGGGAATGGCGATGGTGACAAGCGCGTGGAGCGGAATGCCGCCCATCGCGGCGACGTCGCTGAGCGCGCGCGCGGCCGCTTTCCAGCCGATCTGGAATGGGTCGCTGCGACCGGTGAAATGAACATCCTCGATGATGCAATCGGTTTTCAGCAGCAGCCATTTTTTCGCGGAGCGCGTGCCGACGACCGCGCAATCATCGCCGATGCCTGAGCGCACATTTTTCCCGCGAACGAGGCCGCGCGTCAGTTCCGCGATGAGCTGATCTTCGCCGGGCGCGCGCGGATTCATGCGGAGCGCTGGACGAGGAGCAAAACCATGAACATGAAGAGGTTGAAAAGCGCGTGCATCGACATGTTCACGAGGATGCAGCCGGTCGTTTCGTAGACGATGGCGAAGCAGAGCGCGAGCAGGAAAAGCGCCGGCAGCGAGGCGAGATTCAGATGCACTGCGGCGAAAAGCGCGGAGCTGAGCAGCATCGCCACGAGCGGCCCGCAGTAGCGTTTCATCACGCCGTAAAGGTAGCCGCGAAACAAAAATTCCTCGGCGACCGGCGCAACGACGACGCCGAGTAGCAGCGTGAGGATGAGGGAAGTCCGGTTGGAATTGTGCAGTGACTGGAGAAAAAATTTCACGACTTCCTGCTGCTCCGCGCGCGCGCCCAGGCCGAGTTCGGTGAGCTTACCGACAAGCCCGATCGCCGGATACGCGGCGAATAAAAATCCGGCAGCCAGCACCGGTGCGAGTAGCGGAAAAACCTGGTTCGCGCCGAATTGCCGCCAGACGTCGATGCCGCGCCAGTGCAGGAATCCGGCGATTCCGATCATGATGAAAACGAACAGGAGCGCGCCGCGAACTTCGTCGGCGTTCGTGACGGGATGCGGGTTGGCGTTAAATCCGCGCGCGATCGCGATGCAGAACCACCCGGCAAAAAAGCCGCCGAGAAAAAGATCGGGAATGCCAAACTCGCGCGCGCTAACTTTGCCGCCATTCGCGCAAACGCGGCGGAGCAAAACTCCATAAATAGCGAGGCTGAGAAAAACCAAACATCCGATGATGGCGCCGAGCCACACCGGAATGACGGGATGCGGCTGCACGCGTTACGGCGCGAAAAAGCCGGGCAGCAAATAGAGGCGGCCGGTTTCTAATTTCGGCACGAGGCGATCGTCAAGTTTGACTTCGACTTTCGCGTTTTCCGACTGACTCAGCATTTGGAAAAGCCGGCCGAGACGGAACCCTTCTTCGTAGCGAATGACGGCCGCGCCGGGCGCATGACCGAGGTCGCGCGCCTTCGCAAACGCGTCGTCAATTTGCCCGAGCTGATCGATGAGTTTGTCAGCCAGCGCGTCCTTTCCGGAAATGACGCGGCCGTCGGCGATGCCCTTGCGGAGCTGATCTTCGGGCAGGTGCCGCTCCTGCGCGACGATGCCGACAAACTTCCCATAAATCTCCATCACGAGGCTCTGGATGTATTGCTGCTCCTCCGGCGTCATCGCGCGTGCGCCGCTGAGGATGTCTTTAAACTGGCCGCTTTTGAAGACGACCATGTCGAGGCCGATCTTGCCGAAAAGGTTTTGGTAATTCAGCGTTTCAATGATGACGCCGATGCTGCCGGTGAGGGTCGTTTCGTTCGCCATCAGCCAGCTGCCGGCGCAGGAAATGTAATAACCGCCGGATGCGGCGAGCGAGCCCATGTAAATGACCACCGGCTTTTTCTCGCGCACTTGTTTGACAGCTGCGTAGATCTCATCGGACGCGGTGACTTCGCCGCCGGGCGAGTCGACATTGAGGACGATCGCCTTCACGTCGCTGTCGTCCGCCGCCTGGCGCAACGCGATTTTCAAGTCATCGACCATCGTCTCGCCGAGTGAACCGCTGCGCGAGGATGAGATGATGCCGCGCAACGAAATGAGCGCGATTTTGTCGGACGTCGAGCGGGAGGCATTGATCACGGTGCGCTCGTCAAATTTCGGCGCGTGCTCGGCGTGGAGATGGCCGCTCGCGAGCGGACGCGCTCTGCCCGCGATGAAAACCAGATTAAAAAGAATGCTGATGCACAAAAGCGCGACCAGAACCGCGGCGAGACAGCCGAAACGATATTTGCCCATAGCGCCGGAAGTTGGCCGAGAAAGCGGGTGGAAACAAGCGTGATTAGTCGCGCGGCTGCTCGCAGGTGCAGCCGGTTCCGCACGATTGCGCGGCGACGGTGCGGATCTCAAAGCGGATCCCCTGAAACGCAATTTGCTCGCGCATTGCGGCGATCATTTGCAGCGAAGCTGTGTCGGGCGGCTCCGTGCATTCTAGCTGCAGGCGCATTGGGCGACCCGCGAACTGCGGAAAATTTTCCGCCATTTCGCCATCGAGCGCGAAGGAAAGATAGGCGTTCACTTTTTCCTGCAACTCAAACAGGTGCCGCTCCGTGCCGGTCCATGCGCGCGTCTCCGTCATAATGAGCGCGATTTCGCCGGCGCGCTCGTCGAAAGCGATGGCGTCGATGATGTGGGCTTGCTCGACGGGCATGTGGCTATGGTTCGGCCTGCACCGTGCTGGACGCGGGATGCGCGGCGATCTTCTGCTTCGCGTTCTCGATTTTTTGCGTCAGCGCGTTTTTATTTTCCGGATCGAGCGCGGCGGCCTTTTGCCAATAAACCAACGCTTGCGCCACATTGTTTAGCTTCGCGTAAGCATCGCCCAGATGCTCATCGACCACGGGATCCTCGGGTTTGATCGCCGCCGCCGCTTTCTGCAATTGCGTCAGCGCGCGCTCCGTGTCGCCTTTTTTAAAATACCACCAGCCGAGGCTGTCGAGATACGCGGGATTGTCGGGCTCCATGTCGAGCGCACGCTTGATGAAATCCCCGGCCTCCTCGAGATGCTGGCCTTTGTCGGCCCACATGTAGCCGAGGAAATTGTAAGCCTGCGCGGCGTTGGTCGGGTCGAGCTCGATCGATTTTTTCATGAGCTCGGCGGCCTTGTCGGTGAGTCCGGCTTGCTCAGCCGCGGCGCCGTAGTTGAAATAAAATTGGCCGTTGAGCATTTCGTCGGGGCCGTTTTGCGCCTCGTGCAAAGCCTCGTCGTAAGTCGCGATGGCTTCCGCATTTTGCTTTGCCTGGGTCAGCGCGATGGCCAGCGAATACGTCACCTGCGGCAGGCGCGGAAATTTTTGGTGCGCCTCCTTCATCGTCTGCACGGCTTTGTCCAAATTCTTGGTGCGCATGAAAAACTCTGCGACGCGCAGGTAGTTCAGCGGCTGCGCGGGGTCGAGCAAAAGCATTTGCTGGTAGTTCTCGAGCGCGCGCTGTGGATCGCCTTTTTCCTCATACAGCTCGCCGAGAAATTCATACGCGCCGTAGCGCATCGGATCTTTCTTGATGAGCTTTTCGAGCATGGCGATCGCTTCATCGCGCTGGCCCATGAGGCGAAAACTTTTCGCGAGTTTGTCCTGCACAGCTGCGAGCGTCGCGTCGGACGTGTTCTGTTTTAATTCGAGGACCTTGAGATAAAGCGGGATCGATTCCTTCACCTGCCCGGTGAGCACGTAGTAATCGGCGACTTTCGTCAGAATATTCGGATCTTCGGCAGCGTAGGTGCGCGCTTTTTCGAAAATGACGTTCATCTTTTTCACGGCGGCGGGCGTCGCCGAGCCGTCGTCTTTCACGAGGAGCCGCACGTAGAATCCGCCGAGCTGCAGCCAAAATTGGCCGTCGTCGCTATCGAGCTTTGATGCGCGCTCGAGCACCTGCTCAGCTTTTTTTTGCTGATTCGTGTCGACGAAAATTTCGTAGAGCGCGAGATAGGGAGCAAAGTTGTCCGGATCGATATCGACCGCCTGCTGCGCGTATCTCTGCGCGAGGTCCATCTTTTGCAGATATTTCCGGTAGATCAGCGAGAGATAAAGGTAGGTCTCGGGATTTTTCGGCGAGGCTTTGATCGAATCCTTCAGCATCGCGATCGCGCCGGAAATATCATTTCGCTGGACGAGCTCGAGGGCGAGCTTCACCGCGAGGTCGGCATACGCGGGATCGAGGCCGAGCGCTTTCTGATAAGCGGCGAAGGATTTGTCCGCCTCGCCATTGTCCTCAAAAATAATCCCGCTCGCGAATGCAGCAAGCGCATCCGCTTTTCGCTCATCCTCCTTTTTCAGGAGAAGGTCAGGCGCGCTCCGCGGCGGCTCGCTGGCGAGCACATCGGCCTGCACGACACGGCTGGCGGCAGCCGTCTTGCGGAGTGGCATCGCGAGCAGAGAGCTGGAAAGCGCGAGCAAAACGAGGGGCGGCAATACGCGACGCAGCCGCTTGCGTTTCCCGTGCAAGACCGCAGCCCTCGGTGAGTTCATCGACTAATCTAGCGACTAGCTTTTATAGCGCAAACGCTTCTTGTGTCGGTTGAGCTTCATCCGCTTGCGGCGTTTGTGCTTCGCGATTTTCGCTTTGCGTCTTTTCTTTAGTGAACCCATTTGGCTTTAATAAACTACCTTGTTGAGCGGATATTCGATGATCCCTTCGGCACCGAGCGACTTCAATTGCGGGATTATCTCACGGACGATCTTCTCATCGATCACCGTCTCAACGGCCACCCAGTCCGCCGTCGCCAGGTGCGAGACGGTTGGATTGCGGAGCGACGGTAGAGCTTCGAGTAGATTCTGCAACTTCTTTTGCGGGATGTTCATCTTCAATCCCACTTTATCGCGGGCGGCCAGCGCGCCTTGGAGTAAAAGAACGAGCCGCTCGATTTTCGCCCGCTTCCACTCCTCGCTCCACGCCGTTTTGTTCGCGATAAATTGCGGAGCGCTCGTCATCAAAGTCTCCAAAATGCGCAGCTTGTTTGCCCGCAAAGACGAGCCGGTTTCCGTCACGTCCACAATCGCGTCCACGAGATCCGGCACTTTGACCTCAGTCGCACCCCATGAAAATTCCACGCTCGCGGTCACGCCGTTTTTCTTCAGAAATTTTCGCGTCATGCCGACTGCCTCGGTCGCGATCACTTTGCCCTGCAAATCTTTCACCGTCTTGATCGGCGAGCTTTCCGGCACGCATAAAACCCAGCGCGTCGGCTGCGAACTCGCCTTCGAAAAAGTCAGCTCGCAGATGCTCTCGACGTCCGACCCGTTCTCCTCGATCCAATCCTTTCCCGTCAGCCCGCAATCGAGAAATCCGTGCTCCACGTAGCGCGAGATTTCCTGCGCGCGCAGCAGCCGGATTTGCAACTCCGGATCATCGACGCTCGGCTTATAGGATCGGCTCGACGCGTTGATGCTGAACCCGGCTTTCGCGAACAGCGAAAATGTCGCCTCCTGCAAACTGCCGGAGGGCAAACCGATGCGTAAAACTGGAGTTTCCGTGGTCAAAGGGATTGCGTTTCTAAGCGTCGACTTTTGCGCTGGCGAGGAAATTTTTTCTGGCGCGCGATTCAGCTGCGCGCCCCGCGCCGGCCTTTGAACGTCAGCTCCGCGATCCCCGATTTATCCAGCTCGCCGATTCCCTCGACCACCATCCGGTCGAATTGCGATTTCGTCGCGCGCGCCAGCGGCAGGTCGAGCCCTGCCTCATCCGCGAGCCGCAGGGCGATGCCGCTATCCTTCGCCGCATGCGACGCGGAGAAAAAACAGCTGTGCTCGCGATTCTGCATATCTTCGCCGTCCGTCGCGAGCACGCGCGAGTTCGCGCCGGTCTGCGCGAAAACTTCGCGCAACATTTCGAGATCGAGTCCGAGCGCCTCGCCAAGCCCCAGCCCTTCGGCGAGCCCAGCCGTGTTGATATTCATCACCATGTTCACCAACGCCTTCACCTTCGCCGCCTCGCCCGCGCTTCCAACGAATCGCATCGATTCGCCGAGCGCGCGCAAAATCGGCTCCGCGCGCGCGAACGCCTCGCGCCTTCCGCCGAGCATCAAATAGAGCGAGCCCTCGCGCGCCTGCGTGATGCTCGACGCCATGCAGGCCTCGAGCGATTGCGCGCCGGCCTGCTCCGCGAGCCGCTCGATTTCCACGTGGACCCGCGGGGCGACCGTCGCGCAATTGATGAAAAGTCGGCCGCGTGCGTTGTTTAAAAGATTGTCGCCGCTGCGTTGAAAAACTTCCATCTGCGCCGCGTCGTCCGTCACCACGGTGATGATCACGTCCGCTGCTGCCGAAACCGCGGCGAGCGTTTCCACCGCGTCGCTGCCGACTTCGCGCGCGAGATTTTGCGCCGCAGCTCGCTGCACATCGTAAAGCGCCGTGACCGCGAAACCTTGATCCCACAAGCGCCGCGCCATGTTCGCGCCCATTCGGCCGACGCCGACAAAGCCGATTTTTTCCCCGCTCACGTCGCGAAAAATGGGTTGTGCACTTTCTCCTCGCCGACCGTCGTCATTGGGCCGTGACCGGGGCAGACGACGGTTTCATCGGGGAGCGTGAGAATTTTCTCGCGATTATTTCGCAGTGCATCGGCGTAGCTCACCATCCCGCCGCCCATCGAACCGGCGAAAAGCGAATCACCGACGATCGCAACCGGCTGCGACAATCCATCGACGAGATACGTCAGCCCGCCGGCCGAATGCCCCGACGTCAGTCGCGCGCGAACGTGGATTTTTCCCAGTTCGAATTCCGTTCCTTCATCGATTGGCTCCGCACCTTCGAGCGGTTCGCGACGCGAAACGTAGGCCGGCGCGTCCGTCCTCATTTTCAGCCGGTCGAGATCGAAAATGTGATCGACGTGCGTGTGCGTGAGCAAAATCCATCGCACGCTCAGATTGTTTTTTTCCAGGAACTCGAGCATTTCGCTGCAGTCCGCGCCGGTGTCGAAAATGACCGCTTCGCGCGATTCGGCGTCAAAGGCGAGATAGGCATTCACGAAAATGTCGCTGAACGGCGTGTTAAACATCCTCAAACCTTCGATGTCGATCTGCGGCGGCATCCATCGCTTTTCCCCGAGCTCCACGAGCGCGCGCGGATTCAACCCGAGCGGCGCTGCGATTCGCTCCGCCGCAGCGGCATCAAAGTCGCCCGACCGCAGCTGATGAATCGTCTCGACGCTCACGCCAGCGCGCTCCGCGAGCTCGGAGTCCGGGAGATGCAGCCCGCGCTGTGCCTTGCCGATGATGTCCGTGTAATTGTCTTCAAGTGGAATGGACATGACGCAGTTTATCTAAACCAAATAGCGGCGCCGCGCACGCGGTTCATTTGTCGCGCGCAGGATCGAAATCAAATTCGCCGCAATCAAACGCCATCATCTTCGAAAGTTTAGTCGCGACGAATTCCTCGACGACCGCGCCGTCACTTTGAAAAAGCAGCAGCGAATCTGGCGCGGCGACGCGCGCGATCGCCGTCCATTTCAAATGCGCCGTGTCCGAGAGCCGCGTCAGCGGTAGACCGTCGATCAGCCGCAGAAAACTTCCGTCGGCATCGATGCCCACCGCGACTTCCGCCGCACCCGGCTTTTTGCGCTCGAGCGGATTTTTCACGAGCGCGAGTTTCACTTTTTCCTGCGGGACGAAAGGTTTGCCGTCCGGTGTTTTGAGTTGTCCTTTCACCGCATCAAACGTGTCGCTGAACGTGATGGTTTTTGTGAAGACCACTTTCCACGTCGAGACCGGCGCGCTGGCCGGCGAAGCTGCCGCGGGCGCGATCAACGCGAGGGCGCGCAGCCGCTGCATCCGTGCGTCTTGCTCGAGTAGAAAAATTTCGTCGCGCGTGGTCGACGCGGCGATTTGCACCGGCACCGGCGCGCCGGGCACGAGTGCGAGACGCCGCAAAAATTCGCCGGTCTTTGAGAATTCCTTGACCTCACTTTCATCCACGACCCAGACGCCGCCGTTGCGAGCGGGCGCGGCCGCGGTCGGCTTTGAAAGTCCCGGCAGCTCGAGTTTCGCCGCCACGCCATTCTGTTCACGCACGACCGCGCCGTCGCGAACGCTGACTTTTTCATTTAGACCGCCTTTGTCGTCGCACGGATTTCCAGCGGCATCGAATGCGAGCAGCGTCACTTTGTCCGGCGTCTGTGCGCTGATGCCGAAACCGCCCGCGGGCATGGCAAAAAGTTCCTGCACGCGGCTGATGCGCGGCGACTTTTCGTCGGTGATCCAGTCGTTGCAAAAATAGGCCTCGCCCTCGACGTTCACGTCGCCGACGCAAAAGCCGCGTGCGGAGTATTTACCCGCCGGCAACGTCGCGCCGTGGTCATCTTTTCCATCCCAATACGTGACGAGCCCGTTCAACGCGACGCCGAAGTCCGACGTCTCGGCATCGCGCTTGAGCGTGCGCACGAGATGCCCCTGCGCGTCGTAAATTCCGAGCGAAAAAGTTCCTTCCATCGGCGGCGGGATGAAGAGCAATTTGACGCCGGTTTTTTTCGGCGGCGGGCTCGGCTCCTCTTCCTGCGCCCATGCGATCGAGGCAACAAACGCGAGCAATAGGATGGCCGTTTTCACAGGTAGTATCGCCAGTTGAGGTTTGGGAAAATGGCGTCGCGCCATTCGCTGTTTTTCAAAAATGTCTCGTCGATCGTGTTGCCACGAACCATTTCGTAGAGCCGCGTGAAGCGCAGCAGATGATCTTTGGTCCGCTTTGTCGCGTATTCGCGCGCGGTGCCGGTTTTCATCAGGAACGCCCAGTCGCTCGATTGCGCCAGGAGCAGTTCGCGCGCGAGTTGTTTGAGCGCGCGATCGAGCAGCGGGTCGGTCGTTTCTTTGTGCAGGCGCGCGAGCTCTGTCATGCGGCGCGCGGCGGCGTGGAGATGCGGGTAAATCCAGGAGTTGCTCTCATCGAGCCAGACTTCCCAGTAACCTTTGTGCCCCCAACTCGAGGCGCTCGGCACCACGAGTTGCAGCGTGCTGTGCGCGTCGAGATAGCGCGTCGGCATTGTGAGCTGGAAATCGCGCTGGTCGTAAACGGCCTTGCGGATGACCCAGTTCAAAAACTCCGGTCCCTCGAACCACCAATGTCCGAAGAGCTCCGCGTCGAATGGGCTCACGACGATGGGGTCAAAGTCGCCCGACGTCTCGCGCAGTCCCTTGATTTGCTGCGCGCGGTTCCAGACAAAGTTGCCCGCGTGCGAATCGGCGGCAGCCATCGCCCAGTTGCGGTTATATAAATCTTTGTCGTTCGTGCGGCCCGTGATGCGGTTGTATTTGATGCCGGTGAATTTCCGCGTGCCGTCCGGCGGCAAAAACGGCCGCAGATATTCCTCCGAAAGATCGAAGCCGATATCGCGGTAAAAATCACGATACGCGGGGTCGCCCGGATATCCGTGCTCCGCGCTCCATACCTGCTTGCTCGACTCGCGGTCGCGCGCGAAAGCCGCCACGCCGCCCGGCGTAAAAACCGGCGCATAAATCGCGTAGCGCGGGCGCGGACTCCCAAACATGAGCCCGTGCGAATCCATGATGAACCAGCGGATATTTGCCTCTTGTAAAACATCGTCGAGGCCGGGCACGAAGCCGCATTCGGGAAGCCAGATGCCGACCGGGTCGCGCCCGAAACATTCGCGGTAATGATCGCGTGCGATCAAAATTTGCGCCCGCACCGCTTCGGGAAAATTTTCCATCAGCGGCAGAAAACCGTGGGTCGCCGCGCAGGTGATGATTTCCAAAACTCCGCGCTCCTGCAGCGCTGCGAATGCGCCGACGAGATCGCGCCTCCATCCGTCCACAAAAAGATTCCGGCACGTGATAAAGCGCTCCAGATACATGCGCGCCAGCTCGTGCAGCCGCGCATCGTGCTGCGTCCGGTCGAGCTCCTGCTTCGCCAGCGCGACCGCCCGCTCGATGTAGCGCACATAGCGCTCCTGCAAAAGCGGGTCGCGGAGCATAGAGCAGAGCGTCGGCGTCAGCGACATCGTCATTTGGAAAGGCACGCCCTCGTCCGCCAAACCCCACAACACCTGCAAGAGCGGCAGATACGTCTCCGTGATCGCCTCGTAAAGCCAGTCCTCCTCGAGGAACTCCTCGTATTCCGGATGCCGCACATAAGGCAGATGTGCGTGCAGCACGAGTGCGAGATAACCGGTGGACATGGGGGAAAAGTTGGTGGCGCTCGCCGGCTTTGTCGAGCGGAACCCTGCTCGCAAAAAACAAAGCTTGCAAACGCCGCAGTCTCTCTAGGCAATCTCTAGCGGCGATTCCATGGCAGGGAGGAGAAAGCGGATCCAATCGCCTGTTCATGAAACCCAACAACTCGTGAACTGTGGAATGCTCGTTTCGGAACACGCTCGGCACCTTTGCCGTGACGACAACAACTTTCATCCCGACCTCGCGGAACTATTGCCCGAAGACCTCGATCTCCGACACCGCGTAAACGCCCTTCGGATCGGTCGGCTGCGTGGCCAGGAGGCGGATGTAGCGGCCCTGGCCTTCCAACCCCGTCAGCTCTTCCTTCCCTCCCTTGCCGGTCGTGGTGGACTGAATGTCGCTCCAAGCTTTGGCATCGTCGGAGACTTGAACGGAATAGCTAGTTGCGAAAGCCTTGTCCCAGGAAACATTGACGCGATTGATCTTCCGGCTTTTCTCCAAGTCAACCATGAGCCATTGCCGGCCGCTGGCCGGGAGTGAGAGCCAGCGCGTTTTGAGCTCGCCGTCCACCGCGGGATCGGCCTTTTCATGAGAGTCAGTGCTGGAAGCCGCGACATACTTATCGAGCGCGAAGTTGCCGGTCTTGTCGGCTGCTTGAGGCAGGGAGTTGAAGGCATTGTTGTAGGACTCAAATACAACCTTTGGTTCTACCCCGCCCGCGGCGGCTGGATCGCAGCGAAAAACTACCTTCCTAGTCTCACCCGGAAGTAGGAAGAAGTAACCGTCGCTAGTATGCACCGGCAGGATTTGATCTCCCGTATGCGGGTTCAACAGCATTGGCCGGATCGCAAACGCGACAGTCCCGGACCCGGCAGGGTTGGTGAAGCTGGCAGTGACGATTTGTTCGCCGTCTTCTTGGGTAGTCTGCGAGGTTACTTGAAGATCGACCGGCTTGAGATCGTCCAGTCCCCTGAAGTTTTCGTGTTCGACTCCGCGCCAGTAAAAGTTCTCCGAAACCATCTTGCGCGCGGCATCGGTAAGACGGAGCCTTATGAAATGGATGGGCGAAAGATCGGCGGGATAGCTGAGTGTAAAGCAATCCGCCACATGGTCTGGCTTTGAAGTAAGGTCTCAGTCTTCTTTTCGAACTTCCGCGAGCCATCGATGTTAAAGATCTGCGCTTCAGCAGTCAGGCCTTCCATACTTTTGCCGGAAGTATTCACCACACGGATGCGGTCATCATTTTCATTCCAGTAGACGTGGACTGGCTCGCATGCGCTCTTTGCGCCCCAGTATGCGCCGGTCAAGTCATAGTAGTAGTCATAGGTTTGCCAGACAAAGGACGGGTAGGCCGATTGCCCCATCCAGATAATGAGTCCTGTCAAACCGTGATAGATATTGTTCGCGTAGTTTGGGTCCCCTCCTTTCCTGCAAGAACATAGGAAACAAAGACGGTGCCCGGAAATTCTGCCGGCACCCATTCATTCGCCGGAAAGCCTGGCGTGGAAATCGCTTCACCGGTCTGCTGAACCTCGGCTTGGGGAGAGACTTTCCATTCCTTCCCGCTGAGCGACAACTTCTCCTGCGCGGCGCGCGAGGTCCAGACAGGAACGCTGCCGTCAAAAAAACGAGCAAGAGAGAGAAGGTGCGCTGGTGGGGAATCAGGCCATGAGCGTAATCAGCCGTCCTTCTCCGGGGCAAGTGGCTAACGTTGGAAAGGAGCTCCGGCGGCGCGCGGAATTTTTCCTGCCAACTTTTACTCCAGCGGCTTCAGGCGCCGTCAGATTTTGCGAGGTAAATGCGCGAGAGCTCCACGTATTTATCCGCCCAGCTCTTGAGCGAGCGCTGCTCGTCGAGCGAAAGGGCGCGGACGATTTTTGCCGGCGAGCCGAGGACGAGCGAGCCGGGCGGAATCCTCGTGTGCTGGGTTACGAGCGCGCTCGCGCCAATGATGGAGCGCGCGCCAATTTCGACGCCATCGAGCACGACCGCGCCCATGCCGATGAGAACTTCGTCGCCGACTGTGCATGCGTGCAGAATCGCGCGGTGGCCCACGGTGACAAACTCCCCGACGCGCGTGGGAAAATCATCGGCGAGATGAATCACCGAGCCGTCTTGGATGTTCGAGCCGGTGCCGATGCTGATGGAATTGATGTCACCGCGCAGGGTGGCGTGGAACCAGACGCTCGCGTTTTCCTCGAGCGTCACATCGCCAAGCACGGTCGCGTTGGACGCGATGAATGCGCTCGGATGCAGCGAAGGTTTGCATTTGTAAAACCGCTCGATCCGGTCCTCAAAAGTCATGCGCCATTGTGCGCCCCGCGCGGCGGATGATCAACCGCGAAGCTTGATGGCCACAAGCTTTGGACGCACTTGAACTTTTTTTAAAAGGTGTTGACAGACGTTGGTGCGAGTGACAGAACAGCGGCACTTTTGCTGGAAGAATCCAGCGCAACTCAACATTAGAAAAACGACCTAAATGAACAAATCAGAATTAGTGGACGCTGTGGCAAAATCGCTCGGCAGCACCAGCCGCGCGGAAGCGGAACGCGCCGTCGGTGCGGTCATCGATGGCATCCGATCCGGCATCCGCAAAGACAAGTCGGTGCAGCTCGTCGGCTTCGGCACCTTTCGCGTGGCCGAGCGCGCAGCGCGCATGGGGATCAACCCCAAGACCGGGGAGAAAATCAAAATCAAAAAATCAAAGACGGTGAAGTTCAGCGTCGGCAAAGAACTCAAGAGCAAGCTCTAAAGCCACTTTCCCCCCCGCCCCCGAGAAAACCCGTTTCGTCGTCTGGCGAAACGGGTTTTCTCATTTCTTCCGCCACGCCGTGCGCTTGCCATCCGTCTGCGCCCTCGGGTAAAAACCCGAACTTCATGGATTCCGCTTCGCGCTGTAGTTTCAAATTCTGGGGAGTCCGCGGATCGGTGCCCACGCCGGGGCCGTCAACGGTTTTTTACGGCGGCAATACTTCGTGCGTCGAAGTGCGCGCTGATGGTGAATTGATCGTGCTCGACGCGGGCACGGGCATCCGGCCGCTCGGGATCGCGCTCGCCGAGGAGTTTGACGGCAATCCGATCGAGGTGACGCTGCTCATCTCGCACACGCATTGGGATCACATCCAGGGTTTTCCTTTTTTCCGACCGGCCTACGACGCAAAAAACAAAGTGCACATCCTCGGCTACGAAGGCGCGAAGATCAGCCTCAGCACTACGTTGACGGGCCAAATGGAGAGTCCGTATTTCCCGATCGCGCTCCAGGAATTGCCGGGCAACATCGTCATCGAGGAGCTGAAGACGTGCGACTTCTTCGTCGGCCCAGTGCGCTGCCAGACCTTGACGATGAACCATCCCGGCATCGCTGTCGGCTACCGGCTTTTCACGAGCGGCGGCTCGATCGCTTATCTCCCCGACAACGAGCCGTTCAGCCACGAACAGGTCGGAACGCCGGCGCACGGCAGCGACACGAACAATCGCCGGCTGATCGATTTCATCCGCGACGCCGACGTGCTCATCAACGATGCGCAATACGATCGCGATGAATACTGCGCGCACGTCGGCTGGGGCCACGGCTGCCTCGACGATGTCGTGAAACTCGCGATCTCGGCGGACGTAAAACGGTTGTTTTTATTCCATCACGATCCGACTCACGACGATGAGCGCGTGCGCGAAATGCGCGATCACGCGCGCGAGCTCGCGGCTGCGCATGGGAGCAAGCTGATCATCGATGCGGCGCGCGAGGGCGAAGAGTTTTTTCTTTCGTGAAACTTTGCTTCGCGCCGGCGTAGAAAAAGTCCGTTCCGCGAATCCGATTGTCTTTGATCCGCGAGAATGGTTTATGGGACGGATGAAAACAAATTCGACCGCCATCTTCGCCGCTGCCGCCCTCACTGGTCTGCTTGCAGGCTGCGCCAGCTCACAGCCGAATAAAGGAAAGACCTGCTCGACCTGCTCGCATGACCAGAAAGCGCAATGCGGATCGAAAGCGAATTGTTCGTCGAAGTCGACCTGCTCTTCAAAGGGAAATTGCGGCAGCAAAAAATCCTCCCCGTCGAAACATTAACGCCACGGCTGCGCTTCCGGTAAGCCGGAAGGCGCAAAGGAGCTGGGCGAGATACTGTAACTGTCAGAATTTTTAGGATTGCCATGCCACCGCTCGATCCTCAAAATCATCGGATGAACAGGCGACGAAGGCGCACCGGCAGGAACCGGTGGCAGCGAAGGGCGTGCATTCTCGGCGGATTCGTTTTGCTCACGATCGGTCTGGCGGAGTTCGCGATCGTGTTGCTGCGCTAAGTCCGCGCACGCAAAATTTGTTTACTGCGCGGCGCGAATTTCCGCGCGCGCGGCATCGGCGAGATCGGCCGCCTCGTTGCAATGAACTCGCGCGACTAATCTTCCATTGCGAAAATAACGCGCGACAAACTTCCGCTTTTTATGCGAGCCCTCGATCTCGGCACGCGACGGTGGCATCGTGAAATCGCCGAAGAATTCGAACCGAAGATCAAACGCTTCGCTGAAAAAAGTTGGCACGGCGTCAAACTTGATCCGCTTTTTCCCCGTCATGTTCCGGCCGGCGACGCTGCCTTGCTCGCACGCATTTTCCCAATGCGTGAGCCGGCGCATCACGCCGAAAATGTGGTCGGGATAAAACGCAACGTCGCCCGCCGCGAAGATCCCTTTTTCCTCCGTCTCTAGAAATTCATTCACCGGCGTGCCGCCCGGCGCGCTCAGCGGAGTGTTGGTCACGAGCTCGAGGTTCGGCTCCGAGCCGACTGCGATCAGCGCCATCTGCGCGGGAAAGCGATCGCCGCTTTTTGTCTGCACATTTTTCAGGAAGGTTTCGCCTTCGAGCCCGTTCAAATCCTGCCCCAACAGCAAATTCACGCCGCGCTGGCGGAAATAATCGGTGAGCCATTGCGACGTCTCCGCGTCGAGCCGTTTTTGCCAGAGCGAATGCTGGCGGTTCATCAGCGTCACTTTCATTTTCGCCTGCGCCAGCGCCGCCGCCGCTTCGATCGCAAGCCAACCGCCACCAATGATCGTTATGGCTTTTTCAAGCGCTCCAGTTTCCTTGATTGCGAGCGCGTCGCGCAGGGTGTGGAGGAAAAATACGTTGCCCAGCGCGGTGCCGGCGACTTGCGGTCTGCGCGGTCGGCTGCCGGTGGCGAGCAGCGCTTTTTTAAACTGCACTGCTTGCCCATCCTCGAGCACGGCGATGCGGCGGTCGAGATTCAGCGCGCGCACCACAGTTCCGGCGCGCAGCTCGATTTTATTTTGCGAAAACCATCCGGGCGGCTTGTAAAACAAATCGTCAACAGACGCGCTCGCCGTTTTTAAAACAGTTTTTGAGAGCGCGGGCCGATGATAAGCGGGAAAAGCTTCGCGTCCCGCGATCATCACGCTCCCCTTTTTGTCATACTCACGGATTCCCTCACAGGCGCTGACCCCGGCTGGGCCGCCGCCGATGATCAGGTAATCCCGACGAATCATCTCTGGCGTTTTTACTTTACGCCCGCCTGCTCCGGCCAGCAAATAGCGCGCGGCATGATTTCCATCGCTGTAAAAAATCTCAGCAAGCATTTCGGCAAGACGGTCGCGCTCGACCGCGTCAGCGTTGAGATTGCCGCGGGCGAAATCTTCTTTCTCCTCGGCCCGAGCGGCTGCGGAAAGACGACTCTGCTGCGAGCGATCGCGGGCTTTTACAAACCGGACTCCGGCGACATTTTCTTCAACGACGAAAACGTCACGCACGTCCCGCCGCATCGGCGGAACACAGCGATGATGTTTCAAAATTACGCGCTCTGGCCTCATCTGAACGTTGGCAAAAACGTCGCCTTCGGGCTCGAGGAACGCCGGCTGCCGCGCACGGAAATCGACAAGCGCGTCCGCGAGGCGCTCGCCAGCGTGCACATGGAAAAGTTCGCCGAGCGCAGTATCCATGAGCTTTCGGGCGGACAGCAGCAGCGGGTCGCGCTCGCCCGTGCGCTCGTCGTCCGCCCGCGCTGCCTGCTGCTCGACGAGCCGCTTTCGAATCTCGACGCGAAACTGCGCCAGGAAATGCGCGGCGAAATCCGGCGCATCTGCAAAGAATTTCAGCTCACGGCGATTTACGTTTCGCACGATCAAAAAGAAGCGCTTTCGATCGCGGACCGGATTGCGATTTTGCACTCGGGGCGCATCCTGCAGATCGGAAATCCGCGCGAGGTTTATCGCCGGCCGCAGACAAAGTTCGTCGCCGATTTTTTAGGCGAAACGAACTTTTTCCCTGGCACTCTCGAAGCAGTCGAAAACGGCCGCGCCGTTGTGTCCACGGCCCTCGGCACGATGGAAGGTCATTCGTCCGGCGACTTGAGCCGCGGCGCATCAGTGCTCGTTTCGGTGCGGCCCGAGGCATGGAACTTTGCCGGCGGTCCGAACAAAATCCACGGAAACATGGTTGAAACAATGTATCTCGGTGAGATGGCGCGCCACCGGTTGCTCGCGCATGGCGAAACGCTGACCGTTTATGAGATGAACCCGCGCGCGCCGCGCGGTGTCGAGCAGCTCATGTCGGTCGATCCGGCGGACGTTTCGGTGCTGCCGGCGGAATGAAAATCTTCGCGATGGTCGCGGCCTTTGCAGCGGTGCTTTTCGGCCCGCTGCTGTTGCGGAAGAAAGTCGATCTCGCCGCGCCGGCTGACCAGACGCTGATCGTCATCACGCCGCACAACGAGGCGATCCGCCACGAATTCGCGCGGGCGTTCAGCGATTTTTATTTTGCAAAACACCAGCGGCGCGTTCGCATCAGCTGGCGCACGCCGGGCGGCACGAGCGAGATCAGCCGCTACCTCGCGTCGGAGTATCTCGGCGCATTTCAATACTATTGGACGAACGCGCTTCATCATCCGTGGAGCGCGGCGGTGCAGGCAAACTTCGACAACGCAAAGGCGTCGCCGGATGATCCCGCGCGGCGCGCCTTTCTGGAATCAAACGTGAGTTGCGGCGTCGATGTTTTTTTTGGCGGCGGCAGCTTCGACGCGGCTCTGCTCGCCGGCGCGGGACGGCTGGTCGATTGCGGCGTCATCGCGGCGCATCCGGAGTTGTTTAATGATCATGTGATTCCGCAAAACCTCGGCGGCGAACCGCTCTGGGATCAGCATGGCCGCTGGGTCGGCGCGTGTCTCGCGTCTTTTGGAATTTGCTGCAACACCGATTCGCTGGAGCGTTTGCGCCGACATTTGGTTCTCCGGCCTCCCGCCAATCCGCAAACGTGGGCCGCTCTCGGCGATCCAAGTTTTTTCGGTCAGGTGGCGCTGGCTGATCCGACGCAGAGCGGCTCGGTGGGAAAAGCTTTCGAGATGATCATTCAGCAACAAATGGGTGAAGCGCCAAACCCGGCCGAAGGCTGGACGCGTGCGATGCGGCTGTTGCAAAACATCGGCGGCAACGCGCGATATTTTTCAGATTCGGCGGCGACGATTCCGTTCGACGTCGAAGCGGGCGACGCGGCGATCGGTATGTGCATTGATTTTTACGGACGCTTTCAAAGCGAGTTTGTCCGCAAGGCCGACGGTTCGTCGCGGCTGCAATATGTGAGCCCGGCGGGCGGTTCCTCGATCGGGGCCGATCCGATCGGGCTGCTGCGCGGAGCGCCCGATGCAGCGCTGGCGCGGGAGTTCATCGAGTTTGTGCTGTCGCCCCAGGGTCAAAGACTTTGGGATTTCAAAGTCGGCACGCCCGGCGGACCGGAAAAATATGCGCTGCGGCGGCTGCCGATCCTGCCGGAAATTTACGGGCCGCAATTCGCGCAGTTCCGTTCCGATCCGGAAATTCAACCTTATCAACAAGCACAAACGTTTGTTTACCATCCGGAATGGACAGGAAGTTTGTTCCGCGCCATCGGCACGATCGTCCGCGCGATGTGCATTGATCCGCGAGAGGAGCTGCTCGATGCGCGCCGGGCGCTGATCGACGCCCGCTTTCCACCGGCCGCGACCGCAGCTTTCGAGGACGTCTCGAGCGTGAGCTATGCGGAGGCAAATTCGACGATCCGCGACACGTTGCGCGCGGGCTCGCGGCTGGATCAGGTGCGGCTCGAGGAAAAGCTGAGCGACGCGTTTCGCGCGCAATACCGGCATGCGGCGGAGCTGGCGCGGGCGGGCCGCTGAAATAAAAGTTGGTCAGCGCGCGCGTCCTCGCCTTCATTTGGTGCCGCGCCTCGCGCAGCCTATGAAAAGATTACTCGTTGCCCTCGCAGTGACCGCCGCCATCCTCGTGCTGGCGGTCATCTTCATTACAAAACGCGCCTCGCATTCTTCGCGCATCGCGGAGCTGCTGCCCGCTGAAACGGTGGCGCTGATTCATCTGCCAGACATCCCGCGCTCGCGCGATCGCTGGACAAAAACCGCGCTTTATCAGATCGCGCACGAACCGGAAGTGCTCGCGTTTCTCGAGCGGCCGGAAAGCAAAATCCCGCAGCGCTCGAAGATCGATGACCGCGTCGCGCAGGTGAAGCGGATTGATCCGCGCGAAGCATTTATCGCCGTGACCGCCATCACCGATGCGAACGTGCCAAAGGTCATCGCGGGATTTTCCTATCATGGAAAAAAGACCGACGTCGACGCGCTGCTCGCAGAGTTGCGTAAGACCGCGCAGCGGATCGCGCCAGCGGGGAAATCCGACATCATCAAGTCGGGAGCAAACGAGATTGAGACGTTCACCAATGGTCAAACGACGTTTGCGGCATCGTTCAAAGAAGATTGGTTCTTCCTCACCGACGATCTTGATTTGATGAAGAATACGCTCGACCGATTCGATGGAAAATCGCCGAGCGCATTGCGCGACAACGTCGATTTTCGTGCGGCAGTTTCACAGATGCCGATCGATTTTGACGCGCTTACTTTTGTCCAGATGCAGACGCTGGCCGACCGGCTGGTGACCTTGATATCGGCCGCGAATCCGAGCAACTCCGACGCGCATCAGTTCGACGAACTGAAAAAAATCCACGCGTTTGCGGGCACGACCAAAATGGAGGGCGAAAACATGCGCGACACCATGTTTGTGCTGAAGTCCGACGTTCCGAAAAGGGACACGATGGGCGAAGACGGCATGGCGGTCACTTCCGCGAACACACTCCTTTATTATGCGGCGCTGCTGGTGAAGCCGGCGAATTTCCAGATGCCGAACATGGCCGCGCTCAATGCCCTTGGTTACGCGCAATTCATCCAGCCGCTGATGACCAGCTTCAATGCGAAGGGGCTGACCGCGGATGATTTTTGGACCGCGTTTGGGCCGGAAATTAGCGTGATCGCCGACTGGCCCGCCGCTTCGCAAATTCCCGCGCCGCTCGTCGCGCTGGATGTGCACGACAAGGCAAAGGCGCAGAGCTTTTTGGATGCGGTGAGCCAGACGGGCTGGACGCGGCAGGATGTGGACGGGACGCCATTTTACCAGTTCCCGGCCGGGGGATTCGCGATGGTGCAAATCGCTCCGACGCTCGCGATCACGGACAAATTTGTTTTGCTCGGGCTCAACTTTGACGCCGTCAAAAGCGCGGTCGCGCGCTCGAGATCGACCGACGCCCGGCTCGATAAACAAGCGGCTTTCACCAAAGCTGCAGACATGGTGAAAAAGCCGACGCTCGGATTCGCCTACATTGATGCGCGCACCCTTTTCGAGCGGATTTACGGACCGTTGCGTCCTTTCGCGATGATGTGGGCGGCGTTCATCAAAGGCTCCAGCGACTATGTGGATGTGAGCAAACTTCCGGCCACCGAGACGATCAGCAAGCATCTCGGGCAGATCGTTTATTCCGCCCGCTCGCTCGACAATGGGGTCCTTTCGGAATCGGTCGGGCCTGTGACGATGACGCAGGCGATGTTCGGGCTCGGAATCGGCGCCGGGGCAGCTGCGGTGCCGCTTTTGCAAAAGCAAATGGCTCATCCGAACGGAGCGCTGATGCCGCAGACCGCGCCTTCTCCGGCGATGTCCGCAACTGGGATGTCTCCGGCACCAGCCGCGCCGCCGGCAGCGCCCATGCCTCCAGCGCCGCCGGCTGCTCCCGCACCCGCCGCGATGCCATCGGCGCAACCGCTCGTCACGCCATAATTGGCTCAGCAGACAAAATTTGCTCGTCAAGCAGAAAAATCGTGATAGGTTGTGCGCCTTATGCCTATTCAGAAGAAAAACGCTTTTTCTCGCAGGGTTCCGGATCTGGTCACCGAGGAGTTGGTGTCAGTTCTTTCGCAAAAAAGCTCCTTTGAATTCAAACAGCTTTTCGAAGTAGTTCACGAGAACCTGCGCGCGCGCAACGCCGCGAGCGGTGGCGAAGAAATGCTCCGCCTGCGTGCTTACGAGAAGCTGCAAAACCTCGTCGCTCGCGGCATGGTGAGAAAAAACGGGAAAAAATATAAAGGGCTCATTTCCGCGCTGGCCACGATCAACAATCAGCCGCCGGTCGCCGCTCTTCACTAAGACACAGGTTTAAATGAGGGCCGCGGTGCGCAAACGCGCGGCGTGTTTATGCTCAAAGATTATCTGCCCATCCTCATTCAAGTGATCGTCGCGGCGGGGTTCGCGGCTGCGGCGCTTCTCACGAGCGTGATCCTGGGCCGCCACGGCCGCCGGAATGCGGTCAAAAACACCGCTTACGAATGCGGGATGCTGCCGCTAGGCGAAGCGCAGCCGCGCTTCAGCGTGAAGTTTTACCTCGTGGCAATGCTCTTCATTCTTTTCGATATCGAAATTGTCTTCATGTATCCATGGGCAGTCGTTTACCGCGACCTCATCGTGAGCCAGGGCGGCCTCATTTTCTGGAGCATGCTTTCCTTCGTCGCGATCCTCACGGTCGGCTACGTCTACGCGATCATGAAAGGTGCGCTCGATTGGAAAAAGTAAATCGGCCGAGCCCGTTTGTGCCGCACTTTTCCGCCTCAATATTCCTTGCCTGCTCTCAGGCGACTCCGTAAAACCGACGCCCCATGGTCCATCACATCGTTCTCTTCAAGCTCAAGCCCGAGGTCACGCCCGCGAAGCTCGAGGAAATGATGATGAACACGCGCATGAGTCTGCTCAAAATTCCGGAGGTTCTTTCCGTGAAATGCGGGAAAAAAATCGATCCGAAATGCGAGTGGCCGTTCTTCATCGCGCTCGATTTCGAATCCATGGACAAACTCGCCATTTATCGCGAGGACTCGATCCATTGGAAATACATTGAGGACGTCCTCAAGCCAAACACGACCGAACGGCTCTCGCTTGACTACGAGATGGAACCCGGCAAAGACGTCCGCTATTCGTAAAAAAGCCGCGCGCTTTTTTTAAATCCGGTGCTCGCGATTATCGGAGCGCAAATGGATCGTCTTCATCCGCAAATCGTGCTGCGCCGTGATGTAGCGCACCGTGCGGCTCTTCGCGCGCATCAGGATTGAATGCGTGGTCGCCGTGTGGCCACGCACCTGCACACCGCGAAGCAGCGCGCTGTCGCTGATGCCGGTCGCGCAAAACATAATGTTGCTGCCGTGTGCGAGATGATCGGCGTAAAAAACCTTGTTTAAATCTTCGCCGTAACCGGCATCGATGATCGATTTCCGTTCATCGTCGTCGCGCGGCCACATCATGCATTGAAGATCGCCGCCGAGGCATTTCAGTGCGGCCGCGGATAAAACCGCTTCGGGTGATCCGCCGACTCCGACATACAAATCGACGCCGCTGTCCGCGATTGATGGCGCGATCGCCGCCGCGATGTCGCCATCGCCAATCATCCGCAAAGCCGCGCCGACGCGCCGCACTTCCGCGATCAATTTCTCGTGCCGCGGCCGATCCATTACGAGCACCATCACATCCTGCACCCGCTTGCGAAGGGCTTTCGCGACGGAAATGATCGTCTCCTCGATCGGGTTGCGCACCTGCACCGTTTCGACGCCAGTCCGCTCCATGTAAGCGATCACGCGCGGCCCGTAGGCGAGCTTCATCATGTAAAACGCGGGAATGTCCTTGAGCGCGCACCGCACGCCTTCCTCCGGACTGGCGGCCGCGAGACACGCGATCGAATTTGGCGCGCCTTTCGCGATGTTCGTCGTCCCGTCGATCGGGTCGAGCGCGAGATCAAACTTCAGCGAGCCGGGCACCCACGTCCCGAGATGCTCGCCTTTAAAAATTCCCGGCGCGTTGTCTTTGATCCCTTCGCCAATCACCACCTCGCCGCAGATGTTCATCAAATCGAACATCCCGCGAATCGCATCGCACGCCGCCGCATCCGCCGTTTCCTTTTCGCCGCGGCCCAGCCACTGAATCGCGTTTAGCGCTGCGTGCTCGGTCGCGCGCACGAAATCGACTTCGATGATGCGCTCGACATCATAATATTGCTCGCGCTGACTTTTCATAAATCAGCCGCCGTAGCTCTGTTCGACGCGCGTCGCGACATCGCGGTAGCCGTAATCGATCTCGTAAATTTGCTTCATGCAATCGAGATACTTTTCCTTTTCACGAAGCTGCTCGTGGACGAGACCGAGCTGGTAAAGCATCTCTTTTTTGTTGTCGTCCATGATGAGAATTTCGGCGACCGCTGCCGCGAAAGTATTTTTCGCGAGATCGAGCATGTGTTTCCCGACGTAGCATTGCCCGAGCAGGTTCATCGCTTTCAAACGCACGCTGGGGTTTTGACGCGCTCGTTGCAGCTCAGGAATTGCCTCAGTGTGCATACCGGCGCGGACGAGCTCTTCGCCGAGCTCGTAACGAAACTGCAAATCGGTCGGGTTGCGCTCCACGCGCCTGCGCGCGTCGCTGATGAGCAGATCGGCTTTTTGTTTCCGCAACTCGTCATATTGCGCGCGCACCTCCGGCGCATTTTCCGCTTCGCCATTTTCCGCGAGCCACGACTCGAACTCGGCGATCTTTGCCTCCAAAATTTTCAGCCCGATGTCGGTAACTTTTCGCGCCATGGCGGGGTCGGTGCCCTTCGTCAGGTCCGACGTGTAGCTATACCAGGTCAGCGCATTTTCGAGGTCACCCTTCTGCTCGTAAAGCGCGGCGATGCGCCGCGTCACGTCGACATTTTGCGGATTTTGTTCGTATTTCTCACCGAGCTCTCCGAGCTGCTGCTCGATCATTTCGTCGCTTTTCACCACGCGATTTTGCTGCTCCAGCGAGACCGCCTCTTCCTTGTTCTTGATCAAATCGCGGTAGTCTTTTGAACCGCCGGAAGTCGCGACTTCCTCCCAGCCGCCGCTCGCCATCGAATGCCGCGCGGCCGCGTCTTTGCCGCGCTTGATCGCAATCAAATCCGACGGGTTCATTTCCGCGATGCGTGTATAAACATCAATCGCCTTTTCGCTGAGCCCGTTTTCGTAATAATGCGCGCCGAGCTCGTGCAAAATCTTCGTGTCCTTCGGAGCTCCCTCGGCGAGCGTTTCGAGCGCGAAAGCAGCAACCTCGGGCATTCCCGCGGCTTTCGCTGCATCGCGCAGCAGCATGTTTGCCTGATGATTATACGGATCGGACTCAAGCGATTTCTCGGCAAGTTCCATTGCGGCGACCGGATCTTTTTTGACCATGCTCCCGCCTTTCAACGAGGCCGTGGAAATCCCGGAGAGAAAACTTTTTTTGCCTTTCGTCGCCTGCACTTCCGAGCGGCGAAGCATCTTGCGCGCATCGAGAAAATCGGGCGTCTCCTTCAACACCGCCTGCAAAAGCGAGATGGCGTAGCCGAAGTTGCGCAGCTCCAGCGCGCTGATCGCCTTCAGCCAAAGGCTCCGCGCGTTGTCGGATAAATCTTGCTCTGTTTTGACAGCCATGGGGAACATTCATTTAACTCGCCCCGCGCAATTTGACAATGCCAGCGATGAGTTCCCGCGAGAAAAACTGCCGCCGGAAAAACGTCCGCAGAAATCCACTCTCGCGGGCTCTGCGGACGCGCGGCAAACTTTCGGCATGAGCAGAAACTATTGGATGGTGAAACAGGAGCCGACCGCGTATTCGTGGGAGGATTTCGTGCGCGACGGCAGAACCGCGTGGACCGGCGTGCGTAGATTATCAGGCTCGCAACAATCTCAAGGCGATGCGCGTCGGCGACGCGGTGCTCTATTATTACAGCGTCGTCGGAAAAATGGCGGTCGGCATAGCCGAGGTCACACGCGCCGCGCAACCCGATCCCACCGCGACCGAAGGCGATTGGGTCTGCGTGGAACTCACGCCACAACGCGCGCTCGAGCGGCCGGTGACACTGGATGAGATCAAGGCGGAGCCAAAGCTCGCGAAGATTCCGCTTTTGAAAAACTCCCGCCTTTCCGTAATGCCGCTGACTGCGCAGGAGTTTAACACCATTTTAAATATCGCCGCGGCACGCAGAACGGCATAAGCAAGCGATTACTTGAATGAACGGACACAAAATCCCGCCCGTTTAAATCCATATTATGAAAACAATCACTGCGCTCCTTACCATCGCCACCACTGGCTTTCTCTCCGCCGCGCCGGTCTTCGCCGCTCCTGAAAAAGATGCGGACATGACGACCGTCAAAGGCGAAATCATCGATCTCGCCTGCTACACCGATCACGGCGCGTCGGGCGAAAAACACGCCGGCTGCGCGAAGAAATGCATCAGCAGCGGTCTTCCTGTTGGCATCAAAACTGAAGACGGAAAAGTTTACACCGTCATCGGCTCGCATAAACCGATGAACCAGGAACTCGCCGAATACGCGGGGAAAACCGTCACGCTCAAAGGCAAAGCTGTCACACGCGACGGTGTGAACCTTTTGGAAAATACCGAGATCGAAAAGTAATCGGTGGAGCATCTGAGTGCATGGCAGGTGCTTCAGGGCCATTTTGAAAAGCCCGAGTATCTCCACATTCTTTTAAATCCGCTGCCGATCTACGGGCTCGCGATGGGCGTGCTCGCGCTCGTGCTCGGAATGTTTGCCCGCAGCCGCGCGGCGCAAGTCATCGCGCTTTCGATCATCGCGCTTAGCGCCGCAATGGCGTGGCCGGTTGCCATTTTCGGCCAGCAATCTTTTGACACAATCGAGGCGCGCTCGGACCATCTCGGCGCGCATTGGCTCGACGCGCACGCCCAACGCGCGACGCGCGCGCTTCCGGCATTTTACGCGCTCGCAGTGTTCGCCGCCGTGGCAGCAGCGTTGCCGTGGAAAGTGCCAAAGAGCGCACTGCCGCTCAATCTCGTGACGCTCCTTTTTTCATGCGTTGTGCTCGGGCTCGGTGCGTGGATCGCCTTTGCAGGCGGCCAGGCGCGGCACAAGGAATTTCGCTATCCCGAAAACGCGACGCCGCCGGAAAAACTCGGCGGCTACGAGGAAATGGGAAATTAGCGCGCGTCGCTAACCGCCGGCGCTTCCCTCGCCCCCGGGCTTCGTCATTTCCACCGGATCGAGTGCTCGCTTCAATTCCTCTTCGGGTAAAACATGCTGCTCGCGACAAAGTTCGCGCACCGTTTTTCCCGTCTTCGCCGATTCCTTTGCGATTTCCGCAGCGCGGTCGTAGCCGATGATTGGGGCGAGGCTCGTGACCATCGCCATCGAATATTCCACGAGGTCATTGCAGCGCTCGATGTTCGCCGCGATGCCATTGACGCAACGCTCCGCGAAGACGCGGCTGACATTCGAGAGGAGCCGGATGCTTTCCAAAATATTGTGTGCGAGCACCGGCATCATCACATTGAGATCAAAGTTCCCGTTCGCGCCCGCCCACGTCACCGTCGTGTCGTTGCCGATCACTTGCGCGCAAACCTGCATCATCGCTTCGCACATGACGGGGTTGACTTTGCCGGGCATGATCGAGGAGCCGGGCTGCGTCTCCGGCAGCCGAATCTCGCCGATCCCGCAGCGCGGGCCGCTGCTGAGCCAGCGAATGTCATTGGCGATTTTAAACAAACTGACCGCGATTGTTTTCAACTGCCCGCTCGCCTGCACGAGCCCATCCTTCGCCGCCTGCGCCTCGAAATGATTGTGCGCTTCGCGGAACGAAATGCCGGTGCGGTTCCACAAATGCCGCATCACGCGTCCCGGAAATTCCGGGTGGCAATTCAATCCCGTGCCGACGGCCGTGCCGCCGAGCGCGAGCTCCTCGATGGCTGAAAGCGCGTTGCCCGCGCGCAATTTTCCGTATTCGACCTGCTGCGCGTAACCGGAAAATTCCTGGCCGAGCCGGATCGGCGTCGCGTCCATCAAATGCGTGCGGCCGATTTTGATCACTTCCCAAAACTGCGCCGCCTTCCGCGCCAGCGCGCCGTGCAGTGCATCGAGCGCCGGCATCAAATCGTTGCGCAGCGCCTCGCCGACTGCGATGTGGATCGCCGTCGGGATCACGTCGTTGCTCGATTGGCCCATGTTCACGTGGTCGTTCGGATGCACCGGATCCTTTGAGCCGATGGGCTTCCCCGCGAGCTGCGAGCAACGGTTTGCGAGCACCTCGTTCGCATTCATGTTTGTGCTCGTGCCGGAGCCAGTCTGGAAAATATCGACCGGAAAATGCGCATCGAGCTTTCCCTCGATCATCTCCTGCGCCGCGCGCGCGATCAGCGCCACGCTCTCCTGGTCGAGCTTGCCGAGCTCGTGGTTCGCCTCCGCGGCAGCCCATTTCACCAATCCGAGCGCGCTGATGAACTCCCGCGAGAAACGATAGCCGCTGATCGGAAAATTGAGCACCGCGCGCTGCGTGCTGGCGCCGTAGAGCGCATCGGCGGGAACTTCCATCGCCCCCATCGAATCCTTTTCCGTGCGCGTCTCAGCCATCGCTGCGAATCAATGTTTCCCGTTGCCGTTCCCGTTTCCGTTCGAGTGGCCGTTGAGCGGTTGCTTGAAAAACACGGTCACGAACATCGGCGGAATGTTTTGCAGGCAATACTCCGACTGCACGCGCGGGAAAAGTTTTGCGTGCCCGCGCAGCTCGTTCGTCACTTGGTAAATGATGAACGCCGCGTGATGCGTCGGCCGCAGCGAATCAAAAATCCCGCGCAAAATCTCCCGCTTTTTCCCGATCTCCATCGTGCTGAATGGAATGCCCGAAACGACATAATCGCAAAAGGCGATCCCGCGCTGCGCCAGTTCCTGCGGCAGAGACGCGCAGTCGCCATTGATCACCGCCACGCGCTCATCGTCGCGGAACTGCACGCGCAGATGATTCGCCAGCTCCGGATCGAGCTCGAAAAGCAGCAACGTCGAGCCCGGGTGCATCCGTCGCGCGATTTCCCGCGTGTGACATCCTTCGCCCGGCCCGAACTCCGCGATCACGCGCGGCTCCGAAAAATCAAACTTGCTGGAAACTTTGCCCACGAGCGCGCGCGAGCTCGGGATGATGGAAGCCACCTGCATCGGGCGCTGGAGGAATCTTTTGAAAAATAAAACGGCACTCATGAAAACCTTCCAGGGAAAGGACGCAAACTATTCAGTCTCGCCCGCCGCTTGTCCAGTCCGAGATTTCGCAAAGATTACGCGCGTTTTTGTCTTTGCGGACTTTGAAAACATCGCGAACGACGCGCTCAAATTGCCGCGCGAAGATTGACATCGCGCTCGTTCTATCTAGCATCTGCGCTCCTTTCTAATCTCCATTTATGCCCGCGAAAATTTACTCCGACAAAGACGCCGACCTCTCCGCTCTCAAGAACAAAACCTGCGCCGTAATCGGCTTCGGCTCGCAAGGCCACGCGCACGCGCTCAATCTGCGCGACAGTGGCGTCAAAGTGATCGTCGGGCTTTATCCCTCGAGCAAATCGCGCGCGGTCGCCAAGGAAAAAGGGCTCGAGGTTTTCGACACTGCGGAAGCGGTGAAGCGCGCGGACGTGATCTTCGTCGCGGTGCCGGACACGAAGATTCCCGCGGTTTACAACAAGGACATCGCGCCGAATTTGACGAAGGGAAAGACGCTGCTGTTCTCGCACGGGTTCGCGATTCATTTCAAAACCATCGTCGCGCCGAAAGACGTGGACGTGATCATGGTCGCGCCGAAAGGCCCGGGCCACATCGTGCGCCGCCAATACACCGAGGGCAAAGGCGTGCCCGCGTTGATCGCGATTTATCAAAACCCGAGCAAGCAGGCGAAAAAAGTCGCGCTCGCGTGGGCAAAGGGAATCGGCGGGACGCGCGGCGGCGTGATCGAAACCAGCTTCAAGGAAGAGACGGAGACCGATCTTTTCGGCGAGCAAACCGTGCTGTGCGGCGGCGCGAGTGCGCTGGTGCAGGCGGGTTTTGAAGTGCTGACCGAAGCTGGATATTCGCCGGAAATGGCGTATTTCGAATGTCTCCACGAGCTGAAGTTGATCGTCGACTTGATGAACGAAGCGGGCATCGCCGGCATGCGCTTTTCCATTTCCGAGACGGCGAAATGGGGCGACGTGAGCGTCGGCCCGAAGATCATCGACGCCGGCGTGAAGAAGCGGATGAAAGCGGCGCTCAAGGACATCCAGACCGGAAAATTTGCGAAGGGCTGGGTCGCCGAATACGAGGGCGGCTACAAAAATTACAAGAAGCTCCTCGCCGCCGGCGAAAAACATCCGATCGAAAAGACCGGCGAGCGCCTCCGCGGCTTGATGCCGTGGATCAAAAAGAAAAACATCAAGGGCGCGCAGGCCGATTACTAAAAACGACCGATGACCGACAAACGCATTCTTCCCGCCGCGATCCTTGCGTTCTTTTTCGGCATCTTCGGCGCGCATCGTTTTTACGTCGGCAAAACTGGCACCGCGTTGCTCCAACTCGTGACGGCCGGCGGTGCTGGAATCTGGGCGATGATCGATTTGGTCCTCATCGTTTGCGGTGCATTTACCGACAAGCAGGGAATCAGGATCACGAAGTGGGTGTGAGAAGAAGGTTGCGGAGCGCTCGTCCCGCCGCTGATGTCTGCCGCGATTTCACCGCCCCCGCTTCCATCCGATAAACGGATTTTGCCGGCGCTTTTGCTCGGCGCGCTGATCGGGTTCCTCGGCGTGCATCGTTTTTACGTCGGGCGTTTCATCAGCGGCGCGATTCTGCTCGCCGCGTCACTCGCGAGCTTTTACTGGCTGCAAAATTCATGCGCCGGGTTGATGCAATTGACAACAATCGACGAGGTTCAGGCGTGGGCGGACACGCACGGCTCCGCGCTCGGGCCGCTGACGCTTTTCGCGGCGATCGGGCTCGTGCCGATGGTTGATTGCATCCGGCTCGCGGCGGGAAAATTTCGCGACGGCAAAGGCGCGGCGATCACGCGATGGATGTGAAGTTGTTTTGCAAAGCGGCCCGACCTTTCGTGAAATAGCGCATCGGCATGCTCACGTATTTTCTCGTTGGCCTCGGCGGCGCGCTCGGCAGCATCGGGCGCTTCTGGGTCTCGGGAATCGTCGCGCAACGCTTCGGTGAACTTTTTCCGCTGGGCACGCTCGTCGTCAATGTCACCGGCTCTTTCGTCATCGGCTTCTTCGCGACGCTGACCGATCCGGACGGGCGGCTGCTCGTCTCGCCGCAGCTCCGGCAATTTTTCATGATCGGCCTGTGTGGCGGCTACACGACGTTCTCGTCGTTCAGCCTGCAGACGCTCGGGCTCGCGCGCGACGGCGAATGGCTCTACGCGTCGCTGAATATTTTGCTCTCCGTGGCGCTCTGCCTGGCGGGCGTCTGCCTCGGACACATGTCTGCCGGACTTTTAAACAAATGAAACTTCCAGAGTCCGGGCAATTGCTGCGCATTTTCATCGGCGAAAGCGATCGGTGGCAGCATCGTCCGCTTTACGAAGCGATCGTGCTAAAAGCGCGCGAAGCCGGTCTCGCCGGTGCGACGGTGATGCGCGGGCCAATGGGTTTTGGCGCGAAGAGCCATCTGCATACGGCGAAGATTCTGCGCCTCTCGATGGATCTGCCGATCGTGATCGAGATCGTCGATGCCGCGGAAAAGATCGAGGCGTTCCTTCCAATTCTCGACGAAATGGTGCAGGAAGGACTCGTGACGCTGGAGGATGTGCGCGTGATCAAATATCGCGCGAGCGACGCGAAGGGATCCGCTTAATCCTTCGCCCGACGAGGCGATCAGACAACGCGCGTAGGCGGAATGCTCAGTCGCCGCCGATTCCTCTGCGTATGAAATTAAACTTAAAGAAATCATTGGTCGCGACCGCAGTCATGATGGCAGCGGGAGTGGCTTTCGCACAAACGGCCGGCTCCTCCGGATCCGCTGGCGCCGGCAGCTCAGGCACCACTGGAACAGCCTCGGGTAGCGGCACGGTCGGCAGTTCCGGCACGCTCACAGGCGGCACCGGGAATCTCTCCGGAACTGGAACGGGCACGACCACCGGCACGGGAACGGCGACCGGTTCGGCGTCTCCCGGCATGAGCCCATCGGCCTCGCCGTCGCCAGGTGCCGGCTACACCGGCGGCAGCAACAGCGGTTCGCTCGGAACCCCCGGCTCGTCGACAAACACCGGGACGAGCAGCACGGGCAGCGGCTCCAGTGGAAACAGCGGAATCAGGGGCACAACCGGCACGGGCACGCCCAACAGCGCGCGTTAAGCGAAAAAAAATTAAGTCCGCGGCGGCCCCAAAAAACCGCCGCGGACTTTTCACCCCAGAAGGCTAGACGATCGGCATCAGCGGGAACTTCCGGCCGAGCACGACGTCACTCGGCGCACGCAACCATTTCTCCAGCACGGTCGCGTAGACGTTGCGGAAATCGACGTTGTAGACCAGGTCGCCTTGGTAAAGCTGCGTCAGGCTAGGATATTTTCCAAAAACTCCCGGCTTCACTCCGCCGCCCATCACGAACATCGGCGCCGCCGCGCCGTGATCGGTGCCATTGCTCGCGTTTTGTGTAACGCGCCGGCCGAATTCGCTGAAAGTGATCAGCATCACGCGCGAGAAATTTCCCTGCGCCTGCAGGTCTTTCGCGAAAGCGCTCAAGGCGCCGTTGAGCTCCGCCATGAGCCGGTCATGCGTCGGCGCTTCGTTCGTGTGCGTGTCGTAGCCGCCCTGGCTCACGTAATAAACGCGCGTCGGAAGCCCGCCGGCGATCATGCGCGCGACGAGGTTTAAGCTGTCGGCAAGCGGGCCCGCCGGGTAATCGACGCTCGCCTTGTATTTTTTCGCGATTTCCAAAACTTTGTCGCTGCTGAGCTGCGCGTCGAGCGCGGTCCGCTGCAAAAAGTCGAGCGTGCTGCCATGGGTTTTCTTGCTGCCGCCGATCATGCCGATGGAGCCGCCGGCGTCGGTGTCAGCCGCGCCTTCCCCCGGCGAGTTCATCTCGCGGAAAAGTGCCTGGGACGAGCTGGATTTGTCGCCATTGATCCAGCGATACTGCTCGGGCCGCGAGAAAGAAACGCCGGTCGGATTTTGCGCGTTGAAAGCCTGCGGCGAGGTGTTGCCAATGGCCACGCCCACGGTCGGATCCGCGCCTTTGCAGCAACTGTCGAAATATCGGCCGAGCCAGCCGTAAGCCTCGTTTTTATCCGCATCGGCGGCAGTCTGCCAGATTTCGGTGGAGCGAAAATGCGACCGGTTCGGGTTCGGGTAGCCGACGCCCTGGATGATCGAGAGATGGCCGGCGTCGTAAAGCGACTTCAGCCCCGTGAGCTGCGGCGCGAGGCCCATGTAATCGTTCACTTTCAGCACGCTGTCCGCCTTGATGCCAATGACCGGGCGCGCCTTGTAATAGGCGTCGTCAGCCCATGGAACCACCGTGTTTAAACCATCGTTGCCGCCCGCCATTTGCAGGACCACGAGGATCGTCCCGTCTTTTCCGGTCGCGGTCTGGATGACGGAATCGGCGGCCTGCGCATCGAGCGCGAAGAAAGTTTTTTGCAGGAAAATCGGCAGCGTCCATGTGGCGGCCGCGCCCAGCATCGAAGTGCGCAAAAATTCCCGCCGCGTGTGCAAGGTCCGTGTGTGGGGCTCGATGATGTGATCGTGGTCGCTCATAATTCAGGTCAGCTGGAATAGCGGCGTGCTCATCATGAGATGCAGCAGGTCGCGGATGGAATTGTCGTCCACTTTGTCCTGGCGCTCCTTGACGAAGCTGATGAAGCCCTCGCTTTCGCGCGGCTGCAAGGGACTTTGGAACAAACGAAAAGCGATGTAGGCGACGAGGCGCTCTGGATTACTGCGCAGCTCGACCGGCGCGATTTTGGCATAGTCGAGCGCCACGTGATTTTCCACCTGGAATCCCGGCTTTGACCGCCGCGTTATTGCCGGCCACCTTGCGCATGCGCTGCACATTGATCGGTCCATTTCCGATCGCAAAATTCGCGAGGTTGTAGCGCAAAAGCAGCGTCGAGGTCGTGATCCACGCCTTGCCGCCGTCCCAGCCTTTCACGCTCGGCGGCACGAACGGCACCTGCCCGAGTTGCCGCAGCATATTTGCGACGATCGGACCGCGCGGGAGATCGGTCTGCAAAATTTTCACGGTCTGCACGACCCATTGCACCGGCGATTTGATCTGCGTGCGGATCGCATCGGGCGAGTAAAATTCCGCGCTGCGGAACATCTCGTTCATCAGCGGCTTGATTTCGTAATTGTGCTGCTGGAACCGCGCCGCGAGGACGTTTACGAGCGTCGGCTGCGGATCTTCGTAGGCGTAAAATTCCCAAATCTTTTTCGTGATGTATTGCGCGCACTGCGGCTTTTGCAGGATCAAATTGATGATGTCGTCGCCGCCAAAGTTTCCCGTTTTGCCGAAGAATTTCTTCTCAGTGTCATCGTGCTGGAACGGCGCGTAGTGAAACGATTCGTCACGCGGGTCCATGCGATAACCGGTAAAGGCGCGCGCAGATTGCGCGATATCTTCCTCGGTGTAATTGCCGATGCCGAGCGTGAAAAGTTCCATCAATTCCCGCGCGAAATTTTCGTTCGGGTGATCCTTGCGGCTCGTGCGTGTATCGAGCCAGACCAACATCGCCGGATCGCGCGAGATTTCCTTCACCATCGTCCCGAAATTGCCGAGCGCGTTCCGGCGCAGCAGCTCATTTTGCTGCCACATCAAATATGCGTCCTTTACTTTTTGCATGCTCGTCGCGAAATGCCCGTGCCAGAAAAGCGTCAGCTTCTCGCGATACGGATTCGGCGTTGTCGCCATGCGCGCCATCCACCAGTCGATGAGATCGACGCCGTGCTGTTTCATTTCCTTCTGCACCTTTTTGACTTTTTCCTTGCGCTGATCCTCCGGCAAATTTTGCGCCATCTGCCGCATCTCGACGAGATTCTGCGGCGCGGCCCAGCCGGGATTTGGAAATTGCGCGGAGTCGTCCGGAGCGTTCAACACCTGTTTCACCGCGCCGTCAAAACCGAGCTCACAAAACGCCTTGATTTGCTCCGGCGAGCCGCCAAAGCCGGCGCGGTTGAGCAGGTGCGCCGCCTTTGTCAGATCCCATTGTTTGGCGTTCAGGGGAGTCAGCATCTTGGATTAAACACGACAGCTGAGGAAAGTTGCGGCATTTTGTTTCATACAGCATTTCCCGTGATTCTTCGGGAAAAAAATTCCCCATCCGCCGCGATGCGCTAGCATGCCAGCGTCACAATGCATTTCACGAACCTTACGAGGCGCATCGAGATCGGCGCAAACTGCTACCTTCTCGAGCTCGGCGGAAAAAGGGTCGTTCTCGACGCGGGCATGCATCCCGAGCACGTCGGCGACGAGGCGCTGCCGGACTTTCCTCGTCTCGGCGATGACACCGTCGATGCCATCATCCTCACGCACGCGCATCACGACCATCTCGGCTCGCTGCCGCTGCTGATGCGACGCCAGCCGCGCGCGCCGGTTTTCATGAGCGAAGCGACCCGGCATCTCGCCGACGTCATGCTGCACAATTCCGTCAACGTCATGACGCGGCAACGCGAGGAGCTTGGGCTGCAAAATTATCCGCTTTTCACGCATCGCGAGATCGACCAGTGCATCAAACGCTGGCGCGCCATTCCGCTGCATCAGCGCTTTACGACCGGCGGCGAAAGGACGAGCGACGATTCGGAACCGACGCTGGAATTTTACGACGCAGGCCACGTCCTCGGCGCAGTCGGCGTGCTGCTGCGTGGCGAAGGACAAACGGTTTTCTACAGCGGCGACGTCAATTTTTTGGACCAGAACATTTCCCGCGGCGCGACATTTCCCAGCGAAAACATCGACCTCCTCATCATCGAAACCACGCGCGGCGACCACGAAATGCCGGCCGGATTCACGCGCGCCGGCGAGCAGCGCCGGCTCGCCAAGGCGCTCGGCCAGGTTTTCGCGCGCGGAGGCGCCGTGCTCATGCCGCTCTTTGCGCTCGGTAAAACACAGGAGCTTCTCACGATGCTCCACGATTTAAAAAAAACGGGCCAGCTCGCAAACATCCCGATCTACATCGGCGGCCTCAGCACCAAGCTCACCGAGATTTACGACAAACTTGCCCACTCGACCACGCGGCTCAAAAGCGAATTCCAAATCCTGCACAACGTCGCGCCGTTTGTCCTCGCCGGCCGCGCCTCCGGCGACGAACCGATCCGCCCCGGCCGCATCTACGCGCTCTCCAGCGGCATGATGACCGCGAAAACTCTCTCCAACAGCTTCGCCCGCCGCATCATGAGCGACCCGCTCCACGCGATTTTTTTCGTCGGTTACGCCGATCCGAAATCTCCCGGCGGCCAGCTCCGCGCCGCTGCCGCCGGCTCATCCGTCGCGCTCGATCCCGACTTTCCCTCCCAGCCGTTGCGCGCACAGATCGAGTGCTTCGACTTCAGCGGCCACGCCCCGCGCGAGAGCATCCGCGATTACATCAACCGCCTTGCTCCCGCGAAAATTATCCTCGTTCACGGCGAACCTCCCGCCATCGAGTGGTTCCAGAAAACCCTCGCCGGCGACCTCCCGCGCAGCGAGGTCATCGTCCCGCTGCCCGGCGAGCCGCTGGTATTGTAATAGCGAAGCCACCTTGTTCCGGGTCGCGGAGCATTGTCCGCTGCGAACTTTTTACTCCACCGCGAGCGCCGCGAGAACTTTGCTCGCAAGGCGATCAAAAGCCTTCACCGCCAGCGCCAGGTGCTCCTCGCAGGTGTCCTCGATTTTATTGTGCGAAATGCCGTGCAAACTTTGCACGAACATCATCACCGTCGGAATCCCCGCCGCCGCAACCTCCGCGGCGTCGTGCAGCGGCCCGCTCGGCAGCCGATGCGACACGCCACACGCCTCGCGGATCGCCTCGTCGCAAAGCTCGATCAATTTCGCGTCGAACGGACGCGGCGCGATTTGCCAGAGCCTTTCCCAAGCGACCTCGACATTGCCTTCCCGCGCAAACTTTTCACTGGCCGCGCGCGCTTCGTTTAACATTTGCGCGAGCGCGCCGGCATCGAGATGGCGCTGGTCGAGCGTGATGCGGCATTCCTCGACCACGCTCGTGACGATGCCCGGTTTCGTCGTGCAAGAGCCGATCGTGCAAACGCCGCCGCCGCTGCGCGCTGCGATTTCGTAAATCTCCGGGCTCATCTTCGCGGCGGCGAGAAAGGCGTCGCGCCGGCGGTTCATCGGCGTGCTGCCGGAGTGCGCTGCCTGCCCGCGAAACGTGATCGCATGCCGCTCCACGCCAAAAGTCCCGAGCACCGCGCCGAGCGGCAGATCGAGATCGAGCAGCACCGGCCCCTGCTCGATGTGCAGCTCGATATAAGCGGCGGCGTGCGCGCGTTCCTCGCCACTCGCTTTTACATTTTCGAAATCGATTCCGCATTCGCGCAGCGCATCCCCGAGCAAAATTCCATCGCGATCCTTCAGCCCGCGCGCCTCGTCCATGTCGAGATTTCCCGAAAACGCGGACGAGCCGAAAAGACTTTTTCCAAAGCGCGCCCCTTCCTCGTCGCACCAATCCACCAGCCGCACCGTGATCGGCGGACGCCCGCCAAACTCCGCGTGGATGCGGCGCAAAATTTCCAGCCCTGCGACAATGTTTAAACAGCCGTCGAGCCAGCCGCCGTTCGGCACCGAGTCGATATGCCCGCCAATCAAAAGCGCGCGGTCCGATTCGCCGCGCAAAGTCGCCCAGACATTTCCCGCCGCGTCCGTGCGAACCTCCGCTGGAATTTCCTCCAGCTTCCGCCGAAACCACGCGCGCGCCTTCATCCACATCGGCGTAAAAGCAACGCGCTGCGCGCCGTTTTCATCGCCCGTCAGCTCGCGCAGTTCCTGGAGTTCCGCGATGGTGCGCTCGGGATCGACGGTGCTCATCGCGCAACATTTAGCGTGGCGAATCGGCTTGCCGCAAAGTTATTGTGCGCGCGTGAGCCATCCGCTTTCCGAGATCAACGCGCTGCCGCCGGCGGAGTTCGTGCGCGTGGTCGGCCCGGTCTTCGAGCACTCCCCGTGGATCGCGGAAAGCGCGGCCGCGCAGCGCCCTTTCCAAAGTGTTGCGCAGCTCCGCGAGGCGCTCTGCGACAGCGTTCGCGCCGCATCGGAGGAAAAAAAACTGGCGCTGATCCGCGCGCATCCGGACCTCGTCGGACGTGCGGTTTTGACCAACGAATCGCGCGGCGAACAAACCGCCGCGGGCTTGATGCAGCTCACGCCGGAGGAGATCGAATTGTTTGAAAAACAGAATCGCGCCTATCGCGAGCGCTTCGGTTTTCCGTTTGTGATCTGCGCGCGGCTGAATAAAAAAGAGGCGATTCTCCGCGCGTTTCATGAGCGCTTGCCAAACTCGCGCGAACAGGAAATCGAAATCGCGCTTTGCGAAATCTTCAAAATTGCCGAGCTGCGTCTCGCCGATTTGATCAAGGAAAAATGAAATCAAAACTTTCCACACACGTTCTCGATACCGCGAGCGGTCGGCCTGCCGCCGGCATGCAAATCGAACTTTGGCGGCACGAGAATGGATGAGCGCATTTTGTTGAAACAACTCGTGACGAACGCCGACGGCCGCACCGATGAACCGCTCCTGAATGCCGACGAAATCAAGACTGGCGAGTTCGAGCTGATTTTTTTCGTTGGCGATTATTTTGGCGAAAAGAAATTTCTCGATCGCGTTCCGGTGCGTTTTTTCATCGGCGACGGGACAGCCGCTTATCACGTCCCGCTGCTTTGTTCGCCATGGGCCTACAGCACTTATCGCGGGAGCTGATGCGCCGCGCCGATGAGCTCGGCGCGATCACCGACGAGCCGCCGCATTTGACGCGCACCTTTCATTCGCCGGCCATGCGGCGCGCGAATGCCCTCGTCGGAAAATGGATGCGCGAAGCCGGCCTGGCCGTGAGCGAAGATGCGGCGTTTAATTTGCTCGGCCGTCTCGAATCTCCCAACCCGCGCGCGAAAACTTTTTTGCTCGGCTCGCATCTCGACACGGTGCGCAACGCGGGAAAATACGATGGCCCGCTCGGCGTGCTCGTGGCGATTGCGACGCTGCAACATTTGCGGGAAACGAATGTAACACTTCCGTTTGCTGTCGAAGTCGCGGGCTTTTCCGATGAGGAAGGTGTCCGCTATCAAACGGCTTATCTCGGCAGCCGCGCGATGGCTGGAACGCTCGCGAAGCCTGATTTGAAGGGGATCGCGGAGAAAGGCATCGAACGCGCGCGGCGAAAACCGGGCGAATTTTTCGGCTACGCGGAAGTCCACATTGAGCAAGGTCCCGTGCTAGAATCGTGCGGACTCGGCGTCGGCGTGGTGACCGCGATTGCAGGCCAATCGCGCGTGAGCGTCGAATTTTTCGGCCGCGCCGGTCACGCCGGAACCACGCCGATGAATCTGCGCCACGACGCGCTTTGCGCCGCTGCGGAATTGATTTTGGCCGTGGAAAAATCCGGCGTCACCGCGACCGTCGGCGAAATAAAAATCGCCCCGTGCGTGAGCAATGTGATCCCCGAGCGCGCAACGCTGAGCCTCGACGTGCGCCATCAAAAAGATGCGCGGCGGCTCGCGGCATTGCGCACGCTGAGAAACAAAAGTTTCACAAATTGCGCGGCGACGCCGGCTGCCTGCGGAATGGAAATTGGTGCAGGAAACGAGCACGGTCCCATGCGATGCGAAGCTTACGCGCCTGTTTCGCGCCGCGGTCGCCAAGCACGAAAAAAAAGTCCTCGCGCTGCCGAGCGGCGCCGGTCACGACGCGGCGGCAATCGCTACGCTCTGCCCGGTCGCGATGCTCTTCGTGCGTTGTAAAAACGCGCTCAGTCATCATCCCGACGAATCCGTTTTGGAAAGCGATGTGGCCAAAGCAGTCGCAGTGCTCGCAGATTTTTTACGCAGCCTGAAAGCGCCATGAGCGAGCTGGATTTGTTGATTCGCGGCGCTTCGCCCTTTCCCGAAATCGGGATCGCCGATGGAAAATTTGTTTCGTTCGACGCGAGTTCGGCGCGCGAGGAAATCGATGCGCGCGGGCTGCAAATTTTTCCGGGCGTGATTGACGCGCATGTGCACTTCAACGAGCCCGGCCGCGCGGAGTGGGAAGGCCTCGCGAGCGGCTCCAGAGCTTGCGCGGCGGGCGGCACGACAACTTTTTTCGACATGCCGCTCAACGCGCATCCGCCAACGTGCGACGGCGAAAGTTTCAATCAAAAACGCGCGGCGGCCGAGGCGCAATCGGTCGTCGATTTCGCACTCTGGGGCGGATTGGTTCCCGGCAACCTCGATCAAATCGAAACGCTGCGCGATCGTGGCGTGATCGGCTTGAAAGCGTTCATGTCGAACAGCGGCATCGACGATTTCGCGCGCGCCGATGCAACCACTTTGCGCGCAGGGATGAAACGCGCGGCGGCGTGTGGATTGATTGTCGCGGTGCATGCGGAATCGGAGGAGATCACGCGTGAGCTCACCGCCGCGAAAATCGCCGACGGAAAGACGAGCGTGCGCGATTATCTCGAGTCGCGTCCAATCCGCGCTGAACTCGCGGCGATCCGCATCGCCATTGACCTCGCGGGCGAAACAGAGTGCGCGCTGCACATCGTCCACGTGAGTTCCGCAGCGGGCGTGTCGCTGGTCGCGGAAGCGCGAATGCGCGGCGCGGATGTGACGTGCGAGACGTGTCCGCATTATCTGGTGCTGAACTTTGACGACATGGAAAAACTCGGGGCAATAGCCAAATGCGCACCGCCGTTGCGAGCCGACACGGAGCGTGCGCTTTTAGTAAACAAAGTGCTGGCTGGCGAAGTAACGACGATCGGCTCCGATCATTCGCCCGCGCCGCCGGAGATGAAAACAGACGCCAATTTTTTCAAGGTCTGGGGCGGCATTTCAGGCTGCCAGCATCTGCTCTCGCTGGTCGTCGAGTGCAAAATTCCGTTCGAGAAGATTGCGAGGCTGACCGCCGAAAATGTTGCAGCGTGCTTCCGCATCGCGCCACGCAAGGGTCGCATCGAAATCGGCGCGGATGCTGACTGCGTCTTGTTTGACGCGAAATTCGACAACATAATCACCGACAACACTTTGTTTTACAGACACCAGCACAGTCCATACATCGGCCGAAAACTTCGCGGGCGTGTTGTGCGGACGCTTCTGCGTGGACAGACGGTTTATTGCGAGGGCAGAATCGTCGCGCCGCCGCGCGGCCAGTTGATCACGCCTTTTTCATGAATCATCCACTCGGGAGCTCCCGCAATGTCGTGAAGGAACGGCACGCGCTTTTCACGCCCAACGGTTTTGTGCCGAGCGTTCTGCCCGGCTGGACGAACTGCGTCGCGTGCGTATTAATCTCGCCGGCGCTCGGCGCGAAGTTCGCGCAGACCTCGATCACGCTTGAGCGCAACGGGCGCGGTGCGGGCGCGACGGGAGAATCGGAACTTTTCGCCTATGTGATCGACGGCAAATGCTCGATCAACGGGCACGCGCTCAGCTCCGGCAATTACGCGTATCTTCCCCCCGGCAGCGACTACGATTTTCGCTCCGCAAAAAAAGAGACGCGTCTGCTTTTGTTCCAAAAGCGCTACGAACCGTTGGCGTCAAAATCCGCGCCCAATTTCTTTACCGGCGACGCTGCCGACATCGCTGGCGCTCCGTTCTTGGGCGATCCGCACGCACGCTTACAAGTGTTGCTGCCTGACAACGCTTCGTTTGACATGGCGGTAAACATTTTCAGCTACGATCCCGGCGCGGCGCTGCCTTTCGTGGAAACGCATGTGATGGAGCACGGGCTGCTCATGCTCGCCGGCGCGGGCGTTTACCGGCTCGAGTCGGAATGGTATCCGGTGCAGGCCGGCGACGTGATCTGGATGGCACCGTTTTGTCCGCAGTGGTTTGTCGCGCTTGGGAGCGAGCCGGCGGTTTACATTTACTACAAAGACGTGAATCGTTCGCCATTGTGAGCGAGAAACCGCGCACCAGTTTTGGCTCGGAAATCAACGCCATCATCGGTGACCTGAGTGCGGCGAATCGTGACTTTGCCGCGCATTATCCGGGCGAGTCGAACCGACGACAGGCGGTGCATTCCGTTTACGGCGGCGGCCATCTTTTCAAAGCCGACACGGCGCAGCGGCTCGGCGCGGTGGCGTTGCGTTCGCTCGAGGAAAATGCGCCGAACGCAGTGGCGCTCGCGCACGTTTTGGATCTCGGCGACGATGCGATTTTCGCTGCAACGATCTACGATCGGGTCGTCGAAAAACTGCGACGCGAGCCTGTGGAAGATTTTCGCCTCGATTTCGAGGATGGCTACGGAAACCGCATGGATGCTGAGGAAGACGGTCATGCGGCCGCGAGCGCGGTGGAAGTCGCGCGCGGTCTCGCCGCCGGCACGCTGCCGCCTTTCATCGGCGTCCGCATCAAGCCGCTCAACGAAGATTTGCGCGCGCGGGCGATTCGCACGCTCGATATTTTCGTAACGACTTTGCTGGCCGAGAGCGGCGGAAATTTACCCGCAAATTTTGTCATCACGATTCCGAAAGTTCAAATTCCCGAACAGGTCACAGCCAGCGTGCGGCTGCTCGAAATTTTGGAGAAAAAGAACGACCTCGCCGCGGGCGCGTTGCGCGTGGAACTGATGATCGAGACGCCGCAGGCGATCATTCATCGCGACGGCGAAATCGGAATTCCCTCGCTCATCGCAGCCGCGGAAGGGCGCTGCCGCAGCGTGCATTTTGGCGTCTACGATTACACCGCCTCGCGGGGCATCACCGCCGCTTACCAGACAATGCAGCATCCGGTTTGCGATTTTGCGCGCGAGGTCATGGCCGTCTCGCTCGCCGGCACCGGCATTCATCTTTCCGATGGTGCGACGAATATTTTGCCAGTCGGCCCGCATCGCGCGAGCGAATCGCAGCCGTTGACTCCGCAGCAAATCGCCGCGAACCGCGCCGCCGTCCACACCGCATGGAAGCTTGCTTTCGACGACACGATGCACTCGCTCCGCCATGGCATTTATCAAGGTTGGGATTTGCATCCCGCGCAATTCGTGGTGCGCTATGCCGCCGTTTACGCCTTCTTTTTGCGCGGGCTCGAATCGGCCTCGAATCGGCTCAAAGCCTTTGTGGCAAAGGCCGCGCTGGCTTCGCTCTTCGGCGACGTATTCGACGATGCGGCGACGGGCCAGGGGCTGCTCAACTTTTTTCTGCGCGGTCTGAGCTGCGGCGCAATCACCGAGGACGAGGCGCTCGCCACAGGTCTGACTCTCGATGAAATCCGCACGCGGTCGTTTTTGAAAATCTTGCAAGGCCGCAGGAAATGACGGCCGGCGCGGTGATTGAGTTTCAATTGAATGGCGACAAAGTTCGCGCGGAAAACGTCTCGCCGAACACCACTCTGCTGAACTGGCTGCGCCGCAGCGGCCGCACTGGAACCAAAGAAGGTTGCGCCGAGGGCGACTGCGGCGCGTGCTCGGTCGTGATGATTGATCGCGATACAAATGGGAACGCTTGTTTCCGCGCGATCAATAGTTGTCTTGTGCCGTTGCCCACGATGGCCGGGCGCGAAATTGTGACGGTGGAAGGTTTGAAAAATGGTGCGCTGCATCCCGTGCAGGAAGCGATGTTGAAAAATTTTGGGTCGCAATGCGGTTACTGCACGCCTGGGTTCGTCATGTCGCTTTTCGAGGGATTTCATCGCCGCGATTTGCAAACGAATGCGCAGCTCGACGAGCAGCTTGCGGGAAACTTGTGCCGCTGCACGGGTTACCGCCCCATCCGCGAGGCGGCCATCGAGGCGTTTGCCAAAAGCGGCGCGGATGCTTATGCAGAGCGGCTTCACGAGCCGCCAGCAACTTTGACGCCGTTGCGAATCGAATGCGGCAGCGAAAGATTTTTCCGCCCGCAATCGCTCGATCAATTGTTCAACTTGATGGAAGATTTTCCTGAGGCGCGGCTGGTTGCCGGCGCTACGGAACTTGGACTTTTAATCTCGAAATACTTCAAAAAGCTTCCGACCTGGATTTCGCTCGAAGCGATCCCGGACCTGCAATCGCTCGAACAGGACGAACGCGAGTGGCGCATCGGCGCCGCGGTGAATCTGACCAACGTTCTTGAAAACCTCGGCGGAGAATTTCCGGCTCTCAAGGAAATGCTTTGGTGGTTCGGCTCTCGGCAAATCCGGAACCGCGCAACGATGGGAGGCAACCTCGTCACCGCTTCGCCCATCGGCGACTCAGCGCCGCTGCTGCTCTCGTTTGAAACGAAGCTCGTGCTCGCCTCCGCGCGCGGTGAGCGGACGATTCCGCTCGATGAATTTTTTGTCGCGTATCGCAAGACGGCGCTGCAGCCCGGCGAAATTTTGAAGACGATCGTGCTGCCGCGCGGCGACGGCGCGCGACGCATGTTTTACAAAGTTTCGCGCAGGCGCGAGATGGATATCAGCACGGTCGCCGGCTGCTTCGCGCTGAAACTCGACGCACAAAATTTCGTTCGCAAGGCGCGACTGGCTTACGGCGGTGTCGCGGCGACCCCGGTGCGCGCGCAAAAAACGGAGCAGGCGCTGACTGGAAAAATCTGGAACGAGGAGACGCTGCAAAAAGTGCTGCCGATTTTGCGCACGGAATTTACACCGATCACCGATGTGCGCGGCAGCGCGAAATATCGGTCGGAGATGATCGCGAGCTTGCTGGAAAAGTTTTTTCACGAAGATTTTTCCGCAAAAAATTCCGCGCCGTTGGCTGTCGCGACTGCGCCAGTTTTGCGCTCGATTCCGCATGAAAGCGGCCACAAACATGTGACCGGCGAGGCGATTTATGTGGACGATGAAACGGCGGGAATGCTCGAGGTTTGGCCGGTCTGCGCGCCGCACGCGCGCGCGCGGATTTTAAAACGCGATGTGTCCGCCGCGCAAGCAATGGCGGGCATTCGCGTGGTTTTGCTCGCGGAGGATATTCCCGGGCTGAACGATGTCGGGCCCGTGCGGCATGACGAAGTTTTGCTCGCGCACAGACGAGATTTCCTATCACGGCCAGCTCGTCGCGCTGGTGGTCGGCGAGACGGAGGAGCAATGCCGCGCGGCAGCCGAAAAAGTGGTGGTCGAATACGAGCCGCTGCCGCCGGTTTTCGAAATCGAGGAGGCGGTCGCGCAAAATCTTTTCCACAGCGATCCGCATTTCATCCGGCGTGGAGATGCTGCAGAGGCTCTCGTCGACTGCGCCGAAAAAATTCCGCGGCGAATTTTCGATGGGCGGGCAGGATCATTTTTACCTCGAGATGCAGGCGGCGTGGGCGGAATGCGGCGAGGACGGGACGATTTTAGTGCATTCCTCGACGCAGCATCCGTCCGAAGTGCAGCTCGCAATCGCGCACGCGCTCGATCTGCCGATGAATCGCGTGGTCGTGCAAATCACGCGGATGGGCGGCGGATTCGGCGGCAAGGAAACGCAGGCGGCTGGGCCGGCGGTGCTCGCGGCGCTGGCTGCATCGCGCACCGGGCGGCGGGTGCGCATCCGCTACAATCGCGACCAGGACATGATGATCACGGGCAAGCGGCATCCGTTTCTCGCGAAGTTCGACGTCGGCTTTGACAAACGCGGAATGTTGCTCGCGGCGAAAGTCGAGCTGTTCGCGAATGGCGGCTGGTCGCTCGACCTTTCACGCGCGATTTGCGACCGCGCACTTTTTCATCTCGATAACGCTTATTACATCCCAAACGTGGAATTCAGCGGACGCGTGGTGAAAACGAATCTCGCATCGAACACGGCGTTCCGCGGATTCGGCGGACCGCAGGGAATGCTCGTCATCGAGGAAATTTTCGACCGCATCGCGCGGCAGCTCGATTTGCCGCCGGAGGAAGTGCGCGAGCGGAATTTGTATCGCGGCTCCGGCGAGACGAACACGACGCATTACGGACAGGAAATCGAGGACAACCGCATCCGGCGCATTTGGTCGGAGATCAAGGAAACAAGCGGCTTCGCGAGCCGCCGCGCGGAAATCGCGCAATGGAATTCCGGTCAGCCGCACCGCAAGCGCGGGCTTGCGATCACGCCGGTGAAATTCGGCATTTCCTTCACGACCACGCATCTGAATCAAGCCGGCGCGCTCGTGCTGCTTTATCAGGACGGCACCGTGCAGGTGAATCACGGCGGCACCGAAATGGGGCAGGGAATCAACACAAACGTCGCGATGATCGCCGCGAAGGAATTCGGAATTCCCGTCGAGCACGTGCGCGTGATGGCGACGCGCACGGACAAAGTTCCGAACACCTCCGCGACCGCCGCGTCATGCGGCACGGACCTCAATGGCGCGGCGGTGAAAAACGCGTGCGACATTTTGCGCGAGCGGCTCGAGCCATTTTTAAAAACTCACGCGACTTTCGCCGAAGCGTTGCGCGCAGCGTATTTCGCGCGCGTCAGCCTCAGCGCGACCGGCTTTTACCGAACGCCGGATATTTTTTACGACGCGGAAAACGGGCGCGGAAAACCGTTTCATTATTTCGCCGTCGGCGCGGCGGTCACCGAAGTTGAGATCGATGGCTTCACCGGCGCGATGCAGGTTTTGCGCGCGGATATTTTGCACGACGTCGGCGACGCGATCAACGAAGGCGTCGCGCGCGGGCAGGTGGAAGGCGGCTTCGTGCAAGGACTCGGCTGGCTGACCGTGGAAAAATTGACGTGGGATGCGCAGGGGCGGCTGCTCACGCATTCGCCCGACACTTACAAAATTCCGGCAGTCGGCGACATGCCACGCGTGTTTAACGTGGCGTTTTTGAAAGATGCCACGCAGCCGAATACGATCCACGGCAGCAAGGCCGTCGGCGAACCGCCGCTGATGCTCGCGATTTCCGTGCGCGAGGCGATTCGCGACGCCGTGGCTGCATTTGGAAAAGGGGGCGAAGTCGCCTTGGATTCGCCCGCGACCGGCGAAGCAATTTTCGCGGCGATCCAGCAACAGCGGGCAAAAGAATGAGAAATCTCGAGGACAAACTCGCGATCGCGCGCGGTGAAAAACCTGCGCAACAACTTTTTAAACACGCGCAACTCGTCAATGTTTTCAGCGGCGAAATTTATTCGGAAAATGTTGCCGTGGATGATGGGCGCATCATCGGATTTGGCGATTACGACGCACGCGAAATCATCGATCTCGATGGCGCATTTCTCGCGCCGGCGCTGATCGACGGCCATTTCCACGTCGAAAGTTCGATGGTCACTTTTCCGGAATTCGTGCGCGCGGTTGTGCCGCACGGCACCGCGGCGATGGTCATCGATCCGCACGAATTCGCGAACGTGCTCGGCCTCGACGGCATCCGCTACGTGCTGCACACGAGCAAGGATTTACCGATCGATTTTTTCATCATGCTGCCGTCGTGCATTCCGGCGACGCATCTCGAGACGGCCGGCGCGCGGCTGACGGCGGACGATTTGCGCTTGATGATCGATGACGAGCGCATCGCCGGCATCGCGGAGCTGATGAATTATCCCGGCGTTTTTCTCGGCCACGAAAGCGAGCTCGCGAAAATTCGCGCGGGCAAAGGAAAAGCGATCGACGGCCACGCGCCGGGCTTGCGCGGAAAAAATCTCAACGCCTACGCGCTCGCCGGCATTCGCTCCGATCATGAAAGCACCGAGCTCGACGAGGCGCGCGAAAAGCTGCGGCTCGGCATGCACCTGCTCGTGCGCGAAGGCAGCACCGAGCGCAATCTCGAACACATCATCGCGCTGGTGACGCCGGAAAATTCCGCGAATTGCTCCTTCGCGACCGACGACAAACTTCCCGGCGACCTCGTCGAGGAAGGCCACATCGACCACTCGATTCGCAAGGCGATCTCACTCGGCATCGCGCCGATCACCGCCATTCAAATGGGCAGCATCAACACCGCGCGGCATTACCGTTTGAAAAATCATGGCGCGATTGCACCGCGTTTTTGGGCAGATTTCATCGTGCTCGATGATTTGGAAAAGTTCGCGGTGCGGCGTGTTTATAAAAAAGGAATTCTCGTCGCCGAGGATGGAAAATATCTCGGCGCAGCGCAGCCTGCGCCCGAGCAGCCGCGCCGCACGATGAACCTGCGCTGGTGCGGCGATGCGGATTTAAAAGTCGCCGCGCGGGACGGAAAAAAAATCAAAGTCATCGAGATCGTCCCGCACCAAATCATCACGAACGAACTTTTGCTCGCGCCGAAAATCGACGGCGGCGAAGTCGTGTCGGACATCGCGCGCGACATTTTAAAACTCGTCGTCGTCGAGCGGCATCGCGCGACGGGAAATGTCGGTGTCGGCTTTGTGCGCGGCTTTGCGCTGCAGCGCGGCGCGATTGGTTCGACCGTCGCGCACGATGCGCACAACGTTGTGGTCGCCGGCGTGGACGATGCGGACATCGCGGCCGCGATCGAGGCGCTGGAAAAAATGGGCGGTGGGCAGATTGCCGTAGCGGATGGCGAGGAGATCGCGAGCCTGCCGTTGCCGGTGGCGGGGCTTGTTTCAAGCGAGCCGCTGGAGATTGTCATCGAGAAAATAGACGCGTTGAATGCCGCGGCTGCGAGCCTCGGCTGCCCGCTTGATGCGCCGTTCATGACTTTGTCCTTTCTCAGCCTCTCGCCGATTCCGGCCTTGAAATTGACGGATCAGGGGCTGATCGATGCGGTCAAACTTCAAGTCACGTCGCTGTTCGCCGACTGAAATCTTTCAAAAAAATCGGGGATCGGCAGGCGATGCTCCCGCTTTTCAACAGCTCGAACTTTTACTCGTAGCGCAAGGCTTTTACCGGATCGAGCCGTGCGGCGACCCAGGCGGGGATGAGCGCGGCGAGAGAGCAAAAGGCGAACGCCGTGCAGCAGATGATCGCGACGTCGCGCGGGACAATGACGGCGGGGATTTTGCTGAATTGGTAAATGTCGGCGGGAAAAATCTGGATGTGAAGCGTCGCCGCGAGCCAGTCGCGGAATTCGTTGCGAAAGCGGATCAGCGTCATGCCTAGCGCGAGACCGGTGAGGTTTCCAAAGATGCCGACGACCATTCCCTGCGCGAGAAAAACCCAGACAATCTGCCCGGTGGTGGCGCCGAGCGCTTTCATGATGCCGATCTCGCGCGTCTTCATCACAGTGACGGTGATGAGCGTGTTCATGACGCAAAACGAGGCGACGAGGCTGATGAAAAGCAGGATGATGAACATGACATTGCGCTCGACGCGGATGGCGTCGAAGAGGTCGCGATTGCGGTCGATCCAAGTCTCCGCGTAAGCCGGCGGCGGCAGCTCGGCGTTGAGGCGATTCTTCATTTCCTCAGCGCGATACGGATCGCTCGTCTCGACCGAAAGGCCGTGGACGCCGTCGCGCAGCGAGTAAAGTTCCTGTCCGACGCTGAGCGAGACGAAGAGGACGCTGGAGTCGTAAATGTAGCGGCCGGAGGAAAAAATGCCGGTGACGGTGAGCGGCTGCGGGATCACGACTTCCTCTTTCAGCTCCGCGAGCGTCTTGGAATTTTTCTTCGGATCGTCACCCGCCTTTTTCATCTCGTCCAGAATCCCGCGGATGTTTCCCGGCGCGTAAATGGTGATCTCGTCGCCAAGATTGACGTGGAGGGTATCGGCGAGATCTTTCCCAATCACCACGGTGTCGCCGCTCAAATCGAACTCGCCATCGCCCGGCTTCACGAGCTTGCGAAGCTCGGTGATTTTTTCCTCCTGGTCGAGATCGACGCCGCGCACGATCGGCGTGTCGGTCTGGTCGCCGTGCTCCGCGATGACCGGTCCCTGCACGAATGGCGCAACGGCGATGACGCCAGGCGTAGCCTCGATCTGCTTTTTGAGCGTGCGCCAGTCGTTCAACACTCCGCCGTTGCTGACCGTGATGTGCGGCTCGAACCCGAGCACTTTTTCCCGCAGCTCATGGTCGAAACCGGTCATCACCGCGATGACGATAATGAGCACCATGATGCCGACGGTGACGCCGAGGATCGAGATGAGCGTGATGATCGAGACGAAGGTCCGTTTCGGCTTGAGATAACGGAGCGCGAGAAAAAGGCTGAACGGGAGTTTCAAAATTTACGCGTCCGATTTTGGCTTGAGATGCGGGAAAAAGATCACGTCGCGGATCGACTCCGCGCCCGTCAGCATCATGACCAGCCGATCAATGCCGATGCCGATTCCGCCCGCCGGCGGCATGCCGTGTTCAAGAGCCGCGAGGAAATCCTCATCGATGTTTTGCTGCTCCTCGCCGGCCTGATGTTCGAGCCGCTCGCGCTGGACGATCGGATCATTGAGCTCGGAATAACCGGGCGAAATTTCCTGGCCGTTGATGACCAGTTCATAGACATCGACGAGCGAGCTGTCGTCGCGATTTTGCTTCGCGAGCGGAACCAATTCCTTCGGGCAATGCGTCACGAAAAGCGGGTCAAAAGTTTTTTCCTCCACGAGCTTTTCAAAGACCTGCTGCGTCACTTCAAAGTCCGCCATCTCGGGAGAAATTTGCACGCCGAGTTCGCCCGCCCGCGCACGTCGCTGTTCGCTCGTGATTTCAAACCAATTCCCACCCGCTGCCTCGCGAATCAAGTCGCGATAAGGCTTCCGGCGCCACGGGCGCGAAAGATCGATCGTGCGCACGACGCTTCCGTCCGCATCGCGATGCTCGATTTTCAATCCGCCGCAAACTTTCTCCGCGAGCGTGCAGATCATCTCCTCCACCAGCTCGGCCATCTGCTCGAAATCGGCAAAAGCCCAATACGCCTCGAGCATCGTGAACTCTGGATTGTGGCGGCGCGAGATGCCTTCGTTGCGGAAATTTCGATTCAGCTCAAAGATTTTGTCGAAGCCGCCGACGAGCAATCTCTTTAAATAAAGCTCCGGCGCGATGCGCAGAAAAAGATCGAGCCCGAGCGCGTTGTGATGCGTGCGAAACGGTTGCGCCGCTGCGCCGCCGGCGACAGTCTGCATCATCGGCGTCTCGACCTCGATGAAGCCGCGCGCGTGCAAAAAGTCGCGGATGCCCCGCACGATCGCGATCCGTTTTTTGAAAACCTCGCGCGATTTTTCATTCGCGATCAAGTCGAGGTAACGCTGCCGGTAGCGCTGCTCGACATCGGCGAGGCCATACCAGCCGCCTGGCATCGGCCGCAGCGCTTTGCTTAAGAATGTTAAACTTTTGGCGCGCACGCTCGGCTCGCCTGTTTTCGTCAGAAAAGTCTCGCCCTCGACGCCGATAAAGTCCGCGAGGTCGAGGAGTTTGAAAACCTCCAGTTGCTCCGGCCCAATCTCTTTCGCGTTCACAAAAATCTGCATCCGGCCGCTCGCGTCGCTCAAATCGAGGAAGTGACTTTTGCCCATGTCGCGGTGCGCGGTCACGCGGCCGGCGATCTTTTCATGGTTGCCTTCCGCGAAGCGCGCGCGGATTTCCGCGATCGTGCCGCTGGTTTCAAATTTCCCGCCAAACGGCTCCACGCCGAGCTCGCGGAGCGACGCGAGCTTCTGCCGGCGGACGGCGATGAGATCGTGCAGTGGCTGTTCGGAATCCATCTTAAAAAAAGAAGCGTGAGATTGAACCGAATTGCGGCTTTTGCAAAGTGACGTTCGCGCGAGCGGGAACAAAAGCAGTGAAATTTCCGCGACCGCGTGGAAGCTTCGCGCATGCGCGTTCTCTTTCTCGATTGTTTTTCCGGCATCAGCGGCGACATGACGGTCGGCGCGCTTTGCGACCTCGGCGTGAAACCTTCCGCGTTCGAGTGGGAGCTCTCGAAGCTCGAGATCGGCGACTTTCACATGCACTTCGAGCGGCAGTCGCGGCAACACATTGACGGCGTGAAATTCGGCATCCACGAAGGCGCGACGCACACGCACGAGCCGGGGGAGCACGATCATTTGCATCACCAAAAATGCGCGCACGAAACAGAGGAACATCACGGCCACGAGCATCATGGTCATGAGCATTCGCACGAACATTCCGGGCATCATCATCACGACGAGCAGACGCGCAGCTACCGCGAGATCAAGGCGCTGCTCGAGGCGAGCGACCTGTCGGCGTTTATTAAACAACATGCTTTGTCCATGTTCGCGCGCATCGCCGTCGCGGAAGGAAAAATCCACGGCATCAAAACAGACGACGTCGTCTTTCATGAAGTAGGCGGGCTCGACTCCATCGCTGATGTGATCTGCGTTTGCGCGGGAATCGAGGCGCTCGGCGTCGAGCGCATCTTTGTCGCGCCGCTGGTTGACGGACGCGGATTTACTCACACCGCGCACGGGCGTTTTCCGGTGCCTGCGCCGGCGACACTAGGGATTTTGCAAGGCATCGCGCTCGAGCAAATCGATCTCCGTTTTGAAATGATCACGCCGACCGGAGCGGCGATCGTCGCGGAGTTCGCGGAAAAGTTCGGGCCGATGCCGCGGATGAAAATCGAGAAAATCGGCTACGGCGTCGGCTCGCGCACCTTTCCCGACCGGCCGAACGTGCTGCGCGCGGTGCTCGGCGAGCTCGACGCCGCGGGCGGCTGCGGGACCGACACGATCACGCGCATCGAGACGAACATCGATGATCTTTCGCCCGAGATCACCGGCGCGGCGATGGAGAAACTTTTCGCCGCAGGCGCGCTCGACGTTTTTTTTACGCCGATCCACATGAAAAAGAATCGCCCCGGCGTCCAGCTCAGCGTGCTTTGCGAAAACAATGGCGTGCAGAAAATCGCCGACATCGTCTTCGCCGAGACGACGTCATTCGGCGTGCGCATGGATCAAGTGCAGCGGTTGAAACTCGAGCGGCGTTTTGAAAGCGTGCCGACGCCGTTTGGCGAGATTGTGGTCAAACTTGGTTTAAAAGACGGCACGATTATTCAGGTTGCGCCGGAGTTTGAAAGTTGTCGCGCGGCGAGCGAAAAATCCGGACAGCCGCTGCGGGTTATCTACGACGCGGCGCGCGATTCGTATCGCGGCGTTAAAGAATAAACAGCGGGAGGGGCGCTAAAGTGCGTCGCGCATTTTCGTGAGCTGCGCGAGCTTTTCCGCCCACGCGACTTCGCGCTGGCGATGCTCGGCGAGCACCGCGGGCGGAACTTTGTCGGCGAAGTTCGGGTTCGCCAGTTTCGCACGAACCTTCGCGAGTTCGTCTTCCACTTTCGCCGTCTCTTTTTGCAAACGCTCGCGCTCGGCGTCCACATCGACGAGCCCGGCGAGCGGCAAGAAAAGTTCACCCAGGTCCGTCAACGCGACCGGCGTCCCGCGCGGGGCTTCGTAACTTTCGAGAACATCGAGCGGCTCGGCATTGAGCAAAATCCGCAGCACCACGGCCTCGTGCTCCGGCAGCGGCGCGTGCGGCTTCAGCACGAATGGCGTGCGCATGTTGCTCGCGATGTGCGCGTCGCGCCGCAGCGCGCGGCCTTTCTCGACGGCGGCATATTTCGCGGCCGCGAACTTTTCATCCGACTCGTCGAGCCCGTAGCGCGTCTTGAAATCCACGCCGAGCGGCGTCGGCCACGGCGCGAACATAATCGTGCGGCCGCCCTGCGCGTCGGGCATGTCGGCATTGAAGCCGAGCGCGTGCCAGAGCTCCTCGGTGATGAACGGCAAAAACGGGTGCATGAGCCGCAGCGTCTGCGCGAGAGTAAAATCGATCACGGCGAGCGTGTTTACCTTTCGCGCGGCGTCGGGCCCGTAAAGCGCGGCCTTCGCCGCCTCGAGATACCAATCGCAAAACTCGTTCCAGAAAAAGCGATGGATCGCCTGCGCCGCATCACTGAAGCGGTATTCGTCGAGCGCCGCCGAGATTTCGGCAATGGCCGCATCGAGCCGCAGCAGGATCCATTTGTCATCGCTCGTGAGCAGCGCGGGGTCGATCTCGGCTTCTGTTTCGCCGCCGTGCATTTGGCGGAAACGCGCGGCGTTCCAGAGCTTTGTGCAAAAGTTCCGGCCGAGCTCGACGTTTTTTTCATCGAACAAAACGTCGGCGCCGAGCGGCGCGCTGCGCATCACGCCGAAGCGGAGCGCATCCGCGCCGAACTTCGCGATGAGGTCGAGCGGGTCGGGCGAATTGCCGAGCGACTTCGACATTTTGCGGCCCTGTTTGTCGCGGATGATGCCGGTGAAATAGACGTTGCGAAACGGCATCTCGCCCATCCACTCGAACCCCGCCATGATCATTCGCGCGACCCAGAAAAAAATGATGTCCGGCCCGGTGACGAGGTCGGTGGTCGGGTAAAACTTTGCCAGCGTCTCGGTCTGTCTCCGGCCAGCCCATCGTCGCAAAGGGCCAAAGCCACGAGCTGAACCATGTGTCGAGCACGTCGGGGTCTTGCTCCCAGTTCTCCGGATCGGCGGGCGGTTCTACTGCGACGCGGATCTCACGCGTCACGGATGAGGAAACTGAACTCAAATCTGAAGGCTGCGACATCACGACGCGCTGGAGCGGCTGATCCAGGCTTTGAACTGCCTTTTCTTTGTCTTGAACCGCCCTTTGTTGGCTTTGAAGTGACTTTCCCTCGGCTTGAAGTGCCTGCTCGTCTCCTTGATTTGAGACATTTTGCGCACCGTTTTCCTGTTGAGTGGCCCCCCGGCGATACCACACCGGCACGCGATGCCCCCACCAGAGCTGACGCGAGATGCACCAGTCCTGAATGCCGCCGAGCCAATGGTCGTAAACTTTCGCCCAACGCTCGGGGTAAAAGTGCATCGCGGCACCCGCCACGCATGCACGCGCTTCTTCCACGCTCGGATATTTCAAAAACCATTGCTCGCTCAGACGCGGCTCGATCGGCACGTCGGCGCGTTCGCTGTAGCCGACGTTGTTTTGATACGGCTCTTCTTTGACGAGCACGCCAAGCGCGCGCAGGTGATCGACGGCGACGTTGCGCGCCTCGAAGCGGTCGAGGCCGGCGAGCGATTCGCCGGCGAGCGCGTTCATGGTGCCGTCGGGATTCATGATGTCGACGACGGCAAGGTTGTGCCGCTGGCCGATTTCAAAGTCGGCTTTGTCGTGCGCGGGCGTGACTTTTAAGACGCCGGTGCCGAACTCAAACTCCACGTGCTCGTCGCCGATGATCGGGATCAACTTTTCCGCATCGGGAATCTGGATCGGCAGCGGACGGCGGACGTGTTTGCCGAGGAGATGCGCGTAGCGCGTGTCGCGCGGATTGACGGCGATGGCGGTGTCGCCGGGGATCGTCTCGGGCCGCGTTGTCGCGATGGTCAAAAAGGTGCCCGGCAGCTCCGCGACCTCGACTTTGAAAAAATACATCGTGCCGTTCTGCGGCTTCATGATGACTTCTTCGTCGCTGAGCGCGGTGAGCGAGACGGGGCACCAATTGACCATCCGCTTGCCGCGATAGATCAACCCTTTTTTATAAAGATCGACGAAGACGCGCTGCACGCACCGCGAGTATTCCGCATCCATCGTGAAGCGCTCGCGCGACCAATCGCACGAGCAGCCGAGTTTTTTGAGCTGCTGGATGATGATGCCGCCTTTTTCATCTTTCCATTTCCAGACTTCCTCCAAGAACTTTTCGCGACCGAGGTCGTCGCGATGCCGGATTTTGCCCTGCTTCTTCAACGTCCGCTCGACGACCGTTTGCGTGGCGATGCCCGCGTGATCGGTGCCGGGCAGCCAGAGCACCTCGCGCCCGAGCATGCGCGCGCGGCGGGCGAGGATGTCCTGGATGGTGTTGTTCAGCACATGGCCGAGCGTGAGGACGCCAGTGACGTTTGGCGGCGGGATGACGATCGAATACGCGGGCTTCGCGGAGTGCGGGTCGGCCGTGAAAAAATCGTGCGCGAGCCAATCGGCATACCACTTTTCCTCCACGGCGGCGGGCTCATAGGTTTTCGGAATCTCTGACATGCGGGTGTTCAATCTGGCGAAAAAGCCGGCTTTGTAAATGCGAAGCGGCTGCCGCGACGAGCCTGAAAAACGCTTGCCTTGCGCCGCGCAGGGAGGCACTTTTTGCCCCGCGATGCGCCGGCCCCGACTCGTCTTTTTTTTCGTCCTCGTCTCCCTCGCGACCGCGCGGGCAGAGGATTGGAAGCTGATCAAATGCGGCGGGCGCGATCACGTGACGCTGCAAAACCTGGCGGACTTTTACGGCCTCGGCCGCGTGCAGCGCGTCAGCAACAGCCTTCAAATGGGCCAGCCGAATCGCAGCCTGCGCGGCTCGACCGGCTCGAACGAACTTTTCATCAACAACCTGAAGTTCATCCTCAGCTACCCGATTTCCGAATACGAGGGCCAGCCGATCGTGTCGCGGATGGACTTGACGAAAGTCATCGAGCCCGTGCTGCGGCCGAGCCGAATCAAGGACGCCGCACAGGTCAGCACCATCGTGCTCGATCCCGGCCACGGCGGGCATGACAACGGCGCGATGAGTTTTTGGGGCAATGAAAAAACTTACGCGCTCGACGTGGCTCTCCGTGCGAAGCCTTTGCTGGAGGAGAACGGACTGAACGTGGTGATGACACGCGCGACGGATATTTTCGTCCCGCTCGAAGATCGCGTGCGGATCGCCAACCAATATCCGAACGCGCTTTTCGTCGCGATCCATTTCAACTCCGGCGGCGCCAATGCGAGCGGCGTCGAAACCTACACGCTCGCGCCGCGCGGCGTCCCGTCGATGGCCGCTGACGGCCCACGCCTTTCCGACCTGCAGCCGTGCGCCGGCAACGTTTGCGACGCCGAAAACATGGCGCTCGCCACCGCGATGCACGCCTCCGTCGTCTGCCACTCGCAGCTTTACGATCGCGGCATCAAGCGCGCGCGCTTCGTCGTCATCCGCGACATAAAAATTCCGGGCGTCCTCATCGAAGGCGGATTTTTGAGCAACGAAAACGACGCGCGGAAAATCGCCAGCGTTTCTTATCGTCAAACCCTCGCCGCGTGCATCGTCACCGCCGTGCAAAACTACCGCCGCGCACTTTCTCCCGATACGCCGCAGACGCTCGTCGCAGGCAACGGCGACGCACCAAAAAAGCCGACTGCGCCGATGGTCGTGATTCCGACGGCCAATTGAAACCGCCGCGCCCGAAACGCGCGCGGGAATCGTCCGCGGAGGAAAAGCCAAAAGTCCAGCCGATCGGCGTTTTCGATTCCGGCATCGGCGGGCTCACCGTCGCCAGCGCGATGCGCAGCCTGCTGCCGGGCGAAGACATTTTCTACATCGGCGACACCGCGCGCGTTCCCTACGGCGGCAAAAGTCAGGAGACGATCGAGCGATATGCTGTGGAAATTACCGGCCTGCTGCTCGCTGAGAACGCGAAAATGATCGTTGTCGCCTGTAATACAGCTTCCGCGCTCGCCATTCCGCGGCTTCAGGAAATTTTAAAAGTGCCCATCGTCGGCGTGATCGAGCCCGGCGCGCGCGCCGCCGTCGCCGCCACGCGCAACGGAAACATCGGCGTCATCGGCACTCGCGCGACCATTTATTCCCGCGCATACGAACGCGCCATCCAAGCGCTCGACCCCGATCTGCGCGTGACGAGCGCAGCATGTCCGATGCTCGTCCCGCTCATCGAGCAAGGCTGGCTCGACGATGCGATCAGCGACCAGATCATCCGGCGTTACCTCGAAAAAATCGTCCGCGCCGGCATCGACACGCTTGTGCTCGGCTGCACGCACTATCCGCTGCTCGCTGCCTCAATCGAGAAATTCACTGGCTCGGAAATCAAACTTGTCGACTCGGCGCACAACTGCGCGCTCGCTGTGAAAAAGTTGTTGAATAAACAAAAACTTTCGGTGCCGGAGGATCATCTCGGAAAACTCGACATCGCCCTCACCGACAAGCCCGACGATTTTTTGCGCGTCGCCGAAAACGCGCTCGGCCTGGAAGCCGGCGACGTGCAGCTCCGCAGCGTGCAGGGCGTCAACGTCCACGACTTTGTCTGAACAAAAGTCGCTCGATTTGATTTCAGTCCGCGATTTTTTCGTCTAAACTTTGCTCCAACAGATTGATCGATTTTCCGTCCGGCGCGATCACGATATCGACGCGCGCATTTTCTTCAGACGGCAGCGCAACCAGCTCCAGAGCCCATTCCAGCGTGATCAGCTTTCCCGAGAAACTGTAAGGTGCGCCAGGCGCGACGACGCTGAAAGAGCGAGTCTCGTCGCGCAACGGCGCATCAAAACGCACAGTTTCCGCGACGCTCACATCCTCGGTTCCGCGCCCGCGCGTGTGCCAGAGGAGCCGCACCTCGACCGCCGTCGGCGCACGCTCGAGCAGCCATTGCGCGGCGCCATCAATTTTCTCTCCCGGCGAAAATTCCGCGGGCTGCTTGCGCATGCCAATTTTCATTTCAGTCATCGCCGCGCCTCCATTCGCAGCGGCAGAACGGCCATCGGAAAATCTTCCGCCACGTCCGGCCAGCGCGCGATTTCGCCGCGGACACGGATCGTCCAGACGATTTTATTGTTCCCCGAGTCGAACGAATGCATCGCTCGGCGCGGCAGCGTGAGGCTCGTCTCCCGCGCAGCAAATTCCTCGGGGCTCGTCGTGTTTACGATTTCGATCGTCGAGAAAATATTCTTCGCGGTGGTCGTATTTTTGCCGCTTTGGTAGGTCGCATTTTCACTCCCCTCAAGCCAGATTCGCAACCGCGAAATCCGGTCGATCCGGCCTTCCGTTCTCCATTCTAATTTAAAAGGTTCGCCGAGCGGGACTGCGCCCGGACTGATCGTGAGGTGGATGCGCGGATTGAAGAGGGAAAAAAAAGCCGAGACCACGATCGCGAGCAATCCGACGCCGACCAACACAAACGGCACCATGAATAGCGCGAGTCCCCAATCGGGCAGCACGCCGTGCCGGTTTTGAAAATTTTGGACGATAACGAACAAGATGAAGCCGTTCCAAAAAATCGCGAAGACGCTCACGCCGGCGAATTTCGCAAACGGAGAGGACGATGGACGAATCTCAATCGGCGCGACTGGAATGGCCGCAAAGTCCGATGGATGCTGCATTCCAGCCGTTTCCCACGGAGCGGCGTCACGCGCTTTCGCTTTTTTTCTCAAAGAAAAAATCCCGAACGCGCCAAATCCGATCATCGCCAGCGGGAGCAATCCGAGCCAAAGATCCGACGTGAATCCGCGCTCGATCACCGCATCTGACGGATCGAGCGGATTGACGTAACAAATCGTGTGCATGCCGCGCGGAAACTGCGCGACGACTTTCGCTTTTCCGGCATAGCCACTGGATGAACCGCCGAGAAATTCATAGCGCTCTCCCGTGAGGATTTGCCCTGACGCGGCGTAATTATAAACGAGATCGACGCTGTAAGTGTATCCGCCTTTGCTGCCCTGATGCCGCCCGACGCGGCTGCTCACGATCACGCACGGCGTCGCATTCCAATGCCGCGCATCGACGATTTTCAGCATCGGCCGGACCGAAAGAAAATAGAGCAACGCGAAGCCTGCAATTTCGAGAAAAACGAGGAGCCAGATTCCCGACTTTGGCTTCGCTTTTTCCGAAAGCGGCTTGCTCATCCGCCGCGGGAGAGGAGCTCGTAGCTCAGGACGCTGAGGCAATAAATCGCCGCTGTCTCGGTGCGGAGAATGATCGGGCCGAGCGTGATCGGCCGGCAGCCGTGGCTTTTCGCAAGCGCAATTTCCGCCGGCGTAAAATCACCTTCCGGGCCGACAAGAATCAACACGCTCGCCGGATTTTTTCCGCTGAATTCCGCGAGCAGTTTTTTTAAATGCAGCGAGTCGGATTGCAGCGACGCGATGAGCATGAAATCGAAGCGATGACCTGCTTGGAAAAATTCCCTCGGCGATGCAGGCCGATGGATTTGCGGCAGCCAATTTTGACCGCATTGCTTCGCCGCCTCGATCGCGACCGCCTGCCACTTTGCCTGCTTTCTCGCCGCTTCGTCCGCGTCAAATTGAATCACCGTCCGCTCGCTCAGCAGCGGTGCGATCGCGGCCGCGCCCAGCTCTGTCGCCTTTTGCACGATCAGGTCCATGTTTTTTCCCTTCGGAATCGCCTGCCCGAGCGTGATCGCGCACGCGAGCGGTGCGGTCGATGTGTGGTGCAGCCGGCGCAGCATCACCGAACTTTTTTCCATCGCCGCGATCTCCACCGTCGCCTCCGCGCCGCGGCCATTGAAGACGACCGCGCGCTCGCCAACTTTCATCCGCAGCACATCGGTCGCGTGATGCGTCTCGCCCTCATCGAGCACGAGCCGGTCGAGATTCCACTGCGCGGGCGGAATGTAAAAACGGTGCATCGCTAGCGGAAAAACTCGCGCGCTTTTTCAAAAAAACTTTTGTGCAACGGAGTGTTTTCATCGCCCATCAATGCGGCAAACTCCTCCAGTTTTTTGCGCTGCTCCGCATTGAGCCGCGTCGGCACCTCCACGAGCACACGGACCATCAAATCACCGCGCGAGCTGGAATTGAGCGCCGGCATTCCCTTTCCACGAAGCTTAAACATCGTCGAACCTTGTGTTCCCGCTGGCAATTTCAAACTCGCCTGCCCCTCGAGCGTCGGCACGCGGATTTCGCCACCGAGCGCGGCCACAGAAAACGTCACCGGCACTTCGCAGTAAAGGTTATCCTCCTGCCGCTCGAAAACCTCGTGCTCATGAATGTGAATGACGACGTAAAGATCGCCCGGCGTGCCGCCGCGGATGCCCGCTTCGCCGTTGCGCGAGGAGCGCAGCCGCGAGCCATCCTGAATGCCAGCGGGGATTTTTAATTTGATCCGCGAGGTATTTTCCGCGCGCCCTTCGCCGTCGCACTCCTTGCACGGTTTTTCCACGATCTGCCCGGTGCCGCGGCAGCGCGGGCACGTTTGCGCGACTTGAAAAAATCCGCGCGAGCTGACGACCTGGCCGCGCCCGCCGCAAGCCGGACAGCTCGTCACTCGCGAGCCGGCCTCGGCGCCAGTGCCGCCGCAGCGCCCGCAAGCGTCGAGCTTCGTGACTTCGATTTCTTTTTCGCAGCCGTGCGCAGCTTCCTCGAGACGGATCTGCAAATCGTAACGCAAATCCGAGCCGCGCTGACGCCCTTGATTGTCGCGTTGCGCGCCGGCGCCGCCGAAAAATTGCTCGAAAATTCCGCCGCCACCCCCGCCGCCGCTCGCGCCAAAAACTTCCCGGAAAATATCGAACGGATCGTGAAATCCGCCGGCGCCCGCGGCCGCAGTGCCTTGCGCAAAAGCGGCGTGCCCGTAGCGATCGTAAGCCGCGCGTTTGTCCGCATCCATCAGCACGTCGTAAGCTTCACCGAGCTCCTTGAATTTTTCCTCGGCCGTTTTGTCGTCCGGATTTTTGTCGGGATGAAATTTCACCGCGAGCTTGCGATACGAACGCTTGATTTCATCCGTGGTCGCGGTGCGCTCGACCTCGATAACCTCATAATAATCGCGCTTTGTGGCAGCCATGGCAGGAACGGGTTGCACTGAAAACTACGCGGCGGATTTGCCCTTCGAGACAATCACGTTCGCCGGGCGCAGCAGCCGGTCCTTCAGCTTGAAACCCTTGCGCACTTGCCGCACGACGTGGCCCTCGGGGATCTCCGCGCTCGCTTCTTGGCTGATGGCCTCGTGCAGATTCGGATCAAATTTTTGACCGGCGGCATCGATCGCGACCGCTCCGCTTTCGCTCAAAAAATCGGTGAGCTGCTTCGCGACCATTTCCAAGCCGGCGAGAATCGGGGAATTTTTCGCATCGTTTTTCGCCGCATTGAGCCCGAGCTCGAAGTTGTCGATGATCGGGATGAGCCGCTCGAGAAAAGATGCGTTCGCATATTTCACGGCATCGTCTCTTTCGCGCGAGGCGCGCTTGCGGAAGTTGTCAAAATCCGCCTGGCTGCGCATCGCGAGATCGCGGAAACGCGTGAGATCGCTCTGCAGTTTCCCAAGCTCGTCCTCCTGCGTTTCCACCGACGCTTCAGCCGGTTTTTCTTCGTTGGAAGTGTTCTCTTTTAAATTTTCGTCGCTCATTTTTTCCGGATCACAATTACGGTAATGTCGTCATTTTGCGGGTAGCTGCCGATGAAACGCAGCAGGTCGTCGGTCAGGCGCTTTTTGATTCCGGCCGCGCCTTCATGCGCGCTCGCCTGGATGGACTGGATCATCCGTTTCATGCCGAATTCCAGCCCTTGGCTGTCCAACGCTTCCGTCACACCATCGGTATATAAAATTAAACAATCGTTTGACTCGAGCGTGACCGGAAAATCGCCCGTAATTCTATCGAACACCTCGCCGCTGTCAATGCCGAGCGCCATGCCGGGCGGGTTCAACTTTGTCACCGATTGCTCGCGCGCCGAGTAGAGCAGCGGCGCGTCGTGGCCCGCACGGCAGAGGGTGACGCCTGCGCTTTCATCGTCCAGGACGACGTATGCCATGCTGATGAACATGTCCTCCTTGATATCCGGATAGAGCTGTCTGTTAACTTTGTGCAGAACATCTGCGGCGCTCGCATTTCCCGATGCCTGGCTGCGCAAAACACTCCGGCACATCGCCATGATGAGTGACGCGGGCACGCCTTTGCCCGACACATCCGCGATGGCTACACCCCATCGGAGATCGTCGATTTTGATGTAGCCGTAGTAGTCGCCGCTCATCTGCCGCGCGGGCAGGTTGATGCCATCGAGCTCGAACCGGTTCATCAGCGGCGAGGCTGATGGGAGCAGGATCCGCTGGATGTCCTGCGCGATTTGCAAATCGCTATCGAGCCGTTTTTTTTCGTCGGCCTGCGAATAGACGATCGCGTTGTAAAGCGCGAAGGCGGACTGCTCGACGATGGCTTTGAAAATAGCGAAATCACTTTCGGAAAATGCCGTGCTCATCGGCCCATTCGCGACGGCGAGCACACCGAGATTCTGCGCGCCGTAGATCAGTGGCGAGAACATCGCCGACTCCGTGCGCAGCGACGCATCGCGCAGTTGCGCGAGGCGCGTGTCCGCGCCTGTGAGCAGCAGCGGCTCCTGGTCGCGCCACACGCGGCCGATGATGCCCTCGCCCAACTCGATCTCGTGCTGCCGCAGGTAAGCGGCGCTCGCCGCCGGATTCATCTCCGACTGTTGTAAAACTCCCGACGCCACTTCGAGAAGCGGCGGACAGCTCTTGGAAATAAACCGCGCCCCGAGCGCCGTCCCTGCGCGGTTCGCCATGTAAAGCGCACCGCCCTGCGCCTGCAAAATTCGCACCGCGCCCTCAACGATTAGCCGGTGCAGATCGTCCGGCCGGATTTCCGAGGAAAACGCTTCGCCGAGCCCGTGCAAAAATTCGAAGACCCGGCTCTCCTCCATCTCGACCTTTTGACGCGCCTTGTTCGCCGCCGCGATCAGGCTTTTTTGACTCCGATCCCTAAGGAAAAATCCCACCCAACTGGCAATAAGCAGCCCTGCAAAAAGAATGCTCCACATGCCGCCGAATCACTCCGCCGCGTGCAAATCTTGTTTCAGGTATTCGAGGACGTCCTTGAATTTCGTCAGATTTTCCGCATCGGCCTCGACGAGCGCTTCGTGCGCTTCCAGCATTGTCTGCGCCTGGGCCTTGCGCTCCGTGCCCGCCGGCTCGACCAGCTCGCTCGCAGTCGGCTCGTCCGTTTTCACTCCACACATATCCATGGTAAAAAGTTGGTCGAGCCCGAGATTCGAGAGCAGGTCGTGATTGCGTTCGTTCAAATTCACCACGTGCAAATTTCCCTGCCCGAGATCGCGCAGCCGCAGCGCGATCATCGCGAGCGTGCCCATGAAAGTGGAATCCATCACCGGACACGCTTTTAGATCGACGACAAATTCCCGATGGCCGCGGTTGATCATCTCCTTGGAAAATTCCTTCATCCCCGCGCTGTTGAGGAACGAGCCTTTGCCCTCGACTTTGATCCAGACGATCTTGTTTGAGCAGCCGACTAAGATGGACGGAGATGTGCTCACCGAATCTCTGGAAAATATAACGAGCCGCCGCGCCGCCTGTCAATCCAGCCAGCGCATGGCTCCAGCCGCGTTTTGCTAAGAAGGTTCAATTCCAAAGAAAAGATTGCGTCAGCCCCACTATTTTCCCATCCACGATCAACAGCGCGCGCCACGCCGTGATGCGGCCGTCCTGGAGATAGTCGTCACCCACGACTTGAAAGTTTGTTTCCTTCGATCCCTTCGCGTGCTCATAGGAAACTTCACGCGCTTGCACATAGGAGCCGAGATTTTGCTGCCGATATTCCAGGCGCACCGTGACCTTCGCCGGCCGCAGCGCACGCCAAAAAAAAGAAAAATAGTGTCCACGTCGTTCTGTCTTATCGACGGCTGTGACCGCTTTAAAATTCACACGCTGCCGCTCGAATTGCAGCATCGGGTCGCTCGTCGGCTTCAAATACTGCGAGTCGTTTAAAAAAATCTCCGTCTTGCGAAATTGAAAATGATCGTCCAGCGCCAGCGGCAGCACATTGACATTTTGCATCAGGCGCGGCGCTTCCGCGCAAAAGGCCGTCGCGGTCAGCAGCAGCGCTACCGCGAAGCCGGCAAAACATTTCATGCCCGAAATAAAAGCCGCTCGCATTTGCGCTGTCAATCATCGCCCCCGCGCCGCCGCGCCCGACGAAGTAACGACGAGAACATTTTTGACAGATGATTCCCGTCCGTTTCCAGCGCGGCATCGAGCTGCCCGCGCAAAACATCTGGCTCGACCCGTGGGATCCGAAGCCGTTCGCCTTTGTCTCGCACGCGCACAGCGATCACACCGCGCGTCACGCCGAAGTCGTTTTGTCGAAACCGACTGCTCTGCTGATGCAAGAGCGACTGCCTGGCCAGCGGCACGAGCACGCGCTCGAGTTCGGTCAGCCCGCGCAAATCCGCGGCCTCAATATCACGCTGCTGCCCGCCGGCCACATCTTCGGCTCCGCGCAATTTTTTCTGCAAACCGACGCCGAGTCGCTCCTCTACACCGGCGATTTCAAATTGCGCCCCGGCCTTTCCTCTGAGCCCGCCGAGCCGCGCCACGCCGACACGCTCATCATGGAAACGACCTTCGGCCTTCCGAAATATCGCTTCCCGCCGACCGCCGAAGTCCTCGCACAAATGGTCGACTTTTGCGCCGACGCGCTTGCCGATGGCGAGCTCCCGGTGCTTCTCGGTTACTCGCTCGGAAAGGCGCAGGAAATTCTGTGCGCGCTAGTCCAGGCCGGCATGCAGCCGATGCTCCACGGCGCGGTTTTTCGCATGACGGAAATTTATCGAAAACTGCGGCCCGATTTTCCCGGCGGCTATCTCCGCTACGACGCCGCTGAAACTGCCGGCAAAGTCCTCATCTGCCCGCCCAGCGCCAATCGCTCGGCGATGCTCACGAAAATAAAAACTCGCCGCACCGCCGTCCTCACCGGCTGGGCCAGCGATCCCGGCGCGCAATATCGCTACCAGGTGGACGCCGCATTTCCGCTTTCCGATCACGCCGATTACCCCGATCTCATCCGCTGCGTCGAGCTCGTGCAACCGCGCCGCGTCCTCACGCTGCACGGCTTCGCGAGTGCTTTTGCGCGCGATCTGCGCAGCCGCGGGATCGAAGCGTGGGCCTTGAGCGAAGAAAATCAGCTCGAGTTTTCCCTTCAGCAAAAAGCGAAACCGAAGGCGCAATCGCCCGCTGTCTTTGACGAAAAAGATTCCGACGTTGAACAAACGCTCGCGCCGCAAAACAAATTTCCGCCCTCCGAGTTCGCGACCTTCTCCGAACTTTGCGAGCAGATTTCCGCGAGCTCGGCAAAGCTCAAAAAAATCGAATTGTTGCGCGATTATTTTCTCCTGCTCACGCCCGTTCAACTTCCGCTCGCCGCCGTCTATCTCACCGGCAAAGCCTTTGCACAGGCTGATCCGCGCGTATTGCAAACCGGCTGGGCCGTGATCAAGCGCGCCGTGCTCGCGGTCAGTAAAACCGACGAACAACATTTTCGCGACGTTGCCAGTTTTCACGCCGACGCTGGAAAAACCGCGCGTGAAATTTTGCAGGATCGCACGCAGCCCGCGCCGTTTTCGCTGGAAGATTCGCGCATTTTTTTCGATGCGCTGCAAAAAGCGCGCGGGCCCATTGCGAAAACAGAATTGCTGCAAAATCAGCTCGCGAAAATTTCGCCGCTCGAGGCGCAATATCTCGTGAAAATTTTGACGGGAGATTTGCGGATCGGTTTGAAAGAAGGTTTGGTCGAGGAAGCGATCGCCGCGGCTTTCGATGTGAAAATTGCCGAGGTCAAGGAAGCGAATATGCTGCTCGGCAACATCGGCGAAACCGCGCTGCGAGCCGCTGGGCGGGCACTCGATCAAATCGAGCTGCGCATTTTCACCCCGATCAAATGCATGCTCGCGAGCCCCGAGCCGACCGCCGAATCGATCTGGCAGCGGCTCAGCGAGATGGCGGAAAATCCGGTCGCGTGGGTCGAGGATAAATTTGACGGCATCCGCGCGCAGTTGCATCGCGCCGGCGCGCGCGCGGAAATTTTCACGCGCGATTTGAAGCGCGTCACCGCGCAGTTCGCAGAGATCGCGGAAGCCGCTGGCGCCTTGCACGCCGACGTGATTTTCGACGGCGAAATCGTCGCGTTTGAGCACGGCCGGAAGCTGACTTTTTTCGATTTGCAAAAACGGCTCGGGCGAAAAACGAGCGCGGATTTTTTTCTCGGCGGCGACATTCCCGTCCGTTTCATGGTCTTCGATTTGCTCTGGCTCGACGGCAAACCTTTGTTAAAGCAACCGCTGCGGGAGCGACGCTTGCTTTTGGAAAACTTAACGCTGCCGGCCGCATTTGAAGTCGTGAAAGTTTCGCGCATTCAATCGGCGGAGGAGATTGAAAAATCCTTCGCCGCCGCGCGCGAACGCCGCAATGAAGGGCTCATCGTCAAGGATGCGGAATCGATTTACACGCCCGGCCGGCGCGGGCTCGCGTGGCTGAAATTAAAAAAAGAGCTCGCGACGCTCGACGTCGTCGTGGTCGGCGCAGAGCTCGGCCACGGCAAGCGCAGCAAGGTTTTGAGCGATTACACATTCGCCGTCCGCGACGAAAAATCGGGCGAGCTGCTCACGATCGGCAAGGCGTATTCCGGATTGACCGACACCGAAATCGCGGAGCTCACCGAGCATTTCAAAAATCACACGCTCGCGCAATTTGGCCGCTATCGGCAGGTCGAGCCGAATGTGGTGCTCGAGATTGCGTTCGATTCCGTGCAGGCGAGCGACCGCCACGCGAGCGGACTCGCGCTCCGTTTCCCGCGCATCAAGTCGATCCGCACCGACAAGACCGCACGCGACATCGACACGCTCGAATACGCGCGAAGCCTTTGCCAGAGCGGTGCGGCGGATTCCTGAAAATATTTCGCGCGGTTTCGCGCGGCGGCGCGTCTAGTCTGCAAATCGTCTACATGGACCCCAGCGAACGCGACCTCATCTCGGCGGCCCTGCACGGCGATCAGGAGAATTTTGAAATGATCATTCCGCTTTTCAGCCGCAAACTTTTCGCCGTCGGATTCGCGATTTTGCAGGATCGCGAGGAAGCCGAGGACGTGGTGCAGGAAACTTTTTTCCGCGCGTTCAAATCGCGCTGGCGGCTTCGCGATCCGGAAAAGTTTCCCGCGTGGCTCGTCGCGGTGGCGCGGAATCGCGCGTGCGATGTTCTGCGAAAACGGCGCGCGTCAACTTTACCGGATGAAGCGGAACTCGCGGACGAAATTGCCGCGAGGCCTGATGAACAGACGGCTGGTGGGGAAATGCACGCGCACGTGCTGAGCGCGCTGGCGGCGCTTCCCGAGCAGCATCGGGTCGCTGTTTCGCTCCGCTACCTCGAGGGAATGAGTCACGAAAAGATCGAGCGAGCGATGGGCTTGAGCAACGGCGCGCTACGCGGAATTCTCGGACGCGCGCTCGAAAAGATGCGCAAGGCTTTGAAGCCGGCGCTCGCGGAGGCACGCGCATGAACATTCACGAAAATATCGAGGAATTCCTGGCCGCGGCGGTGACGGATGGTCTTTCGCCGGAGGAGCGAAAAAATTTCGAGCTGCATCTTGCGCAATGCGAGCAATGCCGCGCGCTGAACGAGAACCAAAAAACTATGAGCACAGGCATCGCGGAAACTTTTCAAAAAATAAAACCGGACGAAAATTTCGAGCTGCGCATTGCGCAAAAGTTTCGCCGACGGAGTCAAAGTTTGCGCCGTTTTCAACTCGGCGACTGGCTGATCCGTTTGCCGCGAATGCCCGTGGCGCAAGGCCTGGCGGCACTTTTGCTCACAATGGCGCTGATCAAGGGTGGTCAGATTTTGACCGGCGAAAAACCGGGACAGCCGGCCGTGATCAGCAGCGCGAAAACGTGGGCCATGCATGATGAACGAGGATACGACATCGGCGGTGCCTCATCGGACCAGGGGAAAACCGAAACAATGCGTCGGCTGGGCGTTCTCCCTCAGCAAAATCTGCACGGATTCAATAGTTTCGCCGGCACCACCACCGTGAGTGGAGGCACGCTGAATTTTCAATCGGCCACGCCGGCTGCACCTGCTGCGACTTCGCAAGCACAAGTCCCGATGATTGCGCGGAATAAAGAGGAGCTTGGCCATGAGAATTTTGACTATCGGGCGGACGAAAAGCACGGGCTGACATCGGCACGAGACTCTGACAGTTCCTTTGGTTCCAACGGAGCCGTCGCTGCCTTAAAAAAACTTGATGCCGCTTCGGAAGAAAGCAAAGCAGCGCTCGCTTCTGACAAATCAAAGCAGCTGGCTGATGGGCAGTTGCCAGCCGCGCCGCCGGAGCAGCCCCTCGCGCCTGCGCCTTTGCAGCCCGATCGCAAGCTGATCCGGAACGCGACGCTGGAGTTTGAAGTGAAAAACTTCGAGGCGACCGTGGAAACAATTCGCGCGATCACGGGCGAGGAGCAGGGCTACGTCGCAACGGCCGACTCGGCTCGCGGCGCGAATGGAAAATTGCGCGGCACGATCGTCGTGAAAATGCTGCCGGCAAATCTCGACCGGTTTTTGCTGAAACTGCGCGCGCTCGGTGAGCTGAAAAATCAGCGCATCGGCAGCGAGGATGTGACGAAAGCGTATTTCGACACCGACGCGCGGTTGCGTAATTCCAGGCTGATGGAGCAGCGGCTGCTCGACATGCTGCAGAAAAACACGGGCAAAGTTTCGGATCTTTTGCAGGTGGAAAAAGAGCTGGCGCGCGTGCGCGGGCAGATCGAGGAAATGCAGGGCGAGCTCAAATATTGGGACGCGCTCGTGAGCTACGCGACGGTCACGATTTCGCTTTATGAAAAGGATCTGAATCAGGCGGCAGCCTTTCTGTTAAAGGAGCACGCGAATCTTTCGCTTTTTTCGCAGGACGTAGAAAGCACCTATGCCGCGGCGAAATCCGAGGCCACCAAAGCGCAAGCGCAGGTTTTACAATCGAAACTTGAGCGCGATGCGAACGGCCGCGTCTCGGCGACGTTGAGCCTGCTGCTCGCGCCCGATACGGCCGATCAAACCATCATGCGAATGAAGGCGCTGGGCCGCGTGCAGACTTTCACGACACAGGATGAACGCGTCGCGCAGGGCGGCTCCGGCGCGAGCGACACCGCGCGCGTCGAGCGCGACAAAGTGCAGTTTGATCTCCTCATTTCGCGCGATGAAGAATCGCGCCGGCAGACTTCTCTCAGGCTGGTGACGCCGCATGTGGAGCAAAGTTTGGACGCAGCAAAAGCGGCCGCGCTCGCGCAGCACGCGGAAGTGGTGAGCTCGAATGTGACGCGCGATCCGAGCGGTCGCGGCTCCGGCGAAGTGACCGTGCGAGTTCCCTCAAACAACTACGCGGCGGCTCTCGAAGCGTTGAAAAAAATCGGCCGCGTCGCGAGCGTGACGATCCAGCGCAACGATCGCGCGGGAGATGACGACAGCGAGCCGGTGCTGATTTCGATGTCGTTGACCAGCGAGGAAACGCCGGTGCAGCGGACGAATTTGAGCGTGTTAAGCGAGAAGGTTGAGGAAAATGCAAACGCCCTGAAACAAGCTGCAGAGCGGGTTGGCGCGGAAATCGGCAACTCGACATTCGAGCGGCGGAATGGCGGAGTCGAGGTCGCGAACATGACAATTTCGCTGCCACTGAAGCAATATGGACCGCTGGTCGCACAGATCGAGCAGCTCGGAAAGGTGAGCAATTTTACCGTGCATCGCGAAGAAGCGCAGGAGGCCGCGGGCGAAAATGCGCCCGCTCAAATCGACGTGCAGATTTACAGCCGCGGCGACATCGTGCCGGATGAAAGCGGCGTCTGGGCGACGCTGCGGCGGACTTTTGTGCAGGCGTTCGCGGCGGTGATGTGGAGCTTGCGGATGATCGGCGTCGCGCTTGCATTCATCGCGCCGTGGCTGCTGACGCTTTCGGTTTTGGCGTGGATCATTGCGCGAGTGCGGCATGCGCGTCGTGCTGAAAAATAAACGGCATTCGGGCATTGCCGCTCCGGCGCGGATTGGCTACTCAGCAGCGATGCAAAAGCTCAGCGCGCACGCCCCCGGCCGCGTCGAGCTCCTCGGAAATCACACCGATTACAACGAAGGTTTCATCCTTTCCGCTGCGATCAACTTTGGCGTGACGATCACTGGCGAGCGGCTCGTAGAAAAAAAAATCGCGCTGCACTCGGCGACGCTCAATCGCACCTGCGTGGTAAATCTCGACGGACTCGCGCGCCAGCCTGTGGAACGATGGGCCGATTACATTCTAGGCGTCGTCGATGGGCTGCAGCACGCAGGTTTTGAAGTCGGTGGATTCTCGGCGGAAATCACAAGCGATCTTCCTCTCGGCGCCGGCCTTTCCAGCTCGGCGGCGCTCGAAGTCGCGACGGCGACCTTTCTCAAAAAACTTTTTAATTTTGAAATCGAGCCGCTGGCGATTGCGAAACTTTGCCGCAAAGCCGAGAACGAATTTGTCGGCGTGAATTGCGGGCTGCTCGATCAAGCTTCATCCGCGCTCGGGAAAAAAGGTCACGTCATTTTTCTCGATTGCCGCACAGAAGCGGTCGAGACCGTCCCGTTTCCGAGCGGTTTTTCGCTGCTCATCACGCACTCCGGCGTGAAGCACACGCTCGTGGGCGGCGAATACAATGCGCTCCGCGCACAATGTTTCGACGCCGCGGCGAGGCTTGGCGCAGCAGCGTTGCGCGATGTGAGCAGCGCGCAACTCGAGCGCGCGAAATCGGACTTGCCGCCGCTCGATTACGCCCGCGCGCTGCACATCGTCGGCGAAAATGAACGCGTTTTGCGCGGGCTCGATTTTTTGCGCGCCGGCGATGCAGAGGCATTCGGCGAGTTGATGTTTGCGTCGCATGAAAGCTCGCGGCGGAACTTTGAAAACAGCACTCCGGAGCTCGACGCGCTCGTGGAGATCGCCTGCGGCGAGGAGGGCGTGCTCGGCTCCCGCTTGACTGGCGGCGGCTTCGGCGGCGCGACTGTTTCATTGATCGAGCACGAGCGCGCCGATTGCATCAGCGGCGGAATCATTCGCAAATATCGCGAGCGCACCGGGCACAAATGCGATGTTTATTTGTGCGAAATTTCCGACGGCGCGCACTAACCGCCTCGACACAAAGCTGCCATCCGTCGAAATTGCGCGCATGGAGCGAGGCCTCGGCAAACTCACCCAGCAAATTCTCGACTCGTATAAAAACACGGGCGGCATCAACAATATCGATGGCTCCAATCTGCCCTCGAAGCCTGCTGTGGCGGACATTTGCGCGCATTTGCTCCAGCTTCTTTTTCCAGGATATCACGACCAGGAGCCGATCCATTCCGACCATCTCGTCAGGCTCACGAGCTATCGCATCCGCAGCGTCTGCGAACATTTGAAGGCCGAGATTTGCAAGAGCCTGCGCCTCGCCGAGCCGACGTGCCCGGAGGAAAAAGCCGAGCACTTCGTCGGCGAATTCCTCTCGAGTCTGCCGCATGTGCGAGAGCTGCTCCGCACCGATGTCGAGGCAGCGTTCGCAGGCGATCCGGCCGCGAGCAACTACGACGAGATCATTCTCGCGTATCCGTTTTTGGAAGCCATCGCGATCCAGCGCAGCGCGCACATGCTTTACTGCCACGAGATCCCGCTCATCCCGCGCATGATGACCGAGTGGGCGCACAGCCGCACCGGAATCGACATCCATCCCGGCGCGCACATAAACGGGCATTTTTTCATCGACCACGGCACCGGCGTCGTCGTCGGCGAAAGCTCCATCATCGGCGAAAACGTGAAGCTCTATCAAGGTGTGTCACTTGTTGCGCGTTCGTTGTCAGGTGGCCAAAAACTCAAGGGACAAAAGCGGCATCCGACGGTCGAGGATAACGTCACGATCTACGCAGGCACGACGGTCATCGGCGGCGACACGGTCATCGGCGCAGGGAGCACCATCGGCGCAAACGTTTTTCTCACACACAGCGTCCCGCCGAACTCGCTTGTTTTTTACGAGGAAAAACAGCTCCGCATTTTGGACAAGGAAAAGCGCCGCGACGAGCCGGTCGATGATTGGATGATCTGAATGCGCTGGCGCGGCGGCGACATGATTTATCTCGACTACAACGCGACCACGCCGATCGCGCCCGAGGTGACGGAAGCGATGCTGCCGTATCTCACGCAGCATTTTGGCAATCCATCGAGCATCCACGCGGCCGGCCGCGAAACGCGCGCGGCAATCGATGATGCGCGGGATCGGCTGGCGAAAATTTTAAATGCAAAGCCGCATGAAATCATCTTCACCAGCGGTGGAACGGAAGCAGACAATCTCGCGGCGATCGGCCTGGCGCGGGCGTCGGCGGGCAAAGGCAGGCACCTCATCACCGCCAGCACCGAGCATCACGCCGTATTAAACGCCTTCGAATTTTTGCAGAAAAGCGAAGGCTTCCGCGTCACTTTTCTGCCGGTGGATCCGAACGGGCAGATCAAATTGGAAGCTTTCAGAAACGCGCTGGCAGCGGATACAACGCTCGTCTCCATCATGTCCGCGAACAACGAGACAGGAACGATCCAGCCGCTTTCGGAAATCAGTCGCTTGTGTCACGAACGCGGTATTTTGTTGCACAGCGACATGGTGCAGTCGTTCGGGAAAAGGCCCCTCGATTTCCAGACCTGCGGCGTCGATGCGATCTCTCTCGCGTCGCATAAATTTTACGGTCCGAAAGGCACCGGTGTGCTGCTGCTTGGCGCCGGAATCGCGCTCGAAAATATCCAGTTCGGCGGCGCACACGAAAATCAGCGCCGGCCCGGAACCGAAAATGTCGCGAGTATCGTCGGCATGGCGTGCGCGGCGGAATCAGCAGCGCGCGATATTGCTGCGGAACAAAGTCGTCAGGCCGATCTTCGGGATGAATTGTGGCGCGGAATCGCGAAACTTTTTCCCGCGGCAATTCTCAACGGCCATCCAACCGAGCGGCTCGCGAACACGCTCAACGTCTCGTTTCCCGGGCTCGACGGCGAAAGTCTGCTCATCAACTTTGATCTCGAGGGAATCTGCGTTTCCAGCGGCTCCGCCTGCATGGTCGGATCGATCGTCCCCTCGCACGTGCTGCTCGCGATGGGCGTTGCACCTGGCCTTGCCGGATCCACGGTCCGTTTTTCGCTCGGCAAACAGACGACGCGCGCGGAAATCGAAAGCGTTCTTGCCGCACTGCCGCGGATTTTTTTGCGATTGCAACCGGATCTGGCGTGAAAGCTCTTCAAACTTTTTTCCAATGGCTCGCACCGGAAGAAAAACCGCTGGTCGAAGATTCCACCGAGCTGGAACAAAAAGCCCGCATGCTGCTTTGCGAAATCGGCTGCAAGCCTCTCGCCGTCAGTGTTCGCGTGCGATGGAACCCGCGCCTGCGCACCACTGCCGGCCTTGCGCATTACGCGAAAAATCTGGTGACGCTGAATCCAAAACTCGCGCAATTTGGCGATGCGGAAATTGACAAAACTTTGCGACACGAGCTTGCGCATCTGGCTGCAAAATTTCTCGCAGGTCGCCGTCGCATTTCGCCGCACGGCGCCGAGTGGCGTGCGGCTTGCGAGGCGCTCGGATTGAAAAACGAAAGGCGCTGCCACGATCTGCCGCTGCCGCGCGCGCGGCACACGCCGAAACATTTTTACCGCTGCCAGCATTGCCGCACGGAGATCCGGCGCGTGCGGCCGTTCCGCCGACGAGTGGCGTGCATCCATTGTTGCCGCGCGCATAGCGGCGGACGTTACCACGAAAAATTTCGTCTCGAAAAGTTGCGCTGACTTTGACTATGGCTGCCTCGGAAACGCCAGCAAGCGCTCGACATATTTTGCAAGCAAATCGAACTCGAGGTTGACCAAATCGCCGGTGCGCGCGGCGCGCAAATTGGTTTCCGCGAATGTGTGCGGAATGATCCAGACGACAAATTTTTGGGCATGAACTTCCGCGACGGTGAGGCTGATTCCATCGATTGCGATGGAACCTTTTTTGACGATATACCTCGCGAATGCTGATGGCAGCTCGATCTCCAGCCGATGGTCTGCGCCGATTTCGTCCAGGGCACAGATTGCGGCGGTGCAATCGATGTGTCCCTGCACGAGATGACCGCCGAAGCGGCCGCTAGCTGCGAGTGCAGGTTCGAGGTTCACGAGTTGCGCGTGCGCGAGGTTCGTGAGGCGCAAAGTTTCGTCCAGGAGATCGAAGCAAAGCAGATCATTTTCGGCGGCCATCAGCGTGAGGCAGCAGCCGTTGACGGCGATGCTGTCGCCGACTTTCGCGGCAGCGCTGAAGCCGGGCGCGCGCAGGGTCAATTCGCTCTGGCCGTGGCCGCGATTCTCGAGGGAAATGACTTGCGCCGTTTCTGCGACGAGGCCGGTAAACATTTTTCCATTTTTCGGAAAGGCCGAGTGAAGACAAGCGCGGCGTTTTTTCTGGCGGGATGGGGCGTCGGTTTTACGATGGATTAAATGCAGTTGAACAACTCCGAAAAACGCCGCTTGAAAGCGGATGCGCAGCGGCTCGAGCCAATCCTAAAGCTCGGCAAAAATGGGGTGAGCGCCGGATTTTTGCAGAGTCTCGAAACAGCTTTGGCGCAGAAAAGTTTGGTGAAAATCAAGTTCGCTGATTTCAAGGATCAGCGGAAGGAACTGTCGCGCGAGATCGCTGAAAAAACCGCGAGCGAGCTGATCATGCTCGTCGGCAATGTCGCCGTATTTTTTCGCGCGGGAGCGGTGGAAAACTAGGCTGCTTCCTCTTGCGCCAGCGCAGCGGTGCGCGCGCGCGCATTCATGGATTCGGAGATTTGAACGAGCAGCGCCTTGCGGAAATAGCGCAGCGGAGTTTCTAAAAATCTCCACGAGAGATAGGCGAAAAAGAGGGTGCCCGGAATGAGCACGAGCATGCGCCAATCGGACGCGAGGATGTGGCGGACGACGGGCGGGCGCGGCAGGAGAAATTGCGAGAAAGTGTGGAGCAGATAAATGGAGTAGCTCATGGTGCCGATGCGCGCGAGCGCCGGAGAGTCGAGCACCTTTCCGACGATCCCGGTGAAGCCGATGAAGCTGCGCTCGATGAGCCAGATGAAAAAGAATGAGGCGAAAAGCGTGATGTAAATCGTCGAGCCGGGCACGTCGATATCGAAGGCTTTTCCCGCGACGAGTGCGAAAAAAAGCGGGCCGCAAATCCATCCGCCCACGAAGAGGACGCGCTGGCGAAGCAGCGGCGATGCAATTTTTTCCGCCTGGCAAAACGCGAGCAAAGCGCCGCATCCGAGTTGATCAAACGAGGCGAATGGTGAGACGCACCAAGTGATGGGATCAAAGTCAAAAAGCAAACAAACGATCCGGAAAATCGGGCCGACCGCGATGAAGGCAAAGATCAAATGCAGCATCCGTTTGCGCGGGCACGCGAGGATGAGCAACGGCCAGAAAATGTAATATTGCTCCAGCGTCGCGAGCGACCAAAAGTGGGAGAAGCGGCCGGGCCATTCGCCCGTCCACCACGTCGCGAAGTTTGACAGGAACAGGCCATTCCACGGCAACATCGAGCGCGCATACGGGAGATTGCAGATCGCGGTGACGAGTAGCACCAGATAGTAGAGCGGGAAAATCCGCAGATAGCGGCCGACGTAAAATTCCGCTAGCGCCGCACTGGACGTGGTTTCGCGCGAGGCGATTTGCGTTTTCAAGCGCAGCAGCAAACGCGTCGCAAAAAAGCCGCTCAGGACGAAAAATAGTGTGACGCCGAAGCCCGAGAGAAAGAACGGATGATCGCGATAATGATGAATCATCACGATCGCCACGGCCAGCGCGCGAAGCGAATCGAGCTGCGGACGATAGCGTGATTCAGCCATGGTCAAGATACGAGACCGACTCGCTTCATGCGCGCACCTTTTCACATTCCGCGCTGAAGACAAGAGCGATTCGGATTACAGTTTTGCAATCGCCGTGACTTTGGAAAAACGCGCCCGGCACGCTCGCGAATTCTTGATTTTCAGTTCGCACGCATTGCTGTTTACTCGCACTTCCCTATGGAAAAAATGATCATCGTCGGCACCGGCTGCGCGGGCCTGACTGCGGCAATCTACGCCGCGCGCGGGAACTTTTCGCCGCTCGTGCTCGAGGGAAAAGAACCAGGCGGCCAGCTCTCGACGACGACGCTCGTGGAGAATTTTCCGGGTTTTGTCGACGGCATCGATGGCCCGCAGTTGATCATGAACATGAAGTCGCAGGCGGAGCGTTTCGGCGCGCGTTTTGCATATTCGACGGTCACGGATTTCGAGCCGAAAGATGGCTTCGTCAGCTTAAAAGTGGACGACACATGGGTTGACACGCGCACGCTCATCATCGCGAGCGGAGCGTCGGCGCGTTGGCTCGAAATTCCGGGCGAGAAAAAGATGATCGGCCACGGACTGACATCGTGTGCGACGTGCGACGGCGCATTTTACCGGAACGTGCCGGTCTGCGTCATCGGCGGCGGCGACTCGGCCGCGGAGGAAGCGACGTTTTTGACGCGCTTTGCCTCAAAAGTTTACCTCATCCATCGCCGCGATTCGCTGCGCGCGTCAAAAATCATGGCGGATCGCGCGCTCGCGAATCCGAAGGTGCAACCGATCTGGCATACAACCGTCAGCGAATATTTGACGGATGAACACGGCGAAATGCGCGCGGTGCAAACGCGCAATGTGCAGACTGGTGAGGAAGCGGAGCTGGAGGTGAAATGCGTTTTCGTCGCGATCGGCCACAGCCCGAACACGTCTCCGTTTCGCGCGCATCTCGCGACGGACGAAAACGGTTATCTGCTGCAAACAAAAGGCACCTGCACGAATGTGCCGGGCGTTTTTGCTGCGGGCGACGTGGCGGATCACCGGTATCGGCAAGCGATCACCGCCGCTGGCCAGGGATGCGCGGCGGCGCTCGATGCCGAAAAATATCTCGCGCATCTCGAGTCGTGAAGACGCGTGAAAATTTGCGACCTCACGCAGTTTTATTCGCCAGTGAGCGGCGGTGTGAAACGCTACGTTCACGAAAAAATCAGCTACCTGCAGGCTCACGCGCCGGACGACGAGCATCTGCTGATTATTCCCGGCGAGCGTGACGCGGTCGCGGTCGAGGGTCGCGCGAAAACTTACACGATCCGCTCGCCGCTGGTCTCGCGCACGTCGCGCTATCGCGCATTGCTGCGGCTCGGCGCAGTAGAGCGCATCCTCGAAATTGAACGGCCGCACGTGATTGAATCGGGCGATCCGTATCAAATGGCGTGGAAGGCGATTGCGTCCGGAGCGGCGCTGCGAATTCCCGTGATCGGATTTTACCATTCGCATTTTCCGGAGGCATATTTGCGAAGCGTCGCGCGATTCTTCGGGAAAACGGCCACGGAGTTTGTGATGGACGGCGCGCGGCGCTATGTGCGCAACCTTTACAACCGCTTCGCGCGCACGCTGGTGCCGTCGCCCGCGCTCGGCGCGCTGCTGGAGGATTGGGGCTTGATGAACGTCATCAACATCGACCTCGGCGTGAACACGGAAATTTTCCGCCCGACGCCGGATGATTCCGTGAGCACGCGCGCGGAGCTCGGGATCCCGCCGGGCCGCGTGCTGCTGCTTTATGTCGGCCGGCTCGCGAGTGAAAAAAATACGCGCACACTTTTCGAGGCCTTCGAGATGCTCGTGCGCGCGCAGCCGGGGCATTTCCAACTGCTGGCGGTCGGCGATGGACAGCAGCGCGAACTGTTGCGGAATATTTTAACAAGCACGAACGCTGTGACGTGGCTGCCGTATTGCGGCGATTCGCAAAAACTCGCGCAGTTTTACCGCGCAGCGGAGCTTTTCGTGCATCCCGGCGTGCAGGAAACTTTTGGGCTGGTCGCGCTCGAAAGCCAGGCGTGCGGCACGCCCGTCATTGGCATTCGCGGCAGCTACATGGACCGCATCATCCAGAGCGACCAGACCGTCTGGGCTCGGGAAAACAGCCCGGAGGCGCTGGCGCAGGCGATCCGGGATGCGGCTGCGGAGGATGTGAAAAAGGCCGGCGCCATTGCTAGCCGCCGTGTCATGAGGCAATATTCGTGGACGCAGGTCTTTGATCGTCTGTTTGCGATCTACCGCAGCGTCGCTACTGAAACGATCCGCCATGTCTGAAGAACGCAATTTTACCATCCGCCCGTATTGCGCGAAGGACCGCAGCGCAGTGCGCCATCTCTGCTGCGAAACTGGTTTTCTCGGAAAGCCGATCGACCCGGTTTTTGAAGATCGCGAACTTTTCGCCGATTTTCTGACCGGCTATTACACCGATTGGGAACCGGAATCCGCGTTCGTGCTCGAGGTCAATGGCGAGCCGAAAGGATATTTACTCGGCTCGCGGCATCCTTTTCGCCAGCAGGTTTACAACATCTACCAAAACATCGGCCTATTTTTGCGCGGCATTTTTCACTACCCGCGCTACAACGCCGCGTCGCGGCGGTTCGTGCATTGGATCATCCTCAACGGCTGGCGCGAGGTGCCCGCGGCGCCGCGCCGCACCGCGCATTTCCACATCAATCTGCTCGCGGACGCGCGGACGATCCCGACGACGCGTGCGCTGATGGATGCGTATCTTCAATATCTGCACGAGCACGGCGAGAAGCGCGTTTACGGCCAGATGGTCACGTTTGAGAGCCGGCGCGGCGTGAAAATGTTTGAGCGCTACGGCTTCCGGGTTTTCAACCGCGCGGAAATTTCCAAATACAAAGAGCTGCATCCGGAGCCGGTCTTCCTTTGCACCGTCGTGAAAAATCTCGACGAAAACAGCCAGCTCTATTCGCGCGAGCGGTAGCGCGTTTTCTTAAACCGCGCGAACTTTTACCCGCCTGAGCGGTTGTTTAACACGTAATCTATCGTGCGGAGCAGATCATCGCTGTCGACGGGCTTGATGAGCACCAGCGGCGAACGGAGTTGCTCCAAAAATTTCGTCACCTTCGGCTCATCGGGATAGCCGGTGATGAAAATGAATCGCTTGCACAAATCCGGTTTCGTCTTTTCCACCGCCAGGTAAAACATATCGCCCGGCATGTGCGGCATGAACATGTCACACATGATGACGTCAAAATCGAACGCCATCACCTCGCGCAAACCTTCGAGGCCATTTTCGACCGTGGTGACGACAAAGTTTCGTGATTCGAGCAGCGATTTCAGTGTGTCCGCCAGCTCGACATCGTCATCCAAAAGCAGAATGTTTTTGATCTCGTGACGCGGCGACGAACTTTCCGGGGACATGCGCGGCAACCCTAGCACGAAGTCTCTCGCTGTCAGCGAGAAAGTCGGGTTCGGGACGACCTATTCTTTGATGAAACGGCCGCCAGTCGTGGGATCCTCAATCACTGCGCCGTGCGGGATTCCGCGCGTGTCGATCACGTTATGCGGATAGTAGGGGCTTTCTTGCATGCCGCCGCCGACTGGCCGGCCATAAGGAAGCCGCCGCCCTTCGTAGTAACCACTATCATCCGCGTGGCCGATCATGTGCCCAATCAATGCGCCCGCCGCCGCGCCGATCAGCGCGCCTTCCACAGCGTGATGTCCATGCGTGCCACCGATGAGCGCGCCCGCGCCCGCGCCCGACATCGCGCCGAGACCGGTGGGTGAATCGCAACCATTGAGCAACACAGCAGCCGTGATGGAAAGGGACGTGACGAGAAGTTTCATGACCGAATGGATTTACGCTTTCTGGTTCGACACAACCAGCTTTTACGGACGCCTGCCGATCATGACGGGTGGCAGATGCAAAAATGTCTGGGCAAAAACTCGCGCGATGATTCCAAGTTTCCCGATGCTGGTCAGATGATAACGTCTGTCAAACACGCGAAAGCCATCGGCGCGCATTTTTTCCAGCACCCGCCCGTAGACGACTCGCATGATTTCCGCGGCGATCATTCGTCGCCGGTCCTCTCGCGGCAATTCCGCCACCGCCTTTTCGTAAAACCCGACTGCCCGCTCGGCCTCAAAGTTCATCAGCGCAAGAAACCGACCGTCGTAAACATGCTCCGCGAGATCGTAGGGGGTGTAGTCGAACTGCGCGAGGTCGTCGAGCGGCAGATAAATGCGGCCACCGTTTCCGAGATCCTCCGCCACGTCGCGCAGAATGTTCGTGAGCTGGAGCGCGATGCCGAGATCGACTGCGTATTCTTTGCACGCGAGATTTCGGTAGCCGAAAATTTCGATGCTCACGAGGCCGACCGCGCTGGCGACGCGGTAGCAATAGCCGCGCAGCTCTTCAAAAGTTTGAAAACGACGCGGAACAAAATCCATCTCCACGCCGGCGATGATTTCCTCGAAAAGCGAACGCGGAATCATGTAGCGCTGCATCAGCGCGCGGACCGATTTTCCGAGCGGCGGCTCGCCCGCAAACGCGTCGGCGAGCGCTTCGCGCCAGAGCCGCATCCGGCGAAGTTTTTCCGAAAGCTCGACGTCGGGCGAATCGGCGATGTCGTCGATGACGCGGCAAAAAGCGTAAAAAGTTTCCATGTCGCTCCGGCGTTGCCGTGGCAGCGCGATGAACGCCAGCGCGAGATTTGATTTGCTCGCGCGCGTGATCTCTGCGGCGTCGGCGGCTGCTGGATTCATGATCTTCTGAGCGACATTTTTAACACAGAACTCCTCTGTTTTTGAAAGGCGCCGGTGCTGATTTGTTCACATTCTTTATTAAAAAGAATTTCTAAAACACCTCTATCTCTTCTTCTTAATCTTGTGAACAAGCTGCCGAAGTTCCGTTCCACATTGGCCTGAGAAAGGTTCCGCAGCCGAATCGCGTTGCGAATAAAATTGGATGCTGCGCGAATCGTTTTGAAAATGCGACCTGCGCGGCAAAGTTATTCCACGTTGTCCGCACTTATCGGCATGTTATCGGCCGGTTCCTTTTTCCACATTTCGCGGTTGAGCGCGTCGAGCGCAGCAGCCGAATGCGCTTCTTTTTTGCTGTTCCCTTCGCCGCGCCCGAGCTCGTGACCATTCCATGTGACGACGGCGACAAAACTTTTTTGATGCTCGGGCCCCGACTGCGCGGTGATCAGATATTCCGGACTCACCGGCGTGATCGATTGCAGCAGCTCCTGCAGCCGGCCTTTTGGATTCGCGTCCGCCGGCTCGAGATGGAGATCGGCGAGATTCGCGCGCGCTTCCCTGAGCAAAAAGTTCCGCACGGTTTCCAGATTGCTGTCGAGATACATCGCGCCGACGAGCGCTTCAAACGCATCGGCCAGCGCCGCGGCGCGGACGCGACCACCGCTCGATTCCTCGCCTTTGCCCATCATCAAATATTTGCCGAGCTTGATCCCAATGGCGCGAACTTTGAGGCCTTCGCGCGAGACGAGACGCGAGCGCATTTTGGTGAGCTGACCCTCGCTGAAAGTCGGGAATGAATCGAAAAGCCAGCGCGTGAAAACGAGCTGCAGCACGGCGTCGCCGAGAAATTCCAGCCGCTGGTTGTCGAAATGATGGCGCTGCGTTTCGTGCCCGAGGCTCGGGTGCGTCAGCGCTTCCGCGAGCAGGAGCGAGTTGCGGAACTTATATTCGATGCGTTCTTCGAGCGGCGTCATAACCAGGCAAACCAGACTTTTTTCTATTCGTAGCGGAGTGCTTCGATGGGATCGAGTTCTGAAGCCTTTTTGGCAGGATAAAAGCCAAAGAAAATTCCGACGGCGGCGCTGAAGAGGAATGAGACGACGATCGGCGTGATCGAAATCAAAGTCGGCCACTGCGCGAGCGTCGCCAGAATTTTTGACGCGCTAAGACCGAGAATGATGCCGATGATCCCGCCGGCGGAACTGAGCGCGAGCGCCTCGATTAAAAATTGCAGCAGGATGTCGCTGCCGTGCGCGCCGACCGCCATGCGAATGCCGATCTCACGCGTCCGCTCGGTCACGCTGACGAGCATGATATTCATGATGCCGATGCCGCCGACGAGCAGTGAGACGCTCGCGATCGCGCCGAGCAGCGCAGTCATGATTTTCGTCGTCGCAGTCGCAGTCTCGGCAATTTCTTCCTGGTTGCGCACGGTGAAATCATCGTCCTTGCCCGGAGTGATGTGATGGATCTGCCGCATCAGTTCGATGATCTCCTGCTGCGCGACCGGGAGATCAGCCTGGCTCGCCACTTGCACGGTGATCGCGCGCAAGTTCCAGTTGCCGAAGAGGCGTTTGACGGCGCTGGTGTAGGGGACGATGGCGACGTCGTCCTGATCCTGCCCCATCACGGAAAGTCCTTTCGGCGTTAGCACGCCGACGACGGTGAACGGGACATTTTTGATGCGCAAAATTTGGCCGAGCGCGCTGTCGTTTCCGTAAATTTGATGCGCGAGCGTTTCGCCGATGACGGTGACTTTGTTCGCGCTGCGCACATCTTGATCGGTAAAGCTGACGCCCTCCGCGAGCGGCCATTGGCGCAGGTCGAGATAATCTTCGGACTCGCCGAGAATTTGCGTGAACCAATTCTGGCTGCCAGCCTGAACCTGATTTGCGCCGCGCACTTCCGGGCTCACGCGCACGACACTCGGGATCTCGCGCTTGATCGCCTCGGCATCGGAAACTTTCAAAGGCGCGCTGCCGTAGCCGGTGTGCAAGCCGCTGGAAGTCACGCTGCCGGAAAAAATCAGAATCACATTTTCGCCGAGGCTCGCGATCTGCGCCTCGACCTGCGCCTTTGCGCCGTTGCCGATGCTGACCATCGCGATCACTGCGCCGACGCCGATGATGATGCCTAGCGCGGTCAGGACGGAGCGCATTTTATTTCGCCGCAAGGCGCGCGCGGCGATGGTGAAAGTGGAAGCGAGTCTCATGGCGCGAGCTGCACCTCGCGGTGCGCTTCATCCAATTCTCGCATTTCATCGGCCGCATTCAATCGCCCCGCGACGAGCGTGTCGCTGAGAACGCTGCCGTCGCGCATGACAATGTTGCGCTTCGTGTAATTCGCGATGTCGAGCTCGTGCGTGACCATGATGACCGTGATGCCTTGCTCGTTGAGCCTTTGAAAAACGCCCATGATTTCCACGCTCGTGCGGCTGTCGAGATTGCCGGTCGGCTCGTCGGCGAGCAAAACTTCCGGATCGTTGATGAGTGCGCGGGCAATGGCGACGCGCTGCTGCTGCCCGCCGGAAAGCTGGCTCGGATGATGATCGGCGCGCTGCGAAAGGCCGACGATGTCGAGCGCGTGGCCGGCTTTCGCGCGCAGCTCGCCGGCTGTGAAATGCCGATGTCCGTAAAGCAGCGGCAGCTCCACATTTTCCACGGCAGAGGTCCGTGAGAGCAGATTGAAACTTTGAAAAACGAATCCGAGCTTGCGGCTGCGGATGTCCGCGAGCTCGTCGCGCCCGAGCGCCGAGACATCGACGCCATCGAGCAAATAACGACCGGCGGTCGGGCGGTCGAGGCAGCCGAGGATGTTCATCATCGTCGATTTTCCGGAGCCGCTCGCGCCGAGGAATGCGACGAACTCGCCTTTGCCGATCTCGAGCGAAACGCCGCGCACGGCTTGAACTTTGACCTCGCCCGACTGATAGGTCTTTTCGATTTTGTCGAGCAGGATGACTGCGCTCATTGCTAGAAATGGCGACCGGGCGAAAAAGGATTGTGCGAGCCGGCGCCGTGGCTCGTGGAAACGGTCGAGCTGACGACGACGCTATCGCCTTCTTTCAAGCCTTCCGTGACCTCAGTCGTGATGCCATCGCTGATGCCGGGCTTGATTTGCACGGGCCGCGGCTGTGTGTAGTCATCGTTTAACACATAGACGGTGCGCTCAATTTTGCGCGCGCCACGAACCTTGCGTCCGGGCGGCGGCGCGGCTGGCGTCGGCGAAGGGCCGGCCTGTTTTTCGGGAAGACGAAAACGGAGCGCGGCGTTGCTGATTTTTAAAACATTCGAGCGCTGCGCAATGATCACCGAGACGTTCGCCGTCATGCCCGGCTTCAATTTCTGGTCGTCGTTGTTGACGCCGATGACGGTGTCATACGTGACCACGTTTTGCACGGTGATCGGCGCGTTGCGGACCTGCACGACTTTGCCGTGAAAAGTGCGATACGGGAAAGCGTCGACGGTGAAATCGACCATCTGGCCGGCTTCTACATTGCCGACATCGGCTTCCGCGACGTTCGCGTCGATCTGCATTTTCGTCAGGTCGTTTGCGATTTGAAAAATAACCGGCGCGCTCAAGCTCGCGGCCACGGTCTGGCCCACGTCGACGCTGCGCGAGATGACGATGCCATCGATCGGCGAATAAATCGTGCAGTGATCGAGGTCAACTTTGGCGCGAGCAAGCGCGCCCTCCTTGATTTTCACCGTCGCCTCGGCCTGGTGCAGCGTGGCCAGCGCCGTGTCGAGCGTCGACTGCGGCGTCGCATTTTGAACGCGTAATTCCTGTGTGCGCTTCGCATTCACCTGCGCCAGTTCGAGCGCCGCCTCCGCGTTCGCGAGATCGCCCTGAGCCTGCGTAACGGTTGCCTGATAGATCGCCGGATCAATCTGCGCGACCACCTGCTGCGCTTTCACCGGCGAGTTATAATCGGCGAAAAGTTTCGCGATATTGCCCGAGATCTGGCTGCCGACCTGAACGTTCAAAACCGGATTCAATGTGCCCGTTGCGGTGACCGCTTCGGTCAGATCGCCTCTCGTCACGGCCGAAGTTTGATAGTTGACGTCGACGGTGTGCGACTTTTTCCAATACCACGCGCCGCCGAGCACCATGGCGAGCAACAGGAGGACAACGATTATTTTCGTAAGATGAGACATTTTTTTACTTCAGTTTCGGCACGCGCCCTTCCTGGAAATCCGCCTGCGCGCGCTGCAAATCGCGCAGCGCGACCTGGAAAGCATAAACCTGCCCGGTCAGCATCGTGCGCGAATTATTCAAGTCCCGCAGCGCGGCCTGCACGTCCAGGCTGGTGGCGCTGCCGGCCTGATATTGCGCCTGGAGATCGTTGTAATTTTGCACGTTCGCCTCGACCTCCGCGCGCAGCGCGACGAGCGACGCCTGCAGCGTTCCGACCTGCAGCCATGCGTTTTTCACTTCTTCCTGCAGCGACTTTTTCGTCTTTTCAAAATTGAGCCGCGTTTCGTTGATCTGATGATTCGCGGTGATCAAATCGAGCTCGCGCTGACCGCCGGTGAGGAACGGCATCTGCACAGAAAGCGTGGCGTCCCAGACGCGGTTGTCGCGCGTGAGGCCGGGATAGTCGGTCAAGCCCTCGGACGTTTGCGCGACGATGCGCGGCGCGTATTCGCCGATGATTTCGTTGCGGCGTGCGATGTCCTGATCGATGGCAATTTTGGCGGCGAGAAAATCTTCGCGGCGAGTGAACGCGTTGTTTAACACGGTTTCAAAAGGCGCATCCACGACCGGCGCGGCTGGCGGCTCAGCCAGCTTAAAATTTACGTCGCCGCCGAGGTTTAGAATATTCGCGAGGACGTTGCGATCGACCGCGAGCGTGTTCTGCGATTGGATCAAAGTATTGCGCGCATCCTCGAGCGTGGCGCGGGCGCGCGAGACATCGAGCCGCGCGACATCGCCCGCGTTGTAGCGCTTCCGCGAGAGGTCGAGCTGCTGCCCCGCGAGATCGACCGTCTGCTGATTGATCGCGACGACGCTCTGGTCTTTGAGCACCGCGTAATAAGCCTGTGCGACGCCGAAAAGCGTCTGCCGCACGGTGAATTGATATTCGAGCCGGGCCGAGCGCGCGGAAAGCTTGCCGAGATGATACGCGGGAAAAACGGTGAAATCGACGAGCGTTTGCTGAAAGGAAAGTCTCGCGCCGCGCTGCTGCGCATTCGTCGTGGTCGGCGAGGTAATGAAGGTGCCGTTGTCCGTGCTCGTCACGATCGTGCCGCCTGTGCTCCTCGTCTGCGAGCGGTCGAAATTTCCGCTGCCGGTCAGCGACGGCCCGAGCCGCGTGAGCGCACTCCACGGGAGCAGGTTCGCCTTGCGAATCTCGAGAAACGCGATGCGGATCGACTGGTCACTCGCAAGCGTCAAATCGTAAGCCTCGTCGAGCGTGATTACGCGCGACGGCGGTCGCACATTTTCCTCGGCGCGCAAATGACCCAGCGCGAACGCCAGCGCCACGAGCATTCTCATGAAATTCCGCGAGCGCATCTCAGAATCGTGCTGCTGGCCGACGTGGCACCAAACCAAAACGCCACGCGTGCGTCCGCGCAGCGGATGCAAATTCAGCGGCGCATGGACGCGAGGGAACGGGCATTTTAATTCGGGATTTTTCGGGCGCGAAATGAATCGCTCCACTTCGACAAGCAGATCATTGTTTCGTTCAACTCAGGGCTGGCGCGGTGCCGCGAAAACGTGGGAAGACCGTTTCGCGAAGGAACCTATTTTTTAACTGGCCTAATGTGCGGTTTCAAATTTCATTCGCTTGCGGCGTCCATCCCGCAGCGCCGCCCGCCACGACAATGTTAAATTTTTTCGCACCGCGCTATATCAAGGAAGCGCACATCATCCTGAAAAATGCGCGCAAATTGCTGCATTACAAACGGGATTTACTGACTTCGGAGGAAGTTGCGGAATTCGAGGCGCAAATGAAAAAACTGCGCGCGGCAATTCGCAATCGCGACAAAGTTGCCGTGGACGAGGCCGCGGAAAAACTTGACGCGCGCTGGAGCGGTCATCTGCCGCCGGTGGCCGATGCCGGCTGGCGGGAAAACTGCGAAGTCTTCCTCGTCGCGATCGTCGTCGCGATCGGCGTGCGCACTTATTTTCTCCAGCCGTTCACGATTCCGACCGGGTCGATGCAGCCGACGCTCAACGGTATCATCGGCTATGAAACGACCGATCCGCCGCCGAATCCGCTCCGGCGCGTGGCCGATTTCGTCGTGAGCGGTCGCAATTACATCAACGTCATCGCCGAGTCGAACGACCAGATCGTCGATCTGCGCGAGCGGAAGGTTCTGTTTTTTTTCACGATCACGGACATCCAGTGCACGCACAGCGTCTATCACGCGTGGGTGCCGCGCGACACTCTGCTTCGCTATTTTCACCTCGATCTGATGCGCCAATACCGCACGGGCGAGGTGATGGTGCGCGGCTATGTCGATGCGGGCGACCACGTCTTTGTGGACAAAATGTCGTATAACTTTCGCCCGCCTCATCGCGGGGAAGTTTTCGTTTTCAAAACGACCGGCATCCGCGACATCGATCGCTCGCTGGAGATGCAGCACATCGAGGGCTCGCAGTTTTACATCAAGCGCCTCGTCGGCCTGCCCGGCGACGAACTGCGCGTCGATTCGCCGCATCTATATATCAATGGCCAGCTCGCGCAGGGAATCGGCTTTCAGCGCGTGATGAGCGGCACACAAAACGACCCGCCCGGCGGCTACCGCGGCTACGGGTTTGGGCCAGCGAATGGATACTTGAGCGCGCCGGATCGCCCGTTTCGATTGCCGGAGCATTCGTATTTCGCGATGGGCGACAACAGCTACAATTCCTCGGACAGCCGCTACTGGGGGACGGTCCCCGCGCAAAATCTCATGGGCTACGCGCTCTTCGTTTACTGGCCGTTCAAGCCGCACTGGGGCTTCATCAAATAACGCGCGGCCGGACTCCTGATGTCTTTTTTCATCGCGCATCGTTTCGGGATTTTCCTCGCGGGCGCACTCGGCAGCTATCTGCTGCTGATGTTCACGAATCCTGTGCGCGCGAGCCTTCGCGACGGATTCCGCTGCGTGCGGCGGTATCGGAAAATCTGGACGATCCTCGCGCTCTTCGGCTTCTGCTATGCGCTGTTCCAGCTCGCGCTGCGGATTTTTTATTTCTACGTGCTGTCGGAATCGGAGCGGCCCAGTTTTGAATGGTCATTCGTCTGGGCATTTCCGCAAAGCCCGCCCCGAATCGGCGAGGTGCATTCGCTCGGGGATTGGTGGCTGGTGCTGCGCTCCGATCCGCGCATGCTTTTGATCAAGGAAAGCGCGTTGAACGCCGCGGAAGCTGTCGCCGGAGTGTTTAACAACGTCATCACCACGTTTCCCTTCTCCGCAATCGCCGCGATCCTGCTGATCGGGAATTGGGAAAATCATCACGTCACGCTGCGGAACGCGCTGCGCAAACGTTTCGGGCGGCTCGGCTGGCTCGTTTACGGAGCCATCATGGTTTGCGCGGTCGCGGCGACTTTTAAGCCCGTGCTTTTCGGCCCGAGCCTGCCGGTGCTCAATCGCGTCGCGCCTGGCCTGCTGCTGCTCCGCTGGTTTTCGTTCATCGATTGGCTTTCGTTTTTGTTCGAATATCTCTTCGGCGTTTGCGTGCAGATTTATCTCATCCTGATGGTTTACGTCTGGGTCCGCGGCCTTACTTTTACTCCAGCACATTTGCTCGACTTCGCGATTCGCCGCTTCTCGTTCGTCGTCAAATGGGCCGCCGTGGTGATGCTCGTCAGCGCACTGCTCATCGACCTTCCGCGCATCTACGCGCTCCTTTTTCACTTCAACGATCCCGCCGACGTCGACCGGACTTTTACCTACATCGATTGGGTCGCGCGCCCGCTGCTCGCGCTGTTTTTGATCGCGGCGGCGACGGTGCAGATCACGCTCACTTTTCACAGCGAATCGCTGCGCAAAGCCCTGCGCGATCACGTTTCATTCCTGCGCAGGAACTGGTGGGAATTCCTTTGGTTTCTGCTCGTCGCCGGGCTGCATTTTTTTCTGCTGAATTTTGTAAATCAAACCATCGTGCTCGGCTTCCGCGAGGAGAGCTCGGCGACGCTCATTTGGAATTTCGTTTATCCGCTCCTCGCCGCTTTCGTCAGCGGCTGGCTGCTTGCGACATGGGTTTGCGTTTTCAAGCGTTGCGAAACCGGCCGGCTCCATCCCGATGACTGGATTAAATTCTGATGGCTGATTTTTTGCGCGCCGAAAAATTATGCTGCGCGCGAGACGCTTTTGCAGGCCTGCGCGACGTCGCGCTCGAGTTCGAAGCGGGCACCATCAGCGTTCTGTGCGGTCCAGAAGGGTGTGGAAAAAATTTGCTGCTCCGGCTTTTAGGTCTGCTGGAGATCCCGGACGCCGGCGAACTTTTTCTCCACGGATCGCCGACGAGCACGCTGGATGCGCAGTCGCGACTCGAGATGCGCAATCGGCATTTCGGTTTCCATTTTGCCGAGCCGTTTTTGCTCACCAACTTTTCCGCAGTGGAAAATATCGCAATGCCGCTTTTCAAAATTTCCGGCCTCGGAGTCGAGCAGGCGCGCACACAAACAGCGGACCTCATGGACTTCGCTGGACTTTCCGAAGTCGCGGAACGCGCCGTCGATTCTCTCACGCTGCTCGAGCAACATCGCGTCTCCCTCGCGCGCGCTGTCGCGCATCGCCCGGACATTTTGCTCGTGGAAAATGCGGGAGCACAGCTGTCGCGATACGAGATGGAAACATTTTCCGAATTGCTCGCGCGCACGGTGGAAAAGTTTTCCACGACGGTGATTTTGACGGCGGCACTTCCCGATGCGATGCCGGCTGCGGATCAAGTGGTAGAGCTGGATGCAGGCAAAGTCGTCCGCAATTCCCGCCGAGGAAAGGCGACCGTCATTTGATGCGCGGGAAGCAGTTTTTTTGGACGAACAGAATCGTCATGCATGCGCCGATATGCGGCCAGACGGCGTGAAATATACGATACCGAGGATGAAACCAACCCGCTGAAAATCGGGCATACTAAGCAAACAAATATTATGAAAACATCACTCCGTCATTTAACAGCGAGCCTTGCGGCAAGCGCAGTTCTGGTCGCAGCTCCCGCTGCTTTTGCGCAAGTCGCAGTCAGCCAGACGACCACGACGCAATCCTCCGGCACCATCAGCGAGATGTCGCCGACGACTGTTGTCTTGAAAAGTGAATCGAGCGCTGCGCCGGTCACTTACTCCTATTCCAAAACCACCACCGTCACCGACGAAAACGGGAATCCGGTGGACATGTCGATCATCAAAACCGGCGTGCCGGTGCAAGTGATCTATGCGAAAGACGGCGATGGAATGGTCGCGCAAAAAATCATCGTCCACAAAACGATGGCGACCGGTGGAGTAGTCGAGAAACACGAATCGAGCACCACCACGACGACGACGCACTAACTTCCGTTCGCGGAAAAATAAAAAGCGCGGGGTGAAGACCTCGCGCTTTTTTTTGGAGTAATTGTTTCGCGTCGCTAGCTGAACGTCAGGTTTTTGACGCGCGCAGCAGCAGCGGCATTGAGCACATCCATGATTCGCTCATGCCGCGAGTCTGGCGCGGGGCGGATGATGACAGGATCTTTGTCGCCAAATTGTTCGATCGCATTTTTCAGCCACTCGCGCAGCCCGGTGAGATTTTTGTCGGTTGGCGTGCCGTAGGCCTGGTTGTTCATCGTGACCTGGCCCTCGGCGGAGATGTCGATGATGATGGGGGTTGGCGGCGGTCCGCCGCTTTTGGATGAAGCGCCGCTCGGGAGGTTGATGCCGAGCTCTTTTTCCACCACCTGACTGCCTGCGCTGGCCATGAAAAAAAGCATCAGCACAAATACCACATCGACCATTGGGGCGATTTGAAAACCGATGTCGCCGTCTTCTGAACCTACGGATCCTGCCATATTATTTGAGGTGGGTTTGTTTCATTTTGGTGGGGCTTCTTTATCGACGACCGAGAACGTGACGTTGGTCACGCCCGCGTCGCCGATCGACTTCATGAGGTCGCGGAGAAATGCGTAACGGACATCCTTGTCCGCGCGGATGAGCACGCGCGCGAGCGGGTTCGCTTTGATGGATTTTTGCAAAATCGGCACGATCGTTGTTGCATCGGGGTAGCGAGTGTCATTGACCTCGATGGTGCCGACGTTGCTTAGATTAAGCCACGTGACGTTGATGATGACCTGCCCCGGATTGTTTTTTGAGGCGCTCTTCGCATCGTTCGCGACGGGAAGCTGGATCTCGTGGTTTGACTGCAATACTTCCGTCGAGCTGATCGACATGAAAAAGACGAGCAGCACGAGCAGAATGTCGATCATCGGAGCGATCTGAAACTCCGGATCTTCCTCCGGAGGATTTTTGCGCTCCTTCTCCCGTCTTTCCGTTTGCGTCAGCTTGTGCATCGACGCGGAATCTTTCTACTGCGCCCAGTCCAGCGTCGAGCCGCAATGCGGACACGGATTTTGACCGGGAGTGACGGCGCCATTGCAGACCGGGCAGTTCGTCGTCAGCGCCATGGAAACTTTTCGTGATTGCGTAGCGCTGGAAACAAGCGCACCAGCACCGGGATCAAAGTTTTCACCGATGCGCACACCGGCCAATTCCTCGTAGGGAATGTCGGCGATCAGCCGGTTAATTTGATCGTCGGCATAGACGATGACCTGCTGCGCGCGGTTGCGGAAAATGTAGTAGGAAATGAATGCCGGGATGGCGATGAACAAACCGCTCGCCGTCGCCATGAGCACTTCACCGATGCTCGACGCGAGGCCGCGCGGATCGGCGATGCCGCTGGAACCGAGCACTGCGAATGCTTTCATCATGCCGATGACGGTCCCGAGCAATCCGATCATTGGCGAGACGACGCCGATTACGGAAAGGTAGCTGTTGCGCGTGCGGATATTGGTTGCTTCACGCAGCGAAAGTTCCGCAACGGCATCCTCGACCGCTTCTTTTCCGCGGCCAAGACGTTCGAGGCCGGAGCGGAGGACGTTCGAAAGATAATTGTTGTTCGACTTCGCGGTCTCCCATGCGCCTTGATAGTTTCCCGCGGTGATTTCATTTTCCAAAGCCTGGACAAGCGGAGTCGGCGCCAGCTTTTCGTTCCGCAGCGAAAGAATATTCTGGATGATGAAGGTCACCATCGTGATCGACGCGCCGAGAATGGCGCACCAGATCAGGATCCCAAGCGGACCGCCGGATTTGATCGTTTGCAAAATCGATTCGTTATGTGCCGCCGGCTGCTGCGCAAAAACGCTGCCAACGGGCAGCGCGACGAAGAGGAGGATGGAATTTCTGAGGGTTTTCATGAATTGGTTTTAAAAAAATCAGGGGGCGGCTACACCGTGTTCCTTCCGCACCGCGTCGGCACGTTCCTGTGCGTTTGCCAGTGCGATGCGGTCCTGTGGAAACAGCGCAACAGTTCGCAAATAATCCTCGAGGGCGCCACTAAAATCGCCACTCGCTTCCTTGAGCTGGCCGGATAAGTAAAATGCCTGGCTGTAGGTCGCAGCCGTCTCTTTCGGCGCGACTTTTACTTTCAACGCCTGCGCGAGGATTGGCTCGAGTTTTTTCGTCGCATCCGCGTAAGCTTTTTTGGAAAAATCGACACGCGCCATGCCGACCTCAGCCTGTTGCGAACCGGACGCGGCATACCATTTTTCGAAATCTTTGTAAGCCGCCTCCGCTTCCGAAAATTTGTTCTGCGCGACATAAATATCGCCGAGAGCCGCGGTCGCCTGCTGCGCCCAATCCGTCGGCAAGCCCTTGAATTTATCGACCACTGCCTTGATGTCCGAGAGCGCCGTCGGAAGGTCGCCCGCGGCGTAGGCAGTCATGCCGGACGTAAAATTCGCCGGCGGCGCCATCGTGACTTTCGCGATGTTCGCCATCGGGATCGTGATCGTTCCCGCGGCGCCGAGCTGAATCTGCACGCCCGATGCCGACACGCCGAGGATTTTCGTCACCTGCGTGCGCCCGTCGCGCAGCGTCAGCGTGTCCTGCGCGCGCGCCGCGATTGCGATGCAGACAAGCGCTGCAAAAAGGAGTTGCTGGAGGGGAAACCAACGTCTTAGCTTCATCGAAGAGCGACAAATTACCGCAACATGCCGCTCCGACGCAACCCATAATCCCTCGTATTTTCAGGCCGCCGACCAATGGTAAATCTTCTCCGTAAACATCAGCAAACGCTGATGGTCATCGTCACCGTTTTCATCATCATCACCTTCGTCTGGTTCTGGAATGGCACCCAATCCGGTCGCCTCCAGCGCACCGGTTCGGACACCGTCGCAACGATCTACGGCCATAATGTTTCCGACACTGATGCGCAACGCGATGGGCGAAAATTTTACGTCGCTCTTGAGCTCGGCCTCATCGACCTCGTCCAGGATCTCGCCGGCTACGACCGCGCCCGCGCCGTCGATAATTTCGTCTGGAATCTGATGGTGCTGCGCCACGAAGCGGACCGCCTGCAAATCACTGTCAGCGACGACGAAGTCAAAGCCGCGATCCTCACCCTGCGTCCGCTGCAAACCGAGGGGCAGTTTGATTCCACGAAACTCGCGATGCTCGTCCAGCGCGCACTCACGCCGCGCGGCTTCACCGACACCGTCATCGACGACCTCGTGCGCGACGATTTGCGCTTGAAAAAAGTAAAGGCGCTCATCGCCTCCGGAGTTGTCCCGACGCCTGCGGAATTCCGCTCCGCTTACGATCTTGAGCATCAAAAAATGGAAGCCGCCGTCATCCGTTTTAACACAGCCGACTTCGTCGCTGGCATCCAAATTTCCGACGACGACGCGAAGAAGGCTTTCGATCAGCGCAAGGATCAATTCAGATCCGACGAGCAGCGCAAAGTGGAATACGCGAGCTTTGAATTAAGCGACGCGGACAAAAAACTCACCGGCAAAGATCGCAACGCCGCGCTCGAAAAACTCGCCAATCACGCCAACGATTTCACGCAGGCGCTCCTGGAAAAAGGTGCGAAGTTTGACGCCATCGCGTCAAAGTTTTCCGCGCCCGTCACGACCAGCGCGCTCTTTTCGCAACAAAATCCCGACCCGCGCATGGCGGCAGTTCCCGCACTTTCCGCAGCCGCATTTCAACTCGCCATGACTGACCCGGACAGCGACGTCATTCAGGGCGAAAATGGATTTTACGTGATGCGTCTTCTCGACGTTATTCCCGCGCGTCGCCTGACTTTTGACGAGGCGCGGCCGAAGGTCATCGAGCAAGTCAAAATGGAGCGCGCGCACGAAGCGATGCAGTTGAAGGCCACGTCGGTTCGTAACCAAATCGAAGCCACGCTCAAAGCCGGCAAACCCTTTGCCGATGCGGCTTTGGCGGCAGGTCAGAAGGTCGAGGCCATTCCTCCTTTCTCGCTCGCCGAGCCCGCCGCGGCCGACACTGCGGATCAGCAGGCGATCATGGAAAAAGCCGTCGAGCTCGGCGAAAATCAGCTCAGCGAATTCGTCCCGACGGACGCGGGCGGAATGCTGGTTTATTTGAAGAGCCGGCTGCCGGTCGATCCCGCGCAATTTGCGAAGGATGAGCCGATGATGGAACCTGTTTTTGCCGCGCAAAAATCCGAAACGGCGTTTCTCGAATGGTTGCGCGTGCGGCGCGAAGCCGCGAAACTGGAAATTGCAAAGCGCTAGCGGAGATTTAACGATGAGCGAATTGGCCGAGGAACTTTTCGACGAGGCCAATGGCGACCTTGCGCTCGGCGAATTGGAATCGGCGGTGGAAAAATATCGGCGCTGCGTCGAGATCGATGCGGAGTTTTTCGACGGCTGGCACGCGCTCGGCATGGCGTTGATGAAGCTCGGCCGTTTTCCCGAAGCGATCGACGCCGGGAAAAAAGCGGTGGCGTTGCAGCCGAACGACCAAATCGGCTGGACGAGTTTGTCTTTGTTTTACAATCGCAATGGTCAGATTCCGGAAGCGGAAGCCGCCGGCACAAAGGCGAGAATCCTTTCGTGGGGCGGCAAAATCAAAACATCATGAAACTCGCATCGCTGCTTTTTTTTACCCTCATCGCCGTCGCCATCGCGCAGACGCCCACTCCATCGCCGACGGCTGCTCCGTCGCGGCTGCCGATATGGCGTTGCGAATTGCCGGGCGGAATCTACGAGGCCGCGGTGCGGTCGATCGTGTCGGTGAGCACGCAGGATTATGTCGTCGATGGCGCAGCGCGCGTGACTGAGGTCAATGTCGACACGTCCGGCACATTTGCGGTCCGCTTTTACTACATCGAGCCGCTCACGCCGAACTCGCCGCTCGGCATCGGGCAATCAACGATCAACAAACTCCAGGACCTCGCGAAGGAAGCGGCCGGACGCGTGGATCAGGATAATGTCTGGCAAAAGGTCGTGAAAAGTTATCCGACGACGACGCACGCGAAAACGATCGAATACCGGGTCGAGAGCAAGGACCAGATCGACAAGATTTTCACGAGCGCGGAAAAAGCGTTCCGGCTCGGCATCAGCACGACGGTCAAACCTTAGTGCAGGAGTAGGTCGAGCACGCCTTTTGCCGCGTCGTGCACGGTGCCTTGCACGTCTTTGATCACCGCGCCCGCGGCGGCTGCCGCCAGGCGCGGCGTCAGATCCTCGTCGGGATGATCCACCGGGCCGCTCAGCCGCATCGGCGTCCATAAATATCCGTCGCGCGAAACGGTGAAAACGCGCTCCTGCGAACCGGGCAGCCATTGCAACGACGCGGGCGTCACGCCGACTTGAAATGTGCCGTCGAGCTGGCCGCCAGTGACCGTGAATGCGCCCTCCACGCGCAGCAAACCTTCACTTTCGGCGACCACGTTTCTCGCGGAAAATGTGGTCGCGCTGCGCGAGAAATCGAGCGACGCCTTGCTCAGTGCGAGTTGGCGAAAACGTTGCGTGCGCGTGAAAGTCGCGATCTCGTCGAGCACCGGCAGCGCAGTCAGTTGCGCGTCCGCCAGCCGCGCGCTGCCTTCGACGGAAAGGCCCGTGGAATCAGCGTCGCCGAGCGGCGCGTGAACTTTTGCATCGGCGAAAATTTTTCCTGTGAGACGCGCGCGCCAGTCCGCGGCGAGCAGCGGCGAAACATTCAAACCTTCCGCGTGCAACTGCAGATCGGCGCTCTGGCCAAAGTCGATTTCGCCGCTCACCGATGCGCTGCCGCCGCCGCTGTGCAACGTGCTTTGCGTAACGTAAAGCGATGGCGGCTGATACCGGAGTCGCGCTGATTCGACCTGCAATTCAGGCCAGCCGGACTGCGCGATTTTCCCGCCGTCGACATCGATGAACCAAGCGTCGCCGCTCGGCGTCAATTTCAGCGCGGCGCCAGTCACTTCGCCGGCGAGCATGTTCGCGCCGCCCCAGCTCCAACGCGAATCGCGCACATTCGCCTGGCGCAAATCGAGCTTCCAGCCGCTGCTCACCGGCTGCGTGATTTTTTCGCCCGACTCGCGCGGATGCTGTGCCGGCGCGCGATCGGCGACTTTGACTTCGAGGCGCTGGATTTCGATTTGGTCGATCTGCCACGCGTGGTGGAGCAGGCCGTGCCAGTTAAAGTCGGCGCGCACTTGATCGGCGCGCAGCTCGGAAAAAAATGCTGCGTCGGTGCCGCGCGCGTCGAACCCGTCGGTGTAAATCGTCTCGCCGGTGAGATGCAGCGGCATGAACTGACCGTCGGCTTTCAACGCGTGGCCAGTCGCCGCGGCGATCTTTTGCCGAAAGCCGTCGCTGTTTAAATACATGTTGAAACCGATGCGCGCGGCCATCACGGCGGCGATGAGCAACACGAACAAACCGACGAAGGTCCACGTGATGGTTCGGGAGAAATTTCGCATCCGGTTTGCAACCCTAGCGCATCGCGCACACAATCCAACTCCATGCTTGAGCTGCTAAATGTTTCGCTCGCGACGCACCGCGGCGCGGAGGAATCGTGGCTGCTGCGCGAGGTCTCGGCGCGCTTTCCGCAAGGCCATCTCTGCGCCGTCGTCGGTCCGTCGGGCTGCGGCAAAAGCACGCTGTTAAAATTGATCGCGGGTGTGCGTGTGGCGGATGAAGGCTCGGTGCATTGGGAAGGCCGCAATCTCGAGGAGGAAGATCTCGCGCCGCACGAAATCGGCTACGTGCCGCAGTTCAGCATCGCCTTTGATTTGCTCACTGTGGCCGAGAGCATCGAGACCGCGCTGCGGCTGCGCGTGGGCGGAATGAGCGACGAGGAACGAATCGAGCGCGCGGATGAAATCATCGACGCGGTTGGCCTCCCGGAGATCGCGGAGCGTCGCGTGCGCGTCCTTTCCGGCGGACAAAAGCGGCGCCTTTCGCTCGCGCTCGAAATGGTGAGCTCGCCGCTGCTGCTGCTTTGCGATGAAGTCACGAGCGGCCTCGATCCGAAGGCTGAGGACGAGATTGTGCGGCTTTTGCAAAAGCTCGCACACCCGCTGGAATCAACCGACAGCGGTCGGCGTCAAACTTCGCGCGTCGTCCTCTCCGTCACGCACAGTCTGCGGCATCTCGATCTGCACGATAGCGTCGCGGTGCTATTTGAAGGACGTCTGATTTTTCACGGCCCGCCCGAATTGATGCTCCATTATTTCAGCCTTGAAAATGCGGACGGTTTGTTCTCGAGCCTGAGCCGCCGCTCGGCCGCGCAGTGGCATGCGTCGTGGCAAAAACATCGCGTCAGTTACGAAGCGAGCCTGCGCGATGAAGAGCAGGAGGTCACGCCTGCGGAGGCCGATCCGGGCGCCGCGCCGACGTCGATGCCCGCGGCCGTCGTCGTGCGCGAGCCGGAAAATATGGCGGATGATTTTCAGCGGCCGACGGTGCTCGACCAGTTCGCTACTTTGCTCGGGCGGCGCTGGCGGATTTTTTTGCGCGACCGCGCGCAGCTTGCGTTGCAGCTCGCGCTGCTTTTCGGTTTCCCGTGCCTCGTGGTGATTTTTGCGTGGGATGGTTTGCCGCAGATTCAAAATCTCACGGGCACCGGCAATGCCGTGCAGCAGCTGCTCGAGAGTGCCTCATTCGCGCTGCAATCGTCGCGCGTCGGCAGCCTCGTCTCGGGCCTCGTGATGTTCCAGGTCATCCTGCTCACCCTCATCGGGTCGAACAACGCCGCGCGCGAGATCGCCGGCGAGCGCGCGATTTTCGAAAAGGAAAAGTTTGCCGGCGTCCGCGCGTCGAGCTACGTCGCGAGCAAAGCGGTTTTCCTCACAGTGCTCGTCGCGGCGCAGTCCATTTGGATGACGGTTTTTGTCAGCACCATTTGCCGGTTTCCGGGCGATCTGCCGACGCAGGCCGGCGTGCTGCTGCTCGTGAATGCGGCGATGACAGCGGTCTGTCTCGGCATTTCCAGCATCATGAAAACTGCCGAGCACGCGTCGCTCGTGAGCGTGTATCTGGTCGGGTTTCAGCTGCCGCTTTCCGGTGCGGTGCTGGCGCTGCCGCGCGTGATCGGCTGGCTCACGCAGCCGTTCATCGCGGCGTATTGGGGATGGTCGGGCTATCTCAAAACGATGCGCGACACAAGGTTTTACGACATTGTGCACAGTGTTTCGCAGACGGAACTCTCGGCGCTCTCGCTTTGCGGCTGGGTGCTCGCGTCGCACGTCGCCGCGGGGCTGCTGCTCGCGTATCTCGGCTGCAAGCGCAGCCAGTGGGAATAGCGGCCGCATTTGCAAATTGCAAAAGCGGCCCTTGAAAATTAGCTTGTCCTAGCGAATGGCCCGCCGCGCAAGTTCATCTCTCCACCCAGCACTCATCCTCGTCGCCTTCGTGCTGCTGTGTGGCGCGCTCGCGGGAGGCTACTTCCTTTATCGCGAGGTCAGCGATCCGTTTCGCACGTTGACGCCGCTCGACGTGCCCGCGTATTTGGAAAGCGCGAACAGCCTGCGCGGCAATGTTTACAAAATTACCGCGACCGTCGATACGCAGCTCGCGTGGTCGCCGCAGGAGGGTCGTCTTTACTCGGTCGATACCGGCTCCGATGTCCTGCCCGTCTTGATTCCAGCTACATTCAATGCGATGAACATTCAGAAAGGTCAGCGTTATCTTTTGAAGATCGAAGTCGGCGACAAAGGTGTCCTCCGCGCGGAGGACATTCACAAAATATGAGAAAAGTTGCTCTCACCGTTTGTGTGACATTGGCCAGTTGTTTGCTGCGCGCTCAAGTTCCCGACGCGCCCGCACCCGCACCCGCACCCGCAGCCGCGCCTGCATCAGCACCAGCCAGACAGCCCGCGGCCTCATCGAATAACCAAGGAAAATTCCTCGGCGGCGACGCGCCAATGTTTGATCCCGGCAGCGAAATGGTTTCGTGGGACGGCCACAGCTGGAACATTAACAACAACCGGATTTTCGAGGCGCGGTTTGAGAAATATCTCAACGCGCCCGAGGAAGCGACGCAGCAGGATCAGCAATACCAACTGATCCTTCGCACGATCCTCGACAAGCTTGCGCCGGAAAATATGTCGACGAAAAATGTCGACGACGCGTTTCGTCTGCTGCCGCGCGCATCGAGTTTTGAAATCGACGCGCGGCTTTGCGACAGCCTCGCCGACGCAGTTTACAGCGCGTGGCGCGCGCAGGACGCGAGCAATCGCCTCGCGACGGCGAACGATGCGCTGGAGCAGGAGCGCAAACATGCGGAGTGGAACGCGAAACTTTCCGCCCAATCCAGCAGACTCGAAGGCGCGCCTTCCACGAAAAACGCCGTGGAGGCTCAGCAATGGGCAAAGGAACAGCAGAACCGTCGCGACATGGAGATGCAGCCCTACGTCACGCGACTTGCAGAAATTTTGGCGACGATCAAGACGAACCAAGCCAAGAAAGAATTGTCGCAGCTGCAGGCAAAAATCGAATTCCAGGCGCTGCTCGTGCAGTTGTTTTTGCAGCGCCGTTTCCAGCACGTCCTCATCGGCACGCGCTTTTATCGCGCCGTGTTCAACAATGACAACACGACGCTGGAAGTCGGCAAGGACACGAAAGACGTTTTCTCCAAGAGCACCGGCATGCCGCCGACCGTCGGCACGATGGACGCGCTCGCTAACGAAGCGATTCGCGACGTGCGCGAGGGCGTGCAGGCGTTTCAGTTTTTGCTGCAGCAAAATGAGTTGGAAAGCGCATCGAAGCGGCTCGCCGAGGCATTCAGCATCGGTGAGTTCATGCCGGAGATCCGAACTTTGCCGCGCGAGCAAAAGCGCAAGGTGCTCGATTTTTCGCAAAAAAGTTACCAGCTCATTTCCGCGATCGAGGTCAAGGATTACGGGCTCGCGGAAAAACTGGTCAAGGAGATGAGCGCGACTGCGAAGGATTTCGACACGTCGAAGCCGATGGCTGCGATCGAAACCGCGCGCACCGTCAGTGCGATGCATCTCGCGAAAGCGCGCAACGCCGCGGTGAGTGGCGACAAAGTTACGCTCGAAAATGAGTTGAAGGAAGCGACGGAACTTTGGCCGCGCAATCCCGCGCTCGCCGAAGTCTCCGGCGCGATTTTTTCGCAAGGCGACGTGCAGCAAAAGGCGCTTGTCGATTTTGACCAGCTCCTCAGCCAGCACAATTACCGGCAAATTTACGACGACAAACTTCGCTTCATCGCCGCGTCCGCGATGTATCCGCAACGCCAGGAGCAGCTCAAAAAAGTGCTCGATCAAATGCAGATCATCGAGACCGCGATCATCCAAGCCGGCGAGATCGAGAAGCACGGCGACTATGCCGGCGCGTGGGAAACGCTGGAGAAAACCTTCAAGCAATATCCCGACGACAGCAAACTCAACCAGCTCCGCGCGAACCTCACGACCGAGGCCGCCGACTTTGTCCACACGCTGCGGACTGCGGAGCAGCTCGAGGAAAAAGATCAGGTCGGCTCAAGTCTCGCGTGGTATTTAAAAGCGCAAAAACTCTATCCCGCGAGCGAGTTTGCGCAGGACGGCGTCAGCCGCTTGGTGAAAAAAGTTTTGCCCGAAGCGCCGGCAACCAAAGAATTGCCCGAAGCGCCGGAAACTTAAGCCGGCAGGCTTGCGTATTTTCGCGAAGCGGTTCATCCCTTTGCGGATGAAGTTCATCATCCTTTCGCTGGCGATTTTGCTTTGCAACGCGCCGGCGCTTTTCGCTACCGAGCGGCCGGCCATCTCCGCACGCCAGGCGCTCGACATCGCCGAGAAAGATCTCGCCTCGCGCAATCTCACGCAAAAACTTTACGTCGTCTCCGTCACACTCGAGCGCCCGAGCGTCTTCGGCGGCATCACGTATTGGCTGGTGAAATGGTCGGACACGATTCCTGCGAGCAATCCGAATAACCGGGAGATTGGGATGAAAGTTCGCATGGACGGCACGCCGACGCGCCTCGTCAAGGAACCGCACTAGGACTCTCTGCTGGCATCACGCCCTGCGCCAGTGCTTGGTCGACATCCTCCTCGATCTTCGCGATTTTCGGGTGCACTTCCTTAATCAGTTCGTGCTCCGCTTTCGACACCTCCTCCGTGCGACGCATCACTTTGTGCAGCTCTTGCAACATATTCTCCTGACGCCGCGAGATGGTGTGCATCCACCAAAAGCAGACCCCCCAGCAGCTTACGCCGATGAGATTGAGAATTATGTTAAGATCAAATGAACGCATCGCGATAAAGGCTTCCTCGTTGCCTTAATCGAAACCATTACGCACTTTGTTCGCACCGATGGACAAGACGTTCTTCATCACCACCGCGATTGATTACACCAATGCCGCGCCGCACATTGGACACGCTTACGAAAAAATCCTCGCCGATGTGCTTGCACGCTATCATCGGCTGAAAGGCGAAGACGCTTTTTTCCTAACCGGCGTCGATCAACACGGGCAGAAAGTCCAGCAGTCAGCCGAGAAGCAAGGCATCGCGCCGCAGCAGTTCGTCGATGGCATTACGCAAAAGTTTGTCGCGCTGTGGGACAAGCTCGATGTCCGCCATGACCGATGGGCTGCGACGACTGATCCGCTTCACAAAGAATGTGTCGGGAAAATCCTCACGCGTCTTCGCGATGAAGGTCAACTCTACAAAGCCAAACAAGGTGGCTACTACAGCATTCGTCAGGAACAATTTCTCACTGACAAAGAACGCGGACCGGACGGCGAGTTTGGCCCGGAGTGGGGCCAGGTGGAGTTTCGTGAAGAAGAGAACTACTACTTCAAGCTAGCAGAGCACAAAGAGTGGCTACTTGGTTTCATCATGAGTCATGAAAGGTTTGTAACTCCTTCCTTTCGACAAAACGAACTCATCAACGCCGTCGAAAAACTTTCCGGTGACCTTTGCATCTCGCGACCAAAGGCACGGCTTGCATGGGGCATAGAGTTTCCTTTTGATCCCGACTTTGTCACCTATGTCTGGTTCGATGCGCTGGTGAACTACATCAGCTTCGCGGACTATGATCCTACCGCGAATGCTGCAAACAAGCGGTTTCGCGAGCTATGGCCTGCTTTGCATGTCATCGGGAAAGATATCCTCATTCCTGCACATGGAGTCTATTGGCCCATCATGCTGCACGCGCTCGGGTTCGCCGACGACGAGATGCCACAGCTCCTTGTTCATGGCTGGTGGAATATCGCTGGCGCAAAGATGAGTAAAAGTCTAGGCAATGCCATCGACCCCGACGCACTCGCGCACAAATACGGCGCGGAAGCTTTGCGCTACTATTTGATGAGCGACATCTCAACGGGAAAGGACGCCGATTTTTCCGAGGAGCGATTGGTTCAGCGTTACAACACCGACCTCGCAAACGACTTGGGGAATTTGCTTAATCGGGTTCTAAAAATGGTTCTCCAGTATCGGGAAGGATGCCTAATCAAGAACGCATACGATGAAGAATATCTGGCTCAGATGCGAAGGTTCGGCGTTGAAGGATCTTCGTGTTACGCACGATATATGGAGACTTTTGAGCTCCAAGTAGCAGTGGAGAATGTTCGCGTTCTAGTAAGTAGCTGCAATGCGGCTGTAGATTTTTTGGCACCGTGGAAGCTAGCCAAAGACCCCGCGCAGGCCGAGCGCCTCGATGCCGTTCTCTATACTCTCGCAGAGTCACTTCGCGTCATAGCCATCTTGATCTCACCGGTTTTACCAAAAGCTGCGCACGGGATCTTTGATCAGCTCAACTGGAAGCTGAACGAGGCAGGAAAGGAGTCGCGCTTCAAGCTGGCCGAAACGATATGGGGCGGCCTTCCGGATGGTCATCAACTTGGAAAGCCGACACCGCTTTTCCCGCGCATCGAGCCAAGCTAAAAGAGTTTGGGGAGGAACAATGAACTTCAAAGGTTGCTTCCGTTTCTTCCGAGGTATCTTTTGCGTTGTTGGTTCGATGTATGTGATGTCAACGTCAGACCTTCGCGCGGAGCCGCCGGTGATTCATTGGATCAAACTGTTTCCGGTGGATTCGCAAGCGATCCGCGCCATTGGATACCATCACGCGACGAAAACGCTGCAGGTGGTTTTTGCTTCAGGCGAAGCTTACCGCTACGCGAATGTGCCGCTGCAGACTTTCAAGAACTTCATGGCCGCTGAATCGAAGGGACATTATTTCGAGAAGCACATCCGCGGACGTTTTGACTACTGGAAGGTTTCGGCAAAATGATTCTTAGGCGCGGCTTCTGTTTTAGCCCAGTTGCTCCGGATTGCGGAGCGAACTTTGAGGCGCCTCGACGAGGAGGCGCAATTTCTGGATGAGCGCGATCTCGCGCATGACTGCTTCGGGATGCCAGCGAAGGCTTCGCAGTTTTTTCTTGAGCGCCCTGGCTTGTTCTTGCGAGAGAGCCACGGGCTTTCTAGTTTCAGTCATGCACATTTCTGCTTAAGCATCAGGGGTGCCAAGCGCGAAGGTGCGAACGAAATTGCTGTTTACTCCGATCTCACCTAAATCTTTTTTGACATGACAGAAAACGCCGAATCTTCGGAACCGATGGAAACCGTCCCGCCGCCTGCGAGGCCGCCGGCCACCGCGCGGCTGACTCCCGCGCAGGAAGATGAGGCGGTGCATCTCGCGAAGGAACTATTGCTTTCCGGCAGCGGCGGTATCCCGGCGGCTGTCGACGCGCTCGTGACTTTCCCATGGAATGTCGGCGTGACTGCGGTCGTCGCCACGTGGCCCGACCTGCAGCCGGATGTGCGGGAGCTGCTGCTTCACTCGCTCTCCGAACAAAAATCCGATGCGGGCAAACGGCTGCGCCTGAGCATCGCGCGCGGCCTTTTCGCCGTCGACCCGGAGGCTGTGGAAAAAATAGCGACCGATGTCTGCCGCGACATGCGAGTGGATGGCGCGATGTCTGCGCGCGATTGCCAGACATTTGCAAACGTGTTTGTCGGCAAAGGCAAACCGTGGCTGCAAAATCTCGCCGTTGGATCGTGGGGCGCGCCTGAGCCCGTGATCGCCTGCGCGGTCGAAGTTTGCTTCGACACGCCATGTGCGCCGTTCACGCAGCTCGCCCTTGTCCGGTGGCTCTCCGCGATTGGCTGGCTCGCAAAACTTGATGAAAACCAGTGCGCGCTCATCGCGAAGGCGGTGAAACGCTGGAGCTCCCGCTTTAAAAATGAATTGAAAAAAGAGGTGCCGGAATTGCCCGCTGCGATCGCGGAAGTCGTTCCGGACAAGGGCGAGGAAACGGAACAGTCGGCTGAATCCGCCGACGCTGAACCGATGTCCGAAGAAGACGAGGCCCGCGCCGCAACTGGATCCGCAGTCGAACGCATGGTAGCGAGCACGCGCGGCGAGCGGCGCGCCGCTCCGCGTGAACGGCGCGAAAGCGGCGCTGCTTTTGATCTCAACCAGGCTTTGCGGCAGATTGAGGCGCACGTGACTTCTTTGCGAAAAGAATTGCACGAAGCACGGACGCTGGCGCAACGCGAAGGCGGCGGTCGCGGCCGTTCGTCACGTCGCGAACGCGGCACCGCACCCGAGGAAACTCCCGCTGACGTCGAAGCGCTCCAGCGACACAATGCGCAGCTCGAAGAAACCGTCAGCGAGCTGCGTCATCGCCTGGAAGAACTGGCTTCCGATCACGAAGATCGCGCCGCAGCGGCGTCGCATGGAGGAGACGATCGCGCGCAGCTCACCAACTTGCTGGGATTAAAGTTACGCGAAAGCTACGACGCGTTTCAGGCTTTGCGCAGCAATGCCGCTGATGAAGTAGTTCGCGAGCATTTTGCCGACATGCTCGAAACGATTTTCAAAGTTCTCGAGGAAGAAGGCGTCCGTCTGCATTAACGCAGCGCAAAGACTTCGCACCTAAAGCAACATCAACGCCGGGTTTTCGATGAGCCGGCGAAGCTCGGCCAAATACTCGGCTCCGATCGCGCCGTCGATGACCCGATGATCACAACTCATGCCGATGGACATGCGCTGTCCGACCACGATCTGATTTTTCGCATCGACAACAGGTTTTTTAACGATCGATCCAATGGAAAGAATGAGCGCCTGCGGAGGATTGATGATCGCGGAAAAACTTTCGATGCCGTAGCTGCCGAGATTTGAAACGGTGAACGTGCCGCCCTGATATTCTTCGGGCTTCAGTTTTTTGTTCCGAGCGCGAGTCGCCAGATCCCTCACAGCTTCGTTAATGGCGCGCAGCCCTTTCGCCTGCGCCGCGCGAATAACTGGCGTGACAAGTCCATCATCGATGGCGACGGCGACGGCGAGGTTGATATTCGCGTATTGGATGACGGCGTCGCCGGCCCACGCCGCATTGACCTTTGGCACTTTCACCGCAGCCGCGACGCTGGCCTTCAGCACGAAATCGTTGACCGTGAGCTTCGGCTGCCCAGACGCTTCGGCGGCGGCATTGATTTCCGCCCGCAGCCGCATCAGTTCGCCAGCATCCACTTCGATATTGAGGTAAAAGTGCGGAATCTGTGTTTTGCTCTCGACCAGGCGGCTGGCAATCGTCTTGCGCATCCCGGAAAGTGAAATGCGCTGATCTCCCTCGCCTGCCGCTGCTGGCGGGGCTGCCGGCGGCGCTTTGGCTGCAGCCGCGGCTTGTGGGACCGTGGACTTTTTTCCAACCAGATCGCGCTCGACGATTCGTCCGCCCGGTCCGGTGCCCGTTATTCCCTGGAGATCGATATGCTTTTCCGCCGCGATTTTCTTGGCGAGCGGCGACGCGAGGACGCGTCCATTGCCTGTTGATGAAGATCCGCTTGCTTTGGCGACGGGCATGGCCGGTGCAGCCTCGGGCTTTTGTTCGGCAGGAGCTGGTTGCGCAGCTTTTGATGCTGTCGCTTTTTCTGCGGTTTTGCTGACAGACTCCGCTTTTTCACCGGCTGAAAGAAGCACAGCCAACTTTTCGCCGATCGCGGCTTTGCCTCCCTCCGGCACGAAAATCTCGCCAAGTGTGCCCTCATCAAATGCTTCCATTTCCATGGTCGCCTTGTCCGTCTCGATCTCCGCCAGCACATCGCCGATCGCAATGCTGTCGCCAGTTTTTTTGTGCCACTTGACGAGCGTTCCTTCCGTCATGGTGTCGCTCAGCTTGGGCATCTCGATGGGAATTGACATGGGAAATATCAGGCGCAAACAGCCAGCACTTTGTCAACGATGCGTGCGACATTCGGCAGCTGAAGTTTTTCGACGGGCGGACTGTAAATTGCCGGCGCGTCGAGCGTGTTGACGCGGCCAATCGGTGCGTCGAGATCGTCGAAAACTTTTTCCTGAAGCATCGCAGCGATCTGGGCGCTGATTCCGCAGAACGGTTTGCTTTCATCCACCACTACAGCACGATGGGTTTTGCGAACGCTTTGCAAAATCGTCTCTTCGTCCAGCGGGCGGATGGAACGAAGATCGACGACTTCCGCGTTGATTTTGTATTCGGATGCGAGCGTTTCGGCCGCTGCGAGCGCAGTGATGACCGATCGACCGTGTGCGATGAGAGAAATGTCAGAGCCCGCGCGTTTGACTTCCGCGGAACCCAGCGGAACAAGATACTCCTCCTCGGGCACTTCCCATTGCTCGCCGTAGAGAAGCGTGTTTTCCATGACAAAGACCGGATCGTTGTCCCGGATGGCGGATTTCATAAGCCCTTTCGCATCGTAAGCTGTAGCCGGTGCGACGACTTTGAGCCCTGGAACATTTGCGAGAAGGTTTTCAGGAGTGTGCGAATGCGTCGCGCCGACATTGGTCCCCCCGTTAGCCGGTCCGCGAATAACGATTGGGCAGTTAATGAGGCCGCCGGACATGTAGCGGACGCAGCCTGCGTTATTGACGATTTGATCGTAGGCGACGTAAGCAAAACTCCAGAACATCAACTCGATCACGGGGCGTAGGCCGAGCATCGAAGCGCCGATGCCCAGTCCGATAAAACCGGCTTCACTAATCGGAGCGTCCACGACTCGTTTATCGCCGAAGCGATGCCAAAGACCTTCGGTGACCTTGTAAGCGCCATTGTATTCGGCGACCTCTTCCCCGATGACAAAGACGTTTTCGTCCCGCATGATTTCCTCTGCCAGGGCATCGTTGAGCGCTTTTCGATATGTGAGAAGTGGCATACTAGCGTTAACTATTCGTTAAAAAAGTGCTTGCCGCGGTTTGCGCTTTGAGATGCATGATCAACTTCGTAATACACGTCCTTGAAGATGTCCGCTTCGGTGGGATAAGCACTTTCTTCAGCGAATTTTACCGCCTCTTCTGCTTCGTGCTTTGCTTCCAAATCCATCTCATGGGCCGAGGCTTCATCGATTAATCCCTCCTCGATCACTTGTTTCTGCCAAAGACGCAGCGGATCGTGGTTTGCCTTGTAATCCTCGATTTCTTCCGGCCGTCGATATTTTTTCGCGTTGGCGTCCGCCACAGAGTGCCCGTAATAGCGATAGGTCGCGATCTCCAAAATGGTCGGCCGCACCTCCACGTGAGCGCGTTCGATCGCGACGTGCGTTTTGGCCCGGACCTCGTAGATATCCTCTCCGTTAACGATGTCCCAAGCGATGTTGTAAGCATCAGCACGTTGCGCCAGGGAGTCTTTGAAGGAGGATGAGCGCTCGAGACTGGTGCCCATCGAATATTGATTGTTTTCAATAATGTAAATCACGGGAAGGTCCCACAGCGCCGCAAGATTCAGCGACTCATGAAATACCCCCTGATTAACCGCTCCGTCTCCGAGATAGCAAAGAGAACATCCGCGTAAGCCCTTGTATTTGAGAGCATAAGCTAACCCGAGCCCCAGCGGAGTTTGTCCCGCGACGATCCCATGCCCGCCCCAATAGTTCTTATCGGGAGCAAAAAAATGCATCGATCCACCCTTCCCTTTGGAGCAGCCGGTAACCTTCCCGAAAAGCTCCGCCATGCATTCATTCATCGACATTCCGACGGCCAATGCATGCCCGTGATCGCGGTAGGCGGTTATCACATGATCATTGGCTCCGAGCAGCGAAATGGTGCCAACCGCGACGGACTCCTGGCCAATGTAAAGGTGCAGAAAGCCCCCCATTTTGCCTTGGTTGTAGCATTTGAGCGCAAGCTGCTCGAACCGACGGATGCGAAACATATGGCGGAGAAAGCCGATCTTCGAGGCGGAAGAGAGCTGCCGATTTACTTCTGCGTCAGCGAAGGTGGGAGACTCAGCGACAGTTTGCATAGCAAGCTATTTTGAATACAATTGTCGTCCGTCGCTGTAAATAGCGAAATCGAATCTGCACTCAACTTTTCTGTGGAATTCCAAACACTCTTCCAATTTGCGGTCGAGGCTCGTTTGCGTGCCTATGCGCCATATTCGCACTTTAAAGTTGGAGCTGCTCTGTTGACTTTGAATGGGAACGTCTTTACCGGCGCCAATGTCGAAAATATCTCCTTTGGCCTGACCTGTTGCGCGGAAAGAAGCGCTATTTTTTCTGCGGTGGGCGCTGGGATCCTCAAGTTCGCGGAAATCGTAATCGTTGCCGACTCGGTTGAGCCAGTCGCACCTTGTGGAGCCTGTCGGCAGGTTATGGCGGAATTTGCACCGGATATGGAAGTCAAATCCGCTAATTTGTCGGGATTAGTCGTTGCGATGCGCTTAACGGAATTGCTGCCGCGAGCTAAAAATGGCATTCTCAACCTTTAAGTTCTACGTGGAACATGTTTGAGTATCCACAGAGGTTCGATGTCATCGTCATTGGAGCGGGTCACGCAGGGATCGAAGCCGCTTTAGCGTCCGCGCGTCTGGGGTGTGAAACCTTAATGTTGACGCAAAACGCGGACACGATTGGACAAATGTCTTGTAATCCAGCCATCGGCGGGTTGGCCAAAGGGCACATTGTGCGCGAAATCGATGCACTGGGCGGCTTTATGGGAGTGAACGCGGACGCCACCGCCATCCAGTGTCGCATGTTGAATATGAGCAAGGGGCCGAGCGTTCGCGCGCCTCGCGCACAGTGCGATAAGAAGGCCTATCAGTTTCGCGCCAAAGCCGAGTGCGAACGGCAACCGAAGTTGTCCTTACAACAAGGGAACGCCACCCGGATCTTGGAATCCAATGGAAGGGCGTGCGGAGTGGAGACAGACCTCGGAGCGCGCTACCAATCCTTAGCGGTAGTTATCACCACGGGAACATTTATGAGAGGGCTGCTGCACGTCGGCCTCGAGAGCAGAAAAGGGGGACGGATGGGGGACGTTGCTTCGACGTTGAGCGACAGCCTCCGTCAATTTGGATTCGAGACCGATCGGTTCAAAACCGGCACTCCCTGCAGAATCTCCGGCCGCTCAATCGACTTTTCCAAGTGCGAGCGGCAAACCGGAGATGACCCGCCACCGCTTTTCACTTTTGTCCCCGAACTGCTGGAGCGGCAACCTGATGACATTTTTACGCTAAACAGCTATAGAGATGGAAGGTTCCATGTGGAACAACTTCCTTGTTGGATTACCCATACATGCGCGCACACGCATGACATTATTCGCAATAATCTCGGCAAATCTCCGCTTTATTGCGGACGAATCGAGGGGGTTGGCCCGCGATATTGCCCTTCAATAGAAGACAAGGTGGTGAAATTTTCCGAGAAAAGTCAGCACCAGATTTTTCTGGAGCCGGAAGGACGTCATACTGACGAGTTTTATGTGAACGGCGTTTCCACAAGTTTGCCTCATGAGGTTCAATACGAGTTTATCCGCACTATCAATGGCTTGGAAAGTGCGGAGATCATACGCCCCGGCTATGCAGTGGAATATGACTTTTGCCCGCCAACGCAACTTTCTTCCACTCTGGAAACCAAACGCATCGAGTCTCTCTTCTTCGCCGGGCAAATTAATGGCACTTCCGGGTATGAAGAGGCTGCGGCTCAAGGACTTATAGCTGGGGCAAACGCTGCTCTCAAGGTCCGCAACGAGCCTCCAATCCAACTGTCTCGGACTGAAGCCTATATCGGCGTTATGGTGGACGACTTGGTCACCAAAGGAACCACGGAGCCGTATCGTATGTTCACGAGCCGCGCAGAGCATCGCATTCTTTTGCGACAGGACACCGCCGACCTGAGGTTGACGCCGTTGGGACACAAAGTTGGATTGGTAACGGACCGGCGCTGGAGAAAATTCAGTCAGCGAAAAGACGAGGTCGAACGAATCGCTTCAGAGACGAGGAGGGTTCGGCACGACAACATTGAACTGCATCAGTGGCTTAAGCGCCCTGAAAATTGCTGGAAAGCTCTGCCGGAGAATGTGTTGCGTGGATTCAGCTCTGCGAGCTGGGAACATTTAGAACTGGAACAAAAATATGCTGGGTATGTGGTTCGTCAAAATGACGCGATCAAAAAAGCTCAGGCGCTGGAAACACGAACGCTTCCGCCGGAGCTGGATTACTGCACCGTGGAAGGTCTCCGCAGCGAGGCTCGGCAAAAGTTTTCAATGATCCGTCCGTCGACGCTTGGACAAGCCGCACGCATTAGCGGCATAACTCCAGCAGACATTGCCATTCTACAGATTGCGACGAGCAGAAAGGGCTAGCGCGTCAGACAGGTCGCTGGCTTATCTGCGAACGGGAATTGGGAGAGGGAAATGGTCCAAACGTCGTCGAGGAATGATCAAGCTCATATTCGCTTCCATAGCAAACCTTGTGCCACCGCTGGCTTATCCTGAATCCCTGCTGCTGTAAAAGGACTGAGTCACCCATTCCACCGCAAACCGCGTCATTTCTGGAGCCGTCTTGATATGGAGCTTTTCTTTGATGTTGGCGCGATGGCTTTCAATCGTCTTCACGCTTAAACTCAACGCCTGCGCAATCTGCCGGGTGCCGTGTCCGCGCCCGATCAACTGCATCACTTCGAGTTGCCGATCGCTTAGCTTATCGACAGGTGAAGACTCCGACCCCGCATCTCCCTTTGCGCATCGCAGAATGACTTCGAGATTCATCGAACGACTCGCGTAAAATTCACCCGCAAGCACTTTACGAATCGCACATAGAACCTCCTCCGAAGCTTCCTGCTTCATCACATATCCACGGGCGCCTGCGCGGAAGGACCTTTCGGCAAATAAAGCTTCGTCGTGCATGGAAAGCACAAGCACAGGCAAATCAGGGACTGACTTTTTGATGGATTTCATCAAGTCGATCCCGTTCGGTCCTTTTAGGTTGACATCCAAAATCACCATGTTCGGCTTAAACTCGACAATCGCTGCGAGAGCCTGCGTAGCAGTTTCAGCCTCGGCACAGACCGCCATATCCTTCTCGTTTTCAATGAGTTGTATCATGCCTTTGCGAAAGATTGGATGATCATCCACGATCAATATCCGCCTCGTTAACGTGCCATTCCCGGGAGAAACATTTTGCCGCATAAACCTAATCGAACGGGTTTACATGAGCCCACTCCAATGACAAGGAAAATCAGCGAAAGTAAAACCGCTGTTAAGTCTTCCCACCTCTTAGCGAAGTCTACCGATGCCAATTCGCCGGGACAATTTCGCCGCTCTCCGACCACCAGTTGTATCCGGTCCACATAGCGGGAACTTTTTTGCCAGTGGCCGTCACGCAAGAAACGATCTCGTAGCGGAAGGGCTTACGCGAACTTTGGCGGCGAAGAGGCCGGAATAATTTCATAATGCCAAACGGAGCAAATAACATGCCGCTGAAAAATCGACATGCGCGTGCCGCGGTCGCTCGCCGTTTGAACTTGCCAGGACGCTCCACAACCGCGTTAGTAGCCACCCGCGTGCAGGAGAACGCGAGTGTAATTCGGGGCGTAGCTTAGCTTGGTAGAGCGCGTGGTTTGGGACCACGAGGTCGCAGGTTCGAATCCTGTCGCCCCGATTTTTTGTTCGCTACGTTCCGGCGCCCTGCAGAGCGTCCAGAACGATTTGCTGGGTGATCACCTCCGGCAGCACAATCGGCTCGCCGTGAGCCGGATAAAGCACGTAGAGCGGCACGCCGGCCCGACCAAAATGTTTTAGCAGCGTGGTGATGTCCGTCGCACCCGTTGACCAATCGGCCTGAAGAAAAATTACGTCGTTGTCGCGGAACGCTCGCTGCACCGGATCGCTCTTGAGGACGAGCCGTTCATTGACTTTGCAGTTCACGCACCAGTCCGCGGTGAAATCAACAAAGACCGGCCGACCCTTTTTCAAAGCCGCTTCGAGAATGGGGGCGAAGGGTTCATGCCTCATTTGATGCTGCTGGTAAAGCACCCACCCGAGCCACGCGACCGTGCCCAGCAGCAGCACTCCCATCGTCTGTTTCACCCGCACCATCCACATGCCTGGCTTCGGCAAAAAACTAAGCCAGCCCGGATTGATGGCCAGCACGAAATACGGCGCGCTCATGCCGGCCGCGATCGCTGCAAACATGGCGAACACAATCGCCGGCGGTTGCGCCAGCGCGAAACCCAGAGCCGGGCCGAGGAATGGTGCAGTGCAAGGCGTTGCCATGAGTGTCGCGAATACGCCGTGCAAAAACGCACCGCCGTAGCCTTCGCGTCCCGAAAGATCGGCGATGTGAGTCTGCGTCGTGCCCGGCAGCACGATTTCAAAAACGCCGAGCAGATTGAGCGCAAAAATAAAAATGATGACGGCCATGCCGGCGAGAAACGCCGGATGCTGAAATTGAAAGGCCCAGTTCAGTTCATGGCCCGCCGATTTAAAGCCGACGATCAAGGCGGCCAGAGCCAGAAACCAGACAAAGATGCCGGCGACAAATGCGAGACCAAGCCGAAAAATTTTGGCGTGCGATTCACCGGCCTGTTTGATGAAGCCAAACATCTTCAACGCGATCACCGGCAGCACGCACGGCATCACGTTGAGAATTACTCCGCCGATAAATCCGAAAAACAAAAATTTCCAAGTGTTGCCAAAAGCTGACGGAGCGTTAACTGATTGATCCGAGGCTGGTGCTGAGGTTTGTGAAGCGATGAACCAGCCGGTGTGCACGCCGTTCTCATCCACGACCGCCACGCCGGAAAGTTGATCTGGCGCGCCGGCGCTGAAGGGAATGGTGATCACGGTCGCATCGCCGGCCGTCGCCATTTTCGGGTGATCAGCCGTCGCGCGTGTCGGCGGCAGCGGAAAGAAATCAGTTAGCTGCGCACCGTGAATCGTGAGCAACGCCTGGCCGGATTTCGTTTCCCAGTGCCACTGGAACGGTGCGCCGACTCGCGGGATTTGTTGGCGATACTTTGCAAACAATTCCTCGTGAGCCGGTTTGTTTACAGGTGCGGCGGCCAGTGGCACCGAAAGCTCCGCATCGCCTGGGACGCAGATTTTGTCGCATACGAGCCAGTGAGCGTGCGCCTTGAGCGTGACTGTTTTCTGGGGGACTTTTGACGGCGGCATGATCTCGACGAGCAGCAAGACTTCGTCGCGATACGCGTAGGTCCAGAGATCGCCGGGCTCGACGACCTTTTCCGGCAGCGGCCATTGGATCGCGTCAGCACGAAAGCCCGGTGGCAGATCCCAATCGATGCGCGTGGGCATGCCCGCGTCCCCGGGATATTGCCAATAAGTGTGCCAGTCCGGCTCCATTTTGAGCAGCAGCCCGACGGTGAATTTTTTGCCGGGCACAATGGCGTCCACATCTGCGATGAGCGACGCACGGACGAGCTCGCGCCCTTCGTAGATCTGCGATTCTCCTGCTCTGCCGAAAAACAAAAGCGCCGCCAGCAGTAGGAGAATTTTTCGCATCACCACATTTAACATGCGCATGCGTTTGTTCAAACTGCCTGCCTGCCACGCGTCATACACTCAATTCGCCGCGCCACCGCGAAAGAGGAAGACTATGAAAAGAATCCTCATCCTCAGTTTGTCCGCGGCGGCGTTGGTTTGGTGCACCGGCTGTGCCCACGATGAACCGCAGCCCGCGCAGACGACCACGACGACGACCGAGAGCCGGACGATCCAAGCCTATTAGCTCGGAAGTTGTCCGTTTTAGCGCGTGGCTATTGCAGCCACTCGGTGTGGAAAACGCCCGGCTTGTCTACGCGCTCGTAGGTGTGCGCGCCGAAGAAATCGCGTTGCGCCTGCAACAAATTTGACGGCAGACGCGCCTGTCGGTAGCTGTCGAAATACGCGAGTGATGCGCTAAAGGCGGGGACCGCGATCCCGGACTCAACGGCCTGCGCCACGGCGAAGCGCCAGTTGGCTTGCGTCTTCTCGATGATTTCCTTGAAGAACGGATCGAGCAGCAAATTGTTGAGCTGCGGATTGCGTTCGTAAGCCTCCTTGATGCGATTCAAAAACTGCGCGCGGATGATGCAGCCCCCGCGCCAGATCGTGGCGATGTCGCCAAAGTGCAGGTCCCACGCCGACTCGACGCTCGCTGCGGCGAGCAGTTCCATTCCTTGCGCGTAGCTCACGATTTTTGACGCGTAAAGCGCATCGCGCACGGCGTCGATCAATTTCGATCGATCCCCGTCATATGGCTTGGCAGCAGGCTTTGGAAGGATTTTCGCCGCTTCGACGCGATCTTTTTTTCGCGAGGAAATCACACGCGCTTCCACGGCGGCGTTGATCGTCGAGATGACAACAGCTTGTTTAATTGCCGATTGCAGCGTCCAAATGCCGGTTCCTTTTTGACCGGCCTTGTCGAGGATCACGTCCACGAGTGGTTTTCCCGTGTCGGGATCGATCTTCTTGAAAATTTGCGACGTAATTTCGATGAGGTAGCTGTTGAGTTCGCCGGCATTCCACTCGGTAAAAATCTCTGCGAGCTCCTTCGCTTCGAGGCCGAGCAAATCTTTCAAAATCGCGTAGGCTTCGCAGATGAGCTGCATGTCGCCATATTCGATGCCGTTGTGCACCATCTTCACGTAATGGCCCGCGCCATCGGCGCCCATGTATTTGCAGCACGCAACGCCGTCGACCTGCGCGGCGATTTTTGTAAAAATCGGCGCGACGATTTCCCACGATTCGCGCGAGCCGCCGGGCATCATCGACGGACCTTTGAGCGCGCCCTCCTCGCCGCCGGAAACGCCGCAGCCGACGAAGTGAATTCCTTTCGCCTCGAGCTCTTTGCAGCGGCGCTGCGTGTCGGTGAAAAGCGAATTGCCGCCATCGATGATGACGTCGCCTTTTTCCAAAAGCGGCACGAGCTGGTCGATCACCGCATCGACGGGCGCGCCCGCCTTGACCATGATCATCGCCTTGCGCGGGTGTGAAAGCGCGCCGACGAATTCATCCATCGTTTTCGTCGCCACAATGTTTTTGCCCTTCGCACGCTCGGCCGCAAATTTTTCCGTGACGGCCGTAGTGCGGTTATAAACGGCGACGGAAAAGCCTTTGCTTTCCATGTTGAGCACGAGATTTTCGCCCATTACGGCGAGCCCGATCAAACCGATGTCGCATTGTTTCATTGGAATAAAATTGAGTTTTTGGATTTGGGAATTGAGGGAACCGACGCTATCTGGAACTTAAAGCTGTGGCAAACGTGTTTTCCCCGGAAGCGGCGCTCGCGCCGAACTTTCGCTCCGAATCTTAGGTCGCAATTCCCCGCGCTGCATGTTGTCTCTTTTTCCCAAAATTCGAATCTTCGGCGCGTAAAAGTCTCATCGATGAACCTGGCGAACCGGCTTACTGCCGCGCGATTTTTTCTGACGCTATTTTTCGTCGCCGCGTTGAGCTGCGGATTTCCGTATTGCAAGACACTTGCGCTTTTTCTTTTCGTCCTCGCGGGCGTGACCGACTATGCCGATGGCATGGTTGCGCGACGCTATTCGCTCGTCACCGATTTTGGAAAATTGATGGATCCGCTCATCGACAAAATCATGATGGCCGCCGCATACATCTGCCTGGTTCCTTTGGGCGCGATTCCCGCGTGGGCAGTCGTCATCATCATCAGCCGCGAGTTTCTCATCACCGGCCTGCGGCTGCTGGCACTCTCGCGCGGCAGCGTGCTCGCGGCGGAAGCGCTCGGCAAACACAAAACCGGCTGGCAAATCGCGACCGTCATCTACTTTCTCGCGCTCCTTTCGCTCAAAGAGCTGTGGCGCTGGAAAACGGCGGCGCCCGCGTGGTATCTCGCTGCCTGGTTTGATGGCGGCGCGACTTTGATCACCATCACGATCGCGCTAACTTTGATTTCAGGCGCCGGCTATCTTTGGAAAAACAGGGCGCTGCTCGACTCGCGGTAGCTGAATTTCGACGCCGTTTATTTTTGTGGAGCCGGGTATTCCGCAGGCTCAAAAAGTTCCGCGACGCGTGTGATGGAAAGTGCGCGCCCAGTCGTTTCATCAATTTCGATGAGCGCACCGCAAAGTTTCACCGGACCTTTCGCGACTGGAAAATTCACCGGCAGATTCGTGATGAAGCGCGCGACGATCGGATCAATCTCGCGTCCCAAAATCGACTCCGTCGGACCGCACATTCCCGCATCGCAGAGAAACGCCGTGCCCTCAGGAAACACGCGCTCGTCTGCGGTCTGCGTGTGCGTGTGCGTGCCGACGACCGCGCTGACTTTGCCGTCGAGGAAGCGGCCCATCGCGATTTTTTCACTCGTGGTTTCGGCGTGGACGTCGACAAAAATGACCGGCGTTTCCTCGCGCATTTTCGCGACAGCCAGCTCCATGATCCGGAAAGGATTTTCCAAAATCGGCTGCATGAAAGTTCGGCCCTGCACGTTGATGACGCCCACTTTTCCCTTCGGCGTTTCGAGCACAATCGAGCCATGGCCGGGCGTGCGTTCCGGGTAATTGATCGGGCGCAAAAGGCGCGGTTCGGTATCGATGTAAGAGACGACATCTTTTTGATCCCAGATGTGATCGCCGGTCGTGATCACCGCGACGCCCGCGCGCAGCAAATCGATCGAAATTTTCGGCGTGATCCCGCGCCCGCCCGCGGAATTTTCGCCATTCACGATGACAAAATCGATGCCGCGCTCCTTCTTCCAAACCGGCACGGTCTCAATGACGGCGCGGCGTCCCGGCTCGCCGATGATGTCGCCAAGAAAAAGTATCTTCAGCATCTTTGCTGATTTATAAATGGAGGGTGGTGGCGACGCACTCGATTTTTTGATGCAGCGATCCGGCCTCGCGAGATTTTTGAAAACAGCATGCGCCTGCGGCTTCGCGATGCTGGTTGTTTCCCTCGCGCACGCGATCGGCGGCGAATCTCAGCACGCTCGGAACTCCGCCCGATTGGTCGCGGCTCGAAGCGTTTCAAAAAACGATCACGCACGACGAATTCGCGCGCCTGCTCAACAATGTTTATGCACCAGATGATGCTGCGAAAGACTTCATCAAAATCAACTCCGACGACGCGATCATCAAGACATCGACCGGCTTTTTTGAACTGTATTTCGCAACTGGAACGCCGCGAATTTCGCCTCGTTATTGGACGCCCGCATCGGCCCGCAAGCCAGCATTGAAGCCGCTTGCAGGCGTTTCTGTGGCACTCGATCCCGGGCATCTCGGCGGCCGCTGGGCAAAGATGGAAGAGCGCTGGTTTCAGATCGGCGCTGACACGAAAGCGGTGACGGAAGGCGACATGACGTTGCTCGTGGCGCGATTGCTCGCGCCGCAGTTGCGCGCGCAAGGCGCGAAAGTTTCCTTCGTGCGCGACAGCGCGCAGCCGGTGACGAATTTGCGGCCCAAAGATCTGCGCGACGCGGCGATCGCAGATTTAAAACGGCAGGATGTGCCGGAGATTCACGACTCTTTCGCCGGTGCATCTGATCCCCTGAAATTCAGCTCGATCCAATGGACGAGCGAGCTGCTTTTTTATCGCACCGCGGAAATCCGGCAGCGCGCGCGGCTCGTCAATCGCCAGCTTCAGCCGGACATCGTGCTCTGTCTGCACTTTAACGCCGAAAGCTGGGGTGATCCGAAAAAGCCAACGCTCGTGGACAAAAATCATATGCATCTCCTTGTTAACGGATCGTATAGCGCAGCGGAACTGGCGTTCGACGACGTGCGTTTCGAAATGCTCGTGAAGCTGCTCAACGGCAGCGATCGCGAAGAATTGCCGGCCGCCGAACACATCGCCAGCGCGCTTGCCAGTGCGACCGGGCTGCCGCCCTATCAATACACGAATGGAAATGCACATCGCATCGGCCAGAACCCTTACGTCTGGGCGCGCAATCTCCTCGCGAATCGGCTCTACAGCTGCCCTGTCGTCTACATCGAGCCTTACGTGATGAACAGTCCGAGTGTCTGGCAGCGTGTGCAGCTAGGCGATTATGACGGCGAAAAAATGGTCGATGGCGTGTCGCGTAAAAGTCTTTACCGGGAATACGCGGACGCGGTTGCAGCAGGGCTTGCGGATTTTTACAAATCCGCGCGAGGCACTTTGGAAAAAGTTCCGAAGTAACGGTCGCCCGCGTCGCCGAGCCCTGGCACGATGTAGCCGCGTTCGTTCAATTCTGGATCGACCGCGGCGGTGAAAACCGGCACGTCCGGATGCGCGCCGCGCAATTGGCTCAAGCCCGCCGGACAGCTCACGAGGCAGACGAAGCGCAAATGCCGCGCGCCGCTTTCTTTCAACTGCGTGATTGCGGCGGTCGCGCTCCAGCCAGTCGCCAGCATCGGATCGACCACGAGCACTTCCGCGTCCGCGAGATGCGATGGGAGTTTGAAATAATAACTCACCGGCCGCAGCGTTTCCTCATCGCGGAACAAGCCGATGTGACCGACGCTCGCATCCGACAGAACGTTTAACATTCCGTCAACAAACGATAATCCTGCGCGCAGGATTGGCGCGACGATGACCGGTCGCGCGAGCACACAGCCGCCACACTCGCCAAGCGGCGTCAACACAGGCTTTGGCTCCGTTTGGAAATCGCGCGCAACCTCAAAAGCCATCAGCGTCGCCAGCTCCTGGAGCTCGCGGCGGAACTCTTCCGAGGCGGTGTCCCGATCGCGCAGTCGCGTAAGTTTCACGCGAATAAGCGGGTGATTGACGACCGTCACGCCGTCGATTTTTTCGGAAATAGTCACCAGCGGGTTTTGGCAAAATCGGCAAGGCTTGTCGCGCACAATTGCAAATTGGAGCTGCGTTGGTTAAGGTTTTGGACGTTTATGCCAAATCCGCTTCGTTTTCGCTGGGTCGCGTTTTGGTTTATTTGCTGCGCGAGTCCATGCGCACTTTCGCAGGACGCCGCCACGATTTCTTCGCCAGCTCCCGCCGCCGCTTTCGCGCCGCCGAATCCGATGAAACCGACGGAACAGACCGCGCCCGCTACGGACCAGGCGAACGTTCCGCCTTTATCCACCGATATCGCGCCGCCCACACCGGCTGCCACGCCGCGGCCGAAGCCAAAGTCGGCGATTTCCATCGAGATCGATTTGCGGGAACAAAAAGCGTATCTGCTGCACGATGGCCACCGTGTTTACGAGTCGCCAATCTCAAGCGGTCGCGTCGGACATCTCACGCCGACCGGAGATTTCGAAGTGCTGGAAAAAGATCCGAATCATTTTTCAAACCTTTATGGGCAGATCGTGGAGAAGGCGACAGGACGAGTAGTGATTTCCGGCGCCGATTCTGCCATGGCAGTGCCGAAAGGCTGCATGTTTAAGCCAGCGCCGATGAAATATTTCATGCGATTTGACGGCGCGGCGGGCATGCATGCCGGGATTTTGCCTGGCTACGCCGCGTCGCACGGATGCGTGCGGATGCCGGCGTCAAAAGCGCGGTTATTTTACGCTACAGCCGAGGTCGGTTCGATCGTTCACGTTTTTGGAACGCCGCCGCCGAGGCCTGTCGTTAGGAGATCCGCGCGTCCGATTGCACATGTCGCTCACGCTCAACCCGCCGAGCAAATCGCCTCATCCAATCCACCAGCGCGGCACGGCTGGTGGTTTTTCGGACGTTAAAAAGCGCGGCGTGCTGAACACGCCGCGCTTTTTTAAATCGTTCGAAGTTCCGGTTTAGTAACGGCGCGAGTCGCGACGATCGCCGCCGCCTCCACGTCCGCCCCCACCACCGCCGCCGCCATAACCGCCGCGTCCGCCTCCTCCGCCCCCACCACCGCCGCCGCGATAACCGCCACCGCCACCGCCACCGCCGCTGCGTTCCTCGCGAGGACGAGCTTCGTTGACTGTGAGTGCGCGGCCTTCAAATTGTTTGCCGTTGAATTGTGTGATCGCCGCTTGCGCATCGGCTTCGCTCGCCATGGTGACGAATGCGAATCCGCGCGATTTTCCGGTGAATTTATCCTGCATCAGCATCACCTCGCTGACGGGCCCAGCCTGTGCGAACAGGTCTTGCAAGTCGGTTTCAGTCGCGTTGAATGGCAGGTTGCCAATGTAGAGTTTGTTTCCCATATCGATTCTATTTGTAGAGCAAAGAAAACTTCGGTGACGGTATCCGGTCTTCGGATTTCAAATCGTCACTGAAATTACTCAACTGACAATCCCGCATTCCCGAATGCATCTGTGCTGTTTGGTGGCGAACATGACGAGGACGAGCGGCGGACGCAAGATTTATTTTACGAGCATCCGCGCAGCAAAAAGATGACGAACAACACCGGAATCGGCACGCCAAGCAACCAAAGCAGCATATAGCCGGCAGCACCGGCCTCACGAATTTTTTTGAGGTTCACTTTCATTGCTTCTCAATACGAAAACAATGCGTTGCGCGCGCGTAATTTAACGCCGCTGATTCATCCAACTTTTACGGCAACGAAAAATAATCGGCGCCCTGGTAATTCCCCTCCACACTTTTAACAATCTGCATGAGCACGTCATTCGCCAAGGTGCTCGCGCCGAAGCGAAACAGCTCCGGCGAGAGCCAGTCGTCGCCGAGCGTTTCCTTCACCATCACGAGATAAGCGAGCGCTTCCTTCGCCGTCTTGATCCCGCCCGCCGGTTTCATGCCGATGCGGATTCCGGTTTGGTAAAAATAATCGCGAATCGCCTCGAGCATGATCAATGTCACAGGCATCGTCGCGGCGGGCGTGACTTTCCCGGTGGAAGTCTTGATGAAATCGCCGCCGGCGCGCATCGCGATGTCGCTGGCGAGCCGCACTTGATCGTAGCTGCCGAGTTCGCCCGTTTCCAAAATCACTTTCAAATGCGTCTCGCCGCAGACTTCTTTCGTCGCCGCGATTTCATCGAAAACCTTGTCGTGATCGCCCGCCAAAAAAGCGCCCCGATCGATCACCATGTCGATCTCATCCGCGCCTTCCTCGATCGCGAGCCGCGTATCTTCGAGCTTCACCGGCAGCGGCATCTGGCCGCTCGGAAACGCCGTCGCCACAGCCGCGACGCGAACCTTGCTTCCACGCACAAACATTTTCGCCGCGCGCACGAGATTCGGATAAACGCACACCGCCGCGCAGCGCGGCGCGCCGTAATGCGCATCGAGCGGCGACATCGCCTTGCGGCAAAGATAGGCAACTTTGCCCGGCGTGTCTTTGCCCTCCAAAGTCGTCAAATCCATCATCGAAACGACCATCTTTAGCCCTGCGAGTTTCGCGCCGGCCTTGATGCTCCTTTTTGAAAAAGAGGCAGCGCGTTCCTCGACCATCACCTGGTCGATCGTGGTCAAATCCGCGGCGCGAGGGCGTTTGGAAGAAGCAAGAGTTTTCATGAAAGTCGCACGAGATCGCGCAGGAATTGGAACCAAATAAAAAACAGCCCGCGCCACGAATAACGGATGTGCCCTTCAGCCGTTTCAGTCAGCACGCCCTTCGCGATGTTGTGCAAAATTTGCGCGCGCAAATCCTGCTGAATCTCGGTTTGGATTTTGCCCGCATCCAGCTCCTGGAGCTGATCCACGGCCACTTCGTGCCGCCGCAGCCACGCGCGGTGGCTTTCATAGAGCTCGAGAAAAGTGTGATCGGCGCGCAGCCGGTTGATGCGCAATTGCGGCGCGAGTTTTAAGCTGTAGGAAAAGGGATAATTCCACGTCGTCCAGATCTTCCCATCTCGCGCGCGCGACGAAAGGCTCAGGTAATAAAACGCGACCTCCTGCTGGTCGATCAGGCAAATCGCCGCCTGCGTCCGCTCCTGCGTCTTATAATAAAGGCGGAAGAACTGCTGGTAATCATCCCAGTCCCAGCCGACGTCGTCGACGTGCTCGAATTTCTCGCCCTCGACCTCGTCCGTCAGCTCGCCGAGCGCTGGGAAAGCATCGCGCGGCGGCGGTGATTTATGCCGCAGATTTTTTTCGATCGGCAGCCGCAGCCGCCGGATGCGCGTGAGGATTTCCAGCCACGGCAGCAGCAGCCAGCTGCACGCGCAAAAAATTCCCACGAGCACGTAGCCGCTCAGCAGCCAGCCGATCAAAAACGAAGTCGCGAAGATTCCGATCGCGCCGAGTTTTTGCGGCACGGCATGCGCATAAGTGCGCAGCGCCATGCTGAAAATGGCGACGCCCACGATGAGCATGAGGTGCGGAATCATGAAAACAATGTGCTACGGTTTGATTTGATTTTGTTTAAGGAAATTGTCGAGCTCTTCAGGACCAAAGTCGGCGAGCACTTTGCCATCGACTTCCAGCGTCGGCGTATAAGTTTGACCGGAAAGGCGGATCATTTCCGCATAAGCGGCGCGGTCAGCCTCGACGTCGATCTCTTCAAACTCATAGCCGCTTTTCTGCAGCTGCCGCACGGCGCGGACGCACCACGGGCACCATGTTTTGACATATAAACGCAAAGCTGCCGACACTGTTTGGAGAGCGTAAACTCCAGCTTCCTATGCGTCAACCGGCTGGCGCGCGCGGCGAGCTTTTTCAAAAACCTTTTTGACCTTCGCGCTCGTGCGCGCCACGCTTGGGCATGTCCCGCAAGTCCCCTCACGGCGCAGTCGTCGTCAGCGCCGCAGAAATTTCCACGCATCCAAACGCAGCGCTCGCGCCCGCGGAACGCCGGCTGAACTTTGGAGGCAAGTGGCCTTACGCGCCCGCGCCGGAAAGCGCGCCGGTCAAAATCGATGCGCGCTACGAATTGTTCATCGACGGAAAATTCATCGCGCCGCATTCGGCAAAATATTTCCCGTCTATCAACCCGGCGACCGAAAAAAAACTGGCGGACATCGCGCAGGCGGATGCAACGGATGTTGACCGCGCCGTTAACGCAGCGCGACGCGCCTACGAAAAAGTCTGGAGCAAAATGCTGGGCAGCGAGCGCGGAAAATATCTCTTTCGCATCGCGCGGATCATCCAGGAGAAAGCGCGCGAGCTCGCGATCATCGAGACGATGGACGGCGGCAAGACGATCAAGGAATCGCGCGACGTGGATCTGCCGCTGGTCGCTGCGCATTTCTTTTACCACGCCGGCTGGTGCGACAAGCTCGACTACGCCTTTCCCGGCCGCAAAGCCCGTCCGCTGGGTGTTTGCGGGCAGATCATCCCGTGGAATTTTCCGCTGCTCATGGCCGCCTGGAAGCTCGCGCCGGCGCTCGCGTGCGGTAATACGGTTGTTTTAAAACCTGCTGAGACCACCAGCATCAGCGCGATGCATCTCGCGCGGATTTTTGCGGAAGCTGAGCTGCCCGATGGCGTCGTGAACATCATCACCGGCGCGGGCGAAACCGGCCGCGCACTCGTCGAGCACGAGGATGTAAACAAAATTGCATTCACCGGCTCGACCGATGTCGGCAAGCTCATCGCAAAGTCGCTCGCGGGCTCGAAGAAAAAGTTGACGCTCGAGCTCGGCGGCAAGGCCGCGAACATTTTGATGGAAGACGCGCCGATCGACCAGGCGATCGAGGGGATCATCAGCGGCATCTATTTCAACCAAGGCCATGTCTGCTGCGCCGGCTCGCGGCTGCTCGTGCAGGAATCGATTTTTCCGACCGTGATCCGAAAATTGCGCGACCGCATTTCCACGCTGCGCGTCGGCGATCCGCTCGACAAAAATTCCGACATCGGCGCGATCAATTCAAAAATGCAGCTGGAAAAAATTCGCGAGCTCGTGGACAGCGGCGTGAGTGAAGGCGCGGAACTCGTGCAGTCGCGCTGCGAGCTGCCCGAGCGCGGGTTTTGGTATCCGCCGAGTTTTTTCACCGGAGTCACCGCGACGCATCGCATCGCGCGCGAGGAAATTTTCGGGCCGGTGTTGAGCGTGATGACTTTTCGCACGCCGGAAGAGGCGATCGAGCGGGCGAATAACACGCCGTTCGGCCTAAGCGCCGGCGTCTGGACCGACAAAGGCTCAAAGATTTTCAAGGTCGTCTCGAAGCTGCGTGCCGGCGTGGTCTGGGCGAATACTTACAATAAGTTTGATCCCACTTCGCCGTTCGGCGGCTACAAGGAAAGCGGCTTCGGGCGCGAAGGCGGCGTCCACGGACTCGCCGCGTATGTGCGGCTTTCGTAGCGGATTTATTCCTCGAATTCGCCGACCGAGCGCAAGCCGTCGGCGCTGAGTTCGAAGATCTCGAGGCTCACGGGATAAGCCGAGTTGTGATACGCGCTGAGGATCATCGGCGCGTAATCGCGATAGTTCGTCGCCAGCGATGGAAACACGAAAATCGTGTATCGGTTTGGAATCGCGACGAGCAATTTCGCGCCGAAAACGTCAGCAAACTTTTTCAGAAAATCTGGCGACAAAACTGCGGTCGCTGTCAGCGGACTGTCGGAAGTGATCGCCGCATACTCGATCACTTTTTTCGCGCCGCGCGCGAGATTCGCTTTGACTTTGTTGTCAGTCCGATTTTCACGCGACTTTGCCTGGAACGCCGCCCAGCTTGTCTTCAGCGCGTCGAATTGCGCCTTTGAAAAATAATGCAGCTCGCCGTCCGCGAGCCAGCCCGGCACGAGCACTGTCCGCTCGGCGTCGGGAATCGGAAACGCCACTTCGGGATGCATGAACTTTGGCTCGATCAGCACGTGCCATTGCTTCGCGTCGGTCTGCGCGCGCGCGGTCGCGGCGGCCAAAAAAGCGACGACGAAAAATCTTCCCATTGCCCGCCGCGCGCGGAGAATCCGCGTTTCGATGATCACGTTCCTGGATGGCATTTTGGTGGAGGCGCTGCCGACGCAAATCGCGGTGGCGGTGAATGGCGTTGGCTATCAGGTGCTCATTCCGCTGTCGAGTTTCGACCGTCTGCCGGCGCTCGGCGCGCCGATCAAAATCCTCACGCATCTGCAGGTCCGCGAGGATGCGCACGTGCTTTTCGGGTTCATGTCGCACGCGGAGCGCGATCTTTTCCGACTGCTCGTCAACCACGTTTCCGGCATCGGCCCGAAGATGGCGCTCGCGGTTTTGAGCGGGATGAGCGTGACGAATTTTAAAAGCGCGGTCGTCAACAACGCGACCGACGCCATTGCAAAAGTGAAAGGCGTCGGCAAAAAAACCGCCGAGCGAATCGTGCTCGAACTCAAGGACAAAGTCGGCGTCGCCGCCGCGTGGGAAGCGGCCAGTGCCGCGCACGCGCCGTCCGCGGAGGAGGCGAATGTCAACGACGCTGTGCTGGCGCTTATTTCACTCGGGTATAAACAAGTGGATGCGCACAAATCGGTCAAGCAGGCCGCGGGCGCGAATGCCGGACAAAGCGCTGAGGAGCTGGTGCGGCAGGCTTTGAAGCTGATGATTTAAGCGCGTGCGCCGCGCAGAATCCGTTTCACCGAAACATGCTCCAAATTGACTTCGCATGACCGCGCAGGAAAAAGTGGAAGCGGTGCGCGCCGCAATGCCGCGCGAAGGTTTGTTCGCCGAAAAGGAGTGGCTGATTTCGCCCGAGGCTTTTCCGCTCGACGCAAGATTCGTCGATGAGCTCGAGAAGCTCGGCTACCGCCTGAACCTTTTTCAGCGCGCGTGCAATTTACTTTACCACCTCAGCATCACCGGCCGGCAACCGGCGTGGATCGCCGATTATCTCGATCGCGGCAAACCGGCGGAGCTGATCGAATTCGCGCGGCAAAAAAAATTCCGCGATGAGCTGCCGCGCGTGCTCCGGCCCGATCTCGTGCTCACCGAAAACGGCTTCACGATCGCGGAGCTCGACACCGTGCCGGGCGGCATCGGCCTCACCGCATGGCTGAATCAAAACTACGCCGCGCTCGGCCAGGAAGTGCTCGGCGGCGCGCGCGGCATGATCGATGGCTTCGGCGCGATTATTGGCGACGGCGAGATTGCCATTTCGCGCGAGTCCGCCACGTATCGACCCGAGATGGAATGGCTCGCGCAGCAGCTCGGCGGAAGCGTGACCGTGCGCGATGCAGAAAACTTTTCGCCGGGTAAAAGTTCGGTCTATCGCTTCTTTGAGCTGTTCGATCTTCCGAGTCTGCCATCGGCGCAAAGCCTGATGGCATCAGCCCTCGCGGGCGATGTGACCGTTACGCCGCCGTTCAAGCCTTACCTTGAGGAAAAAATGTGGTTTGCACTTTTCTGGCTCCGGCCGCTGCGGGAATTTTGGCGGCGTGAAATCGGCGAGCGCCATTTTTTCAAACTGCAGGAAGCGATTCCTTACACATGGATCGTCGATCCGACGCCGCTGCCGCAGCACGCGGTGATTCCCGAACTTGGGATTCAGGATTGGCGCGAGCTGGGCCACTTTTCGCAAAAGCAGCGCGAGTTGATTTTAAAAATCAGCGGCTTTTCCGAGCTCGCGTGGGGCAGCCGCGGCGTCTCGCTCGCCGCCGATATGCCGCAGCACGAATGGCAGGCCGCGCTCGAAAATGCGCTGCGCGATTTCGACACGCATCCCTACATTTTGCAGCGCTTCCACAAAGGCCGGCTTTTCGAGCATCCCTACTTTGATCGCGAGAAAAGCGAGATGCGCACGATGTCGGGTCGCGTGCGGCTCTGCCCGTATTACTTCATCATTGGCGGGAAAGCCGAGCTGCGAGGCGCGCTCGCGACGATCTGTCCGCCCGACAAAAAGTTGCTGCACGGCATGCGCGACGCCATCCTCGTTCCGTCCGCGATTCGCGCCGCGTGACGCCGCTTGTTAAACGCTAAGCTTTGCCGCGCTTCATCACCGCCGACAACTTTTCCACGCGCTGCCGCATGATTTTGCCGCTCTTGAATTTCACCGTCGCACGCGCCGGAATGATGAATTGGCTGCCGGGCACGTTCGGATTCCGGCCGACGCGCTGCTTCGTGAGTTTCACCTCGAGGATGCCGAAATTCCGCAGTTCCACCACGTCGCCCGACGCCAGCGCGTCGGTGATGTAGTCGAGCGTTTTTTGCACGACGTCGAGCACCTGATGCTGCACCAAGCCGGTTTCGTTGCTGATTTTCACAACGAGGTCGCGCTTCGTTAGCGTTGGCATGGCGCAACGTTAAGCCCGCCGGCGCGACGGTATCAAGCGCGCTTTTGGAATGGGGGGCGCACCACCAGCGGGAAAAGTTCCGGGTCGATCTCCGACGCAGTTTTGAAATGCGTCTTCGCAATCTCGCGCAGCAATTCCGGCGAATGCGCGGCCACGAGCTCCCGCGCCACCTGTTTGACAAGCGCTGACGCTCCGCGTGGGATCGTTTTCTCAAAACGCTTTCCCGTTTTCGCCAGCCAGTCGATGAAACGCTCGCGCGCCAGGATCGAGGCCGCGGCGACCGCGAAGTCCGACTCCGCCTTCGTCCGCTGCTCGAGCACGATTTTTTTTCCATGCTCCATCAGCGCGTTCTCGATCAGCTTCGGGTTCGCGAATTGATCCGAGAGCGCGCGCGGGCAATCGCTGCGCAGGCCGAGCAAGTTCTCGATCACGCGCGCGTGGCCCCACGCCAGCACCCGGTTCAGGTTTTTGTTCCGCGCGATCATCTCGTTGTATTTCGCGGGGCCGATCTCCACGACGCTATGCACGGCGCCGTGCGTCGTCTTGATGATTTTCGCGAGGTCCCTAATTTTTTTGTCCGAGCCGATCCGCTTGCTGTCGGTCACGCCCGCGTCCTGGAAAATCCTTGCGATGCCGCGGTCCACATAGACTCCCGCGATCACGAGCGGGCCGAAGAAGTCCCCCTTGCCGCTCTCGTCGATGCCGAAATGCGGCGCGAACATCTCCGGGTTGTGCAGCTCCTCGTAGCCGAGCTTCGCCTCGCCGAGCACCTCCGGCTCGAGATGGAACTGCACGAACTCCCCCGCGCCGCGCCCTTGCAGCACCAGCTTCGGCCCCTTCTCGTAGACCGCCGCCGTCAGCCGATCCTTCTGCGCAAAAAAGAGCGTGTGAGGCTTCGGCGCGAACTCGAAATTCTCGCGCGTCAGCAGCTCGCGCAGCTTTGCGGCCTGTTCCGCCGTCAGCGGAGTGGTGTAAAGTGTGAGCGCTTTGTCCGACACGAGAGCCAGCATTAAACCGCGAGGAGCCGTCGCCGCCGAGAGAAAATCTTTCGCGAAAAACTTTGCTCCCACCCCGCTTCGCCACGCGGATTTCCGCGCAAGGTTGATTCCTTGGTTTGAAGAAAACGGACGCGACCTCCCGTGGCGCCGCACGAACGATCCCTACGCGATCCTCGTCTCCGAGATCATGTGCCAGCAGACGCAAGTCGCCGCCGTCATCCCGTATTTTGAGCGATGGATGAAAAGATTCCCCGACGCGCAATCGCTCGCCGATGCCGATGAACAGAGCGTCCTGCACGAATGGCAGGGCCTCGGCTACTACTCCCGCGCGCGCAATCTCCACCGCGCCGCGCAATTCCTCGCCGCGACGCATCGCGCCCACTTTCCGCGCGATCTCGCGCAAATCAGCGCGCTGCCCGGCGTCGGTCGCTACACCGCCGGCGCGGTCGCAGCGTTCGCATTCGACCAGCCCGTCCCCATCGTCGATGCGAACATCGCCCGCCTCCTCGCGCGGCTGTTCGATTTGCAAATCCCCATCGACACCACCGCCGGCGCCGAATTTTTATGGACCGCTGCCGAGAAACTCCAGCCGCCGGAGCGTGGCCGTTTGTTTAACAGCGCGCTCATGGAACTCGGCGCCCTCATCTGCACCCCGCGCGCCCCGAAATGCGCCGCATGCCCCGTCGCCGAATTCTGCCGCGCCGAAAACCCGCTCGAACTGCCGCGCAAAAAACCGCGCCGCGCCGCCATCGACCTCATTGAAAACTGCGCATTCCTATTCTCCGGCGGAAAAATCCTGCTCGAAAAGCAAACCGAGTCGCGCTGGCGCGGCTTGTGGAAACTTCCCGCGCTCACCCTCGCGCCGGAAACCGAGCCGCTGCTAAAGCTCGACTACCCCTTCACCCACCACCGCGTGCGGCTCACCATCTACAAAGTCCGCACCCTCCCGCGCCGCGACGCCTCCGCATGGCATCCCCGCGAAAATCTCCCGCCGATCCCGTCGCCCCATCGCCGCGCCATCGACCAGTTGCTCAGCGCGTAAATCAGCCCCGACTCGGGAGCAAACCAGTCCCGTCCGCAAGCACGACAGAACGCCCGGAAGCGCATCAGCGAAGACCGGAGGCAGTAGCGAGGCCCGGAAGACGTTCAGATCGCCCCGGAAGATGTGCAGAATGCCGGAAGCTGTTCCGGCTTCGATTTCGGCCGACAAGATCGCGAGCGCGAAATGCCGGTTGGTCTCTTCAACGCAGGTTTGATCTAGACCGACGGAGCAGGTGTTTTGCCTTCGGAATTTGTTCGCCGCTCAGCCGATGTCGGTTCGGCGACGGCGGCGGCGAGCAGGCTCGCGGCGGGGGCGCGGGCGGTGGCGAGCTGGGTTTCCACCGCGTCTACCAAGGCCATCAATTCATCCACGTTCGCCACAATCCGCTTCTACTCGGAAAGAGGCGGCAGGGGGGGAACGGCTGCACCTCGAACTCTTCATAAATACGACGGTGGCGGCGATCGCGCACGAGACGCAGCAGCCGTCGCTGATGGATCGATTCCGCATGTCGCACGGCGATGGGGACACGGAGCTGGCGGCGAAGCGGGATAACGGCGCTGCGAAAAAGCCGGTCGCGACGCCGGCTGTGGCGGCGAAGTAGCTTCGCGCAGGATCGCGAGCTAGCGAGCTGCGCTTTCGGTCAGAAGGAAAAGTTCCGTGGGTCGGGGCCGTAGCGCTTTTCTTTGTCCAAGCCATCGAGCGTGGCCATTTCCTCGGGCGAGAGCTCGAAGTCGAAAGTTCCATGTTCTCGCGGATGCGGGTGGGATGCGACGATTTCGGGATGGTGACGATGCCGTGCTGCAGGTCCCAGCGGAGGACGATTTGCGCGGGCGATTTGCCGTGGCGTTTCGCGATTTCGGCGATCTCGGGTAGGTCAACGTTGCCTTGCATGATCGGCGACCATGCTTCCTCGACGATTTGTTTTTCGCGCAGATACTTCTGCAGCTCGGGCTGCGTGAGGTGCGGGTGAAACTCGACCTGGTCGACCATCGGCTTCACGTCGACGCCGGCGAGGAGCCGATCCATCTGCTCGGGCATGTAATTACAGACGCCGATGGAGCGGGCGACGCCATCCTCGTAAAGTTTCTCCATCGCGCGCCATGCGTCGGCCTCGTGCTCGGCGATCGGCCAGTGCATGAGGTAAAGGTCGAAATACTCGACCCGCAAGAGCCGGAGCGATTCGTGCGCGGCTTTGATCGAGGCTTCGCGGCCGCCGCGGATGTCGTCGTTCCAGAGTTTGGTGGTGAGAAAGATTTCCTCGCGCGGGACGCCGCTGGCGCGCAGGCCTTCGCCGACGGCCTGTTCGTTTTCATAAACCGACGCGGTATCGATGTGCCGGTAGCCGATCTCCAGCGCGGCGGCGACGGCGCGTTGCGCTTCGCCATCGGGTTTCAATTTCCAAGTGCCGAAGCCGAGCATCGGCATCTCGACGCCGGATGCGAGGCGGATGGTATCAGTGATTTTCATGCGCAAAACTAATCGGCGCACGCGCGGACAGCGCGCGGGAGTTTTAACCCGCTTGGTCCCGCGGGACTACGCTGACATCGCCACTGCGTTCCATGCGCACGGTCTCGATCTTCGCAAGGTCGTCAGTGGACGCTTTTAGCCGCAAATCTTCGTTGAGATCTTCATGGCTGAGGCGGTTGCGCTGCATGGCGGCGGTGATGATTTTCCCATCTTTGACGAGCGTGTCGCTGTGGCCCTTGATCAACTCGCCGAAGAACGGCCAGCGGCACGCGAGCCAGCCCATGCAGCGGTGGATGAAAACCATCGCGAAGCCTGCGGCGATCGTGCCCGCGAGCGGCGCGGAGCCATTGATCGCGCGGGAAAGCATCGAGGCGAGGATGAGCGCAAGGATGATATCGAACGGAGTTTTTTTCGCGAAAACCCGCTTGTCGGCGAAGCGCGCCATCGCGAGCGCGAAAAAAAAGACGATCAGCGCGCGGGCGACGAGCTGCACGATGCTCAGCTCCCCGATCGGCGTATGCGACCCGAGGAGCTGGTCGAAAAAGTGGACCACGTGCATCGCCTAGGAATCGTGCGCCGGATGGTTCGAGCCGAGCACGGAAACGGAGTCGCCGAGAATATCCTGCAGGTAAAGAGTTTGCACGAGCACGATGAAAACGACCGTCAGCGGCGACGCGAGCATCACGCCGGGAATGCCGAAAAGCACTCCCATCAGCAGTTGCATCGTGAGAAGCGCCGCCGGCGGCAGGGCGATCGCGCGCTGCTGGATGAGCGGCGTCACGCAGTAGCCCTCCACGAGATGGATCACGACATACAGCGCCGCCACTTCCGCGGTCATCAGCGGGCTTTGCGTAAAAGCGATCAGCAGCGCGGGAATCGCCGCCACGATCGCGCCGAGATACGGGACAAATTGCAGCAGCCCCGCGATCACACCGAGACTCAGCGCCATCGGCACGCCGAGCAGCCAGAGCCCGAATGCCGTCAAGGCCCCCATCACCGTCATCGTCACGATGCGCCCGAGCAGCCACCAGCGCAGCGCGTGGCCGAGCAAATCGGCGATTTCACGCAGGCGCTCGCGTTTTTTCAAAGGCGCGAGCCGGATAAGACTCTCGCGATAAATCTGCGGATTCGCAGCCGTGTAGATGCCGAGGAAAAAAATAAAAAGCGCCATCGCGGCCGCTTCGCTCGTGGTCGAGAGAAAGCCCGGCAGATCGCCGAGCAGCGCGCGCGGCGCCGGCAGCATCTTCGACATCGGCGGGATGTAGGAAAACACCGCCCCGGCCCACGACGACTCGACTTCCTCGCGGACGGTGTCGAAACCTTTCGGAATGGTTTTGGCGAGATCCGCCGATTGCGCCGCGAGCCGCGGGCCGATCACGCAGCAGCCGACGCCGATCACCGCCAGCATCGCGACGACCACCAGCGTGAGCGAGACGCCCGGCCAAAGCCCGGTCAGGCGCGTGAGCAAAGCAGCGAGCCCCTGCAGCAAAACCCCGAGCAGCAGCCCGGCGAAGATGAAAAGAAGCACCTGTGAAAACTCGCAGAACAGCCAGACCGCGCCGCCCACCGCGATGGCGATGCTGACCGCGAGCAGGACGCGTTTTGAAAAATCGAGCCGGGCGCGCCGCTCCATTAAATTCGCGCCCCGTGGATTGCGCCCTCTGGAAACGGAGGCATGTAAAAAACATCGCTCGCGCAAGCCGTCGCGGTTGTCCGACGTTTTTTTCGGCGTTTATTTTTAATTTTGCTGCGCTCAGGCGGCATTTGTTCTGAAAATGTCTCGTTTAGAGCAAAAGGTGCGTCCGATAGCCCAACATCGACGTCCGATATCGATTCATCGACGTCCAATAGCCCTAAATCTGCGTCCGATATCGTTTCCCCGACGTCTTTTTTCGCTTCCCCGACGACCGATAGCGTTTCACCGACGCCTTTTAGGGCTTCCACGGCGAAGATTTCCGGTTCACCGACGCCTGTTTGAGCCGCTTGGGTCAAAGTTTGGAAAAATTCGGAGGCCCGCGACCGCCGCGGCGCGCGAAATTTCATCCAATGAGCGACGAAACCGCGCGCAATCTCCCGCCAGCCAGCCCGCAGGTCAGCGGTTCGTCTGCCGTGGAAGCGTGGCGGCTTTTCAAGATCACCTGCCGGGAATGGTGGAATGACGACACGTTCCGCTTCTCGGCCTCGCTCGCGTTTTACACGATTTTTTCCCTCGCGCCGGTGCTGCTCATCGCCGTCGGCGTCGCTTCTTTTTTCCTCAGCGGCCAATCCGCCGCGTCAAAAATCGAGGGCGAAATGCGCAACATGGTCGGCGCGGATGGCGCGAGCGCGGTGCGCCAGGTCATCACCGCGTCGCGCGGCTTCGGCTCCGGCGTCTGGCCGGTCGTCGTCGGCGTCGTCACGCTTTTCGTCGGCGCGACGGCGGTCTTCGGCGAGTTGCAGTCCGCGCTCAACAAAATCTGGGACGTCGAGAGCGATCCGAAGCGCGGCGTCATCATGAAATTGATCGTCGATCGCGCCCGCTCGTTTGCCATCGCGCTCGGCGTCGGGTTTCTCCTGCTCGTCTCGCTCATTTTCAGCGCGGCGATCAGCGGCTTGCAGGATTATTTTACGACATGGATGCCGACCGTGCCGTGGCTGTGGCGCGCCGCGAATATCGGCGCGTCATTTCTCGTGGCGGCGCTGCTTTTCGCGATGATCTACCGGTTTCTTCCCGATGTCCGGCTCGGGTGGAAAGATGTATGGATCGGCGCGGCGGCGACTGCGGTGCTTTTCACGGCGGGAAAATATTTGATCGGGCTTTATCTCGGCCACACAGCCGTCGCGAGCGCGTTCGGCGCGGCCGGGTCATTCGTCGTGCTGCTTTTCTGGGTCTATTACTCAGCGCTCATCAGCTTTTTCGGCGCGGAATTTACTCAAGTCTATGCACGGCGTCACGGCACCGGCATCCGTCCGGAGCCGCACGCGCGGCGCATCGGGAACAAACCCGACCGCATCTGATTTCTCGGCAAACGCGCGCCCGATCAGCCGCCGATGGCGGTCATCACGCGCTCCGGCTGATAATTCTCGCGGAAGCTGTGCTCGCGCGGCTTCTCACGCAGCGCCCGCAAAAACTGCGCGCGCAATTCCTCCGCATCCACGCGCGGGCGCAGCGCCGGTTTCAGATCGATCTCGCCGTGATGCCCGAGACACGGCCGGATGTGGCCGTCCGCAGTCAGCCGCATTTTATTGCAGGTCTCGCAAAAGTGGAAATCGGTCAGCGCGCCGATGAATCCGACGGTCGCGCCGATCTCCGGCAACCGATGATAAACCGCCGGGCCATTGCCGTGGCGCGCCGTGTCCGGCAGCATCGGCATGCGTGCGGCGATGATTTTTTTCGCCTCAGCGACTGGGAAAAAGTTCTCCTCGTTCAGCACGCTCGTGAGACTGACCGGCATCAACTCGATGAATCGCAAAATCAAATGGTGCTCCGCCGCGAACTCGACCAGCGGCCAGATTTGCGTCTCGTTCACACCGCGCATCAGCACGGCGTTGAGTTTCATTTTTGAAATCCCCGCCGCACGCGCCGCTTCTATTCCCGCCAGCACATCGGAAACTTTGCCGCCAGTGACGCGCCGGTAAATCTCCGCGTCGATCGCATCAAGGCTGATGTTCGCGCTGCGCAGTCCGGCGGCGCCAAGCGCGGGCGCGCAGGCGGAAAGCCGCGTTCCATTTGTCGAAAGACTCACCGAGTCCGCGCCCGCTAGCGCGATCAAGTCGCCGATGAAATCCTCCGCGCCGCGACGCAGCAGCGGTTCGCCGCCGGTGACGCGGAATTTTCGAAAGCCGATTTCCACTGCCGTCCGCGACACGGAGAGAAGCTCGTCAAAACTCAAAATCTCCGCACGTTCCTGCCAGCCGGTGAACCCTTCCGGCAGGCAATAAAGGCAGCGCTCATTGCACCGGTCGGTGATCGAGATGCGCAAATAATCGACTGCGCGCGCGGAGGCATCGAGAGGCGGGTCAAAGTTTCTCACGCGCATTTGTTTTAGTGCAATTGGCCTCTTCGCGCAAATCGGTTCCGCAGCGCGCGGCGCAACTTTTTCGCAATCACAATGCAACGAATTCGCTTTGCCATTGTTTCATCGGTCTAGTAATCCAAACCCAACCCTACCGCTTTCCGCAGCACATCCCCGCTCAGAACTCATGCGTTTATCGAAGCTCGCTCTCATCGTCACCATTGCACTCATCGCGCCGCGCCTGCACGCGGAGGAAGGCTGGGTGGAGCTTTTCAACGGCAAAAATCTCGACGGCTGGACCGAGCACAGCGGCAAGGCCAAATACTACGTGGAGGACGGCACGATCGTCGGCGAGTCGATTCCCGGCACCGGAAATAGTTTTCTTTGCCTCGCGAAAAAGTATGGGAATTTCGAGCTCGAACTCGAATTTAAATGCGACCCGCTGCTCAACTCCGGCGTGCAATTCCGCAGCCAACTTTCACCCGAGGCGACCACCGAGGAAATCGACGGCAAAGTTTTCAAGTTCCCGCCCGATCGCGTCTACGGCTACCAGTGCGAAATCGACATGGACGCGCCGCGTGCGCGGATGTGGAGTGGCGGCATCGAGGACGAGGCGCGGCGCCACTGGCTCTACCCGGCGGACGGCGAAAAGGGGAAGGACGGAACAGCGTTTTCCGTGCAAGGCCGCGCGATCAGCAAGAATGGCGAGTGGAATAAACTGCGCATCGTCGCCGACGGACCGTCGCTCAAGACGTGGTTGAACGGCGTGGCGCGCACGGACATTCGCGACACCGTGAACCCGAGCGGCATCATCGGCCTGCAAGTGCACGGCGTCGGCAACGACTCGAAAAAAGGCGGCCTCAAAGTCCGCTTCCGAAATATTCGCATCCACGAACTCGGCAAGTCCGCCGCCGCGAAAACTGCCGACGCGGCCGAGCCGAATACTTTGACGCCACAGGAAAAGGCGGACGGCTGGAAATTGCTATGGGACGGCAAGACAAGCGAAGGCTGGCGCGGCGCGAAGTCGGATGAATTTCCGACGAAAAGCTGGAGCATGAAAGATGGCGTGCTCGCGGTGAATTCCACGGGCAACGCGGAATCGCAAAACGGCGGTGACATCATCACGAAGAAAACTTACTCGAACTTTGAGCTGAAGGTTGATTTCAAGACATCGCCGGGCTGCAACAGCGGCATCAAAATTTTCGTGCAGCCACAGATTTCGCCGATCGACAAAAAGACCGGCAAGCCTGTCGCAGTCGGCTCGTCCATTGGTTTGGAATATCAAATCCTCGACGACAAGCTGCATCCCGATGCGAAGCTCGGCCGCGACGGCGACCGCACGATCGGCGCTCTTTACGATTTGATCCCGCCGGCGAAGGACAAAAAAGTGATGCCGGTCGGCGAGTGGAATCACGCGCGGATTTTGTCGAAGGGCCGGCACGTCGAGTTCTGGCTCAATGGCGCGATGACGCTTCAGTTCGACCGTGGCTCCGCGGCTTTTCGCAAGGCGGTGGCGGAGAGCAAATTCAATAGCATTCCCGATTACGGCGAATGGGCGGACGGCCACATTTTATTGCAGGAGCACGGCTCGGAAGTTTTCTTCCGCAACGTGAAACTTCGCGAACTCGCGGCTCCCGGAAAGGCCGGAAAATGAGCGCGCCTGATCCAAAAATCACTCCTGCTGCGGCGATGCATCGGCGCACTTTTCTGAAAGGCGTCGCAACGCTGGGAGCGGCGTCAATCTTCACGCCGCGACGGCTTTTCGCCGCGGACGGTTCCGCGATTTCAAGCGCATCGCCGAGCGGAAAAGTCAACCTCGCCTGCTGCGGCATCGGCAATCGCGGCGGCGAAGACGTGAACGCTCTTTTCGCGACTGGCCTCGCGAACATTGTCGCCTTTTGCGATACCGACATGGGCGCGCCGCACACGCTCCCGATTTTAAAAAAGTTTCCGAACGTGCCGCGCTTCCAGGATTTCCGGCAGATGTTCGACAAGATGGGAAAGGAGATCGAGGCGGTGAGCGTCGGCACGCCCGACTTTTCGCATTTCCCGATCGCGATGCTCGCGATGTCGCTCGGCAAGCACATCTATTGCGAGAAACCGATGGGCCACAGTTTTCGGCAGATCGAGTTGATGATGGCGGCCGAGAAAAAATATGGAGTGCACGCGCAGATGGGCAACCAAGGGCACTCCGAGGCGAACTATTTTCAATTTAAGGCGTGGACGAAGGCAGGGATCATCAAAAACGTGACGCGCATCACGGCGTTCATGAACCTCAAGCGGCGTTGGCACGGGATGAAAGTCGACGGCTATCTGCCGGAACAGGCGATCCCGGAGACGCTCGACTGGGATGTCTGGCTGGAGACAGCGGAGCAGCACAAATACAACGTCGGTTACACCCACGGCGACTGGCGTTCCTGGTTCGATTTCGGCAACGGCGCTCTCGGCGACTGGGGCGCGCACATGTTCGACACCGCGCATCAATTTCTGGAGATGGGTTTGCCGACCGAGGTCGATGCGGTGAAACTCGACGGACCGAATCCATTCATCTTTCCGCAGGCCTCGACGCTTTTGTTCAAATTCCCCGCGCGCGGCACGATGCCGCCGGTGGAGTTGACGTGGTATGACGGCGTGAAGAATTTGCCGCCGCTCCCCGAAGGGTTCGGCGCGGCCGTCGTCGATCCAAACATCCCGCCCCCGTCGAAAGGTTCGCTAAGCACGACGGCGATTCCGCCTGGCAAGGTCATTTACGGCGAGGACCTGACTTTCAAAGGAGGTTCGCACGGCTCGACGCTGAAGATCATCCCCGAATCGAAAGCGAAAGAGATGGCGTCAAAACTTCCAGATGTGCCGAAGAGCCCTTCGAATCATTGGAAAAACTTTCTGCTCGCGTGCAAGGGCGAGGAGCAAACCCGCTCGCCGTTCGCGATCGCCGGTCCGCTTTGCCAGACGATGGCGCTCGGCGTGGTCGCGCAGCGCGTGAATGCGAAGCTCGCCTTCGATCGCGACACGAAGCAGATCACGAATCACAAAGTCGCAAACGGGCTTCTCGCGGGCGTCCCGCCGCGGCCGGGTTGGGAACAGTATTACAAACTTTGACGCCAGTTGCGTCGCTGGCGGAATCGCGATTCGTAGCTGGCTACGCGAGAATTTCTTTGATCACTTTGGTGCCCGAATCAGGGCCGATGAGGCGCTGGTCGAGCCCTTGGAACTTGAAAGTGAAGCGCTCCGCGTCGATGCCGAATTGATTGAGGATGGTGGCGTTGAGGTCGCGGATGTGAACGGGATTTTCGACGATGTTGTAGCAATAGTCGTCGGTGATTCCGTAGCTGGTGCCGGCTTTGATGCCCGCGCCGGCCATCCACATGGTGAAGCAGCGCGGATGGTGGTCGCGGCCGTAGTTCGTCTGCGTGAGTTTGCCTTGTGAATAAACGGTGCGGCCAAATTCGCCGCCCCAAATGACGAGCGTGTCCTCGAGCATGCCGCGTTGCTTGAGATCGGTGATGAGGCCGTAGCAGGCTTGGTCGATGTCGGCGCATTCCAGCCGGAGTTCGGCCGGGAGATCGGAGTGGTGATCCCAGCCGCGGTGGAAAATTTGCACGAAACGTGAGCCGCGCTCGACGAGGCGGCGGGCGAGAAGGCAATTTGAGGTGAAGGTGCCGGGCTCTTTCACGTCGGGGCCGTAGAGGTCGTAGGTTTCCGGACTTTCACCGGAGATATCGGTGAGCTCGGGGACGGAGGCTTGCATGCGAAACGCCATCTCATACTGCGAGATGCGCGCTTCGATTTCCGGGTCGCCGACACGCTCCTGTTCGAGTTCGTTGAGCGCATCGACGCCATCGATCATGAAGCGGCGCGTCTCGCGGTCGATACCGTGCGGGTCGCTCAAATACAGCACCGGATCGCCCGAGCCGCGAAGGGCGACGCCCGCGTGCTGAGAGGGCAGGAAGCCGGAGGACCATAGCCGCGCGGAAAGCGCCTGCGTGTTTTTCTTGTTGCTGAACTTTGACGTCAGGACGACGAACGTCGGCAGGTTCTCGTTGAGCGTGCCGAGGCCGTAGGAAACCCAAGAGCCGAGGCAAGGTTTTCCGGCGTTCATGTTGCCGGTCTGGATGAAAGTGATGGCCGGCTCGTGGTTGATCGCATCGGTCCAGACGGTCTTGATGATGGCGAGGTCGTCCACGACTTTCGCCGTCCATGGGAGCAGCTCGCTGACCCACGTGCCGGATTTGCCATGCTGGGCAAACTTGAAAATCGAGGGTGCGACTGGAAAGCGCGTCTGGTTCGCGGTCATGCCGGTGAGGCGCTGGCCGTTGCGGATGGAGCCGGGCAGATCCGTGTCGAAGCGGGCTGTGAGGCCGGGCTTGTAATCCCACATGTCGATCTGCGATGGCGCGCCGGCCATGAAGAGGTAGATGGCGCGTTTCGCCTTCGGCGCAAAATTGGGGAGCGCCGCGGTGATCGCATCGGTATCGCCGACAGCGGCCGCGCGCGCGAGCTGCGAGAAGAACGACTGGCCGAGCATGGAGGCGAGCGCCGCGCCGCCGAGACCCTTTGCGGCTTTGCCGAAGAACTGGCGGCGGTTGTATTGCTGATGGATGAGATCGAATGGGTCCATGAGGAAACGCGGCTGGTTACTTATTTAATGCTTCGTCGAGATTGAAAAATTGGCTCGCGACCATCGTCCATGCGGCTTGCTCAGGCGCGGGCACGTCGGTCGCCGGCGCGGTTTCGCCCGTGTGGATCAGGTCAGTCGCGGCCTCGGGTTTCTTCGCGAAGATGCCGCTAAACTTTTCCGCGCTGGCGAGCAGGATCGCCCTTTCCTTTTCTTCCAAAGGCCGTGCCAGCAAGTGCTCGGACATGTAGTCAAGCCTCGCGGCGGGCGACGGCGCAGCGTGGATGGCGTTGACCGCAAACTGCCGCGCGGCCTCGACATACTGCGGATCATTCATCGTCACGAGCGCTTGCAGCGGCGTGTTCGTCGGCGTCCGGCGGACTGTGCAGGCGACGCGTGAGGGCGTGCCGAAAGTCTCGAGCTCCGGCTGCGGCGCCATCCGTTTCCAGAGCATGTAAATGCTGCGGCGATAAAGCGCTTCGCCATGATCCTGCATGTAAACCCCAGTGGTCGAGTTCGGCATGCTGATCGGCTCCCAGATATTGATCGGCTGATACGTTTTCACCGGCGGGCCACCGATTTTCGGCACCAACAAACCACTCACCGCGAGTGCCTGGTCGCGGATCGTTTCGCCATCGAGACGAAAACGCGGCCCGCGCGAGACGAGGCGATTTTCCGGATCTTTTTCGCGCTTTTGCGCCGTGATCCGATCGTCCTGCTGATATGCCGCGGACATCACCATCAATTTGAATACGTGCTTCACGTCCCAGCCAGACTCACGGAATTCAACCGCCAGCCAATCGAGCAGCGGCTGGTTGATCGGCCGGTCGCCCTGGATGCCGAAATCCTCGCTCGTGCGCACGATGCCGATGCCGAAAAGTTGCTGCCAAAAGCGATTTACCGTCACGCGCGCGAGCAGCGGATTCGTCGGCGCCACGAGCCATTTCGCGAGGCCGAGGCGGTTGTCCGGCTCATCCTTCAGCATTGGCGGCAGCACACTCGGCGTGCCCGCGGCAACTTTTTCACCCGGCTGATCGTATTGGCCGCGCTTCAGCACGTAGGCAAACGGCGCATCCGGTTTTTCATCCTCGACGAGTGTTGCCGGGCTGCGCTTGCGAATTTCTTCCTGCTCTGCTTTCAACCCCGCCAGCTTCTTTTCCGCGGCGGCGAAAGCGGGATCAAACTTCTGCAAATAATAATTCAGAACGATCTTCTGCTGCTCGCTGCTCCACTCGCCTGGCACCGCCGTCAGGATTGCATGCGCGGCTTCATCGCCGGCCAAAATCTTCACTTCGTTCATGGAAAGCGCGCGATGGTAAATGCGCACATCTTGCGCCGAAAAGTCCTTCAAGCCCGCTTCATCACCGGTGCTGCGGCCGAGCTGAAGTTGCGCGGCCGTCCGGATCGTTTCGGTCAGGCTGTTGGTTTCGGACTTTGTCGGCACCGGCATCGCGTTGACATAAATTTTGACGCCAGCCGCTTTGCTCTTGCCATCGTATGTGACGAAAACATGCTGCCAGGCGCCCGGCACGAGCGGCTTCTCAGTCACGACTTTCAGCGCATTATTGGGAACAAAGTTGTTGAGCTCCGCGACGACTTTGCCGTCCCGGAATGCTAGCTCCCAGCCGCGCAAATTATTGTCCGCATCCACGCGCGCGAGCAGTGCGCCATTCGGTTTTCCGGTGAAGCGGACCCATGCGCCGAAGGAAAAAGAATCGCTGGCATCAAAGTCGCCGACGTTGCCGAGCTGCGCATAATTTTCGCCGGCAAAAACCGGCGCGCTGCCGAACAAACCCGCCATCCATTTCAGGTTGCCGGTGATTTGAAAATTGACGGCGGTCGAGCTGGCGACGCTCGCGTCGTGGCCTTCATTCAACAGCAGCCGCAGATCAAGTTTGTCCGTGCTGATCGGCTTGAATTTCGTGTCGGCCGCGACCGACTTTCGCAGCTCGGCCACTTCTTTTTTCGCGAGCTTCGTCCGATCATCGAGTTCTTTTTGCGTCGCGGTCATCTCGCCCGGCAGCGCATCCCAGCGCGGCAAATCTGCCTTTGCCACGATGCGAATCGACGGCGGCGTATCCTCAACATTCCCGTCGAGCGCTTTCTGCGTCGTGTTCCGAAAGAACGCGGAGAACTGGTAAAATTCCTTCTGCGTGATCGGATCAAACTTATGGTCGTGGCACGCGCAGCAGCCCATCGTCAGGCCGGTGAAAACTGTCGAGACCGTCTCGACATTATCCTTCGCATAGCTCGCCAGCACCTCATCGGCGATTGAGCCGCCTTCATTCGTCGAGACGCCGCAGCGGATGAAACCGGTCGCGGTTTTTTGTTCAATGGTTGCATTCGGCAACAAATCGCCGGCGAGCTGCTCGACCGTGAATTGATCAAACCGTTCATTGTTGTTTAACGCGTTGATGACCCAGTCGCGATACGGCCAGATCGAGCGGTAATCGTCAAAGTGCAGCCCGTGCGTGTCTGCGTAGCGCGCGCCGTCGAGCCAGTAGGTTGCTTCGTGCTCGCCGTAATGCGGATTCGCGAGCAGGCGATCGACGACTTTTTCGTAGGCATTCGGAGCGTCGTCCTTGACAAAATTTTCCACTTCCTCCGGCGTCGGCGGCAACCCGATGAGGTCGAGCGAAACGCGACGGATCAGCGCACGCTTGTCGGCCGGCGCTTCGGGCGCGAGACCGTTTTGCTCCAGTTTCGCGAGCACGAAATGATCGATCGGATTTTTCGGCCAATCCTTCTGCGCGACATCCGGCACCTGCGGCCGTATCGGCGCGGTGAACGACCAATGCTCCTGGTAAACCGCGCCTTCTTTCACCCAGCGCGTCAGCAGCGCGATTTGCTGCGGCGTCAATTGCCGGCGCGAATCGGGCGGCGGCATCATTTGATTGGGATCCTTCGAGGTGATGCGCTTGATCATCGCACTCGCGCTGGGATTGCCGCGTATGATCACCGGCTGCCCATCCTTCCGCGGCGCGAACGCGAGATCCGGGCGGTCGAGCCGCAGATCGGCTTTGCGCGCGGTCGTGTCAGGCCCGTGGCAATGGTAGCAGTTATCCGAAAGCACCGGCTCGATATTTTCGCTAAAGGTAATGACCTTCGGCAGCGATGCATCCTCGGCGCTCACCACGTTCTCGCTTTTCGTGTGCTTGAACGAAATAAAACCGGCGCGCGACAGCGCGAGCACGCTGGCAGAGACGACGATGATAATGAGGATGCTGGCGAACTTTTTCATTGCTTCCCAGGGGAGGGCAAACCTTTTGGCGACGGGCTCGCCACCGGTGGCGCGGTGGCCAATTCCTTTCGCACAATTTCGAGCTTTGGCAAGGCCTTGTGCAGCCGCTTTTCCTCCGCGTCGGTGACGGCAGTGTGGAAAAGATACAGCCGGCGCAGCGTCTTCATCCCGGCGAGCATTTCCACGCCTTTGTCCGTCACGCTCGTGCCGTAAAGGTTTAAAACTTCGAGCTTTGGCAGCGTCTTCACGAAAGCGAGCCCAGCGTCGCCAATCGCAGTTTTTTCGAGTTCGAGATGCGCGAGATTCGGCATTTTGGCTAGAGCTTGTAACCCCGCGTCGGTGATTTTGGTGCGGGCCAAATCGAGTTGCACAAGATTTTCGCCGACCACCGCGAGCTCGCGCAGTTGCTCGTCGCCGAAATCCGCGAAACTCATGCCCGCGGAGTAATCGAGCTCCGGCTGGCCGGGCACCAGCGGCCTGATCAGGCCCGGAACTTTTTTCCGCAGCTCCGTGAGCAGCGCTTGCTGCTGTTGCGCTTTTTCGCGCCGCGCCGCGTCGAGCTTCTCGCGAATCGGCTCCGGCGTCGCGCGATCCATCGCGAGCAAAACTTCCTTCGGCACGTTCAATTCGCCGATGCGCTTGTCGTCCGGCACGCCGGCCTGGATCCACCAATTTAAAACGGCCATCTCGTCGTCAGTCGGCTGCGTCTTCCCTTTCGGCGGCATGTGTTTCTCGTTGTCGAGCGGCAAATCAATCCGCCGCAGCAACTCACTTTTCGCCGGCTCACCGACGATTACCGACGCGCCGCTCTCGCCGCCTTTCATGACGAGATCGTAGCGATCGAGCCGCAAGCCGCCTTTCGCTTTTTGCCCGCTGTGGCAGCCGACGCAGCGCTCGGCGAGGATCGGCGCGACGACTTCGGCAAACGCGACGCGCTCGGGAAGTGGCTTCACAGGCTGATCCGCGAGGTTCAGGCGCAGCGGCAGGCCGAGCAACCGGCGGACGGGATTCGGCGCATATTCGGTCAAATAATCTTCGCCGTGCGTGATGTCCGCGCCGTAATGCCCGGCGAGCGCGAGGCAGCCTCCGGTCAGAATCAGCACGATTTCATACGCGATGGTGAGCGAGCGGCGCGCCGGTTTGGCGTCCGCGAAAATCTTCAGCAGCAGCGCCAGATTCACACCGATTGCGGTCGCGAGACCGGCGTAAAAATGCCGCGCGAGCAGCGCCGGATCGTAGCCGCCGCTGTAGGAAAGCAGCCAGCCCAGCAGCGTGGAAAGCAGCGCGCTCATCGCCGCAAAGAAAATAAGAAAAGTCGAAGTGCCGGGCGGCGCTTTCGGAATCCAACGCCGCACGCCAGCCCAATGCGCGTGCTCGAGCGCGACTGCCAGGATGATCAGTCCGATCGGCACGTGCAGAATCACGGGATGAAAACGTCCGAGAAAAAGCGCGAACGTTGGCACATCGGTGCCGTTGCCAAGTTGCAAAAACGGAAGCAGCGCGAGCGTGCCGAGGCTGCACAAACAAATCAAAAGTATTCCGCCGGGAAGCCGGCGCGGCTGGGGATTTTGACTCACGACAGAAGCGCGATCTTAAAGGCGTCGTCGTCGCGACGCAGCTTATTTTTGAATAGCGGAGACTTTTTCACACTGGTCATCATGTCCTTTAGTTTCTCGCATTCAGACACGTTACAAAAGTGTCACTTGACCTGCTGGGCGATCATTTATACTACGGACTTATGAAAAGATTTCCCGCCCGATTTGCCGCTTTTCTCGTTTTGGTTTCTCTCACCTGCATGCAAGGCCACGTCATTGCCGCCGCGGCCGCAGCGCCAAACGTGCGCGCAGCGATCGAGGCGCTGGAAGCCGCAAAGGCGGCGACCGACCCTTTGCCAAAACTCGACGAAGCCATGAAAGATTTGGACAAAGCAGTCCTCAATCGGAAAGGCAAAAGAGATGAGGCAAAGGATCTGGTAGCCGAAGCGACGGAGCTGGCCAAAGCTGGAAAAAAGCCGGAGATGACGGACAAGATCAATCATGCCATCGCAGAGTTGCATAGCGCGATGGACGCGGGCGTTCATCATCGCAAATAAGGCGCGGCTATTAACACGAAATTCTCCCGCCGCGATTTTCTGCGAACGACTGCGCTGAGTGTGGGCGCGGCATACGCGGGCCATTTATTTGCTGCCGACGCCGCGGAAGATTCCGCAGTGCTCGGTCACGGCAGCTACCGATACCGCGTCGTTCCAGGCTGGGGCGTGCTTGGTGCGGAGACGCCGGTCAACGATTGCCACGCGATGGTGCAGGACCGGCGCGGACGACTGCTCCTGCTGACGAACGAGACGCGCAACAATGTGGTGATCTACGACAAAGCCGGGAAGCTGCTCGGCACCTGGGGCCACGATTTTCCGGGCGCGCACGGGCTGACGCTGGTGAATGAAAACGGAGAGGAATTTTTGTTCATCACCGATTACGACCGCCATCAGGTGTTTAAAACAACGATGGATGGGAAAATTCTGCTCAAGCTCGACGCGCCGTTTGAAAGCGGGAAGTTCGCGCGCGGCGGCGACTTTAAGCCGACCGATGTGGCCGTGCGGCCGGACGGAGATTTTTACGTGATGGACGGCTACGGCACGTCGCTGATTTTGCATTACAGCCCGACGGGTGATCTGAAAAATATCTTCGGCGGACGTGGCAAGGCCCCGGAAAATATCAACGAAGCGCACGGCGGCGAAATCGATCTTCGCGATCCGAAGAATCCGACGCTGCTGGTCACGTCGCGGCAGGATTGCTCGATCAAACGCTTCAGCCTCGATGGAAAATATCTCAGCGAAATCGCGCTGCCGAATGCGCTGCCGTGCGACATCACTTTCAAAAACGGAGCCGCCTATGTCGCGCAACTGCGCATGCGCGATGCGAAAAGTTCCGGCTTCGTCAGCATCTTCGACACTCACGACCGCGTCGTGTCCAACCCCGCCGGAGCACCGCCGGTTTACAGTGCGGAAGGCCAGCTCGCGCCGTTGCAGCGCACCTCCAGCCTTTTCACGCATCCGCATGGGCTGGTGGTTGACGATGAGGAAAGCATCTACGTCGCGCAGTGGAATTCGGGCCGCACGTATCCGATCAAACTCGCGCGCGTCTAGCCGTTATTTCGCAGCCAGCGGGATCGAAACTTTCTGCGCCGGAATGATCGCGACCGGGCCGAGCAAGCCCGACGGAAGCAGTGGAGAATTCGCTTTGTAAAACGAAACGCTGGCCCATGTGACGCGCTTGTCCTCAGGCAATTTTTGATCGCCGATCAAACGGTTGGGCCAAAGATTTGTAACTTTGATCTCGAGGTGATTGGTTCCAGCTTTCACGGCGTCGGTGATGTCCGCGCGGAAGGGCGGCTTCCACAAAACGCCGAGGTCTTTTCCGTTGACGAAGACGTGTGCGAGATTTTTTGCGTCGGCGAGTTCCAGGTATACCTGGCGGCCTTTTTCCACGTAATCGGACGAGACTGAGAAATCTTTTTGGTAAGTTGCGGTCCCGGAAAAATACTTCACGCCATCTTCTGGCGACTCCGTCCACGAGATGAGATGATCAAAGCTGGCGCTCGCGGGCGCGCCGAGCTTCGGCGGGAAAATCACGTTCCACGGGCCGGATAACTCCAGCGGTTTTGGCAGTGATTTCACGACCGCATCGCGGCTTTGCGATCCGTTGCTCAGCTCGTAAGTCCCATTTTTAAAAGCATCAAACTCGACTGCGCCTTTGTTCAGCGAAGGCAGAGTCGTCGGCGGAGAATCATTATCCGCCCAAACTTTTGCGCCATCCAGCTTCAGCTCCGGCATCGGCGCCGATGCTGGCGCGTTGTGGCGAAAGATTACGAACATCGAGCCTGTCGGATCAAAGTGCAGCGGCAAAGTCGTCGTCGACTTGTCAGACTTGAAAAGAGCCGCCGTTTGTTCGCTCGCGGAATCGGGATGCCAAAGTTCTGGAATTTTGCCAGCGACACGAAAGGTCAGTTCCGTCGTGATTTCCTGCGGCTGTTGATTGGAGACAAAATAAACATCCGCATCGCCAATCTTGCGATGGATGAAAAGAAAATCGCCCTGCGCGAAGGAAAAATCGGGGCCGACTTGCAGCACTTTTTCCAGTGGCTCGCCGCAAACGATTTTGCCCTTCCCGCACACATTTTCCGTCACCGTCGTGCCATCGCACGCGCCCCAGATTTCGTTCGCCAATTTTCCCAGAGCCGCATCTTGATCGCCGCCGCTGAGAGTCGGCGAATGCAACGGCTTCTGCCCATAGATCGTCGCGCCTGCCTTCACGAGAGACTCGATTTTTTTAAGCACTGGCAACGTCATCCGATCCGTGGCCGGAAGGACGAGTGCGCGATAAGTCATCCCGCTCGCCAGCTTAATGAGGCCGTTCTCGACCGTCATGGAATGCAACAATACATCGGCGTTGCAAACGTCGTAATCGTATCCCGCGGGCAGCGGCGGATTGAGCGCCTTGTGATGCACACGAATCGGCACGCCTTCGCCGTAAAAGTAACAAAGATCCGCCTGAAATTTCCCCAACTGCAGCAGATTTTGGCAGCGGGTGATGTAACTGATCCAAGCGGCGCCCGGTTCCCACCAGGTGTTCGTCCGCTCAAAATTGATGCCCCATGGCCCCATCGACATTCCCGGCACGCGATCGAGCCAAGGCTGGTGCGCATAGCGGTGAAAAATGAAGCGATTGATGCCGACGCAAAATTCCTCGTCCCCCAGCGCCTTCAGCGAGTAGGGATCGTTTTTCCACGCCGCCGTATTTGGGACGGAGGTGAACGATTCCGCACCGGCGACATTTTGCCCGTAAATATGCGCGGCGCATGCGGCCTCCTTCGGATCGTCGATGTTGGTTTCGCGGGTAGCGTTTACCCAAAATTCGCCCATCGGAATATCCGTATATTTCTTGCAAAGCAATTGATCGGCTACCGTCGGCATCCCATCGCCAGTAGCTTCCGACGCGAGGCCCATCTGGTGTTGATGCGCAAAATTTTGGATCGTTTCGTAATGCTCCTCGGCCACGAGGTCGGCCAAAGTCCGGCGGTAATCCCAAAGAAAACGCTGCGTCTTTTCCCATGAGCCAACGACTTTTCCAGCCAGCGCCGGCAGCCACTGCGTCAGGTCGTAACCGCGCCGTTTTTGGAAATCGGCTGCCATCTTCGGTGTCCAATTTTCGCAGCCGGCTTCCCAGCTATCGAGAAGGATGTAGTGCAATGGATCGCCAACCAGGCCCGGCGAATCGGCGAAGACGGGCCCGAACATATTTTCGATATGATGCGTCACCGCCGTGGCGCTGAGTTTATTGCATTCCAAACCCGCGGCGGTAGAAGGATGCGTCGTCGCGCCAGTCGAAGTGTGGCCGATGCGAATCAAAGTCCACGCGCCAGCCGGCGCGTCCCACTCGTGCTTGCCCGTTAAATTCACGAGCGACTTCGGGTCGATTTTGTCGCTGTCCGGAACGGTTGCCTCCACAAACTGCGTCGCGTCGATGGACGAACTCATGCCGGAGAGTGTTTCGAGCTTGCCGGCTGGCACTCGGCTAAAAGTTAAACTCGTCACCGCGAAGTGCGCGACATTTTTGGGAGCGTTCGGCCGCCAGACGCGGAAGAAACGCGCGGTCGCCGGCGCGAAAATCGCGCTGCCGCCTGCCTGCACCGCGGAGATTTTTGTGAATTGCGTGCCGTTGTCGCTCGCCTGCACTTCCCACGCGGTCGGAGGCCTTTCACGATTGGCCAAAAGACGCACCGAAGAAAAAGTCGCGGCTTTTGGAAATTCGAGCTGGATCCACGCCGGCGCGTCGGGGGTGTCGAAATTCAGCGGCGCAGGGTGTCCTTCAGCCGTAAGAATTTTTGTTCCGTCAAAGTTCGGATCGCTCGCCGTGACTTTTGCCGAGGCCATTTGCGCCGGACTCTCCAGCGCGGGAAACGCATAGAGCGCGATGTCTTCGTAGAAATCACGCAATGTCGTCGGCTGCGGCAGATCGAGCGGAACCTTCGTCCCACCGGTCACTTGCCGCTCCGACCAGACAACTTTTTGCATCGATTCGGCCGGCGTCACCCATGGCCCGCCCGACTCGCTCCAGCCGTCGCACCCTTCCATGGAAATGGTGAGATGCAGCCGCTTCGCTTCCGCGAGTGCGTGCTTCACGAGCGCCCGCCATTCCGGGCTCATGAACTTGATCGGCCCTCTCACGTCGCTTTGATCGACCGTAAAAATCTGCGCTCCGCCGAGTCCGATTTCTTTCATCGCCTCGAGGTCCGCAGTGATCCCTTCCTTGGAAACATTGCCGCTGATCCAGTGCCACCAAGTCCACGGCTTTGCGGACTCCGGCGGGTGAATGAACTGATCTGCCAGCTTATCGGCAGGTTCCTTGGCGGGGGACGTCGCGCAAATCGCAGAAAGAGCAACGCATGCGACGCGCATCATTTTTTGCATCATAAAGAGGAAGGAATCGTTTTAAATCCGGTTGATTTCGTCAAGGGCTTTGCGGCTGGGAGTCATGCCCGCGCCGGGTTCCTCGGGAGCCACATGGAAACCGTTTTCGATTTTCGCTGGAAATTCCATCCAGTCTCGCAGCCACGGAATGTATTCGAGCAGCGTGCAGGCCGGATGTGCGAAACAAAGATGTTGATGAACCTGTGCCATATCGCCGACGTGCGGCGCGACGGGCAGATGATGGCATTGCGCAAGGTCAGCAACCTGCCAAAATTCCGTGATACCGGCGAGACGAACCACATCCGGCTGCACATAATGCACCGCTCCCGCGTGGAGGAAATCGCGGAACTGCGACGCCATGTAAAGCTGCTCGCCGAGCGCGATCGGCGTCCCGATTTTTTCAGCCAGCCGCCGATGGCCTTCCAGATCATCGAAATAAAGCGGCTCTTCGATCCATGCGATATCGAAGTCCGTGAGCCTGCTGGCGATTTGCATCGCCTGCGGCAAAGTCCAACGGCCATTGGCATCTGTCATGATGCGAATGTCGGGCCCGAGAGCCGTGCGAACCGCCTCGACCCGCCGTAAATCTTCCTGCGGATCGGGTCCGCCCATTTTCAGCTTCACTGCGCGATAGCCTTCTTCCTCGACCATGCGCTTGCAGTCGGAAACCAGCGTTTCGCGCGACCAGTTCAACCAGCCGCCGTCGGTGTTGTAAGCCTCGACCTTTTTCGCGGCGCTGCCGCCGAGCAATTTCCAGAGCGGCAGTCCTGCGTCCTTCGCTTTCAAATCCCAAAGCGCAATATCGATCGCGCCGAGCGCGAGATGCGTGATGCCAGCGCGGCCGACCCAGAAAATTTCGGAACGCCGGAACATTTTTTCCCAAAGCGCACGCACTTCACGCGGGTCCTCGCCGACGAGTAGCGGCCCGTAGCTTTCCACGATGCAATCGACGATGAGCCGGTCGGTCGGCAAGTGCGCGTGCGTGCCGGAAAATCCGTAGCCGATGAGGCCGTTGTCCGCATGAATCGCAACGCCCGGCGCGCCCCAATGCGTCAGCGCGTGCGTGCTGTCGGCGATGCCGCCGCGCGTCACCGGCGCGTGCAGGATGATTGGCTCCAGCTTTGTAATTTTCATGCGGCTTCGTCGAAATCGATCATTGCTTTCACCAATCCTGGCTCGCGATGAATGTCGGGCAAGCGCTCCGCCGCCTCGGCAAAATCGAAACGGTGCGTGATCAGCGGCAGCGCATCGATCGCACCTTTTTCGAGCAATCGGATCACATCGCGAAAACTTCCACTCAATCCGGCGCGGCTCGCCATCAGCGTCAATTCGCGGCGGTGAAAATTCGGATCATCAAAAGTTATTTCGCCGCTGAAAAGCCCGAGAAAAACGATGCGCCCGCCATGTTCGGTAAGTTCGAAAGTTCCTCTCATCGACGCGGCATTTCCGGTTGCATCGATGACCAGCGAGGGAAGCTGGCCGAAATATTTTTGCAATTGCTTCGCGAGGTTTTCTCCGGCGCGGAACGGCTGGCCGAGTTGCATTTCTTGCGCGGCGAAATCCAGCCGCTCTGGTTGAGTATCCACGCATGCCACATTCGCGCCCGCGGCCTTTGCAAAGATGGCGGCAGCCAGTCCGATCGGGCCCAGTCCGATGATCGCCGTCGGCTCGCCGGCCTTGGGCGCCGCGCGCTCCACGCCATGCGCTCCGATCACCAGCGGCTCAACCAGCGCGATCTGCTCGACGCTCAATGACTTCGCACCGTGCAATTTCTCCGCCGGAACCGCGATGAACGGTGCGTGGCCACCGTCGAGGTGCACGCCGAGGACTTGCAGTTGCTTGCAGCAATTGGTTTTTCCCGAGCGGCACGCGGCGCAAACGCCGCAAAAGTAATAAGCTTCGACCGCACATAAGTCCCCCGGAGAAAGTTTGCTCGCCGCCGGCGCTTCTATGACTTCGACGCATAGCTCATGTCCCAGACGCCGTGGGTAATTGAAAAAAGGTTGTCTGCCGGCAAGCGCGTGAATATCCGTGCCGCAGACGCCGCATCTGCGCACCCGAACGAGCGCTTCACCGTCCGCGACTACGGGAATCGGAATCTCCTGCCACTCCAGCGATCCTGGCTCCTTTAGATACAAAGCTCTCAAAAGCGTATGTCAGGTCGAGCAGGTTTCGTGTGGCGTCAAAGTTCAAGCGGGCGCTACTTTGGATTCATCACAGTGGCACCCATGAGACCTATGACTACCTGCTCCGACAAAGTTTCGAGCGTGACACTTTCCAATGCTACTCCCGGCCGCAACCGCCAGCCGAGAACAATGCCGCGGCAGTTCTTGCCAAGCTGCATCGTCATCGGCGGGACTTTGGGCAAAGCGAATGCATCGCGCACATAGTCATAGTCATTGCCGCCAAAGGGACAAAGCGACCAGAAGTTGAATGGTGGAGTGATCTCCAGTCTTTCTACCTTACCGTCTGCATATTTCATTCGCAATTCCGCATTAGGAATGCGCACCTCCATCGGATTGGTGGAACCGCACAACAGAAACCAGATGGCGTCGCCACTCTTATGAACGGGAACTTCCACCTGACGCGGCCAGTTATCCCATCGAGAGGTAAATGCGATGTTATTGGTCTCACTTGGGACGGGAAAAGGGACGCCGTTCTCCGCAAGGACATGGCCGGAGTTATCCGACAGCTTCGGCACGTTATCGAGAGTAATCTTCGGTGGATGCAAAGGGCCGCCCAAAGCCATCTGCCAGGTAGAGTAACCATCGGTCGCGAGCCGCAGTGAGCAGGTATTCGGGCGAGGAGAAAGATACTGCTGCTCATAGATCGTGCGGATGTCACCATTAAAGGAAGATTGCACGTTGACTTGGTCCCATTGCGCATCCTTTGGCACATTTACCTCAGTGCTGGCAGCCAGTGCTGCATCCGCCTTTGCATCCGTCACGTGGATTTTAAACATCTTCCATTGCCGAGTCTCTCCTACCTGGCTCAATCCGAAGACGAGATGATAGCCAGCGTTGGAAGTAAGTGTGCCAGTGATAGCATCGCTCGTAAGCTTGGCATTACTGAGGACGCCTTCTGGGTCGTGAAAATCCACTATCTTTCCCATCTGGTCTCTAAGCGTAACCACGTCGCCCGTGTTGCCGGACAAAGCGATCGAGGGCGCTTTCTTCAAGGAGTCCTTCGCGGTTACTTCCACCTTGATGGCATTGGCGGAAGGTATCTCTACCTTCACCAAGCTCCGACCGAAGCCCGGCAATAGCTCCCACTTCGCCGGCTTCCCGTCTACTGTCACTTGTGTGACTTCATGAGTGCAAACTGGTAACTCGACTTCCATCGCACAGTCGTGGGCGAGAGTGATCGCGCAGCTTGTTGACATACCGCTGCGTTCATAGCTTATAGACATGTCAGGCGTTCGAATGGAAGCATGGTCCCAGTCGCTCGGAAGCTGCGGCGCTACTTTTACCACACCATTCGGATAGTCGGGCCGGTAGCCAAACATACCTTCGACAATCGTTCGTGCGAACATGCTGTTGCAGTCATTGAAATCAGTCCCGCCAGCAGGATTGCCCATGTCGCCAGGAACCGGCCCGAAGAGCAACTGCTGCGGAAACATGCCATGAAAGATTTTCCACGCTTCGTCCGGCAGCCCGGTCTGCAAGTATGCCAGAGCTAAGTGGTAGTCATCGCCCGACCACATCTCTCTCACCGACCAAATCGAAGGGACCCAGTTCGACGGCCAGCATTGTTCGCCGCCGTAAGGCACCTTCATTCGCTCCAGTCCCCATTCGGTATAATAAAGAGCTTCTGCCGATTGTTCAGTAGTCAGAAGGCCCGCGTCGATTGGGCAAAAGATGGCATAGAGCCAGCAACTTTGATGCAGTCGTTTGAGACCCTCTTGTTCGCGGTAGGCACCGGGATAGCCAGTCGCCGGATTCCACAGTAGGTCGAAGAATCCTTTGCGAATGCGCTCGATGGCCACCTGGTGCAGAGCAGCCGCCGCCTCATCGCCGACGCGCTTTGAAAGCTGAAACGCAGTGAGTTCGGCTTGATAGGCATAAGCTGTTTCTTCCGAAGTGCCGCCACCGTTATACCATTGGTCGTCGGTCGGCCAAGTATTCGCATAGCTTTCATAGATGCCCAAGCCAGCGGGATCAAAGCAGTCCTTCAAGTATTCGCAGTGTAGATCCAGCGCGGGTCGAAGTAGCTTCTCGAGAGTTTTGTCGCCAGTCCAGCGCCACGCGTGTTCGAGTTGGTCAAAGAACTGCGTCTGCATGTCATAGTGCGGAGGATTATAAACATCGACCCGGCCTTTGCCGAAGAGGCGCGATTGCGGGGATTGACGAGTTAATCCCAACTTAGGATCAGCCTGCGCGGAAGTCCGATCGGAGTCTTTGATTTGCTTCCCCAAACAGTAAGCTGCTTGCGTCTTCACGTTTTCGTGCGCGCCGAAAACAGTTCCGCCGAAGATTGTGCGCCAGCCGATGAGAGCTTTGCTCCAGCGCATTCCGGAATGGGTATAAATTCCGTCACGAAAGCATGCATCCTCAACAATCGATGATGCCGCGAAAGCTGCGTTAAGCCATCGATCGGGAGTGTCGATGACGGCTCTGCTTTCAAGCATTTGTGCTCGTTCCTTTCCCGCAGCGAAATCTTTTGCTGGTGAGTTGCCTACTCCGGCATCGGGGCCGAGAAAACTCCAGTAGATGTCTTGGTTGGACTGCACTGGAAGCGAGCCACAAGCTATCGCTCTTGAGTAACCTTGAGTAGTCAAGAGCAGCGCGGGATCTTTCCAAGCGTCGGCGTCGGCCAGCGACATTTTCGTCTCCACGCTGCAGCGGCCCGTCACCACGGGCAGACTTCCAGTCCCCTGCACGGTCCACGAATTCCCATTCACGGCGGTCTCATTATGTTCACAACTCGCCGGGTCAAAGCCGCGGTAGCTGAGTTTGCCGCTTTGGCTGGTCATATCGTATTCCCAAAGAACGCTTTGTTTCTCGATGCTAGCTCCGCCGCTGGCCCAGACGAGCTTGTCTCCCGGTTGCGCATCCTGAATCCGAATATGCGCGGCGAGACCTGGTCCGCGGGCAGCCGGCACTACTTCAAGATGCGCCGTGGTCGCGCTCCAAGAGCTATCTTTGACTATCCATTCCATGCGTCCAGGCCGATACTTTGAAGTGATATCAGAAGCATCTTGCAACCATTTGCCGTGACCGTCGCGGATCAAAGCGAACATGAGGTTTCCCATGATGTTTGTCTCGCTGCCGAGGACGCTGTAAGGCTTGTCGCCAGCCAAGACTACCGCGTAGATGTGGTTGCAATAGAGAGGACGGTTCGAGTAACGGTCGCCATTGTGACGGACGAAGGCATCACCATCGACGGAATAGATGGGAGTTACCAGGTTCTGTAGATTAACCCGGCCCTGTTTGCCGGCGAATGCCGGGCCACATAACATGGCAAGTAGTCCAGCTGTGAGTCCCACTCGAATGCCGGCCTTCATGGTTACTACTCGAAAGCTAAGGCTTGAACTCGCGGACGAGCTCCATCGTGGTGAGGACATTGATCGCCCATTGCGACACGCCCGGTGTATCCAGCGGCAGGATTTCCTCCACCGGTTCGGCTACTTCAGATCCTTCGATCAACTGAGGCGACTTTGGAAAGCGCTCATGCTCCTTTACGGTCAAGCTCTCCATGAGAAGCTTCCACGCCTCGTCCTTGAGAGCTACGTTATGGGTAACATTCGCATCGTATGCCATCATCCTCATCTTGGTGTAACCCTTCCACTTCGGATCTTCGCCCCATTTTTTGATCAGATCATGCCATGCAGTAACAAATTCTGGGCACGGAATCAGTTGCATAAGTTCCATCATGATCTGATCGCCTCCAAAGAGATCGAGGAACTCACCAGCCGGTAGATTTGGTTGCCCGATATCAGTCAACGTCTTCGTCTTTACGTCATAGCTATAAGCCATGCGGGTAATGAACGCCTCGGGCATCGCCCCGATGCATTTCATGCCGGTGAGCACGTAGTCGCGATACTTCACATTGCCGGTGCGTTCCCACTCCGTCATCCAATTGCTCGCGAGCGCAAGCCAGTCAGGACCTATGCGGAGAATCACAGGGACTTCAGGCCTTACCAGTTCTTCACGCAAGGGCTGAACCCGCGCGATCGTCTCATCCACCGTGAGGACTTCTTTCATCAGATCGCCCGTCCGCTCATCCGTGGTGAGATAGTAGTAAAAGCGTTTGAGCCATGCTTCGCTGATGCGCGCTTCCTTTGCGCCGCATCCCCAATGGCTCACGTTGTGCCGCGAACCTAGTCCCGCGAATCTTCCCATGTGGTAGACATCCACCTCGGTGGTGTTACGCGTCATGTCCTCTGCCATGCGGAAAAGTTCGGCATCGCCGGTGCGCAAAAAGCTGAACCAAAGCCATGCGTTTGGCATCAGTTCGGTGTTGTTCCAGGCATGTCCACCAATGTCGTAAAGCCACGTGTGGCGCGTGCTGCTGTAGGTCCGCATGACATCGCCGAAATCCCAAAAGCCATACCAGCGCCGGCGGTCGATTTCGCCTTTGTAAAAGCGCCACGCGCGATCCAGTTGATCCTCGATCGCCACCTTGTCTGGAGTCGAGCGGTCGGGCAAACTCCAGATGCCAAGCGTGCGAGTGGAGTGATAACGTTCCGGCTCGCAAACCAGCAGCGCCGGCTCGTTCGCCGTTTTCGCGAGAGTCGCGATGAGCGCGTTCGGCGGCGTATTTTCCAGCGCCCAAAGCGTCAGCTCATGCGTGTTGGCAACGCCCGTCGGCGTGCTGAACCCTTCCTGGTGATCTTCATAGGAGATCACGCCGTCGTGGCCGACAGTGTCGTAGTGCCGCAAGTCCATCGCCGGCGCATCGGGCGACCAAAACCACATCGTCAATTGGCCCGTCTTCGACGAAGCGCCTTCAATTTCCAAGGCAGCCGGATACTTTTCCCAAAAGCGTTTGCCGCCGACCGCGAGGCCGCCGGAAACATCGCCGAGAAAAGCCAATCCGCGCGCACGATGGCCATTGAGGACGTGCAGCCACGAGCTCGCCGCGCCGGTGCGTTTGCTGATCGCAAAAGAATCCGGGTCGAGTTGCGTGAGCTTGAATCCATCCCAAACCGCCACTGTCTCGAACTGCGCCTTCGCTTTATCGCCCAGCGCGGCAAGGTTGGGAATGCGTTCGCCAGCCAGCTGCGCCTTGTTCATCTCGAGCGCATCTTTTACCAGCACCGCGCGGTATCCGGGACTCATCATCACCGGCTCCGCCCAAACTCCATCGCCATCCGCCGCGAAGCGGACGTGCCGATTTTGACGCTCCTCGCGAAAAGGGATGATAAAAGCGATGCCGAGCCCGCGGATGAAATCCGTCTGCGCGTCGCCGTCAAAAACGAACGAATGGACGATGCGCACGGAGCTGAGGCCCACGGTAAAATACAGACGCACGACAAAAGGCAGCCACTCGCGCGTCGGATCCGCGCCGGCGTGTTTGCCTTCGATGCGGACGACGGCTCGGACTGGTCCCGTTTGCTCCGCAGAAACTTTGCTGACCTGGCTCACAAATTTTTCCTGTCGAAGAACGCCGACCGAGGCGAATTGGGAGCGATCCTCGCGCAGGGCGATGAGGTGGCCATCGCGGCCGACCTCGGTGCCATTGATCGCAATCGAGTCGACGATATTCGCGCCGCCCGATGAAATTCGGCAAACGAGCGGGCCAGTGGAAATCTCAAGCGCACCCGCACTTTGCTGCACCGTCAAAGCCTTCGGCGGCGCCTCGGCGTTGCCAGCCTTCACGGTCAATGGAGTCGCGAGATTTGGATCTGCGGCAATGGCGAAGCCCGACCATTTCAGCGAGCCATCAGGCCAATATGCCAGCGGCCAGGTTTGCGCTGGCACTGGTTGCCCGCCGACCGTTTGCACGACCAACTCCGTTCCCTTCGACATCGCACCGCGCGGCCACGGCACGCCCCAGCTCACTTCCGCGGGAGCCAATGGCGCATTTTTTCCGAGCCACGAAACAGTCGCTTCCGGCGCGGAGGAATCCGCTGCGGGCACGTCGGCCGCCGAAGCGCGGTTTTTTCCGAACCCGTATAGTGAGATCGCGGCGGTGCCCCAGGCGACGTCTCGCAAAAATTCGCGGCGGCTTTTTCCGTGAGATGATCGGTTCATAACATTTGGGGGTGAAGCTGAAGTGGATCGGCGCGCCCGAGTTTAGGTGCAAGCGCGCAGCTGGAAATCCGCGTAAAAACCAATAGTGGAATGGCCCGCAGCTGCAACAATTTTCAGAACAGCTTCCAACTTTTCCCCAAAAATCTTCGCGCCGAAATGCGAAGCACAAGACATCTGCCGCGCGCGAAATCTTGCGCGTCAAAGTTACACGTGCAGATTCGCGGCCTCGAGCCGCTCCTGCATGTCGCCGGCTTGCAGCGCCTCGATCATGGGCGCGATGTCGCCTTCAACGAAGCGGTCGAGATTGTAAAGCGTGAGGCCGATCCGATGATCGGTGACGCGGTTCTGCGGATAATTATAAGTGCGGATTTTTTCCTCGCGGCCGCCGCTGCCGATCTGGCTTTTGCGATGAGCTGCATACTTTTCCGCCTCCTCGCGTTGTTTTACTTCCAATAAACGCGAGCGTAAAATCCGTAAGGCCTTGTCCTTGTTCTTTTGCTGGCTGCGACCATCCTGGCAACGGACGATCGTGCCCGTCGGGATGTGTAGAATTTGCACGGCTGAGTCGGTTGTATTCACGCCTTGGCCGCCTGGACCGCCGGAGCGGCAGACCTCGATGCGCAGCTCCTCCGGTTTCAATTCCAGATCAACCTCCTCCGCCTCCGGCAAAACCGCCACCGTCGCCGTGCTCGTGTGGATGCGCCCTTGCGCCTCGGTCGCCGGCACGCGCTGCACACGGTGCACGCCGCTCTCGTATCGCAATTGCCGAAAAACGGCGTTGCCCGAAACGCGAAAAATCATTTCCTTCAACCCGCCGAGCTCGGACGGACTCGTTTCCATCTCTTCGATTTTCAATCCGTGCGCTTCCGCATACCTGTTATACATGCGGTAAAGGTCTGCGGCAAAGAGCGCCGCTTCATTTCCACCGGTTCCCGCGCGGATTTCCACGATCGCGTCGCGGTCCTCATTCGCATCTGGCGGTAAAAGCGCGAGCTGAATCGCGCGCTCGCCCGCGCGGATTTTTTCCTCCAGTCGAGGGATTTCCGCCTGCGCCATTTCTGCAAAATCCGCGTCCTCGCCCTTCGCGAGTTCCTGGCTTTCCCGCAGTTCGATCTGCGCCTTTTCAAAATCCTTCCACGCCGCCAGCAACTCTTTCAGCCGCGTGTGCTCCCGCATTTTTTCCTTCGCCGCCTGCGGGTTTGCGTAAAAGTCCGGTGCAGAGATGACGGCTTCCAGTTCGTGGAAGCGTTCCTCTTTTTTGGCGATGAGTGGGGCGAAATCCATGCAAAGAAAAACGGTGACCGCGCTAGCACGCGATCACCGTTCTCAAAATTTTTGGACGTTAAGCCGCTGTCTTTTTCACTCGCGTCGCCTTGGTGCCGCCAAAGCGCCGCGCGAATTTTTCGACGCGTCCAGCCGTGTCGACGAACTTTTGCTCACCGGTGAAAAACGGATGGCACGCCGCGCAAATGCCGATTGCGATTGAGCGCCGCGTCGAGCGCGTGTGATAGGCCGCGCCGCACGCGCACGTGATGGTGGAGTCGGTATAGTCGGGATGAATATCTGCTTTCATGGCTCGAAAAAGGACGTAAAAGATACCTGCCCCGATGGCATCTGCAAATAAAAAGAACGCAATCCTCCTGCGTTGGGAAAAAACTTTGGCCGACAGCGCTGCCGCCGCCGCCGCCGTGCTTGGCACCGATGGAATGTCGCTGCGCACTTTTTCCGAGATCGAGAAAGAAGCCGCAGAGCTCGACGCAATGCTGGAAACGATTCCGCCGCGTTCCGTGATGGGGATCCAAATCGGCAATTGCGCGAGCTGGCCTGCGCTCTTGCTTGCGGCGTTCCGGCGCGAGATCATCCCGCTGCCGCTCGGCCGCCACATGGAAAAGACCGAGCGCGCCGCCGCGCTCGAGACCTGCCGCGTCTCGACACTAGTCGAATTTGACGGCATCGATTTCCAATGGACGCAGCTCGCGAAGCAAGCAGTGGACTGGCGCGGCGAGCCGCCCGATTTTTTAAAATTGACCTCCGGCACCACTTCCGCGCCGCGCGCGATTCGCTTTCGCGCGGAGCAGCTCGTTGCGGATTGCGACAATATTTGCGAGACGATGGGCATCACGCGCGACGACGTGAATTTCGGCGTGATTCCGTTTTCGCACTCGTATGGATTCAGTAATTTGCTCACCCCGCTGCTTTGCCGTGGCGTCGCGCTGGTCGCGAGCGAAGAGCGAATGCCGCGCGCGATCCTGCACGATCTCGCACGCAGCGATGCAACTGTTTTCCCGGGCATGCCAGTTTTTTTCGAGAAAATTTTGGCACTGGGAAATGTTCCCAAACTTCCGCGCCTCCGGCTTTGCCAATCGGCCGGCGCGCCTTTGCCCAAGCCGGTCGCCAGCCAATTCCACGAAAAGTTCGGATTGAAAATTCATCCGTTCTACGGCGCGTCCGAATGTGGCGGCATCTGCTACGACGCCAGCGCAAAGCTGGAGCAGCCCGAGGGCTTTGTCGGACAGCCGCTCAAGAACGTGCGCATCTTTTCGTTCGGTTCCGATGCTGCCGTGCGCATCAAAGTCCGCAGCTCTGCTGTCGGCGACGGCTATTTTCCCGACGCCGATGCGGAAACGCTCGGCCGCGGGCGCTTCATTCCGAGCGACCTCGTGCAAATCTCCACTCGCGGTTTGCGGCTCGTCGGGCGCGCAACGGACGTGATCAATGTCGCGGGCCGGAAATTGAACCCGGCGGAGATCGAAGCGCGAATCGCAGCGCTTGCCGGGGTTAAACAAGTCGTGATTTTCGGCGTTCCGTCAGCGCTTCGTCATGAAGAAGCCGTGGCGTGCGTCGCGGGAAATGTCAGCGCGTCCGAGGTGCTGCAGTTCGCGCGAAAAAGTCTCAGCGCTTGGCAACGGCCGCGCGATGTCTGGATCGTGCCGGAGATTCCCGTAAATGAGCGGGGCAAAGTCAGCCGGCGAGAACTCGCGCGAGAATATTTGCTGAAAAATGGGGCAACTTTTTCAGCAACAGCTGACACGCGTTCATGAAGAACGCTAAAAACAATTCGTTCTTAGCTGTTTAAAAGCCTGACCGATGTGGCGCGGCACATCCATCGCCGCAAGCGACTGCTCGGATTCTGTGCCATTGTGGATCGCGAGTTCAGCAGCACGCCCGCAAAGCCACGCGCCAAGCCGCGCGGCGTCAAACAGCGAAAGTTTTTGACCAACGAGCGCCGCGCAAACACCCGTCAACACATCTCCCATTCCGCCCGTTGCCATTCCCGGCGTGCCAGTTGTGTTGTAGCTGAGCGGTTTGCCGCGCTCGCCGATGATCGTGCGCGCGCCTTTGAGCAAAAGTGTGATGGGAAATTTTTCGACAAAGTCGCACACGATTTCGCGGCGGGTGCGTGTGCCGATGGAAAAAAGTCGCGCCATTTCGCCGGGATGCGGCGTGAGCAAACGGGGCGCGGCGCATCGAAGAAGCAGATCCATTTTTTCAGACCGGGCGATCGCGTTCAGCGCATCGGCATCGACGATCATCGGCTGTTTGCACTTTTCGATGAGGTGCAAAATTTCTTCGGCATGTGCGTGTCCGAGACCCGGGCCGATCGCGAGCACGTCGAATTTTTCTTCGAGGATTGCGGCATAGGATTCGATCGGGCGCACCATGATTTCGGGCGAAGTGATTGCCGTCAAAGTTGGTTGAATTTCTTCGCGCACGAACAGAGTGACGAGGCCCGCGCCCGCTCGCAGAGCGCCTTCGGAGCAAAGCGCGGCGGCGCCGGTGAAGCCGAGAGAACCGGCGAGAATCGCGATGTGGCCGAAACTATTTTTGTGGGATTCGAATTTCCGTGGCGGCAAAAGCGGCGAAAGTTGCGCGGCGGTGGCGAGCTCGTCGCCTTCGCTCGCGCATGCAAGTTCCGCGAGCGGAAGAAGGGCGAGGCGCCCGACGAAATTGGTCGCGCCGTCGGCGACCAATCCCTTTTTTGCGCGGCCGATCGCGAGCGTGAAATCGGCGACGACGCAGTCGGGATCAGCTTCGCCGGTGTCGGCGTCGAGTCCGGTCGGGATGTCGATCGCGACGACGCTGGCGCTTTCATTTTGTCGAAGATCATTGATCGCACGCGTCCATTCGCGCAGTTCCGCGTGCAATGGGAGGCGCGCGCCGATGCCAAGCAACCCGTCCAAAACGATGTGCGGATCGGGCGCGAAACTTTGATCCGCGAGTTTGAGCGCTGCGAGTTTTTGGCGCGTCAGCTCGGTTAATTTTTCGCGATCCTTTTCGGGCGTGTGCAAATTTATTTGCCAGCCTGACTGCGCGAGATGACGCGCGGCGACGAGCGCATCGCCGCCGTTGTGGCCTTTGCCGTAAAAAATTTCCGCAGTGCCAGGAGACGGAAAAAATTGGCGGACTGCTCGTGCGATTTGCTCGCCAGCCCGCTCCATCAGCTCATCCGCGGTCGTTCCCGCCGCAAACGCGGCTTGCTCGAGCGCGCGCATTTCGTCGGCGGAAACGAGCATCAGCGCGTGCTTTGTCCGATGAGCCCCTGCGCGAGCAGATCGGCGATGCGCTGGCGGATCTCGGGTTGGGCGATGAGCGAGACTTCGTGCGGATTGGTGAGGAAACCGCACTCGCACAAAACTGCCGGGATACGCGTTTTGCGGATCACGTAAAAGCCTCGGACAAACACGCCTCGATTCACGCTCGGCCAGGCGCGAACTAGCTTCGAATAAAGGCGCGCGGCGAGAGAGGCGGATCGGCGCGAGTTATAATAGGTTTCAAATCCGCAGGCGCCGGCGCGTGTGGCGGCATTGAAATGGATGCTGACGAAAACGGCATTTCGCTGTGCATTGGCGGTCGCAACGCGCTGCGGCAGCGAGATGAAAGTGTCGCTGCTGCGAGTCATCACGGTGTGAAGGCCGGCCGCTTGAAGATTGGCCTGGAGACGGCGCGCGACATCGAGCGTAGCAAATTTTTCCGAGGCGCGCTGGCCGGGAATGCCACCGCGATCGTGGCCTCCGTGGCCCGCGTCAATGACGACGGTGGAAAAACTGGCGAACGCGGACGAGGTGAGAGCGATCCAAAGGAACAGAAAAATTGCGTAACGATTTTTCATGAAAAAGCGCGTCCGGCGCGGACGGGCGCCGCATCTTCCGGTCAGCGCCCGGATGTGTCAACCATTTCCCCGACTTGCCCGCGAAACCTTACTGCGCGGGCATTCCCGGCGGACGGTCAGAGAGTTTTGGAATCGATGGGTTATTCGCGGCGGTTGCGACAGGCACTTCAATTTTGCCGCCAGCCACCGCGACGTCGCCATTCGCGAGATGACGCAAATTGGGCCGAGTTTTGAGCTCGCTGTAAGTGGTTTGGCCGAGCCACTCGCCATTCACGCCAATGCGTGAGTAGGTATAGGTTTTAGGACCGACGAGCTGGAGCACATGGAGGCGGTTCTGCGCGTCGAGCTGGATTTGCGGTTCGGTGGAGGTGAGCAGATGCGCTAGCGGATAGGTGGCGTAAACGGAGCTGCCGTCTTTGTCTTCGACGCGGACGTAGAGCATGTTGTCCTTTGTCTGGCGGAAGCTGAGCAGGGTGAAAAGCCGGTAGCTGCCGGCTCCGGGCTGACCTTCGGGCACGCCTACCGTCTGTTGCCACATCGTTTTACCTTCGCTAATTTCGACGCCGGTCATCGGCGAGGAAAAATAGCGGTGCAGTTCGGGCAGGTAGATGCTGGCTTTAATGCGGTAAAGTCCAAAGTCATTGACCGGATAAAGCGTGACGAGGTTGACGCTGCGCTTGACGGTCTGGCCAGCGGGAACGAGGAGCGGCGACAATTGGTAATTCGGATCGCGCGGCGGGACGAGGCTGCCGTCGCCGGTGACGATTTGAAAGCTGAACCATTTTTGCGCATCGACCTCATCGAGCATCACGTCGTGGCCGGTGAGGTTTGTCACCGAGACCGTGGTGATGATCGGCTCATACGCCATATAAAGATGGCGCGGGATCGTCATTTTGACCTGCAACTGCGCATGAGCGGACGCGGCGGCCAAAGACAAGGCGCACCAAAGGAGGAGGCGGCGGGCAGACATGGGCGCGAACTTACGACAAATCCAAAAACTTGCGAGCGACTTCCTCTGGGCGCGTTATTTCGGGGGCGTATCGCTCACGGTGCGGAACCCGAGATATTCGCTAAACGTGTTTGGGTATGCGCCGGTGACTCGCTTCGTCACCTTCCAATCGGGCGAGTGAAAATTGCCGCCGCGGATGACGGGAAATTTGTCGTCAATCCATGTGTCGGTCCATTCGCTGACGTTGCCGGCCATGCCGACGATGCCGTAGGGGCTTTTGTCACCTGGCTTCGCGTCGACCGGACACCACCACCAATATCCATCGCTCGTCGCCTTCGTCTCAGGGCCTGGCCGTTCGACGTAGTCGGCGTTTCCGTCAAAGCGTTTCATGTCGAGCTCGTTGCCCCACGGATAAATGCGGCCGTCGGTGCCGCGCGCGGCTTTTTCCCACTCGATCTCCGTCGGCAGCCGATGGCCTCTCCATTTCGCGTAGGCGTAGGCGTCCCAGTAATCGACGTTGAAGACCGGGCAGTTCAAGTCGATCGGCGTATTGTTTGCCGGTTTGCCGGCGCGCGCGCGGCCGTAGTAAATGCTCCAGGTCACGTCGTCCTTCGGCACGTGCGATTTCCCGGCAGGCTGCTTCGGGCTGTCGAATTGTGTCGTCGGATGCGCTCTCAGGTATTCCAGAAATTTCGCGTATTGGCCGATCGTGATTTCGTATTGATCCATCCAAAAAGCATTCGTCGAAGCTTTCTGCCCGTCCTGGTAAATGAATTCGCCAGCGGGCACCGGCAGCATTTTTTCCAGCTCCATCCGTTCGTTGGAAGTAAAGAACGTCCGGTAGACAACCACGCCCGTGATGACCACGAGCACCAGCGCGGTGATCGAGCTGTAGATGATCGACATCCGCTGTTTTTTCCGCGCGTTCTCGACCGCGCGGATCGCCGCCTCGTCCTGCGCGGTGAGTTTGAATGCATCCACCGGCATCACTTTCGGCTCCAGCGCTTTCACCGCCTGCAACAGCGCCACCCACGACAGAAAGCCGTTTTGCCCCGGCGTCTGCATCCGCTTGAGCATTGCTTGCAACCCCGGCGCCGTCGCGCGCTTGTTCGGCAGAACATTGGACACGGCTTGTCCTAGCGTCAAAATTTCGTGCTGCATGTTTGGCGTGTCGCCATCGTGCGTCGCGAGATTCGAAAGACGCGGGCGCTTGTCCGTGCCGATGTAAATATTGTTCGCCTTCAGAAGCGCGTGCGCGATTTTTTGCTGGTTTAAAGACGAGAGCGCCTCGGCGACGACCTTCATCGTGTGCAGCGCGGTCGGTTCATCCACCGTCCGGTTTTGCGCGGCGAGCTGCGCCAGATTTTCGCCCTCGACATACTCGTGCGTGAAATAACAGTGCCCGTCCGCTTCGCCCGCCTCGTAGACCGACAGGATGAACGGATGTTGCACGTTTGCTTTCGCACTGGCATTGCCGATGAAACGCTTTTTCGCCTCCGGCTGCTGCTCGAGTTCCGGCGAAAGAATTTTCATCGCGACGAGACGGCCCATCGCAGTTTGATCGGCTTCGTAAACCGCGCCCCATTTTCCCTCGCCGAGTTTTCGCACGATTTTGTAAGCCCCGAGCGTCTGCCCCACCAGCGGATCTTCCGCGGCTTTTGGCGTCAAAGTTACAGTTTTTGCGACGACAGGTTGCGCGGCCGGTCTCGGTGCGACGGAAGGTTTTGAAACTGCGGTCGGTGGTGTGAAACCTTTCGCGGCAACAGGCGCGGCGGCGCGTGGCTGCGCAGAGGGCGGCGTGGCTTTCGGCGTGGCGACCGGCGTCGCAGAAACTTTGGGCGTCGCCCTCGGAACTGGATTTGAGGCAGGTGGCGGAGAAGCCGCTGGCGGCGTCGCGGCTCTCGCAACTGGCGTTGGCGAGCTCACCGCTTTTGGTTGCGCGAGTGGCGGATTGATTTTCGGCATCGCCGACGGAGTCGCGCTGACAGCTGGTTTTGGCGCGGCCACAACATTGGGAACGGCCGGCGTCGCGGAAACTTTTGGCATGACAGTCGGCACTGGGTTCGCGACAGCTTGCGGCGGAGTGGTCGGCGCAGCCGCTGGCGGAGGCGTCGAGTTTTGCGCAGCGACCGGATTAGGAACTGAGGCTACGGAAATTTTTTGCGTAGCAGCCGCAGGAGATTTTGCAGCTGGTGGCGGCGATGAGGCGGGAGGAGCAACAGCCCTTGCGACCGGAGTCGGCGACGAGACGGTTTTTGGCTGCTCGGGCTGCGGATCAATCTTTGACGTCGCGGCGGCCGGTTTTGGAACAGCGACCGGCTGCGGAACCGACGGGGCCGCATTCGGTTTCAGCACGGGTGTTAGCGGTGTGAATGGTTGGGCCGGGGCGGGACCTGCCATCGGGGCCGGAGTCGTGGGCGTGTTTGGCGCAGCGATGGGTGAAATAATCGCAGGAGGAGCTTTCGTTTCCGGCGTCGGAGGAACGGGCGCGACGACCGGAGCAGCAGCAGGCTGCGCAATAGCCGGAGGTTGCGAGGCGGCGGGCGGGGCTGCGCAGCTGGTGCCGGAGGTTCACTCCGGGTCGCGGCTTTCGCTTCAACCGGTGCTTGAGGAGCTGGTGCAAAAGTTTTTGCGATAGCGGCGAAAAGTTCATTGCCCTTCACCGGCTTGCGCAGCGTCGCCGCATCTTCGACGTGCTCGGCATAGTCGGTGAGATCGTGTTTGCTGAAAAAAATGGTCTTCGTCCCGAAGCGGTTTCGCATCTTGTTCCGCAGCGTGAAGCCGTTCATCGGCTCCATGAAAACCTCGGTGATCAGCAGATCCACGCCCTGCCATTGCGCTGCGGCCTCGAGCGCTTTTTCTCCGCTGTTCGCGGCGCGCACTTCGTTGCCTGGCGTATTTTTTAGCAACGGCAAAAGCGAGCCGATCATTGCTGAGTTTTCGTCGACGATCAGGATTTTCATTGGGCTTGATCCGTTGGCAGGGTGAGTGGCGGCGGATATTTTGCGCGCAGCTTGTCCTGGTCTGCGCGCCAGTCCTGCAGTTCGCCTTTGTAATAAATGCGCACGACGTAGCCGAAATACGTCCGGTTCTCCGGGGCCTTGCCGGTCTTCGGCAGCGGCTGCGCATATTCCACTTCCAAAACTTCCTCGTCGTTGTCTTTCCAATCCGCCGGCAGCGTGCTCCAGTGCGACGAAACGTTCGCGTTTGTTTGAACAATGTCGTTGTTATCGATCAGGTCATAGAAGAAGACCTGAATGACGACGTCCTTGACCTCGACGTCCGAATTTTGACGCGCGCGGAGCGGGATTTTTAAAAGAATTTTCTTCAGCGCCTCGGGATCGGTTTCCTCGACAGTCGTGATCGTGCCGAGGCCGAGAATCGAGCCCGGCTGGATGCCACTGCTTTCCGTGCCGTTGTGCTTCGATGCGGCAACCGTGTCGGCTTCTCCAGCCTTCAGTTTTGCGTCGGCCGCCTGGTAGTAAATGCCGGCCGATTCGCCCATGTCGAAAATGCGGCGCCACTGCTCGAGCGACTTGTCGGTCTGCCCCATTTTTTCAAATGTCATCGCGAGTTCTGAAATGACGAGCGCGCTGTTGGGCGCGATCGCCTGGGCTTCACGCAACCGCACGAGCGCCGTGCTCATGTCGCCTTTTTCGCGCAGCGCGCGCTCCTGCTGGACCAGGTCGGTGAGCCGTGATTCTGGCGTAATTTTTTCCGCAGGCACCGGTGTCGGATTTGGAAGGCTCGCGACTGGCGCGGCAGGCGTGGCAGCGGGCACTGGTGCAACGGGCGCCGCGGCTTTTTTCGGCGGATTGACCAGCGCGAGATGCTGCGGGACGGATTTTTCGGCATCGGCCGGCAGCGCGGGTTCGACACTGGAAGCGGTGCGATATTTCGCAAAAAGAGCCCAGCTCGCCGCGGTGATTTGCGCGAGCGCCATGAGCCCCAGCAGACTCGCTGCGACAATGAATGTCCGCCCAACGCGCTGGCTCGGGATGGGGGAAATAATTTCCACGGGGTGAAACGGTAATTTTCTCAGCGCCGGGTGTCAATTCCCCGGACTGCGGCGCGCGCTGGAAATTTTCTGCGCGAAAAATCGATCTGTCGCGAGATGCCATACAAACAGGCTGTTGAACAAAACGTAACGTCTCCATAATCGGCGCGGCTCGGCGAGCAAACGGAAAAGCCATTCGAGTCCGATGTTTTGCATCCACGCTGGCGCCTGTTTCACGCGACCTGCATGAAAGGCGAATGCCGCGCCGACCGCTGCGTAAACGGCGTTCGGCAGCCGAGTTTTGAGGCGCGCGATCCAAAATTCCTGCTTCGGACAGCCGAGCCCGATCCAGACAAAGTGCGGGCGCGCCGCAGTGATTTTTTCGATGATGCGCGCATTTTCATTCTCCGGCCAAGTGCCGAACGGCGGCGAATAAACACCGGCGAATTCCAGACGCGGAAATTTTTCACGCAGTTTCGCCTGCAACTCCGCGAGCAATTCCTCGGAACCGCCGAGCAGGAAATGCGAAAAATCTCCCTGCGTTGCCTCGAGACAGCGCAGCATAAAGGTCGGGCCGTAAACGCGATCACGCATTTGCGCGCCGCGGCGGTTCATCACCCAGACGAGCGGCATGCCGTCGGGCAGGATCAAATCGAACTCCGCCATCGCCGCCGCAAAATCCGGTTCGTGCCTCGCGAGCGCGACTACGTGCGTGTTCGCGGCCTCGACCGCGCGCACTTCCGTTCGCGCGCTTGCCCACGCTCGAACGCAAGCTACCGCTTTTTCATAATCGAGCACCGCCAGCGGCATGCCGAGCACTTCGCAGGTGCGAAACGGCTCGAGGTCTGGCGGCGGCATGCTTCTGGTTACGGTTTGCGCGCATTGCATAAAAGCCTTTTTGCCGTAAACTTGGGGCGCATTTTATGCCCGAAACCGCCCCCAACGAGCCGCCGCGCGAGGTCGGAATTTCGGAAGTTGTTTCCACTTTTGGAAAATGGTGCGCGGCGGAACCGGTCTGCGCCGCACTGCTCGCGATCGTGCTCGCGACGCTGTTTTATTTTTTCGGCTGCGTGCACATTTTTGTGAATGGCTCGCTGACGGCCGCGCGATGGGCATGGGCCGCGTGGAATGAGGAAAACGATCTCCAGCACGGCCCGTTGATCCCGCTGATCTCGCTCTGGCTCATCTGGCATCATCGCGAGGAACTCGCACGCGCGTCGAAGCGCGGCTCGAATCGCGGCCTTTGGTGGGTAGCGCTTGGCGTCATCTTTTTCGTGCTCGCGGCGCGCTGCCTGCAACCGCGCATGGCGCTGGTCGCGCTGCCGTTTTTGCTCTTCGGCGCGAGCGAATTTTTGTGGGGAAAAAAAGTTGCGCGCATTTTACTTTTCCCGTTCGCGTTTTTGATTTTCACCATTCCATTCGCAGCGCTAGTGCAGGCGACTTTCCGGATGCAGTTCGTCATCACGGGCATCGTCGGCTTTCTTGTAAACCTGATCGGCATTCAAATGCAGTCGACCGGCACGGCGCTGAAGGCGAGCGACGGCAGCTTTAATTTCGAGGTCGCTGAAGGCTGCAGCGGCATTCGCTCGCTGATGGCGATGACGATGCTGACAGCGGTGTTTGTGCATCTCACGCAGGATCGGCTGTGGAAAAAAGTCACGATCTTTTGCGGTTCGCTGCTTTTCGCGATCGCTGGAAACGTGGGAAGAATTTTCGTAGTGATTTTGCTCGCACGATTTTGGGGCGAACGCGTCGGCATGTTTTTTCACGACCGGATCGCTGGGCTGATCTTTTTTCCCGTGGCGGTGCTGGCGATGCTCGCCTTCAGCAAGCTTGTGAATCTAAATTTCAAACAGCTCTCAACCCCGATGGATAAAGGCGGGAGCAGCGAAGGACCGCGGCCTGCCATCTCGTATGACTACTAATCGGCTGCTCATTTTAATCGCGTTCCTGATGGTCGGCATGGGAATGGTTTTCGTCCTGCCGGCGAGCCCGAAATCGCAGCCGAGCGGTGTCGATCTCCAGCTTCCCTCGCTGGTCGGCGGATGGGCCGGGCGCGACGCGGCGGTCACGGAAAAGGAGCATCAAGTGCTCGGGCCCGAGACGGAATTTTCGCGAAAAACTTACACGAACGTCGCCGGCGACCAGCTTTTCGTTTCCGTCGTGCTCTCCGGGCAGGACATGAATACCAGCATTCATCGTCCCGAGCGTTGCCTGTCGGCGCAGGGCTGGGCGATCCTCGATTCGCACGTAGTGTCGATTCCACTCGCGGACGGCGCGAGCCTCCATGCGACGCGGCTGCATGACGTGCGGCCGGTGAAAATGGAAAACGGCGCGACCGCGGATTTGTATAACCTGAACTATTATTGGTTCGTCGGTTTCAGCGACATCACGGCATCGCACATGACTCGCACTTTTTATGATATCCGCGACCGATTGCTAAAGGGTTACAACCAGCGATGGGCTTACGTCACGGTCGTCGCGAACGTGACGAAAAATTTCAAGGAAGATGGCCGCACGGAGCAGGAGACGGACGAGTTGATCCGCGATTTCATTAAGCAGCTCGCGCCTTTGATCCTGAAGCCGTCAGTGAAGCTCGGCTGAAAGATCGCGCATTTTGTTCGCGCCAATGCCTCGCGGCGATTCGAGTTTCTCGTTGCCAGTTTGCGGAAAGTTTGCTGTTTCCGTGTGAACATGGATTCCCCCGGTGAGGAGACGCGCGAGCCGCGGCGAAAAAAGATTCTCGTCGTGGAATTGTGGGGATTGGGCGACCTGACTTTTTCGACGCCGTTTCTCCGCGAGGCGATCAAGGAGCACGATGTCACGCTGCTCGCGAAGCCCTATGCGCGCGATCTTTTACACCCGTCGTTCGCGTCGCTCCGCTTTATTGGATACAATGCGCCGTGGACGGCATTCCGCCGCAAATACGATTTGTTCCGTTGGGATTGGAAGAATCTTTGGCAGATCGTATGGCAACTGCGTCGAGAGCATTTCGACGTCGCGGTATCGGTTCGAAATGATCCGCGAGATCATTTCCTGATGGCGCTTTCGGGCGCGCGCGAGCGCTACGGCTTTTCGGTGCGCTGCAGTGAAATTTTTCTTACGCATCCGCTCACGCGAAAAAAAAAGAAGCAGCACAAAGTCGAGGACTGGCGCGAAATCGGCCTTGCGCTCGATCTTCCGGGCGTCGCGAGTAATGAACCCGGTTTGCGCGCCGCCGGCTATTTTTCCGTCTCCGTCGCGGATCTTTTCTCAAAAATCACGAAGCCCGTTTTTTGTCTGCACACTGGCGCACGCTTCGCCGTCCGCCGCTGGCCCGAGGCTTACTTCGCGCATATCGTTAAACAGCTGCGCAGCCGTTTTGATTTTCATTTCATTCTCATCCCGGACACCGATGGCTACGGTTCCGCGCTCGCGCCGCTCGCAGATACGTTCATCCGCACAGTTTCCGTGCGCGATTTGACCAGCGTCCTTTGCCGTTGCGATCTCCTCCTTTGCAACGACAGCGGCCCCGGCCACATCGCGGCGGCGTGCGGGCGGCCGGTCGTCGCTGTTTTCGGCCCGGGCGATCCCGTTTGGTTTCATCCGTGGGGCGAGGAGAGCAAGATCGTGATCCGCGACATATGCCCTTGGCGGCCCTGCTTCGATTATTGTAAGTTCAAGGAACCGTATTGCATGACGAAGCTTCTGCCTGAGACCGTCTGGCCGGAAATTCACCAGCACATTCTCTCGCTCATTTCCAGACAGTGCCTTCCCGCCACGCTCGTCAAAAAAGTGCCGATGACCTCCACGGCGGTGTTGGACAAGGCATGACTTCATATGTCGTCGCGGTCGTGGCGACGCATCATCGGTCGCAAGAGCTCGCGCGCCTGCTTCGTTCTCTGGAAAAATCGGCGCACCCGCTCGGCGGAATCGTCGTCGTCGACAATGGTGCCGAAGCCGCCGTGCGTCAGCTGGTGGAAACGTGCACGATTTCATCCCGCTACGTCTCGTCGCCGCAAAATCTTGGCTGCGGCGGTGGCCTCGCTCTCGGCGAGAAAAGAGCGCTCGATTCTTTTCGCGACAAGCTCACGCACCTTTGGATGATTGATGACGATGCGGTCGTCGAGCCGGACGCGCTCGCACTTTTACTCGAGGCGATGTCGCGAGAGAAAGCCGATCTGGCTTGCCCAATGGTAGCCGATTCACGTGGACGCATCGTCCTTTCTCCCGGCGTGCTCGACGAACGAAAACTCCGCGTCTTGGACACGCCGCAGACGCCCGCGCAATACATCGGAAAGTGCGGCGCAGAACCGGCCTTGTTTTCGTGGAGCACCGGCGTCGCGCTGCTCGTCACGCAGCGTGCGATCGCGGAAGTGGGATTCCATCGAAGCGACTTTTGGGTGCGTGGCGAAGACTTTGATTTTTCACTCCGCATCACTGCGCGCCGCCGTGGCGTTTTCGTGCCTCGCGCCACCGTTCATCACGTCGTGCCTGATGTTTTGGGATCAGAAACAGCGCGCGAAAACGAGTATCGGAAACAGTGCGCGATGGTGCAAAACGTGACCTTCATCGGCCTGCATCTGCCGCATGGTCGACGCATTAGGCGGCATATCGCGGGGCGGTATTATCGGCATTTCCAAAACTGGGGCGTTTCGCGAAAGACCCTTTGGGATGCAGTAAAACTTTTCTGGCAGGGCGCGATCATGCGGCGTCCTGCCGGCCATCCGGCTCTGGATTGGCCAATGCCGCGTCAAACTTCCGCGCCCGCTCAGCTTCAAAGAAAAACGAAAAGCTTTCAAAACCGAGCAGCGTCGAAAAGCCGCAGAAAATGAAGCTCCTCGTCTTTGCGCACGCGGCACCGCCGGATGATGGCGAAAGCTCCATGGTCAAGCTCATGCTCGACGCCTTTGGCGGCGATCAACGCAAAAAACGCTTTCCTGCGACAGGCGGCGGCATCGGCTGCTACCACGTCGACGCGAGGATCACATCGAGCCTGAGAAACGGCGGCAATTTTAGCGCCGGCGAATTCCTGCTGGTGTTGCGCTACTGCCTCGAAGCCATCTGGTGCCGCTTCCGCTATGGAGTGAAGTCGTTCTACTACATACCGGCCCCGGGCAGACGCGGACCGCTTTACCGCGACTGGGTCGTGATGCTCCTGTGCCGGCCCTTCTTTCGACAAGTCATCTTCGACTGGCGTTTCGTCGGCCTCGGCGATTGGTTGGAAAACGAAGGCGGTCGTCTTGAGCGATGGATCAGTCATCGGTTGCTCGACTTCCCGGCGCTGTCGCTTTCTTCGGCAATTTCCACGATGCGAGACGGACTTTGGTTTCAGACCCGGGACGCAGCCATCGTTCCTGAAATTGCTCTCAGGATATCGGGCAAGCCCATGACTGGCCCGTCCGGCAGCTGGCAGTTCCAAAACGCTTTGCGTGCGCACTTTGAAGACATCAGGTTTGCGCTTCAAAAATCTTCGGTAGTTCGTGGCTTGCCCATGTTGCGACCAAAGGCGGCGACCTTCGGACAACTAAGACCGCGCCTGAACGTCCTGCAGGTCTTTAGCCGCTACGAGGCTTATGGCGGAGAAGAATCAAGTGTCTATCGGATGGCCGATGCCATTAGAGATTTCCACAACGTGGAATACTTCCTCGGATCAACGGAGGATTTCCTAAATACCCCGTTGCGGCAAAAGTCTTTGATCCCACTCTATGTTTTTCGCAACCTCGAGGTTAAGAAGCGCCTGCGCCGTTTCCAGGAGGTCGGTCGATTTGACCTATGGCAGGTCCACAACGTATTCCCCGCGCTTTCTCCGATCATCTATGAACTGGCGAGCGAATGGGGTATCCCGATCGTTCATTTCCTTCATAATTATCGGTTCGGATGCACCAATGGCTTTTTCATCAATCATGGTAAGCCTTGCGAGCGCTGCATCAATGGGAACTTCTGGCCTGCGCTTGCTACAAAGGCGTGGCACGACAGTTATCTCTTCAGCGGCATGATGGGCGCAGTTCTTTCTTACTCCCGAAGCATGGGCGTTTTTCAAAAGGTAACGCGATGGATAGCTATCAGCGAATGCCAGAAACTCAAGCACGTCGAGATGGGAATCCCGGCAGAAAATATTACGGTGCTTTACCACTTCTACACGCCGAAGCGGCAAATGACACCACCTGCTCCGAATGGCTACGCGCTCTTTGTCGGACGACTATCGCCGGAAAAGGGAGTGGCTGAACTCATCTCCGCTTGGAGCAAGCTCGGCAAGGATAGAAACCTTGTCATCATGGGTGATGGCCCGGAGTCGGATCGGCTCAAGGCAATGACCCGGAGCGAAGGTATGACTAACGTCACCTTTCTCGGCTTTATCCCAGCGGAAGAACAGCAGAAGATTTGGAACGATGCCTTGTTTTCAGTGGTGCCTTCCATCTGGCTGGAACCTTTCGGCATGGTCGTCCTCGAATCGTGGTCGCAATCGCGGGCGGTGGTCGCCCATAGAATCGGAGCTTTGCCCGAACTGATCACGCATGGGCAGACAGGCCTACTGGCCGAACCCTTTGATCGAGAATCATTGGCCGCGACCTTGGACGAGGCTTTTTCATCGCCCCAGGAAACCAACGAAATGGGCGTCCGAGGGCGAAGGGTTCTCGAGGCGAAATTTTCCCAGCGGGAATGGCTTTCGAAGATCTTGAAAATCTATGAAGCTGTGACGTGAGGTATCAGCGCTTGAAGAACTAGCCCAATGAACATATTTGCCCCCGACGACGCCAGATCCCATCCAATTAGCGATTTCGTCTTCCCAGCGACCGCGCTGGTAATGATCGTTATCGCGGATCACTACTCCATCACCGGCGCAGTCACCACGCCTACTTTGAATTTTCTGATGATGGGACTTCTCGCCATGTATCTTAGTCCGATCTACATGGCCTTTTGGGCGCTCGTCTACACCTCGGTTTCCGTTTGGATGCTTTACCATCTCAACTTCTCGCAGCCCGGCCTGATCAACACGACTTTAAACTTTAACACGCGCTCCATAGGTGCTCTCGTGGGCGGAGGGATTGCCTTCGTGCTTTGCATGACTCGGGCAAGGGCCGCTGGCAACCATGAACAGTTACTTCTCTTTCTTAAACGGATCCCCATTCCCGTGGTAGTGTCTGATAGGAATGGAGTGATCCTCTTCATCAGCAAAGAAGCTTCCGAGTGGATGGGAATATCCAACGAAGCCGCCGCGGCGCAATCCTACTTCGCCCTTTTTATGAACGTCTCGGACCAAGGCACCGCCGTTCAGAAATATCTCACGATGCTGGACGGCAAGGGGAGCGAGGAATCGATCATCCGGCTCAAAATGATAAACCGTCCGGAGGACGCCTACGCCGGAATATTGATGCCAATCAACCTGACTCAAGGTCGCTGCTTGATCACCGTCATCAAACCTTCGGCGCAGTCGGAGGCGCCGGAGCCATAGCTGGTGCTACCGAGGCCAATCCCAGCCCAAGCTTTCGGCCGTGAACTGCTTCCTTTTGTCGATCGAATCGCGCGTGTAGATGGAATAGCTCAGGGTCCGGCGCTCATAAGCTCCCGCCATCCACTTCTGCAGCCGATGAGCGACGATCGCGGGCCATTTCAAAAGCGGCAATGGCGCATCAGCTCTTCCCCGCCATCCCGCCGCTTCTTTGCTAGCCTTTTCAGTCTGCCCTAGATTTGCTCCCGTAAAGGTAAACGCCGCGAGAGGTTCATGCAGCACGGCCGTTCTTTTACCCGCTTTCAAAAGATTCCAGATAAAGACCGCGTCCCCAATCATCTTGTATTCGTCCGGGAACAAAAAGCCTTCGTCCAAAAGGCGGCGCCGGAAAAACATTGCACAGCTTAGCGTGTTTAAATGAACCAGCCGGGTGTGCAGCGCGAAAGGATTTACAGTGCGTCGATAGGAGAGCGCTCTGCCAGAGTCATCGATAAGAAGAGCATCGCCAAAAAGGACATCCACCTCAGGTCTTTGTGCAAACGCAACCTTTACCTTCTCGAGAGCTGCTGGGAGATATTGCTCGTCACAATTTAGATATGCACAGAACGTCCCTTTTGCCCGGCGCAACCCACGATTGATGGCGTCATACATTCCGGCATCCTTCTCGACAAAAAGCCGCAGTCCATTTTGAGTCGCAGCCCAGTTTTCCAAGGCCACACCAGTCCCGGCATCCTGGACGATATGTTCCGCCTCGACTTCCGTCTGATCCGCGACCGAAGCCCTGCAAAGCCGCAACCATTCGAGCTGATTAAAGCTCGGAGTAATAATCGAAAAGTCAGGAATGGTTTCCTCGGATTTCATTTTGCACGCGGCGGAAACGCATTCAAAAGGTCCAGCAGCCTTTGCGCTACGTTATGAGCTCCTACTCTACTGCGCCAGGTCTTGGAAATTTCTTCGGGTTGCCTCCAACCTTCGCCCCACGCGATCACCTCTGCATTCAAGGCGTCTGCGAAATCCAATGGGCTCCTCCGGTGGCTCAGTGTGCCGGAGTTTCCGCTGACGAAAAAAATCATGCTGGCAATACTGGACGGAGCGACAACGCTGCAGCCACAACAAAGAGCTTCCGCGGCAGCGATGTGAAAGCTCTCATGCCTGGAACTGACGAAGAAAATTTTTGAAGTTTGATTTCTTTCGGCAACAGCTTCATTTGAAAGAGGCCCCAAAAAATTCAACCTCGATTTGACCTCCTGCTTCGCCTCGACTTCATGCAGGCTAAAGCCATCTGGGAGATGCCCAATAATTTCGGCGCGCCAGGAAGGTTGAGATTCGAGAAATAGAATCAAGCTCTTCAGAAGCAATGGAAAGTCCTTTTGATAGCGATGCCACCCGCCCACAGAGACTACTTTGTTGTCTCGTTTCCGCCCTACCTCTGGCTGCATGCGGAGGTCATTGACTGGATGTAACACGCAGTGCACTGGAGGTGGATTACGAAGGAATAACTTCAAAAACCGCTCCATTCGAACCGCTGCAATCGGAGATTCCGCGGTGAGAACCGGTATTAGGGCCATGGTTTCAACCATCGGGCGCTCCAGAAGAAATGGAAACCAGCGCAAGGCGATCGTCCGTGCCGATGCAAGAAAAGGACTGAGTAAGTTCTCGGCTCGAGACCTATCGGATTCGCGATAGTGGCTCAGGAATCCGAGAAAGTAATCCCACCCGCCAATGAGAGCAGACCGATGGCCATCCGTGTCCAGTTTTTCCAGGACGCGGTTTGTGCTACTCACAGCTGCTCGACGCAACGCATCATAACGAGGGGCAGACCACGTGCTGAGGATGATCCCATCGGGTTTGAGCGATCGCCACCATGCTGCTGAGTTGAGCTCGCTCATGCTCGCTCCAATCACTGGGGACGTTGTTTTTTCATCTTCTTCTCTTTTGAGCGTGACGAGCGACGCATCATATCCCATCTCCCGAAGTGTGAGAGTAATCAGGCCGAGATCGCGAAACCAAAAGCCGCCGGTTTCGGAGTAAGGCATGGGAACGCACGCAAGAATTCGGGCTCCGGCCGGCATGGGCGAGTTGGTGGCACCGATCGGGCAGTCAGGAATAGTTTCCGCTGATTTCATTTTGCGCGACTTTTGAAGTCTCGCAGACTAAGCCAGAGAAAGAAACTAAGGAATGAAAGTATCACCTGTCTATCCAACTCGACATATTCTTAGTAAAACAATCTGCTCTTCCCCTTGAAACGAGCACTTCCATCGCGGAAGGTGCGCCGTTTTTTGCGGAGTAAGCCATGGCTCAGAGGGGTCTTGCGCCTGATGGTGCGGAAATTCACCCATCTCGGATATACCATCGCACGAGCTTTATTCCCCGGCACAATCCCTCTTGGCCTACCTCGCGGAATTTTTTCTCTCGATTCGCTGGTTCGAGAAGGTGCTATCCATGGTCGAATTGTATGTGACTGTCAGCGACTTCCGAAGTTTCCCGAAGATTCAATGGTGCGACGTTGTGGAATGAAGCAGGATGATTATCAGCCGTGGCCGATCTTCTGGGGTCAGCTTAGCGGCATTCATCTCGTTGGACCGACGCTGGCGTTGATGAATAATCAAGTGCGACTCGCACTGGAGTCATTATTCCGCCCAACATATTACGAAGATCCTGCATACAGATCCTGGCGGCGGCCTGCTCCTACATATCTCGATGGAACATGGACCAGCCTCGTAATACCTTTCGGCAAGGGTTATTACCATTGGCTGTTGGATGCCCTTCCACGCCTCGCCATTCTTGAGGAGTTTCCCGCAGAAACTCGCATCCTTGTTCCGGCCCAGCTGGAATCTTATCAGAGGGAAAGTCTGGCTCTGCTAGGATTGCAAGATCGCATACGACCGACACCCGAAACTCATTTGATTCTCGAGAACTATTTTTTTTCCGCGCCCACTGGGATGACCGGAGCAATGAATCCATATGCGGTGAATGCCGTGAGAACGATGGTGCTGAAAAAATTCCCGTCATCATCGGGTGCGCCTCGGCGACGATTCTATATTCCGCGAACGGGCACACGGATGCCAATAAACAGCGAAGCGATCTGCGACTTCTTTGGATCGATCGGATGGGAAATTATTCGACCGGAAAAGCTGACCTTTACCGAACAGGTCACATTGTTTTCGCAGGCCGAAGCGATCTGCGCCGATCACGGCGCTGCGCTGACAAACCTTCTGTTCGCACCGTCGGATTGCCGCGTGCTCGAACTCTTTGCCGACAACTTTTTAAACGCCTGCTACGAAGTGATCTGCGCCGCGCGCGAGATAAAGCATCGATATATTATCTTTCCTGCTGACGATGAGTATCGCCCTTCCGCGGATATTGAATTATTGAAAAGCACCGTGCGCGATTTTTTTACATGAAAGCTTTTCTGAAAACGGGGAACGCTGCCGCGTTATATTTAGGCTTCCCGGACTTTGATAACTTGATTGGATAAATCCAAATGAAGGTGCTCTTCGACCACCCCAATCCATTCTTTCTCGCGCATGGCGGTTTTCAAATCCAGATCGAGCAGACTAAAAATGCGCTGGAAGAGATCGGCGTAGAGGTGGAATGGCTGCGCTGGTGGGATGCCGGGCAACGCGGGGAAATCATCCACTACTTCGGACGCGCTTCGCCCTCCTATATCCGTTTTGCTCATGGTAAAGGAGTAAAGGTCGTGATGGCTGAATTGCTGACTGCTGTAGGTTCTCGGCCGGCAACGCAGCGCCGCTTGCAAAGGTTGATTACTTCAGCATCCAAGCGCCTTTTACCCAAGTCATTCATCGAGCGAATGGCATGGGATTCCTATCGGATGGCAGACGCGTTCATAGCTCTCACCGAATGGGAGGCTTACTTGATGCGAGAGATGTTTGGCGTGGCTGCGGCGCGGACTTATGTCGTGCCGAATGGAGTAGAGCGGGAATTTCTAGATGCGCCCGCAGTTCCGCGGAAAGAGTGGCTGGTGTGCACCGCGACGATTACTGAACGCAAACGTGTCCTTGAAACTGCCGAACTCGCGGTTGCTGCGAAGACTCCGCTCTGGATCATCGGGAAGGCGTATGAAGAAAATGAATACGCACGGCGCTTGCAAAGTCTAGTCGCGAACCATCCGCAACTTCTTCGTTGTGAAGGCGCTGTCTCCGACCGGCGGGTTCTCGCTAAAATTCTTCGGGAGTCGCGAGGCTTCATCCTCCTCAGCACGATGGAAAGTCTTAGTCTTTCTGCACTGGAAGCCGCCGCCTGCGGTTGCCCGTTGCTCTTGAGCGATCTGCCATGGGCGCGAACTGTATTCGGACAAAAGGCGGTCTACTTCCCTTTGGACACCAAGCTAGATCGCGGCGCTACCATCCTTCGGGAGTTTTATGAAAAGGCGCCGACACTTCCGACGCCTGACAAGCCAAAGAGCTGGTCACAGATCGCTCAGAGCATCGCAGCCATCTACACTTCTCTCTCGGCGCCTTAGATCATTTGTGCGCTTCTCGAGGCACAAGCACTGAGTTATGTCCGCGAGTCGGATGTAAGCCTTCCATCAGTTCCCCGGTTCCGTCATCCACCGTATAGTGAGCGTAGTTATTTGGAACGACTGCGCGAATGCTCTCTTCGCCCACGAAGATATGTTCGAAGAAAATAACCGGCCGTTTTTGCGCGACCAGTTCCTGCAACCCGCGAATCACGTGGCAGTCGTTCCCTTCCGTGTCGATTACCACGACATCGGGCGCTGGCAATGACTGAGCCGCCAGGAACAGATCGCCGGTGGTGCATTCGACCTCGACCGGCCTCGAACCTTTCACTGCCCTCAAAGAAGCTGTCATGCTTGAATCCAATGGGATGTGCAACGTCAACATCCCAGTCGAATCCGATAACGCCAGATGATGCACGTGCATTTTGGGAATGCACTGTGACAGTTGCTTGAGAGTTGGAATCAGCGCAGGATTCGGCTCGAACAGATGGATTTCGGCAAAGTTCTTTAAATGTTCGGCTAAAGTAGCCGCAAAGACTCCGCCGTTCGCGCCAATGTCCCATACCACCGGATTCTTCGGCGACAGTCGTTTGATCGCGATCAGCATTCCCTCTTCCTCGCCAGTTTCCCCCAATGATCGGTTCAACCACGCCATCCCAGATGGGTCCTTTAAGTCCACGCTCAATTTTCCGAGCTGAGGAATTTTCAAGCTATAACGACGAAGTTCCGGGAAGAAGCGCGATGCGAAACGAAGAAGAGCGCCAGCTCCTTTCAAGTGCAGACGGCCATGCCAGAAGCGATAGAAAGCTACCAGAAGTCTGGATCGAAAAGTGTTACTGGAGTGGTTCAATTTTAAGTGGGGATAAGGTTGGGTGGAAGGACCAGAGTCTCCGTCACACGAGTGACCTGTATATCTCCAAGTGCCTTGCCGCAATCACCCCGGGATGATAGCGCTCCCGCATCGCCGGCGCAGCTGCCGTCGGTTTGCAGCATCCTTCTTTCATCCACTTCATAATGCCTTTCTCCAATGCCAAAAAGTCATTTGCCGGATGTAGCTCCGCCATTTCAATGCCCTGAGAGATATCAACAATGCCACCCACTGCTGAGCCGAAGAACTTCAGGTTCCTAGCCAGGGCTTCTGCGACAACGAGGCCGAATGATTCTTCGATGGGGAAATGAATCATGGCAGCAGAGTCATCGAACACCTTCACCAGTTCGCCGGCGCTTTTAGTGCCCAGATAGCGAGCATATCCAGTCCGCTCGCCTGCCTCGATCTTTTGCCGAAACTCCCTGCCGTAATCATCATCCGGAATATGACCGATGAAGTGAAACTGAGGGCGTGTCCCTTCCCTAAATAGATCAGCAGCAAGATCGAGAATTTCATTCTGCCGCTTGCGTGGAGAAATTAGTCCCACATTGACGATCACCGGCACTTCGGAGGATTGAGAAGGTCTGGAAGATTGAAAAAAAATGGATCGCACCGCGTTTGCAACGCGCCAGACCTTCTTGGCGCGAGGCTTCACTAGGGATTCTGTGTAAGCCGAATTGCAGAAGACGCCGGCCGTTCGCGACAACGCGAAGTTCTCCAGCTTCGCCGCGAGCCAGTGAAAACTCCCGATCCTTGCCTTAAATAACCGGCCAAGCTCCGCCATGTTTCCATGGATCGTCAGCACATTCGGAGAGCCGGAGAAGACCGCTTCCATTGCGCAATCCCGCTCGGTTCCTTGTCCATGAACAATGTGCGGATTGATCTCCCGCAGCTTTCGACGCACCGCCCGAATGCAGCCTTGATAGCCACTCGTCATCCATCCGATCTTTGGCACGAGCAGGGAGTGGTAGAATACATTCCGCGCTAGTCGTTCGGGACTATTTACAGGTTGGCGCACGCATGAAATGACATGCACTTCTACCTCGTCCAGCATCGCGAAGCCCTCCAGCAACGCTTCCGGCGCAGCGCCGAAGGAAGGCACGGGAGCCCGATAATCGCGGTAGTGCTCGCGACTGTCGGTCGTCAGCAGGGCCACTCTCACTTTGCGCCGATTTTTTGAAATACACGGTTATGGCCCACTTGGAGGATTTCACGGAATTGATCGACATCGATTTCCTCTGCGACCCGGGATGGACCTGGATGTCCTTTCGTGGCGAAGAGTGGCGGGGCGTAGCCAGTGGTGAGCCCCGAGTCATCAAGGACGATGATGCCTCCCGGCCGCACCGCCTTTGCGCAGTTCTCCCAGTCCGCCTTTGCAACTGCATAGTCGTGATTACCATCAATGTAGATGCAATCCCAAGACTCTGCCGCAATCGCAGCGACCGCTTCCGGATCGGTGGAGTAGGCTTTTAGCAGACGAGGCTTTGTCAGGCCGAAGTGTTCGAAATTCGATAGAGTGTCCGCGAGATAGTCCACCTTGCCTCCATATTTGCTCACGCTGTCGCCGATTGGCGCAAATGGCGAAATCCCCAGAAGCTTTGGGTTTGGTATTTGCAAGTCCCGCTGAAGCATCGCCGCAAGACTCAGCACCTGTCCGCGATACACGCCAATCTCGAGAAAGCTTTGCGGCATGAACTCACGAAAGAGGAAGAACCACATCGCATGAAAAGCATCTTCTCCAAAGCCGCGGTTTTCTGCGGTGAAGTATTTTCGATGCTCCTTGAAAGGGATCGGGAGGTTGTAGTGAAAATAACGATAGCAGCGCGCGTAGAATGCGGTCGGATCGCGCAGGCTCTCCTCCCAGTCCTGCCGCACAATCTCCTTGGTCGGACCGAGCGAGAGGATGCGCCGTTGTGCGCGAGGGATCATGAAGCCCTTCAGACGTCCGAATAGAAAACCGCGCAGGTTCATGCAGCAGGTTATCCTCAGTTCTGCATGACGGAATACCAATATTTATTTGCAGTGCATCCCCGAGCTAAAGCACCTTACCAAGGTTGAGACGCCGGTCATATTCCGCAAGCAGCCGATCGCCATAATCCTGCCAGGTGTTTTTTGCGGCGCCTTTCAGGAAGGCAGCTTCTCCCATCCGCCGATTCATCTCCCGATCGGTCGCCACCTTGATCATGGCATCGGCGATGTTCTGCGGATCGCGTGCGCGGACGATGAATCCTTCCATGCCGTCCTGCACTAAGGTGGTCGCGCCGCTCTCATGACTGGCTAGGATTGGAAGGCCGGCGGCCATGGCTTCGGGAAGAACCCTCGCAAAACCTTCCTCGCAGGACGGAAAGACAAATGCACTGCACGTGGCGAGTTTGTCGCTCAATGCAGAATGATCCAGCGAAGGTATATGCGTGAAAGTTCCTTCCCATTTCGGACGCTCCTTCCGGAAGTCTGTCTTGTAACCGCCCACGCAGATCAACTCCGCGGATGGAAGAGTGTGCTTCACGATCTCAAAGGCGCGAAAAAGATATTGATACCCTTTGCGCACACAAATCGATCCCACCGAAATGAAACGCGGCGTTTCAGGAACGCTCTGCCGGGGCTTAAAGGTGGAGGTATCGACGCCAAACGGGTTGACCAGGCATTTTGCTTCTGGAATTCCATTGGCCAGCATCGTATCGCGGACAAAAGTGGAAGGACAAAGGATCAAGTCCGCCCGCTCCAGCTCACGGTTCATTCGCGCGAACATCCATTGCGGGATCGGCACCTTTTCGCGGGGGCACCAAAGATCGCATTCCCGTTGCCAGTAGCCGTAGTAGCTCGTCGGATGACTGTTGGGACAGTCAACCACCTTCAGCGCGCCGATTTTTTCCGCATGATCGAAAGGCTCGGTCGCAAATCCCATGATCGCTTGAATGACGTTCACGTCTGGCTCGACCTGGCTGGCCAGTTTCGAGTTCAGCCAATGCCGCCAGATCGGAAAAAGCGCGTAGAACGCGCGCTCAATCACGATCTGCGGCGCGAGGCGAAAGAACGGTTGCATTGCGATCTGGAACGGCCAGCAGCGCCGAACCTTGTCAGCAGCAAGCCCATTTCTGCAGCGATCTGTAACCCATAGCTGAGCCAGTGAGTCTCTGGCGTGAAAGGCTTTAGCCGTCCATGGGAGCCACCATGCTCCACACGTGATAACCAGCACTTTCGGGATAGGTGGAGTCATGCGGTGATCGAGAGTTCTGTTAGGAACTCCTGGAGCCGAAGTCTGGTTGCTGGCATGGAATAGCGCAACTCCGCGGTTTTGGGATGAACCGCATCTCGCACTCCATTCCAATCAGTGATCATTGCACTCATCGCCTCGGCCAAAGAGTCAGCGCTCTCCTCGTCATAGTAATAACAGGCATCGGCGCAAATCTCGGGAACTGCGCTCGCCTTGCTGCTGAGCACGAGCAATCCGCCGGAGAGATAAGTGAAGACCTTGGAAGGAAAGGTCACGCTGGAGATGGGATCGGAAGCCCTTTGGCAGTTCAAGCCGGCATCGCAGGCGGCTACCAATTCCTTGTAAGCCTCCGCTTCCAGCGTGCCGTGAACGAAAACTTTTCCCACATATTGCGGCTGCGCGGCGGTGTCGCTCGCCGAGTCAGCTAGCGGTCCCCAGCCTGAGATATCCAGCCTCCACCCTTTTGTGGGTAAGTGCGCCAGCGCTGCCAGCAGGAGATCCACCCCGCGAGCTTCATCGAGCGAGCCGGAATAAAGGAAGCGAACGATATTTCCCGCCGCCGGATGTTCCTTTGCTTCCTCCGCTTTGAGCAGCACAAATCCCGGCACCAACACCTTCGGCAATTCCGCCGGCAACCGCCCCGCAAGCGCCGGGTGAGCCAGCAAAGCGCCGTCGAGCAATCCGCGACCCAGCCTTTCTGCGGCGCCGCTCAGCAGCCTCACCCACCCTTTGTCGATCAAGTGCTTCCCATCCTCATAGTCGAGAATGATCTTCACCTTGCGAAACATTGCCGTCACTCGCGCGGCCAGCACATAGATCAGCTCATAGTTATCCAGCACTAGGATGTCGCCGTCGCGCACATGTTTCAGCACGTGCAGCGCATAGGAGAACCAGGAGAAAGGCAGGCAGAGCTTCGGCGCATCCCAGTTGGCGCAGAAGAATTGCGGGTGATCATAAAACTGCGTCCGCACCGCGGGCAGCCACCGCGTCCATTTACGCTCGAGCGCCTTTGGCGGAGCGGAAAGAAGGATCAGCTCCCGTTCCGTCGCGCTTTGCAGGCAGGCAAATAAATCGCGGCGCTTCCCAAGGCTCAGGCAGCGTGGCAATTCATCCTCGCGCAGATCATGATAATGCTGGTCGAAGACATTGCTCAGGCAGACGACCCTCGGTCGATTGGGAGTATCCACCGATCAAGTAGCGGATTGAACGAATTCCCGCACGGAGAGCAATGCGCTTTGATTAAGAGAATAGAGCTCGCTGCGCCGGGAACGGAAAAGATTCTCCGCCTTCATCCGTTGCCTTGCCAGAGAAAGCATAGGCGGGCGAAACGCGAGGTAGTTCTGCGTGTAGAAGCGAACGGTTTCCCGATTCACCGGCTGATGATTTGCAAGTCCTCGAAAGAGACCGCGAAAAAACGCGAATTTCAAACGAAGTCCCAAGCCGGGCCGCCTCCAGTATTGGCGCATATATCCGACCATCGTGTAGGCGCAGCCGCGTGCGATGTGATCAAAGTTAAAGAGCTTGCCGATGATATAGCCATGATTGAACGAACAGCGGCAGCCAGCCGCGGCACTCGCAGTCAACGCCTTCCCTTTTGGTTTCATGTGAAAAGCGAGCACTTGCGGAAGATAGAGGTGTTGGCAGCCGTGGCCAAGGGCTCGAATCGAAAACTCCAGCTCGTGCATATACACGAAAATATTTGGGTCAAAGCCGGAGAGCTTCTCGATCGCCCGCCTGCTGATTAGCACGGCGCAACCCCAAAACGAAAGCAGTCCCGGATTGATGGTTTCATTAAAGGAATAGCCTTCATCCAATGGATTGATGGCATGAAAGGAAACAATATCCGCCCCATGCTCCACGGCATTGCCTGCCGCCAGTTGCAACGAGTCTCCCTCGATATAACAATCATCATCCAACACCAAAAAGTAATCGCCGCGCCCTTTCCGAAAACCGTCATTCCACGCCGAGATCCCCACATTGACGTCGCGAGCGATCACTTGAACCTTCGGAAAATCCTCCCTCAACATCGCCACCGTTCCATCCGTCGACGCATTATCGACGACGATGATCTCCATCTTCTCCGCAGGATAGTTCAAGCTTCCCGCGAGCTTCGTTAAAGTGATGCGCAATTCCTCTTTGCGATTGAACGAAAGAATATTCACCGTGACCAACGGCAGAGCCGCCTCGACAAATCGAGTAGTGGGAACAATGCGCGTCGCCTCGAAATGATTGTTCACTGCCGCCAGCATAACCGACACAAACTCCGCCTCAATTTTTTTCGCACGCCTCATTGCGCGCGTAAAAAGTTGTCCCTACGATTCTTGCAATGACCGACCGCCCAATGCGCCTCGCATTCATCGTCGGCGACCTTGCCATGGGCGGCGCATCCACGGCGCTCCTCAACCTCGCCGCCGAGCTCGGCGCGCGCGGCCACGACATCCGGCTTTTCGCGCTCACCCATCTCTGCGACTACGATTCCGACATCGCCGCGCTCGGGCTCAACTTCACGCGGCAGGATGATCGCCGCCTCATCTTCGAGGATTGTGTGAAAAACATCCTCTCCGGGCTGGCGCGGTTCCGGCCGGATGCGGTCATCGCCTGGCTCGGTGAGGGGCCGCTCGAAATACTTCGCTATGTCCCAGATCGCGTCACCCGCCTTGCCGTCATCCATTGCGATCATTGGATTTTCTACGATGCCGTCCGCCCCTTTCGCCATTGTGTCGATGGCCTCATGGCCGTCTCCCAAGCCATTGCCGACAGGCTCCGCGGGATGCCTGACTTCTTGTTGAACGCGGTCCACTACGTGCCGAACGGCATCCCCTTTCGCACCCCGCCCCGCGCCGATCCGCCAAACCTCGACCGCCCCTTGCGCATCCTTTACTTCGGCCGGCTCATCCATCCGCAAAAACGGGTGCGACTTTTCCCGCAAATCATGGCCGCGCTCACCGCCGCGGGCGTGCCGTTCGATTGGGTGATCGCCGGCGAGGGCGAGGAGCGCGCGTGGCTGGAGGAAAATATGCGCAGCACCTCGCCAGCGCAAACCGTCCGCTTCCTCGACACCATCGCCTATCACGAAGTGCCGCAACTGCTGGCCGACCGCGACATTTTCCTGCTCGCCTCGGAATCCGAGGGATTGCCGATGAGCCTGCTGGAGGCGATGGGGCACGGAGTCGTCCCGGTGGCGAGCGCGCTCGAGAGCGGCATTCGCGAGGTGGTGAATGAAACCAACGGCGTGCCCGTGCCACCGGACGACACCGACGGTTACGCGCGGGCGATCATCCACCTGCACACGCATCGCGACGAGCTGCAGGCAAAATCGCTCGCGGCGACCGCGACTGCGCGCACCGAGTTTTCCGTGGAAAAAATGGCGGACTGTTGGCTTGCGGGCCTCGAAAATGCGCCGAAGCCACGCGTCCCGTGGCGGGCTGCGGTAAAAGTGCGTGCGCCGCTGCGGGATCGCCACCCGTGGAAATACGCGCCGCTGTTGCGTCCCTTTCGGCGACTGGCGAAAAGGCTTTCGGCGTAGGCGGTTTCTCCCGAAGCACGCGGGAAGCGGCAGTTTACTCTGTTGCAGAACGGTTTTACGCCTCGGCAGAACGATTCTGCGCGTCGGCGGAATGGTTCCGCGCCCCGGCGGAGGCCTCGGCGACCCGGCAGAACGGTTCTGCGCACCGGCGGAATGATTCTGCGCGCCGGCGGAGGGCTCGGCGGCCCGGCAGAATCGTTCCGCGCACCGGTAGAATGGTTCTGCCAGCCGTCAGAGGCCTCGGCGCACGGGCAGAATGGTTCTGCCGACGCGCCGAATGGTTCTGCGCACCGGTAGAATGGTTCGGCCCACCGGCAGAATGGCTCCGCACACTGGCAGAAGCCATTTCCGGCCAAAATGACACAGGAAAGTAACTTTTCCGTCACACGACCGACGCTTTCCTCCCTCAGGATCGCTTCGCGGCGCCAATCCATGGCGTGGCTCAACACAGAAAGAAAAACAAAATGATCCCTAAAAATGAAGGTTCCCAGCCCGTCTGGCTCGAGAACTTCGCAGCCAAAATCCCACTGCAAGGCCCCAACGTCGGCTTGCTGGCAACGGAAATCACCTCAGCCGTCAACGATTGCAACTACCTGAAGGCAATTTACCTCCAGGTCTTGAAGCAGCTGCGCACCTCCACGCAGACGATGACGAGCTACAAAAACCTCATCAAGAATGGCACTGGCACCGGAATGCCCTTCCCGTCGCTGCCGGTTTTCGGCGCATTGCCGACTGCCGTGCTGCCCGGCGTGATCGCGCGCCTGCGTGCGTTGATCGCCCGGATCGTGAACCACCCGGCCTACACCGTGGCGATCGGCATCGACCTCGGCATTGACGGCACCAGCAGCCCAGCGCCGACCGAGCCATCCGCGCCGCCGGTCTTCCATGTAACCGATACCAACGCCGGCAACGTCACCCTTCCATGGGAAAAAGACGGCTGGACTGGCGTCAAAGTTCAAAGCCGTCACCCGACGGATGCGACTTGGACCGATCTCGGGACCGACCTGTTCTCGCCCTTCGTGGACACGCGTCCGCTCGCGGTCGCGAACCAGCCCGAGATCCGTGAATACCGGATGATCTACCTCGACGGCGACGCGACCACCGGCGACTGGAGCATGTCGCTATCGGTCAACGTGAACCCGGCGTAGGCGCAGACCTTCGCAAACAAAAACCGCGCAGCCGGGGAGAAATCCGGCTGCGCGGCTTTTTTTCAGAGAAAAGAGAGCCGCCGTCAGCTTGCGACTGGCCGTGCGACGACGGTCCAGCCCATGGTGAGCAGGTCGTGATCGAGATGTCTTTCGCACCAGAGAAAAAAGCTGTTCAGACACCAGCTCACCGCCCTGGCAATCGGGGCAGGCAGCACATAATGAATGCCGATGTGCTGAATGACCTGGCCGAGGAATGCGTAAGATTGTCCGCGGTTAAACAACCGGACGACTTCAAATCCGCTCTCCTTTAGCAAATGCATCAGCCCATCGTAGGGATAGCGGAAAAAATCATACGGCAGATCATGGCGGGGCCAATACATGGGCGTGCTTAGGATCAGATAGCCCGTCGGACGGAGAACCCGGTGCATTTCTTTGAAGGCGAGGAGCGGGTCGGGCACATGTTCGAGCACTTCGGTGCTGACCACCGTATCGAAGGATTGCGGGTCAAAAGGAAGGTCCAGAGCAGAACAAATGACATCGGGAGTCGAACGATCGGAGAGATAGTCCGCGCCCAGATAGGTGGTAGCGCCTGAAAAGTAGGTATTTTGATAAGGCTTCCGCCCGCAACCGACATCGAGAAGGCTTCCGCGAATATATTCGCGGCACTGCATGAGTGAAGCTTCGAGGTTCAAGGCCGTGAGATAAGTCCGATCAGCGCGTCTTAGCGTGCAGGATGGGATTTTCTTGAAGTGTTTAAGTGGGTGCTCGGCCTTCGGGTGAGTAGGAGTCATGATACTTTGAACGATACGAAAGGCCTAAGTGGAGACTGAAGTCGGATGGGAAAGTGCGAGAACATTTCGGCCGTCAGAACAAAGCGGATCAGGAGAAAGCTGCCAAGGAGGGATGGGATGATTCCTAGAAGGATTAGCCGGATCAATGGTGAAAGAGGCAGCGTAAGAAACCATAGGAGCAGCGTCACCGGTGCGAGGATAGCGAGGACTTTCGCCATCGGGACTAGCCATTCGAGGCCGACTTCCATCGGGCTACGTTCGAAATATCGGGCGATTCTTAAAATTCCGTAGGTTCCACTCAGTCCCAATCCGGAGACCAACGAGGCGATGAGAATCCCTGCAATGCCAAAAAAGCGGACTGCTACGAGCGCGGAAGCGATGAACACGATTCCCTCCAGCAGATAGATGTAACGCATCCAGCCGATCTGTTTGGTGATGAGGACAAAGCCGCAATGGCAATGAACAAGAGTAAGAAGAATGATCCAGATCGCGAGCAAGAGATCGTTGTGCGGAGCCCACTCGATTCTGCCCAAAGTCCAGACATGGATGAAAAGACTGTTGCAGGCGGCGAAGATCGTCGCGCCGACTCCGGCGATGGCACAGGAAGCGATGACCATTTCCTTGTAACGTCGGAAGAGGCGCTCGTGCTCGCGGCGCGCCATCATCTCGGCAAAGGGAGCCATCGCGGAATCGGAGATGCGCCAGATGACCTGGCAGACGAGGGTGAACATACGCGTGCCGACTGCCCACGCGGCTACTTTTTCAAGGCCGAGACGGCGGGCGAGGATGATCGTGGCGCTTTCCATGATGAGCTGGCCACCGAAGGCGACGAGGAAGACATCTTTGCCGTAGCCGAAGACTTCCTTGAAGACGCGCCATGAGGGAGCGCCGAGAAATTTGCGCGGTGGAAAGAGGCCGAGGACCTGGCACATGATCGCCAAGAGCGCGGTGCAGAGAAGGGTGCCGAGCGCGCTGGAATAGAGGAGGCCGAAAATTCCCGCGCCATGCGAGAAGAACCACCAGAGAAAGCCGAGGCCAGCGAGCAGTTGGAAGGTCTGGCCGTAGTTGGCGATGTCCATGCGCTGATGCGCCCCGAGCAATTGGCCGAAGAGGCGGGTGGCGAAACCGAAGGCGGTAAGCAGGATCTGCCACCGCAGCAGCATGGTAAAATCGGCAGCGCGCGCGGCGGGGATGCTGACGAGTCGAGCGCAGATGGTTGCAAAGGCGAGCCCTGCCCCCGCCACGATGAGAGCCTGCACCAGCGAAACGAGAACAGTCGTTTGCACCATGCTTCCGTAGTCGCCAGTTTCGGGGTTGTCCTTGTGGTCGATCAGGAGCCGGGTCGCTGCGCCGTTCATGCCGAGATCGATCAACCCGAGGTAGCCGACGAGCTGCATCAACAGCGCCCACAAGCCGAAGTCCTGCCGTGAGAGATAGTGCAAGGCTAATGGGACTGAGGCGAAGCTATAGATGATGTTCGCGCCCAGCGCGACGTAACCGGAGCCAACGTTGTGCGCAAACCGTCGGAAGCGGCTCATCGCCGCGGAAGGCGGAAGTAGCCGTAGATGCTGCTCCCCCAATGAGGCATCAGATATTTCATTCCTGTCTTCCGGTAGATAAAGGAAAGGATGTTCGGAGCGATATTTCCACCCGGCAAAGGTTTGCGCCCAATGCAGCGTGCGAGTTCACTGTGAAACTTCCACCAATACGCGAAGTCCCCGCCTTGCAGGACATCTCCGCCACTTTCCACGACCTCGAGACCGGCAGCGGCCGCCAGTTGCTGGAAATCTGCTTTCCTCCAGCGGCTGGTGTGATGTGGCGGCCATTGATGAGGATCCCATCTCACATATTTCAAAAGCCCATCTTCTGAAGGGACGGCGATGGAGATGAATCCGCCCAAGTTCAATCGCGCAGCCGCAGCGCGCATGACCGCTACAGGTTCGGTGACGTGTTCAACTACTTGAAAAAGCGTGATGAGATCAAACTTGCTGCCAGCCTGCGCGGGATCGATTTCATGAAGGAGCACGTCAAAGATCGGATGCCCCTTTGCGCGAGCCACTGCGGCGGCGGTTTTGTTTAGTTCAAGTCCCACAGTCTCGAGCCCCGCCGCGCGCGCTTGGTCAAGAAACGCCCCTGCTCCGCAGCCAACATCGAGCACTCGGTGAAGGTGATGTTTGCGGGCGAACTCGATCGTGCGCTGAAACTCCGGCCGTGCACCTGTGTAATAGGTTGGGTCTTCCAGCTCCCGGTAAAGGGCTTCACCACCGGCGAAGCGCGGGTCGAAGAAGGTGAACCCACAATTTGCGCAACGGAAGAGATCGACCGCGGTTTCCGGTGTGAGAGGTCCCCATGCCTCGGGTGAAAACTCGCGGTTGCGCGATTTCCATAGCTTGCGAATTTCCGCGCCGGTAAGCCGGTCAATCGAAGAGCCGGTGTCGTGCTGACACAACGGACAAGGACAGGGTAGGTTCATTAAGAAGCGCAGATTTCAGGTTGGGGATGAAACCTAACGGCGTCAATGTTTCCGGCGTTCCAGCCCCGGATCCGTGTAGATCATCTGACGACGAGAGTAGATCGAAGAGGAACCAACTGTCTGTGCGCAGGCCCCAGTTTCCGGGGAGCCGGTCGCTCCTCCTTGTCATTTTGGTGCCGCTTCCGGTAATCGCGCAGAGAGTCATCCACCAGTTTCAGAAGGGCGAAAGTCATGATGGAATTGACGATGTCATTGGCGTAGGCCCCTGCGATGAAAATAAACGAAAAGGGAAGGTAGATCGGAGGGACGCCAACGAACAAGGCCGCGAAAAAGAATGGAGTCCCCTGCGCACGGCGTATCAGCGTGGCGGCATACCAGGAAAGGGAAAACATGAACACGAGGAAAAGAGCCAGCCCCACATAGCCGACAAAGCGAATCGTCGAGATCGGACCGCTGTGAACGTCACCGCTGATCATGAAATTTTCCTGGGTGTCGGTGCTGTCCTTCATCTGGTTGAGTTGTTGATGCGTGAAGCCGAAGCCATCGCCCCAGACCTTGCTCGTGATGTATTTGTCACCCGACATGACCGTCCTCCACATCATCCGGCGCCATTCAGTCGAGGCTTCCGCGTCCGCGACCGCCACATGACTCCACTTGCCTGGTAGGAATGAAAGGGAGCGCTGAAAGGTGAGTGGGAAATCAACCACAAGCCCCTGCGAACCGACTACCAACATAAGAATGACCGTTACAACCAGACCATTCCTGAAAACGGGGAGCAGCCCCTCGCGAAAATAGAGACAGATGAAAAAGGAAGCCAGCATCGTGGGAACTGTCAAACGATGGCCCGATTTCAGGCAGAGGAGGACCGCCGTGATCGCCAGCAAGAAACGGACGACGTAGAGCGGATTGAAAAGCGTGGTGGGAACGTAGCGTGCACACAAATAGGAGAAACCGTTGCTGGCCGGTGCAGCGAGATATTGCTGGCGGTTCATCTCTTGCTCATCAATCGTCCGGACTTCGGATGTGGTGAGATTATACTGCTCCGTATCGACTCCCGTATAGAAATGGGCAATCAGCGGCACCGTTCTAGGAAAATGGTAGGTGATGAATCCAAGTAATCCGACGCCGAGATTACCGATGAGGAGAAGGAATGGGAGCTTGCGAGCCGTGGAGGCAGACATTCTCACCTGTCCCAGAACCCAAAAAGCGAGCAGAGTGAATATAATGTCGAAGTAAGGCCGGCCACCCACCTTGGTCGCACCGATCGACTCAGTGCCGACAGGATTGCGAATGTAAACGCTCAAGATGTAGAGGAGGTTGATCAGGAGGATGCAATCGAACCAACCATAGGTCCCCTTGATGCGGATAATCTTGAAAGCCTTGAAAATGAGAAATGCACCGAAGACCGTCAGGATCGACGCGTCTCGTAAAGAAAGATGGCCTGGAACCACCGCGAGCTCGCCGGTCAACGGCCAGAAGATGAGAATCAGCATCCACGCGCTCGAACGCAGCTTGATGAGCAGAAACGTCACGAAGATTGCGCCGAAGATGAGAAATACGAGATGCGCCTGTCCGCTTCCTGCCTTGTTGCCCGCCCACAGCGCGAACACCAGCGCGCCCATAATCACGAGAGTGACGCCGAAAAGTTCGGGGATGCGCTCGAGTTTCATGCAAAGACAGGGGAAAAGATAACGCTCCGTCGAATGCCCACAAGTAGAAACAAAGAGGCAATGGCCTCGCGTTTAGATGCACTTCGCAAGCGCAGAAACGTTCAATCTCCGGACTCGGTCCTGAATACATACCACTGCTGCGCGCCGCGGGCGATCTTAAGGGTCAGCGCTTCATGCGCCACAACCCGAAGATCATAACTTTTTGCGAAGCCCTCGGCATCCTCTCCAAACTCTGCCCGAACTTCATCCTCGGAGGCGATGATGTATTTCACCCCTTTCACCCGCAGGATGTCATCAACGTTCCAGTTGGTTAAATCGACAACCTGCCGTTGTCCAAACGGTCGCCATAGCGCGATCTGCGGATCGTCCGTCGCAACAAGTGCGATGGTTTTCACATCATCAGGAATGTATTTCCTGAGCGATTGAAGCCCATCGCTACGGTTCGCATAGGTTGAGTAAACCTGCGCAGCGCGTTGCACGACAGAATTCTCGGGATGAAGGCGGTGGAGCCATTGCGTGATGTTCATTGCCGGGAAAAGCGGCCGCGACGGAGCCAGGATCAGCGCAGGCAAAGCACTGGCTGCGGCCAGGACAGCAAGGAACCGCCACCAGCATTTTCGCGTTAGCGCGGTATTAACCGGAGTTCGAAGGACGAAAGCGAACAGCGCGGGATAGTAGGTGGCGACAAGCCTGGGCTCCGACTCGCTGCCTAGTTTGACCATATAGACGGCCAATGCCATAAGACTGGTCGCAACGACCCAGAAACCAGTGTCGCGTCTTTGCAATAGCCCGAGCGGATGAGTTAGTGACACAACCAGGCTGAGCATGAAAAGGCAGAGCAGCCCGAGCCCTACTCCCGCAGCTTCCTCAGTCGCCAGCTCACTCCATTTTAAGTCAAGGCGCGGATAATGTTTCAGGAGCAGTCTCCCAGGCTCCGACTTTAACTCGCGTGTGATGAATTTGTTCCACGGAGTTGTGAAAGGATCGATTGGCGGCGAAGCATTTTGTTCAATGAGTTGAAGTGCATTGCCGGCAAAGCCGAAAACCGGGCTGGCGAGTTTCACCTGATGAAAATTTGTAGGATCGCCCGACCAGTCGCCGCAGTTGCGATAGGTCAGCCAGGCGACAGGCACGAAGGAAACTGCGACTGCCACGATAAGACCGAGCAACGCTGCGAAGATATGTTTTTTGATCAAAGGCAATGCTGGTATCGCTGCGACCGCACAAGGGAGCATCAGGGGAGCATTCGATAGCTTGACGCCGCTGAGAAGAGCGGCGGCGATAAGACCTACGGATAAGTCTCTCATCGAACCAGTAAGCGCGGCTCGCCGTGTGAATACGACAGCGGCTAGAAAGTAGGGAACCGCAGTAAGATCATTGCCGATGCTGCCGGCTTGCATAACAAAGCAGTAGCCCATTGGCAGGAGCCACATCCAATGCCACGCGACGCGTCGCTGAATCCCCACGGACTTGAAGAACTGAAAGAGAAGGCCCGGAAGGAGGAGATAGGAGCAGATGTTGATCAGGAAGAAGAACCGGTCTGATTTCGTTGCGACGAAGATTGGTGCCATCATCCATTCAACGCCGGTCCCACTGAAGTTCATGCGGTCATTTAGGCTGTCGATCCAGTGCCAGCGGGAGGCGGCAAGCCAATGGAGAAGCCGCGGGAAGCGATAAGTGAGCGCGTCGTAGTTATTCGGGGCGTAGAGCAAACCACCTATGAATGCAAGCAATGCAGCAATAGCAAAAATCCGAGGCAAAACCCGGCGAGTATGCAAGCAGTGCCTGGCAAGGCGGTCCCAGCAAAACGTCCTAGCTTCGCGGCGTCCATATCTCCACCAGATAGCTAGAAGCACGACCCCAGCGGCGCAGGCTATAGCATACCCGATGGCATTTAAGAGCCCGAGCACCGAAAGGACCCATCCGGAAAAGGTGCACAAAGCCGAGAGCAGAATCCATAGCTCCGCGGCTATCAAGCTTGGAGACTCTCCGGCCTTCAACTTAGTTTCGCACGTCACGCGATACGCACTACACTAAGCAAACTCTGGCCGATGAGAGGCCTGAATATTTTTGACTCGAAGAAATGGACCATCGGAAAAATCATCCTATCATAGAGGCGGACTTTTTCGATTTCAAAAGACCGCTTCTTCAGCACGCGAAAATTGAGCCACCATGCGAGGTAGCCGAGGGAGTTAAAGTAGTCCAGCCGCAAGACTTCAAAACCGGCACGGGATAATTTGCCTGCAAGTTCGGCCCGGGAGTAGCGACGAAAGTGGCCGAAGTCTTTGTCGATCGGGGAGTAAATTTCCTGTCGCGCCGGAACAAAAAGGCAAAGAGTGCCGCGGCGCTCGCGAAGCAAATCTGCATACTTAGCCAACTCGCGCTCGTCCTCACCGATGTGCTCGAGAACATTGATGCTTAGGATGGCATCCCATTTGGAACCCGCTGGAACGTGATCGATGACACCTTCTATCAACTCATGACTTGGAAATTGTGCACGATGCTTCTGTGCAAAGGCGGCTTCAGGCTCGACTGCGATGAGACGCTTGATCTCGGAATTTTGAAGAAGGAGCTCGGTCATCTGACCAATCCCAGCGCCAATTTCAATCACATCGCCGCAAAGGTATGGAGCAAACTCCCGGATCAAAGTTTCACGGTAGTTCTTCGCTTCCTGCAAGGCTGCAAACTCGAAGTCGCCATTGCTCGCCATTGCATTGGGAGTTTGGAGGCTCATCGGAAGTTGTATTTCCAAATACACCTGAGCGCGCTGACGCCGTCCTTCCAGTTGATTTTTTTCCCTTCTTCATAAGTGCGTCCATAGTAGGAAACTGGCACTTCAAAAATTCGCGCGCCAAGTCGCGCGACCTTCGCCGTAATTTCTGGTTCAAAGCCAAACCGGCTTTCTTCGATGGAGATTTTTTCCAGCACCTCACGGCGAAATACTTTATAGCAAGACTCCATGTCCGAGAGGTTGATGTTGGTCGCCATGTTCGAGAGCGTCGTCAGGATTCGGTTGCCGACCGAATGCCAGTAATAAAGAACCCTGTGGGCGCCCGCACCGGAGAAACGTGATCCGAAAACGACATCGGCGCGATCGATGAGGATTGGATGAATCAAGGTTTCATATTCGCCTGGGTCATATTCGAGGTCCGCATCCTGGATGAGAATAATCTTCGCGTTCGCCTTTGCGAATCCTGTGCGAAGCGCGGCCCCTTTCCCCTGATTGACAACGTGGCGAAAGGTTTTGATGCGGCTATCATTTGAGGCCAGCTTGGTTACGACATCCCAAGAGCCATCGCTTGAGCAGTCGTCGACCACGATCAATTCTGCCACGCAAGGCTGGCGCAGCACCACGTCGATCACTTCCGCGATCGTAGCGGCTTCGTTATAAAGCGGCATCACCACAGAAACACAGGGCGGGGAATTCATAGGTTCCGGATTCGTCATCATGGCCGGTTCGGGGTTTAAAAAATGGCTTTCTGAAGGCCTAGCGGTGACCAATCGACCCGTCTCAAACATGCATGTATTGCGAACACAGGGGGAAAGGTCACAGCTTGCGGATACTTTTAGTTGCCGTGGCTGTCAATCGACGATTCGAGCGGTTGCGGGAAGTCCAGTCAGTGATCCGAAGAGTCTAATTGGTTACTTGTAGTCATCGAAATCGCGGAGCTTCTCAAATTCTCCCAAGGCCATGCCTACAATCTGGTCCATGTTGTAATAGCGATAAGTCGCGAGCCGGCCTACAAAGCTGACGTTCTTTTCCAGTGCGGCCCGGGCGGCGTATTGATCGTAAAGAGCTTTGGCGTCTGGAGCTGGAATCGGATAGTAGGGCTCTCGGCTCGGACCGTAATCCTGCGGATATTCGCGGACAATGGTGGTGACGGGAATTTTCTGGCCGGTTGCGTGTTTGATTTCAACGATGCGGGTGAAGTCGTGATCGTTCGGGTAGTTGACCTGCATGACGGGCTGGAAGTATTCCTGCTGTAGCGTTTCGGGTTCGAAGCGAAGCGAACGATACGGAAGCGGGCCGAAGCAGCCGTCGAAATACTCGTCAATCGGGCCGGTGTAAATCATGTGCCGAAATTTTACGTGGGGTAAAACTTCCCGATAGTCGGTTTTGAGCAAAATGCGAATCTTCGGGTGCGCGAGCATGCGCTCGAACATGCGCGTGTAGCCGGCGGCTGGCAGTGCCTGGAATTTGTCCGAGAGGTAGCGGTCGTCGCGGTTGGTGCGGATGGGAATGCGGCCGCAGACGCTAGGATCAAGGTCTTTCGGATCGCGCTGCCACTGCTTGCGCGTGTAGTTTTTGAAAAACTTCTCGTAAAGCTCATGGCCAACTTGCGAGACGATGACTTCCTCGGAGTTTTTCGGTTCGGCAATTGGGATGCGCCATTTCGCAAGCGTCGCTTCCATTTCCTCGGATGTGGAGGGATGGCCGATGAGTTGCTCGAAGGTGTTGAGATTGATGGGGAATTGCCAATAGCGGCCATCGGACCACGAAAGGATTTTGTAATCGATAGGATGCCACTCTGTGAACTGGCTGAGGTAGGTGACGATGCGCTCGGAGTTGGTGCGAAAATAATGCGGACCGTAGTTATGAATGAGGACGCCGGCATCGTCGTATTTGTCATACGCGTTGCCGCCGATGTGGGCGCGCTTTTCCACGATGAGAGAAGTTTGGCCGCGCTGAGAGGCCAGACGCTCAGCCAAGACGGAGCCGGCGAACCCGGCACCGACAATCAGATAGTCGAACTGCCAGGGCATTCGCGGCGATGATGTAGCTGGGAATTGTGGAAAAGTTTCAAAACGAGGGAACCATCATTTAGTAGATAGTAAGATGGTTTCCAACGAATTCGCGGAGATGCGATGAGTTAAAGGAACTGGAGCGCTCGAACGCAGCCTCGCATGCCGCCACCCATTCCTTTGGATTTTGAATCCAGGAGGTGACTTTCTCCACGCCGGCCTCCAGCCATTGCTCGATCGTCGCGAATTTTTCATTCAATCCAGCGGCGGGAGTGGCAGCCACGCTCACGCCACCGATTCCCAAGGTCATGGATGGAAGAGCCGCACTGTAGGCTTCGGGAATCGCGCTGCTGGAGGAATCGTGCATGGAGGGATAGACGTAAAGATGGGAGCGGGCGTAGGCATCAAAAAGGTCGGCGCGTGAGACCAATCCTCTGAAGAAGACGCACTCTTCCAAACCCAACCTGTTCACCTTTTTTTTGAGCACGGGGAGCGCTGGACCTTCCGAATAGATGTCGAGCCGGACTGCAATACCTCGCTTGCGCAACCGGTGCGCAAATTCGATCGCAAGCTGTCCGCCTTTCCACCAAAGACCGCGACCTGACCAGATCAAGCAGAACATTTTTTTCAGGTCGGCCGCCTGTCTTCCCCGGCCGCCGATCACATCGCCTTCTACGGGCGAAGTCTCAACGACATCAGGAAATTTCACCGTCACATTCCGTGCGCCACCTTTGCGCAGAACTGCAGCAGACTGTTCCGTCGTCGCTATTGCCAGCCGGGAATGAGAAAGCACGGCATGAATTTTCGGCCGCAAGACACAAGCCGTGTTGATCCATGGACGAAGGGTCTCCATGACCAACTGCTTCGGCGGTAAGCCGGCAGACAAAAGAAATTCGGGAGGAAGGCACTCGCCCCCGCCCAGCGGCCCCAAGCTGTAGGGGATACCGAGCAAATCGTAACGCGGAAGAATGCGAAAGCTGCCTAAAGTCGCATGATGGAGCCCGGCGATTTGATGCCGCGAAATGAGGCGGCGGCAAAGGTCCACCACTTCCTCACACCATCGGGAGTAAAGGAGATAACCTCGGGGAAATTTCCATGTATTGACGCGCGTCGGGGTGACATACGATTCCTCGATTCCATCGGGAGCTGTAAATCCTTCGGCATTCCCATGCACGAGGTGGACGCGGTAAAAATGCGCCAGCGCAGCGCTCCAGTGATAGCCTTTCCCGGATTCGCTGCCGGAATTCTTGTTGCACGAGCGCGAGACGACGATGATCTCTTTTTTCACGCCGTCATTGGTGCGATAAAGTCACCGCACCACGCCGAATTCCGCGCGGCGATTTTTCGCCCAAGCGGATTCGTTCGAGCCGGAATCAGCCGGCATTTCCGCACCGAAGCTGACGGTCTGGACTTTGTCCGCGGACGCGCCGTGCTGGATCAAATACTCGCGCACCGCACCGGCGCGCCGCTCGCCGAGGCCGCGGTTGTATTCCGGCGTGCCGCGCTCGTCAGTGAAGCCGGCGATGATGACGGTGCTTGAGCCGCTTTGAAGAAAGTTCGCGACTTCATCGAGTTTGCTCTGGTCATCCGGTTCGACCGAAAAGCTGTCAAAGGCGAAATGAACCGGCTTGAATTTTGTCTTGTCGACATTGTCGCTCATGAAGGAAACGCCTTCCTGCCGGTCAGGCAGCGGCGTGCCGTTGACGTAATCGCCGTCGGCCCCGGAGCCGCCATTCGCGCCTTTCTTTTTAAATGCGGCGCAGGAGCTGAGCGCGAGACTCAAAGTGACGGCGAAGGCTGTATTGATCAGGGTTTGCGAGAACTTTTTCATTTTTTTTTAAAAATTGCAGCAGGTCAGTGCGACCACGCCGGCTCGGAGATTTTTCCGAGCCCGTCGAGGACTTTAACTTTGCGGCCGGTTTGTGTGTCGAGGAGAAAAAGCGCGCCGCCGCTCGCGTAGATGACGTGCCGCGAATCCGGGCCCCACGCGGGCCGTTCGCCGCTAGCGAGCACACGCGTTTGGCCGCCGCCGAGATCGAGGAGCGCGACCTGAAAGCTGCCGCCTTGACGGATGTTAAACACGATTTTTTTCCCATCCGGCGACCAGTTCGGTTCCGTGCAATAGCCGTAGCCGGTCGCAATCGAGCGCCCGCCGCCGCCGCCGGAAGAAATGCGATAAAGCTGCGGCCCGTGATCGTCGTAGGAATAAATAATCTCGCCGCCGTCGGGCGACCAGGTCGGCGACGACTCGACGCCCGGCGTGTGTGTGAGCCGATGCGCGCCGCCGCCGCCCGCGCCGCAAACGTAAAGCTCGGGATTCCCATCCTTGCTGATGCTGCACGCGATTTTGTTCCCCTCGGGCGAAAATGCGGGGCCGGAATTTGTGCCGGGAAATTTCACAATGCGCTCGCGCGATCCGCTGGCGAGATCGATGAGATAAATGTCCGCGTAGCCCATTTTATAGCCGGTGTAGGCGAGCTTGCGGCCGTCCGGACTCAGCGCCGGGCCGACGCTGATGCTGTTATCGCGAGTGAGTTGCTGGACATTCGAGCCGTCATAATCCGCCGTGTAAATTTCCTTGCGCCCCGTCTTCGTCGCGACGAATGCGATCTTCGTCCCGGCCATGCCCGGATTGCCGGTCAGCGTGCGGATGATGTCATTGGCAAATTCATGCGCCCGCGTGCGCATGCTGCCGTTGTAGACGCTCGAAAGCGCGACCTTCCCGGCGTGATCGGTCACCTTTCCCTGCAAACCCGAGCCGCCCGATGCGCCGCTCACCACCAGCGCCGCGCCGCCACCGCCCGTCACGCTGAAATAGCCCGAAATCGCGAGGTCGTTTTGCACGATTTTCGTAATCGCCGCGCCGTCCGCTCCGGTGATCGGAGAGACCGCGATGGCAACCGTATCGCTTTTGTTGATGGTGATCGTCGGCGGCTCCGCGGCAAGTAGGCTGCCGCCGAAGAACGCGATGAAAGTAAACACTGTGACAAAGATTGTTTTCACTGATTTTGCTGGCTTAATTCAAAGTTGATTTTGACTTCGTAAAAATCGCCGCCCAGCCCCGCGGGCAGCGGATCGATCTGCAACACGCGCCGCGCCGCGGCCATGACAGATTCATCCATTACCATGTTGCCCGAAGGGTTGGCGAGGCTCACGTCGGAAATTTTTCCACTTTTCGTGATGCGGATTTTCACCGTGCTCACGAACCGCTGGCTCGACGACATGATCGAGGTCGGCTGCTCCCAGCGCGCATAAAACCGATCGTGAATCATCGCGAAATACCAGCCGTAATCGGACTCGTGATTGCCGCCGCCGGTGTGTCCCGTGCCGCCGCGATTGCCGCCTCCGGTTCCAACCGCAGTGCCAGATTTTTCATCGGCGCCATTTTTTGCGTTTAAAAAATCGCCCTTCTTTTTTTCCGATTCGTCGTCGTTTTTCGAAGGCTTCGGCGAACGGGAAGATTTTGATTTCGCTGGCGTTTCTTTTTTGTGCGCAGCACTAGGCTTCGGCTTCGCAGACGGTTTTGGCTTCGCTTTCGGCGTCGGTTTTGGCGTCGGCTTCGGGGTTTCGCGAGGAGTCGGTTTCGGAGTTTCGGTTGGCTTCGGCGTCGGCGTTTCCTCCGGCTTCGGGGTCGCGCTGGGCAGTGCAATTTCGCTCGGTGCGGTTTGTTTGGGTTCTTCTTTTTCCGGCTCGGGCGCGGGAGTCGGCACTTCTTTTTCCTCAGGCTCCGGCATCGGCGTCTCCTGTTCTTCGGCGGGATTTTCCTGAGCTGCGGCGAGTGCTCCGCCATCGAGCCACGTCACGTCCTCGTGCGGTTGCGCCGATGAGCCGCGCGTGAGAATCCAGAGAGTCGCAATCAACACAAGATGCGCCGCAGCGATGAGGAGCAAGTTGCGCTGGAACTTTGTCTCGTTGCCGTCGCGGGAAGCGTCCGGCGGCTGGTCGCGCCAATCGCTCACGCCCGTGGTTACTCCTTCTCCGGGCTGGTGACGACGCCCACTTTCGTGATCTGCGCCTGCTTCACCGCGTCCATCACGTCGATCAATTTTTGCACCGGCAATTCCTTGTCGGAGCGAATCACGACCGCGATTTCCGGTTTTTGATTTTTTAAAATCGTGAGCTGCGATCCCAGTTCGTCGAGCGCGACGACATTGTTATCCAACTTGATAACGGAGTTGCGATCGATCGAGATCGATTCCACCGCGGAAAGATCGACCGCGTTCTTCGCCGCGGCGCTCGATGGCACCACCAGATCCATGCTTTTATCCATCAGTGGCGTGGTGATGATGAAGATGATCAGCAACACGAATGCGAGATCGAGCAGCGGCGTCACGTTGATTTCCGAGAGCGTCGAAAATCCGTGCTTTTGCGAAAAGCGGCGCATCAAACCAGCCTCCGCTGCTTTTCGCCCGGGCCGCCGTGATCGACGTAGCGATGCTCAAATTCACTGCTGAGCTCGGCCGCGAAATTATCCATCTCCAGGATCATCCCGCGGATGCTCGTCACGAGAAAATTGTAGCCAAACATTGCGGGAATCGCGACCAGCAGTCCGGTTACAGTTGTTATAAGAGCTGCGGAGACGCCCGGCGCCATCGCCGCGAGATTGGCGGAGCCCGCAGCGGCGACTCCGCTGAACGTGTCCATCACGCCCCAAACGGTGCCGAGCAGCCCGAGAAATGGCGCGCCGCTCACGGCCGTCGCGAGCAGAATCATCCGCGATTCCAGGCGCAGCGAGCTTTCGCCGACAGCGCGTTCCATCGCAGATTGCACGCCGCGCATTTGCGCGGGCAAGATGCGCACCGCGCTGTCGAGCCGCGCGCGGAAAGTTTCATCCACCTCCGGCGAGCCGAGCAAATGAAATGTCAGCTCTCGGCAGCCCTCGCGATACACGTGATAAATCGGCGTCCCCTCAAAATGCGCCTGGTGCTCGTAAAGCCGCAGCGGCTGCCGGTCCGCGCGGAAACGTTCCAGAAAAATCCGCGCCTGTTTTTTTGCAAAATGAATCACGCGCAGCTTCGTCAGCATGACCGACCAGGAAAAAATCGAGCCGGTGAAAAGCGTGAGAAGGACAAGCTTTCCGGGCACCGTGGAATGCTGGAGTGCGAAGATGAGGCCGCCGCCCTCCGCGAGAAATTGCGTTGGGAAAAATTCCATGCAGATGCGTAAGTTAATAGTGCCGCGGACGGCAAACGCAACTTTGCACTATGAATTTCTACCTTCGCGTATTCGCGACTTTTGTCTTCAGCACGCCGCTCGCGCGAGCCCTGGAAAATCCTTACGATGTGTTGGGAAAAACGCTGGCGCCTTTCGTGAATTTGGTAGCAAAAAATTCCCACGATCCGAATCGCGCGCTTTCGATGCAGCTCCGCGTGATCGAAGCAACGAAGCTTTCGCCGGCTCTCGTCGGCACCAGTGCGAGCGTCGATTTGGAATATCCCGACAAGCTGCGGCTGCGCGCGCCGTTGCTCGGAGAAGCAGTCACCATCGGCCGCGAGGGGCAGAATCTGTGGGCGATGCCGGGCGCAAAAATCGAGGCGCTGATCGCGCAGGCGGACTTGCCTGAGCCGCCGAAAAAATATCGGCTGACCGATTGGGCGCTGCCGATTCCCGAGCAGCAGCTCGTTTTTTTACCGGTGCTTTTTCATGTGGAGGATGCGGGCGAGCAAATGATCGGTGGCGAAAACTGCCGCGTGCTCGATGTGCGGCTGATGCCAGAGCTGGCTCATGCGCTCAAGGCCGAGGCGTGGAGCGCGCGGCTCTGGGTGCGCGCGGATTACAAGCCGGCGAAACTCGATCTCACGCAGCCGCACTGGCATGGTGTTTTTGCTTTTGAAAAAGTGCTTTTCGCGCCGACGCTGCCGCCGGAAACATGGCTGCCGCCTGCCGGCGAAAATGACGTGATGAAGCTGCGTCCGCAGGTTTTTAAGCAACTGCTGGATTCGGCGTTTGGCGGCTCCCGCCGATCGGCAGCGGGCGCAGATGCGCAAAGCGCGTCGCCCAATCCGCCGGCAGCCGCAGCGGACGCCCCTGCGGCATCTGGATCAGCGCGAGCATCTGGCGCGATTTCGCGATAAGTGTGTCGTCCGCGGGCCGCCGCACATCGAATGCGCACCAGAAACGCATGCGCTCCACATTTTCGAGCCGGCCATCGATGACGAGCCGGTCGCCGAGCTGCGCGGGCCGCTTGTAGTCAATCTCCGTGCGGACGACGACCGGATATTGCTGGCTGGCCGCCATCTCGCGAAGCCCCATGCCAAGCTGCTCCGCGAGGAGTGTGCGCGCGATTTCGATGAAGCGAAGGTAGGCGATGTTGTGCACCACCGCGGCACAGTCGGTGTCGAAAAACATCACCTGCACTTCGGTCTGGATAGCGGGAGTTTCGTTCATAATAATGCGGCGCATGGATAAAACGCGCAGCGCCTTCGTCGGAAATTTAACCGCACCACCGCGTCCAAGTCCAACGCGCAGCGGAAATCGCCCATGAGCACGAGGGCGATCATTCTCGCTGGCGGCGCGGGCACACGGCTTTATCCGCTCACGCAAATCGTGTGTAAACAACTGCTGCCGATTTACGACAAGCCGATGATTTATTACCCGATGGCGACGCTGATGCTCGGCGGCATTCGCGAGGTGATGATCATCTCGACGCCAAAGGATCTGCCGGTTTTTCGCGAACTTTTCGGCGACGGCCGGCAGCTCGGCATGCGCATTGAATACGCGGAGCAGCCGAAGCCGGCGGGCATCGCGCAGGCGTTTTTGATCGGCGCGGATTTCATCGGCGAGAGCGGCGTGACGCTGATCCTCGGCGACAATATTTTTTACGGGAACCTCGACTTTTTCCGCGAGGCGCTCGCGCTTGAAAAAGGCGCGTGCATTTTCGGCTACAAAGTGCGCGACCCGGAGCGATACGGCGTGGTGGAATTTGACGCGGAAGGCCGCGCCGTCAGCCTTGAGGAGAAACCGGCCCATCCGAAAAGCTCGTTCGCGGTGCCCGGACTTTACGTTTACGACAACACCGTGGTGGAAATTTGCCGCAACCTTCAGCCCTCCCCGCGCGGCGAGCTGGAGATCACGGATGTGAACCTCGAATATCTGCGCCGCGGAGATTTGCAGGTGCGAATGCTCGGTCGCGGAATGGCGTGGCTCGACACCGGCACGCACGACAGTCTTTTGGAAGCGAGCAACTATTTTGCGACGCTCGAGCATCGGCAGGGATTGAAGGTCGCATGCCTCGAGGAGATCGCGTTCGCGCAGCATTTCATCGACGGGGATGGGCTTTCGAGACGGATCGCGGCGCTGCCGAGAAACGAATACCGCACTTATCTCCAGGCCGTGCTGGACGAAGGCAACTGACTAATCCGCGCGGAGGTGACGCTCCCATTCCGGCGGCAGTGGCGCACATTCCACGCTGCTCGCGATGCGGCCTTCAAAGGCGGCGTCAAACACGGTGCTCGTGCCGTAAACCATGATTAAATCGCGCGAGCCTTCCACGCGCAATGCGTGCGCGACGCCGGCGGGAATAATGACGCCGACATTGTTCGGCCCGCGGCGGTCGTCGCCTTCCGCGATGAAACGCATGACGCGCCGCTCCAGTCCAGCGCGCTCGTCCACGAGGATCATCTCGGCGGTGCCTTGCACGAAAAACATCGCATCCCATTGCTCGCGGTCGTAAGGCCGCAACTTGCAATTCGTTAACTCATCAATATACAAGCGTTGAAACCATTTTTCCGGTTCCTCGCCATCCGGGATGCTGGGCGGATGGATGTGAAAGCCTTTCGCCGTGTTGGCAAACATGGTCGCCGTTGCCCATTGCCGCGGCCGGAGCCCGATCTTCGCGAGTGGGCCTTCATCGAGCCGCGCGAACTCCCCGAAAAAACCGCGATGACGTTGTGGGTAAACTTTACGCGCAAAAATCTCGACGCCCGGAATCCACGGCGACTTCGAGCGGTCAGCGTGGATGAGTTCACCAGCTTCGACGCCGGTGGATGCGAGCTGTTCGGCGAGTGATGGAGCGCTGTAATCGCGCTGGCTGAGCCGCGATTGCGCCTCCGGCGTAAGGCCTTGCCAAAGATGATCGGCTAGCGAGTGGTCCCTGTTCATGATTTCCCCCCTTTTTTTCGCGCTTTTTAGGCAATCACGGCGGGTGCGCGTTTCACTTCCGCCGATAGTTTTTCTCCTTTATTACCGCTCCACCATAGCACGATCGGAGCGGCGATGAAAATGGACGAGTAGGTGCCAACGACGACGCCGATCAAAATCGCGAACGCGAAGTCATGCAGCACCGGACCGCCGAAAAAGAAAAGCGATGCGACTGACAACAAAGTGCAGCCGCTCGTTAACAAAGTGCGGGAGAGCGTTTCGTTGATCGATGCATTCATGATTTGTTGGATGGAACCTTTCCGTCCACTTCGCAAGCCCTCACGAATGCGGTCGTAGACGACGATCGTATCGTTGATGGAGTAGCCGGCGATTGTGAGAATCGCACCGACCATGATGAGCGAGAGCTCGCGGCCGAAAATCGCAAAGACGCCGACCGTGATGATGACATCGTGCATCAGCGCGACGATGGCGCCGAGCGCGAAGGAAAATTCGAAGCGAAGCGTCACGTAAAACAAAATCCCGACGATCGCCAGTCCCAGCGCATACAGCGATGAGCGCGCCAGCTCGGCGCCGACGAGGCTGCCGACGGTGTCGCGCTGCTGCTCGGTGAACCCAGCCTGCGGCATTGTTTGCTCGAGATGCTGCTCGATTTTGCCGCTCGTCCCGGTGGGGCTACGCACGCTGATGAAATCCTTGTCCACGGAATGCAGCTTTTGGATGACCGTCTCGCCGAGCTTGAGTTCACCGACTTTCGCGCGCACTTCCGATTCGCTGACGGGATTCTTTGAGCTGAGCATCAGCAGGTCGCCACCTTTGAAATCGACACCGAAATTGCGCTCGCCGCGCATGACGAAACTCGAGATCGAGATCACGATCACGGTCAGCGAAATGCCAACCCAGAGGAAACGTTTGCCGAGGAAGTCAAAGTTTTTGCCCGAGATCAAATGCAGCATCGAGATGCGCTTGATCCAGCCTTGCGCCATGAACCAGGCGAAGACCGTGCGCGTGACGATCATCGCGGAAAATACGGATGCGATGATGCCGACGACGAGCGTGACGGCGAAACCTTTGACGGGACCGGTCGCAATCCAGAACAAGATAGCGGCGGTGATGAGCGTCGTGGCGTTGGCGTCAAAGATGACGCTGAAAGCCTTGTCGTAAGCGGCGTCGATGGCGGCGGCTAAGCTTTTGCCGGAGGCCATTTCCTCGCGCAGTCGCTCGTAGATCAGCACGTTCGCATCGACGGCGAGGCCGATGGTAAGAATGATGCCGGCGATGCCCGGCAGCGTGAGCACAAAGTTAAACATCGACATCGCGCCGAAAAGCAAAACGATATTCACGAGCAATCCGAAAATCGCGACGATGCCGGCGAACTGGTAATAAACGGCGACGAAGAGCAGCACGAGCACCAGCCCGCCGATGCCGGCGTAAATGCCGCTCCTGATCGAGTCCGAGCCGAGCGTGGAAGAGGCGCTGCGCTCCTCCTGAATTTTCACCGGCGTTTGCAGCGGGTTCTGCAAAACGCTCGCGAGATTGCGCGCTTCCTGTTCGCTGAAATGCCCGGTGATGACTGCGTTGCCGCCGTAGATCGGCGACTGGATATTCGGCGCGCCTTGCACTTCGCCGTCGAGCACGACCGCCAACCGCTCGCCCGTGTGCGCAGCGGTCACTTTGCCGAACGCCTCGGCGCCGACGGAGTCGAGCGTGAAGGAGATGCCGTAGCCGCGGTTGTCATAATAAGCGTGCGCCTCGGCGACGTGATCGCCGGTCACGGCAGGCCGCTTCGACACGAGCAACTTTTCCACGACCGGCTGCCCGTTCTTGTCCTCCTTGAACCTTTTGATTTCGTAGTTCGGCTCGAATTTCGCCCCCGCCTCGATCTGCGGGATCAACTCCTCGCTTTGCGGATTCACCAGCTTCAGCTCGAGCTTCGCCACCTTTTGCAAAGTCGTCCGCGCCTCCGCCGTCTTCGCCGCATCGAGCCCCGGGATTTGCACGAGGATGCGATCCTCGCCTTCGGGTGTGATCACCGGCTCGCTGACGCCGAATTGATCCACGCGCTTGCGGATGACCTCCACGGCCTGCCCGACCATCTCTTTATTAATAGGCTGGCCGTTTTCGCGCACGAGCTGCAGCAGGAACGACGTGCCGCCCTGCAGGTCGAGGCCGAGATGAATTTTCTCGCGCGGCGGCATCACCGAAGTGAGGCAGAAGGCGACGAGGAAAATCGTCAGCACCGTGCCGAGGATGCGCTTGCGGCGGCCGAGATCGGTCGCGAAATACCAGCCGAAAAGAATCAGCAAAAGCAAACCGGCGGCGAACGTCCAGGCAGGGCTCATGGAAAAGGGATGTGAAACTTACGAAACGACCACTGGCTCGGAAGCGGACGGCTTCGTCACCGTGCTGATCGCCGATTTATCCACCTCGATCTTCACGTTGTCCGCGATTTTCACGATCACCGTGGAATCTTTCACATTCGAGATCAGCCCATGGATGCCGCCGCCCGTGATCACTTTGTCGCCGGTCTTCAGCGAACTGATCAGCGTCTGCATCTGCTTCGTCTTTTGCGATTGCGGCCGGATGATCAGGAAATAAAAGATCACGCCGATGCAGATGAATGGGATGAACATCCCGAACGGCGAATTGGCGGCCGGCGCGGCGGCGGTATCGGCGAGCGAGAAAAGCGCGAGTAAGTTTGGCATGATTGGTTAGTTGGTTTTTCTTGGCGAAATGGACGGCTAACCTTGCAGGAAAATCGCAGTTGTCCAAGTTTTTCCCCGCCCGCACAAAGCTGCAACCCACCCGTGCTGAAAACTGCGGCACGCGGCGAAATGCCATTCGACATCGCGCTTGCGCGTGGAATAATTCCCCCTATGCGACCTTCGCATCTGAGACCCTTCACCATGCGCTGGACTACCGGCCGGCGCTCGGTCGTCTCCTGGCTCATCATCGCCAACGTCGCCTTTTTTCTCGCGCAGGAACTCACCAACGTATTCCGGCCCTACTTCATCAACGAATGGTTCGCGCTCAGCAGCTACGGCATGCGCCAGGGCTACGCGTGGCAATTCATCACCTACATGTTCCTGCACGGCGGCCCCGTCCACCTGCTCGTCAACATGCTCACCCTCTACTTTGCCGGCCGCGAAGTCGAAACCATCATCGGCCCCCGACACCTCCTCGGCATCTACTTTGGCGGCGGCATCCTTGGCGGCCTCGCGCAAACCGTGCTCATGCCCAGCGGCCCGCTCATGGGCGCATCCGCCGGCGTCTGCGCCGTCCTGATCGCCTTCACAACCCTGCTGCCCGAGATCGAGATCACCACCCTTCTCTTCTTCGTCATTCCGCTCCGCTTAAAGGCGAAATACCTCGCGCTCCTCCTCGTCGCCTCCACCATCGTCCTCCTCGTCAGCCGGCTCGCGCCCGGCATCGGCCACCTCGCCCACCTCGGCGGCTGCCTGCTCGGCTTCCTTTACATCAAGCAGCTCGGCTTCGGCAACCCGATGCGCTTCCAGAAATATCTCTTCGAAAAACGCCAGCGCGCTGACCGGCAGGCGCGCATGACCCCCTCGCAGTTCATCAACCAGGAAATCGACCCGATCCTCGACAAAATCTCACGCGAAGGCATTCACTCCCTCACCCGCGCGGAACGGAAGATTCTCGAGAAAGGACGCGAGAAAATCGCGCAAAGGACTGCGAAGCGCTGAGGCGCGCCCTTTTAGCGCCTCGCAAACAACTGGAGGTCGGCAGACCGCTTCTGCCGCGACGCAGAACCATTCTGCAAGCGTGCGGAACCATTCTGCAGGCGTGCGGAACCATTCCGCAGGCGCGCGGAACCATTCTGCAGGCGCGCGGAACCATTCTGCAGGCGCGCGGAACCATTCCGCAGGCGCGCGGAACCATTCTGCAGGCGCGCGGAACCATTCTGCAGGCGTGCGGAACCATTCTGCAAGCGTGCGAAACCATTCTGCATGCACGCAGAATCGTTCTGGAACGACACGGAGACTCTCCGAAACAATGCAGAATCTCTCTGAAAAAGTGCGGAATTTCTCTGAAGGGCCATTTTCCCGTCGCCAGCCCCTGCCAGCGTGACCGTCCGTTTTGCCTACACGGGCTGGAACTCACCGCCGCCTGAGCTACTTTGACGCCAAACCATGAATTTTGACCGAAAAGCGACGATCGAGCAGATCCGCGCCCGCTTCGACGCGGACGTAGAGCGGTTCTCGCGGCTGGAAACCGGACAGCAGGCCACGATCGATGCGCCGTTGGTGCTCGAGCTCGTCTCGCAGGCTGCGGCCACGCATTTGCAACCTGCCGGACGGCTGCTCGATATCGGCTGCGGCGCGGGAAATTTCACACTCAGCATCCTCGGCCGCGTCTCGCCGCTCGATTGCACGCTGGTAGATTTGAGCGCGCCGATGCTGGACCGGGCCCGACTGCGGGTGAGCACCGTCGCGGGCGCTGTCGAGACGATCCAAAGCGACATGCGCGAGCTCGACTTTGACGCCGACAACTTTGACGTCATTCTCGCGGGCGCGGTGCTGCACCATCTGCGCGACGAGGCGGATTGGCGGGAAATGTTTCGCCGCCTGCATCGCTGGCTGCGACCTGGCGGGCTGCTCTTTGTCGCTGATCTCGCGATGTTCGACGATCCCGCCTTGCACGCGCTCATGTGGCAGCGCTACGGCAAATATCTCGAGTCGCTCGGCGGCGCGGAATATCGCGAAAAAGTTTTCGCTTACATCGACGCCGAGGATTCGCCGCGATCGCTCCGTTTCCAACTCGACCTCATCCGCGAGCTCGGCTTTCGCGATTACGACGTGCTGCACCGGAACTCCGTCTTCGCGAGTTTTTTCGCGCGCAAATAAAGCGCCGCGCGAGCCAGCGGCCGCGCGACTTTTTCGAGAGTTGCTTTGCCATCGCAACCCCGCCCGCTAAACTCGCGCCACCGCCATGGAGAATGATTACAAGGTCAAGCTCGAGGTCTTCGAAGGGCCCGCTCGATCTGCTGCTTTATCTCATCAAAAAAGACGAGATCGACATCTACGAAATCCCGATCGAGCGGATCACGCGCCAGTATCTCGACTACATGGAGCTCTTCAAAATCCTCGATCTCGATGTCGCCGGCGACTTCGTGGTGATGGCGGCGAATTTGATCTACATCAAGAGCCGGAGCTTGCTGCCAAAGGCTCTCCAGCCGCCCGATGAGGCCGCCGAGGAGGACGATCCGCGCTGGGAACTGGTGCGGCAATTGATCGAATACAAAAAGTTCAAGGACGCCGCGGCGCACTTGCAGCAGTGCGAGCTGGCGCGAGAAAATCTTTTTGCGCGCGTGCCGGAAAAGCCGGAGTTTGCGGCGGAGCGGCCGCTGGGCGAGGTGAGCATTTTTGATTTGATCAACGCGTTTCAAAGCGTCCTGAAGCGCCGCAGCCAAACGGAAGATTTGCGCGAGATTTTCGAGGAAAATTTCACGGTGTCCGACAAAATCGATCTGATCCTGAAGATGACCGCCGCGGACGTGGCGCTGAAGTTTACCGAACTTTTTTCCGGCATCGCATCGCGCACGGAAATCGTCGTCACGTTCCTCGCGCTTTTGGAATTGATCCGGCTCAAGCAAATCCGCGCGCGGCAGGAAGGCGAGTTTGGCGAGATCGAAATCGTCGGCGTTCAGAATCGCGCGCTCGCCTGAGCGGCGGCGGGGAATACAGCTCGGCCGTCCCGTTGATCGGTTCCCCCCGGACCGTCAATTACGCCCTACGACCGAGCTGTCCCTTTGGTCTTTTTCCCCGTCCGCTATGGCGGACATCGCACCAGTTAGCAGTGGGTATGCCACGCGGCGCGCATCGGTGAAATTTCATGTTTCATCAGAGGAAAAAACTTTGCCGCGCTTCGATGCCGCGCTGATTTGCCGCGCGGCCGATGTCGGCTTTTGCGCATTTGTGGCTAAACTTTGACGTTCCGCTCCGCATCGAGCACCGCGCGCACGTCCCAGTTTTTTTCCAGCAAAAGCGCCTGCGCTTCATCGTAGGAAACGCCACACATCTGGCGCACGAGCCGCACCGCGCGGTCGCGCAATTTCGTATTCGTCGCGCGCACGTCCACCATCAAATTTCCGCGCGTTTTTCCGAGCCGGATCATCGTGCAGGTTGAGAGAATATTAAGCGCAACTTTCGTCGCCGTGCCGGCCTTGAGCCGCGTCGAACCGGTCACCAATTCCGCGCCCGTCGGCAAATCGATCTCGGCATCCCATAACTTTTCCGCGCGCCGCCGCGACGGATTGCACGTGAGCAGAATCGTCCGCGCGCCCATTGCCCGCGCCCTTTCCAGCGCGCCGAGCACAAACGGCGTGCGCCCGCTCGATGCGATTCCGCACACAACATCGCGCGCCGTGACGCCGCGCTCGACCATCGCCAGCGCGCCCGCCTCGTCCTGGTCTTCCGCGCCTTCCACAGCCTGGTGCAGCGCGCGATGGCCGCCCGCAATGATTCCCTGCACGAGCTCCGGCGCAGCATTGAAAGTCGGCGGAATTTCGCTCGCATCCAGCACGCCGAGCCGGCCGCTCGTTCCCGCTCCGGCGTAAAAAAGCCGGCCGCCGTTTTGCAACGCATCACTCGTGATTTCAACCGCGCGCACGAGCGAGCTGCGCACGGCTGTCAACGCTTCGTTAACGCGTGTTTCTTCGTCCACAAAAAGATCGACCAACTCTGCGGTCGTTAGTTTGTCGAGATTTTCCGAGCGCGGATTGCGCTGCTCCGTCGCGGCCTCGGCAAGCTCGAGGACGTCGGCGTTTTGTTTTTCATAAAGCGGCGCACACGTCGTCGAATCGCGCGTCGCGAGCCACGCCGCACCGAGCGCGCCAGAGCGTAAACAGATGCCGGTGCGGGCGCCGGGAAGCAGGTCGCTGAGGTAGTCTTTGAAGAGGTCCGCGTATTCAGGATGGTTCGCGAAAAGTCCGCCGAGCATCCGCACTTCCGGCTCGTGCATCGCGAGACGATGTGCGACCGCGCGCGTAAATTCCGCGAGGATCCGCGCGCCATTTTGCACGGCGGCGAGCATTTCCGGCTGCCCGTTTTTCGCGGCTGCAAAAACGACGGGCGCAAGTTTGGCGACCGACATTTTGTCGGCGTCGGCGGCCCAGCTCACCAGCTCGCCGAGTTGATTCAGCGCGAGCGTGCGCAGGATCTGCGCGCCGAGTTCGTCCACGCGATGATCGATGTCGTAGTTCGACAGCACGAAGCGCAGCGCCTGCACGGCAAGGTTGTAGCCGCCACCTTTGTCGCCGAGCAATTGCCCCCAGCCGCCTGCTTTTTCCGAGCGCCCGCTTTTGCGACCGGTGACCACGGAGCCCGTGCCGGCGATCACGCAGATTCCGTCGCCGTCGCCAAACGCTGTTGCGAATCCTGAGTCCGCATCGCTGCCTACGATCACATGCGCGCTCGACCAATTTTTTTTCACCAGCGAGCAAAGGCGGCGGCGGTCGGCTTCGTTCGCGCAGCCGGCGAGGAAGACGCCGACATCGGTGACGTCTGCCGGCAGCACGCTGAACATTTGCGCGAGCTTCTCGTCGCTGATCAGGCGGAGATTCGCGGCAGGGAGTTCACCCTGTTTAACAACATTCTTCGGGTCCGAAATGAGCACCCATTCGGTTTTGGTGCCGCCGCCTTCGACTCCGAGCACGAGCTTGTTTGCGGGCATTTGGGTTTTGGAGTAGGACGTGTGCTTGCAGAATCGATTTCACCGCATCGTTTGCGTGGTCGCATGGACGCTGTTCGTCGCGTGGATGGCGACCATTTTCATCCTTTCCACGCTCTCGGGAAAGGAAGTTTCGCGCTACATGCTCGCCATTCCGCAGTGGGACAAAGTCTGTCACACCATCGCTTTCGGCACCGGCGCAATCCTTCTCGCGCTCGCTTTGCACAAGACGACCGGGTGGTCATTCCTCGTGCTGATCCCGCTCGTCGTCGCGCTGATTTCTCTTTTTGGAATGACCGATGAATATCATCAACTTTACACGCCCGGCCGCAGCGGCGCCGATGTCCGGGATTGGCTCGCGGACACGTTCGGTGCTACGCTCGGCGCTTTCGTAACGTATGCCGGAAACCGCTTCACCAAAGGCGCGAGCGCGCGCCGCCAAGCTTCGTCGCGAGATCGAAGAGCACAACAAACGCTACTACGAAGAGGCAGCACCGACCATATCGGACCGCGCCTATGACGCGCTTTATCGCGAGCTGACGGAGCTCGAAAAAAAACATCCCGAACTCGCGCAGAGCGATTCGCCGACGCAGCATGTCGGTGGAAAACCGCTCGAGCATTTCGCGCAGATCACGCATCGCGAGCCGATGCTGAGTCTTGAAAATACTTACTCGGAAGCAGAGGTCGGCGAATGGTTTGCCCGGCTGCGGCGGCTGCTCCCGGACGAAGAAATCGCAGTTGTCGTTGAGCCGAAAGTCGATGGCGTCGCGATCTCGCTGCTGTTCGAAAATGGGAAACTGAAATACGCGGCGACGCGCGGCGACGGCCGCGTCGGTGACGACGTGACGCAAAATGTGCTCACGATCCGCAACGTGCCGCGCCGCTTGAAAAATCCCGCGCCGGCCTTGCTCGAAGTGCGCGGTGAAGTTTACATGACCAAGCAAGGCTTTAAACAAATGAACGAGCAGCGCGCCGCGGACGGCCTTCCCGTTTTTGCAAATCCTCGCAATTCCGCCGCCGGCTCGCTCAAGCAACTCGACCCGGCGATGACCCGGCAGCGCCCGCTGGGCCTTGTTTCGCACGGAATCGGCGCGCTCGAGGGCGCGAAAGTTTCGACTTACAGCGAAGGTTTGCGATTGCTCGATCACACCGGTTTGCATCGCAGCGAAAAAATTTGGATCTGCCGCAACGTCGAGGAAATCCTCGCCGCGATCCGCGAGCTCGACACGCTGCGGCACGATTTTATTTACGAGACAGACGGCGCGGTAGTGAAGGTCGAGTCGTTCGCGCAACGCGAAAAGGTTGGCTTCACGTCAAAGGCGCCGCGCTGGGCGATCGCCTACAAATACGAGCCCGAACGCGCCGAAACGCGGCTGCTCGACATCACCGTGCAAGTCGGCCGCACCGGCGCGCTGACGCCCGTCGCGCAGCTCGACCCGGTCTTCGTCAGCGGCAGCACGGTCGCGCGCGCGACGCTGCACAACGAGGAGGAAATCGCACGAAAAGATATTCGCATCGGCGACCTCGTCGTCATCGAAAAAGCGGGCGAAGTCATTCCCGCAGTGGTCGAGGTGAAAAAAGAAATTCGCACCGGCGGCGAGCGCATTTTCAAAATGCCAAAAGTCTGCCCGGCCTGTGGTGAAGCGGTTTCGCGCGATCCCGAGCAGGTCGCGGTGCGCTGCACGAATCCCGCTTGCCCGGCGCAATTGCGGCGGCGGCTCGAGCATTTCGCAAGTCGCGGCGCGATGGACATCGAGGGCCTTGGAGAAGCGATGGCCGAGCAGCTCGTGACGCTCGGGCTCGTGCATGATGTGAGCGAAATTTACGCGCTCGACCAGGCGAAGCTCGCGACCATTCCGCGCACCGGCGAAAAAAGTATCACGAACCTTCTCGCCGCGATCGAGACGACCAAGGCGCAGCCGCTCTGGCGCCTGCTTTTCGGCCTCGGAATTCTGCACGTCGGCGTGACGGCGTCGCGCGCGCTCGCGGAAAACTTTCACACGCTCGACCCGCTGCTGAATGCGTCGGTCGAGGAGCTGCAACGCATTCCCGATGTCGGCGACATCATGGGCGTGAGCATCCACGATTTTTTTCACGACGAGAAAAATCGCGCGCTGCTCGAGCGGCTGCGCGCGCGCGGGCTGAACTTTGGCGAGAACGATGCACACGCGCCAAAGCCGATCAACAAAGGATTCGCGGGCACCACATGGGTTTTGACCGGAACGCTTTCGCAGCCGCGCGAGGAAATAGCAGAGGTCATTCGCGGGCTCGGCGGAAAAATTGCGAGCGCGGTCAGCAAAAAAACGAGCTTCGTTTTGGCGGGCGAAGAAGCCGGCGGAAAACTCGAAAAAGCGCGGCAGCTTGGAGTAAAAGTTCTGAGCGAAACGGAATTTCGCGAGCGGCTGGCGGCCGATTCTTAGCGATCCAATTTTAACGGAGGATCGGGAATTTCTGGCAGCGCCGCCGTCACCGGCGTTGCGCCCGGATGCTCGCCGAGCACGACTTTCAACTCCACTTTTTCGCCATCGCGTTCGACGGTGACCGGGACTTCGTCGCCTGCGGTGAGATAAAACGCGGCGTTCAGCACGTCATCGGGCGTCTGGATTTTTAACTGGCCGACGCGCAGCAAAATGTCACCGCGCTGCACCCCGGCCTTTTCCGCTGGCGCGCCCCCGACCAAATCCTCGACACAAACAGCGGAACCCATCGCGGGTTCATCGGCTTCGCCAAATTTGATGCCGAGCCAGCCGGGACGGACTTCGCCGAATCGCATGAAATCGCTGCGCACCTTTTCGGCGGCCTCAATCGGCAGCGCGAAACAGCCGGAGCCATTTTCGAGACTGCTGATGAGGATGCCGACGGCCTCGCCATTCATGTTCAGCAGCGGCGCGCCACCTTCGCCGCGCTGCACCGGGACGTTCGCGCGGATGTGCGAAGTCGCAAAATAGCGGTCGAGATATTTCAAGTTCCACCCACCGACGCAGCCGAAGTGCGGCGTGATCGCGAGGTCGAGTGGATAGCCGATCGTCATGATCATCGACGCGGCAGTGAGCTGCGAAGATTTGCCCTCGGGGATGAATGGCGTGTTGGCGTCGACTTTCAAAATGGCGATGCCGCTGTGCGCGTCCGCAGCGATGCGATGCGCGGGATATTTCAAGTCGCCGTGGGAGACGACGATGTCGTGCGACTCGCCGCCGACGGAATAACAGGTGTATAACGTTCCGTTTGGATCGACAAAGAATCCGGTGCCGGAAAGCCGGCCGTGATCGTCCTCCGCCATGATCTTTACGACTGATTTTTGGCAGCGGTCGAAAACCGCGCGGACCTGATGGGATAACGATTCGGAGCCAGTTTGCGCCCGCGCATGCACGGCGGCGAGAAGGACGAGGCCGACGCTAAAAACTCGACGCAGGCTCATAGCTGACCGGCCGCGCGTCCATGACGTAACGCGGACGCACGGAGGCGACGGTCACGCTGTTTGCTTCGTGAGAAAGTTCGCTAAAATCCGGTAGATGCACGCGGGTGTTGAGCCCAAAACGCGGCTGCGCAGCCGGGATGGCCTGTGCGACAAATGTGCTGCTGGGCGCGTTGATGATCTTGAACGATGTCACGCCCGCCGCGGCCAAAACTGCAATCGTGGCGGCGGCATAAGCAAGGCGGCTGGTGCTTGACTGGCTGAAAAATGCAGTGGCGCGATCCCACGCAATTTGCCAGAGCGGCTGGCGCAAAAGTTCCGCGCGCTGACGCCGATGAAACTCATGCAGGAAACTTTGGAAATATTCCGGCGGCGGCTGCTCGTGGCGCTTGAGGCGCAAAAGTTTCTGCAGGTCTTGTTCTTCGATCATAGCGCTAGACGGGATTTTTCCGGAATTCCTCGAGGTAGTTTTGCAATTGCCGGTGCGCATAAAAAAGCCGGGACCTTACCGTGCCCTCGGAAATCCCGAGGATCTTGCTGATCTCAGCGTGGGGCATCCCCTGAATATCAAACATGGTCACGACGGCCCTATGCTCATGAGACAGCTTCATCATCGCCTCGTTCAATCTCACCTGCAACTCGCCCAGATCGGCCTCGCGCACCGGGCTCGACGTCGCGGTCAGCTCGATGAATTCCTTGTCGTTCTGGATGTTCGCATCCACGTCATCGAGGCTCATCGTGTAGCGCCGTCCGCGTTTTTTTAAAAAATTGATCGTCATGTTCACTGCGATCGAATGCATCCACGTGTAAAAACTCGACTTGCCGCGGAAGCCGTTGATCGCGCGATACGCCTTTGCGAAAATATCCTGCAGCAGGTCGTTCGTGTCCTCGTGATTCGAGGTCATATTATAGACGAGGCCGTAAAGGCGCGGGTTGTATTTGACGACGAGCTGGTCGAACGCGCCCGGATCACCGGCCTGCGTGCGTGCGACGAGTGCGACGTCCTCGTTGACTGGAGCCGCTTCGGCCATTGCGGAAGCTCCTACCAAGTTCGCGAGGGCTTGGGAATGAAGATTGACGGCGAGTTGCATGATCTGGTTGTGGAAAGGAAGACGTCAGCTTCGCCGATTCGAGGTGAGCGAAAGCAGCCAAAGCAGGTTGCCCAGGGCCGCGACAAAAGCAGCGACATAAGTCAGAGCGGCCGCGCCAAGCATCTGGCGCACGCCAGCGGTTTCCGCGCCCGGCTGGATGATGCCCATCTGGCCGAGAATGATTTTCGCGCGCCGCGATGCATCGTATTCCACCGGCAGCGTGATGAGCTGGAAAGCGCAGAGCACGAGATAACAAAGGATGCCGAGCCGCAGCAGTCCGAAAAATCCAAAGAAAATTCCACCGAAAATCACGAACGGCAAAACCTGCGAAGCGAGCTGTGTGGCGGGCACGATCGTCATCCGCCATTGCAGCGGCGCGTAGGCTCGCGCGTGCTGGATCGCGTGCCCGGTCTCGTGCGCGGCAATGCCAACCGCCGCGAGCGAGGGCGTGCTGTAAGTTTGGCTTGAAAGGCAAAGGCGTTTGCTCGTCGGGTCATAATGATCACCGAGAAAGCCATTGATCTCGACCACATCCACATCGGGAATTTGCGCCGCCTGCAAAATTTTCCGCGCGACCTGAGCTCCCGTCAATCCGCACGACGCGGGCACGCGCGCGTATTTTCTGAAAGTGCTCGAGACACGCATCTGCGCCCAAAGGCCGAGGAGCAAAGGGACGCCGATGTAAAGAATCCAGGTCGAAAAATTCATGAGACGAAAATGCTGCCGATTTGTCTGACAACCTCGCAGCTTTTCCGTTCAAGCCGGTTACAGCTCGAGCTCATGCGGAAAATTCGAAAGCCGTCGAATCCCGCGCGCACCGATCGTCACCACATCCTCAATCCGCGCCGCGCCAACGCCCGGCCAATAGACGCCCGGCTCGACCGTGAGCACCTGCCTCGGCTTGAAAATCGTCTTCGCAAAACGCGGCTCCTCGTGAATTTCCAAGCCTGAGACCATGGCCGGTTCCATGAAAAAATCCGACCCAGCGGCCATTGCGCTGCTCCGTCGGATAACCATTTTCCGCAAGAAACTTTTTCACGTTCGCATGCACTTCGCCGCCATCCGCGTCCGGCTTCATCGCCCGCAAAGCCAGTTGCTGTGCGGCTTGCACGGCATTCCAAAGTTTTCGCTGCGCATCACTCGCGCGCCCGCGAACGACCGTGCGCGTGAGATCGCCGAAATATCCGGTGCGGGCGTCGCGCGGAAAAATGTCGATGATGATCAGCTCGTGCGCGCGCAGCTGTCCGCTTCCGCGCTCGTGCGGATCGCACGCCTGCTCGCCACCGGCGACGATCGTATTCGCCGGCAAACCGCCCGCTCGCAAAATCGCAGAATCGATTTCCGCGCGCAAAATTTCGGACGTCAGCGGACGCTTCGACCAGTGCAAATTTTTCCCGGAAATTTTTGACGCGCGCAAAACTTCCATCGCGCGCGCCATGCCAGTTTGCGTGATCGCGAGCGCGTGCTTTAGCTGACGCAATTCACTTGCGGTTTTAAATTCGCGCTCTTTCCAGAACAGTCCCTCCACGGGAATCAGCTCTACGCCTTGTTTTGCGAGCGATTGCGCGAGGCCAAGCGGAAAATCGTGCGGCACCAGCGCGCGGCGCACGCGGCGTGCGCGCAGCAATTCCGCGATGAGTTCTGCGAACGACGGAGTCGTTTCAATCTGCAACTTTGACGCCATTCCGTCCTGGACCTCCTTGTGCGATACGATCTCGTCCACGCGCGCCGTTTTCCGTCCTCGATCAATCTCGAGATCGTTGAGCATCAGCGTCGACTTTCCGTTTTTCCGGAGATAAGCGAACGCGTCCGGCGCGAAAAATCGCGTCGCGTAAAGCATGTCCGGCGAGCGTTCGCTATCGGCGACGATCAACCGCGCGATTTCTTTTTTCATGAGTGGTGCAATTTTCCTGCAGCCAAGCTGTGAAGCGGGCTGCCGCGAAAATCAAGCGCGCTTTCCGGAGCGGGAAAACAGCTGGAAGATCGTGCTGAAAAACCCTCTCGGAATCGCCGGGCCGCGCACGACGAGCACTGGCACGACGGCGCGGTTGACGACCTCGGACGTGATGTCGCCCATGATGTAGGTGCGCAGCGAGCCGCCGGCGAGCGTCGAGCCGGTGACGACGAGATCGTAATCGCCTTGGGTGACTTCCTCGAGGATTTCCGGGACGACGAGGCCGTGGCGTAATTTGATTTGCGCATCGAGGCCAAACTTTTCCAGCGCCTCTTTTTCCGCGCGCAGATTACGGCCGAGCGTCGAGTTGGTGTTCAGCAATTCCGCGGCGTTGTCCTCGCGTTCGATCATCTCCGAATAAATCGCGGGCGGCTCGGGCAGGACGTGAAGCACCGTCACCGAAAGCCGAGTTTTGCAGGCAAGTTCGCCCGTGAGTTTGACGGCGCGGTTGATCGTTTCCTGCCCGCCGCTGCAAATCAAAACGCGCTGCAAACCGGTGCGCTCGCCGATGAAAACCAGCACCGGCGGTTCGACGCTTTTGATGATGTGGTAAGCTTTCGCGGACATCACGAATGGGCCGCCGGTCTTTCGCTCCGCGCCGATGAGGACAAGGTCGAACGCCTGCTCGCGCGTCCGTTTTTGAATTTCCTCGAGAGGATTTCCCGCCTTGGTGACGAACTCCACGGCCACTTTTTTGTCGCGCAAAATTTGGGCCTGGTGCCGCAGCGCTTCCTGCAATGCCGCCTCGTCGCTCGGGTGCTCGACGATGCCGAGCAGCGTCGCCTCCGCGCCACACGCCGCAGCCGTCGTCGCCAGGTAGCGGATCGCTTTTTCCGCCTGCTTGTGGCCATCGCTGCAAATGAGGACCTTCATAATTTGTGACCAGTGAGCATCGTGTAGACAACGATGCCGGCGCCGATGAGCGGCAGCGGCGCGAAGAAAAGCCGGATCTTCGGCCCGTGGAAATATTGCGTGCAGATGGCGCCGATCTGCGCGCCGATGGCCGCGCCGGTGTGCATGACGAGCGCGATGAGGATGTCGACGTTGCCCTTGAGCGCGTGCGAAAGCGTGCTGTAGCTCGCCGAAATAATGATCTCAAAAAGATCGGTGCCCACGGCCAAATGCGTCGGGATGCCGAGCACATAAACCATCGCCGGCATGCGGATGTAGCCCGCGCCGCCGCCGAGAAATCCGCTGAAAAGGCCGCCGACAAATGCGACGCCGAGGATGACCCAGAGCGAGATGCTTGCGATGCCGGATGCAGGCAGGCTGATCATTGGCGGAAGATGCAACGCCTGGAATTTGCGCGTGATGTGCGTGAAAGCCGTCTGGTCTTTTTTCGGGTCGACGCGCCTTTTTTCGTCCTTCGCTTTTTTGCCGGCGCGCAAAGTTTTCCACCCTTCGGTCGCCATGAGGATCGCGATGGATAGGTAAACAATAATGGACACAATGCTGACGACGACATTCACATCGCCGTGACGCTTGAGCGCCTCGATCCCCTGCGCGCCCGTTTCCGCGCCCGCGATGGTTCCCGCGGCCATGATGAAGCCGAGTTTCAAGTCGACGTTGCCGAGTGCGCGATGTTTCTTCGCGGCGACAATGGATTTGCCGACGATGTGCGCGAGATCGGTTCCGACTGCAAAGTTCCACGGCAGGCCGACGAGGCGCAGCGCCGGCCCGGCGAGAAAGCTGCCGCCGACGCCGAAGAAGCCACCGAGCACGCCGATGATGAAGCCGATGACAATGAGGTAAAGCGCGTCGATGTGGACGCCGGCGATTGGAAAATACATCGCTTAAGCCGTGCGCGCGCGGATGAGCCGCAGCAGCCATGTGGTCAACATTTCCAGCAGCACGCCCTGCGCGAGCATCAGCGCGAGCGCGACCACGGCATAGACGCCGCGGCCGTGGTCAAAGAGCGGCTTGAGCCAGCTGCCGAGGAAATGCAGGACTGCAAAGAAATAAACAGCGACCAGCACTGTGTAAACAAGCAGCTCCACGAGAAATGATTTGGCAACGTGGGATTTTTCGCTCACGGCTTCAGAATCGGCGTTGGAAATGCGAGCGCGCGTCTCATGCGATCACGCATCGCGGGTGATTTTTACGGCGACAAAGTTGGTCTCTTTCAAGATGAACTTCCGCAGATCGACTTCGACCCTGGCGAGCGAAAATTCCGCGAGCAATCGCTCCGCGATCTCTTCCGCCAAAGTCTCGAGCAGCCGGCGCGGTTTCGCGCCGGCGACGCGGGCGACTGTGCGGCAGACGAGCGCGTAATCGACGCTGTTCGCGAGCCGGTCCTGCAGATCGCGGAAATCGTTCTGCGGCACGAGCCGGAGCGATGCGGTGAGGCGCTGCGGCTGCGCGCGCTCCTCCTCGGGCACGCCGAGGTGCGCCGTGATTTCCAGCTGCTCGATCACGATGGAGTCGCGCATTTAACCGATGCGGAACTTGATTTCGCGGATCAACTTTGCTCCGAAGCGCGCCTTGAGCTTTTGCAAAATCTCCACTTTCCAGACGCGGTCGAGTTCATAATGAATCGCCGGCTGGAGCACTTGCACGAAGAGCACGCGGTCGCGGATCGCGCTCGGGCACGTGTGCTGCGCGAACCAATCGCCGACAATCTCGCGCCACGCGCCCTGGATTTGCGCCTCCGTCAGCCGTTCGCTGAGGCCGAGTTTTCGCATCACGCCCTGGAGCGCGTCGGCGACCGATTGCGTCCGGTCCGGGCGCGGCGTCCACTGCGGGAGACCGCGCCATTCGGCGAGCACGCGCTGGCGGAGTTGCGGCGTCATCTGGCGAAAATCCAAACGCCTTGTGCGGGAAAACTGCGCGGCCTCATTCGCAAAGAATGAGCGCTTTCCGCGATGCCTGCCACCAATTTCTCTACGCGCCGTCGCTGCCGATCGCCTCGACCGGGCAGCCTTCCATCGCTTCTTTGCAAAGCGCTTCTTCCTCGGGGGAGCCGGGCTGCTTGTAGACGTAGGAATGCCCGCCGTCGTCATTGCGGGTAAAATTCGCCGGCGCAGTTTCGCGGCAAAGATCGCAGTCGATGCACTGGTCATCGACGTAAAAAGTTCCCTCGACGTTTTCCGAATATTTGTTTGCTACATCAGCCATTTGTTTGGTCCCTTGAAGGCGGGATACAATAGGAAGCGATGCCCGCTTTGCAACGTTTTTTTGCGCTCGGGAAAAACCCGCTACGCCTCATCCGAAGCCGCCGCCGCATCCACGCCAAAAATATCCTCATACGCCACCGCGATCGATGCGAAGACGACAGGGATCGCAAAGATCACGCCGATGACCAGCGCGAGCATCCCGCAGAGCGAGAGCGCGATCAGCGCCAGCATCAGCAGCACGAATTTCCAGAGCACCCGGCTCACGGCGCGGAAGCTCAGCCGCATCGCCTCCGTCGCATTCAAGCCCTTATCGAGAATGAGGATCGGTGCAAAAGTCCAGCATGTGAAAAGCAGCAGCAGCGCGACCACCAGCACGAGCACGAGCAGCGCGCCGCCGATCTGCATCGCCACGTGCACTTCATGCGTGCCGTGATGCGCCGCTTTTTGTAATAGCGGCATCACCAGGCCGAAAGGGAGCACGACCGCGAAAGCCACCGCGAACATAATCAGCATGTAAACCAACTGCTGCGCGTAGCCGCGCCCGAAGCCCGCGAAAATATCCGCCGCGACCGCTTTGCGTCCGCGGATCTGCTTCAAAAAATACCAATACAGCCCCGCAGTCATCTGCGGCTGCACGCAAAACGTCGCCACGATCCCGAGCAGCGGGATCAATCCGGCGCCGAGCATCAGCGCGTAGCCGAGCAAAGTCAGCCCCACGCACGGCCAGAAATTTTTCCGAATCACCGCCCACGCCCTCGAGAGCGTGCAGCCAATGGATAAAGACCGCTCGCTTGCCTCCACACGCGCCATCAGCGTCGCCGCATCCACCCTTTCACGCGCGCCCGACACCGCCGCGAGCTGGCGCCGCAGCGTCGGCTCGCATTCGGCGCAGACCCGGCGCATCCCGAGCAGCGTCAGCTCATCCAGTGGGAAAAGGCGATTGCACTCCGTGCAAACACTCGCGCGCCCGCCCACCGGCGGCGGCGTCAACTTCCCATACGGCAGCCACCGCTCCATCCCCTCCCGCCAAACCAGCGTCTCCGGCAGGATCGTCCCCTCCGCGATCATCGCGTTCCATTCGGCCTCGTCGGTCACCGGGCCTTGTTGACGGCCGTTCTCGGCATAATACCAGTTGCTCACGGCGCGGACTTTGCCGCCAGCCGCGCGCGCTGCAAAGCCAAAACGCTTGCACTTTGCGCCGCTGCCCGGGATTTTGCACCGCATGAGCCACCGAAGCCTCGACCCCATCGTGCCCGCGGAGGGCTGGCACGTCCTCCATTTGTTTTACAAAATCGAGCACGGCCAATGGCAGCTCTCCTCCGGCGACGAGCAGCGCGCGGCCAAGACCCGCCTCACCGCCCTCGTCCAGGAAATCCGCGCCCTGCCCGACACCCAGCTCCTGCTTTTCAGCATGGTTTCGCCAAAGGCCGACCTCGGCTTCATGCTCCTCACCCCCGACCTCCACACCGCCAATACCATCGAGAAAAAACTCGCCCTCTCCCTCGGCGCCGATGTCCTCACACCCGTCTTCTCCTCCCTCTCCCTCACCGAGCTCAGCGAATACACCACCAGCGACGCCGAATACGCCCGCACCCTCGAGACCGAGGAAAATTTGACCCCCGGCACGCCCGAGTTTCAGGAAAAACTGACCGCCTTCACCGCGAGAATGGCCAAATACAACCGCGACAAACTTTACCCGAACCTCCCCGCATGGCCGGTCTTCAGCTTCTACCCCATGTCCAAACGCCGCGCACCCGGGCAAAACTGGTATGGCCTCGACTTCCCCGCGCGCAAAAAACTCATGTCCGGCCACGCCCGCGTCGGCCGCAAATACCACGGCAAAATCCTCCAGCTCATCACCGGCTCCACCGGCCTCGACGACCACGAATGGGGCGTCACCCTCTTCGCGCACGACCCCTTCGACATCAAAGCCATCGTCTACGAGATGCGCTTCGACCCCGTCAGCGCCGACTACGCCGATTTCGGCGAATTCTACCTCGGCCTCCAGCTCCCCCTCGACGAACTTTTCTCCCGCCTCCAGCTCTGAACCGGCTTCCCCTGCCCTCGCACAGGAAGTTTGACGGACATTCAAACATTGCTTTCACAAACGCGGGAGAGCTAGCGTCCCAGATCGCGGTTGCCTTTGCAGCGAACATTAAACTACCGTAAAACCCGTGGAAAAAATCCTCCAATGCGGAAATCGAGCAACTGTTGCGGAGTATTTCGCAGGCATCGGTCTCATGCGATTCGGGCTGGATCAGGCAGGATGGCGGACGGTTTTCGCCAACGACATCGATGAGAAAAAGAAGGAGATGTATTGCCATCACTTCGGTCCTTCACCGGAGTTTGTGCTGGGAGACATTCACGCACTTGATGTGACGACAGTGCCAACGACGACTCTCGCCACTGCCTCCTTTCCTTGCAATGACCTCTCGCTTGCCGGTGCGCGCAAAGGTCTCGCTGGCGAACATTCCTCGGCGTTCTGGGGTTTCATTCGCGTCCTCAAGGAAATGGGAGCGCGCCGGCCACCGCTGGTTTTGCTGGAAAACGTCACGGGCTTTCTCACCTCGCATAATGGCACGGACTTCCACGAGGCGCTGCTCGCCCTCAATGGCCTCGGCTACGTTGTGGACGCCTTCATCATTGACGCATCGCGTTTCGTCCCACAGAGCCGCCAGCGACTTTTCGTTGTGGGCCAACACGGTTCCACCGCACGAATCGCAGAAACTCCAAGTCTCCTGCAAAGCGAATTGCGTCCGGCGGCGCTTGCGGACTTCATCCTCTGGCACCCGGATGTTCAATGGAATCTCCGCCCGCTGCCATCGCTGCCAAACCACGAAACCCGGCTGGCTGACCTTATTGAAGACCTTTCTCCAAATTCCGCCGCTTGGTGGAGTCAGGAGCGTTGCGATTACCTGCTCAACCAGATGAGTCCCAAGCATCGCGCCCAAGCAGAAGTGATGATCCGCGCTCCGCGACGCTCCTACGCCACAGTTTTTCGGCGCGTCCGTGCGACAGGTTCAATGGCTGAATTGCGAACCGATGGGATTGCCGGATGTCTCCGCACTCCGCGCGGCGGCAGCGGGCGGCAGATTCTGTTTGTCGCTGGGAAGAATCGTTTCGCCGTGCGCCTTCTCACCGCTCGCGAATGCGCCCGCCTCATGGGTGCCGACGACTTCCTCGTGAACGTGCCTCTCAATCAAGCTCTCTTCGGATTCGGCGATGCTGTCTGCGTTCCCGCCATCCGTTGGATTGCCGACAACTATCTCACTCCGCTCGCTGACGCTCTCCATGCCCAACCCAAAGAAGCAAAAACCCGCAGCCAAGCCGTCCGCTACGGTGCCAACCGCTAACGTCCAGCCGCTGCCCGAGGGACAACCCGGTGACGTGGCGGCAATTCGCCGGGAAATCCAGGCTTTCCTGAGAAGCACCGACGCAAATGGCAAGCGTATCGGTGCCGCACAATGCGGTGTGTATGCTTTTTATGATTACGATGGCGAACCCATATACATTGGCCAGACTTATGAGGGACTCGGCGCGCGTATTGGACGGCATCTTACCAATCAACGCACCGATGCCGTGGCGATGAATGTCCTCGACCCATTCGAAGTTGCTGAAATCCGCGTCTGGCCGCTCGATCTCGGCCATCTTTCCAAAGAAGACATCAAGACCGAACTCGACCGTGCAGAATACACTCTCTACGTCAAAGTCATTGAGGAGTCTTCGTTCAAGGCCGTGCTTAACGAAAAGGCACCGCGAAAGACCGACCTCATCAACCTGCCCGACGCGTATGTCGGGCGCATTATTCCGTCCGACATCTTTCCGCAGCGCAAGCATCCAGACGTTCGCATTGCCCGCCGCGCCAGCACTATCGCCGCCCTCGCTCGTGTCATTAGCGAACGCAAAGTTACAAAATGGCTTAGAACCACACTCCTCACCCAAGCTCGGCGACTTGAGCGACTGGCCGAGGAGCGGCTCGCCGACTTTGCCGGAACCGCCGACGAAGACGAAGAAATTGAGAGCAAAGACTAGATATGACCGCCAAATCCAACATCCGAACGCGAAACGTCCCTTTGGGGTCGGGAAACGTCCCTTTGGGCTTCGGAAACGTCCCCACGGGCTCGGGAAATCACCGGTTGGGCTTGGGAAATGGCCGGTTGGCATCGGGAAATGGCCGGTTGGGGTGCGGAAACGTCGGGTTGCGGTTGGGAAACGTCCGGTTGCCCTCGGGAAACGTCTCCGCGGGGTGTGGAAACGTCCCCGTGGCATCGGGAAATGACTTTTTGGCCAGTAAAAGCGGTTTCTCCGGCGCGCGGAGGCGGTTGGCGCGCGCGAACGGCGATTGACGGGGCCAAAACAGCTTTCCCGCGCATTCCGTGCGGGATTTAACCCAGCAGAACAACAGAAAGACCAATTATGGAATTCTATCAGGCAATCCAAACACGCACGGCGCAGACCGTGGCGGTGATCAATCAATACCTCCCGACCCTCAAAATCGGCACGGCGACAGCGGCGGACATGGTGACGCAATCGGACGCGCTCGATGGACTCGCCCAGACGCGCGACAATGCGCTGGCCGATTTTGACGCGGCGAATAACGCGGAAAACCAGGGTTACCTGCTCATCCGCGCGCTCGATCTCACGCTGCCGGCGGCGGCGCAAGGCGATCTCTCGGACAGCATCGATGCGGAATCGGCGTTGCTCGACCTCCTCTCACCCGCCTACGCCGTCACGCCGAGAACCACCGACTCGGCGATGGAGCGCGGTAAAAAAGTCGTGGCAGCTTTGACGAAAACGAACACGTATCTCGCGGCGCAAGTGCCGCCGCGCAATGCCATCACGAGTGGCGGCAAAGGCGTGAGCGATCTCACCACGGCGATGACCGCGCAACCGACGCTGGAGCAGACGCTCGAAGATCGCGTGGCGGATGTGACGGCGGCGCGCACGACTTTGCGCCTGGACGCATTGGTGCTCGACCGGCTGAACAAGCGTGCTTACGCGAAACTCGAAGGCGAGGCGCGGACGAACCCGGCGCTGGAGGCTGCGCTCGGGCAGATCGTCACCGAGGATGCGAACCGGCCGGGCACGCTCGGCATTCGCACGATCCTGCAGGGCGGCACGGACGGGTTGCACCTGCTTTTGAGCTATGACAATGGGAGCTACGACGGCAGCGCCCAGAGCGTGGTCGAGTGGCAGGTGGTGGGGATCGATACTGATTTCACGCACTCGGTGGCGGCGGATCCGAGTGGGAATGCGCTCGGGCCGTTCGCGGTCGGGAAGACGGTGAAAATCCGCACCCGCGTTTCCAATGCAAACGGGACGACGACGGGCAGCGTGCGCACCATCACGATCACCGCGCCGGTGGTATGAGTGATGATCTTTTTCCTCGTGCCCAAGCTGGAGCTTGGTAACGAGGAAAACGCGCACGTTAACACGTCATGGTGCCCGCCAGCTCCTTAACCGAGGCTATCTCCGAGGAAGTCCACATTTCGGCGCACGATCCGCGATGGGCGGCACGATTCGCAGCGGAGCGGAATCGTCTCCTGGATCTTCTACCGGGCCGTTTCACAGCAATCGAACATATCGGCAGCACCGCCGTTCCAGCACTCGCCGCCAAGCCGATTATCGACATCCTTGCCGGAGTCGGCACCCTCAGCGAGGCCGATGCGCTCTTGGAGCCTTTGTGCGCGCACGGCTACGAGACTTCTGCCGGTTTCAACGCGACTCTGCCAGACCGACGCTGGCTCATGCGGCACGCCTTTGGCCGGAGGACTCATCATCTCCACCTGGTTGTCTTTGGCGGTCCGCAGTGGGTTCTGCATTTGCAGTTCCGCGACTTGCTGCGATCTGATGCGGCCATCGCCTCACGCTACGAAGCTCTCAAAAACGAACTCGCCGCGCAGCATCGCCACGACCGCGAGGCGTATACCCGCGCCAAGACAGCGTTCATCAATGAAGTCTCGAGAGCACAAGCTACCTTCCAGCCGAGGTATCCATCATGTCATACACCATTCAATGACTACAACCGGAACGCCTAACAATGCGATGGAACAAAAGGCTCCGCCTGTAGCTCATCGTGTTCTCGTGTTGGTGAACCAGATATTTATGAGATCCCACCTTGTTTCATTTCTCGCATTGATCTTGTTTGCCGAAGCTATTCACGCGCAAAGCACCACTTATCTCGACACCTTTCCAAAGGGTGACGGCAGGAATAGGCCTGTTCCGAAGGAGCTTCAAGGATTGCCACACTGCGTTACCGTCAACAACGATGACGCCACGATCAAGCCGATGGTGTTTCACGATGACATCACAGGGAACTACTTTTACGTCGAGTCCGATGGCCGCCACATCACCGCCTTTGCACCAGACGGCAAGATACTTTGGCATCGAAACCCATTCGTGGATGCACACCTTCAGCCGTATCGATGCACGAAGCCGATCATCAAGTGGATCGGACGCGATCAATATCGGCAGCACAAACTCGCGATCGCTTTTAACTCCAGCCAGGCCGGGACGCTGGATGACAAGACGGGCGACTTCCAATTCGCAGGTCAAGACTGATATGCGTAGTGCAACGATGCGCTGCGCTGACAGGCTCCGCTGTTAGCTGAGTTTTGTATTGATAGGCGACTCAGAGGATCTTCATGAAACGGAGCTTTATCAGTGCAGTGTGTGGATGGATTGCCGGCGCAGTTGCTTTCGCTTTGGCCGACCTCATTCAGCCGATGTTTGCCCTCAACGGGCTCACTGAGTTTATAGGTTGTTAGAACTTGAACCCCGTTAAAACACGTTTTCAAATGGATGAATCCCCTCATATTCTAGATTATGCTCCGGCGCTTTTTGCGGTTTTCGTCGCTTGTCTCGTGTTGGGACTCCTTATCTGGAGTTTGCGATGGACCTACCGCGACGCAGAAGCACGTGGCAAGAATGGCTGTCTAGTCGCGGCACTGGTTTTTTTCATTAGCTGGCCGATCAGCCTTCTAGTCTGGATTGCGTTTCGTCCTCCCAGTCGATGTGCTCGCTGCGGCGCACCTGTTGCAGAGGGCGTCAAACTTTGTTCCCGGTGCGCCGCGCTCCCGTGAGATGGAATCACGAGGTGCATATTGAAAGCTCGTTCGTCGTTGCGCATGAGCGCGCTTGCCATGAATCGGCGTTGGATTTTCCTCGGAGTCGGCCTCATCGGATATGGAACTATTGTTACTTATGCAGATCCGATGCTCCTGTTCATTGTCGTATGCGTAGCCCTATGTTGGATTGCCGCACCGTGCGCGGGTGTTGCGCTTATCATTCTTTTGGTCGCGATCTTGTCTCGACGTGGGCTCCGCCTTCCACTGCTTCTACTTTCAGCGGTCATTCTGAGCGCGGCTTGTTTGGCTCTTACGTTGCCGATCAATACCTTCATTCAGCAACGAGCTGTCGCTGCTGCGAAGGCGTATCCCGACTGCGTCGCCGCATTACTGGAGCAGTATCGGCAGCGGCACGGAACATATCCTGCCAATCTCAGCCAGCTACCATCTCGACCGCAAATTCCACGCCTTCTTCGCGGCAGCTACGGCTATCACTCCGACGGTCAGACCTATACATTTACTTTTCCACAGCCAGGCGGGATGATCGATGTCTGGGACTACAGTAGCGAGACACATGCTTGGCACCTGTCCACATGAACACTGGCTACTTGCCGGCCGCAGAGCTGCAGACGCGCGTTGTATCATGGCATGAGGCCAGGTATTCTTGCTCGCATGGACTACTCTCTTACCGCGCAGAAGATTCATGCTTGTCCGGCCTTTGCCTCCAATCGGGAACGCAGCGGCGCGAATTTGTGTTAAGCTCAGTGGCGATGGAGTCAAAAGTCGAGACGCTCAAGGCGCGGTTGCGCGAGCATGCGCCGCTTCTGGTGGCGTATTCGGGCGGGGTGGACAGTGCGTATTTGCTGGCGGTGGCGCATGCGGCGCTCGGGGAGCAGGCGCTCGGGGTGATCGCGGATAGCCCGAGTTTGCCGCGGGCGGCGTTGCGCGAGGCGCTGGCGGTGGCGGCGGGATTCGGGGCGCGAGTGGAGGTGCTTGCGACGGCGGAGATGGAAGACGAGAGCTATGTGAGCAACCCGCCAAACCGCTGTTACTTTTGCAAAGCGGAACTTTTTACGAAGCTCGACGAGCTGGCGCGGGCGCGCGGCTTCGCCGCAATCGCCTATGGCGAGAATGCGGACGATGCAGCGCAGGTGCGCCCCGGTCGGCTCGCTGCAGAGGAGTTTGCTGTGATCGCGCCGCTGAAGGAGGCGGGGCTGACAAAGGCGGAGATTCGCGCGCTGTCGCGGGAGCTGGGGTTGCCGACAGCGGATGCGCCGGCGCAGCCGTGTCTTTCGTCGCGGATTCCGCACGGGACGCCGGTGACGGCGCGGGCGCTGGCGATGATCGAGCAGGGGGAGGAGCTGGTGCGAAGTCTCGGCTTCCGGGTTTTCCGTGTGCGGCATTTGAGCGAAAGTGAGGCGCGGGTGCAGATCGCGCCCGGAGAGATGCCGCGGCTGGCGCCGGTGAATGCGGAGCTGGTTGCGGGCCTGCGCGCGGTGGGCTACGTCGAGGTGGAGATCGATCCCGCAGGATACCGTGGACCGTCCCTCTGAGGCCGCGGAGTCGCCGCTGCAGCAGCATTTCGCGCGGCACAATCGCCGCGTGATCGGGCTGGCATTGATGACTCTGCTCGCGGCAGCTGCTGCATGGGCGCTCGTCTATTTTGTCTTCTACTGGCTCGTTTTGCTGGCGATGACTTTTGCGCGGCCATTCGATGCGCAGGTGCCGTGGCAGTTTGGGCCGATTTTCGCCGCGGGCGCGCTGCTTCTTTGTGCGCTTTGCTGGCTGGCGCGGCGGATTTGGCCCGACGAACGAGTGCGCGACAAAAAGACGATTCTCGAGACGGCGCTCGATGTGGTGCTGGCGGTGCCGCGGATGACGCTCGCGGCATGGGGAAACTTTCGCGCGCTGCGACGCCTGGACGCCGACGAGGTCGCGCTGGCGCAGCGGCTGCTGGCAGCGATCGCACGCGAGGAGCGACTGAGCATTTACAAAATCCCGCTCGAGATTCCGGACGAAAAGACGCGCGTCAAAGTTTTGCTCGCGCTGCAATTGACGGAGCTCATCGAGACGCGGCGGCGCGACGGAGAGCTGCTCTTTGTTTTACACGGCGACAAGGCGCGCTTTCTGGCCGAACCGCGCGTGCGGCTGCGGACGCCGCCGTAGTTACTTCGGCCGCGGCGCGAAAACTTTCAACCCGTGCGGCTCGATGCGGAAGGTCACCGGCAGTTTGCCGATTACTTCGCCATCCACCTCCACCGGCACGTCGTCCTCGCTGTGAATGCTGACCTTCTTTGTCTGGAAATATTCGACGTCCTTCAACCGCGTGTGCGTGCCGAAGATGATCGCCTGCAGGTAGCGGACGATATCGAGATAGCCGAGATTCTTAAAAACGAGCACGTCGAGCATGCCGTCGTCGATGAGCGCTTCCTTGAAAATAACGAACGGCCCGCCGTAGTAGCGGCCGTTGCCGATGAGGACGAACGAGCCTTTGCAGTTGTGCGCCGGCGATTCGATGACGAGCCGCGGCGGTTTCTGCGAGGCGATTTGCGTCGCGGAAAGAAGGTAGCTGAGCGGGCCGAAAGTTTTTTTCGAGTCAAAGCTCGTCGCCGCGACAATTTGCGCATCAAAGCCGACGCCGCCGAGCTGGACGAATTGGTGGCGATTGGCGCGCGGCAGATCGACCAGCCGCGTCTCGCCGCGCTCGATGATGTCCCAGCATTTGCGCAGACTGTTGAGCGGCAGGCCGAGCTCCGCGGCGAAAACATTCATCGTGCCGATCGGTAAAAGTCCCAGCGATACGTCGGAATGTGCGATGCCGTTGACGACTTCGTTGATCGTGCCATCGCCGCCGGCAGCGACGATGCGGGTGACGCCTTTGCGCACCGCGCTCTCGGCGATCGCGCGGGCTTCGCCGGGGGCGGTGGTCAGCCGGATTTGCGCGCCGCCGGGCAGCTGCTCGATTTTGCGGAGGAGCGCGTGCGCCTTTTCGCTATGCGCCGCGGGATTGAAAATGATGAGAATGGGTGGCACCGAATTGGACTTTTCTTCGCGCAGGCGGCGGATACTTTCCCGATGTGCCAAGACTTGCCAAGGGTTTTCTCATCGGCCTCGCCGCGGTGCTCGCGCTCGTCGCAATCGGGACGCTCGCGATGAATCTTTACGTCCAGTCCGCTGGCACGCAGGCGCGCATCGCGCGGGTCATCAGCGACTCGCTCGGCACCGAGGTGCGAATGGCGCGGACGACCGTGACGCCGTGGAGCGGCCTGAAAATCACGGGCATCACCGTGCCGCAACCCGATGGCGGCGGCGATTTCCTCGAGGCGACGGACTTCGCGGCGTTCTTTGAAATTTTCCCGCTGCTGCATCGGCAGCTCATCGTCGATGAAATCACGATCGACCAGCCGAAGGTCGTCTGGGTGCAAAATAGCGCGGGCACTTGGCGGATGCCGAGCGAGCCGCGCGAGCCGAAGGAGCCGGGCGAACCGGAGAAGCCGAAGCCGGAGTTCGCGCCAATCGAGACGGCGGCGCCCGTGCACGAGGCGCGCTTCTCGGTGAAGGTGAAACATTTGCGCATCCGCGGCGGCTCGTTCGACTTTTACGACGCGAAGGGCCACCGCGTCGTCGCGTTTTCTGATGTCGATGTCGATTCACCCGCGATCAGCCCCGGCTCGGCGGAAGGGACGGCGACGGTCGGCAGCGGTTCTGTGCGCGAGGAACTTTTTTTCCAGAATCTGCGCGCGCCGTTTCGCTTCATCGCCGGAACTTTGACGCTGGAAAAAGTCACCGCGCAAATCGCCGGCGGAAACCTCGGCGGCGATCTCACCGTCCACACATCGGAGAAGCACACGCCGTTCACGATCGATGTGAATTTTGACAAAGTGGATGTGAACAAAGTCATCATCCAGTCCGGCGGAATGGCGGATCAGGTCAAAGGCGCGCTCTCCGGCTCGCTCGATCTTTACGGCGCGGCCGGCGACAAAGGCTCGGTCACCGGAAGCGGCCGGGTCGCGCTCGCTGGCGGCGAAGTGCAATACAACTTTTTCCAACTGCTCGGGCAGGCGCTGCAAATCGGCGATCTTGTGCGCATGGATTTGCGGCAGGCGCAGGCGAATTTCCGCGTCGGCGGCAAACAGGTTCAGGTCGATGACGTGCAGCTGCGTGCGCAGAATTTGCAGCTCGCCGCGAAAGGAACTGTGGACTTTGACGGCGGGCTGCATCTCGATTCGCGGCTGACGATCAACGAAAAAATCAGCCGTCAGCTGCCCGCATTCATCGAGAGCAATTTTCAACCCGGCGAGGAGGAAACACGCTCGCTCGATTTCACCGTCAACGGCACCGTCGGCCGACCGCGCACCGATTTACTCGACCGCATCCTTGGGCGCAAAATCCAAAAAGAATTCGGCAGTCTGCTGCAAGGTCTCTTCGGCAAACACAGCTCCGACGGAAAGAAAAAAGACAAAAAAGAAAATCCGCCGGCGCCCGCAGCAACTTTGACTCCATCCGCGCCCGCGACTGCCGAGTGATCCGCCGCCGCGCGAGAAGTTTCCATTTGATAAGCATCCGCGCGCGATGGAAAGTCACCGTCCCATGACTCTCACGGAAAAGATTCTCGCGCGCGCCAGCGGCAAATCACACGTCGTCCCCGGCGACAACGTTTGGGTAAATGTCGATATCCTCATGACGCACGACGTCTGCGGGCCCGGCACGATCGGCGTCTTCAAGCGGGAGTTTGGCGCGGCCGCAAAAGTCTGGGATGCAAAAAAAGTCGTCATCATTCCCGACCATTACATTTTCACCGCGGACTCGATGAGCAACCGCAACGTCGACATCCTGCGCGACTTCGTCAACGAGCAGGAGCTGCCCTATTTTTACGACGTGATCGACGACCCGGCCGGCCACTGGCACTTCGATACGACGCGCGGCCAGCTCAAGCAACAGTATGGCAACCGTTACACAGGCGTTTGTCACACGACATTGCCGTGGAAAGGCCACACGCGCCCCGGCGAAATCCTTTTCGGCACCGATTCGCACACCTGCATGGCCGGCGCCTTCAATCAATTCGCGACCGGCATCGGCAATACCGACGCCGGCTTCATCCTCGGCACCGGCAAACTTTTACTCAAGGTGCCGGAAACGATGCGCTTTTTCTGCGAAGGCGCGCTGCCGGCCGGCGTGATGGCGAAGGACGTGATCCTGCACGTCATCGGCGAGATCGGTTTCGACGGCGCGACCTATCGCGCGATGCAATGGGAAGGCCCGGGCGTGAACGCGATGACGATGGACGATCGGATGACGATCGCGAACATGGCGATCGAGGCGGGCGGCAAGAACGGCATCTTTCCTTACGACGAAAAAACAGGCGACTACGTCCGCGAGCGTGTCGCGGAAAACGGGACGAAGAACGAGTTCGAGCCGGTGGAGATCGACCGCGATCAAAGTTTCATCTACGACAAAACGTTCGACCTCTCGCAGCTCGAGCCGACCGTCGCGGTCCATCCCGATCCGGGAAACCGAGCGCTGGCAAAAAACCTTGGCGACGTCAAACTCGACCGCGCTTACATCGGCTCGTGCACCGGCGGCAAAACCAGCGACTTTCTCGCCTTTGCCGAAATCGTTCGCGGCAAATCGGTGAAGATCGACACGTTCGGCGTGCCGGCGACGACGAAGGTCGTGGCGGAATTGAAGCAAACGCAATGGGACGGCCACAGCGTCTGGGAAATTCTCGAGAACGCCGGCGTGCGCATGACGGAAAATGCGTCGTGTGCTGCGTGCCTCGGCGGCCCTGTTGACACATTTGGCCGCATGAATGCGCCGATGAAATGCATCAGCGCCACGAACCGCAATTTTCCCGGCCGCATGGGGAGCAAGGAAGCGCAGGTTTTCCTCGCGAGCCCCTACACCGTGGCCGCGTCGGCGCTCACGGGCTCGATCACCGATCCGCGGGAATTCCTGAGCTGAGCGGCGCGAGGGTTGTGGGCGCGTGAAAACAAAGTTCGCGATTCTTTTCCTCGGCCTCGCATTGCTCGCGAGCGGTTGCGCGACCGGTGGAAACGCCGCGCACAATGGCATCGACTACATCGTGACCGCACTGCACACGCCATTCTACAAAATCGGCCCCGCCCAGCCGAACGGCCCCGATCTCCTGCTCGCGAAAGGAGACCGCCTCACGATGGTGAGCAACGAGTTTGGCTACAGCAAAGTCACCACCGCCAACAAAGAAACCGGCTACGTCTCCACCGAAGATCTCGCCGTCGCGCCGCCGGAACCGGAGCCTTCGCCCACGCCGAAATTTCGCCAGACCGGCAAAAGTCACGAACCTCCCGCCACGCGCGAAGAGCAACTCCTGCTTCCATCCCCCGCACTGCCGCAGGCAAACCCACAAACGCCGCTGCCCGGCTTCCGCTATTGAAACCAAACGCCCCGCGCTCTTAGCCTCATCACCGCCATGCCTCACACCGTCACCAGCAAAGTCTTCGTCGTCCACGATAACATCGACACCGACCAGATCATCCCCGCGCAGTATTTGACGCTCGTCCCGACGATTCCCGAGGAATACGAAAAGCTCGGCAGCTTTGCCCTCATCGGCCTGCCGGACGAAAAATATCCGATCGACCTCGTCACACCCGGCAGCGCGAAAACCGAATACCAGATCATCATCGCCGGGCGGAATTTTGGCTGCGGAAGCTCGCGCGAGCACGCCCCGATCGCACTCGGCGCCGCCGGCGTCCAGGCCGTGATCGCCGAAAGTTTTGCCCGCATCTTTTTTAGAAATTGCGTCGCCACCGGCGAACTTTATCCCTACGACGCGAAAGAACGCCTCTGCGATCTCGTGCAAACCGGCGACGAAGCCACGCTCGACTTTGACCACGACACGCTCACCGTGCGCGGCAAAACCTACGAGCTCAAACCCCTCGGCGAAGTCCGCCCCGTCATCGACGCCGGCGGCATTTTTAACTTCGCGCGTCAAAGTGGGATGATCCCGGCGCGGAGCTGAGGGTTCGGCGCATTCCACTTGCCGCGTGCCAATGATGCACCGTGCACGCCGTGATGCCAGCCGGTAAAATACTTTTGCTCGTTTGCGCGGGTTTCATCGCGGGGGTGATGAATTCCATTGCGGGCGGCGGAACGATCCTGACGTTTCCGGCGCTGATTTTTGCCGGTCTCGGCGCGATCGATGCGAATGCGACGAGCACCGTGGCGCTGCTGCCGGGCTCGCTCGCGGGCGTCCTCGGCTACCGGCGAAACATGCGCGCCGCCGCTCCCTGGATTCGACGCTTTGCGCTCGCCAGCCTGCTTGGCGGCTTGATCGGCGGGGTTTTGCTCACGCTCACGCCGTCAAAAACGTTCGAGTGGCTGGTGCCGTTTTTGATTTTGTTCGCGACGCTGCTTTTCATGGCGCGCGGCTTTTTTGCGCGGCTCGTGAAATGCGAAACGCATCCGGGCAGCGCCCGCTGGCTCGTCGGCGCGGCCCTCTTTCAATTCGCGGTCGCGATTTATGGCGGCTACTTCGGCGCGGGCATCGGCATCCTGATGCTCGCGTCGCTCGGCATGCTCGGCATCAGCAAGATTCACGAGATGAATGCGGTGAAGACCGTGCTCGCGTTTCTCATCAATTTGATCGCCGCGATTTATTTCGTGATGAAAGGCCTCATCCATTGGGAGGCGGCTGGCGCGATGACTTTCGGCGCGATCAGCGGCGGCTACCTCGGGGCATTTTTTGCGCAAAAAGTTCCAGAGGCGTTCGTGCGTCATCTCATCACGGCGATCGGACTGACGCTCGCTGTGGTCATGTTTGTTAAACAGTATGTGAAGTAGCGGCGGCGACGGTTTTGCCGAACAATCCGCTTTCCGACCGCGCGAGACGTGCAATCCTTTGCTGCAACAATTCCGATTAAGCCACGTCCACGATGAATTCAAAAACCAGCGAACCTTTCGCGCACGACGAGGAAATCGTCCACGATTTGATGCAGAGCGGCGACGTGCCGGTGCATCACGAGGCGCCGAGGAAACCGAACCGGAAGCCTTTGTTCATCACCATCGGCGTGGTTGTGTTGATCATCGCGGCGATTTTTGGAATCGTGAAATTTCTGCACGCGCGCTCACACGAGACGACGGACGACGCGTTCATCGACGCGCACGTTTCGAAGATCAGTCCGAAGGTCGCGGCGATCGTCCGGCGGGTGGCCGTGGACGACAACCAGGAAGTGCGCGCGGGCGATTTGCTCGTGCAGCTCGATCCGCGCGATTATGAAGCTGCGCGCGCGGAGGCGGCCGCGAATGTCGGCTCGGTCAATGGCAAAGTCGCGCAGGCTGTGGCGCAGCAGGTCGTCACGCAGGCGACGCTTGGCCAGGCGCGGGCGGACGTCTCGTCGGCGCAGGCGACTGCGGAAAATGCGAGCGCGGAGTTAACGCGTGTGCAACAGCTTGCGGAACGTCGCGTCGTCTCGCCACAGGATGTCGACAATGCCCGCGCCGCTGCGCGCACGAGTCTGGCAAATGTCGATGCCGCGCGGAAAAAAGAGGAGGCAGCGCTGGCGCAAATCGGCGCGGCTGATGCGAATGTGAAGGCCGCGGAGGCTGATCTGGAGCAGGCTCGCGCGCAATTGGTCGCGGCGGATTTGAATTTATCCTACACAAAAATCATCGCGCCCGTGGATGGCCGCGTGACGCATCGCACGGTGGAAAATGGCGACTACGTCGCGCCCGGCCAGGCGCTGCTCGCGCTCACGCCGCACGATGTTTACGTGACCGCAAATTTCAAGGAAACGCAGCTCACGCACATGCGCGCGGGACAGGAAGTGGAGATCGAAGTGGACGCGTTTCCCGACCGCAAATATCGCGGGCACGTGGACAGCATTCAAAGCGGGACAGGCGCGGCGTTCAGCCTGCTGCCGCCGGAAAATGCGACGGGCAATTACGTGAAAGTTGTGCAGCGCCTGCCGGTGAAAATTTTGTTTAACGCGACGCTGGATGAGCTGCGCGATCTCGCGCCCGGCATGTCAGTCGTGCCAGACGTCGCGGTGCGATGAATGGCTTGGCCGCGCGCGGTCGCGCAATCGCGGGAAACCCGTGGGGCGTCGCGGTCATTCTTTCGATCGCGACCTTCATGGAGGTGCTCGACACCGCCATCGCGAATGTCTCGCTGCGCCACATCGCGGGCGGACTTTCCGCCGGCCTCGACGAAAGCACGTGGGTGCTGACGAGCTATCTGGTGGCAAACGCGATCGTGCTTCCGATCAGCGGCTGGCTCGCCACGACCATCGGCCGCAAACGTTTTTACATGATCTGCGTCGCCCTGTTCACGGTCAGCTCGCTCCTCTGCGGTCTCGCGACGAATCTCAGCGCGCTGATTTTTTTCCGCGTGCTGCAGGGGCTCGGCGGCGGCGGTCTCGCGCCGAGTGAGCAATCGATTTTGGCCGACAGTTTTCCGCCGGAAAAACATGGACAAGTCTTTGCGCTTTATGGCGTCGCCGTGGTCGTCGCGCCGGCGATCGGTCCGACGCTTGGCGGCTGGATCACGGACAATTACTCGTGGCACTGGATTTTTCTCATCAATGTCCCCGTCGGGTTTCTTTCGCTTTTTCTCGCGGGAATGTTCGTGCCGGAGGAGATCGGGCCCGAAGCGCTCCGGACGGGAAAAAAGAAAAAGTTGAGCATCGATTATTTGGGCTTCGCGCTTGTAGCCATCGGCCTTGGCGGCGTGCAGATCGTGCTCGACAAAGGCGAACGCGACGATTGGTTTTCGTCAAGTTTGATCGTCTGGATGTCGGTGATTTCAGTCGCGGCGCTCATCACGCTGATCATCCGGGAACTTCGGTGCGAAGACCCAATCGTCGATTTGCCGTTGCTGAAAATCGGCAACTTTTTCGCGGCGAATGTCGTCATGTTTTCGGTCGGGTTCATCCTTTACGGCACGACGCAACTGCTGCCGCAATTCCTTCAAACCGTGCTCGGCTACACCGCGACCGATGCCGGCCTGGCCATGACGCCGGGCGGATTCGCGACGATGGCGTCGATGCCAATCGTTGGTATTTTGCTTTCGCGAAAAGCGCAGCCGCGCTACCTCGTCGCGTTCGGATTGATCATCGAGGCAGCGGCGCTTTACCACATGACCGGATTCAACAGCGGCATCTCATTTCAGGATGCGATGTGGGCTCGAATTTTCCAGGCGGCGGGGCTCGGATTTTTATTTGTGCCGATCAACACCGTGGCGTTCGTCGGGCTGCCGCCGGGCAAGCGCAACAACGCTTCGGCGCTCATCAATCTCTCGCGCAACATCGGCGGCAGCTTCGGCATTTCGCTCTGCCAGACGTGGCTTTCGCGGCGCTCGCAGTTCCATCAATCGCGCCTCGTCGAGCATCTCACGCCTTACAATATGACCTATGTCGCGGCATTGAAAAATTTTGCCGCGCGCCTGCACCATCAGGGCTCCGGCACCGTCGCTGGCAGCGACCAGGCGCTAGGATCGATTTACAACGCCGTCCAGCAGCAGGCAGCGATGCTGTCGTATCTCGACGTTTTCTGGACGATGATGCTCGGGACTCTCGCGGTGATCTTGATTGTATTCATGCTCCGCAAGACCGAGGGCAAAGTCACACCGGGACATTGAGGGACCGCGGAATCAAAAATTCTCCGCATTTTCGGAAGTTTACCGATTGTATTTCGCTTCTTTAACTTGCTGCCGCATGGCGGCGAAGATTTTCTCGATGCCAACTTGATTGGCTTTGTTCGCGATGAAAGCGGGCAGCGCGCCGCCCGTGTCGGTGTAGACGCGATATGTCGCACACGTTTTATTTTCGCCATCCGGCTCGAGGAGCCAGCTTCCTTCATTGATTTTCACCCGCACCACTTTCGGCCTTTCCGCAGGTCCGAGCGCGTTTGCGGCTTCCCAATGGCTGCGGAAGGTGCGGCCGCCGGGCGCACGCTCATTTTCATGCCAGACGCGCAAAGTGTAATCCCGATCCGCGCAGAGCGGCGGTGAGATCCGCTGGTAGCTCACGATCGAATCCGCGTCGCGCGAGATCACGCGACACTCGACCACGAACGGCATGAAATGCGGATACGCCTCGACGTCGTCGAGCACGGCCTGCACGGCGCGCGGTGGAGCTTCAATGTCCCCCACGGCCTTGAATTCTTTGACGCCAGTGCCCGCGTGGACGCGGCTGTAAATCGCGACGCCGTTGCCGTGACTGCTGAGCGTCCAGCCGACGTCGGACGCGTCTGCCGCGAGAGATTGTCCGGAAAAAATGGCGAGCGCCAACAACGCGAGGAGCGCGGCAGTTTCGCGGTGCGTATGGAAAAAATGCACGGCAACGTTCTTTCCACGATTGGCACGCGATGTAACGATGTTTTTGCGTGGCGTGCCGGGGAACGGTCGCAAAATCCGAGAATAAAACGGGAAGGCGTCCGCCAATGAGAACGAAGACGATTGTTATACAGTATGAAAAAAATCATTCCTTTGATCCCACTCACATTGCTTGCCGGAAACCTGCTTACTGGCTGCGCCGATCATGATCGCGAACCCGCGCCCGCGACCAGCACCACGACCACGCAGACGGAAGAATATCATCGGGTCGCACCAGCGCCCGCGACTTCGACGACGACAACAGTCGTCCAGTAGATTTAAGGGCTCGGCTTTACGCCGAGCGCTTGCCGGCGCTTCAACCTTTTTGAGATTAAAAAAATTTCAAAAGGTTGTTGCGCTGTTGCGGCGGGCTGCTAATTTCCCCGCCCCGCCGAGTTAATTTGGCGGGGGGCGAAAACGCCGGAGTCGGCATCGAAAAAAAAGTTAAAGTTTTCGATTGACCCGCTCAGGTTTCCCGCTACTTTTGATTCCCCGCACACAACGGGGCTCGCGACTAAAGCGAGAGGTTCTTTCAACTTTTGGGACTTCAGATTGACTCAATCTTGTCCCGGCCATGATTCGGCGGAAACTGCCGAGATTATTGTCGGACACGAGGTTGAGTTTTTTGTCGCCCGAAAGCTCGTAAAGAGCCGTTGATATTTGAAAGCTTAATTCTGGAATTTCATTTGGGAGATTCAGAACGGTAATGCCCCGAAGAAATTCGGGGCGAAATTGACAGCAAAAATTGAATTGTGCGTTATACGTCAAATCTTTGATTCAAATATTTAAAGATCGGACAAACCCTGTTCGCGATACTCTCGCGACAGGAAATTGAAACGGTCAGATTTTACCGGCGGCTTTAGCAGTCGACCGGGCAAACTTTTCACGGAGAGTTTGATTCTGGCTCAGAACGAACGCTGGCGGCGTGGATAAGACATGCAAGTCGAACGGGATTTATTTTGTAGCAATACGGAATAAATTCAGTGGCGTAAGGGTGCGTAACACGTGGGGAATCTGCCGAGAAGTGGGGGATAGCTCGTCGAAAGGCGAATTAATACCGCATGTGGCTAGAGTTGACATCAACTCAATGCCAAAGCCGGGGCAACCTGGCGCTTCTTGATGACCCCGCGGCCTATCAGCTAGTTGGTGAGGTAATAGCTCACCAAGGCTATGACGGGTAGCTGGTCTGAGAGGACGACCAGCCACACTGGAACTGAGACACGGTCCAGACACCTACGGGTGGCAGCAGTCGAGAATTTTTCTCAATGGGGGAAACCCTGAAGGAGCGACGCCGCGTGGAGGATGAAGGTCTTCGGATTGTAAACTCCTGTCATTTGGGAACAAGTTGCAGCGATTAACTGTCGCTGCATTGATAGTACCAGAAGAGGAAGAGACGGCTAACTCTGTGCCAGCAGCCGCGGTAATACAGAGGTCTCAAGCGTTGTTCGGATTCATTGGGCGTAAAGGGTGCGTAGGTGGTGCGGTAAGTCAGGTGTGAAATCTCGGGGCTCAACCCCGAAACTGCATTTGATACTGCTGTGCTTGAGGACTGGAGAGGAGATTGGAATTCATGGTGTAGCAGTGAAATGCGTAGATATCATGAGGAAGACCAGTGGCGAAGGCGGATCTCTGGACAGTTCCTGACACTGAGGCACGAAGGCCAGGGGAGCAAACGGGATTAGATACCCCGGTAGTCCTGGCAGTAAACGGTGCACGTTTGGTGTGAGCGGATTCGACCCCGCTTGTGCCGGAGCTAACGCGTTAAACGTGCCGCCTGGGGAATACGGTCGCAAGATTAAAACTCAAAGAAATTGACGGGGGCCCGCACAAGCGGTGGAGTATGTGGCTTAATTCGATGCAACGCGAAGAACCTTACCAGGCCTTGACATGCATCTCTAAGCGGGTGAAAGCCCGTGAGTGTAGCAATACACAATTTGCACAGGTGCTGCATGGCTGTCGTCAGCTCGTGTCGTGAGATGTTGGGTTAAGTCCCGCAACGAGCGCAACCCCTGTGAACTGTTGCCACCGAACCGCGAGGTTCGAGCACTCTGTTCAGACTGCCCTGTGAAACGGGGAGGAAGGTGGGGATGACGTCAAGTCAGGATGGCCCTTACGGCCTGGGCTGCACACGTACTACAATGCCCAGCACAGAATGATCCGAGACCGCGAGGTGGAGGAAATCGCTAAAACTGGGCCCAATTCGGATTGGAGGCTGCAACTCGCCTCCATGAAGCCGGAATCGCTAGTAATGGCGCATCAGCTACGGCGCCGTGAATACGTTCCCGGGCCTTGTACACACCGCCCGTCACATCATGGAAGTTACTTGTACCCGAAGTGCGTGCGCTAACCGCAAGGGGGCAGCGCCCTAAGGTATGAGTGGTAACTGGGATGAAGTCGTAACAAGGTAGCCGTAGGGGAACCTGCGGCTGGATCACCTCCTTTCTAAGGAGAAATCGCGATCTTTGCAGATCGTGGTAGGTCGACGGCTAAAACAGAAATGTCATGCCGCCTTAAAGCCTTTAGTAACGAAAGAAACTAAAGCTCAAAGCATTTGAAACGGTAACGTACAGTTCAGTTTTTGCTTCAAAGGCGAATGGCTCAGTCGCTAAGAAGGTCATTCGAATTCCCCGGGGGCATAGCTCAGTTGGTAGAGCGGTAGCTTTGCAAGCTATAGGTCTGGGGTTCGAATCCCCATGCCTCCAATTGGTCAGCAACAAAACCACTCGACCGGGCCTGTAGCTCAGTTGGTTAGAGCATGCGCTTGATAAGCGCAGGGTCACTGGTTCGAGCCCAGTCAGGCCCATTAAGGTCGTCGTGAAGCAGTAAATTACCGTTTTGACGTTTAACGAACGTAAAAATTCAGGAGTTGAGCGTATCTCTTCGCCTTGAGAGCGAAGATGGTTCTTTGACATCTACATACAGGGTAGTAAAACAACTTTAAGCGCTGAGTCTGAAATATCAGCGACCGGAAGGTTGCAGTGAGGATTTCAGTTATCATAAATTTCCGACGTAAGTCGGATCAGATTGATCAAGCTACGAAGAGCACATAATGGATGCCTTGGTGCCAAAAGGCGATGAAGGACGTGATAAGCTGCGATAAGCCACGGTGAGCGGCAAATACGCTTTTACCCGTGGATTTCCGAATGGGGTAACCTGGTTGAGGTAATACTTAACCGTTTCCGCGTGAATACATAGCGCGGAACACGCAATACCTGGTGAAGTGAAACATCTCAGTAACCGGAGGAACAGAAAGAGAATCGATTCCGTAAGTAGTGGCGAGCGAAAGCGGAACAGGCCAAACCACCGGCTTGCCGGTGGGGTTGTAGGAGCCCGCTGTGGGAGTGCAACGATTAGATGAAGCGAATGGAAAATCGCTCCATAGAGGGTGAGAGACCCGTAGTCGAAAATCCAAGCACACCTAGGGATTTCCTGAGTAACACGATGCACGTGAAACTTCGTGTGAATCTGCGGCGACCACGCCGTAAGCCTAAATACTAATTGGCGACCGATAGTGAACAAGTACCGCGAGGGAAAGGTGAAAAGCACCGCTATGAGCGGAGTGAAATAGTACCTGAAATTATGTGCTTACAAGGTGTCAAAGCCGGGCAACCGGTGATGGCGTGCCTTTTGCTTAATGAGTCTGCGAGTTATTGTCTGTGGCAAGCCTAAATCCCTCTGGGATGGAGGCGAAGCGAAAGCAAGTCCGAAATGGGCGAACCTAGTTGCAGGCAGTAGACCCGAAGCCGAGGTGATCTACCCATGGCCAGGTTGAAGCGCTGGTAAAACAGCGTGAAGGACCGAACAGGTGAACATTGAAACGTTTTCTGATGAGCTGTGGGTAGGAGCGAAAGACTAATCAAACCCGGTGATAGCTGGTTCTCCCCGAAATAGCTTGAGGGCTAGCCTCATGTATTTATGCGTGGAGGTAGAGCACTGGATGAACTAGAGCCCATACCAGGGTATCGAATTCAATCAAACTCCGAATGCCGCGCAATACAACATGGGAGTCAGTGCGTGAGGGATAAGCTTCACGCGCGAGAGGCAAACATGCCAGACCAACAGCTAAGGTGCCTAAATTCCGTTCAGTGGAAAGGATGTGAGGTTACTTAGACAGTGAGGATGTTGGCTTAGAGGCAGCCATCATTTAAACAGTGCGTAATAGCTGACTCATCGAGTGATCTTGCGCCGAAAATGATTGGCGATAAGCGGTATACCGAAGCTTTGGAATAGTTCCGGATTCGTCCGGTTCGATTGGTAGGGGAGCGTTCTTAATGTGTCGAAGCAGGAGGGTAACCAACTGTGGAGCGTTAAGAAGTGAGAATGCAGACATGAGTAGCGATAAGACGGGTTGAATTCCTGTCCGCCGTAAACCCAAGGTTTCCTGGGGAAGGTTCGTCCTCCCAGGGTTAGTCGGGACCTAAGCTGAGGCCGAAGGGCGTAAGCGATGGACAGCAGGTTCAATATTCCTGCACCGGCCATGGTCAAGCTTAAGATAGACATGTATGAGGAGACGGGTCGCCGATTGAAAGTGGCGGTCCTGCAAGGGGACGGGGAGGCCTCGGCCGAACCGGATCCGTTGATTCATGCATCAAGAAATAGTCTTATGTGTTCCCATGGTCGCCCGTACCGTAATCCGACACAGGTGGGTGAGTAGAATATACTTAGGCGCGTGAGTGAAACCTCGTTAAGGAACTCGGCAATCTAGCCCCGTAACTTCGGAAGAAGGGGTGCCATCGCGAGATGGTCGCAGTGAAATGGGTCAACCGACTGTTTAACAAAAACACAGCACTCTGCTAACTCGAAAGAGAACGTATAGGGTGTGACACGTGACCAATGCGGAAAGATTACGGTAAGAGGTTAGCTGTAAGGCGAAGCTTCGAGCCCAAGTCCCCGTGAATGTCGGCCGTAACTATAACGGTCCTAAGGTAGCGAAATTCCTTGTCGGGTAAGTTCCGACCTGCACGAATCGTGTAACGAGTTGACCGCTGTCTCAACGAGGAGCTCAGCGAAGTTGTAATGGCGGTGAAGATGCCGCCTACCCGCAGTAGGACGGAAAGACCCTATGCACCTTTACTACACGCTGTTACTGTTGTTTCGATTTTAATGCTTAGCGTAAGTGGAAGACTTTGATTCACGCCTTTCGGGACGTGATGAGTCGCCAATGAAACACCACCCTTTGAAATTGGAATAACTAACCTCTTGCCATTATCTGGCAGAGGGACACTGGCAGCCGGCTAGTTTTACTGGGGCGGTATCCTCCCAAAGAGTAACGGAGGAGTACGAAGTTTGGCTCAACCTGGTTGTCAATCAGGTGACGAGTACATGGATATAAGCCAGACTAACTGTGAGACACACATGTCGAGCAGGTGCGAAAGCAGGTCCAAGTGATCCGGTGGTTGAATGTGGAATTGCCATCGCTCAACGGACAAAAGGTACGCTAGGGATAACAGGCTGATCCTGCCCAAGAGCTCATATCGACGGCAGGGTTTGGCACCTCGATGTCGGCTCATCACATCCTGGGGCTGGAGAAGGTCCCAAGGGTCCGGCTGTTCGCCGGTTAAAGTGGTACGCGAGCTGGGTTCAGAACGTCGCGAGACAGTTCGGTCCTTATCCACTGTGGGCGCAGGAGAATTGAGGGGTTCAGACCTTAGTACGAGAGGACCGGGTCTGACGAACCACTGGTGTTCCAGTTGTCGTGTCAACGGCATTGCTGGGTAGCTATGTTCGGAAAGGATAAGCGCTGAAAGCATCTAAGCGCCAAGCCTATCCCAAGATGAATTCTCCCTGAAGGGTCGTGGTAGACCACCACGTCGATAGGTCACCGGTATAAGCGCAGTAATGTGTTCAGCTGAGTGATACTAATAACCCGTTCGGCTTGGTCATTTATTTTTTCATCGCTCGCCGCGTCAGTGTCAAAGCTGCCGCGGACGCACAGGAAAAGAGATGACTTTTAAACAAAACTCAGTCTTAGCGGTTGTGAAACTTCCTGTATGTAGATATCAGAGAATCAAATCGGTTCTTTTAAATTAACATCGTCGTCCGCATGTAGTCCCCTGCGAAAGCGAAGGATTTCAAGCGAAGCGACGCAGCGGCCAAACGACAGACGTCGCTAGTGATCTGGTGAATTCGAGGCTAGTTCTGCCCCCGGAACAGTCCTCAGGACAAGCTCCCACAGGATTCTAATCTCGGATTCGCCAGGTCTCTGGTGATCCTAGCGCGGTGGCCCCACCCGTTCCCATTCCGAACACGGAAGTGAAACGCTGCAGCCCCGATGGTAGTGCATCTATAGGTTGTGCGAGAGTAGGACGTTGCCAGTATTACGGCCCAGCTTGTTGGAAACGATAAGCTGGGCCTTTTTTTTGCCTGAGGCCTTTGGATGAACCACTCGCTCCTACAACAAATCGAGTTGCTCGTTCTCCTTTGAACCCTTGATCCCATCATCCGAATTAGGCAGCTCAATCTGCTGCTTAAATTGCTCGGCTATTCTCTGCGCCGTAAGGGCCGAATATCCTTCATAATGATTCCCGGAAAAGACATACGCGCAGTTGGTGTCCGCGAGGTGCTTTTCAACTTTGATGGCCCAGCTTTCCAAAGCGGACTGGCGTGGCCATTGCAGTTTTCCATACCGATGCGCACGACTGCCATTGGATCGATACTTGTTCTTCAAATCGCCGAGCAAACGGATGTATAGACAATCGGCGGTTTGCGGCAAAAACTCAAAAGGCGCGCGATTTTGTTCTGCGAGCGGACTCGTATCGCTCCAGGCCCAGCAGATTTTCTTTTCTTCCAATAACTTCACAATTCGCGGCAGGTGCCAGTCGCTGTGACGAAATTCGATCGCGAAAGAGAAATCTCGCGGCAGGTCGAAAAGAAAATCTTTCAGCGCGTGCTCATCTTTTCTTAGGCGAAAACTCGGCGGCAGCTGGATTAAAATCGGTCCGAGTTTTGTGCGCAGCGGCGCCAGACTTTCCAGAAACTTTGTCACCAGTCCGCCGCAGTTGCGGAGTTTGTGGAGGTGCGTGATCGCGCGAGGCATTTTGCACGTGAAAGAAAAATCGTCGGGCGTCGCGTCGAGCCAATGTCCGACCGCCGTCGCGCTTGGTGCGGAATAAAAAGTGGAATCGATTTCGACGGCCGAGAAATAGCGCGAGTAAAACGTGAGCCACTCGTTTTTCGGAAGATCCATGGGATAAAAGACGCCGCGCCAGTCGTCATAAGTCCACGCACACGTTCCGAACTTGATTTTGCCGTTCAACTTCTTTAGCAGCGTAATCGGAATTCCCCACATGACCAAGCGCATCACTTTCTCGATCCTCACGATGCTCGTGATTGCTTCGTGCGCGACGGGCCCGTCGATTCGCTACACGGATGAAATGTTCGAGCCCAACCCGGCTGGCACGGAGCTCGGTGTCGCATCCTTCTACACCGCCGGCTGGTTCGGCATTGGCGAGCAGACCGCGAGCGGCGAGCGCTTTCATCAGTATGAAATGACGGCCGCCCACAAAACGTTGCCGCTCGGCACTTTTGTCCGCGTCATCAATTTGCGGAACGGCCGCAGCACCATTGCGCGCATCACCGACCGCGGCCCGTATGTGCGCGGCCGCATCATCGATTTGAGTAAAACCGGGGCGCGCGACATCGGCATTCTCGATGCCGGCACCGCGCCAGTCCGGCTGGAGGTGCTAATTCCTCGGCATGTGCGCGCCGCCACTGCCGTCGGAAGCCGCGCGGCATTCTGATTTGACGTGCGCCGCGCTCTTGATTAGCGTGCTCGGCTCTATGCGAAAAATCCTCGCAATCCTTCTGCTGACGGGCTGCATCTCGTTCTCTCCGCGAGCTCGCGCGGTGGTCGTCTACCGCGCCGGCGAAGGCTGGAGCACGGAAAGTTCGAACGAAGAAGATGTGGTCGAAAGATCGGCGAGCGAGCAATTGCAAAAAGCGCAAGCGCGCGAGAGTGCCGGCGATTATAAGCACGCGCTGACCGCCTACCGCGGCTTGATCCGAAAATTTCCGACCTCTGGCGCCGCACCAACGGCGCAGATCAAAGTCGGCGAAATGGCGGAAAAGGCTGGCGACTACGATCAAGCCTATGAGGCTTATCACAAATATATAACGAAATATCCGAAGGGTGAGGACTTCGATAATGCGGTAGAGGCGGAATTTAACATCGGCCAGCGGTTTCTCGAGGGCGCGCGGAAGCGTCTTTTCGGCGTCAAAACTTTTCCTTCGATGGCGCGGGCGCAGCAGATTTTTGAATCAATCGTCAAAGATGCGCCTTATTCAAAATACGCAGCCCTTGCGCAATATTACGCCGGCCAGGCTCTCGAAAAACAAGGCAAACCCGCCGAAGCGATCGCCGCTTACCAGGCCGTGCTCGCGAAGTATCACACCGACCCGACAGCGGCCGATGCACAGTATCAGATCGGTTACGTTTATTTAACAGAAGCGCGCACGGCCTACGATAAAGCGGCGGCGAATAAAGCGCGCGAGGCCTTTGAGGATTTCATCGCGCATTATCCAAACAGCGAGAAAGTCGCGCAGGCTCAGGCAAATCTGAAATCGCTGCAGACCCGCGATACGAGCGGCGCGATCGAGATCGCCCGTTTTTACGACAAGCAGAAAAACTACAAAGCTGCCGTCATCTATTATAATGAGGTCATCAAAGCGCAGCCGGATTCCGCGGAGGCTGACGTGGCGAAAAAGCGCATCGAGGCTTTGAAAGGGATCGTCGGCGAGGATGCGTTACAAGCTGGACCGGAAAAAACTGAAACAGGTGCACGCGCGCAAGCTCACCGCAAACTTCAGGCACAGGTGGATACCGCTTCGCGTCCTGATTATCTCGGACCGCCGGTCGCTGAGCCGGAGGAAGTCGCGCCGACGAAACCGAAACTTCGGTCCTCCCCGGACAGTGTGGCTCCCGTGCGGCCGGTCGATGTGCCGCCGGTTGAGCCATCGCTGCCGCAACAATGAGACGCGCGTTTTTTTCCGCGCTGGCATTATTGCTCGGCGGGTGCGCCGGTTATCACATCGGCGCGAGCAAGCCAAAAATGATGGAAGGCGTGACGACGCTCGGGGTGGACGATTTTAAAAACGACACGCTCGAGCCGCGAATCGAAGTGCTCGCGGCCGACACGCTGATCAAACAATTCCAGCAGGACGGAACCTATCGAATCGAATCGCCGAATCGCGCCGATGCGGTTCTTGAGGGAACGATTACGGCGATCAAGCGCAGCCCGGCGCGGTCCGTGCGCGGCAACGTGATTGCGACGAAGGAATTCGCGCTGCAGATTGAGGTGCATTTTGCCGTGAAGCGCCGCACCGATGGCAAGGAATTGCTGGACCGCAGCATCAATGGCCACACCACTTTCTTCGTCAGCGGCGACGTCAATCAGGATGAGCGCCAGGCGATTCCGCTCGCGTTGCAGGACGCCGCGGTAAATATCGTCAGTCAGACCAGCGAAGGCTGGTGAGCAAATTCGAAGCGGGCGAAGACTCCTAGCCGAGCAAATTTTCCATGCTTCACATTGTCGCCACGCCGATCGGCAACCTTGGCGACATCACGATGCGGGCACTGGAAGTTTTGAAAAACGCCGACGTGATCGCATGCGAAGACACGCGGCATTCGCTCCGGCTTTTGCAGCATTACCAGATCGCGAAGCCGCTCGTGAGCTACCACGAGCACAACGAAGCAAAGCGCACCGCCGAATTGCTCGAGCGATTGCAGCGCGGAGAAAATGTCACCGTCATCAGCGATGCGGGCATGCCGGGAATTTCTGATCCGGGCGCGCGGCTCGTCCGAGCCTGCATCGAAAATCAAATCGCCTACACGATCATCCCGGGCGCTTCCGCCATTTTAGTTGCACTCGTCGGCTCCGGATTTTCCAGCGAGGAGTTTTTTTACGGCGGATTTTTGCCGGCGAAAAGTGGAGGGCGCGCACGCGAGGTGCAGAGTGCGATCGACCGCGCTGAGACCACGATTTTCTTTGAATCGCCGCATCGCGTGTTGAAAACGCTCGAAGTTTTTTCAGAACTCGCACCCGCTCGAATGCTTTGCGTCGCGCGTGAATTGACGAAGCAATTTGAGGAGTTCCGCCGCGGCTTCGCCACTGCACTTTTAGCGCATTTTCAAGCACATCCGCCGCGCGGCGAAATCGTGTTGCTTGTGGCTGATTTAAACAAACAGGAACGGCGTGCACAGCGAAGCGCCGCTATGTCCACAGGTTCCGATCAAGGGTGCGATACTGGATTGCCTCGCTGATGTGTTCCGGCTGAATGTTCTCGGCGTTTTCCAGATCAGAAATCGTGCGCGCCACTTTTAAAATCCGGTCATAAGCGCGGGCGCTGAAATTGAGCTCCGTCATCGCCATCTTCAGCAAATCCGCAGAGCTGTCATCGAGCGCGCAAAATGTTTTGATCATCTTTGTCGTCATGCGCGCATTGCAGCTCGCTTTCATTTTGCCGAAGCGCTTTTGCTGAACGCCGCGCGCACCTTCAATGCGTTTACGGATGTCTACGGAAGACTCACCGTTTGTTTTTCCAGACAATTCCTTGTATTGCACCGCCGGCACTTCCACATGGATGTCGATGCGGTCGAGCAGCGGCCCGGAAATACGCTGCCGATACTTCTGAACCTGCGGCGCGCTGCAACGGCATTCGCGTTTTAAATCGCCGAAATATCCGCACGGACACGGGTTCATCGCGGCGACGAGCATGAACTCAGCCGGAAAAGTCATCGAGCCGGCAGCGCGTGAAATCGTGACTTTGCCATCCTCGAGCGGCTGGCGCATCACCTCGAGCGTGGAACGTTTGAACTCCGGAAGCTCGTCGAGAAAAAGGACGCCGTTATGCGCGATGCTGACTTCACCAGGCGTCGGATTCGCCGAACCGCCCAGTAGGCCGACATCCGAGATCGTGTGGTGCGGCGCACGGAACGGGCGTGTCGCGACAAAGGAATTTTTGCCGTTGAGCAAACCGCAGATGCTGTGAATTTTGGTGGTCTCGATCGCCTCATCGAGCGTCATTGGCGGGATGATCGTCGGAATGCGTTTCGACAACATCGATTTGCCGGAGCCGGGCGGACCGATCATCAATAAATTGTGCCCACCGGCAGCGGCGACTTCGATGGCGCGCTTTACGTTCTGCTGACCTTTCACATCAGAAAAATCAGCATCGTAACTTTGATGCGCGGCGAAAAATGCGGAGACGTCTTCTTTGACGGGCGTTAACGGTGCGTTGTCGCGAAGAAACTCAAACGTCTCGCGCAAATTCCGCACGCCGTAAACCGCCAAACCTTCAACCACGGCGGCTTCGGCGGCATTCGCCTCCGGAACGAACAGCGCTTTTTTCCCGCTGGCGCGCGCGTGGATCGCGATCGGAAGCACGCCTTTGACTGGGCGAACTGCGCCGGTGAGCGCGAGTTCGCCGACGAAGCAAAATTGCTCCGCATTTTTCAGATCCAAATCTTCGCCGGCGGCGATCATCCCGAGCGCGATCGGCAGATCGAAACTCGGCCCCTCTTTTTTCACATCGGCCGGTGCGAGATTGATCGTCGTGCGACCGCGCGGCCAAAAATATCCGCTGTTTTGGATCGCCGTCGTCACGCGATCCTGGCTCTCTTTTACCGCCGTGTCGGGAAGGCCGACGAGGATGATTTTTGGTCCGCCCGCGCCGGCGTTAACCTCGATTTCCACTTCATAAGCATCGACTCCGAGCACGGCCGCGGAATAAACTTTGGCCAGCACGGGAAGCACGTTCGCAAATGCTGTTTGGAAAGTAAAAAGATTTGAACGGTGCCGCCGGAGTCGTGTCCAATTCCAATGCTTAACGTGGTTAATTAATTTTCGACGTTTTGTGCTAAACGAGCACGAGACTTGCAGATTACGAATTAACTAATGAAGACGAGCTTCGTGATGAAGCGCACCAATTTTTAAAAAATGCCTGCCGAAGATACAGATTCTGGGATCAAAATTTACCTGCGTGAGATCGGTCAAATTCCGCTTTTGACCGTCGCAGACGAGATCCGTCTGGCCGCGAAAATCAAAAAGGGCGACAAGGAAGCCCGCTCGCTGATGATCCGGTCAAACCTGCGGCTCGTCGTCAAAATCGCGCACGATTACAGCAATCTCGGGTTGCCGCTGCTCGATCTGATTTCGGAAGGCAACATCGGCTTGATGAAAGCCGTCGAACGTTTCGACCCGGCGAAAGGCGGCAAACTCAGCACCTACGCGGCTTGGTGGATCAAGCAGTCGATCAAGCGCGCGCTGGCGAACCAAAGCAAAACGATCCGCCTGCCCGTGCATCTCGTGGACAAGATTTCCAAGATGCGCCGCGTCTCGCTGCAGATGAGCGAAGAGCTTGGGCGCGAGCCGACGGACGAGGAGCTGGCCGAAGAAGTGGGGCTGTCCCTTTCAAAAGTTTCGCAGTTGAAAACGGTCGCGATCCGGCCCGCGTCGCTCGACGCGCCGATCAGCGAGGATGATTCGACGGAGTTTGGCGAAATCGTCGGCGACGAAGAAGCGCAGACGCCGTTCGAGTTGTTGAGCGATCAAAATCTGCGCGACGAAGTGGGCGATCTTTTGGCCGTGCTGGAAAAGCGCGAGCTTGAAATCATCATGCAGCGCTTTGGGTTGAACGGCGGAAAGCCGAAGACGCTCGAGGAAGTTGGGAAAAAGTTTGGCGTCACGCGCGAGCGGATCCGGCAGCTGCAAAACATCGCACTGCTAAAGTTGCGGCGCGCTTTGCAGAAAAAAGAAAAGCCGCTCAACTTCGTTCACAGCGCGAGCTGAAGCGCGCATCACGCGTGGCCGTGGTCGTCGCCGACGACGCGCAATTGGATGGAGGCGAAGCGCGATTCACCGGCGAGAATGTCGCTGATGATAACGAGCCGGTTGCCTTCCTCGACCAGATTTCGCTCGAGCAACATTGATTCCGCGGCAGCGATCGTGCGGTTCGGATTTGTATCGAACGCAAGGCGCAGCGGACGCGTTCCCCAGTTGAGCGCGAGCTGACGGCAAACTTCAATCGTCGGCGCAAAGGCAAAAATCGGCGCGGCCCGCGGGCGCAGATTCGAGAGGAAGCCGGCCATGATGCCGCGCCGCGTGAAGATGATGATTTTTGAATCCTGCAGCGAATCCGCGAGCACGACCGCGGAGCGCACAGTTTTTTCGCGGTCATCGTCCAGCACTGCCTCCGAGGCAAAGCCGGCGCCGCCGCTGCGCTCGATGCGGCGCGCTACCCGGTCGAGAACTTTCACGCATTCGACCGGATATTTTCCAACGGTCGTCTCACCGCTAAGCATGATCGCGTCGGCTTGCTCGAACACTGCGTTGGCGACGTCGGTCACTTCGGCGCGTGTCGGAACCGGATTCGCGATCATTGATTCGAGCATGTGTGTGGCGACGATGACGGGTTTGCCAAGTTTTAAACAACGCTTAACGATCCGTCGCTGAATGATCGGCAACTCCTCCATCGGACATTCGATGCCGAGATCGCCGCGGGCGACCATGATCGCATCGGCGGCGGCGATGATTTCGTTGATGTTTTTGATCGCGAGCTGATCCTCGAGTTTCGCGACGATGCGCGCCTGGCTGCTGTTTTCGCGCAACACTTTTCGGAGCAGCGCGACGTCGCTGGCCTCGCGGCAAAAACTGAGCGCGACCATGTCCACGCCGAGCTCCGCGCCCAGTTCCACATCGCGCAAATCTTTTTCCGTGAGCGGCGGAAGATTCACGCGCACGCCCGGGAGATTGATGTGACGACGCGAGCCGAGCGTCCCCTCGGTGAGCACTTCGCAGCGGATTTTGTTGTGCGCCTTCGCGAGCACGCGGAGATGAATTACGCCATTGTCGACGAGCACGGTGTCGCCGACGGAAATGTCGTCGATGAGCCCGTCGTAATTCACGTCCACGGAAAAATTTTCCTCGCTCCGTTCGCCGCGGACGGTCAGCTCAAAAATGTCGCCGGGCTTGAGATCGAGCTTCGTAGGCAGATCGCCGGTGCGAATGGCCGGCCCTTGCGTGTCCATGAGAATCGCGACCATTTCGCCGAGCTCGACCGCGACCGCGCGGATGCGTGGGACCAAGGTTCGCACCCATTCGTGCGGCGCGTGGCTCATGTTGAGCCGGAAAATATTTGCGCCGGCTTCGACCATTTGCCGCAAAATTTCGGCCGAATCCGTCGCGGGTCCGAGCGTGCAGATGATTTTCGTTTTCCGCATGACGGAGCAAACAAATTTTCCGCCGTGCGCGCAACGAGCAAACGTCGCCGCCGTGTTACGATTTCAAGACGACGGTCTCCGGCTTCGAAAACCGCGCCTGCATCGTCGCCGGCTCGATCGCGCATGAGCCGTCGCCACCGAAGCGGCGTTCGTTGGTGGAAAAAACGAGCGTCCACGCGCTGCCCTGCGGCGGACGGCACATCCATTCTTCCAAGAGCGAAGCTTGATGGCCGGCGATGAAATCAAAAAGGATCAACCAATCCCCGCGCTCGGATTTGATGCGTAGCGCGCCGATGCCGGCGTCGAGGTCCTCGACGAGCCAGCTCTCGCGCGTGAGCGGGCGAAACGCGGGATGGGTGCGGCGTAGATCGAGGCAGACTTTGTAAAGCTCGAGCGTTTTCGACTTTTTCTCATCGCGAATTTCATCCCAGATCAATTTCGAATCGGCAAAAGTGCGCGGGCTTTGCGGATCAGGAATTTTCGCGCGCGAAGCTTCGTTTTTAAAATGCGAAAAATCTTTGAACTCCTCGCGGCGGCCTTTGGTGATCAGCTTTCCGAGATCGGCTTTGTGATCGGTGAAAAATTGAAACGGCGTCGACGCAGCCCATTCCTGACCCATGAAAAGCATCGGCGTATAAGGCGTGAGGCAGAGCAGCGCGGAAGCCGCATGGTAAGCGTCGCGCGAGATCGAGTGGTTGAGCCGCTCGCCGAATGCGTGGTTGCCGGTTTGGTCGTGATTCGAAATGCAATGCACGAAACGCTGCGGCGGCAGATGCCGACATTCCGTGCCGCGGCGCTCGTGACGGCGCGGCGAAATTTGCCCGCGATAAAACCAGCCATGGCGCAGCGTCTCGACGAGTTCCGTCAGCGTGCCCGCAAAATCGCCGAGATACGATTCGTTTTCATGCGTCTGCGCGACGCGCGTCGTGTGATGAAAATCGTCGGCCCAGACGCCATCGAAACCGAGTCCGTTGTCGGTCACCGGCAGAATCACGCGCGTTTCATTGCGAGAATCTTCAGCGATCGCGAAGCCGCCGTGATCGTGAATCGCGGACGTGATTTCCTGCAAAATGTGCTGCGGCGATTCGTCGATGATCGCGTGCGTCGCATCGAGTCGGAAACCATCGATGTGAAATTCTTCCATCCAATACGGCGCGTTCGCGACGAACAGCGCGCGCAGCGGGCGAAATGCGGGATCGTCAAAGCGGAGCGCGCCGCCCCACGGTGTCTTGCGCGCCTCGTCGATGTAGCCCGGCGCATAGCTTCCGAGGTAATTTCCATCGGGCCCGAGATGATTGTAAACAACGTCGAGGATCACCGTCAGCCCCTGCTCGTGCGCGGCGTCTACAAGCGCTCGCAAGTCGTCCGGATGCCCATACGCGCGGCTCGGCGCATAAAGACAGACGCCGTCGTAACCCCAGTTGCGCTCGCCGGCAAAGTCCGCAATTGGCATCAGCTCGATCGCGGTCGCGCCGAGCTCGCGGATGTGCGGCAGCTTTTCAATCGCCGCCAAAAAAGTGCCGTCCGGCGTAAACGTGCCGACGTGTAATTCGTAAATCACGAGATCGCGGAACGCAGCTTTCCGCCAGCCCGCATCACGCCATCCGTAGCCGCGCGGATCGATCACTTGCGATGGTCCGTGCACGCCCTCCGGCTGCCACCGCGACGCGGGGTCGGGCAGACTTTGATCGCCGAATTTGAACTTGTAACAATCACCCGCACGGCCACGATCGTCGATCGCGTGATAGTAACCGGTCGCGTCGATCGCCAACGGCAGCACCCGTTTTTCACCGCCGCTGCGCGGGGAAATTTCCACCTCAACTTTCGAATCTCGCGGCGCCCAAACGCGATAACGCACGCCGTGCTCGACGAGGTCGGCACCTTGCGGAAGCAGATCAAAGTTCATGCGCGATGTTTGAAGCGGGGCTGGCCGGAGATGCCCGTCACTGCTTGCTTTGCGAGCTCTTTTGCGATTTTTTCGCCTCAGCCTTTTGTTCGGCCGCCGAAGTTCTTTCGGCAGTCGCGAGCTTCTCCTGGCGGCGCTTCCACGAATCGCTGCGGGCATGCGATTGATCGCCGACGCTGAGGCGCAGCAGGCAAAAAGATCGTGCGTCGATTTCGAATTCATCACCTGCCGAAAAGATCTTCGAGGTCTCAAGAAAACCTTCCTCGATCCGCGTGTCGAGGATCAACTCCCACCGGACATCCTCCTGCCCAGGCAAAACAAACTTTAACGTTTCGTGGTGCGCATTCAGCAGCATCAAAAACGTGTCGTCGCGGATTGGCTCGCCGTGGAAATCGCGCACGTCGATCGTGTCGCCGCTGAGCATCAGGCCGAGCGTCCGGACGTAGCTCGTGTTCCATTCCTCGTCGGTCATTTCCGTTCCGCCGGGATTGAACCACATGATGTCCTTCACGTCCGAGCCGCGGATTTTGCGGCCTTGGAAAAACTTTGGCCGGCGAAAAATCGGGTGATTGCGCCGCAGGTGAATCAATTTCCCGGTGAAATCGTTGAGCCGTTTCGCATGCTCGTCCCAGTCCCAATGTGTCCACGAAATTTCGTTGTCCTGACAATACGCATTGTTGTTGCCGAGCTGGGTGCGGCCGCATTCGTCGCCGCCGCAAAGCATCGGCACGCCCTGCGACAAGAAAAGCGTGCAGAGAAAATTGCGCTGCTGGCGACGGCGCAATGCATTGATTTCCTCATCTTTGGTCGGGCCCTCATCGCCGCAATTCCATGATTTGTTGTTGTTGTCGCCGTCGTTGTTTCCCTCGCCGTTCGCTTCGTTGTGCTTGTCGTTGTAGCTGACTAAATCCGCGAGCGTGTAGCCATCGTGCGCGACGATGAAATTGATGCTGGCCTGCGGGCGTTTGCCATTCCACTGATACAAATCTGGTGAGCCGGTGAGCCGGTAGCCCATGTCGCCGATGTGGCCTTCGTCGCCTTTCCAATAGCCGCGCACCGCATCGCGATATTTTCCATTCCACTCGGCCCAAAGGACCGGAAAATTCCCGACCTGATAGCCGCCTTCACCCACGTCCCACGGCTCCGCGATGAGTTTCACCTGCGACAAAATCGGGTCCTGGTGAATGATGTCGAAAAATGCGCTCAGCTTGCTGACGCTGTGCAGCTCGCGCGCGAGTGTCGCCGCGAGGTCGAAGCGGAAGCCGTCTACGTGCATTTCCGTGACCCAGTAGCGCAGCGAGTCCATGATCAATTGTAAAACACGCGGCTGCATCACGTTTAACGTGTTGCCGGTGCCGGTGTAATCCATGTAGTAGCGCAGATTGTCGGGCACGAGCCGGTAATAATTGTAATTATCGATGCCTTTGAAACAAAGCGTCGGCCCGAGGTGATTGCCCTCCGCGGTGTGATTGTAGACGACGTCGAGGATGACCTCGATGCCCGCTGCGTGCAGATTTTTCACCATCCGCTGGAATTCCTTCACCTGCTCGCCGTCGCGGCCGCTCGCGCTATATCGGCAGTCCGGCGCGAAGTAGCCGATCGTGTTGTAGCCCCAGTAATTGCTGAGCCCTTTATCGATGAGCGTCTTGTCGTTCACGAACTGATGCACCGGCAAAAGCTCGACCGCCGTGATGCCCAGCTTTTTGAAATAGTCGATCGCAAAAGTGCTGCCGAGCGCTTCATACGTGCCGCGAATTTTCTCCGGAACTTCCGGGCACAACTGCGAAAAACCTTTCACGTGGACTTCGTAAATGACCGAGTCCGAGAGCGGCGTGCCGGGCGGCGCATCGTCTTCCCAGTCAAACGCCGAATCGACCACGACCGATTTCGGGATGCCCCACGCGTCATCGCGATAGTCGCGCGTGAAATCTTCCTTCTCGTCGCCGAGCGTGTAGCCAAACATTTCGTCGCTCCAGTTGATCCCACCCGCAATCGCCTTTGCGTAAGGATCGATTACGAGCTTCGACGCGTTGAAGCGGTGACCTTTCTCCGGATCATACGGCCCATAAACGCGGTAACCGTAAAGCTGGCCGGGTTTGATATCGGGTAAAAAAACATGCCAGACCTGATCGGATTGCTCCGTCATCCGGATGCGAATTTGCTCCGTCGGCGCATCGGCATCGTCAAAAAGGCAAAGGTCCACGCCTGTCGCATTTTCGGAAAAAAGCGCGAAGTTCACGCCGTTCTTTTTCCAAGTTGCGCCGAGAGGATACGGGTGGCCGAGCCAGACTTTGATTGGGTTCATCTTTTGTTTTTTTGAGTTTCCGGCACTTCTTCGTGCGGCACTGCGGAAGTGCGTGCCTGAATCCGCGCCGAGCTTTTCAAGCGTTGTAAACGACGCCGACTTCAGTGAGCCATCGATCGAGCGTCCGCATGTTTCCTAAGGAATCCTCCCATGACATCGCCAGCGTCTCGCGTGAATCGAGGTGCGCGGCCACATGATCGGCCTCGACTGCGTAAATTCCGGCATCCGTGCGGATCAAAATTTCCTCAGCATCTGCGCCATTTTTTCGCGCGACGATTTTCGTCTCACCCGCCTCCGGCCCATTCGCCATCCACGGCGACGGGACAAAAATTTCGCCGTCGTCGCCAAAAATGCGCACGCCATTTTCCAGTTTCACGCGCACCCCCGCGGCGAGCTGCGCGAGCAGGCCGTTGTGAAATTTCAGAGTTGCGATCGCGAATTCATCAACGCCACTTTCGCGGCCGATCTCGCCGACCCCTTTCAGCTCGATCGGCTCTGCAAAAGGCGCTCCGTCCATTGCACCGGCGATCAACCGCGCCATCGAAGTGGTGTAGCAGCCGACATCGAGAATGCCGCCGCCGCCCAACGTTTTGTTAAACAAGCGACTCTGCGAATTAAAGTTCGCACGAAAAGAGAAATGAGCCTGCACAAGCCGCGGACGGCCAATTGCGCCGTCGCGAATCAGCTTCACCAGCCGCGCGGTTTGCGGATGACATCGATACATAAACGCCTCCATCAAGAAGACATCATGCGCTCGCGCGGCATCAATCACGGCCACGGCTTCCGCGTGATTCATCGTCAGCGGTTTCTCGCAAAGCATGTGTTTGCCGGCCCTCGCGGCCGCGATCGCCCATTGAGCGTGCAGCGGATGCGGCGTCGAAATGTAAACAATGTCCACCTGCGGATCGGCCAGCAGCGCTTCGTAACTTCCATGCGCCGTAGCCGGAAAATCGGCAGCAAACTTTTCCGCGGATTCGCGCGTGCGGCTGCCGATTGCCGCGAGTTCGCCAGTGCGACTTTGATGCAAACCTTGCGCAAACTTTCGCGCGATCGCGCCGGTGCCGAGCAAGCCCCACTTCAGGCGCGCGGTCATTCGCTGAAGACTTTTTTCAAAATCGAATCGAGCCGCTCGAGATTGATCGGCTTGATCATGTGCTCGGAAAAACCGGCTTCGCGCGAGCGCTCGATGTCGCTTTCCATCCCGAAGCCGCTCAGCGCGATGCCGCGCAAACCTTGCCCGCGCAGCTTCTCCATCAAATCGAAACCGGTGCCGTCGGGCAGGCCGAGGTCGCTGATGAGCAGCTCAAATTTTTCGCGTTCGGCGAGCTCGAGCGCCTTGCCGATCGTGTGTGCGATTTGCACGCGATAGCCTCGCCGCTCGAGCAGCAGCTTCATGCCGAGGCAGGTGTCCTCGTGGTCGTCCACCAGTAAAATTTTGTGCTGCAAAGTGTTGCCGGCGAGCGTCGGCGTTTTATTGACCGTGTCGGGAGTGCTCGCGCCGTCGACGGTGCCGACCTCGATGCAAAAAGTGGAGCCGAGTCCGGCACCGGCGCTCGAAGCTGTGAGTTTGCCGCCGTGCGCCTCGATCATCGCCTTCGAAATCGCCAGGCCGAGACCGAGGCCGCCGAATCTCCGCGTGATGGAGCTTTCGCCCTGCTCGAATGCGTTGAAAATTTTTCGCAATCTTTCCGGCTCGATTCCGATGCCAGTGTCGCGCACTTCGATGACGAGACGGCGGTCCGCGGTGTTGCGCGAGGTGATCGTGATTTTGCCGTGCTCGGTAAATTTGACGGCATTCTTGATGAGGTTCCAAAGCGCCTGCTGAAACCGCGCCGGATCGGCTTTGACGAAATGCTCGCGCGCTTCGAGCCGCACTTCGGTCTCGAGTTTTTTCAGCTCGATGTCGTGCTGGCAAATCTCGAGCGCGCGATGGACTGAGCGGTGCGCGTTGACGACTTCGGGCGTGAGCTGGAGCTTGCCGTGCGCGATGCGCGTGATGTCGAGCAGGTCGTCGATGAGCCGCGCCTCGAGCTCTACGTTGCGGCGGATGACTTCGAGCGAATTGCTGATGCGCTCGTCGCCTTCGGAAATTTTTTCCAGCTCGTGCACCATCGTGATCACGGGCGAGAGCGGGTTGCGCAGCTCGTGCGAAAGCAGCGCGAGGAATTGATCCTTCGCCGTGTTCGCGGCGATCAGTTCCTTGCGAATGGTGATGTCGGTCGTGTTGTCCTCGATCAAAAACAAAATGCCGTGCGTGTGCAGCTCGGCGTCCTGGAGCCGCAGCAAGTTGATCGTCAGAAAATGTTCGCGGCCATCCGAGCCGGCCACTCTTTGCTCGCGCGCGAGAAATGGCGCGCCGGTTTCGACGACGTTCGGCAGCATCGTTTCCGCGCCCAGTTTGATATCTGGAAAAGTGAGGTCGGTGATTTCACGCGCGGCGCCGACGCCGCCAAACGTTTGCGCCATTTCGACGAAACTTTGATTTGCTTGCAAAATTTTCTGCGAGGTCGGATCGATCAGGGCAATGCCGACCGGCATGTTCGCGAGGATTTTTTCGTTGAAAAACGTCTCGCGCGCGACGCGCTCGTTCGCCTCAAATTGCTGCGTGTAGAGCCGGCTCACGATCCACGCCGCGGCGATGGAGCCGATGATGAACCATGCCTCGATGACCGTCGCTTTCGCGATCAAATCGTGCTCCGGTTTGTAGGCAACGGCGGCCGGCTGCGTGAGAGTCGCGGTCCATCCGATCGTGTCAAGCTTGGCGAAGGTGATGAAATCGTCGCCGTGCATTAAATGGTGGGCGGGGCATTTGCTGAGCGCGGTCAGCAGATCGGCATCCGCTTTTCTAGAGCCGTCATTGGCGCGAAAATCCGCGCCAAAAAATGGAACACCGGATTGATCGATGACTTGCGGGCGCGATTGCTCGCCGTAATCGAGCGCCGAGAGTCGCTTGCCGAGCCGCTCCACGAGAACGTTGGCGCCGACGAAGCCGATGATCTCGCCGCTGCGCTTCCGGATGGCCGCGGCGATGATCGTCGCCGGCCGGCCGTCGGGCACGCGTCGCTCGAGGCCGGAAATAAAAGCGCCATCTTTTTTCGCAGCCTGCGCGAGCCAGCTTTTCGAGGAAAAATCCCGGCCGGGCGAATCGAGCGTCGCCGGGATGGATGCGATCAATTTTCCCGCCGCATCGGTGACGAACATCCCATCGATCTGCGGGTGCGCGTAGAACGCGTCGACGAGCCAGTCCTGCACGGCTGCGTCACCATAAGGCCGCAGCACCATATTCTGCGTGAGCGGAAGATTTTGGTAATACTCAACCACGTCCGCCGTGCGCCGGATGTCGGAATCGATCAAGCTCGCGAGCGACTCGGCGAGCGTGTGGCGGTCGAAAACGATTTTGTTATCGAGCGTGCCCGAGAGAATGGAATACGAGACGAGCGCCATCAAAATCGATGGCACGCAGCCGGCGAGGAAAACGGCGATCGATATGTCGAGCGGTTTGAAGCGCCGTTTCAGCAAAGGGTGATGCACAACGTTAAATCGCAGGGGGCGTGTCGAACTGCGCTTGCGGGTTTGTATTTGCGGCTTGTTTGGGTCGCAGATGCGTATCGGCGGGGATGAACGCCGCCGGTTCGAAGGTCGAGATAGCACTTGACCGAACCCGGAAACGGGGCATTATGCCGCGCAAATCGGACACGAAGGTGCCGGTAATTGATTTAAAATGACTACGGAAGGAAGCCCCGCTCACATAATTTGGACAATTTGCTATCTCGTTGTGCTCGTGGGCCTTTCGGTTTATGGACTGCACCGATATTGCATCGTTTATCTTTTCCTGAAGCATAAAAATAACGTCCCCCGGCCGGCGGGGACTTTCGCGAAACTGCCTCGCGTGACCGTGCAGTTGCCGATTTTCAACGAACTCTACGTCGTCGAGCGGTTGCTAAAATCTGTCGCGGCGCTCGATTATCCGCGAGAACTTTTACAAATCCAAGTCCTCGACGATTCCACGGATGAAACGCGCGAGATCAGCGCGGGATTGGTCAGCGAGATGGAGGCACGGGGCTTTGATATCGAGCACGTCCATCGCGTCGATCGGAACGGTTTCAAGGCCGGTGCGCTCGAAGCCGGGCTCGAGACGTGCAAAGGCGAATACGTCTTGATCCTCGATGCGGATTTCGTCCCGTCGCCCGATCTTCTACAAAAGACGGTTCACTTTTTCACCGATCCGCAGATCGGGATGATCCAGTCGCGTTGGGGGCACATCAATCGCACGTATTCATTGCTCACGCGCGTGCAGGCGATGTTTCTCGACGGACATCTGCTCCTCGAACAGACGGCGCGCAGCCGTAGCGGACGCTTTTTTAATTTCAACGGAACGGCCGGACTTTGGCGCCGCTCGTGCATCGCCTCGTCGGGCGGCTGGCAACACGACACATTGACGGAAGACCTTGATCTCAGCTATCGCGCGCAGCTCAAGGGCTGGCGCTTCGTTTTCCTTGCCGACCTTGTCACGCCCGCTGAATTGCCTGTCGAAATCAACGGCTTCAAATCGCAGCAGCATCGGTGGACGAAAGGCTCGATCCAAACTTGCAAAAAAATTCTTCCCGCGGTCTGGCGCAGCAAACTTTCACTGCCAATCAAAATCGAGGCGACGGCGCATCTGACGTCAAACTTTGCCTATCTGCTTCTCGTGTTTCTCTGTGTCCTTTTGCATCCGTCCACGGGCGGTCTTGGCGACGGCATCTGGCGCACGGTGTTGCTCGACATCCCTATTTTTTGCGCCGCGTCGCTGTCGGTCGCGGTGTTTTACATCTGCGCGCAACGCGAACTTTATCCGAAGACTTGGTGGAAGGAAATTTTGCTGCTGCCGCTGTTGCTCGGGCTCGGAGTCGGCCTGGCGATCAATAACGCGAAGGCCGTTTTGGAGGCGCTTTTCAATCATTCCACCGGTTTTACGCGCACGCCAAAATACGGCATCGAAAACAAATCTCAGACGTGGCGCTCCACGAAATACGCCTCGATCAAATCCGCGGTGCCGCTCATCGAACTCGCCTTTGCAATCTATTTCACGGGAATTTTATTGGACGCGATTTTCACCGGCCAATGGCTCTCGCTGCCGTTTTTGCTGATGTTCCAAGGCGGCTTCGCCTACGTCGCGCTCTCGTCGATGGTGCAGTGGATGCCGCGTTTCGTTGAGGCCGAAAGCGCGCCCGAGGAAGAAGAAGCCGTTCCGGCATAATTCGCGCAGAGCGCCGGCATGCGTCGTGCTTGGGAAAAGCACGTCATGCGATTCCACAAAATTCTCACTGCTTTGCTGGCGTTTTCCGCGACGTTTTCCGCGCGCGCCGTCGAGCTCGATCGGTCCGTGATCGTGAGCGTGCCCGACCAAAAGATCGCGGTGATGGAAAATGGAATGCTGATTGCGCAATATCCGGTTTCGACCTCGCGCTACGGCTTGGGAGATCGCTTCGGCAGCTACGCGACGCCGATCGGTAAATTGGAAGTCGCCGCAAAAATCGGCGACGGCGCGCCGCTCGGCGCGGTTTTCAAATGCCGGCATTTTACCGGCGAAATTTTGCGCCCGAATGCGACGGGCCGCGATCCGATTGTCACGCGGATCCTTTGGCTGCGCGGCTTGGAAGCGCGCAACAGCCACGCATACGAGCGCAGCATTTACATTCATGGCACGCCGGTGGAGCGCCTCATCGGCCGGCCCGCGAGCTATGGCTGCATTCGCATGCGTTCGCGCGATGTTGTGCAGCTGTTTAACATGGTGAACGTTGGTGTTCAAATCGACGTTTCTAATCTTTCCATCCATCGCGCTCTCGCGCAGGAAACGGCATTTCTTCGCTCGCGTCTCGCGTCGAATTAGCGGCTTTTCCGCTCGTCGGCGGGGTTTTCGTCGGGCTGGAACGCACTGTTTTCCTTCGTTCCACAGGTATTTTAATCCGCCGCTCGATTTTTCTTGTCCCACCACATATTGTGGTTAAGGTCATCGCGTTGCCGATATAGTGTGGTTATTGGCTGGGAATTCACCGGCAATCCACAAGCTATTGGCAGCTTATTCGCAGCCGCCCAGTCAAACTTTAAAGACATTGCCATGATCAAATTAAAATCCGGCGTTAGCGCCGACCGCCTGAAGGTCAATGCCCCGTCCCGCCAAGGACAGGGATTGAAGGTCGAACGTGTTTTCAGCAACGAAACCGTCTCGCCTTTTGCACAAATCGAATGGGAAAATCGCACCGCCGAAATCACCGACGACGGCGGAAAATCGATTTTCAAACAAGAAAATATCGAGGTGCCCAAAAGCTGGAGCGCGCTCGCGACAAAGATCGCGGTCTCGAAATATTTCTACGGCGACATCGCAAATGGCACCGATCCCTACAAGGGCGGACGCGAAAACTCTGTCCGGCAACTCGTGCATCGCGTGACGCGGACGATCACCGACTGCGGCGTGAAGGACGGATACTTCGCGAGCAGTGAAGATGCCGAACGTTTCTACGACGAGCTGACCTGGCTATGCGTAAACCAGCATGGCGCATTCAATTCTCCCGTATGGTTTAACGTTGGGCTCCATCACGAATATGGGATCGGCAAGGACGCGGGCGAAGGGAACTATTACTACAACCACGGCACGGGCCAGGCGGAACGGGCGCCGACCCAATACGAATATCCGCAGGGCAGCGCATGCTTCATCCAGAGCGTGGGCGACACGATGGAGGACATCATGCGGCTCGCGAAGAGCGAGGCGATGCTGTTTAAATATGGCAGCGGCACGGGCACCGATCTTTCGTCGCTGCGCAGCACGCGGGAAAAGTTGAGCGGGGGGGGCAAGCCCAGCGGGCCGCTTTCCTTCCTCAAAGTTTACGACCAAGTGGCCAACGTCGTCAAAAGTGGCGGCAAAACCCGGCGCGCAGCGAAGATGAACACCCTCAAAGACTGGCATCCGGACATCGAGGAATTCATCCGGGCGAAGACCAACGAGGAAAAGAAGGCCTGGGCACTCATCGAGCAGGGTTATGACGGCAGCTACAACGGCGACGCATACGGCTCGATCATGTATCAAAACGAAAATCTCAGCGTTCGCGCGAGCGACGAGTTCATGGAGGCCGCGATCGAGGGCCGCGAATGGTGGACACGCCGCGTGACGGACGGCAAGCCGTGCGAGAAAAAAGATGCGCGCGGGTTGCTGCGCATGATTGCCGAGGGGACGCACATTTGCGGCGACCCGGGCATGCAATTCGACACGACCATTCACAAATGGCACACCTGCAAAGGCACTGCGCGTCAAAATTCGACCAACCCGTGCAGCGAATACCTTTTCCTCGACAACACCGCGTGCAATCTTGCGTCGCTCAACCTCCTGAAGTTCAAAAAAGCCGACGGCAGCTTCGACATCGAACGCTTCAAGGCGGCCGTGCGACTTTTCATCACCGCACAGGAAATCATCGTCGATAACGCCAGCTATCCGATCAAGGAAATCGCGGAAAATTCCCACATCTTCCGCACCCTCGGCCTCGGCTACGCAAACCTTGGCGCGCTCATCATGAGCTACGGCCTCGGCTACGACAGCGACGAGGGCCGCGCGCTCGCCGGCGCCATCACCGCGATCATGCACGGCGAAGCCTACCGGCAAAGCGCGTTCATGGCGCAATTCATGGGCGCCTTCCCCGGCTTCCGCGACGCACGCGCCAGCGGCGTCGAGACGCCCCTCGCGCCGGATAATGTCGAGCCGATGCTCGAGGTCATCGAGCGGCATCGCGCCGCCGTCGAGACCATTCATCCGTCGGCAAAGTTTGGTTATTTAAAAGAGGAAGCGCAGCGCATTTGGGACGAAACGGCGGCGCTCGGCCGCGAGCACGGCTACCGGAACGCGCAAGTCACCGTCCTCGCCCCGACCGGCACGATCGGATTCCTGATGGATTGCGACACCACCGGCATCGAGCCCGACATTGCGCTCGTAAAATACAAGCTGCTGGCCGGCGGCGGCATGTTAAAGATCGTCAACCAGACCGTCCGGCCCGCGCTGGAGAACCTTGGTTACACCCAGGAAGAGATTGAGCGGATCATCTCTCATATTAACGAGCACGACACGATTGAAGATGTCATCGACGAATCCCAAGCCTCAATCTCGGGATCGGCAGGCTCAACATCGCGATCCGATACCTCGGCATTGGGATCCACAGGCTCGGCATCGGGATCGCTAGGCTCGGCATCGCGATCCGGAGGTTCGATCTCGGGATCTCCAGGTTCAAAATTGGGATCCAAAGATCCAATGTCTGGATCCAAAGACTCAATGTTGGGATCGCAAGATTTAACATTTGAAGCCGAATCCTCAGGTCCGCGGATGATACAGAGCGGATTGAAGCCCGAACATTTGCCCGTGTTTGATTGCGCCTTCAAACCGCACAAAGGACGCCGCAGTTTGCATTACAGAGGTCACATCCGGATGATGGCGGCAGCGCAGCCGTTCCTCAGCGGCGCAATCTCGAAGACCGTCAACCTGCCCGAGCACGCCTCGGTGGACGATATCGTGAACACTTACATCGAGGGTTGGAAGCTCGGGCTCAAAGCCATCGCCATCTACCGCGACGGGTCGAAGCGAAGCGCGCCTCTCAACGTCAAAAAGACGAAGGACATGGGTGCCGCGGGCGAGATCGAGGCCGAAATTTCCTCCAAGGAGGAGCTCGAGGCGCGGATCATCCAGCTAAACACTGAGCTCGAAACCTTGCGCGGCAAAGTTAACCAGCCGCTGCGCCATCGGATGCCGGACACGCGCCTGTCTTTGACGCATAAATTCGAAATCGCCGGTCACGAAGGCTACATTACGGTCGGCTTGTATGAGGACGGCCAGCCGGGCGAGCTTTTCATCCAAATGTCGAAGGAAGGCAGCACCATTGGCGGTCTCATGGATACCGTGGCGACTTTGACTTCAATGGCGCTGCAATACGGCGTGCCGCTGGAGAGCCTCGTGAAAAAGTTTGCCTACCAGCGCTTCGAGCCGAGCGGCTTCACGCGGAACCCCGACATCCGGAATGCGACGAGCATCACCGATTACGTCTTCCGCTGGCTCGCCTGCCAGTTCATCAAGGGCTACAAAGAAGCGACCGCGCCGCACGCCGCGCAGCCGGATTTGCCGATGAAAGGTATCACCGAGATGGAGAAAAAGGCGCTGAACAGGCCCGTGGCCGATCTCTCGAGAACTGCGGAAAAGGAAATCATCGACGTCTTTTTAAACACGGCGAATAGCGAAGGCTCGCCGCAAGTTTCCTCGAATGGCCACGCCGATACGCACGCCGAGCGGGTGAGTGTGGCGCTCGGCACGATGTTCATGGATGTGACCTGCTCAAACTGTGGGAGCAACAAGGTGATCCGCGCCGGGGCGTGCGGATGTTGCACCGAATGCGGGACGAGCCAGGGCTGCAGTTGAGAGTCATGAAAGAAAAACGCAATCCCCCTCGCCCCGACGCACCGGAGCCGATCCTTGCGGATTGATCCCGGCGTCGCTGGGGTGAATTTTGTCGGCGCGAGGCCGGCAAACTGCTAAGTCTGCACCGAGATGGAAGTCGATCTCGCCGGCAGACGCATCCTCATTTTCGTGGTCGCATACAATGCGGAGACGACGATCGAGAGCGTGCTCAGCCGAATCCCGTCAAAGTTGCGCGCGGGAAACGCTGAAGTGCTGGTCATCGATGATTCGTCAAAGGATGCGACCTTTCAGCGCGGCCTCGAGTATGAAAAGAGCGCCGGCGACATCAAACTCACCGTCCTCCGCACCACGGAGAACCAGGGTTACGGCGGAAACCAGAAGCTCGGCTATCGCTACGCCATCGACAACGGTTTTGAGTTCGTCGCGCTCTTGCACGGCGACGGCCAATACGCGCCCGAGAAGCTCCCGTTTTTGCTCGGCCCGCTATTGAGCGGCGAAGCGGACGCGGTTTTCGGTTCCCGGATGATGGAAAAAGGCGACGCGCTCAAGGGCGGCATGCCGATCTACAAGTGGTTGGGCAATCAGACGCTCACGCGATTTCAAAACCGCATGCTGCGCACGTCGCTCACCGAGTTTCACTCCGGCTACCGCGTTTACTCGACCGCTGCGCTGCGGCAGATCCCTTTTGAGCGGAACTCGAACGATTTCCACTTCGACACGGAGATCATCATCCAGCTCGTGATGAAAGGACTGCGGATCGTGGAGCTGCCGATCCCGACCTATTACGGCGACGAGATCTGCTATGTGAACGGAATGCGATACGCGTGGGACATCGTGCGCACGATGCTGCGCGCAAAGTTCCATCAGCGGAATCTTTTGTATGACCGGAAGTTTGATGTTGCCGCGGTCGAGCACACCTATGACCTAAAGTTGGGTTTCGCGTCATCGCATACGTATGCGATTGAAGCCGTCACGTCCGGCGCCAAGGTTCTCGACATCGGTTGCGGTCAAGGTTTCGTCGCGAAGGAGATGGCGAAACGCGCCGCGCACGTCGTGGCGATCGATCAATACGTCCCGCCGGAATCGGAGGTGCCAAACGTGGAGTTTCACCGCTGGGATTTGGAAACAAAACACCTACCCGTGGACGCGTCGCAGTTCGACCAGATCTTTCTCCTCGATGTCATCGAACATTTGAAGGACCCGGAGAATTTCATGGAGAACATCCGACAGGCGACGGTGAGAAAACGGCCGGAGATTGTGCTCACCACGGCAAACATCGGGTTCTTCGTCACGCGGCTGATGCTGCTTTTGGGACAATTTAACTACGGCCGCAAAGGAATCCTCGACCGCACGCACACGCGACTCTTCACCTTTAACTCGCTGCGCGAACTTTTCGAACAAACGGGCTACCAAGTGCTCGAAATCAAAGGGATTCCCGCACCTTACCCAAAAGCGCTCGGCGATAACTTTGCCGGCACATTGTTGCTAAAGCTAAACCAACTTCTGCTTCGCGTCAGCGCCGGCATGTGGAGCTACCAAATCTTTATGCGCGCGAGGGCCACGCCGACGGTAAGCCATTTACTGGAAGAAACGATCGAGGCTAGCAACGCGCTACGGAAGTAAGCGAAGTGCGCGGCGACTCATTTGATGATCTTCACCGCGCGCAACAAACCTTCGCTGACAAGTTCGTAAAGCCGGTAGTTCACAAAGAAGATGCGGAACTGGTTCAACTCGAAAACACAAAGCAAAAGCGTGAGGACGACGAGACTCGTCACGCGGTAACGCCCAAAGCGACTGCTAAGTGTCGAGAGCTGCGAGAAGGCGAGGAACCTTAGCGGCATATCCCACATATTCGCATAGCGAAGGTTGAACCCATACTTCACGTTTGCCATGAAGAGATAGCTCCCCGCGAGAAAAGTAAACAGATAGAGCCCCGCCTTTTTTTCCTTGGTCAACTGGAAGACCTCGCCGACGGCGAGCGCGAGAACAATGGGACTAACCAACAGCAAATCGACGAGATAGCGATACCACGGCCCGTCACAAAATTTGATCGCATAAGGCAAAGCATAAGCCTTTTCGACGAGCAGCTTGTAAATCTCGATGAATTGCGCCGGTCCGCCAGCAAGGACAAACAAGATCGCCATGGCAAGAGCTGGGCCGCCAAAAAGCATAAGGATTAGCGGCAAAGTAGTCGTCCCAAACTTCAGCCAGTGATTCGCGACGACCACGACAACGAGAGCTGCGAAAACAAATGCGGCGTTCTCCTTCGTCAACACCAATCCGCATAAGGCAATGCCGAGAAGAACCAGCCATCCCACATGTTTTGGAGCGCGAAAGTTTTCCCAAAGCGCCCAAGCGCAAAGCAAAGCCCAGAACGCAAAGACCCCATCGATCAATGCGTGTTGCGCCATGTGAATCTGCGTCGGAGCGCAAGCCATGAGCGCGGTCACGCCGAGCGCGAATTCTTTACCCGCAAGCCTCGACGCAAAAGTCGCGGTCAATAACAGTGACAGGATTGTGAAGAGCGAAGAAATTTTTTCGAGAGCTACCAACGGGTCGCTGCCAAAAATAAGATGCCAGATGTATCCGCAGCAGATGTAGAAAAAGCGCGTCGGCGGAAGGATTGCGCTCGGAAGCTCCTTTTGCGCATCGATGTAGCCCTTCGACATTTCCGGATAGCAACCGAGGCCTTTAGCGTCGAGAATGTTGACGTAATTGCGGTAAAGGTTCTCATCAAATCCGAGCACTGGCTCACCAGAAGCTGGTTGGAGCCGCATGAAAACCCCAAACGCACAGATCAGAGCCAGCAATACGAGAGTAGTCTTCGAAAGCGCAGTTGGATTCATCTGTGTCAGCGGGAACTAAGGTTCCAATGTGCTCCGGAGCTCGAGAAATTCTTTCTGGTTTGGTTGAAGCGCGAGAGCTTTGTTAAGCGCGTCTCGTGCGGCGGCGCGATCACCTTTGCCCAACAAGGACTTGGCCAAAAGATAATTCGTCTTTGCATCATCCGGTTCTATCTGAAGAGAACTTTGAAAGAAGGAGATGGCCGCGTCCCAAAAGTTTTCCTGCATCGCAAGGACGCCGAGGTTATTGTAAGCGCTGCTGTGACGCGGATTAATCTCAATCGCACGGCGGTAGAATTGCTTCGCCTTTGTCCGCGAACCTTCTTTGAGACAAAGGTTTCCCATGGCGAAATTAATCTCTGAGTTGTCAGGCACATACTCCAATGCGAGCGCAATGTCCTTCCTCGCCTGGGCTAGATGACCTGCATCTGTTTCCTTAATTCCGGTGTTGTAGAAGTCGAGCGCCCATAGTCCCGGATCGGATTGCGGCCAGGAGACAAAGGAAGTAGTCGCGGCGCTCAGTGAAAGGTTTACGAACGCCATCCGCCACCTTTCATCCAGCAACGCGCGCCAAAGTTGGCACAGAGCGTATCCCATCATGATCAATAGGCCCGGGACAGCTGCCATCCGATAGCGCTCCGTGACAAACACCGGCAACAGTGCTGCCATGTGAAGCAGAATCGCGCCTGCCACCCATCTCGATCGAGGCACTTGCATGATCGCCAGGAGCATTCCGGCCAGACCAAACGCCGCCACCAAACCAAACCGCAAGCCGGGAACAAGAATGTCCGACTTTGCAAAGAGGGTGACGAGGCTGAGGTCATCGTATTGGTAGGCGTTCCAGAAATTCTTGAACTTTAACAGCATCAGGATCAGCCAATCGCGGAGATGTTGATGGATGTAGTCGCTGGCCTTCGCAGACCAATAGTGTGAAACTTCCACGCGCTTCAAAGGATGCCCCATCGCGAGCTCGGCCATGGTGATGGAGTCTTTCAACATCCCTTCCTGCCCGGCGCGCATGCCGGGCGGAATCTTCGGGTAGCCGTTGGCGATCGGATTGTTGCCGATATAGAAATTGATGCCGCTGTGCGCCGAGAGCAGCACGGGTTCATGCGCGACAAAGTAGTTATGATACCAGCACGGCGCTGTCCCGATGAAGACAGCTGCTATCAATACAATGGAACTACAAACGATATTGCCGGCGCGCCGCCCCAACGATGTTTCCGTGCCGAACGTCGTGAACATGGCGGCGATGACGAGCGGAATCAGAAACAGGATCGTGGCGATGACATTGGCGACAAGGCCAATGATGAGCCCTAGCTCCAGGCAAAAACGCCACAAAGAGGCTTTCTTGATTACGAGGATTCGCCAGACACAATACCAGAACGCTAGGATCATCCACGAAGTCGGCATCAGGATGATCGAAAAGGTTTGTGCAGGTTGAAAGAGGGCCCAGCCTATGGCGGCGATAATTCCTATCAAGGACGCGCTGCTGCCGTCGTGAGTCTCGCTTTTGCTGAATACGTTTGAGGCGATCTTCCAGATCAAAACCGAAGTAAAGGCTTCCGCAATAGCTTGCAAAGATCCAACCGCAAAAGGATCGACGCCCACGCATTTGTAGATGGCAGTTAAAAAGTAAGCGTAGCCAGGCAGCCCATAAAACGCATGAGCGTCATTCCATTTGCCGTGTAAGATGCGCAGGGCCCAATCGTGGTAGAACTTCATGTCGCCAGCCTCCGGCAGAAAGTAAGGCGAATGAGAAAGCCGCACGAGCACACAAAGGCGCACGGCCAGTGTGAGGACGAAAAGCCAGAAAGCGGGCGAGAGCTTCAGCTGAGAATTTTTCAAAGCGGAGACAGAATGAGCAAGTCGCGGACGAGAGGCAAAGGCAAACGACGAAAGGAACGTCCGTGGCATCATCTCTGCTTAATAGCTGCCGAGGCCACAGTTAGTGGACTTCAAATCATATACTAAAACAAACGAACTAATACATTACGATGTTACAAAAACTAAACAACCGTCGCGGGGGCTTTACCCTCGTGGAAATCATGATCGTGGTCGCGATTATCGCCCTTCTGGCGGCAATCGCCGTGCCAAACTTCCTGCGTGCACGCAAGCGCTCACAGGCAACACGCGTGCTCGAAGATCTTCGAATCATTGATTCGGCCGTCGATCAATACGCGATTGAGAACAACAAGCTGAGCGGGTCTAACCCGACGTTTGCGGATCTCAAGAACTACATCAAAGCCGGCACGACGCTCTATACCACGGGCACCGACATGTTCGGCAACAGCTTCGGCACCTTCACGGTCGACAGCTTGCCGAAAGTGCCTACGAGCACCTTCAACAACTTGTCCGACGTGGCGCCCGCCGCGTTCTGGTCGCCTTACAACTAAGCCGTCCGGTCAATCACCTAAACAGCATCCAGTTGCCCACTCGGGAATCCGAGGCGGGCAACTGGATGCTTGAGTTTTTTTTGAGAAACGCGGAGGCGAGGCATGGAACTCGCTTAATCAATGCGCGCTGCAATGAATTTTCTCTGCTTTCAGTTTTCCAAACTAACCGCGCAAAAGTTCTTTTGCGCCGTGGCATTGTTGGTCGCGGCGTTTGCGGCCTACGCGCCGGCTTTGAGCGGCGAATTCATCTGGGATGATGCCTATTTGGTCGGAGACAATCCGTTTTTCAAAAGCCCGATCTTCATTTTTGAAATTTTCCGCAGGTATCTTTTCCTCGATTCATTTTCGCTCTATTACCGGCCAGTCCAGAACATCAGTTACATGTTCGACTACTGGATCTGGAACCAGAACTCTTTCGGCTATCATGTTTCGAATGTCTGCTTTCACGCCGCGAGCGGATTCCTTCTCTATCTCGTTTTAAAGCGATTGCTTAGACCTCTGCTCGATCGGGACGCGGCAGAGCCAGCGCAGATGGAAGCGCGCGTGAAGGTCATCTCGTTTCTTGTGGCGATGGTATGGGTGATCCATCCCATTCATAATGCCGCGGTCGCTTACATCTCCGGACGTGCCGATAGCCTCGCGAGTATGTTCGCGCTCGCTGCATGGTTGATGTGGTTTTCAGTTCTTAACGGAAAGTCGGTATTGAGTAAAAGTTTCTGCGCGGCTTTGGGACTTATTTTCTGTCTGACGGCACTTTGTTCGAAGGAAATCGCGATCGTCTGGATCATCTTGTTCGCGATTCATACGTGCCTCTTTGAAAAGCGAATCTCCTGGCAGAATAAACTGCTCTCCCTTGGTTCAGTTCTTTTAGTCGTCGCCGTCTACTGGGGGCTGCGACATTTGCCGGAACATCGTTCGGCGCCTTTGGGCGGAGATGCGGCACCATTATCGCTGCGGGTGGTCTTGATGTTGCGTGCTTTGGGTGACTATGCAGGTCTGATGTTCTTTCCCTACAAGCTGCACATGGAGCGCATCATCTATCTTCCAAGTGCTTATTCCAGTGGCAGCGCATGGTCAGAGAACTTTTCTTACGAATACTTATCGCTACTCGGTGCGGCGACTCTCGCATCTTTTGCGACGCTCTGTGCAAAGAAGCTTCCCGGTCAAAGCATCCGCATCCTTGGCGCCGTTTGGTTTTTCATTGGCTTCGCGCCTATCTCAAATTTGTTCCCGTTGAATGCGCAGTCGGCTGAGCATTGGATCTATATGCCAAGCATTGGCTTTTTGTTGTTCCTGGCCGGCTGCGTCGTTGCTTTGCCGGTAAGAGCGCAGCTTTGGTGCGCAGTCGCAGTTTGTTGCGCGGCCGTGGGACTCGGCGCGCGCACGAACCGCCGTGCGCAAGATTGGGCGCACCTGGAAACATTTCTGACAAGGACGATCGCCGATGGCGGTGGAACACCACGGATTCATGTGAATCTAGCTGCGGCATTGATGAAGAACGGCGACTACTCTACTTCCGAAAAAATCCTGCGCGAGACCTTGTCCCGCTTTCCCGAGTATGCCAGTGCGCGCATAGCCTTGGGCTTGACTCTCGCACGGGAAGGAAAGAAGGCCGAAGCTGAGCAATATCTGGGTTACGACAAGGCCGAAGCCGATAAGTTGGCCCAATCATTTCCCAACACGTGGAAAGCTGCGCTAAACTTCGCGCACTTGCGCTATGAGTCGGGAAACTCCGACGAAGCTTTGAGTGTCCTCGATGATGCAATCAAACGCTATCCCGGCGTGTGGGATCTGCTTCGCTTCAAAACGACTATCGTCCGAGAAAAAAGTGGAACGAACGAGGCTTTAAAAATAGTCAAGTCCTACACGGATCAAGGTTGGTGGGACTACGACGCGCACATGATGCTGGGCAACCTATACCTTTCAGCGGGGCAAAATGAAGCGGCGCTTTCTACCTTCCAAGATGCCAGTCGGCTGGACATTCACGGCGTCGAGCCTCTGCATAAGATGGCGATGATCCACATGGCTCTCAATCATCCAGAAGAAGCCTTTCACTATGAAAGTGAGGCGGTTCAGCGCGATCCGAATCAACCTTTGCAGTATGTGGCTCTGGCGTCGATCCTCCAAAGGCTGGATCGCACTGCGGAATCTGGCCGCGCCATGGCAAGGGCTGAGGAATTGCGCAAAAGTGTTGTGGAGCAGGCTCCTGCGCTTTGATGCCGGCGGCGCATTAATCGCCGCAGCGAAAGCGAACCGATTCATTCGCTCGCTACGATATCTGAGATGGCGACAGTTTTAGTGAATGGAAATTCGTGTAAAACGGTCTGAAGCTTTACCGATAAACTATGAAAACTTTTAAGCCCTTTGTTCTCCTGGTCGTCTTGAGCGCGTTTTTTTGCGGCGCTATGCGCGCCCAGGCGCGAGTCTCCTTCGATTTTTTCTACGATAACCTTCAGCCTTACGGCGAGTGGATCGATGTCCCGGACTACGGCTATTGCTGGCATCCGAATGGCGTGGATGAAGATTGGGCGCCCTATACCGATGGTTACTGGGCTTACACGGATGAAGGCTGGACGTGGGTTTCCTACGAGGACTTTGGCGGCATTACCTATCACTATGGCCGCTGGATGCGTCTCGAGGATATCGGTTGGTGCTGGGTTCCGGATTATGAGTGGGCGCCGGCATGGGTCTCGTGGAGGTCGAGCGATGATTATATCGGCTGGGCTCCGCTGCCGCCGCGTGCACGGTTCCGGCCAGACTACGGGTTCAATGACAGCGTCGATGCTGAATACGATATAGGTCCGGCCTACTATAGTTTTTGCGAATATCGAAACTTCGGCGCGCCCTCGCTTCGGCCCGTAATCATCACCCGAAGCCGCAATGTCACCATTATCGATAACTCGGTGAACATCACGAACATCACCATCAACCACACCACGAACGCGATCTATGTCGGCGGCCCGCGGTTCCGCACCGTGGAGCAGAGATCGGCGCGGCCGGTGCAGGTGCTGCATTTGCGTCGCGAGACGGATCCGGCTGCTCTGCAATCGGCAGGAACGCGGACGCTCGCACGCCAGAGTGGGAATCAGCTCGTCGTGCTCGCGCCGGAAGTTACTCCAGCTAGTCCGAATACGAAGCTGCCCAAGCCTGCACGTAGCATCAGCGCCCCGCACGTCGATCACGGGTGGATGGGCGTGAAAGATCCCGCGTTGAAGACGCAGCTTCAGACCAAGATCAAGCAGCAGGCGAGCGGCCATGAAAACACACCTGCACGCGCCGTGGCTCCGGAGGATTTGAAAGCAGTAGATCAAAGAATCCAGGCGAGTTCTGCGGCGGCGACGTCTGTTCCGACGAATGCGCAAAGCGGCAAGCATGGAAGAAATGATCGCGGTGTCACGACGACTTCGCCCAATGTCGCGTCTCCGGAAAGCATGGCGCCTGCGAACACCACAAACGTCCGTCAAGGCAACCATCAGCAAGAAAAAGTCCCAGCAGATGTGAGCAGCCAGCAGACGATCTCGCAGCCGCATTTAAAAGAAAAGGTCAGGGCAGCTCCTGAAACACAGCCTTTCAACGCAGCGCCGACTCAAACTGTAATTCCACGCGACATCCAGCCGAAGCACGAAAAATTCCCAGCAAATGTGAGCAGCCAGCAGGCGATTCCGGCGACCCCGACTGAGCCGCATTCGAGAGAAAAACTGAGGACCGCTCCCGAAACGCAGCCTTTCAACGCGGCGCCGACTCAAACCGCAATTCCGCGCGACATCCAGCCGAAGCACGAAAACGTGCAGCAAACTTTGACGGCGCCGGAACAGCCGAATTATCAGGGCCACGCAGAGCGAAACGCTCAGCGCCAGGTGACAATCCCAAATAATGGCCGCGAACGCAGGATCGAGCCGGTCGAGGCACCGTCAAAGTCTGTGGAGCACATTCGCGAGCCGCAGAATCAACCGGCCATCGCGCCGAGACAGGGAGCTGTTTCGGGAAGGAATGAATCGCGGAACCCGACAGGCGACGGAAAGAAAAAGGACGAACAGCCGGGGCAATAGTCGCAAGCTGAACTTTAAAAACAGCGGTTAACGCATTGACTGGCACGATCCGAAAAGGTCGTGCCAGTATGTTTTCAAAGTGCGGGTGAAATTTTGCCGCGAGCCGTTCGCGACCGCCACAGGCCGATTTTTCTTTCAAAAAAAGTCGCTCCCGTTACGTCAACGCGCTTCAATGAACGCATGCCGCGCAAATCTCGCAAAAACGTCGGACTGATCGGGCTGGGCATCATCGGCTCACGCGTCGCGAATGCACTGCGGCACGGCGGATTTCACGTTTACGTCTGGAACCGCACGCCGCGCGCTGCTCCGAATTTCCTGAGCTCACCGGCCGACGTGGCGGAGCTGTGCGATGTGATTCAAATCTTCGTCTCCGACGCGCAGGCGCTTTTCGAGGTGCTCGACGCGATGAGCGGACTTTTGACCGAGCAGCACGTGATTATTTGCAACGCGACCATCGGCCCGGAGGCGGTTCTGGAAGCAGCGCGGCTTGTCCAAGGATCGGGCGCAAAATTTCTCGACGCGCCGTTCACCGGCAGCAAGGCAGCCGCCGAAAATCGGCAGCTCGTCTATTACATCGGAGGCGACGATGAAGTCTTTCGCCGCGCCGAACCGATGCTCAAGGCGAGCAGCAAAGAGATTGTCAAAATCGGGAAAATCGGCGACGCGGCCACGGTAAAAATCGCGACGAACATGCTCGCCGCAGTGACGGTGCAGACGCTGTCCGAAGCGATTGCGATTGTGAAAAAGTCCGGAATTTCCGCCGAGGTTTTCGCCGACGCGATGGAGCATCACGGCGCGCGCTCCGGGCTGATCGACATGAAGCTGAACAAGATCATCCATCGCGACTTCGAACCGCATTTTTCGCTGAAACACATGTTTAAAGACGTGCAGATCGGCATCCATATCGCGAACGCGCTGGAGATCGACATCCCAGCGACCACGGCGACCGCCGGCGTGATGTTTGGAGGCCTGAATCGCGGCTGGGCCGATCTCGATTTCGCGGCAATCGCGAAGATTTACGAATCCGAAAAAGATCTCGCGCCGCCGCGAAAAGAGAATCCGCCAGCCCAGCTGAAGCAGCCGGAGGAAGCATCGAAGCCGGTCGAGACCGAACCGCCGAAAGAAACGCTCAGCCACATGGCCGCGCCACCGCGGCAGGAGGCAGGCGAGACGCTGGAAATTGCGGCGACCGTCATTTCCACGGAGCCAAAAACAGCGGACAAAGACCAATCTCAGCTACCGAAAAACGGCTCGTCGCCGGAAAAAAAGGAAGCGTCGCCAGAGGAAAAAATCGCCGAACCGCAGCAGCCGGAAGTGGCCGCGCAAAAAAATCGGCTGCACCGTTTTCGCCGCTGGCTTGGCACAAACCCGGACTGAGTCGCGCGGCGAATGGAGCGCGCAGAACTTTACCGCGAAGCGAAAAAACGCGGCGCAATTTTCGATCTTTCCGCGCGTGCGCAATGGCGCGTGAGCGGCGCGGATCGCGTCCGTTTCATGAACGGGCAGGTGAGCAACGATGTGCGCAAACTCGCGCCCGGGCAGATGATGCGCGCTTGCGTGATGACTGCGAAAGGCAAGATGTCTGGGGAGATTTTTCTCGGCGCCGAGCCCGATTTTCTTTGGATCGATGCGGAGCCGACGCTGCGCGAAAGTCTTCCCCCGCGGCTCGAGCGTTACATTGTCGCGGATGACGTCGTCATCGAGGACGTGACCGGCGAAATGTGCCTGCTGCACGTGCTCGCGGAACCAGAAAAGCTTTCCAGGTCGCTCGCTGCGGATATTGAACAAACGGCTGCAGACCGTTTTGGCGCGGCCGGCGTAGATTTGCTCATTCCAGTGATGCGGCGCGAGGAACTTTTGCAGCGACTTTCCGCCATCTTTGTCCTGCTCGACGATGTTTTGTCCGAGACGATTCGCATTGAGGCCGGCGTGCCGCGATGGGGCGCGGAGCTTGATGAGGAGACGATTCCAGCCGAGGCCGGACTCGACCGGACCGCTGTGGATTTTCACAAAGGTTGCTACATCGGACAGGAAGTTATTTCGCGCATCCAGAGCGTCGGCCATGTGAATCGCACGCTGCGCGGATTGGTTTCTGCCGCTCCGCTTGCCGCAGGAATGGAGATTTTTTCGGAAGATTCCGCAAAGGTCGTTGGAAGATTGACGAGCGCGACCTGGAGTTTTGGCTTGGAAAAATTTGCCGCGCTCGGCTATCTCAAGCGCGGCGTCGATGCGGCCAGCTGCCATGCGCGTGCCGGCGATGGGACGGCGCGCGAAATTGAAGTCCGCGAGCTGCCCTTGATTTTATGAAAGCAATTTTTCTCAGCCTCATCACCATCGCGGCGCTGGCAAGCGCGGCGTTCGCCGAAGACGTCGCGGTGCTGAACATCAAAATGCCCGGCGAGAAAAAACTTTCGCACGTGGTGATCGGGTTTTACGACCAGGATGCGCCGGAAACAGTGGCGAATTTCAAGAAACTCGCGCGACACGGTTTTTACAAGAACATCAGCTTTCATCGAGTCTTCGCACACTCGCTCGTGCAGGCCGGCGACCCGCTGAGCCTGAAAAAAAACCGCGGCAAAGTCGGCACCGGCGGCCCCGGCTACACATTGCCGCCGGAGATTCATCGCAAGCACATCGCCGGCGCCGTCGCGATGTCGCGCCTGCCCGACACGATTAATCCGGCGCGGCGATCCAGCGGCAGCCAGTTTTACGTTTGCCTGAAGCCGATGCCAAATCTCGACGGCCAATACACCGTCTTCGGTCACGTGATTGATGGCATGGACGTGCTCGACAAAATCAGCAGTGCGCCGGCCGACACGAACGATAATCCGATCAACCCGATCAGGATCAAATCGATCAAGCTCGAGACGCGGAATTAGCGCGAAAGGAATCGCTTGCGCCGCTGGCAAACGCGGCTATAAATCCGAGTCCTGTTTCCGAAAGCGGCTGCGAAGCGCGCCGAAATTTCGCGAGCGATAGGGTAGGTTCCGGAGTGGCCAAACGGGGCGGACTGTAAATCCGCTGGCATTGCCTTCGTTGGTTCGAATCCAACCCTGCCCACCACTCGTAAACCCTGATGAACACAGGGTTACGGGCGATTGGTCTACGCGCTTGCTGCAGAATACGCGCGGCCTTTCCACATGGCCGGCCGCTGGCGCAGCGAGCGGATGAACCCGAACCATTGAATCGCAACGAGCACCCAGATGCCGAGCGGATGCAGCAGCGCGCCCATGATGGATTGGCGAAAGCGCGTGATGCTGATGATGCGTGGAAGATACGCGGCCGCTGTCGCAATGAGCGCGGGCATCGACGGCGCGAACATTAGCAGGCAAATCGGCAGCACCTGGCCGCCGAGCAGCAGCACGGTCGCGGGAATAATTAGGCGCGGCGCGGCAAGACCCTCGTGCGCATTTTTCGCAAAGCCATGCCAAACTTCCGCAGCGCTCCGATACATGCGGCAACGAAAGGTATCGGTCGCGTCAAAGAGATCCGTTCTGAAACCGTGCGCGCGAAAGTGGCGTGCGAGCGCGACGGCATCGTGCATCCGATCGGCCACCGATGCGTGACCGCCGATTTGCTCGTAAGCTTCGCGGCGCACGGCGAGGATTTGTCCGCACGCGGCGGCGAAGCGCGGATCGCTTCCGGCGCGCATCCGCTGCAGCGGCAGAAATCCGAGCAGCACAAAATGAATGAGCGGGATGATGAGCTTTTCCGTCAAGCCAATGGTCTCCTCGCGCGGCAGTCCGCTGGCGAGCGCGGGGCCGCTTTGCATGAGGCTCGCGAGCCTCGCGAGTGCGTCCGGTTTTGCGATGCGCACATCGGCATCCATGAAAACGAGCAGCGGGTGCGAAGCGAAAGCCGCGAGCTGTTGGCATGCAAAATTTTTTCCGCACCAGCGAGGCGGCAGCGGCTTCGCGCTCCCGAGTCGAACTCGCGAATCGTGCGAGCAAAAGTTTCGCACGATTTCGGCGGTGCGATCGGTCGAGCCGTCGTCGAGAACCACGATTTCAAAATTCACGCCTTCGCTCCTGAGGATCGATTCCAGCGCGGCAGCGATGTTTGCTTCTTCATTGCGCGCGGGGATGAGCACGGAGCAGCGGCGGCGCACGGCGTCCGCGGCCGGCAGTGGAAGGTAAAGTGCGAGATTTTGCACGAAGAGCGCCGCGGGAATCAGCGCGAAGATGCAGCTGACGATGGCCAGTGCTGTGATCATCGCAGCGCGCCCGGCGAATGATCGGCGTCAAACTTTTTGCGACGCAGCCGCGCACGCAGCCACCGCGCGGCGTCGTAGATCACGCTCACGCCGGATTTTCCGCGGTTGAGGACAAGCCATTCGTCGGGGTCACGACGGCAGGAACGCGCAGCCAATTCGTCCTGCGCAGCTTCGAGAGCATCGGAAAAAGTTTGCGTCCATTGCACAGACATTGGCACGTCGATCGGCGTGATCGGCTCACCAAATGCGACCAGAATTTCCGGTCGCGGCTCGGTCCAAAATGCATACTCAATCGCGAGCGGCACGAACACTGCATCCGGCTCGCGCGCGGCGATCGCGCCAAGCCCTTCCTCAAGACGCAGCGGGCGCTCGCGCACATCCATGAACCGCCCCTGCGGCGTGAGCCAAAGCGCATTCGCGGACGAAGCGAGGATCGCGCCCGCGGCGCGGAGAAAAGTGCGAGCGCCATCCGCGGTGTGCGGTTCGATGCCGAAAAAACCGAGCCGCCGAAAGAATCCGTAGCGCTCGAGCATCCGGGAATCAATCGGCGCGAAGGACGTGCGCTCCGCAAAAAATTCGCGAGAAAGCAGCAGGCAAACGAGCGGGTCCCACCACGCTGCGTGGTTCAGGAAAATTACCAGCGGTCGTGCACAATCGCGCGGCGGCAGCGCGTTTTTCAAAATGCGGATCGAATGAAAATTCCTGCCGACGTAGCTGCGCGAGTAGGCCGCGAAAACCTTCATCATCGGCGCGGAGATGCGCGGCAATGCTGAACGCTGGCGAACTGGCACAGCGGTTTTCATTTTTCAGCGTGCGCTTCTTCGCGATGAAGATTTTGCGTTTCAACTTTGACGGCATCAGGCGCGGCGGTTTCGCTGCCGAGACCATCGCGATCGAGCGCATCGGCGGCGATCCAGCCGGACATCAGCACCATCGGCATTCCCGGACCGGGATGCGCAGCGCCGCCGGCGAGGTAGAGGCCGCGCAGGTCGGGGCTTCGGTTGCCGGGTTTGAACGCGCCGAGGAATTTGCCGTGGCTGGCGAGGCCGTAGATCGCGCCGTCGAGCACGTGGTAGCGGTCGTGAATGTCCTGCGGCGTGAGCGTGCGCTCGAAGACGATGCGCGATTCGATGATCGGGCATTTGGGCGGTGCGCTTGAGCTTTTCCAGAATCACGCGGCGATACTCGGGCAGCATTTTTTTCCAATCGTGATGCGGGCGCAGATACGGCGCGTGGACGAGCACGTAGAGCGCTTCGCCGCCGGGCGGCGCGGCGCCGGGTTCGGTGCAGGTGGTCGCGGCGAGGTAGCACGTCGGATCGGGCGCGGGCTCGCCCTTTTTGTAGATGAAATCGAACTCCTCGTGCGGGTCGCGGCTGAAAACAAAGTCGTGATGCGCGAGGTGCTCGTAGCGTTTGTTGAGGCCGAGATAAAGGACGACGCCGGAGCAGGCGGGTTCGTAGTTGCGGCGGCGCTCGAAGCGTTTGGCGATTTTGCCATTGATGAGCTCACGATGCGTGCGGACGGAATCGCAATTCGAGACGACGGCGCTGAGCGCGATCTCCTCGCCTGCGTCTGTGCGGACGCCGGTGACGTCGTCGTCTTGTGAGAGGATCTGCTCGATTTTTACGCCGACGCGAAACTCGACGCCAAGTTTGCGCGCGAGTTTTTCCAGCGCGAGCGGCACCGCACGCGTCCCGCCGAGCGGATACCAAATGCCCTCGTCGGTCTGCATGTGCGCGATGCCGCAGAGCACCGCGGGCGAGCCGTAGGGCGACGAGCCGACGTATTGCGTGAAGTGATCGACCATCTGCGCGACGCGCGGATCGGGCGTGAATTTCCGCACGGTGCTCGCGACCGAACGGCCCATGCGCATCGCGAGCACGTCGCCGAGCATCTGCGGATCGAACGACGCTTTCCACTGGAACATGTCGCCGATGCCGCCGATCGATTTGTAGAAAAAATGGCGCTGCGAAATTCCGTTGAGGCGTTTGCTGTAGTCGATGAAAGCGCGGTAGCGTTGGCCCGAGTTTGTGCCGGGCGCAAATGCGTCGAGCGTCCGCGCCATCGCGTCGGGATTTTGCGCCAAATCGAGCTGCGAGCCGTCGTCAAAAAAGCAGCGCCATTGCGGATCGAGTCGCACGAGCTCGAGGTAATTTTCCAACTTTTCGCCGGCCTCGGCGAAGATGCGACGCAGCACCGATGGGATGGTGACGATCGTCGGCCCCATGTCGAAGCGGAAGCCGTCGCCCGTGAGTTGCGCAGCCTTGCCGCCGAGCCAGTCGTTGCGCTCGAAAACGACGACGCGATGGCCGCGCGCAGCGAGCACGCAAGCCGCTGAAAGCCCGGCGAGTCCGCCGCCGATGATGCCGATTGGTTTCATGATTTGAGGGATTTGATTTTCTCGAAAAGTGCGCCGGCGAACTGGCGCATCGTGGTAAGACTTTGACGCCCGTGCGCCGCGCGGATGTAGGCAGAGAAAAGGTTTGCGTCGATCGGCGCGGGTTCGTCGAAATGGGGATGCCGATTTCCGCTGTGCAACGCGACGACGTGAGGATGCGTCATCTCGAGCAGCCCTTCCGCGCCGCGCGTTGTGCCGAAGCCGCTCGCGCGCACTCCGCCAAACGGCATCCGCGGATCCGCGGTCGGAACGATGAGATCATTGATCGTGACGAAGCCGGTTTTGATGCGCGCTGCGAGCACGCGGGCATTCGTGATGTCCCGAGAAAAGATTGACGCACCGAGTGCGAAGTCGGGGCTGTTGACGCGGAGCAAAGCCGCAACTTCGTCAGCAACGCGTTCAGTCAGCAAACGCGGAACGCGCGCGGCTGCGAGCCGCTCGAGCAGTTCGCCGGCGACCTGTTGCACGACGACGATTCGCCGCGGCGCGATGCAGGTGTTCCCGCCATTGATCGAAGTGCCGAAGCGCAGTGCGCGGACGACGAGATCGAGGTCGGCGTCGGCGAGAACAATGACCGCATCTTCGCCCGAAAGTTCCATCACCGCCGGCGTATTCGTGGCGGCGAGCTGCGCAAGAACAGCGCGCCCATTTTCCGACGAGCCGGTGAAGACAACTTTGTCCAGCGCCTTCGCCGATCGCGTCGCGCGCGGCGGCGTGAGTGTCGTCGAGCACTTCGAGCAGCGCGGGATCGAGGCCGGCTTCAGTCGCGAGCCTCGCAAAAGCGAGGGCGACGTGACGCGTGCCGGGAGCGGGTTTGAGGCGGACGGAATTGCCGGCGACGAGCGCGTGCAGCGCATGAACGGCCGGCAGAAAAAGTGGATAATTTCCGGGACCAATGACGAGCACGACGCCGAATGGCTGCCGTCGAATTTCGAGCGAAATGCCGCGCATCCAAAATGGGCGTCCGCGTTTTCCGAGTCGACGCGGCGCGAGCACACGCGCGGCGTTTCGCTCGAGCCAGCGGCAGGCATCGGCAAGCGGCAAAATCTCCGCGACGAGTTTTTCCGCGCGTGGACGCTTGCTTACCGAAGCGGCGGCGTCAGCGAGCGCGTCGGCATTCTCTGCGATCAGATGGCGCAAATTCCTAACAATCCTCAGTCGCTCCCGAAGCGATGTGCCGTGGCTTGGAGACGCATCGCGCGCCCCGGTCTGCACGTGTCGCGATGCGGTGCGCGTCAAAGTTTCCGCCTGGCGAGGCGGGAAAGGTGGCTCTGCGATTTCGCTCATCGCGCGGGCTCCATTTGCAGTGGCGCAAGCGCGTGCGCGGTTTCAGTTTCTCTCACGGGAAGGACGCCAAAATCCGCCAGCAATAGCCGCGAGCTGATGCGTGCACTTTCAAAAATCACCGGCAAACCGCTGCCCGGATGCGTGCCGCCGCCGACGAGGTAAATTCCATCGACATCCTCAAAACGATTGTGAGGGCGCAGGTGCAGCATTTGATCGAGCGTGTGCGCGAGATTGAAGGTCGCGCCTTGATGAATCTCGTATCTCGAATCCCAATCGGCGGGTGTGACGATGCGCTCGAAGCGAATGCGTCGCTCGACATCGGTGAAGCCGGCTTTCTCGATCTGCCGAAGCATTTTTGAGCGAAAGCGCTCACGCTCGCGCGACCAATCCACATTCGCGTGCTGGTGCGTGACGGGCGCGAGCACGTAGAGAGCGCTGCTGCCGCGCGGCGCGAGCGATGGGTCGGTGACGCTCGCATTTTGCACATAAAAACTCGGATCGTCCGAGAGGACGTGCTGGTTCTCGATCTCGTCGAGATTGCGCGCGTAATCGGCGGCAATGTGGATGCTGTGATGCGGCAGGTCGAACGTGCCGTCGACGCCAAGATACATCATGAAAGTCGAGCACGAGAATTTCTTCCGCGCGATTTTGCGATCGGTCCAGCGGCGGCGCAGGCGGTCGGGAACGAGGCGCTTCATCGCACGCGCAAAGTCTGCGTTCAACACAATCGCGCGCGCTTTTTCCACGCCCGCTGCAGTGCGAACTCCGACGGCGCGGCGGCCTTCAAACAGCACTTCTTCGACAGGCGAGTCCGTGACGATTTCGACGCCGAGCCGACGAGCCACACGCGCCATCGCTGCTGTCACCGCCGCGCAGCCTCCGAGCGGATGGAAGACGCCGTATTCGTATTCGAGAAATGACAGAATCGAAAAAAGGCTCGGGCAGCGAAACGGCGACATGCCGAGGTATTTTGATTGAAAAGAAAACGCGAGGCGGATGCGGGGATCGCGGAAAAAGCGGCCGAGATATTTGTCGATCGACTGATGCGGACGGAGCATCGGCAGCATTTTCAGCAGCCGCATTTGCACCAGGTCCTGCCAGCCGAGAAACGGTGTTTCGAGGCACGGCTCCATCCGTTGCAGCTTCTCGCGATTCTCCGTCATGAAGCGGCGAAACCCGGGCGCGTCGTTTGGCGCGATCACTGCGATTTGCTCCTCCATCCGCGCGGCATCGGGCGTCGCGTCGAGCTTTCCGCCGCTGCCAAAAATGATGCGATATTGCGGATCGAGCCGCACCATTTCGACCTCGGCTCGCAACGATGTTCCGGCAGCGGCGAAGATTTCCTCGAGCACGCGCGGGTAGAGAAAAAACGTCGGGCCGAGATCAAACTTGAAGCCGTCAGCCTCGATTGACGACGTGCGGCCGCCGATGTTTGGGAGACGCTCGAGCAATTTTACTTTCAGCCCCTGCGCCGCGAGAAGCATCGCGGAAGCGAGTCCGCCGGGGCCGGCGCCGATGATGATGGTGTCGTAATTCATGAGGATCGGGCGATCAAAACTTTGTCTTCAATCCGCACGCGCGCAGCGCGCACCAACCGCGCGCCGCCTCGAATGCGACGAAGATTGCCGACGCCCCAAGACCGATCGCGATGGCGCGCGAACGGGGCAGAGCGACGAGCGCGCCGATGGCGAGTGCAAGTGCTCCGGCGCCGCGAATGATGCGGCCTTTTTGATCGATGTTTGAGCGGATGAGAGACATGGGTGCGGGTGGTTTTGGAACTTTGATTTCGGGCAATGTCTAATTTGTGTCGCAGTTTGTCAAAGTGAAAGTTCGACAATCTTTCGAGGGACTAAAACTTTTCTCTTGTGTATGTCACATTTCGGTCGAACTATTGCGCACCAATGGTTTCGTCCTTCTCCATTCAAGCCGCTGCCGAACGGACCGGTCTCTCGCCCCACGTGATCCGCGCTTGGGAGCGGCGCTACGGCGCCATCAAACCGGAGCGTTCGGCCGGCAAGCACCGGCTATATTCGGAAGAAGAAATCGAGCGTCTCGCGATGCTTCACCGCGCCGTTCAGAACGGGCATAGCATAGGAAAAATCGCCGGATTATCGGCAGCAAAGTTGAGCGCGCTGATCGCGAATTTGCCGCCAACCACGCGGTCCGCGAAAGGCGCCGCAGATGGCGAGCCGAACGATGAAGTTCGCGCCGCGGCGATAACGGCGGTCGAGCGCTTCGATACGCACGCGCTTCACACGACATTGAGTGACGCGCTCGTTGCCCTCGGTCACACCGGATTTCTGCGGCTGGTTGTCGCGCCGCTCGCGGAGGAAATCGGCGAGCGCTGGCGCAGCGGTGCGATCACGGTCGCGCACGAGCATTTTTTTGCAGCGAGTGTGAAAGTTTTTTTAGGCGAAGTGACGCGACAGTTTGCAACGCCGCTCACCGCGCCGCGGATCATTGTCGGCACGCCGGCCGGGCAGCTCCACGAGCTCGGCGCGCTGATGGCGGCGGCGATCGCGGCGAACCTCGGCTGGCATCCCGTCTATCTCGGCCCGAGCCTTCCAGCGCACGAGATCGCCGGCGCGGTGCTGCGCAACGAAGCTGCAGCCGTCGCTCTCAGCATCGTTTATCCGGAGGACGATCCGAACCTCACGCGCGAGCTCACCGACCTCGCGCGCCTGCTCCCGTCGGGCGCGCGCATGCTCGTCGGCGGTCGCGCCGCGCGAGGCTACTTTGAAACATTGGTGCGCATTGGCGCGCTCTACGCGGGCACGATTGAAGAGTTTGGCGATCAGCTCGATTCGCTGCGTCGCACGGCACCGAAACCGCGCGCCTAGCTATCTCGTGCTCACAACAGCGACAGACTGATCCGCTGCCGAACCCCACTTTTTGCGAATACCTCTGGCCAAATGTGAAAACTGTGTGACTGTAGCCGATGGCTAACACATTCGGTGGCACATTCTCACGCAAAGGTCCTGACAAAGTAACCGAGGAGTTGGCGGTGGTGCTTTCGGGCAAAGGCTCCTTTGAATTCAAACCTTTGTTTGACATCGTTCACGAAAATCTTCGCGCCAAAAACGCGGTCAGCGGCGGCGAGGAAATGCTTCGCCTGCGCACGTATGAGAAGCTTCAGGCGCTCGTCGGGCAGGGGATGGTGAAAAAGACGATCACAAAAGCAGTGAAGCGCTATCAGGGTCTGGCGTCGCTGGCTTCGATCCTCGCCGTTGCGCCTTTGGAGCAGGGCGGCGCGAACTAAAAAAGCGTCGGCGTCAAAGTTCGCCGCAGGTTCCCTTTCCGGTAAAATACGGCTTTTCACGCGAGTGAAATGGCGTCAGCCTTTTCATCCCGATACCGCGGCGTTGCGTGGTATCGCTGCTAAGATTTGCCGATGGAGACCGTAGCTGAAAAGTTCCACAATATTCATGACAAAGCCCGGCCAATCATCAGCACGTGTTTGTATGGATTGGTCGCGAGCCTCGCGGCGGTGGCGTTCCAGTTGCTGATCAACTGGCTCTACAACTTTTTCTACAAGTCGCAGACCAGCGCGGGCTTCTGGCATTTTGCCAGCGTCACATTCGCCGTCACGGTTGTCTCATCGCTCATCGTCGGATGGCTGCTGAGTTCATTTTGCCCGGAGGCCGCTGGCAGCGGGATTCCGCAGGTGAAGCTCGCGTTTTGGAAGGAATTCGGATTCGGTCTGCGCCGCATCGCTGTGATCAAATTCGTCGCGGGCGTGATCAGCATCGCCGGCGGGCAAAGCCTCGGGCGCGAAGGGCCGACGGTGCAAATCGGAAGCAATCTTTCCTCGAGTCTCGCCGGCTTGCTCGGCGTGTCGAAACAGAATCGGCGCTCCGCGAGCGCATCGGGTGCGGCGGCTGGACTCGCGGCCGCGTTCAATGCGCCGCTCGCATCGGTCGCGTTCGTGCTCGAGGAAATCATCGGAGATTTAAACAGCCGTTCACTCGGCTCGGTGCTGCTCGCCGCCGTCATCGGCGCGTTCGTCGTCCATGCTTTCATCGGGCCGCAACCGGCGTTTGAACTTCCGCATCTCGATGAGCCGACTTGGCGGGCGTATTTGCTAATGCCTTTCGCCGCGGGACTCTCGGCAGTCGCGGGCGCTTTTTTTCAGCGCGCATCCATTTCGCTGCGCGCAATTTCGCGCGCGAACCGCGTCATCCCGAAGTGGCTGCATCCGCTCGCGGGCGGCCTCGGCACCTGGATTATCGGCATCGCTGTCTTCGCGTGGAGCGGGCGGCTCGGCGTTTTTGCGCTCGGCTACGATGATCTTTCGGACGCGCTCGCGCACGGTATGGCGTGGAAAATCGCGGCCGTGCTTCTCATCGGAAAACTCGCCGCGACCATTCTTTCCTACGGCCTCGGCGGATGCGGGGGAATTTTTTCACCGAATCTTTTTTTCGGCGCGATGTGCGGCGAACTCGTCGCCGGCCTCGGCAAACACTTCCTCGCACTCGACCAATCCGACCAGCTTTTGCTCGCGATCGGCGGCATGAGCGCGTGCCTCGGCGCAGTCGTGCAGGCGCCGGTCACGGGCATCCTCATTATTTTCGAAATGACGCACCAGTTCGCGCTCGTGCCCGGGCTGATGCTCGCAGGTCTCGTCAGCCAGGTCATCGCGCGCCGGCTCAACCACGAGAATTTTTACGAGGAAATTCTGGTCCAAGACGGGCATCAAATGGAGCACGTGATTCCGCCGCGCGATCTGCGCAGCTGGCACGGGCTGCCGATCTCGGCGATCGCGAATTTCAAGCCGGTCGTCATCGAAGATCTGAGCGCCGGTGCGCTGAAAAATATTCTTGCGAGCCATCCGTATCGAAATTTTCCCGTCGTCAAAGAAGGCCACTTGGAAGGAATTTTGCCGCGCCGCGAAATCGACGCCGCGCTGGTCGAGCAGCGTCCCGTGAGCCTCGAGCCTGCGCAGACGTGCCGCCCCAGCGATCCGATTCGCCAGACGCAGCACGCGCTCATTGAATCCACGACTGGCACCGTGGTCGTGACCGACAAAGCCGACGGCGTCATCATGGCTGTCGTCACGCTGCACGATTTGCTGCGCGCGCAGCTCGCGATGAGCGAGCGCGAGTCGCAAGGATGACGCGAAAACTTTGACCCGCGCCGCATGCGGAGTTTCGAGAAAACCCGTGTTTACTTTGCCGATTCGCTGCTAGGTTTTCCACCCGCATGAATCCTGAATATGACGTGGCCATCATCGGCGGCGGCCCGGCGGGCAGCACCGCCGCGGCATTGCTGGCGAAAAACGGACGGCGCGTCGTCGTGCTCGAGCGCGAAAAGTTTCCGCGTTTTCACATCGGCGAATCGCTGCTGCCTTACAGTTTGTCCACGCTCGATCGGCTTGGCCTGCGCGAGAAGGTTGAGCGAATGGCGGTGCCGAAATTCGGCGGTGAGATTGCGACGAGCTGCGGATCGCGCAGCGTGAAGTTTTTTTTCAAAGACGGATTCCGCCTCAAGCATCAGCAGGCTTATCAAGTCGAGCGGGCGCATTTCGACAAGCTGCTGCTCGACCACGCGCGCGAGCAGGGCGCCGAAGTGCGCGAGGAGACTGTCGTCAAATCTCTCGATTTCGAAACCGCTGGCGTGACTTTGCTGGTGGAGGGAAAAAATCGCGAGGCCGTGCGTGCAAAGTATTTGCTCGATTGCAGCGGGCGCAACGCAGTCGTCGGCAGCCGCTTCAAACTAAAAAAAAGTTACCCGAATCTGCAAAAATTCTCTGCCTACGCGCACTATGAAAACGTGCCGGAAACTTTTGAAGGCGATCGCAATCTCACGCGACTCATTCGCGGCCCGGACTATTGGTTTTGGATGATTGCCGTGAGCCAGGAGCGGACGAGCGTCGGCGTCGTCGTCGACACAACTTTGTTTAAAAAACTGCGCCAGACGCCTGAGCAACTGCTCGCGCACTTCATCGAGGCTGGCGAAATGCGGCGTCGCATGAAAGGCGCCGTGCGCGTATCGCCGGTGCATTCGACGAGCGATTACTCGTATCGCAACACGAGCCTCGCGGGCGACCGCTGGCTGCTGGCCGGCGATGCGGCGGGATTCATCGACCCGATTTTCAGCACCGGAGTTTTTCTTGCGATTCTTTCCGGCGAGCAGACGGCGGATATTTTCGACAAGGTTCTTGCCGACGAGAGCGCGCGCGTCGGGCTGTTTTGCCGATATGAAAGAAAAATGAATCGCGTGATGGACATGTATTTGCGCTTCGTCGATGCGTGGTATCGCCGCGAGTTTGTGGAAGTTTTCTCAAACCCGACCGAGCGGCTGCAGCTCGCGCCCGCGATCAACGCGGTGCTTGCCGGCAACATCGGCAACAGCTTCGCGATCTGGTGGCGCATGCAAGTTTTTTACTTCGTGCTTTTTCTACAGCGATTTTTCGCGCTCTGCCCGCGGCTCACGCTCACTCCCACTCCAGAAATGCCGTGAAAAATTTTCTCGTTGTCATGCTGCTCGCGCTTGCCGGCTGCCAGTCCACGCGTTTCCCGGCGGAAAATCCGAACGCGCAAACATTGATTGGGCAAATGTTTTACATGAGCGCGAAACGCTCGTTCGTCGGCGACTTTACCGCGCGAATGTCAGCGTCGGATTTTCAGCTGGATATTACCAAGGGCCCCGGCGTTCCGCTGCTGAGTATTCATGAAAGCGGCGACACGCTCGCGCGGTTTGAAGGCATGGGACATTCGTGGCAGGGAAACCCGCAGCATTTCGTGCCGGGGCAGCTGCGAAGCTGGCTCGCGCTGCGCGATGTGCTGCTCAATCACCCGCGTCCCGACGTGCATGTGATGCGGACCGGCTCCCAGGTCACCGCCGATTTTCCGCGCACCGGAGAGCGGTTCGTTTTTCAAATCAACCGCTAGATCTGGCGGACCTGCTGCATGAGTTTTGATCGCGCGGTTGCCCATCTTGTCACGCATCGACGCGGGAGGGTTTGGGCGGTTCTCGCAATGCTCGTCGCACTCTCCGCGGCGTTCGTCGTCGCTTTTGTCCGGCTCGATTCCGAGGTGCTGAACCTGCTGCCGCGCAGCTTTCAATCGGTTCACGCGCTCAAGATTTTCAACGATGATTTCACGCAGGCACGCGAGGTGACGTTTGCGCTTTTCGATCCAAATCACGCCACCGATCTCGACGGCTTCACGCAACATTTTGGTGATGCGCTGCGGGCCGAGCCGTGGGTTTCGCGCGTGATGGATCGCTCCCCGATGGACTCGCCGGAAGGCGCCGCCGAGGTGCAAAGCATCGCGCTTCCGCTGCTGCTGAATCTCGAGCCGGCGGCGTTCGATGCGGCGCTTGCTGGATTGAAGCCGGACGCGCTCCACGCCCGTCTGCAAAGGCTTCGCGGCGAAATCGAGTCCGGATCTCCAAAGGCCGAGATGGAGTTAAACTTTGATCCGCTCGGTCTTGTCACACAAGCGTTGAAGCCGCTCGCTGGCTCATTTTCCATGGAGCAAACGCAGCCGCTGGCATCCGCGGACGGCACGCTGCATCTCGTCCTCGCGGTCACGAATCAAGCCGGCCTCGGCCCGCACGAATGTCAGGCCGTGATGCGGCAAGTGGATGATTTCCGAACTCGCGTGGTCGCGAGCTGGCACGGTCCGGCGCCGCAAATCCTCGTCACTGGCCGCACCGCCTATGTCGCCGAGATGTCCGAAAGCATGCGGCACGACATCGTGACGACGCTGCTCGGCTCGATCTTGCTCGTATCAGCGGTGTTTTACATTGGTTTTCGCTGCATCCGGCCGCTCGTTGCGATCATGAGCGTGCTGCTGCTTTGCTGCATTTTCGGCGCGGTCGTCGGCGGCCTGATTTTTCATCAGCTGAACATGATCACGATCGGCTTCTGCTCGATCCTCGTCGGGCTCGGCGTTGATTTCGGCATGCTGCTTTACGGCAGTTACCAATCGTTCCGAAACGCCGGCGAGGAGCATGAAACCGCAATCGCGAGCTCGTTGCGACAACTCGGGCGCGGCGTTTTTTTTGGCGCCATCACCACGGCGGCCGGATTCGGGTCGCTCGTGCTCAGCAACTGCCCGGCGTTCGCGCAGCTCGGCGTGCTCATTGCCGCTGGGATTTTATTCGCGGGCGGCCTGATGATGACCGTGTTTTTCGCGATGCTTGGAACGCGGCATCAGCCGACGCCTCACGATTGGCTCTACCGCGCTGTCGGATCCTATGTGCATCTGGTTTTTAAAAAACCGATGACAATTTTGATCGCGACTGCCGCGCTGCTTTTCCTGCTGAGCGTTGCGGCAATCGCGCCGATCGGGCGTCTCCACATCGAGGTGAATCCCAAAACACTCGAGCCGAAAGACAGCCAGGCCGGCTACGCGCTCCATACCATCACCGCGAAAATGTCCGCGGCTGGAATCGAGCCTATGCTTGTGATCGTCAAGGCGGCGAGCCAGCAGAATTTTTACGATCAATGGGCGCGGCTCAGCGTGCATTGGACGGAATTGGTGCAGCGCGGCGTGATCAAAAATTTCTCCTCGCCCGCGGCGTTTGCACTTTCACCGGAGCGGGTGCAATCGAATGCAGCAAAAGTTTCCGCGCTCGATATTCCCGCGATTCGGGCGGATTTGACGAAGACTCTGAACGACGCCGGTTTCTCGATTGATGGTTTCAAAAGCGCGTTTGCGGTTCTCGATGGACTTCAGGTCGCTGCCCGGCAACCGTCTTCACTGCTGGATTGGCGGCAACTTTTACCCGAAAACTCGAGCTGGTGGTTTGTGCTCGATCGCTTTTTCGGAACGGAACCGAACGTCGGTGTGGCCTATGTCACACCGCTAAAAACGATTTCAAGCGAGACTGAAAAAAGTGTGCTGCATAATGAATTGCAGACGCCCGGCGCGACGATTCAGCCGACCGGCTGGAGCTACGTCATGGCCGATCTGGTGCCGTGGGCGCAGAGCAAATTGATCGTGCTGAGCGTCGCAATGCTGTTGTTTAACATCGTGCTGCTTGTGTTTTTGTATCGCAGCTTTCAATCGCTGGTCATCCTCATGCTCAGCCTCGGACTTTCGATCGGCGCGATGATCACTTGCCTCAAAATTTTCGCCATTCCGCTCAATCTTTTCAACGTGCTCGCGTTCCCGCTCGTGCTCGGTGTCGGCGTCGATTATGGCATTTATATTTTGGTCGCAGTGCGGCAGCCGGGCGAGCGCGAAGGGGTTTTCGCGACGATCTTGAAGCCGGTTTTGCTGAGCGGGCTCACTGCCGTCGCTGGATTTGGTTCGCTCGGGCTCGCGCACAATCCGGCGCTGAGCACGCTCGGCATCGTCTGCGCGCTCGGCATCGCATGGTGCCTGTTTTCGACGATCTTTTTCATCCTGCCGGCCTACGTCGCGCGCGGTTCGCGATGAAGCGCAATCCCGCTTATCGACTCGCTACTTTTAGGGCGGCGCTTGCGCTGGCGCAGATGTTGCCGCGCGATTTTTCGCAGGAAATTGCGGGCGCGATCGGCACGGCGAGCTACGCGCTCGCGACCGAGGGGCGAGCAGCGCTGCGCGAAAATTTGCGCCTGGTCACGAACCGTCGCGGAAACGATCTCGATGATTTGTGCCGTGCGAACTTTGCGAACTTTTTGAAAATGCTTGCCGATTATTTTTACTGCTCGACGGCCGAGCCGCCGCAAATCCGAGCGCTGCTGGGAAGCTGGCGCGGTTTTGAAAATCTCACCGCCGCGCGCGCGCGCGGGAAAGGCGGCATCCTGATCACGGCGCATCTCGGCAATTGGGAACTCGGCGGCATCCTGCTCGCACTCGAAGGCGTGCCGCTGACTGTCGTCACGCTCGAGGAGCCGACCAGCGAGCTCACGCGTTGGCGCGAAAATTACCGCCGCCGGCTCGGGATCAAAACCATCGCCGTGGGCGCCGACAAATTTGCTTTCGTCGAGATCATCGGCGCGTTGCGGCGTAACGAATTTGTCGCGATGCTGGTCGATCGGCCTTACGCGGGCTCCGGCGCGCCGGTGCAGTTTTTCGAGCGCGAGCTGCTTTTTTCCAATGCTCCGGCGTTGCTCTGGTCGCACACCGGAGCGGCGGTGCTGCCGGCGTTTGTTTTGCAAATGGCATCGGGCCGTTACGTCTCCATCATCGAGCCTGCAGTCGAAATGGGCGACAACGCCGCCGCGAATACGCAGCGCATCGCGCAGGTTTTTGAGTCCATGATCCGCGCGCATCCCGAACAATGGTATAACTACGCCCCGCTCGCCCAAAACGCATGAAAATCCGCATCGCCCTACTCCTCCCGATTCTCCTTTCCGGCTTCGTCCACGCGGCCGAACTCACGCCGCCGGAACGCGCCGACCTATTGAAGAAACTGCGCGAGCTGCACGAAAAAGAGCCGTCGCTGGAATCAAACTTCATTGAGGAAAAGACGACGCATTTACTGAAAAAGCCACTCTCCAGCGAAGGCACCGTCTGGTTTCAATCGCCCGACAAATTTCGGCGCGAAGTCCATGGCAACAGCCCCAGCACGACTGTTTGCAACGGCAAGGTGCTCTGGATTTACTACCCGAATTTCAAGGAGGCGGAGTTTTACACGCTCGGACAGCGGGCATTTTTCGACGACTCACTTTCCGCGCTCACGGCGGGCCTGAATTTTCAGCACATTGATGAGTTTTACAACTTCCGCGCGTGGCATGACGGCGACACCTACCGGCTGGAGCTCACGCCGAAAAAGTCGAACCTGAAGCGCATCGTTGAGCGGCTCATCCTCACGCTCGGCAGCGATTTCAAGCCGGAGAAAACGGAGCTATTTTTGCCGAAGGGCGATCATCTTTTGACCAGCTACACCAATCCGCGCCGCACGCCGCTGCCGGCGTCCACGTTCGAATTCACTCCGCCCGCAGGCGCACACATTTCGCGTCCACTCGGAAAATAAGCGGGCCGAAAAACGTTGCTTTCCGACGAGCGGCTTTTATTTTCTGCCTCCCTCGAATGCCTCGTGGTGTAATGGTAGCACAAATGACTCTGAATCATTTTGTCTAGGTTCGAGTCCTAGCGAGGCAGCTTTTCGACAGCCTTTTCTCTGGCGCCAAGTGTCTGTAGGCTTTCGCTTTATTCGTCACAACTTTTATGATCATCCGCTTCTGCTTCCCCCAGCTTTCACGTAGCGCGCTACTTCTGACGATTCTGGGTTTTGCCGCAAGTTCGGTAGCGCTTGCCGAAACACCGAAGGCTGCGACACGCCCGTCCACCCGGCCAGCGCCCGAGAAGCGCAAGTTTGTCAGCGAAGCGGTGGAAAAGGAGATCGTCCGCGTCACGAGCGCCATTGCCGATCCCGATGTAGCGTGGATTTTCCAGGCCTGCTATCCGAACACGCTCGATACCACCGTCCATTTCTCGGACGCCGGCGGAAAGCCCGATACCATGGTCATCACGGGGGACATCAACGCCATGTGGCTGCGAGATTCCTCTGCGCAGGTTCAGGGTTACCTGCATCTCTGCGACAAAGATCCGCACCTTGCCGGGATGGTGGCTGGGCTGATTCATCATCAGGCGGCGTGCATTCTTCTCGATCCGTATGCCAACGCGTTTATGCCGGACGCCTCGAAGCCGAGCCCGCATGTGCGCGACAAAACGCAGATGTTGCCGGGCGTCTATCAGCGCGATTGGGAACTCGATTCGCTCTGCTATTGCATTCGCCTTGCCTACCAGTATTGGAAGATCACCGGAGATAAAGCGACGTTTGACAACGATTTTTGGAAGGCGATGCACCTGGCGGAGGCGACGATGCGCGACCAGCAGCGCAAGGATGGAAACGGGCCGTATCGCTTCGAGGGGCGGTTGGCAAACTCCGGCTGGGGTCCGCCGATCAAGCCGACCGGCATGATCTGCACGGCTTTCCGGGCGTCCGACGATCCAGCCACTTATCTTTTCAATATTCCGGACAATCTTTTTGCCATCACGGCACTGGGCCAACTGGCGGAAATGACGGACGCGATGAAGCCGGGCGATCCGCTGGCAGCGGATTGCCGAGCGCTCGCCGCGGAGGTGCAGAAAGGTGTGGACGATTATGGCGTGGTGACGCATCCGAAGTATGGCCGGATGTATGCCTATGAGGTGGACGGCTTGGGCCATTCGCTCTTGATGGAGGACGCCGGGCTGCCCGGCCTGGTTTCGATTCCATACTTCACGCCATCATTGGCGGGAAATCCGCTAGTGCTGGCGTCGCGCGCTTTTTCATTGAGCCTGGACAATCCTTATTTCTCGCGCGGGACGGCGGCGGAGGGGACGGGCAGCCCGCACGGTGCGGGTCATCACAAAGACTTCAACTGGATTTGGCCGCTGGGTATCGTTTCGCGCGGATTGACGAGCACGGATCCAGTGGAGATCACGCATTGCCTCGCCATGTTGAAGAATTCGTCGGCTGGCACCGGTTTCATGCACGAATCGTTCTTCAAAGACGATCCGTCGCAATATACGCGCCACTGGTTCGCCTGGGTTGATAATCTCTACGGCGAGTTCGTCATTCAAGTGCTGAAAAAATATCCAGCGATTCTCACCAAGCCGATCCCGCCCGAGTTCTGATCATTTTAGCGACGACGGACGCTGCGGTTTTTCGGCTGGAAACAGCCGCCCAGCTTCCATACAAGTTGAACGATGTTGCCAAAAATTTTCCTCCTCTCCCTCGCCAGCTTGATCGTCTCCATCCAGCTTTCGTGGGGCGAATTGCTGGTCAAGAACGGGCAGACAGTCGCCTTCCTCGGCGACTCGATCACCGCGCAAGGGTGGGGCTCTCCGGGCGGTTACGTGCACCTGGTGACTGATGGGCTAGCCACGCTCGGCGTGAAAATCACGCCCATCCCCGCCGGCATCAGCGGTCACACCTCGCGGGACATGCTCGCGAGGCTCGACCACGATGTCCTGAGCAAGAAGCCGGACTGGATGACGCTGAGTTGCGGCGTCAACGATGTCTGGCACGGCGCCAATGGCGTCGACCTTCCGACTTACGAGAAGAACATCACGTCCATTCTCGACCAGTGCCAGGAGGCGGGCATCAAAGTTGTCGTGATGACCTCGACAACGATCGGCGAGGACTTGGGCAATCCGAACAACGTAAAGCTCGCGGCTTACAACGATTTTCTGCGCCAGACCGCGCAGGCCCGCCATTTGCCGCTGGCCGAGGAGAACGCTGCCTACCAGACAATCATCAAGGCAGCCGGCCAACACGAAGGCCTTCTCCTCACCGTCGATGGTGTGCATCCGAACCCGGATGGCCACCAGGCGATGGCGAAAGCGATCCTCAAGGCCTTCGGCGCCACGCCTGCCCAGCTCGAGCAGGTGGAACAAGGCTGGATGGCGAAGCCCGAGATCGCCAGCATGCGGATCGCCGTGAATTTCACCATCGATAGCCTGACGCTGCCCCAGTATGCCAAGCTCAAGGCGATGGCCGCGGAGAATCACACGACCCCGGATAAATATGGTGTTACGCTTTTCGTGACGGCGCTCCGGAATGCGTTCGCCGCGCATGCGAGCGACAAAGCGGAGGTTTCGCCTGCGCAGATTCAGACCGAGGCGCGGCGGGCAGTCGTGAAGCAGATCGACGCGATGCCGAATCCTTCTTAATTGATTCGGGAGAAAGTTGCGGACTTGTCTTTTGAGGACTTTTACCGGATCCGTTTCGCGGTAGGTTCGAGCCCTAGCAACGCAGCTTGGGCCGCCCCGTTTGGCCCCGCAATTTTGCCTCAGCCGTTGAGGTGAAGGTAGGTGTAGCCTTTGAGCCCGCGCTCAAAGTTTGCGAGGAGTTTCATCGCATCGTTCGGCTTTAGACGATCGCTTTTGATCGCGGCATCGACTTGGATTTTGACGAGCCTGATCAACTCATTCTGATTCCACTGAGTGAGCGTGAGCACCTCACCGATCGTGCTCCCCTCAATCGTTTCCTCGATGTAAAATCCGTCCTCTTCATCGTCATCGAGAAAGACGTGCGCCTCATTCACGCGGCCGAAAAGATTGTGCAGGTCGCCCATGATGTCCTGGTAGGCGCCCATGAGGAAGATGCCGATGTAATAAGGCTCGCCGCTGTGCAGCCGGTGCAAGGGGAGTGTCTCCTTCACATCCTGTAGATCGATGAATTTGCTGACCTTTCCATCCGAATCGCAAGTGATGTCCACGAGCGTTCCGTTGCGCTGCGGCTCCGTGTCGAGCCGGTGAATCGGCATGATCGGGAAGAGTTGGCCGAGCGCCCAATGATCGAGCAGCGACTGGAAAACGGAGAAGTTGCAAACGTATTGATCGCTGAGCGTGGTCTCGAGTTCCTTGACTTCATCGGGCGTGTATTCGGCGTCTCGAAAATGTTCGACGATGGCTTGCGCGATGCGCCAGTAAACGGTCTCGATCTTCGCTTTGCTCTCTAGATCGAGCAGGCCGAGGTCAAACATTGATTGCGCCTGCTCCTTGATTTGCTGTGCATCGTGCAAACTCTCGAGCCGGTTTTGACGCGAGAGATTCGTGCGAATGTCGGAAATTTCGCTGACGAGTTTCGAGTCGGTCGCGAGCATCTCGATTTCCTGCGGGTCGGCGTTCTTTTCAATGGAACCAAACGCCTCGACAACCAGCACCGAATGATGCGCGACGATCGCGCGTCCGCTTTCGCTCACGAGCACTGGATGGGGAACTTTTTCCGAATCGCAAACGTCCAGCACATTGTAAACAATGTCGCGCGCATATTCCTGGAGCGAATAATTCGTCGAGCTGTCGAAAGTCGTGCGCGAGCCGTCGTAATCGACGCCGAGACCGCCGCCGACATCGAGATAGCCGAGATCGTGGCCCATCTTCACGATCTTCGCATAAAAGCGCGCGGCCTCGCGCACGGCGCGCTTGATCGTGCCGATGTCGGGCACCTGCGAGCCGACGTGGAAGTGAACGAGTTTTAAACAATGTGCCAAGCCTTCGCGCCGGAGCGTTTCGCTCGCGCAAACGAGATCCGCAGTGCTCAATCCGAACTTCGCGTTCTCGCCGCCGCTCGTCGCCCATTTGCCCGAGCCTTTGCTCTGCAGCCGCACGCGCAGGCCGATCATTGGCTCGACGCCGACCTCGCGCGAGACGCGCAGGATCTCAAAAAGCTCCTCGATTTTTTCCACGACCATTACGACCCGCTTGCCGAGTTTTGTGCCGAAGAGCGCGTTGCTGATGAAGAGGCTGTCCTTGTAGCCGTTGCAGATGATCAAACTTTCCGGGTCGCTGTGGATCGCGAGCGCCGCAGTCAGCTCGGGCTTGCTGCCGGCCTCGAGGCCGAAGTGGAACGGCTTGCCCGCGTCGATGATTTCCTCGACCACTTCGCGGAGCTGGTTGACCTTGATCGGGAAAACGCCGCGGTAAACGTTGTTATAACCCGACTCGCGAATCGCGGCATCGAATGCCTTGTTGATCGTCTCGACGCGATGCCGCAACAAATCCTGAAAGCGGAGCACGAGCGGAAAATTCAGCCCTTGCTCTTTCGCATCCGCGAGCACCTCGATGATGTCGATCGCCGCGCCATTTTGTTGCGGCAAAATCTGCACGTTGCCGCGTTCGTTGATGGAAAAGTAGCCGGTGCCCCAGCGGTCAATATTGTAAAGCGAAACGGCCGAGGAGATGTCCCATTCTGGAGTCATGCGTCGCGCATCTTAGGACGGCGCGGCGCGTTTTCAATCGCGCGCGCAAACATTTTTACAGAACCGCTGTCACGTGAGATACGGATTGCTCGCGCGCTCGATGCCGACAGTGGTCGATGGACCGTGGCCGGGGAAAACTTTGACGTCATCGCCGAGCGGAAAAATTTTCTTTTTGATGCCGGAGAAAAGCAGTTCGCCGTCGCCGCCCGGCAAATCCCAGCGACCCACGCCGCCTGCGAAAAGAACGTCGCCGCCAAAAAGCACGCGCTCCTTTTTGTGCAAAAAGCAAAGGCTCCCGGGACAATGTCCCGGCACGAACAGCACCTGAAAATCGACGCCGGCGATTTCCAGAGAACTGGTTTCATCGATGAGCAAATCCGCGGCGACCGGTTCGACGTCGAATTGAAAACCGAAGCTGCGAAAAAAGTTCGGATCGGCAAGCATCGGCGCGGTGTCGGGATGAAAGCCAACTTTGCAGCCGTGCTCGCGCTGGATTTTTGCAGCGTCGAAAACATGGTCGATGTGCCCATGCGTGAGCAAAAGCCACGCGACTTTGTGCCCGGCGCCGCGCAGCCATTCCGCGGAATCTTGCGGCGCATCGATCAGGATCGCGGCGTCCTCGAGAAAAAAGCAGTTCGTGTCGAACACGCCGCCGGTAAATGTTTCGAGCTTCATGGAGATTCGCAGTGCGCGGATTTTGGCGGCGAAATCTAGCCGCGGTCGTCGGCCATGGAAAATCAAAAAATTCAAACGACTCATCCTTGTAACTCATTTTCCGCGCGACTAGATTCCGCACACTTATGGTCGATTCCGCCCTCGCTTCCCCCGGCCAGTTGGCATCCGGCGACGATGTCGCGGCAATCAACCAACTGAGGGAAATTTCGCAAAAAATGCGCGAGGAACTTGGCCGCGTGATCATCGGTCAGGAGGAAGTGATCGACCGGCTGCTGATCGTGATTTTTGCGCGCGGCCACGGGCTGCTCGTCGGCGTGCCGGGACTCGCGAAAACTTTGCTCGTGCGCTCGCTCGCCGATGCGATGTCGCTGGAATTTAGTCGCGTGCAATTCACACCGGATTTGATGCCATCCGACATAACCGGCACTGAAATTTTACAGGAGGGCGAGCAATCGCGCCGGCGGTTCGAATACGTGAAAGGGCCAATTTTCGCCAACATTGTGTTGGCCGATGAAATCAATCGCGCCCCTCCCAAAACGCAGTCGGCGCTGCTCGAGGCGATGCAGGAACATCGCGTCACGGCAGCCGGCCATCTCTATCATTTGCCGGCGCCGTTCTTCGTCCTCGCGACGCAAAATCCGGTGGAGCAGGAAGGGACGTATCCGCTGCCAGAAGCGCAGCTGGATCGTTTCATGTTTTTGATTCACGTCGGCTATCCGTCGCTTGCGGAAGAGGGGCGAATCGCCCGCGAAACCACTGGTGGAGCGCTTTCGCAGATTTCAAAAACGATCAGCGGCGAGCAATTGATCGCATTTCAAGAGCTCGTGCGGCGCGTTCCGGTGCCGGATCATATTTACGATTTCGTCGTCGATTTGGTGAGACGCTCGCGGCCGGATTCGGAAAGCGCGCCGGCGTGGATCAAGGATCTCGTGACGTGGGGCGCAGGTCCGCGCGCGGTGCAATATTTGATCCTCGGCGCAAAGGCGCGCGCGGCTTTGCAAGGGAGTTATCTCGCGCGGATCGAGGACGTGGAGGCGCTCGCGGAGCCGGTGCTCGTGCATCGGATTTTGACGAGCTTCCACGCTGAAAGCGAAGGCATCACGAGCCGCGAAATCATCAAGCGGCTGGTCGAGGAAGCTCGCACCGACGCCACGGCGTGAAGCGCATCCCGCACGATTTTCTCGACCCGAAAGCGCTGGCCCGGCTCGCGCGCGGGCAGGTGCAGGCGCGCGCGCCGATGTCCGGAAATATGTCCGGCCAGCATCGCAGTCCGCACAAAGGATCGAGCGTCGAATTTGCCGAGTATCGCAAATACGTGCCGGGCGATGACATCCGGATGCTCGACTGGCATGTCTATGCGCGCACGGATCGTTTTTACCTCAAGGAATTCGAGGCCGACACAAATCTGCGCGCGTATTTCGTGCTCGATTCCAGCGCGTCGATGAGCTTCGCGAGCGGCGGCGAGAGCAAGCTAGCCTACGCGCGGCGGATGATCGCAACGCTCGCGTATTTGCTGGTGCAACAAGGCGACGCCGTCGGGCTCTCATGCTTTGCGGAAAAGGCCGTGCTCGACATTCCTGCGCGGCGAAATGCAGCGCACCTGCGCAACATTTTCGACGGTCTCGCAAAGCTCGAGCCGCGTGGTGAGACAGCGATCGTTTCGGCGCTGCACAAGCTCGCGGAAAGAATCCCGCAGCGCTCGCTCGTGCTGGTGTTTTCCGATTGTTTTACACCGCTCGAAATGTTGCTGCCGTGTTTTCAGCATCTTCGTTTTCGGAAACACGATCTCGCGATTTTTCATCTGCTCGATCGCGCGGAAATCAATTTTGATTTTTCGCATCCGACGCGATTCGTCGATCTCGAGACGACGTCTACTTTGCTCGCGGAGCCGGAGACGATTCGAGCGCGCTATTTTGCGGAGCTGCACGCTTTTTTGGCACGGCTGAAATCGGGCTGCCGCGAATTCAAAGCCGAATATCGTCGTGTCGTGACGGATGAAAATTACGAAAAGGCGATTGCGAATTTCCTGATCGAGCGCGCGCGGAAAAAATGAAAGCAGCCGTTTTATCTTTGGGAATTTTTGCCGCGATCTTTGCGCGTCAAAGTTTTGCGCAGGAGAAGCCGAAACTCGTTCCTGCGCTTGGCTGGGATGTTGCGCGGCAAGGCGCTTTTCCGACGTCGCTCGCGAACGATGCGCAAAATAATCTTTGGGTCGGAACCGAGGACAACGGCGTCTGGCGTTACGATCCGAGCGAGAAAAAGTGGACGCAGTTCACGACGAAAGATGGGCTCGGCGATGACGACGTTTACGCGCTCGCCGTCGACAAACTCAACCGCGTTTGGGCCGGTCATCTCAATCACGGCGTCAGCGTCTGGAACGGCGCCAAATGGAAAAATTACGGATTGCTCGACGGCCCGCTCGGCGACCGCGTTTTCGCCATCGCCGTCTGCCCGACCGATGGTGACATTTGGATCGCGACTGACTGCGGCGTCGCGCGCTATTCGAACGCGAAGAGCGACTGGGATTACTACACGCGCGCCTCCGGATTGCCCTCGAATCAAATCCAGTGCATCGCCTTTGACGTGAACGGGAACATTTTTCTCGGCACGCAATGCGACGGAATCGCAATGGCGAAAGCGGCGGAGAAATACGCGAAATGGCGCAGCGGCACAGGTCCCTCGCAAATGCCGGCAGCGCCCTTGGGACAAGGGTTGCCGAGCAATTTGATCAACGCGATTATAGTTTCGAAATGTCTTACGCCTGTCGCGACGATGCCTGTCGGAGTTGCGACCCCGATCGGCGTCGGTGGAAGCCCTGACGGTGGAAAAAGTTGGTTCTTCGCGCGGGGCGCCGACTGGGAGGCGAACGACCGCGGCCTCGCAAATCCGCCGCCGATCCACTATGAGCCCGGCGTTGACAGGCTGTTGGCCGAAGATTGGGTGACCTGCTTCGCGGAGGAAGGAAAATTTAACCGCGTCTGGATCGGCTATCGGCAAAAAGGGGTGGAGCTGCGCGATCTCGATGACGCCCGGCAATTGATGGTGGTCGCGCCCGAGGATGAAAAGCATCCGTTGCATATTCGTGCAATTTTGCCTGCCACCAAGCTCGCCGACTATGCTGCGGATCGAAGCGGTCGCATTGCCTACGTGAAAGGCGCTCGCGCTGATGCGCCGCCACTCTTCGCAGTTTATGGCGTCAATGTTGGCGGACTCAAAACGCTCGATAGTTCCACTGCGACGCTAGAGCCGGGCGCCCCGCCAGACAAAGCGCCCGCGCCTTTTCCCGCGGCCGCCAAATTGCCAACTGCCGAATCTTTGGCACGGCTCGCCGAGCGCGTTGATGCTTTTAAAAAAGAGTTCAAGCCCGGCGAGGGCGCGTATCTCGGCGACGATTGGCGCACCGAGGGCGATTGGGTCGGACGTTACGGCAATTCCTTTGCGATGCTTTGCGGCGCGCCGCCGCCCGGCGTTTATGCGAACGAGCCCGGCTACGAAGTGGAGGTCGGAATCGGCCAGCACCGGAAAGACGAGGGGTGCTACACTTACATCGCGAATGGTTCCACGGAAAATCCGCGCGTTCTCTACGATCCGAATCTCGGCACGCGCTGCGAATCTGAACTCAACGACGGCACTTTTGATCTCACGGAATATCCGCTGGATTGGGAAGGGCCGGATCTCTGGGTGGACGTCAAAGTTCCCGACGGCTGCCATTGCCTAAGCCTTTATTTTGAAAACAACGACGCGCAAAAAAGTCTGCCGACCCAGCTTCGGGATTATGATGTGCAGTTGCTCCCATGGGACGAAAGCGGCGAAGTGATCCAAAAGTCCGAGCCAATCGCCCGCGCGCGCGTGACCGATTTTTTGGGCGGCGTTTACAAACAATTCATCGTCTGCGGGCCAGCGCGTTACATCGTCCGCATCGGTCGCAACCGCAGTGTCTGCACGAAACTCCAGGGCGTGTTTTTGGACCGGCTCAGCGGCGAGCCGCCGGACGACAGAAAAAAGCTGCCTGGGTTTGAAAATTTCGCGTATGGCCCGCCGACTTTGCAGGACGCCCAGATGCTGCAAAAAGATCCGCTCATTGCCGCTGCGGCTGAGTTGTGGACGAAGCTTGACGACGCATTCGACGAACCTGCGGCGACCGGCCTGCAATTACCGCTGCGCATCTGGACATATCGCGCCGCAGTGTCGGCAAATGCGCCGGAGGAACTCCTCGCACCGTGGCGCTGGCAGATGGGTTTGTGGACGCCGGCGGACCGGGTCGAATTCAAAAAAGCGATGGCGCACGCCTTCGCGGAATTTTCGCCACCGCCTCCGCAGCCGAACGAGAAGGGCTCGGACAAGTAAATCCGGCGGGATGCGCGCTGCATGACTTTTCTGCAACCGTTCATCCTCTGGGGATTGCCGCTGGCGTTGCTTCCGCTGGTGATTCATTTGTTAAACAGGATGCGTTATCGCACGCAGCGGTGGGCCGCGATGAGTTTTCTTTTTTCGGCAAATCGCGCGTCGACGCGCTACGCGAAGCTCCGGCAATTCCTCATCCTCGCCTGTCGCGTGCTCGCGTTGCTCGCGCTCATCCTGGCGGTTGCGCGCCCACTCGCCGGGGGCTGGATTGGCTGGGCGCTCTCGCCGTCGCCCGAAGTCATTCTCGTGCTGCTCGACCGCTCCGCGAGCATGGAAACGCGCGACGCCGCGCAATCGCTGACTCGCCGTGAACAGGCTCTGCGCGCCATTTCGCAGGCCGCAGCCACTTATGCCGGCCGCTCCCGTTTCGTGCTCATGGAAAGTGCGCTGCGCCAGCCGCGCGAGATCACGCAGACGGACTTTGATTCGCTTTCAACCCTCGGCAGCACACGCCCGAGCGACACCGCCGCGGACATGCCCGCGATGCTTGACGCCGCCGCGGAATGGCTCGCGCACAACCAGACGGGCCTGACGGAAATTTGGATCGCATCCGATTTGCAGCGCACAAATTGGCAGCCTCAAAGCACGCGCTGGCCGGCAGCTGTTGCGCGTCTCGCGGCGCTCCGCCAAACGGTGCGCATCCGTCTGCTCGCGCTGACCGCGCCGCCAGCGCCGAACACTTCGCTGGCGATCATCGGCACGAATCGCCGCGACCGCGACGGTGAGCCGCAGCTCGATCTCACGCTCGATTTGAACCGCCCGCAAAACACGAAGGCGACCTTGCCCGTAGCGCTCACGCTCGATGCTGTGCGCTCGCAATTCGACGCCGTGATGACGGGACAAAATCTTCGGCTGCATCGCACGCTCGCGCTCGATCCCGCGCATCCGGATGGATGGGGAAAAATCGAGCTCCCCGCCGACGGCAACGTGCGAGACAATGTTGCCTACTTTGTTTACGCTCCGAAAATTGAGGTGCGCGTGGCTTTGCATGCGGATGATGATAGCAGTCGCCGTTATTTGCGGCTCGCGGTTTCCGCCTCAAAGCAGCGGTGCGACTTGATTGGCGACGAAAGCGGCACCGACTGGTTATCTTATGCAGCGGTGGTCTGGCAGGGAACTTTGCCGGCAGGAAAGGTCGCCGAGCAACTGCATGCGTTCGTCGATCGCGGCGGCGTTGCGATTTTTTTTCCACCTGGAAAGGCGGGCACCAATTCTTTTGCCGGCGCGAGCTGGGGAGCGGTTGAAAACGCGGAAAATGCGCAGCCATTTCGTATCGCGCACTGGGACGAACAGGATGGGCCGCTTGCGAAATCGGATGAGGGCCTGAGTCTTCCTGTGAGCGACCTCGCAGTCGCGCGCCGGCAGCTCGTCGTCGGCGGCGGCGATCCGCGCGCGGCGTTTGGAGAAGCGCCGCCGTTCCTGACGGAGCGCGCCTTGGGGCAAGGCCGCATCTTGTTTTGCGCGACTTTGCCCAATCCCGATTGGTCCACTTTAACGAGCGGCCAGGTGCTAGTGCCGATGCTGCAACGGCTGATCGAAAATGGCGGCAAACGTTTCACCGCTGCGTCGTCCGTGCTCGCGGGCGATCCTGCGCTAATCGAGCATCCGCGCGGCTGGGCGAGCGTCGATACGTCGCAAAAAGATGTGCGGATCGACGCCGGAGTTTATCGAAACGGCGCGCGGCTCATCGCAGTGAATCGGCCGGAAATTGAGGACAATTTTGAAAAAATCGAAAGCACCGCAGCGAGGCCGCTCTTCGGTTCACTGCCGTTTCAATTTTTTGAGGAGCGCAGCGGGCAGACCGCGTCGCTGCAAGGAGAAATCTGGCGCGCGCTGCTTTTGACCATGCTGGCGGCGCTGCTTGCCGAGGCTTTTCTCTCGCTGCCGTTGCGCGCGGCGCGCCCGGAAGCACAGGCGCCGAAACCGACGCGTGCAACTTTCGCGGAGGCCACGTGACACATTGGGCATTCACAGTCTCGTGGCCGGTGCTTGCGGTTGCGATTGCGGCGTGGCTCATCTCCGCGGCGATTTCTTTTCAACAATGGCAGCGTCGAGGTCGGACATGGCGTGTCGCAGCGATGGAAATTCTGCGGCTCGCGATCATCGCGCTGATCGGTTTGGCGCTTTTGAAGCCGGAGCTCGTGAAAGAAATTCCTCACGAGCAGCCGCCGCAGGTCGCGATCTTGCTCGACGGTTCCGGCAGCATGCAAACACGCGACGTCGCGGCTGAAAATAAAAGTGTAACGACGCGTGCGGGCTGGTTGAAAGCGAATGCGAGTCCCGCGAGCTGGAAGGCGCTTTCCGACAAAGGCAAAGTCACTGTCGAAAACTTTTCCGCGCCGTCCGCCAACAGTGACGCCGGAACCGACATCAATGCCGCCGTCGAAAAAGTTCTCGCGAGCGCGGAAAATTTGAAAGCGGTGCTGCTCCTGACCGATGGCGACTGGAACGCGGGCGAGTCGCCGGTAATCGCCGCGACGAAATGCGGCGCGCGCGGCATTCCCGTTTACACCATCGGTATCGGCGGCGAAACGCCATTGCCCGATCTCGTTTTGGAGCACACGGCGACACCCGCGTATGGATTGCTCGGCGATCAAATCACCGTGCCGTTTAAAATCCAAAGTTACCTGCCGCGGCAGGTGCAGACGACGGTCACGATGTCGGACGCGAATGGCGTGGTCGCGAGCAAATTCGTTACGATTCCCGCGTTCGGGCAGATTGCCGATTCGTTCGTCTGGACGCCGACCGTGGCGGGCGAATATGCGATGGATGTAAAGCTTCCGTTGGAGCCGGACGAAGCGCTCGCGGACAACAACGAGCAAACTTTTCGCATCGCCGCGCGCAGTGAGACATTGAACGTCCTGGTGATCGATTCGCTGCCGCGCTGGGAATATCGCTACCTGCGCAACGCGCTCTCGCGCGACCCCGGCGTCCACGTCGAGACGCTGCTTTTTCATCCCGGAATGGCGCCGGGCGCGGGCACCGATTATCTGCCGGCGTTCCCGGCAAACAAGGAGCAGCTCTCGAAATTTGACGTCGTTTTTGTCGGCGACGTCGGGCTCGGAGATCACGAATTGACGACGGAAAATCTCGCGAGTTTGCGCGCGCTCGTCGAGCAGCAGGGAAGCGGTCTCGTCTTTCTGCCGGGCATGCGCGGGCGCGAGTTGACATTGGCCGCGACGCCGCTTGGCGACTTGCTTCCCGTCGAATTCGACGACAGCAAACCGGAGGGAAATTCGACCTCGAGCGAAGCGCAAATTCTTCTCACGACCGAGGGCAAAGGCCACCTGCTCACGATGCTCGCGGCCGATCCGGCGACGAACGCGGGCATCTGGAAAAATCTGCCCGGCTTTTACTGGTCGGCCGCGGTGAGCAAAAGTCGCGCGGGCGCCGAGGTGCTCGCGGTGCATTCCACTTTGCGCAACGACAGCGGCCACATCCCGATCCTCGTCACGCGGCCGTTCGGCAACGGCAAAGTTTTGTTCATGGGCACCGATGGTGCCTGGCGCTGGCGGCGCGGCGTCGAGGACAAATATCATTACCGATTCTGGGGCCAGGTCGTCCGCTGGATGGCGCACCAGCGGCATCTCGCGGCGGGCGAGCGCGTGCGCTTCAGCTTTTCGCCGGAGACGCCGCGCACGGGCGAGACGGTGAATTTGCTCGCGACCGTTTTTGACGCGACCGGATTTCCGATTGAAAAAGGAAACGTCTCCGCGCAAATCACCGCGCCGGATGGAGCGAGCGAGCGGCTGGAAATGACCGCGGTGCCGGGCGGCTGGGGCGTTTTCAAAGGCGAGTTCGTCCCGCGCGTTGGCGGAAAATATCTCGCGACGATCGGCGACGAAAGCGCGGGACAAAAACTTAGCGCACCGATTTTTGTCGAGCAGCCGACGCGCGAAAAAATCGGCCAGCCCGCGAATTTTGCAGTGCTCCGCGAGATGGCCGCGATCACGCGCGGCGCGTCCGGTGGAACGGCCGATCTCGAAAAAATCGTGCGTCAGATTTCCTTACTGCCCGAGCCGAAGCCGATTGAAAAACGCTGGCGGCTCTGGAGCGAGTGGTGGAGCGGCGCGGCGCTGGTCGCATTGCTCGCCGCATATTGGACGGCGCGAAAACTCTCCGGTATGATTTGACGCGCGCGGCATGAACAGCTCACTCGCCATTCCCGAAGGTTTGCGCCAGCAGTTCGATCAACTCGAACGGCGGCTCTGGCGGTTCGACACGATCGTCGCGCTGTGCGGCTGCGCGTGCGCGCTGCTGCTTTCCTACGCGCTCATTTTCGTCTCGGATCGGCTCTGGGACACGCCGCAATGGCTTCGCGTCATTTTCACAGGCGGCGGCGTGGTCGCCTTTTTCGCCTTCATTCTTGGCTACGGCCGGCGATGGATTTGGGGCTCGCGCACTTTTCCGGCGCTCGCGACTTTGGTGCAAAAACGTTACCGTCGGCTCGGCGATCGGCTGCTGGGAATTGTCGAGCTGGCGGATGAAAAACGACGTCCGGCAAACTTTTCGCCCGCGTTGTGCCAGGCCGCGATTGGGCAGGTCGCGAGCGAAGCGGCAAAAGTTGATTTTCGCCAGGCGGTCGGAACGAAGCGTCCGCGACAATATTTTCTCGCGTCGCTCGCGGCGATCGCGCTCGCCGCTGCATTTTGCATCATCGCTCCGCAAGCAGGCTGGAATGCGCTTTGGCGCTGGGCGATGCCGACTTTTCACATCGCGCGCTACACTTTTGTCAGCCTCGAAAATCTTCCCGATCATCTCGTGGTCGCGCACGGCGAACCCTTTGAAATCGAGGTCGGCGTCGCGGCGCATTCGTTTTTGCGGCCCACGGAAATGACGGCGCAGTTTGAAAAACAGGCGCTGCTCACCGCGCCGGTTCGCCACGGCTCGGCCGTCTTTTCAATCGCCGGCCAGACGCAGCCGGGCGCGCTGACTTTTCGCGCGGGCGACATCAAACGCTCGATCCGCATCGAGCCGGAGTTTCGTCCCGAGATCAAGCAACTCACCGCGCGCATCGAGATGCCGGCGTATCTGGAATATCCGAAGCTCGAGGAAAAAATCGATCGCGGCTCGCTCATTTTTTTGAAAGGAAGCCGCGTCAGTTTTTCCGGCGAAACCACGCGCGCGCTTGATCGCGCGAGCATCGGCGCGCAGCCGCTTCGCATCGATGGCGCAACTTTTTTCACGCAGCCGATGCTGCCGGAAGGCGCTTCGCAACTGAGCTTCACGTGGAAAGACAAACTCGGGCTCGCATCCGCCGCGCCGGCGATCATTCGGCTTCAGGAAAAAGAAGATGCGGAGCCGCAGGTCGAGTGCCGCGGACTCGCGGGCGCGATCGCGATCTTGGAAGAAGAAGTCGTTCACATCGACATCGCGGCGGCCGATGATTACGGAATTTGCAATGTCGGCGTGCGCTGGCTGACGACTCCGGGCCACGGCAAGCAACTTGCATCAGCGCCGGTCGAGCACACGCTCGCATTCGGTCGCGCGCAGGATCGGAATTTGACGACGCGCTACGACTTCAGCCCAGCGTTGCTGCACATTCCCGCGGATACGAACGTCACTTTTTGCGCGACAGTGACCGACCATTTTCCGCAGCGCGCCGAGTCACTTTCCGAGGTGCATCAAATTTACGTGCTCAGCCGCGAGGCGCATGCGCGCTTGATTCAGGAGCAATTGGAAAAAATCATGGAGCAGCTCGAGGAGTTGACGCGGCGGCAGGAAGCGCTGCTTGAAGGCGGGAAAAATGTGCGCGCGCAAACGCCGCAAAAACTTGCCGATTCGTCGTCGGAAAAAAAGTTGGCGGAGCAGGCAGCGGAGCAAAAGGAAACCGCGGAGCAACTGCGGCAACTCGCGCAAAAAACGGCGGAGACGATGCGCGAAGCGATGCGAAATCAAAATATTTCGCAATCCACTTTGCAGGAATGGGCGCAGCACGCGGCGGCGATGCAATCGCTCTCGCAGCAGGAAATGCCGGCCGCCGCGCAGTCGCTCGACTCGGCAAAAAGTGATGCGAATGACCGCGCGCCAAAGCTCGACCAGGCGGTCGCGCAGGAATCGGAAATTTTAAAAAAGTTGCATGAGATGCAAAAGGGCGCGGACAAAAGTCTCGAGAAATTAATGACGCAAAATCTCGCGATGCGGCTGAGAAAAATCGCAGGCCAGGAAAAAGGAATCGTCGATGATTTTCAAAAAATTTTGCCGGAGACAATCGGAATGAAACCGGAGCAATTGCTGCAGCGTCCTTTTGCGACGACTTTCGATCTCGTGCGCAGCATCGAGATCGTGGCGGAGCCGAAGGAAACGGTCGAGCGGATGACCGATTTGCACGCGGCCTTGCGTGAAGATTCGCGGGAATTGCAAATGGAAATCGGACGGCTTTTTGAGCGGACGAAGCTGGAGCGTTTCGGTGATGTCGCGAATGAGATGGACAAGGCGAAAACTGATGAAGGGCTGGAAAAGCTCGGCCAGCTCATTCAGAAAAATGTGACGGTGCGGGCGATGCAAGGTGCCGCCGAATGGAGCAAACGTTTTAACCAATGGGCGGATCGGTTGAGCGAAAAAGACGACTCGAAATCCGGCAGCGGCGAAGGCGAGGGCGAGCCGGACATGAAGGCGATGCTCGCGCTGATGCGGTTACGGCAATCGGAGGCGGCGCTGCGCGACCGGACGGGCGCGCTGGAGCAGCAGAAGGAAAGCAATCCGCGCTACGACATGGAGGCGGAAGGCACGGCGCTCGCGCAAACGGGCGTGAAGACTGGCGTGGATCAACTGCAGGCCGATCCGACTTTTCCAGTGCCGCCGGAAACGCTCGCGCCAATCGGGCAGGCGATGGGTGACGCGAGCGCTTTATTAATCAAGCCGGAGACGGGCGCGCCGACGGTCGCCGCTGAAACCGATGCGATCGATTTGCTCGACGAAATCATCATGTCGGAGAGCCAGAAATCGGGAAAAAATTCAAAGGCGATGGCGGGCTTGATGCGGATGATGGGCATGGGCAAGACGCCCGGCGGCAACACGGCTGGTGGCGATACCGATCGCCCGAATATCGTCGTTCCCGGCACGCGCGCTAGCTCGCGGCCGGACACGCACCGGGTCGTGCAGGCGAGCGGAATCACGGGCGCGCCGGTTCCGGCGGAATTTCGCGAGGCAATCGAGAACTATCAGCGCGCGATCGAGCAGGAGGGGAGCAAGCCATGAAGGCAAAACTCTTTGCACTAATGTTGTGCGCGGTTGCTCACACGAATCCCCTCCGGGCACAGACTTTGTTCAGCCAAAACGAGGATGTGATCTCGCCGGACCTTGACCGCGTTTATATGAAAGGGCTGCAGTATTTGGTGAAAACGCAGCAGTCCGACGGGTCGTGGCCAAATCAATATGGGACTGAGCCGGCGGTGGTCGGCCTTTGCGTGCTGAGCATCCTCGCGCATGGTGAAGATCCGAACTTTGGTCCGTATCGCGTGACGGTGCAGCGCGGGATCGATTTCATCTTAAAGAACCAAAACGAGAAAACCGGCTACATCGGGTCGACAATGTATAATCATGGCTTCGCGACTTTGGCGCTGGCAGAGAGCTATGGGGCGGTGCAGGATCCGCGCATCGGGCCGGCGTTGCAGAAGGCGGTCGACATGATCCTGACTTCGCAAGCACACAATCCGAACTTTGCCTGGCGCTACTCGCCCGAGAGCTATGACGCCGACACGACAGTCAGCGGCGCGCAGATGGTAGCGCTCTTTGCCGCTCGCAATGCCGGCATAGGTGTGCCGGAGGAAGCGATCAAAAAGGCGCTGAAGTTTTTTGTAAGCTGTCAAGGCGACGACGGTGGAATCGGCTACACCAGCGCCGGTGGGGGAAATGGCGCGAAGACGGCGATAGGAGTCGTAGTCCTCTCGCTCGACAAGCAACAGAAGTCCGCTCCATTCCGAATGGCGGTGAAATTTCTCCAGGACAATGGCGGGGACAATGAGACTTACTTCCAGTATTACCTTTACTATGCCGCGCAGGCTTTCTTCCGCGCCGGTCCGAAGTTCTTTGATCCATGGAATGGGGCGAACATCAAGACGCTGACGAATTCTCAAAGCGATGATGGGAGCTGGACCGGACAATTCGGTTCTGCTTTCGGAACTTGCTCATCCCTACTTTCACTTGCATTAAACTACCGCCTTTTGCCCATCTATGAACGCTAACCTTCTTTCGCCCCGGATCTATCCTTTCTTTAAACTCAGGCTGGCTTTGCTGACTTTCCTTGTCGGTATAGGTCTCGCTCAAGCTCGCGCGGAGATCGTTCTCGATGTCTCGCCTTCCGATCAGCAAATTCCCGGCCGGCGAATCGCGGTGCCAAAGCCGCGCGACACGACGGAGCACGCAGATGAGACTCATGCGCCAGCGTCGGATACTTTGCTTTTTACAAACAACGACAAGCTGCACGGTTATTTACTTTCCTATGACAAGAGCAGCGGCATCCACTGGAAAAGCGTCGCCGCAAAGGATCCGATGGTTTTCCAAACCGGCATGCTCTCCAGCATCAAACTTGATTCTCACAAGCCGCCAGCGAGCGCAAAGCCACCTACCTTCATGCTGGCTCTAACTAATGGAGATGAACTGCCCGGCGACGTGGTTTCGCTCGATGACAAGCAGCTTCTCCTCAACACATGGTATGCGGGACAGCTTACCATTCCGCGAGCGATGATTGTGAACATCACGCCGTTGCGCGCGCCTGCCTGCGTTCTTTATGAAGGACCTACGAGCATGGAAGGATGGGTGCTTGGCAATCGCGGCGGCGGCTCGAAAAGCTGGGCCTATCGCGACGGCACATTGATCGGAAGCAACTACGGAACCATCGGGCGCGATGTCAAGCTACCGGGAACGGCCAGCATCGACTTTGACCTTGTCTGGCGCGGCAACTCACAGTTCGGAATATTTCTATACTCAGATAGAGTTGATAGCATCAGCAACTGCTACATGTTCCAAATCAACAGCAACAACGTCTACCTCCAGCGCTACTCACGCGATGGTGGCTCGAATAACCTCGGCGATTCCGCGCAGCTGAGAAACGTCATGCGCCGCGAGAAAATGCATGTAGGTATCCGCGTCAATAAAGAGACGAAAAGCCTTTGGCTTCTCGTCGATGGGACCGTCGTAAAGCAATGGACTGATCCAGGGGAGTTTGTCGGCACCGGAAAGACTTTGATCTTTCAAAGTCAGCCCGGTTCTTATGCCAGGATTAGCAACATCAAAGTAGCGACTTGGGATGGTAAAATGGACGATGCGACCAGCACTTCCGCGAAGTCGAAGGAAGATAGCATCAAGCTACAAAATCAAGACAGAGTATCTGGCAAACTAAAAAGCATCGAAGGTGGCAAAGCTACATTCGCTTCGTCTTACGCAGACCTTTCGATCCCGATCGATCGCGTTGAGCAAATCAATATGTCCAATGTCGGCACTGACAAGCCCAAGCCGAGCCCCACTGCCATGCGTGCCTTCTTTGCAGATCGCGGCAGCGTGACGATGGAGCTGAATGCATGGGATGAGAAAAAAGTTGCCGCCACCAGCCCGAATTTCGGCAGCGCGACCTTCTCGCCGGATGCCTTTCAGCGCTTGCAGTTCAACCTCGATAAGGTTGCCACGCCCGATGACGAAACCGATGAGGGCAGCGGTGGTGGCGTCAGCGCCGAAGAAGGCGAATAGCGCAACATTTTCATCTTCTTTCCTGCGATTGAACCTGACCACGGCCTTCGATGATCTTCGCCTGGAGATTTTCGGACGATGAGAGTGGTGGCTGGCACTGCGGGCGGATTGCAGCTGCAGGTTCCAAGGACGGATATCCGGCCGACGATGGATCGGGTGAAAGCTGCGATTTTTTCCAGCTTGGGGAATCTTGTTCCGGGAGCGCGCGTGCTCGATCTTTTCGCAGGTTCGGGCTCGCTCGGAATCGAAGCGCTGAGTCGCGGCGCGGCTGCTGTGACCTTTGTCGAAAAAGATCCCGCGGCAGTGGAGACGATCTCGAAAAATCTGCTGCACACGCATTTCACCGGCCGCGTGCAGCAATGCGAGGTCTTTTCCTTTCTCGATCGCTTTGCTGAAGCGGAGAGTTTTGAAATCATCCTTGCCGATCCGCCGTATGCGAAAAAAGCGGGCGAGCGCGATTTTACGCCGGAGCTGCTCGCTTCCGCGCCGCTCGCACGCGCCTTGTCTGCCGACGGGATTTTCGTTCTGGAAAAACTGCCCGGCAGCGCGCTCGCATTGGGAAATCGCTGGAAATTGCTGCGCGAAAAGCGCTACGGCGCGACTGAAGTCGCGTTCTTGCGGCGGGCGGAATCGGCCGAATGAAAAGACCGCTTCCCGCCGGTCTGCGCAGGCGCCTCGCGTTTTACAATATTTGTTTTCCTTTCGCGCTTGTTTTCATGCTTCCCAGCTTGCTCAAGCGCATGCTGCGGCGCGGAGAGTATCGCCGGAAATTTGGCCAGCGCTTCGGGCGCTACGACGCCGACGTGCGCGCGCGCCTCTCGTCGCGGGAGTGGACGTGGATTCACTCCATCAGCGTCGGCGAAACTTTGCTCGCAGTGAGACTCGCGCGCAAAATGAAAGAGCTCGATCCCTCGCTGAACATCGTGCTCTCGGTGACGACCTCGACTGGATTTGCACTCGCGGAAAAATCGGCCGCTGATTGGCTGGAGCCGATCTACAACCCGCTCGACGCTCCTCCATTCGTCCGCCGCGCGCTCGCGCTCATCCGGCCGCAGCGGTTGATTTTCATCGAGGCGCTTTGGCCGAATCTGCTGGCCGGGGCGCGTCGGCGCGGAGCTTTCGTCTCGCTCGTCGCGCGTCTCTCGCCGCGGTCGGCGGCGCGCTTCGAGCGGTTCCGTTTCTTCACTGCGCCAGTTTTTGCCGCGCTCGATCTTGTTTGTGTGCAGGAGCCCGAGGACGCGGTGCGCTGGGCTCGGCTCGGCGCTGTGAAGGAAAAGATTCGTGTCACCGGCAGCATTAAATTCGACGAGGCTGGCGCTGCGGGAAATGCGGGCCGGGTTGAGGAGTTTCGCGCGTTGCTGGAAAAACTTGGCGTCAAAAACGATGCGCCGATCCTGTTGGCCGGCAGCACTTTTCCCGGCGAAGAAAAAACGATCGCGGAAATCTTCCGCGATCTCCGCGCCGAATTTCCTGAGCTCTTTCTAATCCTCGTCCCGCGTCACATCGAACGCACCAGCGAAGTCGTCGCCGATGTCCAGCGCGCGGGACTGGCGTTTGTTTTACGAACGAACATTCGCACAGACGCTTCCGCCGATTGCCTCATCGTCAACACGACCGGCGAATTGCGCGATTGGTATCACCTCGCCACCGTCGTTTTCATCGGCAAAAGCCTCCACTCCACCGGCGGGCAAAATCCGGTCGAGCCGCTCCTTGCGGGGAAGCCCGTCATCTTCGGCCCGCACATGGAAAACTTTCGCGCCATCGTCGCGCAACTTCTTTCAAGCTCTGCAGTCATCCAGGCAGCCGATGCGGCCGCGCTGAAAAGCGAGATCGCGCGACTTCTGCGCGACGCGCCGGCGCGCGAAGAGATGGCGCGACGCGCCCGCGCCATTCTCGCCGCGCATGCCGGCGCGACCGAACGCACCGCGCGCGGAGTGCTCGGCGTTTGACCTTGCAAAGCGCCGCGCGGTTGCAGATATTGCGCGGCTCGTTTCAAAAACGACCCTATCGTCCAGTGGCCTAGGACACTCCCCTTTCACGGGAGTAACACGGGTTCGAATCCCGTTAGGGTCGCTTTTTTAATCCGCTTGGGCCGAGCGACTTGCAGAAGATTATCTTTTCAAGGATTGCTTTTTCGGACAGTTTTCGGACAGTAGACGCGCACTCTCGCGCATGAAAACGAAATCCCAGAAGTTCCCAATAGCCCATCCTCCGCGGGTCTTCCGTGGTGAAATTCTACCGGGACAAAACGACTGCTAGCGGCACCTATTTCCGCGTGAGCTTCTACGAGGGCGGGAAGCGATGCGGGTTGAACTTCTCCAATCTTCGGTAAAGCGAAGTCGGAAGCCGACGCCAAAGCTTTGCAGCTCTCGCGAGGCGACCTCGACGCGCTTCATATCACCGACAAAGACCGCCTCCTTTATGGGCGGGATTTGGAGGCCGTCCGCACGCTCGACGTGACGCTGGACGCCGCCGCGGTGGAATACGCGGACGCCAAGAAAGTTCTCGCCGGCCTTCTCCCTCGCGGAGGCCGCGCACTACTACGTGCGCCACCACGGGCGCGGCATCCGTCCGAAGCCCGTCGCCGGGGCCGTAGCAGAGATGATCGCCGCTAAGGCGGAGAAGGTGTGAGCGCGTCCTACCTCGCGGACCTCCGTATCGGTCTTGGCACGCTGGCGGAGGCGTTTCATTGCAACGTCGATGCCATCGTCTCCGATCATCTTCGCTCTTTTCTCGACGGCCTCGGGCTCGCGCCGCGCGGGTTCAACAACACGCCCAGGAGTGTCGGCACTTTCTTCGCTTTCGCGCAGGAACGCGGCTAGCTTTCGCGCGAGGCCGATCTTTTCGCGGGCATCGGAAAGACGCGGGAAAAAGTCGTGCCGGTGGAAATCTTCACTCCCCCGGAAATGGGCGAACTTCTCGCGCATTGCTCAGCGGAGTTGCAGCCGTGTCTCGCGGTCGCGGCTTTCGCCGGCCTGCGGTCGGAGGAAATCCTACGCCTCGATTGGTCCGACGTGGAGCGCCGCTCCGGCTTCATCGAGATCGCTGCCGACAAAGCCAAGACCGCGGCCCGCCGCCTCGTCCCATTACGCCCAATCTCGCACGTGACAGCCAATTCCCCGCGCAAAGCGGGCGCGTGTGGCGGCACAGCAAGGCGTGGTTTTCTTTGAGTCCGCGGGATACGGTGAAGCGAATCAATGAAAATCGCAAATCAACTAAGCTCCGCGCTTTAGTTGGAAAGCGAACGCGTTTGCGACACAGCTTTATTTCCTATCGCCTCGTTGCCATCCAAGATGTAAACCGCTTGGCATTGGAGGCGGGTAATTCACCCAAGATGATATTTCAGCATTATCGCGAGCTATGCACGCCACAAGAGGCGCGAGCGTGGTTTGCGCTCGCTCCGAAAGTCGGTGTAAAGTGACCGTGATGAGTCCGCAGGCTTTATGAATGAGCAGCCATTACCTACTCCTTACGAACTTTCCCGTATTGCTGCGGCCTTGTGCGGTGGAAGATCCAACCAAAATGTTGTGGAGACCGTGGACAACGCCCTTAAACTATGGTTCGCGGCTGCCGAGAAGCTCTCTCAGCAGGAACGCGAACAAAA
>CAWIKF010000001.1:0-776267 GCA_963836755.1 uncultured Verrucomicrobiae bacterium | reverse complement strand
GCAGACATTTGAGGTGTAGACGATGAATGCATCGGTCGTGACAGCAAAGATCGCCGGGATTGAATCGATCGCAAAAATCAAGTCCATGATATCGACGATGACGAGCACGAGCGCGAGCGGCGTGAGCGCCCACGCGCCATTCAAGCGGACGAAAAATTTTGCGCCATGGTAGTGCGGCGTCACCCGCAGCCACTTTCGGCATAGCCGCACCACGAAATTTTCCGCCTCGGGTTTTGCTTCTTTTTTAAAAAACATCCGCACGCCGGTGACGACGAGCAACGCGCCGAAAATGTAGAGCATCCACGAAAACGAGGTCACCAGCTTGATACCGAGCGCGATCATTAAGCCGCGCAGCGCGAGCGCGCCGATGATTCCCCAGAGCAGCACGCGGTGCTGATATTCGGCCGGCACTTTGAACGCCGAGAAAATAACGATGAAGAGGAAGATGTTATCGACGCTCAGCGAATATTCGATGACGTAGCCGGTGAAAAATTCCAGCGCTTTTTCGTGTCCCATCGCGCGCCAGACGAGGCCGTTGAACGCCAGCGAAAGACAAACCCAGACGGCGCTCCACACCGCCGCGTCGCGGAAGGAAACGGTCCGCACTTTGCGATGAAAAACAAAAAGATCGAGCGCGAGCAGCAACAGGACGATTGCGTTGAACGCGATCCAGAACTGAATCCTGACTTGCATGGATTCAATTCAACGTTCAGCCACTACTGAGCAACTCGCAGAATCCGGCCGTTGCGCTGATCGCAGACGTAAAGCTCGCCGTCCTTGTCTTCGCCGAATGAGCTGATGTTAAACGGCGCCTGCATCAGCATCGTGTCGAGCGTCAGCGCGTGGCCGTCCCATTTCAGCGCGAAGATTTTTCCGTTTTGATAATCGGCGTAAATGTAGACGCCCTCGAGCTCCGGCATTTGCTTCCCGCGATAAACATAGCCGCCGACGACGCACTGCCCGACTTTGTGGCTGTAGTCTTTGATCGGCTCCGTGAGCGGCCCGGCGGCGCGCTCCGGCTTGAAATCATGCGTGCCTTCGCGCGCGCTCCAGCCGTAGTTTTTCCCGCTCTCGATGATGTCCACTTCCTCCCAAATATTCTGGCCGACATCGCCACACCACAATTGTCCCGTTTTGCGATCAAAGGAAAAACGCCACGGATTTCGCAGGCCGTAAGCAAAAATTTCCGGACGCGCGCCGCTACGGTTGACGAACGGATTGTCTTTCGGGATCCCATACGGGTCGCCGTGATCGACATCAAGGCGCAACATTTTCCCGAGCAGCACCCCGAGATTCTGCCCATTTTGCAGCGGGTCGCCGCCCGAGCCGCCGTCGCCAAATCCGGCGTAGAGCATTCCATCGGGTCCGAATTCGAGGTTGCCGCCGTTGTGGTTTGAGAACGGCTGATCGATGTGTAAAATCTCGCGCACCGGCTTCGGATCGGCTTGGTTCGAGCGCGGGTCGGCTTTGAACTCCATGATGTGCGACTCAAGTTTGCCGTTGATCTTGGTGGTGTAATTAAGAAAGAAGCGCCCGTTGTTTTTAAATTGCGGATGAAACGCGAGCCCGAGCAATCCCGTCTCGTTGTCGCGCGAATAAACAATGTCCGAGATGTCCAGAAACGGCGCCGGCTCGAGCATTCCATCGTGCGCAACGCGGATGCGGCCCGCCTGCTCGACGATGAACATCCGCCCGCTGCCGTCGTCCACGCACGCGAGCGGCTTCGTGAAGCCCGTGAGATAAGGAACGAGCCGGATGTGCGGCGGCGGCGCATCGGCGCACAACGCGAGTGACGAGAGGAAAAAAGCGAAGGCAAAAATCGGGCGCAACATCGGGCGTATTTAACGGAGGAAGCGTTGCCGCGCAACCTCCAGTGGCATCAGTGTTGGCATCTATTTCTTTTTCGGCGTCTTGTCGCTTCGCAAAATGTTAAACACCAGCACAACACCCGCACCGGCTGCGCCGACGAAACAAATCATCGCGAAACCGGGATAGCCGAAAATGCGGAAGTGTGTCGGAACCCGCATCAACAAAGCCGCGCCGATGATCAGCGCCGCGATGACGAGTCCGATGGTGATGCGGTTGGCGATTTTTTGCAGCCCGCTCATGAAGACTTCCTCGTCGATCGTGTCCACCTTCACGCGCAAATTATTGTTCGCCACCGCGTCGAGGATGCGGTTGATCCGCTCCGGCAGGCGCTGGACGAGATCTTTCATCTCAAGCAGGCCGCTGAAAATATTTCCGGCGGAAAGGGAGTGAGTCAGCCGCTGGCGCAAAATCTCCGCGGCGTTCCGCCGGATCGAGGCGTTGGCGTCAAAGTCGGGCTCGAGCGTGCGGCCGACGAGATCGAGATTGAGCAAAGTTTTTCCGAGCATCGACAGCTCCGGAGGCACGCGGATGCAGCATTCCGCGGCGATCGTGGTCACCTCGAGCACGACCGTGCCGACCTGCATGTTTTCCACGGTGGCATCTTTTTGGCGGATGACGACTTCGCCGAGACGCCGCCGAAATTCCGGCTCGTCAAAATCCTGGCGCGGCTCGCCGATTTTGATCGCAGCCAAAGCCGCGTCGTCGCTGCGGCCTTCGCTGATCGCGAGCAAAAGTTGCAGTAAATTTTCCTGCATCTGCGGCGCGATTCTGCCGACCATGCCAAGATCGATCAGCGCAATGCGTCGGTCGTCGGTGAGGAAAATATTTCCCGGATGCGGATCGGCGTGGAAAAAACCGTCAACGAGGATTTGCTGCAAATACGCCTTGAAAACCTGCTCCGCTAGCGCGCCGCCATCGAGATCGAGCCGTGTGAGCGGGCTGAGCGATGTGATTTTTTTGCCCGGCACATAATCCATCGTGAGCACGCGCGAAGTGGTGTAATCATCGATCGGCCGCGGCACGACGAGCCGGTCGAAAGGCCGCAACTTTTCGCCGAGCAATTTTAAATTTTGCGCCTCCTGCCGATAATCGAGTTCGGCCAAGAGACTTTTGCGAAACTGCTCGATGAGGCCGGCGAATTCAAAGCGCTCGCCGATCGCGGTGTGCGCGTCGAGCATCTCCGCGATCTCGTGGAGCGCGTCGAGATCCTCCATCATTTTTTCGCGAATGCCCGGCCGCTGCACCTTGACCGCGACCGCGTGACCGCTGCGCAGTGCCGCGCGATGCACCTGCCCTAGCGACGCCGCGGCCATCGGCTCGGTTTCAAAATGCGAGAACGCCTTTGAAATGCGCGCGCCAATTTCGACGGGAATGATCGCTTCGACTTCGGAAAATGGAAACGGCTCGACTTTGTCCTGCAGCCGCGTGAGCGCCTGCATGTAAGCGGGCGGGAGAAAATCCGCGCGCGTGGAAAGGAGCTGACCGAGCTTGACAAAAGTCGGCCCGAGTTTTTCCAGATCCGCCGCGAGCTCCTCGGCCTTTGGCGGCACCGGCGGCGCGGCGTGATGCGGCAGCGTGTCGTCAAATAATCCGGAGCCGCGCAGCAAATCGCCGTGCCCGTATTTTGCAAAAAGTAGCGCGATATCCTTGTAGCGCTTGAGGTGTTGCGGCTGGAGCGAAATTCCCACGCTAGTGAAACGAAACGCTGACGCGAGTCGGACTTGCGAATACGGTGGACCTGCTTAGTGGGCGCCGTTTGCGAGCCGGTCGATTTCCATCGCGACGAGGCAGACATCGTCGGAAAATTCCTGATTCGCGGAAAATTGCTGCACTTCGGCGATGACGCCGCGACACAAATCGACAGTGGAAAGTTCGCTGCGGTTTTTCACCGCGTGCAACAACCGCTTATAATCGTAAAGCTCGCCGTTACTGCCCTCGACCTCGAAAAGTCCGTCGGTAAACAGCAGCACCACATCGTGTGGCGCGAGAGGCGCGTGACAACGGATGTATCGCGCATCGTCAAACAACCCAAGCGCCGGCCCAGGCTTGCAGCCGTTGAGCGAGGAAGGGCGCGCGGCATTCACCGAGTGATGCACACGCAGCGGGTGCGGATGCCCGGCGTTCGCATAGCGGAGTTCGCCGCGGCCGAGATCGGCGACGACATAAAATGCGGACGCGAAAAGCGGCGTGCCGGTGTTCTGAAAAGTCTCGCGGAGCGCGCGGTTAAGCTGCGCGAGGAACTCGGCCGGATCATTCCACGTGTAACGCATTTCGCTCACAAAGGCGCGAATCGTCGCGGCGACGAGCGCGGCGCGGACGCCGTGGCCCATCACGTCGCAAATGAAAAGTCCGGCGGCATCATCGGAAATTTTCAACACGTCAAAAAAGTCGCCACTAACCGCCATCGACGGATGATAGAAATGGTAAAAGTGGACGGCGCTGTCGCCGTTGGCAGCGGAGTTGTGGAGAAACTCGGGATAATGCTGCGGCAGCATCGCGCTTTGCAGCTCGCGCGCCATTTCCAAGTCCTGCTCGAGCGTTTCATTTTTGAGCCGCAGCTCCTCGGCGACTTTTTTCAGCTGCGCTTCGGCCTGCTTGCGTGAAGTCACATCGCGCGACAAACCGAACGTGCCGGTGATTTTTCCCTCGAGGTCGCGCAGCGGCATTTTCGTCGTGGAAGCCCATGTGACGCGGCCGTCGGTCCACGTTTCTTTTTCCTCCATGCCGATGATCGGCTCGCCGGTGGTCAGGATGCGGCGCTCATCGTCGAGCGCCTGCTCCGCGTGCTCGGGCGTAAAAAAATCGAAGTCGGTTTTGCCGACCATGGAAAGCGGTCCGTCGTGCGAAAACCTCGCGGCCATCGAGCGATTAACCGCGAGGAAACGGCTTTCGCGATCTTTGAAATAAATCGCGTCCGGCAAATTATCCATGAGGCTCGTGAGCAAATTCCGCTCCTGCGCGAGCGCGCGTTCCGTGCGGCGGCGCTCAGTGATATCCCACGCGACGCCGATGACGCGGATCGGCGTCCCGTTTTCATCGCAATGCGCCTTCGAGCGAATCCGCAAAATGTGGACCGTCTGGTCCGCAGGCCAGACCACACGCGCCTCGCCGTCAAACTCCCCATCCGTCCGCACCGCCGCGCGCATCTCACGCGCCACGCGCGCGCGGTCCTCCATCGCGAGCATCTTTAAAAAATCCTGCTGCTGGCCGCCGAACGAGCCGGGCGGGATTCCGAAGAGCTGATGCATCACGTCATCCCAGCGCACCGCATTGCCAGTGATGTCCCATTCCCACGCGCCCATCCCGGCGGAATTGAGGGCGAGCTGGAGTTGATCTTGATCGAGCGTGCTCACTGAAGAAATCGGCGGTGGAAAACTCAGGCTGGCAATTTACACCGTGCGCGCGCGCAAGCCATTATTTTTCGATAGGCGGCTCTCGCGCTGCGTTGAACCCGCGGAGAACTTCGACGCCATTTATTTGAAACGACCATGCTCCCGTTCTGCGCGTTGCCGCCGCCTTTCACGACGCCGTTCTCGCCGACGAATTTGACTTTGATCGCACGCTGCGTAAGCGCGCGAATCCGGTTTACGGATGAACGTGACCGGCTCCCAAGTGCTGAAACAAAGCGGCGCTGCCGCCGAAGAGAAGCGCCACGATCAATATGATTCCGAAGAAAACCGCGTAGAACAGAATGATCGCCGGGATCGATGCGAGCATGACTTTGAGAAGGATCAGGACGAGTCGGCCGAAAGGAATATCGATGTCGTTGACGACGATCGGCGTGACGGGAATGGTCGGTGGAAGTTGTTCGTTCATAAAGTGATGATTGGAGTCGTGGAAGAGACCGCGGCATTCCGCGCCATCTCTTTGCGAAAAGCAAGCCGGACTCACGCGCCGGCAGTCTTCGCGCGGTGCACGGCGACTGGCGTAAAACTTTTCGCGGCGTTTACGGAGCGTTAAATGATTTTCCGTCCCAAATCCATGTCACCGTATCGCGCAAAGATGACGCCGCAAGCTCGGCGGGCGTGACGCGCTGGAGGATTTCGTCGCCGAAAGTCGAGACGTTCGGGATGAGGCCAGTGATGTTCGTCCAATGATTCCACGCGCCGGGCTGCGAGAGTTTCGCCGGTGCGATGAGCGGAGTTTTTTGATACCAGCCAGCGGCATTCAAAATCGGCGTGAGCGACAAATACGTTCGGCTGGCGGTGGCGAGCGCGCAAGCATTCGCGTCGCATTTGAACGCATCCCACGATTGCGCGACAACAGACGCGGCGTTCGCGGCGGTGGCGTCGAGCTGCCGCGCGACGACCTCGAGAATTGTCGTGCCGCTTTTTTGCGCGAGGGCGAGCGGATCGGCGTCGGGATCATTCAGTGCGACGGTCGGCATCAAGTCGAGCGTGCGGCCGAGGAACGGCAGCAAATCCGCGGGTGGCGTTACGCCAAGCCCCGCCGCTGGCAAACTGCGCGAGACGGAAAAAATCGGCAGCGTGCAGCCGGCATCGTGGATCGTTTTCAAAGCCGCATCGAAAGCGAGTGCGAAGTCGTTGCGCATCGAAAACTGCACCGGGATCGTCGCCTGAAAGCCGCCGGGCGGTCGATCGTTGGTCCGTTGCACATCGTATAGCAGAGGAGCAGTCGGTGTAAAACCGGGCGTCGGATTTGGCCCAGCCACGCCGAGCGCGGCAGCGAGCGCTTGCTCGCGCATCACGTTTTCACCGAGGGTTTCGAGCAGGTTAAAATAACCACCGACTTCGGTAATGTTTTTCGGTGCCGGAATGCGCGAGGAAAACACATCGCCTTCGGTCGCCAAGCGGCGCAGCAACAGGTTTTGCGCGGCGAGAGAGTCGGGCGAAGTGGATGCTTGCAGAATGCCTGCAAGCGCGTTGACCAGCGGTGATGCCGCGTCCGAAACGGCGGCAGCGACCGCGCCGGGGCTCACAACAGTTGTCGTAACAGTCGTTGGCGCTGGCGTCGGCGCGGGGGTGGGAGTCGGAGTTGGATCTGGCATATTTTTCTCTTTCTAAACAAGGCCCGCGGCTGCACCGGCTTTCCCGGCATCACCGGCGGCTTTTCCGGCGGAATCGGCGGTTTTGCCGGCGGCATCGGAAACGGATTTCACGATGCTCTCGGCGCTCTTCATTGCTTGCAGTTGAATTTGCGTGTTCGCATCGATCGCCTTGTCGCGGCCGGTGCTCGCGCTCGTTGTGTCGGCGGCAATTTGTTTCTGCAAAGCATCGATCCCGGCGAGGTTCAGCTCGCTGGCGATGTTCGGCGATTGCTTGATCAGCGCTTCGAGCAGCGCGGTCGATTGGGGTGTGGCGGCGGGGCTATTGATGGAAATGATGCTGCCCGAGCCGGAGCCGCTGCCCACGCCGGAAGCACCGGCGGCGGGAGCTGTTGCAGCCGCAGCTGGAATCGCTTGCGGCGCTTGAAAAACGGAAGCCGGAATCGGATCGGCCTGATCGCTCGGCGAATCCTGCCAGTTCCAAAAGCGCGTGAGATCGATTTTTTCCGCCGAAGCACAACAGCCGAGAACCGCTTCGCCGAGTGTTCCATGCGCGGGCAGCGTGACGCTCGAGCGCGGCGGCTGGAATGCCTGCCGGTGAAAACGCAGCAGCGCGTCCTGGATGTCGCGCGAGGTGACTTTCATCAACGCTGCGACATCGGGCGGGATCGCGAAGGGCATGATGAGCGCGTTGCCGAAAAAGCCAAGCACGCGGTTCGCGACGCAATTGAGCAGCGGCACTTCCTGGTCGGCGCTTTGCACGCCGCCTTCGGGCACGCCGATGGTAAAACGCTCGAGCAGAATCGCGCGCTCCTCGTCGCTCAGCGCGGCCCAGACGGCCTTCGAATAAAAAACGGTGTTGCGGACGATGTGATGAAACACCGTTTCGATTCGCAAAAAATCCGAGAACGACAGCACCGGCGCGACGCGCAGTGCCGGCAGCGGCAGCGTCCCCGCCATCAATGAGCGGAAGAAAAATGCGAAGCCTGATGGCAAAAGATTGACTCCATCCTGCAGCGTCGCGGTTTTTCCGCCAATCCACGGCCCGCCGAGCGCCTGCTCGAGATCCGACGGCGAAAAATAGATCGTCTGGTGTTGGCTCAACTGCACCACGTCGGCGAAGTTTGAAAACGTTACCGTCGGCAGCTTCACTTTGTAGCTCAGCGGCGAAAATTGCCGCGTCACGTCGAACCGCACGATGTCCGTCCGCGACAGCCATTCAGGCAGCGCGATGTCCGCCTGCAACGTCACGCCCGGCGACGGAATGCCGAAGCCGCCGCCCGGCCCGCGGTGCTGCTGCAAATATCCGATCAGCTCCTGCTGCGAGCTGTATTTTTCCGGCGTCAAATCGACCAGCGACGACGTCGCCGTCAGCGGCACCGGGCCAATATGCGAGCCGCTTTTGCTGACCACCGTGACCCACGCCTGCTCGAACGGCATGAAAGTTCCCTCGATCGTGAAATGCACCACGTCGGCCTGCAGCTTCGATTTTTCCGGCACCGCCTCAGGGTTCGCCGCGAAATCGCGCAGCGCCCGGATGCCGTATGCGTATTCCGCATTGCGTCGAAAAAACGGAATGATCACATCCCAATAGCGCAGCACCATCGCGTAGCGGTTGAGCAAAAACTGGCGCGGCGTGAGGCCGAACGCGAGCGGCGGCCCGTTCTCTTCGCCGGGCATTCCCGGCAGACTGAACGGCTGGCCTTCGGGCAAAAATTGCACCAGCTCCAGCGGCACGAAACAAACCATCTGCACGTCGTCCACTTCCGACGTCACGGAAAAATGCCTGAGCACCTGCCACCATTGCATCGTCAGCGCGTGGCCTTTGTTGTGGTTCGTGACGACGCGCGTCGTGACCGACGTCCGCTCGGTTTCCGTCGCCACACGAATGCTCGTTTGCGATCCGCGCCGGCTCGCGGCGGCGACGCGGTTGAGCGCCGAGTGCATGTCCTGCGCGGCATTCGATGTGAAATCGCGGCTCGTGTTTTGCCAACTGCTCGTGTTCCCGCTCGACGATGAACTTGAAAAGCCGCCCGATACGCCGCCGCCGCCGAAGATCGCGCCGACGATTCCGGTCGAGGCTTCGCCTGCCATGCTGCCGGTGGTGCTTGACGAATCCATGTGGCTGCCGCCGCGCGCGGCCTCGTCGAACGCCGACTGAAACGTCGCCAGCGCCGATGAATCCTGCGTTTCGCGAAAGGTCTGCAATTCATCTTCGGAAAAAGTTTGCCGCGACTGGTCGGTGAGCGTCTTCGTGCTTTCCTCGATCGCGATGCGCTGCTGCTCGCCCGGCGCGAGCGGGAGCGAATAAACGAGATCGCCCAGCGACATGCCCGCCGGAATCCACGTCTGCTGCATGTGCACCACGTAGCCGAGCCCGAGGGTCGATGCTTTCGGCAGCGCGACCGGCGCGGTCTCGATCTGGTTGTGGAAAAGCGTCACGTCGATCGGCTGGCTCACCGGCGCGCGATTGACGAGCGTCAGCTTGCCGAGCGCGTGCAACTTTTGCACCGCAGTCTGCGCATCGGTCAGTCCCCAGATCGCGTCATTCGCACTCGGCAGCGCGAACGGTAAAAAGCGATCGCGCTCAAATGGAATGCGAAAAATCGGCTGCCAGACATTCATCTGCGGCTCGATCAACCGGATTAAAGTTGAGTAGCGAAAACTGTCGATCACGCCGCTGTTCGAGCGGAAAAGCCGGGCGCAATCGCCCTGGCCGATCGTCATCTGCTGCGCGGGCGCGGCAAATTGATCCGGCCGGTTCACTACATCTTCCGGCGCCGTTGCGATGATGTCCGCCTGAATCCCTTTCAACTGCGCGACCACGCTTTCCTGTGGCAACGGCAAAAGCGCCTGCTGGATCGGGATCAACCCCAAGCGTCCTTCGTTGAGCAAAACATTTTTTACATTCGCCTGCAGCAGCGCGTTCGCGCCACGGATTTGCAGTTGCAAGCCCTGAGCCGGGATCGGCACGGTCGGCAAATTGAGCCGAAACGCGCCGCGCGCATCGGTCACCGCCAGGGGCGGCGTCCAGCCGGCTTTCGCCAAAGCATTTTTGCCAATCGCTTCGTCTTTCGCGTAAACCGGCTCGAGCGCTTCCACCGAAACTCCCGCCGCGGGCGTGCCGTCCGGGTTCAACAAGATTCCATCCGCCGACGTCGGCAGCGTTTCGTCGAGCTTTGGAAAAAAGTCCTGCAGGTCGCCAGACATTCCGTTTAACGTCCGGTAAATATGTGTGACCGCTGCGTGGCGCTGCGCGATCACCTCATCCAGCGCCGCATCGGGCACCTCGACCTGCACAAAACCGCGCGGCTGCGGCGGACCGGTGACAAACATTTTCTGCGTCGAAAATGGCGGCGGCGCGCTTGCGCGTTCATTTTCGACGAAGCGAAAAGTATTCGCGCGATCCGCGAAGGCGGCGGGATTTTCAAACGCCGCCGCGGCGGTTGGTTTCGACGCGGCTGGTTTCGAGGAGACAGGTTTTTTGCGGGGCATAAATGTGCGGGCGTTGGGTTACGAAATGAAAGCGACGGCGGTGGGAGTGACGGGAATGTTGGGCGGGAATTCGTTCATGGGGCGATGATTGGAGTCAAAGTTGAGACTGAGCTGTTCCGCGTCTGGCTAGCAAATTGGTCAAGCGCCTTTCTCATCGTCGCCAGCGCGGCTCACTGACTGCGCGGCGTGGCGGAGTTTTTCGACTGCCTCGCGATACGGGATCGACTGCATCGGCGCGAAGCCGTGGAAGCCGCGCAGCGGGATCACCTCGTCCTCCGCGCCTTCTGGAAAGTGCAGCCAGAGCGCCTCAAAGTTCAGCGCCGGCGCGCGCAGCAGTCGCAGCTCGCAACGCGCCTTGTCGTCCACTTTTGATGCCGCCAGCGCTCGCGGAAAAAGTTCCAGATATGGCCCGCTCGCGGACATCTGCTGCACCTGTCCAGTCTGCGCGTTCTCGACATCGAAAAACGCGCGCGCCTTCGCGCCTTCAAACTCCAGCAACCGCACGCCCGTGTGCGCCGCTTGCGCTTCGCCGCGCGCGAGATCGTGCAGGCCGAGCGTGAAAATCGCGTGCGCCAGCCCGATCGTTCGCCCTTCCGATTTCTCGATCTGCTCCACCGGCAACCCCGCCTGCACGCCGAGCACGACGCGCTGTTCGGCGATTCGCCGCAGCACTTCTTCCGCCACGAGAATGGGGATGAAAGGCAAGTGGATATATGACTTCGTGAAGTAGGTGTGTGTCCAGCTTCCAGTCGTCTGGTATTTGGTCGTGAAGTCCGACACGGAGACGGTTGAGTTGCCGTAAATCGGGTCGCCGATCTCGAAAAAATCGAGACTGTCGAGGATCTGCACGTATCCGCGGATCGCCACAAAATGCCCGCCGCCCCCGCTCCAGCCGATCCGCGCGCAGACCACGCGGCCCGCGTCGATCTCCGCTTTCACCGTGTCAAAGCTCACCGTCGTCGAGACGAAGCTCGACAGATTTTTCGTCACCGTCAGCGCGTCGGAAAGTTTCTCCGGCTGATTGCAAGCATCGGGCACCGGCGAGTCGCAGCACGTCGTCAGGTTCACCACGTTGCAAGCCACCTTGCACTGCGTCCAGCCGCTCCACGACCAATAGAAAAGCGACACGCTCGTCGAGGTCGCCGCCCAGCACCAGTTCGATTCCGTCTGCGCTTGCATGCTGAACGCGAGCGTCCGCAACGCATACAACCAGCCGCCGATTTGCACCCGGCGCTCCAGCGACGAATAAGGCCGCGCCGTCGCGGAGATGAGATCGTTGATATTCATGTTTTGTTTTTTGGAAAACTAACTTTGCTTCTCCGGCAGCTTGAACCCGATGTAAGTCCCGCCGCTGATTCCCATCAGCCCGAGCATCGTCGACGAAAGCTCCGGCATCGCCAGCGCGTGATAAATGCTCTCCGCGAACACCCAGCCGACCACCATCGTCCAGACTACGATCTGCAGCCGGTGGAAACTCACGGCCTCCGCATCGCTCACGATGTCCCACCAAAATCCCTTTGACGCATCGGGCGCTAGCGTTTCCTCCAGCCGCGCCTCATCCGCCGCCGCCTTCGCCAGCTGCGTCTCGTCCTCCGGCGACAGTGTTCCCAGCGTCTTCTTCGCCATCAATTCCCCGCGCGCCTTCCGCGCCGCATCGCGCTGCGTGCGCGTCGCCGTCAATTTTGACGCATCCACCATCACCGCGCCGAAGCCAGTCGCCGCGCTGATCCCGATCAAGCCGAGCACCGAGTCGTTGATCGTGTTCGTATCCCCCGTGACCATCAGGATGAAAAGATACGACGCCACCACGACGAACAGCCAGAATGCCATCTGCGTCCGCGCCAGGCTGAACGGCTTCCGCCCGCCCACCGGGTCCGGCCCTTGATCGCGAAGCAGATCGCTTTGCTTCCCGAGCAACACGAGCCCCGCCCCGAGCGCCACCATCCCGCCGAGCCAGAACCAAAACCAGAGCCGATCCACCACCATCATCGGCAACTGCGCCTTCGTCGCCAGCGGCAACTCCCCGCTCCGCCCCAGCGTCACATCCACCGGCCGCGGATTTTTCCCGATGTAATGCATCGACCGCTCCAGGATCGGCCCCCATGCATCGTGGCTCGCCCGATCCGTCGCGTCGCGAGTCAAAATCACGCTAACCCAATCATCGCGCAGCTTGCTCAACAGGATTTGCGATTGCGGCAACGGGATCAAAATCCCATCGACATACACCTGCAACTCCTTCGCCGGCGGCTGCTCCTCCCACGCCCGCAACCCCGGCGCATAGAGCGAAATCATCGAGTCGAGCTGAATGACCCCCTGCGCCACCGTCACCATCGCCGCCGGAGCAGGACTTGGCGAAGCCGCCGGCTCTGCGCCTTTTGAGACGTTCGCGCAAAGCAGACCCGCCGCCAGCAGCGTGCTGTATTTCCATCGGCGTAAAAAGAGCATCATCATGGCGCAGTTATAATATTAAGTAATGGGAACAATCAGCGGCGGACTTTGTCCGCTCTCCTGACCATTGGTCGCGCTCACCGTAATCACGACCTGATCGCCCGTGTGGAAACCCGACAGGACCACATGCGGCGCGCTCGTTTGCTGACGGAAAACCGGATCGCCCGGCTCATTTTGCGACTTCGCATACCAGCGGTAAGCCACCGCATTCGGCACCGGATCGCAACTCACCGACGCCTCTCGCGACACCCGCGGCAAAGCCTCGCGCACATTCCCGGGCGCGGCCGGCACCGCCGCAATCCGGTTCACCGCCGGCTGCATCGCGCCAACCACCGAACTGGGCGAGCGGCGTCCGAAAATATATCCCGCGATCGTCCCCAGCAGCGTCACCACCGCCGATTGATCCACGAATGCCCCCGTCGCGAGAAAAACCACCGTCACCAGCAGTAACCCCATCCCCAGCATGTCCCCGAACATCCGCTCCTGCACCACCGTCAATGCCAGCTTCTCCGGATAAAAGCGCAGGAAAATCATCGCGAACACGATCACCCCCATCATCAGCATCTCCGTGTAGATGGAGTAATCCGTCAGCGTTGCCTGCCGGGTCCCCACCGCCTGCGACCGATTCAACAGCACCTTGTTCATCTCCGTCCACTGCTGCTTGTCCGAGTCGAGCGTCGCCTGCAGCTTGTCGATCTGCTGTTTCATCGCAGCGGACACGGCGTCGAGCACCTCCGTGTAATCCGTCTTGTATTGGGTGAAAACCTGACGCGTCACATCGGGCAACGACGCGATCTCCTGCTGCGCCGCATTGATCTCCTGATCCACCGCGCTCCGCTTCACCTCGCCATTGAAAACCATCAGCGCACCAAGCAGCGCATTGATGTTTGGCAACGCCGTGAAAAATGGATCGCTGTTGCGAAACGTGTTCACGCGGCTCGCCGCGTCGTTCGCCGTCTGCTCCGGCGGTGAGGTCTGATTCGACGACCCCAGCGGCCCGTAACGAAAACTCGGAACCACTTTTGCCGTCACATCCACGAACTGGTTGCGCAGGGCGAATTGCAACTGATTCACCGCCTGCCCGAAATTCGACCCCAGTGTTCCCATCTTCCCCGAGGAAACATTTGCATCTGGGTTCTCCGCCTTCAGCTTCGCGTAAGCATCCTTCACCTTCGCGATGAGCGGAGTGACACCGATGTTGTCCGGCAGATTCTTCTCCGCATCGCTCACCTTCGCCGCGTAATCGGTGAAGCTGGCCAGCTGATCCTGCAAACTCTCCAGCTTCTGGTCGAGCCGATCCGCCTCCGTCTGCAAACTCTGCGTCGGCACATCGCGAAACGCATCTGGCGCTGGAGCCTTCTGGCTCTTATCCGCTTGATTCGCCGCCGGGCTCCCCTTCCCGAGCCCACTCGCCCCCTGCGCCTGCGCCGCGTGCCTGCACAGCGCCAGCAGCAGAGCCGCAATCAAGAACGACTGCCAAAACCGCCACGCCTTCTTCATGGCGTCTGCGGTGAAAGTTTCGGCGTCTGGCGTTTTCTTAAAAACCTTCATAACGAACGGGAGTTGGAAAGCCGTGGTGTGAGAAAAGCGCTGCGAGTTCAATCTTTTAAAAAGAGAGCATCAGGCGGGAAAAGCAGTTGTCGTCGCGGGCGCCGTCTTGTGCTTCGCCCGAAGGAATCTGCGTTCCGTGGTGAACCAACTCGCGGCCCCAGCCAGCAGCGCGAGCGGCGCGGCGGCGAGGAACAACTGCATCGGAGTCACGCCGGGCCAAACACTGACGAGCAGTTGCTGAATTATGAAGGCATACAGGTATGTCCCGTAGGAGAAATCACCGAAGCGGGCAGCGTTGTGCAACTGCAGTGTCCGGGAGAATGCTACGTAGAGAATGAGGTAGGTGCCCGCGAACATAGCAGCGAGAACCGGAGCACCGGGAAACAGGAGTGAGCACGCTGCCACGAGGACGGCAACGCCGGCCAACCAGCGAGATCGCGGGATGTGTCGAAGGTAAATCCGGAACGTGGAACCGGCCAGGAAGAACGCAGTTGAAAATATCAGCAGACCGAAGTCGCCGATCAGGTAGGTGGGGTAATATTTCAAACACCCCGGCCAGTGTATTGGGTGGTAAAGAACACGATCGGCGACAAAAAGGGGCAGCAGGACAAAAAGCAATACCGCGACGAAGCGACGCCTCAACATGCCGGCAACGCCCAGAGCGCCAACCAGCAGGTAGCACAAGAACTCGAAGTGAATCGACCAGAGAGACCCGTTGAATTCGCCAGGGAACGGGTTGTGAGGAAAAACGCCGGCAGGTTCGTATTTATCGAGCGTCAAAATCCCCCATGCTGTCGGGAACCATCCCGCGTGCCCGGAGGTCGTATGTTGCACACCGGCGAACAACGGCACGATCACGAGGGCACTGATTAGAATGCAGGCGGCATAGCCGGGGACGATTCGCAGCACGCGGTTCCGAAGGAATTCCTTCAGCATCGGTCGCCTGATCCAGCTATGCGTGATCAGAAACCCGCTGACTATGAAGAACGCCGCGACGGCGACCCCGCCGAAGGAAAGATTGTGTTTCGTGATTCGAAACAGCGGCTCCTGGTTGTTGTCGCCGAGGGACAAGGGGAACGAATGGGAATAGATCACCAGGACGGCGAGGAACAACCGGATCGCGTCAAAGTTGTTCCGGCGGAAGCCAACGGGGTCTTGCGGGAAGCGTTCGAGCGCTGTCCACCACCTACGCATCGAACCCATGGAACTTCCGTAGCGCTTTAACAACCACCGCACAAGATAAATGGAATCCCGGCCCTTGCGGTGAACCGATTTCTCGCGCCGCACCGGAATTTCGTGCTGGTAGAAGGAGAACGTTGTTACCATCGAGATTGGATTAGGCCGGCATTCCGGTGCTGGGATCGACGGCGGTGGCGAGGGCGGCGACTTCGACGGAGATGCCGCTGTAGGCGAGGACGTTTTGGGCGTAAATCTCGGCGCTCGGGCCGCAGCCGTTGTAGGCTTTGATGGCGGCAAAGAGGTCGCCGCTGTGGAGCCGCCAGTTCCGGGTGAGCTCGCGCATGGCGCGGGCGAGGCAGTTCTCAAAGCGATACCAGAGCCGGTCGTAGAAAAAGTGCATGTCGGTTTTCACGAACTGCAGGTCGTATTGAAAGATGCCGTAGCCTTTGTAGATCCAGTCGGCGGGGCTCATGCCGCGGAGGGAGCGGGTCTGGTTCCCCTCGCCGATCAGCATTTCGGTGAAGCCGGGGGTGCTGCGGTCGTAGCAGGAGCGAAACTCGCCGGTGTTGCGCGGGAAAGCGCTGCGCGGGTTTTGATCGGGTTCAAAGTCGCCGCTGCCATCGAGGACGCAGCGGGCGCAGACCTGGTCGTCGGGGAGTCGGCCGAGAAGGTTGACCCAAAAGTAGGCGGTTTCCTGGCAGGCGATGCCGCACAGGTGGTCGACGGTGAATGGGGTGCCTTGCGTTTGGGCGACGAGGGGGATGCCGAAGGTGGTCTTGAGCCACTGGATGGCGCGCTGCGCGGCGATTTCGCCGATGGGTGCTTCGGGTGGGAGCGCGCGCATGGCAGTGCAGGATCAGACGAGGGAGGCGACGGCGACTTTGACCAAAATCTCGAGGGTGGCGGTGACGAGAAGGTTGACGCGCTCCGGGGTGATGCCGGCGTTTTTGAGCGCGGTTACTTTGATTTCATCCTGCTGGGCCTCGACGAGCCATTGGAAGTCGTCGGCGTCGATCTGGCCGCTCGCGAGGAGGGCGGTCCATTTTTCGAGGCGGTCGTTGCACTGGGCGATGAGTGCGTCGGCGTCGGCGCGGGCGGCATCGACGGAGTCGGAGAACTGGCTGGTGATGAGGTCGCCGACTCGGCGGATGGCCTCGGCTTTGTAGTCGTCAAAGTTCATGAGGAAATGCGTGGCGGGTCAGCGGATGGCGTCGAAGGAGCCGGCTATCGGTTCCTTGGCGGCATCGACGAATGCGGGGCTGAGTGTGCCGGTGCCCGGTGAGGCGTCGGCGCTTTGTTTTTTCGTGTGCCAGCGGTCGAGGAAGCTGTCGATGCGGTGGGAAAGGATTGTCCATTGCTCGGCGCATGGCTTGGCTGAGGGGTTGGCGCTGACTTTCGCGTAGTCGGCGCTCATGCCTCGCTGGAGGGCTTGCACGGCGGATTGGTTGGCGTTGAAGGATTCGGCTTTGGCTCTGTCCATCAATGCGAGGGTCTGCGGTTTGCGGATGAGCGCCTGCTGTTTCATGCTGCAGCAGGATGCGGTGAGGAGCGCGACCGTGAGCGGAAGGGCGAGGCGGAGTCGGCGGCGGGCCACATCGGCAATCGCCGTCGCGAGCTGCGTCTCCTCCGCCGGCGTCAGCGGCGCCACCGTCTTTTTCATCTGCAACTCCGACCGCGTCTTCTGCGCCGCATCGCGCTGAGCCCGCGTCGCGCTCGTTTTTGACGCATCCACCATCACCGCGCCGAACCCCGTCGCGGCGATGATCCCCATCAAGCCGAGCACCGAATCATTGATCGTATTCGTGTCGCCGGTGACAATCAGGATGAAAAGATACGACGCCACGACCACGAAGAGCCAGAAAGCCATCTGCGTCCTCGCGAGGCTGAAAGGCTTCCGCCCGCCCGCCGGGTCCGGCCCTTGATCGCGCAGCAAATCGCTCTCTTTCCCCAGCCAGAACAGCAACGCCGCCAGCGCCGCCATTCCCAGGAGCCAAAACCAAAACCACGTCCGATCCACGATCATCATTGGCAGCCGCGCCTTCGTCGGCAGCGGCAATTCCCCCTGCCGGCCCAGCGTCACATCCACGAGATGCGGCGTCTTGCCGATGTAATGCATCGACCGCTCCAGAATCGGCCCCCACGCGTCATGGCTCGCCTGGTCCGTCGCATCGCGCGTCAGAATCACGCTGATCCAATCATCGCGCAGCTTGCTCAGCAGGATTTGCGACTGCGGCAGCGGAATCAAAATCCCATCCACATACACCTCCAGATCCTTCTTCGGCGTCTGCTCCTCCCAAGCCCGCAACCCTGCCCCATGCAGCGCGATCATCGAGTCGAGATGAATCTCCCCGTATTGATCCGAATCCGTCACCACCACATCCGCCGGCGCCGGAGTCGGCGCCTCCGCCGGTTCCGCGGCCTTTGCGAGAATGCTCATGACGCAAAAAGGCATCCAGTAGACGGCAGCTGATCTTTTACGTGGCATAAAACGGTTCGTTAAATCTTCGGCACACGCGCTTTTACTACAATGCGGTGAGCGGGATCGCGTCACTTCCATTTCGTGCGGTGGCAGCCGACCGGCTCAGACTGATCATCTATATTTGATGGTTAATTGCCCTGTTCAAGGCCACGTAAAACTTTTGCTGAAATCTAGCTCTCCGTTTTCCCCGATCGTTAAGACGGTGTCAGTATCATCTGCGGATGCTCGAAGTTTGGCATGCACAACTCCTCGCCACCAACTAACCGGAATATCCGTAGTAAAATGGTCTTTATGCTCTCCCAACTGAGACACGGAGCCAAAACCCCAAGCGATCCACCAACAAGCAGGAAGGTGATTAGAACCATCACGAGTGCGAATTAGAATATTCAACGTGCCGGACATATTGACGTATTGGGCGACGTCGACAGTCTGTCCGGCAGGAATCTTCACCTCAAATGTGGTCATTGACAGGCTTGCCGTTAGTCCGTTTGCCAGATTTCGTAAAAAGCCGTGTAATACTCGGTCGTTGGTTTGCCAGCCCATCGGCGCGTCCACTTAAAACTTTTTCCACCGTCTAAAAGCTCTGTGCATCCTTGATATTCGTTAGGAGGAGCGTTTGTAGGATGGTAATTCCAAGGAGCACCATCGCCTTCGTGTCGAAAGTCAATTCGGTAGATTCGAGCATCTGGAATACCCAGCGTGAATTGTCCACTCGCTATTTTTCCGCCATCTACGCCGGCCTCGTTTTCGGAAATGAAACTAAACGTCTTTGAGTAAGCTGTCCCGGCGTTGTCAGAACGATGCCAACTGAATTTAGGCAGTAACACTGGGATTTGAGACAATAAAGTATCGCCCCACAATAATCTGAGTTCCTTGCTATTCTGTGGAAATTGGAGTCCACTTCCGCTCGTGTTAACCACCGCGTGGTAGAACGTAGTCTTATAAAGGTGTTCTGAAACGTCGGAACTAGAACCGTCCGACAGCAGCAGAACGATCCGAAGGCCTTTCCCGTCACTTGTTTTGTTATTTAGGTCGTAACCTGAAAACTCCAAGCTGGTTCGGCGTTCAGCCGGTAGGTATAGGTCGATCTTCTTCGGCGTCCAGTCACCGATTTCCGGTGATGAAATAAGCTCCTTCTTACCTCCCCGTAGGACATCGGCGACTTTTCTCAGGGTTTGGGCAGAACGGTTGCGAACGAAGTCTAGTTCAAAACTAGTTTTCTCCGCTGCTCCATCTACTGAACGGTCCAGCACGTTTTGAACCTCGTTCGCTAACTCTGTCTGACTTGCCTTCTGGAGATCAGCAATCGATTGCTTGTATGTAGCGCTGATATCCCCCTTCTCCTGCTGTAACATGTATGCTTGACGATCGATGTCTTCCGCCGCTTTTTTTACTGCGGAGTCAAAGCAGCCGCTTAGAAGAAAAAGCGCAAAGGTCGAAACAATTAGGTGAGCGTAAGTGAGTTTCATATTTTGAGCTCCTAGGTCGCTTCCTATCCAGGCACCACGGCTGTATACACCGCGCTCCAGGGGCCGGGGTCGCCTTTGGTTCCGCTCCAGCGGAGGGCATAATAGATGGCCTTGCCGAGGTCGGGCGGGTTGGAAGTCGTTGCGCTGTGGCGTGCTGGTTTCGATATCGGTTTTCACAGTAAGTTCTATATCTTGAACTACCCACCCACCGTCACACTCACCGGCTTGCTCCAGAGGCCTACTTGTTTGTCGCCGACGCGGTAGATGCCGCGATAGGTCCACTTCGCGGGCGTGGCGGGGAATGGGGCGGTGTCGGTGTAGTTGGGCGTGGTGTCGTAGGCCAGCATGACGAAGCCTTTGCTGTCGCCGCGATCGACTTGTAGCTCGATCATGTCGAGGAAGGCGCTGTTGCCACCCCAGCCCCAGCCAACATTCACGGTGGTGCCACTGATTTTGGCGTCGAGTTCGGGTTGCACTGTGGTTAGATCAGGCGCGGTTTGTTCTGCGCCGACTGTGCCGAGGGCCTGTCCGATGGAATCGTTGTAGTTGGTCTTGCTTTTATTTTGTTTCACCAGTGCGCGGTAGCGCGATTCGACGCCGGGCGCCACGGAGGCGACGACCGGCGGGAAGACCGGCAGCACCGGGGCGCCGGCGGCGGGAGGCGTGCCGCCGTCGCGGATGAGGTCTTTCCAGGAAGTCCATTGCTGCGCCGCGTTCTGCATGATCTCCTGGCAGGCGATGATGTAGGTGAAGTAATTGGCATCCGCCGCTTGCGATGCCACTTGAGCCGGGGTCACGCCGAGGTCGGTGGCGTAGCTGGGGATATTGGTTTTGTAGACCTGCTGTTGCGCCGAAAACTTGTCGTCGTTCGAGTCGACGAAATCTGATTTTGCCATAATTTTTTGGTTTCTATTGGTAAACTGACTGCGTTGTTAGTTGGTTCGAGTTCTGTATGCTTTCGCTACACTTCCGAGCCGTCTACAGAGACAGGCGGCTGCGGTGAAATGATTCTGCCGCACGGTAGAATGATTCTGCCGCACGGTTGATTCCTCCTGCCGCACGGCAGAACCGTCCCGCCGTGCGGTGAAATGATCCTGCCGCGCCGTGGAACGCTGCTGCCGGACGGTGGAACCGCTCCACCGCATGGCAGAACGCTTCGCCGCGTCCAAACATTGGTTTTCCCGTGCGGTAACTCCATTCCACCGTGCGGTGAAGTCGTTCCACCGTGCGGCAGGAGGAGTCTGCCGTGCGGAAGAAGCGGCGCAGGAAGAGCCCATCGGATGGTTGGGGCAATCATTACCATGGGAGTGGATGGTAAATCAGCGGCAGGTGATATTTGGCGGCCAGTTCGGGCGGGTAGAGTTCCTTCACGGGGGCAGGAGTCTTGAGAGCCGTATCTCCCTCAATGATTCCGAAATACTTTCTGCTTAAAGCTTCACGCTTTTTGTCCGAATCATACATGCCGAGACCCTCCAGCTGGACGTCGATGACGCGGTCTCCTTTGATCACGTAGGCGATATAGGTCCCGATACGGCCTCCCCCTCTGGAATAAGCAACCAGGCCTTTGCAGCCCAGGCGCCCAATGTAGCGAATGGAAAACCAGTCGCCATGAAACTCAATGATGTTGTTGAGATTCACATATCCCTTTTTAGTTCCTTTATAGACGAACCATATGTTGCCTTGCTGGCCATCGGTCTCATCGGCCCATGAGAGGAGGGTTTCCTTGTAGCCATCGTTGTTCATGTCGACGTCGATGCGTAGTAGCGGGATGTCCTTCCGAAAATGGTGTCCATCCGCGATGAAGTCCTTTACAGGGTCAGCGATCAGCCTTTGACCCGCATTGGTGTTTCCCGAACCAATGCATGTAAAGAGTGATAGAAGGATGCCGGTGTAAGGGGAGCGCATAGGTCGATCCGTTCCTAGTTTGAGGGCAGCTTCGCGGCGGAGGCGGCGGTGAGGAAGTGGATGCTCGGGGTGTCGATGACGCCGGCGGTGCGCATGGTTTCGCGCAGATCTTCCGACGCGATGAAGGCGCGGACTTTTTCCGAGTCGCCCACTTTGAAAAGGACGTGGATGTTGTCGGGCTCTTCCTGATCGTGGAAGAGGGCGATTTCGTGCAGGGTGGCGGATTCGCGCGCGGGGCGATGGGCGTCGTAGGCGCGTTTCCAGTGGCGGAAGTCGGCTACTTTTTGCCGAACGAGGAGGTGGCTCATGTTAAATTTGTGCCGTGCCGGGCTGGCCTGCTGCGGGGTCGCCGGCGGCGACGGCCTGGAGGATGAGTTTGCCGGGGTCGCCGGGATGGAACTCGGAGAAGTCGATGTCGAGATCGAGGCTGCGTGCGGCGTCTTCGAGATCGGCCTGTGTGTGGAAGAAGAGGTGGGCGGGATTGGAGCCGGGGAAGTGGCGGACGACGATTTCGGCCTGCTCGACGGAGCCGGAGCGGCCGTCGCGGACGGTGTAGCCGAGGCGCTGGAGGAGTGCGAGGGAGCCTTCGGCGCCGCTGGAGTTTCCGGTGTCGCCGACGATGGCGTAGGCGACGAAGCGGGTGCGGAGGCTGTGGACGGTGCAGAAGTCGCCGGGGAGGACGCCGGCTTGCTGGGCGGCGGTGCCGAGGACGGTGTAGTTGATTTCGGCGGCGTTGACGTAGCGGCGCGGGTCGTTTTCGTTGGCGTTGCGGATGTCTTCGTAGCCGCTGGTGGAGATGTAGTAGCCGGGGAACGGGTCGGCGGGGCCTTGTAAAATGGGGGTGCGGCATGTGCCGTCGTGGGTGCGGTAGCCTGCGACGCGGTCGGTGGGCTGGCGGTTGACCCAATAGCGGGCGTTCCGCTCGTCGTCGAGGGTCGGGAGGCCGGCTGGGCCGTAGGCGTTTGGCGCGCCGTCGACGTCGACGTTCATGGGGATGATCATTTGGTAGTAACTGCGCGGCACTGGGGGGTTTGGCGGAAAAGTTTGATCAGGCGCGAAGGCTGGGGCTTTTCATTTTTAGGAAACGGGCCATGCGTGGCCGGTCGTGACGCCGGTGGTCTCGAGCACGCCGCGGTCGAGGCCTTTCAAGATCTGCCGCATGAGGGCGATGACGCTGTCGGTGACGAAATATGCGCCGTGGATGTTCAGGCCATTGACGCTCGGCGGGAAGAAGCTGGAGCAGTCGATGTCCCAGACGTTGTCGGTGGCGGGCAGTTGCGTGACGAGGGGCGGCTCGTGCGCGAGGCCGCTGCGCCCGAGCCGACGGGTGCCGAAATGTTTCAAGCCGGCGGAGGAGCCGAGGACGGCGTCGCGTCCGCTGAAGAGGGCGGTGATGCGGTAGGTGAGGTTGTCGATGGCGCCGCCGTCGTCGTTGTCGGGCGCGCCGGTGTCGAAGAGGTCGTTGTCGACATCGGCGGCGACCATGAGGAGCTGGTTGATGAGGCTGACGAGGAGCGGCTGGTTTTTGCGTGTCCAGGCGGCGGCCATGGCTTTTTGCAGGACGTAATTGCCCATGCTGTGGGCGATGACGGAGACTTTGGCCTTGCAGGCTTTCTGGGGGTCGCCGTCGCTGTTGATGGCGGTTTGCTGTTTTTTAATGAGCCAGTCAAAGAGCTCGCTGAGGATGTCGGTGAGGTCGCCGGCGCAGGCGCGGGCCATGGCGCGGTCGGGTTCGTAGCCGACGACGTTGCCGAGCGAGGGCCAGTCGTAGAGGATGCAAAGGCCGAGGCTGTCTGGGCCGTCGAAGAGTTTGCCGCAGAGTTGCTCGTAGAAGCTGGTGGAATGGTCGAAGCTGACGTTGAAGCCGTGGATGAGGATGGTGACGTGGCTCTGGTTTTCGTTTTCGCCCTGCGGCAATGCGGGAAAGGAGTCGGCGGCGGCGGAGAGGAGCTTCTGGAATTGGTCGTGGGAAACTTTTTTCCAGTTGGCGATGTTGTTCAACGGCCCGCCGTCGCTGACGAAGTAGGTGAGGCCGGGGACGTTGCGGCCTGTGCCGGTTCCGATACCGCCGGGGCCGTTGTTGCGATCGCTGATGAGCCAGTATTTGGGCATGGGGGAAACGTTTTTGAAAAACTAGGCGACGGTGCGGACGGTCCACATATCGTCGCTGAGGTTGGTGTCGAGGAGGTAGGCGTAGGGGATGGTGAAGTAGCCTTTGAGTCCCCATTTCGGTCCCCAACTGTTGCGGACGGTGAAGCGCTGCGCGGAGTCGTCGTAGCCGACGCAAAGGACGGCGTGGCCGCCGACGACTTGTTCGCCGGACGCCGGCATGTCGAGCTGGCCGGACTTGGCTACGGCGGCGCTTTCGAAGCTATCGTAAACGGTGAAGCCGAAGACGAAGGGGTAGCCACTCGCGAGGCAGCCTTTCATCTGCGCGAGGTCGCGGTTGACGCGGGCGTAGGCGAGGGCCTTGAATTTGCGCGCGTCGGTGTAGCATTTCCGTGGCGGCTTTTCGGCGGGCTTGGCGCCCGCGGGCCAGACGCCGGTGTTAGGGTCGGCGGAGGTGTCGTCGTAGGTCCACTCGGTTTCGTGACATGCGCCTTGTTTGCCGACGCTTTTGATACCGTCGCGAATCTGTGCGCCGGAGTCGGTGCCTGTGGTGTGCTCGATCGCGCGCTCATTATAATAGATGAAGAGGCGCGACGGGACGAAGTCGGCGAGCTTTTGCTTTTTCAAATCAAACTCCAGCGCGGCGGCGATGGCGTTGGCGGTGCAACTGCCGATCTGGCCCTGGTCGTAAACGGGAGGGCATTGCGCGGTGAGGTCGGCTCGGGCCGGGAGCGGTTTGGCGGCGGTGAGTTTTGCGAGGGGCGCGCCGTAAACATGATCGCGGTGGTCCGGGAGATCGGGCGCCCAGCCGAGGCCGTGGGAGTTGACGTTTGTTACACGAAGGTTTTTACCGCGGGCACGTCCGGGAGGCATGCGAATGGTTGTAGAGCCGAGCAGCGCGCGGCGGAATGGGTAGTTCCCCTCGGTTGCGTCGGGAAAAAATACCTAAATTAATCTTCCATCGTGCAGCAGTTTGTTTTACACGAAGGCGACGGTGGCCGACGCGTTAGTTTCGGTAGCGGAGGCTGCGTTTCCCTAAATCCAACAAAAGGCGGCGGATGAAAAAACGAGTGGCCATTGCAGATGCACAACGTTCGTTCCGGAATTTGATCGCATCGATGTTGCGCAAAGATTTCGACGTGACGGTGGTGGCGCAGCTCGAGTCAGGACTCGCGGCGCTGGAATTTTGCGAACGCGAGCAGCCGGAAATTTTGATTCTCGACCTGATGCTGCCGGAGCTGTGCGGCACCGAAGTTTTGCGGCGGCTGCGCGAAAATGGCGGGCCGACGCGCGCGCTGATTTTTGCGGGACCGTGCGATGCGGCGCTGGTGCTGCGCGCGCTGAAATCAAAGCCGGCGGCGTTCGTTTCAAAGTCGGATTCGCTGGAAACTTTTCGCGAGGCAGTCGGCGCGATGCTGCACGGCTGCAGCTTCTTCACGCCGTTCGCGTCAAAGTTTCTTTTCGATGCGAGCACGCCGGACGAGCAGCGCGATCTCTCGCATCGCGAGCGAGAGGTGCTGCAATTAATCGCCGAAGGCCGCAGCAACAAAGAGATCGCGACGCGCCTCAGCGTCTCGGTGAAAACGGTGGAAAATCATCGCGGCAATCTCAAGTGCAAGCTCGGCCTGCGCACGACGGCCGACCTCACGCGCTACGCGATTCGGCATGGCTTGATCAAACTTTGACGGCATCAGCAAAGGCGCGCCGGGTTGCCGCGGATGAAAGTTTGCGGAAGTCCGCTTCGCTTTTCCGCGCGATTTCGTATTGTCCGCGCAATGGAACTATCCCCCGCCCAACCGATCGCCGGCCTTCTCACGCCGCTCTTCGCGCTTCGGACTGAAAACGATCTCGGCATCGGCGATGTCGGCAGCCTGCGCGAATTAATCGACGCGGCAGCGGACGCGGGCATCCGGCTCGTGCAGCTTTTGCCGATCAATGAAACGGGCGGCGACAACAGTCCTTACATGGCGGTGAGCTCCGTCGCGCTGGAGCCGGCGACGATTTTCATTTCATCCGACTCGCTCGCGGATTTGCCCGCCGATGAATTCGCGGCGCAGCTGAAAAAAGTGGATTTGAAAAAGTTGCGCACAGGACCGGTTGTTTATCCCGATGTTAAACGCCTGAAACTTGCACTGCTCGCGCGCGCGTTTGAAAATTTTTCCAAAAACGAGCTCGGCAAGAACACGACGCGCGCGCGCAAATTCCGCGCATTCGTCCACGGGCAGGCGTGCTGGCTCGAGGGCTATGCGCTCTTCCGCGTGCTGATGGAAGAGAACGGCGTCAACGAACGCTGGGACCTTTGGCCGGCGCACCAGAAGTCCGCCGCGGCCGCCGCGGAGTGGATCGCCGCGCTGCCCGTGAAGCGTCGGAAGGAGTTTGAAAAGCGGATGCGCTTTTACAAATACGTCCAGTGGATCGCATTCGGACAATGGCACGAAGCCAGTGCCTATGCGGCTTCGCGAGGAATCGCGCTGATGGGCGACGTGCCGTTCGGCGTGAGTTATTACAGCGCCGATGTCTTCGGTCAGCCGGAGCTTTTCGATTTGAAATGGAGCGGTGGCGCGCCGCCCGAGCCGTATTTTAAGGACGATGCCTTCACGCAAAAGTGGGGTCAAAATTGGGGCGTGCCGCTCTACCGCTGGGACGTGATGCGCGATAGCAACTTTGCCTGGTGGCGCAATCGCGTTCGCACCGTGCGCGAGATTTTTGACATTTTCCGCATCGATCACGTGCTCGGTTTTTACCGCATCTACTGCTTCCCGTGGCGGCCGCCGGAGAACGACGCATTCCTCCCGCTCACGCACGAGCAGGCGCGCGCGAAGACCGGCGGCGAGCTGCCGCGTTTCATCGAGCGGCCGGACGACACGCCCGCGCATTGCGAGCAAAATCGCGCACACGGCGACGAGCTGCTGAAGGTGTTGCTCGAGGAAACAGGGGAGCATCGGCTGGTCGGCGAAGACCTCGGCACGGTGCCGCCGTATGTGCGGCCGAATCTCACGTCGCTCGGCATTCCCGGCTTCAAAATTCCGATGTGGGAAAAACGAAACGACGGCTGGCTCATCGACGGCGCGGAGTATCAGCCGCTCTCGCTCGCGACCTACGCGACGCACGATCACGAGCCGCTGAAGGCGCGCTGGGAGCGGCTGTTCAAAGTCGCAAAGGCGCGCACGGGCGAGAGCCACGGCGCCTGGGAGGAGCTGCGGAAATTTGCCGCGTTCGCGCACATCGACCTGCGCGAACCGCAGCCGTGGAGCGACGAACTGCATGAAAAGTTGCTGCGCGCTTTGTTTAACAGCCGTTCATGGATTGCTGTGGCGATGATTACCGATATTTTCGGCAGCGACCAGCGCTTCAACACGCCCGGCGCCATCGCCGATGCCAACTGGAGCCAGCGCCTCCCGCACACGATCGCGCAGTGGCGCACCGAGCCTGCGCTCAAGAAAAAATTGCAAGCCGTCGCGTCGCTGCTTCGCGAAAGCGGGCGAGCGTCATGAAAAACGGCGCCCTTCAGTTGTTTAAAGTTTTCGCTTTCTGCGTTTCACTCCACACCGTGCAATCCCAAATCATCGCGCCGGGCGCGCAAATCGAAAAGCTGGCCGGCGGTTTTCTTTTCACCGAAGGCCCGGCGAGCACTCGCGCGGGCGATGTCTATTTCACTGACCAGCCGAACGATCGGATCATGAAATGGAGCACGGACGGCAAGCTCACGACTTTCATGCAGCCGTGCGGCCGGTCGAACGGCCTCTGCTTTGACTTGCATGAAAATCTTTGGGCGTGCGCCGATGAAAAAAACCAGCTCTGGAAAATCGACAAGGCCGGCAAAGTCGAGGTCGTCGTGAAGGATTATCAGGGCAAACTGCTCAACGGCCCGAACGATATCTGGGTGCGCCCCGACGACGGCCTTTATTTCACCGATCCATTTTACAAGCGCAACTACTGGCATCGAGGCCCGATGGAGCAGACAGGACAGCACGTTTACTTCCTCTCCGCCGATCGCCAACGGCTCGTGCCCGTCGCCACGGATCTCAAAAGCCCCAACGGCATCATCGGAACGCCCGACGGGAAAATTCTCTACGTTGCCGACATTGGCGCGAAAAAAACCTATCGCTACCACATTCAGCCCGATGGTTCGCTGCAGGACAAAACGCTTTTCTGCGAGATGGGCTCCGATGGAATGACCATCGACAATGAGGGCAATGTCTATCTCACCGGCGACCAAGTCACCGTCTTTAACTCCGACGGAAAACAGATCGAGAAAATCGAGATGCCCGAGCGCGGCTGGGTCGGCAACATCTGCTTCGGCGGTAAAGACCGGCACACGCTTTTCATGACGGCCAGCAAGAATCTATTCGCATTGCGCATGCGCGTCGCCGGCGTCGGCAGCCAGTAACCTTCGCCTAGCGTCAAGGTCCTGAGCGAGTTGCCGCTACGCGCCCATATCTCGGGCAACTACTTCACAGGAGCGGTAGCCAGCCCGACATTCCGATCACCCGCGCCGTAATACATCATCCACTCTCCCTCGTGCTGAATGATGCAGTTCATCCAGAGACAATTGTGGAACGTGCCGCTCTCATAGGGTTCCCTCGCTTTCATAATGCAGTCGTCCAGTTGATCGACTTTTTTGGTGAGATCCTGCTTGGAGAACAAGGTTTCGGAAATGGCGTAGAACCACTTGCCTTTCCCGTTCAACGTGCCCGCGATAAATAGAACGATGTCATCGGGCTTTGCGCTTGAGTAGTTCGCGACGGCGATGCAAGGCTCATACGGCTTGACCCAATTTGGCGGAAGCATCATGTCGATTTTTGTAACTGGGCTCCACGTAAGAAGGTCGTCGGAGTAGCAGACTCCGAAGCCGGAGTTCCCGACGAACATCGCATACTTTCCGTTGATTTGAACCGGCGTGCCATTGGGATCAATGACCATGGCCCCGTTTTTCGTCCCTTGGACGACTGGTCCCAATTTTTTCCACGTGATTGCGTCCGCAGAGGTCGCCTCACAAATTGCGATGCCGCCCTTTCCATTGCCGGTGTAGAAGGCGTAATAAACGCCATCCTTCTCGAACAAACGCGCATCCTCGCAGCCGTAGAGCTTTTCAAACGATTCGGTGGCATCGATCACCGGCTCGGGTTTCCGGACGAAGGTCACTCCATCGACGCTTTCAGCATAGCCCTCGCGTGAGATGCGGTCCGGATTTACCTTCGTCGCGCCTACCTTTTGACCTTGCGCACGATAGAGCATGAGAAACTTCCCGTTTCTAAATAGGACACCGGGATTGTAGGTATTAACTTGTTCCCAGCCGCTGCCTTGCGGTCGGAGAATCGGATTTCCCCCATACCGTTCGAACGGCCCAATCGCCCACGCCGGCCAATTGCCCGGAGGATCAATGGTGAACGCAGATGGGCTCGAAGAAACGGCATCGCCTTGGGCGGGAATAGCTTTGACAACCCAATGATGCGTCCCGACCGGAAGAGGCTGAGGCGCCGCGAAGTGCAAGACCGGAATCGAAGCAGCCTGCACCTCGCCCAGCTTCGCATCATCGACGTAAACCTCGTATTTTTGCGCCGCCGGTAAGGAGTCCCAGAAAAACAGCGGCTTCGTCACCTCAAAATGATCGTCATCTTTTGGCGAGGTCAATACCAACGTTCTCGTCTCGCCGAACGCTGGAAGAGTGACGCAGGAGAAGCAGGCGATCGCCGCGAGGGCTTGGAAAAGGCGGGGCATTGTGGTGGTTTGGGACATGTTAGTTTATTGGGAAGCTTGGCGTGATCATGTAATACGCCGCCGGGTCACAAAGTTGACAAGCTGCCGCGGGTTTTGTCGATGCCGCAGATTTGATTGAGGTAAAAAAGGCGGAGACCACGAATCACGAACGCGCGCCATACAATCTCTCCGCGAGCTTTCCGCTTCCGTGCGCAATTCCGACAGCCGACACTTTGGCAAGCATGGAATCGTCCGTCTTGAGCGAACCGCTTTATCTACTCGCCGCGGACTTTCACTGCGGCGAAATACGTCCCGTTTCGGTTGCGGTCGAGCCATACAGCGACGTTTTATCAGCGGATTCGCAAGGGATTTTGCCCTCATCACGAATCATCTCGACATAGAGAGGACCAAAAAGCGTAGAAGCATCGAATCCCTTTCGCCACTCACAGCTACAGAACGAGCAACTTTGCTCCTATGGCGCAGTAGAACCTCAGATACAAACCTACTGACTGAAAGGAATAAGATGAAAAAACTTCTCACCCTCTTGATTGCCTCTTCGCTCGCGCTGACCGCCCACTTGCAGGCCCAGCAGCCCGAAGAGTCGCCCGCAGCGACAAAGAAACACCAAGGTAAAGACCATTCGGCACAGGAACATGCCGTCCAGGCCAAGCCTCTCACCGAGGGGAAGGGCGCCGCCGAAGCCCACGCGTCAAAGGAACGCGCAGCCGTGGAAAAACCCGCTCAGCAGGCCCAGAGCGAAAACGAAGCTCAAACCGCCAAGGAAGCGAAACATGCGGCGAAACCCGTGCCCACGGGCAAGAAGCACGGCGAAGGAAAGACCCCAGCGACCACTGAAGGCACATCCCACACCTCGTCAAAAACCGACGAATCAACCGTGGCGAATCCCACTCCATCGGCAGTCTCCGCCGAACAAAAACAAGGCGGCAAGCACAAGAAGAATCAGAAGACAGGCGCCGAAGCTACGACCGCAAAGAAGACCGCCAGCCCTACTGCTTCCAGTGAGACTGCTTCATCCCCAGCCGCAGCGACTAAGGAACAGTCTCCCAAAGTCCATGCCAATGCCAAGAAGCCAGACGTGCAGACCATTCAGAAGGTCAAAACCGAACACGCCAGCTTTAAGGCACAGCCAAAACCGGAAAAGGTTCCGCCCGTCACCTTCACCGAGAATCGCCGCATTGAGAATAGCGATCAATGGCAAGGCGAGAGATACCAAGTCTATCGCTCCTATCATCCTGAGAGACACGATGCAGGCTACTACCACTCCCACTACAAACGCGTGGAGCTTATCAGTGGCGGCTACTATTATTGGAACAACGGCTATTGGTATCCGGCCTGGGGCTACAACACTTCCCATGAATACTACCCTTACGATGCACCGATCTATGTCGGCCACCGCGCCGAGCCACTCGATCGCGTGATTGCAAACGTGCAAGCACTCCTGCAAGACCAAGGTTACTACAAAGGTGAAGTGGACGGCTTACTCGGCCCGCTCACCCGCGAAGCTCTCGTCGGCTACCAAAACGACAACGGCCTCTACCGCACCGCCGTCATCGACGAGCCGACCCTCGATTCGCTCGGTCTGGAATAATCGCCCCGGCATCATGAAAGGAAGCATTGATGAGGCAAAGCCTCGGGTGGGAAGGTGCGCGCAAAGACTTCGCGTTCATGTCTAGGCGCGGCAGCAAACCGCATTCCGCTCTCCGCGAAAGGCAGAGCCGCGAGCTGTCGCGGCGGGAGTTGTCACCATCAAATGCTAGGTTGGCGGACGCCTTTGCCCGTCCTCGATCATCGTGTCATCCTGGCGCATGCCGAGAAAGCGAGCAACCGCAAACTCGGAAATCCGTAGGTTTCGTAGAACCGGCGCGGAAGATCCGCGCGATCCATTGTGCAAGCGGCCACAGTTGCCCGCGGAGCCGGCTCGCTGCAAGGCTGGCAACACGATTATGAAGCCATTTTACAAAGCCAGCGCACTGTTGTTGCTGAGCGTTTCGCTCGGGTTCGTGCCATTCCTGCGTGCTGCGGACCAAGACAGCGGCGGGAAAGGCAAGAGCGGGTCCGGGGACGCAGGCTTGCCGAAGGCACAAATCGAAGACATCCTCGGCCTCGAGGGCGAAATGGAGCACGGCCTGCTCAGTCTGGAGATCGCGCGCAAGGACATCGGATCGGTCGAGGGCCCGCGCGGCACCGGCCTCACCTTGAAACCGTCTTTCGAGCTCGACGGCGGAGCACTATTCCAGCCGCTCTCGAACGATCGCGTCTTCGTGAACGGCGATCTTTGTCTCAAGGAAGAAGAGGTCAACCCGTTCATCTCCGCATTGATCGAGAATGGCCTCGTCTTCGAGGCTTTCCACCAGCATTTGCCGACGCATCCGCAGGTGTGGTTCGTGCATTTCCGCGGCGTCGGCGACGCGCTCACCCTCGCTCGCGGGATACGCCATGCGCTCGACACCACCAGCACTCCGCTCCCGCAGAAGAAGGCCTCGAAACCGAGCAGCTCGCTCGACTCGAAGCGCCTCGGCGATATCCTCCATGGCGACGCCAGCGTCGGCGAGAATGGAGTCGTCACCGTCTGGGTGTTGCGAAAGGACCGGATCACCATCGACGGCGTTCACGCGAACCCGCGGGCCAACGTCTCGACGAACATCGAATTCCATCCCACCAGCGGCGACCAGGCGCAGATCGTGGCGGATTTCTCCATGACTTCCAAAGAAATCCAGCCGGTGGTGAAGCTGATGCGGAATCAACTCGGCTGGTATCAGGGCTGTCTTTACAACCAGGAAACCGGCGAACAGCCGCAACTCTTCTTCGACCACATGGCCAAGACGGGTGACGCCTATAAGCTTGCGGCCGAGCTTCGCCGCGGGCTCGACCTGACCAATGCTGAAGGTTCGAATCAAAAATCGCAGGATTAACAGCGCGCACCCACACCTATGCTGAAATTCATCATTGGTCTTGTCGTCGGAGCCGCGCTCCTCGCGCTGGCAGAATACTTGTTCGTCGCGCATGGCGGCATCGCCATGGGCACCGACGCACACGCGTTACCGATGGAGAAAATGCTGGCGCACGCAGCTCTTTCCTCCTCCATGGGCCAGGCGTCGAGGGAGCAGTCGCCACTGCCAGCCGACGAGCAAAACCTTCTCGCCGGCGCGCACGTTTTCCAGGAGAGAGGTTGCGTCGGGTGCCACGGCCGGATCGGCGACCCGCAGTCCGGTGTCGGCAAACGCATGTATCCCGCCGCGCCGCACCTGCTGCCGCCATCAAAGGGCGTCACGGATGACCAAGTCGGGGAAACTCACTGGGTGATCAAGAACGGCATCCGCTTTAGCGGCATGCCATCGTTCAGTGGCAAGCTCTCCGATGATGAGCTCTGGCAGGTGAGCCTGCTCTTGCACAATGCCGACAAACTGCCGGGGCCGGTGCAAGACGCCTTGCGGCAACAGCGGCCTGCGCACTAGCGCAGCCCCGCTCGGCGGCAACTGGTGCAGTGTGACATTCAAAGGAGCCACGCGAGTCGCCTTTGAAGGTTGAGACGAAATTTCCCACGTCCTACCCTTCTTCATCCGATAGCTCTCCCATGGCGGAAGACCTATGCCATCCCGCGATCTGCGGGCAGTCCCAGGCGGGTGCGGAGCGGGCCGTTGGACGGGTTGCTGAAGGGGCGTTCGGCATCGACGGCGAGCTGGACTTTGCGACGGCGGCGGCTGATTTGGTCGCATTCGTCTTCAAATTCCTGCAAACTTTGTTTCGCATCGGTCTGCGCGCCGCTTTGCGTCGTCTGGACGCCGCCGTAGCTGCCGAGGTCGGTTATTACATTGAGCTCCTGTAAGCCTCTCTCTGCCCGCAGACGTTCTCGAGTCGTTGAGTTGTAGGATTTGCGGGGCGCCGAAGCCGGGGAGCGTGTCTTGCGGGGTGACGGGATTGCCGGAGTTGTCGGTCGTGCGCAGCAGGGTGTAAACGGCGGCGCCGGCCTGCGTGATCTGGCTGCGGGAGCGGAGCGGCTGGCCAAGGTAATAGGCGTCGAGCCGCGCCGGGTCGCTCTCCTCGTATTTTTCTTTTGCGCGGGTTTGGACGTTGCGGATGGCTGCAATGGCGGTAGCCTCATCGCCGTCTTCATCGTCTGTGACGCTGTGAAACTTTGCGCGGCCACTGGTGACATCGGCCCCGATGGAGCGGGCGTCGGAGACCTGTGTCGAGAGCGCCGTGAGATTGATCGCAGGCCTTCGGCCAGCGGTGGATACCTGCGCCGGGGTTGATGGCTGATGGTGTCCTGTCGCGGTCGAGGAAATGCGGGGCGAGCGCGGCGGCGAAGGCTGCGTCGGCAGTCATCTCGTCGAGAGTGGCGGTGACGACTTCGCCGTCTTTTTCCAGGTGGTCGATGAGCCTGCTGTCGAGCGGTGCTGGAGATTTGCGTTTTTTCGGGGCTGGGGTGGGTGTTGGGTCGGACATGGGTCGAGGGTATCGGCCGGCGTCGCTGGCGCACAGCTTTGTTTTTTAACAGAGTAAAACGCTCGAGTCGGGAGCTGTCGCGGGCGGTTTTGCAGGTGGTGCGTTCGTCGGCGGAGCTGAATCCTTCGCAACGGGAGGCGAATCCTTCGTCGCGGGAGCTGATTTCTTCGATTTCGTAGGTGGATCGTTCGTCGCTGAGGCTTTCTCGTAGGTGGATCCTTCGCCTTTGTAGCTGGATCCTTCGCTTCTTTCGTAGGTGGATCCTTCGGCTCTGTAGCTGAATGCTTCGCATCCGGGGCTGTCTCGTCCGACTGCGGAACTCAATCCTTCGCGTGTCGAGCTGCATCGTTCGCGGGTGGAAATGGCGCATTCGGCTGCCGACGCGTCTCGTCTGACCTCCGACGTGAAAGTTCGACCCGCGACGAGGCTGGGTTGCTTCCGGTGCGAATGGGGAAAATGCGCGCAGACTTTTCGGAAATGCATTGCCAGAGGGGCGCGGGCTTTCGATATTGCGGCGGTTCAAATCCACTTTGCGCCCGTAGCTCAGCCGGATAGAGCAGCGGATTTCTAATCCGCCGGTCGGGTGTTCGAGTCACCCCGGGCGCGGGTTTCCCAAAGGCGCACGCTTTTTCGCGTGATCGCATTTTTGTTTTCTCATGCGCGCGGGTTTCGTGTTTCATCTGCGCGCGATGCCAGCGAAAGTTCCTTTTTATAAGCGAATCGTCCTAAAGATCAGCGGCGAGGCGCTGCGGGAACCGGGCAGCCGTGACAATATCTCGCCGCAGATCGTGGGCGATGTGGCGAAGCAGATCAAGGAAGTGCACGAGCTGGGCTGCGAGGTGGCGGTGGTGGTCGGCGGTGGAAATATCTGGCGCGGCGCGTCGGCGAGCACGCGCGGGATGGAGCGGGCGACGGCCGATTACATGGGGATGCTGGCGACGGTGATGAATGGGCTGGCGCTGCAGAGCACGCTCGAATCGCTCGGCGTGGTGACGCGGGTGCAGACGGCGATCGAGATGAAGAATGTGGCGGAGTCGTTCATCCGCCGGCGCGCGATGCGGCATCTGGAGCTGCGACGCGTGGTGATCTTTGTCGCGGGGACGGGGAATCCGTTTTTCTCCACGGACACGACGGCGGCGCTGCGGGCGAGCGAGATCGGCGCGCAGGTGATTTTAAAGGCGACAAAGGTGGATGGGATTTACGATTCTGACCCGAACAAGAATCCGAAGGCGGTGAAATACGCGCACCTGACTTTTACCGAAGCGTTAACGAAACGTTTGCAGGTGATGGACTCGACGGCGTTCTCGCTTTGCATGGATAACAAAGTTCCAATCATTGTTTTCGACATGATGAACAAGAAAAACATCCGCGACGCCGTGCTCGGCAAAAAAGTCGGCACGATCGTGACGACGGAGTAATCGATTTTTTAAACTATGGACCCCGACGAAATTCTCCTCGATACCGAAGGCGCGATGGAAAAAGCCGCCGATTACATGACGCATGAATTCGCGAGCGTGCGAACCGGCAAGGCATCGCCTGCGCTGGTGGAAAACATCGATGTCGAAGCTTACGGCGCGTCGATGAAGCTGAAGCAGATCGCGCTGATCACGACGCCGGAACCGCGGCTGCTGGTCATCCAGCCATTCGATGCGGCGACGACGAAGGACATTGAAAAAGCGATCAAGGAATCGAAGATTGGGATCAATCCCGCGGTCGATGGAAAGATCATCCGGCTGCCGATTCCCGAACTTTCCGAGGAGCGCCGGCGCGACCTGGTGAAGACGATCAAACAAATGGCGGAGGAAGCGCGGGTGCGAGTGCGCAGCGCGCGGCGCGAGGGAATCGACGCCGCGAAGAAGGCGGAGAAAAGCGGCGACCTGACCGAGGATGGCTTGCGCGATCTCGAGTCGGAAGTGCAGAAGCTGACCGATCAATACGTGAAGAAAATCGACGACGCCGTTGCGGCAAAAGAAACCGACATCATGAAAATCTAGCCCGTGAGAAAACTTCGCCTTCTCGCATTCATCCCCCTCGCCTTCGCAGCCGCCGCGCTCGCAAATGTCGCGCGGCCCGCGCCGAATTTCAGCTGGGACGCGCCGGCTCGCGCGAACAGTCTCCGCGCGGTCAAGGGTCAGCCGATTGTGTTGCTCATCGCGCCGAGCGCGCGCAACCACGCCTTTCGCGCACAGGTGAAAAAGTTGCACGAGCTTTATCAAAAGTTCGCGAGCCGGAAGGTGATCTTCGTCGCCGCGCTCGCGGACGGCAGCACGAACATTCGCTCCGATATTCCATTCGCCATCGCGCGCGACCCGGCGCAGATCGCGAGCGATTACGGCACCAACGGAAAGTTTAACATTGTCATCATCGGCCGTGACGGAAATCTCGACAGCCAGACCGATCGCGTGATTCCCGCGTCGCGCGTGAACGACGTCATCGAAAATTCTTTCGTGCCACAAAACGAGCGGCGGCCGGAACGCTAAAGCGCCGCCAGCACAGCGTCCGCGACTTCGTCCACGCCGACGGATTTCATGCAGCGGAAGTCGAGCGGGCACTCGCGCAGGAAGCACGGGCTGCAGACGACGTGATGGCGGAGCACGCGGTGCCGCGCGCCGATCGGGCCGGTGAGCGCCGGTTCCGTGGAGCCAAAAATCGCGACGACCGGCACGCCGAGATGCGCGGCGAGATGCATCGTGCCGGTGTCGTTCGTGAGCAGCAGACGGCACGCGCGCAACTGCTCGATTAATTCCGCCGAGCGTCGTTTTGCCGGTCAAGTCGGTGCATCGGTCGCCGAGCACGGCGGAGATTTGCGCGCCGATCTCGCGATCTTTTTCCACGCCAAAAATCACCCACTCGCAATCGCGCGCCGCCGCGAAGCGTTGCGCGGCCTCCGCGAAACGCTCAGGCAGCCAGCGCTTCGCCGGGCCATATTCCGCGCCGGGGCAGATGCCGATGCGCGCGGTCGTGCTGGTTTGCGGGAGCGGCGGCTGGAGAAAAGTTTCCGCTGCCGAGATGTCCGCGCCGATCGATTCGGCGATTTGCAAATAGTTAAACATTTGATGGCGTGGAGGCCGTGTTTGTTTTTCGCGTTTTTTCGCGTCGGCAAGCTGGTTCAAAAGTTTGTCGCGCCACTTCGCACGATAGCCGACCCGGCGCGGGATTCGCGCGAGCCAGACCTCGAGTGCGGAACGGACGGAATTTGGAAACAAAACCGCCGCGTCGAAATTTTTCGCGGCGATTTTTCGCGCGACGCGCCACGTCCCCTCGCCTTTTTCAATCGCGATGACTTCGTCCACCTCAGGCACAGTTTTCCAGAAATCGACGAGCTTCGCGCGCGTGAGAATCGTAACGTGCGCGTCGGGCCGGCCGCGCTTGATGGCGCGGACTGCCGGCACGCTCATCACCGCGTCGCCGAGCCAGTTCGTCGAGCGGATCAAGATGCGGAAAGGCTTCAAGCGCGTTGCTGGAAAATCGTCCGGCAGCACGACGCCGCGCTTGTAGGTCGCGAGCAAAAATTTCGGCGCGGGCGTTTTCCAGCGCTTGTGAACCCAAAACCAATCCTTCGGCGAGACGCGGATTTGTTGCTCCAAAGTTTCATTGATCGTCGCCGTGAGTTGATCGGAATTTCGATCGACTGCAAAGACCGCCTCGCCAACAACGAAGCGCCAGCGCGCGACGCCGACAGTGTAAATTGCGGCCGGTAAAAGTGCCGCGCCGGTGCGAATGGCGAGCGTCGCTGCAAGCGGCGAAGTCGATGCGAGCCGCCCAAAAAACGGCGTCCACAGACCGGCGTCGCCGGCGTGTTGATCGACGAGCACGCCGACGCCTCCGCGCGCGCGGAGCAGTCGCATCGCGCCGGCGAATCCTTCCTTGCGCTCAAAAGTTTCCAGCCCGTGACGCGCGCGACTTTTGCGGACATCAGCATCGATGTAGGGATTACCGAGCCGCTGATAAATCGTGCCGCACTGGCAGCGAAACGCGATCGGCGCGAGTTGCGAGTGCAATTCCCAATTGCCAAGATGGCTGACGACGAAAACAAAACCGCCGTGCTCGTAAATGACGCGCTCGACAATTTCCGTATTTTCCATCGTCACGACCGCGAGAATTTCGTCGCGGCTCATCGTGGCGAGCTTGAGGCTCGAGAGCAAATTCGCGCCAAGGTTTGCGAAATGTTCGCGCGCCAGCGCACGGATTTCGCGCGCATCTTTTTCTCCCTCAAATGCGAGCGAGAGATTCGCGAGAACCAGCTTCCTGTAAGGCGGCGCGAGCCAATACGCGCTCGCGCCAAAAAATCTGCCGAGCAAAAAAACCCATCGGATCGGCAGCCACGAACAAAACTTCCGCACCGCGCGGTAAAGCAAAAAACTGGCGTAATCCATCAGCGCATTTCGGCTTTGCGAAAAAGTTCAGCGGCGGGGTTCGCAATCGGCACGGTTGCAAAAACTATGCGCTGCGGGAAATCCGGCCAACAAATTCCGAGCGCACATTTCGGCCGCGCGCAGCTTATTTTTTCCAAAACATTTCGCGCAGCGGATGCTCGTCGAGAAGGTTCGCCTGGATGCCGCCGAGGCGCGCGCCATTATAAAACTGGATGCCGACGTAGAAGTAGAGCGGGCAGATCGGCGCTTGCTCGGTAATGAGGATGTGCTCGGCACGGCGGAAAATATCGAAGCGCGTGCGCGGGTCGATCTCGCGCGCGGCCTGCGCGATGTCGTCATCGTAAACGGTGCTGCCCCAGCCGGTGCGGTTGTTGCCGCCGCCGGTGACGAACATGTCGAGGAACGTGTTCGGATCATTGTAATCGCCGACCCAGCTCGAGCGGCAAAGGTCGTAGTCGAGGCTGCTCATCGAGCGGAGATAGACTTTCCATTCCTGGCCCTGCAGTTGCATGTTCACGCCGAGCTCGCGCTGGAACATGCCTTGCAGCTCGACGGCGAGGTCGCGGTCGAGATCGGAGTCTCCTTTGTAAAGATAGCTGATGAGCGGAAAATTTTTGCCGCCGGGAAATCCCGCATCGGCGAGAAGCTGGCGCGCACGGACCGGATCGCGCGCGAGTCCCGGCGGCGGCTGATAGCCCGCGCAGCCAGGCGGGACGAGGCTTTGCGCGGGAACCTCGCCGGCCTTTGTAATTTTTTCGACGAGCAAATTTTTGTCGATGACGAGCGCGAAAGCCTGCCGCACGCGCACATCGTCGAACGGTTTGCGCGTGACGTTGAAGCGAATGAAGTAGTTGCCGAGGAACGGCGCGGAATGAAAGTCGGCGCGCTTTTTCAGCTCGCCCATCAGCGGCGTCGGCGCGAGACCTTTGTCCATCATGAGGTCGGCGAGGCCGGTCGCGTAGTAGTTGAATGCTGTGTTCGCGCGCGCGGCCGGGAGCACATCGACGCTGCGCATCGCCACGTGCGCCGCATTCCAATAAAACGGATTTTTAACAAGGCGAACACGGTCGTTGATGCGCCACTCCGTGAGCTGATACGCGCCGTTGCCGACGAGTTTGCCGGGCTTGATCCAGCCATCGCCGTAGCGGTAAACGGTCGGCAAATGCACGGGCATGAGCGTGGTGAACGCGCAGAGATCGAGGAAAAATGGCGTCGGATTTTCGAGCGTGACCTCGAGCGTGAGCGGGTCGAGCGCGCGAATGCCGACCTGCCAGAAATTGTGCAGCGTCCCTTCGTTGAAAGCGCGCGCGTTTTTGATGTAGTAAAGTTGATAGGCGTATTCCGACGCGGTCTCCGGCGCGAGCGTGCGCTGCCACGATTTCAGAAAATCATTCGCAGTGATCGCATCGCCGTTGCTCCAGCGGGCGTTTGCGCGCAGGTGAAAAGTGTAGATGCGCTTGTCGGGCGAAAGTTCCCACCGCTCCGCCACGCCGGGCACCGGCTGCGCCGCAGAGTTGAATGTCGTCAAACCTTCGAAAAGCGCGCTGGCGATGCGGCCTTCCGGTTGGCCGGTGATGAGCGCGGGATCGAGCGTTTCCGGCTCTGCGCCGTTGAGAAAAACGAGATCGGCGCGGTCGGATCGCTTTGCGCATCCGGCGAGAAAAATCAGCAGCGCCGCGAAAGCAAAACCGCGCACGCTTTTCACAGCAGCCGGAAGTTACTGACTATTTTTTGAGCTCGCTGCCGCCGATGCCGCTGGATGCGGCGAAGACTTTTCGCTCCCAGCTGCGGAAGCTGACGGAGCGGCGGATGCCGCGGGCGACGCAGCCGGCGATGTCAGCGGAATCGCAACCGGCGGCGCTGTTTTAATCAACTCCTGCTGGAGTGCGCTTTTGCGCTGCGATTGCTTCGCGTAAAGCATCGAGAGAATGAGCGCGAGAATGAAAAAAAACGCGCCGAGATAGCGCGTGGCATTTCCGAGCACATTCGTGGTTTGCGCACCAAAAAGATTTTCGGTCATCCCACCGCCGAAAGCCGCGCCGAGGCCTTCGCTTTTCGGCCGCTGCATGAGGACGATCAGGATCAAAAGAGACGACACGAGCACGAAAATGCCGAGCAGCAGGTTGATGAGAATTGACATGGCGGGTCGGGAATATGGTGGTCGTTGCCGCTTTTGTCCAACCTTACCTGCGCGGGCCGGCGAGGCCGATCAATAGATGCTGCGCAGGCCATTGCGCCGCACGCAGCTCATCCCGAAAATCAACGCGAACGAGACCAGGAGCAGCACCAGCGCGTAGGCATGAGCCATCGGATAATTCAGTTTTTGCACTTCATCAAAGAGCGCGATCGACGCGACGCGCGTCTGGCCGGGAATGCTGCCGCCGAGCATCAGCACGACGCCAAACTCGCCGATCGTGTGCGCAAAACTCAAAATCACGCCGACCAAAATTCCGCCGCCGGCGACCGGCAGCATGACGTGCCGAAAAATTTGCAGCGCAGACGCGCCGTCCATTTTCGCCGCTTCCAGCAAAACCTCGGGCACCGCGCGCAGCGCCGCCTGGAACGGCTGAATCGCGAACGGCAGGCTGTAAAGAATCGAGCCGACGACGAGCCCGGAAAAACTGAAAGCGAGCGGCCGGCCCAGCACGGCGATCCAGATTTTGCCGAGAAAAGTTTGCGGCGCAAAAAAGAAGAGCAGGTAAAAACCGATCACCGTCGGCGGCAGCACGACCGGCAGCGTCACGAGCGTCTCAACCAAAATCATGAAGCGGCCGCGACCGCGATTGAGCCACTGCGCGAGCGGCAGCCCGAGGATGAGCAGAAAAAAAGTGGTGCAAAAAGCGAGGCGCAGCGTCAGCCACAAAGCCTGCCAAAATTCCGGTGGAAGATGGGTCACGGTTTGAAAAATCGCGGTCACCTTTCCAATCCGAATCCGTAATTGTCGAGGATTTTTCGCGCTGCCGGAGACGTGTTAAGAAATTCCAAATATTCTTTCGCCAGCGGATTGTCCGCGCCGTGTTTCAACAACGCGGAACCCTGATCCAGCGGCGGATAAAACGCCTGCGGAATCAAAAAAAAGTTCCCGGCTTTCGCCGCTGCGACTTCCTTCATTTGCGACAACGCGACAATGCCGGCGTCCGCATTTCCGGTCTGCACAAACTGCGCGGCCTGTGAAACATTTTCGCCGAGGACGAGGCGCGGCGCGAGTTCGTCCCATAATTTTTCATGCTCAAGCGCAGACTTTGCCGCGCGTCCGTAAGGAGCGTGGCTCGGATTGGCGATCGCCACTTTTTTAAAGGACTGTGAATCGCGTAAAAGCGCCAAACCTTTCGCGACATCGAGCCCTGGCCTTGTCGTCCAAAGAACGATGCGTCCTCGCGCATAGGCATGGATGCTCGCTTCCACGGCGAACCCAGCCTTCGCGAGTTCGCGCGGATAATTGGTGTCGGCGGAAAGAAAAACATCGAATGGCGCCCCGTTGTCAATCTGCGCAAAAAGGTTGCCGGATGATCCGCTCGCGAGCTGTAGCTTTGCGCCCGGATGCGCTTTTTCAAAGGCTGCATTGATCTCCCGAACGGCTCCTGTCGCATCGGCCGCCACCGCGATGAGAACTTCTCCCGCATGGGCGGTTGTTACCACGATGTAAAACAGAAGGCAGCAGCGCGCAAGCCGCAACATTCAGGCGCCTTTCATCCCCGGCATCATCAATTCAACGACCGCCGCGTCGAGATGATTTTGCTCGGCGGACGGGCACGTATTGCCTGGCGTCAAGGTTCTGCGCGCCGTCGGCATCGCATTCGCGACTTCGACCGCACTGCCTGAATGGTAATCGTCCCATTTCCGCGTGTTCAATCGCTGATCTCAGGATTATCGATGCCGAGCGCGTCGGCGAGATCGGTCAAATGTTCCTGCTCCTGCGCGATGATTTTTCGCAGCGCCTCGGCGATCGCAAATTCGCCCATTGCCTCGGCCTGACGAATGCGCTCGCGGTAATTGATGATCGTCACTTTTTCGTTCTCGAGATCGAAGCGGAGCATGTCGACCGCCTCGCTCGATACCCGGATTTCCTTCGGCGTCTTTGTCGGCGTGCCGTTGAGATAATCGATCTGTTTCGCGACCACGATCGCGTGCTCCAGCTCCTCGGCCGCGTGCTTTTCGAGCTCACCGGCGATGTCCATGAATTGCGCGCCTTTGATCGTCTGGCTGTAGATGACGTAGGAAATGATCGCCTGGTATTCGCGCGCCAGGTCTTCGTTGAGAAAATCGATCATCTGCGCGCGGGTGATTTTATTGGTGTCGGTCATACCTCTTCTATCGAAACGCCGCCGCCGGATGGATGAGGAAAAAACTTTCGCACATGCATCTGTCGCGCGCTTTCGTGCGTCTAAAACAAGTGTGACACATTTCCACTGCCGGCCAGCGAAACTCAGCGCGCGTCTCGCGTGAAGTTTTGCCGAATCCGCTGGGTGCCAGGCCGCGCGCATTTCGAGAATCGCCTTGTGCCGGAGTTTGCGCCCATGCAGATTTTCAGCCCGTGTCCGCCGAGTTTTCAGATTCCCCCCAAACCGGCGCCGCCGCTCGGGCTGCGGATGCAGAAATGATCGCGCGCGTCGTCGCTCGTGATGAAGACGCCTTTGCGCAGCTTTATCGCAAATTTTCGCCGGGATTGTTTTCGATGATTTACGAAATTCTCCGCGATCAAAAAGAGGCGGAGGACGCGCTGCAGGAAGCTTTCATCCAAATGTGGAAAAAAGCGGCGACCTACGATTCCACGCGCAGTGGCGTCTTCACGTGGGCGGTGATGATCGCACGGCACAAAGCGATCGATCGGCTGCGCGCGACCAATCGTCACCAGCACAAAATGGAAAGGGTCGGCGAAGAATTTAAAAACAATTCCCATGCCGCGGCGTCAAACTCAGGACTCGACGCGGCAGAGTCTGGTGACGAACGGAAACGCATCTTTGCGGCAATGGCGCAGATTCCAGTCGAGCAGCGCGAGGCCATCGATCTCGCATTTTTCAGCGGCCTCACCCACACCGACATCTCGACGCGGCTCGCTGTGCCGCTTGGCACGATTAAGGCGCGAATCCGGCGAGGCATGCTGGCGCTGCAAACCCTTTTGCAAAAGCGATGATCGACGAACCAACAGAAGAAACGGCTTCGCTTTATGTGCTGGATTTGCTCGCGCCCGAAGACGCGCGGGCGTTCGAGTCGCGATGTGAAACCGATGCAGATTTGCGGCAGCACGTGGCTGCGTTGCGGGAGACGGCCGCCGCGCTCGCGCATCGCGCGCCGCCGCGCGAAGTGCCGCCGCAACTGGAAGCGCGGATTTTTTCGCAGATCCGTGGCGAGGAGAAAGTTGTTCCCTTTTCGTTTGTAAAGCCCGCGATTCCCTGGGCGATCGCGGCGTCTCTCGCCGTCGCTTGTTTCATTTTGAATTCAGATCGCGGAAAACTTTTGTCGCAGCTCGACGACCTGCAGCAGCGCGACGTCTTTTGCAAAATGCAGATCGCAATGCTCTCGTCAAAACTCGAAAGCGCGCCGAACGCATCCGCTGTGGTCGTTTGGGACGAGGAAAAGCAGAGCGGAATGTTGAAGGTCATCGGCGTGCCGCCGGCAGAATCCGACCGGCATTATCATCTCTGGGTGATTGATCCGAAATACCCGCAGCCGGTGAGCGCGGGAGTTTTCACAGTTGAGAAACCCGACCTGACTCCAATTTCCTTCCACGCAAGCGAGCCGATTTCTCATGCGGAAAAGTTTGCCGTCAGCCTCGATCCCAAGGGGAGTGCGGCTGAAGAGCATGGGCCGATCGTAATGATCAGCGACTAGAGATGTGGAAAAAATGGCGGCTCGAAAGAAAGTTGACTTTTTCGCCATATTTCACGTGCGGATTGTGAAAATGAAGAATACATTATAGCTACAAGTTCGTCATTCCCCCCATGGAGAGCATACAGAACGGAAACCGCCAGAGAGCCCTCTCGTGCTCTTTTCCTCCGGTATTCAATGAGTCCACCTCGCGGCGAGCGTTTACCCTCGTCGAACTGCTGGTCGTCATGGCGATCATCATCCTTTTGACCGCGCTCGTTGCGCCCTCAATGAGCGGCATCATGCGCGGTTCGCAACTCAGCCAAGGCGGACAAATGGTGCAGGATGAACTCGCGCTATTGCGTCAACAGGCACTCTCGAAGAATCGAACTGTCGAAGTGCGGCTCTATCGTTTCGCCGATCCAAGCATGGCGGGAGAGAAGACTTCGACTCCTTCAGGCTTCTACCGTGCGATTCAAGGCTTTGAAATCTCTGAGGATGGGACCTCAAAGAAACCGACCGGCAAGATGCTCCTCCTTCCAAACACCGTGATCATGGATTCCGGAATTCTTTCCTCGTTAATCCAGCAGTCGCCGGGCGGCGAAATCACCGCTTCATCGACGACGTCAACACAGCATCCGGTTGCGGACCCGCTGTTGCCGAGAGTCGGCATGAACTATAAATACGTCTCCTTCCAGATCATGCCCGATGGTTCGGACAGTCTGATCCCGCGGAGTAGTCTTTGGTATGTGACGCTGCACGCGATCACCAACGGTGATGGTCTGCAAACCCCTCCGCCAAACTTTTTCACCATCAAGATCGATCCATTTAATGGACATACAATTATCTACAGGCCGTAAAGTTTCGTTCGCAGCAAGCGTGCGAGAAGTTCATGCGGCGACTCGCGTGACGCGCTGGAAATGTGACGCGCGCGAAGCCTTCAGCTTGATCGAAGTCACCCTCGCAATCGGCGTAATGGCTTTCGCGCTGCTGGCGATCTTTGGCTTGATCCCAGTCGGGTTGGGCAGCTTTCGCACTGCAAAGGACATCAGCATCACGTCACAAATCGAGGAGAAGATTTTCTCCGAAGTAAAAAGCATGACCTTTGACAACTTGACGAACACGACGCGTTACGCGCCGGCGGCGGCAGGCTCGGTCTATCAGTTTCCCGAGCGTTTCTTTACTGAGGATGGAACGGAAACTAGTTCCGCTGACTCAACGACGATCTATCACGTCAATATCCGAGTAGTTCCTGTGACTACTCCTTTGGAGAAAAGCGGCGGGACTACTTTGACCAACGTTGATCTCGCCTCGGTCACCATTCAGGTCGCCTATGATCCTAGCAACCAGAAGTTGGCCACCAATGCCACAACTGGCCTTTGGACAGGTGCGCTCAGCTCAGCTCCTGCTGCCACCGGCGCTGTTCCCCTTTACACTTACAGCGCATTCGTCGCTCGCAGCCTATGATCGCGCCTCGATACTCAAACACGGGTCAGCGACTCGGCTTCACACTCGTCGAGTTGTTGGTCTCGATGCTGATCCTGGTCATGCTAATGATAGCTCTGGTTCAGATTACCGGCACAGTCCAACGAACTACTTCACAAACGACTGCGAAGATTGATCAATTTCGGGAAGCGCGCGATGCATTCGAAGCGATTACTCGGCGCTTAAGCCAGGCTACTTTAAATACCTACAACGACATCGATCCAAACAACGTTGTAACCAACCAGTATGTTCGAGCTTCAGAGCTTCGCTTTATTTCCGGTAGTGCACAAACCCTAATCGGCAGCGCTTCGTCTGCGAGCCATCCCACTCACGCTATCTTCTTCCAAGCTCCTTTTGGATACGTGAGTGACAGTTCATTTGGACAGATGGAAACGCTCCTGAATACCTGGGGCTTCTTTATCGAATGGGGAAGCGACGCAAATCTGCGTCCTACGTTTCTACCGGCGACCATCCCGCTGCAATGGCGCTTTCGGCTGATGGAATTGGCCGAACCTTCCGACTCTTTATCCGTCTACAAATATACTTCCGGTTCAAACGGTCAGAACCCTCCGCGATCCAAGTCATGGTCGTATACTGGACTTGACTGGTTCCAGGATCCAATAAAGTCCACCAGCCCATCGAGGATCCATCCAATCGCCGAGAATATCATCCTTCTTGCATTTCTCCCGATGGTCGCTCCCAAGGATGCGAGCAGCCCCAGCGGCGGCGCGGCCGACGGAACCTCGACTGACATCGCCCCAAAGTATTCCTATGATACTTCCAAGGACTCAGGGCTTACTCCCAATTCACACAATCAGCTTCCGCCCTTGGTCCAGGTCATCATGATAGCGGTCGATCCTAAAACCTTTGCGCGCTTCCAATCTACTTCGACTTCCATGCCGGACTTTGGCGGACTATATAATAACGGTTCTACTTTCTTATCGGATGCTTCCTATACCTCTCGGCAGACCGATCTCAATAACCTCACGGCGTTTCTGCAAAAGAATCATATCGATTACCGGCTCTTTTCCTCTGCCGTGCCTCTGGTTTCCAAGGGGCCTTCGAATTAGTTGCTTGTGAAGGCACCTTCCCACCGCCGCCGGGCCGGAGTGGCGTTGGTGTTGGTGCTGGGGATGCTGGTGTTGTTGATGGTGCTGGTGGTGGCGTTTTTCACCCGCGTGACCACGGAAGTTGTGGGCGCGAAAGCTTCGGCGTCGAACTTGCGTTCGCGGCAATTGGCGGCTTCGGCCGTGCAATTGGTGCAGGGGACGATCACCAATGCGACCGAGCCACGGGAAACAACGACGACTGCGTGGGCCTGCCAGCCGGGGATGATCCGCACCTTTGGCACCGGGACCAGTGCCTCGAGTGCGCCGTATAAGTATTACAAGCTCTACTCCTCGGACACCATGGTGGTGACGGCGGACACCAATCCAGCGGTGACCAACTTCTCACCCTCCTCGGATCTCGATGCGCTTTGGGACAAGAAGCCGGCCTACTTCACCGATCTCAATGCGCCGATTGCGAACGCGACCAATCCTTCGGATGTGATTTTCCCCATTGCCGATCCGCGTGCGACCGATCCTTCGACTCCGGTGGAGGGCTTTAGCTACACTGCGGGAGTCGACGGCGTGGTGCAGGTCAGCAGCGGCACAAACACAGCCCGGCTGCCGATGCCGGTGCGATGGCTCTATGTGCTGCGCGATGGAACTTTGACCTGCCCGGACATTGCTTCAGCGAGCACTACAGTTCCGAGCGCGACCTTTACGGCGAACATCCCCACCAAAAACAACCCGATCGTGGGGCGCATCGCATTTTGGACCGATGACGAAAGTGCCAAGGTCAATCTCAACACAGCCTCCGAGGGAACCTATTGGGATACGCCGGTGGCAAACACTGGAAAGTCTCCCGACAGCTTCTCATATCCACAAACTACAGCGATAGGAGATGTGCTCCTTGCAACCTATCAAGGAGCGCAGCACGAGTATCAACGTTACCCGGGACATCCCGCGACGACCTGTCTTTCCACGGTCCTTGGCTCGGCTCTGGGTGGTTTGTCGCGAAATGATCTTGTGCAGGCGATCACCAATGCCATTCCGCGAGTCACTGATACAGCAGGTCAATCCTCAATGGGTGGGACGGCAGCGCCTAACACTGCGAATTTAACCACTGACTTAGATCGGCTCTACGCCAGCGTGGATGAGTTTGCTTTCAAGCCACCAGCCTCCACGGATACCACGCGCACTGTGCAAGCCGTAGGCTCGGGTTCCACGGTCCAGAATGTCATCGAGCGCACCCGCTTTTTCCTCACCTCCAGCAGCAAGGCTCCGGAGTTGAATCTTTTCGGCCTTCCGCGCGTGGCGATGTGGCCGGTCTGGGATGACTCTCATGCATCGAACCGCACCGCCTTTGACAATGCCATCCTGCGCTCTGCCACTGTGGCCAACAGTGCTACGGCTGGCAATCAGCATCCGATGATCTTCGCACGCAAGGATCCGACCAGCACTACCGTGGACTACACCTCTGCCACTATCGGAGGAGTGGCACGGAACCCTCAAGTATATGCCTATCTTCAGTCTCTCATGAACCAGAGCATCCCTGGCTTTGGCACCAGCTTTTCTTCGTCTACGAAATATGGGAACGTCAATCCGTTCGGCGCCAAGGACAGCGAACAGATTCTGACAGAAATCTTTGATTACATCCGCTCCTCAAATTTGGCGGACAACAGCTCTGGCGCTGCGCCCTACACGGCCAACCCTCCGTCCAGCGGGACAGGCAATGTCAATCAAGCCGCTCTTGGTCAAGTAGTGCCGATCCAGATCACGCCGAGTGGAAGCGGTGGGACTACCCGAGGATTTGGACGCTTCAATACGATCTCCGAGCTCGGCCTCGCGATCGTGAAGGTCGATGACAGGGCCGATCTCACTAAAGCGGAATCGGGCAATGTCGCCAAGAGTATTACTATCGGAGGCGCGGGAGCTGGAAGCCTCGCCGGCACCACCTATGATCCTTCACAGCAAACCTTGGTCGAATGGGCTTTGATACCGAGGTTCGTCAGCCCGATGGCGGGCTACGTTCCCATGTATAATAACATGCGGATTCGCTATAACAGTCTGAACCTAACCATTGGAGGCTCTAACGCTACTTCCACCTGGAGTGCGGTAATGCCGGACCTATACCGTCTGGGCACCATCACCGGCACGCGCGATGCATCGGGCATAGGAGGTCCACTCGATCCGCTCTGCTTTGCTGAAACTGGCAGTTTTAATGGCGGCACAGCTTGCCCAAAGGACTCAATGTATGCGACGGGCTTGGCTTTGATTCCAGCGACCGGTCCGGTTTCAATCTCGGGAAAAGTCACGATGACAACCTATGGGCTGGCTGGCACCGCCGCCTCACCCGGGACTCAGCTTCAGCAATTTACCTTTAACTTTCCGTCCATCCAAGCGCCGGTGCCGACGCTCTGGTTGGATTCAAGCAATAACTGGTATGGCGCATTCAGACAAAATGGTGCGACAAGCATCTACTCAGCGACTGCCTCGTCTGGCACCGGCACCGTCAGCTATCCAGCCGCGCTGGCCAGTGGGACAGCTCCCAAAGGTAACTACCGTTGCGGTGCATATGCGAACGGTGGTTACTTTCTTTACAACACCGGCAATGACAGTGTCCGGACAGTGACTGCGACGGGGCCTTTGGATAAACAGCCTCTTGACGGAGATACGCGTCTGGTCGCCCTGGCTCCCAAAATCCCCGCTTCCGATCCTACGCAAAATACTTTTGAGGTCACAGGAACTCCTACTTCCACGACCTACAACACAAACACCAACTGCTTCCGGATGGGCACGGGCGACAATTGGGCATCTGGTTATACATCGGGCAGCTTTGTTGCCGGCTACACAGGCGGAACTAGCGGAAGTTTTGGTGGTTTCGGCCCCGATATTCCTCCTTTTAATAACTATTCCGCGAAGGCCATTCCAGGTTTGATATTGAGCGGCGGCACGAGTGCCCTCGCTGGAACCGCTGACTGGGATAACGGAGAAGGTTTAGTCGCCGACGGCCCATGGATCAACAAGCCGGACGAAGGCATGACTCCTAGTTCCAGCTCCACCGTCCCCTATATTGGGAACTATACCGTGATGCAGCAATATGGCGCACCGATGACCACCCTTTTTTCTCCTAACCGGCAACTTTCTTCGCCCGTCATGTTTGGCTCCCTGCCGGTAGGATTCAATAGTCCATGGCAGACGCTGCTTTTTCGACCCGCCTCGTTGCCGGGTTACCACGGCACCTATACTCATCCGGGAAATGCGAACCCAACTTTGAATCCGCCGGATCACCTTTTGCTCGACCTTTTCTGGATGCCAATCGTCGAGCCCTGGAGCATCAGCGGACCACTCTCTACTTCCGGAAAGATCAATCTGAACACGCAGATCGCGCCGTTCACCTACATCACCAGAACTACAGGCATGAGAGCCGTTTTGAAGTCGGTTATGGTGACTGCTTTGAATCCGTCGGTAAACAATTTCACCAAGGGATATAAGACATCAGGTGGTGTTGCCGCCGCCACGACACGTTATCCGATCGATGCGGATCAAACTCTCAACCAGTTGATCACCAACTCCACCGCCTTCTATCCGGTCTTTAATAGAACTTCCAACTCCGCGAGACTGCCAAATTTCTTCGTTTCGGCTTCCCAGATTTGCGACGTCCCGCTGATACCGCTCGGTTCCACTTCTTCAACTCTATCTACCTTCTGGACTACAAACAGTCTTACCGGAGACAACAGCGTAGAGCGGCCCTATTCAATGATCTACCCGCGCGTGACAACCAAGTCCAACACCTTCACCGTCCATGTGCGGGCGCAAAGTGTGCAGCAAGCAGTCAACGGCACTCCGGGTGTTTGGCGCGAAGATCGCGACCAGGTCACGGGCGAATACCGCGGCGCCTTTACGATTGAAAAATACTACGATCCGAACACTGCGAACATCACCGACAGCCAGGGCAACGCATTGGCCAATACAGAAGATGCCAACTTGTCAGCTCACCCGGATGCTGCTGTGCGCGGAACGCGCTGGCGTCTCGTCTACACCAAACAATTTGGGCAATAGTTGCGAGCAAGCCCTTTAGTGCGACGCTGCCGCTAAACCTAAGTAGTTTCCGTAACCGACAATCATCGTCGATCCAATCAGCACTGCCAGTCCGATGCCGATAAGCACATGAGTTCGCCTGCTCGTGCCTCTCCATTCATGCAAAACAATTCCCCAGAGCGTGCTAAAAATAATGATGCTTGCCATGTGCAACGTCCAACTCGAAAACTCGAACTTCCCCATCTTCGTTTGTCCCATGCTATAAAAAAAGAACTGAAGATACCACGTAATGCCAGCTATAGCGGAGAAGAAGTAATTCCAGAGTAACGGGACTGGAGTCGATGATCCACTGTTCGAGAGGGCGGAAGACCCTTGCGCTGCTTTTTCCTCCACGGCATTCGAAAGCATTACTCCCTCAACCGCACATAGCTCGCCCACTGCTCGGTTACTCAGGTTCAAATATTCGTGGCTGGTGCGATTTCTAATATTAAGGATCACACACCAGATGAAGTTCGTCGTAAAGCCGCCCCACAATACGACTACGAGGACCGGAAGATTCTGCCATAGGTCACTTCCTCCGTTTTTAAGAAGGCTCGCCTTGCTAATTTCTGCCAATGGCTTTCCCGCTGCCAATCCATAGGCGAAGCACGAACTCATCACTCCCGAAAAAGTCGCCACTAACATCCCCTTACCGAAATTAAACTCCTTTACAGTCGCCGCTTTCTGTTCTGGCGAAAGCTCACGCTCCTTCGACATCCCGGCCATTCCACTGATGCAGATCCCCACAAGGCATGCTCCTACACCAAGCAGGATCATCTGTCCGGAACTAGTGCCGATAATTTTACCGAGCTGTCCGGAGAAGATTGGTGGAACGAGTGTCCCAAAAGCAGCGCAAAATCCAAGCGCTACCGCCATTCCGAGGGCGATGCCTAGGTAGCGCATCGTCAGGCCAAAGGTAAGGCCGCCAAAACCCCACATCACCCCGAAAAAGTAGGCCCAGAAAAGTGGCCATCCAGGAGCGGCGCCCAACATCGTCCAAAGATTCGGAACCAGCAGCGTAGCGAAAACCATTGGAGCAATGATCCAGCTAAAAAAACCACCAACGAGCCAGTAGGTTTCCCACGACCACTTTTTTACGGCGCGATATGGAATGTAAAAACTCGCGGAAGCCAGGCCGCCAAGCCAGTGGTAGAAAACGCCGACGATTGGATTTGTCATGTTGATGGAGGTGAACTGCTTGGCTGAACTCTGTCAGCCAAATGCAGTTCTAGGACATCGGGTAGAGCGAAGTCAATTTTCGAATCGAAGCTTGTAAAACGTGGCGCAATTGCCGCCGAGGATATTCTCCCTAACGGACACTTGAAATCGTTCAAGCCAGTCGATGACGATCTGCATGACAGCCGCATAACTGCCAGCCAAGGTGCATACGGGCCAGTCCGAGCCGATCATCAGGCGCTCTGGTCCGAATGCCTCATAAACATGATCTAGATAAGCGTGAAAGTCTTCGGCGTGCCACGCGTTCCAGCTGGCTTCAGTTACCATGCCGGATAGCTTGCAGTATACTTTTGGGAATGATGCCAGCCGCTCAATATCTTCTTTCCAACCTGAGATGGGTCCGCGATTAGGAGAAGGCTTTGCGATGTGATCCACCACAAAACGCTGCTGGGGGAACTTCCGGACAAGCTCCGCCGCTACCGGCAGGTGCTTCGGAAATAACAACAAGTCATAGCTCAACTCGAAGTCTTCCAATTGTTCAATACCGCGAAGGAATTCCTTTCGAAGCATGAACCTATCATCTGGTTCATCATGCACCACATGCCGGACGCCAAGCAGATGCGGAGAGGAAGAGTATTTTCCTAGCTGGCTCCGAACTTCGGGTGATTGCAAGTCGACCCATCCTACAACTCCTTTTAGGAAGTCATAGCGCTCTGCCAGTCCTAGCAACCATTCCGTTTCTTCCAGACTTTGACGCGCTTGGACGACCACGCTTCCGTCAAAGCCTGCCTGTTCCAATAAAGGCTTAAAATCGTCCGGCAGATAATCCCGCTTCAACACTCCCATCTGATCGGTCATCCAAGTATGTTGGGCCGGATCGTATTTCCAAAAATGATTGTGTGAGTCTATTCGCAACGTTTTCAAGGAGCCTTGATACTCCGGAAAAAAGCAACTGATGAAAAGGGCGTTCCGAATGTTTTCTTCCATTCGCAATCCGCTTCGGCAACATGCGTTCATCCACCTAACGCAGGATGAAATCTTCCAATCCACAGAGCTTAGACGCGGCCGCAGGACCTTTTTCACTCGCCGGTGAGACTGCAGTCATCACAGGCGGTGCGAGTGGCCTCGGCTTTGGCATGGCGCGCTGCTTCGTCTCCGCCGGCGCGCGTGTAGTGCTCGTGGGGCGGCGGAGCGATGCGATCGAAAAAGCGGTGCGAGAGCTTGGCGACGGGGCGTTTGGGATTTCCCACGATGTGACTGACTTCGCAGCCGCGGAGCATTGTATCGAACAGGCGGAGAAAATATCCGCCTCTCCCATTTCGATCCTGATCAACAACGCCGGGATTCATCTCAAAAAACCAGCCGCCGAAACTAAAATCGCAGAGTTTGATTCGGTCTTACAGACCCACGTCCTGGGCGCGCACGCTCTCAGCGCCGCCGTGCTGCCCGGGATGCTCGCGCGCCAGCATGGGAATATTGTTTTCATCGCCTCAATGGCGTCGCTTTTCGGCATTCCGTTGGTGCTGGCCTACAGCGCGGCCAAGAGCGCCTATATCGGAATGGTGCGCACGCTCGCCGCCGAAGTCTCAGGGCAGGGAGTCAGAGTGAATGCGATCGCGCCCGGCTGGATCGATTCCGAGATGATGCGCAACGCGCTTCGGAACGATCCTTCCCGCGCCGAAAAAATTCTCGGCCGCACGCCTATGAATCGCTTCGGCGAGGCGGACGACATTGGCTGGGCTGCGGTTTACCTTTGCTCCACGGCGGCAAATTCATCACTGGAGTTGTCCTGCCCGTGGACGGCGGAGCGAGCATTGGCTTCTAGAACACTTTCACGATTCAGCTCCATTGCCAGCTATTCGCGTAGAAGCTTCGCGAGATTGATTGCGTCAGAAGGAGCGTGAACTTTGGCGTCGTTGTCAAAGTAGAGAAAGATGTCTTGCGCGGCTTTGCGCAGCCGCGTGTGCGTGAGAAGCCGGGCGTCGTCGGGCTGCAGGCCGCGCTGCCATTGACGGAGACGCCGCGCCCACCAGTCGAGCGCCGTTTCGGTGTAGCCGCTGGCGTAAAGTTCCTCCGCACCGTGGAGGCGGCAGTAAACAAAATCGGCGGTAATTTCTTCGATGTATGGCCATTTGCCCGCGGTGTCGGCGATGACGAAGGCGATGTTCTGTTTGCGCAAAAGCGCAAAGAACTCCGGCGTGAGAAAAGTGGGATGGCGAATCTCGACCGCGTGGCGGATTGGTCGCGCGGCGTCGGCCTTCGTCCAAGCGCGGCCTTCGAGTTTCGCGTCGTGCTCGCGCGCGAGCTCCGCGGCGGCTGCGGTGTCCCGCGGGAGTAGATCGAAAAAGCTACCGAATCGCTCGGCGTCCCATCTGAGATTCGGCGGGAATTGCCAAAGGATCGGCCCGAGCTTTTCGCGGAGACACAGTAATCCCGACGCGAAAAAGTTTGCGAGCGGGATGCGGATGTCGCGCAGCTTTTTCATGTGAGTGATGAAGCGCGAGCCTTTGACGCTGAAGATGAAGTCGTCTGGCGTTTCGTCGTGCCAGCGCTGATAGCTGGTCGGGCGCTGGAGCGAATAAAAGGAGCCGTTGATCTCGATGGAATTGACCTTTCGACTCGCGTAGCTGAGTTCGCTGCGGTGCGCCAATCCGGGCGGATAAAAAACGCCGCGCCAGCGCGCGTAGGTCCAGCCGGAAATGCCGATGCGAAAGGCATCGCGCCGCGTAGCCGGTTTTTTTTGGCGCGCCATTTTTGCAAAGCAGCCGGCGCGCGGCTGCTTACTTTTTAGTCTTTTTGGCAGGAAGCTTTTTGCGCTTCGTGCTCGCGAGTTCGTCGAGCTGTTTTTCGCTCATGGACTTCACCATTTGTTTCGACGCGCCCTTGAGCGAAGACTTTGATTTTTCGCCGCGCTTCGCCGCGAGTGCAGCGCCGGCGGCCATCTGCTGTTTTTTGGATTTTGCTGGCATAAACAAGTTACGCACGGAGTGCGGCAGCCGGTTTTAAAACTCTGCTGTCAAATGCCTGCGATTTCCGCGTCGGCGAGCGCGCCGGTTTCGGCATCGGCCTCGAGCAGCGCGTTGTTCATCGCAACGGCCGCGAGCGTTCCCTCGGCGGCAGCGGCGATCACGAGTTGCACGCCTTTACTCGCATTGCCCGCTGCATAAACGCCCGGCACGCACGTCGCCGTATCATCTCCGGACTCGATGCAACACACATCGTCGGGACAAAATCCGCAGCCGAGGCGTTCGGCGAGCGGCGAGCGCTGGTGTTGCTCGGGAGAAAAGAAAAGCACTTTCCGCGGAAGAAAACTTCTATCGGTAAAGCGGATGCCGCGCAGCTCCTCGCCCTCGCCCTCGAGCCGCGCGATCGGTGTGTCGATGATTCGCACAGCCGCGCGTTGCAATTGTGCGCGCGATTTTTCATCGCAAGTCAGCGAGCCGTTCGTGCAAAGGACGACGTCCTTGCTCCACAAAAGCAGTTCAATCGCGAGATCGACGGCGCACTGGTTTCCACCCGCAACCGCCATCGGCTCGCCGCGACTTTCCCAGCCGTCGCAATACGGGCAACTGTGCGCAGTCTTTCCGTAAAATTGTTTCAAGCCCTCGATCTGCGGCAGTTCATCGACGAGCCCGCTCGCGAGCAAAATCAGCCGCGTCACAATGCGCTCGCCCGTCTCGAGGACGACCGTGAATCGCCGATCGCCGCGTTCGACATCCTCCACTTTTACTTTGCGCAGCTCGACCGTTTCGTAGCGCCGAAGCTGCTTGCGGCAAATTTCTAGGAACTCCGCGGGCGTCGAACCGTCGCGCGAGAGGAAGCCATTGAAAATGCGCGCGGGCGCGTTGCGCGGCAAGCCGGCGTCGCAGACCAGCACGCGGCGCAGGCAGCGCCCGAGCACGAGCGCGGCACTGAGCCCGGCCGGCCCGCCGCCGACGATGACGGCATCGAGGATCGGGTCAGCGCTCATCGCCCCTCACATTGCTCCATGACAGCCGCGCATGAGAAGAATCAAAAGCGCGGTGCCGAGGAGCGAGACGAGCAGTGAGCCGATGCAGCCCAAGCGGTTGGAGAAGAAAGCAAACATCGCCTGCAAATCGGCGCCGGCAGAGGATTCGGACTTGAAGAGAATTTCAGCCGTCGCGCTTTTTCTTGGCAGCCGCCGCTCCTTTTTTCCCAAGCGCACTGCGCGTTTTTTTCGGCAAATGCGAGATCGTCTTTTTCGCTTTTGCGGCGCTTGCTGCCTTCTTGATGTTCTTTTTTGCCGCGGTTTTTTGTTTTGTTGTGGCCATGCTTTTAGTTTCGCGCGCACCGAGCTTTGCACGTGTGAACGCAGCGCATCCAAATGTGCGCGCCCGTTTCGGAGTTGATGCAGCGCGCGCCGCCGCGCATCATCGCGCGCTCTGAATAAACGCACTGCTGGCATTCTGCTGATCATCGTCGCGGTCTTCGCCGTCTATGCGCCGGCCCTGCGCGACGGCTTTGTCTGGGACGACACCGCGTTGGTTTTTCGCGACCCGTTCATCCGAAGCTGGCGGCTGCTGCCGCAAAGTTTTCGCCATTTTCTTTTCACCGACGCGGCCCCGTCGGACTTTTACCGGCCGCTGCAACGCGTGGCGAACACTTGGGATTACGCTTGGTTCGGCTTTCACGCATGGGGCTGGCATCTCACGAATCTGCTGCTGCACGCGGCGGCCGCGGTGATGCTTTTCTTACTTCTCGAAAAATTGTTTGCGCATTTTGCGGTCCCGCGCGCAACCCTGCTGGCATCAGCCGTGGCGACGATTTGGGCAATTCATCCGCTGCATTCCGCGGCGGTGATTTATGTGTCAGGCCGCGCCGACTTGATCGCGGCATTTTTCGGCTTCGCCGGACTTTATTTGGCGATGGGGCGATCGTCGCTGTCGCTCATTTCCGGAGCGGCGTGTTTGCTCGCCGCAATGTTGTCAAAGGAAAGTGGCTGCGTCGCATCGCTGCTCGCGATGTGCATTCCTTTTTTTAACAAGCGAAAGCCTTGGCCGATGCTGCTCGCGCTGATCTGCATCGCTGGAATTTACGGCGCGCTCCGTTTTACCGCAGAACACGAAACGCCGCCGCCTCCGCCCACTGCAATCGCCGCGGCCGCGCGGCCGATCTTGATCGCGCGGGCGTGGGCTGAATACGCGGGACTTTTACTTGCGCCAGCGCACCTGCACATGGAGCGCGACGTGCTCCCCTTTGGCCGCGGCGATGCGAATGCGACCCTGCGCTCGGCTGAATTGCGCGAGTTCCAATCGCTCCTCGGCGTGCTGCTGATGGCCGCGTTTTATTTCTGGATGCGCTGGACGCGCCGTCGCGAACTCTGCGCGTTCTTTTGCCTCGCTGCATTCGTCATCGCGTATTTGCCCGTCTCGAATTTACTGCGTCTGAATGCGACCGTCGCCGAACATTGGCTCTATTTTCCGAGTGCTTTTTTGTTTGCCGGCGCTGCTTTGAGTCTTACGCATCCTCGGCTTTCAAAATCCGCCGGATGGGCTCTGCTGCTGGCTTGGGCGGCATTTCTCGCAACGCGAACTTTTACCCGCAACTTCGATTGGCGCGATCAGCGGACCTTTCTCGAGCGGACGATTGCCGACGGCGGTGACAGCGCGCGCATGCTGATTAATCTCGGCCAGCTCGAATCGGCGCAGGGTCATCAGCGCGTCGCCGAAGCATATTTCGTGACGGCGTTGCAACGTGCGCCAGAACAGCCTTTAGGACTGCTCGGACTCGGAGCTGTTTATTTGCGCGAGAACAATTTTGAAAAGGCGCAAGACGCATTTGAAAAAGCTGCCCGCATTCCGCTGACGCGTTCGGAAGCGATTCAGGATCTCGCGATTTTGGAATACAAACAGACCGGCCGCGATCGCGTCGACTTGCTTGCTGAAGCCGCTCAATCCGCGCCGAACGATTGGTCGATCCAGAAACGCTACATCGGTCATCTCATCGAGCGCCGCGAGCTGAAGCCGGCAATTTTAGCGCTGCAAAAAGTCCTCACGACGCAATGGTGGCGCTCCGATTCCTGGCATCTGCTCGGAGACTTGTGGCTGCACGCGCACCAGCCCGATTCTGCGCTGCGCGCTTACCGTCACGCCGCAGAATTCGATGTCCACGACGATGGCGCGCGGCAGCAGGTGGCGACGATCGACGCGGCATTCCATTAGACTTCGCCCGGGGCATCCGCGAAAGTCTCCGCAATGTTTTCAAAACCGGACAGCGCGCTCATCATCGTCGGCCACGGCTCGACGGTCAACCCCGATTCCAGCGCGCCGACGCTCGCGCACGCCGATGAAATCAGGGCTCGCGGCATTTTTGGTGAAGTTGCCTGCGCGTTTTGGAAAGAAGAGCCGAGCCTGCGACAGGTGTTATACACAGTGGAAAGCGGGGACATTTACATCGTTCCGAATTTCATCAGCGAAGGCTACTTCACGCAAAAAATCATCCCGCGCGAACTGGAGCTTCCCGGCGCGGTGACATGGCGCGACGGGCGAGTGGTCAAATATTGCGAGCCTGTGGGAAATCACGCGCGCATGACTGACCTGCTTCTGCATCGCGCCGCTGAAGTCGCACCCGGTGTGCCGCCGAGCGCGACGAGCCTTTTGATCATCGGTCACGGCACTTCGCTGAACGACAATTCCGGCGCGGCGGTGAAGAATCAGGTCCGGCTCATTCAACAGCGCGGCGAATACGCGGAAGTTTTCGGCGTGTTCATGGAAGAGGAACCACTCGTCACTGATTGGCGGAAAATGGCAACGCAACGGAACGTTGTCGCCGTTCCATTTTTCGTGGCCGATGGCCTGCACAGTCATCAGGACATCCCGGTGCTGCTCGGCATTGAAAATACGCCGACCGAGGCTGCGAGCCGGATGGAGGTATTCCGCCGGAATCCTTATCAAATCAGTGGCCGCGAGCTTTTTTACAGCAGCGCGATCGGGACAGAGAAACTTTTTGCAGATCTCGTGCTCGATCAGGTTGAGGACTTTGACGCGCGGCATCACGAGACTTTTCAACACGTGTGAACGGCAACGTTTCGTCTCTCGAAAAACTGCTGGAAAATGGCGGCGGAAGCATTGGCGAGATTGTGATTCGCGGCACATTCGAAATCACGCATCACGCTGACAGTGACCGCGACAATCTGCAGGTGTTTAACTCTCCGATCGCGGCTCGCGAACTTGCGAAATATGATGCCGCAGGAATTTTTCGTCCGCTCAAGACTGCGCCAAATTTGCGCCGCGGCTGGAAACTCGTGTTGCGCGATCTTCAAGAAGTGCGCGCTGCGATCGAAGAGTTTTACCCCGCAATGCTGGGCGTCTTTAGGACGCATGAGCGCGGAGTTTTGCTCCGCGTAAATCTGCGCGAAACGCTGAACCGCCAATCGGGAATGTATGCGGTGACGAAGAAACTCTCCGACCAACAGGCCGATTCGCTCATCGGCCGTTTCTGTCGATCCTGCGACGGATGTTTAAAAACTATTTTGTGGCGCATCGACGACAATTTTCCGATGACTTCGCTGCCTGAGGAAAAGTTCGACCCGGCCGTGGATCAAGCTGCCACGGGCCTTCAGGCGATTCCCCTGCTCTGCCACGAGGCCTGTAATCTCCTCGTCGCAGCCGCTCGCGATGTCGTCCGTGGAACCGAGGGAGCGCCAAAATGATCTGCCGCGCGCGCATCGTCGTGACAATGGATGGGCCGCCGATTGAGAACGGCGCGGTGGCGATTTCCGGCGGCCAAATCCAAGCCGTCGGGGCATTTGACGAGGTGCGACGGCTCTACGCCGGCAAGCTTCACGACCTTGGTGAGCAGGCGCTTTTGCCCGGCTTGATCAACGCGCATTGCCATCTCGATTACTCGATGATGCGCAACGCCATCCACGCGGCGCAACCTTTCACACAATGGATCGCGCGCATCAACGCGCTCAAGCGCAGCCTCGACGACAGCGATTATTTGCGCGCGATTGCGAGCGGTTTTGTGGAGTTGAAAAAATGGGGGACGACGACTGTTTTTAACATCGAGGCTTTTCCCGAGCTGCTCCCGCAAATGCCCGCGCCGCCGATTCGCACGTGGTGGTTTTATGAAATGATCGACGTGCGGCATCGCGTCGCCACGGATCGGCTCGTCGCCGGCGCGTTCATGTTTTTCAAGGAACGGCCCGGCTGGCTCGGCGGTTTCGGCCTCAGCCCGCACGCGCCTTACACTTCATCGGAGGCGCTTTATCGCCTCGCGAACGACTGCGCGCGCATCACCGGCATGCCGCTCACGACGCACGTCGCGGAGTCGCGCGAGGAGCAGGCGATGTTTCGAGACGCGAGTGGGCCGCTGTTTGATTTCATGCGCGGGCTCGGGCGCGACATGAGCGATTGCGGCGGGCGTTCCTCGCTGCGGCGATTGCTGGAAAATCATCTCGTCGATGAAAACTGGATTCTCGCGCATGCAAACGAGCTCGACGCCGACGACTTCGATCTTCTCGCCGGCAAAAGTTTAAACATCGTTCACTGCCCGCGCAGTCACGCGTATTTCGCGCACAGCAGGTTTCAATTCCAGAAACTGCGCGACTGCGGCGTCAACATCTCGCTCGGCACCGACAGCCTCGCGAGCAATGATTCGCTCAGCCTTTTTGCCGAGATGCAGGCGTTGCAAAAAAACGAGCCGACGCTGGGCGCGGAGGAAATTTTGCGCACCGTCACGCTGCATCCGGCGAAGGCTTTGCAAAAAAGTGAAACGCTCGGCCAGATCGCTCCCGGGGCGCATGCAGACTTGATCGCCGTGCCATTCGATGGCGCGGTCGGCGATGTTTATGACGCGATTGTTCAGCACCAGTCACCCATCCGATGGCTGATGGTCGATGGGAGCGAGGCTGCGTGAAAAATCTCGCGCTGCTCGCCGGCCTCTCGCTGTTTTTTCACGGCGCTCCCGCGTTTGCGGCCACGACGCACAAACGGAAAAAGGCCTCCACTCACAAGACCGCCGACGCCGCTCCCACGCAGGCTGCGAGCGCATCTTCGTCACCGGCCGTCGATGTTTACACTTTCACCGGCGACCTCCCGATCGCGGCGCAAGGCGCGTGTGTGATCGATGAAGTCACTGGCGAAATTATCTACGCAAAAAATGCGGACCAGCCTTTCTATCCGGCGAGCACTACGAAAATTCTGACCGCGCTGCTCGTCATCGAAAATGGTCATCTCGACCAGGAAGCCCTCGCCGACGCGGAGGAGCCGAAGGTTCCGGAGAGTTCGCTCGAGATGCGCGTCGGCGATCATTATCCACGCATCGAGCTGCTCTACGGAATGCTTTTAAAAAGCGCGAACGACGTGGCGCATCTCCTCGCGCGCGACGACGCCGGCAGCATCGAAGCATTCGCGGACAAAATGAATCGCCGCGCGCGCGAACTCGGCGCGACGAACAGCCACTTCGTCAACCCGAACGGCCTGCACGATCCGGAGCATTACACCACGCCGCACGACCTCGCGCTGATCGCGCGCGCCGCCATGCAGCAGCCGCTTTTTCGCCGCATCGTCGGCACGGTCAACCATTTGTGGACGAACCAAAACGGGCCGTTCGAGCTGCGCAATCACAACCGGCTCCTGACGGTATTCCCCGGCTGCACTGGCGTCAAAACTGGCTACACGAATCCCGCGCAGCAGGTGCTCGTCAGCTCTGCGCTTTGGGGGACGCGCGAGGTGATCGCGGTCGTGATGCACACGGACAAGCCGGGGATTTGGGAGGACAGCAAACTTTTACTCCGTTACGGCTTCGCGCATTTGCCTGCGTATCCGCCGAAGATGTAGCGGCCAACTTTTACTCCATTTCCGCGAGTTTTCTACGCGCGGATTCGCTGTTGCCTTCTCACGAGATCTGCGCATTCTGGCGGCGCATGAAAGTTTTCACCACAATCATCCGCATCCTCCTCGGGCTCGCGTTCGTGGTCTTTGGCTTGAACATCTTTTTCCATTTCCTGCCGATGAAACCGCCGGTCGCGCCGCCGGAGCGCGCGCAGTTTTTCATGCGGGCGCTGATGGGCAACCCTTACATGCTCGTCATCGGCGGGCTGCAGGTCGCGGGCGGGGCGCTTTTGCTGCTCGGGCGGTATGTGGCGCTCGGGCTCACGCTGCTCGGGCCGGTGATCGTAAACATCGATCTCTATCATCTTTGCCTCGATCCTTCCGGGCTGCCGATCGCGGCGGTCGTGTCGGCGCTCGCGCTGTTTTTGCTGGCCCGGTATCGCGCACATTTCGCGGGATTGCTGACGCCGTAGGAGCGAACTTTGACGCGAGTCGGTGCGGCGCACGACGGCGCGAAGTTCGCGACTTTTTTCATGGCGTAAAAACGGCGGCCGCTTATAGCTGGGCGATGCCAAAGGTGTGCCGATGGGTGTTGCGATTCGGATGCGGCGTCGCCCTGGTGCTGCCCGCGCTGGTGCTCGCAGGCTGGATCTTAGACGTCGAACCGCTCAAGCGCGTTGCACCTGCCCTGGTGGCGATGAACCCGCTGACGGCGCTTTGCTTTCTGCTTTGCGGCTTGTCGCTGGTGGGGTTTTGCGGCGATGAGGAAGTGGAAACAATTTCCGCGTGGCAGCAACTCGCGGCGTTCGTGGTGGTCCTGGTCGCGGCGTTGAAACTCGGGGGAATCCGGTTCGGATTCGATCTGGGGCTCGATCAAATTTTGTTCCCGCACAAACTCGATCTCGGCCCGATCCCGAACCGCATGGCGCCGACGACTGCGCTCAATTTTCTCCTGCTCGGCGCCGCGCTTTTGCTGACGGAACGCAGCGCCCGGCGAGGCGGAGGGCGTCTCGCGCAATTGCTCGCGCTCGCGGTTGCGTTGATCGGTTTGCTCGCGCTGGTCGGCTATTGCTACGGCGTCACGAGCCTCACGGGGATCGCGCGTTTCATCCCGATGGCGCTGCACACGGCGTTCGGATTCGTCGCGCTCGCTTGCGCTCTGCTCTGCGCGCAACCGCGCAGCGGCTGGATGGCGCGACTGACGAATGACGGCGCGGGCGGGATGATGCTGAGGCATTTGCTGGCCATGATCGTCGGTGCACCGCTGCTGCTCGGGTGGCTGATTCTCTCCGGACATCGCGCGCGTTTTTACGATGCGGATTTTGCGTTTTCGCTTTTCGTGCTGTGCGTGGTGATTGTTTTTTCTGCGTTGATCTGGAGCAACGCCGTGATGCTCGACCGGAAGGAATCCGAGCGCGACCTCGCCGACGAAGCGCTGCGAAAAGCGCGAGATGAACTCGAAGTGCGAGTGCAGGAGCGGACGGCCGATCTTTCCAAAGTAATTGCGGAGATCGGGCGCGGAATCGCGGTGCTCGGCTCGACGGCAAATGAAATTGTCGGCTCGACGGGACAGCTTGCGCAGGGCGCAAGTCACACGGCCGTGGCATTGAGTGAGACGACGGTGACGATCGAGGAATTGCGGCAGACGGCGCAGCTCGCGAGCGAAAAAGCCGACGGCGTGGCGGCGCGCGCGCAGACGACGGCTGCGATCTCCGAAAGCGGCAGACGCGCCGCAGAAGAGATGCGCGTGGGCACCCAGGAAATCCGGCAGCAGATGGATTCCATCGCCGTCGGAATGATGCGACTCAGCGAGCAAAGCCGCGCAATCAGCGAAATCATCAGCGCGGTCGAAGACCTCGCGCGACAGTCAAATTTGCTCGCAGTCAACGCCGCGATCGAGGCCGCGAAGGCCGGTGAAAATGGAAAAGGATTCGCGGTGGTCGCGCAGGCGGTGAAATTTCTCGCGGAGCAAAGTAAGGCCGCGACGGCGCAGGTGCGGACGATTTTGGGGGATATCCAAAAGGCGACGCACAGCGCCGCGCTGCTCACCGAGCAGGGCAACAAAGCCGTCGAAACCGGCGTGCAGCGCTCCGATGAAGCGGGCGAATCGATCGTCGCGCTCGGCGAAAATGTGATGCAGGCGGCGAACGCGTCGACGCAAATTGCAACGTCGAGCCGCGAGCAACTTTCCGGCATCGAGCAGGTCGTAATCGCGATGCAGCACATCAAAAACGTGAGCGCGGAAAATCTCGAAAGTGCGATGCAATTGAAGGCGCACGCGAAAAAACTCGAAGAACTCGGCACGCAGTTGCAGGAACTCTCGAGCCGCTACGATCTCGGCATCGGTGCGGCTTGAAGCACGCAATGCGGTGTCGTTTTTTCGGTGGAAGCCGGTGGTAGATTCTTAGCGTGATGTTCCAGCAAACGAGTTTGACCGAAAGCGAAATGGCCACCGCGTGGCGCGCGCGCGACGCGAGCTATGACGGGCTCTTTTTTCTCGGCGTCAAAACTACCGGCGTTTTCTGCCGACCGTCGTGTCCGTCGCAACCGAAGCGCGAGCACCTGGAATTTTTTGCGAGCGCCGGCGATGCGCTCCGCGCCGGCTACCGCCCGTGCAAACGCTGCGCCCCCGAGCTTGCGAACGGCCAGCCGCCTTCATGGGTTGCCGCCTTGATGGCGCGCGCCGCCGATGTGCCCGGCGAAAAAATTTCTGCGACCGATTTGCTCGCGCTCGGAATCGCCCCGGAAAAAGTGCGGCGCTGGTTTCAAAAAAATCACGGCATGACATTCACCGCCTGGTGCCGCGGATTGCGCCTCGCCCGCGCCTTCACGCAAATGCGCGATGGTGCGCCGATGGACGATGTCATCCTCGGCCACGGGTTCGATTCGCACAGCGGTTTTCGCGAGGCGTTTTCACGGACATTCGGAAAGCCGCCCGGCCGCATGCGCCGCGGCGATTGCATCCACGTCGCGCTGCTCGACACACCGCTCGGCCCGATGCTTGCAGCCGCGCGCCACGAACTTTTGTGCCAGTTGGAATTTGCCGATCGGCGCGCGTTGGAAAAAAGTTACTCGTCTTTGCGCCAACGTTTCGCATTGGCGGTCGTGCCCGGCGACAATGCAATTCTCAGGCAGCTTCGCACCGAGCTGCGCGAATATTTTGAAAAAAAGCGCCGCGAATTCACCGTGCCGTTCGCCGCGCACGGCTCAGATTTTCAGCAACGCACATGGCGCGAGTTGCAGCGCATTCCGTGCGGCGAAACGGCCAGCTATGAAACAATCGCCGCGCGCCTCGGCGCTCCATCCGCCGTTCGCGCCGTCGCGCGCGCAAACGCGGCGAACCCGATTTATCTCCTCGTCCCGTGCCACCGCGTGATCGCAAAAAACGGGACGCTCAGCGGCTACGGCGGCGGCGTCTGGCGCAAACGTCTGCTGCTGGAATTCGAAAGAAACGGAAAATTGCCGGCATAAAAACCGCCGGCCGCTGCCTCACCGCGCGTCCGCTTTCGTGACCTCGTAAACGCGGAAATTTTGCCCGTCGCTCGTGAAGATTCCGTCGATCGGTTTCGCAATGACGTTCACCGGATCTTGATTGACGAGGTAAGTTTCCATCGGATGATTTTTTAGAAAAAATGTTCCGTATGCGGTCGGCTCGGTTGCCGCTGGATTTGCGCTGGCGGTGCCAGTGAGTTGCGCCGGATCCGGGCAATCGACGAGCAGCCCGCCGTGAAACTTTTGCGCGATGTGGCCGCGCAGCCGGACCTCGCCCGGCGCGAAAACGACTTTCGGAAGCGCCGGGTGCGTCGACCTCCCCTGCCACGCCGCACTTTGAAAAGGCCAATCGGGAGCTGACGCTGCGGGGTTCACCGGACGCGGCGTCGGCTCATGGAATGCCGGCGACGGATGCCTCACCGGCGTGGGCCTCGGCGTGGCGGCAGGCGTTGGTTTCGAAATCCGTTGCAGGATCGGCGGCAGAGCGCTCAGCGGAATCTCCGCATCACCCTCCGTAGAATGAATTTTCGCTTTGGTTCCCTCAACCGACTCCACGGTCACATCGTGGTAATAGCGTCCCATGTAGAGCACCTCGCCGGCTTGCGCGAAAATGAATCGGAACGAGCAGACGAGCAGAATAAACAGCAGGCTGGAGCGTTTCATATTCGATGCGGCGGACTATAGCAGTGCAATATCCATTCTCAAAGGCGCGTGAAAAAATAATAAAAAGCCGCTCCGGCTTTCCGGAGCGGCTTTGGTTTGTTTGGTCTCGTTTGAAATCAGCTTTTTGCGTGATGTCCTTTGTGAAGCGTGGCGAGTTTCGCCTTTTGATCATCGGTCAAAATGCCGCTCACCTGTCCACGCACGCCTTTACGCACGTCCTTGATCTTCGCCCTCTTCTGCTCCTTCGTCATCGAAGTGTCCGCGTGGACCGCCTGCATCTGCGTTTTCGCCGCATCAAGGATCGGCTTGATTTTCGCCTGCTGGTCAGCGGTGAGATTGAGCTCCTGCGTCATTTTCTCGAGCCGATTTTCTCCGCCGCGGGCGCCAGAATGTTTGTGGTGATGATGGCGGCATTGCGTGCCGGCAGAAGGCGACGCACTGGCCGATGGCGTCGAAGTATCTTGCGCTTGCGCGATGCTGAAGCTGGCTCCACAGGCCAGCAAAGTGAGGATTTTACGTGATAGGATTTGCATATTTATTGGGTTCGTTTGTTTCTCTTTTTGTAAATCGCCGACGGCGATGCTGTAAAAAGGAACACCGGTGAGCGAGGGCAGTTGCAAAAAAGCGCCCCAGGTTCCCGGGGCGCTTTCGTTGCGTTAACGTTCTTTTTAGGCGAGGGCCGCTTGCGCCGCCGCCAACTTCGCGATGCTGACGCGGAACGGCGAGCAGCTCACGTAATTCAAACCGAGCGCGTGGCAGAACTTCACGCTCTCAGGTTCGCCGCCGTGCTCGCCGCAAATGCCGAGCTTGATGTCGGGCCGCGTTTTGCGTCCGAGATCGCGCGCGATTTCCATCAATTTCCCGACGCCGATTTGATCGATCGTCGCGAACGGATTCGCGCGGATGATTTCGTGCTCAGCATACGCCGGCAAAAACGAGCCGCTGTCGTCCCGGCTCATGCCGAGCGTCGTTTGCGTCAGATCGTTTGTGCCGAAGCTGAAAAACTGCGCGTCCTTCGCAATCTCGTCAGCGACGAGCGCGGCGCGCGGAATTTCGATCATCGTGCCGACCAAATAATTCAGTTTTTGCTTCGTCGCTTTTTGCACTTCGGCAGCGACGCGATGGACCACCTCGATTTGCAATTCCAATTCCTTCGGAAAACCGACGAGCGGAATCATCACTTCCGGTTTTACTTTGATGCCTTTCTTTTGCACCTCGGCAGCGGCTTCGAAAATCGCACGCGCCTGCATCTCGGTGATCTCCGGATACGCGATGCCGAGCCGGCAGCCGCGATGTCCGAGCATCGGATTAAACTCGTGCAATTCATGCACGCGCTTCGCGATGTCTGCTGCATCGACGCCGAGTTTTTTCGCGAGGGAATTTCGCGCCGCTTCATCGTGCGGCAAAAATTCGTGCAGCGGCGGATCGAGCAGCCGAATCGTCGCCGGCAAACCTTTCAGCGCTTTGAAAATGCCGACAAAGTCTTCGCGCTGATACGGCAGCAATTTCGCCAGCGCCTTCGCGCGCTTTTCTTTGTTCGTCGCGAGAATCATCTCCCGCATCGCATCGATGCGATCGCCCTCGAAAAACATGTGCTCAGTGCGCGTGAGGCCGATGCCGACTGCTCCGAACGCAATCGCGTTTTCGACCTGCTCCGGCGTGTCGGCATTGGTGCGGACGTCGAGTTTTTTAAAACTGTCCGCCCATTTAATGAGCTGCGCGAACTGCTGATATGTTTTGCTCTTCTCGCCTTTCAGCGTTTTCGCGACGAGCACCTGCACGACTTCCGACGGAGCGGTTTTCACTTCGCCCGCAAAAACTTCGCCCGCAGTTCCATCAATGGAAATAAAGTCGCCTTGCTTCAAAGTGACGCCGCCCGCGCTGACGGTTTTTTGTTTATAATCGATCTTCAAATCGCTCGCGCCGCAGACGCAAACTTTGCCCATTTGGCGCGCGACCAGCGCTGCGTGCGAACTGACGCCACCGCGTGAAGTCAAAATTCCTTCCGCCGCGATCATGCCGCGCAAATCTTCCGGCGAAGTCTCGATGCGCACGAGCACGACGCGCTCGCCTTTGTGCGCGAGCTCGACGGCATCGGTAGCGTTGAAAACGATTTTGCCGCTCGCTGCGCCTGGACCGGCTGGCAATCCAGTCGCGATTTTTTTCGCAGACTTTTTCGACCCGAGATCAAAAATCGGCGCGAGCACGTGCGAGAGCGAATCCGCGGGAATCCGCTTCACAGCTTCTTCGCGCGTGATCAGTTTTTCATTCACCATGTCCACCGCGATCTTCACGGCGGCGAGGCCGGTGCGCTTTCCGTTGCGCGTTTGCAGGATGAAAAGCCGGTTGTCTTCGACCGTGAATTCCAGGTCCTGCATGTCCTTGAAATGCTTTTCCAAAAGCGCGCGCACTTTCAAAAGTTCCGCGTGCGCCTTCGGCATTTCCTCGGCCAGCTTCGCGACAGGATGCGGCGTGCGCACGCCGGCGACCACGTCTTCGCCCTGAGCGTTGATCAAATATTCGCCGTAGAAAACTTTGTCGCCATTCGCCGGATCGCGCGTGAACGCGACGCCGGTCGCGCTCGTGTCGCCCATGTTTCCGAAGACCATCGTCTGCACATTCACCGCCGTGCCCCACTCCGCCGGGATGTTGTATTTGCGGCGGTAAACAATCGCGCGATCATTCATCCACGAGCCAAAAACCGCGCCGACTGAGCCCCACATTTGCTGCCGCGGATCTTGCGGAAAATTTTTGCCAGTGCGCTCTTTGATCAGCGCTTTGAAACGCGCGACGAGTTCTTTCAAATCATCTTCGGTGAGCTGCGAATCGGGGAAATCGTGCTTCTTGTAACGCTCGTCCTTCAGCTCCTCGATCACGGTCTCGAACGGCTCGTGATCCTCGCCCTCGCGCTTTTGCACGCCCATCACCACGTCGCCATACATTTGCAAAAAGCGGCGATACGAATCCCACGCGAACTGCGCGTTGCCCGTTTTTTTCGCGACGACTTCGACGACTTTGTCGTTCATGCCGAGGTTCAAAATCGTGTCCATCATGCCGGGCATCGAATCGCGCGCGCCCGAGCGGACGCTCAGCAGCAGCGGGTCTTTGAGATCGCCCAGTTTTTTGCCGAGCGATTTTTCCACTTTCGCGAGCGCGGCCTCGACCTGCTCATTCAGCACGGCGGGATATTTTTTCCCGTTCTCGTAAAAGTAAGTGCAGACCTCGGTCGTGATCGTGAATCCCGGCGGCACCGGCAATCCGATGCGCGTCATCTCCGCGAGATTCGCGCCTTTGCCGCCGAGCAGCGGCTTCATCTTTCCGTCGCCATCGGCTGAACCATCGCCAAAAAAGTAGACGAACTTGTTTTTCTTCGGCGCGCTTTTTGACGCTCCATTTTTCGACGCAGCCGGCGCGGGACGGCTGGCGGGGAGACGGGTGGATTTTGATTTTGACATAAGATTCTAAAAAAAAGGGGACGACGCCTCAGGCGGCGAGCGGCTTGTTCGCCAATGTCAGCACCTCGGCGAGCGCGTTGGCAAACTCATTCAAGCCGGTGCTCGGCACAATGATGGAATTGCGCCGGCCGTTGACCGTTTCCGTGATCCGCATGTAGCGGCCCCGGTCGTTTTCGCGGAACTCGATCAGCAAATGCTTCCGTTCCACCTGCACTTCTTTTGATGCGATGATATTTTCCATGTGTCCCTGACTTTGTTGCCCTGAAAAAGAGCCGACGCATTTTGCAGATCGCTCGCTGCATGTCCATCGGTTTTATCGATTGTTTAAAATTTCGCCGAAACGCGAAAATCGATCTGCTGTTTATACACATCCACGCGCGCGACCTCCACCTGCACCGACGCGCCCATCGCATAAGTCTGCCGCGTCCGTCGGCCGACGAAACGCAAACGCGCCGGATCGAAAACGTAAAAATCATCCTGCAGCGACGACACATGCACGAGCCCCGTCAGTAAAAAATCGGGTAACTCCACGAGCAGCCCGTAGCTTCGCACATCGACCACGATCGCCTTGAATGACTCCGGCTTGCGCGTGCGCAATTGGCTTTGGAAAAATTCGATTTTCTTCAGCTTCACCGATTCTTTTTCCGCATCCGCCGCCACGCGCTCGGTGCCGGAAATATGCTCCGCCACAACATTCAAATCGAACGGCGCCGATGCGTAAACTTTTTCGCAGCTGTCGCGCCCGATTTCTGCGCGAGCACACGATGCACCACGAGATCCGCGTAACGCCGGATCGGGCTCGTGAAGTGCGTGTAATTCACCTTCGCCAGGCCGTAATGCCCGAGCGCCTCGGTCGCATACGCGGCGCGCTTGAGACTTTTTAAAAACGCCAGCTTGATCGCGTATTCGCCGGGCCGTCCGCGGATCGCCGCGAGCAGTTTTTGCACCTCGGGCACGATGCGTCAGGTCGCCCGCCTTCAATCCGTAGCTCATCGCGAATTCGCGGAACTCCGCGAGCTTCTCGTCATCCGGCTTGTCGTGGATGCGATAAACCGCGGGCAGTTGCCGGTTCTTCGTTTCGCGCGCGACCACCTCGTTCGCCGCGAGCATGAATTCCTCGACGAGCTGGTGCGAAATGTCGTTCTCGATTTTTTCCAAACGCACCGGCCGCTTCTTCTCGTCGAGCCAGACTTTGACCTCGGGAAAATCGAGATCGAGCGAGCCATTCGCGAAACGATTCTTCCGCAGCAGCGACGCCAGCTCCCACGCAGTGTGCAAGCGCTCCGTTAACGCATCGTGCGGCGGTTTTTGCAGCGCGGCAAACGCTTCCTTATAGGTGTAGCGATGCGCGCTGCGGATGATCGTCCGCGCGAAACGGACCGACTTTATTTTTCCCGCGCGCGTGAAATCGATGAACGCCGACTGCGTCAGCCGATCGACTCCCGGCTTGAGGCTGCAGACGCCGTTGCTCAATTTTTCCGGCAGCATCGGGATCACGCGGTCCACCAGATAAACGCTGTTTCCGCGCGCATACGCCTCCTTGTCGAGCGCGCTCCCGGGTTTAACATAATGTGAAACATCCGCGATGTGCACGCCGAGCCGCCAGCCGTCGCCCAGCCGCTCCACATAAATCGCGTCGTCGAAATCCTTCGCGTCATCCGGGTCGATCGTCACGATCATCTGCGCCCGCAAATCCTCGCGCAGCGCGGCTTCGCGCTCATCCACCGTCTCGCCGATCCTTTCCGCCTCGCGCAAAACCGCCGGCGGAAACTCCGTCGGCAGATGATGCTTCCGGATGATCGAAAGCATATCCACGCCCGTGTCCGTCGCGCGCCCGAGCAGCTCGATGATCTGCCCCTCGGGATTCACGTGGCGCGATTTCCACTCCTCGAGCTTCACCACGACTTTGTCGCCCACCTCCGGCGGACGCGGCAGCCGCGCCTCGCCTGGATTGACGTAAATATTGTGCCCGAGCCGCGGGTCGTCCGCGATCACGTAGAAAAACTTCTTCGTCGCCTGCAACGTCCCGACCACCGTGTCGTTCGCGCGCGTGAGAATGCGAATCACGCGCCCTGCCCGCTTCGCGCCTCGCTGCGCCGCACCCTCGTGCATCACGCGCGCCACCACGCGATCGCCATTCATCGCCGTCGCCGTGTTTTCAGCCGAAATGAAAAGATCGGGCTGGCCCTTGCGCTCGGAGAGCAGGTGCGCGCTGCCGCCTTGATGCACTTGTAAAACACCCGTGCACAAATCCGCCGCCTCCGGGATCACGTAGCGATCCTTGCGGATGCGCGCGATCTCGCCCCCCTGCTCCAGCCGGCGCAAATGCTCGCGCAGCTCCGCGCGTTCGTCGCTGGAAAGGCCGAGCTTCTTTGAAAGGCCCACCTTGTCCAGCGGCTGATATTTCGGCTCCGCCAAAACGCGGAGGATGCGTGTTTTCAAATCTTCTTTCATCGATGTCCCCTGCACACTCACTGCTGCGCCCGCGCAAAGCAGCGAAAAAATGTCCGCTCCCTGCAAAAGAAAAGCGGCGCCTCCATCACTGGAAGCGCCGCTTCATGGCGTTCGGCCCACTCGATCGCGATCTTTTTAGATCACCATCAAGCTCCCGTAATCGCTCCAGTCACTCACGCCGGCAGAGCCGACTGCGTTGATGGAAAGAACAACCTCCGCACCGGAAGTCAGCGGCTTTTCATTGCAGGTGTGGAAAAGCGTCTGAACCGCCTGAGGAGAACAAGATCAGCTATAGGCGGAGCCTGTTAGCTGCAGCGCATGGTTAGGCGACGTTCGGTTGTCGCGTTGAAGAAGCAATGCCGAAACCGCGCCGAGCGGGATAACTGGCTACAATCGTGATGGCGCATCGCTGCAGCGCTTGGTTAGGCCCCTCGTGCTTAGTAGTATGTCGTCGTCTGATCATCAGAAATTGAGAAAGTCTTAGTCTGAAAGTCGTAGCAAAGAGCAATGTCGAGCCAGCCTCTTGAATAGAGAGTCAGTCGAATGCGGCTGCCAACATTTGGCCACGGCCCAATCCTGGTAATGAAATAGTAATCTGGAGGGACACGCTTGCCAGTTGCACGCATATAGTAGGCGAGAGCGGCGCGTCCGAATGTCGGTTCACCAACCAATGAGTAGTGTAGCTCCGAATCTCGGTGAAGAAGCCAAACCTCATTCGCTCTGTGATAGAGCTTCTCATCCGCGAAAATCCACTGCTGATCGGGCGAGATCGTGAACTCTGCCCCGGGGCAAGTCGTGTTATCTGGGTGCGGTAGATTAGGAAGCGGAACCCTTTGAGTGCCGGAAACTACCCAGTAGTGAGGCGAAGGCTCGTCTCCTTCGAGTCCCGTCGTCTCAATGTGAAACGATGCTCGTGTCGTAGTCGTAGCACTACGATCACCGGACTCGCTAACTGGCTCAGCGGGCTTATGGGAAGCGCATGAGCAAACCAACAATATAGTAAAGAGGCTGAAGACAAATCTCGCGTTCATCACTTTGGACTGTGTTGCTAGGCCTAACGAGATTTAGGCGAAGGTTCGTAATTAAAGGCGAAAGAAGTTTCGCCTATTTTTGTCCGCTCTTTGGCTGCTGCTGGCTTCCTCGCCGTCATGCCGCCGTGTAATGGAGTGCGGCCTCGGCGGTCGAGCTAAATTCCGCCGGAGGTATGGGACTTTTTCGCGATTATATAATAGGGTGGCGCCGAGGCTCGGGGAGGCCGGATTTTTTCAAATCGATGCTCGCCCATCTTGGCGGAGGACGGATTTTTTCAAATCGATGCTCGCCGAGAGCACGGACTTTGGCGTGGGCCTGGTCGATGGCGTTATCTGTTCCGTGAGCATGCGGAGATCGTCCTGCCGGAGGCTTAGCAGAAATGCCGCGGGGCGGCCAATGTGATTCCCCGCACGCAGACCGGATCAGACGGTCAACAGAGTAAACCCGCCTGATGCAGTCAAAAAGGATCCGACGAATGTCATACTGCATGGTCGCCATGTAATACTGCACGGTCTCCATGTAGCACTACATGGTCGTCATGTGATACTGCGCGGTCGTCATGCAGCACAACATGGTCGCGATGTAATACTGCACGGTCATCATGTAGCACTGCATGGTCGCCATGTAATACTGCACGGTCTCCATGTAGCACTACATGGTCGTCGTGTAATACTGCACGGTCGCCATGCAGCACAAGCATGGTGACGATGTAATACTGCACGGTCGTCGTGTGATATGTCATCCGCTTCATGTAATACTGCAGGCTCGCGGTTTTTATGCGCTTTATGGGCGGGTTCGGAAACGGGGGCAGTCCGGGCTTGCGCGCGCCTCGCGTTGCGTGGCAGTCTCGGCGAGGGCAGGCTGTTTACTTGTTCAAATCCATGGATTCCACCCCTCCCCCGGCCTCGCCTACCAGGCATCTCGCTCGCGTGGTGTTCACCACTTTTTTGCTGACTTTCATTGCTTCGAGGGTGCTGGTGATCCTGATCATGACAAAGAAGATGCCGGACTTTTTTCTGCATCTGGGTGGGACGCACGTTCACCATCTCAATTACGGGATTTTTCTGCTCTCCGCGGTGGGGGCGTTCCTTTTGTTCGTGCCGCTGGGTGAGTCGGGCAGAAAATGGGTGGCGTTTTTGTATGGCTTCGGGATGGCGCTCACGTTCGATGAATTCGGGATGTGGCTGCATCTGGGCGGCAGCTACTGGCAGCGCGCTTCTTTCGATGCGGTGATCGTGGTGCTAAGCCTTTTCGGGATGATTGCCTTTATGCCAAGGCTCAGTCGCATGCGCGCTCACCATTGGGCCGCGGCCGGTGTCACTTTGGTGGCGGTCGCCGGCTTTTACTCGATGCTCTTTTGGTCCATGAAAATCGTGGGCCATCGCGTCGGGCCGAAGCTGCTCGATATCGAGCAGTCGGGGCCGCAATAACCTCGCTTGCCTGCGGACTTTTTCAGGACGTAACCGCAGGTTCAGGCGAGCCGATGCCGGCCCTCGCTCTTATTAATGGCAGGCCGTCGGGGCACGGCGCGATCAATCGGCTGTGACGGTGATTTGCTCTCTCTGGCGGATATCGTCCGAGGCTGCGCCGATCTGCACCTCGTAGGAACCGGGCGCGATTTTGAACGCATGCGTCGCGACGTCCCAACGGCGAAGTTGATGCGCGGGCAGAGTTATTTCGGCGTTCACGGTGGCGCCTTTCGGCACAGTGATGCGCTGGAAGGCTGCGAGGCTGTGCACGAGTTGCGGCTCGGCTGCTTTCGCCTGCTTCACATAGACCTGCACGACTTCATCGCCATCGCGCGCTCCTGAGTTGGTGACCGGGACGCTAAGATGAATCCTGCCGCTGGCATTGACGGTGGTGGCGCTGACCTTTGGCGCGCCGAAGTCGAACTTCGTATAGCTGAGGCCGTGGCCGAAGGCGTAGAGCGGCTGGCCGCTGAAGTAACGGTAGGTGCGGTTCGCCATGCTGTAGTCGGTAAAGGCGGGAAGATCGTCCGTGGCTGCATAGAAGGTGATCGGCAGGTGACCGGAGGGATTGGCGTCGCCGAAGAGGACTTCACCGACCGCCGTTCCGCCATTCTCGCCGGGATACCATGCCTGGACGATGGCGGGCAGATTGGCTGCCTCCCACTTCAGCGCCATGGCGCTGCCGCTGCAATTGACAAAGACGACCGGCTTGTGCAACGCGCCGAGCGCCTGCACGAACTTTTCCTGCACCTCGGGCAATTCGATCCGCGTGCGGTCGCCGCCGAGGAAGCCGTCGAGCACGGTGCGCATTTCCTCGCCTTCCAGTTTGCCGCCATTAATCCCGCCGACGTAGATGATGACATCGGCGCCTTGCGCGATCTTCATTGCATCCTGCCACGCGGGCGAGTTGGTGGCGATGATCGTGCCCGCCGCGACGGCCAGCGGTGGCCCGGCGGCGTAATCGACCTGCACATTGGCGCCCGCCGCCGTTGTGATGCCGTCAAAAATGGAGACGGGATGGGACGGCGTGCCATTGTAATTGCCCAGGAGCATGTTGGTGTCCTTCGCGTTGCCGCCGATGATTGCGAGATGCTTGATCTTGCTGCGATCGAGAGGGAGCAGTCCGTCGTTTTTCAGGAGCACGATCGATTCGCAGGCAGCTTTCAGCGCGAGCGCGGAGCTGGCAGGCGTGTCGTTGTCGGCCTCGGTGAGCTTGTCCCAAGGCGTCGAGGGATCGAACAGGCCGAGGCGGAACCGCTCGGTCAGCACACGGGTAAGCGCGGTGTCGATTTCCTTTTCCGTGACCAGCTTTTTCTCCACTGCCTCGACGAGGGCGGCGTAGGCGCGGCCGCAGTCGAGATCGGTGCCGGCCTTTAGCGAGACGGCGACAGCTTCCGGCATTGTCTTCACGTAATGATGGCCGTGCACAACGTCGGCCACCGCATCGCAATCGGAAACGACGTAGCCATCGAAGCCCCATTGATCGCGCAGAATGTCGGTGAGGAGCAGCTTGCTCGCGGGAACAGGAACGCCGTAAACGGCATTATAGGAACTCATGACCTGCCCGACATGGCCATCGCGGACGCAGTGCTCGAAGGCGGGAAGATAGGTCTCGTGCAGGTCGGTCTCGGATGGATCGACGTTGAAACGATGCCGCTCCGGCTCCGGCCCGCTGTGGACGGCGTAATGCTTCGCGCAGGCGAGCGCTTCCGGGTGGAGCGGATCGCCCTGGATGCCGGTGATGAACGCGACCGCGAGATGGCCGGTGAGGAACGGGTCCTCGCCATAGGTCTCCTGCCCTCGGCCCCAGCGCGGGTCGCGGAAAATGTTCACGTTGGGCGACCAGTAGCAAAGGCCGTGGAAGCGTTTGCCCCTGTCCTTCGTGGAGGAATTAAACTTCGCGCGGCCCTCGTTGGCGACCGTCTGGCCTTCGCGATGGATGAGATCTATATCCCAAGTGGCAGCCATGCCGATGGCTTGTGGAAAGACCGTGGCAAGTCCCGCACGGCCGACCCCATGCAAACCTTCGCTCCAATAGTCGTAGGCTGGAACCTTGAGCCGGGGAATGGCGGGCGCTGCGTTTTGCAATTGCGCCACTTTCTCAGCCAGCGAAAGGCGCGAGATAAAGTCGGCGACGCGTTGCGCGACTGGGAGCGAAGGATTGGTATAAGTTACCGGCGTCGAAACAACGGGGATAACAGTGGCCGCGGAACTTTTAACCGTGGGGCTGCTGGTCGGCGCATCCGATGTGGGAGGAGTTTGCGCGGACGCGGTGGAGATGAGAGCTAGGATTCCGAGGAGATAGTTTCGGCGCATAAGAATAACTGCGAGAGCTTCTTTGAGTAAGGGGAAGAGCGCCATGAATGGGAGAAAGGCATGGCAGAGTCAAACGAAATAGTTCACAACACAGTCGGTTCTACTGGCAAAAAAGTTATGCTTCCACTGCTGGACGCGTGGCGATAGGAACGATCTCATACATCACCCCTTTGCCACTTCCTTTAAGTCTTTATGAAGAGTTTCATCCCCTGCCTTATCGGTCTTTTTTGCAGCATCGCCTTGAGAGTGTGACCAACGCACAAAAATGAACCAACCGCCGCCTAACCGTGCGCTGCAGCTAACAGGCTCCGCCTGTAGCTGATGTTATTCTCGCTGGGCGATTCCGTGCGTGTATGATTTCACCGAATGATTCCAGACAGGCCAACGCCGGATACACCGTTTTTGACATCTTGGTATTTATCGCTGGTATGGGATCGGGTGTGGCACAACGATCAACTCATCGAGGAGACCTACGATTGGTATGCTCAGGATAAGGCAGGCAATGTCTGGTATTTCGGCGAGGATTCGACGGAATACAAGAAAGGCAAGAAGGCCAGCAAAGATGGCTCATGGGAAGCTGCTATCGACGGAGCCAAGCCGGGCATCGTGATGCAATCCAACCCTCACCCCGGCGAACCTAGGCCAGAGCGGACGGTTTACAGAGTAACATGGGCGTGATGCGGTCAAAAAGTCCGGCAATGTCATACTGCACGGTCACCATGTAATACTACATGGTCGCCATGTAATACTGCACGGTCTCCATGTAGCACTGCATGGTCATCGTGTAATACTGCGCCGCCTTCATGTAGCACTACATGGTCGTCGTGTAATACTGCACGGTCATCATGTAGCACTGCATGGTCGCCATGTAATACTGCGCGGTCTCCATGTAGCACTACATGGTCGTCGTGTAATACTGCACGGTCGTCATGCAGCACAACATGGTCGCGATCTAATACTGCACGGTCGTCATGTAGCACTGCATGGTGACGATGTAATACTGCACGATCGTCGTGCGATATGTCATCCGCTTCATGTAATATTGCAGGCTCGCGGTTTTTATGCGGTTTATGGGCGGGTTCGGAAACGGGGGCAGTCCGGGCTTGCGAGCTCGTCCCGTCGCGTGGCAGTCTCGGCTGGGGCAGCCTGTTTACTCGTTCAAACCCATGGATTCCACCCCTCCCCCGGCCTCTCCTACCAGGCATCTGGCTTACCGGCAGGAATACCTGAAGGCCAAGGCGGAAGACATGGGGCAAGTATTGAGCACCGGCGAAACTGTCACGGTGCCTTATGGTTCGTTCACCAGCTGCGTGAAGACGAAGGATTGGTCCGCAATCGAGAGGGGAAGCGTAGAACACAAGTATTACTCAAAAGAAGTTGGCAATGTAGTCCTCGAAACCGAGGGTGGCGATAAGACACGCGTCGAACTCATCGAGGTGACAAGGGCCGCAGAAGGGAAGCTAAAGAGAAAAAACTAGACACTTACACGCGCTCCGCCTGTAGCTGGTCTTTTTTTAGCCAGACGTCTTTACGTCGCATCCAAAGCATCCTACCTTTCATCCTATGCACCGCACCGACCAAACCCGCTGGCAGCACTCGCATAACTTTACGCTCGATTCATCGGTAGCGGAACGCCGCACCCGCATCGTCATCGGCATCGCAGCGACGATGATGGTGGTCGAGATCGTGGGAGGGATGGTCTTTCACTCAATGGCTGTGCTCGCCGATGGCTGGCATATGGGCACTCACGTTTCAGCCTTTCTCATCACCGCGATCGCCTACCACTTCACCCGCCGCCATGCGAGTAATCCGAGCTACAGTTTCGGCACGGGCAAGATGGGGGTGTTAGGCGGTTTTGCCAGCGCGATCGTGCTCTCGGTGGTTGCCTTCCTCATGGCGGGTGAATCTGTGCATCGGTTCTTTCTTCCGTTGCCGATTCGTTTCGTCGAAGCCATCGGGGTGGCGTGCGTCGCTTTGGTGGTCAACCTGGTTTGCGCGTTGCTTCTCGATGTCGGCCATTCTCATCATCACGAACATGGACACGGGAATCATGGCCACGCGCATCACCATGATCTGAACCTGCGCGCGGCTTATCTCCATGTCCTCGCGGACGCCGTCACGACTCTCGCAGCGATTGGTGCCTTGCTCGCCGGGAAGTTTTTTGGATGCTCGTGGCTCGATCCGGTGGTTGGGCTTCTAGGCAGCGTGGTAGTTTTCTCATGGGCTTATGGCCTTCTGCGGGTCACGAGTGGCATTCTGCTCGATCGCACACCGGCGTCGTCCGATCTGCCGGACGAGATTCGCCGCGCAGTAGAAAGCGACGGTAACTCGCTCATCACAGACCTTCACATTTGGCAGGTTAGCGAGGGCAAGTTTGCAGCCATCGTCTGCATCGTGGCGCACGAGCCAAGATCTTCCGACGCTTATCGAGAGTTACTTCGCGAGCACGAGGAACTTGTCCACGTGACAGTGGAGGTTCAACATTGCGAGGACCATGAGCAAGCCCACGCCAGCGCCTAACCCGGCAATCGTGGTAAGCCCTCCGCCTGTAGCTGATCTGGGTGCCGTTTGACCACTCGATGCGGCTAACCATCATAGTGTCGGCGGTGCTTATTGCAGCAGTTGCTCATGCATGCGCGCAGGATTTCACTTTGACCAAGGGTCGGAAGATCGATGCAGCGGCTATGACGCGCGCCGCGATCCTCAAGGGTGATAAGGCGCCTTTGGTTCAGTTTTCGGGAAGTTTGATTCCGCTTTCACGCGGTCAAGCAGGGTCGTCTGATCTCTCGACTCAAAAAGGGAAAGTGACTGTGCTCTATTTCTTCTCAGCCAACTGTGGCCGGTGCATTGCGGCCAGCCAGCAGCTAGGCTCGCTTTTTTTAACGATCCCGCAGAGTGAACTCACGATCCTCGGGGTGATGCCTTCCACGGATACCTACGATGAGGCGCTGGAGACTACCACGAAGGAAAGAGTTCCTTTTGCGGTGGTTCAGGACATTTCCGACAAGACTTACAACACCTATGGCATCGAAGGATTTCCCACGTTTTGCATCATCGACGCCTCGGGAAAGGTGATCAAATATTGTTACGCCAACGAGATGCGTTTTCTGGTGATGGCAGAAGTCATCAAAAATCGCCGCATGCGAAGTGCAACGCCGATCGCCGCCGCGCAGCCGCAGAGATGAAGAATCGTTTTCTAGCTCTCCTGATGCTTCTCGTTTGTGCGGTTACGGGGCGGGCAAAGTTGATTCCATCCTATCGCATGGAGTCGCTGATCCTGCTTTCCGATGTTGTCGTCTACTGCGAAGAGGAGGATGTGAAGACAAAGGATGTCCCACACGAGATCACGGATTCCAGGGGTCTAATAAAATGGACGGATACGATCACCATTACGCGCTGCAAGGTGCTGCAAAGTTTCAAGGGCGATCTCGCGCCGGGTGCGGAAATCACGATCCAGTATGGCGGTTTATTCTGCCGCTACTTATTCAACAACGGCCCTTACACGGTGCTGAATGCGACCAAGGAAGTCGTTTCCGTCCATAAGGCAGAGTATTTCCCACCGGGAAAAGTTCTGCTGTTTTTGCGCAACGACCCTGCGGGTGGTTATGGGGTCGTGGATGCGAAACTAGTGCAGGATGGAAAGGTTTACCGTTATACCCAAATGCGGAATCCCGGCCCGCTTAATCTCTTCCGACAAGGGCCGGAGAATTTCAAGCTCGCGAAAGGCAAGCCCTACGGCGAGGAGGAACTCCTCAGGGACATGACGCTGGCTCTGAAGAAGTCGGTCTTGCTTAAAAAGCCGGTTTAGACTCCGATAACGTTGCGGGGATCGGTGCCAAAGTATTCTGAGCCTGATCGATCGCAAAGATTCGTGCATGAATGCGCCTGCATTTTTCAAGACGGTTTCTGCTTCATCCGAGTGGAAGTTTTCTTTGCGTGAAACGTAGGATTTCGCCATGCCTCTTTGAAAATGAAAAGATGCCCAGCTGCTTCTGTAAAAGAGATTCGCGCATCCCTTTCTGAACGACTTGCGTAAGGCATTCCGTCATTATGTCCCATGAATGCAGCGTATGATAACTGACTCAGGGCACTGCTAAATGCTCAATGTCTATGGTGTCCAAAAGCTCCCACACTGAGAACATTTTCATGGTGCGTTAAGTAATTAGTTACCGATGCAGCTGATAGGCTCCGCCGGTAGTTGAGATCGTTCTCGCTACGCAGACCACGCGCATAGAGGATAAACAAATGAAATACATGCTTACGTGGACCGAGCGTCCCCAAGGATCGCCGATGGAATACGAGAATGCCCAGAAGCGGATTCTCGAAGTTTTCACGCAATGGAAAGCTCCCGCGAGTTTCAAGATCGAACTGTTCGTGATCCGGGTTGGCGACTGGGGTGGTTACATGCTGCTCGAGTGCGATGAACCGGCAGCCATACACAAGTTCTGCTCGATGCTGCCCGCGTTCGTCTTTGAGGCGCGTCCTGTGATTCCGATCGAGGAGGCTGTCCGGGTCGAGTTGGAATCGATCGCTTTTCGCGATGGCCTCAAAGGCGGAGGATAGTTAGCTTCGTCGGTTGACTGGCTTGTTCGTCGAGGCCACTGGACTGCCATGATCGAAAGCAGATGACTGCCGGAGGTTAAGAGCCGTCCCTACTTTGACGCCATCTGGCTCTGGTCAGCGGCGGCCGGGATGGTAAAATTCATGGCGCGCGCATGACTTATCCCGAAGCATTGGCATGGCTTTACGCCACGCAGAAACATGGCATCAAACTCGGGCTCGACAATGTCCGCACGTTGCTCGGCGAGCTGGGCTGGCATCCGCGCGGGCAGCGGTTTTTGCACGTAGCGGGCACGAATGGCAAGGGCTCGGTCTGCGCGATGCTTGATGCGATCTGCCGCGCGCAGGGTTTGCGCACCGGGCTTTTCACGTCGCCGCACCTAGTGACCTTCCGCGAGCGCATCCGGCTCGGCGGTGAGATGATCGGCGAAGAAGAGGTGGCGAAGGGGCTGGACGCGATCCGTGCGGTGGTCCGTGGCTGGGAGCCGCATCCGACTTTTTTTGAGATCACAACGGCGCTGGCGCTGGTTTTTTTCCAGCAGGCGGCTGCGGACGTGGTGGTGCTCGAGACGGGGATGGGCGGGCGGCTCGACTCGACGAACGTGGTGACGCCGCTGGCGAGCATCATCACGCCGATCGATCTCGATCACCAGGCGTTCCTCGGCGCGACGCTCGAGAAGATCGCGGGCGAGAAAGCGGGGATCATCAAGCCGGGGGTGCCGGTGATCTCCGCGCCGCAAGCGCCGGAAGCGGCAGAGGTGCTGCGGCAAACGGCTGTCGCACAAGGTGCTTCGCTCCGTTTTGTCACACAACCGCTGGCGGATTTTGAAATCGCGCTGCCGGGGAGTCATCAAAGGCTGAATGCAGCGCTGGCGCGCGCGGCATTGGATGCGGCCAAAGTTCCGGTGGATGAGGCGGCGCTGCGTGAGGGATTGCGCGGCGTGAATTGGGCCGGGCGTTTCCAAATCGTGGATGAGCGGATCGTGCTCGATGGGGCGCACAATGTGGCCGCGGCGCAGCGGCTGGCGCAGACGTGGCGTGAAAGTTTCGGCGAGGAAAAGGCGACGATTGTCGCAGGAATTTTGCGCGACAAGGATATTGGCGCGATCTGCGCGGCGCTGGCGCCAATCGCCGCTTTCCTTGTTGCGGTGCCGGTTCGCAGTCAGCGCTCGAGCAACGCGGAAGAGATTTGCGCGGCGGCGGGCAATGTGGAATGCGCGGTCGCGCATGATCTCGCGGAGGCGCTCCGCATCGCGAAATCGCGGCGCGACAAAGTTCTGGTGACCGGTTCGCTTTTCCTGGTGGGCGAGGCGCTGGCGCTGCTCGAGCTCGCTCGCGAAGCGCCCGAAATCAGCCTGCAGTAGCGGCGTCGCGCAGATCGAGCAGCGCTTCCCGCATGTCTGCCGCGCCGAATCCGTAGGTGCCGACGACGAGTGTGTCGGCACCTTCGCGAATGGTGATGGGCGCAGTTTTCATGTTGATGCCGCCGTCGACTTCGATGCGGAAATTGAGCCCATGCTTGCGGCGGTAATCATTCGCCGCGGTGATCTTAGGCACGACTTCCGGGATGAACGATTGCCCGCCAAAGCCCGGCACGACGGTCATCACGAGCAGTAGGTCGATTTTGTCGAGGAACGGAATGACGTCGTCAAATGGCGTGGCGGGATTGAGCGAGAGGCCGGCGGTGCAGCCGGTCTGCCGGATGTGCGACAGCGTCCTGTTAACATTGTGTTTCGCCTCGACGTGCACGGTGATGTTGCTCGCGCTCGCGGAAAACCGCGGAACGTAATGGTCGGGCCGCTCGATCATGAGATGGACGTCGAGCGGGACGGATGCGCAGCCGTGGACGGCGGCAACGAACGCGGGGCCGAAGGAAATGTTGTCGACGAAATGGCCATCCATGATGTCCATGTGCAGCCAATCGGCGCCGGCGTTTTGCGCGCGGCGGACTTCGTCCCGCATCTGCGAGAAATCGCTGGCGAGAACGGATGGCGCGACAATCAGCTCATTCATCGGCGGCGATTAATCGAGCAGCTCGGGGTAATGTTTCTTGGCGATGACCTCGCAGCGCGCAAGGATTTCCGCCGCACTTTCCATGCGAAGGACTTCCTCGACGAGCTGCAGACAGATGCCGATGTCGAGGCTTTGCACGGCTCGTTTCACGCGCGGGACGAGCGCCGCGCCGGTGCTGAGTTCATCGACGCCGAGGCCGAGGAGGAGCGGCGTGAGGGCGACTTCGCCAGCCATTTCGCCACAGATGCCGACCCACAAATTGTGCGCGTGCGCGGCGTCGATGACCATTTTCAAAAGACGAATGATCGCGGGATGCGTCGGCTCGTAGAGGTGCGCGATCCGCTCGTTCACTCGGTCCACGGCGATGGAATATTGGATGAGGTCGTTCGTGCCTATGCTGAAGAAATCGACCTCCTGCGCGATGATGTCCGCGGTCAGGGCGGCGCTTGGAATCTCGATCATCGCGCCGACTTCCATGTTTTCGTTGAAGGGAATATTGGCGGCGCGCAGCTCGTCTTTGCACTCCTCGAGCACGGCATTCGCGCGGCGCAATTCCTCCACGCCGGAGATCATCGGATACATCATGCGGAGGTTGCCAATGCTGCTGGCGCGCAGGATTGCGCGGAGCTGGACCTTGAAGATGTCGAGTTTTTCGAGGCAGAAACGAATCGCGCGCCAGCCGAGGAATGGGTTGAGCTCCTCCGGCAGATCGAGCGCGCTCATGAACTTGTCGCCGCCGAGATCGAGCGTGCGGACGATGACGCTGTGCGGCAAAATTTGCTCCGCTACTTTGCGGTAGTTTTCGTATTGCTCCTCCTCGTCGGGCAGCTCGGTTTTGTTTAAATAAAAGAACTCTGTGCGATAAAGGCCGACGCCTTCAGCGCCCGATTTCAAGACAAACTCGACTTCATCCGGCAGCTCGATATTCGCGGAGAGGATGACGTGGCGACCATCGCCGGTGGTCGACGAGGTCTCGCGGAGTTCGGTGAGTTTTTCCTCGACCTGACCGCGCTTGACCTCGAGCTCACCGTATTCCCAGAGCGTCTGGTCGCTCGGGTTGATGATGAGGCAGCCGTTGTAGCCATCGAGCAGGACATGGTCGCCCGTCTCGAGGATCTCGCTGACATCGTGCAACCCGACGACGGCCGGGATGTTCAGCGAGCGTGCCATGATCGCAGTGTGCGAGGTTTTGCTGCCGACATCGGTGGCAAAGCCAAGGACGAGACGGCGGTTGAGCTGCGCGGTATCGGACGGAGTGAGATTGTGCGAAACGAGCACGTGCGGCGTGTCGACCGCGGAAAGCGCACGTGTCGATTTGCCCATCAAATTATGGACGACGCGGCGCGCAACGTCGTGGATGTCGAGCGCACGCTCGCGCAAATACGGGTCGTCGATTTCGCTCAGCGTTTTTGAATAACGGTTCGCGACGGCCTGAAACACGTGTTCAACATTTGTTTTGTCCCGCGTCAAGGTTCGCAGCACTTCATCGATGAGCGTGCGATCTTCGACGACGAGCAGATGGGCGTCGAAAATCCCGGCATCCTTCGCGCCGATTGCCTCGGCGATGCGCTCCTGCATTTCCAAAATCTGTGCGCGCGTGGCGATGAGTGCGGATTCGAAGCGGGCGATCTCGCTGGGAATCTGCTCCTCGGAGATGTGCCGCAGCGGCGGCTCCTCGTCATCGGCACGATGAACGAATACGGTGCCGCGCGCGATGCCGGGCGAGACACCTACTCCATGAAATCTTTTTTCGGAAGACGCCGGCTCGTCGCTCATGCGCGGCGATCTTTAACGAAGCTGCCGCGATGGCGGGACGCACACATGCGGGAGCGCGCATGGCATTGATGTTGTTTAACGACCATTTTACTCCTCATCGAACTTGCGTGCGATAAGCTCCTCGACTTCCTTCAGCGCCTGTTCCGCATCGGCGCCATCGCACGTGACGCGAAGCCTTGAGCCATGCCCAGCCGCGAGCATCATCAAGCCCATGATGCTTTTGCCATTGACCTGCTCGCCGTCTTTTTCCACCCAGACGTCCGCCTTGTGCCGGTTGCAGACTTTGACGAACATCGCCGAGGGTCGTGCGTGGAGACCGAGCCGATTCACGATGGTCAGCTCCTTCGTGACTTTATGGCTCGAGCCGGCAGCAGCAGGCTTGCGGCTGGTGAGGCTCATCAGGTGGCTTCCTTTTTCTGCATGATATTTAAAAGTCGTTGATTAAATTCTATCGCGCTGTTGTGTCCCATTCCCTTGAGTTTTTGATCCAGCGCCGCCACCTCGATGAGGCGAGCCAGATCGCGTCCCACGCGCACGGGAATGGTAATATGTGGAACAAGAATCCCGAGGATTTCGTAGAACTCCTGTTCCAAGCCGATTCTATCCACTTCCTCCAGGTCCTGCCAATCTTTTAATGAAACTACCAGATCAAGCCGCTTTTCTGTTCGGATGGCGGCGATGCCGAATATGGACGTGACGTTGATAATGCCGATGCCGCGCACTTCCATGTGATGACGCGTCAGGTCGGGTGCAGTGCCCAGCAATTCGCGGCCCTCAATCGCCCGGAGCCGCGTCACGTCGTCACTCACGAGGCTGTGCCCGCGCTCGATCAACCCGAGCACACACTCGCTTTTCCCGATGCCGCTGGAGCCGCGGACCATAGTTCCGACGCCGAGAATATCGACCATGCTGCCGTGCTCGGATTTCGTCGGAGCAAAGTCCATTTCGAGTGCGATCGTCGCAGCGTTGATGAACTTCATCGTGATCATCGGCGAGCGGAAAACGGCGACGCCGGCAGTGGCTGCTTCGTCGAGAATGTGGCGCGGCGGATTCGCATTGCGCGAAATGATGATGCAGGGGATGCGATGCTTGCAGAGCTCACGAAGACGATCCCTTGCTTCCGCAGATTTGAGCGATTTTAAATACGAAAGCTCCGCGCTCCCGAGGACTTGGATGCGTTTATCCGCAAAGTAAGAATAAAATCCTGAGAGCGCCAAACCCGGCCGATTAATGGTTGGCTCCCGAATGATGCGGTCCAATCCAACAGCCGGACCGAGCAGTTGCAGCTGCAGCGCCTCGGAGTGGCGCGTGAACCATTCGCCGACCGTGACGACGGTGTCGTAATGCGCGCTCACTCGGGCACCTCGCGAGGAGACGAAGGAGCGAGATGCAGCATTATTTTTCCCGGCAACGGCTAAGTAAATGCCGGCTCGATCAAGCCAAAGTCGCCATGTTTGCGGCGGTAAATCACGTTCACTTTTTCCGTCTTCGCATTCAAAAAGACGACGAACTGCCGGCTCGACATCTCAAGCTGCAGCACCGCTTCGTCGACAAACATTGGCTTCACCGGATAGCGCTCGGTGTGCACGAGCGTCGGCTCATTTTCGTGCTCATCCATCCCCTCGCTCGTGAAAACCTGCTCGTCGAGATGCCGCACATCCTGATGGCGCGGACGATGCTGGCGCATAATGCGCGTCTTATATTTACGCATCTGCTGCGCGATCTTGTCGGTCGCCTGGTCGATCGAGGCATACATGTCCTGCGTGTCGCTGCTGGCGTCGATCGTGATGTGGTTCGTGCAATGCAGGATGACTTCGGCAGTGTGCCGAATTTTTTGCACGTCGAGGATTACTTGGGCCTCGATGATGCGCGGATAATCGAGATGAAGACTCTCAATTTTGCGTCGCGCGTAATCAATGATCGCGTCGGTGACGCTGACGTGGCGACCGGTGACTTGGATGGGTGGATGGGCATTGGCTACTTGCATGGGCGATTTCCTTTCTTGGATTACATTTTAAAGCGTTCCCCTAGATAAAGCTGACGGCTGATCGGGTCGTTCACGAGGAACTCCTTGGTGCCCTGGCTCTCGACCCGGCCCTCGAAAATAAGATACGCGCGGTCCACGATGGCAAGCGTCTCACGCACGTTGTGATCGGTGATTAAAATACCGAGCCCCGTGTCGCGGAGGTTCGCGATGATCTGCTGCACGTCATAAACTGCAATCGGATCAACGCCCGAAAATGGTTCGTCGAGCATCAATAAACTTGGCTTCGTGACGAGCGAGCGCGCGATGGTGAGGCGCCGTTTTTCACCGCCGGAAAGCGTCAGCGCCTGCTGCTTCGCCACATGCTCGATACCAAACTGCGTGAGTAATTCCTCGCACCGACTTTTGCGATCGCGCCTGGAGAGCGGCAGCGTTTCGAGGATCGCCATGATGTTGTCCTGCACCGTCAATTTACGGAAAATCGATTCTTCCTGCGGCAAATAGCCCATCCCCATGCGCGCTCGTTTAAACATCGGAAAATGCGTCACTTCCTCGCCGTTGAAAATTACGCGCCCGCCGTTCGGCCGGACGAGGCCGACGATCATGTAGAAGCTCGTCGTCTTGCCGGCGCCGTTCGGTCCGAGCAGCCCGACGATTTCGCCGCGCTTGAGATTGATGTCCACGCCATTGACCACGGCGCGGCCGCCGTAAACTTTGACCAGCTTTTCGGTGCGAAGAATGACCTCATCGCCCGCGCCATTTTCTGGAGTGATCACTGTGGCTTCGCGGCTGGCGAGCTGGCGGATTGCTCTTGGATGACGGTTTTACTCGCACCCTTGGTATTCATCGTGTGCCCATCCTTGTTCATCGTCATGACCGTAGATTCCTCAGTCGCGACCTGGGTGTTCATTCCCTGCTGCACTTGCGGCCAGCCAGTCAGCACGATGTCGCCGGTGTCGGCATTGTAATCTGCGCGCTGTGATTTGCCGACGTTGTGCTGGGGCTCCTGGCCGTCGGCCGCAGGTCTGTCCTGAATGATGATCACATGCCCTTCCGCAATCGCGCGCTGCAATCCGCCGCCGCCCGGGCCGCCATTTTTTCCGCCGGGACTCGCTGCCGGCGACGCCGAAGGTTTCGGCGTGGCTGAAGTTTTTGCGCCGGGTGAAGGCTTCGCGCCCGCCGCTGCTTTCGTGTCGCGCAAGAAAGCCGTCAGCTGATCGCATCTGACCTTGAACTGCGGATCATCCACATGAACGTCGCCGTAAAAAACTGCCTTGTGAGTTTTTTCATCGTAAGTCGTCTGCTTCGTTGCAGTGATAATCGTCGGAGCTTTCGGCGCTTCCGCGCCAGGTTTTTTCTCTTCCGCCGCGCCCGCCGGAAGGACCGATGCGCTTACGTCGCCGTTGACCGCATCGAGGCTCCGCAGCAAATCTCCGCTCCCGGCGCTTTGTTGCGCAACCGCGCGCGAACAAACAACCGCAAGCATGGTGACAAGAAAGAGAAGCTTCCTCATTTCGTTTTATCTGAAAACGTTTCGTTTTGATTGTAAATGACCATGCGCACTTTGCCGAACATCACGCCCGCGCGGCTGTCGGTATCAAAGCGCATCCGCTCGCCCGTGATTTGAAAATCCGAGCGGCTGATCGTGACTGGCGTTTCACTCGTCACGACCTTCGTGTTGAGATCGAGAGTGGAGGTCGGCATGTCGATTTTCATCTCCACTTTTTCGGCGTCGTCATAAGTTTCAATGAGCGTGTGCGTCATCTTCAAATGCCCGAGATCCACACGCGTGGCCGAATCGATTTTATAATTCATCTGCAATTTCCCTTGATCGTCGAAATACGGCAGCGTCACCCCTTCCGCGGCGTGCCCGACCGGGATCGGCACGTCAAACTTTGGCGCCTTCGGATCGGCGGCTTCGCCTTTCTTCTTTTTGCTGGATTTCGCCGCAGCACCGCACGGGTGGAAAAAAGTCAGCACGAGAGCCAGGAAAAAACTAGCGAACGGTCTCATGAATTGCCTGCAACTGTCGCAGAATTTTCGGCAGCTTGGCCAATGGAATTTGATTCGGCCCGTCTGAAAGCGCCTTCGATGGGTCTTCGTGCGTCTCGATGAAAACGCCGTCACAACCCGCCGCGACCGCCGCGCGCGCGAGCACCGGCGCCAGCACGCCGTCGCCGGAAGTAGTCGTCCCCGCCCCGCCCGGCCGCTGCACGGAATGCGTGGCATCAAACACCACGTGAAATCCGGCCTCGCGAATCCAGTAAAGCGAACGCATGTCGGCGACGAGATTGTTGTAGCCAAAGCTCGCACCTCGCTCGGTAAAGAAAAAGCGCTCGCTGCCGAAGCTGCGGATTTTGTCCGCCACATTTTTTAGATCCCACGGCGCCAGAAACTGTCCCTTCTTCACATTCACCACGCGTCTCGTTTGCGCCGCCGCCTTGATCAGATCCGTCTGCCGGCAAAGGAATGCCGGTATTTGTAAAACATCAATCATCTCGCCCGCGATCTCCGCGTCGCGCTCCGTGTGCACATCCGTCGTCACCGGCACGCCCAATTCCCTTCCGATCGCGGACAAAATCTCGCAGCCATCGCGCACATCCATTCCGCGAAATGATTGCACCGAGGTCCGATTCGCCTTGTCGTAGGAAGCTTTGAAAATGAATTGCACGCCAACCTCGTCAGCGATCCGCTTGAGTTTCCGCGCGATCCGCCAGACAAACTTTTCCGACTCGATCACGCACGGCCCGAGGATGAAAACCGGCGCCGCGCCGCCGAGAGTCACGTTTTGAATTTTCAACGGCTTGCGCATTTGCTTTGTGAAAGAGCGATCACTTTCGCCGCGTCACGCGAGAAGATTTTCCTGAATGCACTCGATCACTTTTTCCACGGGCACCGGTTTGGAAAGAAAAGGATAGCCCGCGATCGGCTGCGCAATCGCGCTGATGAAAATGATCGGGATATTTTGCGAGTCGCGCGTCGCACGAATCTGCGCCGCGACATCGCCGCCATCGAGATCGGGCATGATGACATCGAGCAAAATCAAATCCGGCCGGAACGAGAGCGTGACCTCCAGCGCGCGCTTCGAGTCGTTCTCGACCATCACTTCGTAGGAACATTTCAGCTCCAGCAGTTTTTTTAACATCCGTGGAGCTTGAGTATCGTCATCCACGATTAAAATGCGGCGCTTTTGCATGCGGAACTTTCACGCGTCGAGCCGCGGAATTTCGCTGCCGACAAGGCGAACACAGCCTTCTAATTTCCACTGCAATCGATCGAATAGCGTGGCGGCGTCTTGGTTCATGAGTCGGAAAAATCAGCTCGGTCAGTTTTTGTTGATGGAAAAAAACGTCGCCTGCGCCCTCGACTTCGTAAAGTCCATCCGTGAAAAAAACGAGCAAATCATTCGCGCGCACACAGACGGCAGCTCCTCGGTGATCATTGTTTCAACTCGCACATTTTAAAACGATCGTCACTTTGACGCCACCACCGTCGAGGTTCTCCAGCGCGATTTTGCCGCCATGCAAATCGATGATTTTCTTTGCCACGGTCAAACCAAGTCCCATCCCTTTTCCCGTCGGTTTCGTGCTGAAAAACGGATCAAATACTTTGTTTAACTTTTCGTCGGGAAGCCCTGCTCCCGTGTCGTTGATCTCGATGATCACCGCACGGTCGCCAGCACGGAAACGCGAGCCGGAGCGGTCGCCCGCATCGTAATCAACTTCTTTTTTTTCAAGCAACTTTTGCCGCGTGGAAACCGTCAGCACGCCGCCCGACGGCATCGAGTCGCGGGCATTTGCAAACACATTGAGGAACACCTGTTCCATTTTGTTGACGTCGAGCCGAGTGACTTGCAAGCCCTCCGCCAGCGCGCGGCGCACCTCGATTTTGCGCTCCGCCAGTTGATCGGAAAAAATCGCGAGCGCTTGGGCGATGACGTCATTCACATTCATCTCGCGCATACCGAGTTCGTTCGGCGACGACAAATCCATCAAGCCGGTGATCACGGAATTTGCACGCCGCACGGCCTCGCGCATCTCGTCAATGACCACGCGGTCGTCTTCCGCCATCGGCCGCTCCACGAGAAAAGAGATGCCCATTTCCAAAATCGCCAGCGGATTGCGCACTTCATGCGCGATGCCGGCAGCGAGCCTTCCGACGGACTGCAATTTCTCCGCCTCGATCAGCTGCCCCTGCGCCGCTTTCAACTCCTCGTGAGCCTTGATGAGGTCGTGATTCGTCTGCACCGCCGTCTCATAAGTGGAAAGCAACAGGTTTAAAATTTGACGCCGATCGGAAGTGATGACGTATTGCTGGCCCGCGAAAAAAACGGCGATTTCCTCTTCGTGTCCGGCCGCGCGGCGCAGTTCTTGGTTCGCCAAAATCGTCTCGATCCGCGAGAGCAGAAACGGCTCCTCATAAGGCTTCACGACGAAGTTGTCGGCGCCGCTCTCGAGCCCGCGGATGATATCCTGCGGCGCGGAAAGCGACGTCAAAAGCATCACCGGAACGGCACGGAGCGCCGCGTCAGCTTTGATCGACGCGCATAATTCGTAGCCGTCCATTCCCGGCATTTGCACATCGGTGATGACCAGCACGGGGCGAAGCGTTTGGAGCAAGTCGAGCGCGGCCCGACCATTCGTCGCCGAAGCCACAGTGAAGCCATTTTTTTCGAGGACGTTTTGAAGAACCATCGCCTGGGTCCGGCTGTCCTCAACGATCAAAATTTCCGGTTTCGCGGCTGTCATGCGTCAACACTCCGTTTGTGCAACAACATGTCGAGCACCGCGGCGATGCCGGCCGGCGGCAGCACATAGGCTGCGGCTTCGAGCTTCACTGCCTCACCCGGCATTCCAAACACGACTGAGCTTTCACGGTTCTGTGCGATCGTCACGGCTCCGCGATCGCGCATCAGTTTCAATTCCGCCGCGCCGTCGCGTCCCATTCCGGTGAGCAAAATCCCGGCGGCGCGATCGCCAAATGTTTCTGCGACGGAGCGAAAAAGATGAGACACCGCCGGCCGCAGACCTTCGTCCGGCGCATCGTCCGTCAGTGCGATGCGGCCCGATTTTTCGACGACCATGTGCGCGCCATCGGGTGCAATGTAAACGTTGCCAGGCTGCGGCCGCACGCCATGCGTCGCGAGATGGATCGGAACTCCGGACGACTGCGCCAGCCATTCCACGAGGCCTTGCACAAACCCGGCCGCGATGTGTTGCACGATCAAAATCGGCACGTTCAGATTCTTCTCGAGCGATCCCAAAATCGTGTGCAACACCGGCGGGCCGCCGGTCGACGCGCCGATTACCACGAGCTCGATTTTCCGCTTCGCAGCGAGTGCTTTTATGGATTCGGGAACGGTCGCGGATTCAGCTGGCGCCGGCCTTCGCCAGCGTTTGATGACTTTGATTTCAGACATCAATTTCACGGTGCGCACCAACTTTGACGCCATCCGACTATGCTCAGGATGCGCCAGCCCGCGCGGCGTTTCCAAAATCGCAACCGCTCCCGCATCCATCACTCGAAACGCCTTGCGAACGTCGTTGGGATCAGCGCTTGCGCTCACGATGATGATCGGCACGGGCTGCGTCTCCATGATGCGGCGCGCCGTGTCGTAGCCGTTTAATTTCGGCATGTGGATGTCCATTGTGATCACGTGCGGCTGCATCTGCGCAGCTTTCACCAGCGCTTCCTCGCCATCGCACGCGACGCCCACCACTTCGATTTCCGGATCGGATTCCAGCACATGCCGGAGCAGCTCGCGCGAAACCGCGGAGTCCTCCACGATCATGACGCGAACTTTTTTCTCGCTCATAAAAGCCTCCGCGCGACGTCGAGCAAATTGCTTTGCTCGAAGCTACTTTTGACGATGTAAGCATTCGCGCCGGCATCGATGCCTCGCTCGCGATGTTCGCGCGACTCGAGCGCCGTCACGAGCACCACCGGAATCTCCGCGAGGCGTTTGTCCGCGCGAATTTTCGCGGTCAATTCGAAGCCATTCATCCGCGGCATTTCCACATCGGAGACCACCAGATCAAATGCTTGTGTCCTCAGCGCGCTCATCGCATCCGCGCCATCGACAGCGGCTTTCACGTCATAGCCCGCAGCTTCCATGATGTTTTTTAAAAGCATCCGCGATGTCACCGAATCGTCGACGACGAGGACCGATTTCGCTTTCGCAGAAAAGCTCGCCGGAGCCGCTGCAATCACGGCGCCGTCGCTCGCCACTGCTGATTGCAGCAGGTCGGGAACATTCAAAATCAGCACTGTGCGGCCCGACCCGAGCACCGTCGCCGCGGCGATGTTTCGCACGCGCACGAGCGGTTTTTGCAACGGCTTCACAAGCACTTCCTCCTCGTGCAGCACTTCATCGACGACGAAGGCCATCCGCGCTTCGCCCGCGTTCAAAATCACGATTTGCAAAAATTTTCCCGCTGCTGTTTCAAAGCGCGGAATCCCCAGCACCGCATCGAGCCGGAAGAGCGAGATCGCGCCGCCGCTCCACGAGATCGTCTCGCGTTTTTCCACGCTCATGATTTGCTCGCGCGTCATGCGCATCACGCGCTCCACATTGGCGATTGGCAAAATAAATTGCTGTCCGCCGCAGCGGACGAGCAAGCCTTTGAATGTCGCGAGCGTGACCGGCAGCACGATGCGAAATGCCGTCCCGCGCTTCGGCTGATTTTCCACTTCGACGCGGCCGCCAAGCTTCTCGATTTTTTCGCGAACGATGGCCATGCCGAGACCGCGTCCGGATATTTCCGTGATCTGCGCACTCGTCGAAACGCCGCTTTGAAAAATGAGCGCGAGCGCCTCACGATCCTCACGCCGAGCGGCTTCGTCGACGGAGATGAGGCCATTTTTTACAGCCGCGGCTTTCAATTTTTCCACATCGATTCCGTGCCCGTCATCGGACACGACGATCTCAACTTTGCCCGCATCCAATTGCGAAACCGCGATCGTCAGCAGACCCCGCGCCGGCTTGTTTCGCGCGGCGCGCGCGTCGGGTGACTCGATGCCGTGATCGATCGCGTTGCGCACGAGATGCACGAACGGATCTTTCATTTGCTCGAGAATTCGCTTGTCGATTTCAACCTCGCGGCCGCGCACGACGAGATCGACTTGCTTCCCCTGGTCGCGCGCGAGGTCGCGAACTTGCTTGGGAAAAAAATCGAGCAAAGTCGCGAACGGAAGCATCACAAGTCGCTTCGCTTCGTCCAGCAAATCATCGACCATTCCGCTGATCATCCGTGCGTCGCTCGTCGCGCATTTCGCCAAATCGTCGAGCTTGTTTTCGAGCGAGGAGAGGTAACTTTGATTCCATTCGAGGAAATCGTAAATCCGCGCCGGCCCTGTGTTGGAGCGGTCTGCAGCGAATCGCGTCCGCTGAAAATCCGGCTCGGTCCTCGCCCATTCCTTGCGCCACGTTTCCATCATCTGCCCGGCCGCCTGCAATCCCGCCGCATGCTGCCGCACCGCGTTTTTGACGCCGATCATCTCCTCAGTTTGCAAAAGCAGCGTATCCATTTTTGCGGTCGCGATTCGGATCGTATCCGAGAGCGCATGCGTCAGCGGCATCTCCGCAACCGGCGCCGTTTCGGGAACGCTTGGCGCCGCCCCCGGCATCTTCTCCGCCCCCGATTCCAATGACCTCAGTTGTTGGACAACCGCGACCACCTGTTGAGCAGCGCCACTTTTTTCCGCGAGCAATCCATGGATTAGATCGATCGCGCGGCTAAGTGTGTCAAAAGCCGCCGCGCCGGCATGCACTCCGTCTTTTTTCCAAGTCGCGAAGATGCTTTCGAGAGCCTGACAGATTGATTCGATCGCCGCGTGATTCACGGAACGCGCCGCGCCCTTGAGGCTGTGCGCCTCACGGAAAATCACTTCCACCACTTCACGTCTCCTTTGCTCGCCGGTGCCACTTTTTTCCACCTCCAGAAGCCCTTCAGACAACGCCTGCAAATGCTCACGAGCCTCGATTCTAAAAGCCTCGCGGAGCTTTTTCAGGAACGCTTCATCGGTCTGCGGCATCGCGATCAGACCTTAAACTTTGATACCAGCCGTTTCAATTTCTGGCCAAGATCGTGCAGGTTTTGCGCAGCCGTCTCAGCCTGTTTCGTGCTCGTCAAAGTCTGCACGCTCGCGACCTTGATATTCTCCATCGCCATTGCGACCTGATCCATCCCGACGAATTGCTCCTGGCTCGTCACGGCAATCTGCATCGCCGTGTGCGACGCTTGGACGATGTTGTCGCTCAACAGGCGAATCGCCTCGCCCGCTGCTTGCGATTGCGTCATTCCCGCCGCGACTGCTTTGTTTCCCTGCTCCGTCGCCATGACCGCGCCGCTGGTCGCTTTTTGGATTTCGCTCAAAATGGCGCGCACTTGTGTTGTCGCGTGCCGGGATTGATCCGCGAGACTTTTGACTTCCTGCGCGACGACCGCAAATCCCTTTCCCTGCTCTCCCGCTTTTGCGGCTTCAATCGATGCATTGACCGCGAGCAAATTTGATTGCGAGGCAAGATCGTCCACGACGGCGATGATTTCGCCAATCGCCTGACTTTGCTCGCTTAGGCGCACGATGCTTTCGGCGATCGACTCCATCTGCTCGCGAATCCGTTCCATGCCGATCACAGTTTCCTCGACCGCGCGCCGGCCGCTTTGCGCCACTTCCGCAGTCCGTTGCGAGCTGTCGGCGACAACTCTTCCTTTTTGACTGGAGACTTGCGAAGTCTGTTTCACCTCCTCGACGGTCGTCGTCGTTTCCGTCACCGCCGCTGCGGTCTGCGCGGCACCCGAAGCAAGCTGAGTGGTAGAGGCCATGATTTCACTGGCGGAGGTCGCGAGCACATTCACCGCGCCTAGAATTTCTTGCATCAAGCTGCGCAAATTTTGCGTCATCATCGCAAAGGCGTTGCCCAGCACGTCCTTCTCCGATTGTGCGCTGATCTGGGTCCGCAGATTTCCGGCGGCGATTTCCGTTGCACGCCCCGCTAACAGTCGCAGCGATTGGTTCATACTGTAAAATGCATTGCGAAGCATTCCCACCTCATCGTCACTTCTGACACTCATCAGCTCTGTGCTTAAGTCTCCGAGCGCGATGCGATCTGCAACAGTCGTCACGCCGCGCAATGGCCTCGCGATGCTGCGCGTCAACAAGTAACCGATCAGCAAGGTCAGCAGCGCTGACACCACGATGCCATACTCAATAGTCGTGAAGGTCGTGTCCGCTCTTCTACTCAACTCCTGCGACCGCGATTCCAGTTTCGCTTCGACATCGGCCTTCAGCGCATTCACCAACTCCCGCAGCTCCTGCATCGCGCTCCTGCCCGTGTCGCTTAGAACTACTTGTTGAGCCGCCTCAAATCCCTTGTCTTTCCGCAATGCGATCGTCTCCCTCAGTTCCGACATCTTGATGTCAGTATCCTTTTGTATTTTGGCAATCTTTTGCTCCTGCTGGTTGTGGCCGGCAAATAGCTCTCGCAACTTCTCGATGCTACCATTCAACCTTGCATCCGCATCGGTGTAAGGTGTCAGGTAACGATCCTGACCGGTAAGCAGATAACCGCGTTGTCCGGTCTCCGCATCCTTGAGCAACGAAGACACTTCATTGATGCCGCCCAGCTCCTGATAGCACTGGCGCCTTTCTTCCACCGCACTGACGAAGGCTTTTGTGTTTTGGAATGCCACCGCACCTACGATCAACAAAACGACTGTCGTCAAGCAAAACCCCGCACCAATCTTCGCTCCGACATTCCATTTCATAAGTCGGTAATGTTACTTCGCATGCGTGGATGCATTTGATCGACCACAAGCCTATCGTGCCGCAAAAGCTTTCGCATATCCAGCACAACCAAGCCGCTCTGCGTCACTCCTTTTGAATAGTCCGCGTCCTGTCGGGTCAACGTAGGAGGCGAAGTTTGAAGTTCCGAGGCCTTCACGCGATCGATTCCGAAGATTTTGTCTGCCAGCAATCCTATCTGAATCCGATTATCCCGAACAGTGATCACCTGATTGGTGTCGGTGATTCCGGTTGCCTGTAGACCTATGAATGGTTTTAGATCTAATAAAGTCAGCATTGTTCCGCGAAGATTGGCAATACCAGCGATGAAAGCGGGAGCTCCCGGCACCCAGGTAAAGTCATCGAGGGTGAATACTTCGCCAAGGTAGGTTGTCTCGATGCCATAGGTTTCAAAGCCCAGCGAAAAAAGGAGCAAGTCCAGCTCATCCTCCATTTTCTCCGGCTCGTCTTCACTCGCAAGCGCTACTGCGCGCTCATGCAGTATCGCCTGCTGCTTTTCGGGAGATGGCGTCAAACTTTCTTGAAACGCTTCCCGCATCAGGTCGACGCGGTTCCGCAGCTTTGCCCATACATCGATGTCGCGATTCATCAAGAAGACTTAACCGGCGGCAGCTTCGATAATCTGCGACAAAGCCTTGGCAGACATTCCGGAGGACTCAGCAACTACTGATTCTCCCGGGATGTTCTTCAAGATGCAAAGAGCTGTTTTGAAGTATTTTGCTTGTTCTGCCGTGCGCCCAATTTTTCGCATGATGGTTCCCAACGAAAAATAGGCCATCACGAAGTCTTCGTCGAGATGGAGAACGCGCTGAAAAGATCTTACCGCATTATCCAGGTCGTTCTGCTCCTGCAGAATCGAGCCTTTCAAATAGTGAAGCCCCAAGTTCGACCTATCGCGACGCAAAGCCTCCTCAACCATTGCGAGCGCCTCGCGATAGTTGCCCTGATCGGCTTTGACCTTTGCCAGATATCCCAAGTCGACGTCGAGTTTGGCACTTACGGTTTTTGCGACATGCTTCTTGCCGTTGGTGTTGGGCACTGGTTCTGGCGTGGAAGTTAGTAGTATCAGCGGCGCAGCAGGTTTGTCTTTTGGTTGATCCACATCCTTTCGGTAAAGAGTGCAGCCGGGGAAGCTTACGGAGGTCAGGGAATTAAACCTGGGTCCTGCTTCCGCGGCACTCGAGATCAGCCATCCCCCTGGAGCTAGCGATTGGCGAAGCTTCGTGATGACTTTCTCTGCTTGCGCCGGCAAGAAATACATCAGCACATTTCGGCAGAGAATCACGTCCATCTCATCCGTGTTATTGAGCCTAGAGGGATAGTCATCTTGAACCAGATTCGAGAAGGCAAAGCTGACCAGCTTTTGATACTTTGGCAAAAGCTTGAATCGACCTGAATCTGTCCGTGTAAAATAGCTTTCCTTTCGCGAATGCGACTTTCCGCGAAACGACCATTTTGTATAAGTCGCCGCCGTTGCCTTTCGTAAAAAATGAGAGCTGATGTCTGTGGCAAGGATCGTGATTTCCCAATCGTCGATATCAGGCAACAACTTTGAGAGAAGGATCGCCACGGAATAAGGTTCTTCGCCCGAGCAGCAGCCCGCGCTCCATATGCGGAGCCGACGATCCGTGCGGCGCGATTGAATGAGCGCTGGAAAAATCTTTTGCTCGAGGACTTCAAATAGTGTCGGGTCTCGAAAAAAGTAGGTTTCGCCAATGGTCAAATGTTTCGCGAGAACATCGACTGTCTCACGAGCGAATGGGTTGGCAAGAAATGCATCAACTGCTTCACGAGCGTCTTTGAAACCAAGTTCCTCGCTGGCCGATTCAATGGCGCGTTTTAGGTCCGGCCAGCGTTCCTTCGCAAAGTGTAATCCCATTTGCGCCGCGACTGCGTCGCTCAGACTTTGCCAGCAGAGATCCGAAATCGAGGCGGTCATGAAGCCAGGACTGTCGCCAGTAGCGACTCTTCCCCCTCTGATAGCAACCGTTCCAAATCGTAGATGATCACGATCTCGCCGACACGCTTGCACACGCGGTCAAAGGGCGATGTTTCCGGCAAAAGAGCTTTGGAGGAAATGGATGACGAGTCATCGGGTTCCAACACGCCAATGATCTCGTCGGCAACAAGCGCGATTCGCCGCTGGCCTGCGTGAGCTATCAGAAAGCAGTCGCTCAAGGTGATCTCGCGCGACACCTTTCCTATGCGGAGACGCAGGTCAAAAACAGCCAGCACATCTCCGTGCACATTGATTGACCCGAGCACCGCAGCTGGCGCGTCAGGGCATGGAGCGATCTCGACCGCGCGCACCACTCGCTCAATCTCCGAAACAGGCACGGCCCACTTTTCGTCATCCACGCGAAACACAACCAGTGGCGGCAAAACTTTCTCGCTCGTTGCCATCTGCACGCAAGCTAGTCTGCTTTTACCTTAGGAACAACTTCGGGCGTTATGCTTCACGAGATCTAGCTGCGCTCGCTTTGCACCGGGTTGATTAATCGCCCGATCTTTTCAATCTCGACCGTGACCGTGTCGCCCTCTTTGAGCCAGCGCGGCGGATTGCGTGCCATGCCGACGCCGTGCGGCGTGCCGGTAAAAATCGCGGTGCCCGGCAGCAGCGTCGTGCTTCCGCTGAGAAATTCGATCAGCTCCGGCACCTTGAAAATCATGTCGTCCGTGATCCAGTCCTGCATCGTCTCGCCATTGACGCTGGTTTGGATTTTCAAATGATGCGGGTCGCCAATCTCATCGGGCGTGACGAGGCATGGCCCGAGCGGCGCGAACGTGTCGAAGGTTTTGCCGCGGCACCATTGCGAGCCGCCCCAATCTTTTTGCCAATCGCGCGCGCTCACGTCGTTGCCGCAAGTGTAGCCGATCACGTAATCGAGCGCTTCGGCGCGGCTGACGTTTTTGCAAAGGCTGCCGATGATGACGACCAGTTCGCATTCGTAATCGACTTGCGTGCTTGCAAGATGCGACGGCAGCAAAATCGGATCGCCGGGATTTTGCAGCGCACTCGTGCTTTTCATAAACACGACTGGGAACTTCGGCAGCGGCGCACCCGTCTCGATCGCATGCCGCCGATAATTGAGGCCGATGCACAAGATGTTCACCGGCTCGACAGGCGCGAGCAATTTATGGACGACGGCGACCTCAGACGTGATTTCAAACTCGTCAAAAATATCGCCGATCACCCGGTGCGCGCTCCCGTCCTCCCGCACCACCGCGTAATGCACTTCGCCCGCAGAGTCCGCGTAGCGAATGATTTTCATCCGTCCGCGCTACTGGCCGATCTTGTCGCTCGTGTCCTTCGGCCGGTTGATCTTGCCAAACATTTTTTGCAACTGCGCCGCCTCCACGTGCGCGTTCTGCACAAAATTCGTCGGCCCGTGCTCGAACAACACGATAAAACAGAATGTAAACACTACGAATAGCGCCAGCCAAAAAATTTTTCGAAACAAGGCGATCATCGCGACGAGTTTAGGACAGCTTTCGCGAGCGTCAACGGGGAAAGCATCAAGCCATGACGGGGCAACTTTTTTCGAAAACCTCAAGCGGATCAAAATCGAAAAATTGGAATTCGCATTTGATGCTCGCCCCCGGCGCAACTCATGATGAACGGCTCATGCAAGTCCCTCTGCTCGACCTCAAGCTGCAATACGCGAAACTTCGTCCGCAGATTCGCGCGGAAATCGATGAGATCATCGAGAGCCAGCATTTCATCCTCGGTCCGAAAGTGGAGGCGTTTGAGCGGGCGGTTTGCGGTTACGTCGACGCCGGCCACGCGATCGGTGTTTCCTCCGGCAGCGATGCGCTGCTGGTGATTTTAATGGCGCTCGGCATCGGGCCGGGCGACGCGGTCGTCACGACGCCTTACACTTTTTTTGCAACTGCCGGAGGCATCGCCCGCGTAGGCGCCAAGCCGATCTTCGTCGATATCGATCCCGCTACTTACAACATTTCCGCTCCCGCGCTGCGCGCTTGTCTCGAAAAAAATCAGGACGAAAAAATCAAGGCGATCATGCCCGTGCATCTTTACGGCCTGAGCAGCGCGATGGACGAAATCGTTTCGCTTGCAGCCGAATTCGACGTGCCGGTTATCGAGGATGCCGCGCAGGCTCTCGGCGCGATTTATCCCTCCGCGCAAGGCGTCCGACATTGCGGGGCGATTGGCGAGTTCGGATACTATTCTTTTTTTCCGTCGAAAAATCTTGGCGCATTCGGCGACGCAGGAATGGTCGTATGTCGCGATGAGAAAATGGCGGTGAAAATGCGCGCGTTGCGCAATCACGGTATGGAAGATCGCTACTATCACCAGATGATCGGTGGCAATTTCCGCATCGATGCGCTGCAAGCTGCGGTGCTGAATTTGAAGCTCCCGCATCTCGACGGCTGGTCGGCCGCGCGCCGCGCAAACGCGAAATTTTACCGCGAGGAATTTGCGCGCGCCGGACTGGAGTCAAAGTTGACGCTGCCGCTCGAGCCGTTCGCCGGATGCGCAAACCCAAACCATCATATTTACAACCAGTTCGTCATTCGCGCGGCGCGTCGCGACGAATTGTGCGCGCATCTCACGGAGCACCAGATCGGACACGCGATTTACTATCCCGTCCCGCTGCACTTGCAAAAGTGCTTCGCTTATCTCGGCTATCGCGAGGGAGATTTCCCAGAGGCGGAGCGCGCGGCGCGTGAAACTACGGCGCTGCCGATTTTTCCCGAACTCACAGAAGATCAGCTGCGATACGTTGTGCAAACAATCGCCAGCTTTTACGCTTAGCTAACGCCACGTTAACGGGCCGTAAGCGAAACGGTCTGCGCCTGCTGCACCAAATGCCCGCGCACACGCCGCGGCGAACCCACAAGGAAATCCGCCTGCGAGCCGCTTGCCGCCTGGGCCAGCACTGAATCTGCCTCCTTCGCGGAGCTCACCGAGAATCGTCCGATTTTATAAATCACCATGCCGCGCTTCATCCCGACCTGCTCCGCCGGGCTCGCCGCTTCGACGTCCGAAATGAGCACGCCGGCACCGCCGTCGTAGCCAAAAGCCGAGGCGAGTTCGTCGCTCAGATCCTGCAGCTGCAAACCGAAAAGCCGGCGAGCGGGCGACTGCGCCATCTGGAGCTTGCGCTTCGCGGCGGGATTTTTTTCCGCCTCCATGAATTGTTTTACTTCGTCGCGCACGAGACTCGACGGGATCGCGAAACCGATTCCCTGCGTCGGCACGCCCTGCGGAGTGTAGGCCATTTTGACGGAATTTACGCCGACGAGCTTGCCGTTGAGATCGATCAGCGGCCCGCCCGAATTTCCGGGGTTGATCGCCGCGTCCGTCTGGATCAAATCCTTGTAAACGACTTGGTCGAGCGTGACGGCGCGGTTGAGCGCGCTCAAAATCCCGCGGCTGACGGAGAGTCCGTAGCCGAGCGGATTGCCGACCGCGAGGACCGATTGGCCGAGCAGGCTCGGCGAAAGATCCTGGAGTGAGATAAACGCGAACGGCTTCGGCCCGGAGATCTTGATGAAGGCAATGTCGCGCGCGGGATCGCCGGACACATATTTGCCTTCGTAAGTTTTTCCATCGCTCGTGGTGACGTGAATTTTTAAATCTTCCGCGCGCTCGACGACATGCTCGTTCGTCACGATGTAGCCCGCCGGGTCAACAATGAAGCCGCTTCCGAGGCTTTGCACTTTTTGCTGCAGCTGCCGTTCCGGCACGACCTGGCGGCCGAAAAATTGGTTAAAAAGTTGGTCGTAGGGATCGGCGTAAACGCGCTTAATAATCCGCTCGGTGTTGATGTTCACCACCGCCGGCCAAACTTTTCCGACCGCGATGACCGACGGCTCACTGGCCGGATCGGTCTGCGCGAAGGCGCCGAAGTGAAATAGAAAAACGAAGGTGAATGCGAAAGCGATGCGGTTCATTTCTGTAAGAATAACGTCTGACAGCCCGCACCGTATTTCGCTCAAATCGCAATGCGCCTTCGCGCGAAACCGCGTCGTTCGCGCAAAGCTCGCGCTCTTTAATTTTGCGATTTGAGTTTCCGGCGCTTTGCCCTTAACTCGCGCGCAAATGCATCGCTCCGCGCCACAGCTCATGCTCCTAGTGCTGCTGGTCGGCCTCGTGCTGATGCGCGAAGCGAACGAATCGCCGCTGCTGGATTACGACGAAAATTTCATCGGCTGGCTTTCGGCGAACAGCGCGCACGCCGACACCTTGGCGACGCTCGTGCTCGTGGAAATCAACAACAGCAGCATGGGCAGCCAGCATCCGTGGCCGTGGTCGCCGCTCGATTTTGCGCTCTTCCTCGATGACGCCTTGAAGTTTCATCCGGAAGCGATCGGCATCGAACCGGTGCCGGAATGGGACCCGGAAAAATTGAATGCGGACGCCCAGCTCAAATATCCGCAGTTCGAAAAAATCCTGCATGAACGCATTTTGCTCGCGCCAAAAATCGTGCTCGGCGCAGAGCTAGGATTTCCCGAAGATCCAGACGTGGTGCCGCCTCCGCAGCCGGTTCCGGTGCTCCGCAAACTCAGCGGCAGCGCGCGCGACGTTCCTTCTTTCACCGCGATCGAGCGCGAGCCGAAAGAAGAACTGCGCCTCTCCTCGACGCTCGGTTTCACGAATGTCCCAGTCGTCCGCGAGCCGCTGCGACACGCGCCTCTCGTCTTTTCTTACGACGGGCAGATCGTGCCGTCGTTTGTTTTACAGACATTGATGCTCTGGTTCAAACTGACCGTCGATGACGTGAAAGTGGATTTCGGAAATAAGATTGCGCTCGGCGACAAAGTTACCATTCCGATTGATTCTTCTGGCTCGATGCTCGTCGATTTCCGTGCGCCTTTCACGCGCGTCGGATTCGAAGATCTGCTGCTGGCGACCGAGCAAATCGAGGCGAAACTCCCACCGGTCATCCAGCCGGAAGTCCTCGCCGGCAAGCTCGTCATCCTGGCTCGCACCGACGACGCATCGCGCATTTACCATTTTCCCATCGGCCGCCGCGGTTCCTCCGGCGAGCTCGCCGCCGCTGCGATCGCCACAGTGCAAAGTAATGCTTTCATCCGCCGCATCGGCTTCTGGTTTGATGGAGTCATCGTCGCGGCGATGATGCTGCTGAGCTGGTTTCTCTACCGGCGACCGCGGCAGTCCGCGATCCCAATCGCCGCGCTTTCCATGGTGATTTACCTCACGATCGGGCTCGTGATCTTTGCGAGCTATCACCTCGCGTTGCCGCTTTCCCTGCCGCTGGGTCTCGCGATCTTCGTCGCTCTTTTTCGCCTCGTCGCGCCCGGAGAAAGTTTGCCGCAGACAGCGGATTAGATGTCGAGCAGCAGCCGCGCTGGCTCCTCGATGCACTCTTTCACCCGCACGAGAAACGTCACCGCTTCTTTGCCGTCCACCACGCGATGATCGTAGCTGAGAGCGGTAAACATCATCGGCCGGATCGCGATTTCCTTGTTCACCACGACCGGACGTTCCTGGATTTTATGCATCCCGAGAATGCCGCTCTGCGGCGGATTAAGAATCGGCGTGCTCAAAAGCGAACCGTAAACGCCGCCGTTTGAAATCGTGAAAACGCCGCCCTGCAAATCTTCGATTTTGATTTTTCCCTCTCGCGCCTTCGCCGCGTAATTGAGCAACTCCTGCTCGATCTGCGCGAATGATTTTTGATCCGCATCGCGAACCACCGGCACCACAAGTCCGCGCTCGGTGCCAACCGCGACGCCGATGTCAAAATAATGATTAACGATCAGGTCATCGCCTTCCATGCGCGCATTGATTCCCGGCACGACCTTCAACGCGGCCACGACCGCCTTGATGAAAAACGACATGAATCCCAGCTTGATGCCATGCTCTTTCTGAAAACTTTCCTGCATCCGCGCGCGCAGGCTCATCACGCCAGACATATCACATTCGTTAAATGTAGTTAAAATTGCCGCGTTCTGCTGCGCCATCACCAGCTGCGCGGCAATCTTGCGGCGCAAAGGCGAAAGTTTTTTACGCATGAAGCGGCCGTCTGCTGCCGCGGGCGCGGCTTCTTTTTCGGCAACGGCTGAGACTTTTTCCACGGGCGCCGCGGCGACGGGCTTGGCGGCCGGCGCGGCTTCTTTTTCGACGACAGGCGCTTCGGAATGCGTCGGCGTTTCTACACGACCGGTCGGTTTTGGGGGCAAAACTTCAGGCTGTTTTTTCTCCTTCTTTTTCGTCGGAGCAGCGGCGCCGGCCTCGATGCTGGCGACGACTTCGCCGATTTTTACCTCCTGCCCCTCGGGCACTTTTATCTTCAACGTGCCGGCGGTTTCCGCAGTGATTTCGGTGGAAACTTTGTCGGTCTCCAGCGTGAGCAAAACGTCACCCGCATCGACATGGTCGCCATCTTTTTTATGCCACGTCGAGATGAGTCCGCTGGTGATGGACTCGCCGACCGCGGGGATTTTTACGTCGCTCATGAGCCTGTTCTGCTAGAGGTTGAAAGCGTCTTCAACTATTAACTTTTGCTCGCGCTTGTGGATCGCGAGCGAGCCGACGGCGGGGCTGGAGCTAGCGTTGCGGCCGGCATACCAGATGGGCCGGTCGAACATTTTGCGAAGGATGAAGTTGATGTAACTCCACGCGCCCATGTTCTGCGATTCCTCCTGGCACCAGACATATTTTTCCGCGTTCGGAAACGCGGCGAGCATTTCGCGCAGCGCGGTCTCGTCCAGTGGATAAAGCTGCTCGAGCCGCAGGATCGCGGTGCGCGTGCGCTGGTTCGCCTCGCGATAGTTTAACAAATCGTAATACACTTTTCCGCTGCAAAAAATCACGCGATCGATTTCCTCGGCGGCCGCCAGCAGCGGCGCGGGAAGAACCTCCACGAAATGACCGCTGGTAAAATCGTCGAGCGTCGAAACGCACTTGTCGAGCCGTAGCAAACTTTTCGGCGTCATGATGACGAGCGGCTTGCGGAAATTGCGTTTCATCTGCCGGCGCAACACGTGAAAATATTGCGCGGGCGTGGTGACGTTGCAGACCTGAATGTTGTCCTCGGCGCAAAGCTGGAGAAAGCGTTCGAGCCGCGCGCTGGAATGCTCGGGCCCTTGGCCTTCGTAACCGTGAGGGAGCAGCATGACGATGCCGCTGGGCCGCTGCCATTTCGATTCCGCGCTGATGATGAACTGGTCGATAATGACCTGCGCGCCATTCGCAAAGTCGCCAAACTGCGCTTCCCAGAGACAGAGCATCTCTGGAAAATCTAGCGAGTAGCCGTAGTCAAAACCGAGCACCGCGGCTTCCGATAACAAACTGTTATACACGCAAAAACGCGCCTGATCGGGAGCAATGTGCAGCAGCGGAATGTGCCGCTCGCGCGTTTCCGCATCGTAGAGCACGGAATGCCGCTGGCTGAAAGTTCCGCGGCGGCTGTCCTGCCCGCTGAGCCGCACCGGCACACCTTCTGTGAGCAACGACCCGAATGCCAGCGCCTCCGCATAAGCCCAGTCGAATGGGCCGCCGTTTTTCAAAATCTGCGCGCGCCGGTCCAGCAACATCCGTTTGACTTTCGGCAACACGTTGAAATTCTCGGGCACGCTGGTGAGCGCTTTTACGATCTGCTCGATGCATTCTTTGGTGACCGCGGTTTCAACCGGCGCATGCGAATACGGCGGCTGGAAGATTGCGCTCGATTCGTGATAGCTGGAGTTTTTTTCCTCCGGCTTTTGCTGCTCCGCTTGTTTCACTTCTTTCAACGCAGCGTCGAGGCGGGTCTCGAATTCCTGTTCCAGTTGTTCCGCACCTTCGTCGTCGAGCACGCCGGTCTCGATCAATCGTTTTTTAAACAACGTTGCCACCGACGGATGCGTCTCAATTTCGGCGTAAAGCGACGGTTGCGTAAAAAGCGGCTCGTCGCCTTCGTTGTGCCCGTGGCGGCGGTAGCAATACATGTCGACAACGATGTCGCGATGGAATTGCTGCCGAAAATCAAACGCGATTTGCGTGACCCATGCGACGGCCAGCGGGTCGTCGCCGTTCACGTGAAGGATCGGCGCCTCGATCATTTTCGCGACGTCGGTCGCATAGCTCGATGAGCGCGCGTCGGCGGGCAACGTGGTGAATCCGATCTGGTTGTTGACGATGACGTGGACGGTGCCGCCGGTCTTGTAGCCGGGCAGTTGCGACATGTTTAACACTTCGGCGACAGTGCCCTGGCCGGCGAAAGCGGCGTCGCCATGAATAAGCAATGGCAGCACGGTTTTGCGTTCCTCGGTATCTTTCAAAATGCGCTGCCGCGCGCGCGCCATGCCTTCGACGACGGAATTCACAGCTTCGAGATGGCTCGGGTTTGACGCGAGGCGGATGCCGAGTTTTGTCCCGTCGGGCGCTGTGCGTTCGGTCACATAACCGAGGTGATATTTCACGTCGCCATCGCCCGCGACGAGATTGGGAACAAAGTTTTCCGAGAACTCCGCGAAGAGCGTGGTAAGCGATTTGCAGAGAAAGTTTGCAAGCACGTTGAGCCGGCCGCGGTGCGCCATGCCCATCACGATCTCGCGCACACCGTTTGTTATACATTTGTCGTAGACGGCTTGCAGTGAGACCATGAGCGACTCCGCGCCCTCGAGCGAAAACCGTTTCTGCCCGACGTATTTCGTGTGCAAAAAGTTCTCGAAACTTTCTGCCTCGAGCAGCTCGCGCAGATAGGAAATCTGCGTCTTGCGCGGCACGTCCGCATCCGCCGGACGCGCTTCCACACGCTCGCGCACCCAATTCCGCACGCGGATGTTTTGGATGTGCATGAACTCGACGCCCACGGTGCCGGCGTAGACTTTTTGGAGCCACGCAATCATCTCGCGAAGTTTGACGCGCTGCCCGCCGAGCCAAAACTTTGACGCCACGACAAGGTCGAGATCACTTTCTCTAAAACCCAATTCGCGCAGCGAAAGAAGCGGCTGCTCGGGCCGATCCTCCGTCAGCGGATCGAGCCGCGCGATGGTGTGGCCGAGCGTCCGATACGCGTAGACGAGGCCGTCGACGCGCGTTTGCAAAGGAGTCTCGGCGCTGAAAGTTTCGTCCTTTGCGGCCGCGGCGCCGTTGGATTTATGGACGAGACCGAGTTCGAAGCCGTCGAAAAACGCCGCCCACCCCGGATCGACGGACGCGGGGTCGCTTTTCCAGCGCGCATAATTTTCTTCGATGAGTGCGACGTTTGAAGCCGGAGCAAAAGTGGAGCGCATGGGGACTGCCATAGAGTCTGAGAACTGTAGGTTATATAATGGGCTTGCTGAAATAAAAATGACGCCGCGCAGCCGTTTTGCGAAGAAGCCGCCAGGGAGCTACGGCAGGGAAAGTCTGACTACCGTTGCTGCCTTCCGGCCCTGGCGGGGTTTGTCTGCCTTCGATCCATAGTCCCTGACGGGGCCGAGACTATTGTGGTAATTTTTGGGGAAAACAAATTTTTTGTCATCAAAGCTCTTGCATTAATCGCGCCGCACGGCATAGAAGTGGCCCCGTTCCGAAAAGGATGTTCGCCTTTGCGCACGTTCTCCCCGGCCCCAACCAAAATACATTCCCAATAATTATGGCTAAAATCGTTCTGGGTGTTGCAATCGTTTTGATGCTCGCCACCGCTTTCCTGGGCTTCCAAACCAAAGGCACCATCACTGGCTTGCGCGAAGTTTTGAAAACGACGCAGGAGAACCTCCAAAGCACGAAAGCGACGCTCGCGAAAACGCAGGCGGACTTGAAAACTTCTCGCGACGAAACCGCCGCCGAGAAGCAGCGCGCGGACACTGCCACGGCCGACGCCGCCGCCGCGCATGCCGAGGCGCAAAAAAATGCGGACCTCGCAAAGGAGACGCAGACGAAGCTCGATACGGCGAATGCGCAAGTGGAAGACTTGAACAAAAAAGTCGCGGCGATGAGCGGCACCGCTACGCCCGGCGAAAATCCGGAAGTGGCGAAATTGCAGAACGACCTGAAAGATTCGCAGACGAAACTCGCTGAGCTGCAGACCGTGAAGACGACGCTGGAAAATAAAGTGCGTGACGCGGAAGCGACGACGAAGGAGCTCAAAGACAAGGAAGCAAAACGCCAGGCGGGATTGATGCGGCCGGGCCTCGAAGGTCAGGTTCTCGCGGTCAACGCCGGCTGGAATTTCGTGGTGCTCAGCCTCGGCGATCGGCAGGGCGCCGTGATGAACGCCGACATGCTCGTGGTGCGCGGCGACACGCGGATCGCGAAGGTGCATATCACCTCAGTCGAGCCTTCCACTTCCGTCGCCGACGTCGTCCCCGGCACGCTCGCGCGCGGTGCGCATGTGCAACCCGGCGACCGCGTAATTTTTTCCCAATAGCTCGTCTTGAAAATCCCGACGAAGGTTGCATCAGCACTTTTATTGAGTCTTTTTTGCATCTCGATCGCCGGTTGCGCATCGGATAATCCGCCGCCGCAAAATCAGGATCACGTGAGCGCGATTCCTTGGAACAAGCCGGAGAAATGGGAAGGCACCGGCGCGCTCGGCGGCATGGCTCCGACCACGCAATAGCGGTTGCGCCGCACGTTCGGCGCGCTAGTTTTTTCCATGCGTCCGCGCATTCTCGTCATTCGCGGAGGAGCGCTCGGCGATTTCATTTTGACGCTGCCTGCGATCAAACTTTTGCGCGAAAATTTTCCGCAGGCGCATCTCGAGATCCTCGGCTACAAACACATCATCGCGCTCGCTGAAGGTCGATTTTATGCCGATGCGACGCGGTCGATCGAATACTCGGCACTCGCGCGTTTTTTCATTCCGCAGGCGGAGCTCGCGCCGGAGCTCATCGACTATTTCGCCAGCTTCCAGCAAGTCGTCAGTTACCTTTACGATCCCGATCAGATTTTTGAAAACAACCTGCGCCGGTGTGGCGTCAAACATCTCCTCCACGCACCGCCGCGTCTCGACGATTCCGCACACGCCGCGCAACAACTCGCGCGTCCGCTCGAGCAGCTCGCCCTTTATCTCGAAAATCGCGCGGCGACGCTTCATCCGAGCGACGCGGATCGCGAATTCGCCGCAGAATTTTTGCGGGGAAAAAATTCTCCATTTATCGCGCTGCATCCCGGCAGTGGCAGCGAAAAGAAAAATTGGCCGCTCGATCGCTGGCGCGAAATCGGCGACTGGATTTTTGAAAGAGCGCCGGATGCGACTTTGCTGCTGATCGGCGGCGAAGCGGATCGCGCGGCTTTGCAAACCCTCGGCCACGCCTGGAAAGATCGTCGGATGCTTCTCGCGCAACATTTACCGCTCACGCGACTCGCGGCGATTCTCGAGCGGGCGAAATTATTCCTCGGCCACGACAGTGGAATTTCCCATCTCGCCGCAGCGCTCGACACGCCTTGCGTGCTGCTGTTTGGACCGACCGATCCCGATGTATGGGCGCCCGCAAATCCAAACGTGCGCATCGTTCCCTCACCCGGCGGAGCTTTGAAAAATCTCGAAGTGCCGGTCGTGAAAACCCCGATCGAGCGCGCTCTCGCTCAAGCTTTGTCGGATGCTGACAACTGCCTCGACGAATGCCGCGCGCTGCCTTAAAATTTTGCCTTCGCCACTCCTCGTGTGAAATATCAAACATTCCTCATCTTCGGCGCGCCCGGCTCCGGCAAAGGAACGCAGGGCAAAATTCTCGGCAGCATCCCGCGCTTTTTTCACTGCGCGTGCGGCGACGTTTTTCGGTCGATCGATACGCGCACGCCGATCGGCCAGGCGTTTCTCGACTACTCGAGCAGAGGCGAGCTCGTTCCCGCCGACATTACCGTGAAGCTTTGGTCGGCGCGCATTCAGGACGCCGTCGGCGCGCATGTTTTCAAGCCCGACATCGATTCGCTCGTGCTCGACGGCATCCCCCGCAACGTCGATCAGGCGAGGATCATGGGCGATTTGATTGACGTAAAACAAGTCTTCCATCTCTCATGCCCCGATCGCTCCGCATTGATTTCGCGTTTGAAAAAGCGCGCGCTCAAGGACAATCGGCTCGACGATGCCAATGAGGGAATCATCCGCAATCGGCTTGAAACCTACGACGCCGAGTCGAAACCGGTGCTCGATTTTTACGGCGATGCCCTCACGAAAAACATTGATGCCACGCAGATGCCGCTAAAAGTGACGCAGGAAATCATCAACACGATCCTCACTTTATGAACACTCCGCAATTCGAGAGCCTGCGCGCCTCGTCGCTCTATTGCCAAAAGTGTCAGGCCGCGATGCCGGTGCGCGAGCGGCTGCTGCTCGTGCTGCCCGACAAGGAAATTTACGATTATCTTTGCACCGGGTGCGCCAGTTCCGTCGGCCAGCGCGAAGTGACTGCCGGTGAAAAAGTGGCGGCAAGAGGCGGACGCGGAAAAGCGGCACGCCCCTCGCTCCTCCTGCCGTAAACACGTGCGGCTGGTCTTTATCGGCACGGGCAGCATCGGCCTTCCGACGCTTGGCAGCTTGTTTAACACTCCAGAGCACATCGTTGTTGGAGTCGTCACGCAGCCCGACAAACCGGCGGGCCGTAAACAAGAACTGCTCCCCTCGCCGATCAGACTCCTCGCTCAACGCCACGGCGCGCCGATTTATCAACCCGTCAAAATTCGCGCAGCGGATGCGATTGAGCCAGTTCGCGAATGGGATCCCGACGTGATCGTGGTCATGGCTTACGGACAAATTCTTCCGCGACAGCTTTTGGAATTGCCGCGCATCGCCTGCTTGAATTTGCATGCATCACTGCTGCCACTCCATCGCGGCGCGGCGCCGATTCAGGCTGCGATCCTCGCCGGTAACCGCACGACGGGTATAACAGTGATGTATGTCGACGAAGGTCTCGACACCGGCGACATCCTTTTAAAGAAGGAATTGCGCATCCGCCGCCGCGAGACCGGCGGCTCGTTGCATGATCGGCTCGCGGCTCTGGCGCCGGCCGCCCTCAACGAAGCGCTAGCACTTTTGCAACAAGGCAGCGCGCCACGCATTCCGCAGGATAATCGCCACGCGACCTACGCCGCAAAGCTCGAGCGCGGGGATGGCGAACTTTTCTGGAGCGACACGGCCGAAAATCTGGAGCGAAAAATTCGCGCATTCAATCCGTGGCCCGCGACTTTCACCTGGCTTCCGGTTCGCGACGGCGAAGAGAAAAAGTGCAAAATATTTTCCGCGATCCGAGTGCGGCGCGCATCGGGGAATCCAGGAACCGTGCTTCGCGCGGATGCGAACGGCTTGCTCGTCGCTGCCGGAAACGAGGCAGTTTTGCTTCGCGAAATTCAGCTCGAGGGAAAAAAGCGAATGCAGGCGGGCGAACTTTTGCGCGGTCATCCCATCGCGCCAGGTGCGCAGCTTCGTTCCGCATGAGCACGCAGACGCAGCGCCTGCTCGACGCGCACGTCGCGCGGTTGCGCGCCTGCGCGCGCTGTCCGCTCATGCATCGGCCGCCAGTTTCGGGCGGAGCAGTCGTCAGCAAAATTTTACTCATCGGCCAGGCGCCCGGCACCCGCGAGCCCTTGCTGGGACGGCCTTTCGCGTGGACTGCGGGCCGGACGATGTTCGGTTGGTTCGAAAAATTTTGCGGCTTGAGCGAAGCGGAGTTTCGCGCGCGAATTTACATGGCCGCTGTTTGTCGTTGCTTTCCCGGAAAAAATTCTGCCGGCGGCGATCGGGTGCCGAACGATCGGGAAATTCAAAACTGCTCCAAGTGGATGGACGCCGAATTCGAAATTCTACAGCCGTCGCTCGTAATCCCAGTGGGGAAACTCGCTATTCGACTTTTCCTCAATTTTACAAAGCTCGATGAGGTGATTGGTAAAAAGTTCGATCTGGAACTTCACGGAAAAAAGTTCGCACTGATCCCGCTGCCGCATCCTTCCGGCGCTTCGCCGTGGCATCGCATCGAGCCGGGAAAAACGCTCCTAGAGCAAGCAATGAAGCGGATCGGTGAGCATCCAGCGTTTCGCCAGATCACTCCAGCGCTTCGTTGAGCGCCGCGATGCGCGCGCGCAGCACGCGGCCCGGAACGTAGTTTGTGCGAATCCACCACCAGACGCGTGGGATGCCGCGCGGCACGATGAGCTGTCGTCGCAAAAACGGGAGGAGCGCGTCGCAATCATAGGCCGCTAAAAAGACACGCGCCAGCGGCAGCCAATCCTGCTCCGTGACGCATCCGAGCAGGTCTTGCAAAAAAACGAGCAGGTCCGCCGAATGCCGTTCCGCCGCTGGCAGCGAGCGGAAGTGGAGGATTTCAAAATCGATCATCCGCGCCCGTTGCTCGGCCGTGTCGAAAAGGAAATTCGCGAGGTTCGGGTCGCCATGCGACCAGCTCTCGCGGAATTCCGGCGAATGCATCGTGTGCCCGCGTCTCAGCTCGACCGCGGCCGCGATCACCATCGCTTCGGTGAACGTTCCCGAATCGAGATGCGACACAAGCGACCGACCGGGCAGCACCTCGGCGCGCACCGTGTTTGAACCCTCGGTCACGACGGCGAACCGATCGCCGTGCAGCATTTTGAAGCAGCCACTTTCCCAGCGCTGCCAGTCCGCCGGCCGCTCGCAAACGTAGGCCGGATTTTTTGCGAGCTGGAAAAAAATGTTCGCGGTGCGCAGCAGGGGCCAGGCGGCGCGACGACGGCGTTTGACGATGAATGGCACGCCGCCGCGCACCTCTCGGGAGAATGCGTTGACGCGGATTCCCTCGATTAATTTGCCGGCTTTTTCATCGAACCAATTCATCAGAGCGCGCACTACAGCACAAATGCAGCGGCGGCTCTAGCCGCGGGTGCGAAAACTTTCCGCGCGCTCGCTCCGAGCCCGTTCGCACCTGCATTGACCCATCCGCACGAACGCACTAGCCTCTGGCGTTTTTATGCAAATAAAGCGCGCGCTGATTTCGGTTTCCGACAAGACTGGCCTGATCGATTTTGCCCGCGAATTGGTGGCGATGGGCGTCGAGATTATTTCCACGGGCGGCACGGCGGCGCTGTTGAAAAAAGAAGAGGTCGACTCGACCGAAATTTCAAAGTTCACCGGCTCGCCGGAGATCCTCGACGGCCGCTTGAAAACGCTGCACCCGAAAGTTCACGGCGGTCTGCTTTATCTCCGCGACAATCCCGCGCACGAGGCGCAGGCAAAGGAAAACAGCATCGAGCCGATCGACCTCGTGATCGTGAACCTTTACCCATTCGAGCAGACGATCGCGAAGCCGGCGGTCACGCTCGAGGAGGCGATTGAAAATATCGACATCGGCGGCCCGTCGATGCTCCGAAGCGCCGCGAAAAATTATCGCTCCGTCACCGTCGTGGTCGATCCCGCCGATTACGCGGATGTGCTGGAAAATATGCGAGCGAATGATGGCGCGACGACTTTGAAACTGCGCGAGCGGCTCGCCATCAAAGTCTTCGTGACCACGTCGCGCTACGACTCCGCAATCGCGAATTATTTCAATCAGGAACAGGAAACGACGTGCGCGTTTTCCCTTTGCCTGCCGCTCGGCGCGCGGCTGCGCTACGGCGAAAATCCGCATCAGCAGGCATCGCTTTACGGCTGCTTCGACGATCATTTTCAAAAACTCCATGGCAAGGAACTTTCGTTTAACAACATCCTCGACATCAGCGCCGCATCGCTGCTCATCGAAGAATTTTCCGAGCCGACTGTCGCGATTTTAAAACACACGAACCCATGCGGCGTCGGCAGCGATCCCGACCTGAAAGCCGCATGGGATAAGGCTTTCGCGACCGATAAGCAGGCGCCATTCGGTGGAATCATCATCTGCAATCGCCCGCTGACCGAGGCGCTCGCGCGCGCGATCAGCGAAATTTTCAGCGAGGTCATCATCGCGCCGGACTTTGACGCCGAAGCTCGCGCGCTTTTGCAGAAAAAGAAAAATCTGCGCCTCATGCGCAAGCTCGCACCGGAAAAAACGAAGGACGAATTCGATATTCGCTCCGTGATCGGCGGCATCCTCGTCCAGGATCAGGACGTGAGAAATCCGCAGGAAATCGAGAAATTTGAAAGCAACGTCGTTTCCGCGCGTCCACCCACACATGCCGAAATGCAGGCGATGATCTTTGGCTGGCGCGTAGTAAAACACGTGAAATCGAATGCGATCGTTTATGCGTCGAAGGACCGCACACTCGGCATCGGTGCGGGACAGATGTCGCGCGTGGACGCATCGCGCATCGCGATTTTAAAAGCAGCCGATGCCGGGCTTTCGCTCGTTGGAAGCGCCGTGGCCAGCGACGCTTTTTTTCCGTTTCCCGACGGCCTCATCGCTGCGGCTGAAGCCGGCACGACGTGCGCCATTCAGCCGGGCGGCTCGGTGCGTGACAAGGAAGTCATCGCCGCCGCGGACGAGCGGAAACTCGCGATGGTATTCACGGGCGTGCGGCACTTTCGCCATTAAATCGCGCCGCGCGTTTTCAGATCATCGTTCGAAATTCCTGCATGCCACTGAACCTCGGCGTCAATATCGACCACGTCGCGACCCTGCGGCAAACGCGTTACGCACACACGCCGGATGCGGCGAACGTCGAACCCGACTTGCTCGCCGCGGCGAGCGCCTGTGAGCGCGCGGGCGCGAATGGAATCACCGTTCATTTGCGCGCGGATCGGCGTCACATCCAGGATCGCGACGTGCGGCAGTTGCGCGAAAGCGTAATGACAAAGCTGAATCTCGAGATGGGAAACACGCCGGAGATTCTCGCGTTTGCGCTGAAAATTCTTCCCGAGGATGTTTGTCTCGTGCCCGAAAATCGTCAGGAAATCACGACGGAAGGCGGCCTCGATGTCGTGCGAAATTTCAAGCAACTCGAGCCGACCGTGCGCCGTCTGCAATCCGCCGGAGTGCGCGTGAGTTTGTTCATCGATCCGTCATCGGGCCAGGTCGAAGCCGCGCAGCGACTGGGCGCAGAAGCGGTCGAACTGCACACCGGCGCGTTCGCAAATGCGGCCGGAAAGGCGCGCGAGCAGGAGCTGAAATACCTCGCGGAAGCGGCAGTCTTCGCCACCGAATTGCATCTGCAGGTCAACGCCGGCCACGGCATTAATTACACAAACATCGCCGACATTCTGCGCCTGCCGCATCTCACCGAATTAAACATTGGACACTCGATCATCGCGCGCGCGCTTTCGGTCGGGCTCGAAACAGCGGTGCGCGAAATGGCTGCCGCGATGGCGGGTTATTCCGCGTGATGGAAATTCTCGGCATCGGCGTGGACGTGGTCGAGACCGTTCGGATCGAGACGTCGCTGCAACGTTTTGGCGAGCGTTTTCTAAAACGAGTTTTTACTGCCGATGAAATTGCGTATTGCTCCGCGATGCCGCACGCCGCGCGGCATTACGCGGCGCGCTTCGCCGCGAAGGAAGCGGTTTCAAAGGCTTTCGGCACCGGCATCAGCGGCGGCATCGGCTGGCGCGACATCGAGATTCTACGAAAAGAAAATGGCGCGCCATTCATCGTTTTACATCACGTCGCGCGAGAGCTCGCGGAAAAAATTGGCGTGATGGAAGCGCTCGTCAGCCTGAGCCATTCCGACCATTACGCGGTCGCGAACGCGGTAGTCGTCGGAGTAAAAAATCAAAGCTGAACTTTTCAGCGCTCATCGGGCACATCGCGAATTTGTGGCGCGGGAGTTGCCGTCGCAATCGCGTCGGAAGCTGATGGCAGCTTGGTTTGCGCGTGACGGAAATGCAGCACGACCGAGCCGATGAGGAGCGAAAGCAGCACACAGCCCATCAAAGTTTGCTCCTGCCGCGTCAGCGAAAACACGCGCAGAGCATGGTTGAACTCGCCGCTGTCGCCGAGATAATTGCACGTGATTTATCGCGGCCGCCTTGCGCCTTCGCCGACGGGATTTCTGCATCTCGGCCACGCACAAACTTTTTGGATTGCGCAGGAACGTGCGCGCACCCGCGGCGGCCAACTTTTGCTGCGCATCGAGGATCTGGATCGCGCACGATGTCGCGCCGATTTTCGCGCTGCGATCTTGGAAGATTTGCGCTGGTTCGGTTTTGAATGGGATGAAGGTCCAGACATCGGCGGCCCGCATGCGCCTTATTTGCAGAGCGAACGAAGTTATTTGGACACGTGGAAAAAGTTGCGCGACAGCGGCTTAATTTATCCGTGCGCCTGCTCGCGGCGCGATGTGCGGGACGCGCTGGGCGCGCCGCATGAGCACGCCGGATTTGACGATGAGCCGCTGTATCCCGGCACGTGCCGGCCGCCGAAAAATGTGACACCGAAAGTGCTTTCTCCCGCCGGCGTGAATTGGCGTTTTCGCGTGCCCGATGGAAAGACGGTGAACTTTTTCGACGAGCGTCTCGGCGAGCAGCGTGCAATTGCCGGGCGCGATTTCGGCGACTTCATCGTCTGGCGAAAAGACGATATTCCCGCCTATCAACTCGCGGTCGTCGCCGACGATGCGGCGATGAAAATCAGCGAGGTCGTGCGCGGCGAAGATTTGCTGACTTCGACTTTTCGGCAGCTGCTGCTTTACGACGCGCTCGGTTTTGCGCCGCCGAAATTTTTTCATTGTCCACTCGTCCGCGATGTTGATGGACAGCGGCTCGCAAAAAGAAACGATGCTCTCAGCCTCCGCGCGCTGCGGGCAGATGGCGCATCGCCGGAAAAGTTGCGCGAACTTTTTCCGCACGCCGAAGCGCGCTCGTGAAAAGTTTCACAAAATCGGCTTGCCGCGTTTCGGAGCGGCTTTAGATTTTGCCCATGCGGGAAATTCAACCGGCGGCATACGATTCGAAAATCGAGGGCAACGTGATTTTTACGCGCGTCGACTCGGCGATCAATTGGATGCGCAAAAATTCGCTCTGGCCGATGCCGATGGGCCTCGCCTGCTGCGCCATCGAGCTGATGGCTGCTGGCGCGTCGCGTTTCGACATCGCTCGTTTCGGCGCGGAAGTGATGCGCTTTTCGCCGCGCCAATCCGACGTCATGATCGTCGCCGGCACGGTCACTTATAAAATGGCGCTCGCCGTCAAACGCATCTGGGATCAAATGCCGGAGCCGAAATGGTGCATCGCGATGGGCGCGTGCGCGTCGAGCGGCGGCATGTATCGCAGCTACGCGGTGCTGCAGGGAATCGACCGGCTTTTGCCCGTGGATGTTTACATTTCCGGATGTCCGCCGCGGCCCGAGGCGCTGCTCGACGGACTGATGAGATTGCAGCGCAAGATCGAGGGCGAGACTTCGCTCGGCGATCAAAAGCGCGCGCTTTTCGAGGAGTTAAACGCATGACGCTTTCCGATGTGGCGACTTCTGTCGCGGACAAATTTCCGGTCAAAGGCAAAGTCGAATTTCGCGGCGAGACGACGCTCATCGTTGACCGCGCGCTGATTCACGACGTCTGCAGTTTTTGCAAAATCGATCTCGGCTTTGACTACCTGCTGGACATTTCCAGCGTCGATAATTTCGGCGAAGAGCCGCGTTTTCAGGTTGTTTACGAACTGTATTCGTTCGCTTCCGGCCTGCATCTGCGCCTGAAAATCAGCGTCTCCGAAGACGAGCTCGAGGTGCCGACCGTGTCCGACATCTGGGCGACCGCCAACTGGCACGAGCGCGAAGTTTTCGACATGATGGGCATCACGTTCGCCGGCCATCCCGACCTGCGCCGCATCATCATGTGGGACGGTTATCCCGTTTTACCCGCTGCGCAAAGATTTCCCGCTCGCCGGCAAGGAAAGCGATGTGCCCGAGGTTGCTTTCACAAAAGCCGCGCCGCTGGAAGGCGGGCCGTTCGTGACAGTGCCGAGCGACGCGACCGTCAAGGATCGCGAGCCGCGCGCGCGGCGCTGGGATTAAAGTTTCGCGAGTCCGCGCCGCAGCAATCGCGTAAACTTTTCCGCGCCAGCCAACGCATTCTCGAGCACCTCGCCGTGGTGCAGCGCGCCATCGCCGAGACCGGCTGCGCAATTTGTTAAACAAGAGAAACCGGCCACTTCCATCGCCAAAGCGCGCGCCTGGATCGCCTCGATGACGGTGGACATGCCGACGGCATCCGCGCCGAAATTCCGCAGCATGCGCACCTCCGCCGGCGTCTCGTATTGCGGCCCGAGCATCCCGACATAAACCCCTTCGTGCAATTCGATCGCTTCCTCGCGAGCCGCTTGCGCAAAGGCTGTGCGCAGCCTGCGCGAATAAATCTCGCTCATGTCGAAAAAGTTCGCGCCGCCGAGCAACGGCGTCGTGCCGGTGAGATTGAGATGGTCGGCCAGCATCATCCATTGCCCCGCGCCGAAAGCCGGCGACACCGCGCCCGCCGCGTTCGTCAGGATCAGCTTCGACACGCCGAGCGCGTGCATGAAGCGCACACCCGCCGCGACCGCGCGCGCGGGATGCCCCTCGTAAAGATGGACGCGACCTTGCGCGATCATCACGCGCTTTCCGGCGAGCTCCGCAAAGACAAAGCGCGCGCCGTGACCCGACACCGCGGGCTGCGGCAAGCCGTTAACGTTTTGGAATAAAAGTGTTTGCTGCACCTGCAGTTGTTCAACAACCGTGCCGAGCCCCGAACCGAGCACGATCCCCCACTCCGGCGAAAATTCACGCACCGGCCCCGGCAGCGATTCGAGCGAAAACTCAGGCGTTGCGTTCATGCGACTGCGTCAACTTTTTCAGCAAAACGTAAAGCGTTTCAAGACGCGGCGCGTCCGTCCCGCCGCGGCGCGCCTGGCGCAGCGGCTCGCCCCAGATCGCTTCCACCTCGACCGCGCGGCCGTTTTCAAAATCGATCTGGCTCGACGAATGATACGCGCCCATCGGCCAGCTGCGCTCGATTTGAAAATCCGCGAAATCGGCCGGAATCGTGTGCCCGAGCGCATTCGCGGCCGCGATCACTTCCGCCATCAAATCGCGCGCGAGCTTTTGCAAGCCGTCATCGGCCAGCACCTGCGCGACATCGGCGCGCGCGGCAATGCCGAGGCCGTTGAAAGGAATATTCCAGACCAGCTTCCGCCAGCGCTCCGTGATCAGGTTTTCCACAACCTTCGCGTCCACGCCCGCCTCGCAAAATGCCGCGACGAGCTCGCGCGTGCGCGGCTGCGGCGCGCGGCCATATTCGCCGATCGACAGCGTCCCGTGGCCGAAATGCGCGATCACACCGTGGTCAACACGATTTAAACAAACAAAGCACAAGCCGCCGAGCACCCGCTCCGCGCCGAAACGCGCCGCGAGGAACTCCTCGTTGCCGAGCCCGTTCTGCAACGTCACCAAAACCGTCCGCTCATGCAGCAGCGGCGGGAGCAGTTTTTCGAGCGCCTCATTCGCCGTCGCCTTCAGCGCGATCAGCACGATATCGCTCGCCCCGATCTCCTCCGTCGAGCCGTGCGCGCGCACTTTTTCCAAAAGAAAATCCCCGTCCGGCGACCGGATCTGCAACCCATTTTCGCGCACCGCCGCCAGATCGCTCCGCATCAAAAAATGCACCTCAGCGCCCGCGCGCGCCAGCTTCGCGCCATAGTAACAGCCGACCGCCCCCGCGCCGACGACGGCAATTTTTCCCAGCGGATTTTTCATGGAGCCGCGCATCGTATAGCTCTCCCGCGACTTTGTGGAGAGGGATGTGCCGGCGAACTTTCACACAACTTTTTCGCATTATATAAAGGCGAGGATCGGAGATTTGTCCGCCGCATCGGCGAAAAAAAAGAATTTAAACAAGAGTTAAAAATTCGCTTGCCATCGTGAAAGCGCTTTTGTTAGGCACGTCTTCGCGATGCGAGGTTCCCCACGGTTTGGCGGCTCCACTGGCGGCTTTTTGTGCGCTTTCTACGCTTTCTCCAAAGCCGCGGTTTTCTGGCGTTTTGTGCGCAAATCGGGCGCTCCTTCCATTCTCCAAGGACGTCCTTGGAGCTTGCCAAGGCATTCTTCGAACTTCCACGGGCAGTTTTCCAACGTCCGCGGACGTGCGGGGGACCTGCACGGACTTCCTGGCGGTTCCCATGGATGTTCCTGGAGGTCCCAAGGATGTCCATGGAACCTGCACGCATCTCCTTGGAACCTCCACGGACGTGCGTGGAACGTCACCAGTCATCCTTGGAACCTCCAAGGAGCGGGCTTTGAACGGGGAAAAACACCACTTTACTCTGGAAAACCGTCTTTTGTTCGCTGGCATACGCTCAGCGGGGCCGCTTTTCCCGGGTAGAAACCCGCAGTGAACAAAACAGAACACCCTAAATTATGCCCAAACATTACTTCCTCTCCGACACCGAAGACGGCAAAGCGACCGAATTCGAGCAATTCCGCGACAACATCGGTGGCTACGTCGCCCTTTTCAATCTCGCGGCAGCCGACGTCACCCAGCAGGCCGCCGATGCAACCTATTACCGCGAACTTCTCACCTTTGCCAAAACCATGGGCTCCGCCGGGCCGCAGTGGACAGCTTGGAAAGGCCTCGCTCTCTCGGGCCAAAGCGGCACGGAACCGGCCATCCCCGTGAAGCACGCTGCCTTCCCTCCCTCGGTGCCCGCCGGCATCCTCACCCGCTTCCTCGCGCTGGCAAATGCCATCAAGACTCACAAAAACTACACTCCCGCCATTGGCATCATCCTTGGCCTGGAAGGCGCCGAGCAAACCGGCCCCGATCTGTCCACCATCCAGCCAGACTTTAAAGCCATCCTCAAAGGCAACACCGTTTTCCTCGACTGGGGCTGGGGTGGGAACAGCAAATTCCTCGATATGATCCGCCTCGAAGTCGATCGCGACGGCAAAGGTTTCATCTTCCTAGCCAACGACACCACCGCCGGCTACACCGACACCACCCCCCTGCCCGCCACGCCCACGAAGTGGACCTATCGCGGCATCTACATCGTCGGCGACGCGCAGGTCGGCGTCTGGAGTAAGCCGGTGAGCATCACGGTCGGCGGGTAGAGAGGGCTTTTCTTGCTAGGCCTGTGCCTCACGCACTTATGGATAAACGACTACAATTAAAAAAACTAGGAAGCGGCAGCGAACCAAGTGGCCCGGTTACAAGGGCATCGGAGATTACCATGATGGTGCTTATGAATGTCCCTATGTCTCACCCTACACAAAGACTGCTGGGAATGTTAATGCTGAATAATGGTAATGCTTCAGGACTGGAGTTCTGATCTTTCGCTGCGTGGTCCCCTCGACATGGATTGCGTCACCTACGGCTACACGAGAAGCTTACCTACCAACCGGAATCTTATCAGTCTGCTCGAAACCAACTTCGGCGTTTCCTTGACGGATGTTTATGGAACGAACCTTTTCCCATTCATTAAGAAGGGTCGCACGGACTTCCGTCTGGAAACTCATCTCCAAACATGAGACCTAGCAATGCGATGGAAGTCGGCACGGGCCCGTGGAGTATGCCACGCGGCTTTGCCGGCACGGTGGTGCTTTTTGTTGTAGCATTCCTCGTGGCGGCCATGCCTGCCGGAGCGGGGCAATCGGAGCCGGATCCTACTCTGACTCTAAAACTTTTCAGCAAGGTTGCGTCCAAGAATGGAGACATCATCGTGGAGCTTCGTGGAGATACGGATGTTGTGCACGAGCCGGCTGAGGCATGGATCCTCAATCGAAAAACCGGAAAGAGAACCTTTCTCGCGATGCCGGCGACTTATATCACGAACGCGGCGATCAGCGATGATGCGCGCTATATCGTGCTCGAATACCACATCAGCTCCGGAGGATATGGAGAAGCGTTCGAACGGGGCAAAAATGGTAATTATCGGAATCTGGCAGACAATGAATTCGCAGCGAACGAAATCAAGGCCGGCCATGTGGCGGGATTGCAGTCCAACGATCTGATCCGTATTCACGAGGGTCACTGTGTGGATTTTGATCTCAGCCTGGCTGGCTCGCCTGCGAGGCTTATCTTTGACATGGGAAATCTCCGAGTGACCTATTCTCTCCAGCAAAGGCGTTTTACCAGTTGGGAACGCTCGCTACTCACATCCACGTTCTACGAGGGCGATCGGAATCTTTCATTCGATATTGTAGAAATGTCGGGAAGACGCGGCATGGCTCTTCTTTCGAAGGAGTGGCGCACGCAGACTTATGAGGACGTTCTCCGTCACACCCTTGTCTCGTTTGCAATGCCCAAGAAATTGCCGGACGTCGAAGGGGCAACGACTGAGTTCCAACTGATCTCGACAGAGTCCGGGGCCGTGAAGCTCCATGCCCGAAAGATGCCAGCCGCTCCCGATGAAAAGGATGACGAGTGGAAGGTGGAGATGTCCGGAAGTGGGGCGGAGTTTGAGGCCTTGGTCAAAGCACTCACGGCCAAGCAAGCGATCTTTGCAGCTTCCGAGGAGAACAAGGCCAGGTGGCCTGCACCGGCAACGTTCATGACTTCTTCGTGGTAAAGCACGGATGGTCACTAAAAGTCCGCGGGAGCGGCTGCAGTCCAGGCATGACGCGCGCAACCATGCGATGCAGCTAACATGAAAGCTCGGCTATCTGGTTGCGTGAAATTAGTCGCGGGCATAGTTGGGATAGTCATTGGCAAGGTAGCAGTGCAGTCGTATTTCGATCACCAGCGCGAGACAGCCTTTGATCGTGCGCTCGTGGAGACATCATCGCAACTCAACGCGAAGCTACCAATGCAAGTCGACAAATATACGCGGCTCGATTCGACATCGCCAGGTCCAGGAAAGCGATTCACGTATCTCTACACGGTTTCTGGTGTCTTATTCAAAGGAGTCAATGTAGAAGGTCTCATCAAGGCATTACGCCCGACAGTAGTGAACAGTTATAAGACTAGTCCGCAACTTGCCAGTTTTCGTGACCACGGTGTTGAGATGCATTACGTTTACCGTGATACCGCCGGCAACTACTTAGGAGAAATTGCTGTTTCAGCTCAAGATTTGCGATGAATCCGACGACCTAGCTTCGTTAGGCTTCGCTTTCTCCTGCCAAAGCTGGAATATGACTGGCAGCGTTCAGGCGTTGCGTTGTCGCATGCTCAATGCGTTATGAGTATCGGTGAGACAATTATCCGTCGCGGCGATCCCCTTCTACTCGCGCTTGCCGCGATAGTGCTTGTCCTGGAGCTTACGCCAACGTTGCGCTAAGGCTTTGGCTCCTCGGGGATTTCCTCGTCGGGGGCGCGGTGCATGAGATAGAGGGCGATGTCGCGTTGGTGCGGGAGGCACCATAGCTCGCCCAAAGTGAGGGTGGCCAGAAGGCGGTAGTTATCGGCGAGCGGATGTTCGTCGTCGGACCAGGATGGCGGAGGGTCAGGTTTCTTTTTAATGGCGATGCCGATGTCTCCGCTGTGACTGTCATCTTCCTCCTCGTCGTCTTCTTGTTCCCATGGAGGCACGAGCGGTGGCTCGGGGTCGGCGGGGGCATATTCCTCGGGTTTGACGGGATCGCCCTCCTGCTGCGCGAGCTCGTGGAGGTGAAGTTTTTCCAGATACTCGGCATCGTCGCGCTGGCGCTGCTCAAAGTCGGCACGGTCCTGGGCGTTTCGAAATTGTTCCTCGAGTTGTTGCTGCGCGGGAGTCGCCTTGGGCGGCGGGACGCGGAGGGCGATCATGACGCTTGCATGATAGTCGTGCCGGAGGCTGGCGAGCACGAAGCGGATGGCCTCGACGATTTCGCGGAATTTTTCCACGATGTCGAAAGACTCAACGGTGGCCATGACGGTGCGAAACTCGCCATTGGCGGTGACGGTGCCCCATTCGTCATGGCCGAGACGTTCGCGAACGATGCGGGCGGCGTAGTCCTTCACCCAGAGGCCTTCGCAAGTGCGGACGCCGGTATCGGCCAAATCCGGCTCGCCTGGTGCGCGATGGTGCGAGGCGCGCCGAGGTGCTTTGTTCGTGGGAGCGACAATGAACCGCAGCGGTGGGATGGAGCGTGGCGACTCCGCGAGCCAGAGATCATCGCAGGGCGGAAGGCCGGCCTTGAGGGCGGCGACTTCCATTTCCACGGGCGGACAACCGAGGACGGTGAGTTCCCGCAAGGCGGGCGCGGCTGCCAGCGGGCAGTAATCGCGCGGCTTCGCGGGATGCTGGAAATCAGGTGAGGCGCTGAAAATCACGGCGTGAAGCTGCGGCAGACGCGCCAGCGGTGAGACGTCGCGCGGACGGTCGCCCCCATAGGAAAGCCAGGTCAGTTTTGACAAGGATGCGAGCGGCGCAAGGCTGCGAACGGGGCCAGTGAGCGTGAGGTTGCGCAGGCGCGGTGCGTAGCGTTCGATGCCGTCGAGACGATCCACGCCCGCGAGCGTTAGGAATTCGCACCGTGGAAAAAAAGGGAGCGCATCGACATTGCGCGCGCAAAGCGGACTGCACACGAGCGTGCCGCGCCGGACGTTGGGCCATGCCACGCCGGGCGCGAAGGCGAGCAGATTGCCGACGAGCGAGAGCGTTTCGATCTCCTCCAGTGCTTCGAGGCCGGTGACATCCGGCCATCGCACACCGATGGAAAGATTGAGATTGCGCAAGCCCAGGCAGCGCGCAAGCGGGCTGAAGTCATCGCAAAACGCGCTACTAAAATCCAACGTGTGAAGCGCAGTGATCCTCGCCAGCGGCGTGAGATCAGTGACTTCGCTGTTGTTGATGCCCATGCTTTCCATTTCCGTGAGGAATCCGAAGGCCGTCAAGTCGCGGAGCGGCCGCTGACTGTATCCGTGGTGATACCACGTATTGATTTTTGGAAGCATCTCGCACGCGCGCACAAGGTCCTCCTCCGAGTAGCGTGGATCAAAGGCGGGATTCAGTCGACGCTGGCGCTGTTCCTCGCTTTGCTGGCACCAGTTTCGATAAACGCCGGTGTTATGATGGCTGTTCCAAAAATCGACACCGCGCTCGACGAGCAGCAGCGTCGTGTAGCGCTCCTCGGTGGAGCGGGATGAATCGAGCGCCCACGTGATGAAAGCTTCCGCGTTCAAGCCGGCGATGCTATCCGCAGCCTTCGCGTGGCGCTACGGTTTTTCGCTGACAGGTGCTTTGGAAACTTCGACGGCAGTCTTTTTAAATTGAAGCTGGCCGATGCGGCGTCCGTCGGTCTGCGTGATCGTCACGACGTAATCGTCGATGCGCACGTGTTCGCCTTGCTTCGGCAAATGCCCGAGCAGATGCGTCACGTAGCCGCCGATCGTGCTGACATCGGCGCTTTCGAGCTCGATGCCGGCGAGATCGTTGAGTTCGTAAAGGCCGAGCGCGCCGTCGACGACAAATTCCTCGTCGTTGATTTTTCGATATTCCTGCTGCTCGGCGTCAAATTCGTCCTGAATGTCGCCGACCAATTCCTCGAGCACATTATCGAGCGAGACGATGCCGACCGTGCCGCCGTATTCATCGACGACGAGCGCGAGGTGCGCATGTTTGCTGAGGAAAAAATGGAGCAGTTTTTCCAGCGCCATCATTTCCGGCACCGGTAAAAGTTCGCGCTTGATGGAGAGCAAGTCTGGGTCTGGGCGGCGGATCAGCGAGAGCAGATCCTTGATGTGCACGAGGCCGATCGTGTGATCGAGATGTCCGTCGCAAAGCGGGAAACGCGTGTGCCGCGACTCCTGCGCGACTTTTAAATTTTCCTCAAAGGAATCTTCGGTGCTCAAAAAAATGACTTCGCCGCGCGGCGTCATGATGTCGCGGACGACACGCCGGCGCAGGTCGAGCGCATTGATGACGAGCTCTTTTCCGAGCGACGAGACTTCCTCGGCTTCTTCGCTTTCAGCGAGGATCACGCGCAATTCCTCCTCGCTGTGCGCGAGCTCGGTGCCGCCGACGGGATCGATTCGGAGAAAGGTTTTCAGCAGAAAATTCGACGATTTGTTGAGCGTCCAGATCACCGGTTTGAAAACGGCGAAGAACAATCCGAGCGGCCGGACAATGCTCAGCGCAACCGGCACCGGATCGCGGATCGCAATGTATTTCGGACCGAGCTCGCCGAAGATGATGTGCAAAAAAGTAATCACGACAAAGCCGATCGTGACTGCAAGCGTGTTGATCAACGTGGCGGACGTGATGCCGGCGACCGAGAAAACCGGCTCGAGCATTTTCGCGACATACGGCTCGCCGATCCAGCCGAGCGCGAGGCTCGTCATCGTGATGCCGAGCTGCGTCGTCGAAAGATAGGCGTCGAGATGCTCGGTGACGTGCTTCGCGATGACTGCGCGCCTGTCGCCTTTTTCCAAAAGCGCGTCGAGCTGGCTGCCGCGAATTTTGACGATCGAAAATTCCGAGACGACGAAGAAGCCGTTCACCAATACGATGAGGACGACGACGAGGAGCTTGAAAAAAATCACCTCCGGCGCATCCCAATGCGTCGCGACGCCCTGCGCCAACACGGCAAGAAAGAACGGGCTCATTGGCAAAAGACAAAGCGTCCGCAGCGAATCGCGGCGGAGCTGAAGAGCGGCGCCGGGACGGCTACCAGCTCGACTTTGTCACCCCCGGGATCATCCCGTTGGAAGCCAGCTCACGGAACGCGATGCGGGAAAGCTTGAAGCGGCGCATGAAGCCACGGCGACGGCCGCTCGTCTGGCAGCGATTGGTCACACGCGTCGGGCTGGCATTGCGCGGCAGCTGCGAGAGACCGATGTAATCCTTCTTTGCCTTCAGTTCAGCACGGAGCGCGGCGAACTTTGTCACCGTCGCGCGTTTGCGTTTTTCTCGTTCGATCCAACTCGTTTTTGCCATAGCGAAGGCGGGAACTGTAGCGATGACTGCGCGGCTTGCAATGATTTTTTTCGTCCGATCGCTGCAGAGCCGCGGCGAGAAAATCGCTGGCGGCGCACGGCCTCGCGCGATAGAAAACGTCACTCCTCTATGAACAAACAACGCACGCTGCGAGTCGGGATGATCGGCTACAACTTTATGGGAAAGGCGCACTCGAACGCGTGGCGGCAGGCGCCAAAGTTTTTTGAGTTGCCCGCCGATGTGGAGCTGCGGACCATTTGCGGGCGGTCGGCGAAAGGCGTCGAGGCCGCCCGCGCAAACCTCGGCTGGAAAACGGCGACGACGGATTGGCGCAAAGTTGTGAACGATCCGGAAATCGACATCGTCGATATTTGCACCCCAAACGACACGCACGCCGAGATCGCCATCGCTGCGGCGCAGGCGGGAAAGGCGATCCTTTGCGAAAAGCCGCTCGCGCTCAATGTCGAGCAAGGCGAAGCGATCGTCGCCGCCGCGAAAAAAGCGCGCGTCGTGAACATGATCTGCCACAACTACCGCCGCATCCCGGCGATCGCGCTCGCGAAAAAAATGATCGACGCGGGCGATCTCGGCGACCGGATTTTTCATTACCGCGCACGCTACGCGCAGGATTGGATTACGGATCCGAATTTCCCGCTCGTCTGGCGCCTACAGGGCAAAATCGCCGGCAGCGGCGCGCATGGCGACATCGACGCGCACATCATCGATCTCGGCCGCTACCTCGTCGGCGAGTTCCAGGAAGTTTGCGGCATGATGGAAACTTTCATCAAGGAGCGGCCGCTCCAGGAAGAAGCCGGCGTCGGGCATCGGGCGGCAAAGGCCGGGAAAAAAATGGGCAAAGTCACCGTCGATGACGCCGTTTCGTGGATCGGCCGTTTTAAAAATGGCGCGCTCGCGAATCTCGAGGCGACGCGATTCGCGCTCGGCCGCAAAAATCACATCGCGCTCGAGATCAACGGCAGCAAAGGCTCGCTCGCGTTTAACTTTGAAGACATGAACCGGCTCGACTTTTACGACAACGCCGACCCCGATGACCGGCGCGGCTTTCGCTCCATCCTCGTCACCGAAAGGTCGCAGCCCTACGCCGGCGCGTGGTGGCCACCGGGCCACATCATCGGCTACGAGCACACGTTTGTGAATGCGTTTGCCGATTTCGTCAAAGCCGTCGTTGCTGGCAAAAGCGTGCAGCCGACGCTTGAGGACGGCCTGAAAAACGAGCAGGTCCTCGCGGCGATCAGCCAAAGCGCGCGGACGAAAAGCTGGGTAAAAGTTTAGCTGCTGCGCCTGCCGAAAATCTCGTCGAAGAACATTTTCATCTGCGCCCACGAGCGGCGCGCGGCGATTTCGTTGTAGCCGACCACTGCCGACATTCCGTTGGCCGCGCCGAGTTTGTCCGCATCGGGATTTGTGAAGGCGTGGCGCGCGCCGGCGTAGTTGATGAACTCGTAATCGATCTTTCCCGCGTCGAGCGCCTGCATGAAATCCTTGACCGCGTCCTGCTTCACGGTCGGGTCCACCGCGCCGTTGAGCATCAGGAATTTCGCGTGAGTCTGCTTCACTTGATCCGCGCTCGGCGTCACGAGCCCGCCGTGAAAACTGACCACCGCCGCGATCGGTGCGCCGCTGTAAGCCAGCTCCTGACTGCAAGTGCCGCCGAAGCAAAAACCGATCGCCGCCACCTGTCGCGGGTTGACCAGCTTCGTGTTTAGCAATTGCGTGAGCGCCGCCTGCGCGCGCCGCGCCATCGCCGGTTTATCGCTCATCAATGGCCCGGCCCAATCTTTTGCCTGCTTCGCATCGGTAGTCGCCTGACCGTTGCCATACATATCGACCGCGAGCGCGACGTAACCCATCTGCGCCAGCTCCTGCGCGCGGCTTTTCGCAAAATCGTTCAGCCCCCACCATTCCGGAAAAACCAGCACGCCCGGCCGCTTCACGCCATTCGTCGCGCTGTCATCGTAAACCAGCTGGCTCTCGAGCTTTTTTCCACCCTCGTCATAGGTCACCGGTTTCACGACGACTTTGGCGGAAGCCATGGTAGCGCAAAAAATAACCGCCGTGAAAAGCGAGATGCGCACTTGCTACTGGTTGCTGCTGAAGTGGCCTTCCTTCGACTGCACCGTGTCATTTTTCAACACGATCGTGACACGGTCGTTCCCGTCCTTATTCGTGTAAACGTAAGTCGTCTTCGTGCCGCCGACGATCGGGATCGGCTCGGTCTTCGAGTCTGTCGGGTCGCCGAGGATGCTCTTCACCTCGCTCGCCGACATGCCGTCGTGGATTTTGTCGAGATTGGCTTGCGTCAAAGTCAGGGGCGAGCCGCCGCCGCACGCGCTCAGCGCGAGAGCGATGGAAACTGCGAGGGTGACTGCAAAAGAGGATTTGCGAATATTCATTGCCATTAAAACTATTCTCAGGCCGGTTTTGGATGTAGTTGCGGGTGAATCAGAACCATGCGGAAAAAGTCGCGCGTTGCGCGTCAAAATCCGCCCCCTCGGTCAAGAGCTGAACTTGTCCGCCGCCGCCTTTGCGAGAACTTCCGCTGCGCGCAACGCCGCGAGCCTGTTTCGCAGCAAAGTATGCTGGGAAGTGCCCGGCGCGAACTTTGACTGAGCCGCCTCACTCCTGCTGATCATCGCGGCAAAGGCTTGTAGAGCGTCGCGAAATTCTTCCCGCGTGAAATGCTCGGTGGCGTCATTGTTCATCAACGCCGAGGCGATGCGCAACGCTTTGAGATTGTCCCGCAGCATCGAATGCTGCCACGTTCCCGGCGTCAGTTTCTGCTGCGCCTTTTCGGATTTGCTGATGAGCGAGCCGATCGGTCGCGCATGCTGCGATTCGCGCGTCGCGGGAGTTTTCATTCGCTGCCTGACCGCTTTTTCAGGCACTGACCGGCGCGATCGCTCTCTCGATCTCGCGGATCGTCGCTTCTGGATCCGCGACTTCGACGATCAACGCGGCATACCGATCGTCGCGCAAGTCAATCGCGATAGCGCGGGCATGATCGTGCACGTCCCAAAAAACTTTGCTGCCGACCCGGTGAAACGTGCCCGCAGTGATGACGCCAGGAATGTAAGTGCCAGGAGCCTTGATCCCTCGCACGCGCTCGTTTTCGGCGGCGCGGATCCCGCTGACATGCTCGAGCGGGATCTCCAGGCGGCCTTTGAACGCCCAAAGCTTGTCCCAGCCCTGAACTTCCACAACCAGCTTTCCCTCTGATGTAGTTACGTGAGTCATTGTTTCCGATGGCGGATTTGGTCTCCGATGAGCTTAAAGCGGTTTGCGATAGCCTGAAAGTGATTTCCGATGGCATCAGAGGGGTTTCCGATGACGCGGGACCGGTTTCTGATGATGCGAGACCGGTTTCCGACGATGCGAGACTGGTTTCCGATGATGCGAGACCGGTTTCCGACGATGCGAGACCGGCTTCCGATGATGCGAGACTGGTTTCCGATGATGCGAGACTGGTTTCCGACGATGCGAGACCGGTTTCCGACGACGCGAGACCGGTTTCCGATGACGCGAGGTCGGTTTCCGATGACGTGAGACCGGTTTCCGACGATGCGAGAGCGCTTTCTGATGACCTGCCTGCAGCCAGCTGCGACTTTAAAAGATGCGATGGCTCGAAAAGAAGAGAATCCCGACGATGAAGAAGAAGGGAATGAGCACCGGTAGCGAATATTTGAAGACATAGCCGAAAAAGCTCGGTGTCTTCGCGCCGGCAGCCTCGGCGATCGATTTTACCATCAGGTTCGGGCCGTTGCCAATGTAGGTCATGGCGCCGAAGAAGACCGCGCCGATGGAGATGGCGACGAGGTAATGGTCATGGTGCATGATGAATTCCTGCATGTGCTCGGGCTGGTCGATTTTTAGCCCGACGACGCCAAAGGCGCTCGCGAGGAAGGTGAGGTATGTCGGCGCGTTATCGAGCACGCCGGAGAGGGCGCCGGTGAGCCAGTAGAATTGCATCTCGCTGTGGAGCCCGAGCGAGGCCGCGTGCAGTTCGAGGTAATCGAGCGCGGGCATCATGGTGGCGAAGATGCCGACAAAGAGCCACGCGACTTCCTTGATGGGGGCGAAGCTGAAGTCGTTTGCCTTGTGCGTCCGCTTGTCGGTGGTCACATAGGACGCGACCGCGGCGCCGATCATGATCGCCTCGCGCAGGCCGGGCATGCCTTTGATGAAGACGGAGCCGAGGATGACGGCGAGGAATGCGAGATTCCAGAGGCCGCCGAATTTCCATGTCTCGCCGCCGCCGGTCTCGGCTTCGCGGACGGCGCGCGGCGCTTTGAGGAAGTTCGTCCGGTCGCGCAAATAAAAGATCCCGAGCATTCCAAAGACGGCCACCAGCCACGCCTCCCAGCAATGCTCGAAGACCCACCAGAACGGGACGCCTTTCAAAAATCCGAGAAAGAGCGGCGGATCGCCGATCGGGGTCAGGCAGCCGCCGACGTTGCTGACGATGAAGATGAAAAAGACGGTGTGGAAGCCCGTGAAGCGGTAGCGGTTCATCCGAATCCAGGGGCGGACGAGCAGCATCGATGCGCCGGTGGTGCCGATGACGTTGGCGATGATGGCGCCGAGGAGAAGGAAGACGCAGTTCATCCACGGCTTCGCCTCGCCTTTGACGACGATGTGAATCCCGCCCGCGACGATGAAAAGTGAGCCGATCAGCGCGATGAAGCTGACGTATTCATACGCCGTGTGGCCGATGCGCCCCCAGTTTTTCAAGACGAACGCGTAGTAAAAAAGTGCGATCAGCCCAAGGCTGACGCTGACTTTGTGGTAATGCCGCTCCCAGTGGTGCTTGATGAGGATCGGCGCGATGGCGATCGCCGCGAGCATCGCGACAAACGGCAGCACCATGAACGGACTCGGGTTGGGAAAACTCTCGGCTAGAAAAGGCATCGTTTGGAAAAATCGGCAAGGCTAGCCGTTTTCATGCCCGGTCCTCCCGCTCTCTGTGAAGGCAAGATCGCAGGCGCGCCGCGGAAGAATTTTGCAAAAATAGGACCAGCGGGATGGTTCTCTTCGTCCACGGCCAATGAAACTAATAAAGGACGCGGAATGCAAAAAAAGCACCCCCTGCGCATGCGAGGCCGACGAAGGCGAGGAGCGAGCCGGGTGTGAGAAGTTCGCTTTCCTTGCGGCTGCGCCACAAGTAGCCCAGGGCCTTGCCGCCGCAGAGCATGGCCGAGAAAAATGGAAGAATGTAGGCAAACTCGGGCCGCTGGCGGTTCGTCGCCGCGTAGGCGCCGATCAAGGTGAAGGCGGTGGAGAGAAGAACGTTGATGAGCAGCGGCCGGCTGGTCGTGAGCCGCCACGCGAGGATTCCCAGGACGAGGGTCAGCAGTGAAACGATGGAAAGAACGATGGAGACGGTGGGCATGCGGGAGCTTGTGACGAAAAAGCGGCGAAGGTCGAGGCCTTCGCCGCTTTTTTTAAACGTTGCTGTGATTGCGGGTCAGACGGCTTTGTCGCCCGTTTCGTCGGTGCGGATGCGGACCGCTTCCTCGACTGGCGAGACGAAGACTTTGCCGTCGCCGATCTTGCCGGTCTTGGCCGCTTTCACGATGGCGGCAAGTGCCTGCTCGACTAGTGTGTCCGCGAGGACGACTTCGATTTTGATCTTTGGAAGAAAATCGACGGTGTATTCACTGCCGCGATAGATTTCCGTGTGACCTTTCTGGCGGCCAAACCCTTTGACTTCGCTGACCGTCATGCCTTCGATGCCGAGGTCCGCGAGGGCCTCTTTGACTTCTTCGAGCTTGAACGGTTTGATGATGGCTTCGATTTTTTTCATTTTTTACTCCTTTGCCGTGCCCCGCCTGGCCGAAGCCAGACGGGGCCCAGCGTTGAGGTTTAGCCGATTTGCGGCGAGGTTTTATCGGTTTGCGAGAAGTCCGGATAGGCTTCGACGCCCATTTCCGGAACATCCAGACCCTGGATTTCTTCTTCACGCACGGAGCGGATCTTCACGAACATGTTCGACACCTTAAAGAAGATGTAGCTGAACACGAACACGAATACTGCGCAGACGAGTGCGTCCACGGCTTGCGCCATGAACTGTGACATGTCGGCCGCAGGCGCGCCGAAAAGCGGGCCGAGGATGCCGGTGACGCCGACATCTGTCCAGCCGCCGCCAGCTCCAGTGCCGGTCATGGTCGCGTATTTCGTTAACGTCGCCGGAAGGGCGTCGTTGTTGATGATCGTCCACGCGCCGTCTTTGAACAGTTTGTGAACGCCACCCCAGCCGGCACCGTAGGAGCCGTTGGCAAAGATGCCGACACTGAGCACGCCGAAGCAGCCGCAAACTCCGTGAACGGAGAGAGCGCCAACGCAGTCGTCAACTTTCGCCACACGTTCCCAGAAGAACACGGAGAATACTACAATGATGCCGGCGATGAAGCCGATGATCACCGCGCCCATCGTGTTCACAAAGGCGCAAGGAGCCGTGATGGCGACGAGACCTGCGAGCAGGCCGTTGCAAAGCATCGTCGGATCCGGTTTGCCCGTTACGAGATACATCGTGATCAGGGTTCCGATCGAGGCTGCCGCACCCGCGAGCATCGTGTTTACCGCCACAATGGCGATGCGGTTGTCCGTGCCCGCGAGAGTCGATCCCGGGTTGAACCCGAACCAGCCGAGCGCCAGAATGAAAGTGCCGAGCATGACCATCGGAACGTCGTGTCCCGGGATCGGGCGTGGCTTGCCATCCGGGCCGTATTTGCCCAGACGAGGTCCAATGGCGAGACCACCAGCGAGGGCAATCACGCCACCGCACATGTGCACCACGCCGGAGCCGGCGAAGTCCACGGCACCGTGGCCGAGTGCGAAGTTCTGGCCGAGCTGCGCGAGCCAGCCGCCGCCCCAGACCCAGTTGCCGTAAATGGCATACGGGAACATGCCGACCCAGAAACCGTAAACGATGAAGTGTTTGAAGTTCCAGCGTTCCGCCATCGTGCCGGTCGGGATGGTTGCCGTGGTGTCCATGAACACCATTTCAAACAGGAACAACGTCAGGACGGCGCTGTCGAATACCGACGGGCTCAGGAAAAAGCCTTTTAACCCGATCAATCCGAACGGATGCCCGGCGATCGTTACCGTCCAGCCGCTGTTCAAAAGCGCGAGCCCTTGACCGAGCGACGGTTGCCAGCCAATCGGAACCGGACCGTTCCAGTAGTTGCCGAACATGAACGCGAAACCGCAAATCCAGAACCCGAGCATGCCCAGGCCGTAGATCATGAAGTTTGTCGCCATAACGTGCGCCGCATTTTTCGCGCGGCAAAGGCCGGTTTCGACGAGCGCAAATCCCGCCTGCATGAACATGACCAGGAAGCCCGTGACGAGCGTCCAGACCACGTTGATCGAGATCTTGTTGTGCGCCACGTTCGCGACGACTTCGTCAGGCGTGACTTTGTTTTTGCCAGCCGGATTGACGCTGCTGGCATCAGCCGGGATTGGCCACGTCAAATCCGTAACCGTTCCCGCGTTTGCGCCGGGCGGATAGGCGAGCGAGTCAGGTTGCTGCGGAGTTGGCGATGCTGCTGCGGGAGCAGCGGCGGTTGCATCCGCGGCTGCGGGACTAGCTGCCGCAGCTGCTGGAGCAGGCGAAGCTGCTTCAGGTGTGGCTGCGACGGTTGGCGTCGCATCCTGTGCCCGGATGGTTCCGCCACCGGCGGTCCAGGCCATCGCGCCCGCGATTGCGAGCAGCGACCATTTCTTTAATAGTTTAGGCATTATAACTTTCTTTTAGGTTTAGGTTTGCTCCGCCGCGCAGTGGGCCCGGCGGAAGGTTTGAGGACGCGCAGATGGATGCGCCCGCGGTTATTCATCAAAACCACTTGGCTCCGGGTTTGTTGAACCCGCAGCCTGGCCGATGAAACTGGACTGGAGAAATTTTTCGTCACCGCTCCATGCGCGAGACGCTGCCGCAAATGGGCGACGCCGGCACACGAGCAAATTTCTCCTGAGAAAATCACGGTGCCGCCCTCAGCAGGCGCTGTGCCAATGGAATGGCCGATGATTAAAATCTGCTCAAAAGCAAGCAGTGAAGCGGGTTCGCGGGCATTCGCAAAACTGAACAGCGCCGTTGCTGTTGGCTAAAAACAAACAAGCCGAAAAGTCTTACTGTCTAAACTTCGGCAGTTCCCTGCCCCGCCGCGCCTCAAGCCCGCGGGTGCGCCTCGTTGTAAACTTTCTTCAACCGCTCGACCGTCACGTGCGTGTAAATCTGCGTGGTCGAGAGGCTCGCGTGGCCGAGCAGCGATTGCACGCTGCGCAGGTCCGCACCGGCATCGAGCAGGTGCGTCGCGAAGGAATGCCGCAGCTTGTGCGGACTGAGAGAAATCGGAATGCTCGTGTGCCGCACATATTTTTTGAGCAGCGCCCAAACGTTCGTCGCCGAGAGCCGGCCGCGCCGTTTATTGATGAAGAGCGGCCCCGCCTCGACGCGCGCTTCGTGCCGGTAACGCTGGATTGCCGCGAGCGCGGGCGCGCCGACCGGGCAGATGCGCTCTTTGCGGCCTTTGCCAAAAACGCGGACGGTTTCCGAATACGGATCAATGTGCGCGACGTCGAGCGCGACGAGCTCCGACAGACGAAGTCCGCTGCTGTAAAAAAGTTCCATGATCGCGGCGTCCCGTGCGGCCGCCCACGCCGGTGCCTGTCTCTGGCGCGGCGCTTTGAAAGGCGCGGCGAGCAGCTCGTCGACTTGCTTTCCAGTCAGCACGAGCGGCAGCTTTTTTTCCGCCTTTGGCAATTGCACTTCCTTGAGCGGATTGTCGCGCAGGCCATGGCGCTCGGTGAGAAATTTGTAAAAAGTCCGCAGCGCCGCGAAGTGCAGTCGCACCGTGGCGCGCGAGCTTTTTTTCTTCATCAGCTCAAACAAAAACTGCCGGAAATGATCCGCCGCGCAATCTTTCCACGCCGGCAAATTCGGCTGCGCGCGAAAGGTCGCTAGCGCGTGGCGGTAGTTGATCAGGGTTCGTCGCGAGCAGTTGCGCTCAAACTCCAGCGCATCGAAAAACGCTTCGGCCAGTCGATCTTTTTTTGCGGTCGCCACGCCTCTCTCGAATAGCGCGCGTCACGCGAAAACGCAATCGCTGCCAAACTCGCTAAGTTCGCGACGGGAGCAAAATCCGAAACGATGTGCTCCCCGTTTTTGAAAAACGAATGACGCCGCCGAGCTGTTGCACGAGCCCGAGCGCGACGCTCAGCCCGAGCCCCATCGCATCCTGCTTGCGGCGCGTGGAAAAAAACGGCTGGAAAATTTTTGACGCAATCTCCGGCGCGATTCCCTCGCCCTCGTCCGTCACCGTCAATGCAATCCACGTGATCGGCTGCGGCGCGCCGTTCTCGTCTTTCACTTTCAGCCGCCGCGTTTCGGTGCGCGCATGAATGACGACTGTGGCCGCCACTGGACTCGCCTGGACGGCATTTCGGACGATTTCCATCAGCGCCATGCGCAGCCGCGAAACGTCCACCCAGAGCCGCGGCAAATTTTCTTCGAGCGAAATTTCCAGCTTCACGCCGCGCTCACACAACGTCTCGAGCGACGGCTTTGACATCTCGAAAAATTCCGCGACGTCCATCTCGCGCCAGACCGCGGACGACGGCTTCGCAAAGACGCGCGTGCGATCCATCAAATCGGACGCCGCCTGCGCTCCTTTGCGAATCCGCGCAAGGCCCTCGAGCGTGTTGCGATCGAGGTTTTTGTCCTCCAGCATCAAGCCGAGATAACCCTGAAAAAGGCTCAGGATATTGTTCATCTTATGCGCCAATCCGCGCACCAGTTGTTCGTGAAAGTCCGATTGTTCTATATGCATCGCTCCGTCCTGCATGCATAGCAGGATGCTTGCCCGCTGCGCCGTCCCGCTGAAAAAGTTCGAATCTAAAACGCGGCCCGCGCGCGGCTCACCTCGCCGCTCGAGAGCACGAGCGCCGTGCCGTCACTTTTGCGCAAAATCAGCGCGCCATCTTCATCGAGCGTCTCGGCGATTCCGCACTCCCTGCGACCAGCGATCTCCGCTTCGATCCAGCGCCCACGCAAGTAACTGCGCGCCTCCGCGGCCGCCACGATTTTTGGAAAGTCATCGCGCAACGTCGCCAAAAGCGCGTCGAGCCTGCGTAAAATTGCGGCCGCCACTTCCGCCCGATCCAGCTCACGGCGCACCATTTGGCGCATCGAAATTGCAGATTCCGACAGCGGCTCCGCGAACGTTTTTTGATTCACATTCACGCCGATCCCTACCACCGCGAATTTGTCAGCGTGGCTCTCGATTAAAATTCCCGCCACTTTTTTTTCCGCGAGGTAAACATCGTTCGGCCACTTGATCGCCGCGCGACCATCGATCATTTCCTCGATCGCCTCCGCCACCGCCACTGCCGCGCAGGTCGTCAGCCGCGGCCAATCGCGCATCGGCATTTGCGGCCGCAGCAACACGGAAAAAGTCAGTGCCGCACCTGGCTCCGCGTCCCATTTTCGTCCGAATCTTCCGCGACCCGACGTCTGATTTTCCGCGAAAATCACCGTCCCGTCCGCCGCGCCATCGCGGCCCATCCGCATCGCTTCGTCGTTCGTCGAGCCGGTCTCCGCGAGCAAAATGATTTCACGCGCCAAAGCGCAACGCGACAGCATCGCGCGCAGCTCCGCGCCATCGAGGCGCTTCACAAAAGCTCCAGCGAAAAATCGAGCGCACGCGCCGAATGCGTCAGCGCGCCTATCGAAATAAAATCGACGCCCGTCTCCGCGATCGCGCGCACGCTCGCGAGAGTCACGCCACCGCTCGCTTCAAATTGCGTGCGGCCATTTCCCATCGCAACGGCCTGCCTCATCTCGTTTAACGACATGTTGTCGAGCAAAATTACATCGACGCCCTCAATTTCCAAAAACATCCGCACCTGCGCGAGCGTGTCCGCCTCGATTTCGACGCGAATTTGCGGATGCGCGTGGCGCACTGATTCGATCGAGGCGCGCAAAAAGTTGGCGTCGTTTTTTGCGGCGAGATGATTGTCCTTCACCATCACCATGTCGAAAAGCCCGAACCGATGATTCGTTCCGCCGCCGGCTTTCACCGCAGCCTTTTCCAACGCGCGCAGTCCGGGCGTCGTCTTGCGCGTGTCGAGAACTTTGACGCGTGTGCCCGCGACTGCGTCGACGAACTTTTTCGTGAGCGTCGCAATGCCGCTCAGTCGCTGCAAAAAGTTCAGCGCCACACGCTCCGCCGTCAAAATCGCGCGCACCGTTCCTTCGATTTCCATCACCGCCTCGGCCACGCGCACTTCGCTGCCGGATTTTTTCAAAATTCGCACGACGGTTTTTGCATCGACTCGTTGAAAAACTTCCGCCGCCACTTCGATTCCCGCGACGACGCCATCCTCTTTCGCGATGATCCGCGCGCGACCGCGCTGCTCGGGTGCGACGAAAAATTCACAGGTCACATCGCCGCCGCCGATGTCTTCCTCCAGCGCGATTTTGATCGGATCGTGCGGCATCAAAAAAGTTCCGGGTTTGGCGCGCGATACACCGATCTGCCGCGCACGAAAGTCTCGACTGTCGCGTGCGGACCGCCGCGATAAATGCAGAGCGCGAGCAAATCCTCCACGCTGAGATCGTGTCGCTGCGCCTTCGTTTTTTGACCCGCGGGAAGCAGCGCGTCAATGTCGAGCAACGTCACGTCGGCCTCCTTGCCGATTTCAAACGAACCGAGCTGCGCGCCTTTGCCCATCGCATTCGCCGCGCCTTGCGTCGTGAGAAAAAGTGCGTCGGCGCACGACGGCACGCGCACATTTTTTTCATAAAATGAGCGCGCCTTCTGCGCCTCGATTGCAGACCGCATCACCTGCCACAAATTCAATTCCGGGCCGGCCGCGACATCGGTCCCGAGCGCGACGGGAATGTGGGCGTCGAGCATTTGGTCGAGAGGCATGATGCCGCTGCCGAGGAAAAAATTTGCCGTCGGGCAATGCGCCGCGATCGTGCCGGTTTCCGCCAAAACATTCCGCTCGCGCTCCGTTAAATGAATGCAATGTCCGAGCACCGTGCGCGGGCCGAGCAATCCGCATTGCTCGTAGACATCGGTGTAATCGCGCGCCCATGGAAAAAGTTCCTTCACGCGCTCGAGCTCATCGAGATTTTCCGAGAGATGCGTCTGAATGTAGGCGCCATGCCGGTTCGCGAGCTCCGCGGCCGCCGTCATCAGCTCGCGGCTGCAACTGATCGCGAAGCGCGGGCTAAATGCGTAGCCGAGCATTCCGTCATTCGCTCCGTGCCATTTTTTGCAAAGGCGTTCGCTTTGCGTGAGCGATGTCTCGAGGACTTTTTCAACCGGAAGGTCGCCGTAACTTCCGACATCCATCATCATTTTGCCGATGATCGCGCGCACGCCCGCCGCTTGCGCCGCCTCGAATGCGGCGTCGCAACTTTCCTCAAAAATCGCTGTGTAAATCATCGCCGTCGTCGTGCCGTGCCGTGCGAGTTCGGCAAAAAAGTCGGCGCATTCCCTGCGCGCTTTTGCGCCAATGAACTCGCGCTCGCGCGGAAAAATATGCTGCGTCAGCCACGGCAGCAGCGCGCTTTCGCCTCGGGCGACGGCAGGATATTGCGGCAGGTGCGTGTGCAGGTCGATGAGTCCCGGGACGGCGACGGCGCGGCTCGAATGCAGCCAGCGAACCGGCTCAGCGCGCGGCTTTTTGTTTAACTCATCGTAGTCGCCGATCTCCGCGATCAAGCCGTCTTCGATGATGAGCGCACCGTCGCTCCACGAGCGGAGCTGGCCGTGCTCGGGCGTGTCGATGAGTTGGGCGCGGATGCCGAAGAAAGAATCGCGTGCGGACATTTTCCGTGCGGAAGCATCAGGCAACGGAAAACTTTCGGCAACGAAATCGTGCGGCTCTTTCCCAAGAAAAAAGGGTGGCGCGCGCCAACCAAGGAGTTTGAAAACCTAAACACGCGCCACCCCAACCAATTCCCCTAACATTAGCTTTGACACAGTCGCGCGGCCGCCGTTCAAATCCGTCAGCTTTTTTCAAAAAATTTTAATGGCCGCTAAAACCATCGCTGTCCTCACGTCCGGCGGCGACTCGCCGGGGATGAATCCCGCCATTCGCGCCGTGGCGAAAACCGCGATTCGGCAGGGGGTGCGGGTATTCGGAATTTCCAACGGCTACCAGGGCATTTACGAGGACGACCTCGTGGAGCTGACCACGCGCTCGCTCAGCGGCGTGCTCGATCGCGGCGGCACGGTGCTGCAAACGAGCCGTTGCAAAATGTTTTACACCAGCGAAGGGCGCTCCGAGGCAGTTCGCCGGCTCGGCGATCAGCAAATCAGCGGGCTCATCGTCATCGGTGGCGACGGCTCGCTGTGCGGCGCATTGGAATTAAACAAGCTCGGGCTGCCGGTCATCGGCATTCCCGGCACGATCGATAACGACATTTACGGCACGGACATCGGAGTCGGCGTCGACACGGCATCGAACACGATTGTGGAATTGATCGACAAAATCAAAGACACAGCGCGCTCGCATCGGCGCTGTTTTTTGATCGAGGTAATGGGGCGCAACTCCGGCTATCTCGCGCTCTCCACCGCAATCAGCACCGGTGCGGAGGTCGCCGTGATTCCCGAATATCGCTACAACATGCCGCGCATCCTCGACATGCTCTCGAACCGCTACCGCAACCGGCTCGACGACTCGATCATCATCCTCGCCGAAGGTGTTTGCGATGCGGAAACCTTTGTAAAACATATGCAGCAGGCGCAGGGCGACACGCCGCTGAAGCAGGAGGTGCGCAAGACCGTGCTCGGCCACGTCCAGCGGGGCGGACGGCCCTCACATTTCGACCGGTTGCTCGCGAGCCGCATGGGCGAACTCGCCGTCATTTCGCTCCTCAGCGGCGAGCGCGGCTCCATGGTCGCGCTCAACAAAGGGCGGCTGACTTTGGTCGACCTCGAAAAAGTCTGCAGCATGAAAAAGTCGCTGCCGAACGACATGATCCGCCTCGCGCGGCATCTCGGCATGGAGCTTGGCGACGTGGTGGAAACGTAGCGCGCTCGCGCAAATCAGACCGCGTTCAGCGCGCCGATGATCCGCAAACCTTCCAGCGTCAGGTGCGGATGCACTGCATCGATCTCCGGCAACTTTTTGGCGATCAGCTCCGCGTAGCCGCCGGTCGCGACCACGCGAATTTTCCGCACGCTCAGCTCTTGTTTGATCTCCGTCAAAATCTGTTTCACCAGTCCGCGATAGCCAAAAACCGCGCCGGACATCATCGCCGCGCGCGTCGATTTTCCGATCGCCCGCGCCGGCTCCACTGGCGAGATTTTCGGCAGCAGCGCCGTCCGCTGGTAAAGATAATCGGTCATCGCCCCAAGCCCCGGCGCAATCACGCCGCCCACGTATTTTCGCGCGGGCGAGATGATATCGAAAGTCACCGCCGTTCCGAAATCGACCACCACGACCGGCACGCCGTAAAGCTCCGCCGCGCTCGCCGCGTTTGCCAGCCGGTCGGCGCCGATCGTCGCCGGACGCGGGTAATCAATGCCGACACCGAGGTTTACTTTTGCACTCACTTGTAAAACTTCGGTGAACGCGTTGCACACAAGCCGCGTCTTTTCCGGCACCACCGATGCGAGCACCACGCGGCTCCCGCGATGCCTCGCAAACATTGATGCCGTCAGCCCCGCGGTCGGCGTGCGCCGCACCGTCCCGAGCTGCTCGCGGCTGCTCAGCGCGAATTTCGTGAACGAATTGCTGATGTCGATGAGCAGGAAGGGTTGAGAGTTCACGCGCGCCGTGTAGCGTGGTCTGCGCATGCCGGAAAATTCAACCGCCAACTTGGCCCGGCGTCCGCGCCGCCTGCGCGCCCGCGCCGCCGTGCGCGAGCTCGTCCGTGAAAATTCCCTCCTCGCGAAGGACCTCATCTGGCCGCTTTTCATCAGCGAAAAAGTTTCCGCCGCGCAGCCAATCGCCACCATGCCGGGCGTCTCGCAGTTTTCGCTCGAAGAAGCGGTCGCGCAGGCCGCGGAAGCTTATGCAGAGGGCATCCGCACGGTTCTGCTCTTCGGGATTCCGCGCGAAAAAGATGAGCGCGCGTCGCAGGCGTATGCGGAAAATGGCATCGTCCAGCGCGCCGTCCGCGCGATTAAAAAATCCGCGCCGCAGCTCGTCGTCATCACCGATGTCTGCCTTTGCGAATACATGAGCCACGGTCATTGCGGCATCGTCGACGGCGAGCAAATCCTGAACGACGAATCGCTCGAGCTGCTCGCCAAAACGGCTGTATCACACGCGAAAGCAGGCGCGGACATCGTCGCGCCGAGTGACATGATGGATGGCCGCATCGGCGCGATCCGCGACGCGCTCGACGACGCCGGATGCGCGGGCACCATTCTCATGAGCTATGCGGCGAAGTTCGCATCCGCCTTTTACGGCCCATTCCGCGACGCCGCCGAAAGCGCGCCGCAGTTTGGCGACCGCCGCACCTACCAGATGGACGCCGCGAACTGCGCCGAGGCTTTGCGCGAAGTCGCCACGGACCTGGAGGAAGGCGCCGACATGATCCTCCTCAAGCCCGGTCTGCCGTATCTCGACGTGCTTTGGCGCGTGAAGGAACGCTTTCAAGTCCCGACCGCGATTTACCACACCAGCGGCGAATACTCCATGGTCAAGGCCGCCGCGCAAAATGGCTGGCTCGACGAGCGCGCGGCGATGATGGAAACGATGACCGGCTTCAAGCGCGCAGGCGCGGATTTGATCGTCACCTACGCCGCCCGCGAAATATTACGCTGGCTGTGCTCCTAAACATGAAACTCACCAAACTCCTCCCGTTGCTTTCCCTGTGCGCCTGCACGCTGGCCCACGCCGCTTACACGCCCGAGCCGGGCGGTGAAAAAAAGAACGACCCGGCGATGGCGGGCGTGACCGATCAACCGGGATTGCCGCGCGTGTTGTTGATCGGGGATTCGATTTCACTGGGTTACACGCCGCTCGTGCGCGAGCTGCTCAAAGGCGTCGCCAACGTCCATCGCCCCGCCGCAAATTCCGGCCCGACGACCGCCGGTCTTGCGGGCCTCGACACCTGGCTCGCCGTCGATACGCCCGCCGGCCAGACGCCGGCAAAGTGGGATGTCATCCATTTCAACTTTGGCCTGCACGACATCAAGATCATGAAAGGCGGCCTCACCGATCCCATCCTGCAAGTGCCGCCCGATCAGTATGAGAAAAATCTGCGCGAACTGGTCAAACGCCTGCAGGCGACCGGCGCGAAACTGATTTGGGCCTCGACAACGCCGGTGCCCGACTCAACGAGACTGAGTCCTCCCCGCATCGCAGCCGACGTGTTGAAATATAACGAAATCGCCGCGCACGTGATGGCCGACAACAAAATCCCGACGGACGATCTCTACCACGCGATCCTGCCGAAGGAAGCGCAACTGCAAGCGAAGAACAACGTGCACTTCAGCAAGGAGGGTTATCAACTCCTCGCGCAGCACGTGGCCGCTTCGATCAAGGCCGCCCTGGCGGCGCACTAAGGCGCCGGCGTTCCTGATGGGGCAGCGACGGAGCTATTCGTATCGCCGACGAGAGACCATTTGCACGAGTCGGTGATGGGGCCTTGCGGGGACGTTGCCCTCGCCACGATCTCGTTGATTCCAACTTTCAGCTCCACATTCTCCCAACGGAAAACTTTGACGCCATCGGGCGCGACCGCTGGCAGCGCCTTCCCATTCACGGTCAGCTCGACTTTGCTGCAATTTGAAAAAACTTCGATCGACGTCGTCGCGATCTTTCGCTGGTCGAGCCGACTGGAGGCGATGTGGATCATCGGCTTTTGCGTCCAGTTCGCCTGGTAGAAATAATAGGCGTCCTTCTTGATCTTGCGATCCTCGGTGACCAAGCCCTTGTCGTTCACGCCGACATAGCCGCCCTCGTGACGGCGCGCGGATTGAAAGTCGAACATGCACCAGACGAAGGTGCCCCAGAGCATCGGGTTGTCCTTGAAATTCGCCCAGAGCACCTCGTGCACGTGGACCTGCCATTGCTCCGAGTGGAGCTTGCCGCCGCGTTTTTGCGTCAAAGGCCCTTCCTGTTGCTGGTCGGCGGCCGGGGTTGCGCCCGCGCCGTATTCGCTGATGGCGATTCGCTTGCCGACCTCGTCATGGCACTCGGCGATCAGCTTTTCGAAATTATCGATTCCGGCATACCAGCCGGGGTAAATGTTGAAGCACGGATGGTCGGCGATCTGGTTGTAGCTTCGGTGTTTGCTGTAAATGGCGCAGACGATCAGGCGCGACGGGTCGAGTTGGTTCGTCACCTCCTTGAGATGTTGCAACAACGCATCCGGCGGCTTCGTGGTGCTCAATCCCAGCTCGTTGAAGAGTCCCCAAAAGGCGACGCTCGGGTGGTTGTAACGCTGGAGGATCATCTCGCGGAGCTGCTGCTCGGCATTGGCGGCAAACTCCGGCGAGTCGGAAATGAGATTCACCAGCGAGATTTCGTTCCAAAGGAGAATGCCGTTGCGGTCGCAGAGGTTGTGCCAGTAATCGCTCTGCGGATAATGCGCCAGCCGGACGGCGGTCACGCCCATGTCCAGCATGATCTGCGCATCCTCGTCAAAGTTCGCAGGCGTCGCGGCCCATCCCTGCCCGCCCCAATCCTGATGCCGGTTCACGCCGTGGATCGGGTAGGATTGGCCATTGAGAAGAAAGCCTTGCGCCTCGGTGATCTCGACTGTGCGAATGCCGAGCGGCTGGCTGACCGCGTCCGAAGCCTCGCCGCCCTCGACGGAAACCCTCACGGTATAAAGATATGGGTCCTTCCGTCCGTTCCAGCGGTGCGGCGACGCGACGTTCAGGGTAAAGTTTGCCGGCTCGGTCTTGCCCGCAGCGATGGTCGCGGGACGGGTTTGCGTGGCCACCACGGCTCCGCTCGCGTCGGTGATGTCAGTTTTCACCCGCACCTGCGCGGCTGCGGATTTGCCATTGGAAATGAGCGCCGCGACTGAGATTTGCGCGGCGGCGGCGTTGACTGACTTCGTGCTCGCGAACACGCCGGGCGACGCGAAATCCAGCGGCGTGATGCAGACCGGGTCGGTGACGATGAGATGGACGGGGCGGTAAATGCCGCCATCGACGTTGAAATCGCCGCCGAGGGGCGGGACATCTTTTTGGCCCGAGTTGTCAACCTGGACCCGGAGTTCGTTCGCGCCGGGATGCAGCAGCGGGGTCAACTCGAAGCAAAACGCGGTGAATGCGCCGCGATGCTCGCCGAGTTCCTGTCCGTTGAGGTAAACTTTCGCGACGAGCGACGCGGCCTCGAACCGGACGAAAACGCGTTTTCCCTTCCACGCTGCAGGCGCGTCGATAGTGCGGGAATACCAGCAAGCGCCGCGATAATAGCCATTTTTATAATGCGGGTCCTTCCCGTGGTCGCCCTTGTCGGCGTCGACGGTGTTCCAAGTGTGCGGGATGGTAACCTTTTCCCAGTTCGTGGTCGCGGCTGTCGCACCCGCATCGTCCTTGATGAACTTCCAGCCGTCCGGCAGCTCTTGATCCACTCGCGCCGCCGCCCAACCGCTGGCAATTGGCGCTAAAGTTAAAACCGCGACGACCAGGAAGGCGCGTGCGAAGCGAGTGTTGAATGGAGGGTGCATGGGGGGATTTTTGCTCTGGAAGCTCTGAACTGTCGATGCGATTTCAGGCGACTGTGCCTTTTTTCCAGCGGGTCTACAGAGTAAACGGCCGAAACTGGTTGCGAAAAGTCGCCACCATTTCAAAAAGGTGGTCACCATTTCAAAAAGGTGGTCACCATTTCAAAAAGGTGGGCACCATTTTCCAAAAGGTGGTCACCATTTCCAAAAAGGTGGTCACCATTTCCAAAAAGGTGGTCACCATTTCCAAAAAGGTGGTCACCATTTCCAAAAGGTGGTCACCATTTTCAAAGAGGTGGTCACCATTTCCAAAAGGTGGGCACCATTCCCAAAAGGTGGTCACCATTTCCGTTCCGGTGGGCGCTAATCTCAGTCCCGTCGGCACCAATTGCCGACCGGTTGCCACCGCGACCGGTTATCCCTTAAGCGAGCGGTTTAACGCGCTGAGAAGAGCTTTGATCGGGGCGAGCTCGATGTTCGTGTCGATGGCGGCGCCCCAGCGGGCGCGTCCGTCGGCAAGTTTGATCTGGATGTAGGCGATGGCGGAGGCCGCCGCGCCGCCGCCGATGGCGTGTTCATAATAGGTGGCGATCTCGAAGCGCGGGAGGCCGGCGTTTTTCAAAGCCTCGACGAAGGCGGCGATGGGGCCGTTGCCTTCGCCGGTCAAATCGAGCTGCGCGCCGTCGCGGACGACGGTGGAGCGGCAGCGGGTCTTGCCGCCTGTGCCGTCGGCGTGAAAGTGCTGCAACGCGAGCGGGCTCGCGCGGTCGAGGTATTCGCGGGCGAAGAGCTGGCGGAGCTCGTCGGCGCTGACTTCGCGGCCGAGGCGGTCGATTTCGTCGTTGGCGATGGGGCCGAACTCGCGCTGCATGTCTTTTGGCAGGATGATGCCGCATTCGCTCTCGAGCAGGTAGGCGACGCCGCCTTTGCCGGACTGGGAATTGACGCGAATGACTTCGCGGTAATGGCGGCCGATGTCGTCGGGGTCGATGGTCAGATACGGCACGTCCCAGATCGCGCCGGCGCCACCGCGGCCTGCGAGTCCTTTTTTAATGGCGTCCTGATGGGAGCCGGAGAATGCGGTGAAGACGAGCTCGCCGGCGTAGGGCTGGCGGGGCGGGACGGTCATGCCGGTGCAGCGTTCGTAGATTTCGCGCAGTTCGTTGAGGTGCGAGAAGTCGAGGCCGGGGTGGATGCCGTGCATGTAGAGATTGAGGGCGACGATGACGATGTCGAGATTGCCGGTGCGCTCGCCGTTGCCGAAAAGTGTGCCCTCGACGCGCTCGGCTCCGGCGAGGAGGCCGAGCTCGGTGGCGGCGACGCCTGTGCCGCGGTCGTTGTGCGTGTGGAGGCTGATGATGGCGCGGTCGCGATTTTTTAAATGCGTGCAGAACCATTCGATCTGGTCGGCATAGACGTTCGGCATGGCGACCTCGACGGTGTCGGGGAGATTCAGGATGATTTTCCGCTCGGGCGTCGGCTGCCACGTTTCCATGACCGCCTCGCAAATCTCGAGCGCGAAATCCACTTCGGTGGCGGAGAAACTTTCGGGGGAATATTGAAAGTGGACGTCGGTCTGGCCGAGGCGCGGGAGGCGTTCCTTGATCCAGCGCGCGCCGCGCGTGGCGATTTTGACGATGTCTTCTTTTTCCAAGCCGAAGACCCACCGGCGCTGCGCGGGCGACGTGCTGTTATACATGTGGATGATCGCGCGTTTCGCGCCGGCCAGCGACTCGACGGTGCGCTCGATCAAATCTTCGCGAGCCTGCACGAGGACTTGAATGGTGACGTCGTCGGGGATGCGGCCGTCCTCGATGAGGCGGCGCATGAATTCGTATTCGGTATTGGAGGCCGATGGGAAACCGACTTCGATTTCCTTGAAGCCGCAACGGACCAGCGCGTCAAAGAGCGCAAGTTTTTGCGCGACGTTCATCGGCACGGCGAGTGCCTGGTTGCCATCGCGCAGATCGACGCTGCACCATGTGGGCGCGGCGGTGAGGACGCGGTCGGGCCATTGCCTGTTCGGCAAGGCGACGGGCGGGAAAGGACGATATTTGCTGCCTGGATTTGAAATCATAATTCACGGTGGAAAAGACGCGCGGCCTCCGCCGCCTCCACCATGAGCAGCGCAGCCGGGTTAGAAAAACAGAATCGCTCCGAGCTGGGCCCGGAGCGGCTTAAGTCGGCTGTTTAAACAAACGATCATGACGCGGAAGCTTAGCGGGTGAATTGAAAAATTCAACTGTGGTTTCGCTCGACCTCTGGCATCGTGATTCCAATGAGAGCCGTCGCCGTTTTTCCAAAAACTCACGAGATCAAAGTCATCGACGATCATCCCGAGCCGCAAATTTCGTCGCCCACGGAAGTAAAACTTCGCATGCGCGAAGTCGGCGTCTGCGGCACCGACAAGGAGATTTGCCATTTCGATTACGGCCGCCCGCCAGCCGGCTCCGACTACCTCGTGCTCGGTCACGAATCGCTCGGCGAAGTCATCGAGATCGGCTCTGGCGTGCAAAGTTTAAAACCCGGCGATCTAGTGGTGACCATGGTTCGCAGGCCGTGCGATCATCCCGAGTGCTACGCGTGCCGCGCGGGGCGGCAGGATTTTTGTTACACCGGCGACTTCAAGGAACGCGGCATCGATGAGCTGCACGGCTTCATGACGGAGCTCGTCGTGGACGAGGAGAAATACATGTTTCGCGTGCCGCCGGAATTGCAACGACGTCGGCGTGCTGACCGAGCCGCTGACGATCGCGGAGAAGGCGATCTCGGAGGCTTTGCAAATGCAAAAGCGGCTGCCGTGGGGCGAGCCGTCGGACGCGACGGACAGCTACGTGCACAAAGCGCTCGTGCTCGGCGCGGGCCCCGTCGGCCTGCTCGGCGCGATGGCGCTGGTCATCGCAGGTTTTAAAACATTTGTTTACTCGCGCGACGCCGCGCCGAATCCGAGCTCAGAGCTCGTGCAAAAAATCGGCGGCACTTACATCTCATCGAGCGACCACACCATCGACCAGCTCGCGCAGGAAATTGGCAACATCGATCTCGTTTACGAAGCGACCGGCGCATCGAAATTCGCGTTCGACACTCTCCGCGTCCTCGGCACAAACGGCATTTTCATTTTCACCGGAGTGCCGGGCCGCAAAGCACCCGTCGAGCTCGATACCGATCTCATCATGCGCAATCTCGTCTTGAAAAATCAGGTCGTCTTCGGCTCCGTCAACGCCGGCCGCGGCGCATACATCGCGGCGATCGAGGACCTCGGGAAATTTTCCGCACGCTGGCCGGGAGCGACCGAATCGCTCATCACCGGACATTTCCCGATGAGCGATCTGGAGAATCTTGTGCTCGGTCCGGCGACCGGAATTAAAAACGTGATCCAGGTAAATGCCTGACGCGCCGATCGCAGAGCAACAGCGCCTCGATGAAGACGCGGCGCGCGCGCAGAATTGGAAGCGCTGGGGCACCTACCTTTCCGAGCGCCAATGGGGCACCGTGCGCGAGGATTATTCGGCCGACGGCGACGCGTGGAATTATCTCCCGCACGATCACGCGCGCAGCCGCGCCTACCGCTGGGGCGAGGACGGCCTGCTCGGCTGGTGCGACCGCGAATGCCGTCTCTGCTTTGCGCTCGCGCTTTGGAATGGCCGCGATCCCATTTTAAAAGAGCGCCTTTTCGGCCTCTCGAATCCGCAGGGAAATCACGGCGAGGATGTGAAGGAATGTTATTTCTACCTCGACGCGACGCCGACGCATTCCTACGCGAAAGGGCTCTACAAATACCCGCACGCGGAATTTCCGTATGCGCGGCTGATCGAGGAAAACGCGCGCCGTGGGAAGGACGAGCGCGAATTCGAATTGCTCGACACCGGCATTTTCGACGAATCGCGCTACTTCGACGTGACGGCGGAATACGCGAAAGCCGCGCCCGACGACATTCTCATCCGGCTGACCATCGCCAATCGAGGGCCTGACGCTGCGGAGATTCACGTTTTGCCGACGCTCTTTTTTCGCAACACCTGGAGCTGGGGCTGTTCGCACGAAGGCTGCACGCTCAAGCCGCGAATCGAGCAACAGAGCGCTTCCGCGCTGATCGCGACGCACCCGGGGCTCGGGCAGTTTGAATTTTTCATCGAGACAGAAGCGCCGTTTCTTTTCACCGAGAATGAAACGAACGAGCAACGCTTGTTCAACTCTGCGAATGCTTCTCCATTTGTTAAAGATGCGTTTCACGAATTTGTCGTGAATGGAAAAACCGACGCCGTGAATCCCAGCGCCGTCGGCACAAAGGCCGCGCCGCATTACGTCTTGAACCTCGCGAGCGGAGAAAGCGCGACGCTGCGGATGCGCTTGCGCCCGAAGACAAACGGTTCGGCAACAAACGACAACGATGCGTTCACAGACTTTGAAGAAATTTTCGCGAAACGCATCGCGGAGGCCGATGCGTTCTACGCGGAAAAAGTTGCGTCGACGCTGACCGACCCGCAGCGCGCCATCGTCCGCCAGGCCTATGCCGGGCTGCTTTGGACAAAGCAGTTTTACAATTACATCATCAAGGATTGGCTCGCCGGCGACCCCGCAATGCCGCCCCCGCCGCCGGGCCACGCGCACACGCGGAATTTCGACTGGCTAAACTTGTTTAACAGCGACGTGATTTCGATGCCGGAGAAATGGGAATATCCGTGGTATGCCGCGTGGGATCTCGCTTTTCACATGATCCCATTTTCGCGTCTCGATCCGGATTTCGCGAAGTCGCAGCTCCTGCTTTTTTTGCGGGAATGGTATCTGCACCCGAGCGGCGCGATCCCCGCTTACGAGTGGAATTTCAGCGACGTGAATCCGCCCGTGCACGCGTGGGCCTGCTGGCGCGCCTATAAAATCAGCGCTCCCGCCGGCGAGCGCGACACACTTTTTCTCGAGCGCACGTTCCAAAAACTTTTGTTAAACTTTACGTGGTGGGTCAATCGCAAGGACGTCAACGGCAAGCACATTTTCTCCGGCGGCTTTCTCGGTCTCGACAACATCGGACTTTTCGATCGCTCAAAACCGCTTCCGAATGGCCAGGCGCTGCAGCAGGCCGATGGCACGGCGTGGATGGCTTTTTATTGCGGCACGATGCTTTCGATGGCGCTCGAGCTCGCGCAAACGAAGCCAGCTTACGAAGATATCGCCTCAAAGTTTTTCGAGCATTTCGTGGATATCGTCGATGCGATGAACTCGCTCGGCGGCAACGGACTTTGGAATGAGGAGGACGGATTTTATTACGATCAATTGCTCGTCGAGGGCCGTGCCATCCCGCTTCGCGTGCGATCGCTCGTCGGCGTCGTCCCGCTTTTCGCGGTGGAAATTCTCGAGCAGTCCGTGATCGAAAAACTGCCCGGCTTTCGCAAGCGCCTGCGCTGGTTCATCCACAATCGCCCCGATCTCGCGAACTACATTTCCTACATGGATAAAAAATCGCTCGACGGCGAGCCGCTCACGCGGCGGTTGCTCGCGATCCCATCGCGCGAGCGCCTTCTGCGCGTGCTGCGCTACGTGCTGGATGAAAACGAATTTCTCTCGCCGCACGGCGTCCGCTCGCTTTCACGTGTTTATCAAAACCCTTACGCTTTGCAGATCGACGGCACGGAATATTGCATCGATTACGAACCGGCGGAATCGCGCAGCGGACTTTTCGGCGGCAATTCCAACTGGCGCGGGCCGGTCTGGTTTCCGCTCAATTATCTGCTGATCGAGGCGCTCGAGCGTTATCACCATTTTTATGGCGACGAGCTGAAAGTCGAGTGCCCGACCGGTTCCGGAAAAATGTTAAACCTTTGCGAAGTGGCTCAGGAACTGGCCCGGCGGCTCTCCGGAATTTTCATGCCGGATGAAAATGGACGCCGTCCGTGCAACGGCGATGATACCCGTTTTGCCGATGATCCGCATTGGCGCGACCTCGTGCTTTTCCACGAATATTTTCACGGCGAGACGGGACGCGGCCTCGGCGCGAGTCATCAAACCGGCTGGACCGCGCTCGTGACGCGCAGCTTCGGCATCGTCGGCCAATCGCAGGAGTGAGCGTGCGCTGGATTTTTCCCGAGCCGGCCGATGCGGCGCTGTCGCGCGCGCTTTGCGAGGAACTTTCGCTCGCGCCATTTCTCGCGGCGCACCTTTGCCGGCGCGGCTTCACGAGTGCCGCGGAAGCGCGCGAATTTTTGTTTCCGCGGCTGAAAACTTTGCGCGATCCGTTTTTGCTGCCGCACATGCGCGAGGCGATCGATCGCATCCTCATCGCGATCGACCGCGGCGAACGGATCGTCCTTTACGGCGACTACGATGTGGACGGCGTCACGTCGCTCGCGCTTTTCGCGCGCGTGCTGCGGGCGTTCGGCGCGCAGCCGCAAACTTTTTTGCCGATGCGCATGGATGAAGGCTACGGCTTGAGCGCGGAAGGAATCAGCCGTTGTTTAAAAAGTTGCAGACCCCAGCTGCTCCTCGCACTCGACTGCGGCACCTGCTCGGCGGCGGAGATCGCGCAGCTGCGCGAGCAGGGCGTGGACGCGATCGTTTTCGATCACCATGAATGCAAGGGCAGCCTGCCGGAGTGCGTGGCGCTCGTGAACCCAAAGCTGGGCGAAGATTTTCACCATCTCTGCAGCGTCGGCATCGTCTTCAAGGCGTGCCACGCGCTGCTGAAAACGCGACCGCTCGCGGATTTTGATCTGCGCGATTATCTCGATCTTGTCGCGCTCGGCACGGTCGCGGACATCGTGCCGCTCATCGGCGAAAATCGAATCCTCGTGCAGCGTGGCCTGCGACAAATCACCCGCACTCGTTGGCCCGGCATCCGAGCGCTCGTCGAGGTTGCCGGCGTTCGCGCGCCGGTGAGCGCGGGCGATGTTGGATTCAAGCTCGGCCCACGCATCAACGCCGCCGGCCGGCTCGCGAGTGCGGAGCAGGCGCTCGAACTTTTACTCACGGATGACGCGGCGCGCGCGCGCGAAATTGCCGCGAGTCTCGATGCGCAGAATCGCGAACGGCAGGAGGTCGAAAAAAAGATCGTTAAACAAGCGGAAGAAAAAGTTGTCGCGCAGTTTTCCGCCTCGCGCGACGCCGCAATCATCGTCGGCGAGAGCGGCTGGCATCCAGGCGTTCTCGGCATCGTCGCGTCGCGTCTCGCCCGCGCCAATCATCGGCCGGCGCTCGTGATTGGCTTTGATGAAAGCGGACTTGGAAAAGGCAGCGGACGCAGCATTGATGGGCTTTCGCTGGTCAAGGCGCTCAGTGAATGCGCGGAGTTTCTCGAAAAGTTTGGCGGGCACGAAATGGCCGCCGGCCTCACGATTCGCGAGGAACGGTTCGCGGATTTTCAACGCGCCTTTTTGCGCTGCGCGCGCGAGTTTTTGACCGATGAACAATTGCAGCCGCGCCTCCGCGTCGATGGCGAAATCTCGCTCGGCGAACTCGATCTCGCCTTTCTCGACGGCCATGATTCGCTTCAGCCTTTCGGCATCGGCAATGCGCAGCCGGTGTTCTTCGCGCGCGATGTGAAATTTGCCGATTCGCGCATCCTGAAGGAAAAGCATCTTCGTCTCGTGCTTCGTCAAAACGGCCGCACGCATCCGGCGATTTTTTTCAACGCAGCGGAAATGGAGCTGCCGCCGCCGCCGTGGGATGTCGCGTTCCAAGTGGCTCGAAACGAGTGGGAAGGCCGCGTCTCGACGCAGCTCGAAATCAAGGCGGTGCGCGCCGCGGCGGCGGGATGACTGCGCCGCAGCTCGAAACTCCGCTCAGGGAAATCGAATGGATTCCGCCGCAGCGCGCGCGGCAGCTCGAGCGTTTCGGCCTCGCGACCGTTGAAGATTTGCTCACGCATTTCCCGCGCCGATACGAGGATCGCACGCGGTTCGATCACTTTCCGCAGCAGGAAAGTGAGACGCCGGTCTGCGTCTGCGGAATCGTCGCGAAGACAGCAGTGAAGCGGCTTCCGGGCTGGAAGAAACTTTTTGAGATCACGCTCGAGGAAGAGGCAGCGCACGCGCTCAGCGAGCCGCTGGTGTGCCGCTGGTTCAATGCGCACTTCGTGCAAAAAATGATCGCGACCGGGCAGCGGCTTGTCGTTTTCGGCCGGCCGAAATTGCGCGGGAAAAAAATGTGCATCGATCATCCGGAGTTTGAAATCGTGGAAAATGACGAGGACGTTTCGATTCACCTCAAGCGGATCACGCCGATTTATCGCGCGACGGAAGGGCTGACTCAGCGGGCTTTGCGCGAAACGATTTTTCGCGTGCTCGATGCAACGCGTGGCGCAAACTTTTTGGAGAGGCTGCCTGCGGAGCTTGATTCCATGCCGCTTCGCGAGGCGTTGCAGCAAATTCATTTTCCGGAAAGCGAGGAGCTGCGCGCACGCGCGCGACTTCATCTCGTGCTCGCGGAATTTTTTGCGATGCAACTTTTTGTCGGCTCGAAGCGCGCGGAAAATCGCGCGCGTCGCGGCGAGTCGCATGCGGGCAGTGGCGAACTGGCGTCAAAGTTTCTGAAGCTGCTGCCGTTTGCGCTCACTTCCGCGCAGGAGCGCGTCATCGGGGAAATTCGCGCCGATCTTTTGGCGCCGCATCCGATGAACCGTTTGCTGCACGGCGACGTCGGCTCGGGCAAAACGGTGGTCGCGCTGGCCGCGATGCTTTGCGCGGTGGAAGCGGGATTCCAAGCGGCGTTGATGGCGCCGACGCAAATTTTGGCGGAGCAACATTATTTAAACTTTTGCCGCTGGCTGCGGCCGCTCGGCGTGAACGTCGCCCTTCGCACCGGCGCGCGACAGGAGGAAACGGCGCTGCCGCTTTTCGATGGCGCGCCGGCCGGCGGAGAGCCACAGATCATGATCGGCACGCATGCGCTGCTTTACGAGGGCGTCAAATTTTCGCGACTCGGCCTCGCGGTGATCGACGAGCAGCACAAATTCGGTGTGATGCAGCGCGCGCGTTTGCTCGAGCAGGCCGCCGCGCCGGACGTGCTCGTGATGACGGCGACGCCGATTCCGCGCACGCTGACGATGACTTTTTACGGCGACCTCGATGTCTCGACGCTCGACGAAATGCCGGCGGGCCGCGGCAAAATCATCACCGCGGTGCGCGACACGGCGAAGCTGCCGGATGCGTTGAAATTTCTCCGGCAGCAGCTCGACGCGGGACGGCAGTGTTACATCGTTTACCCATTGATCGACGAGTCGGCGAAGCTCGATGCGAAGGCGGCGGCAGTCGAGTTTGAAAAATGGCGCACGCTGCTCGCGCCGATGCCGTGCGAGCTTTTGCACGGGCGCATCGAGCCGGCGGAAAAAGAGGCGATCATGGAACGCTTCCGGCGCGGCGAGACGAAGGCGCTCATCGCGACCACGGTGATCGAAGTTGGCATCGATGTGCCGAACGCGAACCTGATGCTCGTGGAAAACGCGGAGCGCTTCGGGCTCGCGCAGTTGCACCAGTTGCGCGGGCGGATCGGGCGCGGCGCGCACAAGTCGTATTGCATTTTGCTCAGCGACGCGGCGAACGCGGAGGCCGTGGAAAAATTGCGGACGCTGGAGGAGACGGCGGATGGTTTCAAAATCGCGGAAGCCGATTTGCGGCTGCGCGGGCCGGGCGACATCCTCGGCACGGCGCAGAGCGGATTGCCGCCGCTCAAGCTCGGCAGCCTCACCGCCGATCAAGATTTGATGCAGCTCGCGCGGCAGGCGGCGCTGCGGATCTACGCCGACGATCCAAATTTAAATCGCGCCGAAAACCAACGCTTCCGCGATTTAATTGTCGGAACAGAAAAAACTTATGCTCGCGCAAATCAGCTGAATGAAACGCTTCCTCATCTTTGTCATCCTCGTCGCGCTCTGCGTGCTCGCGCTTTTCCAGTGGAATCAAAAGCACGCGCTCGTGCATCAGCCGGAAAAATTCACGCCGGCCGCCGCCGACAAAATTGATCTCAATGACGTCAAAGTTCTCGCGGCGATGGAGGAGGAATACACGAAGCTCGTCGATGCGGTTGTCCCGTCGGTCGTCAGCATCACGGCGTCGAAGCACGTCACGTCGGGCTACGTGATCGACCCGTTCGACATGTTCTTCAACCGGCGCCTCCGCGGCATTCCGCAGCAGCGCGAGCAGCGGTCGCTCGGCTCCGGAGTCATCGTTTCAAAGGAAGGCCACATTTTGACGAATCACCACGTCGTCGCCGACGTGGACGCCGTGACCGTGCAATTCAGCGACGGGAAGGAATTGCCCGCGCAGATCATCGGCGCCGATCCCGATACCGACATCGCCGTCTTGAAAGTCGAGGGCGCCGGCTTCACGCCGCTGCCGATCGGCGATTCCGACAAAGTGCGCGTCGGCTCGCGCGTGATCGCCGTCGGCAATCCGTTCGGGCTCGAGGAAACTGTCACGCAGGGAATCATCAGCGCGAAAGGCCGGCGCACCATGCAAGGCAGCGCGAATGAATTTTTCCAGACCGACGCGGCGATCAATCCCGGCAACTCCGGCGGCCCGCTCGTGAACCTGCGCGGCGAAATCATCGGCATCAATTCCTCCATTTATTCCGGCTCCGGCGGCTGGCAGGGCGTCGGCTTCGCGATTCCGGCGAACGTGGCGAAGCGCACGCTCGAGAGCATCTTGAAAAACGGCCGCGTCATCCACGGCTACCTCGGTGTCGTGATCCAGCCGCTCACGCCCGACCTCGCGCAGCAGCTCGGCCTCGCGTCCGACCAGGGCGCGCTCGTCGCGCAAGTCACCGCCGATTCGCCCGCGGAAAAAGCCGGCATCACCAGCGGCGACGTCATCACGAAACTCAACGGCCATCCCGTCGCCGACGTGCAGGAGCTGCGGGCGCGCGTCGCCGCGGTGCCGATCGGCAGCAAAGCTGATGTGACTTTCTTGCGCGCGGGCGCGGAGCAGACCGTCAGCGCCACGATCGCCGAGCAACCGCAAAACCTGCAAGTCCGCCAGCAGCCGCAGCTTTCGTCGCCCGCGACTCCGCCCTCCTCGACACTCCCCGCTCCGCCGCCGCCATCGCCGCCGAATGCCGATGCGCAAAGTGTTTTCGCCGGCTTGCACGTGGGCGAAATCCCGCCTGACCACGAGAACGACCTGCCGTCAAATGCGCACGGGGTGATGGTCATGGAAATTGACCCCAATTCCCCCGCCGCCGAATCGCTGCAGCAAGGCGACGTCATCGAGGAAATCGCGCGCCAGCCGGTGACGTCCGTGGCAGATTACAACCGCATCGTGCAATCGCTCGCGCCCGGCACGAAGCAAATCCTCTTCATCTGCCGCGGCAAAACCCGCTCCTTCGTCGTCTTACAACCGCGCTAGCTCTGCAAAGGAGCGGACAGAAGTTTAATCACACTCCTTGAAGTAAAAGATACCTCTGTCGAGATCGATCCAGATCTCAGGAGTGTGGCTCGACTCCTTGCCGGCATACAATCCACGTTTGATTGTCCCCGGAGTAATCCAAGGTGTCGGATCCAGATATCCAGCGCCAGGCGCATCAACGTGGGTGACTTTGAAGCGATGATATGCGGAAGTCCGTTTGTAGAGCTTATCGTCCCACGCAATTACCGCATCGACCTGCTTCACGCAATCCGCCACCGGCGCCTCAAAACGCACCAGCCGCGTGTAAGCCTGCCAATCGCCATACATCGCATAGTAGATATCATGGCTCGATGCAGGGAGAGGAAAATCGATGTCCTTCTCTTTGATAGCCTGCTTATAGGTTAGCGGCTTATCGTATCGCTTGAGATAATCTTGCCCAGAAGCAGTAAAGCTAAAGAAGCTCAAGTAAACAGCGATCTGTAGGAGCAGCTTCTTCACGGGTCTAATGTAAATTAAGGTCAGCTACGAGGGAGCTCCTGCCAATGAATGGTGGAAAGGCGGCGGCCGAAGCAGGTGACGTGCGGACCGGTTCGCTGCAGCGCATCTTGTCATGGTAATTGGAATATCGCCGGGGTCTTGATGTGTTCGAGATGAACCTCAACGGTGTGGACTCGCTCGTGCCATACAAACGTCTCGGGAAATCCGATGGACTTAGGAGTAAGCTGGAATATCTTGCCGTCAGCGCGACGAAATAGAAAGAGCGTTCCCGAAGGGCCATCTTGATAGATTGCGAATCTACCGCTAGGAGCGATGGAATACTCGCCGACATTGCAAAGCTTGCGATCACCATAGTATAGATAAGCCTGATGTGTGATGCTCTCGAACGAAGAGTTGGTTGGTTCTGCATGCGTCTCATACCGGAATCCAAAGCCGAGATTGCGAGTATCCTCGACTCCGAATTGAGCGAACGCAATCACCGGAAGGAGCGAGAAAGTCGCGGCTAACACAACGAATCTCATGGTGCGTGGAAAGCGCCTAACGAGAACAAGATTAGCTACAAGCAGAGCCTGTTAGCTGCATCGCAGGGCTAGGCCCGTTGTTGTGATTCATAAGTGTTGTTCCTTACGTTTGACAGCTTCTGCGAATTCGGCATGCAGGGTCTCAATGCGGCGGTAGAGATCCCCAACTCGTAAACGCATGGGGTGATCCTCTGAAGCATAGAAATACATGGCATGGTCAAGCTCCTTAATGGCCGAGAGCGCCTGCGAAAAAGCATCGGCAATGTAAGGAAGGTTCTTGCGGGTTAATCGGCGTTTGGGAGGCATGATTGTATCAATCGAACTTCGGTAGGATGGGAATTCCGGCAAGAATTCTGCGCTTCGCTGTTTCGGACACAGATGGCCCATCAGAAACGATCTCAATAGCAACACACTCGCCCTGGGAAGCGTGCTTCCGAAACTCTGTCTCATTGCGGCAAAAATAAACTCGCTCAGAGCACTCCTCGCACACACGAATTCTTTCTGTGATGGGTCTCATCAAATCCCAATTTTGGTTGCAGGCGAATTGGAAGACCTCGCAGTGAGCGACGATTACCTTAAATTCCGGATTGTTTCGTGGAGTCATAATCTTGAGCTAGGATTTGTCGACAATGGCAAAGATAGTAGCCAACGGGCGATCATAACAATGGAGAGCAGCCAGATAGCTAGGTTTATTGTGTCCATTGCGAGCTGTATTCTTGCAGACGCATCTTCATCTCTTCGCAATTCTGCCTAATCGGAATCGTGCCAGTCAGATTCTGCGCGGCCGCTAGCACGCGCTCATACAAGGAGATCGTCGCTAGTGTCTCCTGAAACGTGAAACGTGACTTCAAGATATGCGCTCCGCCTTCCCGAGGTGTGCTGTCATGCGTTCGTCCCCGGCTGCCGCCATCTTTGCAGCCTTCTCTAAGCTAAGGCCTGCTCGTGTGAAGTTAAACATTGTAAAGCGTGGGAATAGGCCTTAAGGACAATTGGTCCTCAAATGCATATAACGCTACGCCGCCGCCTCCAGATGCCTTTGGACAAAACCATGAGTTAAGGCGGGCAACATGGTGTTCGCGGGGTTGCTGTAGGGACGCTCGACATCTACGGCGAGTTGCAGTTTGCGGCGGCGGCGGCTGACTTGCGCGCAGTCATTCGCGAAGGCGTTGCGCGCATCGGTCGTATCTTTTTGCGCGCCGCTTTGCTCGGTCTCGATGGTGAGGTAGCTGCCGAGGTCGATCTTGAGCTGATCGATGCGCGGTTGTGTGAAACCGGGCAGCGTGTCCTGCGGGGTGACGGGGTTGCCGCTCGCATCGGTGGTGCGCAATTGCTGGTAGGCGGCGGTGCCGGCCGTGCTGATATCGTCGCGGGAGTGGAGGCGGTGGCCGATGAAGTAGGCGCCGAGCCGCGCGGGGGCGCTTTCTTCGTATTTTTCCTTCGCTGCGCCTTGCACGGCGCGGATGGCGGCGATGGCGGTTTTCGCGTCGTTGCCTTCGTCGTCGGTGACGTTGTCGAGAGCGGCTTGCGCGGCGGTGATCGCGCCGGATGCGGCGAGGGCGGAGCCGGCCTGTGTGGAAAGTGTGGCGAGGCTGGCGGGGGTGATGGCGATGGTGTTTTCGCGGTCGAGAAAATGGGTGCTGAGGGCGGTGACGAATGTGGGGTCGGTGCTCATCTCGTCGTGCGCAGAGTCGATGATCCCCTGGTCGAGGCGCAGCTGCGCGACGAGGCCGCTGTCGATGGGGCCGGGGGTTTTGTGTTTTTTCGGGGCGGGAGCGGCTGGGGTGGCGGGTGTGTTTTCAGGCATTTGGGGAGAGTGACGTTTCCGGGTGCATTGGGAAGGAGATTCGTGCGGGTTCCATTTGGTTCAGCCACGGATGGGACACGGATTTTTTGGGATGAGACGGACGGCTCTTATCGGGAGCGCGCGCTTCCAGCGTGCCGGGTTCGGCATCCTTGCCGAATCCTTCGCGGATGTCGCCGGCAGGATGCCAGCGACTGCACGTTGGAAGCGTGCGCTCCCGGTGATTTCGCGAGAGATTTGTCTCAAATCATCCGTTTTCGACGGCGGGACGTGAGGAAATGGCTTCGGGATGTGAAAACTTCTACACGGGACGTCAGAACTTCTCCTCGGGATGTGAAAACTTCACCACCGGACGTGGGAAATTCTCCCCGGGACGTGAAAACTTCTGCATCGGACGTGGGAAATTCTCCCCGGGACGTGAAGTTTCTCAACGGGACGTGAGAAATTCCCCGCGGGACCTCAGCTTTTCTCCATCGGACGTGGAGTTTTCTCCACCGGACGTCGGGTTTTCTCGTTGGGACGCCGAGTTTTCAGCCACGGATGTGAACGGATGAAACACGGATGTGGAGAAACCACGGACGGCCGCATGGGAATCCGTATCTGTGTTTCACCCGTGTGCATCCGTGGCCGACTTTGCCCGGCCGCAGATGGGTCAGGATTTCAACTCGAGGCCGCTGTTGGCGTCGGTGACCATGAATTGCTCGAGATGATACGTGGGGTCGGCTCGGAATGTCAGCCGGCCCTCGTATTTGCGCTCGATATTGATCAGCAGTTCCTCGTCCTGCTCGCGGAGGCGCTGGAGGACGGCCGGGTTCACGATGACGCGGATGTCGTGGATGGTGTCCTGATGTTTGCGCATGATGGAGTGGAGCGCGCGCTGGAGCTCGACGCTCATTGTCATGGCGGTTTTGACGCGGCCGCGCCCGTGGCAATTGGGGCATGGCTCGTAGACGGTGCCGCTGAGGCTTTCGTGGGCGCGCTGGCGGGTCATTTCCATGAGGCCGAGGGGCGAGATGGGGAGGACGTGGGTCTTGGCTTTGTCGCGGCGGAGGCGCTCTTTCATGCGCTGGAAGACGGCCTGCTGGTCGCGCCGGTTTTTCATGTCGATGAAGTCGCCGATGATGAGGCCGCCGATGTTCCGCAGGCGGAGCTGGCGGGCGATTTCCTCGGCGGCTTCCATGTTGGTCTGGAAGATGGTTTTCTCGACTTCTTTGCCGCCTTTGTTGCGGCCGGTGTTGACGTCGATGGCGATGAGGGCCTCGGTTTCATCGATGACGATGTAGCCGCCGCATTTCAGCCAGACCTGGCGATGAAAGGCGTCGTCGATTTGTTTCTGGACGTTGAACTTTTCAAAGATCGGCTGGTGCTCGGCGTAGAATTGGATGCGGCTGCGGGAGCGGCGGGAGATTTGGCCGACGAGGTCCTGCATGCGCTTGACGGCTGCTTCGTCATCGCAGAAGACGGCGTCGATTTCGTCGGTCAAAAAGTCGCGGACGGTGCGCTCGATGAGGTCGGGCTCGCGGAAGACGCACGCGGGGGCGGGCTGGGTTTTCATCTGCTCCTCGATGGCGTGCCATTGCTCGAGCAGAAGGCCGATATCGCGGACAAAGTAGCGGGCGCGCTGGCCCTCGCCGACGGTGCGGACGATGACGCCCATGCCCTCGGGGACTTTGAGTTCCTGCAGGATTTTGCGAAGGCGCTCGCGTTCTTTTGGCGATTCGATCTTTCGCGAGATGCCGCTCTGGTCGCTGAAAGGCATGAGGACGAGGTAACGCCCGGGCAGGGAAATGTTCGTGGTGATGCGCGGGCCTTTGGTGCTGATGGGGCCTTTGGTCACCTGCACGAGCACCTCGGAACCGACGGGGTAAATCTTCGGGATGTCGGCGGAGGAGATGCGTGTGCTTTTCTTTTTGCCGCCGGGGCGATCGACCTGCTCGATGCCGCTATCGAGCGCGGCCGGAAGCGCGTCCCAGAAATGCAGAAAGGCGTTTTTCTCGAAGCCGATGTCGACGAACATTGCCTTGAGGCCGTGCTCGATGTTTTTGACGCGGCCCTTGAAAATGCTGCCGACGATGTTGCGATCGCTTTCGCGCTCGACGTTGTATTCCTCTAGCTGTCCGTTTTCGAGAAGGGCGACACGGCGTTCGAGTTTTTCACTGTTGATGACGAGCTTAATGCCGGTCTGCTTGGTCAGTCCGAGAATCCGTTTGACTTGTTCGATCATGAAATTGAGTCCTCATGGTTATTGGTTGGTTTCCACCTAGAACGGCCAGTGGGGGCGATGCTGGGCCGGTGAAGGCTGCTGCGCCGGGGCAGTTCTGTTTGGATGGAAAAATTTTTCGAAAACGTTGCGCCGATCCGGCGCGGGAGTGGGCGCATCGGCGGCAGTCGCTTTTTTCACGCGTTGCGCGCGCGGGATCACTTTCCCCTGCGCGTCGGCTTCCTCGCGAATGTCGGGCGATGCTTTGCTGCGGCCCATCTGCGGCGCTTCCGCCGGCGTCTGCGTATCCGCCGATTCCTCGTCGGTGCCTCCCTGGAGCGACGGGTTCTCTTTGTAGTCGGGAATCAACGAGATCATCTGGAAGGGATGATCGTTGTGCTGCGGCGTGAGGACCGCGAGCGGAACGTTGTAAGTGCCTTTATCCATGGCGAGACATTGATCGAGAATATGCGCGGCGATCGGGCCAGCGACGCTGCCGCCATGTTCGCCGCCTTGCACCATGGCGACAACAACGTATTTCGGATGGTCATACGGTGCAAAGCAGCAAAACCATGCGATGTGCTCTTTTTTTCCATGCTCGGTCGCCTGCGCGGTGCCGGTCTTCGCCGCGACGACCACGCCTTTGAGCTGGCCTTTCGCGCCGGTGCCGCCGCCGCCGGGGCCGCCCTTTTCATTGACCACTTCCCAGAGGCCGTGACGAACGAGTTCGATGTCGGCTGCAGAAAGTTCGGTGCGCAGGTCTTCGCGGATTTTCGCCTGGTCGGGAACGGCGACGTGGCCGTCATCATCGAGCGCGGGCTTTCCATCGGGTGTTAGCACTGTTTTAACAAGCCGCGGCGTGTATGCGACGCCGCCATTCGCGACGGTCGCGTAGGCCATCGCCATTTGAAGCGGGCTCGCGAGGACGTAGCCCTGGCCGATGGAGACGTTCGCGGTATAGGCGTTGGACCATTTCTCGCGCGGATACTTGACCTTCATCCATTCGGGGCCGGGCATGCAGCCCTCTTTTTCATCGGACAATCCGATGTCGTATTTTTGTCCCATCCCGAGGATCTGGCCGATGTGGTCGATGGCCTCGATGCCGGCCGCGTTTCCGTATTGGTAAAAGAATGCGTCGCACGAAACTTTGAGGGCATCCGCGACGCCGAGCGTCCCGTGCGCGCCGCCTTTTTCCGCGATCCAGCAGTGGAAGAAATGGTCGCCGTATTGCACGCCGCCGGAGCAATTGAAATGCGTGTTGCCGAGGTGCTTCGTCAGCCCCGCGAGCGCGGTGACGATTTTAAAAGTCGAGCCCGGCGGGAATCCGCTGACGGCGCGGTTGACGAGCGGCACGGCGGGATCGTCGTTAAGCGCGGCCCACGCTTTTGGTGAGACACTCGGGATGAAAACATTCGGGTCAAAGTCCGGGATCGATGCCATGGCGAGGATGTCGCCGTTGTTTGGATCAACGACGACCGCTGCTGCGCGGCCGAGCAACGGCTGGCGGAGCGCCTGCTCGGCGATCGTCTGGATGCGCGCGTCGAGCGTGAGGTAAACATTGTCGCCAGGTTGCGCGGGCTGCGTGCGCACCTCGCCCTCGATCACGCCCTTGACGTTGCGCTGCATGACGCGGACGCCCGGCTTGCCGCGCAGATATTTGTCCATGCTCAGCTCGATCTGCGATTTCCCCTCGAAGTCGGGCTGGTAGAAATTGTAATCGTGCACGTCCGGCTCCTCGTCGATCTGGTTTGGCAGACCGACGTAGCCGAGCAAGTGCGATGCGAGTGCGCCGTAGAGATATTGGCGCACCGGTCGAATGGAAATATCGACGCCGGGCAGGCCGACATCATGCTCGGAAAATTTCGCGATGGTCGAGAAGTCGATGTCCTCGAGATAGGTGAACGGCACCTCGGTGTCGTTGCGGTAATGCGTCTTCAGCTTCTTCGCATTGTAATCCTTCGCGAGGTCGAGATCCTCGAGGCGCGGCACCACGGCGGTGTTCACGATTTTCACAATGTCCGGCTCAGTTTTGTTCGTGAGCATTCCTTTCACCGGCGCCTGGTAACGAATCTGCGGGATAGGCTGGCCCTGCTCACGCGCGCGCTGCCTGAAGCCACGCACCATGTCCGGCAAATAAAAATCAACTTCATAGCTCGCGCGATTCGTCACAAGCGGGATGCCGTTGCGATCGCGAATCTCGCCGCGCACCGAAGGGATGCGCACCGTGACCTGCGACCGCCCCGCGATCCGCGCGGTATAAATAGCGCCGCGCGCAACCTGCACCCACCAAAGCCGCGTGATGATGACGCCGAGCGCGCACAAAATCAGGAATCCGAGAATGGTCACGCGCAATTCAATGCGCGGCGCCCGCTGACGTCGGCGCGGCGGCATTTACTGCACCACCTTTCTGCGCGGCGGCGCGATCCAGCCAAACGTCAGCGCGAACGATTGCAGCATCCCAAAAACCAGCGGCGCGATCATCATCGCGATGAGGCCCGCGCCGCCAACGCGCCACCAGACGATTTTCGTAAAAACAAAATCGCCGCGTCGAAAAGTAATCATCAGATATTCAGCGAGCACCATCAGCGCGACCAGCGGGCCGCACATCAGGCAATGGATTTCCCAGCCGTGACCGCGTTGATATAAAGGGCGAAAACCGCTCATGATCGCGCCGAGTGCTGCGTAGAGGATTATCGACCAGCCAAGCGAAATTTCAACGCTCGTCTCGAGCACTTGCGCATTGAGCGCGTCCCACATGAAGCCGCTCACGAAGGCCAGCGCCATCGTCGCCCACGCCGGCGTCGCCAGCGCGCCGTAGAAAAAAACGACCGGCATCAGCAGCACGCGCGCCTCGTGCAGCCACGGCAGCGGCGGGATGAATTGCTGCGTGATGAGCGAAAAAAACAACGCCACCAGCAGGAAAAAAAAGAAGATCATTTCCGTCCGGTCACGATGAACACGTCCTCGAGCGTGGTGAGATCCACGGCCGGCACGAGCGTCGCGTGGCCATCGAGCGCGCGCACCTCGAATTGTTTGATCACGCCGACGAGCACCCCCGATGGATAAACACCGCCGACGCCAGAGCTGTAAACTTTTTGCCCCGGCTTCAGGTTTGCGGTCTTGGAAAGAAAGTTCAGGCTGATCTCCGGCAGCGAGTTCGTCGACGTGCGCTCGCCTTTCACGATCCCCTGCTCGCGCGAACCCTCCACGGCCGCGGCCACTTTGCAATTTTCATCCGCGATCAATAGAATCGACGCGGCATGCTCGGAGATAACGGTGGTTTTGCCGACGAGCCCATCTTCGGTCAGCACCGGCATGTCCGGTTGCACGCCGTCCGCCGAACCCTTGTCGACCTTCACCGTGTTCCACCAGGTCGTAGCGTCGCGCGCGATGATGCGCGCCGGCACGAGCTTGAACGCCGAGTGCTCGCGATATTCCAGCGCGTGCCGCAGCTTGTTATTCTCGACCTCGTAGCCGCGCAGCATCTGATTCGTTGCCTGCAAATTTTTGTTCTCGACCTTGAGCTGATCGTTTTCCTGCTCGAGTTGCGGCAATGTTTTCAGCCCTTCCCGAATCGCAGTGATCTTTGTCTGCAAGCTCGATCCGGTCTTTAAAAATGGCGCGATCGTGCCGAGAAACGCCGCTTGCACGCGTTGCGTATTGCGCGGATTCAGCGCGAACAATCCCGCGACCGCGAGGAGCAACAGGACGAAAGCAAGGAGATTAACGTGTCGCACTGGGGTGCAGAATGTCTGCGCTCAAAATCGATTCAGGAGAGTCAGACACCTGCTTTCGATCAAGGTTCGACATTGCGGAAAAAAGTTAGTGCCACTGCCGGTCGGCCGTTGCCACCTGACGCAGAAATTTCAGTTCATTCAGCGCGCGACCCGTCCCTTCGGCGACCGCACTCAGCGGGTCCTCGGCCACGTGCACCGGCAGCCCCGTCTCTTCCGTCAAAAGTCGGTCGAGCCCGCGCAGCAGCGCACCGCCGCCCGCGAGCACCAGCCCGCGATCGACCAGATCCGCGCTCAATTCCGGCGGGCAACGCTCGAGCGTCACGCGCACAGATTCCGTAATTTGGCTGATCGGCTCGAGCAAAGCCTCGCGCACTTCCTGCGAAGTGATGGTCAAAGTTTTCGGCAGGCCCGCGACTAGATCGCGGCCTTTCACTTCCATCGTCGTCTCTTTTTCGATCGGATACGCCGAGCCGATTTTGATTTTGATATCTTCCGCCGTCCGCTCGCCGATCATCAAATTGTAAGCGCGCTTCATGTAATTCATGATCGCCTCGTCGAGCTCATCGCCAGCCACGCGGATGCTGCGCGAAAAGACAATTCCCGAGAGCGAAATCAGCGCGACTTCCGTCGTCCCGCCGCCAATGTCGATGATCATATTTCCCGCTGCGTCCTGCACCGGCAATCCGACGCCGATGGCCGCTGCCATTGGTTCTTCGATCAAATAAACCTCGCGCGCACCAGCCCGCGTCGCGCTGTCTTTCACCGCGCGTTTTTCGACTTCGGTAATGCCGCTCGGCACCGCGATGACCACGCGCGGACGCACCATTTTGCGCCGATTGTGCACCTTCGCGATGAAATGCCGCAGCATCGCTTCCGTGATTTCAAAGTCCGCGATGACGCCATCTTTCAGCGGCCGAATCGCGACAATGTTGCCCGGCGTGCGGCCGAGCATCCGTTTCGCTTCGTCGCCAACTGACAACACTTTGTTTGTGCCGGCCTGCACCGCCACGACCGACGGCTCGCGCAAAACAATGCCGTGATCCTTGACATAAACCAGCGTGTTGGCAGTTCCCAAATCGATCCCGATATCGTTGGAAAACAAGCCGAAAAGTCCGTTAAGCATTCAGAAAAACCTCGTCGTTAAATGGTAAAAAGTGAAGTGGATGAGTTATTGGTGGATTATCGAAAAAGATATCGCGTCGGGCTGTGCCTGCGCAAACTGCGCCCTTCAAATAAATGATGCCGCCAGCTTCATCGAAAACCATAGTTTCTAGGGAAAGGTTCGCGGCAAGGTCAAGGGAAACATCGGCGCACCGGCGAAGTTCATCGCACGAGTCGTCGCCTTCGACCCCGCTGCGCCAGATCGTCGCCGCGTTGCACACGCTCCATCTTTACGGCGCGGCCGGCATTGCCGCCTTCGGCTGCGCGCTCGGCCGGGTCCTCGATTTTGACGCCACGCGCTACGCTCCGCTCTGGTTCGTCGGCGCGGTTTTGGTTTATAATTTTGACAGGCTCAAGCACGACCCGGCGGACGCGTTGAACACGCCGCGGCGGCTCGCGCGCCATTCGCGACTTCGCAAAACCAGCGTCGCGCTCGCACTTTGTTCCGCAGCAATTCTCATCCTTCTTCCGCTGTTTGCACGCGACTGGCGCCTGCTCGCGCTCGCGATCGGCGCGGGTGTGATTTCGCTCAGCTACTCGTTTCCGCTTTTCGGTTTTCGCTGCAAAGACGTGCCGCTGGTGAAAACTTTTTTCGCGCCGACAATCGTGACGCTCGCGTATTTCGTGCCGCCATTTTGCGACCACGAATTGAAAATGAATGAAGCTCCAGCCATGGCGTGGACGTGGCTTTTTCTGATGTTTAACATGATGTTGTGCGACCTGCGCGATCACGACGGCGACCGCCGCTTTGGCACGCGCAGCTTGCCGGTTGCGCTCGGACCGCGCCGCACGCGGATCGTATTGTGGATTTTCGTCGCAGCCCTGATGGCGCCTGCCTTCGCGGGCTTCTGGCCGGTGCTCGTGCTCGCTGCCGGCGCTTATCTCGCCGCGCTACTCATCGCGTTGCGCCGCCCGCGCTCGGAGATTTTTTACGAATGGTTTGCGGAGGGAATGCTCTTCGTTCCATTCGTTGTCTGGCTGGTGCGCGGCCGATTTTGATGATGCGATTTGCAGCGCGCCACAGCCCCCGATAATCTCCAGCACCCGATGGCTTACGGCTCATTTTCGCAATTCCTCGCCGTTCTGGAAAAGGCCGGCGAGCTCCGCCGCATCTCATTTCCCGTCGCGACTGAACTCGAAATCACGGAGTTTGCAGATCGGGAAATGAAGTCGCCCGGCGGCGGCAAGGCTCTGCTCTTTGAACAGCCAACGATCGACGGACGCTCGTCAAAGTTTCCGGTGGCAGTCAACACAATGGGCTCCCGAAGCCGCATGGCCACTGCGCTCGGGCTCGATTCGATCGACGAACTTGCGCAGCAAATGCAGCTGATTTTGAAAGCGAAACCGCCGTCCGGACTTCGCGAGGCGTGGTCACTTGTTAGACAAGGAATCGACCTCCTGCATGCGCGCCCGAAGCACATCAAGGACGGTGCATGCAAGGAAGTCGTGCAGAAATTTTCACCGGGAGAAACGACGCTCGATGATTTGCCGATCCTCAAATGCTGGCCGCGCGACGGCGGACGTTTCATCACGCTGCCGTGCGTTCACACGCGCGATCCGCAAAGCGGCGAGCGCAACGTCGGCATGTATCGCATGCAAGTTTACGATGGGAAAACAACCGGCATGCATTGGCAGGTCCACAAAGTCGGCGCGCGACATGGCAAAGTTTACTACGAAAAAAACGAGCGCATGCCCGTCGCCGTCACGCTCGGAGGCGATCCCGCTTACACGTTCGCCGCGACCGCGCCATTGCCCGACGGCCTCGATGAAATCTTGTTTGCCGGGTTTTGCAGAAAAAAATCCGTCGAGCTGGTGAAGTGCGAAACCAACGACATCGAGGTGCCGGCGGATGTCGATTTCGTTTTAGAAGGTTACGTGCAACCCGGCGAGATGCGCGCGGAAGGTCCTTTCGGCGATCACACCGGTTTCTACACGCCGGTCGATGAATATCCCGTCTTCCATCTCACCTGTTTAACACACCGAAAAAACGCGGTTTATCCGGCGACGATCGTCGGCATTCCGCCGATGGAAGATTTTTACATGGGCAGCGCGACCGTCGCGATTTTTCTGCCCGTGTTCAAAATGAACTTCCCAGAGATCATCGACATCGCGCTGCCGGCGGAAGGAGTCTTCCACAACCTTGTGTTTGTCAGCATCCGCAAGCAATACGCGTGGCAGGCTTACAAAATCATGCACGCACTTTGGGGCGCGGGGCTGATGATGTTTTCCAAATATATCATCGTCGTCGATGACGATTGCGACGTGCACAACACGAGCGAAGTTTTGTTCCGGATGTGCGCCAACACCGATCCACAGCGCGATTCGTGCTTTGTAAAAAATCCGACCGACGCGCTCGATCATGCGCAAACGGTCGCGACGCTCGGCACGCACATGGGCATTGATGCGACACGGAAATTGCCGAGCGAAGGTTACAGCCGGACGTGGCCGGAGCTTTTAAAAATGGACGACGCGGTGAAAAACCGCGTGACAGAACTCGCCGCAAAGTGGTTGAACGATCGTTAAACAGGTGGGTGGCCGACGGGATTCGAACCCGCAACAACCAGAATCACAATCTGGGACTCTACCGTTGAGCTACGGCCACCATGCGGGCTGGAGAAAGTAGCAAAAGTTTGCCGGAAACCAACACGTTTTTTGGCGTGCCGCCTCGGCGTCAAATCCCGGCTGCAGGCTGGCTGCGCGCGGAATCCGCGCTCGCGCCAAGTTTTTGCAGCGGCGCGATTTCGTTGCCAGGCAGCGGCCAGAGGCGTTCGAAAATCCGTGGCCCGAGCGTGGCAGGTCGCGCATAAGCGAGCGCGAACATTTCCATTTTTGCGTCGAGGTTATCGATGTAGTGCAGCGCTTGCGCCTCGGGAGTTTTTGGCGGCACCGGCGAGCCAAATTGCAGCTCGCCGTGATGTGCCGCGATGAGGTGCAGCAAGTGCAGACGGACATCTTCCGATGCCGGCCGCAGCTCGCTCCACTGCTCGAGATCGAGTTTGCGCCAAAGCAAATTGACGAGCTCGATCCCAATGGTGATATGGCCTAAAAGTTCGCCGGCTTCCACAAAAGGCATGTTAAACCCTGTTTCCGCGACCGGATTTTCCCAGAGCTTTCCGCAATCGTGAAAAAGCACCCCAGCGAGTAAAAGTTCGCGGTTCAACTGCGGATAAACATCCGATAACGCATTGGCGGCGCGCATCATTTGCGCGACGTGCTCGACCAGGCCGCCGCGGCGGGCGTGGTGATTCCCGCGTGCGGCCGCGGTGCGGCGGAATCGTTCGCCGTGCTGCTCGAGAAAAAGTCCGCAAAGCGCCTGCAGACGCGGCTCGGCGAGCGCCGCAGCGGTTTTTGAAATGAACCCAAAATCGCGCGCCTGCCGCTCGCGGAGCTCTCGCGGACCGCCGAGCAGCGCGGCGCGTTCTTCGTCATCGAGCGCGCGGCAGGTCCAGCGTTTCGACTCGATGCCGAAATTCGGGTTGTGGGAAAAGTCGCCGCTGATCTCTAAAAACCCGCCGGTGTCGAGCTCCGCGCATTGTTTATAATTTGGTGAATCGCTCCACGCGCGCAGCTTCAGTTTCGCCTCCGCGTCGGCGAGGTTCAGTTCCCAAAACGGTTTTTGCTGGCTGGTTTCCTTGTGCGTCAGCGTCTCGATCTGCGCGTGAATTTTTGCCTCGATTCGCCCTTCCATTGCTGCGCGGCGGAGTTCGGTGATCGTGAGCGTGTCCATGCGGGAGCGTCAAAATGCACGAAGCTCGGATCGGAAAGCAATCACGCGTGTGCGATTGCGAATGCCCACGCGAGCACGAGCAACGCGGGCGCGGCGAGACCGAGCGCAAGTTGCGCCGCGGGCGGCGTGCGCTGTTTCAATCGCAGCGCGAGCGCCGCCGCACCGAGCGGCAGGCCGGCGAGCAGCCCGAAAAAATGCGCGGTGAAATCGGTCTGTGCATCGCCGACGCCGAGATACGCAAGCAGCGCGAGCGCCGCGCCGAGCGGCAGCAGCACATCCCGCGTGGAGATTTTTCGTAGCGCGAAAATCCGCGAGACGATTTGCGCGCTGACCAAAAGTCCGAGCGCGCCGAAGACCGCAGTCGATGAGCCGATCGAGTTTTGCATTTCGCCGCGATGGCCCCAGGCGTTGAGCCAGTTGCCGAGCGCGCCGCTGAGCAAAATGCCGAGCCAAGTCCAGCCGGCGCCGAAGAGCGGCAGCAGGAACGCGGCGAGGACGAGCCCGGCGGCAAGGTTCGCGCCGATGTGCGAAAAATCCGCGTGCAAAGTCAGCGCCGTGAGCACGCGCCACCATTCGCCATGCAGCACGCGCGCGCTGTCGCTCGCACCCGCATCTTCCAGCCACGCGGGACCGATGTTTTGCAACGCAAAGAAAAGTGCCATCACTGCCGCGGCGGCGAAAAGAGAGTGCGTGGAAGTTTTTTCCACCGGCTCCGGCGCCGCAGCGTCGGCGACGCGCTCGCGCTCAAATTTCTCCAGCTCCGCGAGCACGGCGGCTGCGCGCGGCGGCTCGACGCAGAGCTGAAACGTCCCGCTGTCGCGGATGATCCAATGCGGAATTTCCATCGCGAGCACCACCAGTGCGCGTTCGTAAGCGGCCGAGCGCGATGCGTAGCGACCGACCACGCTCAGCTCGCGACCGCGGCGCGAGGTCGCATGCATTTCATCGGGAGATTCCATCAATGTTTAAAAAATCGACACAGCCGCTTTTACACAACGTTCCGTATCGTCTGTGCCGCCAAAATGCGCGGCGACAAAGAAAACAAGCACCACCGAAAAAACAAAACTTATGGAGTTAGAAACCCTCAAAGACCTTTACGTCACCGAACTCAAAGACCTCTACAGCGCTGAAAAGCAAATCATCAAGGCGCTGCCAAAGATGGTCAAGGCGGCCTCAAACCCGCAACTCGCGGAAGGCTTCAAGATGCACCTCGAGGAGACGAAGGAACACGCCGCACGCCTCGAAAAAATTCTCGAGAGCCACGACGAAACCACTCGCGGCCCGAAGTGCAAGGGAATGGAAGGTGTGCTCGAAGAAGGTGCGGAGATGATTGAAAAAGAAGGCGACGACGAAGTGCGCGATGCCGGGCTGATTTCTGCCGCGCAGCGCGTCGAGCATTACGAAATAGCCGGCTACGGCTGCGTCCGCACGTATGCGGATTTGCTCAAGGACAAGGAAGGTGCACAGCTTTTGCAGCAAACGCTGAACGAGGAAGCAGCGACCGACAAGAAGTTGTCGAAGCTCGCCAAATCAGTCATCAACGTCGCGGCTGCTTCGAAATAAAACCGAGATACAAAGGAGACCATTATGTTACTCATTCTTGCCATTATCCTGTTGATTCTTTGGGGCGGCGGCTTTGCCTTGCATGTTGCGGGAGGTTTGATTCACCTCCTCCTCGTCATCGCGCTGATCGTCTTTATCCTGCACTTTGTGACGGGACGAAGAGTCTAGAAAACGGCCCAACGTTTTGCTAATTTTGGGGCGAAAGCGCCCTTGACCGCGCGAGCTTTTGCTGCACTTTTTGCGGGTGCTTTTTAAGAAGTCGCTATGGATCGCAGGCCTCGCCGCGCTCGCGCCTCATGCGTTTGCTGTGGTGGACGCGGCGGGCAGTGGCACTTACAACGACGCCACCTACACATCCGCTCCGGCGGATGACTTCGGCTTTGAAAACGTCGGGTTGGTTTACGACTCCGAGGACGGCTTCAACACCAGCGGCGTCTACCTCGGAAACGGCTGGATGATCAGCGCGTATCATGAAGTGCGCAACGGCTCGGACAACTCCAGCAGCACGGGCTTCTCCTTTGGCGGCGTATCGCTCGACGGCAACGCATATTCCGTCAACGCCTCCACCGCCGTCCGCCTGACAAACAATGGGACGCCGACCGACCTCGCGCTTTTCCAGCTCACCACTATTCCTGCGGGAATCCCATCGCTCACCATCGCCAGCACGGCGCCGCCGGCAAACGCGCCGCTCGTTCTCATGGGCAACGGCATCAACCGCGCGGACTTCCTCACCTATTGGAGCGTCGACAAATCCACGAGCCCCTGGACCTGGACCGAATCGACGAGCAGCAATTACAGTTACTACGGTTACAAACAGGGAAGCGGACAGGCGCTCCGCTGGGGGACGAACAATCTCACCGGCACTGCGACGATCGACGACGGCTACGGGACGGTGAAAACTCTTTACACCACCTTCGACAACAACACCGGCGAAGCGCAGGCCGCGCCCGGCGACTCCGGCGGCGCGGTTTTTTACAAAACCGGCTCCGGCTGGGAGCTCGCGGGCATCCTCGTCTCCACGAGTGGCTTCAGCGGACAGCCGCCCGGGTCATCCGTCTTCGGCGATCAAACTTCCGCGGCCGACCTTTCGCAATACGCCTCGCAGATTAACGCCGTCATTCCCGAGCCGCCGAGTGCGATTCAGCTCACCGCGGGCTGCATGGTGCTCGCAGGTTTCGCGCGGCGCTTTCGCCGCTAGGCGGCGACGACGTTGACGAGTTTGCCGCGGACGACCACAACTTTGCGGATGGTTTTCCCGGCTGTGTGCTCGGCAATTTTTGGTGCAGCAAGCGCCTGCGCTTCGACTTCAGCGTTGGTTGCGTCTTTTTTGACGGTAATTTTGTCGCGCAGCTTGCCGTTCACCTGCACCGGTATGTCGATTTCATCCTCCACGAGGAAACTTTCATCCCACTCGGGCCACTTTTGCTCGCAGAGCAACGGTCTTTGATTCGCCTCGGCGAACTTCGAATCCAAAATCTCCCAAAGCTCCTCCGTCAGATGCGGCGCGAACGGATTCAGCAGCACCAACAGCGTCCGCAATGCTGCCAACGGCTTCACCGGCGCGTTCACAAACGCGTTCACATAGATCATCAACTCCGAAATCGCCGTGTTAAAACTCAGCGCCTCGATGTCCGCGGTCACCTTCTTGATCGCCGCGTGCATCACCTTCAACTGCGCTTTCTCGAGCGGCGCATCTTGCACGGCGGCCGACAGCACCCATTCGCCAGACTGGTTTTCCTCTATCACCAGCCGCCACACGCGCGCGAGAAACCTCGACACGCCCTCCACGCCGGTCATCGACCAAGGCTTCATCTGCTCCAGCGGCCCCATAAACATCTCATAACAGCGGAACGCATCCGCGCCGTATTCGGCGATCACGTCGTCGGGATTGACCACATTGCCGCGAGACTTGCTCATCTTCTGCCCATCTTCGCCCAGGATTAGGCCTTGATTGACGAGGCGCTGGAATGGCTCGCGCGTGCTCAGGTAGCCGAGATCGTGGAGGACTTTGTGCCAAAAGCGGGCGTAAAGGAGATGCAACACCGCGTGTTCGGTCCCGCCGACATAAAGATCGACGCCGCCAGGATGAGGATTTGCATCCGAGGATCGAACATTTGAACCCGCAGGTTGAAACTTTGAATCCATAGCCCGGCCCTCAGCATCCAAATTCCCGGGTTTCGAACCCAAAGCACCCATCCAGTATCGCTCAGCCTCGACCCCGACGAAGCGCGCCTCGTTCCGCGGATCGCAATAGCGGAGGTAATACCAGCACGAGCCGGCCCATTGCGGCATGGTGTTCGTCTCGCGGGTCGCGGTGTCGGAGTAGCGAATCCAATCCACCGCCTTCGCAAGCGGCGGCTCGCCCGTGCCGGTCGGTTTGAAGTCGTCGAGTTCCGGCGGGAGCAGCGGCAGCTCGGTTTCCGCCAATGCGCGGTGGTGCAACTGCCCATCGGCTCCGGTTTCCCAGACAATCGGAAACGGCTCACCCCAATAGCGTTGGCGGGAGAAAAGCCAGTCGCGCAATTTGTAATTGATCGTCTTTTTACCAAGCCCGCGCTCTTCCAGCCATTCGGCGATGCGTTTCTTGGCCTCGGTCGTGGGCAAGCCATCGAGGATCTGGGAATTGATGGCAACGCCCTCGCCGGCAAAACAGGCCTTTTCGGGATTCGTCGTCACGGGCGCGGATGTGATGGGAGCGACTACTTCGCGGATAGGCAGGTCGAACTTTTTCGCAAATTCGCAATCGCGCTCGTCGTGCGCGGGGACGGCCATGATCGCGCCGGTGCCGTAACCGGGCAGGACATAATCGGCGATCCAGATCGGGATGCGCTCGCCGTTGACCGGGTTAATCGCGGATCCGCCCGTGAAGACGCCGGTTTTTTCCTTGGCCAGCTCGGTGCGATCAAGGTCGCTCTTGCGCGCGGTGCGCTCGCGGTAGTCGCGAACAGCGGGCCATTGTTCTTCGGTGCTGATTTGCTCGACGAGCCGATGCTCCGGCGCGAGCACCATGTAGGTCGCGCCGAAAAGAGTGTCGGGCCGCGTGGTGAAAACCGGGATACCGGGGAGAGCCGGCTCATCGCCTGCTGGTTTCGGCGCAGCCACATCGATTTCAAACCGAACCTCGGCGCCTTCGCTGCGGCCAATCCAGTTTTTTTGCAAAAGTTTGATCCCTTCGGGCCAATCCAAGCCGTCGAGTTCGTCGATCAGCCGCTGCGCATAAGCGGTGATGCGAAGCATCCACTGGCGCATCGGTCGGCGTTCGACGGGATGGCCGCCGACTTCGCTCTTGCCGTCGATCACTTCTTCGTTCGCGAGGACGGTGCCGAGGGCCGGGCACCAATTTACCGGTGCCTCGGAGACGTAAGCGAGGCGGTGGGCATCCACTTCGCGGCGCAATTCAACGGGATCCGCGAACTTTGATTTCAAATTCTCGACCAGCTCGGAGATCGGACGAGCTTTGTTTTGCTCCGGATCAAACCACGAGTCGTAAATTTTCAAAAAGATCCACTGCGTCCAGCGAAGATAACCCGAATCGGTGGTATTGACCTCGCGCGCCCAATCATACGCGAGCCCGATGCGCTGGAGCTGCCCCTTAAAGCCGGCAATGTTTCGCGCGGTCGTGACCGCGGGATGCTGGCCCGTCTTGATGGCGTATTGCTCCGCGGGCAGACCGAATGCATCCCAACCCATCGGATGCATGACGTTGCAGCCGCGCATTTTTTTGTAGCGCGCGAGGATGTCTGTCGCGAGGTAGCCGATCGGATGGCCGACGTGGAGACCCGCGCCGCTCGGATACGGGAACATATCGAGCACGTAGAATTTTGGCAGCGTCGGATCGAACCCGGGCTCGCCGGGATTCGGCGCGTGAAAGGTCTGCTCGCTTTCCCACCGCGCCTGCCAGCGGGCGTCGATGCGGTCAAACGGATACGGTTTGCGGCGGTCGCTCATTTTGCGGGTCGGAAAAATAGACGCGGAATGCTCGCAGCGGAAGCGCGTATTTATCCGCAAAAAAAAAGACGCGCGCCGGAAGGCCGGCTGACGTAATCTGTTTTTGTTGGGTTAGGGTTAAGGCTCGGACGTGCTATGGGGTGCGCGTCCGAGCTGACCTTATTCGAGGCCCAATTTCGTCAGCAAAGAAACCGAAGCGTCGCCGGATAGCGGTAGCTGATTCCCTCATTCGCCCGCACCGCCGCGATGATGATGAGGATGAGATAGATGATCCAGATGATCGGCAGAATGATGCAACCGATGAAAACAAAGCAGAGCACGCCGGCGACAATGAAATAAATCGTGTAGGTAATCTGAAAATTCATCGCCTCCTTTCCCTGATCGTTCACCAGCGGGAGCGAATCTTTCTTCAAAATCCAGATCAGAAGCGGCCCGACGATGTGTCCGAACGGAATAAAGTGCCCGCAAAACGCGCTCAAGTGCGCGACCATCGCCCATGTGCGCTCGTCCTTCGTCGGCGTGGTCAGCAATGTCTCCATCGCTCGCAGTCTGCAAATGCCCTCGCGCGAGGCAACCGCAAAATGGAAGTTTTCCCGTGCCTCGACATTCCGCACGCTTCGGCGGAACATTTCTCGCATGTCCAAAACTTCTTCCATGATGCTCGCGCTCGGCACGACGGCGCCCGATTTTTCGCTGCCCGACGTTGCGAGCGGTCGCACCATTTCGCTCGCGGATTTTGCGGAAAAAAAAGCGCTGCTCGTGATGTTCATCTGCAATCACTGTCCCTACGTCATCCACGTGCGCGAGGAATTGATCCGCATCGCGCGCGATTACGCCGACGGCCTCGGCGTCGTCGCCATCAGCTCAAACGACGTCACGACGCATCCCGACGATTCGCCGGGAAAAATGAGAACGCTCGCGCGGCAAATGCACTTTTCATTTCCGTATTGTCACGACGAAAGCCAGGCGGTGGCGAAAAGTTATAGCGCCGCGTGCACGCCCGACTTTTTCCTTTTCGATCAAAACCGAAAACTCGTGTATCGCGGTCAGCTCGACGACACGCGCCCGCGGCAAGATCCGCCGACCGGCGCAGATCTGCGCGCTGCGATCGATGCCGCGCTCGCGCAACAGCCCGTTAACGTTCTGCAAAAGCCGAGCATCGGCTGCAACATCAAATGGCGCGCCGGCAACGAGCCATCATACGCTGTTTGACTCGAGCGGGCGCAGGCCGTTTAGTGTTCGGATGAACACGCGGGCAACAAGTGCGCGCGGCGCCGGATCTAACCCGAAAAACCGTTTCGAGAAACTCGAGTGCGTCGCTGACCCAGCTGAACCCGATCCCGACGCGCCGCCGCTGCGCACCCAATTTTTTCCCGACGCGACGCAGTCGATCATCACGCGCAACAACAGCCCGGACGTCGGTTTCGAGACGTCGCTGAATCCCTACCGCGGCTGCGAGCACGGCTGCGCCTATTGCTTCGCGCGGCCGACGCACGAATATCTCGGCTTCAGCGCCGGGCTCGATTTTGAAAGCAAAATCATGGTGAAAGAAAACGCGCCCGAGCTGCTGCGCGATGCGCTCTCCAAAAAATCGTGGGAGCCGCAAACGCTGGTGATGAGCGGTGTGACCGATTGCTACCAGGCGATCGAGCGGAAGCTGGAAATCACGCGGCGCTGCATCGCCGTGCTCGCGGAATTTCGCAACCCTCTCGCCATCATCACGAAAAATCATCTCGTCACGCGCGACATCGATTTGCTCGCGGAGCTTGCGAAATTTCACTCGGTCGTCGTCAATATTTCTGTCACGACTCTCGACGCCGATCTCGCGAAAAAACTCGAGCCGCGCGCTTCTCCTCCATCACGCCGGCTCGCCGCAATTTCGGAATTGAGTGCAGCTGGAATTCCGGTGCGAGTGCTGATGGCGCCTTGCATCCCGGGTTTGAACGACCACGAACTGCCGGCGATTTTTTCCGCGACCGCGCAGGCCGGCGCGCGCGACGGCGGCTACGTCCCGCTGCGCCTGCCGTGGGCGGTCGCGCCGATTTTCAGCAACTGGCTCGATGAGCACGCACCGGGACAAAAAGAGAAAGTGCTTGAGCGCGTGCGCGCAATGCGCGGCGGAAAATTAAACGATCCGAACTTTGGCTCGCGCATGCGCGGCGAAGGTTTTTACGCGCAGCAAATGCACGCGCTGTATGAGCTCGCGAGGCACAAGGCAGGATTCACCAATGCTCCGATCGAGCTTTCCGCCGACGATTTTCGCGTGCCGACGTCGCAGCTTTCTTTGTTTCCCAGCCTTTAAAAAACGCGCGGGATGTGCAGCGTTTTTAATTTCATTTGACGATTGTTGCCGCCTTCGCCGTGATCGCCAGCACCGGTCCCCACGGCAAAATCCTGCTGCCGATGTGTGACCGCGCTTTCAAGCCAAACGTCGTCGCGACATCGGGTGTGAACGCGAACGAAGTCGTGGCGCCGAGTGTGCGGCCGCCGAACGGCAGCGACGATTGCGCGTTCGTCATCGTGATGTCGTCGAGATAGAGTCCGACGCCGCTGGAGGTGTTGATGTAAGCCGATCCGGAAACGTCGTAAACGAAGCGGACTTGCAGCTCCTGGCCCGCGAAGGCTGACAACGAGACGCTTCGCGGGGTGAAACTTTTTTCGCCAGCGCTGTTGCTGCCCGCTTCCGACCAGACCGTTTTCCAGTCGACGCCGTTGCTGGAAACTTGAGCGCCGGCGATTTGCGTCGAAGTCGCCCAGCCGAGGCGGCTCTTGAATTGCAGCATGCTTGAGCTGCTCGGACGCAACACTGCTTTTAACATCAGGATCTGCGGATCAAATGTCGCGTGCGCGAGATGGAAAGATTCGTTGCCGCTCGCGTGGACGTCTTTGACGATGACCGCGTAAGTGCCCGTCGTTGTCGCGATGACGTTCGTAAGACCGTTCTCCGCGCCTTCGACCGCGGAGTAGGCGCTGTATTTGGACGCGGCATATTCATACGAGGTGGTGCCGGGAACCGCGGAGATTTTGTAAGTGCTCGCCTGGCCGGTTACGGGCTGGGCGGTGCCTGTGATCGCAGGCGGTGTGTAGGTCAGTTTGTAGTCGAGCTTCGTGTTGTTGAGGTTGCTGATCGTAAAACCTTTTTTGTAAACGGCCATGCCAGGGACGGCGAAATATGCGTAATAATTTCCGTTGACGATGTTTAACGGAATGGAGTAGCCGCCGGAGTTCGTCGTCACCGCCGAATAGTTCGCGCCATCGATCGTAACCGGCACGCCGCCGACTCCCTCGCCCATGTCATACGTGCCGTTGCTGTTGAGATCGTAATAAACGACACCGGTCAGCAGCGGGGCGTTCGTTTGCTTCGCCGCAAAATCTTGAGTCACGACCAAAGGCCCGACGGTTTGATTTTCGCCGTCCACGATGCTGATGCCGATCTCGCGGAAAGTGGAGTAGTGATCATTGAGGCGATGACCGGCCGGTGTCTGCATTCCGCCAGTGCCCGTGCCCCAATCCACCTCGAATGCCGCGTGCGTGTGCATCACCGATTCGCCGTAGGAAAAAATGTTTTCACCGCAAGTCCACCAATTGTAACCGGCCTTCGTCATCCGCGTGCCGGGATCGCTGCCATCGGTGCCGTTGTGTTCCTCGAACGCATTTTCGAGCATGTCCTGGCTGTGCGAGCGCGCGGACGCCATCAACTGCACGTTGAAGGAAAGTGGCGGCGCGACCTTGATGCTCGCGTATTGGCTCACCATCAAATTCAGGTTCACGCCGAAATACGAATACGCCTCGAGCACATCGGGATCGGTGAGCGCCTTCAGCAGCAGCGCCTCGGCCTGCGGATAAGCGCGAGCGCGGTTGAGATTTTCGAGCAACGCCTGCTCCTCGTCCGTCGGGTCGCCGATGGAATAAACGGTCGCCGCGCGCGCGGTGCAAAGCGAGACTCCAAGAATCGCGGTGAGGGCGAATAGTGCCCTGCGCGGGCGGAAAAAAATCGGGGAAGCGAAATCGTGCATGCGAATCATGAAGCAATTTTTCCGCCAGAGCGCGATGAATTTTGTTCAGCGCGGCACCAATAAATTTCTGCCCGTCATCTCCTTCGGCTGCGGCAGCCCGAGCAAAAACAAAAGCGTCGGCGCGATGTCCGCGAGCCGCCCGTCTTCCACGCGAAGATTATGTGCGTCGTCGGCGACGTAGAGAAGGTGGACCAGATTCGTGGTGTGCGCAGTATTCGGCGAGCCGTCCGGATTGCGCATGAGCTCGCAGTTGCCGTGGTCCGCGGTGACGAGCGCCTTGCCGTGCAGCTCCAAAACGCGTGTCAGCACTTGTTTAACACAGTCATCGATCTTCTCGACCGCGGCGATTCCCGCCGCGACCACGCCGGTGTGGCCGACCATGTCGGGATTGGCAAAGTTCAAAATGATCAGATCGTAATTTGGGAGCGCTTGTAAAACTTCCTTGCACACTTCCGGCGCGCTCATCTCCGGCTGCAAATCATACGTCGCGACTTTCGGCGATGGGACAATCTGGCGATCTTCGCCGTCAAACGCCTTCTCGACGCCGCCGTTGAAAAAATAAGTTACGTGCGGATACTTTTCGGTCTCCGCGATCCGCAGCTGCTTCAGCCGCGCACGGCTCACGACCTCGCCGAGAATGTTCTTCAATTCCTGCGGTTCGAAGATCGCGGGACAGCCGTAAGTTTTGTCGTATTGCGTCAGGGTCACGTAATGCGTTTGCGGCGTCACTTCGCGATCGAAGCCGCTGAAATCCTTTTGCAGAAAGGCTTGCGAGATCTGCCGCGCGCGATCCGCCCGAAAATTGAAGAACAAAATCACGTCGCCGTCGCGGATGCGCTGCTCGTTCGCGTGCGAAAAAATCAGCGGCTTTAAAAATTCGTCCGTCTCGCCTTTTGCATAACGCGCTTCAACCGCCGCGCTCGGATCAGCGGTTGACTGCTCGCCGCGCCCGAGCACGATCGCGTCCCACGCCAGCTTCGTCCGATCCCAACGTTTATCGCGATCCATTGCAAAATACCGGCCGATCACCGTCAAAATTTTCGCTCCGCTAGGCTTTAACGCCTGTTCAACATGCGCCAAAAACTTCGCGCCACCCGTCGGCGACGAATCGCGCCCGTCCGTGATCGCGTGGACGAAAATCTCGCGCACGCCCGCTTCGCGCGCCGCCTTCGCCAGCGCGATGAGATGCTCCTGCGAGCTGTGCACGCCGCCGTCCGAGACGAGCCCGAGAAAATGCAGCCTTGTCCCCTTTGCCTGCGCGAAGGCCGTTTGTAAAACATCGTTTTCCCGCAGCTTTCCCTCCGCGACCGCTTTGTTGATGCGCGTCAAATCCTGATAGACCACGCGCCCCGCGCCGAGATTGAGATGGCCGACCTCCGAGTTTCCCATCTGCCCCGCCGGCAACCCGACATCGAGCCCGCTCGCGTGCAATGTCGCGCCGGGATATCGCGCATACATTTCATCGTGAAAAGGAGTCCGCGCCAGCAGCGTCGCGTCACCATTTTTCTCCGCGCCGGCGCGACCGTCCGGATTGATGCCCCAGCCGTCGCGGATGATCAGGATCACAGGTTTCGCCATGCCGAACTTTGCCGCACTGCCGTTAGTGTGCGACAAAATTCTCAGACTTTTACTCCATCGGCGGCAGCGTCGCGCGCGGCGCGCCTGCGAGGAATTGCGCCGCGGCTTCGCGCAATGCGTCCGTGAATGCGGCGATGTGCGCGCTCTCGTCCTCCTCGTCAAAGTCGAGTCCGTTGATGAGCGCGAGGCTGCGTGTGCGAGCGAGCGCGGCGGCGGCTTCGCGGCGATGGCTCGCTGTTAGTTCGTCGAGAAACTTTTCCGTCATCGGCAGCCCTTCCTCCGCGAGTTGCGCGAAAAGCGCGGCGGCAATTTCGCGACTCATTTGAAAAAGTCCGGTGCGTGTGTCGCAACCGAGCGGCTGATGTTTGTGATCGTAATCGCGCCCGCCATCGACCTGGCAAATCTCGCGCGGATCGACGCGGCGAAAGATTTCGCAGAGCAATCCGATCTCCATCCCCCAGCCGGCGTCGAATGGCAGCGTCGCCGCGAGATCAAGGCGCAGCGCGCATTCGCCGGCGAGCGGGTAGCGGAAGCTGAGCAAAAAATCGAGCAGCGGCTGATGGCCAACGACGCGGACGAGCGCGCGCAAAAGCGGCGCGAGGAAGAGCCGGCTCACGCGCCCGTAAATGCGGCCGCGGGCGCTGGCGATGCGCGAGTAATACATTTTCGCGAAAGCAAAATTGAGCGCTGGATGCGCGCATGCGGTGCAAAGGCGCACAAGCATTTCGCGATGGAAAGTAGTGACGTCGCAATCGAGCAACGCGGCGATTCGGCAGTTTTTTTCACGCGCAAGCAAGCCAATGGCGGCCCAAGCATTTCGGCCTTTGCCCTGTGGCAATGCGGGTTCGCGGCGGGCGGCAGTTTCCGGCGCATCGTTCCAGAGGACGCGATGCGGTTGCGGCAGACGTTCGAAAAAAGTTTGCGCCTGTTTAAAAGTCTGCTCATCGAGGCCATTCATGCTCACGACGATTTCGCGGAGGAATCTCGCGCCGGAAATTTCGTCGATGAGATGCGACAGCGCGCGGCTGCCGAGCTCGTTGGCATGACACGGAAGGATGAGCGCGATCGGCGAGTCCGCGGCAAACTTTTCCAGATCAGCCTCGAGCGCCGCGGCGTTTTTTTCGTTGAGCGATTGCAGCGTGGTGATCAGACCCTGCTGCAAAAAATCGCTCACGGCGTCACCGGCGCCTCGTCTTCGTCGTCGTCCTCCTCCTCGATTTCGCGCTGCCATTTGCGCGAAATCCACGGGCGCACGAAGCCGTAAATCAGGTAGGAAATGAAGATGACCGCCGGCATCCACTCGTAATTCATGAAGGTGAAAACGACGAGGCAAGTGATGACGATGAAGCGCGGGATGGAGCGCTTCGTGCGCCAATTGACGGCCTTGAAGCTCGGGTAGCGGAAGCGGCTGAACATCATGAACGCGAGGAAAATCATGAGCGGCGGCAGGATGTAGCGGCCGTATCCGATGGTAACTTTATGCTCGCCGGATTGCCACCAAAGTAAAAAAAGCGTTAACGATGCGATGGTGCCGGCGGCGGCGGGAATCGGGAAGCCTTTGAACTCTTTGTCGCCGCCCGGCAGGTTTGCGGCGGCGATGCAATTGAAACGCGCGAGCCGCAGCGCGCCGCAGACGAGGTAGAGAAAAGCGATAAGCCAGCCGAAGCGGTAATTTTCCTGCAGGACGATGCGGTAGATGAGCAGCGCGGGCGCAACGCCGAAGGAAACGATGTCGGCGATGGAATCAAACTCGCGGCCAAACGGGCTTTCGTGGCCGCCCATGCGCGCGACGCGGCCGTCGAGCAGATCGAAAATGCAGGCGCCGAGGATAAACCAGATCGCGGTGTGGTAAAGCTCGTTCGGATCGGCGCCGCGCTGTTGTGTGAGCGCGCCCTCGACGATGCGAAGCGTGGCTGCGAAGCCGCAAAAAAGATTTCCGGCCGTCATCAAATTCGGCAGCAGATAAATCTTCGGGCTTCCGTCTTCCTTCATGGCAGTTGCGCGATCACGGTTTCGCCGCCGCGGACTCGGTCGCCGATTTTTACCGAAATGGTCGCATCGAGTGGCATATAAATTTCGGTGCGCGAGCCGAACCGGATCATACCGAATCGCTCGCCCTTCGCGACTTTGTCGCCAACCTTTGACCAGGCGACGATGCGACGCGCGATGGCGCCGGTGATCTGCCGGACGACGAGCGTCGCGCGCTCATTTTGAAACGCCCAGGTTTGGTAGGCGTTGAGACGCGTGGCGTCGGGATGTCGGGCGTCGAGAAATTTGCCTATATAATAATGGCGGTAGGTGACCGAGCCGGCGATCGGCGCGCGGTTCGTGTGGACATCGAAGACCGAAAGAAAAATCGCCACGCGCTTCATCGCGGTCTTCGTCACCTCGGGCTCGACCATCTCGATGATCTCCGCGACGACGCCATCAGCCGCCGCGACCACCGCGCGCGGATCGTCCGGAGCGACGCGATCCGGGTCGCGGAAAAAATAAAATACATACGCGACCAGCAGCAGCCCGATCATTGCCGCCCATGGCGAAGCGAGCGTGAGCAGCGCCGTCAAAATTACGACCACGGCAAAAATCCAGCGAGCTTCCCACAACGTTTGGCGGCGCATAAAGCGCGGACGATAAGCGCGGCGCGCGAGCCGGTAAAGCGCGCACTTTACTTGCCTTTGCCCGCCGGTATCTTGCCCGCGATGCTGAACACGACGAGCCTCGCCCCGGCGACCACGATGCGCGAGCTGCTGGAAATCTATCCCGGCGCGCAGCGGGCGCTTTTCAAAAAATACCACATCGGCGGCTGCGCATCGTGCGGCTTTCAGCCGACGGAAACGCTCGAGCAGGTCTGCGCGCGCAACGAGCAACTCTCCGTCGACGAAGTCATCGAGCACATCCAGGCGAGCCACGAGGAGGATTTGAAAATCCAGATCGCGCCCGCGGAGCTCGCCGAGCAATTGCGCGGCGGCGCGGCGAAGCTCGTGGACATCCGCACGCGCGAGGAATTTGACGCCGCTCGCATCGATGGCTCGATGCTTTTCACGCAGGAGCTGATGCAGGAAATTTTAATGAAATGGGACCGCGCGGCGCTCACGATTTTCGTCGATCACACCGGCAAGCGGAGCATGGATGCGGCCGCGTATTTCATCGGCCACGGATTTGAAAATGCGAAAAGTTTGCGCGGCGGCATCGACGCATGGAGCGCCGAGATCGATGCAAATGTGCCGCGCTATCATCTCGAATAAATGAGCGAAGAAAATCTCCAGCAGCGCATCGAGAGCGCGATTCAAAATCCGAAAAATCTCGGCGAGATGCAAGGTGCGGACGCCATTGGCACCGTCGGCAGCCCGGATTGCGGCGACATGCTGCGGATGTGGGTAAAGTTCAAGGAAAAGGACGGCCGCAAAGTCATCGACCGCGCGACTTTTCAAACATTCGGCTGCGAGACGGCGATTGCCGTCGCGAGCGTGGCCACGGAATTGATCGCGGGCAAAACTGTCGAGGAAGCGCTGGCGATGTCGGGCTCGGAACTTTCCGCGCCGCTCGGCGCGCTGCCGCCGATGAAAATTCACTGCGCGCAACTCGTCGAAGGCGCGCTTCGCTCCGCGCTCGCTCCCGCGACGCCGACGCCGCTCACGGAAAATTCACCCGCGCAGTCGCCGAGTTTGCTCGAGCAATTTGGCGCGAGCGCCGACAAAAAAGTCAAAGTCGTCCTCGATAAATAGCCGCGCGCTTTTCAACAAACTCATCCCATGCACGAAAATACCGAACGCACACTCGTCCGCGAAGTTGACGCCATTCAAATCCCCGCCGGCAACGCGATCAAACTTCCCGCCGGCATGACCGTTTACATCACGCAATCGCTCGGCGGCAGCTACACCGTCGCCACGGAATTCGGCCTCGTCCGGATCACGGAGGAAAACGCCGACGCACTCGGCCTCGACCGCGTTTTTGCGGAAAAAGCGACGGCCGATGGCCCGGTCGATGAGAAGACGGTTTGGGATCAGCTCAAGACTTGTTACGACCCGGAGATTCCGGTGAACATCGTCGATCTCGGGCTGATTTATGATTGCTCGATCACGCCTCGCGATGGCGCGGGCGCGCTGGTGAATGTGAAAATGACGCTGACCGCGCCGGGCTGCGGCATGGGGCCGGTGCTCGCGGGCGAAGCGAAAAACAAAATCGAGGCGCTGCCGGGCGTGGATGAAGCGGAGGTCGAGCTGGTCTGGGACCCGCCATGGAATCAGGCGATGATCAGCGAGGCGGGCCGGATGCAGCTCGGCATGGTTTAAAGCCGAGGCGGCTGGAAACGCGGGCACATTAAAGAAAAAGCAACGAAGTCTGCTTGACATGCAACCAGTTGGTTGCCTAATTGCGCTCGTAATGGACGAAGTATTCAAAGCCCTCGCCGATGCCAGCCGCCGCAAGCTGCTCGACGAGCTGCATGCGCGCAGCGGGCAGACGCTGGGGGAACTTTGCCAACACCTCGACATGACGCGGCAGGCAGTGACCAAGCATCTGACGCTACTGGAGGCGGCGAACCTCGTCGCCACCGTGTGGCGCGGACGTGAAAAACTGCACTACCTCAATCCCGTGCCGTTGCATGAGATCTACGGACGCTGGATTGCCAAGTATGAACGCCATCGCCTTCAGGCGTTGAGCGATCTGAAAAAGGGTCTCGAACAAAACCAAAACACAAAAAAGTAACATCATGAACAAGCCACACTTAGTCTACAAAACCTACATCCGTTCCACGCCTGAAAAGACGTGGGACGCCCTCACGCAGCCGGAATTCACCCGCCAGTATTGGGGTGGCAATTCCAACACCTCCGATTGGCAGAAGGGATCGCAATGGCAGCACGTCAACAAAGACAACGAGACATGGGTCATGGGCGAGGTCGTGGAAAGCATGCGCCCGAAGCGGCTGGTGGTGACCTGGACCGACCCGGACGACCGCCAGGACATATCGCGCGTCACCTACGAAATCGAGCCGCTCGAAGACATGGTCTGCCTCACCGTGACCCATGACGACTTTAAAGCTGGTTCGGAAATGCCCGGCAAAGTCTCGAAGGGCTGGCCGCTCGTCCTCGCGAGCCTCAAGTCATTTCTCGAAACCGGAACCGGCTTGAAAGTCGGCTGCGGCAGCTAACCGCTAAACTCAAAAGGCCCGAGCGGGTCGCGCGCCACTGAACCGCTTGCGTCGGTGAAATGATGCCGATGCAAGCGGCAGTGGCGTGAAAGTAGGGCTCGGATGTGCGCGGGAGCGGTTCGCGGCTCGGCGCGACGCGTTGCGCGCGTCAAAGTTGAGGCCGTCTCACCGCGGCGAGATGCACTTCGCGCCAACTCCGAGCCGATTGCTGCTGGACTTTCGTCAGGACGGCGTTGAGGCGGCATTCGCTTTGACTCGGAGAAACGCTTCGGGTTTAACAAAGCGCATGCAAAATCAAATCATCGGCTCCACGATGCCTGTGCTCGAGGTCACGCTCGATCCGGGTGAAAGCGTGATCGCGGTGTCAGGGGAACTTTCCTGGATGACAAGCGCGATCGAGATGCACACGACGACGCAGCATGGCGGCGGCGGCGGAATTTTCGGCGCGCTCAAGCGCGTGGTCGGCGGCGGCTCGCTTTTCATGACGGAATACACGGCGCGCGGCGCGACGGGCACGGTGGCTTTCGCGGCAAAGTTGCCGGGCCACATCGTGCCGCTGAAGCTCGGCGCGGGCGAAACTTTCATGGTGCACCGGCACGGATTTTTGTGCGGGACGCCGGCGATCGAGCTGAGTGCGGCTTTCCAGCAATCGCTCGGCGCGGGGATTTTTGGCGGCGACGGATTTGTTTTACAAAAGCTTGCGGGCAGCGGAACGGCGTGGATCGAGCTCGGCGGCGAAACGGTTTCCTACGATCTCGCGGCGGGAGAAACTTTGCGCGTGCATCCGGGCCACGTCGGGATGTTTGACGCGAGCGTGCGCTTCGAGATCACGCGCATTACCGGCATCCGCAACATGCTTTTCGGCGGCGATGGAATTTTCCTCGCGGCGCTCACCGGTCCCGGCCGCGTCTGGCTGCAAACGCTGACGATGTCGAACCTCGCGCATTCGCTGCAGCCGTATCTTCCCTCGGGCGGCGGCGGTGAGACGGTGCGCGATGTCGGCGCGGGCGCGGTGATTGGTTCGGTGATTCGCGGGCTCACGCGCGATTGAACTTTTCGGTTGCGATGTGCGTGCGATTGCGGCAGAGTGCGCACCCTTTTCCAAAAAACTCCGCAGCAACTTTTAACTCATCATGTCCCAACATCGCAGTCTCAAAGGCGCGAGCACCATTGCCGCGAAACGCAACGTCTTGAAACGCTTTGAGCGCGTGGAACTGCTCAAAAAGCGCGGTCAGTTCAAGGATGGCGACAAAGTCATCGGCCTGCGCAAGACCAAGCCGGACGCGTAACCGCGACGAGGCGGCTACTTTTTTTTCGTCGCTCTTTTCGCGAGCGAATCAAACGAGGAATTGCTCGTGAGCGTCATGGTGACGGCGCCGTTCTGCTTGATCACGATTTTGTAATCGAGCTTGTCCTTGTGCTGCTCGCCGATGTTTCCCCAGCCGGTGACTTCGGCGGAACCGAGCGTCACATCTGCGGTTTCCGCCACCTTCAACGGCGGTAGTTTTTCGGTGCCAGTGTAAAGTTCGTAGGCGCCTTTGCCGAGATAGTCGTGGAGTTTCACGAGCAGCGAATACTCGATCGTCCCCTCCGGCATTTCCTTGAAGGAAACATTTTTCGCGAGGACGTGGAGCGCCATCGTCCGGTCGATCTGCTGGTTGTAGTAATAGTCAGCGTTGCGCGTGTCGTTGCGGCCGACGGTTTTTTTGGTCACATCGACCTGTAGTCCGTTTTGGGTATCGGAGGCGGGAGCGGTCGCGGCCAAGAGCAGCGCCATGCTGAGGCTAAAGAAAAAATGTTTCATGTTAGGGGTCCTTTTTTTTGCAAAAACAGCCGCGAAGATGTCCAAAGCCCTCGGCAAAGTCACCTAAATTTTTCCACACACCTCGGTGAAAATGCGGGATCAGGATTCCGTCGCAATTGACAGAGCGCCGCGCTTGGCTACTATCCCCGCAGTTTTTAGCCTATGAGATTTCCACTTGCCCTCACCGCCAAGATCGCAGCTTACATCGTCGGCCACAAAATTCGTGGCACGAAAAAGTTTGCGACCGTGCTTCAGCTCGAACCTTTGCACACCTGCAACCTCACCTGCACGGGCTGCGGCCGCATCCGGGAATATTCGACCTCGCTCAAGGATATGATGCCGCTCGAGGATTGCCTCGGCGCGGCTGAGGAATGCAATGCGCCGATGATTTCTATCTGCGGCGGCGAGCCGCTGATTTATCCGCAAATCGAAGCGCTGATCGGCGGCCTGCTCGAGCAGAAACGGATCGTTTACGTCTGCACGAACGCGATGTTCATGCGCAAAAAGATGCGCGAATATCTTGCGTCTGCCTTTGCCAAAATTCCGGCAGAGATTGAGGCGAAGCTGCAGATTTTGCAGTCCGAGGAATTGATCACCGCGAAGGATGCGGAGGAAATTCGCAAGGGCCCGAAAGATCCCGCGAAGCCGGTCATCGCTCCCTCGACCTCGATGTATTGGAACGTCCACCTCGACGGACTCGAGCGGACGCACGATCTCATCGTCGAGCGCGAAGGCGTTTTCAAGGAATGCATCCTCGCCATTCGCATGGCAAAAATCGTCGGCTATCAAGTCGCGACGAACACGACGGTTTACAAGGAAACCGAGATGAGCGAGCTCGAGGAGATGTTTAAATATCTGTCGCACCTCGGCGTGGACGGCCACACGATTTCGCCCGGCTACGAATACGACGCGGCGAAAAAAGACATGATCAAGCGGCTGAACATCGCGCCGGAAAACTTTTTCCTTACGCGCAAAATGACGATCGAAAAATTCAGCAAGATCGAGGAATGGGGCCGCAAATATACTTTTTTCGGCACGCCGATTTATCTCGAGTTTCTCGCCGGCAAACGCGACCTCAGCTGCTCCGCGTGGGCAATTCCGACACGGAACATCCGCGGCTGGAAAGCGCCGTGCTATCTCATGACCGACACGCTCGGCGGCCCTGGCCATTATGGCAGCTACGCCGAATTGCTCGAGAAAGTGCAGTGGGAAAATTACGGCGTCGTCGATGGCGTCGCGAAGGACGTTCGCTGCGAAAATTGCATGGTGCATTGCGGCTACGAGCCGACTGCGAGCCTCGGCCTGCAGGCGAAGCCGGGCGATACGTGGAAAAATATTGCCTTCAATTTCGGGCCGAAACCCGCACCGATCGAGGAAGGTCGCGACGTGCAGGCGCACAATGGCGTGAGCTGCGGCCGGGGGCACCTGACGGGCAACAAACAAGAACCCGTGTCCGTATAATTCTCGTCCATCCGTTGCGTGATGAACGTGGAATCTTTGCATCTCCGTGGCGCCGTAGCTGAGCGCGCCGCCGGGCAGCTGAATGAGGCGATTCGCCTCGCGCAGGGAAATCTGCTGCGCCTCCAGAACCCTGATGGCTACTGGGTTGGCGAGCTGATGGTCGATTCGACGCTCTGCTCGGATTACGTGCTTTACATGCATTGGGCGGACGCGGTCGATCCGGTGCTGCAGGAAAAATGTGTGCAACACATCCGACGCCGGCAGTTGACCGATGGCGGCTGGAATATCTACGAAGGCGGCCCGGGCGAAATCAATGCGTCGGTCAAAGCTTACTTCGCATTAAAACTTGCCGGGCACGCGCAAAGTTCGCCGTGGATGCAAGAAGCGCGTGCGGCGATTTTGCGCCTCGGCGGCATCCCGCGCATGAATACTTACGCGAAACTTTACCTCGCGTTGCTGGGACAATTTCCGTGGAAATATTTGCCGGCGATTCCAGTCGAGCTGGTCCTTTTGCCCGATTGGTTTTTCTTCAACATCTACGAGATGTCGTCGTGGAGTCGCGCGATGCTGATGCCGCTCGCGATCATCAATCATCTCAAGCCGACGCGGCAGCTTCCTGCCGAAAAGCATCTCCACGAATTGTATCCTGCGGGCACCGAGCAAAAAAATCTCTCGATGCCACGCGATGAGCATTTTTTTACGTGGCGAAACTTTTTCCTCACCGCCACCGAGACATTCCGCGTGCTCGACACGACGACGCTGCAACCTTTCCGCCAGCACGCATTGCGCAAGGCAAAGGAATGGATGACGGAGCGAATGGGCGCCGGCTCGGACGGGCTCGCGACGGTCTTTCCGGCGATGCTCAATTCCATCATCGCGCTGCAATCACTCGGCACGCCGGACGACGATCCGACTTTGCAAAAAGCGAAAAACGATTTCGCCGGATTGTTCGTGGATGATCCGGAGGACTTCCGCATCCAGCCGTGCCTCTCGCCGGTCTGGGACACTGCGATCAACATCATCGCGCTCGGCGAGTCCGGCCTCGATCCGTCGCACGCCGCGCTCCAGCGCGCGCTTGGCTGGCTCGAGGAAAAAGAGGTGCGCGTGCCGGGCGATTGGCGCCGCAAGAATCCGCACCACGAGTCAAGCGGCTGGGCTTTCGAGTTTAACAACGTGTTTTATCCCGATACCGATGACACCGCGATGGTGCTCATCGGCCTGCGCCTGGTCAGTCCGCGTGACCGCGAGAAATACGGCCAGCTGTTCAATCGCGCGCTCGAGTGGCTGCTGAGTTTCCAATGCCGCGACGGCGGCTGGGCGGCATTCGACAAAGACATCACGAAGCGCTGGCTCGAGGATGTTCCTTTTGCCGATCACAACGCCATTCTCGATCCGACCTGCAGCGATCTCACCGGCCGCACGCTCGAGCTGCTCGGTTACATCGGTTTCGATCGCGCCGATCTCCGCGTGCAGCGCGCGCTGCAATTTTTAAAAGAAACGCAGGAGGATGATGGCTCGTGGTATGGCCGCTGGGGCGTCAATTACATTTACGGCACATGGCAGGTGCTCCGCGGGCTGCGGGCGATCGGCGAAGATATGCGGCAGGATTGGATCGTGCGCGCGAAGGAATGGATCGAGAGCTGTCAGAATGACGACGGCGGCTGGGGTGAAACTTGCGCGACTTACGACGACCCGTCGCTCAAAGGCAAAGGCCCGAGCACCGCATCACAAACTTCGTGGGCGATCATGGGTCTCTGCGCGGCCGGCGATCCGCATTCGCGCTGTTTGCAGCGTGGCATTGACTACCTCGTCCGCACGCAAAATCGCGACGGTTCATGGACGGAGCCGGAGACGACCGGCACCGGTTTTCCGCGCGTGTTTTATTTGAAATACGACATGTATCGGAACAATTTCCCGCTGCTCGCGCTCGCGACTGTTGCGAACTATCGCGCGGGAATTTTCCATCGGCCGAGTTTTTTCCGCTGCACGTAGAACGGCGAGCGGCGTGACGTTGCTGTCACGTTGCTTTCATTCGTAGTCCGCATCGCGGCGGCGATATTTTTCCGCGTGCCCGCAATCTCTTCCAAACTCCGCCGCGGCGAGCAGACACGGAGCGCACTTCATCGCTAGAAATTTCTATAAATCGACTATACAAGCTCGGCAGATTTTACTAGCGTTCGCGCCGAATCATGAAAAACCGATCCGCCTCCGCTTCTCTTTTCTTTTTCCTCACCATCGGCGTGATGCCGCTTTTTGCCGGGCCGACGGTTGATTTCAAACAATCGGCGCCGGATTTGCGAAGCTTGGTGCCGATCAATGAATTGCGAGTGCAGGGCGATCAAACCTTTCAAAGCGAATTCAAAAAGCACAAGGGTCGCAGTGAACACGAGAAGTCGAACGACAACACGAACACCTGGCATTACGACGTAGAGCTGACGCACAGGATTCCATTGAGCGGCAACTGGTATCTGAAGCTCGGGATCGAATGGAATCGCTACGACTTTGGCAACAACCGCTCACTCGCGCCGAACACGCTTTCGAGCTACGCCGGAGTGATCGCGCTCGAATACTGGGTCGGGAAAAACATGGGCTTTTTCATCGAAAGCAAGCCCGGCCTTTATGTCGCGCATGACATTCGATACGATGCGTTCGATGCGCCGACGAATATCGTGCTCGCGTATCCGGTGGTGCAGGACAAATTTTACCTCATCGGCGGCGTCACCATGTCGCTCCTGCGCGAATATCCCGTGCTGCCGATCGCCGGCGTGCTCTGGCACATCAATGAAAAATGGGATCTGCGCGCTTACCTGCCCGAGCCGAAGCTTGTTTACAAAATTTCCGACGACTGGGAAATCTGGGGCGGCGGCGAGATCTACGGCGGCTCGTTCCGCAATGATAGCCGCACCGACGAAGGGGCAAAGAATCTCAATCACACTCCAGTCGAATACTATGAACTGCGTGCCGGCGGCGGCGTGCATTACTTCGGCTGGAAATGGATGGAAGTCGAATTCACCGCGGGTTATGCCTTTGCGCGGAAGTTTGATTTCTATCGCCCCGACATCATTCAGGAAACACAAGGCGCGCCTTACATCCGGCTTGCTGCGACGTTCCCTTTCTAAGCGGGTTCGACTGATCTAATCTTCAGGCCGCGCTGCACAAACTGCGGGCGCTTCCTCAACGTCGCACCGACCTTTCCTGCGCGCGTTGCGTTTGCGCCAAACTTTGCTATCACTGCCGCGCCTTTCATGAGCAAGCCGATCATCGTTCTGGAGCAGTTGAGGAAAAACTACGGCACGACCGCGGCAGTCGATGGCATTTCGCTCTCGATCTCGGCGGGGGAAATATTCGGATTTCTCGGCGCAAATGGCGCCGGTAAAACTACCACGATGCGGATGCTCTGCGGCCTTACCAAACCAACCAGTGGCCAAGGCTTTATCGGCGGCAGCGAGATCTGGCGCGACCGCTATTCCATCCGCGAAAAGTTTGGCTACGTCGCCCAAAAATTCAGCCTCTATCCTGAACTGACTGTGCTGGAAAATCTCCGCTTTTTTGGCGGCGCCTACCATGTTCCTCGCGACGAGATCGACAGCCGCGTCGCTGAACTTTTACGCCTTACAGACCTCGAGGGAAAGCGGACGGAGAAAGCCGGAAGCCTTTCGGGCGGAATGAAGCAGCTTCTCGCAGTTGCTTGCGCATTGATCCACAAGCCGCTGCTACTTTTTCTCGATGAGCCAACGTCCGGTCTCGATCCGGTGCATCGCCAGCAGATGTGGGATTTGCTTTACGATCTAAGTCACCAAGGAACCACCATCTTTGTCACGACCCACTACATGGACGAAGCAGAACGTTGCACAGAAGTAGGGTTCCTGCACAAAGGCCGATTGCTGGTGAAGGATTCTCCGCAGCAACTCAAGGAAGGCATCGCGAGTAAGCTTTTGGAGATGCAGGTCGAGCCAGTCATGCCGGCGTTGGTGCAATTGCGAGAGACAGAAGGTGTCTTGGGAGTATCTTTGCGGAGCGGCAGGGCGCGCATCTACTCGGCCGAGCCCGAAAGATTACTCGCAAGCTGGCAAAATGCATGGCCTTTCGCTGACATCGCATGGCAAGGTCACCGCTGGGTGGATGCTGATATGGAGGACGTTTTTAAAGCCTACTCACAAGGCTATGCAGGAATGCTAAGGCTGAGATGAAACAAAGCCTCTTCGGCATCGCCAGCGTCGCCTATAAAGAGCTTCTGCACATCGTGCGCGATCGGCGAATCATGGTGCTGGTCATTCTACTTCCACCATTGTTGACGTTAATGTTCGGCCACGCCTTTGAAGTCACAGCTCTAACAGATGTGCCGACATCTTACGAAGATCGGGATCAAAGTTCCGAGAGCGAAAAGCTGATTCAAGCCCTTTCGACCAACAACACCTTCTCGCTCCGGGCTAGGCCTCCGAGCACAACTACTCCGGATCTGTTGCGGGAAAAAGTGCAGGCAAGTCTTGTCATACCCAAAGGCTGGGGACAAGGTTTAAACAACGGCAACCCACAACCACTCCAGCTATTCGTCGATGGTAGCGACACGACCACTGGCGACCAGGTCACAGGAGCTTTGCAGGCTGCGCTGGGAGACTTTCAACTGCAGTCGCGTCAGGAGATGATTGATCAACTCCCGCTGGAGGTTTTCGACATGGCAAAGAAGCTGCCGGAAGGGGTGCGTCAGGAGTTTGTCTCGGCAATGGATCCGTGGACCGTCCAGACTACGGTCTTATACAACCCGCAGCAAAGATTCATCGACTACGTAATCCCCGGGATCATAGGTCTCATCCTGCAACTTCTCACGGTTACTTTGATGGCTTGCACAATCGCTCGTGAGCGGGAGTCAGGAACACTGTATCAACTGATGGTCACTTCATTGCGCCGCAGTGAGATTGTTATAGGCAAGGTATTTCCTTACCTGGTCCTCTCCTTGTTCCTGATAGCGACTACCATTGCTGTCGCCTACTTTCACTTCCATACGGCATTTCGACAGCCTATGATTCTAGGTCTCATCTGCTTTCTCTTCCTGTGTTGTTCGCTAGGTCTTGGCTTATTGATTTCCGCTTTCTGCCACACCCAGACACAGGCGATTCAGCTCGCGGTTTTCTATCTCCTGCCCGTCTTTCCGCTTTCAGGTGCTTTTGCTCCACTTGAGCAACTGCCGTCTGCAATTCGAGTTATTTCCCAAACATTTCCGCTCACTCACTTTTGCCACGCCTTTCGATTGATCAATATGCATAATGCCCCGATCACCTACATCATGGGTGACATCGTCTTTCTAGCCTTGGGAGCACTGTTCACATGCGCCGGCGCAGGAGTTCTGCTGCAGCGAATCCAAGAGTGAATTCATTGTAGTTTAATTTCTGTGTAATTGGCCTGAAAGACGCAAAGAAGATCGTAGACGAGTTGTTATCTCTTCATGGAATCCGCATTTGAATCTTCGCTGCTTTCCTGCCTCCCCGCAGGCAGCGACTCGTTGCAAGGAAAATCGACATCAATCAAGACGAAGCATGGGATGGCGCATGTGGTCGCTTCCTCGAAACAAATCCGTCCAGAGTGCTGGATGCGGCTTCTTTCCGGCCATGCAAAGGACTATCGTTATTACGAGACGGTCGAAGAGACTCTGCCGCAGTTCGACTACCGTTACTTCATTTTAGAAAACGATCGCTCGGGCGCGGTGACCATCCAGCCTTTCTTCTTCGTGGTTCAAGATCTCACTGTTGGGTTGCCAAAGAGTCTGCGGAAGATCGTAGGAATGGCACGTAAAATCTGGCCGCGTTTCCTAAGCCTGAAAATGATGATGGTTGGTTGTGCGGCCGGTGAGGGGCAGCTCGATAGCACCGAATTATGGGCCGTCGAGGCCTTGCATGAAGCCATGAATAGCTATGCGCGGGGAAAGGCCTCGATCATTCTCTTGAAGGACTTTCCCTCGGATTATCGTTCGGCACTGGCGACGTTCTTAGACAACGACTACAAGCGGGTTCCCAGCATGCCGGCAGCGAAGCTTGATCTTGAGTTCACCAGCTTCGAAGACTATATGCAGCGCAAGCTCGGAAAAGTCTTTCGCAAAAACCTTCGTCGAAAGTTGAGGGAAACCAAGGATGTGGAGCTTACGATGGAAGTAGTTTCCGATGTCACACCGATCGTCGATGACATATATTCGTTATACCTCCAAACTTTTCAGCGCTCCGAGTTTCAATTCGAGGAGTTGACGCGCGAATATTTATGCATGCTTGGCCAAAGGATGCCTGACCGCGTGCGCTACTTTTTGTGGAGGCAAAACGGACGAATCATTGCCTTCAACTTGTGCCTTGTGCATGAGGATACCATCTACGATTTGAATGTTGGAATGGACTATGCCGTTTCTCTCGACTTGCAGATGTATTTCGTCACGTGGCGCGATGTCGTCCAATGGGCAATGGAACATGGGTTGAAGCGCTACCACACGGGGCCTTTGAACTACGATCCAAAATTGCACCTACGTTTGGATCTGGCTCCGCAAGACCTTTACGCGCGGCACACGTCGCCGTTATTCAATCCTCTTTTTAAGATTGCGATCCAATATCTGGAACCTACTCGTCACGACGCGACGATTCAGCGTTTTCACAACGCGCATGAACTCTAGCTCGCAGCTCAGGCCTGCCGTGCGGCCTGTAGGTCTGGCGCTAGCGGGCGACTTTTCGCCGGCAGATCCGGGTCGAGAAACGCGAGCGCGTGCGGCGGCTTGATTACGCGAACGCCCGCGCGGCGCTGCTCATCCTTGATCTTTTCATGTAGGGCTCTCATCTCAGTCCAGTGAACCTTTGGCTTGTAATGATGCTCTGCGTGATAGCCGTTGTTGAACCAGATTAAGTTATAAAGTTTGTGATAGCTGCTCACTCCCCAGGCGAGCGGCACGTCCGGATTTCCGCCGTAGTGAAGGAAGTAGCCATTGAGGTAGGAAAGGCAATGGCCGAAATAGTAAAACGGGAAAAAGAAAAGCATGAACTTCCAGTTCAGTAGGAAGCAAGCGATCACGAGCAGGACCCACGAGACAATTTCAAAGACCCCGAACTTTGCGCTGAAAGGATGCCGCTTCGCAATGTCGCGATAGATCGCCTTTGGATCGTCGCGGAAGTAGCCGAAAAAAGTATAGGTCCAGACGCTTTCCGCCTCACCATCATGCCCGTGCTTATAAATGGAAAGCGGATCAGCAGTTTCACCATGCTCATCGGGCCGGTCGCTATTGCCCTGATGATGACGGTTATGAATCAGCTCATAGAACTGCTGCGAAAATCCCATCGTGACTGAGAGCAGCCAGCTAAAGGCGTAGTTCAGCGGCTCCCATCGGAAATACGGATTGTGAATGAAGTTGTGAGCGATGCCGTTAATGTTCCAGGAAATGCTGACCGAGTAGATGAAACCGAGGATGCAGAGTAGCCACCACGGCGTGTGCGGGAAAATCAGGAACAGACCGACCAGATAGGCCGCGTGGGCGAGCGCGCAGGTCACGGGAATCCAGTCGGCGGTCTTGTGCGCGAGCATCTTCATTCCCCGCATTTAGCGCGTTTCACACGGTTGCGCAAGCGGTGGACAAAGCGCGCAGCCGTTCCTAGACTCGGCCGCTCAAATGTTGGCACCCGACACTCAGCCTCCATCGGAAATCGTTCCCGCCCGCGCTCATTGGTTTGTAAATCCCTACGTCCAGATCTCGATCAGCATCGTGCTCTCCGCGGCGTCGCAGCTTTTCATGAAACGCGGAGCGGATGAAACGGTGCATGATGCGGTTCTGGGCTTCACCGGGCTGAAATCCGGCTGGGTCTGGCTCGGCATCCTGGCGATGATCGCGAGCCTCGTCTCATGGCTGTATGCCTTGCGCTCCGTGCCGCTGAATATTGCTTATAACCTCACGGGCGCGGGTTATGCGCTCGTCCCGCTCGCATCGTGGATTTTTTTCCGCGAAAATATTCCTCCGCTGCGCTGGGGAGGTATTTTGTTGGTGATCGTCGGCGTTGTGGTCATCGCGAAGCCGTTGATGAAGATCGAGGACCGGCTGTGACGCTGGCGGCATTCCTGCTCATCCTGCTTTCAGAAGGCAGTTCCGTGGCGGGACAGATTTTTTTCAAACACGCCATGAGCCAGCCCGAAAGCACGCCGCGGGCAAAATTTCTTGGCATTTTCATGAGCGGGATCGCGGTGAAAGCGCTGGCGTTCTTTGTTTGGCTTGGACTGCTGGCTAGGTTTCGGAATCTGAGCTATCTTTATCCGTTCGAGGGGCTGAGCCCGATTTTGATCGTCATTACCGCCTCCATTTTCCTGAAAGAAAAAATGACGCTCACTCTATGGATTGGCGTTTTGCTCATTAGCCTCGGCGTGGTTCTCGTCTCGGCCAGTTAACGCCGGCCAGATCATCCGCAGCGCGCGTAAATTCCGCCCCTCCGCAGCTTCGGAATCAACGTTCCCAATGTTTGGATGATCGAGATTCGCTTCGATCCGTTGTTTAAAACGGATGTAACGCGCTGGCGAATACGCGCCGCACACATCGCCGCCGATAATTTCCGCGTGCTGGCGCAAACGCCCGAGAGCCCACGCGATTCCTGCGGCCGTGAACAAGCCATTTTCCCAGTTCGTCGTCGCCTCTTCCGCGCGCAGACAATCGAAATCCACGGTCACGTAAACTTTTCCGCCCGCGAGCGCCGCGGCAAAAGTCTCAAACTTTTGACGCCAATCTTCGTCGTTGATCCCCGGCCATTTTTTTCGCGCCGAAGCTGACACGCGCGCGGCCCAAGGCCAGACCTGAAGCCGGTTTGCACGCAACGCGCCGTGATTTGCAAAGAGCCGATTCGGCCAGTCGAGCTCGAAATTCCCGCAACCCCAGATCGCCACGTCCCGCAGTTGCGGCAGCGTGAGCGCGCGATTGATCCACGTCCCGCAGCACCAATACGGCGGGCGCACGTCCCAGTCGGGATGATTGTCAAACGAGACCAGCGTGAACGGCTCCTCGATCTGCCGCAGCCAAAGCGCCGTCAGGTAGTGAAAATCGCCCGAGCCATACAGCGTGAACGGCGAGATCGATGGAGCGACGTGTTCGTAAAAATCGTTCACCAGCCCGCGAGTCGTGCTGTAGCGCAGGCCCGGGCCCCATTCCCGCGCGTCAAAAAAAAACGCGCCCGGCGCCGCCCCGCGAGACCACGCGCCATCGAGATCGACGTGCCATGACGAAGCTGCGCGCATGGCATGTGAGTAGTCCCAGCGGCTCGGGAGTTGTCAAGCCAGCCACTCCACTTTAACAAATTCGTAATGCAGTTTCTTCTCCGCGCCGTCGCAATCCTTCTCGCCATCTTCCCGCTGATCGCGCGCGCCGATGATGCACCCGCGGCCATCGCCCGCTTTGACTCCTTTGGAAAAATCGATACGGCGCCGCTGGTCAAAGGCGAAATTCTCACGCAGACAAACACTTCCATGAACTTCGCCCGCGGCATCTCCAGCCAGGCGATTTACTTCGTCGCGCAACCGGCGGCAAAAGTCGCGCAAACCCTCCCGACTTGGAATCCCGCGCCGCACAAGGATCTCGATGTTTTCCAATATCGCGCCTTTCAAGGGGAAGCCGATGCGAACTTTGACTCCATCAAAATCAACCCGCACAACGACGCGATGAAACGACTGCTCGCGGCGATGGCCGATCCTTCCAGCCTCCAGCTCAGCGCAGCCGAGGTCGCCAACATCCGCGCCGCCGCAAACCCGCGCGATGCGCGCCGATTTTGGGCGGACGCTTTGCGCACGCGCTTGCACGATTTCGCCACAGGTGGACTCGCCACGTTGCCGCCATCAGTCACCGGCGGAGAAAATTTCAGCATTCCCGCTGAGCTCAAAAGTTTGCTCGCAGAGGAACCGCGCATCGCGGCGCGATTCGACGAGTTGCTCAAAAACCTGAAATCTCCCCACCAGCCCACCGCATATTATTGGAGCAACTCAAAAGTCGACAAACTCGCGGCCGTGGATCTCGGCGCGATCTTTGTGCGCAACGCCGGCGATCATTGGCAGATTCTAGACGCCGACTTTTATGTCAGCAGCGGCTACCTCACCGCACTCACGTGCGCGGAGATCTGGCCGTGGCACGGCGGCAGCCTCGTTTGGGAGGGCGACCTCGTCTCGGCACCCGGCCTCGCGGGCGGCTTCGGGCTCAAGCGGAAAATTGCATCGTTCATGATCCAGAGCGACATGAAAGCGTCCATCAGCGCGTTCCGACAAGACGTCAGCCGCTAGCAGCACCGGCGACTTTTTTTGAAATGAAGCGTCGGAGCGCGCGACAAAATCTTTGCTTGCGCGCGGCGTGTGATAGGAAACTTTGATGCCAGAATTTCGGAAGCATCCGCTCCATTCGCGCCGCCGCTTCGCGCACCATTTGCTGCGGAATGCAGGCGTCGCATTTGTCGTCATCAGCATCGCGTTGGCGATTGGCGTGCTCGGCTATCACGCGCTCGACGGATTGCCGTGGGTCGATTCGCTTTTGAACGCATCGATGATTCTCGGCGGCATGGGGCCGGTGGATCCGCTGCACAATGCGGCGTCAAAACTTTTCGCGTCGTTCTACGCGCTCTTCAGCGGGCTGCTTTTCATCGGCGTCGCGGGCGTGCTTTTCGCGCCGGTGTTCAACCGGTTCCTGCGCCGCTTTCACCTCGATCTCGCCGAGGAGGAGAAGCGCGGGAAAAAGTAATGCGCGTGCTGGCGGTCGATCCTTCGTTGCGCGGGACCGGTTTCGCCGTTCTCGAAAAAGACGCGGGCAAAGTTCGCGCCGTGGAGTTTGGCGTGATCGCGAATGGCAGCGCGCTGCGACCGTCGTCGTGCCTCGTGGCGATCCACGATCGACTGGCGACTTTGATCGCGACGCATGAGCCGGATTGCGCGGCGGTCGAGGCAGTGATCTTCGTGCAGAATTATCGGGTCGCAATCACGCTGGGTGCGGCGCGTGGCGCGGCACTGCTCGCGCTCGCGGAGCGAGGCGTGCCGATTTTTGAATACGCACCGCGGCGTGTCAAACAAGCTGTGGTCGGGCGCGGCGCTGCGGCAAAGTCGCAAGTTGGTTTCATGGTTCGCGCGCTGCTCGGGCTCACGGAAACGCCGCCGCCGGACGCTGCGGACGCGATCGCCATCGGGTTGACCCATTTTCAAACGAGTCAAACAGCCGCGACCGGAGCGACAACGCTTGTGCAAATTTGAAAATGAGCGCAACACAAACGCTCGCCGTGCAATGGCTCGGCCGCGTCAGCTACGATGAAGCGCTGACGCTGCAGGAATCGCTGCTGGCTCGGCGCGTCGCGGGTGAAATTTGTGACCAGCTTCTTTTGCTAGAGCATGAGCCGGTTTACACGATCGGCCGGACGCCGGATCAATCGAGCCTGCGCGACGCGACGGCGCTGCCGCATCCGGTGGTGCGAATCAACCGCGGCGGACAGGCGACTTTTCACGGGCCGGGGCAGCTCGTCGGTTATCCGATTTTGGATTTGCGCGCACACGGACGAGATTTGCACGTTTATCTGCGAGCGCTGGAGGAAATTTTGATCGAGACGTGCGCGCATTTTGGCGTGACGGCGCAGCGGCGCGAAAGTTTGACAGGCGTCTGGATCGGGCCGCGCAAACTCGCGAGCATCGGCGTCGGCGTGCGGCAATGGACGAGCATGCATGGCTTTGCGCTGAACGTGAATGGCGACCTGTCGCCGTTCGCGCGGATCACGCCGTGCGGGATCGCGGGAGTGGAAATGACGAGTCTCGCGCGCGAGACGGGCGCTGAGATTTCGGTGCGGGCGGTCGCCGATCGCGTGGCGGAAGTTTTTGAAAAAAGACTGGATGCGCTGGCGCCGAACCTTGATGCGCAGAGGATGCGCGCCGAAAACGGGAATTGTCAGGAAGAACTGCCGCCGGCATGATTCGCGCGCATGGCCAAGCCGGACGTGATTAAAACCGAGGGGACCGTGACCGACGTTTTGCCGGGGACGATGTTCCGCGTGAATCTGCCGAACGGCGCGAGCGTGCTGGCGCACATCTCGGGAAAAATGCGCAAGCATTTCATTCGGATCGTGCCTGGCGACAAAGTGGAGCTCGAGCTCTCGGCGTATGATTTGAGCAAGGCGCGCATCATTTTCCGCGAAACATGAGCGCAGAATCTTAATTCAATCCGTAACAAAACTAGACGAGCGCCGCCACGGCGCTACAAAGAACTCAACACATCATATTATGGCAGACGAAAATAATCCAAATCCAGGAGTCACGACTGTTGACCCCAATGCGAAACTCGAGAGCGGCAAGACGCACGCGAAACAGGCCGCGGAAGATCTCCGCGCCGCCGCTGAAGCGAAGGCAGCTGAGCTCCGCGACGCCGCGCAAGACAAGGTGAATGAACTGCGCGGTCGCGCCGAACACACTTACGAAGAGGCCCGGACGCGTGCGCGCTCGATGCGTGATGACGGCGAACAGTATGTTCGCGATAATCCTACGCGCGCCGTGCTGACTGCGCTCGGCATCGGGTTTCTCATGGGCCTGATCTTCCGCCGCTAGCGCCGCAGAATGGCTGATCCGACGAGGTCGCCCACTTCGGACAGTGGGTTCATCGAAAACGGCCGGGCGCTCTTTTCGGCGATCGCCGCCTACCTCGGCGCGCGGCTGCATCTCGCTGGCATCGAGACGAAAGAAGCGCTGGTTCATTTCGGCATCATCGCCGGGTTGGCGATCGTCGCGCTGTGCGTCGTCGTCTTCGGCTATCTGTTTTTTTGCATCGGCCTCGTATTTTTGATTGCGCGGCTGCTGCATGTTCACGCGGAGTGGGTCGTGCTCGTGCTGGCGCTCGCGCACTTCGGCGTGGCAATGGCGTGCATCGTTTTTGCAAAGGCGCGACTCAGCGCCTCAATGTTCAGCGCGACGCTGCAGGAATTTAAAAAAGATAAACAATGGCTGCAGACCAAAAAGCAGAGCTAGCCGCTGAACTCGACCGCGCCCGAGCGCAGATCGCGCGATATGGCGATGCGTTTCGACACGATGTGGATGTGCCGGCGCATTTGAAAAAGTCGATCGAGGAGCACAAGGGCATTTGGATCGGCGCGGCATCGATGCTCGGGCTGCTCATCGCGAAACTGCCGCGGCGCACAAAGAAAGTTTACGTCGACCGTCGCGGTAAACCGACTGTTAAAAACCTGGAAAAAGCGGGGCTCGCGCTTGCCGTCGCGAAGATGGCTTTTTCCGTCGCGCGACCGGCGCTGATGTCGTTCGCCACGAAGCAGGTGAGCGAGTTCGCGCGCCGGCGAAGCAAGCGTTAAATTTCCAGCGCCGCGCGCGAAAGTGTTTGATTTCCGCCCGGTGGTGTAGTCCCGTGGATGCCGATGGCAGCAGAGCTCGCAGTTGTTTCCCCCTCAATGGATGTGCTCGAGGATGAGGCGCGCGTCCGCACTTTGGATCACGTCGATCCGTATCTGAAATTTGGTCAGGATACGGACGCTTCGGACGTTCATCTCGGCGCGAATGCGCAACCGATCCGGCGCAGATTCGGAGTGCTCGAACCGATTTTCCCGACCGCGCCGTTGCTCACGCCGGCGGATACGGAGCGGATGGCGATGGCGATTTTGGATGACACGCAAAAGCGGCAGCTCGCCGAGCGCGGCGACGTGGACTTTGCATACTCGACTTCGTTCGGCCGTTACCGCGGCAGCGTCGTCCGGCAGCGTCACGGCTACGAATTAGTTTTCCGCGTCATCAACGCGCATGTGCGCACGATGGACGAGCTCGGGCTGCCGCATAATTTGCGGTTGCTCACGCAATATCATAACGGCCTGATCCTCGTGACCGGCGCGGTCGGCAGCGGCAAATCGACGACGCTCGCGGCTTTCATCGAAGAGGTGAATCAGACGCGGCACGACCACATCATCACGCTCGAGGATCCGATCGAATTTATTTACGAACCGAAGCTTTGCCAGATCACGCAACGCGAGGTGCACATGCACACCGAGTCGTTCGCATCCGCCCTGCGAGGCTGTCTTCGACAGGATCCGGACGTGATTCTCGTCGGCGAAATGCGCGACCTCGAGACGATCAGCCTCGCCATTACGGCATCGGAAACCGGCCACCTCGTGCTCGGCACACTCCACACCAGCAGCGCCGCGCGGACGCTCGACCGCGTGCTCGACGTCTTCCCGATCGAACAGCGGGATCAAATCCGGATCATGGTCAGCGAAAGTTTGCGCGGCGTGGTCACGCAACAGCTCATTCCTCGGAAGGATGGAAAAGGTCGCGTGATGGCGATGGAAGTTCTAACGAACTCGCCAGCCGTTGCGAATTCGATCCGCGAAGGCAAAACTTACATGCTCCCCGGCGTGATGCAGACCGGCAAAAAACTCGGCATGAAGCTCATGGACGAATCGCTGATGGAGCTTTACGACCGGGGCCTCATCTCGCAGGAGGAAGCGTATGCGCGCGCCGAAGTGAAGGCTTTGATGAAACAACATTTCGCGAGCTGACGCATGGCTTACATCGATCAATTTTTCGAGGTGCTCATCCAGGCCGGAGCGTCCGACCTTCATCTTGCGGTCGGCCAAAAACCGAAAGTGCGCCAGCATGGCGACATCATTCCGATTCGCGAGGAGCCGCTCACGAGCGAGGAAGCAGCCTACATGATGAGCGAAATCTCCGGGCCGGAACGGTGGCAGCGTTTCGAGGAACTGGGCGACATCGATTTCGCTTACGAGATGAACGAGAGCTCACGCTTTCGTTGCAACTTCCTCAAGCAGACCAATGGCTACGGCGCGGTCTTCCGCCTCATCCCGACAAAGATCGCGTCACTCGAAGACCTCGGCATTCCGCCGATCGTCAAGGAATTCGCCAACGTCCGCGGCGGCATCGTCCTCGTCACCGGCCCGACCGGCTCCGGCAAAAGCACCACGCTCGCCGCGCTGATGGACTACATTAATTCCAACTACACAAAGCACATCATCACGGTCGAGGAGCCGATCGAGTTCGTGCACAATAACAAACGGAGCGTTATCACACAGCGCGAGGTGCCGGACAATTCCGCGTCCTTCGCCGCCGGCCTCAAAGCCGCGTTGCGCGAAGATACCGACATCGTGCTCGTCGGTGAAATGCGCGATCTCGAGACCATCGCGCTCGCGCTCACGGCTGCGGAGACCGGGCTGCTCGTTTTCGGAACTTTGCACACGAACAACGCACGTAAAACAATCGATCGCATGATCGACGTCTTCCCGTCCGACCAGCAGGCGCAGGTGCGAACGATGCTGGCTGCATCGCTGCGCGGCGTCGTGGCGCAATTGCTTTTGAAAAAAACTCCCGAAGCTGGCGGCGGCCGTCTCGCTGTCAACGAAATCCTCATGGCGAACAGCGCCGTCTCCGCGATTATCCGCGAAGGCGCGACGCAGAAATTGCAGGACGTGATCGTCGCGGGAAAAAGTCAGGGCATGCAATTCATGGACGACGCGATCTGGAGCGTGATGCAGCAGGGCATCGTTTCGCCGCACGAGGCATACATGAAGGCGATCGACAAAAATCGCTTCCGCGTTTTCCTCCCGCCCGAGGAACAGGAACTCGGCAACTCCAGCGGCGGATAAAGTGCCAGGGGGGAGAGTTGAACTCCCGACCAAGGGCTTATGAGTCCCCTGCTCTACCACTGAGCTACCCTGGCGAAGCGGGCGCCGAAATTAGCCGCGCCGAGTATGGAATTCAAGCGCGGACTTTTTTTCATCCGCCTTTGTTGGAACAGCAAACGCGCGGGCAATATCGGGCGCTGAGAGTTGTCTAAAACTAATCGATCCGCTCTGTCACGCGAGTGCGCGCGCGTTGCACGGAAACAAAACGGGAACGATCCCGATGGACCGTTCCCGTTTCATTCGCAAGGCATCCGCCAAGCGGAATGCCCCCTCTTTATTACATCACCGGGCGCAAAGCCGGATCACTCCACGGCCCAGTGCCAGCCGTGTTCACACCCGCCACGCGATACCAGCGCTTCTGGCCGGCGACCGCGCCGTTGCCGCAATACGACGCGCTCAACGCCGTATCCACGAACGTCCAGCTCGCATCCGTAATCGGATCGGGGCTCGTCTGGATGTAATGATCCGCGACCGCCAGCGGATTCCACGTGAGCGACGAGTAACCGACCTGGCCGTTCAGGGCCACGCTCAGGTTCATCACTTGCTCCGGCATCGGCAGCGGCGCCGCGGCATTGCGCACGTCGAATCCAGTTCCCTGGATCTTCGCAGCATCGCCTCCCGTGAGGCTCTCCGTCACGCTCGCCAGACTATTCAGCCCGCCGACCCAATCCTTCTTTGCGGCGTTGAGCTGCGTTGTTGCCTGCTTTGAGGCAGCGCGCGCCGCTATTGCAGCCGCGTTCGCCGTCTTCAGCGTTCCGTGTTTCGTTGTGAAAGCGGTCAGCACAGCGCTGTTTCCGGTCACATCGACTCTGGGCGTGCGAGGACATTTGCGCCTTCCGCGCCTCTCCGTTGGACCCGGGGCGCGCCTTTAAGACTGCGCGGACCGCTCTAGAAGTCGTTGGAGTCGCGTTGCGTCCGCACCTGATCGAGCACCGCGTGCGTGCGATCGAGCGGCCGCTTTATGAAATCGCCCGATGGCGACGGAGTCGCCTGCGCGACGGGCACCGCGGGTCTGGCGGGATTGTTGCGAAAGACATACAAGTAGATCCCGCATATAATGAGGAACGCCAGGAAGTATCGCATTCGTTTAAACAAAGCAGGCGCCGCGCCATCACGATGAAACTGTTGCTGGCGCACTTTTCCGCCGGCCGGATTGGCGGCGTCGAAACGGTCATCGACGAACATGCGGCGCTTTTTTCAAAGCACGGACACGAGGTGACGATTGTGAGCGGTTCGCGACGCGCGTCAAACTTTGCTGCGAAGTTTGTTAAACTGCCGCTCCTCGCGCCAAAGCATCCGCTGATGAAAACCGCGCAGCAGGAACTCGACGCGGGCGCACCGGGAGAAAGTTTTTCGATGCTGCAAAAAGGCGTCGCTGCCGAACTTTCGGAGCTTTGTCGGGGCGTTAACGTCGTGATGATTCACAACGTGCTCACCATGCCGTTCCATCTCGCGTGGACGGCGGCGCTCTGGCAGCTCGCATCGGAACTGAAGGACATGCGTTTCGTCGGATGGGTGCACGATCTGGCGGCGCGCAACGTCGATTACCAATTCCCTCACATTGCCCGAGAACCTTGGCACCATCTGGCTTCGGCGCATCCGCTCATCGAATACGTCGCGGTCTCCGAGCTGCGGAAACGTGAGTTTGTGGCGCTGACAAATATTGATCCCAATCGCTGCCGCGTGATTCCGAACGGCGTCTCGCCCACGACGGTGCTCGGGTTGAACTCGCGCATGGCGAAGTTCGCTGAAGAGCGGCAACTTTTCAAAAAAGATCTGGTCCTGCTGCAGCCCGCGCGGCTCGTGAAACGCAAGAACGTCGAGCTCGGCCTGCACGTGATCGCGGAACTGCAGCGCCGCGGCGTGCGCAGCTGTCTGCTGGTGACGGGGCCGCCCGATTTGCACAATCCCGCATCGCGGCGCTATGCGCGCGAACTCGCGGCGCTGGCCGATAAATTGGGAGTCGCAGAAGCCGCGATTTTTTTGCATCGGCTTTTTGCGGTGACAAAGCGCGACCTCGTCGGATTATATGAACTTGCGGATGCTCTGTTTTTCCCCAGCTTTCAGGAGGGTTTCGGCCTCCCGCCATTGGAGGCGGCTTTGCACTGGCTGCCGGTTTTCTGTGCAGATATCGAGCCGATGAAAACGCTGCTGACTCATCACGTCACATTTTTCGACCCGGCGACTTCGCCGCGCGATCTCGCGGATCTGCTGATTCGAAATCTCGCGCAAGATGAAGCCGCAGCCGCGCGGAAGAAGGTTCTTCGCGATTTCTCATGGGAGACGATTTACGAAAAATATTTAACGCCACTCCTTTTAACAAAGTAAAAAACCATGGAAGTCCTCGACACCCCACAAACTCTCGACCGCGGCCACATCGACGCGCTGCTCGGCGCGCATCACGGCGACCCGTTTGCCGCGCTCGGCATGCACGAAGCCGGCGGCAAACTCACCGTGCGCGTTTTTCGTCCCGATGCCCGCGCAGTCAGCGTCGCGCGCTTGAGCGACGGAAAAAAGTTTGAAGCGAAACGGCTGCACGAGCACGGGGTTTTCGAGGCGATTCTTCCCGAGCGGACCGAGCGCTTCGATTACGAGCTGCAATTCACGGCGCACGACGGCCACCAGTGGACGGATCGCGATCCGTATTCCTTCGGCACGATTCTCGGCGAGATGGATCTCTATCTTTTTTCCGAGGGAAATCATTACGACATTTACGACAAACTCGGCGCGCATTTGACGGAGATAAACGGCGTGCGCGGCTGCACCTTCGCGGTTTGGGCGCCGAATGCGCAGCGCGTGAGCGTGATCGGCGATTTCAACGGCTGGGACGGCCGCATCCACTCGATGCGCAAACATCCGGCGACGGGAATCTGGGAAATCTTCGTCCCCAATGTCAGCGAAGGCGCGCACTACAAATTCGAGATCCTTGGCGCTCACGGACAGCATCTCGTGAAAAGTGATCCGTTTGCGTTTTACTCGCAGCACGGCAAGGCGACGGCGTCGATGGTGTTTAACATCAAGCGATACAAGTGGAGTGACGACGACTGGATGAAAAAACGCCGCGAGACGGCGTGGCAAAATCGCCCGGTCAGCGTTTACGAAGTCCATCTCGGCTCCTGGGCGCGGCATCACGAGGAGGGAGATCGCTACCTGAGCTATCGCGAACTTGCTGAAGCTTTGTTAAACTACGTTTGCGACATGGGCTACACGCACATCGAGCTGATGCCCGTCGCCGAGCATCCGTTCGACGGCTCGTGGGGCTACCAGGTCACGGGCTATTACGCGCCGACTTCGCGCTTCGGAAACCCGGACGAGTTCCGCTATTTTGTCGATCGCGCGCACCAGCGCGGCATCGGCATCATTGTGGATTGGGTGCCGGGCCATTTTCCGAAAGATGCGCACGGGCTCGCGGAGTTTGACGGCACGGATCTGTTTGAGCATGCGGATCCGCGGCAAGGCGAGCACATGGATTGGGGAACTTTGATTCCAAACTATGGCCGCAACGAAGTGCGGAATTTTTTCATCGCGAATGCACTCTTCTGGCTCGACGAATATCACATCGATGGCCTGCGCGTGGATGCGGTGGCATCGATGCTTTACCTCGATTACTCCCGCAAGGCCGGCGAGTGGATTCCGAATGCGTATGGCGGACGCGAGAATCTCGAGGCGATCTACTTTTTAAAAAGGTTTAACGAAGTGTGCTACGAACGTTTTCCGGGCATCATGACCATCGCCGAGGAATCTACGGCGTGGCCCGGCGTCTCGCGCCCTACATATCTCGGCGGGCTCGGCTTCGGCTTCAAATGGAACATGGGCTGGATGCACGACTTCCTCTCCTACATGGCGCAGGATCCGATCTACCGCCGCTATCATCAGGGCGACGTGACGTTCTCGCTCATCTACGCGTTTCACGAGCATTTCGTGCTGGTGCTGAGTCACGACGAAGTGGTCCACGGGAAAGGCTCGATGGTTTGCAAAATGCCCGGCGACTGGTGGCAAAAATTCGCAAATTTGCGGATGTTTTACGCGTGGATGTATGCGCATCCGGGCAAGAAGCTTTTGTTCATGGGGGAGGAATTCGGCCAGAGCCGCGAATGGAATCACGACCAGGCTCTCGACTGGTGGCTGCTCGACTTTCCCGAGCACGCGGGGCTGCGCCGGCTCGTCACACATCTGAACTGGCTGTATAAACAAGAGCCAGCGCTGTGGGAACTCGATGACACTTACGAAGGCTTCGAGTGGATCGATTTTCACGACGCGGACAACTGCGTCATCGCCTTTATGCGCAAAGCGCGCACCGGCCCGCCGCTCGTATTCGTCATCAACGCGACGCCGGTCGTGCGCGAGGGCTACCGCATCGGCGTGCCCGGCGAAGGGTTTTACGAGGAGATTTTAAACACCGACGCGGAGACCTACGGCGGCAGCAATGCCGGCAACTATGGCGGCATGCACGCGGAGCCGATCTCGTGGCAGGGCCAGTCGCACTCCGTCATGCTCCGCTTGCCGCCGCTGGCGACCGTGGGCCTGAAAAAAATTTCTCCAGCTTAGCGTTTTCGGCAAAGTTTTTGGGGAAAACGCTTGCAGTCAGGGAGGCTGAGGTTAACTTGCTTCGCACCCAAAAATTCTAATCAACAATAAAAATGAAAGCTCCCAGAACAAAACAAGCGTTTACGCTTATTGAACTCCTCGTGGTGATCTCGATCATCGCGATTCTCGCAGGCATCGCACTGCCAGTCTTCAGCACTGTGCAGGAAAAAGGTCAGCAGACCAAAGCGTTATCCAACGTCAAACAGATCGCTCTTGCCTGCCGTATTTTTGCCACGGACAACAACGGCTCGTATCCGAGTTACACCGTAGCTGCCAGCAAGCAGACCTCCACTCCGGTCACCGATTCAAATACGGCCTTTGCGCAACTTTTTCCGGACTATCTGACCAATGAGCAGATTTTCTGGGAACCGAAAGCCGGTTTCGGAGCCACACCGCCGGACAATCGCTATGACAATCCGTCCCCGGCAACGTCCAGTTACAAGTATACCTTGCAACAAAACGAATGCTCCTTTGCTTATGTGCTTGGCCTTTCCGACAGCTCGAATTCTGCATTCCCGTTGATTGCTGACGCTTTTGCCAAAGAATCGTCCCATACTTACACCACGGCAGAAAATACGAAGGGTGGAGTCTGGAAGGGCAAAAAGGCGATCGTGGCTTTCGTTGACGCCAGTGCGCAGATCATGAAGGTTGATCAAAGTTCGGAGACCATCCTGGGCAGCCCACTTGGCGCCGACCTCTTCAACACTTCGGAAACCAACTGGCTCTCCAGCACGCAGACTGCAGTTAATCCCCTGTAATCCACCTCAGTTTTAGCAAAATGCAGATCCCGGTTTCGATCGGGATCTGCATTTTTTTTGTCTTCTACTGAGCGATCGATATTGCGGTGCCGTCGCCGAGCCGCGTGATTAATTTCATCCGCGGCTTGATCTCTGCGGCGGAACGAAGCAACTCCCCGTTTGCCTTCGTGGTGATGCTGTAGCCGCGCTGCAGTGTTGCCTCAGGCGAAAGCACCATCAGCACTTTGTGGATTCGGCTCACGCGATTCCGGCATCGCTCGCGCTGATCGTTCATTAGTCGCACAATCCTGTTTCCGATTCCCGCCAACTGCTGGCGCTTCATCCTCGCGATTTGATCGGGTCGATGCTCTCGAAGTCGGCTTAAAATTGCGCCGAGTTCCAGACGGCGCGCGATGAAAAATCCGCGCGCCGCATGACGCATCGATTCTTCAGTAAGATCGACTCGCTGCGTCCATTCATCGAGCTGCTGCTCCGTTTTGCGGAAGACTGGGCACCGCGAAATCTCCCGAACCTGCGATCTCCGCGTGCTCAGGGAAAAGTTCGCGATGCGATTCATGCGATCAGAAAATTGCGCGAGACGCCTCGTCAGCTCCATCGTCTCAGGCACAATCAGCTCGCCCGCCGCGCTGGGCGTCGGGGCGCGCAGGTCTGCGACGAAATCAGAAATCGTAAAATCGATTTCGTGTCCCACCGCCGAGACGACAGGAATCTTTGAAGCAGCAATCGCACGCGCGAAAATCTCCTCGTTAAACTCCCACAAATCTTCCGCGCTCCCACCGCCGCGACAAACCACGATCACATCCACGCGCGGCAAAGTTGCATCCTCATTAAACTCCCGCACCGCCGCCGCCATCTCCTTCGCGGCGCCAGATCCTTGCACGCGCACGGGATTGAGCACCACATGCACCCATGAAGCGCGCCGTTTAATCACGTTTAACATATCGTGAATCGCCGCGCCGCTGGGCGACGTCACGATTCCTACGACGCGTGGGAACTTCGGCAGCGGCTTTTTCCGCTCTGCAGCGAATAACCCTTCCGCCTCGAGCTTGCGTTTGAGCGCATCGAATTTTGCCTGCAATAACCCGACGCCGGCCGCCTGCACCAGATTTACAACGAGCTGATATTGCCCTCGCGCCTCGTAAACAGTCACGTCGCCGCGCACCTGCACCAGCATCCCGTCGGCTAGCGGCAGCATCCGCAGCGAGTTTTTTTGAAACAGCACGCAGCCCAGCAGCGCGCGCCCATCTTTCAATCCAAAATATTGATGCCCCGAAGACTGCTTCCTGTGATTGCAAATCTCGCCCTGCACCCAGACTTCGCCCACCTCGTTTTCCAGGCAGACGCGGACCGCGCGCGTGATTTCGCTCACGGAGAAAACGCGCGGAACTTGTGGCGTCGCCGTCTCGAACAAATCATCCATCATCGGCACCAACCTGCTTCACGATACGCCTCGGCCAAAAGTGAAATCGGATGCGCCACGCAAATCTGATTTCCCTGCTCGCGCAATCCCGCGCGCAATTGAATGGTGCAGCCTGGATTTGCGGAAGCCACGATGCTCGCACCGGTTGAAACGATTTGTTTTACTTTGCGCAGTAAAAGTTTTTGAGACATCTCCGGCTGCGTGATGTTGTAAACCCCCGCGCTTCCGCAGCACCACGTCGCCTCGGGCAATTCAATGAGTCGAAGGTCGCGCACCGCGCGCATCACCTCTCGCGGCGCGCTGCTGATCTTTTGAGCGTGACACAAGTGACATGCCTCGTGATACGTCACCAAAGTTTCGCCATTGCCATCGACCGCTCTCAATCCGATCTCCACGAGCCATTCATGCACATCGCGCAGCTTTGCTGACCAAATCGCCGCGCGCTCCGCGTAAGTCGGATCGTCGCGCAAGAGATGCGCGTAATTTTTCAAGTGCGAGCCGCATCCCGCCGCGTTGCTGATGATCGCGTCGATCTCATGCAGGTCGAAGGAATCAATGTTTCGCCGCGCCATTTCCCGCGCAAGTTCCAGCTCACCGTTGTGCGCGTGCAGCGAGCCGCAGCAAAACTGCGCCCGTGGCGTCGCGACTTCGCAGCCATTGACGCGCAGCGCATCGACGGTGTCGCGGTTCACGTCGGAGAACGTCAAATCCTGCACGCAACCGGTCAGCATTCCGACGCGGTATTTTTTGGCAATCGCCGGCTCAACCGGCGCGATCAACGCATCGGAAAATTCGCGGCACACGCGTGGAGTCAAAGTTTCCAGCTCCCGCCATCGGCGCGGCAGCAATGCGATTCGTGCCAAGGTTCTCACCACTTTCTCCAGCCCACTTTTTTGGTAGAAATAAAGCAGCCGCCCCAGCGCGCGCAGCACTCGCGGCCGCGTGAAGATCCAGCGCAATGTCAGCGCTCGCACCAAAGTGCGTTGCGGATTCTTCAGCACGCCGGCCCGCTCAATGTCGGCGCGCGCATTTTCAAACATCTCCGCGTAATTCACGCCCGCCGGGCAGACCGTTTCACACGCGAGACAGCCGAGGCAAAAATACATCTCGTCGCCAAACGCGCGCGTCACATCGAGCGCGCCCTCGGCAATGCTGCGCATCAGCGCGATGCGACCGCGCGGGCTGTTGCGCTCGAGTTTCGTCTCGTCGTAGGTCGGGCAGGTCGGCAGACACATCCCGCAGTGGATGCACTGCTGGAGCACCGAGTAATCGAGCTGCCGCAGATAAAATGGCGCGCCGCGCGGGCCAGGCGGATTCGCGCGACCGATCTCGACGATGCGATCGTGCAGCTCAGGCATCGAAGATTTTTCCGGGGTTCAAAAGATTGTCGGGATCGAGTGCGCGCTTGATCAGTCGCATCACGTTCAGACTCGAGTCGCCCACCGCGTTGCGCAGAAATCTTTTCTTTGCAAGACCGACGCCGTGCTCGCCGGTGATCGTGCCGCCGAGCTGAATCGCGCGATCGAAAATTTCCTGCATCGCCATTTCCACGCGCTTCATTTCGTCCTCATCTTTTTCGTCCGTCAAAAAAGTCGGATGCAAATTTCCGTCGCCCATGTGCCCGAACGTGCCGATACGCACGCGAAATTTTGCGGCGGTGTTTTGAATGAACTCGATCATCTGCACGAGCTCGCTGCGCGGCACCGTGGCATCTTCCAGGATCGTCGTCGGCGATACACGGGCGAGCGATGAAAACGCGGCGCGCCGCGCCATTGCAAGCTTCGCGGCCTCTTCCGCGTTCTTCGCGGCAACCACAGAAACCGCTCCGCAACGTCGCGCAATCTCCGCCATTCGCTCAGCTTCCTCCGCGACGGCCGCCGGATGGCCGTCGGTTTCCATCAGCAAAATCGCCTCCGCATCCCGCGGCAAACCGACGTGAGCAAAGTCTTCGACGCAATTGATGGTGATTTTGTCGAGGAACTCCAGCGTGCAAGGAATGATCCTGCTCGCGATGATCGCCGAGACCGTTTCGGCAGCGGCATTCATGCTGGAAAAAGTTGCCAGCATTGTTTCAGTCACCGCCGGTTTCGGCACGAGCTTCAGCAAAACTTTGGTGACGACGCCAAGTGTTCCTTCGGAGCCGATGAACACATCTTTCATCGAATATCCGGCGACGTCCTTCACACATTTGTTGCCAAAGGAAACTATTTCCCCATTCGCGAGCACGACTTCGATGCCCATCACGTAATCGCGGGTGACGCCATACTTCAAGCCGCGCAGCCCGCCGGAATTTTCCGCAACATTGCCGCCAATCGTCGAAATTTTCATCGAGCCCGGATCGGGCGGATAAAGCAGTCCAGCGGCGTCCGCAAGCTCCGCGATTTTCAACGTCACGACGCCTGCTTCCACATGCATCGTTAGGTTTTTCGGATCGAGCTCGAGCACGCGATCCATTTGCACGAGGCACAAAACGATGCAGCCGCGCACTGGCACGCTACCGCCGCTCAAGCCAGTCCCCGACCCGCGCGTGACGACTGGGATTTTGTGCTGCGCGGCATATTTGATGACGCGCGAAACCTCCTCCGAGGTTCGGGGAAACACCACGCAGCCAGCTTCGCCACGCAGTGCGGCGGTTCCATCGAAGCCATAGGTGAGCAGGTGCTCCTTTTCAAAAAGCACGCGCTCGTGATCGAGGATCCGCGCGAGATCGGCGGCCGCAGTTTGCATCGAGCGAGCTTAATTCAACCGCGCTGCCACTGCTCCACTTTTTCCGCAAACGGCTGCCCGTTGGCTTAATCGCCCAGCTCGACGTTCCAGTAAGCGAGGTCGATGAAGTGCCGCCAACTTTCGTGATGCCCATGGAATGTGAGATGCAGGAACGGCCGCCAGCGCGGGCGCTCGGGTTTGCGAATGAGCTGCATGTGCGCCTGGTGCGGAAGTTTGTTTCCCTTGCGCGTGTTGCACGGGATGCAGGAGCAAACAATGTTTTCCCACGTGGTGAGGCCGCCTTTTTCGCGCGGGATGACGTGGTCGAGGTTGAGGTCTTTGCGGTCGAAAATCTGCCCGCAGTATTGGCAGGTGTTTTTGTCGCGCTCGAAAATATTGTGCCTCGTGAATTTGACTTCCTTTTTCGGCAGGCGATCAAAAAGCAAAAGAACGATCACGCGGGGGATGCGGATTTTGAACGAGATCGTGTGGACCATCTCGTCCTCGGGCTCGCGCTGCGAAAACGCGTGCCAGCTCGAAAAGTCATGCGTGAGAAAGTTGTTTTGCGCGTCGGAGGAGACGACTTGTGCGTGGCCTTGACACAGAAGCGTGAAGGCGCGGCGAACGGTGCAGACATTGACCGCCTGCCAGAGTCGATTGAGGACGAGGACTTGCCGGTCTAACATTTGGGTTTGAAAATTTGCGGGCAACCTACCATTCGGCGCGGGAAGTGTCAATTGCCGCGAAAGCTGTGGAACCCGCATGAATAAAGGGCTGCGCGGCGATGAGAATCGTTTGCATCGCCCTGCGACTTAAGCTAGTGTCGTCACCTTTTCCGATGCGGCGCATTCTGGTTTTCCTCGCTTTGCTGGTTTTTTCTCTCGGGTCGCCGGGCAAAGTCCGCGCGCAATCGAGCGACCCATCGGATCTTTTTCTAAATGCCTACATGGCAGTGCAGCAGGGCGAGGGTCTGGAGCAAAGCGGGCGCGCGGCACCGGCGCTTGCGAAATATCGCTATGCCGCGACGTTGCTCGATCAAATCGGACAAAAGTATCCGAACTGGCAACCGCTGATCGTCGAGTATCGCAAAAAGCGCACGAGTGAAAGCATCGCGCGGCTCGAGCAGCAGGTCGGCAACCAACCGCCAGAGGCATCCGGAAACGGCGGCGCGGTCGTCGAGCCGGATGTCCCGATGCCGCAAAAGGAGCAGTCGACCGCGTCGCTGCCGACTGAGCCATTGCCGCAGCGGACGGACGATGCGGCGAGCGACATCAAGGGCCGCATCGATCAATTGCAAAATGATCTGCGCGACTCGCGGCAGCAATTGCAGACAGTGCAGCAGCAAAAGGAAAAGATGGCCGCGCAGCTTGGCGAAGCCCTCAAGCAGCTCGTCCAAAATAGAACAAGCGTGGCGGAATTGAAGGCGAAGCTGCAACAGCTGCAGCAGGCTTTGCAAAACAATGCGCCCGGAAACAGCGCCGACAGCGACGCGATGAAAAAGCAGATCGCGCAATTGCAGAATCAACTCGAGGACGCGCAGGCGGATCGCGAGGCGGCGGACACGGTGAATAGCGATTACGCGCGGCGTTTGTCGAAGGTGCGCAAGACCGTAACGAGCGTGCAGCAGGAACGGCAGGACGCGGCGAACAAATTGAAAGACCTCGAAGCGAAATATGCGAACGCTTCCAAAGTGACGCAGGAACTGGCCGACGCGAAAGCGCAAATCAGCAAGCTGACGCAGGAAAATCAATTCACGCACGCCGCGAGCGAGGAAGTTTCAAAGAAGCTCGCGGATGCGCAGAAACAGCTCGCTGTTCTCGGCAAGGAACGCGACGCGGCGCGCAAGGAATCGGATGATTTAAACAAAAAAGTTTCAGAGGCGCAGGCGCAGATCGCGTCTGTCAGCGCCGAACGCGACAGCATTGCGAAGCAGCGTGATCAGGCTCTCGCCGATCTCGCAAAGGCGCGTGACGCGCAGAAAAAGGTCGATCAGCTCATGGCAGACAACGCGACGCTTTCGCGAAAACTCGGCGAGGCAGAAAAGACGATTCACGACTTTAACGCCAGCGCGCCAGAAAAGGATCAGCAGATCGCGGCGCTGCGGAAAGAAGTGACCGACACGAAGGACTTGCTCGCCTCGGCACAAAAGCAAAGCGCCGGATACCAAGCTTCGATGGCGAATTTGCAAAAGCAGCTCGACGGCGCGAAGGCGGAATTGGTGGCGATGCAAACCAGCGGCGCGAGCAGCGAGGAAAAGAAAAAATACACAGAAGAAAACGAGTTGCTCCGCGGGATCGTGGTGCGTCAGCTCAAGGAGCAGGCGCGTCGCGAGCAGGCGAAAAAGCTCGTGCTTTCCGAGCTTCAAGGGCTTCAGGTCCGCTCGGGCACGCTGCTGCAGGAAATCGATTACCTCGGCCAGCCGGTTGTGAAGCTGACAGACAAGGAAAAGGCGTTGTTTAAACAGCCGCAAATCGAAATCGCGGACACCGATTCGGCGGCCATGGAATTTTCCGTCGCCGCACCGAAACCGGAAGCATCTGGAAACTCTGCAAAGCCGCATGCCTCTCCGACTTCCACCGCAGCATCACCGAATTCAGACCTGGCAAGCGCGAACCCATCGCCATCCGCAGTCACGCAGCAATCTGGCGCGGACAGCGGCGACAAAACCGCCGCGGGCGCGGGTAATCCTCCGCAGGTGGAAACGTCGACGAACCCGAACGTTCCGGACGATCTGCTCGGCGCGGCGCGCGATGCGAAGGACCAGTTCGATCGTGGGCAATATCGCGACGCGGAGAAAACGTATGAGCAGATGCTTACGAAGGCGCCAAACAATGTTTACATTTTGTCCAACCTCGGCGTAGTCGATTTCCGGCAGAACAAAATGAAACTCGCGGAGGAAAAGTTTAAAAAAGCAATCGCGGTCGCGCCCGGCGATTCATTTTCCCATCGCACGCTCGGCATCGTTTATTACCAGGAAGGGAAATACGACCAGGCGGTTACCGCGCTCACGGCTGCCGTGGCCATCACGCCGAAGGACGCGATCGCGCACAATTATCTCGGCATCACGGCGAGCCAAAAAGGCTGGCAGGAAGCGGCTCTCAAGGAATTGCAGACTGCGATTGCGCTCGATCCAAATTACGCCGACGCGAACTTCAACCTCGCGGTGATCTACGCGACGATGCAGCCCCCGAACAAGGAAATGGCGAGCAAATACTATAAGCGCGCCGTCGGGCTCGGCGCGGAGGCCGACACGGCGCTGGAGCAGTTGATCAAGTAGGTGGCGCGGCTGAGGAATCTCGCCGGCGCGCTGCTCATCGCGCTCGCGATCAACGCTCGCGGCGCAGATGCGGATTATAAAACTGTCCGCATCGAAACAGTTGGAGATGCAGTCGTGGTGCGGCTTCCGCTCACTGACGTCACAGGAAAAGTTCGGCTAAAGCAACGGCATCCCGGTGGCCTCAGCGTTCCAGTTTCGCCTCTGCACACTTCGCTCAATGCGGATGATTTTCTCGAGTGGCAAATCGGTTACGACTCGCTCGACGCGCATCATCCTTCAGTCGCTGCGGGAGTTCGCTTTCAGCGAAAAGGCGAAACAAAATATGGCATCGAGCTTGCAAAGATTCTCGTCGAGGCGCTGCGACTGGGCTTGATCAGCCGCGATCAACTGTTGCACGCGCGCGCATTTCTCGCGCGTTCGCACGACGCGAATCTCGAAACCGAGGAAAAGATCACGGTCGAAAAATCTGCGCATGAGGACGTGCCCGGCGGATTTGAAAAATCTGTCGAGCAGGTGCCAATTTTTTCGAAGGAAGACGCGCACGGCCGTGTCGAGATCGAGTTGAAGCCGAAGCAGCGCGCGGTGGGAAACCAGGCAATGATTTACGTCTGTTTGAACATGGCCGAGTTGCGCACGCCGGCAGGTGGGCCTCGGCCGACGGGCCCTGCCCATTCGAAGGAAACGGTGACTTATCGATTCACGAAAGAGAATGCGGATTTTCTCCTCGATATCGTCAGCGCCTTTGGGATCGCCTCGCAGCAGCATAACGAGGACCTGACCCAGATCCTCGATTGCATCCTTGCAGACTCGTAAGTCTACGAAAGCAACTGGCGCAGCACGAACGGCAGGATGCCGCCGTGTCGGTAGTAATCGATCTCGATCGGCGTATCGATGCGCAGGCGGAGCGGGACCGTGAATGCTTCGCCATTCGCGCGCGTCACGCGCATCTGCATTTCTTGGCCGGGCTTGAGATTTTCGTCGATGCCGAGAAAGTCGAAAGTTTCTGAGCCGACGAGCCCGAGCGTCTGTGCACTGACGCCTTCCTGAAATTGCAATGGAAGAACGCCCATGCCGACAAGGTTCGAGCGATGAATGCGCTCGTAGCTTGCGGCGACGACGGCGCGCACGCCGAGCAACCGCGTCCCTTTCGCAGCCCAATCGCGGCTGGAACCGGTGCCATATTCCTGCCCGGCCAAAATCACGAGCGGGGTTTTTTCTTCCGCGTATTTGCGCGCGGCGTCGAAAATACTGAGCTGTTCGCCGTCGGGAAAATGTTTGGTAACACCGCCCTCCACGCCGGGCACCATCAGGTTTTTGATGCGCACATTTGCGAACGTGCCGCGCGTCATCACGTGGTCGTTCCCGCGGCGGCTGCCATAACTGTTGAAATCATTCGCTGCGACTCCACGCGACACGAGGTATTTTCCAGCCGGCGACGACGGCTTGATCGCGCCCGCCGGTGAAATGTGATCGGTCGTGACGGAGTCGCCGAAGATTCCGAGCGGACGCGCGCCGGTGATCGCTTCGATGCGGCCCGGCGCCATTCCAAAATCTTTGAAAAACGGCGGCTCCGCGATGTAATCGCTGCTGATGTCCCAATCGTAAACGTCGCCGGTGCTCGACGGGATCTCGTTCCACTTAGGATTTTGACTCGCAAAATCGCTGTAAAGTTTTCGGAAAACTTCCGGCTTCAGCGCAAAAGTCAGCGCCTCGCGGACCTCGGCCAGCGTCGGCCAGAGATCGCGCAAGAAAACTTCGCGGCCATCTTTGTCTCGCGCGATCGGTTCGTTCAAAAGGTCGATGTCAACACGCCCCGCGAGCGCGAAGGCGACGACGAGCGGAGGCGACATGAGAAAGTTTGCTTTGATGTTCTGATGCACCCGCGCCTCGAAATTGCGGTTACCGGAAAGGACGGAAGCGGCAATGATGTCGTGTTGCGTGACAGCGTCCTCGATGTGCGGATGCAACGGACCGGAATTGCCAATGCAGGTGGTGCAGCCGTAGCCGACGATCTGAAAACCAAGCGCGTCGAGATATTTTTGCAGGTCCGTTTTTGAAAGATAATCGGTGACGACGCGCGAGCCTGGCGCAAGCGAAGTTTTTACCAGCGGGTTGACGCGCAGCCCACGCTCCACCGCTTTTTTCGCCAGCAAACCGGCCGCGAGCATGACACTCGGATTGCTGGTGTTTGTGCAACTTGTGATAGCGGCGATCAGCACGCTGCCGTGGCCAACTTGTCCGCGGCCAGCGGCATACGGATCGGACGTCAAATCCTCCATCGCATCCGGCGTCGGCCGATTGCTCACCATCTCGAGCTTGTTCATCGGCTCGCCCGCCTGCGGTCGGAATTCCGTGGCGTCGGTCGATGGCATCCGCGCGTCGTCCGAAACGTCGTCTCCATTGAGCCGCACGTCGTAATGCTCTTTCATCTCGCCCGGCTCCTTGCCGTAGCCGCCATCGCCGGTCGGTTTGCCGAGCAAATTCAAAAACGCTTCTTTTAAATCCGGCAAATTGATTCGGTCCTGTGGGCGCTTCGGTCCGGCGACTCCCGGCTGCACGCTCGCCAGATCGAGTGAAAGTTCCTCGCTGTAATCGATCTCGCCCGCACGCGGGATTCCCCACATTTTTTGCGCCTTGAAATAGTTTTCAAAAGCCGCGCACTGCTCGTCGGTGCGGCCCGTCGCACGGAGATACGAGACAGTTTCCTCGTCGACGGGGAAAAATCCCATCGTCGCGCCATATTCCGGCGCCATGTTGCCGATCGTCGCGCGGTCGGGCACAGGCAGGGATGCAGCGCCTTCGCCGAAAAATTCCACGAACTTTCCGACAACTTTTCGCGCGCGCAGCATCTGCGTGATGTGCAGCACCAAGTCCGTCGCCGTCACTCCTTCGCGCAACGCACCGGTCAGATTCACGCCGACAACTTCCGGCGTCAAAAAGTAAACAGGTTGACCGAGCATGCCCGCCTCCGCTTCGATGCCGCCGACGCCCCAACCGACCACGCCGAGGCCATTGATCATCGTCGTGTGCGAATCGGTGCCGACGAGCGTGTCCGGGTAAACGATCGTGTCGCCATCAGCCTTCGCGGACAGCACGCCTTTCGCCAGATACTCGAGATTGACTTGATGAACGATGCCGATTCCCGGCGGGACGACACCAAAAGTTTTGAAAGCCTGCTGCCCCCATTTTAAAAGCTGATAGCGCTCGCGGTTGCGCTTGAATTCCATGTCGAGGTTCAGCCGCAGCGCATCGGCAGAGCCGAAAAAATCGACCTGCACGCTGTGATCGACCACCAAATCCACCGGCACGAGCGGCTCGATGATTTTTGCGTCGCGCCCCATCCGCGCAACCGCGCTGCGCATCGCGGCGAGATCCACCAGCAGCGGAACGCCTGTAAAATCCTGTAAAACAATCCGTGCGACGACGAATGGAATCTCCTCATTCGCCGGCTTTTTGGCATTCCAGTTCGCCAGCGAGCGCACATCCTTTTCGGCAACTTTTTTGCGATCGCAATTCCGCAGCACCGATTCCAGCACGATGCGGATGCTGATTGGCAGACGCGAAATCGGGCCGACGCCGCTTTCCTCCAGCGCTGGAAGCGAGTGCAGCAGACCTTGCCGGCCACCGCCCGCGTCAAACTTTTGCAGCGTCTTGAAAGGATCGGCGGCGCTCACTTCAACTCCGCCAGCTTCGCTTTCACCGCGTCAAAGTCCGGCAGATCCTTCGGCGTCGGAGTTTGCTCCGCGTATTGGATGACGCCGCTTTTATCGATCAAGAAAACCGCGCGCTTTGCTGCCGTGCCGATGCCGACGAGATCCTCGAGAACCACATCGTAGGCCGCGATCACCTTTTTGTTCAGGTCACTGGCGAGCGGGAAAGTGATGTTCTCTTTTTGCGCCCACGCCTCCTGCGCAAACGGCGTGTCGACGCTGATGCCGATGACCGACGCGTCGAGATCGCGCCATGCGTTCATGCCGGCCGAGATGTCGCACATCTCCTGCGTGCAGACGCCGGTGAAGGCGGCCGGGAAAAAAAGCAGGACGACGTTTTTTTCGGCGAGCTGCTCGCTGAGCCTGATGTCTACCAGGCCGGAGTCGTTCTTTGATTTGAGAGTGAAATCGGGTGCTTTGGTGCCGACGGGTAATGCCATAGTCGTAGTGGTTTTGCCACGCGACTATAGTTTTGCCCCTCGCCCGGTCAATGTTTTCATCATGAACATCGACAACCGATTTCAAAAGCGGCGCGCTTGGGAAAACGCGAGGCCGCTACGCTGAAATCAATTCCGTGTCGTCAAGCTGCCGCCCCACGACATGCCGGTGTTTGGCGGCTCGGCGACGGGCGCGAGCTCGGGGCTCGTGCGATACGCTTGGCGGTTGGTATTGCGCATGCGGGACTTCTCATCGCCGTTTACGGCACTGCAGCCGATGCTGGAAATTGCAAGTGCGCCGAGGAGACAGATTATGGAAATTCTCATTTTCATGAAAACAATAATATATTCTTGTGCCAGTCTGACAAGTTTTTTTTTACGCTTTGTCGCATTTTTCTGCAACCCTGTTTAACCGGTCACTGCGTCCAGCGCCCGTTCGGATCGGAAAGCATCACCGCGGCTTCGTTCGAGTAATCCGTCCTCCCGATCGCGCCGATCATCCGCGTGCCAGTCGCCTTGTGCCAGTAGCCGCTCATCTCCTCCCCCGTGTGGCAGCCCCAGCTCTTCGCATACGCTCCCCTGTCGAAATCGCTCTTTTTGATCTGCGTCAGCTCCGTCTCGTGAAGCCAGCATTTCGAGCCGCTGTCGAGCTCCGCGCTGTAGTCAAACATGAAGCACGCCCTGTTGCTGTGCCCGAAGTATTCGAAGTCCGCGATCTTCACCGCATTCCGGTCCTGGCCGAAATTCAGATAATCGACGAGTTCCGATGCCTTCGTGAAAAAGTGCAGATTCACGTGCGTCGCGTCGCGCACCGACTCGATCAACGGGATCAAGTCGCGCCCCTCCTGTTTGCCGCGCTTGAGATAGCTTTCCTTGTAAACGAACCACGTGATCTTCGCGTCGGGGCCGAGCTGCGCCCGGAGCTGCTCGAGCCGAACGCGCGATGCGTGGATGAAGTTCGCCCACCAATGATCGTGCGGCTGCGCCTTGAATTTTTCCCATTCGTAAAGCGAAACGCCGCCGGTGACGACGACGTATTCCTTTTCGACCGCGCGCGCCTGTGCGGCAAGCATGGAAAAAAGCGCGAGAGCGAGTAGCAGCGGTTTTTGCATCCGCTACCATGCGCGATTTCCGCTCCACCGCAAATGCCGGCATCGTTTGGGATGGGAAAAGTTTGGCGCCGGCGCGCTTGTGCCCGCCCATGTGCCTCGTCACATCATCCCGGTGAAATAGCCGGAGCGCCTCTCCGTTAAAGAAAAGCGGCGCGTCCATCACTGAACGCGCCGCTTCCAAAGGCTTCCGTCATCTTGAATCGCAACCTTATTAGATCACCATCAAACTTCCGTAATCACTCCAGTCACTCACGCCGGCCGAGCCGACTGCGTTGACAGAAACAACATATACCACGCCCGGGGCCAGGCCATCGAAGGCCGCCCGTGCGCCAGTCGTCTGGGATGTCTGCACATCCTCATCCGGCTTCGACTCCAGCGCCACGCTCCAGTTATAGCTGGAAGCGCCACGCACTGGCGCAGTCACCGTAGTGCATGAGCCAGAGCGCGTCCCTTGCGACACCGTCGGCGCATTCGGCGCGGGCAAAGGCCCCACAGGTGTCCGCGTCGTCTTCTGCGTGGGGAAACCGCTCGAAAGCAGCGTCTCCAGGTCACCGTTTGCAGTTGCGCTCACATAGTTGGCGAGCTGCAGCACGAGGGCCGTAAGGTCTGCCCGTGCCGCATCACGCGCCACGGTTGCCTGCACACCACCTTTCACAGCTTTCGCTGCGGCAGGTGTGTAGATGTCGATCGAAGCCTGCAGCGTGCTCAACGACGGGATAGGATCCGTGAAGCTGACATTGCCAGCCATCTTCTCCATCACCGTCCCGATCTTTGATGCGTAGAGCGCTTGCCCATCGCGGTTCAGGAAACCAATTGCTGGTTTCACTACATTTGAATTACTCATAATATTTAATCTCCTTCCTTAAAGACTGCCTTACTGGCAGTGGAGCAGGGAATCTAGCGCGTGCCGTGCCACAGCCGGATTATTCGCAAAAAAGAAAAAGCGTCCAATCTTTCGGCTACCATTTGTCTCTTACCGTGGAAGGTAATCCACCCATCGCTCACCCTGATTTAATCGCCGAAGGGCAGCGGGTCTAGGCCTAGCTCCTTGAGGAACCGGTTATGCTTGGTTGCAGCAGCTTTGACCTTTTCTTCGATTTCCACGAGTTCTTTGTGAGTCTCTACCAAGTCGATCTCTTCTTCACCTATCGCTGTGCTGATGTAGCGGGAGATGTTCAGGTTGAAGTCGTTCTTCTCGATCTCCTCCATCTCCACGCGGCGGGAGTAGCGATCCTCTTCCTTTCGGTACTGGTAGGTGTCGATGATCTTCGCGATGTGCTCGTCGCGTCAGTTGGTTCTGCCGCTTGCCCTTTCACGAAGTGCTCGGCGGCGTTGATGAACAGCACGTCGTCCGGCTTCTTGCACTTCTTCAGCACGAGGATGCAGACCGGGATGCCGGTCGAGTAGAACAGGTTCGCGGGCAGGCCGATGACGGTGTCGATGTGGCCGTCCTTGAGCAGCTTGGTGCGGATGCGTTCCTCGGCGCCGCCGCGGAACAGCACGCCGTGGGGCAGGATGATCGCCATCACCCCTTCGTCCTTCAGGTAGTGGAAGCCGTGCAGCAGGAAGGCGAAGTCGGCGGCGGACTTGGGGGCGAGCCCGTAGTTCTTGAACCGCACGTCGTCGCCCATCGCCTCGGTCGGCTCCCAGCGGTAGCTGAAGGGCGGATTGGCGACCACGGCGTCGAAGCTGCGGCTTCTTGGCCGGGTTCGGCTCGCGCAGCATGTCCCAGTCGTTGGTCAGCGTGTCGCCGTGGTAGATTTCGAACTCCGTGTCCTTCACCCCGTGCAGCAGCATGTTCATGCGCGCGAGGTTGTAGGTGGTGATGTTCTTTTCCTGCCCGTAGATCTTGCCGATCGCCGTGCGGCCCCATGCGCTTGCGCACGTTCAGCAGCAGCGAGCCGGAGCCGCAGGCGAAGTCCATCACGCTGTCCAGCCGCTTCTTCTTGCCGGTCTTCGGTTCCTGGCTGTCGAGCGTGACGATGGCCGAGAGGATGTCGGAGATCTGCTGCGGCGTGTAGAACTCGCCCGCCTTCTTGCCGGACCCGGCGGCGAACTGGCCGATCAGGTACTCGTAGGCGTCGCCCAGCGTGTCGATATCGGTCGAGAACTCCGCCAAGCCCTTCGGCGATCTTCTGGATGATCGATGCAGAGCTTGGCGTTGCGGTCGGCGTAGGTCTTGCCCAGCTTGTCGGAGCCGAGATTGATCTCCGAGAACAGGCCCTGAAACGTGCTCTGGAAGGATTCGTTCTCGATGTACTTGAAGCCCGCCTGCAGCGTGTTGAGCAGTTCGGCGTTCTGCGTGCGGGCCATGTTGGCGATGCTGGTCCAGAGGTGCTCGGGCTTGATGACGTAATGCACCTTGCGCCGCATCTGCTTCTCGAACGCCGGCGACGTCGTCCGGGTTGTTCGCATACCAGAGCGCCAGCGGCACTGCGGCCGTTGCCGTCGCGTCAGCATCGGGGTAATCCTGCCCCAGTTCCTTCTTCGCCGCCGTCTCGTAGTTGTCCGAGAGGTAGCGCAGGAACAGGAACGACAGCATGTAATCGCGGAAATCGTCCGCGTTCATCGCCCCGCGCAGTTGGTCGGCGATGCTCCAGAGGGTCTTGCCCAGTTGTTTTTGGTTGGTGTCGGTCATGGTGCGGGGTTTGTCCTGCGTGATAGGGTGTCGGCTCTTCGCGGGACGATGGACTGCCGACTCTAGGGCGCAAAAGTAGAGCCCGCTCGCGCAGGGCATCGAGCATCCCGGAGTTGATTCTCGGCGATGGTGGCGCCGCGGCGAGGCAGCTGCCGGTAGCGGCGCTTGCTCTTCCGAGGATGCTCTGGATGATCGGTGAGTCATGTGGTTGTCGGAGAGTTGAAGCTGTCGCTGGAATTGCTCCCACCGATGCCGTGAGCGCGTGCCGGGTGAGGATGCAGTTCCGTCGGAATTCGTCCGTGGTTGCATCAAGAGATACCGGATTCGATGATACTGGAGCAGCCGGGCCTTGTCTTTCGGCGCGTCCGGTCTTGCAGCGCGATGGCGGCGAGATAAGTTCTCGCCGAAAAGACCCGGGCCGGAACGCCCGCGACATCGTGCACAGCGGCTTCTGTCCAGAGCCTCCTCCGCGAGCGGTCCCGTGGGCGGGAGGAACTGCACCGGCCAGCCCGCGATGATGATGTATTCGCCCTCCGCAGTGCAGCCCCGCGCGGTGAGGTAATCGTAAAGCTGGGACGGGGACTGGATGAGCAGGGAGCCCGCCTCGGTGCGGGAAAGTATCAGACGAAGATATCACATCGAGCGTGGAAAAGCTCGGCTCCAGGTGTGAAGGTCGGCTCCCTCGAGCGGTCTTCCGTCCGATGGCATAGCTGTCGATGATTGCCATCCGCCTGCATCTGGTTGATCGTCTGGATGACTTCCTGGATGTTCATGGGCTTGTGGTGCTCGTCGGGGGATGGGAAAAGCTGCTGCATCAGGCCTTTCTTGTGGGTCTTGAGGGCTTCGAGCTTTTGGGTTTCGGCGGTGATCAGGGTGTCGAGGCTGCTCAGGCACGAGCCGATGCGTTGTTGTTCGGCTTTGTCCGGACGGAAAGACGGCTAGCGTTCTTTTCGCGTTGTCGATGGTGTAGGTTGCTACTGTTCCGACATCAGCCATCGCCTTGAGCTGTTTCTGAACGCAATCGGTTTCGTAAAGGCAATGCAGAAACTCTCCGCTCAGCTCCTTCCCGTCATTTTTGAGCCAGATGATGTTGCCGTCCTTGAAGTAGAAACGATCTCCGGCTCTCACCAAGTAGGGAACGGCCAATCGAGCCAACGCCATGACCAGTAAGTGTCCGTCGCGGATTTCTCGAGTCTGCTTGCTGAATTCAGCGTAAAGCTCTTCGCTGATGAACAAGGTTGAATCGGCTCGTGTTGTTGACGCAATGATCTCACGAGCTCGATAGAATGGCACTCCTGTCGAAGTCCAGTCTGACTCGTGGACTCGCTTCGATGAGGAAATTGGAAAAATCTCGCCCAAGGGTTTCGCAACCCACTCCCCGGCGTTTTGGAATTCGGGGAAGCGGAGGCGGGGTTGGGTTTCGCCTTCGCGGGGGAAAAGCTGCTGCATCAGCCCTTTTTTATGGGTCTTGAGCGCGTCCACTTTCCGCGCTTGCGCGGCGATCAGCTCGTCCACCGAACTCAGGCACTCGGCGATTTTCTGTTGTTCGGGGAGCGTCGGGTGGAATCGGCAGATGTGATCTCTGCCAAGTCCGATGAATTGATCGCTGGGTAATTGGAACCCGTGCACTTCGCGATGACCCTTCCGACAAACGGAATCGGTGTGGATGCTCGATGATAGCAAAGAACGCGATTACTGCCCTTAGCCCTCGAAGTCGAGCATAGCCCGTAGATGCGACGTAGTTTTCATCGTCATCAAACTCGCAAAGCAGGTTGTCGCCGTTGGTAGAGGCGAATCGACTTGGTAAATGATGTCACCGCGTTCGCACGAGCCTTGGGCACGGCTTGGTGCACCGATTCGGGATAATTCGTTCCTTTGCTTTCAACTCCGCCGTAGCGACCGACTCGAGGTCGATATAGACGAATGTCTTCGGCGACCGCCGTTTGCCGGATTGATGTGTGCTGCTGCTTCAAGGGGCTTCTCTGTCCACTCATCGGCATCCCGAAACTCCGGAAACCGCAGCTTCGGCATCAGTGCGGGTTTGCCTCGTCCTTCGTGGCAGTGGTTTCGTCTTACTGCTCATACGCGCTGAGCCCGGAGATCTCGCGGCCGCCGGCGCGTTTGGTGAGGAGCGGGCACGAGGTCGGCCATGAGGGCGAGTTCGGCTTGGCGTGCGGGCTTTCCAGCCGAGGCCGAGCGGGGCCATGAGGTCGGTGAGCTGCTCGCCATCGAAGATCATGCGGTGCGAGGATGCCGTCCACGAAGGCTTGCAGGGCGGCGGTGGCGAGGCCGTGCTTGCGCGGCGATGGCGGCGAGTTCCGCTGGCGTCCTTCTCCGCCTTGAAGCGGGTGTAGCCGTCGCGGATGGCTTTTTCGCTGAGCCCCTCGCCCGCCTTGAGGGTGCCGATGTATTCGGCGATGTCCTCGCGCTCGTCCATGAACTTGGCATCGGCGCTGATGAGGCCGATGAGTTGCTCGCGGCTCATCTTCTGCTTGCCCGGCCCTGCTTGCCGAGAAGCTGGGCGATCAGGCCCATGATGTAGTCGTAATCAATGACGGCGGAGGCGAAGAGGACGAACTCGAAGTCGAGCTGGTCCACGTCCGGGCTCGGGCCATCGTCTTCGCCGGTCTTGCCCTGCTGGGCCTTGAGCCGCTGGGCGGTTTCCAGATAGGCGCCGCGGAAGCCGCGCAGGTTGTCCTCGGGCAGCATCTGCTCGATCGTGCTGCTTGTTTTCGTCGGTGAGGTCGGTGTATTGGTCGAGCTGGGTCTTGAGGCGCTGCACTTCCTTGAAGTGCTCGATGAAGGCGGCGCGGGCGGCGTCGCCCTTGAGGTTGGCGCACGGCGTCGGGCGTGCAGTCGAGGCCTTGGGACTTCATGAAGGCGTCCAGCTTCTGCACGGCGGCCTCCAGTTTCTGGATGACGACGGGAGCCTTTTCCACCAGCCAGATTTCGCGGGCCTGCTCGCCGGTCTTTTCGCCGGAGAAGAGGGCGATGGCGGCATCGACGGCGTCCTGCTGCTGGCGGAAGTCGAGGATGTTGCCGTAGGGCTTGGTGGCGTTGAGCACGCGGTTGGTGCGGGAGAAGGCCTGGATCAAGCCGTGATGCTTGAGGTTCTTGTCCACATAGAGCGTGTTCAGGTATTTGGAATCGAAGCCGGTGAGCAGCATGTCCACCACGATGGTGATGTCGATCTTGTGCTGCGGCACGCTTGGCGAAGCCTTTCGCAAGTCGGCGTCGGGCCACTGCTGGTCTTTGATGCGCTTCTGCACATCCTGGTAGTAGAGATCGAACTCGCCGATGCGTGTGGTTGGTGCCGTAGCGGGCGTTGTAGTCGGCGAGGATGGCCTTGAGGGCTTCCTTCTTCTTCTCGGGCTCCTACCTCGTTGTCCTCCTTCTCCTGCGGCAGGTCTTCCTGAATCTGCTGTCACTTGCTTTCGGGATCGCCGTCGGCGGGCGGGGAGAAGACGGCAGGCGATGTTCAGCGGCTGGAAGTCGGGATCGGCCTTCTGCTTCTCCGCCTGCATCGTCGGCGAACAGCTCGTAGTATTCGATGGCGTCGTTGATGGACGCGGTGGCGAGCAGGGCATTGAACCGGCGCCCGCCGGTGGCGGCATCGTGCTTGGCGAGGATGGCCTCGATGACGGCCCGCTTGGCCAGCGGCTCGCCCGGCTTGGGCGGCGTTCTTGCCCTCGGGCTTGAAGTAGTCGACGTGGAAGCGCAGGACGTTCCCGTCCTCGATGGCGTGGGTGATGGTGTAGGCGTGGAGCTGCTTCTGGAAGAGGTCTTCCGTGGTCTTCATGCAGGCCTGCGTGTCCTCGATCTTCTGCTGCGGTGGCGTTTGCCTCGAAGATGGGCGTGCCGGTGAAGCCGAAGAGCTGGGCGTTCGGGAAGAACTCCTTGATGGCCTTGTGGTTCTCGCCGAACTGGGAGCGGTGGCACTCGTCGAAGATGAAGACGATGCGCTTGTCGCGCAGCGGTTCGAGCTGCTCCTTGTAGGTCGGCTGGTCGTTCTTTTTGCGCTGCTTGTTGCGCTTGCTGTTTTCATCCAGCGCGAGGCCGAGCTTCTGGATGGTGGTGACGATGACCTTGTCGGCGTAGTCGTCGGAGAGGAGGCGGCGGACGAGGGCGGCGGTGTTGGTGTTTTCCTCGACGCAGCCTTCCTGGAAGCGGTTGAACTCCTCGCGGGTCTGGCGGTCGAGGTCCTTGCGGTCCACGACGAAGAGGCATTTTTCGATGTCGGGGTTGTCCTTGAGCAGCGTGGAGGCCTTGAAGGAGGTGAGCGTCTTGCCGCTGCCGGTGGTGTGCCAGATGTAGCCGTTGCCGCAGTTCTGCGTCGATGCACTCCACGATGGCTTGCACGGCATAGACCTGATACGGCCGCATCATCAGGAGCTTCTGCTCGCTGGCGATGAGCACCATGTAGCGGCTGATCGTCTGGCCGAGGGTGCACTTGACGAGGAAGCTCGTCGGCGAAGTCGTCGAGGTGGGTGATCTTCTTGTTGTCCTCGTCGGCGAACTCATAGATCGGCAGGAAGCGCTCGTCGGCATTGAAGGCGAAGTGCCGGGCGTTGTTGTTCGCGAAGTAGTAGGTGCGGTCGCGGTTGCTGACGATGAAGAGCTGGAGGAAGCAGAGCAGCGTCTTGGTGTAGCCGTTGCCGGGGTCGTTCTTGTATTCGACGATCTGCTCCATCGCCCGGCGCGGGTTGATGCCGAGAGTCTTCAGCTCGATCTGCACGCCGGGCACGCCGTTGATGAGCAGGATGACATCGTAGCGGTGATGGCTGTTGTCCGTGTTGATGCGGAGCTGGTTGACGACCTCGAAGGTGTTTTTGCACCAGTCCTTGATGTTGACGAGGGTGTAGTTCAGCGGCGTGCCGTCGTCGCGGATGAAGCTGTTGATTGCTGCGAAGGGTCTTGGCGGCGGTGAAGACGTCCGGAGTGACGATCTCGTCCAGCAGGCGGGCGAACTCGGCATCGGTGAGGCGGACGCGGTTGAGGGCCTCGAACTTCTCGCGGAAGTTTTTCTCCAGCGCAGCGCGGTCGCGGATGTCGGGACGATCGGTAGTATTTCAGGCCGCGGAGTTCTTCGATGAAATCCGTTTCGAGGTCCCGTTCCCTGACGACAGAAGAATGGGGAGCGGAATCGCGTTCGTAGGTCATCTCTCAGGTCGCGACCAGGGCGTGGTCATCCTTGGATTTGATTTCTGCTATTCCGCCTATTTAACTCGCGGTCTGCGGCGCAGCAGAGTTTCCTGTGATTGGGTCCATCCATAAAGAATCCAGCGCGCCGACGATATGGTGCCGGTGGCTGAGGTTTCAATATAATATGCACTGCGCCGATGATGCCGGTGAAGCAAAGCAGGCCGAGCGGGTGGCGATGCGGGAGCGGGCGCTTGCGGATTCGGGATGGGAAAAGGGCCGCGTTGTTCCGCGGACTTTTCGCGCAAGCCAGCGTTGGTCCCGCTCGGGATTACTGTTTTGACGAGTGACGTTGCGCGCTCACCGCGCAGGCCAGAGAGGACGGTTTACAGAGTAACACGGTCGCGATGCGGTCAAAAAAGGCGGCAATGTCATACTGCACGGTCACCATGTAATACTACATGGTCGTCATGTAATACTGCACGGTCACCATGTAGCACTGCATGCTCGCCCTGTAATACTGCGCCGCCTTCATGTAGCACTACAAGGTCGCCATGTAATACTGCACGGTCTCCATGTAGCACTACATGGTCGTCGTGTAATACTGCGCGGTCTCCATGTAGCACTACATGGTCGTCGTGTAATACTGCACGGTCTTCATGCAGCACTGCATGGTGACGATGTAATACTGCGCGGTCGTCGTGTAATATGTCATCCGCTTCATGTAAGACTGCATCCTCGCTACGTAATCCTGCGCGGTGGCGGTTTTTATGCAGATATATGAAGCCCTCTTCAGCTAATGTTACGCGGTCACCGCCTTAGCCTAGCCGGTCGTCGCTTGATATCAGCCGGGCATCGCTTGATATCGGTCGGTCGTCCCTTAACCCAAGGCGGTCATCGCTTAGTATTAGCCGATGACTGCTTGACATGGCCGGTCACTCCTTGGACCCATGCCGTTACCCGCTAGGTGCCGGCGAATTGGGGCTGGGGGCCGAAACCGCGTTCGCGGATCTCTTCCTCGTGGTGATACTTCTGGCGCGCGGCGAGGATGCCTGCGCGGCCGAGGTAGCCAACTACTTTTTGCGCATCGTCGCGGGAGACGACGGGCAGCCGGCCAATGTTGTGCTTGAGCAATTTGCCAATGGCGTCGTGCAGCGTTTCCTCGGGATGTGTGACGATCAAATCGGATTTGCCCGCTTCGAGCAGCGTGGTCTCGCGGCCCGGCTTTGTTTCCAGCGCGCGGACGACGTCGCCGCGCGTGACGATGCCGACGAGGCGTCCATTTTCATCGGAGAGCAAAGTTCCCTGCCGAGCGCAGACCGCCGGGTCGCCGCTCGCGAGCCGTGCGGAGAATTCGTGCAGCGGCGTGGTGGCGGGGATGAGCGGCACGTTGCGGGTCATCACCTCGCCGACGCGCGCGACTTCGAAGATATCGACGCTGTATTCGCAGGCGATGTGCTGGCCGCGGCGGGCGAGTTTTTCCGTCAAAATCGAACGGCGCAGGAGCAGCACGGTCACGCCGAGCGCGGCGACGGAGCCGCAGAGGAGCTCGGGCAGCGCATTGAAATCGTGCGTGAGCTCGAGCAGGAAAAACATGCCGGTGAGCGGGGCGCGCATCGTGCCGCCCATCATCGCGGCCATGCCAATCATCGCCCACAAACCGGCGTCGCCGACGGGTAAAAACTGGCCGCACGCTGCGCCGAGCGCGCCGCCGATGATGAGCAGCGGCGCGAGCACGCCGCCGGAAGTGCCGGAGCCGAGCGCGATGGCCCATACGAGGGTTTTCGCGATGAGCAGGCCGAGCAAAGTCGCGCCGAGGATGTTGCCGCGCAGAAGGCCGTGGATCAGTTCATAGCCGACGCCGAGCACGCGCGGGTCGATCCATCCGCCGATGCCGACGAACAGGCCGCCAATGGCCGGCCACCACATCCAGTGGACGGGAAGTTTTTGAAAAAGATCCTCGAAAAAGTAGACGATCACCGTCGCGAGGCCGGAGCCGAATCCGACGATGATACCGATCAGCACAGCCGCCCCCAGCGCCGATGCGCTGAGATTGTCATGCGGCATGATGGGAAATACCGGCCCGGCACCAAGCAGGGGCACGCGCCCGACCGACGCCGCCACTGCTGAGACCGCGACGGGAATGAAGCTGCGCGGCCGCCATTCAAAAAGCAGCAGCTCTACTGCGAGCAAAGTTGCTGCGATGGGTGTCGCGAAGACGGCAGCCATCCCGCCCGCCGCACCGGCGACGAGCAGAGTTTTGCGCTCCGCCGCCGTGAGACGAAACAATTGCGCGAACATCGAGCCGACCGCGCCGCCGGTCATGATGATCGGACCTTCCGCGCCGAATGGGCCGCCGGTGCCGATGGAAATCGCCGAGGAAACCGGTTTCAAGAATGCGATCTTCGGCTGGATCAAACTGCGCCCGAGCAGGATCGCCTCGAGCGCCTCTGGAATGCCGTGGCCGCGGATTTTCTCCGAGCCGTAGCGCGCCATCACCCCGATGATGATCGCGCCAAGCACCGGCACCGCGATGACCCAAGCACCGAGATGATGCTGGGTGAGCGGGACGAGCACGGGAGAAAAGTGCTGGTAGAAAACAAAGTTCGAGATGATCGCGATCAGCCAGAGCAAAGCTTTTGCGACGAACGCGCTCAAGATGCCGATCGGCAGCGCAAGCGCTATGAGCACGAGCATCCGGCGATCGGTGCGGAAATCGCGAAGTTCTTCGTGGCCTTCAAGCATGGAGTAAAATTATGCGACAAATGCGCAGATTTGCAGGGTATTTCCTGCAATGGGAATCGGCGGGCAAACCATTGGCAGACGCCACCGCATTTCTCAGGACCTGCATAGCTTGCCTACCAGATGAGACTTACGGCGGGTGAGACGCTTGCGCGCGATTCTCTTGGGTATGGGCAAATCTGCTGAGCTCGAGGTCGAGGGGCGCAACATCCCCGTGACCAATCTCGACAAGGTTCTTTATCCCGCCGCCGGTTTCACGAAGGGAGATGTGATCAATTATTACATCCGCATCGCGCCGGTGCTGCTGCCGCACATCAAAAACCGCGCGCTGACGCTGAAGCGCTACCCGAATGGCGTGGACGGCTTTTTCTTTTACGAAAAGAACTGCCCGGAGCATCGGCCGCCGTGGGTGAAGACCGCGCCGATCTGGAGCGAGGGGAACCAGCGGACGATGCATTACTGTCTCGCGAAGGATTTGCCGACGCTGGTCTGGGCGGCGAATCTCGCCGACCTGGAGCTGCACGTGGCGCTGGCTGCCTCGCGCAAGCCGGAGCAGCCGACGGTGCTCGTCTTCGATCTCGATCCGGGCGCGCCGGCGGACATGGTGCAATGCTGTCAGGTCGGGATTTGGCTGCGCGAGATCATGGCGGGCGATGGGCTGGAGAGCTACGCGAAGACGTCGGGCTCGAAGGGATTGCAGGTCTACGCGCCGCTGAATACGAAGGTGAACTTTGACGCGACAAAGGCATATTCGCACGCACTGGCGGAAAGGCTGGAGCGGCAACATCCGGATGCGGTTGTTTCCAAGATGTTAAAAAGTTTGCGCAAGAACAAAGTGCTTGTCGATTGGAGTCAAAATGACGAGCACAAGACGACGATCAGCGTTTACTCGCTGCGCGCGAAACAGCAGCCGACTGTCTCGACGCCGGTGACGTGGGACGAGGTGGAAAATTGCCTCAAAAAGAAGGACGCGGACTTGCTCGTCTTTGACGCGGAGGCTGTGCTGAAGCGGGTTGCGAAGAAGGGCGACCTCTTCAAGCCTGTGCTGGAGCAGAAGCAGAAGCTCCCAGCAACGTGAGCAGATGCGGCAGGAGTTGCTTCTTGCGCGAGACGACGCCCGGCAGTTCCCAAAGGCTCTCGTGTTTCGCGGGAAAATCGATTTTTGAAACAAACTCGGGCGGCGCGGAAAGGAGCAGCAGCGAGTTCTGCGAAGTGACGTCGGTCACGAAAAGCGCGGCGAAATAAAGTCCCTGCCGCGCACGGAAACGGGCGAGCGCGGCGGCGATCTCGGTCTCGCGCTCGTAGAATCGCGTCAGGTTCATTTCCTCGACTTGCGACACGCTGAAGCGGATGCCGGCCTCGTCGTATTCCTTGCAATCGGCCGTCACGACTTGCTCGGCGGACATCGTGGAGAGCGGCGAGCCGACGGAGAAAATTTCACTCGCGAGAGTGGCGGGCTCGACGCCGGCTATCTCCGCGAGCTGCTGGAGGATGCGGCAATCGGTCGGCGTGGTCGTCGGCGAAGTGAGATTGAGCGTGTCGGAAATCACGCCCGCCATCAGCAGGCCAGCGATGTCCGGCGGCATGTTCGTGCGCATCTGCTCATAACAAAGTGCGACGATGGTGCTGGTCGAGCCGACGGGATAATTCCAGAAATGGATCGGCGCGTGCGTGGAAAATCCACCGAGCCGATGATGATCGAGCACCTCGACGATCGGCATGTCGGCGGCGCCGGGGACTGCCTGCGAGAGCTCGTTGTGATCCACGAGGATGAGCTGGCGCGGGATAGGCTTGATGAAATCGCTTTTCGATAAGATGCCGACGAGCTTTTTGTGGTCGTCGAGAATCGGGAAGACGAACGCGTGCGAAATCGCCGCGAGGTCGCGTGCGGAGGCGAGCGGAGTGTCGGCATGGAACGTTTTCAACTCCGAGCTGAGCATGCGGTCAACTTTTGTCGCACCGCGCGCGAGGAGCACCGAAGTCGCAGTATCGTGCGGCGAGCTGATCAGCGTGACGTCCGCTTTTTCCGCCGCCTCCTGGACGCGGTCGCTCGCGGCGAGTCCGCCGGTGATGACGATGGCGCGGACGCCGCCGGCGATTGCGCGGAGCTGGACTTCATCGCGATCGCCGACGAGGAGGATGATGTTTTTCTCCTGCGTGCTCGCGAGGCGGCGCGTGAAGGATTCGGTCTGCATCGCGCCGATGACGAGCGTGAAATTTTCAATCTCGGCGCTGCGATTGCCGCGAAGAATTTTCCCGGCAAAGCTTGCGGCGATGCCGGCGAGCGACGCGCAGACATTGCGCGCGGAAAGCGCCTCGTCGCGCGGCGGGAAAAGGTAATGGTTGACCTTGTAAGTCGAGAGCAGGCCGAGGCAGCAGCCATCGGCATCGAGCACCGGCAGGCCGCGCAGGCGGTTGCGCTCGATGATCTGCACGGCATCGTAAACCGTGCAATCGGCGGGCACGGAAATCACCTCGCGCTGCATCACATCGCCGACGCGCGGCGAGACATCGCTGAAAAAGACGGGTGCTTCCACGCCGAACTTCCCGAGCACGAAATCGATGCGCTCATTCGTATTCCCCGCGCGCCCGGCGATGACATCGGGGACGCCATTCAAAGTCTTCAGCCGCGCATAGCCGACGGCCGAGCAGATGGAATCCATGTCGGGATTTTTGTGGCCGATGACGATGGTTTGCATGTGCGCGCTTTTGTTAAAAAACGTGAGACTCTCCGCGAGATGAGGCCGCGGGGAAACCACAAAGTTTCACAGTTGCAACAAAGATGCGATTGGCTGCGCAGCGCGTGGCTGCTAAAGGTGACGGCATCCCGCGCATGACTTTCACACCACACGGCGCTCCCCAACTCGTCACTGACATGAATGGGCTCGCCGGCAAAACGGAGCGGATGAAAATCAAAGTTGCCGCCGACGGCTCATCGGTTTTCAACACGAAGGAATTCAAGCCGGACGGAGGCGGTTTCAATCTCCATTCGTCTGGGAAAACTGGCGCCTGAAGGATGCCTGACTTCGCGCGGTGAAGCAGGACTTGGATCGCGTGAAAGTCCCCGCGGTCGACGCCGCGCCGCCATAATTGCGCATGATCTTGGGGAACGATCCGCAAGAGCGCGTTCATTGTTGCAAGAACGCTATGTTACGTATAAATGCTGCGCACGCCGGGTCACGCGATGGCAGCTTTTAACTGGAGGAAGTTTCTAATGGAGGAAGTCAAATTCGAAGATAAGGGGACACAGAGACGCGCCAGTGAAGTGCTCAATAGTCTTTCCGATACCTTGGGTGGCTAATGGATATGTCGGCGATTCGTGTCCCTTTTAACAAACCTTCACTCGCTGGTCCCGAACTGGAATATATCGCCGATGTATTCTCCCAAGGGCAAACCTCGGGCGACGGGCGCTACACGGAAAAGTGTCATCGCCTGCTCGAGGAGCTGCTCGGAGTAAGCAAGGCGTTTCTGACTACGTCCTGCACTCACGCCTTTGAGATGTCGGCACTTCTCCTGAATCTTCAGGAAGGCGACGAAGTCATCGTGCCATCGTTCACGTTTGTCTCAACGGCGAACGCTTTTGCCCTGCGCGGCGCGCGACCCATCTTTGCGGATATCCGCCGCGACACGCTGAACATCGATGAAGTGCATGTCGAGGAACTGATCACAGCGCATACCAAGGCAATCGTTCCGGTGCACTATGGCGGAGTTGGCTGCGCGATGGACCGGATCATGGACATCTCCACCCGCCGAGGCATCGCAGTCGTCGAGGATAATGCACATGGCCTTTTCGGAAAATACCGCGGTCAACCCCTCGGATCTTTCGGCCGCATGGCGGCCGTTTCGTTCCACGAGACCAAAAACTTCTCGTGCGGTGAAGGCGGCGCATTATTCATCAATGACCCGGCGCTCATCGAGCGGGCGGAGATCATCCGCGAAAAAGGCACCGATCGAACCCGGTTCTTCCGTGGCGAGGTGGACAAATACAATTGGGTGGATATCGGGTCGAGCTATCTCCCATCCGATCTTCTGGCCGCGTATTTATACGCGCAACTCGAGGCGCGCGAACGCATCCTTGGCAATCGTCGGCGGATCTGGGATTTTTACTTCGAGCACCTGTCCGATTGGGCAGTCGAGAATGGAGTTGGCTTGCCGAACATTCCGGTCGAATGTGAACAGCCGTATCACATGTTTTATATCCTCCTCCCTTCGCTGGACGCACGGCAGCGATTGATCAGGAAACTAAAAACCAACGGTATTGTGAGCGCCTTTCACTACCTCCCGCTGCATTTATCACAGATGGGGAGACGGTTTGGGGGAGCACCTGGGCAATGTCCAGTGACGGAAGAGATTAGTGATCGCCTGCTGCGGCTACCGTTTTACACCGACCTGGGCCAATCCGAGCAGGACGAAATCGTAGCCTTGACCACGCAATTCAAAGTAGGCTGAAACTGTATCAAATTCGTGTGCGTCGCAATTCCGCGCCACGATCATGCGTATGCAAACGCGCTCGCCTTTAGCGATTCTGATCCCGACGTTTGCTCGATGTCTGCCACTCGCGCGTGTCACCGCGCGCCGCATCGCAGAATGCTGGCCGCAGCATCCGCCAATTTTCTTCGCGGGAGTGGCGAGCACCGAGACACAATTCTTACCGCTGAAAAGTTCCCCAGCGAACTGGATGGCAATCCTCGCCGATGCGTGCGCCGATCTGCGTGCGAAAGGTGTGCGGCTGGTTTATTTGATTCTCGACGATCATCCGCCGCTTGGCACGTGCCACGCGCGGCATCTCAACGAAACGATCCCCGCGTTGCTCGAGCAATGCGGGGCCGTCTGCATGAGCTTGCAAGGCTGGGATCATCCGCGGCGCGTGGTGGGGAAAGTCGAGCGGCATGGCGGCTTTCATCCGATGCGCCTCGACCGTTCGTTCACGTCAAAGTTCGCGCTGCATCCGGCGCTCTGGCAGCTCGACGTGCTGGAAAAAATGACGCTGCATTTTCTCGCGATGTCGCCGCCGGGAAAAAGTCCGTGGGATTTTGAACGGCTCTCCGGCGATCCCCACGCCGCTTTTCCAGACGAGTGGAAAACGAGCGCATTACGGATTTGCGGCAGCGAAATGGAAATGCGTCCCCTCTCCTTTGCCGCGCGGGCGCTGCGACGAGCGAGCATGAGCGGCGCGCGCGCGGCGCATTCACTCGCGCGCTGGATCACCGGCGAAGAAGCGCGCGCATCGGCGCGAAAAATTGGCGTCGATTGGGAGCGGCTGAAACTTTGGCGGAAGGAACGCCGCCGTCGCTTGAAGAAAAAGTTTAACCGCGATTATCCGTGGCTCACGGAAATCTCGCACAAGAAAATGCGGCGCATCCTCGAGGAGAAACTGCGGGTGAACGACGTGATTTATCGCGGGCCGTATCCAATGGTCTTCACCGGCGTGCTCCGGCGCGGTGCAGTGAATCCATTCCTCATGCAATACCTCGGGGACCATGATGAAATGGACTTTCGCGACGAACTGATGCGGGCGACAGCGGGCTTGGAAAAGCCGCTCTGATCAATATTTCGGGACAGCCGGATCAATCTCATCAGCCCACGCGGTGATGCCGCCCTCGACGTTCCAGAGCTTCGCAAAACCGGCTTCGCGTAAAAGTTTGAGGGCTTTCCCACTGCGACCGCCTGTTTTACAGTGCAAAACAATCTCGTCCGCGCTGTCGAGCTCGCTCATGCGCGAAGGAAGCTCGCCGAGCGGGATCAATTTTGACCCAGGAATCCGCGCGATCTCGTATTCAAAACCTTCGCGAACATCGACGAGCACGAACGGTTCCTTCGCCTCAAGTTTGCGTTTTAAATCGTGCACGGAAATCGTGGGAATCGGCTCCTCTGCTGCTTCCGCGGCCGCTGCCTGCGGGATGCCGCAGAATTGATCGTAGTCGATCAGCTCGGTGATGGTCGGATTTTCTCCGCAGACCGGGCACTTCGGATCGCGACGCAATTTGAACTGGCGAAACTCCATCTTCAACGCGTCGAACGCGATCATCCGGCCGAGCAGCGGTTCGCCAATGCCGATGATGAGTTTCACCGCCTCGATCGCCTGCATCACGCCGATGATTCCGGGCAGCACGCCGAGCACACCGCCTTCCGCGCAGCTCGGGACGAGGCCCGGCGGCGGCGGCTCCGGAATCAAACAGCGATAGCACGGGCCGCCGAGATGCGGCGCGAAGACGGTGCACTGGCCTTCGAAGCGAAAGATGGAGCCGTAGATGTTTGGCTTTTTTAGAAAGACGCAGATGTCGTTCGACAAATAGCGCGTAGGAAAATTGTCCGTGCCGTCGATGACGAGGTCATAGTCCGCGGCAATTTCGCGCGCGTTTTCGCTCGTGAACATCGTGTCGTGGAGATCGATCTGGACGTTCGGATTCACCTCGCGGATGCGGTCGCGCGCTGAGTTGAGTTTTTTGCGGCCGACATCTTTTGTCCCGTGCAAAATCTGGCGCTGGAGATTGGAAAAATCGACGATGTCGCCATCGACGAGCCCGAGCCGCCCGATGCCGGCGGCCGCTAGATAAAGCGCGATCGGCGAGCCGAGACCGCCGGTGCCGATGCATAAAACGCTCGCGGCCTTGAGCCGTTTCTGGCCCTCGAGGGTGACCTCCGGCATGATGAGATGGCGCGAGTAGCGGGCGATCTCGTCATTGCTGAACTCGATTTTGTCGAGCCGGCTGGGGTCGATAATGCTGGTGGCCATAAGAAAAAGGGACGCACGGTATCACGCGGGGTTTGGCAGGGCAAGGAAGCCTTCTCAAACGCCGCGACCATTCCTCGCGCAGCCTTATGCCTGTGGCGTCAAAGTTTACTCGACCCGATCGAGCCCTCGCAGGCAGTCGGAAAAATCCTCGAAGGCGCGCGCGCTAATGTCGTGCAGAAGTAAAACATGCGCCATCCTTCCGTGAAAGCGGACGCTGCGGCTCGTGCCCAGCACGCGAACGCGCGATCCATCATTGCGCAGCAGCGAAAATTCCACGGGCGCGACGCTCGCGGTGCGAAAGCACGAGAGGAGTTGGTAGCGCGACTCCGGCGCCGCGTAATCAAGTAGCGATTCGCCGACGCAACCGTGCTCAGCGCATCCCAGCAGCGTCGCGAGCGCCGCATTCGCAGCGAGAATCGTCCCGGCGTCGTGAATCGCAATTCCTTCGGATGCGCCGTCGAAAAAAATTTGAAAATTTTCCGCCATCTCCCGCAGCCGCGCGGCATTCTTGATCCGCTCGGTGATGTCTTCGATGATGATCAGCCGCGTGTTCGCGCCATTGAAAAGAATGCTCGCGCCTTTGCATTCGACCTCGATGAGCGTGCCGTCCTTTTTCCGGTGCGTCCATTGCGTCGGCGCGCCGAATTCCATGAACGCGAGCGTGAGCTGCGAGCGAAATTCAAGCATGCCCGGCAGCTCGGATTGCGGCCGCACGTCTTTCACAGTCATGCGCAAAAATTCTTCGCGCGTGTAGCCGTAATGCCGTATCGCGGCGTCGTTCACCGCGAGAAAACGGAGCGAATCCTCATCAAAAACCCACATCAGCTGCGGATTTTTTTCAAAGAGCAGACGGTAGGAGCTGTTCGTTTCCAGCGTTCCCAACACGCGCTCGGCTGAGCTGGTCCTTTCCATTTCAAATTGTATGTTCAACCGAACACAGGCCTAACGCCCCGCGCCGATTTTTGTCAACGAGAGATTGCGCAAAAAAGGGGCATCGAGCAAAGCCCGGCGGCCACCGTTAAGCGGAGTTTTAACGCTCGATTACACATTTGTAATCGGCGCAACGTTGCCGCCGCACAACAAACACGTGATACTTTTCAAATGCGTTTGCTCCTCGTCGAAGATGACCAGAAGATCGCGTCATTCGTTCTGCGCGGATTAAAAGAGGCGGGCTTTGCCGTCGATCACGCGGCGAATGGACGCGACGGACTCCACTTTGCGTTGCACGAAAAATACGACGCGGCGATTGTCGATCTGATGCTGCCGCAAATCGATGGGCTGAAATTAATCGAATGCGTGCGGCGCGAAAAAATCCAAACGCCCGTGATCGCGCTGACCGCGCGGCGCTCGGTGGATGATCGCGTGAAAGGTTTGGAAATCGGATGCGACGATTATCTCACAAAACCGTTCGCATTTTCGGAATTGCTCGCGCGCGTGAACGCGCTCATCCGCCGCGCGACCGATCAGGCTGAGCCGTCGAAACTGACCGTTGGCGATCTTTCGCTCGATCTGCTCAAACACAGGGTTGAGCGGGGCGGCGAAGAAATCGAATTGCAGCCGCGGGAATTTTCGCTGCTGGAATATTTCATGCGCAACGCCGATCGCGTCGTCTCCAAAACGCTCATCATGGAGCACGTCTGGAATTACCATTTCGATCCGCAGACGAATGTCGTGGACGTGCTCGTCTGCCGGCTTCGCACGAAGATCGACCGCAACTTTGACGCGCCTTTGATCCACACGATTCGCGGGGTCGGCTATGTTATCAGGGCTGCGTGATCTCCTGCGCCGCACCGTCAGCGCGCGGCTCACGGCCTGGTATTGCGGATTTTTCGTGCTCAGTGCGCTGACGCTTTTTTACCTCGTCGATTTCTCTCTCGAATCGACGCTGCGAAAAAGCGACCGCGCAATCATTCATGCGAAGCTCAAGGAACTCGCCGGAGAATATCATGAAGACGGCATCCGCGAGTTGCGCAAAGTCATCCTCGAGAAACACGGAAACGGCTTTTTCGTCCGTGTCGCCGATGGCACGAATCACACGCTTTTCGCGGCGGCGCCGGACAGCAGCAACTTTGGGGCAAAAACTCTGGAGATGTCCGAGCACGAAAGGCCCACAGTCGACCGGTGGACGATTTTTGAAATCCCCGGCGAGCCTGGGATGGAGCTGATGAACATGCAGATGGGCGACGGAAATTTCCTGCAGGTCGGCCACGACACGCAGCATCGCCAGGCGTTTCTCAATCACTTTCGCGGCGTCTGCGCAGCTGTCATCTTGCCTGTGATTTTGCTCGCGCTCATCGGCGGCGCATTAATCGGGCAGCGTGTGCTGGCGCCGATTCGCCAGCTCAACGACGCGGTGCGCGCGATCATCGACACGGGAAAAATGGACGCTCGAATTTCGCCGCGAAAAACTGCCGATGAGCTGCGCGAGCTCGTAGTTTCCTTCAATCAAATGCTCGAGCGCATCGACGCGCTCATCAAAGGAATGCGAAACGTGCTCGACAACGTTGCACACGATTTGCGGACACCGCTCGCGCGTCTGCGCGGGCACGCCGAGATGGCGCTGCAATATCCACGCGATGTGAAAACGGCGCAGGAAGCGCTCGCGGATTGCATCGAGGAATCGGAACGCGTGATCACGATGTTGAACACCTTGATGGACATCTCCGAGGCCGAGACCGGCGCGATGCGGCTCGATTTGAAAAAAGTTTCCGTCGGCGCCATCGTCGCGCAGGTCGCCGATCTTTACCGCGATGTCGCGGAGGAAAAACAGGTTCATCTTTCCGTCGCAGCGACCGATGACTGGCCGGCACTCGCGGACGAAAGCAGACTCCGCCAGGCGATCGCAAATCTTTTGGACAACGCCGTCAAATATACGCCCGCGGGCGGTGAAGTGAAAATCGAGAGCCACCGCGCAAACGGCAGCATCATCATCGACGTGCGCGATTCCGGCATCGGCATTCCGCGTGAGGATATGCCGCACGTTTGGGAGCGGCTGTATCGTGGCGACAAAAGCCGTTCGCAGCGCGGGCTCGGGCTCGGGCTGAGTCTCGTCAAAGCCATCGCGCAAGCGCACGCCGGCCGGTGCGAAGTTGAGAGCACGCCCGGCGCAGGCTCCCTGTTTTCGCTGCACGTGCCGGCAGCCTGATTACAAAACTGTCACCGCGCGGAAAGTGCATTTTTACAGCGCCTCGCCAGTATCCTCACCAATGCAGATTGGCACGACCACCCTCCCCGTCTTTTCCGTCGTTCAACCAAGGGACAGCCGCACGCAGTCGCTCATTTTGAAGCGCTGTGTTGCGGCTGCATTTTTGCTGTTCGTGCTCTGGCTGCGCATCGTCGCGGCGATGCATTACCGCGTCGATTCCGACGAGCCGCAGCATCTGCACGTTGTCTGGGGATGGGCAAACGGGCTGCTGCAATACCGCGATCTTTTCGATAACCACAGCCCGCTTTTTCAAATGCTCTGCGCACCGCTGTTCCGCATCTTCGGTGAGCGCGCGGACATCCTCATCCCGATGCGGCTCGCGATGATCCCGCTGTTTTTTCTCTGCCTCTGGACAGTTTTTAAGATGGGTGAACGGCTCGCGAATCGGCTCGGAGGCTTGCTCGCAGCCGTGCTCGCGGCGTTCATCCCAACTTTCTTTTATTGCTCGGTGGAATTTCGCACCGACGATTTGTGGACCGCGCTCTGGTGCGTCTCGATGCTGATTCTGACACTTGGTAAATTTGAGGGCAGACGCGCTTTTTGGTTTGGCTTCGTAATGGGGACAGCCTTCGCGACTTCCATGAAAACAACGTTGCTCGTGCTTTCACTCGGCCTCGCGGCGCTGTGCGTCCTGGTGCTGAGGCGATTTGCCGGCGAGAAATTTCGCGGGGCGCAAATTTGGAAACCGCTCGCGCTCGCGCTTCTCGGCGCGCTCATCGTGCCGTCGATGCTCATCGCATTTTTCGCACTGAATGGCGCGCTGCCGCAGATGTATTATTGCGTGATCCTGCACAACACCATGCCCGGTCTCGGAAAATGGCGCTCGTTCGGCTTTCACCAATTTCTCCTGCCACTTTCGATTCCACCGATGCTCGGGATCGCGTGGTTTATTTTGCGCTCGCATCCCGATCGCCTCATCGCCTCGCGCCGCGCAATTCTTTTGCTGACGGCCGTTTTTGCCTACATGTTTCTGCGCAGTTATTGGCCGCTCGTGACGTCGCAGGATAATTTGCCAATCCTCCCAATCCTTGTCGTGGCGCTGGTGCCGGCCATTGGATGGCTGATGTCGCTCGGGAAAAAGTTTCATCCCGTGCTTCATTATGCGCTGCCTGTTTTGCTAATTATTGGCGAGATGTTTTGGTGCGCGCGCATCTTCCCCTTTGCCACCGATGACGCGAAACCTTTCGCCGATCGTCTCCAGGAAATTCTTCGCCTCGTCGATCGCGACCAAATCATCATGGATGCAAAAGGCGAAACCATTTTTCGGCAGCGGCCTTTTTATTACGTGCTCGAAGGCGTGACGATGGCGCGCATCAAGCACGGTCTCATCGACGACAGCATTCCCGCCGCGCTCGTCGCCACTGGCACATGCGTGGTAAGGCCGGCGCGGCTGACGGAAATCGATCACGCATTTGTCGATCAAAATTACGTCGCCGTCGGCAAACGAATTTTGGTCGCGGGAAAAAAATTCCCGCAGCTCGCGCTGAACACCGCTGCAACTTTTACGACGTTATGGCCAGCACGCTACGATGTCGTGGATGGAAATGGAGAAGTCGACGGCACGCTTGATGGACAGCCGATCCACGGCGCACGCACCTTGACCGCGGGCCCGCATACATTGCAGGTTACCAAAGGCTCAGGACCCATCACGCTCGTCTGGGCGCAGGCGCTCGAGCGCGGCTTTCATCCCACCGGCAAAATCGAATGAAACTGACCTCCCACGATCGCATCCTCATCCTCGCTCCGCATCCGGACGACGAAGCTCTCGCCAACAGCGGCCTCATCCAGCGCGCGCGCGTCGCCGGCGCGTCCGTTCGCATCGTCTTTGCGACCGATGGCGACGATAATCCGTGGCCGCAACGCGTTGTCGAACGTCGTTTAAAAGTTGGCGCGATCGATCGCCGCCGCTGGGGCCGCCGCCGCCGTGGAGAAGCGCTCGCGGCCATGGCGCGGCTCGGTCTGCCAAAAAAAGCCGCCCGCTTCTTAGGATTTCCCGACCAAGGCGTGACCGGACTTTTACTCGCTGCCGATGAAGGCGCGCTGCGCACGCTTTGCAGCGAGATCGAAGGCTGGCGCCCGACGCTGCTCGTGGTCCCTTCCGGCACCGACACACATCCCGATCACAGCGCGCTTTTCGTCCTCTCGCAACTCGCGCTCGCGCGGCTCGACCACGCTCCGCGCCAACTCCGTTATCTCGTCCATTTCCCGCGCCGCCGCGGTGAGCGCCGCGAATGGACCCTCCATTTGCGGCCGCAGGAAATCGAGCAGAAACGCGACGCAATTCTGTGTCACGAAAGCCAGATGACGCTGAGCGCAAAACGTTTCACCGCTTACGCGAAGGCGCATGAAATTTTTTACGCCGCATCGGCACCTGCTGAGTTCGATCATTTTCATCCGATCATCTCCGGCAACAAGCATCGCGGCGCGCTTCGGCTGATCATCCGCTTGCCGCGCAGCCGGGCGACTTTCGCCGGATTAATTCTCGTGGTCGCAATGGAAAGCCTCGTCGCCGGCAGCGTCCGCTGGTCGCTCAAGTTTCCAGCGAGCTCGCGATGCTCGCAAATTTTCAATCTCGTCACAGGCGAGCCGGTGCGCCGCGCCGCGATCCGCATCCGCGGGCGCATCGCAGAAATTTCGCTGCCGGTCGCTGCGCTGCAGCCCTTGCGCCAGATCTTCGTCAAACTCCAGCGCCGCACGATTTTTTTCGACGATGCCGGATGGCGCGAAATCCCCGCCGATGCAGTGTTGATACCGCTTCCGGTGCCGTCGGCTTCTTCAGCAGACGAGCTCGATATCGAAGCGAGCCGAAGATTTCGACGCGTCTGATTCCCAATTTTCAGGCAGTGGAAATCGCAACCTGCAGCGACCTTTCCGGCCCGGAAATTCGAAACTGTTGTATGACTACAAAACTAAATCTCCGCGGCAATTGGAACGAAGTGAAAGGGAAGCTGAAACAAAAATACGGGCAGCTCACCGACGACGACCTGACCTTTGCGTCTGGCAAGGAAGACGAGTGGCTCGGAAAACTTCAGCAAAAACTTGGGCTTAAAAAAGAAGACCTGCGCAGCGAAATCGAAAAGCTGTAGCGCAGACTTTTACGTCGCAAAATCGAGTGCGGCACTGCTGAGATCGACGGCTGGTGTGTCGTCTTTTCTCCCGATCCAAATCGCCTGCCTCGCCGGTAAAAATCGGCCGTGTCCGTAATCGCTCCAGCCCGCCTGCTGGGCGAGTTCGTCCATCTCGCGGAATGAGAACGCTCGTTTAACGGAGAGTCGGCCGTCGTATCTCGTCATCCGATCGCGAAAGATGAGCGCAGTGACGAGATAGACGCAAACCCACGTCAGGGGATTCCGCTCGAGGTCGGAGATGAGAACCTTGTCGTGAGAAAGTTCACAGGCGCGGCGCAAAATTTTGACTGCATCGATTTCTGAAAAATGATGCAGCGCCAGCGAGCAGCAAACGAGGTCGTATGTTTGCGGATTTTCAAAAACCCGCGCATCGGCGCGCATGAAATTGATTTCTGGAAAATCAGCGCTGCGGCTGCGCGCAACCTCGAGCGTCGAGGAATGGAGGTCGACGGCGTCAATTTTCACCGAAATGCCGCGCGTCCGCGCCCATCGCACAATCATCCGCGGCACATCGCCGGGTCCGGTGGCGAGATCGAGCAACCGATAGCTGCGGCCGGGCAAAAGCCAGTGTTTGATGAAACGCCGCACCAAATAATGCCCGCCAAAATAGCGGTTGAGATTGCCGAGATTTTCCAGGTCGCGCTCCAACTCGGGCGAGACCGCCTGCGGCAAATCCATCATTTCCGGCTCGGCGGGATCGAAAGAGCGCTTCATCGAGAAAAGACTAACGGAGCTATCGCGGAAATTTGACGCAAAATTTCGGGATTTTTCGAAATTAAAAATCGAGCGCGAGCATCGCGAGCATCCGTCCGGTGCGCCCTTTCTCAATGCGGTAGGAATAAAATCGCCCGAGGTCGGCGCCGGTGTTTAACGCAGAGTCAAAGACTTGCTGGACACCGCATTCGCGGCACTGCGCGGAGATTCGCGCGGCAAAATCAATTTCGTATTCCGGCGGCCGAATGCACGGACTGAGCTGCACGATCATTTCGCGCGGATCGGATCCGAAGGCGGCGTGCATCGCGTCCAGCGCCCGCGGCACGATCGCGAGCTCGGTTCCTTTTTTGCCCGAATGCAGAAGCCCGATCGCGCGATTGACGGGATCGACGAGATAAACCGCACAGCAATCGGCGACATAAATACCGAGACAAACCTTGTTTAAATTCGTGATCAGCCCGTCCGTTTCCTCGAAGCACGCTTCGGCATCTTCTTGAACCGTCGCAACTTTGTTCCCATGAACCTGCCGCGCGGTGATGAAAGGCGCTGCGCCTCCGAGCAGCTCCTCACGGGCTTGCGCGTGAAATTGATCGAGCCGGCGCAAAGCCGTTTCACGATCCGTCTGAACGTCGAGCCCCGGCACGCGCAACGTGAATGCGTGGCGAACATTTTCCAATCCAGCGAGCGCCGGAAAGGCGAGGATCGGCACGCTCACTTCCCGATCGGGCGCGCTGCATCGCGGTCCGCAGCTTCGCGCGCGCGGCGCGTGAGCGGGTCGCGGAAAGTTTCCTCGTATTGCGTCGCGGTCGCCGTCGCGCGCTCGAACTCCGCTATGTCGGCATTATAATCATGCCTAGCCTGCAGCTCCGTGCTGCGTGCCTGCGTGAGCTGCACCTGCGCATTGAGCAAGTCGAGTTGGACGCCGGCGCCCGCTGCGAGCCGCTCGCGAGCGAGACGGACGGCCTCGAGCGCGACTTCCACATTTTTTTGCTGACTCTCGATCGTCTGTTGCGCCTGCCGCAAATTCGAGATCGCCTGTTGCACTTCGAGATCCACCTGATGCACCGAATCCTCGTAAGTGACCTTCGCCGTATTCAGCTTCGCGCGCGCCTGTTTGATCAAACCATAAGTCGCGCCGCTGTCCCAAATGTCCCACGAGCCGGTCGCGCCAAAAAACCAACCGTCAACAACCTGACGCAGGTCCGTTGTCGAATGTGAGTTGCGAAATTCGTAGCCGCCATCCGCCGAAATCGTCGGTTGCAGATTTCCATATTGCACCCGCACGTCCTCGACTTCCTGAAGGATCTGCAACCGCTGCACTTTCAAAAATGGGCGGCGCGCGCGTGCGAGCTGTAGCGCTGAGGCGACGTCGAGATCCACCGGCACCACGGTCAGCTCGCCAATCGCGTTGATCGGCGGTGCACCAGGCCGCACTTTGCTCGCGCCGAGCCCGAGCGTCCGCGCGAGCGTGAGCTGCGCGATGAGGTAATTGTTTCTCGCCGCGATCAACGCCGGCTCGGCGTTCGAAAGCGCGACCTGCGCTTGCAGCACATTGAAACGCGGCACTGTCCCGGCCTCAAACCGGCTCTGCTGATCCTTGAGCTGACTTTGCAGCAGCTCGACCGATTCCTGTTGCACGATGATCAGCGCGCGATCGAGCAGCACGGTGTAAAACTGCTCGCGCGTCGTCGCGATGACCTTGTCGATCGTGTCGCGCAGACTCCAGTAGCTGCTGTCCTCCGCAAATTTTGCGAGGCGGATCGCCGGCCCGACGGTGCCGGAATAAATAATCTGCCGCCCCTCGATCAAGACCTCCCAGCTTTTATCCTGCGTGCCAAAAGCCGACGTCGTTGTTTGCGACCGGGAGGTGCTGGTGCTGGTCGTTGTGGCTGCTCCCCCGCCGCCCGCAGCTGGCGCGGCCGATGGACTCGGCGACGCCGCAGCCGAGGAGGAACCGCCGCCAAAATCCTGCGTCAGTTTTTTGTCCTGCTGATTGTAAACGCCCGTCGCGGTGATTTGCGGCAGCGCCTCCGCCCGCACTTGAATTACGATGCCGCGTGTGAGCTGGATTTGCTGCAGCGCCCTTAAAATGTCCGGGTTCTGCTTGAGCGCGATGCCGACCGCTTCATCGAGCGAGAGGTTGCGCGTCACGAGGTAATTTCGCAGCGAATCATCGCCGGCAATCAGCTTCGCGGAAAAAAGAAAAAGCGCGGCAGCGCAGAAGATTTTGAACTTCATCTATTTTTGCTGAGTTTGAATGAAAGCGTAAATTTTTTCGTAAATTTGCAACCACGCGCTTTGCTCGGGCGGGGCGAGCTGCGCCATTAACTTCGCGAGACTGCCCACCATATCGCTTCGAACGCCCGAGACGAGCGCACAGCCTTCATCGGTGATCCCGACTTTGATCTTCCGCCGATCGTCACTCGCGTGCGTCCTTTTTGCATAGCCGAGATTCTCGAGCCGGTCCACCAAGCCCGTCGCCGCCGCCGTCGTGTGGCCCATCTTCCCCGCGATTTCTGACATGGTCAAAAACTCATGCTGACACAAAAAGCCGAGCAAAAAATATTGCGGAAACGTGATGTTCCCTCGCGACAACTCCCGCGAGAGATCGAGTAAAAACCGCCGCTGCAGCACGCAAAAAATGTCCGCCAGCCGTTCGCAATCGTGGCGAATCTCGAGGTCAGGGCGCTGTTTCGACATGCAGGGTTAGTTAAGGCGCTTAACAATAAACGGCACTAACTAGCAGTCAATCCTCTTCAAAACAAGCCCGCCCGCGGAGCAACGTTTCGAAAAAATTCACTCGTAGACGAGGTCGCCGCGATGCGGTTCGCCCTTCACGATGTCCGCCGTGATGAACGGCCGCTGATGCTCGGGACTCACGGCAAGCACCGCGCTTTCCTCTTTTCCCGCAAAACTTTTTAACGCCGTGCCCTCCGCGGGCGAATAAAACGTGCCGGTATCGATCAGCACAAAATGGAGCGACTCATTGACAAAGGCCACCGTGCCGACCAACCGCGGCCCAGTCGCGCGCTGCGCGTGTGGATGGCGATGCCACGCGCATCCCGCAAGCGCGATTGCGAGCAGCGGCCAAAACTTTTTCATTTGCATGCGCGACAGGATTCTCTTTTCGCGCGCGAGTTTCATCCAAAAAAGAGCGCGCCCATTGCTGGACGCGCTCCCTATGATCGAAACGTTGACGCCATTGGATGGCGGATTGCAATGCGATTACCGCGGCTTAGTCGCGCGAAATTTCCTGGAAGCGCGCCTTCAGCGAGCTGACTGGCTCGGCGACAAAGTGTCCGAGCAGGCGAAGGATGCGGCATAGAACGATGACTCCGCCAAAGGCGGCAAGCATATTGGGAGCAACTTGGTGAAGCATGGCTTGGATGAAGCAGCAGTCATGCCCGCCGCTCGTGGTAAAATTTCGTTTCTCGCGCGTCAAAGTTGGCCGCGGCTTTTCCCAAAATCCTCCAGCGCCGGGAGATTATTCGCTGAATAAATCGCTCTGCGGGCGCGATGGCTTGAGGCCAATCTTTTCATACGCTCGCGGGAGTGCGACGCGGCCTTGCGCGGTTCGTTTCACGTAGCCTTGCATGATTAGATACGGCTCGTTCACATCCTCAAGCGTGCCCGCATCCTCGCCGATGGCGACCGCCAACGAGCCGAGGCCGACGGGGCCGCCGCTGAATTTGTGGATGAGCGCGTCGATGATGCGCTTGTCCATTTCATCAAAACCATCGGCGTCAATTTCGAGCATCGCGAGCGCGCGATCGGCCACGTCGCGCGTGATGTTTTTCCCGGCGCGGACCTGCGCGTAATCGCGCACCCAGCGCAACAGATTATTCGCCACGCGCGGCGTCCCGCGCGACCGTGCCGCGATCTCCAGCGCACCGGCTTCATCGATTTCCACTGAGAGCAAGCCAGCACTGCGCACGAGGATTTTTTGCAGCTCCTCCGCGACGTAATAATCAAGCCGGCTCATCATCCCAAATCGCGACCGCAGCGGCGCGGAAATCATCCCCGCGCGCGTCGTCGCGCCGATGAGCGTGAACTTTGGCAAGTTCAGCCGCACGCTTCGTGCGCTCGGCCCCTGGTCGATGATGATGTCGAGTTTGTAGTCCTCCATCGCCGGGTAAAGATACTCCTCGATCGCCGGCTGCAGCCGATGGATTTCATCGATGAAAAGCACATCGCCTCGCTCCAGCGTGGTCAGCAAGCCCGCCAGATCGCCGGCCTTTTCGATCATCGGGCCGCTCGTGCTTTTGATATTGACGCCCATCGCGCTCGCCAGGATGTAAGCCAGTGTCGTCTTTCCGAGACCCGGCGGCCCGCTGAGCAGGATGTGATCGAGCACATCGCCCCGCTGCTTCGCCGCCTCGACCATCAATTCCAGTCGCTCGCGGATTTTCGCCTGCCCCGCGAACTCCGCAAAAGCCGGCGGCCGCAGCGAAATATCGAATGGCGTATCCGGCGCCTCGATGGTTTGGGTCACGAAGTTTTCAGCCACGCGTCTATTGAACCGGCGCTTCCCGCAAATGCAAACGCGGAGTGGTTTCCCTGGCACTTTTCAAAGCGCCGCGGGACGTGCATGGAGTTTGCTCTCGTGCTTTGATGACGCGTGGTTTATTTTCCCAAAAACCGATCACTGGAGGGGTGGCAGAGTGGTCTAATGCAGCGGTCTTGAAAACCGCCATGCCGAAAGGCATCGTGGGTTCGAATCCCACCTCCTCCGCCGCCTGGCCCGGCTTTTGCAGACAATGAATACAAGAGCATGAATTTCCGCGCGGCATTTTGAAGATCTGGCAAAAGATCGTGCTCGGCTTCGGCATCGCGGTGCTGATGCTCGGGGCGCTCTCCTTTTCTACCTACCGGAGCACGCGGCGATTCTTGGAGACGGCGCAATTGGTGGCGCATTCGCGGCACGTGCTGGAGACGCAGGAGGCGTTGCGCCTGCATTTGACGGAGGCGGAGAATCAGGTGCGCGGGTATCTGCTGGTCGCCCATCCGGACTATCTGCCGCTCTATGTGGAAGCGCGGGACCGGTCGCTGAGAGATTTCGCGGAGTTAAAAAAGCTCACTGGCGACAATCCGGAGCAGGTGCAGCGGCTGGTTGCGCTGCATCCTTTCCTGATCAGAAAGGTCGAGGTGTTTGATTCGGCGATGCAGGCGCGGCGCAATGGCGATGTGGGAACGGCGACGATCCTCAGCAGCGGCGAAGATAAACAAGTGACGGCGGATATTAGGAATTTGCTGGACGGATTTCAGCAAAATGAGCAGGGCCTGCTAAAACGGCGCACGGAATGGACGAAGGAGATCGGCCGCTCGACGACTTTCATGATCTTGCTCGCGACCGTGTCGGCGGTGCTGATGCTGGGGACCGCGGCGGTGTTCATCCTGCGCGATGTGCGCAGGCGCCGCTGGGCGGAGGAGGCGCTCGCGCGTGAACACAACCGGCTTCGGAGCGTTATCGATGCGCTGCCGGAACATGTGTTTGTCAAAGATTTAAAAGGGCGTTACGTGCTCGATAACCTGGCGCACCGGCGCTTCATCGGCGTCTCGCGGCTCTCCGAAGTAGAGGGAAAACGTGCGATCGATTTTTTTCCGCCGGACATCGCGCAGCAATTTGAGGCCGGTGATGCTGAGATGCTGCACTCGAAGACTTTTATTCTAAACCGCGAGGAACCAGTGCTGGATCGCGATGGGAATTTTATCTGGCTCGCAACGACCAAGGTGCCGCTGCGCGATGTGGATGGGACATGCATTGGGCTCGTCGGCGTGAGCAGCGACATCAGTTTTCGAAAACTCACGGAGGAGCAGGCGCGGCAAAGTGCGGATCAACTGCGGCGCAGCAACCACGACCTGCAGGAATTTGCGAGCGTGGCATCGCACGATCTGCAGGAGCCGCTGCGGAAGATCCAGGCGTTCGGCGACCGGCTGAAGATGAAGTGTGGCGAAGCCGTCGGTGAGACCGGGCGGGACTACATCGATCGGATGCAAAGTGCCGCGCGCCGGATGCAAACATTGTTGCACGATTTGCTGACACTCTCGCGGATCACGAGCCGCGCGAATCCGTTCGAGGAAGTGAAGCTCGCGGAAATCGTTCGCGATGTGCTCGGCGACCTCGAGGTGCGCATCGAGCAGACTGGCGCCAAAGTTGAGATCGGATTTCTACCGGTGATCGAGGCAGACCCCGCACAGATGCGGCAGCTTTTTCAAAATCTCATCTCCAACGCGATGAAATTCCAGAAGCCGGGCGCGGTGCCGGAGGTGATTGTCTCGGCCAAAATCCGCGAGCTCGCGGAGCAGCAATTGCCCGGCGCGGCGCCCGGCGATTCGGTCTGCCAGATCATGGTGCAGGACAATGGCATCGGCTTTGACGAAAAATATCTCGACCGGATTTTCACCGTATTCCAGCGCCTGCACTCGCGCAGCGAGTATGAAGGGACGGGCATCGGGCTGGCGGTCTGCCGAAAGATTATTGACCGTCACGCCGGCGTCATTTCTGCCAAAAGCGCCGAGGGTGAAGGCGCGACATTTATCGTGACATTGCCAGTCAAACAACGCATGAAAACCGGAGATGAAGATGCACGGCAATCCGATAACGATTTTAATGGCTGATGACGACGCGGACGACCGTCAATTAACAAAAGATGCGCTGGAAGACAGCCGCCTCGCGAACGATTTGCGCTTCGTGGAAAATGGCGAGGAACTGCTCGAATATTTGCGGCACGAAGGCAGATTTAGCGACGAGGAAACCTCGCCGAGACCCGGCTTGATCCTGCTCGATTTGAACATGCCGCGCAAAGATGGGCGCACGGCTTTGAAGGAAATCAAAGCCGATCCGGAGCTCCGGCAAATCCCGGTGACAGTGCTGACGACTTCAAAAGCCGACGAAGATGTTTTCCGCAGCTACGATCTCGGCGTCAACTCCTACATCGTGAAGCCGGTTACCTTTGCGGCGCTCGTCGATATTCTGCAGACGCTGGAAAAATATTGGTTCGAGATCGTGGAACTCCCGCCGAACATGCGGAAGACTCCAGAGTAACTTTGACGCGCGAAATCGCGCTGGCCGTTTACTTTTTCTGCAAGTTCACGCGGCCGAGAATCGTGAGCATCAGGCAACCCCCGATGACGCCAAACGGTGCCATGAAGTAAAAGTAGTAGCCCCAGCTTTTGTCCAAAAGCAGCCCGAGAAAATAGCCGGCAAGGCTGCCGCCAAAGTATTGGAAACTGTCGATGAGGCCGGAGGCAAACCCGGCCATTTTTGCGCCGCCGACATCCATAGCAGCGGCGGTGCCGAGAATGGAATGCGTGGCGTTTGCAGTGAACGAAATCAGGACTAGAAAAAAGACGGCTGCATTCGCGGAATGGATTTGCGCCGCGGCGAGAATCACCAGCGTTTCAATGAAGTAAAGGCCGGCTGCGACCGGCGCGCGACGGCCTTTGAATAGCGTGTCCGAGACGTAGCCGGAAATGAGCGAGCCGGCCGATGCGACGAATGGAATGAGGAAGCCGAGGAACTGAAACTGCACGCTTTGATAATTCACGTGATGCACTTCCTGCATGTAACGCGGGAACCATTGGTCGATCCCCTGCCGCACCGACCCGGTGCAGGCGTAGGCGGCGGCGATGACCCAGATGACGGGATTGCTGATGATGGTGGTGAAGACGCTCCAGACGCTCGCGCGGACAGCGGCGGCACCGCCTTGTTCGTCGGGATTGACGGCAGGAAAACGCGCTTCCTCGGGGGTGTCCTTCACAAAGATTGCCATGAAAATGGCCGCGACGGTGGCGATGCACGCGGGAATCCAAAAGAGCCAGCGCCAATGGAGCGGCGGGATTTTTAACATCCCCATGAAAACGAATCCGCCGAGCAGCGCGGGGCCGAGCGTGAAGATGCCGAAGCGCCCGAGATTGATCATGAATCCGAAGATGCCGGCAAAGCGCCCGCGCTCGGTGTGGCTGAACCACGAGGCGTTGACTTTGATCATACCCGGCGCGCCGAACGCTTGAAAATAACCGTCGACGCCGCGGATCAGAACGAAGAGCCAGAGCAATCCCCAGAACGACGCAACGCCGAAAATCGTGTTCATCACAATCGTGCCCGCCGCCCCGATGAGCATCGCTTTTTTGCCGCCAATGCGGTCGGTGATCAGGCCGTTGATGATCTGGCCGCATGCGTAGGCGGCGAGCGCGGTGCTGATGATCGCGCCCATTTGTTCCTTCGAAAAGCCGAACTCGCCGCTGATTTTTCCATTCGCGAGCGAGAGGTTGTAGCGACACATGTAGAACGATGTGTATAACAACCCAATGAAGCCCCAGTTCAGCCCGCGGCGTGCGCGGAACCCAGGAGGATAAGCGGGATGACCCGTGGAAGGAAGGTCAGACAATGCTTCAGTCTGGCAAACGCGAGCGCACGCTGTCGATGCTCGCGAGCAAAAATCTCACGAACTTTTACGCGAACTTCGCGAAGATCGTATTCGCTTCCTCGAGCGTCTCTTTGCTGCCGATGTCGAACCACGTCCCGTTGACTAGGTAAGTCTGCACCGGCTGGCGCTGGTAAAGCCATTGAATGAAGCGCCCGGGCTGGTCGGGATTGTTGCCCTCGTCGATGTAGGTGGTGAACATCGGGATGATTTCCTTTGAAAAATAGTAGAGCGCGATGCCGGTGATTGTGCTCTTCGGCTCTTTCGGTTTTTCCTCAAAGTGCGTTACCACTCCGTTGGCGTCTGTTTCAATGTTGTTATACTTCTTGATCGCCTCAAGATCGCCCACGTCATAAGTCGCGATCGTGGCTTTTGATTTCTTCGCCTGCTCCGCAAATTCCGCGAGCGGCTCGCTGAAAAGATTGTCGCCAGCGACGACGATGAGGTCGGACTGCGCGAGATTTTCACGCGCGACCACGAGGTTGATGTCCCCGATCGCACCGAGTTTGTCCTGATCGCTCGTCGAGTTGTCGTTGACGATTTTGAATTTCAGCTTCGGCTGGCGCCGCACATATTCGTCCGCCCAGCTTTGGAAATCGGCCGCAAATTTGTTGTTCGTAACCACGTAAACTTTTTCCAAGTCCGGGATCGGTGCGAGATTGTCGAGCACCCATTCGATCATCGGTTTCCCGGCGACCTCGAGCAGCGGCTTCGCTTTGTTGTGAGTCAGCGGATAAAGTCGGGTGGCGTAGCCGGCGGCAAGGATGAGCACGTTCATGGGGCGAGGTTTTTGAACAGGAGGCGCGCGCGCGACAAGCTCATTTTTGTTTTACAATCGAGAATGCGTGCTTAGTGTTCGGGCGAACATTTATGCTCACCGCGCGCCAGCAGGAAGTTTATGACTTTTTAAAAAGCGAACTCGAACGCAGCGGCGTCATGCCTTCGACCCGCGAGATCCAGGAGCATTTCGGCTTTGCGAGCCAGACCGCCGCCGTCAATCACCTAAAAGCGCTCGAGCGCAAAGGCGTGATCCAGCGGCTGGCGGGAAAGGCGCGCGCGGTCGCACTCGCGTCAATGCTCGATCGCGGGCCGATCGCGGACATTCCAGTTTTCGGCGACATCGCCGCGGGAATGCCAGCACTTGCCGAGCAGCAAAGCGATGAGATGATTTCACTCGACGCAACCTTGATCGGCGCGGGTCAAAACTCGCGCGCCTTCGCGCTGCGTGTCCGCGGTGATTCGATGCTCGGCGCGCACATTCTCGATGGCGACACTGTGATCCTCGAAATGCGCGAGCCGCGCGACGGCGACATCGTCGCGGCGCTGATCGATGGCGAGACGACGCTGAAGCGTTACCTCGTCAAACAAGGACGGCCTTTTTTAAAAGCGGAGAATTCGCGCTATCCCGATTTGATCCCTGCGCAGGAACTGGTGTCGCAAGGAGTCATGATCGCGCTCGTGCGGAAACAAAACCCTGTGAGGTAAGGCTTTTCCTGACCTTCTTCTCCGGACGCTGATCCTGGCGCTGTCTTGATTTCTGCTTCAATAGATGGTGCTGTTTTTTTATGAATGAGACCCCCTCGACGGGGCAGCCAACACACGATCAGATCGCGGCGTGCGCATATCTAATTTGGGAATTGGAAGGCCGCCCCGAAGGCCGCGAGCGCGAACATTGGGCGCAAGCCGAGACGCAACTGCTCGTCTGCCGCGCGCATGACGGCTGGACCGGCCGTGCCGAAGAAACCGCGGCGGCTCACTCGACGGCCGAGTAGTCGCCGGCTTGCATCGCGGGCGGGCGCGGATTAAAAGAACCGTTCCCGCCATGCAAAAACCGACGGTCACCCTTTACGATACGACACTGCGCGACGGCACGCAGGGCACCGGGATTTCGTTCAGCGTCGTCGATAAAATCCGCGTCGCAGAAAAGCTGGACGCGTTCGGCGTGCACTACATCGAGGGCGGATTTCCGGGCTCGAATCCGAAGGACGCCGAGTTTTTTCTCGAGGCGAAAAAACGGCAATGGAAGAACGCGAAAATCGCGGCATTCGGCGCGACGCGGCGCGGCAAATTAAAAGTGGAGGACGATCCGCAGGTGCAACTTTTACTCGATGCGGAGACGCCCGTCGTCTGTCTCGTCGGCAAAACCTGGCCGCTGCACGTGACGGAAGTTTTTCAGGTTTCGCTTGAGGAAAATCTGGCGATGATCGCCGATACGGTCGCGCATTTGAAAAAGCACCGGCGCGAAGTCATCTACGACGCCGAACATTTTTTCGACAGCTATAAGGAAGACCGCGATTACTCGCTCAAGACGGTGCGCGCGGCGCGTGAAGCCGGCGCGGACTTGATCGTGCTTTGCGATACGAACGGCGGCAGCCTGCCCGATTTTGTCGCCGACACCACGCGCGAAGTGATCGCCGATCTCGGCGTGCCGGTCGGCATCCACACGCACAATGATTGCGGCCTCGGCGTCGCCAATGCGCTCGCTGCGATCGGCGCCGGCGCGGTGCAGGTGCAAGGGACCATCAACGGCTACGGCGAGCGCGTCGGCAATTGCAACCTCATCACCGTCGCCGCGAATCTGCAGTTAAAAATGGACACGTCCGTCGTGCCGGACCTCGCGCGGCTGCGCGACCTTTCGCTTTTCGTGGACGAGCTCGCGAACGTGCCGCACAACATCCGCGCGCCTTACGTTGGCTCGGCGGCGTTCACGCACAAGGGCGGCCAGCATGTGCACGCCGTGCAAAAACTCGCGCGCAGTTACGAGCACGTCGATCCCGGCGTCATCGGTAATCAGCGCATCACCGTCGTCTCCGATCTCTCCGGACAGAGCAACATTCTCGTGAAAGCGAAGGAGCTCGGCTTTGACTTGCAAAAAGGAGCGCCGGAAGTCAGCGAAATTTTAACGCGAGTAAAACAGCTCGAAAACGACGGCTACGAATTCGAGGCCGCCGAAGGGTCGCTCGCGCTGCTCATCCAAAAAACCTTGCAGCATCACAAACCGATGTGGAATTTGCTCGAATACCACACCAGTTTTCGCCGTTCCGGAACAGGTTCTTGCAACACTTGCGAAGCTACCGTAAAACTTCACGTGGATGGGGTTGAGCACTATACGGTGGCCGCTGGCGATGGACCGGTCAATGCACTCGATGCGGCGCTGCGCGACGCGCTGCGATCGTTTTACCCGCAGATCGATGCGGTCAAATTGCAGGATTACAAAGTCCGCATCCTCGACGGAAAAAACGGCACCGCCGCGCGGACTCGCGTCCTCATCGAATCCACTGACGGCCACGAAAGCTGGGGCACCGTGGGCGTTTCTGACAACATCATCGAGGCGAGCTACCTCGCTCTCGCCGACAGCCTCGAGTTTAAACTCATTCGCGATCGGCAGGAATAAGCGCGGGGCGGGAGAATTGGATTACGTATGAAGCGGCAAAGACTCCTGCTCCTCAGCACGCTCGCCAGCCTCGGCGCATGCAAACCAGCGACTGATCCCCCCGCGGTTCCCACCGCTCGGTGGCAGATCTCCAATACCGCGTCCGGTCTGAGTTCCGTCGAAAAAGGCGGCACTCACGCCGACAATCCTGTCCTGCTCGACACCGCCACTGGCCAGAGCTGGCTCCTTTGGCCGACTGCGGATCGCCCAGCCGGTTACAGTTGGATCGAACTTTCCCGCCGCACTGACAAGCCCGTGTCAACCGCCTCATCGAGCCCGCACTTTTCACCAAGTGCGAGCCCACGTCTCGCCGTCCCGTCCGCCAGTCCCACATCCTATGTGAGCCCGCCGCGCGGACTTTGAGTTTCGAGTTTGATTTTACAACCACGCGCCACGGTTCCAGCGAATCCTCATCGTTATGATTTCCACCACCACCAAGCCAAGCCGTCACGACCATCGCGAGGGAGAAATCGCTCGCGCCATTGAAGAACAAACCGCGAAGCTGCCATCCGATACTTTTCTCTGGCTGGCGCTCGGCTCAATAGCCGCTTCGATGGTGATGCGCATTCTCGGCAAGACTCACAACGCACTTTTCGTCGGCCAATGGGTCGCGCCGTTTCTTCTCTTTGGCATTTACAACAAGCTCGTGAAGCAGCACGGCTCCGACCGCACCGACAACTAGGCGCGCGGGATTTGGGCGCGATTTTAGCGAGCTTGCTTTGCCGCAGGCCGCCGCACAGACTCGGCCTTCATGAACGTATTCTTTCTCGCACAGGATGCTGGCGCGCGGGCGCTTGGCGCTGGATTTGCCGGCTTCGGTTTGGTCATGCTGCTCCTCGCGCTGCTCGCCTCGGTGTTCTGGATCTGGATGCTGATTGATTGCCTCACCAGCTCGCGGGAAGCCGTGGAGAAAATCATCTGGCTTCTCGTGATTTTCTTCCTGCACATCCTCGGCGCGCTGATCTACTTTTTCGTCGGGCGCACCCCGCGGAGAGTTTAAAGAAAACTACTTCGCAGCTTTGAGCTCGCGATCCATCGCTGCCCCATCGAACGGGATCACGATGACTTTGCTCCCGTGCCCGTCGTTGCCTTTTTCTGCATCTTTCGGAACGTCGATAACCGCGAGCGTAACGGCGACCACGTGTCCATCTTCGATGTAGACATTCGGCCGCTCGAGTTTGTTCCAATGATTCACGGTGCCGTCCGTGTAGCGTATGAAATCCTTCGTCGGATCGTAGGCGAGGCCACGGAATTTCCAGTCGTGAATCCCATCCACTGACGTGAGGTGATACGCTTTCCGCTCGTCCCAGTTATTGACGACGACGTGGTAAAGGCCGCCGCTAAACCAGACAACCGGATCCTCCAGCGCGTGCAATTTCACCTGCGGCAGTCCCGGCAAGTTTGGATAAATGCTGGGACCTTGGACGACGTAAGGGCCGAGGATGCCGCTTTTGCTGATCATGATTGCGCCCGAACGCGGCACGATTTCAAAGTCTCCATCGGGCCGCACCATCACGCTGACATTCGACATGCGGCCCAGAGTGCTGAACTCGCCCGGCGCTACCGTGATTTTCCCGAGATGCTCCCATGGTCCGTCGAGTGACTTGGAAACAAAAACATCGCCAGGCCGCGTCTCACTGACGACCACGGCGTAACGTCCATCCGGCAGCACGAGCGCCGTGACGTTGTGGCCTTTACCGCCCTCGTCGTCCGGCCAGCAGAGGCCCTTCTCGATGTAAGGCCCGATCAAGTTATCGCTGACAGAGTGCACCGCCTTCGACGTGTGCCACGCATAATGCCCGAGCGCTTGATCCCAGCGGCTCGCGAACATGTGGTAGCGCCCGTCCGGACCTTTGATGATTTTCCCGTCCCAATAATCCCACTTCTTCATCGTCGAATCCTCGAGACCATTCTTTGGATCACGCGGGCCGACAGCCGCCGCGCCCCACGCGTCCTTTGAGAGCGGGCCGACGATGGGTGTCGGCAAAAAGTAATCGATGAAAGTTTTTGTCGGCTCCTCGGCGTGACTCGTGACAGAGGCGCTGCAAAGCGCAATGCCGACGGCGCAAAGTTTGAAAGACGACGAAAGAACGAGAGCTGAAATTTTCATGGCTGATGGAAGGGAATCCTGACGCGAAATGGCGAGAGTTCGTATGGAATAAAAGTGACTCCGATTCGTGGCAAGTCCTAATTGGAAAAGCTTTAAATTTGGCCTCTCATGGCAAGTCACGCCGCGCGGCATGGAGGAAATGTTTGCCGATCCCGATCCGACCAAAGTTCAGCTCGCCTTTGCGGCATTGCTCACGATGAAGAAGCTCGACATCGCGGAGCTTCGCCGCGCATTCGCCGGCTAATTTTTTTTTGCGTCGCTCGCTGAACTAGCGCACCAAATAAACGAAAAGCGCGACGCCGAGCAGAATGCGGTAGATGGCGAACGGCGCGAAACCACGGCTGCGCACCCAGTTCATAAACCACGCAATCACCCCGAGCGCGACGATGAACGAAACGACAAAGCCGATCGCGAGCACGATCCATTCGTGACCGTGAATGGCGACGGGCGCGATCGCCTCGGCGCCTGCGTGATGATGCGGCATCACGGTTTTTAGCAAGTCATAGCCGGTCGCGACGATCATCGTCGGGATCGAAAGAAAAAACGAAAACTCGAGCGCGGTCGCGCGCGACATTCCGGCGAGCTGGCCGGCGGCGATAGTCGACATCGAGCGCGAGGTGCCAGGAAAAACCGCGGACAAAATCTGGCACGCACCGATCCAGACCGCTTGCGGCAGGCTCATCTCCTCCATGTGCGTCACGCGCGGATTTTTGCAAAGTGCGTCGACCAGCCACATCACGATGCCGCCGATAAGAAGCGCAGTCGCCATCACATAAAGGCTCTCGAGATTTTTCCCGATGATCTTCGTCAGCAAAAACGCAGGCACGGCCGTCACGACGAAAGCGAGCAGCGTGAGGCTCAGCGGATGCGTGAGCACGTTGCGATCACCGCGTTCGCCTTGGGGAAAAGTCCCGAGAAACTTCGCGATGCGCGCGCGAAAGTAGAGCGGCACGGCGAGGATTGCGCCGAGCTGGATGACGATGGAATACATCTTCCAAAAGCCATCGTGCAGGCCGATGCCGAGAAGTTGCTCGGCGATGCGCAGGTGCGCCGTCGAGCTGACGGGAAGGAATTCCGTGACGCCCTCGACGACGCCGAGGAGCAACGACAATAGATAGTCGTGCAAGCGGTTGCGAAAAAGTTGTTGCGCCTAGATCGCGGTCTCGCCGCGCTCTTCGGTGCGGATGCGGACGGCTTCCTCGATCGGCAGCACGAAAACTTTGCCGTCGCCGATTTTTCCAGTCTTTGCGGACTGCACGATCACGTCCACCGCTTTTTGCACGCGATCATCTCCGAGCACGATTTCGAATTTCACCTTCGGCAAAAAATCGACGGTGTATTCACTGCCGCGATAAATCTCCGTGTGCCCTTTTTGGCGACCGAACCCTTTGACCTCGCTGACGGTCATTCCCTCAATGCCGATTTCGGCCAACGCTTCTTTCACGTCTTCCATCTTGAACGGCTTGATGATCGCCTCGATTTTTTTCATAAAGGGGAGATGGTAGCGGTCGCAGGAACTTTGACAAGCAGTGTTTTAAAAAAATGCGTTCGCGCACGGAGCCGGCCTGCGGCATAATCCGAAATGCCGAAACTGGCCACATGGATTCGTGAAAGCGACGAGGCGCCGTTCCAAAGATTTTTCGACATGCAGCCGGCGCTGGAAGTTTTCAACGCGCGCCGCGATCCGAACTTTGATTCCAGTGAAATGGACGGGCTGCTGCTTTCGGGCGGGCCGGATATTTCGCGCGAGTTTTTACACCAGCCCGTCGCAAACCCTGATGTAATCAAGGATCCGGAGCCATCGCGCGATACATGGGAGTTCGACGCCGTGCGCACGGCGCTCGCAGCCGGGCAGCCGGTGCTCGCCATTTGCAAAGGCCATCAAGTGCTCAACGTCGCGCTCGGCGGCAGGTTGCATCTCGACATCCGCGGCCACGATGCGCCGGAGCAAAAACTGCAAAATATCCAGCCGCTTCGCTTCGCGCAGCACGCGACACATCGTTTTGCAAACGTCAACAGCTCGCATCACCAGGCGATTGATCGGCTCGGTGACGGTCTCGAGATTGAAGCCTGGTCCGCGAGCGACGAAGTGATCGAGCAGGTGCGACTGCGCGATTATCCATTTTGTTTAGGCGTCCAATATCATCCCGAGCGCGATTCGTTATACGCGCCGCTCTTCGTGGATTTTTTCCAGCGGCTGGGATCATGATTCACGCAAATTCTCCATTCAGGCCGGACGAGGTCGAACTCGATCTCACGATCCGCTGCGGGCTGGAATTCACGTATCAGGCGAGCGCGGTGACGCCGATTTTTTTGCTGATCAAACCGCGTCTCGACACGTGGCAATACATCGACAAAGAGCAGCTGATTTTTGATCCGAAACTTTCCTCGCTCGAATACGAGGACCAAAACGGCAACATCGTGCATCGCGTAAATCTGCCGATCGGTCGCACTACGATCCGGCACGATGCTTTCGTTTCGGTGCCGTCGGTGCGCGAAGATCATTGCATGATCGATGAGCCGGTGCCGGTGGAGCAATTGTCCGCAAACCTGCTTCGCTACACGCTTCCGAGCCGATATTGCGATTCCGACAAGCTGCTCGATTTTGCTTTTCAGAACTTTGGCCACGTCCCGCATGGCCTGCGGCGCGTGCAGGCGATTTGCGATTGGGTGCATAAAAATGTGGAATACCGTTTCGGCTCGGGCGATCCGTGCCGCTCGGCGTCGGAAACGATCGCGCAGCGTTTCGGCGTCTGCCGCGATTTCGCGCATGCGGCGATCGCGCTTTGCCGGACGTTTAACATTCCGGCGCGCTACGTGACCGGCTACGTGCCCGACGTCGCGTTTCGCGATCCCGGTTCGCCCATGGATTTTCACGCGTATTTTCAAGTTTACGTCGGCCATCGCTGGCACACTTTTGATGCGCGTTTTAATGTCCCGCGCATCGGTCGCGTCAAAATCGCGTGCGGACTGGACGCGGTGGATGGCGCGTTCGCGACCATTTACGGCGGCGCGCAGCTCGTTTATTTCAAAGTCTGGGCGTATCAGGTCGATCCGCGGGAAGTCGGTCTCGGCGATCCCATCGATCTTTCGAAACGGCTCGACGGCACGCCGGAGCTGCGCGTTCCGCAAAGAGGCGAACCGCTGGTTATTTAAACAGCTGCTGGCTCCGCGAATTGCAGCCGCGGATCGGTATCGACGATTTCAGCGAGCGCCGTCCAGTTCTGCTCATCGAGTGCACGAAAAGTGTGCAGATAAATCCGCACCGTTTGCGCGTCGTGCTTTTGCAAAAGCTGGTCGATCACCGGCAAAAGTTTTTGACGCGCGGGCGATGGCGGCAATTCCTCGGCCGTTCCATTTTCATCGTGCTTGATGCCGAGGCCATCGAGAAAATCGCTGAGTAATTTTGCGTGCTGGCCGACGAGCCAGATCTGGAGCAGATGCGCGGCGACACCCTCGTTTTGCTTGCGCCCGAGCGCTTCCTTCAGCCACGCGTGACGCTCGGCGCGCGGCTTGCGCTCGACAAAAATTGGCCGCAGTTTGCGCTGCTTCGCGAGCGTTTCGATCGTCGCCTTGTAAAGCGGTTTTTCTTTTTCCAGCACGAATCCCAAAAGATCCCCTGCGGCGTCGGCGGGCATGCGTGCGATGATTTCGTTGGCAGTCACTTTGTGCGAGTCATTGAGCGATCACTGTTTAGTGATAAAGCCAAACATCAGCACCCAAAAAGTGAGCGCGAGCGCAAAAATCGGAATCTGCAAAAGCGGCGGCAGCGCGTAGATCGCGGCAGTCACCGGAATCCAGACGACCCATGTCGCGAAAAGCGCGGGGATCGTTTTGTTTTTATAAAAAGTCCACGTCCACGCGCGCGAAAGGCCGCGTGTCGCGTAGCGCTGATTTTTCCATTCGTAAAAAAAAAGGCCGACCGGCGCGGCGTAAATCGGGTTGAAAAGAAACTGATCGACGAGCACTTTTTTCAGAACCGTCGGCACATCGACTTGCGCGCCGAACCAGCCGGCCTGCAGCTGGTAAAACAGATCGACGATGATGCCGTCGCATCCCCAGAAGATCGCGAGGAAAAGCATTTCGCGGAAATTTTCGCGGCAAACTTTGCCGGCTTGGAACGTCAGCACTTTTAAAAATTCCGGCAGAATCGCGCCGGCGAAAACCGTGGCGCAAACCGTGAAGATGTAGCCGCCATCCCGCTTCGCGACCGCCAGCTCCTCCAGCCACGCGCGCGCGGGTGGGAAAAAATAAAACGCGATCACGATCGCGGCCATCACCGTTTGGATGATCAAACCCGGCGCGAGATTCACGCGCGCGGCTCGCAAACCGATGAAGAGCGGAGTTTTTTCCGACACAGTGGGGCAGCGAGATTACACGGCGGCGCGCGACGCGCAAACCAGCCTTCGATCCGCGTCCGGCTTGCTTCGCGTCAAAGTTGCCATTAAGATCAGCGCCTTTTCCATGAGCAAGAAAGCACAACCCCGCACCAAAATTTCCACCAACAAACGCGCAGCCACGGCCGAGCGCGGGAGCGTAATGAACGGCGCGGAAATCCTCGTCGCCTGTCTCGAGCGTGAAGGAGTGGACACGATTTTTGCCTATCCCGGCGGGGCGTCGATGCACATGCACCAGGCGCTGACGAAGTCGAAAAAAATCCGCACGATTTTGCCGCGGCACGAGCAGGGCGGCGTGTTCGCGGCCGAAGGTTACGCGCGCGCGACCGGCCGCGCGGGCGTTTGCATGGCCACGAGCGGACCGGGCGCGACGAATCTCGTCACCGGCATCGCCGATGCATTTCTGGACTCGGTGCCGCTGGTCGCGATTACCGGCCAGGTGCCGCAAAGCATGATCGGCAAAGGCGCTTTCCAGGAAACGGACGTGTTCGGCATGACGTTGCCGGTTGTAAAACACAACTACCTCGTGATGGACATCAACGACATCCCACGGGTTGTTAAAGAAGCGTTTTACATCGCGCAAAGCGGCCGGCCGGGCCCGGTGCTCATCGACATCCCGAAAAATATCCAGCAGGCAAAGACGCAGCCGATTTTTCCGCGCGAGGTGCATCTGCGTGGTTACGAACCGGTGAAGCACGCCGACGACGTCGCGCTGAATGAGTTGATGGGACTGATCGAGTCGCACAAAAATCCGATGATTTATTGCGGCGGCGGAATCATTTCCGGCAACGCTGCACCGGAGCTTTTGGAATTTGTCGAGCGGACGCAAATCCCCGTGGCGACTACGCTCATGGGCATCGGCTGTTTTCCCGAGACGCATCCGCTGTCGCTGAAATGGCTCGGAATGCACGGCACCGTTTACGCGAACAACGCGGTCAACGAAGCGGACCTGCTGCTCGCGATCGGCGTCCGTTTTGACGATCGCGTGACGGGGAAAATCGAGAAGTTCGCCGAGCACGGCACGATCGTGCACATCGACATCGACAACTCTGAGATCAACAAAAACAAAATCGTGCGCCTGCCGATCTTGAGCGACGTGAAATACGCGCTCGCGCGGCTCAATGAACTTCTCGAAAAAGCCGGCCGCAAGCGCGTGAAACAAAATTTTACGCAGTTCAAAGCTTGGTATGAAAAGATTGACGCGTGGCGCGCGGAGTTTCCGTTTGCTTTCAAGGACACCGACGACGTGATCCAGCCGCAATACGCGATCCATCTGCTGCACCAGATGACGAAGGGCGAAGCGATCATCACGACCGGCGTGGGCCAGCATCAAATGTGGGCCGGGCAGCATTACGACTTTACGGAGCCGCGCACATTTTTGACTTCGGCTGGACTCGGCTCAATGGGATTCGGTTATCCGGCGGCCATTGGCGCAAAAGTCGCGCGGCCGGACAAACAGGTGGTGGACATTGACGGCGACGGCTCGTTTTTGATGAACGTTCAAGAGCTGGCGACCGCGCACATCGAGGGCATCGCTGCGAAGGTGATGATTTTAAACAATCAATACCTCGGCATGGTCGTGCAGTGGGAAGACCGCTTTTATCAAAGCAATCGCGGTCATACTTTTCTCGGCAATCCGAAAAAAACTTACGAGGGCAGCCTCGACGATCCCGCCGGGATTTATCCCGATTACGTGAAAATGTGCGCGGGCTTCGGCGTGCCGTGTGAACGCGTGTTACACAAGCGCGATCTGCGCGCGGCGATGCAGCGGATGCTCGACGCGGACGAGACTTATGTGCTCGACGTGATGGTGCCTTACACGGAGCACGTGCTGCCGATGATCCCCAGCGGCGGCAGTTACAAAGACGTCATCGTCGAAGGCCGCGCGAGCATCGAGGCGCGGGCCGGTCTGTAATTTCGCACGCGAGCGGCGGGCTCAGTGCTGCCGATTTTCGAGCTCGTTATAAGTGAGCCGATGGCCCGCTTTTTCTGCTTCGCGATCAGCCTCGATATCGATCTTTAGATCGCGGCCGAAGACACGTTGATACGCGCGGCTGACTTCCTCCGGCGTAAAACTCGCGAGACGGCGATCGCGCAGAAATGCGTGGATCGTGCCCGCATATGCGTTGCCGGTCACCTGCCCTTCGCGCCAACGCATCAGCGCGCGGCAAAGTGCGTTGTAACGTTCATACGCATATTGCTCTGCGGAAACACGCGCCGCCGAGGCGACCTCATTCAGCCGATCGGTCACAACTTTGCCGCCAATGACAAGCGTGTCGCCGGCAAGTGCAAATCCCGGTTGTCTGTAAGGGCTGTATTGATTTTGCAGCGCGAGAAATGTGCTCATTTTTTCTCGCGAGCCGAAATCCGAATTCACGGAAGCCGCCGGCTTTTCCGCTTTGGTGAAACTGCCTGCAACTGGCTCTGCGTCACGGTTCCCGGAGATTTGCAGCATCAGCGGCGACGAGGAATTTTCAGCCGGCAGCGGCGCGGGAACTGTCGTGCGCAATAAAAACTCGGCCGTCTGCTGCGGGAAAAGTGTCTCGATGATTGCGAACTTTTCTGGCGCTTCGGCGCGCAAAAGGTTGAGCGTGTCGATCTGGTCGGTCGTCAACATTTTCCCAAGCGCCTGCGTCGTGTAAGCGCGCTCGAGATAAAGCGAAATGTCGTCGCCATTGTCCGCGCGGATCGTGATGTCGAGCGGTCCGCCGTGCCGCAAAATTCGAATGCTCTGCGGCAAATCCTCCGCGCGCGCGGCTGCGCTGCCGATGATCGCGAGCAACGCGCAAAGCAAAAACGGCGATGAAATTTTCCGCAAAACAGCTGCTGTGTTTTCCATGAAACCTATGGTTTTTCTAAAGCTGAAACTTCGTCAAGCGCAAACGTGCGGCGTTCGCGAAAGCATTAGACCGCGCCTTTTCATTTTGCTCTAATCGCCGCCCACTTATGGCCTATCAAGACATCACGCCGCCCGCCGGCGGGCGCATTTCCATCAGCCACGGACAACTCGACGTGCCGGCAAACCCGATCATCCCATTCATCCGCGGCGACGGCACCGGACCGGACATTTGGGCGGCGAGCGAGCGCGTGTTCGATGCGGCGGTGGAAAAAGCTTACGGCGGCGCGCGAAAAATCGCGTGGTTTGAAGTTTTCGCGGGCGAGTCGGCGAAGAACAAATTCGACAATTGGCTGCCGGACGACACGGTCGAAGCCTTCAAAGAATATCTTGTCGGAATCAAAGGCCCGCTGACCACGCCGGTCGGCGGCGGCATCCGCTCGCTCAACGTTGCGCTGCGGCAAATGCTCGATCTTTACGTCTGCCTGCGCCCCGTGCAGTATTTTAACGGAGTGCCGTCGCCGGTAAAACATCCGGAAAAGGTGGACATGACGATTTTCCGCGAAAACACGGAGGACATTTACGCCGGCATCGATTACAAAGCCGGCAGCCCCGAGGCAAATCGCATTCTCGAAATTCTCGCCGCGGAATTTCCAAAAGATTTTACCAAAGTTCGTTTCGGCACATCGGAAAAAACGACGGAGTTTGCAGCCGCAGCGATGCCATCTGGATCGGAAACTTTGCCGGTCGAGGTCGGCATCGGAATCAAAGCCGTCAGCAAAATGGGCACTCAGCGGCTCATCTACGCGGCGATTGAATACGCGATCAAAAACAAGCGGAAAAGCGTCACGATCGTGCACAAGGGCAACATCATGAAATTCACCGAGGGCGCGTTTCGCGACTGGGGCTACGAGCTCGCGAAGGATGCGTTCGGCGCTGTCGAAATCGACGGCGGCCCGTGGTGCAAAATCCCGGAAGGACGTGATGGCGCGGGCATCGTGATCAAGGACGCGATCGCCGACATCACCCTCCAGCAAGTGCTCACAAGGCCAGGCGACTTTGACGTCATCGCGACTTTAAATTTGAACGGTGATTATCTCAGCGACGCGCTCGCCGCGCAAGTCGGCGGCATCGGCATCGCGCCCGGCGGCAACATCAATTACATCAGCGGCCACGCTATTTTTGAAGCCACGCACGGCACGGCGCCGAAGTATGCGGGCAAGGATGTCGTCAACCCTGGCTCTGTCGTGCTCAGCGGCGAAATGATGTTCCGCTACATGGGCTGGATCGAAGCGGCGGATTTGATTTTGAAAGGCCTCAATGGTGCGATCGCCAGTAAACGCGTGACCTATGATTTCGCCCGCCAAATGGAAGGCGCGACGGAAATAAAGTGCTCCGAGTTTGGCGAAAACATCATTCAATACATGTGAAATGGCCAACCTGGTTTAGACCTCCGACGCCGTGGCAGCAGCGGATGCTGTGGGCGGCGATCACCGCGCTCGCGTTGTGGTGGCTGGCAAAGCTCGCGTTCATCGTGATCGTGGCGTTGACGGCTGGCCTTTCCTGGATGCAGCCGCTGCTCATTCCGGTCGCAGTCGCGGCGATTTTTGCATATCTGCTCGATCCTGTCGTCGAGCGTTTTGTCGGCCTCGGCGCGTCGCGCACAAAAGCGGTCCTCTACGTTTTTGTGATGGGTTTGCTGCCGCTTGTTGGGATTTTAATTTGGGTCGTCCCGCAGATTTATCATCAAAGCGTCGACTTCGGCGCGCAGATCCCGAACCTCGTGGATAGCGGCCAGAAGCACGTCAGCGCTTTCGCCGACAAATACCAGGCGAAGTATTCGGCAAATCCTTACATCCAGCAGGCGATCCAGGAGGTCGTGACTTGGTCGCAAAAGCAATTGCCGACGCTGCCTGACAAAGTCTGGACCTTTCTCGTTGGCAGCGTGGAAGGCTTTCTCGGCGTCTTCGGCTTCCTGCTCGGGCTTCTAGTCGTGCCCATCTATTTGTTTTTTTTCCTACGCGATGCCGGGACGATTTCGCGGCGATGGAGCGACTATCTGCCGCTTCGGACGTCGGATTTCAAAGACGAGGTCGTCTCGTGCCTGACGGAGATCAACCGTTACCTCATCGCGTTTTTTCGCGGGCAAATTTTGGTGACGATCATCGACGGCTCGCTCATAGGAATCGCGCTGCTGATCGTGGGATTGAAATTCGCGCTGCTGATCGGCCTGCTCGTGATGATCCTGCAGCTCGTCCCCTACCTCGGCATTTTGCTCTGCTGGGTTCCCGCAGTGCTGATCGCCGTGGCGCAGTTTGGCGACTGGCAGCATCCGCTGATCGTCACAGTGATTTTCATCGTGATGGTGCAGGTCGATGGCTGGTTCATCGCGCCAAAAATCGTCGGCGACGCCGTCGGTCTCCATCCAATGACGATCATCGTTTCCGTGTTCGCATGGAGCCTGGTCGTCGGCGGCTTGCTCGGAGCGCTGCTCGCGGTGCCGCTCACAGCGACGCTTAAGGTTTTACTAAAGCGATACATCTGGGAACGATCGATCGCGCGACGGCGCATCGAGATGCCCGAAGCCCCGGGCATCGTCGCGGTGGAAATTCCGAGCAGCTGACGAAAAAAAATTGCGATGTCCAAAGGCGATCTCAAGCGCAATTTACTCATCATCCTCGGAGCGGTCGGAATCGGCGGCACATTTCTCGGGCTTGGCATTTTAACAATGTCGAACAATGCGCCGGGCAACATGCTCAACGGAAAAATCACTGCGAAACATTTTCAACCGCAGCCCGAAGAACAACTAACCGTCGGCTCTGACGGGCTGAGCTCGCGCAAGCTCGATGGAAGTTACACGCTCGAAGTTTATGCCGACTCCGAGAAAAAAAGCTATACGGTCTGGGTCGACAAGACTCTTTACGACGAGAAAAAAGTCGGCGAGGAATTTTCATTCCTTCGGCCGCCGAGCGAGCAGCGGTGAACGCGATCAATGCGCGCGTTTTTGCACATCGACGAGCTCGTGCTCGACCGCGTAGCGCATCAGCTCCGCATTATTTTTGAGCAGCATTTTTTTCAAAATGCGCGTGCGGTAGGTGCTGACCGTCTTCACGCTGAGTGATAAATCGCACGCGATTTCCTTGACCGTTTGTCCAAACGCGATCATGCGCATCACCTGATATTCGCGGTCTGAAAGCGCCTGGTGGAGCGGCTTGCTCGAGTCGACGTCGAGATGTGACGCGAGTTTTTCCGCCAGCGAACTGCGGATATACTTTCCCCCGGCGAGGATGCGTTTGACCGCCGCGACCAATTCCTGGCCGGCACTTTCCTTCGTCAAATAGCCCGACGCGCCGCTCTTGAGCGCGCGGATCGCGAACTGGTCTTCCGAATGCGTGCTCAAAATCAGGATCGGAATTTTCGGGCGCTCGCTTTTTGCCTCCTTCAGGAAATCGAGACCGTTTCGTCCAGGCATCGCAACGTCGAGCACGACCACGTCCCAAGGTTCCTTCCAAAAAAGGTCGAGCCCGCTTTGCGTGTCGCACGCTTCGCCGATCACCGCCTCGGTGAATTCATCGCGCAGCGTCTCGACCAAACCGCGGCGCACGAGCGGATGATCATCGACGACGAGGATTTTCAATAGCGGCCTCGCAACTTTCTCCGGCTTGGCGGGGATGGTTTTTGCCAGCACCGGAGCGCCTTTCGTAAATTCCTTCGACATTTTTTTAAAGTTCCCGCGACAAAACTACCAATGATTTTCCAAACGTTGCTCCGTATCCGCGGGCATGCTCATCGTGATGGTGGTGCCTTTTCCGGCGACGCCGTGGACGCCGATTTCGCCGCCGAACATCAACGCGCGCTCGCGGATTCCGAGCAGGCCGAGGGAGTCGCGGCTCTCGCCTTCCGTGATGCCGCGGCCATTGTCGCGCACGGTCAGCAACAAATTCCCATCGGTCTGGTCCATCTCGATCGCGACTTTGGTCGCACCGGAATGCCGCGCAATGTTCGTGAGCGCTTCCTGAAAAATGCGGAAAATTGCGGTCGATAAATCCTGATCGCGCACCGCAGATTTCCAGCGGCCAATTAGCTCGCAACGAATGCCGTAACGCTTTTGGAATTCAGTGGCCTGCCATTCGATCGCGGCGGTGAGGCCAAAGGCGTCCAGCACCGGCGGGCGAAGCTCGGTCGCGATTTTACGGACGGTTTCAATCGTGCGATCAATCAAGCGCGACATTGAGCGGAACCGCTCTGTGACAGGATTCGCGGCATCCTGCGCAAGAGTGGGAATCGCCGTTTCGATGCGCGAAAGATCCATTTTTAGTGATGTGAGCGCGCCGCCGAGCTCGTCGTGAATTTCCCGTGCGTTGTGGATTCGCTCCTCCTCGCGCGCGGACTGAAGCAACGCTGACAGTGCGCGGAGTTGTTGCTGCGATTTTGCGATTTCCTCCTTTGCCCGCTGCTGTTCGGTGATGTCGCGAATGAACCCGTGGAATACCCGGATGTCGTTCTCCAAATGCGAAACGTGGACGATGTCGCGCACCCAGACCGTTCGTCCATCCGCGGCAATCATCCGATATTCCACCTCGAAGTCGCTGACATCGGCGGGGAGATCTTGATTCCAGAAGTGCTCTGCGCGCGCGCGGTCTTCGGGATGCACATGATCGATCCAAAAAGTCGCGGCATACCAATCGTCCACGGGATGGCCGAGAAGTTTCACCGCTTGAGGGCCGACGTAGGTGAACCGATTGCCGCTGACTCCCCTCTCCCACGGGACGATGTTGACGCCCTCGACCAATTTTCTGAAACGTTCCTCGCTTTGCAAAAGCGCACTCTCGGTGCGCCGCCGCTCGGTGACATCCTGCGCCGTGCCGATGACGCAATCCGGCCGGCCGCTGCTCGTGCGCGTGAAAATCGTCTCGCGTGCATTGATCCAACGCCAATCGCCGTTGCGATGGCGCAGGCGGAATTCCGATTCGAAAACTTCGTCGTCGCGGGCTTCGAAAAGTTTTTTAAAACGCTCCTCAAGCAGCGACGCATCCTCAGGATGGCTGAACTTTTTCAGAAAATCAGATCCCATCTCAAACACTTCGCCGACTCTGTAGCCGAGCACCTTCAGCAGCCGCTCGTTGGCGTAAATGTAGCGATGCTGAGTGAGATCGTAGACGTAGATGATATTTGGCGATGCGTGCGCGACGCGCTCGATAAAGCGCTGGCTCGAGCGGAGTTCATCTTCGCGTTTTCTTTGATCGGTCGTCTCCGTGCCGATGATCAAAACCCCGCGCACCTCGTCATCAATTTCGATCGGGATCGCACGGCTTTCATACCAGCTTTTTTGGCCGCCAGAATGCTCCTCGAGCTCGAAGTGCTCAATTGTGCCCGTGTTAAAAACCCGCTCCGTTACATCCCGCAGTGCCTGACGACTTTCCGGCGATACGAAGTCCTGCATGTCGGCATAGATGGGTCCGTGCGAATTTTCCGACTCCACGCGATTGCTAAAGAAAACCTTGCCTTTGTCATCGGCCACGAAGATGAGATCGCCGGAGTTTTCCACGAGGCAGCGCCATGTCATCTCTGAAGCGCGCAAGGCCTCCTCGGCTTTTTTGCGAGCCGTGATGTCCTGCACCGTGCCTTCATATAAGATAGGCTCGCCCGCTTCGTCACGAACGAGGCGCGCGTTTTCCGAAATCCAGATCACACTCCGATCACGCCGGAACGCCTGCGATTCGAAATCGATGACTTCACCCGCTTCCTGCATGCATCGGGAAAACTCCTTGCGACGATGCGGATCAACGTAGAGCTGCAGGTTTAGATTCGTCATCGCCGACATCAACTCCTGCACCGATTCGTAGCCGTAAATCCGCGCCAGCGCTGGATTTGCGCGGAGATAGCGCCCTTCCGGAGTGGTCTGGAAAAATCCCTCGACCGCGTGCTCAAAGAAATCCTCATACGCTTCTTCGTCACGCAAGGAGCCCATCAGATTCCGAAAGGCGGAATCTGACGCGCTTTCTATCTTTTCCTGCAAAGCACCCTCGATATTTAACGTTGGTTCCATAATCCCCAGCCAATTTTATAATTTTTAGCAGTGCAAACCACGAGTATGCACGGAATTGCTCGAAAACGGAAGGGTTTTGTCAGACAATCATCTACACCGCAGTGAATCCGGCGGCCTACACCATTATCAGTAGTGAACCAATAGCCGAGATGCACCCAGCGAACTATGATGCTCAGCGGAATGAAAAAGAACGTGGTGACAAGTGGCTGTTCGGGACGAATTCGAAACGAGGGATCGTCGATATGATTTCCAATCGTGTTCGCGGGCTTACGTTGATGCATTGGCTTGCGCAGACGGCATGCTTGCTGATGCTGTTTTGGATTTGGGTGGCGCTCGATTTTTGCTGGCTCCACGAAGCGGCCTTCATGAAGCGCCAATACGCGATCTATTCGCTCGTGCTCGTGGCGGCCTCGCTCGTCGATCTCGGCCAGACGAACCTGCGCCGGAAGAACCTCTTGCATTTGGATATCATTCGCAATCACAGCATCAGCCTGCGCCAGACCTGCATCATCCTCGGGACGCTGTTGATTTTCTTGGTCGCTGCCAAGGACATGGTGATGTCGCGATTGTTCCTGTTCACGTTTGCACCGGCGACTTACTTATTGTTGCTCGCTACGAACGCGACCTTTCCACGGCGGCTCGCCGAGCGGCTTTTTAGCGGATGGCATCGGACTAATACCTTGCTGCTCGGCTCCAGTTCAAACGCCGTGAAATTGAAGCCGTGGCTGGAACGCAAAGCGATTTACGGGTTCCAGCCTGTCGGTCTGATTACGGACGAAGCAAAGCACGACGAAAATTGCGATCTGCCAGTGCTGGGGAATTTCCGCGATATCACGCAAATCCTGCAATCAAGCGATGCCACGCAGTTGATCGTCGTCGATCTGCCTTTGTCCCCGGTGCAAATCGCGGAGTTGGGCGACCTCTGCGACAAAGCGGGCGTGCGTCTCCTCATTGTCAATGACCTCGAAGACAAATTGCACCGCACGATCTCATTTTTCGAGGATGACGGAATTCAATTCATCGGTTTCCGTCAGGAACCGCTCGAATGTCCGCTCGGCCGCATCCTGAAACGCGGGCTCGACGTCGCGGTTTCCCTGCCCGTCGTCCTCTTCGTGCTTCCGCCTATCTGCGCGATGACGTGGCTTTTCCAGCGCTCCCAATCGCCGGGTCCGCTCTTTTTCCGCCAGCTTCGGACTGGCAAATACAATCGTCGTTTTCTGATTTTCAAACTCCGCACGATGCACGTCAACGTTCAGGATGAAGCGAAGCAGGCCGTGGAAAATGACCCGCGCGTTTTCGGCATCGGCAAATGGCTCCGCAAGCTGAGCCTCGATGAGCTTCCGCAATTCATCAACGTGCTTCGCGGAGAAATGAGCATCGTTGGGCCGCGGCCACACTTCGTCGACCACGATCTGCTCTTTGGCGAAATCGCAAACTTTTACCGCGTCCGCAGCTTCATCAAGCCCGGCATCACCGGTCTCGCGCAAGTCCGTGGGCTCCGCGGCGAAGCGCGTCAGGAGAAAGATCTCATCGACCGCATTCACTCCGACCTTTACTACCTGGAACACTGGTCACCGCTGATGGATTGGGTCATCATCATCAAGACCGCGTGGCAGATGATCGCACCGCCGAAGTCGGCGTATTGAGCGACGGCGGGAGTTCGGCAGACCGCCGCGGAATGTTCAAAGCTTCGCGTTAAGGCGCGGGTTCGTCGGCAAAAGGCACTGCGCTTTCGCGCGAAACCGGTGCGTCCATTTCAGTTCTGAATCGATTCCATCGGTCGGCAACAAAGTTGGCAAACCTGTTCCGAAACTCGACGATCGAAAATCGTTCTGCGTGCCGGCGCAATTCCGCCGGGACAAATTGATCGGACATCGCTTCGAACTTTTCGACCGCGGCGCAAAGACTGTTAGGCGTTTGTTCCGGAAAAAAGAGGCCGGTCTTCGAGTCGATGATTGTTTCTTTCGCGCCGCCTCTGCCGAGCGCAATGACTGGTGTGCCGCAGGCCTGCGCTTCCAGCGGCATGATTCCGAAATCCTCCTCAGCGGCGAAGATAAATGCCCGAGCGCGCTCCATGTAGTTTGCGAGCGCATCGAAACTTTGACGCCCGAGCAACGTGATGTTGCCCCCGGCGAGCGCTTTCACTTTTTGAAACTCCGGACCGTCGCCAATCACCAGCAATTTCTTTTCCGGCATCGCATTGAACGCCCTTACGATCAAATCGACCTTTTTGTAAGGCACCATCCGCGAAGCGGTGAGGTAAAAGTTCTCACGCTTCCCTTCGTTTAACTTGAACGCCTTCGTCTCAACCGGCGGATGAATGACCGTTGCTCGGCGCCCGTAAACCTTCGAGATTCGCCGCGCGACGAAAGCAGAATTCGCAACGAAATAATCGACGCCGTGTGCGGTCCGCAAATCCCACATCCGCACATAATGGAGCAGCGCCCGCTGCACCCAAGCGCGCACTTTTCCGAGAAAACCGCGCTCATGCACATACTGATGCTGCAAATCCCATGCATAGCGGATCGGCGAATGGCAATAGCAAATGTGCAATTGGTTTGGTCCGGTAATAACGCCCTTCGCCACCGCGTAGCTGCTGGAAATGACAAGATCATACCCAGCCATATCGAACTGCTCCACTGCGAGCGGCATGAGCGGCAGATAGCTCCGATAGATCTTCTTCACAAACGGCAGCTTCTGGATGAAAGAAGTCCGCACCGGCTTGTCCTGAAGAAAGCCGCGCTCTCCCGCCGGTATGAAATCGACCATGCTGAACAAATCCGCCTCCGGAAAGATCTGGATGATCTGCTCCAGCACCCTCTCAGCGCCACCATAGAGCGGTAGCCAATCGTGAATGATCGCCACGCGTCTCGGAATATCTATGGAACTCATGGCCATTGAAGCGGCTCTAAATATCTGAGTTTGGAGCTTTTGGATAGAGGCGAATGTTTTTTATAAAAATCATGCGCGTCGGCACGGAACTTGGTGTAAAGACAGTGCCCAAAGTGTCAGGGCACAACTCAAACTCTTGCTGGCATGTCTATCTCAAAAACAATTCGCGCATTAGTGCTTGCGCTTGGTTTCATCGCTGCGTGCACTCCACGCGCGAATGCAGGCTTTAGCCTGAACCTTCCACCGGGAGCCATTTCGGTCGGCTCGGATAAACGGAGCAACGTCTTCTATGTTGGCGAACCCGTTGTGCTCAAACTGAGCGCCGCTGCGGCTCGCTACGAAGTGCGCGACTACTACGGCACGCTCGTAGATCAAAATAATCTCCAAGGAAAGACCTTCACCGTAAATGTGACCAATCCCGGTTGGTATAAAGTCTACGTTTATGGCACTACCGACCAGGGAGCGCCGTGGGGGCAGAGCGTCGGTGGAACGATGTTCGTGATCTTCCGCAACAAGGCCGGCTTCCCTCCACTGCCGCAAGTCGATCCGAACGCTTCTCAATTCGTAGACGATGAAGCGATGCGTGGCGTGACTGGCATGGGCCCGCAGCGGCACTACGTCCTCGATGCGTCCAATCCCGATGCGGACATCGCGCGATTGCAGCAGGAGATCGCGGTGGATAAGCAAATGTATCTGCCTTACGACCCATTGCGCAGCCGCAGCCTTCTCATCGCTTTCCCGAACGGCACTTCCAATGTCGCGGGTGTGACGAAGGTGGTGAATACGTTCAAAAACGACGTCAAATATTTCGAGCCCCGCAACGAGCCGAACTTCACCTATAGCGGGGGCGACTTCGTCAATGAGATGAAGACCTTCTACCAGACGGTGAAAAGCGCTGATCCGAGCCTAAAGGTTGTCGGACCCGGAATCGTGACTATTGGACCTTACGGATTGGGATGGATCGAGGACTTCCTGAAAGCTGGTGGTGGCAGCTACATCGATGTCTTTTCTTTCCACGCCTACAACAACGTCAACGGCGATCCTTTTCTTTGCATCCACTCGCTGGAACAACTCAACGTATTGCTTCAGCGCTATAACCTTGGCGGCATAGAACAATGGCAGACGGAGCAAGGTTACATGGCTGCAGTCTATGGTTCCTTTCAGCCGAGACTACAAGGCAGGTGGACGATGCTGCAGATGATGATTTTTGAGCAATACGGGATACCGAAGGAGCACAATCATCTCTGGTATGACAAGAGCCGTGGATATTGGGATGAGCCGATGTGGTGGGAAAATGATGATTCGAGTCTCATGCCTGCTCCCGCCTTGATGCGCGTATGGTCGGAAGAACTTTACGGCACCAAATTTGCTAAAGCTTATACGTTCGGCAATTCGGGAGATGAGCTTTACTTGGGAAGCTTATTCAGCGGCCCCGGAAAATCTGTCGCCGCCTTCATGAGTGGAGGCAGCACCGATGGCCATGTCGATCTCGCTGTTAACGGCGGAAGCTCGATTCATTACGTGACTTCGTTCGGCCTTGAATACGACATACCTGTTACAGCTGGTCGCGTGACTATTCCAGTTCCCGAGCTCCCTGTTTACGTAGAGTTGGCACCCGGACAAACTATCAACGTCGTTCCGGTTAACTGGGGACCAAATCTTGCGCTTCAGCCTGGTGTAGTCGCTGCTTCCTCCTCTGGAATTGCAGATGGTTTTACCGCCCTGACGAACGGAATTTTCGAGACTTGGTATTGGGGCCAAACCAGCGCTGACTCCCCATGGAATGATTCGACGCTTAAATTTCCCGCAACCGTCGAGATACGATTCCCCTCGGTCCAGACAATTGACCACGTAGTAGTATTCGCGACGCCTCCCTGGCAGGTCTCCGGCACGCTGGTCGATTACGAACTGCAGTATGACAGTAACGGACAGTGGGTAACCATAGAGCACGTGCAGGAGCCCACAAAGACCTGGAAGGTCTATACTGCCGCCGCACGGTCAACCGTGGATAGCTTCTTTAGCGACCGCTGGATTTTCCAGCACGCCTTCAGTCCCGTGCAAACTGGCAAGATCCGTCTTCTGATTCATACTGCTACCTGGGGTGGTGGGGCGACGAAGGACGTTCTTGACGCAGGCGGGCAGGCCAGCCCGCCCTACATAAGTCTTCGCGAGATTGAGATCTACAATGCATCTTTGGTGACGTCTACAAACTCCACGACGGGGGCTAACATACCTCCAGTTGTCAGCATCAATGCACCATCGAACAACTCTATCTATTCATCGCCTGCGAACATTACTCTTTCCGCGAGTGCTCTCGACTTTGACGGAAGCATCTCGAAGGTCGAATTTTTTGCGAATGGCAGCAAGTTAGGGGAGGTTGCAACCGCGCCTTACAATCTCGCGTGGAACAACGTTCCCCCCGGATTTTACGTCGTCACATCAAAAGCCACGGACAATGGAGGAGCCACGGCCACCTCTTCTCAAACGAACGCCACCGTCGGAGTTTCCGGGAACGTGACTGGTCCTGTATTTGGCAGTGGCACCGGCCTCACGGGTCAATACTTCGCCAGTGTCGACTTTAGTTCCTTGAAAGTAACGCGCTTAGATCCTTCCTTGAACTTTGACTGGGGGTTAGGCTCACCCGATCCTAGCATTCCTAGCGACTATTTCGCGGCGAGGTGGACGGGAAAGATTGAGCCGCAATATTCGGAAACTTACACCTTCTTTACGCAGAGCGACGATGGGTGCCGCGTATGGATTAACGGCCAGTTAATCATTGACAAGTGGGTTCCGAATAACGCGACCGAGTTCACAAGTGTTCCCATCGCCCTCCAAGCTGGCCAGCCTTACGACATCAAAGTGGAATACTTTGAACAGACCGGAGGAGCTGCGATGAAGTTGCTTTGGTCTAGCGCCAGTCAATCGAAAGCAATCATACCGAGCGCTCAACTGTATCCAGCGCAGTCAGCTCAGCAGCCTTCTGCGGTAGGAACAAACGTGGCACCGACAGTAAGTTTGAGCCCGGCCAGCGCCACTGACTCTCTTATTGCCCCGGCAAATATCTCTCTCAGTGCAAGTGCGTCCGATAGCGATGGAACAATCGCACAAGTGGAATTTTATGCCGGCACTTACAAACTCGGAGTGGTGACATCCGCGCCGTATACGTTCAGTTGGACTAACGTCGCGGCTGGCACATATTCGCTTACCGCAAAGGCTTACGACAATTCCGGCGCGAGCACGACTTCTAATCCGATCACAGTCGCGGTTGGCTTTGGTCCTACGGGAAACGCCGCAACCTATGTCAATTCCGATACAACTACGAAGGGCAACTGGAAAGGCAGCTATGGACCAGATGGCTTCGCTTTAAGCGGAGACAAGACCTCGTATCCATCGTATGCCTCGGTGGCTATCACAGGAAGCTCAAACTACACCTGGTTTTCCTCGACGACTGATGCGCGTGCGCTGGTAAAGGCGACGAGCAACGACAGAGTTGCGAGTTCCTGGTATTCTCTCGGCACCAAAGTAGGCAACAACTTGGTAGTCGATGTAAATCTCACCGATGGCAAGAGCCATTCGGTAGCACTTTATGCTATTGACTGGGATAGTTTCGCGGGGCCTCGCTCTGAGAAAATTGAGGTCCTCGATACGACCTCCGGCGTCGTCCTTGACGCGCGGACTCTTTCGAATTTCCAATCCGGCCAATACTTGATCTGGAATGTAACGGGACATGTTCAGATTCGCATAACTAACCTCTTGGCTGGCAGCAATGCTCTTCTTAACGGAATCTTTTTTGCCCCTGTCAATGTCACCACAGCCGATTCCTCCGCCGCCAATACAACTACGTCTTCCGGTTCCAGTGGACCCTCAGGCACTTCTTCTACCGTCATAGGCGGCTCCTCCACCTCCACAACAAGTTCAAGTGACGGACCGACAACGAGCTCAAGCAGTGGCTCCAATACTACCGTCCCAGCGAATCCACCTGTAACTGCCACCCCGCCCCAGACCGTGAATGGCAACGCAGCAGTCTTTCTGAATACCGACACTGGCACACAAGGGAGTTGGAAAGGCCTTTATGGGGCAGATGGATTTAGTCTGAGTGGCGACAAGACGGCTTATCCTTCTTATGCCACCGTCGGCATCACCGGCAGCTTGAACTACACGTGGCTGTCCTCCACCGCTGATCCTCGGGCGCTCATGAAGGGGGCCAGCAGTGATAGGGTAGCAAGTTGTTGGTATTCTTCCGGGATGAAGGTTGGCAACAACTTTCTCATGGATGTGAACCTAACGGACGGCCAAAGCCACTCCGTTGCCCTTTATGCAGTCGACTGGGATAGTTTTGCAGGGGCACGCTCCGAGAAAGTGGAGATTCTCGATGCAACCTCTGGCGCCGTCCTTGACACCCGAACCATTTCAAACTTCCGCGCCGGTCAATACCTGCTCTGGAATCTTACGGGCCACACTCAAATCCGCATCACCAACCTTCTCAATGGTAGCAACGCACTCGTCAATGGGCTCTTCTTCGGCCCCGCGAGCAGCATCAGTTCATCGACGTTGAACGGCAGCACAGCTGTTTATTTGAATACGGATACTGGAACGCAGGGCAACTGGAAAGGCGCCTATGGGGCAGATGGATTTAGTCTGAGTGGCGACAAGACAGCGTATCCTTCGTATGCCACCGTCGCCCTCTCGGGCAACTTGAACTACACGTGGCTCTCATCCACCTCAGATCCTCGTGCGCCGATGAAGGGGGCTAGCAATGATAGGCTAGCAAGTTGCTGGTATTCTTCCGAGACCAAGGTTGGCAACAACTTTGTCATGGACGTGAACCTAACCGATGGTCAAAGCCACTCCGTTGCCCTCTATGCAGTCGACTGGGATAGTTTTGCAGGGGCACGCTCCGAGAAAGTGGAGATACTCGATGCAACCTCTGGCACCGTCCTTGACACCCGAACCATTTTGAACTTCCAAACCGGTCAATACTTGCTCTGGAATCTTACCGGCCACATCCAAATTCGGATCACCAACCTTCTCAACGGTAGCAACGCAGTTGTTAACGGCCTCTTCTTCGGCCCCGCGAGCGGTGCTTCTAACTCTCACTAAGGATTCAGTGCTTCACGAACTCCTCGACGGACCGATCCGGCGGAGGTTGGCTCGGAGCCCTTCAGCTTAGGGACAAGATTCAGGTAAATCTTTTCCAAGTCGCGCGCGACTCGTGCCGTTGTGAAAGATTCAAGCACACGAATGTAACCCTTGCGTCCCATCAGGCAGGCCTTTGCCGGATTAAGCAAAAGTTTTTCCAAAGCGTCTCCCAATGCTGAGGCATCTCCCATCGGCACTAATAATCCAGTTTCACCTTCGACGATCATTTCCGGCACGCCACCGCCATCGCTTCCGATGACCGGAAGCCCATTCGCCATGCCTTCGAGAACGGTGCTTGGGCATGGATCCGCCGAAGTGCTTGCATGCACGACTATGTCAAGTTCCTTCAGCAATGCCGGCACATCTTCTCGAAGTCCAAGGAAGCTAACTTCCGCCTCAATTCCAAGGCCACGCACCATTTCACGAAGCTTCTCTTCATAATCATGTTCTCCGAAGAGGGGTCCACCAATCACTAGGAAACGGGCCTTGTGTCCTTTCGCCTTCAGTTGTGCCGCCGCTTGAAGAAAGATATGCTGACCTTTCCATGGCGCGATTCTTCCGATCATGCCTATTCTTACGCTACCATTCCATGACTCTGGCAGCTTGGCATACAAAAGGAGTGAAAAGTCAGTATTGGAGTTTTGCTCGGCAGTGATAGGGTCCGTTGTGCAGTCCACCGGAATTTTTGTGATCGGATGCCACGCTGTCGTCACTCCGTTTCGCACAGCCGTGGCCCTGCCGCTACCAGCCTTTAGCCCTGCTTGTTCCATCACGCTTTGGGAATCCGTCACTACATGCGAAGGAATTTTTTTAATTAGAAATCGAATGACGTGAACAGCGGCAGCGGGTAAGTAGGTTGTGTCGATAAAGTCTCTTAGGTGCCATACCACCGGAACCCCCGCGAGCTTACCCCCCAGCCCACCATAAATATGAGCCTTCAGAGAATTCGTATGGATGATCTGCACTTGGTTCTCACGCACGAACCGGGAAATGCGTATAGCATAGGCGATTACGGACAGGAGTCGCCGGGGTTTCAGAAATGCAAGGGCACCGAGTGTGTCCTTCCGAACCTCGCGCACCTTGGGGTCCAACGTCAACACATGCGTCTCCACTCCAGTCGTTCGCATCAAAGTCGGTGCTGGACCTTCATCCGCGAAAACCACGATCGGACGAAATCTATTCCTATCCAACGATGACATTAGTCGCACGAGGGCGACCTCGGCTCCGCCTAACTTTCCGGTGTGATCCAAATAAAGGACCGAGATAAGACCGTCTTGGTTCATGCGGCTACTTCTACAGGCACAGATTTCATGGTCCTTATATAAATCTCATACATTCGTTCAGCGATACGAGGCCATGAGTAGGATGCATGCACTTGCTGCATTCCCGCGGCACCCATTTTGGCTCTCAAATCCACGTTGCTTTTCAGGCGACACACCGCTGCCGCCAAGGCTGAAGAATCTCTCTCGGGAACCACCACTCCGCCCTCCATGATGACTTCTGGAATAGCTCCGGAATTCGAGCCAATCACCGGCGTCCCACAAGCCTGAGCTTCAATAATCACGCGTCCAAACTGCTCTTTCCATCGCGTTGTTGTTTGCGAAGGAAGAAGCAAGACATCAAGGGCGTTCATCAAACGAGGTAATTCCTCCCGAGGACGAAGAGGTAGAAAGCGGATTTGGCCCACTTTACCCAGCTCCTTTGCCCGGTTCTCCAGCTGAGATCGAAAGGGCCCCGATCCTGCAAATATCAACTGCACATCGTCCGGGACCTCCCGCAAAGCGTCAACCGCTTCCATCAATCCTTTCTGCTGCACGATTCGACCGACGTAACCCATGACGAATCCTTTTAATCCAAGCTCCGCCTTGCATTCCTCTCGAGCGAGCGGTCGAAACAAGCCAACGTCTACTCCATTCCCGACCACCTGCGCGGCTCCTCTATAGCCCTTCTCGCGGGTTATCTCGATGGCTTCCGCATTTCGGCCAATCACAAAGCTGGCATTCTTCAGTGTATAAGTGCGAAATTTTTCAAAAGGAAAGGGAAGAACTTTCCTTACATTTTGCTCCGTTTCACTGATAATCCGAGCATCAGGTAGCAAGCGATTGCGCAGCCAGCACATATGAGCGCTCATAAGCCCCCAAGGCTCTTCCCATAGGTCGATCACGTCAGGGCGAAACTCCGTTAATACTTTCGCGAGGCGAGGATACCAATGCAGATACCACTGACCGGGTCCTGTCCAAGGCCAAGCCACCTTCTCAACGGCATAGTCATACCTGGCGTCAGCGGGGATCTCCGGGCGGCGCCAATGTCCGTCAGCGGGGTAACGATCTGGCACGAGTGTGCGCAGCTCAACCCCCGGCAGGAGGGCTAGTTGTTCCGCCTTCGGCTGGCCTTCACTACGAACTTGAAACTGTTGCCCGACTAATAGGACTCGCATACCAGAAGCTCAACCGCGAATGCGGAATGATGATGTCTTCAACGACTCCACGTATACATTGAGAGTCGCCGCTGACATCTTTTCAGTCGTGAAGTAATCTTCGTAGCGCCGCCGCCCACTTTCTCCCATTTTCTTCCGTGCGATCGGATCAGTTAGTAGTTGTAAAAGTGCTTCACTCATCGCGCTTGGTTCTCCAGGAGCTACCAACAATCCCGTGACTCCGTGTTCGACAATTTCCAGCGGTCCCCCAGCGGCACAGGCAACAACCGGTTTGCCAAGCGCCATCGCTTCCAGCAGCACCAGTCCGAACGGTTCTGCGCGGCTGGGTAGAACAAAAATGTCCGCTGCTTGAATAAGCGAGAGCGCGTCTTCTCGAAAGCCCAGTAGTCGAACGCCGCCGGACAGTCCTTGCTCGTTAATTCGCTTTTGCAACGAATCCCGCAAGGAACCCGTTCCTGCGACGACGCACATCGCGCGAGGGAACTTTTCCGTGACTCCTTTCATTGCCACCACAAGATCATCGACATGTTTCTCATGTTCCAATCGGGCTGCACATACGATCAGCAGCATATCCGAGGTCACTCGCAATGCTTGTCGGACCGAGTCCACCGGAACCAATGAATCTAGTTCTGGGGCAGAGATTCCATTAGGAATCCATGAGAGCTTATGGCTTAGGCCGCTATTGCGGCCAAGCATGAGTTCCTTCGCGGCTCCTGACACGGCGATGAAATGGCGCGCCTCCTGCTGCACCCATCGATGCACCTTTCGAGAAAGAATTGCGCTCAAGCCATGGAGCGTCGTATGCGCCGGCTCAAGAAAGTGCTGAGTAGCAACCACTGAACCTTTTCCCGCAAGCATCGCGGCGATGACGGACAATAGCGCCGTTCTACCATTATGCGCATGGACTATGTCTATCTCTCCTGATCGGAAGAGTCTTCTCAGTCGCCTGATGGCGGAACTATCCAAGAGCCCTCGCTTTTCTACGTGAATTGTCTTCACGCCCATTCGGGATGCTAGGTCAATCAACGGAGATGCTTCAGGACAAGCTATGGCAACATCAACATTCTCCTGCCGTAGGCCACGCGCCAATTCTAGGATATGGCGCTCGGTCCCGGCAAAAATGTCGGAATCTGTGTAGAGCACAACTTTGAGGGAGTGCCTCGGATTGGGCGATACGTGCCGGGGAGATTTGTCCATGGAATGCGACTCATCCACAGTCGATAGTGTATCTGGAAGCATGTGTGCTGTCACCGGGCTGCAGCAGACATAGGCAGCAGCCCTTTTCGCGAAGACTTTTGAGCCGCGCATGCGAAAAGAACTTCTTCATAGCGTGCGAGTATCTCAGACCAGCGGTATCCTTGAACCGAGGCGGAGATCTCCTCTGCCGAGAGATTTTCGCCCTTTAACAAAGGCCGCAGCTTTGCCGCGATTTCGTCAGGACTCCTCGGGTCGTCCAACAACTGTCCGGTAAGATCCTCTTGAATAACGATCGCCGCACCAGCTAGGCGACTCGTGAGGGCCGGCAACCCGCAGGCCATCGCTTCGACGATCACCAAACCCCAAGCCTCATATTCAGTAGGAAGCGCAAAAACATCCCCCGCCGCATAGAAAGCCGCGACGTCGCTCGTCGACCCCGTAAAATGAACGCGCGCGGACATTTCAAGACGCTCAACTTCATTGGCTGCAGCGGTCGGTTTTAGACGACCTACAGCGAGAACTTTGACTCGAGGATCTTTCAACAAAGCGATGGCTCTTAGCAGTGGCACGAAGCCTTTCCGAGCCATTTCATTCGCCACAAAGACGACGACCCGGTCGGAGTCGTTGTAGCCCAGTCTCGCGCGCATGGCGTTGCGCCTCGAGCTACGTCCACTGACGTTAAATTCCGTCTCCGAAAAACCATTTGGAAGTATCGAAATATTGTCTTGTGGGACGTCGTAGTATTTTCCCACATCCGCTTGCACTGCATTCGTCAGCGCAAGCAGCTTCTTGTGATTATGCGAATCAAAGCAGGACCTTTCATATGCGAGGATCACCGCATGAAAAGGATTAAGAAGTTGCTTTAGCCGACCTATCCAATTTCGACTGCCCCGGGAAATTTCCAGCCAAGCGCGGTGCACACTCGGCACCCAGAGAACATCACCGGGCGGACATTGCACTCCAAACATTCCCACAACATCAACCGGAGGGGTAAGACGTGAGAGCATCCGCCTGCTTTTGATGGCATATTCGACTACTGCTCCAAAAGAAAAGTTGAGAAGCATCGGAACATTGTGACGGATGACGTCAGAATCCAGCGCGTCGTGATCCCATGCAGCTGAGAAGACGTGGACTTCGTGCCCGCGGTTACTCAGAAAGTTCGCACACTCCAGAAGGACTCGTTCAATCCCTCCTCTCCGGTGGCAACCTGGGTAGCACAAGGCAATGCGCATGAATCTAGTGAAGTGCTGGAATCGATTCGATGGTCCCAGGCAGCGCTTCTTCCTGTGCAGCTTGTTGCATCGCTTCCCACCTGGCGATCCACATGTGTCGCTTGTTAGCAAAATAACCAAAGAGTGCCATTCCGGCTGCGGCCCACACGTCGGTTGTTGGCCCTCTTCCCCAGTAATGATCGACCATCCCATGCATAAATCTCGAGATGACGAGCGCAGCGCCCAATGCCACACCGGAGTAGAGAGTAGTAGAACGATCCATATGTTTCTGCGCTTTCCATGTCATCCGCAGCACCGAGTAATGAAGATACAGCAAAGCGATCAGGCCTATGACTCCCGTTTCTGCCAACGTGCACCAGATTAGGTTCGTGGCATCGTATTCCTTTCTTAGACCTACCCCAACCCCTGTGATAGGACTGCTCAGAAATAGCTCCTTTGCGTAATCTACGGAACGGTATCGCATCTGAATGTTGAAATTTTCGTCACTAAAGCCGGTGGCGTATGAGCGCGAGGAATCAGGAAGGTATGCCCAGCATACTGTAACCAGCGGCACAAGAATGACCGCCATGCGAATGAGGAGACGAAATTGACGACGTAGGGCGATTAGGACGAAAATTCCAATCACTGCCCCTAGCCATGCTCCACGTGAAAGCGAAAAGAATAAGCCTGCTGCGATGATCGCCAGCGCAAGGGATAAGATATGCTTTCGACGCCCCTTTGCGGCGAACCATAGCTCTGTCCCCACAATCACCGCCGCTCCGAGCGATGCTCCCACTCCGTTCTTATGCAAACCCCAAACATAGCCCGAACGTTTGATAACCACAGCACTAGCCATGATGACCGACACGAAGATTAAACCATCTAGCGCCAGCCGAAAATCTGTTTCGCTTCGCGGCAGCGCCGAGAACACGATAACGGCAACGATCAGGTAGAGACCCATCTGCGTAAGCGATACCAATGAAGTGCTCCGCCAGCTAAGCAGCGTGCATCCGACTGAAACCAACATGTAAAATCCGATTGCCATTGTGAGCGGGCCAAGGCTCATCCTACGTTTACCCAGTATGAGAAGCGGAACCGTGAGAAAGAGATTGATCTCAGCTATCGAGAAACGAAGCGGTCCACCTCCCGATATGTCGTTTTGAAACGGCGCCAACGCAAAGATCAGCATAAGCGGCACCTTTGGATGTCTGCTTCCTACAATCCAAAAAATGACGGCGTAAATCGCGCCAACTAGATAGAGAGTCACGGGAGAAAACTAGATGGGTTGCGAGCTGTGGTTCCATGACCAATCCATCGCCTGCCGCCGGATCAGGGCGAGATGACGACGGCGCCTGGCTGATGCGCGTCCGGAAGGATTTTGAATCAAAGATGCCACGCTCCAAATGGCGGCGCGCATCGTGCAGCCCAGCACCATCGCGCAGCGAAAGGACAGTAAGCCCGGGAAGCCGTGATGTTTCATGATGTAACGATCGAGGCTTTTGAAGAAAACCTCGCTGATAGCTACCTTTTGCGTATCACTCGCCCCGGCGATGTGAAGAATCGGAACCGTCGGTATATACATTACTTCCCATCCCCGGTCCTGCATGCGCCGCTGCCAATCAGCCTCCTCGCAATACATGAAGAACTGTTCATCAAACCCACCTACTTCTTCATAAGCAGACCTGCGGACAAGCATACAGGCGCCAATAACAAAATCGACACTGCGGATTTCGTCGCGTCGATTGTGTTTGTAACCGTTTGACAACCAGAGGTTTTCCATCCATGCATAGCTTGGTGATGGAAATCGAAAGCAGGAATCCTGAGCGGAACCATCGTGGTTCACCAGTGTTGGACCTACGACGGCGACTCTCGGATTTACGCGCATGAAATCAAGCATCGTTTCTATTGCCTCTGCCTCGATAAAAGCATCGCTGTTGACCAGCAGAAAGTAGTCCCCGCTCGCGGCTTGCATTGCTTCATTATTCGCGGCACCGAATCCACCATTCCGCGGACTCGCAAACACTTTTACGGAGGGAAAGGCAGCGCGCGCTGCCTCTGCGCTGCCATCCTTGGATGCATTATCTACAAGAATGATTTCGACCTTAAATTCCCTGAGTGCAGCTTCCAGCGCATCCAGACAACGGAGCGTCATCTCACGGGTATTATAACTCACTACGATTGCAGAAATGTTCATCAGAGGCATGCCCTCGCATGCGTGCCTATCAGGCAGCCAACTTGGCGGACGTTTTCTTTGCGACTATAAAAACAAGATCTCCGCGCCGGTGACGCGTGGGCAGCGAAAGTGCCAGAGTCGTCCAGATTCGCAATGACTTAGGGAGAAAGCGAACCACGCCGACATTCACCAGATACTCCGACTCCACGGCAAATCCCATTGCTCGCAAGTCAGAGATTAGCTTCGGTCCCGAGATCGGTGCTTCATGCTCCGAAACATCGGGATGGTGTGAGCCCAGCCTTAAGAGCGCCTTTAGACGCGGCAATAGACGATTCAGAAACTTACTGATAGCCGTGCCTTCGTCGCAAGGTTCCGAGATATATAGCTCTCCGTCGGCGCGAAGCACTCTGTAAGCTTCTCGTAACAAAGGACCGTTATCTGGCAGATGATGCAGCACGCCTTGAATAGTCGCTGCGTCGAAAGAGTTGTCAGCGTAGGGAAGTTTCTCCCCATCTCCCAAGTCGAAATCAATCCGTCCATCCACTCCGTCGGACTTTGCGCGCTGTTGTGCGATTGCCAACATCTCCGCCGAATGATCGATCGCGCGGACGCGACAGCCGAACTTCGCCAATGTGCAGGCGACGACTCCCGTGCCAGTTCCGAGATCTACTGCAGAAGCCTGTGGATACCGGCGCAGAAGCCGCTGAACCCAAGGGTGTAGAGAGTAAACATGATAGAAGTGAAAGTAGCTCGTGACGTCGGCATCATACTTGGCGGCAGCGCTCTTATGATACTCGATATCCAGACGCTTCTGTTCTTCGGCATTTAATACCTCTTGGGACATGTGATCAAATCTATCGCTTTAGTTCACCAATTGCTGCTCTTTAAGTGCAGAAAGCAAGCCATCCACGCGGCTTTCCCAAGTATTTCGTCGGGCCTCACTCATTCTCTCAGCACGTTGGCTCCCGTTTTCACGTAACGCAAGCTGGCACGCCTTTACAAACTCTTCCGTGCCGGACGCGATCTTGCATAGGTGTGCGTAGTCTCGAAAGCCCGCGATGTTCGAGCTGACTATCGGCTTTCCGGATGCCAAATACTCCCAAAGTTTAATAGGGTTAAGGCTCTCGGTAAATGGCGTCTCGACGTGCGGCACGATGCAGACGTCAAACCGATTCATGATTTCCGGAATTTGAGCATACGGCGCAGCTCCTGGCATGACCACGTTCCGCCGAGATGCCAGAATCTCGTTTTCGCGGGATGTAAAATGATTCGGTCCGACAAGCATGACCGTGCCCTCTGGGAATGCGTCCGCAAGTGCCGCGATGAGCGAGACGTCAGTCCGATCGGGATGCAGCGTGCCGGTGTAGCCAAAAACGGGCCTTTGCAATCCGTCGGGCTCTGCTGCCGGCAGCGCTTTGCTGTAATGCTCAACATTCACCCCGTTGGGCAAAAGAAGGATGCGTCGGCATGCTTGTTTCCTAGTCCTGTAAAGATCATCAGAGCAAACAATGACTAGATCGGCGAGCCCGCATAGCTTCGTGTCCTGTTCTTTGATTCGCTCACGAAGTTTTTCCGAAAAGCACGGTGTCAGGCTCCAGTCGTCGGTAATGTCATAGATAACGGCGCGCTCTCCCATCTCTCCCGCCATATGCACGGCGGAATGCGGATTCAACCAAAGGAGTGGCTGCTTCATCCGAAGGCGCCGTGCGGTCCGGCGCAATTGAATGCGGCTGATCCACTCATTTAACCACTGCCCGATCTTGAAAGACTCGGGAAAAAACTTCAATGGATGAGCAACCGTGATATTAGGCAGCGCCGGGATCTTCCACGTGATCGGCTTCCGCAATTCTCTCAAGGTTCCTCGTCTCAGATGCCTCGTAACGTCCCAAGGCATGCCGACGAATAGAATCTTCCGATCCGGAAAGCGCCGTGCCAAGCTGGAACAAAGAAATTGATTCCGTCTCCACACTTCGTCCCAGTTTTCCATCGAAACGAAGATCAAGTCGGGCATCTCCGCCTCGGTAGTTTCGTTCTTCGGAAGATCGGCTAATGAAACTGTTTCCAACATGGCCCGACTAGGATTTTCCCAATGCGTCACACTGCACCCGATATTGAATGGTCCAATCCATTTCTTCTGCACGTGCTCGAGCACGTCGTCCAAAGTCGACACGGGCAGCCTCATCGTCAACCAGGCTGGCAAGCTTGTCCGCAAGATCCTTCGTGTTTGGTGGATCGAAGTAAAGGATCGCATCGGCTCCTATCTCGGGAATCCCTCCGCGTCTCGAAGCTACGACGGGGACACCGCACGACATCGCCTCGGGGATAGCGAGCGTGCACGGCTCATCATAGTTGGACGGTGCGCAAAAAACTGAGGCGGATTGGTATATAGAGAGAATCTTATTCCGGTCCATGAAAGGAAGAAACTCAACGCGACTACCTAAGGGCTCCGCCATCTTTCGAAGATCAAGCTCATATCCTGAAAGAGGATCTTTGTCGGAAAAGCCCCGACTTCCCACAATGCGTAGCTTAAAACGCTTACCCATCCGCTGAAGTTCAAGGGCTGCATTGATCAAGAGATCCGCTCCTTTAGTCGGAACCATTCGCGCAACAAACAGAATAACGACTTCATCATCGGGAATCAGTTCCCTCCGCGGAACGAAACGCGAAGTATCAACGCCGTTGTGGACCACCCGCAACTTTTCCAGTCCGCGGTGCAACCTTTGGGACAACTGCTCGGCGAGAAAGTGGCAGTTACATATGACTAGATCCGCTGCGTCGACTGTTTGGTGCAGCTCTCGCGAACCATAAGTATCAAACACGGCGTTGTGAACATTAACACACACTTGAGCGTTAGGGCTATGCCGTTTAAAAAGACGCGTCGGGCTGCCCGTATTTTGTATAAAGATCGTGCCGTCGAAGTTTTTCTCCACGGCTCCAAGTGCCGGCGAATAAACTCTGTTGATATTCGGACGTTCCATTCCCAGTCGTCCTGCCGCGATGTCGACAATTTTTTGATTCCGAGATGGTAGTGGGCCAAAGTCGACCTTTACGCACTCTCCAGCGTCATAGTCATGCATTGCGTTGCGACCAATAATGATCCGCGAATGCCCACCGGCCTCCACATGCTTCCGTGTAAACTCATACACCAACGTCATGATCGCGCTGCCATTCAAAGGCGTATAATGGTCGCCTGGAATCGGAACAAAGATGAAAGGGCGCGGACTCATCTTTCCAGTGCTTTCCACTTCAAGCTCATCCTTCACGGATACGCGTGCAAGAGAGTCGGGATTTGACCGAACCGCCGTCATAGTCTGATCCATCTTTCGGGAATAGGATCATCAAGCCTCGAAGAATCCGCCGTCCATTGCCTGGGAGCGATGACAATCTTGCCTGGCCGATCCGACAACCATGCCCCCCACCAGCTGAATGTGCTGTTGGCGATGATGAAGTGCTGACACGCAGACATGAGAGGCAGGTCCAGGTGATTTTGTCGCCCAAAGTTATGAGTCACGTAGCACGTTCTCTGCACAGGTCGAAGGTTATCCTTCACCCAACCTGGATCATCCGAAAAGACATAGACGGTCGGATCCTTCAGTCGTTGCGAAAGGTATTCCAAAGACCTGTTGTAATAGTCAAGGCTGCAAAGTCCATGACGCTCACGCGTCTCTGGAACTGAAACATAATCACCTCTTCTAACATGCAGACAAATCGATTCGGAAGAGCTCATCTTGTCCAGCATCCGAAGGTTCTCATCATCCGGCGGACGCTTGAGTGCATATTGGGCCCTAACCGGAGCGGACACTTCTTCAAAATATTTCTCAGACGCCCATGTCCCTGCCAGATACACGTGATTTTGATGAGAAAAAATCTGCGGCTGATACCCGCAATACAAATCCTCGACGTAATTAAAACGGCCGTTGACGAAGGGTTGGATACTCTTTTTCAAGAACCTTGCCCATCGGCCCGTTTGTCCATCCGAGGGTCGAACAATCCTGATGATCTTTTCCCAAAAAGTCCGCTCCTTCTTATTCCACGGACGCGCCGTAACATTGAAGTGGTGCAGTTCATTTGGTCGGTTGGGATCGAGGTCGTTACGCCAGGTGTCAAGGAGAAGCGTCGTCTTGAGTTTCGAGGCGACCGCAAAACCTGCGGCATATTGAAAGAGTTGATTTCCGAGACCACCCCAGATGCGAACTATTACCATGAGTCACCGGTCGGCACCCACTGACAACACGTTTGAAGTAAGCCGCTGCGCATCTTGATAGGCAGCAAGGTATTGCTCCGTAACGCAGGGCCACGAAAACTCCGCTGCTCGTCTTGCGCCGGCTTTCCCGAACTGCTCCCGCAATATCGGATCGTAGGCAAGCTTCTTTAGGCCAGCCACAAGGGCTGGCCGGTCCTCTTTTTCGAAAATGATTCCGTTTTCTCCATCGATCACGGCTTCAGGTGTGCCTCCCGCGCGCGCAGCGATCACAGCTTTCCCCGCAGCCATTGCTTCCGCACAGACAACCGGTAACCCTTCATCCGCCCGCGAAGGCAATGCAAAGAAGGAGCAGCCAAGAAAAAGTGAGGCGACCTTTAGGCGCTCAGCCCTTCCAAGCAAATGCACACGCTGTTGCAAGCCAAGCTTTTGAACCAACTCCTGCAATGGTGGACGTTCCGGTCCGTCGCCGGCGATCAATAAGTCAAAGTCGGCCAGATCGGCTTCCGCATAACCTTCGATCAAAAGATCCATTCCTTTCTGTGGAACCAGCCGACCAAGCGCGAAAATGTAAGGGCGCTCGTGCTTCCACGGCTTGGCATTAGCAAAGTCTTCTAGATTAGCTGCGTTAAATATCGCGCGTGCTTTCGGCAAAGGTTCTTCCAAAAATCCTTCGGCATCACTAATCGTTTTCGCTGAGCAACCGGTCACCAGCTCCGCTTCGCGCAACGCACGCCGCAAAGTCTCCTGCGCCCATGCCGAGCGCTGATACAGCTGGTTTGCGTCCATTGTTAATTCACCTTGCAGCGTTACGACCAGCGGTAGACTACAAACTTCTCTTGCTTCCAACGCATAGTAGGCATTTGAACTGACGCATTGGACATGCAGGACCTCGATGGAATGTCGCTCCAATATCCTGAACATCTGCGCACATATGCGATCATGTGTTAGACGGTAAGTTATCTTTGATTTCAGACTCTGCTCGGCGATGCGAAATGGTAGTCGATAAACTGGAAGCCCTTCGAATTCCTCATATGCCGCCAACGAACGCGGCCACCGGTTCGTCAAAACAATCACGTGATGCCCGCGACTCTGTAACTCGTGTGCAAGCTGGCGCACAAGTTCTTCCACGCCTCCGAAATGCGGATGAAATGCGCTTGCGAAAAGGGCAATGTTCATGACTCCGAAAAAGCTGGTTCCCGCCGACGTTCCGGTGAGGCCGCGCCTAACTCTTGATACAGCTCTTCGTATTGCTGCGCAATCCTCGTCCAACTAAAATCCTGTGCACGTTGCAGCCCCTGTTTTTCAAAGTGAGCTCGCTTGATGGGATCCTTTAAAAGATCAACGAGCGCGTGACCTAATTCGCCGGGCTCCACAAGATGACCAAAGCTTCCCTCGCCTAGCACCTCTTTCGCCCCGGGATTTGGCGTTGCCACAACAGCAGTTCCACTCGCCATCGCCTCGATGTAAGGAACTCCAAAGCCCTCATAGCTGCTGGGCAACGAGAACACCCATGCTTTGCGATACAGCTCAACAAGCTTATCCTCCGTAACACGGCCGAAAACAGTAACTCCGGGCGCAGATGGCGCATCACTGCAGACCATCCAAAGCTTCGCATCTGGCAACGCGGGTCGCACGCAATCCTCGAAAACCTTCATTAAAAGTTCGCCGCGTTTGCGATTTTTGTAGGTGCCGACGAAAAGGATCGTCGGAACAGATTCCTTTTGCTCGGTGGGACAATACTTCTCGAGGTTCACCCCGTTTGGAATCATCTGATGAATCCATGGATAGCTTCGTAAAGTATTCTCCGACACGCCCACAGTGCGATGAGCTGCGGCCGCGGCGACTACCTCAGAAAGACCCAATCCCAGCATCCGCAGCTTGTTCTTCGCACCCGTGATGTGCAGCGCTTCCGCAAGACACGAACCGTGCATTGTGCGAACGTGAACCGGCGTTTTCATCCAAAGGAAATAATCATCACCATGCGCATGCACGACGTCGAAGCTGCTCCAGTCCAATCGCCCCAATTCCCACGCAAATCGAAACGTCCGCATTGAGTCACCAACCGGAACCTTGATGTGATGATAGAGCGCATCTTCTGGACACTCGCACGGGCTATGCATGGTAACCTCCCATCCACGTCCGACAAATACATTGGCCATCGCGTGAGCTTGATAGCCTACCCCGATTTTACTCCCGCTCGGAAGGTAAAGGGAAATGAATGCGATCTTTGGCACAATTGACCCGCGCGAGATTGCCCGTTAACACCGACAGGAGAGACTAATGCCGACAGCCATGCCTTCTCTACGCTTGACGCTTATTACGTAAAAGCACGTCGTTTCCATAATTGTGAACGACTTCAAAGTCAGGCACCAACTTCAATAATCGACTAAGGTTTACCTGGCCTTCGTAAAGCTCCTGATTGTTGTATTCGGTATAGACATACCGCGTCCTTTGCAGAGCTTCTTTGCCACCTTCAATGAGGTCCGCCTCGGCTCCCTGCACATCTGCCCATATTAAGTCGATCGCTCCGATACCGTTTTCCTGAGCCCAAGTGTCCAGTTTTTTTGTCTCTACCTTGATGGTGTTGTCAAAGGTGCACCAAGGGTGCGCTTCCACGTGTTCCTTTGGCTTTCTCAACGACCCAGAAAGGTCCCATCCGCTTTCACATTTTTCCCGTCCCTCTGCGACTGGATTTGTTCCATTGCTGGTGTGAAACTCGGCGACGCCGTCATTGTTTGAAATTGCCACGGCTGACAAGGTCGCTCTCTTGTCCAAGACTTGTTTAAGATATCTCGCTCTGGCTCGAGGGTCGGGCTCGAAGCTATGGATTCGAGCCCGCTGAAATAGTTCAAGAAGCCACAAGGTGTCGCTTCCGTCATTACAGCCGATGTCAAGAATGATTGGATCATCTTTGCCGATCAATTGCGCCAGCACATTCTCGTCATAGATAGATCCCGAAGTTATAGGTGGATCCCCACGCATGATTTTCTTCAAATCGTGAGTTAATTTCCCAACGCCGGGAACCTTGAGGATTTGGTTTTTAACGGATCTCAACATAGTAGTCTTTCTGATTTCATCGCTGTATTATATTGGCCGGGCAACAACTAGCATCACATCACCGAGCACTGGCTGATCGCCGATCCTATAGAGCATTCCCGAATGGTCCAGCTTTCCGAGAGAAAGCACCTCGACGAGCTTTTGCAGCCATTGGCTCCTGTTCACTATTGGCACATAGGTTTTTAGCAGGAAGTAACGTGCGACCAATTTGAATATTTCACGAACTTGCAAGAGAATCTCCTTCCACCAGACTGGATGCCAGTATCGCGGTTCAGAGTAGCGTTCCACCCGAAACCCGGCTCGATTTAGCGCGACAGCCATCGAGTGTTTAGTCCAATAAACGGTGTGACTGATCACAAGCTGACGCCAGCCCAGACCCCAGAATGATGCACAGGCGCTTCCAATGTCACACGTGGCCATCACAAGATAGCCATTTGGCTTGATCATCTTCCTTAGTCGTTGCAAGTCTGCAACTGGATCGAAGAGATGTTCTATGACATCGGTGTTGATAATGACGTCGAATTTCTTTTCTTCAAAGTCGACATCCTCGATCGTCCCTAGTCTCACAGGAAGTTTGAGCGTTGTCGCCGCATACTTCTGAAACTTTGGCGAGGCTTCAATACCATGCGCGTCCCAACCTTGTTCACGAGCGGCGTGCAAGACCCATCCGGCAGCGCAGCCTATTTCGAGCATTGAGCCTGGCCCCTTATTCAACAGCGTAAGGTTGCGTGCGAATCGCGCCCAGGACTCGCGTCCTTTTTGAGGGATATCGACATAGTGTTCCATTTCCCAGTCGCTTGGCTCGAGTTGATCGGCGTAATACCGAACGATCGATTCTTTAGACGGATAGGGATTTGGATAACGGACGGAACAACCTTTGCACTTCACGATCCTCCAAGAAGGAACATCGAGCTTAAAACTCAGCGGAAAGCCCTTGCCTTCGAAAGAAGTATGTTTCGGGAAAGGAACTTGAAACAACGGCTCAAACTCGCCGCTGCCGCAAATCGGGCAAGTGTTGGCACTGATAGAACTGGCTTCAGGCACCGGTTGATTGGTCAATGTTGTCACAGGAATGAGGTAGCCCTTGTCAGTTCCAATTCTCGTTTCAGCACCGCCTCGAGCGCTTCCGTTTTCGCAGACCAAGCCTCAGCTTGCGCACGCTCATAAGACTTCATCTTCAATGCTTTCAACCGGCTCGGATCCGTTGCCAGTGATCTTAATTGATTAACTACTTCCGAAAAATCATCCGGATCCAGCAGAACGGCCGCACCACCGCAAGCTTCGGGCAATCCTCCGCGATTCGATGCAACGACTGCGCACCCTGAAGCCATCGCTTCAAGGGCTACGAGCGAGAAGGGCTCCTGCGACCGCGAAAGAACACAAACGACGTCATGGTCTCGAATGAGCTTCGGCACATCGGCCCTGACTACATGTCCGAGGCAAGATGCCTCTGCTGCGTCCATCTTTGATTTCAGAAGCCGGAAGTATGGGTCATTCATTTCGTCTCCATGTCCATAGAACCAGAGACCACCAGCAACTGTCAGCGAAATTGGTATACCTTCTTTTCGAAGCTCGGTCACAGCATCTGCGGCAATGTCAGGGCCCTTGTTCGGATCGATGCGGCCGATGAAAAGCACCCGAAGCGGAATTGAGGGTTCGAGAAAATCGACTCGGGGAGTGAATGCTTCGAGATCGACGCCATTCCACGAAGAACCAAACTTTACGGGCGGGATTGGGTAATTTGACGCCGTCCATTCCTGAATGTAGCGACTCACTGGGAGAAAGAGGTCCACATTTTCTGTTGCTCGGGCCTTGTCGCGTAAGCTGGTCCTCTGCTCGTTATGCAAAACCAAGACGACTTTTGTGTTTGGCAAGATTCGTTTTAGGTATCTGGGAGTTACAAAGTCATTGTGAAGAACGATCACATCTGGAGCAGGACATAGCCTTTCGAGGGCCTTTCTGCAGGATCTCCAATAGTATTCATAGTAGGGATAATCCCAGCTCTGCAAGCGGCGACGTAGACTCGAGAGGCGGCGCTGCACAAAGTTGAGGCTTTCACGGCTTCGGCCGTCGAGCGGAATCACCTCACCCGCCGCATAGGTTTCGTCTGCGCTAGTAATCGTCAGAACGCTCACCTGATGTCCGAGATTAACAAAGTTTCGCGCATGCTGCATGATGCCCGTGGCGATAGCCCCTCCAGAAATAGGCGAGTAATACTCGATTTGCATGTTCAGGAAGCAAATATGCATCGTGTGCTCCTCTCGCTCGAAATGCTCAAGTGAAGGCTGGATTTGGGAAGTGCATTCCATATTAACCCGTTCTCACATCCTCCGGAAGCAACGGCGACGGTGAGCTTGAAAGTAAGCGGCGTATTTTCTCGCCTTCCTCATCACGCCTTTCAGGCGCAGAACCATGCATGGAACGAAGGACCAGCCCCATGCAGAGACCAGTTGCTACTCCGATGACTCTGCAGATCATCGACAAGCCAGCGCCTCCCGCCTTTCTCGCGAAATCCTTTGCGGAGCTATATAGTAGATAGCCCAGGGCGAGGTAGAAGAATCTCGAGAATATCCCGTAATTTATTACGAGATACATCAAATAGTTCCGGCAGCCAAAAATGTCATACCGCAGATCCATCCGGCGGCCTTTTGCTTGCGGGGCGCCGACATGCTCTACGCAGGCTTTGGGATTGAAGCTAATGCTGAACCCCAACTTTTTGACGCGGGAACACATGTCGGTTTCTTCGCAGTTGCAGGTGGCGGTGTAATTTTCACGAAATCCGCCGAGCCGTGCGAGCACATCTCGGCGAAAGGACATGTTGCATCCCAGAACTATATCCACCTCGACAATCGTTCCCGGATCGGCGCCAAAGTTCTGTGTGATCAAACCATTGGGCAGAATTTTACCGATTTCATTGGCTCCTCGGCTCGATTCTCCCGGCTGGCCGTTCTTAGCGCGACCTCCCACTGCTCCTACATGTTCATCGGCATAAGCCGCGACTATTTCTTCCAGCCATTGCGGCTCCGCATACGCATCATCGTCGAGATAAGCTATGACCTCACCTTTTGCGGACCTGAGGCCGATGTTGCGCGACATGGGCATATTCCCATAGCCTTGTTCGTTGCGCAAATACACCACCTGCGGGAACCTTTCTTGAAGCATCGTAGCAGTGGCGGTTTGCTTCGAAGCATCAACGACGATGATTTCCATCGGCATTTCAGTCTGTGCTCGAAGACACTCCAGGCAGCGCCGCAAGTAGTCGGGCCTATCTAGAGTTATGATGATGACTGATACCTCCATCACTGCTGCTTCAAACTGAACGCCGGAAAAGGAGACGAGCGGACGAGAGAGCTGGAAATAGAATCACGCATGGATGGATTTTCTATCCTGTATCTTGGCACCAAGCCTAGGGCCCAAGTTTCGTCGCCTGACAATTGCGCGATGATACGACTCTTCCATTAACTCGCCAATTCGCAGCGCGCTATACTCTGACAACACGCGCTGCCGCGCGCTATGCCCCAACTTCTGTCGCAAGGGTGGGTCATCCAAAAGAGAGTTCACGGCATCCGCCAACTCGCGTGGTCGCCGCGGTTTCACAAGGAAGCCACAGGTTCCGTTATCCAACATTTCCGCCATTCCGCCCGCGCTGCTCGCGACGATAGCCTTTCCCGCTGCCATCGCCTCGAGGCACACATTCGGAAAATTTTCCCAAATACTCGGGAACACGCAGATATCTGTGAGCGCAAGGATCGAGCGAAGACGATCTTGTTCTACCGATCCAGTGAACTCAACGGCGCTTGAGTAGTTTTTCAGCTTTCGTTTCAAAACCTCCAGCATATCTACCCCAGGCTTTATCTCCACAGACCGACCTACAAGTTTAAATTGAGCGTCCGGATGCCTCCGTAGAATCGCCGGAATCGCCGCCGCAAAATCCAGGACACCTTTTCGAACTTCCAGTCTGCCGATAAAGGTGACAATCTTCCCAGTGGTAGCGGGTAGGTCGAGGAACGCCGCTGGTGGAACGAATGGATTCGGGACAAGATCGGTTCGCTTTGGATCCAGATTCCAATCCTGTGTGACCACGTCTCCCAAGGAAGCACAAGGAGTTGTTACTTCATCGGCATCGAGAGCATGAGTCCATTCGAAGTTAGACATCGGATCCCAACACGGCTTTGTTCCACGGAGGCGTGAGCCGAAGAAGTGCCGGACGTTGTTCACCCAGCTTTGGCCGTAACTCATCCTCCATATCAGATACGAGGGGGTATGGAGCTTCACAACCAATGGAATCTCAGGCACCAATGAGGTAATCGCACGTGCGTCGCTATAGTATTCAGGGCCTTCAATCACGTCAAAAGGGATGACTGCATGTCTGGCCTGAAAGACGGGAGCAATTCGCCGGGCAAAGTTCTCACGGCTCGCCTCACAAACTCGGTGAATGAGTATCCCGTTCTCCTCATGGACTCTGTCGCTTCGAAGGCTTGCTGAGAACACTTCGACGTTGTGGCCGCGCGAGACCATCAAACGCGCCGCTTGTTCGATATAGGTGGCTATTCCGCCAACTGCCGTATCCGGCGGATACTCATAGCTGATAAAAGCGAGCCTCATTTGGAGTTCACCCCGATGCTTTTGTGCAGGCTCCGCTTATTCAACAGATACGGAAGCGTCTCAACGCACCAACGAAGACGAAAGCCGCATCTAAGTTGTAGCATGAACCGGCGGATCGCTTGATGCATTGCGTTCTCGCGATTCAGCAATGAAAGGACCTGCCCGATTTCATGGTCGATATGTTCAGACGCGTGGCGGACTTCGGCCTCACCGGCTGCCCCAGCCGCTCCCTTGGCAGCGATCATAATGCGATGAAAAAACTTTGCCGCGACAGCTTCGAGAACGTGCGGCAACCGCGCCTGAACACTCGAATTGTTGCCATGCATTCGATACTTAATTAAGACCTGATCCAGATAGAGAATAGGTCCCAACTCCTCCAAGGCAGTCCATAGCATCCAGTCAGCCGGATAGAATAGTCCCGCCCGGAAACCTCCGGCTCGTATGAATGCGCTTCGCCGCATCATGAGTGAGCTGAGGATGACGCGATTTTGCTGTAGCAAGCTCGAGGGATCAACTGCATACCGCCGTCTACTCTCGTTAACACCATTCACTCCCTCAACTGCAGATCCGAAAGGTTCGTAGTCCGTGTGGCACGCTGATGCTGACATGTTCTGCGCCATCAAAGCAATCTGCCGCTCCAACTTTGTCGGAAGCCAAACATCATCCGAATCACAAAAGCAAAGCAAGGAGCCAGACGAATAATGTGCTCCAATGTTCCTGGCCACACTAACTCCCCGATTTTTTTGGCGAACAACTTTTATTTGTCCCTGAAAACGCTGAAGAACATCAATGGAGCCATCCGTGCTGCCATCGTCCACGACAATGATTTCCAGCTTGGCATGAGTTTGCTCGAGACACGACGTTATAGTCTCCCCGATGAGTTCCGCATTGTTGTAATTGGGAATGATGCAACTAACCAGTGGCTCCGCTTCGAGCTTCTCCGCATCAGCATCTAGGATATCATTGCTGCCGTTCCACCCCATCCGTGTATCCCCGTTGGATAGAGCGGCACTCATACACCATCCGCTCGCTGTTTCCGGAGCCATGTTCCAACAAATAGTAAGCTCGGGCGTGACCAGAATGGCGCAAAAACAAGCAGCAACTCTTTCAAAAAATATGCTTTAAAACATGCAAGCACATCCAACCGCATCGCTGCCACCCACAGACGCCGGGCTTGTGCGAGATCGCCTGACTCACGCGCATGGATTGCCTCCGTGATGCAACCATTGACGAAGTATCGTTTCATCCGGGATGGCATGCTGCCGGAGATGCCAAGTGACGAGAAAAGTCGCGCGTGTTTTTTGCAGAGCAGCACTGCGTTTTTGTATAGCCGCAAAATGTCGTGCGATGCGTTGCCTTCATGAGTTCGATAGTAAAGAGCCAGACTCGGCAAGTAGGAAAAGTCGCCTATGCACGAAAGTCTGAGATAGAGATCCCAGTCATCGACTCCCCAGATTGTCTCATCGAAGCCTCCAACCGCACGCAAAGCTTCAGTGCGGATGAGAGTAACACCTGGTGAACGAATGTGATTTTCCTCGGCGAATTTAAGCCGAACATCCCCAGAAGGTGCGGTGCCGATCGGGAAAATGTTTTCTGGCGAGCCTAGGTCCTGTCCCAATCCGTAAACGAGGACGCTCTCTGGGTGCGCCGATAGACACTCCACCTGCCATTCGAGTTTGTCTGATGGCCATCGATCATCATCATCGAGAAGTGCAACAAATTTGCCTTTGGCTTCTGCTAATCCGCGATTGCGCGCGGCTGCCTGACCGGCATTCGGTTGCTCAATGTAACGGATTTTACCGGTCTCTATCAAAGGTCGCAATACTTCGGCTGTATCATCAGTAGATCCATCATTGACTACGATCACCTCGTAATTCTTGAAGGTCTGTGCGAACGCTCCGTTCAACGCATCCAAGATATAGTCTCGGTGCTTATACGTCGGAATAATGATGGAAACAATCGGAGTCATGGCTTGAGAGCGACCTTGCGATGACTCACGAACTTTGCCCTGACTCGCTGGAACTTCTCCTTCAAAGCTCCCTCAATCGCTGGCCATCTTTTATTCCAGTAGCATTGCAAGCCTAAGTATCGGCGAATTAGGTCGAGCTGATCACGATCGAATTCTGTATCTCCGAGGTGGCTCATTCCACCCTCTTCGAAATTGGCAACCACGAAATCCATATAAGATTTCGAAATGTTCCTATCTGAAAAGCACCTCATATTCATCTCCCAATCAGCAAGCCGTCGATACCGCAGATTGTATTCGCCGCAAAGACCGAACACTTCGCGTCCGTAAAAAATAGACTGATGACAAATATTTTGATGACTTAGTTTGGCCCGATCAAAGATACCGTCATAGCGTTCTCCTTTATAGATGACGTCGCCGTAAAGGAAGCCGCAGTCATGAAACGGAAGTCGGCGCTGCACCTCCTGCAATGATCCAGGGTGAAGGGTATCACCGGCGCCGAGAAAATAGAGATAGCGGCCTTTTGCCAACTTCACTCCTTTATTCATTGCTTCATAAACCCCGCCGTCAGGTTCGGAGACGATTTTGACGGCAATATTCTCCGTTGGTTTCAACGATCTCGCGATTTCCAAGCTGCCATCTGTGGAGGCTCCATCCACCACTACGTATTCAATGTCCACGTCCTGCCCCTGCATCGAGTCGAACGTCCGGCGGATCTTGTCCCCGGAATTATAGTTCGCAGTTATGATGCTGAAGGTCGCCATTTTGAAAAGTTCGGACCTTGTCTACGAAAGCGATCGAGAAATGAATATCGCATCCGCCTGTAAAATGCGGCCGCTCGCAGGATCGATAAGTTGATCCCAATTCCCACTGTATAGAAAGCCGAGCTCCTTCATCATTCCATAAATTTGGTCGAATAAAGGCTGGTTCTCATACAGCAGATCAAAACTCGTTTCCACGATCACTACCTTGGCGCGCTTCAATGCTTGTTGTCCGCCGCGAATCACGTTCGCCTCGAAACCTTGAACATCGATTTTTACAAATACGTCATCGAGAAAACCCATATCCTCTGCGATATCATCAAGTCGTCGAATCTCAATTTTTTCGACGCCTGCATCGTGTGAAGCGATGGGGAATGACGTCCGATGCAGCGCACTCATCGGGAGGATCGAGGAGCTTGGCGAATAAGCGTTGCGATGTATCTCAAGTTGGCCGCTGACGTCTCCCAAGGCAAAATTGTAGGCCTTGTATTGGGCGAAGCCGTTTGTCTTTTCACAGAGCTTTGCATACGCGCCAGCCAAGGGTTCAAACGAATAGATCCTCGCAGCAGGAAGGCGTCCTCCAATCGCGCGGGCGAAATCACCTTCGTTAGCACCTATGTCCAATACTGTGCGCACATTAAACTTAGAAAGCCACGTAGTAGGCGGATACGAGATTTCGTGCCGATTAGTCCCGGATTGTCTTCGAGCCACCTCAAAACCGCAGGTGTTGAACGCCTTTTTCACAACCCCCTTCATGAAAGTATTTGCCATAGGATCCGCTAAATTTGGTGCAATGATCTGGGTCTACAGGCCGAGGCGCTGTCGAATCCTGTGACGCAACTTTGGTTGGTTGAGCTCAACTGTAGCCTTCGGTGTCTCGTGATCACGAAGAAACTCGATTGTCTCCAGCTTTGCAGAAGCTGGCACGGCGATAATGACGTCGTCTTGCACCGCAACATAGCAGTTGGCGCTAGGTTGGGTGAGCACCTCGCAGATTCTAGCTATGTCAGGCCAATGATCCGCCTGGTGAGGCCGGGGAGGCGGAGCCAGGAAAAGGCGCGCGTCATCAATAAGTATAAAATGAGGAACCGCGCTTCTAATCAATGCTTGCAGTTCATCCATCACCGGACATTCATCCGAGCTACCAAACGTATGTTCGCCGCACCAATGCGCGTCGAGCCAGAATATGGCAGGTTCGGTGATGGTGTTGGACAAATCGCGAATGTGGTCACGGCTGTCGCCGAGTAGAAATGTAATGTTTTTGCGCTCGCCGAAGTTGTTTACAGCTTCCTGGTAAAGCGGCTCGAATCCTTCGACTGTAATCACCTTCTCAAATTCTCCCGATGCCCATACCGTGGTATCCGCACGATTAGTCCCAGTTTCGACAAAGGTCTTGACTTTGAAGGTGTCGCGCAACCACAAAACAAGTTCTCGAGGTGCTCCGAATCGTATATTGCCCATAGCTTAGTTACTGTTGCTTACTTCAAGTTCCTCTGGCTCTTCGATACAAAACCCCGAGCCTTTATCAGCATCAGCGCGGGTCCAGCCACAGACCGGGGCCAGAATTCCTGGGCGACGCTCCATCCAATACGGTGAATCACTTAATCCTCCCTGGATTGAAAGCGTAATCGCGGGTGCATTCGAGCCAGGGCAACTAATCCATTGCCGCTGATAAAGCGCTACGATCAACTCCATGCGGTAATTCCCTTGGTTGAGCAATCGTTGAGGAATCGCACATCTCAGAGTGTTGCGGCCGGGTTCCAACTTGGCCCATTGTTGTTCAGCGACATCGGTGTTGCACGACCAAAAGAGAAGCGAGCCAGCTTCGTCGTAGAGTGCATAGCCTATGTTTAGTGCATTTTCGCGCTCCTCAACATCGCCCTCGATGTAAACATAGAGCGGTCTGTCGTTGCGAACCGGCATCTTTGCTACTCGCCCAGCCTCGTCGGCCAAATAAAATCGTGAAGGTCTAAACCACCGATTTTCCAACGAGCCCGAAGAATTGGACCATTCACTCTGAGTCGTTTCATCGCGACCGAAGGACATATAGTGACTAATCGCTTCTTTGACGGCATGAGTCTGTTCGCGCACTTGTCCCGCCTGCAAATGAATGATGTGCCCGCAGAGAGACTCGATGGCATTCATGTTGTGACTTACGAAAAGAACCGTCCGTCCACCGGTGGCGACGTCTTTCATTCTTCCCAGACACTTTTTTTGAAATTCAGCATCACCGACAGCCAGCACTTCGTCTACGATTAAGATTTCCGGATCAAGGTGTGCAGCGACCGCGAATGCAAGGCGAACATACATCCCCGACGAATAGCGCTTAACCGGAGTGTCGAGAAACTTCTCTACTCCCGAGAAATCAACAATGGTATCGAGCTTCTTACGGATTTCCCCCTTTGTCATACCGAGTATGGCGCCATTGAGGAAAATGTTCTCGCGGCCACTAAGCTCAGGATGAAATCCGGTGCCGACTTCCAGGAGACTTGCAATTCGCCCACGCAAAGTAATTTCGCCAGTGGTTTGTTGAGTAATACGCGAAAGTATTTTTAGAAGAGTTGATTTCCCCGCTCCATTTCGACCAATTACTCCGACCACCTCACCCGGCTGAATCTTAAACGATACGTCCTTTAAGGCCCAGAAGTCCTTGCTTATCTTACCACTATCCTTCCCCCGCGCTCGATTCCACAGGCGTTCCACTTCCTCTTTGAGCGAAGTCGACCCTATTTCGCCAAGCCGATATCTTTTCGACAAGCCTTTAACTTCGATGATTGGTTCACTCATGACGTTTTGCCTTGATGTAGCGCTATACGGAATCAACGAAGGACTTCTCTACTCTCGAGAAAAGCAAAAGCCCGGCGATTAAAACAATCAAAGTTACGACGATCGAAAGAGCGAGATAGAGTGGAATAACCGTGCCTGTTCCAAGCAGCATAAGTCTAAATGATTCGACGACTGAGGTCATGGGGTTCAGCGCGACGAGCCACTGCCATTGGGGCGGGAACTTCGAGAGCGGGTAGATAACAGTGGTCGAATACATCCATACTTGAATGATCAAGCCGGAAAGGTGGGTCAAATCGCGGTATTTCGCAGTGATTGACGACATGATTAATCCGACGCCAAAGCTGAACGCCGCAACCTGCAAAATCAAAAGCGGAAGAAAAACTACATGCCAATCAACACCAAACCCGCCGGTTTTTAAAACGAACTTGAAGTAGAGAAAAAATGCCATGAAGGTCAAAGCCTGAATGACAAATGCGAATAGGTTTGAGATTACCGCGGAAAGCGGCACGACCAGTCTGGGAAAGTAAACTTTGCTGAACAGGGCAGAGTTATCGACCAAGGTCGCGGAGTTTGACGCAAAGTTCTGCGCAAAGTAACTCCAGCCCAGTTGTCCACAAAGATAAAACAGAAGTGGAGGCAGTCCATCGGTTGGCAGCTTTGCGACCTTTCCGAAAATGATTGTGAAGACGAGGGTCAGCAAAACCGGCTGAATGATAAACCAAAGAGGTCCGAGGATTGTCTGCTTATACTTGGCCACAAAGTCGCGCCATACCAGCAGTGAAAGGAGATCGCGATAATGCCAGATACTTTTCAACTCCAGACTTAGCCAACGGGTGTCAGGAGTGAGAACAACTTTGTAAGGAGACAAAGTATTCGCCGAGGACACGGACTGAAGTCCGGTCAACCCATCGATCGGAACAGAGGCGACAGTTTCAGGATTCATGAAGATAAGCCGTTGTCCACTGACAAGAAATGAGCTCGCTCGGAAATGAGATGTTCCTCGTTAACTTCCACCTCTCGAGTCCCGCCAAGAAAATCCAGCAGCACTCTCACGCGCTCCCGCGCCGGCAGTAGCTGCGTAACTACGGTCGTGAGGCCCTTGAAGATGCCGTCGGAGATCGTTACGGTGTCGCCCTCTCGCACTTCGGCATCGATGACCTTGCAATCTTCCTCGCCCATTTTGGCCCGAAGATCTGAGATCGTGTTATCGGAAATCACCGCGAGTTCCTCGCCGAAACGCACGAGGTTCTTCACGCCACGGGCATAGGTGACAGCCTTTTGAGACTGGGCCGGCGTGAATCGCGAAAATAGATAGCCAGGAAACAAGCCTTCGGAAAACCAGACCGGTCCGCGGCGCGTCATGCGTCTATAGCGAATCCGGGGACAGTATGCCTCGACTCCTTCAAGAACGTGAAGGCAACCGGCCGCAATATGCTCGGCCTTTGGCTGTGAACGCACACAATACCATGCCGGGTTTTGAAGCGCGTCGCTCATGATTTGTTTTCCATTTCGAGGCCGTTGATGACCATCGGGAGCACGGCGCGTGCTTGCTTGCGCCAATTGTGCAAAGTCTGGATACGATCCTCTATCAATGCCCTATCAGTGCTGGGGATTTCCGGCAGCAACGTGGAGAGCTGTTCGAGACGCTCTTCGTGAGTGGTAAGGTTGGGTGCTACTTTTTCGCGCAGGAAGCCGCTAACGATTTTGCGCAGCCTCGTTTCGGCTAAAAAATGATCGCGGCGCTCCCCGCGCACGTAGGCGACGCGGACTGCACCTACCGTGCGAAGCAGTCGCAAGCCCTGGCTGGCCGAGCCGCTGCTCATCGCAAGCTTCGCGCGTATGTAATCGAAGGTCACTGGTGAAGGAGTCAGGAAAAGGAGTCCATAAATTTCGCCGACGGACTTTGAGACGCCAAAGAGGTGAGCGATATGGACGAAGATATCGATGGTTGAAGCTTCCAGCTCCGAGAGATGCGAGAGAGATCTCGGAAACTCCGGGACGGTGGGCAGATCAACCTGAGTAGGTGAGGTTTGGTATGTCAAAATCTTCAGTTACTTCAAAGAAAAATGAACCAACAGATCAAAAAAAACAGCTTGAGAAATCACTCCATGCTGCCGCACTTGGTCATTGCTCGTGTCTCGCAATGCCATTCGCAGCGTTCCAGATCGGTAAAGGTCCCTCTGATAGCGCCCCAAAGTAGCGGTTGGTCGCAGCCGTGGCAATTAGAGTGCTGCTGATAGCAGCATGGGACTTCTGGCATTGTCTTTGTCGTCCTTCCTCCTACAGGTTCAAAGCTTGTAAATAAGGCATTGACGGCACTTTGAACAGTGCTTATCGACTCCCTTCGGGTTGTGATGCTTCGTATATTTATTGAAATTCCGCGGTGGATGTTTTTGGCCGCGTTGATTTTTGCGCCATGGGCTTACGGCAGCACGCCGCCATCGATCATTCATTGGCTCGAAATCCTTTTGTTCGCGATCCTTTTCCTTTGGGCAATCGGATGCGCCGCCCGCAGAATGAAGCCGAGCATCCATCCACTGGTTCTCTGGTGTGGAGCGGTGATCTTACTTCAAGGTTGGGGAATGACCCTCAATCCTCATTTTCGAAACATTGGGCATTTCCGCTTTGAACCGATCGCCGCCCGCTTTCCGTCGTTGCCGGGGTCGGTGGACGCGGGCACTTCTACCGAGCAGATGCTGCGAGTCAGCGCGCTGCTTGGAATCCTCTGTTTTGTCTGCGATCTCGCTGCACGCCGGGTATGGCGGCGGCGGATTTGGTGGACGATTGCCAGCACCGGGATTGCGCTGGTGCTTTTCGGACTGGTGCAAAGCGCTTCGTCCAGACCGCTGATTTTTTCGGTGACGGAGGATGCAAACGTCCCGTTTTTCGCCACTTACTACTACCACGGAAACGCAGGCGCCTACATCAATCTGGTGCTGCCGCTCGTTGCTGGTTTGGCAGCCTTGACTTTAAGAAATGCCGCCGCTCGCCTTCGGCCAATCTGGGCGCCCGGCTTTTTTATTTGCGCCGCGGGGGCGTTCGTGAATGTGTCGCGCACAGGGATGGTAATCACAGCGCTGTTATGCGCCTCGCTGCTGGCCTGGCAATTCGATCGTTCCAGCCGCGGCACGCTTCTGCCGCCGCGCAAGCTGAGAGCTGCTTATGGCGCGATCATGATCGTCGCCTTGGTATGCTTAGTAGCGTTCGCCGGTTGGGAGCGGCCCGCGAAAAAATGGGCGCTGCTCGAAAGCCAATTGAATTCAGACAACAAGAGGCTCATCTCCACGCAGGTTTGCCTGAAGATGATCCCGACCGCAAGCTGGCACGGCTTCGGCCCCGGGACTTTCATGCTTGCTTTCCCGCACTACACAAATGCTTTCGGCGATGCCATCGCCGGAATTTGGAAATATGCACACGACGATTACTTGCAGACGATCATCGAGTGGGGATGGCTAGGCGCCATGCCGTGGGCGATCCTCTTTTTCGGCGCAATCTTTAAACTCTTTTCCAACTGGCGAAAAGCGCGACGCTCAAGCACGTCCGACCCCGTTTTGCTGTTCACCAGCGGCTTGGCGCTCGCAGGTGTGGCGCTGCATGCGCTCGTAGACTTTCCGTTGCAAATCGCCTCGCTACAACTTTACGTCGTGACCTACATGGGCTTCGCATGGAGCTGCCGATTATGGTCGATCGACAACCTTCCCGCTAACTCCGAGGCGTGATCTCGACTGCGGCAGTTCCTTCCTTTTTCTCACCCGACCTTCCAGGAACATTTGAACCATAAACACCGGGATCCCCATAGCTTCCGGGGTAGTAGCTATACGCGTGCGACATGTGCATCGGGACTTGATTCAAAATCAAGCCTGTGGGTTTCGCACCAGCATCGGTGAGCAGCCTGATTGCACGCAAAGTCCACTTCCGAGGCGTTCTGCCAGCACGCGCGACGAGACAGACTGCTTGCGCGTGCTCGACCAGCAGCAAGGTGTCACTTACCGCCGTGACAGGCGCGGTATCGATGACGATGCGATCAAAATTTCGTTCGAGTTCCGCGATCACTCTCCCAAAGCCTGGCCCCGCCAAGACTTCAGCGGGATTGGGCACTGGCTTCCCGGCCGGCAATACCATCAGATTTTCGATATCCGTCGCATGCATCTCGGCTGACTTATTTTCTAGAAGCTCAGCCAAGCCCGTGCTTTCCACGCCGGGCATTAGAATCGATCCCACCATCGGGGCTCTCAAGTCCGCATCGATCAACAAGGTTCGCAATCCCTGCTGCGCCAAGGCCGCCGCGTAGTTGAGTGAGCAAAATGTTTTTCCCTCACCTGCAAGTGCGCTTGTAAATAACACGATCTTGCGACCTTTGTTCCTACCGGCCAGATAAAGCGCAGTGCGCAATGAGCGAAAGGCTTCGGCGATGACGGAACTAGGCGCCATGACTATGGATAGGACAGGATATTTTGAGGAGCCGTGTGACTCCCGCGGAACTGCCGCAAGCACTGTCAGTTCGTAGATTTGCTCCGCTTGATCGACGCTTTTGACAGAGCTATCGAGCGCGTTGAGTCCCAAACTCAGCCCAACGCCGAGTAAAAGACCGCCGATGAGACTGATGGAAAGAACGCGCGACTTTCTCGCCTGCAGCGGCGCGCCCGGCCAGACCGCCCGTTCAAAAATGTGGACATTGGTCAGCTCGACCCCGGTTGCGATTTTTGCTTGTTTCAACCGAGTAAGCACTGCTTCGTAAAGAGCCTTGTCAGTTTCGACATCGCGGGAAAGGACGTTGTATCCAATGCTCTGCTTGTTCAAAGCCATCGCCACCTTTTCTTGATCGGTCAGCGCTCGAGCGAACTTTTCTTCAGTCGCCACTGCTTGTTCATAGGAGGCATGAATGATTGGCGGAATTTTAAGCACATTTTCACTCAACGCCTGCTTCGCCTCCGCTAGTTGCGCCTTCGCCTGGATCATCTTCGGATGTTCATTCGTATAGCGAAGGCTCAGAGTCGAAATTTTTGCGTCCAGCTCCCCAATCTCCTGTCTGCTCGCGGCAATGGTCGGGTGATTCGCCACGCTTGGAATCGCGAGCAACGCGGTAGGATCGTTTAGATGCTTTTTGATAGCTTCATCATCCGTCTCCAATCTCGTTCTCGCCGCTCGCGCCACGCCGAGCTGCGTGCTGAGATTTTTTAGTTCTGCAACAACAGTGTCTTGATTCTCCTGCAGTGAAATTGAGTCGTTTTTCTCGACATAGTCCTGCAGCGCGGTCTCGCTGTGTTGCAACTTCTCCTTGGTCTTCGCTGCTTCCTCGAGGAGGTAATCAATGGCTAGTTTAGAAGTGTTTGCGCGCTGATCTACGAGTTGCTGAATGAATGTATCGGCCAACGCATCCGCGAGTTGTTTCGCCAAGCCCGGATTTCCACACTGGATTGCGACGTCGATAAAACGCGTTCCATGCCTAATCGCAACATTCGACATGCCGACGAGGGCGTTTATGGCTTCTTCCATGGAGTGCGGCTTGGCCGCATTGAGGAACTCAGGATTCTTGAGAAGGTTATACCTTTCGATCACCTTTTGCGCAAAAGAGCGACTCTTGAAAACTGCGAGCAAAGTCTGTCCCATTTCATCACTGATTGGGTCCCGAGTAGTCTGCTGCACATCCTCAAAATTTGTAACCCGCACCTGTTCCGGATCCACCTGCAGCACCGCCTGCGCTTGATAGGTCACAGGAGTTTGATGGATGTAGGCGAGACCCGCAAATATTCCGATAACGCCGAAGAGCGTGATCAGCCATGCCTTTTCCCGAAGCACATGCGTGATTTGCTCCAGGTTAAGAGAACTTTCCGAAGTATCGGGCGGAATTCCTATGGGTTGCTTGTTAGGATACATCCTTTAAAAAAGTGCCTCTCCCACGTAGATGGTATCTCCTGGTTCCACCTCAAATCTCGGCCCGGTCTCTTTCAGCATATTTTTGCCGTCCAACTTAAAAATAGTTTCCTTTCCTTGCACCAGTCGTTTCACGGTGACCTTCGACGGGTTTGCGATGCGTGTATAACCTCCGGCCATGCCGATCGCCTCCAATAAATTCACCGTCGTATCATCTGGCATGTCGATCGTTCCCGGCTTGTTTACCTGTCCGAGGATGGTGAAATGACGCTTCGAATACTCGACGATGGAGAGGTCCACCTGAGGTTGGATGAGATACTTGTGCAATAGCTGCTCCATGGTGCTGGTTGCCTGATGCAACGTCTCGCCCCCAATCTTCGCCGAGCCCAGAAGCGGGAACGGAATGGTTCCATCCTTGCCGATCCTCGCCGTCGTTTCCAGCTCTTCCTCCTGAAATACCTTGATGTGGACGACATCTCTCGGCGTCAATAGGTAAGTATCCGGATCCGCTGGCACGCGGGCAGGTTTTTCGACCGGTGTAGCGCGAAGAGCCTCCGGTTCAGCGAATGCTGGAGAAATCAGAACTCCAGTCGCCGCCAGCACACTCATCCACCGGCATAAGAAAGGAGCAAGCATTCTTCAAAATGCTAGAGCAGCTTGCAGGCCAACACGATCGCGCCCAAAGCTGCGGGCGCCTTCACCTGTGGAAAAGTTTTGACTCCGTTCATAGAATGCTCCCAGGGAAAGCCATTGACGCACATGCCATTGCACGCTCGGGCGCGCATAGAAGAAATTGTCCTCCCTTGTCGCAGTGACTCCGCTGGCCGTCGCTGTATAAGACGAGTTTTCGTAACCGCCAGAAATAGAGACGGCCACACGCTCCGTAATATTCTGTCGAAATGTCATATCGACACTCGTTGCTGCATAATCCTGCTGGGCCAAAATCGCAGATGGAAACACCTGCCTGCGTGCGGTGAGACTGATCTGAGAGCGCGCCGTCACATTCCATGTCGCGCCCAAGCTGAACACGGGCGTGACGTAATCGTTGGCACCGTCACTGAACTGCCGAAACTCCACACCGGTGTCTGAAATCAAAGTTAACTTTCCGGTGATGCGATAAGTCAAACGCAATGACCCTTGCTCGAAAACCTGATTATCTCCATCCTGAACATCGACGTAGCCCGTAGTGACTCCCAAGCTGACCGTCGACTTTGGCGAGTATTCATAGTTGGCATAGACTTGCCCCGCAATTTGACTCGAGTCAATTAAGCCATGATAAGTGTCAAAGTTATAGATCCCATTGACATCGATCGAAGTCTTTTCGCTAAAGGTGTAGTGCGATGTGACCCCGACTTGATAGAGCTCGCGATGGACGCGGTTGCTTACGTCGATGCTCGTGCCGGTGTCAGCCACTAATCCGCCGAAGAGCCCGAGCGTCAGCTTCGGCAAACTGCATTGCAGACTCAGCTTTGCATTTTGATCGAAAGTATCCGCACCGCCGTGTTCGAGGAAAAGTTCAGCTCCAGCAGTGTAGTCTCCCGTGAGATAGAACATGCTTGAGGAATTGCCTATTCTCACACCAACACCAGGCGCGATCCTCGTCAAAAAGTCACTCTTGGCGTTGTGACTCGAAAGGTAGATGTTGTCGTCGAAGAGCGCAGCTACACTTACATGCGGCTTTATGTCCCATTTCTCCGTCAGGGAAAGCGGTCTCTCGCTGAACTCGGTGATATCTTCGGCGCCATACAACGGGGATTCCAAGCCGGCAAAATCCCATTGCGAAAAAGTCGATTGCAGCGGCAGCTCAATGGGAGGCGAAACCTCGGATGTCTCGGTCGTATCCGTCGCTGGCAAAGGCGGAGTCGGATACTCGGGATTGGCGGGTTTTACGGGAGCGCGATCTTCCTGATCAGTGAAGGTGTCCGGATTTGAATACTGACCTTTTTTCGTAGGCGTTGTCGCAGCGTCTGAATCTCCTGAGGAGTTGGCTTGTGGGTCCGGAGAATCTTCGCCGGTCGAGGTGCCATCAGCAGGAGCGGAATTTGCCGCAACGTTTAACGAAGGAGTATCAACTGCAAAGGTAGCCGTGCTAAAGAATGCCGATAGCGAAATCGCAAAGCTAAGTCCTAGATACTTTCGCACATCGATCATTTTCGTTTTTCCAAACGGCCTGTCACTCTTTTCGTTGACGGGATTATTCCGACACTTCGACGGGCGGAATCGTGCTTGTATCAGGCGAAACGACTGGGCCGTGTGTATTGCTATGGTTGGGATTATTGAGCAATTCATTGGCCGGGTCATCAAGCCGGAAGAAAACTTGGCTCGTTTGCGGTGTAATCAATTCGGCAACGGGTGGCAAAACTTCTTTGCCCAATATCTCTTTGCCATCCGGTGCGAGGACTTCCTTGCCGTCGGGCGCCATTACTTCCTTGCCGTCGGAAGACGCGGCTTCACCGCCGTCGCCAGCAGCAGTCGTTGCCGGTTGATTCGATGCAGCAGGAGGAATTTCCTCGTTTTGAACGTAAAGCGAAGACTGCGCCGGAACCGGCGTCAGCAACATCGCCTGTGCGTGGTTTGGATCGCCTTGTTTTGAAAACGCAAATGTCAGGCCGCCTAGGAATGCAACGGCAAGAAGACCAAAGTAAAAGAAAAACGATTTCGACATATTATAAAAGCTGCTTTAGCTCGGAGGAGATTTAATACTTATTTAAACAATCTATCAATGGATTAGAATCTATATTCGTTGTAGGCGCGCCCCATCGACTTCGAGTAGGACGGAATCTGACATGCGCGGTGTTAGCGGTTCCTGGCTGGCGCGGCAAGCACTTTCATTGACAGCTTCAGCGAATTCGGTTTCATCGACTTTATGCCACGGTTTCGTTACACCGCGCGTTCGTCCGATGGAAAACTCGTGGAAGGCGTCCTCGACTCCGGCGACCGCGCGAGTGCGATCCTGCAAATCGAAGAACGGCATCACTTTCCGATCAAAGTAGAGTCGCTGGAAAAGCCTCGGCAGGAATCGGAAAAATCGAAGCCAGCTTCGCAAGGAATTTCAAACCTATCGCTCCCACTGACGCAAAAGTTTATTTTTACCGAGCAGCTTGGCTATTTGCTCGGGGCCGGCATGACGTTGGATGAAGCGCTTGGAATCTTAAACACGCGCCTCAAGCAACCGGCTTTGCAAACTTTGTCGCACGGGCTCCACCAGGCATTGGTCGAGGGCCGCAGCCTTTCGCAAGCGATGCGCGACTATCCGAAAACTTTTTCGCCGCTTTACGTCAACATGGTTTCGGCGGGCGAAGCGAGCGGCGCACTTCCGGAAATCATGCGGCGGCTCGTCGTGCATCTGGCCGATGTGAAAGCACTCCGCGATCGCGTCCAGCAAGCGCTCGTTTATCCCGCGGTGCTCGTCGTCGCCGGCATCGGTTTGATCATCATTTTCATGACGGTGATGGTGCCGCAGCTTTCCGGATTTTTTGCGCAAACCGGCCAGGCTTTGCCGCTGCCCACCCGCATCCTGCTGCAGGCGAATCGCCTCATCGTTGGCTACTGGTGGCTCGCGGTCGCAGTCACCGCCGCCATTTATGGGATCTGGAAATTTTTGACGCGCGACGCAGCCGGGCGTAAGGCGTGGGATTACTTCCGCTGGCATCTGCCGGGCTACGGCCACATCATGCGCTACCGGCTTTACGCGCAATTCGCCCGCACTCTCGGCACGCTCGTCGAAAATGGCGTCACTCTTCTCAACGCGCTGGCGTTGCTCGAGGAAATCGCCGGCAACGAATGGGTGCGACAGATCATGGTCGAGGTGCGCCATTCGGTGATCGACGGCGCGGCTCTGTCAATGGCGCTGCGCCGCACGAAACTTTTTCCCGAGTTATTCCTCGACATGATGGCTGTCGGTGAGCAAACGGGACGCTTCGGCGAGACGATGCAGATGATTGCCGACGTCTATGAGCGCGAACTCGACAAGCAGGTCAAAATCACGTCAGCGTTGATTCCGCCGGTCATCATGATCGCCATCGCCGCCGTCGTCGGCCTCGTCGTTTTCGGCATCTTGAGCGCGGTCTTCAATCTCACGTCGGGCTTGCGCACGCGCATGCACTGACGTAAAAGTCCGCGGAGCAAAAGGAGATTCCGATCAAATCCCGCGCACTTTTTTTCTCCGCAATCGTCGCGATTTTTTCTCTCGCCCGCACTCAACTTTGCGACGCGCAGGAATTGAAACTGCAGCCGACGCCATTCACCGCGTGGCTCGATTTTTCAGCGCTCGCCAAATCGCCCGCCGATCAGCATTCCTTCCCGATCTGGCTCGAATCTTTTTCAATTGTCGCGCCGAATCCCACCGCCGGCGTTCCTGGCAAAACCACCTACCGCCTGCGTTTCCGGAAATTCGCCGGCCTCAATGACGAGCTGCTCCTGCGCGTATTTTTCGCCGACACCGCCTCGCCGACTGTGACCGCGTGGAATGAAATCGGCACGCGGCTGATGGATCCGAAAACGCTCGGTCAAGGACTCAATCTCCCGACCTCGGAAACGCTCATCGTCCCGATGTCCGGCGTCGATTACATCGACATCGATGCGCCAGGCGATGGCGTCAATGTTCACGCCCTGTTTCTGAGTTCGCTGCAAAAAGCCACCACGCATTCCGCGCTCGATTTCGCCGCGCCCGCCGCACTGAACGATCCATTTAACAACAGCGCATCCTCAACGCCCGGCAACGATGACGCGCTTTTGTTCGGTCGCGTAAAAGCGACGCTCGAAAGCGGCGTCGTCGCGCTAAATTCCGAACGCGGCAGCGCGGGCGTTTTTGATTTTGATCTCGCGACGCAGCCGCAACTCGCGCTCGTGACTTTTGAAATCCTCAACGCAAATCCTTCCGAGCCGCCGGAAATTTCCGTGAATAATCACCACCTCGGCGCGGCCGCGTTGGCGGCGCCGGATCTCGCTGATCCCGCGTGGCAATCGGAGCAGCGTCCGATGCAAAGTGATTTGAATTTCCATTATTCCGGTTGGCTGAAATGCCAGAAAATCGTCCCCGCCTCCGCCTTGCAGAGCGGCGCGAACGCGCTTAAAATCGAGGCTTCCGCCGCTGATCCCATCGCGATCCGCTCGGTCGAACTGCAACTCAAATACGTGACTCCATGATCCGACGCCGCTCCTCCCGCTCCGCATTCACACTTTTGGAAATCATGCTCGTGGTGATGATCATCGCGCTGCTCGCCGGCGCCGCCATTTATACAATGGGCGGCAATGTGGGAGTCGCGCAGGACGTCCGCGTGCACAGCGACATCGAGAGCATTTCCACGCAGCTCAAACTCTACGAATCCTTCAACGGTTTTCTGCCGACTTCTCAGCAAGGTTTGCAGGCGCTGGTCACGCGACCGGATAGCGAGCCGCAACCGCGGCAATGGCGTCAACTTTTCGAAAAACTCCCGCTCGACCCGTGGCAGAACGCCTACATTTACGTGCAGCCCGGCAAGCACAATCCGAACTCGTTTGATCTCTACTCAGCCGGCGCGGATCGCAAACCCGACACCGACGACGACATCGGGAATTGGGACAAATAACCGCCGCGCGCTCTACTGCGGCGCCGCGTAAATAATTCGTGTGCGATGCCGCTCCTGCATCTGCGGAGTCATCTGACCGCCCGAATACGCGCTGCCACTTGGCCTTGGCTGGTTGTAATTAAAGTTGGGATTCCGCTGATAACCCTGTGCAGCGCCTTGAGCCTGCTCGCGGAATCGCTGCTCTCGTCCGCCCCAGCCACGTCCGGGTTGAGGCCCATTCTGCGGGCTTTCGTTGGCGACTGCAGCAGGAGGCGGCGGCGCCTGCAGCACCGCCTGGTCAAATTCCGCGACGCCAGTTTCCTGCCCTTTTTTCAAAGTCACTTTACTTTTGCCGACTTCGTCCGACCAGTCCACGCTGGTGATCACGATTCCGTCCGGCCCAAGCTCACCGGGCATCAACGAAAAATGCGTTTGCCCATCTTTCGATCGAATCGTCACAAAATCGCGGCCATCGATTTTCGCCACGCCTGACACATAAAGATTCGCCGTAAAGCCCGCCGTCGATGCGGCAGCGGTCGCACCGGCGGGAGTCGCGAGCGCGAACGGCGATTTCTTCATGAGCGCGTCGTAGCGGCTCAGCGGCATCGCCGCTGGCAGATCGTTCGCGGCAGTCGTCGCCGCATTCAGCGCAAAGCCGTGCGCCAAAAAAATCAACGATGCGGAGAGAGCGCGGCGCGTCATCGGTCTGATCTTAGCATCGCTTGCAAAATTCTCAATCACGGCGCGAACCAGCGCGCGATGCGAAACTTGCCGCGCATCTGCGTTTGGTCGGTGGAATCGACGGCGATGTCGACATTTTCCAAAACGATAAACTGATCAGGTTGTTGTATGACATTTAAAAAAGGGATCAGCGCAGTCCAAGCGCATTTCGTCTCGAGATTCACGCTGACCGCGCGATACCATTGCGTCCGGCTCGTCGAGCCGAAGGACTTGTTTTCGAGCGTGACGTTCTGCGCCTTCGCCGATTTTTCGATCTGCTGAAGCAAGTCCACACCCGCGCTGTTTTCATCGGTCAGGTGCGGCTGCTTCGCCGTCAGCCACGCCTCGCGCTTCGTCCACAGATCGCGCTCCGCGAGCAAACTTTGCATTGTTTTCAACTCACCGTCGCGCGTGGCGATCTCGCTGCGCAACTCCGCCTGGTGCGTAAAAAACGATTTGCCCAGCACGAGATTGAGCACCAAAAACGCCGCGCCGATCACGATGCCGGCAAGAACTTTTTCGCGCGAGGAAAGGCTCATAATTTTCCCGTGAGTCGGAGCTGCGCGTGCTCATTCGACAAAATGGCGGGTGGGCTGTTTTGCAGCGCGAACTCATTCAGCCCGGGACTTTTTTTCAGGCGTTCGCCAAAGGCGACGGCCGCGCTTGCCGTCGGCGCTTCGGCCTCGATCAAAAACTGAGTTGTCGTGGCGTTAAACTTTGTGAGCCGAATGTCATCGGATGAAAGTCCGGCGCACACCTGCCACAAAATTTCGAGCGGATAACGCTGCGGATCGATCGCTGGCGCAAGCGCGAGCCAGCGCGCTTTGTCCATCGCGATCGCGTCAATCTGCGGCCGCGTGGTTCGCACTTGCTCCTCGATTTTGCCGAGCCGGAATCGGAGCCAAAAAATTGTCGCGACGGCGAGCACCACAAGCGCGACGTATCCAATGCCGGCAAAAATCAGCCGCTCGCGCAGCACGGATGCGCGCGCGATCTTCGAGCGCTCGCTGCGCCAGGTGGATGGCAAAAGATTCTCGTTGCTCTCCATCCGCGCCGAGGCGGAAGAAATTTTCTGCACGGGCACCTGAAAAAATTCGCGCACTTTCGGCTCCCAATCGGCAAGCGAATCATCGAGCCGCACGGTTGCGAAAGTCACCGGCGCCTCCTCAAGTTCCGCGCTCAAAAGCACCGACGGCAGTTGTTCGCAAAAGTCTTCCGGCCCTGTGCTGGAAAGGGTTTGCGCGTAACTCAGCTTTCCGTTTTCGCAAATTGCGAAAGCGATTTTGTCGTCCTCCGCGTAAATGATGCAGTCAGTTTCCGCCGGCTTCCCCGTGCCGGCGAGGTGGATTGCAAACAGCGAAACTTTCTCGGGAACAAGTTGCCGCGCGCGCATCACCGCGCTGAAATTTTCGAGCTGCTCGTGATAAACCGAAAGCGCGAGCACCCAAGATTCCGTGCCGCTCTGCGAGATGATTTCCATGTCGCCCGAAGTTTTCTCCGCGAAAAATGGGAGCGTTTTTTCGAGCTGCAATCGCATCATTCCCAAAAGTTCCTCGCGCGCCGTCGCCGGCAGCCGCATGCGCTCGAGCAACACCACTCCAAGCGGCAGCGCGAGATGAACTGCAGTGCCGGATGCGACGCCGTTGATCGCTTCCTCGAAAGTCGCAAATTCCCGCGAAGCCGCTTCACCACTGCTTTCGCGCCGACGCCATCCGTGCGCGGCGGGGCTGAGAAAAACGAGGCGGGATTGACGGCGGGGCTTTATTCTTTCCACCAAAGTATGTGCGGTTGCGCGCCCACTTTCCGGGCAATGACCTCGATTTGTCGATATACTTTTCCCGCGTGGCCGACGCTGGTGATGTGCATCGTCGGGTCATTGAGCGTGACGAAAGGGGCGAGTGCCCGCCCCGTTTCGCCGACAAATCCGAGAAACGAAAGCGCTTCCGCGACGTTGGCAAACAGATGGTCATCCCGCGTGTAATCTGTTTTGTCCGCGCCGCGGCGATCTTGCAAAAACTGCTCCGCGCGCGCGTCGCCGACATTGGGCAAAACCTGCAGAACAGCCAGTGAAGCCCATTGCAGGTCGATCGGGCCGGGCGAGTTCACGGTGAAATCGTCTCTCCAGTTCGGCAGCGAGGTCAGCGGCGCGGAGCCTTTGATCTGCGTGATTTCATCGAGCGAAACGAAACGGCCACGATTTGGCGGATGATAATTCTCGGAATCTTCCGCGCCATTTTCGCGCGGAGTATTGTCGGGATCGATCCAGTCGAGCATGCAATTGATGAGCGTCTCGGTTTCCTGGAGCGTGAGGCCGCGCTGCTGCAAGTAGTCCTTGAGCATCTCGATTTTTTCCGCGCCCGCGGGCGATCGGCTGCGCGGGTTGATCGAGCTTTGGAGCAGCCAGTTGAGATTTAGCTTTCCCGCTTCGCCGCGAATTTTGACCTCATAGCTGTGACCGGGGCTGAGCTGGTTTTGCAGCAGCGGCGTGAAAGGCGTCACGCGCGGGTGCAAGGCGATCGCGACGCCGGATTCGGCGAGAGCGCGGGCGTCGAGCGCGGAGTTTGCGTCGCCGCTCACGGCAATGTCCTGCTCGATGATTTTCACCCATGCGAAGACGGCCGCAGAGAGCAGCAGCAAAGCCCAGAGCGAAAGAATGAGAGCGCTTCCGCGCGAAGTGCGGACTTTTTTCACATCGGCAATCGCGTAAGCGGCAACATCAGGATCGCTTCGGCTGGTGAGTTCGCGCCGTTCCGCCAAACGCGGATGCGCACGAGCGACGGCAGCGCACTTTGATCCGTCCATTTTTCCAGCCACGCGTTCAGCCGCGAATCGAAATACATGATCTCGAGCCCATCCACATGATCGAGCAGATGCAGCCAATGGACATCGGTTGCGGTCGGCTGATCCACCGGCACGCGGCGCACGCCGAGCTCGTAAGCATCCGACTGCGGCACCTGCTGCAGCGTGAGCGTCACTTGATATTGGCCGTCGGCGAAATTTGTAAACAAGCCGTTTCCGGCGGAGCAAATCCACTGCATCTCGTCGCTCGATTTGTCGCCGAACTGATGCGAATCGCCGAGCAAAACGCCGGACTGTCCGAGCGGCAAATTATTGAGCTGGCTTTGCACACTCGCGAACAACCCCGTCAAACCGGCGGCGTCGCTACTTTGCTCCGATGAAAAGCGAATCGCGCGCAACGTTGATTCCACAAAGCGAAAAAGCGTCGCCGCGATCAACGAGAGAATCGCGACGGAGATGATTACCTCGAGCAGCGTGAATGCGCGACGCAGCCGCGCAAAATTACTGCGAACGGAGGACATAAAACGAAAGCTCTTTTAACTGCGGCTGCTGTCCGCTGGTCCACGAAACTTTGAGATCTATATTATAAAGGCCGGGCAGATCCTGATTGTTTTCATTTTTCAATTCGAGCGCAGTCTGCGTCTCGGTGAGAGTCATGCCGTCAAACTCGCCGGTGAGTTTTTGGGTCTGCGCATCGCTCAGGGTGACGCTGCCAGTTTCGATCTCGCCCATGCGATTTTCCAGCGCGAGGCGCGCTCGCTGGTCCTCGGCGCGAGCGTTTTCGGCTGTGATACAATTGCTAACGCTCCGTCCGAGCACGATGACGCCGATCGAAAAAATCGCGAGACCGAGCATGACCTCGAGGAGCACGAACGCTGCATGCCTTTTCATGGCTGCGTAAAAGTCGCGCGCACTGTCAGCGGATCGTAAGTCGCAGTCCAATTTCCGTTACCGCCCTGATAAACAATCGTCGCAGGCTCGCAAGTGCCAGTCGGCCAGAAAGTCCATTCCTGTGTGGTCGGCGTCGAAAGTGCCGCGGTTAATTGCAGCTCGCACTTTTCATTTTCCCCGAACGCGACGTGCCCTGCATTTTCCGGAGCGGGCGAGCTCGCCGGCGTCTCGTCGGTTTCATCCGATTTCTGGCGCCGGAGCGAAATGCCCCCGGCATCCCACGCGAGAACGTAGGCGCAATGGTCGGCGATGCTTTTGGTTTGCGCCTGCCGCACGAGCGCATCGAATGCGTCGAAAGATGCTTTGCTGCGCTGATCGGCAAGCAGCCCGTTCAAGCTCGGCACAGCGAGCGTGAGCAGCAGCATCGCGATGAAAACCGCGAGACAAACTTCGAGTAAAGTAAACCCGGCCCGCGTGCGCACCGGTGTAAACTAGCGACCTCGCGCGCAAAAACAACCGCTAGTCGCGCAGCGCGGAACTCAGCACGGTCAGGTGCTGCAGCATCCCGTCGCCGCGCCGCGAAAGATGCTCGACAAATTCCACGTGCGCGGGATTTCGCCCGTGAAAAGTCACGATCATGAACGCGCCGTAGCTCGGCGACGAAGCCGAAGCGAGCAGCCTGATGTAAAGCTGATTCGGAGCGTGCGAGGAAGCGACGAGCCCCTGCGGCGTTCCGTAGCGCCGCTCCGCGATATTGGTGAAACTTTCCGTGCGATTGCCGGATCGGTTGCCAGCGCTCGTGAAGGCAGTTTCCATCTTTATATAGATCAGCGGATTTCCCGTCGTTCCAGAAATCTCCAGCCGCGTCTCGGCGACACTCACACCCTCGGTGCCGAAATGCCAGCTCGTCGATCGGATCGGGCCGACATAAATGCCGCACGATTTTTCCCAATCGAGCGGCGACATCGGCGCGGGCGAGAGATCATGCAGCAGCGGCGGATGTTCGGGAATCGTGCAGCCCGCGAGAAAAAGCGCGAGCGAGGCGAGGAGCAAAAGGCGCGGTGCCATCATCGGATGTTTTTCCATACGCGCCGCACTGCGCGGAGTCCATGACAAACACGCGGCGGCTTTAGTTGACCCAATGGCTCGTGCCGTTTACATATCGCCGGTGCAACGCTGGCTCCCCGCACTTTTCTTTGGACTCCTTTGTGCATCGGCTCTTGCGCAAAATCCAACGCCGACGCCGCCAGCTCGAAATTTTCCGGGCGCGCCCGACACGGTGCGTCTGCAGTTTCCAAACGCGGACGTCAAAGACGTGCTCGCGTTTTACGAAAGGCTCACCGGGAAAAAAATCGTCTATGACAACACGGTTATTGGGCCTGTTAACATAGTGATAAACTCGGAAATTCCTCGCGAGGAAGCGGTGAAAATCATTGAGATCAATCTTTTGCTCAACGGATTTTCGCTCGTGCCCGAGGACAACAGCATCATCAAGGTCGTTGGCCTTCAAAAAAATCCGCGCACGGCAGCGGTGCCGATTTATTCGGACCTCAATCAACTGCCGGAGACCGAGCGGATCGTCACGTTTCTCTTCAAATTGCAATACGCGGATCCGACGGAGCTGCAGCAAACGCTCGTCGGCAGCCAGTATCTCGCGCCGACCACTTACACAAACGTGGTCGCGCTGCCAAAGGCGCAGGCGCTCTTAATTACCGACAGCACCGGCGTGATCCGCAGCCTCGCAAAGGTCATCAGCGAGATTGACGTGCCGCCGGCGGAAGTCGTCAGCGAGTTCATCAAGCTCGAGCGCGCGGACGTGAAGGACGTGCTCGACAAGCTCGAGAAAATTTTCGCACCGCCGCAGACGACGCCGACCACAACGTCCATCATCCGTCCCGGCGGCGGCAACGGCGCTCCGCTGCCGCCCGGTGCGCAGCAAAACGCGACTGTCGTGATAGACCGCCAGGGCACCGGCCTTTCGGAAGATTCCGTCATCGTCGGCCGCATCTGGCTCACGGCGGATGTCCGCACGAACCGCATTCACGTCATCACGCGGCCGATCAACATGCCATTCGTCCGCAAGCTCGTGCACGAATTTGACTCGGACGTTCCATTCGGCGAGCCGGCGAAGCGGACTTTGAAATTTGTTTCCGCCTCGGATGTGCTCGATATCGTTGTCAAAACGATCACCGAGCCCGGCGTGAAACCCGATGAGACTTCCGCGACGGGCGCCGCTACGCCACGGCCGACCACGACCACCGGCACGCGGACAAACAGCAACAACACACAAGGTTCCGGCAGCAGCAGCGGTGGCGTCAATATTTCGGAGGAATTGAATACGCCGGACGTCGACACGACGCCGAAAGCCGTCACGGTCGGCAACACAAAAATCATCGCCGACCCGCGCGAAAACACCATCATCGTCCTCGGCAACCAGGAAATGCAGCAGCGCGTTTTTCGCCTGCTCGACACCATCGACGTCCGCGCTCCGCAAGTCATGCTCAACACGGTCATCGGCGAGCTGACGCTGAACAACGACCTCGACATTGGCATCGACCCGCTCGCGCTGCTGACCAATCCCGCGACTACCAGCAATAGCAGCACCACCGGAACGACCGGCACCAGCACGACGACGGGCGCGTCGAATGTCGCCACCGCGGCAGCCGCCGCCTTCGCCACGCACGGCGGCAGCCTCATGACCTCGAATGGCCTCACACAATACGTCGTCGCCACGCGCACGTTGAGCGCGACCGTCCAGGCGCTCGAGGCGACCGGGAGATTCCGCGTGACGCAGCGCCCGATGGTTTTCACGAGCAATAACAAAAAAGCCATCATCGCCTCCGGCACCGAAATCGCCGTGCCGAGCTCGACGCTCTCAAACTTGGTCGCGGGCACCGCGCTCAACAACACGGCCGCCGTCCAGTCGACCGTTAATTACAAACCGGTTGTTTTACAGTTGGAAGTCGTCCCGCTCATCAATGCCGACCGCGAAGTCTCGCTCGATATTTTGCAGAAACTCGACGACCTCAGCGGCCAGACGACAAACATTGGCGGCAGCCTCATCCCGACGATCAACACGCGCTACATTCGCACCAACGTCCTCGTGCCAAACGAAGCGACCGTCGTCCTGGGCGGGCTAATCAAAACCTCGCTCAACAACACCGGCACAGGCCTGCCGCTGCTCGGCCGCATCCCCGTTCTCGGCTACCTTTTCAAAAAAACTTCGAAGCACAATGACCGCGAAGAACTCGTCGTGCTCATCCGGCCCGTCGTCACGACCAGCTCGCTTGAGGCGGTGAAAAATTCCGACACTGAGCAGCACCGGCTCTTGATCCAGCCGACGCTCGACGCCACGCTCGACCAGACGGTGCCGCACCAAAATGCGGATTCGCGCGCGGTAAATTTTCGCTATCAAAAGTGATGACGCCGCTCCGCCAATCATTGGTGGAAGTGCTGATGGCGAGTGGCTGCGCGGATCAGGAAGAAGCCGCGAAGCTGGCCGCGACGGCGAAGAACGGACACACGTGGACCGTCCAAGTGCTCAACTCCGGGAAGGTTGATGAGCAAAGGTTCGCGCTCAATCTCGGCAAACTTTTCAAGACGCCCGTCGAGACGCTCGATCCGAAATTAATCGAACGATCGAGCCTCGCCCTGCTGCCGAGCCGTTTTGTTTTTCAACATCAAATCCTGCCATTGAGCGCGACCGAAACGACGGCGCGCCTCGCGACTTACGATGTGTTTAACAACGTTGCCCGCCAGCTCGCCGCGCAACTTCTCGGAAAAAAGATCGAGTGGGTCCTCATTCCGCGCAACGAGCTGCTGCGCGCGATCAAGACGCTTTACGGCGTCGGCGCGGAAACTTTTGACGAAATTTTGAAATCGAGCCGCGCCCTCGACGCTGCCGATGATCGTTTGCAGGCGATGGACTTGAACGCGGAGGATCCCGAAGCCTCTGTCGTCAAATTTGTAAACCAGATCATCCGCGAAGCGATCAATGAGCGCGCGACCGACATACACGTGGAGCCGCTGGAAAATGATTTGCGCATCCGCTATCGCATCGACGGCGTGCTGCACGAAGTCGCGGTGCCGCCGCAATTGCGCGTACTGCAATCGTCGATCTTGTCGCGCTTAAAAGTGATGGCGCAAATGGACATCGCGGAGCGCCGGCTGCCGCAGGATGGCCGGATCAATCTGCAAAGCAGCGGCGACAGCATCGACGTGCGCGTCTCGACGATCCCGACTGTGAACGGCGAAAGCATCAGCCTCCGCCTGCTCACGCGCGGCACTCAGCAGTTCGGTTTCGAGCGACTCGATTTCAGCCCGCCGCAAGCCGCGCTCGTCCACACTTTGCTCGCGCAGCCAAACGGAATCATCCTCGTCACCGGGCCGACGGGCTCGGGAAAATCGACTTCGCTTTATTCTTTTTTGAGCAGCATCAATTCCGTGCAGCGCCGCATCATCACGATCGAAGAACCTGTTGAATACAGGCTTCACGGGGTTTCGCAGATCGATGTGAAGCCCGAAATCGGGCTGACGTTCGCGCAAGGTCTGCGGCATATTTTGCGCCAGGATCCGAACGTCGTGATGGTCGGAGAAATCCGCGATTTTGAAACGGCCGAGATCGCGATTCGCGCGGCGATGACGGGCCATCTGGTGTTTAGCACTTTGCACACAAACGACGCGGTAGGCGGCATCACGCGCTTGATGGACATGGGCGTCGAGCCGTTTCTGCTCGCATCGGTCGTGCGCGCGTTTGTGGCGCAGCGGCTCGTGCGTTTGATCTGTCCCGATTGCAAAAAAACGGTGACGTATCCGGTGGAATATTTGCGTGAACTCGGCGTTACGTTTCCGCCTGATTTCAAATTTTACCGCGGCTCCGGCTGCGATCATTGCCGGCAAACTGGATATCGCGGACGCGCGGCGATTTACGAATTTTGCGTCGTCAACGAGCCGATGCGGCGGCTCGTCATTAAAAAAGCTCCGGGCAGCGAATTGAAGCAACGCGCGATTCAACAAGGCATGGGCACGCTGCGCGAAGATGGGTGGCGGCGCGTGGGGCTGGGCCAGACGACGATCGAGGAAATCGTCCGCGTGACGCAGTCGGATGAAAGCATCATCGAGACCGATCAGGAATAAGCCGCGAAACATTTTCGCACCATTTTTGCGCGCTGGTTTCGTGACAAATAATCGAGCGCGCGTCAAAGTGCGGCAGGATTCATGAACGACTACGGCGATTTCCAGCAGCGGCGCGAACGGGGCGTCTGGCACTCGCTCAACCGCCTGATGATGGCGCTGATCGCATTCGCGATTGTGACGCTGATCGTCTGCGCATTTCTGCCGGAGCTGAAATTGCAACGCGACCAGAACGCCCGTGTGGAGCAGCTTCGCGCCGATCTCGCGCACGAAAAACAAATCGTCGACGAGCGCACGCGCGTGGTGGAACTTTTAAAAAATGACCCCGCCTACGTCGAAACGATCGCGCGCGACCGGCTCGATTTGATGAAGGACGGCGAGACGATTTTTCGGTTTGATTCCGCCGCCGCTTCGCCGGTCGACAAAAACAATTTCCGCAAAAACAATTAGCAATGTCCACCGACCTCCAAGCCATCGACACCACTGCTCTCAAAACCCGCGTCGGCGAACTGCGGAGGTATCTTTGACCTGCCGAAACTTCAGGCGCAACTGAGCGAACTCGAGGCCGCGATGAGCGCGGCCGACTTCTGGACGAACAAGGATCGCGCGCAACAGCAGGTCGAGCAGGTCTCATTGATTCGCGGAAAAATCACGCCGCTGCTTGCGCTGGAACAGCGGCTCGATGATCTGGAGATTTTAAAATCGCTCGCGGAGGAAGAAACGGAGCCGGCCGCGCAAGCCTCAGCGACTGCGGAAGTCGCGAGCGAGCAGGCTGCCGTTTTGCAGCAGCTCGAGGCGATCGAGATGAGCAGTTTGCTCGGCGGCGAGCATGATCGCGCGAACGCTTTTATGACGATCCACTCCGGCGCGGGCGGCACGGAATCGTGCGACTGGGCGGACATGCTGCTGCGGATGTATCAACGCTGGATCGAGCGCAACGGCTACAAAAGCCAGACGGTCGATATTCAAACGGGCGACGAAGTCGGCGTGAAATCCGTGACGCTGCTCGTGCAAGGCGAGCACGCGTATGGCTATTTGCAGACCGAGCGCGGCGTGCATCGCCTCGTGCGCATTTCGCCGTTCGACGCGAACAAGCGGCGGCACACTTCGTTCGCGAGCGTCGATGTCGTGCCGGAAATTGCTGAGAGCGAACCGGTGGAAATCAATCCCGTCGACATTGAGCTCGACACTTTTCGCAGCGGCGGCAAGGGCGGACAGAATGTTAACAAAGTGGAGACGGCTGTGAGACTTGTGCATAAGCCGACGGGCATCGTCGTCGCGTGCCAGGCCGAGCGAAGCCAGGGCCGCAACCGCGAGCTGGCGATGCGCATGTTGAAGGCGAAACTTTTCCAGCTCGAGCAGGATAAAAAGCGCGCGGAGCTCGACCGCCAATACGGCGAGAAGGGCGACATCGCATGGGGAAACCAGATTCGCAGCTACGTTTTTCAGCCGTATCAAATGGTGAAGGACCACCGCACCGGCGTGCAGACCGGCAATGTGCAGGCGGTGATGGATGGCGACATCAGTGAATTCATCCACGGAAAATTGCGCGGCCTCGTCGCGAAAAAAGGCGCTGGCGCAAACGTGGATGAACTTTGACGCGCGTTGAATTCCTGCCGAAGGATTGCGCTGTATCCCCGCGCAAAGCGGCGTATGATTCACGAAAGAAAGCGCGACGATGAAAGCAGCAATCTTTTCGATCACCTGCATATTCGCAGGCGTTGCATCGGAAGCCGTTCGCGCCGATGAAAACGATGACCTGCTTCAGCAAGTCGTCACGCAAGCGTCAAAAAATCAGGATGCGGCCACGGCCGCGCAGGTCCAGCAATTCGCGACCGAACACAAAAATGTGATCGAGGAAATTTTTCAGGGTTATCGCGCTTATTTAAATCAACTCAGTGATCCGCTTTCGGATGATCCGGCGTCAAAGCAGAACCGGCCGGCTCTTTCGCTTGCCAGTCAGCCTGACCCGGCCGCGAACCTAACGACCACTTCCACGTCTTCAACAAAATCGCAGACCGGTCTTCAGATTGGTCACCTCGAGGCTTCAGGGCCGCTGCAAGGCGCGCATCTCCCGGGTTATCCGGCGCTGCCGGATGTGCCGCCGACTTCGTCGATTCTCAATCCGACGGCGGAGCAACTCGCGCACAAGGCACGCCTCGACGAAGAGACGCGGCAGCGAAAAGCGTTTCTGCAGCAGCATCCGAACTCCTCCCAGTAGTCGGCGACGCGCGCCGTTCTACTTCAAAACGAGAATGGAACGATGCGGCGAGTGACGCCGTCGGGCCCAACAATCGTTTCCGCGGATTTTCCCGCAGCGCCCGCAACTGGCGCGGGCGCAGGCGTGGCGGCCGGCGCTTCCGCGAGCACCTTGAGTTGCGCTGGCGCATCCACAACCAGCTCCGGTTTGTTATGGTGCGACTTGATTTCGCCGCTCACGGAAAGCGTCGCGCCAAGGAATTTTTCGGGATCGGGAAATTGATTTGCGTGATCCGGAAAAATCACTGCGGTGAAAGTTTGCGCGGGATATTTTGCGCCGAAGTTGATCATCACCATTCCCGACTGCGTCACATGCACGTCAAAAACTTTTCCATGCACCTCAGCATTTTCGCCTTCGTGATTCGCCGCTTCCGTATCGGAATAACTGGCCGCACTCGCTGAAATGGCCGACATCAAAAAAGCAAGTGCGCTGAAAATTTTCATCCGCGAGAAATTAGAAAACGGAGCGGCCTGCATCAAGGAAGGAACTTTCGCGCGAAAACAGAGGTCTATCAATGTGTTTGAGCAGCCGTTCTCCCAATCCAGACTTGGAACTTTTTCCCGCCCGCAGCGAAATCTGAATCCGAAGTGTAAATCGGCTTATCGCCCGAGAGCGCGAGCTGCTCGTCGACGAGTCCGGCAAGCTGCGCGGCATCAGCTTTATCCTGCTCGCGGAAAAATCGAACTTCGACTCCATCGATTCGCCGCGAAGTGTTTTTGGTGACTGCCGGCACATCGAATCGAGCGCTCTCGAGTTTTGTCTTGAGCGCAGCCGCTTTATCGCGCTCGCTTTCGTCGGCGAGAAAAATGTAAACGCGCGTTTTTTGCTCGGCCTCCGGCAGCGCCGTGTCGATCTGCTGCTCCATCCGGCCGAGCGTGCGACCGACGGCCGCGCGCATTTCCATGAGCTGCGTTTCGAGCGCTTCGCTTGCCATAAGCTTCGCCGCTTTCGCGCGAGCGGAATTGAAGTCTGGGATCAAAGTCCCGAGTGCGCCGATTTCACTGCGAACCTTGACAAGCCGCTGCTCCACATCGTCCGCGTGCTGTTGCGCCGCCGCCGCCTTTTGCTGCGAAGTGTGCGCGAGCGCCTCGGCCTCGGCGCGATGCTGATCTGCCTCCGCGACATGCCGCTTCGCATCTTTTTCGCGCTGCTCGACGGCAGCTTCGCGCTGTCGGATTTCATGCGATCGAGAAACCCACGTCGTCACCTGGCTTACGGAATAAATCAGCCACAGCGCGCCGACGACCGCTGGCACGACGAGCGCGAACGTCGCACTTTGACGCAGCTTTTTTTCGCGCAAGCTCGCCTTTGAAAAAGATTGATCGAAATCGGCGTTAGGCAGATTTGGTTGGCTCATAATATTGCGTCCTCAGGTTTCGCCGACAATGTCCATCGCCTTTTGCGTCAAGGCCGCGCGCTGCCGCTCAGGCAGGCTGCCTTCGCTGATGCCGGTGCGGATATAACGCATGCCGACGATACTTTGTGCGAGAAATTCGATGCGCTTTCGCAAGGCGAAAACCATCGACGCGATGAAAAATCCAAATCCAGCAATCATCAACAGCAGCGAAAGGCTGCCGGTGAGCAGCACGACCAGCAGCGCGATCGCAATGACTACGAGCGACGCGAGCATTCCCCATCGCGCGAGCCGCCGCAGTTCGCCGGTGTTCTGGCGCCGCGCCGCGATGATCGTGCTGAGTTCGGACAAAAATTGCGGCGCAGCTTTTGCCGCGGGCTCTGGTTCGCTCGCCAGCTCTTCGTTAAACAAAGTTGGCTCCTCCGCGTTTTCTGCGACCGACTTTTTGGTTTTGGAAAAGCTCGGCTCAGCCGGCGTTTCTACCGGCTTCGCGGGTTCGACGATGCCGGCGATCTTGCGCAACTTTCGCCCGATTCCCGCTGCCACATTTTCGCGTTGCGCGACATTCAATGCATCGAAAGGCCGGTCGAGATCGTTGACCGCAAGCGCTTCATCGAGCCCTGCAGATTCGTAGCGGCAATGTGTGATTAGCACCCAACCACCGTGCAAACCAGCCGCGCGCTCGGCAGCAAATCGCGCAGGCATTTTCGCGACGCGGATGAAATCCGATTCCAAGAAAAGATCGCTGACCAGCATCAGCGCGATTTTGCTCTCCGCCAGAATCCGCGGCAGCTCCTGGCACCAAAGTTTGCTCGCGCGCAATTTCCTTTCGTCCCAGACGATGATGTCCGGCGCCACAGCCAGCTCCGCGAGTGCGGGCTGCAGGCGGTCGAGCCACTTTTTGTCGGGATAACAATAAGCGACGAATATTTTTTCTCGTAGTTCCATCGGCGGGCGGGCGGGAAAAGGAGCGTCCCCGGCATCGGAAAAATGTCAACCCGCTCTTTTGATTTTTTCACGCGAGATTTTGCGCGCGCGCCCGCGCGGCGAGCGCGATTATCTTGCCTCGCGCAGCGGCGAATGCTCAGCTTCGCGCATGACGACCCGACTCCTCCCCGCGCTTGCCTGCCTGCTGCTTCTCGCGTTCACGCAGAACAACTTTGCGGCTGATCCGCAGGCCGAACTCCAAACGCTGGTGGAAAAGGTAAAGGCGAAGATTCAGGCGGGACAAAAAAACGAAGCCGATTACACGGATGAATTGAAGGCTTTTGACGCGCTGGTCGCCGAACACAAGGACGAAACAACGGATGCGATCGCGCAAATCTTTCTGATGAAAGCGATGCTTTACGCGCAGATTTTCAACGATTTTCCGAAAGCGACCGAGACGCTTAAGACGATGAAGGCGGAGTTTCCAAAAACTTCGCAGGCTGCAAAAGCAGACGAGATCATCGCCTCGCTGCAGCAAGCGGAAGCGTCCAGCAAAATCCAAAACAGCCTCGCAGTGGGATCAAAATTTCCCGACTTTGACGTCAAAGATCTCGACGGCAAACCGCTCTCAGTCGCGCAGGAAAAAGGAAAGCTGCTCATGATCGATTTCTGGGCGACATGGTGCGGGCCGTGCGTTGGCGAGCTGCCGAATGTGATCAAAACCTACCAGAAACATCACGACCAGGGCTTCGATATCATTGGCGTGAGTCTGGACAAGGACAAAGCCAAGCTCAGCAGTTTTTTGCAGGAAAACAAGATGACCTGGCCGCAATACTTTGACGGCAAAGGCTGGCAAAACCAGCTCGCGCAAACCTACGGCATCAACAGCATCCCGGCGTCATATCTTCTCGATAAAAACGGGATCATCCTTGCGAAAGGCCTGCGTGGTGAAGCACTTGAAAGCGCGGTCGCGGATGGGCTTGCGAAAAAATAGAGATCGCATCGCGTAAAAGTTCTGCGCGAGCACCGCACCTTTTTGGCTTTTCGTCACCGCTCGGCGCGCTACTTTCGCGCATGCCTGAGATCGATTCGATGATGCAAGCGGCGATCGCCGAAGCGCGGCAGGGATTGGCGGAAGGTGGCATTCCCATTGGCTCCGCGCTCGCGCGCGACGGACAGCTCGTCGCCGCCGGCCACAACAAGCGCGTGCAAAATGGCGATCCCGTGACGCACGCGGAAATCGACTGTCTGCGCAACGCCGGCCGACTCGGCTCATTCCACAATACGACGCTCTATTCCACGCTCATGCCGTGCTATCTCTGCGCCGGCGCCGTCGTGCAATTCGGCATCAAAAAAGTCATCGTCGGCGAGAGCCGCACTTTTCCCGGCGCGGTCGATTTCATGCGCAGCCATGGCGTCGAAGTCACCGATCTCGACCTGCCGCAATGCTACGAGATGATGGCGAAATTCATTCGCGAAAATCCCGCGCTTTGGAACGAAGACATCGGCGTCTGACCGCGGTTCATTCGCGGATCTGGCCGTTGCCGTAGATCACGTATTTGTAAGTGGTCAATTCCTCCAGCGCCATCGGCCCACGCGCGTGAAGTTTGTCCGTGCTGATCCCGATTTCCGCGCCAAAGCCGAACTCCGCGCCGTCCGTAAACCGCGTCGAGGCATTCCAATAAACCGTCGCGGAATCGACTTCGTTTAAAAATTTCTCCGCGCGAGCCGCGTCGCTTGTCACGATTCCGTCGCTGTGATGCGAGCCATATTTTTCAATGTGCTCCACAGCTTCATCGATGTCCGCCACCGTGCGCGCGGCGAGGATGTAATCGAGATATTCCGTGGTCCAATCTTCCTCGGCAACCGGCTTGGAATGCTGTTCGCCGACGATTTGCCGCACGCGTTCATCGCCGCGAATCTCGACATTTTTAGCGAGTAAACTTTTCCCCGCACGCCGCCAAAAATCTTCCGCAATATCGCGATGCACGAGGACCGTTTCGACCGCGTTGCAAACGCCGGGCCGCTGCGTTTTCGCATTCAAGACAATCCGCTCCGCCATTTCCAAGTCGGCTTCCTTATCCACATAAATGATGCAGACGCCGTGGTAGTGCTTGATCACCGGCATCCGCGCATGTTTAACGACTGCTTGAATCAGTGCATGGCCGCCGCGAGGCACGATCATGTCGAGATACTTGTCCATCTCGGCCATGTGGCGCACAGCTTCACGATCCGTTTTTGGAATCAGCAAAATGCTGTCCGCCCGGCAATCCAGCGCGGCTCGCGCCCGCTTGCAGCGCCTCGGCGATGGCGATGTTGGATAGAATCGATTCCGAGCCACCGCGCAAAATCGCCGCGTTGCCGGTTTTCAAACAGAGCACCGCGGCGTCGCTCGTCACATTCGGTCGCGACTCATAAATGATGCCGATCACCCCGATCGGCACGCGCACTTTCACGATTCGCAACCCATTTGGCCGCGTCCATTCCGTGATGATTTTGCCGACAGGATCGTCGAGTTCTGTGACCTGCCGGATGCCGTCGGCCATGCTTTTGAGACGCGCGCTATTTAAGGTCAGGCGGTCGATCATCGCAGCCGAAAGTACGTCGGATTTAGCTCGCGAGACGTCGCTTTCGTTCGCCGTCAAAATTGCTTCGCTACGCGCGATTAACTCATCCGCCATCGCATGCAGCGCCTCATTTTTCTGCGGCGATTTCGCGCGCGCCAGCGTGCGCGACGCCACGCGCGCACGCATTCCAAAATCAAGAATTTCGCGCTGCAGATCGCTCATGATCCCGAAAGTTCGCGGGCATCGCCAGCAGCGTCAAATTTTTCGCCGAGCGCCGCGAACCTTGTTCCCACCGGCTTTCCCGCGACGATCGACGCAAGCAGACCCGCCCGGCGCCCATGCGCGATCACCGTCGGGATTCCGGCATTCGTGGCAAGTTTGACGGCGTCCAACTTTGACGCCATGCCGCCAACGGAGAGTTTTCCCTTTTCGTTTCGCACGAACTTCGTCACGTCCTGCAGCTTCGCCACGAACGGCAGCAGCCGTCCCGCGTCGTCCATCAATCCGTTTACGCTCGTTAGAATGATGAGCATATCCGCTTCCGCCAGAATCGCGACCTCGGCCGAGAGCCGATCGTTGTCGCCGAACCGCAATTCTTCCACAGCGACGGAGTCATTTTCGTTGATGATGGGCACCACATTTCGGCACGCGAGCAGCCGCTTTAAAGTGTTTTTCGCATTGCGATAGCGCGCGCGACTGTCGAGGTCGCCATGCGTCAGCAGAAGCTGCGCGACGTTGAGTTGATGCGCCGCGAACTTTGTCGCGTAAAGCTGCATCAACTTTGATTGGCCGATCGCCGCACATGCCTGACCGGTGGAAAGCTCGGCGGGCCGCTCCTTTAAACCAAGCACGCGCATGCCCGCGGCGACCGCGGCGCTGGAGACGACGATGCACTCGTGGCCGGCGCGGACGAGTTCCGCAATTTCGGTAGCGAGGCGTGTGAATTGTTTTTCCTCAAGCGCATTGCCGCGCGCGCTCGCGAGAACGCCGGAGCCAAACTTTAAAACAATGCGCTGCCGTTTGTTTATCATGATGAAAGCCGAACATTTTGCCCGCCCGCCGCGCGAAAGGCGAGCACGATGCGCCACTTGTCACACGCGCGGCCACTGTTTATAAAACCGGCGGTTATGTCTCCCTCCACTCGCGCAGCTGTCGCCAAAGATGAAATCAATGTGGCGGGGAAAAAGTTGCTGGTCGCGAATCGCAGCGAAATTGCTATTCGGGTTTTCCGCGCGGCGAACGAACTCGGCATGCGCACGGTCGCCATTTATGCGCAGGAAGATCGGCTCTCGGTGCATCGATTCAAGGCCGACGAGGCCTACCTGGTCGGCGAAGGAAAAGGGCCGGTCGGCGCTTATCTCGACATTCACGGCATCGTCGCGCTTGCGAAAGAAAAGGGCGTGGACATGATTCATCCGGGCTACGGATTTTTGTCCGAAAATGCTGGCTTCGCGAAGGCTTGCACGGAAGCCGGCATCACTTTCGTCGGGCCGAGGCCGGAGTTGCTCGACTTGATGGGAGACAAAGTCGCCGCGCGCAATCTTGCGAAGAAGCTTTCTGTGCCTGCATTGCCGGGCACCGATGATCCGGTGAGCGATCGAAGCGCGGCGATGCGCATTGCCAAAACAATCGGCTTTCCGCTCATCATCAAGGCGGCTTTTGGCGGCGGCGGACGCGGCATGCGCGTGGTTGAAAAAGCGGCCGATCTGGCGCCGCTGCTCGACGAAGCGCAGGGCGAGGCGGAGCGTGCATTCGGCAACGCGGCGGTCTTTTTGGAAAAATACATCCCGCGCGCGAAGCACATCGAAGTGCAGATTCTCGGGGACCATCACGGCCACGTCCTGCATTTGCACGAGCGCGATTGCTCGGTGCAGCGACGGCACCAAAAAGTTGTCGAGATGGCGCCGTCAGTGAACATTAAGAAACAGATTGTTGAGCAGCTGTGCGAGGCGGCGACGCGGATTGCGCGCGAGATCGGCTACAACAACGCGGGCACCGTCGAGTTCCTCCTCGATCTCGACCGCGACGAATGGTTTTTCATCGAGATGAATCCGCGGATTCAGGTCGAGCACACCGTCACCGAGCTCATCACTGGCATCGACCTCGTGCGCGCGCAAATCCTGGTGGCAAGCGGCGCGGAGCTGCACGGGCCGGAATTGGAACTGCCCGCGCAGGCCGCGATTCCGCGCAACGGATTCGCCGTGCAATGCCGGGTCACGACTGAGGATCCGGAGAATAAATTCACGCCGAGCTACGGCAAAATCATCACGTATCGTTCCGCCGCCGGCTTCGGCATCCGGCTCGATGCGGGGATGGGCGACACCGGCGCGGTAATCACGCCGTATTACGATTCGTTGCTGACCAAAATCACCGCATCCGGCCCGACGTTTAAAATCGCGCTGCAGCGGATGGATCGCGCGCTGCGCGAGTTCCGCATTCGCGGCGTGAAAACCAACATTCCGTTTTTGGAGAATGTGATCCGCCATGAAACGTTTCGCTCGGGAGATGCGACCACGCGGCTGATCGACACGACGCCGCAGCTCTTTGTTTTCAAACCGCGGCGCGATCGCGCGACGAAGCTTCTCGCGTTTTTGAGCGATGTGATCGTGAACGGGAACCCGCAGGCGAAGGGCCGGCGAATCGACACACCGCTGACTTCCGTCACACTTCCGAAATACGATCGAAAACAGGCTCCGCCGGACGGCACGCGTCAACTTTTGCTGAAACTTGGCGCGAGAAAATTTGCGGATTGGGCGCTCGCGCAAAAGCGGCTGCTGATTACCGACACCACTTTTCGCGACGCGCATCAATCGCTGCTCGCGACGCGCGTTCGGACTTTTGACATGCTCGCAACCGCGGATGCAATCGCGCGGCGCACACCAGAACTTTTTTCGCTGGAAATGTGGGGCGGCGCGACTTTCGACACGTCGATGCGGTTCCTGCGCGAGGATCCCTGGCGCCGGCTGCGCGAGTTGCGCGAGCGGATTCCGAACATTTGCTTTCAAATGCTGCTGCGCGGCTCAAACGCGGTTGGCTACTCGAATTATCCGAACAACGTTGTGTCGGGGTTTGTTAAACATTCTGCGGAAAGCGGCATCGATATTTTCCGCATTTTTGACTCGCTCAATTATTTGCCGAACATGAAGGCCTCCATGGAGGCGGTGCAAAAGACGCACGCGATTTGCGAGGCGGCGATTTGCTACACGGGAAATATTCTCGATCCGCAACGCACGAAATATTCGCTGAAATATTACATCGATCTCGCGAAGGAACTGGAGCGGATGGGCGCGCATTTTCTCGCGATCAAAGACATGGCGGGGCTTTGCCGGCCTTACGCGGCGCATGCGCTCGTGAAAGCGCTGAAGGCGGAGATCGGCCTGCCGATTCATTTTCACACGCATGACACGAGCGGCATCAACGCCGGCTCGGTTTTGCGCGCGAGCGATGCGGGCGTGGATATCGTCGATCTCGCGCTCGCCTCGATGTCCGGCTCCACGAGTCAGCCGAATTTGAACTCGATCGTCGCAGCGCTCCAAGACACGCCGCGCGAAACGGGGCTCGATCTCGATGCGCTCAACGAGTTTTCGGATTATTGGGAGCAGGTGCGAAATTATTACGCGCCGTTCGACACCGCGCCACGCACCGGTTCGGCGGAGGTGTATCTGCACGAAATGCCGGGCGGGCAGTTCACGAATTTAAAAGAGCAAGCCGCCTCGATGGGCCTGGCGCATCGCTGGCCGGAAATCGCGCGCTGCTACGCGGAGGTGAATCAGCTTTTTGGAGACATTGTGAAAGTGACGCCGTCGAGCAAAGTGGTTGGCGACATGACGCTTTTTCTTTTCACGAAAGGAATCAAACCGGCCGATGTGGTGAATCTCGAGCCTGGCATGGATTTTCCGGAATCGGTGCGCGACATGCTCGCCGGCGGGCTGGGCAAACCGCTCGGCGGCTGGCCGAAAAAACTGGTGAGCGCGGTGCTCGGCACGACAAAGTCCGATACCGCGAAGGCGCCAAAGATCGACCTCAACGCGACTCGCGCGGAGCTGGCGTCAAAGTTGAAGCGCGACGCGAGCGACGATGATCTTTACAGCCATCTGATGTATCCGCAGGTGTTCGCGGACTTCGCGAAATTTGTCCGCGATTTCAGCAACGTGAGCGTCCTGCCGACGCCGGCATTTTTCTACGGCTTAAAGCCCGGCGAGGAAATTTCGGTCGGCATCGAGGAGGGCAAGACGCTTTTCATCAAGCTCATCAACATCGGTCTGCCGGACGCGGAAGGGCGCCGCATTCTTTCCTACGAACTCAATGGCCGCCCGCGTGAAGCGTCGGTTGCGGATCGGTCGATCCAGCCGAAAACCAAAGCGCGCGTGAAGGCCAGCGAGGGCGATCCGCTGCAAGTCGGCGCGCCGATTCCTGGCGTGATCACCGCGCTAAATATCAGCGTCGGCTCGAAGGTTGCGAAAGGGGACAAGCTCCTCACGCTGGAGGCGATGAAAATGCAGACGACGATTTACGCGCCGTCGAATGGCGTCGCGGTGGAAATTTTCGTTCAGGCCGGCGAGTCGGTGGAGAGCAAGGATTTGCTCGTGAAATTGCGAAGCTGAAATGCGCGGGGAAACCCAATCGCGCACGCAGCCGCGATTAGAGTGGTGTATGAAACTTCTGCTCGGCTTCCTCCCACTCGCTTTCCTTTTCGCTGCCTGCGAAGACCTGCACGAGGGTGAGCACCACCATTATTACCATCATCCGTATCACGACCACGTCTATTACAGCGGCGGATATTATGACCGCGGACCTTATCCGTATCACCGCGAGCGCGTTTACGTTTACTAGCAGAATTCGCGTCTGTGAAAACGGATGCTTGGGAGCGCGCGGCAAGTGTGCTACTTTTTCCACGCTATGGAAAAACCACAAATCACGGCCTACTTAAAAACCTACTGCGGTTGGAGCAACGGCGTGCGCGCCGTGCTTCGAAAATACGATCTGCCTTTCACCGAAAAAGACATCATCGCGAACCCGGCTTTTCGCTGGGAGATGGAGCAGAAAAGCGGGCAGCCGCTTTCACCCTGCGTCGAAATCAATGGCGCAATGCTCGCCGATGTGAGCGGCGACGAAGTCGAGGCGTATCTCACCGGGAACAGCCTCGTGCAACGCAGCGATGAAGCTGCGGGCGTGCCGACAAATTCCGCCTGCACCGATGCCGAACACGCGGCGATGCAATCGGGCGCGACGTTGAAATTCCAGGTCTGATTCCCCAAAAACTACTGATGAAAAAACTTACTCTTCTCAGCCTCCTGCTCGCCGCGGCGTTGCCCGCATTCGCGCAGGAAGCGCACTGGAATACCAATTACGAAAAGGCGCAGGCCGAGGCGAAATCGCAGGACAAAAAAGTGCTGCTCGATTTCACCGGTTCCGACTGGTGCGGCTGGTGCATCAAGTTCAACAAGGAAGTCCTGAAAACCAAGGAATTCAAAGACTATGCCACGAAGAATCTCGTGCTTGTCGAAGTCGATTTTCCAAATTCGAAACCGCAGTCCAAACAGGTCAAGGAACAGAACGGGGACCTCAAGCAAAAATATAAAGTCGAAGGTTTTCCGACGTTTGTTTTGCTGGACAAAGACGGGAATGTTTTAGGCCAGCAGGTTGGCTATCTTGAAGGCGGACCGTCCGCATTCATCGCGAAGCTCGACAGCTTTAAAAAGTAGCTGACGCAACTCACTTGCAAGCGCCGCTCGGAAACGGGCGGCGCTTTTTTTTGCGAAAAACCGGCGACGGCGAAAAAAGTTTGCCGCGATTCCGCGCGGTTTACGCGGCGTCCTTGTCCTGCTTTTTGCGGATGAGCGGCGCTTTTTTTCCCTCGACCACGGCGCGGTTCACGGTGACATCCGCGATGTCTTCGCGGCTCGGGATGTCATACATGAGGTCGAGCATCAGCCGCTCGAGCATCGAGCGCAACGCGCGCGCGCCGGTCTGCTTTTGCGACGCCTGCTGCGCGAGTGCCCGCAAGGCATCCTTCGTAAACGTCAGGTTGACGCCCTCCATCGCGAGCAACTTCGTGTATTGCTTCACCATCGCGTTTTTGGTTTCCGTCAAAATCATCACCAACTCATCCTCGGTGAGCGGATCGAGCGCGGCGACTATTGGCAGACGGCCGATGAATTCCGGAATCATGCCGAAGCTGAGCAGATCTTCGGGCTCGGTGTGGCGGATCGCTTCCTGTGCGAGAATTTCCTGCGCGTGCTCGTGCTCCTGCGCAAAACCGAGCGCGCGTTTGCCAGCGCGGCGCTGCACGATCTTATCGAGCCCGACAAATGCGCCGCCGCAGATGAAGAGAATTTTTTCCGTGTTGATCTGGATGTATTCCTGGTGCGGATGCTTGCGGCCGCCTTGTGGCGGAACGTTGCAGGTCGATCCCTCGAGGATTTTCAGCAAAGCCTGCTGCACGCCTTCGCCGCTCACGTCGCGCGTGATCGAGACGTTGTCGGTTTTGCGGCCGATCTTGTCGATCTCATCAATGTAAACGATTCCGATTTCCGCGCGTTTAACGTCGTAATCCGCATTTTGTAACAACCGTAAAATGATGTTCTCGACGTCCTCGCCGACGTAGCCGGCCTCAGTCAAAGTCGTCGCGTCCGCGATGCAGAACGGCACGTCGAGGATGCGCGCCAAAGTTTTTGCCAAAAGCGTTTTACCGGAACCGGTCGGGCCGATCAGCAGGATGTTGCTCTTTTCGATCTCGACCTCCGCGAACGGGTCCATCGACGCGACAGTCCCCTGCGGCTGCGAGCTTTGCGTGATGCGCTTGTAATGGTTGTGCACCGCGACCGAAAGCACCCGCTTCGCGCGCTCCTGACCGATCACGTGCTGGTCGAGCGAACGGCGGATTTCCACCGGCTTCGGCACGCGCAATGTGGTCGATTGCTTGCGCGCGTCGTCGCTCAGTTCCTTGTCGAGGATGCCTTTGCAGACGTTGATGCAACTGTCGCAAATGTAGACGCCGGGTCCTGCAATCAGCTTCCGGACTTCGGCATGACTCTTGCCGCAAAAGCTGCACATCGTGAGATTGGATGCGCGCGCCATCTTTTAGAATATTGCCGCGGAACGGCGTGAAAGTTTCGCGGGGTTTTTAAGCTGAGAAAACATCCGGCACTTCATCCGATTTCACTCCGAAGACTTATCCGCTGGCTTGTCCGCCAGCTCGGGCTTCGACTCGGCCTTCAATTCCTTGCGCGATTGCACGACTTGATCCACCAGACCGTAGGCGCTCGCCTCCGCCGCGCTCATGTAATAATCGCGATCGGAATCGTTCTTCACAGTCTCGAAATCCTTGCCGGTATGGTCGGCCATGATCTGGATGAGGCGCTTTTTTAATTTAAACATGTATTCGACAGTCCGCTCCACGTCGCTGGCGGTGCCTTGCGCGCCGCCCGAGACTTGGTGGATCATGATGTCGGAGTTGGGTAAAGCATATCTCTTGCCCTTTGTGCCGGCGCAAAGCAGCACCGCGCCCATGCTGGCCGCCATGCCGAGGCAATAGGTCGTCACGTCGCATGTCACGAACTGCATCGTGTCATAAATCGCCAGCCCCGCCGTCACTGAGCCGCCGGGCGAGTTGATGTAAATGTGGATGTCTTTTTTCGGATCCTCCATTTGCAAAAAAAGCATCTGCGCGATGACCAAATTCGCGATGTGATCGTCGATCGGAGTGCCGAGAAAAATGATGCGATCCTTCAGCAACCGCGAATAAATATCGTAGCTGCGCTCCCCTCGCCCGGTCTGCTCGATAACCATCGGGACGAGCACATCGTGCGGAGTTTCGCGAGTGTTGGATTGAATTGGCATGGGTAAAAAAACTGCTGCGCTCCGTGTCTACGAAGCCGCTGGGACGCTAACATTCGACTCGAGGAAATCAAGCACCTTGCCCGTGAGGATCTCCTCGCGGATCTGACCGATCGCATCGCGCTTTTCCAGCTCCTTGAGCATTTTTTCAAAGGGGACGTTGTAGTTCGCGGCCATCATCGCCACGCGCTGCTGAAAGTCCTGCTGCGTCACGCCGATTTTTTCCGCCTCCGCGATTCGGAGTAAAATAAAAGTTCCCTTCAAGCGGTCGCGCGCGTTCTGAGCCGCTGAGCCAACCAGCTCCTTTTCGTTCTCGCGAATCACCTCCTCGGCAATGCCGCGAGCCTGATTTTCGCGCACGATGTCAGCGAGGATGCGCTGGGTTTCCTGGCGCACCAGATTCTCCGGCAGCTCGCATTCCACGCGGCTCAAGAGCGCCTGCATGATCTGATTTTTCCGCTCGCGCACCGCCGCTTTTTCCTTCTGCCGCCGGAGCTCGTCGCGCGCCACGTCGCGCAACTCCGCCGCAGTCTTCCCGCGCACGATCTTCCCGGCAAATTCATCGTTCAACTCCGGCAACTGCTTTGACTTCAGCCCGCGCACCGTCACCGCGTAATGGATTTTCTGCCCGCGCATCTCCTCGACCGCAAACTCCGCCGGCACCTCGATCTCAAACTCCCGCACGTCGCTAACTTTCGCGCCGAGCAACTGCTCGCTGAATCCCGGGAAAAACGCCTCAGCCGTCAGCCGAATCCAAAAATCATTGTTGCCCGAGAGCGGCTTCCCCGCCTTTGGAAAAACCTCGTGCACTGGCTTCCCATCGATCGTCCCCGTGTAATCGATCACCGCGAAATCCTCCATTTCCAGGCCGCGATCCGAGATGTCGACAAAGTCCGCCGAATCCTCGCGCAGCCGTTCCAGCGCCGCATCCACCTCCTCCTCGCTCACCTCCACCGACGACGTCGTCATCTCGATATTCTTGTAATCGGGCGTCTCAAACTCCGGCGCCGTCACCAGCGTAGCGGTGAAACGGAGCGTCTTATCCTCGCCGATCTCCACATCCTCGACCTCCGCCAGCGAGAGCACGCGCAACTTTTTCTCATTGATCGCCTCGCGGCAGCTCTCGGAGAGCAACTGCTTTTGCAGCTCCTCGCGAATCTGCTTCTCATATTTTCGCTCCACGATCTGCCGTGGCGCCTTCCCCGGCCGGTAGCCCGGCAGCTTCGCGTGGCGCATGTAATCCTTCGCGATGGAATCCCAGGTCTGGGTTACTTTTTCAGGCTCCACCTCGACGCGGAGAGTGGTGATGCAATGGGGCAAATTTTCGACTTCGACATTCATAAAAAAGAGAGCGCTAAAATAGATGCATCGGACGAAAAGCCAACAGCCTTCTCGCAGAAAAAACCGGGCGGGATCGGGGGAATGAGCGCGTTAGCCCACCCAGCTCTGGATTTCCTCGCGATCCTTCACGGGGCCGACGATGGCGAGGCCGAGCCGCGCGCGGTCGAGGCAATGACATGCGACCTCTTTCACCTGCTCCGGCGTGACGCTCATGATCCTTTTTTCCACGTCGGCAGGGTCGAGGATTTTGCCGTAGCCGAGGATCGATTCACCCATCCACATCATCTGGTTGGTGGTGCTCTCGAGCCCCATCAAGGTCTGGCCGATGGTGTAGTCCTGCGCTTTGCGAAGTTCGCCGCGGCTGGGGGCTTTCTGGCAGATGCGCTGGAGCTCTTGCATGATGACGCGGACGGCGCGGGCGAGTTTGGAGGTGTCGAGCCCGGCGTAAATGTTGATCATTCCCGCGTCGGCGAGCGAGACCATGCCGGTTTGGACGGAGTAGCAGAAGCCGTATTTCTCACGCAGCTTTTGGAAAAGGCGGGAGCTCATGTTTTCGCCCAAAATCACGCTGAGAAGTTTGAGCGCGAAGCGGCGCTCATCGGACCGGCCAAAGGCGTAAAATCCCATCGCCAAATGCGTCTGCTCGGTATCCTGCGTCACGAGTGAAAGCTTCGCTTCGCCGTGCCGGAAACGGCTGCGGGCGTAGCGCGGTGTGCGCCCGGCAGGAACGGCGGCGAGCTTTGAACCGAATGCGGCGAGGACGTCGTCGTGCTTCGCTTTTCCCGCGACGGTGACGATGGTGGTGCGGCCGTTGTAATGCTGATTCATGAAACTCATCAGCTGCGGGCGTTTCAACCGCGAGATGGTCTCAACCGTGCCGGTCAGCGGGCGGCCGAGCGGATGCGCAGGCCACATTGTTTCGGATAAAAGTTCCTGCGCGTGCTGCGCCGGATTGTCTTTATACATCAGGATTTCCTCGCGAATGACGTCGCGCTCGCGCTCGATCTCGCTCGGCTCGAATGTCGAGTGGCGATACATGTCGGCGAGCACGTCGCAGAGCTGCGGGAGATGCGGCGCGGCGGCTTTTGCGTAATAGCAAGTGTGGTCCTCAGTGGTGAAGGCATTGAGATAGCCGCCGATTCCCTCGACCGATTCGATGATCTGTTTCGCCGAGCGGTTCTTGGTCCCCTTGAACATCAGGTGCTCAATGAAATGCGAGATGCCGCTCTGCCGCTGAGTCTCGTAACGCCCGCCGATGCCGGCCCAAATGCCGACGCTGACGCTCTGCATGTGCGGCATTTCGACCGAGGCGATGCGGATGCCGTTCGGCAGTCGGGAGAGGTGGTATTCGTAGGCCATGGTTAAATTTCGCCGCGCGAGGCCAGAACGTGCTCGGCCAGCTCGAGGTCACGCGGGAGGGTTATCTTAAAGTTCCAGTCCTCATTGCGCAACAGGCTGATTTTCTTGCCAATCCGCTGCACGGCCGAGACTTCGTCGGTGACGGATTCCTTGTGCGCGATGACGTTTGAGTAAGCCTGAAGAATGACCGTCGTCGAAAAAATTTGCGGCGTCTGCATCGTCCAAAGTCCCGAACGCTCGACGCTCTCGCTGACGAATTGCTGGTCGTCCGCGCGCTTCACGGTGTCGGGCACCTGCGACGCGCAGCAAGCCGCGCCGGTTTCCTGCGCGAGGAGCAGGCAATCACGAATCAACGCCGGCGTGGTCAGCGGCCGCGCGCCATCGTGGATGGCGATGAACTGCGTGTCGCCGCTCACCGCTTTGAGGCCGCGCCAGACAGAGAGATGGCGTTCCGCGCCGCCGGCGATGATTTTGCTGACCTTGCGGAACTTTTGTGCGGAGCAAAGTTCTTTGAATTCCGCGAGCCGCTCCCGTTTGGTGACCAAAATGATGCTGCTGACCTCCGGGCTGCGCTCGAACGCCGAGATGGAATGCGCCAGCACCGGCTTGCCCGCGAGGAGCGCGAGGAGCTTGTCAAAACCCATGCGCCGGCTGCTGCCCGCGGCCACGATGACGGCGGTGATCATGGGCGTCGTCGGTGCGGACTTTTTCAAGACAACTGCTTCTGGACTTCCGCGCTCAATGCGCGGCCATCAGCGCGTCCGGCCGCCTTCGCGCTGGCGATTTTCATCACCGCGCCCATCTGCGCCTTCGACGTCGCGCCCGCCTCAGCAATCGATTCGCGCACGAGCTGGCTGAGCGCTTCCGCATCGAGCGGCTGCGGCAGATATTCATTTAAAAACGCGAGCTCTTCTTTTTCCTTTTCCGCTAGTTCGGGCCGATGACCTTTCTCAAAGCCTTCGATCGAATCCTGGCGCTGCTTCGCCTGCTTGCGCACGATTGCCACTGCCTCGGCCTCGTCGAGCTGCGCGGAGGCGCCGCCTTTCTCGATCGCGGCGTTCTTGAGCGCAGCTTTCAACATGCGGAGGACGGCGAGTTTGTCGGCGTTTTTCGCCTTCATCGCCTCCTTCAAATCGTTGTCGATGCGTTCCTGAAAAGTCATAAGGGCATCGAAAGTAGCCCACAACGTCTCGTCCGCAAATGTTTTCACCCTGCGGGCACACTCAAATTTCCCCGGGGAAAAAACGTGCGGCGGCTTGGCACGGCGGCTGCTAAATAAGGAAGGCGAGCCTGGAAGACACTTAAAACACTACTAAAACTTAAACGCTCGTTCCTTGGCCAAGCCCGATCAGAAATGATCGGGCTTTTTTTGCGCCGACGGCTTTTGATTTGCGCCTCCGCGACCGCTCGCGCTAAGAAGCAGCCATGTTCCTCACGCTCCTGCTCGTGACTTTCCTCATCGCGACGGTCGTCTCGGTCGTCGTCGCCGCGGCTTTCAAAAAACCGGTTGATCAAATCCTGAAGCGTATCATCGGCGACGATATTTTTGCCGCATGGCGTAAATATTTGATGTTCGCGATCTACGTCGTCGGCATCTCCAGCGGCGTCCGCATTTACGATCTCGAGAAATACATCACGAAGCCGGTGGTGAAGGGCGCGGAGATCGTGGAGTTGAATCGCGACCGCTGGATTCTGGAAGTTTACCGGACGATCATCGACGTGCTGCAAGGCATCGCCGAGGTGCTGCTGGTTTTTTTCATCATCGCCTTGATCGCGTTTGTGCTGGTGCGCATTTTTGAATTGCGCCGCACGAAAACCGAGCCGCGCAACGCCTGACGCGCGCGCGATTTTGCCCCGCGAGCTTGTCTCGAGGCGCAAACGGGCGCACCTTTCACGCATGACGAAAGCTCTGCTCGGCGCCGCCGCGAGCTGGCTGATCTGCGCGATTTTGCCGCTGCGATGTGCCGCTGCGGCGGGAACTTTTCGCGATGCGCCCGTCGGTTACCTGCCGACCGCGACGGTGACCGAACTTTTGCGCCAGACTCTTTCGCCACAAGGCCGCTTCGTGATTCTGGCAAACGGCATGGTGCGGCTTTTTGACAATCCAGAAAAAATCGAAGCCGCCGCGCACGCATTGCAGGAAGCGCGGAACGCCCCCGCAATGATTTCCGTCGCGATCACCGTGAACGCCGGCACCCACCGCGTGACGCGCGAAGTTTTACCGCAGGAGCCGGTCGTAGATTACGAGGTAGCGGTTCCGCGGATCTATGGTGCCCCGCGGATTCTTCCACAGCCCGGCGGCAAAGTCGTGATCGTCCCGGGCACGCCGCGCGAGTTTACGACGCGCCGCGCGGAGCCCGGCACGATCCTCAACCTTGCGCCGACCGGCTACGCAACGGTCAATCCGGAGGTGCGGATGAGCGAAACGGGGCTCGCCGGCGGCATCACGCGAAAGTTGACGGCCACGGCGGCTGCTGGAAAATCAATGATTGTGGCGGTCTGCGGCAGCGTCGCAGCGCCGACGGCTTTGTATGACTGCGCGCTCAACCTCGGGGCGATTCCCGCGAACGAGCCGGAATGGAAAGCCGCGGCGACGGAGCTGGTGATCACTCCGGAGCTGCTCGAAACCGGTGCCGCGCTTCAAATCACTCCGCAAGTCGTTGTCTATACAGTCGACCGGCAGCAGGCGCCGCGTCGTGTTCTGCTCCGAACTTTGACCACGAGCATTGGCGTTGAAAAAGGAAAGCCCGCGACCACCAGTGACATTGATCCGGACTTTTACGCGCTGTTTCTCGGGGCGCCTCGCCCCCAGCAAAAGACCGAGGCGTCACTGACAGTCGCCGTCGGCGTGCAATATCTCGGCGCGCCGGCAAAATAGGCTGGAACAAAGCGCTTCCCTTGCGCGCCGTTTATTTTAATTTGTGCGGCTCTCATGCGAGACGAGATCCGCCACATTCATTTCCTCGGCATCTGCGGGACCGCAATGGGCTCGGTCGCCGCGGCGCTCCGCGAACGGAATTTCACTGTGAGCGGTTCGGACGAAAACATTTACCCGCCGATGTCCACATTTCTCGAGGAGAAAGGCGTGAAACTGACCACGCCGTATGCCGCGGAAAATCTGCCGCCGGACGCGGACTTGATCGTGGTCGGCAACGCGATCCGGCGCGGCAATCCCGAGGCCGAAGCGGTGCTGAACCGCAAACTTTACTACTTGTCGCTGCCTGAGACGCTGAAGGAATTTTTCTTGCGCGGTCGGCATAACCTCGTCGTCACCGGAACGCATGGAAAAACGACCACGACTTCGCTGCTCGCGTGGATTTTGGAATGCGGTGGCCTCGCGCCCGGCTACATGATCGGCGGCATTCCGCGCGATCTCGGCCAGGGCGCATGCCTGCGCGACTCGCGATATTTTGTGATCGAGGGGGACGAATACGACACAGCGTTTTTCGACAAGCGGTCAAAGTTTGTCCACTACCTGCCCGAGCTGGTGATCGTGAACAACATTGAGTTTGACCACGCCGACATCTTCGACGATCTCGCGGCAATCAAGCTCAGCTTCCGCAGACTGTTGAACATCGTGCCGTCAAACGGAATGGTGCTGCTCAACAGCGATGACGCGAACTGCGTGGATGTCGGCAAAACTTGTCCCGCACCAATTGTGGAAGTCGGCTTTTCACCAAATGCCGCGAACAAGATTCGCGACGCCGCTTACAATGCGCACGGCTCTTCGTTTACGCTCTTCGATACAAAGTTCAACATCCAGTGCGTCGGCGAATACAACGTCCGGAATGCTGCAATGGCAATCTCGGCCGCGCGTTTCTACGGCGTGCCTCTCGAGGTGATCCAGCGCGCGGTCGCCAGTTTTACCGGCGTGAAGCGTCGTCAGGAAATCCGCGGAGAAGCGCATGGGATCAAGGTTGTCGACGACTTTGGACATCACCCGACAGCCATTCGCGAAACGCTGGCCGGTCTGCGCCATCAATATTCTGGCAGCCGAATCTGGGCGATTTTTGAGCCGCGGTCGAACACCACCCGACGCGCCGTTTTTCAAAAACAACTTCCCGCTGCGCTCGGCCTCGCAGACGGCGTGATCCTCGCGCAGGTCGCAAAGCTGGAGCAAATTCCCGAGCACGAGCGGCTCAATCCCGAGGGCGTCGTCGCAGAGATCTCAGCGGCCGGCAAGCCCGCGTTTTACGAGCCGAGCGTGGAAAACATCATCGCGCGCATCCAGCCGCTCGCGCGCAGCGGCGACGTAATTGTCATTTTCAGCAACGGCGGTTTCGGCGGCATCCACGAAAAGCTGCTCGCCGCGCTCTGATGGACGTCACGAAGCACCGCGCCCACGACTACCGCTTTCTCATCCAACGTTGGCGCGCACTCGCGCGCAAGGGCGGTCTCATCATGCGCCGCTTCGCCGAAGTCGGCGGCTATCCGGTCTATTTTTTAAAAACGAAGCGTCTGCCGAAAACCGGGGCGATTTACATTTCCACCGGCATCCATGGCGACGAGCCCGCAGGCCCTGAAGCTTGCCTCGCATGGGCAGAAAAAAATGTGAGGCTGTTTGCCCAACATCCGTTCATCATTTTCCCTTGTTTAAATCCGTGGGGACTTGTCAATAACAGCCGCAACGACGATCTGCGCCGCGACCTGAATCGACTTTTTCAAGACGACAAAATCGCCGCGTTACGCGCGCTGAAAGAGCTCATCAAGCCGATGCATTTCCCGCTCGCGCTGATGCTGCACGAGGACTTTGACGGGCAGGGGCTTTACCTTTACGAAGTGCAGAAGCTGAAGCCGCATTGGGGCGAAGGTTTACTAAAAGCGGCGCGCAAAATTATTCCCATCGACCCGCGGCCGCGCGTCGATGGCCGACCTTTCCGCAACGGCGTCTTCCGTCGCAAAATCACCCTCCGCGTTTTCAAAAAAATGGGTCTGCCAGAAGCGCCCTATCTGCATCTTCATCACGCCGACCGCACGTTTACGATCGAGACGCCATCGGAGTTCGCGCTCGACCGTCGTGTGCGCGCGCAAGTTGCGATCATTGAGGAAAGCGTCCGCCGCGTGCATGCATCGCGAGAAAAATGATCGCAGCGAGCGCGAGGATCAGCAGCACGTAGAAATATACCAACGACGTCGCCGGCACTTCCGCAGATTCCGCGCGCGAGGCCGCGATTTTTTCCGCGATGGCAGCCACTTTCGCCCGGCATTCATGCACGCGCTCAAGCGTCGCCGGCTGATTCATCGGAGCAATTTCGTGATCGGCCAGGCAGCGACCAACAAGCAAAAACGGCTCCCGCTTTTTCGCGTCGAGCGTTTTCGAGCGGCGCTCGGAAACCTTGATCTGGCGCTGGCTTGCGGCCACTCGCTTGGCGAATTCACGATCTTCATTTTCAAACGTCTCAAGCGCCTTTTGCTCCGCCTCGAGAAGCATCGAACGCTGCGCCCGCGCAGCTGACAAACCGGATTCAAGCTGGGAAATTTCCCGCGTCACTGCGAGTTCCCGCTTCGCCAAATCCTGCCGCTCCGACGGAATGTTCGCGCGCAAATCATGCACGCGCAGCCGCTCCTCGCGAATTTCATCAGTGACTTGCGCGACTGCCATCAGCGCGTTGTAACGATCTGTTAAAACGTCCGGCAGTTTCTCCAATTCTCTCAGCGCCTCGGAAAAACGTTTTGCTGCAGCCTTGTTTTCATCAAGCTTGAGTTCGGTCTCTGCGAGATGTTTTTCCACCTGCTCGCGTTGGGTTCTCTTTTCCGCGGCGTCGCTTTCAAAGTTGTCGCGCGCTGCCTGCCGGCGTTCTTCGAGCCGTCGCAAAGCGGCCGCGTGGTCAGCCGAAAGATTGAGAAGACGTGCCTGTTCCTTCTCGAACTGCTGGATTTTTTCGATCTGCGCCTGCACTTCCGTGCCGAAAAATTCCGCCTGCTGCCATCCAAGCCAACCGAGGTCAAACTCGGCGCGGTTGAGTCTTCGCCGCTGTAACAAATGTGTGATGCGCAAAAATATGCGAAAGAGTTTTCGCGCAATTTCACGCAGCCCGATGACGAAAAAAGAAGTCTGCAAATTCGCGCGTCACTCCTCGGTCTTGCTCAGGCGCGCCAATACGCTGAGATCCTCAAGCGCCGTCGTGTCGCCGGTCACGGAATTTCCGGAAGCGACTTCCTTGAGCAAACGGCGCATGATTTTTCCGCTGCGCGTTTTCGGCAGCGCCTCGGCAAAACGGATTTCGTCCGGCTTCGCGATCGGGCCGATCATTTCGCCCACATGCTTGCGCAAAGCTTCGCGCAAAGCCGCGTCGGCTTTTACGCCGCTGCACACCGTCACAAATGCGACTACGCCCTGACCCTTGATTTCATCGGGCTTCCCGACTACCGCGGCCTCCGCGACGGCAGGATGCGACACAAGCGCGCTTTCCACTTCGCTGGTGCCGAGGCGATGGCCGGCGACGTTCAGCACATCGTCAATGCGACCGACGATCCAGAAATATCCGTCCTTGTCGCGCCGCGCGCCGTCGCCCGCGAGATACATTCCTTTGATCTCGCTCCAATACGCTTGTTTATAGCGAGTTTTATCTCCGTAAATCGTGCGCAGCATCGACGGCCACGGTTTCCGGATGACCAATTTTCCGCCGACATTGGGGCCGACTTCCTTTCCGTCGTCGTCCACAATCGCTGCATCCACGCCGAAAAACGGCAGCGTTGCCGAGCCCGGTTTGGTCGGCGTCGCACCGGGCAATGGCGTGATCATGATCCCGCCCGTTTCGGTTTGCCACCACGTGTCGACAATCGGGCAGCGGCCGCCGCCGATTTTTTCGTGATACCAGATCCAAGCTTCGGGATTGATCGGCTCGCCGACGCTGCCGAGCAGGCGCAACGAAGTGAGATCATGTTCTTTAACAAAGTTGTCGCCCGCCTTGATGAAGGCGCGAATCGCAGTCGGCGCGGTATAAAGAATCGTGATCCGATACTCCTCGATCATCTTCCACCAGCGACTCCAGTCGGGCGCATTCGGCGCGCCTTCATACATGAAAGTCGTCGCACCATTCGCGAGCGGACCGTAGACGACGTAGCTGTGGCCGGTGACCCAGCCGACATCGGCGGTGCACCAGTAAAGATCTTCGTCGCGCATGTCGAAGACGTATTTCGTGGTGCAATACGCGCCGAGCAGATAGCCGCCGGTCGTGTGCAAAATCCCCTTCGGTTTGCCCGTCGAGCCGCTTGTATAAAGGATGAAAAGCGGATGCTCGCTGTCGAGCGGCTCCGCCTTGCACTCCGCGTTCACGTATTCCATCTCCCGGTGCCACCAGACATCGCGCCCCTCCTCAATGTGGATGTCGTTGCCCACGCGGCGGAAGACGATGACGCGTTTCACCTCTGAACTGGTTTTTAACGCTTCGTCGACGTTCTGTTTTAGCGGAACAATCGCGCCGCGTCGGTATCCACCGTCTGCCGTGATGACCGCAGTTGCCTTGCTGTCGGCGATCCGGTCCTTGATGCTCTCCGCCGAAAATCCGCCAAACACGACCGAATGCACCGCGCCGATCCGCGCACACGCCAGCATCGCCACTGCGGCCTCCGGGATCATCGGCATGTAGATGATGACGCGGTCGCCTTTTTTGATTTTGTTCCGCTTGAGCACGTTCGCGAATTTGCAAACTTCACGATGCAGTTGCTGATAAGTCAGCGTCCGCTTTTCGCCCGGTTCGCCTTCGAAAATGATCGCCGCCTTGTTCCGCCGCGCGCCGGACAAATGCCGGTCGAGGCAATTCTCCGACACGTTGATTTTGCCGCCGACGAACCATTTTGCAAAAGGCTCCTTCCATTCCAAAACCTTCGTCCATTTCTGCTGCCACAAAAGTTCCGATGCCTCGCGCGCCCAGAACTTATCGGGCTTCGCAATCGATTCGCGATATCTTGCCTGGTAATCCGCGAGGCTTTTAACGTGCGCCTTTTTCGAAAAATCCTTCGCCGGTTTGAAGACGCGATTTTCGACGAGATAGGAATCGATATTCTGGCTCATGGGGAAAGAATGCGAGATTAGCTATATGCTTTGGGCCGCTCAATCCAAAGTTCTTCGCATTGCGCTTTCGTGGCGTCCGCTCAATTTGACCTCATGAAATTTCTCCTGCTCTGCTCACTTTTGCTTTCTCTCTCGGCTCGCGGCGAAATGTCGTCCGCCGAGTTGACGAAGATTGGCCACAAAGTCTGGCAAAATGAATGTGCGGGCACGTTGAAAGGCCTCACCTCATGGAACGCCGGCGAAGATTTCGCGTCGCTCGGCATCGGCCATTTCATCTGGTATCCGGCGGGAAAACGCGGGCCGTTCGACGAAAGTTTTCCCAAACTCATGCGATTCCTCGCTGCGCGAAGCGTGAAGACGGAGGCGTGGATGATGGGACCGTGCCCGTGGAATTCCCGCACCGAGTTTCTGCGTGGATTTGGGAGCGACCAGATGTCTTTCTTGCGGAAATTTTTGGCCGACACGATTCCCGCGCAGACTGCGTTTTTGGTGGAGCGGATGGAAGAGTCGCTGCCGAAAATGCTCGCGGAAGCCGATCCATCCAAACGTGAAAAAGTGCAGCGCGAATTCGAGCGACTGAAGCAAACTCCGCGCGGGGTGTTCGCGCTGATTGACTACACAAATTTCAAAGGCGAAGGGACGCTGGCAACCGAGCGTTACAAAGGCGCGGGCTGGGGACTGCTGCAGGTGCTCGAGACGATGAACGGCGGCGATGTGCGCGCATTTTCCGATGCCGCTAAAAAGGTGCTCGCGCGCCGCGTGCAAAATTCACCGCCGGCACGTCACGAGGAACGCTGGCTCGCAGGCTGGAAGAATCGCGTCGAGAGCTACGCCACGGGCTCGTAATTCAAATTCGGCGCGAGCCATTTTTCGACGAATCCGATCGACTCGCCCTTGCGCGCAGCGTAGTCGGCGGCTTGATCGCGCTCGATCTTCCCGACGCCGAAATACTTCGCGTCCGGATGCGAAAAATAAAGCCCGCTAACGGCAGCGCCGGGATGCATCGCAAAACTTTCCGTTAAAACAATGCCAGCGTTTTGCTTCGCCTTGAGCAGATCGAAAAGCGCCTGCTTTTCCGTGTGGTCGGGACTCGCGGGATATCCTGCCGCCGGGCGAATGCCGCGATACTGTTCACGAATCAGGTCCTCGTTGCTGAGTTTTTCATCGCGACCGAAGCCCCAAATCTCGCGCACGTGCTTGTGCAAATACTCGGCAAAGGCCTCTGCGAGCCGATCCGCGAGCGCCTTGGCCATGATCGCGTTATAGTCATCATGCTCGGCTTTGAACTTTTCGGCGAGTTCGTCGCCTCCGTGAATGCCAACCGCGAATCCGCCGAGATAATCGTTTTGCGGTGCGACAAAATCCGCGAGCGCGTGATTGTGCTGCCCCGCCGGCTTTTGCATCTGCTGGCGCAGCGTGTGAAAAACGCCGAGCGGCTCCCTGCGAGTTTCGTCCGTGAAAAGCTCGATGTCATCTCCGGATGACTGCGCGGGCCAAAAAGAAAAAACGCCGCGCGCCTGAAGCAGTTTTCCATCGACGATCTGCTGCAACAATCTCTTCGCGTCCTCAAGAAGTTCGCGTGCCTGCTCACCGACAATTTCATCATCGAGGATCGCCGGGTAGCGACCGCGTAATTCCCAAGTGTGAAAAAATGGCGACCAATCGATGAACGGAACGAGCGTCTCAAGATCGGGCTGCAACGTGCGAACGCCGACAAACTCAGGCTTCGCGGGGACATAGCTGCTCCAGTCAACCGACGTCCGATTCGCGCGCGCCTGCTCGAGCGTCACCATCTTTTTCTCGCGCGTGCGCGATGCGTGCTCTTCGCGAAGCCGCTGATAATCGTCGCGCATCTTCGCGTCAAAGTCCGACTTGAGCTCGTCGCTCAACAGCGAATTCACTACCCCGACCGCGCGCGAAGCATCGAGCACATGCACAACCGGTTGCCTATAATGGTGCGCGATTTTGACTGCAGTGTGTGCACGGCTGGTGGTCGCGCCGCCGATGAGCAATGGCAACAAAAAACCCTGCCGCTCCATCTCCTGCGCGACATGCACCATCTCGTCGAGCGATGGCGTGATCAGCCCTGAAAGCCCGATCGCATCAGCCTTCTCGGCCTTTGCCGCCTCGAGAATTTTTTCCGCCGGCACCATCACGCCGAGATCGACCACCGCGTAATTGTTACATTGCAACACCACGCCCACGATGTTTTTGCCAATGTCATGCACGTCGCCTTTCACAGTCGCCATCACGATTTTCCCCTGCGGCTTCGAGTCCGCGGTTTTCTCCGCTTCCATGAACGGCATCAAATACGCGACCGCTTTTTTCATCACGCGCGCCGACTTTACGACCTGCGGTAAAAACATTTTCCCCGCGCCAAAAAGATCGCCGACGATGCTCATGCCAGCCATCAGCGGACCTTCGATGACCTGCAGCGGGCGCGGATATTTTTGCCGCGCTTCCTCTGTATCCGCGTCGATAAAATCGACGATGCCTTTCACCAGTGCGTGCGAAAGCCGCTCCTCAACAGGCTCCGCGCGCCACGCCTCCGCATTCACGGCGACTTTGCCGCGCGCTTTTACGGTCTCGGCGAATTCGACAAGCCGCTCGGTCGCGTCGGAACGCCTGTTCAACAGAACGTCTTCAACCAGCGCGAGCAGATCCTTAGGGATTTCCTCGTAAACGGCGAGTTGTCCGGCGTTGACGATGCCCATGTCGAGCCCGGCGCGGATCGCGTGAAATAAAAACGCCGCGTGCATCGCCTCGCGGACGACGTTGTTGCCGCGGAAGGAAAACGAGATGTTCGATACGCCGCCGCTCACGCGCGCATGCGTCAGATTTTCTTTGATCCATTTCGTCGCTTGAATGAAATCGACCGCGTAGTTGTTGTGCTCTTCCAAGCCGGTCGCGACTGTCAGAATATTCGGATCAAAAATGATGTCGCTCGGGTCAAAGCTGCATTCTCGCGTTAGGGTCCGATAGGCGCGCGCGCAGATTTCGATTCGGCGCTCGAAGTTGTCGGCCTGTCCCTTTTCGTCGAAGGCCATCACGATCGTTGCAGCACCGTAGCGCCTAACCAAACACGCCTGGCGGCAAAATTCTTCCTCGCCGTTTTTGAGCGAAATCGAATTTACGACGCTTTTTCCCTGCACGCATTTCAAGCCCGCCTCGATCACGCTCCACTTCGACGAGTCGATCATGATCGGCACGCGCGAAATGTCCGGCTCGCTCGCGATCAGGTTTAAGAACCGCGTCATCGCGGCTTCGGAATCGATCATCCCCTCGTCCATGTTGACGTCCAAAATGTTCGCGCCGCCGAGCACCTGCTGGCGCGCGACTGCGAGCGCCCCGTCGAAATCGCCGCCGAGGATGAGCTTTGAAAACTTCGGCGAGCCGGTGATGTTGGTGCGTTCTCCGATCATCACGAAACCCATCTCGGGTGTGATGTTCAGCGGTTCCAGGCCAGAGAGCCGCAATGGTCGAGTCGGGCTCAAGCCAGCACCTCCACAAGTTCTCGCGGTTGACAATCGCGCACGGCATCAGCGATCGCCTTGATGTGAGCGGGAGTCGTTCCGCAGCAGCCGCCAACGATGTTTAACCAACCGTTTTGCGCCCAATCGCGAAGCTGCGGAGCAAGCGTTTCCGGCGTCTCGGGAAAACCGGTTTCCGACAACGGATCGGGCAAGCCGGCGTTTGGATAGCAACTCACGTAACACGCCGCGAGGTGCGCAAGCTCCTCGATGTAAGGCCGCATTTCCTTTGGCCCGAGCGCGCAGTTCAGCCCGATGCTCAATGGCTGCGCGTGCATGAGCGAAATCAAAAACGCTTCGACGGTTTGGCCGGTCAAAGTTCGTCCCGATAAATCGGTAATCGTGCCCGAAATCATTACGGGAATGCGCACGCTGTTTTTGTCAAAAAATTCCTCGATCGCAAACAGCGCCGCCTTCGCGTTCAACGTGTCGAAAATCGTCTCGACCAGCAGCACATCTACACCGCCTTCCATCAAGGCCTCAACTTGCTCGTAATATGCATTCTTTACCTGATCAAAACTCACCTCTCGCTTTGCCGGATCGTTCACGTCGCGCGAGATTGTAAGCGTTTTGCTCATCGGTCCGATCGCGCCGGCTACAAATTTATTCGGAAGCTTCGCGGCCGCTTTGCGCGCCACTTTGACGGCCGCCAAGTTCAGATCGCGCACCAGCGATTCCATGCCGTAGTCGGCCATTGAGATTGTTTGGGAGTTGAAAGTATTCGTCTCGATGATGTCCGCGCCGGCCTCGAGATACTGCGTGTGAATCTCCTCGATGACCTCCGGCTTCGTGAGGCAAAGCAGATCGTTGTTTCCCTTCAGATCGCTCGGCCAATCCGCGAACTGCGCGCCGCGATAGTCGGCTTCCTGCAGCTTGTAGCGCTGCACCATGGTCCCCATCGCGCCGTCGAGGATGACGATGCGCTCGCGCAAAAGCGCCTCGAGCGGATGTAAAAGGGAAACAGCTTCGGTCATCGGTGGATCCCACTTAACACCAATCCGTCAGCAAAGACAAGGAACAAATAATCGCATCATGATGCGTAGATGCGTTCAAAGCGGTCGTGTGGACGGAGATGAACGCCACACGGTCCAAACTCAGAAGTGCAACAAAACCATCTCGAAAAAAATGCTCGTTACGAAGACGAGTCCAACGAACGCGTTGCTCAAAAAGAAGGCACGATTGATCGCCGCAACATCAAGCTTTCGCGCGACCCGATGCTCGTAGACCAAAGCTGCCAACACCGCCACGAGGCTCATGAAATAGAGTTCACCCAATTTTCCGACGACGCCGAATACGATCAAAAAAACGAACATGGTCGCGTGAAAAATTTGCGCGAGGATGAGACTGCGCGCGATGCCGAGCCGCACGACGAGCGAGCGGAGCCCTTCCTTTTTATCGAACGAATAATCCTGTGTGGCGTAGATCAGGTCGAAACCTGCGACCCAGAAAAGCACTCCCGATGCCAACACCAGCGGCACCCACGCCAAGCTTCCCGTCACAGCCAGCCAGGCTCCGACGGGCGACACAGCAAGCGCAAAACCAAGAAAAAGATGCGAAAGAGAGGTAAAACGCTTCGTCAACGAATAGAAAAAAACGATCGCCAGCGCCATTGGCGAAAGTGCGAAGCAAAGTTGGTTGATCAAAAATGTTGTCGCGATGAATGCGGCGGCGCTGACGATGAGCAAAGCGACCGCGACTCCGCGTGAAACAAGTTTGTGCCGGCCGGCAGTGCGCGGGTTTCGCTGATCAAGATGCCAGTCGGCGAGCCGGTTAAAAAGCATCGCGGCGGTGCGTGCGAAGATCATCGCGAGCACGATCAGCGCGAAGATGCGCGGCGCCGGCCATCCGCGCGCGGCGACAAACATTGCGCCGAGCGCGAAAGGCAGCGCGAAGACTGTGTGCGAGAATCGGATGAACGCGAGAACCCGCGCGATCACGGAGACTTTGGCCAATTCGTCGGCCGCTGATCCGAGGCAGTAGGCGTCTCGCCAAACAAATCCACCAACCGATCGTCGACCCGGATATCAATCAATTTCCATTCCTCGGCCGACCGGTAAAAATAAAAGCGCCAGCGGAGCGGATATTCCTTGCCGAGCGAAAGATAGGTCACGCGAAAAAGGTGCGTGCCGACATTATTCACCGCCACAATCTCGTGTCCGACGATTTCGCCAAACAACTGCACGGCACGCTGAGTTTGCGCTTTCAACGTCGTAACATCGTCCGGCCGGGTTGCGATGTTGCTGTCCTTCACGAGCTGGTCAAACGCGGCATCGATCTGATGATTTTCCACAGCCTTGAAAAACTCATCGATCTTTTGGCGCATGGCTGCATCGGTCCGCGGCATCGGCAGGCTGGCATCTTCGCCCCGCGCGAATGCCGAGAAAAAAAGCGCGGGCACCATGCAAAAAAGGTGGCGAAGTTTCATGCGACTAGGTTTGCGAGACGGCGCCTGGCGCCGGAAATGATCGGCAGCCCGTGCGCGAATGTCATGAGTTCAAAATCAAAGTTCAATAATTTTCGCAGCGAGCGGAGGCCGAGTTTCGCATCGGCGCAGTATTTTGCCGGCAGTGGTGAAAAACCATCGGAGCCCACGTTGATCAAAGCGTCGCCGACAAACATCGCGCCGAGCGCGGGATGATGAATCGCCATTTCTCCCGGAGCAAAGCCGGGCAGATGAATCGGCGTCAGATCGTCCAAAATCGTCGCGCCCTCCTCGACAAAGTGGTCAACTTTGATCGTCAATTCCTGCTTCGCTTCGAGGTGCGCAAAAACTGGGATTGTAAACTTTTCCCTGAAGAAATCGGCGGCGCGCGTGTGGTTCGCGCTTGTTAAAATAACTGCTGCCGGCGAAGCGCGCTCCGTCAATTCCGCAAGCGCTTCATCAACCATCGGAATCGGATCAATGAACACAAGCCCGGCACGCAACGCCACTGCGCAACAGCTCAGCTCCGTTTTCACCGAAGGGTCGTATGCCTGCCAAAACCAAAGCCCGTCCCAGACTTGCTGATACTCGGCCGCGCGCGTCATGTTTCCATCTGGGCGCGCTCATATTGCCGTGCGCGAAAGCCCCAAAAGATGAATGCGATGCCGATCAAAATTAAAAACAGCGACAAAAATTGGCCGCGTGTGAACGGTCCGGTAAGCGGCGCATCCGGCACGCGAAATACTTCGCCGGCAATGCGCAGAAGAGCGTAGAGCACGAAAAACGAGCCGGTGAGAACGCCGCGCGGGACGCGCACTTTTGTCCGCAGAAACCACATTGCGGCGAAGAGGGCGATGCCCTCGAGGAAGGCCTCGTAAAGCTGCGACGGATGTCGCGGCGGTAAAATTTCGCGAAGCATTTCCGCAACTCTCGGATCGTGCCGGGCCGCATCGACAACGCCGCTCGCCGTGTCCAGCGTCGGATTGATTTTTTGTGCATCAGAGATCGCCCGGCCCGCCAGTTCCGGCGAATCGTAAAGCTCCTTCGGAAACTGCACTGCCCAAGCGACTGTCGTGACATGGCCGTAAAGTTCGCCATTGATGAAATTCGCGACGCGCCCGAAAAACAGTCCGACCGGCGCGACCACGCAAAGATTGTCGCCGATGCTCGTCCATGACAACTTGTGCTTGCGGGCGTAAAACAACGTAAACAGGATCAAACCAATCATCCCGCCGTGGCTCGCCATTCCTCCTTCCCACACACGAAAAAACATCAGCGGATCGTGCAGCCATTGCGGCCAATCGTAAAAAAGCATGTGGCCGAGCCGGCCGCCGACCATCACGCCGAAGACCGCCGCCCAAGTGATGAAGTCGCCGACTTTTTCCGGCGCCAGCTCTGAGTAGCCGCGCTCCGCGAGCCAGCGGTAAAGCCAATAGCCAACGGCGAACGCGAGCACGTAGGCAAAGCCATACCAGCGCAAGCCGATGCCGGGCCGGATTTCCCAGATGAATGGGCTCAGGTTGTGCAAATAAAATGCGAGCACCGGTGGGTGATGCAAAAATGGCGCGTGCGACGCAACTGCATTCGCACGATGCGGTGGCTTGACGCAACTCGCGCCTTTCAGGAAGCTGCGCCGGCTTTGACTCGCGATCTCACTTTCCGCAAAGCCGAGCGGCTGTTCTGCATTTTGTTTGCGGCGGCATTTTTCGGGTTCGGCATCGCAGCGATTTTGCGTCCATCCTTCGTCACTCGCAACGACAACTCCGGGCCGTATTCTTCCACCGACTCGATGCTCCGCGAGGCGCTCGATGTCCCTCGTGCATCGGAACCGATTAGCCGCGCAATCGCCTCTGTGCCTACATCGCGGACAATTGCCTTCATCGCGAATCGCAGCGACAACGAGTCCAATCTCGCCGCGTTAACGATCAGCTATCTTGCGTGGCCGCACACGGTTTTCATCACCTACGTTGCCCCTGATGAAGTGAAGGCGACCGTCGATGCGCTGAAAAAGTGGCAGTTCGGTGCACTGTTTTTTTTCGCACTGAAGCCACCGCCGGATCTGCCCGACGCACGAAGTGCGGGGGAACGGCTAGTGATGATTCCACAGGCGCAAAATTTACGATGAACGCGTTATTGCTGCTCGTTGGAGTGCTCACGATTTTGTCGGCCGGATTCGGTGTAACAATGCTTTTGCCGGCTGATGAAGATGCGGACGCGGCCGAAGTTTTCGCGCTATCCTGGATTCTGGGAACGGCGTTTGTTTCCAGCGCCCTCGCTTTGATCGGCATTTTTGCGCGAGGCATTTCACTGCAAATCACGATGACGGTTGCGTGCATCTTTTTGGGCGCCACTGGCCTCAGACGACTGCGCAATCGCCCGCGACGCGCCGCGCCACGAGCGCTGACTGCTGATTGGATTCTGCGCTTTTTCATCGCGGTGAGCATCGTGGTGGTAGCCGTTATTTGCTTGCGCTCCGCGTTCGTGTGGGACGGGATTTTGATCTGGGAAGCAAAAGCGCGAATCGCATTTTTAAATCATGGCGCGCTGCCCGCGTCGTATTTTTCCGACGGCTCACGCACGTGGAGTCATCTCGACTATCCGCTATTACTGCCGCTCACGGAGGCTTGGATTTATTCCTGGCTCGGCGACTGCGACCAAACCTGGATCAAGCTCGTGAGCCCATTTTTTTACGCGGCGGCATTGGCGTTTCTCCACACCGGAATGATGCGATCGATTCGTAGCGCGCGTGCAGGTTCGATTCTCGCCCTCTCCTTTTTCTTTCTGCCCTATTCATGCTTTGGTGACTGGGGATTACCACAAGGCTACGCCGACTTTCCGCTCGCTGTGGCCTATTTGGGAGCAGCGATTTACCTGAACGAATTCCTGCAAAAAAACTCCACTGCGTCCGCTTCGCGTTTTGCATTGCTCAGCGGCATTTTGCCGTGGATCAAAGGCGAAGGGATCATTCTGTGGTTTTCGCTTCTGTTCATCGCCGCGTTAACGATGCGTCGCCGCCTTTTAAATTGCTGCTGGATCGCGTTACCCGGTCTGCTCGTCTGGCTGGGATGGAAAGTTGCGCTGCACCGATTGCATGTCGTGACCGATCCCACCTTCATGCCGGTGACGTTTACGACACTGCTGCACAACGTTCACCGCATCCCGGAAATTGGACTGAGGCTCGGCGCACACCTGATCAACTGGAAGCAGTGGAGCCTGTTGTGGTGCGGCTTCGCGGCTGTCGGCATTTTATTTTTGATTGAAAAACATTCACCCCATCGGCGCACTCTCGTCACTTATTTCGCCGCCGTCGGAATTCCGATGTTTATCGACGCCGGCATTTTTCTATTCAGCGGATGGCCCACGCCGGACCAATATCTTAGGCATCTCGCGACGGCCCTGCCGCGCCTGCTTTTTCAGCTCGCGCCGCTCGCCATGCTCACGGTTGGCCCACGCATTGCCACGGCTTTCGCCGTTGGCGATTGAGCCGGCAGCACTTCCCGCAGGAACGGCGCGGTGCGGCTCGTTTTGCTTTTTGCGATTTGCTCCGGAGCGCCCACCGCCACAACTTTGCCGCCGTTTTCACCGGCCTCCGGCCCAATGTCGATGACGTAATCGGCATCAGCGATCAGGCTCAGATTATGCTCGATGACGATGACAGTGCTGCCGTCATCGACCAGCCGGTGAAGCACTTTCAAAAGCTCCTCCACATCCGCCATGTGCAGCCCGATTGTCGGCTCCTCGAGCAAATACAACGTCGATTTCGGCTCGGTCATTTTGCGCAGCCGGGAATTGTCCGACCGAGCCACGCCGCGCGTCAGCTCGCTCACCAATTTCAGCCGCTGCGCCTCGCCGCCGCTCAGCGTCGGACTTGGCTGTCCGAGTTGCAAATATCCAAGTCCGGTCTCGCATAGCAACGCGAGCGGACGATGAATTTTTTGATTCGATTTAAAAAACTCCGCCGCCTGCTCGAAGGTCATCTCGATTACGTCGCCGATGCTTTTTTCATTGTATAAAACCTCGAGCGTCTGCGCGTTGTAGCGCTTGCCGTGGCAATCGCCGCACGGAATGTAGCTCGTCGGCAAAAAGTTCATCTCGATCTTGATCACGCCTTGTCCCATGCAGGTTTCGCAGCGGCCGCCCTGGTTGTTAAAAGAGAAGCGCGAGGCCGTGTAGCCGCGCATCCGCGACATCGGCAGCGACGCGAATTGCTTCCGAATTTCATCGAAAAATCCGATGTAGGTCGCGGGTGTTGAACGCGAAGTTTTCCCAATCGGCGACTGGTCCATTTCATAAACCGCCTCGATGAATTCCGTTCCGCGAATCGCCTCGTAATCGCGCGGCTCCACTTTGCTACGTTTTAAAGCTTGTTGCACGGCCGGCAGCAAAACGCCGCGCATCAGCGTGCTTTTTCCCGAGCCGGAAATTCCAGAAATTGCGATCAATCTCCCGATCGGAAATTTCACGTCCAAAGCCTGAAGATTGTTTGCGCACGCGCCTTGCAGCTCGACCCAGTGCTGCACATCCTTGAGCGAACGGCGCGCTTTCCGCGTCGGATGCGAGAGCGGTTTGCGCAGACAGCGGCCGGTCGCGGAGCGCTCGATTTTTTTAATCTCGTCCAACGTTCCGATACCAACGACTTCGCCGCCGCGCGAGCCCGCGCGCGGGCCGAGATCAATGATCGTGTCAGCGCGCCGCATCGTGTCTTCATCGTGCTCCACGATCACGAGCGAATTACCCTTTCGCTTGAGAGCCTCAAGGGTCTCGAGAAGCGCGAGGTTGTCGCGCGGATGCAGGCCGATTGTCGGCTCGTCAAGCACGTAAAGGACGCCGCGCAGATTCGAGCCGAGCTGCGCCGCCAAACGGATGCGCTGCGATTCACCGCCGCTCAACGTTTTCGCCGAGCGATTCAACGCGAGATAATCGAGCCCGACTTGCGTCATGAAATGCAAACGCTGCGTGATCTCCGGCACGATGTCCTGTGCGATCAACGCGGCCCTGTCATTGAAGCGCATGCCGTCCAGCGCGAGCTGCGCCTTTCGCACAGAAAGCGCCGTGAGCCGGTCGATCGTCATCCCGTGCACTTGCACATTGCGCGCGACCGGATTCAGCCGCGCGCCCTTGCAATATGGGCATTGGGACGATTCGCCATCCTCCAGCGATTCGTGCTGGCGCTCCTCGTCGAGCTCTGCCTCCAACGCCGATTCCGCCTCACTTTCCGCCGCATTCCAAACCTCGCCGAACCCATGGCAGCCCGTGCACCAGCCGTGCAGCGAGTTGAAAGAAAAAAGGCGTGGATCGAGTTCCTCGAACGACTCGCCGCAGCTCGGGCAATTCATTTCGCGGCTTAAAATCGTCGACCGATTTTTTGCATCGAGCACGCGCGCGGATCCGCGGCCCATTTCCAGCGCTCGCGTCACGAGCTGGCGCACTTCCGCAGGGCTCGACGCCTCGCCGATCAGCACGTCGATCGAGTGTTCGCGGAAACGCTCCAGCTTTTGAAAACCCTCAGCCGGAACGAACCGCCCGTCCACGAACAAAGTCGTGAAACCCTTTTGCAGAGCGGCCTGCGCGACATCCGTGTGAAAACCTTTTCGTGCCTTGACCACCGGCGCTAAAATTTTCACGCGCACCTTTTTGCGCGAGTGCCTCCGCCTGTTCGATGAGCGCGGAAACGCTGCGATTTTCCACCGGCACCTGGCATTTCGGACACCACTGCGTGCCGAGCTTTGCGAAAAAAAGTCGCAGAAAATGATACACCTCCGTCACGGTCGCAACGGTCGATTTGCCGCCGCCGCGCGTCACGCGCTGCTCGATCGCCACGCTCGGTGGAAGCCCGGAGATCAAGTCTACATCAGGCTTTTCGAGCTGCTCGACGAATTGCCGCGCATACGGCGACATGCTGTCGAGGAAACGCCGCTGCCCCTCCGCAAATAGAATGTCAAAAGCGAGCGTCGACTTTCCGGAACCACTCAAGCCGGTAACGACGACGATTTGATCGCGTGGAATCGCGAGCGAAATGTTTTTGAGATTATGCTCACGCGCGCCATGCACCTGGATTGCGTGATTCCCGTTTCCCAGATGCGGCGGAGTCTCCGCAACCCGCATGGATTCAGTATCCGCGTCAAAGTTGATGACACTTTTATTCGCGCGCGAATTTTCACGCTGAAGCAGATTGTTTAAAAATCTGCCGGTGTGAGATTCTTTCACTTTGGCCACTTCCTCCGGTGTGCCTTTCGCCACCACGATGCCGCCTTCATCGCCAGCCTCGGGACCGAGATCGATAAGATAATCCGCTGATTTAATGACCTCGAGATTGTGCTCGATCACGAGGAGCGTGTTCCCCTGCTCCACCAACCTGTTAAACACTTTGACGAGCAGCGCCACGTCGTCAAAATGCAGGCCGGTCGTCGGCTCGTCGAAAATCAGCAGGCTGTTGCCGCGGCTTTCATCGGTCAAATGCCCGATGAGTTTGAGCCGCTGCGATTCGCCGCCAGACAAGACGTTGAGCGGCTGGCCGAGCCGCAGGTAGCCAAGGCCAACCTCCTCGAGCAGCTTCAAGTTTCCGATTTTTGATTTTAAAAGTTTGTCGCCCGCAAAAAACTGGATCGCATCCGTGACGCTCATCTCGAGCACGTCGTGGATCGACTTTTCGCGAAGTTTGATTTTTAAAATGTGCGGCTGGTAGCGCTTTCCATCGCACTCCGCGCACCGCACGAAAAGATCGCTCAAAAATTGCATTTCGATTTTTTCGAAGCCGTTGCCGCCGCAGCGCTCGCAACGGCCTTTGCCGGAGTTAAAAGAAAATGAACTCGCGGTCAGGTTCTGCGCGACGGCCTCGGGCGTGGTCGCGAAGAGTTCGCGAATCGGTTCGAACACGCCGAGATAAACAGCCGGGCTGGAGCGCGGTGTGCGCGCGAGCGAAGATTGATCGACCATCATCACGCTGTCGATGCGATGCGCGCCGCTGATTTTTTTGCACGCGCCAATGCCATCTTCGCCCGTGTTTTCGCCCTTTAGCGCGAGCAGATTTTGATAAAGGACGTCGCGGATCAAACTGCTTTTTCCCGAGCCGGAAACGCCGGTGACGCAGGTGAAAACGCGCAGCGGAAAATCGACGTCAACGTCGCGCAGATTGTGCTCCATAGCGCCTTGCAGCTTGATCCACGCCTTCGGAGAGCGCCGTTTTTCCGGGATCGGGATTGATTTGCGCCCGTTCAAATAATCGGCGGTGAGCGTGCGCGCGTTTTCGAGTTTCGGCACGTCGCCATGGAAGACAAGCTCGCCGCCGCCCTCGCCTCGACCGGGGCCGATTTCGATGACATTGTCGGCCGCGCGGATGATCGATTCCTCGTGCTCGACCACGAGCAGTGTGTTGCCTTTGTCGCGCAAATTTTTCATCACGCCGATCAGCCGCTGCACATCGCGCGGATGCAGGCCGACGCTCGGCTCATCCATCACGAACAGCGCGTTCACGAGCGATGCGCCGAGGCACGTGGTCAAATTCACGCGCTCGACTTCGCCGCCGCTGAGCGTGCGCGTGGAGCGGTCGAGCGAGAGATAGCCGAGGCCGACTTCGACGAGATAACGGAGCCGCGTTTCAACCTCGTTCCGCAGCATTTCGGTCGTCGCGTCGTTGGAAAAGTGCGAACGGCAACTGGCGATTTCCGCCATCAATTTTGCAGCAGGTTTTGCCGCCAGATCCGGCAGCGTGAGTAATCGGCCGTCGCAGCCGGCGAGTTTAAAATTGAGCGTCGCCGGCTGGAAGCGGCCGCCGTGGCACTCGCTGCAGAGCGCGTAATTGCGATAACGGCTCAGCAAAACGCGCACGTGCATTTTATAGCTTTTCGTTTCGAGCCAATCGAAAAAACCTTGCACGCCATACCAGCGCCCATTTTCCCACAGATCCTCCGACGTCGCTTCGCCGTTTTTTCGCTCGCCGCGAATGACGAAATCCTGATCGGCCTGCGGCAGCTGATCAAAGTCGCAGTAAATGTCGATCTCGCGCTCAGCGCAGTGTTTGAGCAGGTCGCGCTGGCATTCGCGGCCATTTTCAGTTTGAAAAACTTTGACTGCGCCGCGGTCGATGCTGCGTGTGCGATCGAGCGCGCGCTCGAGGTCGAGTGCAATGCTTCGGCCGAAGCCGCGGCACTTCGGACATGCGCCGAGCGGGTTGTTGAAACTAAATAAGCCAGGCGACGGCGGCGTGATTTCGAGATCGCAATGCGCGCAGTGCCAGCCGAGTGAATACGGGCATTCGCGGCCATCGGACTCGCGCAAGAAGCTGACCTGGCCTTTGCCGAAACGGAGCGCGGTCTCAATCGCCTCGACGAGCCGCGAATTGTTCTCCTCGGAAATTTTCATCCGATCCTGAAGCACGCGGACGAGCGCGGGCAACCGTCGCACAGCCGGCGCGGCGTCGGTGCGATGGATCGCGCCATCGATCCAAATGCGCAGGTAGCCTTGCTGCTGAAGAAATTTGAAAAATTCTGCTGGCTCGGTTTTCGCCGGCACCGGCACGCCGAAAGTCACCAGCACCGATTCCCCGCGAAGGTCGGCCAGCACTTGCTCCGCGATCGATCGCGCTGTCTCGACGCGAATCTCGCGGCTGCATTCCGGGCAATAGGCGCGGGCGATGCGCGGCATCAGCGCCTTCAGGTAATCGTTGATCTCCGTCATCGTGCCGACGGTCGAGCGCGTGCTTTTTACATGGTTCGCCTGCTCGATCGCGATGGCCGGCGGGATGCCGTGAATCGCGTCAACTTTCGGCTTGTCCATTCGCTCGAGAAATTGGCGCGTGTATGGGCTGAATGTCTCGACGTAGCGGCGCTGGCCCTCGGCGTAAATCGTGTCAAACGCCAGCGACGATTTGCCGCTGCCGCTCGGGCCGGAGATGACGTTGAGCTTCCCGAGCGGAAGATCGAGGTCGATCCCCTTCAGATTATTCTGGCGCGCGCCGCGGATTTCGACGACGCCAGGATTCGGCACGGAATGCAGGTCGGGTTTGGCCATTTTTTAAAAGGGCGGATACATTCGTGCAGCGCGCAACGAATAGCAATATGCCGCCTCAAGGTTTCGTGCCGTGATAAAAGGCGAGGAGGTCGGCGCGCAATTTGGCGGCATCTGGCGGGTTCAAATACATCATGTGGCCGCTGTCGTAGCTCGCGAAAGTGACGTTGCCGCGCAGGCTGTCCGGGATTGGCAGATGATCGATGCTGTAGCGCATCTCGTCGCCGGGAATCGCCAGATCGTATTTGCCCAGCAGCACCAGCAGACGCATGTGCGGATCCTGCCGAAGCGCTCCGCCGAGTTTTTCAGTCATCGACGCGTAGCGATTCGAAAACTGCCCGTAATGCCACGGCAGCGCGCCGAGCACGTGATAAGGCGCATCGCTTTTGTAGCCGAGATTGTCGCGAACGTAGTCGTTCACGCCGGCGGAAAAAATCGGCAGCACGGCCGAAAGCGACGGGTCAAACTCGGGCCAATTGTGAAGTTTTTCCCGGCTGTCCGCAGTGATGCGCGCATCGAAGCGGCCGAGAATTTTTCCCTCCTGCCGCAGCAGCAGGCTTCGAAAAATATCGGGAGTGATGCGCAGATTCGTGTCGCTGATGTCGCGCGCGGCGAGGCCGGTGAAACGCGAGAGCTGCTCGGCGACGCGCTGTTTTTCGCCGGGATCAATCGCATTTCCTTTCAACAAAGCCGTCGCGTATGCGCCGTGCGCAAACTCGCGCGCCTCGCGCAGCGCCTTCGGAAGATCGGCCTGCAAATCGGGTGCGAGTTTATGATAATAAGACGCGGTCGCGGCGAACGCAGGCAGCGAAAGCACAAACGGCAGTTCATTGCTGCCGTCCTCGTAGAGCGTCTCGAAATCCAGCAGCCCGGAGAGAACAATCACGCCGTCGATGTTCATCCCGTGCTCATCCTGCAAATACGGCACGAGCCCGCCGACGCGCAGCCCGCCGTAACTTTCGCCGCATAGATACTTCGGCGAGAGCCAGCGGTTTTCGCGCGTAACGAAAAGCCGGATGAATTCGCCAGCGGCCTTGATGTCTTCATCCACATCGAAAAATTGCTCCTGCTTTTCCCCTTTCGCCGCGCGGCTCAGCCCGGTCGCGATCGGATCGATAAAAACGAGGTCGGTCGCGTCGAGGATCGAGTTCGGATTATCCACGATTTTCGCAGCTGGCGACGACGCCTCAGTTCCCGACGGAAGCTGAACTTTTTTTGGTCCAAAGGCGCCGAGATGCAGCCAGACGGAAGACGATCCGGGCCCGCCATTGAAACAAAAAGTGATCGGGCGCTTCGCCGCATCGCCTCCCGAATCGAGCTTGTAATAAACGTAAAACAAGTTCGCGCGCACGCCGCCGTCGTCTTTCAAAATCGGCATCATGCCGGTCTTCACATGGTAGGCGAGCGACGCCCCGGCGATTTGCGCGGTGCCGATGGTTTCCTTTGGCGGCGCCTCCTTCGCATCGGCGGATTCTTTTTCCGGCTTCGGCGACGCATCGGCTTTTTGCGCGGGCGATGGCGACGATTGTGAATCGTCGGCGCGCGCCGCCGAAAGCATAAGCGCGCTCAAAATCGCGCCGCAGAGAAGTAAATTTTTCAAGCGAGACACTTTTCCAGGCTTCTTTTGATGGCGGTTTGATCGAGTTTTTTCCCGATGAAAACGAGTTGGCTGATTCGCTCCTCGTCCTTGTTCCAGAGCCGATCCCAGAAGATCGTGAAGCGATTATTGACGCCGTGAAAAATCGCGCGCCGCGGATTTTGCGCGATGGAGATGATGCCTTTTGAGCGGTAAACTTTTTCGCGCGAGGAAAGTTCCTGCACGAAAAGTTCGAACTTATCGACATTGAATGGCCGGTCGAAGCGAAACGACATCGAGGAAATATCCTCGTGATGCCGATGCTCGAGCTCGTCGAGAAATCGCGGATCGACCGCGATTTTTTGGTCCACGTTGAAAGCGTTCATGTCGAGCAGCTCGCGCAGGTTCGCCTGAGACTGGCTTGTGCGAAAAATTTCCGCGTGCGGATTGAGCGCGCGAATTTCCGTCTCGGTTTTTTCCAGGTGCACACCGTCCACAAGGTCCGTTTTATTGAGCAGGACAAAATCGGCCATCGCGATTTGCTCGCGCGCTGTCTCGGTCTCGCCCATTTGTTTCTCGATCTGCTCGGCGTCCACCACGGTGATGATCGAATCGAGCCGGACGAGTTTGGTGAGCTGCGGGATGTTTAAAAAAGTTTGCGCGACCGGGCCGGGATCGGCGATGCCGGTGGTCTCGATGAGCAGGTAATCGAAGCCGCCGCGCTGCAAAAGTTTCTGCACGCCCTTCACCAAATCCTTGCGCACCGTGCAGCAGACGCAGCCGTTGTTCATCTGCACGACTTCCTCGCGCTGGTTCTCCACGAGCTGGCCGTCAATGCCGATCTCGCCGACTTCGTTGACGATGATTGCGAATTTGTAGCCGTGCTGCTGCTGCAAAATAAAATTCAGCAACGTGGTTTTTCCCGCGCCGAGAAAGCCGGTCAGGATCGTCACGGGGATGGGAGTGGTGATTTCGTTCATGGACAAAAAAATCGGCGGCTCGATCCTTCGACCGAGCCGCCGGGAAAATGTTCGATTGCGGAAGCGGCTTAGGCCGCGACTTTTTTCTTGAGCAAGGGCAAACCGGTCTTCGTGTTTTCCGAGACTTCGTAGCCATTCGGGAGCTGCTCGATCGCGCCGTCCTGCGGTTGGCCCGCGAAGAAATAAAGCGTCACTTCTTGTCCGCCTTTGAGTTTTTGCCTGCGCTCATGCAGGTGATAGGTTTTGCCTGATTTTTTGCTGGTTACTGTGTAGGCCATGGTTGGGTTGGTTGGATTTTGGTTGGGCGCGGCGAAATCTAGATGACGCCCGCTTTTTTCAGCGTGGCATAGGCACCGTTTTTCGTCACGGTTTTAATTGCGCGTGCCGTCAATTTCACGGTGACGAACTTCTTCAGTTCCGCGACCCAAATGCGGCGCACCTTGAGGTTCGGCAGGAACATGCGCGGCGTGTTCGCGGTGACGTGACGGCCGACGCCGCCTTTTTTCTTCGCCATGCCTCGGCGATGGATGACGTGGCCCTTGGAGGGCTTGGCTTGGGTGATGGCGCAAAGTCTCGACATAAATTTCCGTGTTAAAGGGCGGATACACTCTCGGCTTCACCGCGCGCGGTCAAGCGATTTCTGGCACGGTCGCGCGCGGCGGCTGGATAAAAATGGGATCCAAGTTGGCGCAGCATTGGCCAACTCGCCGACAAAGCTTAAAGATGGATCGTCCCCGGCTGGTCGATCTCTTTCAAATCCGCGTCGACCATGATTTCCACGAGCTCCTTGAAACGCACCTTCGGTTCCCAACCGAGCTTTTCCTTCGCTTTCGCCGGATCGCCGATCAGCAAATCCACCTCGGCCGGCCGCTCGTAGCGCGCATCGTATTTCACATACTCCTGCCAGTCGAGACCGACCCGCGCGAACGATGCCTCGACAAACTCGCGCACCGTGTGCGTTTCGTTCGTCGCCAGCACGTAATCGTCCGGCGTCTCCTGCTGCAACATGCGCCACATTCCTTCGACGTATTCCTTCGCGTAACCCCAGTCGCGCTTCGAATCGAGATTGCCGAGATACAAATCTTTTTGCAGTCCGCGTTTGATCCGAGCGACAGCGCGCGTGATTTTCCGCGTCACGAAAGTCTCGCCGCGACGAGGACTTTCGTGGTTGAAAAGAATGCCATTGCTCGCGTGCATGCCGTAGCTCTCGCGGTAATTCACCGTCGCCCAATACGCATACACTTTCGCGACCGCATACGGGCTGCGCGGCCAAAAAGGCGTCGTCTCGATCTGCGGCACCGCCTGCACTTTGCCATACATTTCGCTCGACGAGGCCTGGTAAAAACGGGCCTGCACTTTTGATTCGCGGATCGCCTCGAGGATGCGGATCGTCGCGAGCCCCGACACGTCGCCCGTGTATTCCGGGATGTCGAAACTCACGCGCACGTGGCTTTGCGCGCCGAGATGGTAAATTTCATCCGGCCCGACGCGATCGATCAAGCGCGTCAAATTCAGCGCGTCCGCGAGATCGCCGTAATGCAAAAAAAGATGCACGCCGTGCACATGCGGATCCTGGTAAAGATGATCGATGCGCGAAGTGTTGAACGTGCTCGCGCGCCGGATGATCCCGTGGACCTCGTAACCTTTTTTCAAAAGCAAATCGGCGAGATACGAACCGTCCTGGCCGGTGATTCCGGTGATGAGCGCTTTTTTCATAAATTCAGCGGCGTAAATTGCGCGAGCGCGGCCTTTTGGGCAACAATCAAATCAACGACGCCGCGCCGCCCGAGCTCGAGCATCGCCACAAATTCCTCCTGCGAAAAAGTCGCCTCCTCGCCCGCGCCCTGCACTTCCACAAAGTGGCCATCTTCCGTTAACACCATGTTCAGATCGACGCTCGCCTCCTTGTCCTCCTCGTAATTCAAATCGAGCATCGGCTCGCCGTTCACGATGCCGACGCTGACTGCTGCGATCATTTTTTTGATCGGCAACTGCGCCACTTTTTTTTCAGCGAGCAGTTTTTGAAAAGCGAGCGCGACGGCCACGCAACTGCCAGTGATCGCCGCCGTGCGCGTCCCGCCATCGGCCTGCAACACATCGCAATCGATCCACAGCGTCCGCGCGCCGAGCAGCTCCAGATCCACCGCCGCGCGCAGCGAGCGCCCGATGAGTCGCTGGATTTCAACGCCGCGCCCGTCGAGTTTTCCCTTCGAAATATCGCGCGGTTTCCGCCCGAGCGTCGAATACGGCAGCATCGAATATTCCGCCGTGATCCAGCCACCGCTCACCCGCTGCTCTTTCATCCAGCGCGGCACGCCCTCTTCAATCATCGCCGCGCAAATCACGCGCGTCTCGCCAAACGCCGCCAACACGGAGCCGGTCGCATGCGGCGCGATGTTTGGCGTGAAAGAAACTTGGCGAAGTTGGCTGGGCGCGCGGTCGTCGAGGCGGGACATTTTAAGAATTTAGGATTTAGGATTTAAGATTTAGGAAGTAAGCAGCCTTTCGCAACGGCGCGCGTTTCGCGAGCAACTTCCTAAATGCCAAATTCCAAATCCTAAATCTCATGGTCACCATCCAGATCCCCGCGACCACCGCGAATCTTGGCCCCGGATACGATTGCCTCGGCGTCGCGCTGCAGATTTACAATCGCGTCCGCGTCTGGAAATGCGACGCCGATCAAAGTTCGGACGGCATGCCGGCGGAAGCGGCTGCGGCTTTTTTCGCAGCGGCGTCGGTCGCGCCGTTTGCGTTCGATTTTGAAATCTCCGGCGACGTGCCGCGGTCGCGCGGGCTCGGCAGCAGCGTCACGGTGCGCCTCGGCATCTTGCACGCGCTCAATGTCCTCGCGGACACGCCGCTCTCGTCGCAACGGCTGTTTAAACTTTGCGCGGAACTCGAAGGCCACCCCGACAACGCCGCGCCCGCGGCCTTCGGCGGCTTCACCGTCGCCGGCGGCGAAGCGCCCGCGCGTTTTCTCGTCGCCGATGCGTTGCAATTCGTTTTGTTGATTCCCGATTTTGAAATCGCGACGCCCGATGCGCGGCGCGTGCTGCCCGCGCAGATCGACCGCACTGCCGCCGCCGCGAGCTGCGCGAACGCCTGCCGAATCACCGCCGCCTTTGCGTCGCAGAATTACGCGCAATTGCGCGGAGCGTTCGCAGATGGGCTTCACCAGCCGTTTCGCGAGCCGCTCATCCCATTTTTAAACAATGTCATCAGCGCGGGCGAAGCGGCCGGCGCGCTCGGCGGATTCCTCAGCGGCAGTGGCTCGACGATCTGCTGCGTGACTTTGCGCGACGCGGAAAAAGTTGCCGCGGCGATGCTCGCGGCGAGCGGCGAAAAAAGCGCGCGCACCATCATCACCACGGCGGACAACGACGGCGTGCGCATCCTTTTTTAAATGCGGCGCTGGCTGGAGGAGTTCGAGCAGTTTGCCATCGAGGTCATCCTCGAGCAGCGCGGCGGCAAGCGTGCGGCGGTGTTGCGCGCTGTTTTATATCTGTTGTCGCATGTTTACGGCGGCGCCGTGCAATTCCGGCTCTGGCTTTATCGCAAACGCATCAAGCGCGAGCGGCAGCTCGGCTGTCTCGTGATCGCGATTGGCAACCTCACCGTCGGCGGCACGGGCAAAACTCCGGTCGTGGAAAAGTTCGCTCGCGCGCTGCAGGCCGGCGGGCGGCGCGTCGCGATCCTGAGCCGCGGCTACAAAAGCAAAAAGCTGCCGCTGTTAAAAAGATGGATCCACGCGCTCACCAATCGCGCGCCTTACCAGCCGCGCATCGTCAGCGACGGCACCAGCATTTTGCTCGACTCGCGCATGGCCGGCGACGAGCCCTACATGCTCGCGGTGAACTTGAAGGACGTGATCGTCTTGGTGGACAAAAACCGCGTCGCGAGCGGGCTCTACGCCATCGATAAAATGGGCTGCGACACGCTGCTGCTCGATGACGGGATGCAGTTCATTCATTTAAAACATCGTTTGGACATCGTGCTCATCGATTGCCAGGCGCCGTTTGGAAACGAATATCTTTTGCCGCGCGGAACGCTGCGCGAGCCGCCGAAAAATCTCCGACGCGCCTCGTATATTTTCATCACGAAAAGCACGCCGGCGGGCAACAAGGAACTCATCGAGCGCATCCGCACTTTACAATCGCACCGCCGAGATCATCGAGTGCGCGCATCGCCCGCAATACCTCGAGCACGTGCAGACCGGCGAACGGCTGCCGCTCGACTGGCTGCGCGGGAAATACGTCGGAGCGCTCAGCGCAATCGCGTCGCCGGAAAGCTTCGAGATGGCGCTGCGCGAGCTCGGCGCGAACATCGAACTCACGCGGCATTTCGCGGACCATCATCGTTTTACCGACAAGGAAGTCAGCGGCTTCATCGCGCGCTGCTCGAACCGCGACGTCGACGCCGTCATCACGACGGAGAAGGATTGCGTGCGACTGCCGCGGCTCGAAAAGTTTGACGTGCCGATGTATTTTTTGCGCGTCGAAATCGAAATCCTCACCGGCCACGAAAGCTGGCAGAGCTGCGTCGATCGCATTTGCAAGCCGCAGCCGATGATGCCGCCGGAGCGCTTTTTCGCGTAGCGGATTCGTTTTAAAAGAGCGGGACGCGGAACAAAGTTTCTCCTGCGACGCACGATTTAAAACCGCACCGCGAATCCAGCGCGGATGCGATAATCAGGCACGACCTGGAACTTCGTCGTGTTCATCAGCACCGGCAGATCGGCGCCGATTTCTCCGCTGTAGCGGCCGAACGAAACCAGCACTTTCGGCCCGACGTAGAGCGCGGTCACGCCGGTGTCATCGGCGACGCGTCCCTGGAATCGGTCGGTGCTTTTGTTTTCGCCAGAGAGCACGCATTGCAGGCCGAGCAGCGCGTCGCGATGGCGGATCAGGTAGTAGCCGGGGCCGCCGCTCCACGAGAGATCATTCGCGAAATGATAGCTGTAGTGGCTCTCGCCGCGCAGCGTGAATTGCGAGTCGGCCTCGAAAAACGCATTCTTGTAACGCATCGAAACCTGCGCGCCCATGATCGCGTCCCACGAGCCGGTGCCGAGCGTGAGATCGTGGCCGTGGATGCCGCTTTCCGGCGCGCCCTCGACATCGTTTTCGTGAAATTCCTCCGAGATGCGATGGCTGTCGCCGGTGGGAACTTTGACGCCACCGAGCAAGACGGCCGATGCCGTAAAGTCCGGCTCGCCTTGCGTGACGACGGCATTTTTTCCATCGCCGGAACTTTCCTGCGAACGAAGCGCCTCGGTGTGGAAAAGGACGAACTTCCCGAGCACCGACACATCGCCGACGCCCGATTCCGTGCCGCGATCGATTTCGAACCCATCCGGCCGTTTGTAATAGCGGTAGATGAGCGGGACATTGACCTGCAGCGCAAAGCGGTCGGTGAACGTGTAGCCGGCGACGATCTGCGTGATGGAACTTTCCAGCCGCTGGCCCGTCGGGTTCGCGACTTCGTGGTCGTTGTATTGCGTGGTGCCGAAATGCGTGAACTGCTCGCCCACCGCGCCGTAAAGCCGCGAAGACGAGGTCGCGGCCTCCGGATGCTGATTGGTCAGCGGGCCGGCCGGCTCGGACATGCTGGTTTCGAGTTGCGGCGTGTAACAGCCGCACAGATCGCACGCATGGGCGGCGGCGACTGCCATGACGGAAGTGAGGATAAAAGTGGAGATGATTTGTTTTCATAAAAGAGTGGAATGAAGTGGCGGAACGCCGCGCAACGGCGCGACTCTCCGCGCGGGTAAAAGTTTGACGGCACGTGCACACGCACGGCGTCGGGAAACGGCGAACTACGCGAGCGCGCTTCGCGGCGGTGGCAGCGCGGGCTGCTCAAAACGCGCCTCGCACCCACCCGATTCCACGCGCCACGTCCAGGGCGCTGCCGGCCTCGCCAGCACCAGATTTTGCGACTGATGAAACCAATTCAACTTTACCACCACGACGACTGCCTCGGGCTTTTTCTCCGCCTTCTTCCCCTGCGCGATGCTTTTGCAAAGAGCGCACGGATGCAAGCCGTCGAAGGTTTTCTCAATCGCCGTGGCCCACCCGTCATGCTGCGCGTAATCGACCAGCATCGTCCCCCACGCCACCGATTGCAGCGCGAGCCATTGGGCGCCGGTCGCGCTCAGCAGAGCGGCGACGAGCAGCCATTGGCCGAAGCGGAGAGCAGCGCGGGGCACGGGCGCGTTTTTAAAATTTCTCGCGGAAAAGTCAACAGCCTCGCCGCGCGGCAGCGAACTTTTTTTAACCTTCATTCCGAGTCGTGCGAAGGATCTGGTGAAACGGCTCCCGGTTTGGGCGAATCTGCGTGCAGACTTGCTCGCACAGCTCCCGCGCGACCGATCCTGCACGCCGGCTCGCTCGCACAGCTCCGATTTGAACGATCCTAGACCCCGGGTCGCCCGCGCAGCTCCTGTTTGACCGATCCGGCACGCAGGATCGCTCGCGCAGCTCCGATTTGACCGATCCGGCACTCAGGATCGCCCGCACAGCTCCTGTTTGACCGATCCGGCACGCCGGGTCGCCCGCGCGGCTCCCGTTTGGGCGATCCTGCACGCAGAGTCGGTCAAAAAAGTGGTTTTACTCTGGAGCGGCGCGATTTTACTCCGAAAAAGTTCCAAATCCGGACGCCAGCCAGACTCCGCGGTTCCGCATCCCTTTTTCCGCTCGCGAAGTTTCAAGTTTACGTCGCCGCTTTTCGCGGTTAGCAATCTCCGCTCGCGCAAATAGCGCCTGCGACCATGTCCCTCCAAACTCGTCGACAATTCACAAAACTCGCGCTCGCTTCCCTGCCCGCCGCCGCTTTTTTCCCGAGATCGCTGCGCGGCGCGGAAAGCTCGACCAGCAAACCGAACTCGATCGTCGCGGGCGTGCAGATCGGGCTCAACGTGCCTTACAGTTTCGCCGCGCCGACGATGAGCGGCGACGAGATTTTGAAAAAGGTCGTGCAGCTTGGCTTGAGCGGCATCGAGTTGCGCGCGCAGCCGGTGGAAGTTTTTCTCGGAGCGCCGGCGGATTTGGTTTACGGAAAAAAAGGCGTGGCGAAAGAGCAGACGGGTTCGGGTGCGGCAAATCTGCGCGAGTGGCGCAAATCGGCGCCAGTCGATAAAGCGAAAGATTTTCGCGAAAAGTATGAGTCCGCGGGTGTGCTCATCGAAATCGTGAAAGTGGACGGGATTTTCGAAATGTCGGACGAAGAAATCGATTATGCGTTTGCGCTCGTGAAAGCACTCGGCGCGCGCGCGATGTCGACGGAAATTTCGCACGCCGAACCGGATCTGAAGCGGCTGGGAGGATTCGCCGACAAACATAAGATGATGGTCGGATATCACGGGCATGCGACCACGAAGCCGGAGCATTGGGAAGCGGCGTTTGCGCTGGCGGAATACAACGGCGCGAATGTCGATCTCGGCCATTTCGTGGCCGGTAACAATATGTCGCCGGTGCCGTTCATCACGAAATATCATGACCGCGTGACGCACGTGCATGTGAAGGATCGCCGATACAACAACGGGCCGTCCGTGCCGCTGGGCGAAGGCGATACGCCGGTTGCGGAAGTGCTGCGGCTCATTCGCGACAACAAGTGGCCGATCCAGGGCACGATCGAATTTGAATACAAGATTCCCCCCGGCTCGGATCGGATGGCGGAGCTTGCGCGCCAGGTCAAATTTTGCCGCGACGCACTGGCGTGAGCGCGGAATTTTGACCTGTTTGCAGAAAGATTCTGCAGCGTCCCGATGGTGTAGCGTCGCGAGTTTTCTCTGCGCAGGCTGAGAGCAGACAGCGCCGAGTTTCCGCATTGATTTGCAGCGCGGACTCTCTAAGTTTCCCGCCTTCATGTCGTGCGTAAAAATCGATCCGTCGCTGCATCAGGCGCGCAAGCCTGACTGGATCAAGGTGCGGCTGCCGACGAACCCGGTCTTTTTTTCCACGAAGGCGCTCATCTCCGACCTGCGCCTGCACACGGTCTGCGAGGAGGCGCAATGCCCGAACCGCTGGGAATGCTGGAGCCAGGGGACGGCGACTTTTATGATCGCCGGCGAGCGCTGCACGCGCGCGTGCGGTTTTTGCGCGGTGACGACGGCGAAGCCGTTCGCGCTGGAGGTCGATGAGCCGCAGCGTGTCGCGGAAGCGGTGCGGCGGATGAAATTAAAGCACGTGGTCGTGACGGCGGTCGCGCGCGACGATCTGGCGGACGGCGGCGCGGAACATTTCGCGCAGACGATCCGCGCGATTCGCGAAGTGGATGCGACGATCATCATCGAGGTGCTCGTGCCCGATTTTCACAATCGCGAACAAGCCGTTAAACAGGTGACCGACGCGGCGCCGCATATTTTCAATCACAACGTCGAGACGTGCGAGCGGTTGACGCCGCTGGTGCGCTCGCGCGCGAAGTATCGCGTGTCGCTCGCTGTTTTAAAAAGAGCGAAGGAAATCGCGCCGGGGATGGTGACGAAAAGCGGCGTGATGCTCGGGCTCGGCGAGACGGAGGAGGAGCTTTTGCAAACGATGGACGATCTGCGCGAGGCGGGCGTGCAGGTGCTGACGATGGGCCAATATTTGCGGCCGACGCCGGAGCATTTGCCGGTGGTCGCCTACATTCACCCGGAAAAATTTCGCGATTACGCGGAGGCGGCGTATGCGCGGGGCTTCGAGCATGTGTCGTCCGGCCCGCTCGTGCGCAGCTCGTATCACGCGGCGGATTTTCATCCGGTGCGGCGATGATCGATCGCACGAATGTCGCGGCGCTCGTGCCCGCGTATCTGCGAGGAACGGCACATCGCAGAAGTGGCGCGGCGGACTTTGCAATATCTCGACACGGTGCTCGTGATCGACGACGGCTCGCCCGATCAAACTTCCGCGGAGGCGCGCAAAAGCGGCGCGGAGGTGATCACGCACGAGGTCAATCGCGGCAAAGGCGCGGCGATCAAAACCGGCTTCCGCGCGCTGCTCGAGCGCGGTTTTGAATACGTGCTGATCCTCGACGGCGACGGCCAGCATTTGCCGGAGGAAATCCCGCAATTTTTAAAAGAGGCGAACGAAACGCACGCGCCATTCATCGTCGGCAACCGCATGACGCGACATGAAAAAAATGCCGTTTGTGCGGAAGCTGACGAACCGCTACATGTCGTGGCGGATCAGCCGCGCGTGCGGGCAATGGATTCCCGATACGCAATGCGGATTCCGGATGATTCATCGCGAGGTGCTGCCGCGACTTTTTTGCGAGAGCAACAATTACGACTACGAAACCGAGATGCTGCTGATCGCCGCTCGCGCAAAATTTCGCATCGCCGCAGTGCCGGTGAGCACGGTTTACGGCGAGGAAAAAAGTAAGATCCATCCGGTGCGCGACACGATCCGTTTTTTCCAGCTGATGTCGCGCTATCGCGACAACGCTGCGTGATTATTTCGGGCTCGGCGATGGCGATGGCGCACTGAACTCCGCCTTCAATCGCGACTGCATCTGCTTGAGCATCGGGCCGCGATGTTGCTTCCATTTCCTTGTGCAACTGCTCCTCGATTTTGCGCCGCTCCTGCGTGTAACGTAGCGCGTAAACTTCGCGCTGGTCGGGCGTCAGCGTCAGCCCCGTTTCGCGAACGGATGCGTCGATCTCCTGGGCGATTTTTTCGCGGCGATATTGCTCGCGATCGCGCATTGCCGCTTTTTCCTCCGGCGACATATTTTTCCAGCGATCGAGATTTTCGCGAAAATGTTGCTTCGGGCCGGGCGGAAGCTTGTCAAAAATTCGACGCGCATCCTCCATCCGCTCCTGCTTTTTGTCGTGCGGCGACGTCGCGCTCGGCGACGCTTCCGGAGCAGGAGAATCTTCCTGGGCGTGAGCCGAGGCGGCGAGCAGGAGCGAGGCGAAAATCAATCGACCGAGTTGTCGAGCCATACGGCGTTCTCTTCCGTCGCGGCCAACTCGTCAAGGTGGTTGATGACGTCGTAGTCCGGGTTGCTGACGATTTGCGCCGCCAGCGGATTATGTTTTTCCGCTGCGGAATGCTGCCAGAGCGCCGCCGTGAGCATCACCGCGACAGACGCCGCGCCGACGGGAATCGCCACGCGCCACGTGCGCATAAACCATCCGAAAAAGCCCGACCGCTCCCGCTGCGCGCAGCGAATTTCGCGCAAAACGTTTCGCGCGAAAAAGGGAGGCACCGCCGGTTGTTTGGCGCGGCCAAGCAGCTCCCAAAGTTGATCGTGTTCATCCGCATTCATTCGTTGGATGAAACGCGAATCGAGCTGGAAAGTTGCGCAAAAACTTTCGCGCTTTCTCGCCTACGCTTCCGGTGCCTCGAGGAAGCCCTCGAGCTGCCGAATCCGCGTCGGATGTCGCATTTTCCGCAGCGCCTTTGCCTCGATCTGACGAATGCGCTCGCGGGTGACTTTGAATTGCCGGCCCACTTCCTCGAGCGTGCGGCTGTAGCCATCGACGAGCCCGAAACGCTGCTCGAGAACCTGCCGTTCGCGATCCGTCAAAGTTTCCAGCACGTCCTTGATTTTTTCTTTCAATAACACCGCCGCGGTCATGTCGCTCGGATTTTCCGCGCCTTTGTCCTCAATGAAATCGCCGAAGCTCGTGTCGTCGCTTTCGCCGACTGGCGATTGCAGCGAGATCGGCTGCTGTGCCATTTTCAAAACGGCGCGGACACGGTCGACCGGCAGCTGGATTTCCTCCGCGACTTCTTCCGGTGAAGGCTCGCGGCCATATTCCTGCACGAGCTGTTTTTGCACGCGCATGAGTTTGTTGATCGTCTCGATCATGTGCACCGGGATGCGAATCGTGCGCGCCTGATCGGCGATGCTGCGCGTGATCGCCTGCCGAATCCACCACGTCGCGTAAGTGGAAAATTTATAGCCGCGGCGATACTCGAATTTCTCGACGGCTTTCATGAGACCCATGTTGCCTTCCTGGATCAGGTCGAGAAACGAGAGCCCGCGGTTCGTGTATTTTTTCGCGATCGAAATGACGAGGCGCAGATTGGCCTCGACCATTTCCGTCTTCGCCTTGAGCGCTTTTTTCACCCAGGCCTTCAACTCGTTGTATTCGTCGACAAATTCTTCGGCGGCCAGCCAGACGCGGGTCTGCTCTTCTTTCAAGCGCGTCGCGTAATCGATCTTCGTGCCGTCCGCGTCCTTGCCGCCTTTGCGACGGTGCGCGAGCTGGCTCTGCATGTCGGTGATGCGTTTGAAAGTTTCGTCCGCCTGATGCACGAATTCCTCCGTGACCTTCTGCTTGAAGTAAAATTTCGGATAGAGCCTTTGCAGCGACTCGTGCGCGCGCCGGAAATCCTTGAAGGTTTTCGTCTCGGGATTTTTCGTCCCGTTCGCGATGAGATGTTTGTAAGCGCGCGAAACGCCGCCGGAAATTCTTTCCACCTGGTCGCAGAGGCGCGGCAACATTTTCATGTAGCGCTCGCGGCTCTCGATTTTTTTGTCGAGAATCACGCGGTCAAAACGCTCGCGGCCTTCGACGAGTTTTTGCGCGAGATCCAGATGCGCGCGAGCGGTGAAGCCGAACCGGTTGATATGTTTTTGCACCATCAACTCCGCGTCTTCGATGCGCTTGGAAATTTCGACTTCCTGTTCACGCGTGAGCAGCGGCACCTGCCCCATCTGTTTTAAATACATCCGCACCGGATCATCGAGCACGTCGAGTTTCGTGTCGGCCTTTTCCTCTTCCTCCTCATCGGCGGGCGGCTTGTGGCCATCCTTGTAGCGATCCACTTCCGACGCCTCGATGATGTCGATTTCCAATGAGCGCAGCCGGTTCATTACCGCGTCCATTTCGTCCGGATCGTTGACGTTTTCCGGCAGCGCTTCGTTGAGATCGTCAAAAGTGACGTAGCCCTGCTCCTTCGCGAGTTTGACGAGGTCGCGAAGTTTCTCGGCAATTTCCGGAGCCTCGAGATTGAGCGCCCCGCGTTGCGCTGTCGGCTGGACTACAGGCTCGTCTTTGCGCGATTTTTTCGGTGCACGCGGATGAGCGTGTCCATTTTTTTGCGGCGCGTGATCCCCGTTGCTCGAAACTTTGTCGACGACGACTGGCTTTGCTTTTTCGAGCTTCGCTTTCGCTGGCTTCGTCCGGTCAGATTTTTCTTTGGAAACCTTCGCCTTTGCCGGTTTGGTTTTCGCTTGCTTTGGCTCGGGCAGCTTTGCTTTCGCGGATTTGATCTTCGCGTGCTCAGCTTTTGCCGGTTTCACTTTCACCGGCTTCGCCTTTGACGGCTTTTCGGGCTTCGTTTTCGCGTGTTGTTTTTGTTTTACAACTTTTACCGCTTTGGATTTTGCCTGCGTTTTCCCTGGAGAATTCTTTGCGGTCGGGGAAGGTTTCTTCGCGGCTGTTTTGGGGGCTTTTTTCTTGTCTTTGTTGGGCATACCGGTCCGTTTTTAGCGAGGTCCATGCCCCCAACACACGCCGGGGCTAGGAGAAAGGCCGCGCAATATCCATGAGGCTTTTCTGCAGGTCAAGAATTTGTTTCTGAAGTGTAATGGTCTCGGCCGCCGCCAAATTTGGCGCGCGCTGGCGGGCCAAAAGCGCCTGCAAACGCCGCTCCATTTTCAACCGTTTCAGCCGCCGCCAGCAATCCTCGGCGGCCGCGATCGTCTCCTCCGGCAGCTTCTCCTCGAGCAGCGCATTCACCGTCGCTTCGTCCTCCGCTTCGAGCCGCACCGCGAAAGCGCCGATCGATGCCGGATCGTCCGCGCGAATTTTTGCGCTCAGGATTTCTTGCAAAAGGTTGGACTGCTCGATCCCGGCGAGCGTCTCAAGCCACGGCTGCGTCAAAATCCACTCGCGGGCGGCGGCGTCGCGCAACGCAAGCAGCGAAAGCTGACCGAGCGTGCTTTGTGAAACAAGCGTGCGCACTTTGGTCGGCGAGGTCGGCCCCGGTTTCGCGCCGTTGGTGAGCAGCGCCCAGAAATCGCGCAGCGAAATCTCCAGCCGCATCGCGACATTGTGCGCTACGGTTTCGCGCAAAACTTTGTCCGTGAGCAGGCTAACCGACTCCGCCATTTTTCGCGCGAATTGCATTTTGCCGCGCGGCGTCGCGAATTCCGGCACGCTCACCTGCCGGTCGATTTGAAAATCAAAAAAGTCCCGTGCCGACACAATCCGTTCCGCAAAAGCTTCCGCGCCCTGCTCGCGGATGAGCGAGTCCGGATCATGCCCCGCTGGCATCGTCGCCACGCGGACGAGCAAATTCGCCTCGAGCAGCGTGGCGAGCGAGCGCTCCGTGGCTTTTGCTCCCGCGTTGTCGGAGTCAAAACAGAGCACGACCTCATCGACAAAGCGCTTCAACGCATGCGCCTGATTTTTTGTGAAAGCCGTCCCCTGCGGCGCGACCACGTTTTGCACACCGGCCTCAAACGCAGTGATCAAATCAAGCTGCCCCTCGAGCACGATCGCCGAGCCTTTATCCGCCATCGCGCGTTTCGATTTGTGCATGCCGAAAAGGACGCTGCCTTTGGTGAAAAGCATCGTCTCGGGCGAGTTTACATACTTCGCCGCTTGTGCATCACTCTGCAGCAGGCGGCCGCTGAACGCGATGACTTCGCTGAGGTCGTTGCAAATCGGAAACATGACGCGATCGCGGAATCGGTCGTAAAATTCGCCGTCGGTTTTCCCCTCCTCGCGCAATTTCACCAGTCCGCTGCGCACGATTTCATCGCGGGTAAAAGTTTGCTCGCGCGCCCAATTTCCAAACGCGTCCCACGCGTCCGGGGCGTAGCCGATTTTCCAGCTCTGCGCGATCTCGCCGCGGATGCCGCGCCCTTTTAAATAAGCGCGCGCGGCTTTCGCGGCGTCGCTTTGCATCAGGTTCCGGTGAAACCATTCCGCCGCCTGCTGATGCAGCGCCAGCAGTCGCTTGCGCATTTTGAAACGGCGATTGTCCTCCGCGCTCATCTCCTCCTCCACGATTTGGATGCCGGCGCGCTCGGCCAGCCGCTTCACCGCATCCGGGAAACTCACGTTCTCGCGCAACTCGATGAATTTAAAAACGCCGCCGCCCGCGCCGCAGCCGAAACATTTAAAGATCTGTCGTTGCGGATTCACGGTGAACGATGGTGTCCGCTCGTCGTGAAACGGGCAAAGCGCCTTGAAAACCGTCCCCGCCCGCTTGAGCGGAAAGTAGCTCCCGATCACATCGACGATGTCATTCGCCGCGGCGATCTGCTCGAGAGTTTCTTGCGAAATCAATCCCACGTGCCGCTAGCTAACCACCGCCGTCAAGCTTCGCAAGCCGCGCGTCCGCCTCGGCCGATTGACAAGCCACCGCGCTCTGAGATGATGCGAAACCTCCCCATGAAAAGCCGACTCGGAACACACTTTTCGTATCAAATTTTTCGCACCACCTTTTTCGCCGCTTCAGTTTTGTGGATCGCCTCAGCCCTTGCACAGACGCCGCCGCCGACAGCCTCCGCACGCCCGGCGCCAGACAAGCGAAAGTTTACCAGCGAAGCAGTCGAGCAGGAAATCGCACGCGTCACTCAAAAGATCGCCGACCCTGAGCTGCGAAGAATCTTCGAGTCCTCCTATCCGAATACGCTCGATACCTGCGTTACTTTTACAGTAACGAATGGGAAGCCGGACACATTCATCCTGACTGGCGACATCAATGCCATGTGGCTGCGCGATTCCGCTGCCGAAGTGCAGAGCTACATCCCGCTTTGCAAAAACGACGAGCACCTTTCGCAAATGATTGCAGGACTTATCCATCGTCAGATGGCTTGCATCCTCATCGACCCCTATGCGAACGCGTTTCAACGGGACACTTCAAAGCCTAGTGCGCATGGCAAGGATAGGACTGAGATGCGCCCCGGAGTTTTTGAGCGCAAGTGGGAGCTAGACTCGCTCTGCTATCCCATCCGCTTGTCCTATGAGTATTGGAAAGTAGTTGGCGACTCTAAAGCCTTTGATGATGACTTCTGGAAAGCGATGCATTTAGCCGTCGCGACAATGCGGGATCAACAGCGCGAGAAGAATCATGGGCTCTATACTTTCATCCGCGGCCGTGCAGATGGAAAGGAAGGCCTTGGAGCACCTATGAAGCCGACTGGGATGATCTGTTCCTCCTTTCGCCAGTCCGATGACAATACAACCTATCTTTTCAACATCCCGGAGAACCTTTTTGCCATCACCTCGCTAAACCAACTCGCCGAAATATCTGACTCCATGAAGAAGGACGTGGCACTTTCCGCCGAGTGCCGCATGCTTGCCGCCGAGGTTCAAAAAGGAATTGAAGACTACGGTATCGTCAACGATCCTAAATTCGGCAAGATGTATGCCTACGAATGCGATGGTTTGGGTCATACTTTGCTCATGGATGACGCGGGACTTCCAAGCTTGGTTTCCATTCCTTACTTCAGTCCTTCTTTGACAGGCGATCCCGTTGTGCTCGACTCACGCCACTTTTCGCTAAGCCCGGCGAATCCCTACTATTCGAAGGGAACCGTCGCCGAAGGTGAGTGCAGTCCTCACAAAGGTAAGGACTGGATCTGGCCGCTGGGAATCACGGCGCGCGCATTGACCAGCAATGAAGATTCTGAAATCGCCCACTGCATTTCGATGTTAAAAATCTCGTCGGCGGGGACTGGCTTCATGCACGAATCCTTTTACATGGATGATCCCGCGAAATACAGCCGCCATTGGTTCGCATGGGCCAATAACCTTTTCGGCGAGATGATTCTAAAGGTCCTTCGCGAAAGGCCTGAGGTCCTTTCAAAGCCAATTCCTAACTCATGAGAAACTTAGCTACTCCGAACCTCCGTTGGAGCGCGCTATCGGCAGCGATTTTCATCCACCTCACCTTGGGCGCGGGCGCACGAGAACTGACCATCAAAGTTGATGAGCCGGGAGTAACCATCAGCCCGCTGTTATACGGTTTGATGACCGAAGAAATTAATCATTCTTATGACGGTGGACTTTATGCGGAACTGATCCGCAATCGTAGCTTTAGGGATGATCCTAGATCCCCAGTTGATTGGTCGCTAGTCACCGGCAAAGACTCGGTCGGGAAGATCGTGCTGGACGACCAGCAACCAATCATCGGAACAGCGCTAACTTGCAGTTTGCGAGTGCAGGTTGATTCTGTGGCGAAGGGCCAGCGCGTCGGAGTCGCGAATGAAGGTTACTGGGGCATCCCTATCGAGCCGAACACGAAGTATCGCGTCTCCTTTTACGCGAAAGGCGAGGACGGATTCAAAGGTCCACTCACAGTTAGCCTTGAAAGTGCAGATGAGAAGTTTGTTTGTGCGAAAGCGGATGTTCCTGAGGTTTCAGCTGACTGGAAGCGTTACAGTCTCACACTTACTACAAAAGCGCTTTCGCCTTCAAAGGATAACCGCTTCGTGATCTCCACAAAGGCTGCTGGAATTTTTTGGCTTAACGAAGTCTCACTCTTTCCGCCGACCTATAAAGATCGGGCCAATGGGAATCGCATCGATCTCATGAAGAAGCTCGCCTACTTAAAGCCATCGTTTCTAAGGTTTCCGGGCGGGAACTACGTCGAGGGCGACACGATCGCGGAGCGGTTCGACTGGAAGAAGACCATCGGTCCGATCGAGCAGCGACCTGGACATCGAGATCCGTGGCACTATCGCTCGACCGATGGTCTGGGCTTGCTCGAATTTCTCGAATGGTGCGAAGACCTTCATATGCAACCTGTGCTCGCTGTTTTTGCCGGTTATGCGTTGAAAGGACAACACATCGAACCGGGGCCGGAGTTGCAACCTTTCGTGCAGGATGCGTTGGATGAGATCGAATATGTGACAGGTGATGCAAGCACGCATTGGGGTGGGGAACGGAGTAAGAATGGGCATCCGGCGCCATTCGCTTTGACCTATGTCGAGATTGGGAATGAGGATAACTTCGACAAGTCAGGAAGCTATGATGGCCGGTTCGCGCAATTTTACGATGCTATCAAGTCAAAGTATCCGCACCTCAAGATTATCGCGACCGCGCGCGTCAAAAGTCGGACTCCAGATGTGGATGACCAGCACTTCTACCGCTCAGCTGCTGATATGGAAAAGATGAGCGGCAATTACGATAAGACCGATCGGAACGGACCAAAGATTTTCGTCGGCGAATGGGCTTCACAGGATACCAAGCGGCCTTGGGAGAAGCCCGAGGAAAAGCCTGCAACGCCGTCGATGACTGCGGCGCTGGGCGATGCAGCGTGGATGACTGGGCTCGAGCGAAACTCGGACCTTGTAATTATGCAGAGCTATGCGCCGTTGCTGGTGAATATAAATCCCGGCGCGCGCCAATGGAGAATCAACCTTATCGGCTACGACGCCCTGCATAGCTTTGGCTCGCCTTCCTACTATGCGCAGGCAATGTTCGCACGAAATCGCGGCGATGTGGTTTTGCCTGTAGAGCTTTCAGCGAGAGCATCGCCAAAGCCAACGGATGCTTTGACTCCATCACATGATACCCGCGGTGCCGATGAGTCCTTATTTGCAACGGCGAGTAAGGAGACTGCAAGCGGCGATGTGATCATGAAACTCGTCAACACGTCCGCGGAAGCAGAGCCGCTGCAAATCCATCTAAAAGGAGTCAAAAGCGTGAAGCCCATCGCCACCGGCGAAGTTCTCACTGGCGCACCAGATGGTCGCAATTCGATCGCGGAGCCGACGAAAATTTCTCCGAGACCTATAACTTTCCGTAAAGCTGCCCCCAACTTTCACTACGAGCTTCCGCCAAACTCGGTGACAGTTCTAAGACTAAAGGCGAAGTGACTACAGATAGTAGTCAAAGTCCTGCTCGCGGCTGACCCAGCGGCGGATGCGGAAAATGTGCGCCGGCTTTTGCTGCGGGTTTAGCGCTACAAAGTTCCGGCTGCCGCGCCAAAGGTAACGCTCATCGGAAAGCAGGTCGTGCACTTGATAGGTATCGCCCTCAAGCCAGCCAAACTCCTCCACGGGGATGTGGATGAAGCTATCGTGCGCTTGATACGGATCAAGGTTTACTACGACGAGAATGAGGTTGTCGCGCGACTCAGTCATCTTTCCGTAGAAAAGGACGTTGTCGTTATCTGCGTTGTAAAAGCGGAGGTTTGCGTATTCGTGCAGCGCGCGGTTTTCGCGTCGGATGCGGTTGATGCGCGTGATGAAGTCCTTGATGTTTCCCGGGGCATTCCAATCGCGCACCTTGAGCTGGTATTTTTCCGAGTCGAGATACTCCTCCTTGTTTGGCAGCGCCGCGTTTTCGCATAGCTCGAAGCCGCTGTAGATGCCGTAAACGCTGGAGAGCGTGGCTGCGAGCACCGCGCGGATGAGGAAAGCCGGGCGGCCACCTTGTTGAAGGAAATGCGGGAGTATGTCTGGAGTATTCGGGAATAGGTTTCCGCGAAAATATTCGACCATCTCCGTTTGCGTGAGCTCGGTGAAATACTCCTCGATCTCGTGCTTAAAGTTCCGCCATGTGAAGTAGGTGTAGCTTTGCTGAAAGCCTGCCTTCGCGAGCTGCCGCATCATTTTGGGGCGCGTGAAAGCTTCACTTAAGAAGATGGTGTCGGGAAATTTCTCGCGCACTTTCCCGATCAAGTATTCCCAGAACGCCACCGGCTTCGTGTGCGGATTATCGACGCGGAAGGTGCGCACTTTTTTCTCCGCCCAAAACATCACCACGCTCGTCAGCTCCTCCCAAAGCTCAAGCCAGTTCTCGCAAAAGAAGTTCAGCGGATAGACGTCCTCGTATTTCTTCGGCGGATTCTCCGCGTATTTGATCGTCCCGTCGGGCCGCTTGAAAAACCACTCGGGATGATCGCGGACATACGGATGATCGGGCGAGCAGTTGATCGCAAAGTCGAGCGCGAGCTCCATGCCGCGCTTGTCGAGTTCCTTAATGAGCCAGTCAAAGTCCTTGAAGGTCCCAAGCGCCGGCTCGATGTCCTTGTGTCCGCCGCCGTTGATGCCGACGCGATAGTTGCCGATGGCGTAAGGGACGCCCGGCTCGCCCGGCTCGCACTTCACGGAGTTGTTACGGCCTTTGCGCGCGGTCTCGCCGATCGGGTGGATGGGGGGAAAATAAATAACGTCAAAGCCCATTGCCTTCGCGTCCTCGATGCGCGGGAGGCAATCGCGGAACGTTGACGCCTTGTCTGCGCGGCCTTCCGCGGAGCGCGGGAAGAATTCATACCACGCCGCAAAAACTGCCCGCTCACGGTCAACCTCCACCCGCGGGAAAGGCTCATACTCGGTGGATTGCGAGCGATCAGGCCACGCTGCCATCAATCCCTCGAGCTCGCTCCAGTGCGAAATTTGATCGACCTGCGACGGAGCACTCTCTTCGATTTTTTTCGCGATCTCGATCAGCCGCGCTGCATCGGGAGTTCCAGCCGCGCGTTCCGCGGCACTTTGGATGAGATGCGCGCCCTCAATCGTCTCGCTCTTCAAGTCGATGAGACCGCCTTGAAACTTTTTCCGAAACTCATGCTGCCACGACCGGAACGCATCGATCCACGCCTCGATCGTGAGTTCGTGCAACGCATTTTCAAAAAACGTGCAGGTGGCGACGTGGCGATCCTGGCCGTTCGGGATCGGCAGCATCGCCGTCTCATTCCAGCGCGCCGCGCCGGCTTTGCGCCATTTAAAAAGCGCGGAGACGATGTCGTGCCCGGCCATGAAAATATCCGCCTCGACCGTCAGGTCCTCGCCTGTGGACCGCTTGATCGGGTAGCGCCCGCCATCGAGCAGCGGCGTGAAATTTTCAATGACGACGGTCGAGAATTTCGGAGTCATGACCCCACAAGGTTGCCGCAGATGTCGCGGCTCCGGCAAGCTACGAAATGCGGCTAGGCGAGAGCGCCGTCCAGTTTGTTGAACAACTGGAGGCTGCGCATGGCTTCGCGGATTTCGCGGCGCAGTTCGATGAGCATGTCGCGGCTCACTTCGAAATCATCGGACACGTGGTCTTTCCACCGTGCGGCGATCTCGCCTAGGCGATCGTAGGCGTTCGCGATGACGCCGTGGTAATCGTGACCGGTGGCGACGGTGGCCAACTTTTCCTGGAGCTGCCGCTGGGTTTCACCCAGCTCGGCGAGGAGAATTTTTTCGGAAGGAACGCGGCGCAGGCCGGAGACGAGGCCGCATTTGTTCAACATCCAGATGGTCCATTTCGTGCAGTCATACTGCCATGGTTTGACGCCGTTGCGGTAGTCGTGCTGGAATTCGTGGTGATAGTTATGGTAGCCCTCGCCGAAGGTGAAGAGGGCCATTAGCCAGCTGTCGCGCGCGCTGCAGCGGCTGGAATACGGGCGGCTGCCGACGGTGTGGCAGGCGGAGTTGATGAAAAATGTGCTGTGCTGCACGCAGACGACGCGGGCGACGCCGGCGAGCAGGAATGCGCCGAGTGCGCCTTGCGCGCCATTCCACGCCCAGCCGAGCAGCGCGGGGAAAATGAAGCTGACGACGAAGCCTAGAATGTAGATGTAGCGGTCCTGCCAGCGGACGAGCGGGTCGCGGTCGAGATCGGCGATGTTATCAAACGGCGGCTCGGGTTTGAGCTTGAAAAGGAGCCAGCCAATGTGCGCGTGGAAAAATCCTTTCGAGATATCGTAAGGGTCCTCCTCGTGATCGACGTGCTTGTGATGGCGGCGATGCTCGGAGCACCACATGCGCGCGGAATTTTCAAAAGCGGCCGCGCCGAAAACCAGCACGAACAATTTCACCGGCCAGTGGGCTTTGAAAGCAATGTGCGAGAAAAGCCGATGGTAGCCGAGCGTGATGCTGAGCCCAGTCGCGAAGACCATGAAAAAGAAGAAGCCGATTTGGAACGCGTCGAGCCCGAAGTGCCAGATGTAGGCGGGAACAGCGGTGAGTGTGAGGAGGAGTGTGCCGATGAGGAAGGCGCTGGTTTTCCAGTTGATGCGTGCGAATGGAATGCGAAAAATCATGAGTGAGTTGAGGCTGGTTTCGTGAGTGATCGCGTGGGACCGAGTGCGAACGGGTGGAAGGGAACATATCCCGTGCCACAAGGCAACCGAAAACAGTTGTTTTTCACATCGCAAGCACGTTACGGTGCCGGATGTCATTTAAAGATTTAGGTTTATCGGACGAAGTTCTGCAGGGCGTCCAATCGATGGGTTACTCGGATCCGACGCCGATCCAGCTTCGCGCTTTTCCGCTCGTCCTCGCGGGCAAAGATTTGATCGGCTCCGCGCAGACGGGAACGGGCAAGACGGCGGCATTCGCGCTGCCGATCCTGACGCTTTTGAAAAAACACGGCGGGATGCGCTGCCTCGTCCTCGAGCCGACGCGCGAGCTCGCGGCGCAGGTGGAGACGGCCTTTCGCGATTACGCGCGATTTTCAAACATGCAGGTCGGTGTCGTTTACGGCGGCGTCGGTTTCGGCAATCAAAAACAGATGCTAAAACAAGGCGTCGATGTGCTCGTCGCGACGCCGGGCCGATTGATCGACCTGATCGAGCAGGGACTCGCGAACCTCGGCGGCATCGAGATCCTCGTCCTCGATGAAGTCGATCGCATGCTCGACATGGGTTTCCTGCCGCAAGTGCGGAAAATCGTCGAGCGCTGCCCGAGAGAGCGGCAGACGTTATTTTTCTCCGCGACGCTGCCGCCGGAAATCGAGCGGCTGACGAAATGGATCCTCAAGCCCGAGCCGGAAATCATCGAGATCGGCGCGCGCCGCTCGCCGGCGGAGACGATCACGCACGCGTTGTATCCGGTGGCGCGGGACCAGAAGTTTGATCTGCTGGCGATGCTGCTCGCGAAAACAAATTACGACAGCGTGCTGATTTTTTGTCGCACAAAATTTGGCGCAGATAAAATCGCCGCGAAGCTAAAAGAAGCCCGCCACGCCGTCGCAGTGCTTCATTCGAACCGCACTCAGCGCGAGCGGATCGAGGCGCTCGAGGGTTTCAAGTCCGGCAAATACGAAGTGATGGTCGCGACCGACATCGCCGCGCGCGGCATCGACGTGCAGGGCGTCAGCCACGTCATTAATTATGACGTGCCGCAGCATCCCGAGGACTACGTCCACCGCATCGGCCGCACCGGGCGCGCGCAAAATGTTGGCGACGCCTTCACGCTTTTCACGGGCGAAGACGTCGATCACGTCCGCGCCATCGAGCATTTCATCGCGCAAAAAATTCCGCGGATCAAACTCGACGGCTTCAATTATCTCTACACCGCGCTGTTTGACGGCGGCGCCGCGAAACCTGCGCCCCGGCGCGCGGGCGGACGGCGGCGGCGCTGATTTTTTCCGCTGCTTTCGCGAACGTTTGAACGGGGAAAGCAGGTGCGCGGTCGAACGTGCTGCCAGATTCTTTCCGCCACTAAGCCTCGCCGATTAAAGGCGCGCATGCAGCGCAGGCCGCATTTGCTTTTCGCGACGCATCTGTCACTTTGCAAAGCCTTTTTCAATCAATGAAGCCGATCAAACTGTTGTCACTCGCGCTGGTTCTGAGCTGCGCCATTTTCACCGTCCGCGCCGATGACCAACCCGATCCCGGCCAGATTTGCATCTCAGTCGGCCGCCTCCTCGAGCAGGGGCATTATTCGAAGCGCAAACTCGACGACGACCTTTCGCGGCAGCTTCTAAAAAACTACCTCGAGATGCTCGACTACAATCATCTCTTTTTCACGCAGAAGGATGTCGATGCCTTCACCGCGAAATACGCGACCGTGCTCGATGACGACATCCTGCTCGGCAACCCGGCACCGGCGTTCGACATCTACAACTTGTATGCGAAGCGCGTCGAGGAGCGCGTCGCGAAAGTGAAGGAATTGCTCAAGCAAAACTTTGATTTCACAACGAACGAATCGATCGAGATCAACCGCCAGAAAGCGCCGTGGCCGAAGGATGACGCCGATGCCGACAAGCTCTGGTATGAGCGCGTGAAAGGCGAATTTTTGCAGGAAAAATTGAGCGAGCATCCGATCGATCCGCCCGTGAAAGTGCTCACGCGCCGTTACGACCAGCTCCTGCGCAATCTCCACGAGCAGACGCACGAGGATGTCGTCAAAACTTTCCTCACCACGCTCGCGCAGACCTACGACCCGCACTCGGAATACATGAGCAAATCCGAGCTCGAAAATTTCAGCATCAACATGCGCCTCTCGCTCGTCGGCATCGGCGCCGTGCTCCACAGCGAGGAAGGTTACGCGAAAATCATGGAGCTCGTCCCCGGCGGTCCCGCGCAATCCGAGGGGCACTTAAAAGTCGGCGACCGCGTCAGCGCCGTCGCGCAGGGCAATGCCGAATTTGTCGATTGCGTCGGGATGAAACTCGACAAAGTCGTGGAAATGATTCGCGGCAAAAAAGGGACGACGGTGCGGCTGCAAGTCGTCCCCGCTCGCTCCACCGATCCATCCGCTCGCAAGATCATCGAGATCGTGCGCGATGAGATCAAATTAAAGGACCAGGAAGCGAAAGCGGAAATCATCGAGCGCGAAAACCCGAACGGCGGCGCGCCGCAGCGGCTCGGCTGGATCACGCTCCCGTCGTTTTATGCCGACATGGAACACAGCGGCGCGAAAGGTGCGAAAAGCACCACGAAGGACGTGCTCGCTTTGATCAACAAACTGAAGCAAGAGAATATCAGCGGCCTCGTGATGGACCTCCGGCGCAACGGCGGCGGCTCGCTCGAGGAAGCGGTGAACCTCACCGGCCTCTTCATTAAAAAAGGCCCGGTCGTGCAGGCGAAGGACGCCAACGGCAACATCCACATCTCGCGCGATCGCGATCCGTCCATCGCTTACGACGGCCCGATGATCGTGCTCTGCAACCGGCTCAGCGCATCGGCGAGCGAAATTTTCGCCGCGGCGCTGCAGGATTATGGCCGCGCGGTCATCGTCGGCGACCAAAGCACTTTCGGCAAAGGCACCGTCCAGACGATGCTTGAGATTGGCCGTTTCATTCCATTCCTCGGCAGCGATTCAAACGATGCCGGCGCGCTGAAATTGACGATTCAAAAATTCTACCGCGTCGCTGGCGGCAGCACGCAATTGCGCGGCGTCATCTCCGACGTCCGGCTCCCCTCGCCTTACGATCATCCGGAGATTGGCGAAGTTTCGCTCAAGGGCCCGATGCCTTACGACGAAGTCCCGGCCGCGCAGTTCGACAAAGTCACCGACCATCCGCTTTTCCTGCGTGAGTTGAAAATGCGCAGCACGGCGCGCGTCGGCGCGGATGAGGAATTCCGCTGGATCTCGGCCGATTTGAACGTGATCAAAGAACGCCTCGCATCGAATCAAATCTCGCTCAACGAAAAGACGCGGCGCGCGGAACTCGCGTCCGAAAAAGCAAAACACGACAAGCGCATCGCCGAGCGCGCGAAGCATCCGCAGCCGGATCAAAAAGTTTACGACGTCACGCTCGAAAATCTTTCGCAGCCGCAATTGCAGCTCGTCAAAAACGACAAGCCCGCATCCGTCGACGAGGGCGCCGCGGCGGACGACGGCAATGATGACGAAGAGGCGCTCGGCCCGAAAAAGCCGGAAGTCGATCCAGTGCGCAATGAATCGCTGAACATTCTCGGCGACCTCATCGAACTTTCGCGCGCGCCGAAAACCGCGAGCACTACGAAGTAGCGGCGCCGATCTTCGCGTGCACGCAGAGCGGCTCGTCTGCGCTCAGCGCCACATCGAGCACGCGCAGATCGCCCAGCGCGAACTCTGCGAGCGCCATCGTTCGATTTTCAAAACGCGCGATGTGCGGTTTTAAAAAACCGCACGCGAGCCCGCCAATCATTCCGCTCCCTTCGCATCTCAAATTCGACAAACGCGCATTGAGCCGCTCGTCGATTTCCAAGCGGCCAAGCACACGCACCACGGTTTTCATAAACAACTTTTGCGCGATCACTTCGCCCATGAAATCGGCCGCGCGCGGCCCGGCGGAATTCACGCGCAGGTTCGTCCGCTCGATCGTGACGCCATGTTCCGCGGCCGCGCGGCCGGCGAGCGTTTGAATCAATCTCTCCAGCTCCGCGCGCGCCATCTTCACCCTCACTTCGCCCGATTCCGCGGCGGTGATGGCGAGCGAGTTTTGCGCGCCGCCTTGAAATTCCAACTGCGCGTCACGCACGCGAATCTCGATTTCTACCGCTGCGTTTTCATAGTGCAACGGCTTCGCCAAAAGCGAAAGCTCGCGCGCAGAGATTTTTACTCCATCGCCTGCGACGCCTGATGCCATCGGCTTTCCCGGCGCATGGCCGCCGGAGAGATCAAGCGCAATTTCATCGAGCGCGGGCCATTCGCCGCGCACTTTCACGCGCAACTCCGGTGCGCGAAAAATCGCGAGTCCTGCGCGCAGCGCGTCCTCGAGTTCCGCTCCCGCCTTTGGAAAAACCTCCCCACCCAGTGGCAACATGAATTTTAAATCTCCGCTGTTATTTCGCGGGCGGATGTTCGCGCAGCCGTTTTGCGACATCAAGCTCAATAACGCCGTATTTTGCCTCGTAGCTTTGGATCGTGCCGAGCAGGTGCAGGCTGAGCCGCTTCGCCGCGTCGTGCGACATGATGATGCGCTGCTCGAGCCGCAGCGGCTCGTCGAGCACGGTGCCAAAAAAGTTTGGATTCATGCCGAAGTCGATGATGACTTCGTTCGGCGTCTGCGCGATGCGGCACACATTCGCGTAGGTGCTCTTCAAATTCGTCTGGTCGATCTGCGGTGGATTTTCCGCGCCTGCTGTTTTGTTTTCCTCGCTCATGGAAACGAGTATGGCAGTAATGCGGCGCTGGAGGCGAAGCCCTTTCGCAAAAATCTTCCGCGCCTGCGCAAAACGTTAACGCCTTGGAAACGACTGCCGCCATTTTGCTGCGCAAAACTTTGCTCTCGGAGACGAGCCTCATCGTGACCTGGCTCAGCGAGCGCCATGGAAAAATCAAGACGGTCGCGAAAGGCGCGCGCCGTCCGAAGAGCGTTTTCACTGGAAAGCTCGACCTGTTTTTCGACGTGGAAATCCAGTGGGTGCGGAGTCGAAAAAGCGACCTGCACATTTTGAAAGAGGCGGTGCTCCGCGAGCCGTTCGCCGGGCTCCGCGAGCGATACGCGCGGACGCAGCTCGCGGCGTATTTCGTGGAGCTGATCGAGCTCGTGACCGAGCCGGAGCACGCTGCGCCGGAGCTTTACGACCTGCTGCGACGCGCTTTCGTTTATTTAAACAACGGCGAACCGACGCCGCGCGCGCTGCTGCACTTTGAAAGCGAACTCGTGCGGCTCATCGGCATTCACGGCCAGGCCGGCATCACTCCCGCCGTCGCGATCGGGCGCGCATTCGGTCGGCTGCCATCCGCTCGCACCGCGCTGTTGCGGCAGCTGGGGAATCCGCGAGCGTGAGCACGAACTTTGACGCCATCATTCTTGGCGCGGGCGCGGCGGGGCTGATGTGCGCGCTCACGGCCGGGCAGCGCGGCCGGCGCGTGCTGGTGATCGAGCACGCGGCGCAAATCGGGCGCAAGATCGCGATCTCCGGCGGCGGGCGCTGCAACTTTACAAACGCGCACACCTCGCCAGAAAATTATCTCTCTGCGAATCCCGATTTCTGCAAATCCGCGCTCGCCCGCTACACGCCGGCCGATTTTCTCGCGCTCGTCGAGCGGCACGGAATCGCGTGGCACGAGAAAAAACTCGGGCAACTTTTTTGCGACGGCAGCGCGCGGCAGATCATCGACATGCTCCTAGCCGAATGCGCCGCGGCCGGCGTCGAAATCCGCCACGGCTGTCAGGTTCGCGATGTGCGGCACGCGGCGCGATTCACCGTCGAGACGACTGCCGGCAACTTTGACGCCGCATCGCTCGTCGTCGCCACGGGCGGACTTTCCTTCGCGAAAACCGGCGCGACCGATTTCGGCCATCGGCTCGCGCGGCAGTTCGGGCTCGGCGTCACCGAGCTGCGCCCGGCGCTCGTTCCGCTGAAATTTCACAACAGCGATCTTGCCACGTTCGGCCCGCTCAGCGGCGTCTCGCTCGACGCTGTCGCGCGCCACGGCAGCCAAAGTTTTCGCGAAAATATTCTCGTCACTCATCGCGGGCTCAGCGGCCCGGCGATCCTGCAAATATCCTCCTTTTGGCGCGATGGCGATGCGCTCGAGATCGATCTTTTACCGAACCTTGACGGCACCGATTGGCTGCTCGAGCACCAGCGCGAATCAATTACGCTCGCCGCACTTCTGAGCCGACATTGGCCGCGCCGTTTCGCCGACGCGTGGGCCGCGCGGTGGGCTGGCGCGCGGACGCTTTCGCATTTCAAAATGCAGCAGCTGCGCGAGATCGGCGCGGCGCTGAACCGGTGGCGCGTCAATTTTCCTGCGAGTGAAGGTTACGCGAAAGCGGAGGTGACGCTCGGCGGCGTGGAGACGCGCGGGCTGTCGTCAAAGACGATGGAGGCGCGCGACGTGCGCGGACTTTTTTTCATCGGCGAAGTCGTGGACGTGACTGGCTGGCTGGGCGGCTACAATTTCCAATGGGCTTGGGCGTCGGGTCACGCCACCGGGGAAGTGATTTGAGGCCGGCGTAGTTTACGATGCAGTTTCAACCGCGCAGGTCCAAAGAGTTTCGCCAAATTCCGCACGCGCTTTCTCACTGAGCACGACGGCGTCGGCTGCGTCGCGCAGCACAGCGAACACCGTCGAACCGGAGCCGGAGAGCAGCGCACCGGCGGTTTCGGGCTGCGCGAGGAGCCATTGCTTGAGCGCGGCGAGCATGATGTATTTCTCGAAAACCGGACGCTCGAGATCGTTGACGAGGCGGCCCCACGGAAATTCCTGCGACGCATACGTGACGCTCGGCAGCTGGCGCGCGCCGGCCCAATGCTGGTAAGCCCACGGCGTCGGCACGGGAAACGGCGGCTTTATTAATAGCAGCGGAAGTTTTTCCGCGAAATCGCTCGGCGTGACGATCTCACCGCGCCCGCGACAGACCGCCGCGCTGCGGTGGATGAAAAACGGGACGTCAGAGCCCAACTTTGCCGCCATTTCGCCAAGAGCGGATTTCCCCAGTTTCGTGCCGAACATTTTGTCGAGCGCGAGCAATGTGCTCGCCGCATCGCTGCTGCCGCCGCCGAGCCCGGCGCCGTGTGGGATTTTTTTGACGAGGGCAATACGAATGCGCGGCTCCATTTTTACTTCTGCAAAAAAAAGGCGCGCGGCGCGGACGACGAGATTGGTGTCGTCGGATGGAACGTCCGGCCGATCGCACGTGAAGGAAAAATCGTCGGCCGGCGCGATCGTCAGCGCATCGGCGAGCGTGATCGGGACAAAGAGGCTTTCGATTTCGTGAAAGCCGTCGGTGCGTTTCCCGCGGATCTCGAGCGAGAGATTGACCTTGGCCGGCGCGTGAAAAAGCACGCGGCGAAGCTAAGCCGCGGCCGCGTGCGCTGACAAGCTGCGGAGTTTTTTCTGGCGCTGCCGCGCAGCGCGCCGTAGCTGTGAAATCGATGTCAAAAATTTACACGCTCGGGCATTCGCCCGACCCCGACGACGCCTTTATGTTTTACGCGCTGGCGGAGCACAAAATCGACACGCGCGGCTACCGCTTTGAGCACATCCTGCAGGACATTCAGACGTTAAACGAACGTGCGACACGTGGCGAACTAGACATCACGGCGATCTCGATCCACGCCTACGCTTACGTGCTGGAAAAATACGCGCTGCTCCCGTGCGGCGCGAGCATGGGCGATGGCTACGGGCCGTTGCTGATCGCGAAAAATCGCGACGGGCTCAGTGAAAATCCGCGTATGGGCGAGGTGCGCGATTGGCTGCGCGCGCGGCGCATCGCCGTGCCCGGCCTGATGACGAGCGCGTATCTCGCGCTGCGGCTCGCGATTGGCGAATGCGACACGATGGTCGTTCCGTTCGACGAAATTTTTGACGCCGTCCGCGATGACCGCGCCGATGTGGGATTGATCATTCACGAGGGCCAACTGACTTATGAGCAGGAAAATTTCGTGAACATTCTCGACCTCGGTGTCTGGTGGAAAATCAAAACCGGCATGCCGCTGCCGCTTGGCGGCAACGTGATTCGCAAGGACATCGCGCCCGAAGCCCGGCGAGAAATTTCCGAGATTTTGCACGGGAGCATTCGCTACGGCCTGGAGCATCGCGCGCCCGCGGTGGTCCATTCCATGCCGCTTGCGCGCGGAATGGACACGGCGCTCGCGGACAAATTCATCGGAATGTATGTGAATGAAATGACGCTCGATTACGGCGAGATCGGGCGCCGCTCGATCCATGAATTTTTGAAAGAAGCACACGACGCGGGCATGATTCCGGCGCCGGTCGAGCTCGAATTTGTGAAGTAAAGATAGCGAAGAACGACCGGTCAAATTTACGGCTTGTTTTTCTACGATTTCTGTAAAAAATTTGGAGCGGATGGAGATTTCCGCGCTGGAAAGGCGCACGCACTTGCGCCCCGCTTCACTTTCGGATTTGGACGCGCTCGTCGGCGATTACATCACTGGCGAAAAGCCCGCTGTGCAATGGATGGATTCGCACGCGCTGTTCCGTTTTGAAACGCGCCGCGAAGCAACAGCCGCGCTGCATGATCCGTATTACCAGCGCTTTTTTCCGCATGTGGATTGGAAGAATGCCGACGTGGTAAAAGTCCGCACCTATCGTCCTTACTCGACAGATTTGAAAGCTGCGTGGCTCGTGGTCGAGCGCCTCAGCGACCCGCGGATCGCGCTGGAATTGTGCAGTGTCAAAGGCGGCTGGCGAGCGAGCTTCGGCGGCGCGATCCCGATCACCGCCCGCAGCGCTCCGGTGGCGATTTGCCTCGCAGGTCTGCGCTTTCGCGGCATCGAGGTCGAGGTGAGCCCGGAGCAGCTGACCTGGTAAACTTTGACGCCACGCGCAGCGGAGGCGGCAAGACCGATTGGAGTTTACCATGAATACATCCGCGAATTCCATTTCCGCAAAGGATCTCACGAAAGAAGCCCCGCGCAGCCCGCGCACCCGCATCGGCGGCTACGCCATTCTCGCCCGAACCACCGACAAGTGCCGCGCATTCCTCGCCGGAAAAATCGGCGACTATCATTTCGATTGCCCGCTCGACAATTTTCTTTTCGGTTTCAAAGCCGTCAACGGCGACGACTTCAAGGAGCAGGTCGAGGCGGGCGCGGACGAGTCGGCGCTGGCGTATTGGCTCGACACGCATGGCGTGCCGAAGACGCCCGAGGAGGTCGAGCAGTGGAGCGACAGTGTGGAAGCCGCACGGCCTTACGACGATCCGGAGAAGCGCGATTGGTTTGCCGAGCAATGCAATCCGCTCGGGCTCGACCCCGCGAAAACGACTTTGTTTGACTGGCTCGAAGCCGACGACAAAGCCAGCTACTCGAAATAATCCCAACGCGCGCGTCGGCCCATTCAAGGTCGGCGCGCGCTTTTATTTCGCCGCTGCCTTCGCGAGCAGTTCGTCGAGCGCATCGACACAAATCTGCGACCACGTTTCCATCGAATCGCGCCGCGCCCGCAGTTCTTCCGGCGAAAAAAACGCGAGGTTGGTGATCATTGCCTCGCGCTTTTGCACGTCGTCCGTCTCGAGCAGAAAAATGTGCACCACGCCGAGATGAACTTTGCCGACATCGTTCGAGTCGTCGTTCAAAAGCGCGACGATTCGGTTTTGAAAATCGGTCTGCACATTTAATTCCTCGCAAACCTCGCGCCGCACGCCCGCGCGATACGCCTCCTCGTCGAGCGCGAAAAGTCCCTCGTCCGCATCATTCATGTGGCCGCCAATTCCGATGGAACCTTTCGCCGCAAGCCGCTGCTCGCCCGCTTTTTTTCCGCGGACGTAATGCAAAACTTTGCCCGCGTGCACGAGCAAAACATACGGGATGATTTGTTTAAAATTCTGGTCGGTCTCGGCCTGCGACCGAGGCATGAAGAAATTGTTTTCGCGCGCGAGCAGCGACGGCAGATATTTTTCCACGTCGAAGTTCAGGCCTTGGAAAATGCCGAGCTTTTCGAGCAGCGCTCGCCGCACCACGAGGATCATTTCTTCTTTCATCGGCACGCAGTTTTCACAGCGCCGCCGGCTTGTCGAGAGGAACGCGGCATGTTCGACAGCCGCGCACTCTTCGCTTACCCTTTCCGACAATCTCATGCGAAATCCGACGCTCCCCGCTGCCGCGCTCTGCCTTTTGATCGCGCTGGCCGCCGTTCCGCGCACTTCGCTGGCGGAGCGCAAAAAGCATCAGCCCGGATCGCTGTCGGAAAAAGTGGATCGCACGCTTTCGTATGCCGTGGACGGCATTCAGCCGTTTGTAAAACAAGGCTTCACCATCCGCGAAGAATATTGGAGCGGCGAGCTCGGCGCGACGACCCAGAACGTCATCACGATCCAACTTTTCAAGGGCAACGAATATTGGTTTTGCGCTTCGACGGAGGCGACGAACACCGTCATCTCCGTCCACGTTTATGACGACGACGGCAACATCGCGGAGTCGGAATATTGGCGAAAGGCGCATGCCGCTGGCGCGCACATTGTTCCGCGCCGGACCGCTTTTTATTATGTGATCACCGACATGCAGAACGCGCCGCCGAAGAGCCGCTGGTCGCTGATTTACGCGTTCCGCTAGGCGTCGAGATAGCGCTTCAACTTTTCGCGAAGATCCGCGCGCGCGCGAAAAAGAACGCTTTTCACGGCCGGCACCGTGAGCCCGAGCACCTCGCCGATTTCCTCGTAAGGCATGTCCTCGTAGCGGCGAAGAATGACCGCGAGCCGCTGCGCTTCCGGCAGCGAGTCGATCGCCGTCTGCACCGCCGCCTGCATCTCCGCATCGAGCATCCCGGCATCGGGCGCGAGCACTCCGGAATCGGTGGCCTGGAAATGATGCTCAATTTCCTCCGACTCCAGCGCCGTCGCAGGATGCCGTTTGCGGCGGCGCAATTCATTGAAAACAAGGTTCCGCGTTATTTTAAACAACCACGTGGTGAACTTTGCCGTCGGCTGATAGCGCGGCGCGGATTTCCAGACGCGGATGAAAACCTGCTGCGAGATGTCCTCCGCATCAGTCTGGTCGCCGAGCATCTTCGCCACGGTGCCGATGACACGCGCCTGGTGCGTCTCGATCAAACTCTCGAGCGCCCGCATGTCGCCCTCCGCGATCGCGTGCATCCACGCGACATCCTGCGCGTCGGGTGACGCATCGTCGCGCGGATTTTTTTCGCTCATGAAAATCGAGGCAGGTGGGGAAACGGCGACGGCTGAGGTAAAAGATATTTTGAGTTGAACCACCGATCTTGCAATTCGTTTCGCGCGGGCGACATTAGCCGCCTTTTTCATGCTCACGCTTTCGCAAGTCACGAAAAGTTTTGGCGGCCGCACGCTCTTTGAGGAGGCGTCGCTGCAGGTCAATCGCGGCGATCGCGTCGGCCTCGTCGGCCCGAATGGCGCGGGAAAATCGACGCTCTTTTCGCTCATCCTCGGAGAGGCTTCGGCGGATGAAGGGCGCGTCTCGATCGAGCGTTCGGCTACTGTCGGTTTTCTCCCGCAGGAAAGCGCGGCGGCGGGCGAAGAGACTGTGCTGGAGCTGGCTTGCGCCGTTTCGCCCGAGCTCGCGCAGGCGCAGCGGATTTTAAAAAGGACCCCGGAAGATTCTGATGAGCATCACGATGCGCTCGCGATTTTTGACGAGCACGGCGGCTGGCAGCTCGAGCCAAAGGCGAAGCGAATTTTGAATGGCCTCGCGTTTCGCGAAAGCGATTTTGATCGCCCAGCAAAAGCACTGAGCGGCGGCTGGATCATGCGCGCGCATCTCGCGCGGCTGCTCGTGCAGGAGCCCGATTTGCTGCTGCTCGATGAGCCGACGAACCATCTCGATCTCGAGTCGCTCGTCTGGTTTCAGGAATATCTACGTAACTACGCCGGCGCGATTTTGATGATCTCGCACGACCGCGAGTTTCTGAATCAGCTGGTCGGCTCCATTGTCGAGATCGCGCATCGCCGGCTGCATCGCTACCGCGGAAATTGGGACAGCTACGTCGAGCAAAAAGCCGCGCGCGAGGAGCAACAGCTCTCCGCATACAAAAATCAGCAGCGTGAAATTGCATCGTTGCAGGAATTCGCAGATCGCTTCCGGGCCAAGGCCAGCAAAGCTTCGCAGGCCCAGAGCAAGCTCAAGCAAATCGAGCGGATGGAAAAAATCGAGGCGCCGCTCGCGCAGGCGCGCACCGTCCATTTCCGTTTTCCGCAGCCGCCGCGCGGCGGCACGCGCGTTATCACGCTCAAAAATATTGATTACGCTTACGGCGATCTCACGGTTTATCGCGGCTTGAATTATGAAGCCGAGCGCGGGCAGCGCACGGTGCTCGTCGGCCCGAATGGCGCCGGCAAATCGACGCTGCTCAAGTTGCTGGCGGGAGTCTTACAAGTGCAAAGCGGTGAACGCGAGCTCGGGCACAACATCAAAACCGGCTATTTTTCACAGCATCGCGTCGAGATGTTAAACACGCGGCATACCGTGCTGGAGGCGACGCGCGACATGCCGAACCCAGTATCCGAGCAAACCGCGCGCACGGTCCTCGGTTCATTCCTGTTTCGCGGCGATGATGTATTCAAGCCGGTTGCGGTGCTGAGCGGCGGAGAAAAGACAAGGCTCGCACTCGTGAAATTGCTGCTCGATCCGCCGAATCTTTTGCTCATGGACGAGCCGACGACGCACCTCGACGTCGGCAGCATCGACGCGCTGATCGGCGCGCTCGCGCAATATGAAGGGACGCTGATTTTCATCAGCCACGACGTGCATTTCATCCGCGCTGTTGCGAAAAATGTGCTGCACATCAGCGCGGGAACTTTGACGCCATACGCTGGCGACTACGATTATTACCTCGAAAAATCGCGCGCGGTTTCAGCACGCGCGGCGTTGACGGCAGGCGACAAATTGCAAAACGCGCAGCCGAAAATTGAGGAGAAAGTTTCGGCTGCGCCCGGACTGGGGATGCGCGAGATGCGTGAAAGAAAGCGCGCCGAGGCCGAGAAACGAAAGGCGGAGGCAAAGTCGAAACGTGATCAGCAAAAACATATTGAGAGCCTCGAAATGCAGATCGCTAATCTTGAGGGACGCCAAAAAGATGTGGCGGCGGAATTGGAAAATCCGGAATCTTACGCGGCAGGTGGAGCGGCGGTGCAGCTAAACCGCGAGCTGCTCGCGATCACCGAGGACCTCGCGCGGTTGACCGCGCAGTGGGAGGAGCTGACGCAAAAGTCAGCCGCGGCTTCCACGGCCTGAAATCCGGGCGCGGAAGTAACTTTTGTTTTCGCGCGCGACGCATTTAAATTGTCCGTTCATGCGCCGCACAGTTTTGTTCTGCTTTTTCGCCAGTCTCGCGTGCGGTCAAACTCCGGAAAACGCGCTTGCGCCGAGCTGGGAGACGCAAAAGCACGCGCGCACCTATTTCTTACAAATTCCGGCACCGCGCGGTCAGATCGTGGACCGGAACGGGCTGCCGCTCGCGCAGACGCGCGTGAGCTACAACCTCGCGATCAATTTTCCAACGCCGCTGAATCTGACGGACAACGGGGCGCTTCGGTTTGCGCACGAGCAGATGGAAATCGCGCGCGGGATGCTGGAGACGAGGCTGACGGCTTCGGATGAACAGATTGCCAAACATTATAAAAATCGAGGCATCCTCCCGCTCGACATCGCATTTGACCTGACGCCGAAGGAGATCGAGGCCGTGAAAACGCGCGCGCCCGACACGCTGACGCTGCATCCGATCTATCAGCGCTTTTATCCCAACGGGGCGCTCGCCGGCCACATCATCGGCTACGCGGGCCGCGCTGGGCGCACGCCGGATGGGCAGATTCAAAACAACGAAATGATCTGGCCGACTGCGGAAGGTCGCGAGGGACTGGAACAGACGTTTAACGATCAGCTAATCGGCAAAACCGGCCAGCTGAACATCGCATTTGACGCAAATGGGCGAAAGGCTTCGGAGAAAATCGTGATTCCTCCACAGCCTGGCTACAACGTCGTCACCACGCTTGACGAAAATATTCAGCGCCTCGCGGAAGAGGCGCTTTCTGCAAACGCGAAGCGCGGCGCGCTCGTCGTAATCGATCCGAACAATGGCGACGTGCTGGCGATGGCTTCGTGGCCGGATTACAACCCGAACGCGTTCATCCCGACGATCTCCGCGGAGGCTTTCAAGGCGTTAAAGGACGATCCGAATGTGCCGCTGCTCCCGCGCGCTTTTCGTTCCGCTTATCCGCCGGGCTCGACCTTCAAAGTGACGGTCGGGCTTGCCGCGCTCGAAAGCCATTCGATCAAACCGGATGACGAATTCAACTGCCCGCACGCGCTGCAAGTCGGCAATCTCACTTTCCGGAACTGGAAAAAAACGGATTCCGGAATGCTGAACTTTCACGACGCGCTCGCGCAATCTTGCGACACCTGGTTTTACCAGGTCGGGCTCAAAATCGGCGCGCAGCCGATCATTGATTGGGCGGAGAAAATGGGCTTCGGAAGCAAAACCGGCATTCCGCTTGCGAGCGAAGCCGAGGGGCGCATCCCGACCGAGGAATACATGAAAAAAGTTTACGGCCGCAAATATCTCGACGGCGACATTGCGAACCTTTCCATCGGCCAAGGGGACGTGCTCGTGACGCCGCTGCAAATGGCGCAGGCGATGGGCGCAGTCGGCAACGGCGGCACGCTGTATCGCACGCGTCTCGTGCAGCAGGTGCAGAGCATCGACAGCCAAATCGTCACGGCCTACGAAGTCGGCGCACGCGGCACGCTCGACATCGATCCGAAAACTTTGGCGGAGTTAAAAAAAGCGATGGTCGCCGTCGTCTCGAGCTCGATGGGCACAGCGGGAAAAGCCGGCGTGAATGGCATCGACGTCGCCGGCAAAACCGGCACCGCGCAATGGGGACCGAAGAACCGCGAGCGCAACGCGGCATGGTTCGCCGGATTCGCGCCGGCGGATAAGCCGCGCTACGCCTTTGCCGCGCTGTATGAAGGCGAGGTCAATCAAAGCGCGCACGGTGGCACTTACGCCGCGCCGATGGTTGGCAAAGTGCTGAATCAACTTTTCAAAAACGAGACCGCAGATAAACGGAAGATTAAACAACATTCACGCAAGGCGGAACCGACGCCGACGCCCGCACCAGCCGCGGAAGAAAGCGATTAGCCTAAGCTTTCGCGGCAGCAGCCGCGGCCAGCGTCGCCTCGCGGCGTTTCACGACGACGAGCGTGACGAGCGCCCCGCCGCCGCAAATCACGGCGCCAAGCGCAATCGTCCAGCGGATGCCGATGCCGCGCGCGAGCAAGCCGGCTTCGATGCTCCCGATCGGAATCATCGCGCCAAAAATCAGCGACCAGATTCCCATCACGCGGCCGCGCATTTCGTCGGGGACAATTTGCTGGAGCGTCGTGTTTGACGTTGAGAAAAAAAGCATCATGCCGAAAGCCGTGAGTGCCTGCGCCACGAGCGCGACTGGCAGATTTCTCGCAACGGAAAAGATCAACAGCATCGCTGAGAAAAACCAGACGCCATTCAGCGCGAGCGCGCGCGACGTGAATTTGTGCCCGACCGACGCGACTGTGAGGGCGCCCGCGAGCGCGCCAAACCCGGCAGCGGAAAGCAACGCGCCGAATCCGTCCGCGCCGAGCCCGAGCACGTCGCGCGTGTAAGCGGGCAGCAGCACGGAATACGACCAACCGAAGACGCCCACGACCGCGAAGAGCGACATGATCGTGAGCACACGCGGATGGTGCCGGACATAAAGCAGCGCCTCGCGCACGCGGCCGCTGCCGTCGCCCGTTTCCGGCGCGGGCGCGTGCGCCGGAAAGCGCATCAAAATCAGCGCCACAATCGCCGCGATGAAACTAGCGCCATTCAAAAAAAGACACGTCGCCGCGCCGCTCCGCGCGAGCGTGTAGCCCGCGAGCGCAGGCCCGATCAAGCGCGCGCAATTAAACACGGAGCTATTCAGCGAGATCGCATTCATCAAATCCTCGCGACTCGTCATCTCCATCACGAACGACTGGCGCGCCGGCATGTCGAAGCCCATCGCCACGCCATTGAGCGCCGCGACCAGCACGATCTGCCACGGCCGCACATGGCCGAGCCAGACCAGCGTCGCGAGCGTGAAAGCGAAAATCATCGCCGCGATTTGCGTCGCCACCAGAATCCAGCGTTTCGGCAAACGATCCGCAAGCACGCCGCCCCACATGGAAAAAAGCAACATCGGCGCAGTGCCCGCGGCCGTCACGACTCCTAGCAAAAACGTCGAATTCGTCAGTTGATACACGAGCCAGCCCATCGCCGTCTGCTCCATCCACGTGCCGATGAGCGAGATGATCTGACCTGCGGTGAAAAGGCGAAAGTTGCGATACCGAAGCGCGCGAAAAGTCTGTCGCAGCACGCCAGAGCCGATGGGAGCTTGATTCGCGGACGCTGGAGAGGTGAGCGGCACTTCAGACATGACTTAAAAATATCGCATGGGATGGAATCAAATGTCGCAGCAGCGCGTAGATTTTGCCTTGGCCTTTACGCCAGTCTTCACAGCCGCGCCATTGCGCCTCGACGCATTTCTTTTACAGTCCCGCCTCTTCGAATGCGCAATTTTTTTTCGCTCGTCTTCCTTTTCATCCTGCTCAACAGCGGGAAAGCCGCGCCCAACTTTGATCCGCGTGCAGACACTTTTGCTTTTTCAAACGACACCGTCTTTGCCTACGGCGTCGACGAGACCGGCCATCTCACGATGCAACGAAAAGAAAAAGCGCCCGATTTTTCGCATCGCTGCTTTGTGCTTGGTCGCGCCGTTTTGCAGTTTCATAAATTCGCGATGTTCGCATCAGACGAGCCGCGCGTTTCGGAAAAAAAATACCGCGAGCTCGTCCGTCACATCAGCCGCATTCCGGCATGGATGCCCGCAAAGGCTGATCACATAAGGATTCCCGGCTATGCGGACCTGCGCGACTTCTCTCGCGGCCGCGAACATCTTCTAAAAGAAGAACTCGGAAACTGGTTCCCGACCTATCTCCGCATCGGCAACTGGCGCATGGTCGGCCCGTTTCCGCGCTGGGGCCAGGCGCTCGCTGCGCGCATGCTCACGCGCGCGCTCGATCGCGGCGAACTGCAGGCCGTTTACATCAGCCGCTTCCCGTGGATGAACCATTGCGTGATTCTTTTTGACTATCATCGCGCCGCGAATGGCGACATCCGCTTCGATCTTTACGATCCGAATTATCCGGGCCAGATCGGCACACTCAATTATTTTGAGAAAAGCCGGAGCTTCGATTTTCCGAAACGCTGGTTTTGGACAGGCGGCCGCGTGAATCTCATGCGCGTTTATATTTCGCCGTTTCATTGATCCGGGTTTTCATTGCGAAAGCGCCGCGCGCATCGCATCCAGCGGAGCATCGCGGTTGAACCACGTTTCAAATGCGAGCGCGCCTTGATGCAACAGCATCGACATTCCATTCGCAACGCGCGCGCCGGCCAACTCCGCAGCCTCAAGCAACGGTGTGTGATGGGTTGTATAAACAGCGTCAAAAACGAGTAAATGCGGCGCGAGGGCCGAGCTGGGCAGCAACGGCGCGTCCGTATTTTTCATCCCGACCGAGCTTGCGTTCACGATGAGATCGATGTTTTGCAACTGGGGCCGGATGGCGTGAATCTCGAGCGGGACTGCTTCAAGCCGCGCGACAGGACCGAGAAGCCGTGCGCTTCTAAAATACGGCGCGAGCTCCGCCGCGAGCGTTTGCGCCTTTGAAAAAGTGCGATTCGCGAGCACCAGTCGCTCGCAGTTTTCCAAGGCACATTGAACGGCAATCGCGCGGCCAGCGCCGCCGCCGGATCCGAGAATGAGCACGCGCAGGTCGCGCAGATCGACGCCAAAATCCCCGCGAATCGCGCGGACGAAGCCAGGCCCGTCAGTGTTCGAGCCGATCAACTTTTCACCATCAACACGCACCGTATTCACCGCGCCAATGCAACGCGCGTGCTCGCTCACTTCGTCCAGCAGCGGAAGCGCAGCGGTCTTGTGCGGGATGGTCAGATTCGCGCCGATGAAGCCGGCGCGCGCCAGCAAACGCAGTGCCGAGGAAAGTTCGTCGGCACGGATGTTTAAACGCGTGTAGCGCGCCTCAATACCGCATTTTTCCAACGCCGCATTCTGCATCGGCGGAGATTTGGAATGCGCGACAGGATCTCCGAAAACCGAAAGGCGCAGCGGCGGCGACGCATCGGCTGTGGCCGTTTTCCAATCCTGCAAATCCGCGAGCGTGTAAACGTCTTTCGCCATCGCTCGATTTTAGCGGAACGCGAGCGCGATGAAACAGACAAACGAGCGCGCGAATGTTGAACCGCCGCGCGCGGCTCTGCTACGTTGCTCTGCTGATGAACGTGCCCGAAAGTCCTGCTCCCGCGCCTTCCGATTTCATTCGCGAGATTGTCGCGCAGGATGTGCAAAGCGGCTTGCACCCGCGGATTCACACGCGATTTCCACCGGAGCCAAATGGCTATCTGCACATCGGCCACGCAAAATCGATTTGCCTCAATTTCGGCATTGCGCATGAGTTTGGAGGCGTTTGCAACCTGCGCATGGACGACACTAATCCGGCGAAGGAAGAGGTGGAGTATGTTGATTCCATCATCACCGACGTGCGCTGGCTGATCGGCGGCTGGGCCGACGCGAACCTTGGTTTCAAGCCCGCGGGACAGACGCCTTTCGCGCTCGAAGCGGATGGCGACGTGGATTTCCATCTGCCGCCCGTGCTCGCGACTTCCACCGAAGTGGCGTCCGAGCCGTTTTACGCGAGCGATTATTTCGAGCAGATCCACCATTACGCGCTGCGGCTCATTCGAAAACGGCTCGCTTACGTCTGCGACATGTCGCCCGAGGAGACGGACGCCGCGCGCCGCGAGGGCCGCGAGAGCCCTTTTCGAAATCGTTCGGTCACGGAAAATCTCGATCTTTTTGGCCGGATGAAAGGGGGCGAATTCCCCGACGGCGCGCGCACGCTTCGCGCCAAAATCGACATGTCTGCGCCCAACGTTTGGCTGCGCGACCCTGTGCTCTATCGCATCCGGCACACGGCGCATCATCACACCGGCGCGCGCTGGAGCATCTATCCGCTGTATGATTTCGCGCACTGCCTGAGCGATTACATCGAGGGGATCACGCACTCGATTTGCACGCTCGAGTTTGAGGTGCACCGACCGCTCTACGACTGGATTTTGGAGTCGCTCGATCTCGCGCGCCCGCTGCCGCATCAATACGAATTCGCGCGGCTCAATCTCGCCTACACGGTGATGAGCAAACGAAAATTGATGCAGCTCGTGGAGGAAAATTTGGTCAGCGGTTGGGACGATCCTCGCCTGCCGACGATCTCTGGATTGCGGCGCCGCGGCGTGACTCCGGAAGCCCTGCGCGCATTTGCCTACCACATCGGCATCACAAAATATAACGGCCTGACAGAGGCGAGCGTGCTCGAACACGTGGTTCGCGAGGATTTAAACAACCGCGCACTCCGCCGGCTCGCGGTTCTCCATCCGCTCAAAGTTGTCCTCACGAATCTTCCGGAAAGGCATTTCGAGGAACTCGATGCGGTGAATCATCCCAACGATGTCGATTTAGGGACGCGCAAGGTTCCATTGACGCGGGAGATTTTCATTGAGCGCGAAGATTTCGCGGAAGCGCCTCCGCCGAAATTTTTTCGGCTCAAGCCCGGAGGCGAAGTGCGGTTGAAATATGGATACATCATCAAATGTGACGAGGTCGTGCGAGCCGCGAACGGGGAAATCGCGGAGCTGCGTTGCACGGTGGATCTAGAAAGCAAAACCGGCGGCGCCACCGCGCAGCGAAAGGTGAAAGGCACGATACATTGGGTCAGTGCCGCGCATGCACTTGATGCAGAAGTCCGTCTCTACGACCGGCTTTTTACTGTGCCGGAACCAGACGCGGAGGGTGATTTCAAATCGTTCCTGAATCCGCAGTCACTTCAAACTGTGACTGCGAAATGCGAGCCGGCGCTTGCGGAATCGGAACAGCAACTTCGTTACCAATTCGAGCGACTTGGATATTTCGCGCTCGATTCTGATTCAGAGCCGAGTAAGCTCGTGTTTAACAGAACGACAACGCTCAAAGATACGTGGGCGCGGAAGCAATAATTTTCCCCGACGCGGCCTGATCAAGCTTCCGCGGACGCAGATTCACCCAAGTCTTCGCCGACCATGTAGCGCGTGAAACGGCGGATGACGATATTCTCGCCGAGCTCGGCAATTTTTGCGTTCACCAAGTCCTGGATCGTCTGATCCGGATTTTTGATGAACGCTTGGTCGAGCAGACAAATCGTGCTGTAAAATTTGTCCACTTTTCCTTCGACGATTTTTTCCACGATATTTTCGGGCTTCCCCTTCACCTGTCCGCGATAAATCTCGCGCTCAGTCGCCAAGGTTTTTTCGGGAACCTGCTCGCGCGAAACACAAAGCGGATGCGCCGCCGCAATGTGCAGCGTGATGTCTTTGACGAACTCGCGAAAAATATCATTCTTGGCGACAAAGTCGGTTTCGCAATTCACCTCGACGAGCACGCCAACTTTTCCCTGGAGATGAATGTAGGAGGCGACGGTGCCCTCCTTCGTCGCGCGCGAAGCTTTTTTGCCAGCGCTGGCAATTCCTTTGGTGCGCAAGATGGATTGAGCTTTTTCCATGTCGCCGTCGGCCTCGGCCAGGGCGCGCTTGCAGTCCATCATTCCGGCATTGGTTTTTTCCCGCAGTTGTTTAACGAGTTGTGGATTGATTTCGCTCATAAAGTAAAAGCTTTGGCCCAAGGACTCGGCCCGGATTTGGAAGAAGGTCTCCGGCTGAGAGTCGCCGAGAAACTTATTCGCCGACGCCGGCCAGTTCTGCTTCCTGACGGCGGCCCGCCTCACCGCTCGCGGTGACGATCGCGTCCACCAGCTTTTGCAGCACGATGCGAATCGCGCGGATCGCGTCGTCGTTGCCAGCGATCGGATAGTTGATCAAATCCGGATCTGCATTCGTATCGACGATGGCGATGGTCGGAATGCCGAGACGCTTTGCTTCCGAGACGGCGATTTCCTCACGCACGGTGTCGATCACGATCAATGCGTCCGGCAATTTTTCCATGTCGCGAATGCCCTCGAGATTGCGTAGCAGCTTTTCGCCCTCGCGTTTGACCGCAGCGATTTCCTGTTTGCCCATCTTGGAAAACTCCGGCGCGCTCTCGAGCGTCTCGATGTATTTCAAGCGGCCGATGCTTTTGCGAATAGTCGTCAGATTGGTCAGCGTTCCGCCGAGCCAGCGCTGGTTCACGTAAAACTGCCCACATGCCACAGCGGCTTCCTTGATCGCCTCCTGCGCCTGTTTTTTGCAGCCGACAAACAGGATGCGGCCACCGCGGCGCGCTGTGTCTGAAAGAAATTGCGTCGCTTCCTCGAGCTGGCGCACGGTTTCGCCGAGATTGATGATGTAAATGCCGTTGCGCTTTTCGAAAATGTGCGGCTTCATCTTTGGATTCCAGCGCTTGGTTTGGTGGCCAAAGTGCACTCCGGCCTCGAGAAGTTCCGTCATCAATTCAGTGGATGGCATAGCAAGTTTGTTTGTCAGGAAAAGAGCCGGAAACTTTGACGCGAATCTGGAAAATGGCAAGCGATCTTTTTGCCGTCATTTCTCTGCAGCTGTTTCGATCCATCGCGCGTAGAGCCAGCAAAGGTCCGAAAGCCGGTTGAGATAACGGATCACATCGGCGTGCAAATCGCGGCGCTCGAGTTCTACGACACGCCGCTCGGCGCGACGGCAAACGGTGCGCGCGACATCGAGCGCCGCGCTGGCGGCGTCGTGTCCCGGCGTTGCCCATTTTTGGAAATTGATCTGGTGATTTTGCTCGAGGTCATCGATAAGCGCGGTGAGCCGATCGACCATTTCGCTGGTCACAAACTTGAAACCTTTTTCGGCATAGCGGGCGCGGTCCTGACTTTCGACGGACAACTCGCCCATGAGAATCACCAGCTCCTTTTGAATCGCGAATATCTCGTCCGTGATGAAACTTTCGCGGCATTGCGCGCGCACATTCCCCAGCGCCGCGTTCAGTTCATCGACTGTGCCGTAGGCCTCGACCTGCGGATTGGTTTTCGGCACGCGACGTCCAAACATGAGCGCCGTTGTGCCATCGTCCCCGGTTTTGGTCGCGATGGACATGCCAAAAAAGTTCGCGTGTTTTATTTGGAAAGCGAAGGGCGCAGCTAAAAGATTTCAGCTGCGCCCGTGAATTTCGCTTTGCGAATAAATTAGCCTAGCGCGGGCTCCAGCGTTTCTGTGACTGGCGCGCCAATCGCTTCGCCAAGCTGGACAACATTGACTCCCCGATGTGTGTGGAAGCCCGTGCCCGCCGGGATGAGGTGGCCCATGATGACGTTTTCCTTGAAGCCGCGCAGATGATCGACGCGGCCAAGCGTTGCCGCTTCGGTCAGCACGCGCGTCGTGTCCTGGAACGAAGCCGCACTGATGAACGAATCGGTCTCCAGCGAAGCTTTTGTGATGCCAAGCAGCACCGGCGAAGCTTCCGCGGGCTTGCCGCCTTTCTCAATGACGCGGGCATTTTCCGCCTCGAATTCGAGTCGGTCGAGTTGATCGCCCCAAAGCAGCGCAGTATCGCCGGGTTCAGTGATTTTCACTTTGCGCAACATTTGCCGCACAATGATTTCGATGTGTTTGTCGTTAATTTCGACGCCTTGCAGGCGGTAAACTTCCTGCACTTCGTTAACCATGTGTTCCTGCAATTCCTGCGGGCCGCAGACATCGAGGATCTCGTGCGGGACGACAGAGCCGTCGGTGAGCTGCGAACCTTTTTTCACAAAATCGCCCTTGAAGACGATGATGTGTTTGTTCAGCGGAACAAGGTGCTCTTCTTCCGCGCCGGTCGCTTCGTCTTTCAAAATCACGCGCCGCTTGCCGCGGACTGTGCCGCCGATTTCGACAACGCCATCAATCTTCGCGATCTCGGCTGCGTCTTTCGGACGGCGCGCTTCGAACAATTCCGCCACGCGCGGAAGTCCGCCGGTGATGTCTTTGGTCTTCGCGATTTTGCGCGGCGTCTTCGCCAGCAATGCACCAGCGGCGATCTTCTTTCCTTCCTGCACGCTCACGTGCGCGCCGGCCGGAATCGAGTAGCTCGCAAGAATCTCGTGCGATTTTTCATCCACGACGACGATCTGCGGATGCAAATCTTCTTTGTGTTCGATGACGACAGTGCCCATGACGCCCGTCGCTTCATCGACTTCCTTTTTGATCGTGACGCCCGCGATCATGTCGCGGAACTCAATCTTGCCGGCTTTCTCGGTCAAGATCGGGACGTTGTATGGATCCCACTGGACGAACGCTTCGCCTTTTTTCACGCGGCCGCCGTCCGCGATCGAAATGACGGAACCGATGACGATGTTGTAGCGCTCGACTTCGCGGCCATCCTTGCCGTGGACGGTGACGGAGCCGTTTTTGTTGAGCACGATCCAAGTGCCGTCGAGAGCTTGCACGGTGCGCAAATCGTTGAAGCGGATGTCGCCATCGCTTTTCGCTTTGATGATCGGTTGTTTAAATGTTTGCGATGCCGTGCCGCCGATGTGGAACGTGCGCATGGTGAGCTGCGTGCCGGGCTCACCGATCGATTGCGCGGCGATGATGCCGACCGCTTCGCCGAGCTTGACCATCTGGCCGGTGGCGAGATTGCGTCCGTAGCACTTGGCGCAAACGCCGCGGCCCGATTCGCAGGTGAGCACCGAGCGAATCTTGAGCTGCTCGTGGCCGATTTTTTCAATCGCGGCAGCCGTTACTTCATCGATGAGATGATCGCGCTTGATGATCGCTTTTTGCGTGACCGGATCTTTCACCGTTTCACAACTCACGCGGCCAACGATGCGAGTCGGCAGATCGACGACTTCCTCGTCGCCTTCATAAATCGCACGCACCAAAATGCCGTTGCTCGTTTTGCAATCGTCTTCGTTGATGATGACGTCCTGCGCTGCATCCACCAATTTGCGCGTGAGATAACCGGAGTCTGCCGTCTTAAGCGCGGTGTCGGCGAGACCTTTGCGCGCGCCGTGCGTGGAGATGAAATACTCGAGCACGGTCAGCCCTTCGCGGAAGTTTGACGTGATCGGGCGCTCGATGATTTCGCCGCTCGGCTTCGCCATCAAACCGCGCATGCCGGCTAGCTGCTTGACCTGCTGGCGATTGCCGCGCGCGCCAGAGTCCACCATTAAGAATACAGGGTTTAACTCCTTGCGCCCCTCGTTGTGCTCGAGGGTGCGGAACATGACGTTTGAGATTTCCTCACCCGCGTGTGTCCAGATGTCGATGATTTTGTTGTAACGCTCGCCGTCGGTGATGATGCCGCGCTTGTATTGCTTGTCCACGTCGCCGATCTGGCGATACGCGTGATCGAGCTCGGTCTGCTTCTCCTTCGGAATGATCATGTCCGCGATGCCGATCGAAATGCCGGCCTTCGTCGCCCACGTGAAACCGAGCTCCTTGAGCTTGTCGAGCGTCTCGACCGTGCCCGCCTGGCCGGCCGCCTGATAGCAGCGCCAGATGACGTCGGAGATTTGTTTTTTGCCGCAGGCTTTGTTGAAAAAGCCGAGCGACTTCGGCCAGATTTGATTGAAAATCACGCGCCCAGCCGTGGTCTCCATGACTTTGATTTCGGTATTGCCGTAAACTGTTTTTTTGCCGAAGTCTGGATTTTTAAAACGAATCCGGTCGTGAATTCTCACATTGCCTTCCGACAGCGCAAACTCGACCTCGACCGCATTTTCAAACAGCGACAAACGCTCGCCCTCCTTTTGGCCTGCGCCGATTCCCTTGCGAGGATTTTGCGTCAAATAATAGCAACCGAGCACGATGTCCTGCGACGGCGTGGTGATCGGCTTCCCGCTCGACGGCGAGAAAATGTTGTTCGGCGCCAGCATGAGCATCCGCGCTTCCATTTGTGCCTCGACCGAAAGCGGCACGTGCACAGCCATCTGGTCGCCGTCAAAGTCCGCGTTATACGCCGTGCAGACCAGTGGATGGATACGAATCGCCTCGCCCTCGATGAGCTGCGGCTCAAACGCCTGGATCGACAACCGATGCAACGTCGGCGCGCGGTTCAGCAGCACCGGATGGCCTTTCGTAACCTCCTCCAAGATGTCCCAAACCTCAGGCGTCTGGCGCTCGATCATCTTCTTCGCGCTGCGGACAGTGTGGACGTAACCGCGTTCCTTGAGCACGCGAATGATGAACGGCTCGAACAACACGAGCGCCATTTTTTTCGGCAATCCGCATTGGTTCAATTTGAGTTCCGGCCCGATGACGATGACCGAGCGGCCCGAATAATCGACACGCTTGCCGAGCAAATTTTGACGAAAACGTCCGCCCTTGCCCTTGAGCATGTCGCTCAGCGATTTCAGTGGACGATTGCCGGCGCCCGTGACCGCGCGGCCGTGACGGCCATTGTCGAAAAGCGCATCGACCGCTTCCTGCAGCATCCGTTTTTCATTCCGGATGATGACATCGGGAGTTTTCAGTTGTAGCAGGTTTTTTAAACGATTGTTGCGGTTGATGACGCGGCGATAAAGGTCGTTCAAATCCGATGTCGCGAATCTTCCGCCTTCGAGCGGCACGAGCGGACGCAGGTCGGGTGGGATGACCGGCAGCACTTCCAGGATCATCCATTCCGGCCGCGTGTGAGAGCTGGCAAATCCGCCGACGAGCTTCAGCCGCTTCGCCAATTTCTTGCGAATCTGCTTTGAGCGAGTCGTGCCCATTTGCTCCTCGAGTTCTTTGTTGAGCTTTGCGAGTTCAGTTTGTGCTAGCAAAGTTTTGATGCCTTCCGCGCCCATGCCTGCAGTGAAAGCTTCGCCGTATTGATCGACCGCCTCGCGGTATTCCGTTTCGGTCAAAAGCTGGCAGCGCTGCAGCGGCGTCTGGCCCGGATCGATCACGATGTAATCCTCGTAATAAATGACGCGCTCGAGCTGGCGGCTCGTCATATCCAGCATGAGGCCGATGCGCGACGGCATGCATTTGTAAAACCAAATGTGCGATACCGGGACGGCGAGCTCGATGTGGCCCATCCGCTCGCGGCGCACGCGCGAGAGCGTGACTTCGACGCCGCAGCGATCGCAGATCACGCCCTTGTGCTTGATGCGTTTGTATTTGCCGCACGAGCATTCCCAATCCCGCGTCGGCCCGAAAATACGCTCGCAAAACAAGCCGCCTTTTTCGGGCTTGAACGTGCGGTAATTGATCGTTTCAGGGTTCTTGACCTCGCCTTTGGACCACGAGCGAATGCTGTCCGGCGACGCGACAGTGATGCCCACCTGGTCAAAGCCGACGCCGCGTTCCTCGCCAAAAATTTCGCGAATATTGAGTTCCGACATATATGAATCTGGTTTCTGAACTAACTGTTAGACGTTGTTTTTGCGGGAAGATTTTCCTCAGGCTTACATCACGCCGCCATCGAGGACGGGTGCTTTTCCACCGACTTTGACGTCGAGGCCGAGGCTCTTCATTTCCTTGATCAAAACATTGAATGACTCCGGCGTTCCCGCTTCGAGCGAGTTGTCGCCTTTGACGATGGACTCGTAAATGCGCGTGCGGCCCTGCACGTCGTCGGACTTCACGGTGAGCAATTCCTGCAGCGTGTAGGCCGCGCCGTAAGCTTCGAGCGCCCAGACTTCCATCTCGCCGAAACGCTGGCCGCCGTATTGCGCCTTGCCACCGAGCGGCTGCTGCGTGACGAGCGAGTAAGGCCCGACCGCGCGCGCATGGATTTTGTCGGCGACCAAATGCCCGAGCTTCAGCATGTAGATATAACCGACAACAACCTGTTGATCGAACTGGTCACCGGTGCGGCCGTCGTAAACGGTCGCTTTGCCGTTTTCGTTGATCCACGTGAAGCCTTCGACTTTTTTCGCTTCCTTCAAATAATCCCGAATCTGCGATTCCTGGATGCCGTCAAAGACCGGCGTCGCCACCGTGAATCCGAGCGCCTTTGCTGCCACGCCGAGATGCGTTTCGAGCACTTGGCCGACGTTCATGCGGCTCGGCACGCCGAGCGGGTTGAGGCAGATTTCGACCGGCGTTCCGTCAGCCAAAAATGGCATGTCTTCCTCCGGCACGATCCGCGCAACGACACCTTTGTTGCCGTGGCGTCCCGCCATCTTGTCGCCGACGCTGAGCTTGCGTTTGCTCGCGACGAAAACTTTGACCTGCTTGATGATGCCGGGATCGATGTCGTCTCCGCTTTCGACTTTGTCCATCGAGCGCTCGTGCTCGAGTTCGAGCTCGGCGAACTTGTGTTCAAAGTGGCCGATGATCTCGCGAATTTTATTGCGGATCGGCGAAGGATCGATGTCCACGTGATCGTAAAATCCCGCGAGTTTGCGCAGCAGCGTCTTCGTGATTTTGCGGTTTGCCGGAATGATGATTTCGCCCGTTTGCGCGTTGACCACGTCGAGCGGAATTTTTTCGCCGAGCAAAATATTACTGAGTGCTTCGGTGAGCTGTTCGTGCAGCTCGTCTTTTTTCTTTTGGTATTCGTCTTGGATTTGTTTCGCCTGGCGTTTTGATTCCGCCGGCGAAAGTTTCTGGCGCGTGATTTCTTTGCGCGAAGAAACTTTCACATCCATCACGATGCCGTAAGTGCCGGATGGCACGGTCAGCGACGTGTCTTTCACGTCGGCCGCTTTTTCGCCGAAAATCGCGCGCAGCAAGCGCTCTTCGGGCGCAAGTTCCGTCTCGGATTTCGGCGTGATTTTGCCGACCAAAATATCGCCCGGCTTTACTTCCGCGCCGACGCGGATGACGCCGTCGGGGCCAAGATTGCGCAGCGCTTCTTCGCTGACATTCGGAATGTCGCGCGTGATTTCTTCCGGTCCGAGCTTCGTGTCTCGCGCGCCGATCTCGAACTCGTCGATGTGGATGGACGTGTAGATATCCTCCTTCACGACTTTTTCCGAAATCATGATCGCGTCCTCAAAGTTGTAGCCGTTCCACGGCATGAACGCGACGAGCACATTGCGGCCGAGTGCGAGCTCGCCGTTTTCCGTGTTCGGGCCGTCGGCGATGACGTCGCCTTTGTGCACGGTCTGACCTTTTTTCACGATCACCTTTTGGTTGACGCAAGTCGCCGCATTCGAGCGCATGAATTTGCGCAGCTCGTAAACGTAAATGTGCTCCTCGGGATCGTGTTTAAGTTTTTTCCGGCCTTCCGGCAGATGCCCGTCCTTCGTGATGATGATCTGATCCGCGGTAACGCTTGCGACTTTGCCGTTCGCTTCCGCGACGATCACGGCCTTCGAATCGCGCGCGACTTTGCCTTCCATGCCGGTGCCGACAAGCGGTGCATCACTTTTTAAAAGCGGCACGCCCTGGCGCTGCATGTTCGAGCCCATCAGCGCGCGGTTCGCATCGTCGTGCTCGAGAAATGGGATCAGCCCAGCCGCGACTGAGACGAGCTGTTTCGGCGAGATGTCCATATAATGAACTTTGTCCGGCTCGACTTCCAAAAAATCGCCGCGATAGCGGACAGAAACTTTTTCGCTCGTGAATTTTCCGTGGCTGTCGATCGGGGAATTTGCCTGCGCCACCAGAAATGCCTCTTCGCGATCGCCGGTCAAATAATCGATCTGCTCCGTCACGCGACCTTTTTCGACTTTGCGATACGGTGTCTCGATGAAACCAAAATCGTTGATGCGCGCATAGGTCGACATCGAGCTGATGAGGCCGATGTTCGGACCTTCCGGCGTCTCGATCGGACAAATTCGGCCGTAGTGCGACGGATGGACGTCACGGACTTCAAAGCCCGCGCGATCGCGCGAAAGTCCGCCTGGCCCGAGCGCTGAGAGACGCCGCTTGTGCGTCAATTCCGCCAGCGGATTGGTTTGATCCATGAACTGCGAGAGCTGCGAGCGTCCGAAAAAGTCGCGAATGACCGCGCTGAGTGCTTTCGGGTTAATGAGTTTTTGCGGCGTCATCCCCTCGATGTTGACGTCAAACAAAGTCATACGTTCTTTAACAAGGCGTTCCGTCCGCGCGAGACCGACGCGGCACTGGTTCGCGAGCAACTCGCCGACCGTCCGGACGCGACGCGAGCCGAGATGATCGATATCGTCGAGCGTCCCCTCGCCGCGCAGCAGCCCGATCAGATATTTCATCGCAGCGATGAAATCCGCGTTCGTCATCACGCGCTCACCGAGGTCAACGTTGGTGCTAAGCTTTTGATTAATTTTGTAACGGCCGACGCGTCCGAGATCGTATTTCTTCGGATCAAAAAACAGCCGCTTCAGCAAGCCGCGAGCGTTCGCGACCGTTGGCGGATCGCCAGGACGCAGACGGCGGTAAATATCTTTCAGCGCCTCTTCTTCATCATGCGCCGGATCTTTTTTCAACGACTTGATGACGGTGTCATCTTCTTTCGTATCGACGACTTTAACGCTGTCGACGCCGAGCGTAAGCACCTGCCTGACAGTCGCTTTCGTCAGCGGCTCAAAGGCGCGCGCAACCGTGATTTCGCCATCGCGCACATCGGCGATGAGCACCTTGGTCGCAATCTCTTCTTCCTCGAGCTTATCGCTGAGTTTGAGGTCCTCGATGTTGTAAAACAGCTTGATGATTTCCTCGTCCGAGCCGTAGCCAAGCGCGCGCAGAAATGTCGTCGCGAGAAATTTCCGGCGGCGCTTGCGGCGGTCGAGATAAATGTAAAGCAAATCGTTCGTGTCGAATTGAACCTCGAGCCACGAACCGCGGTCGGGAATGATGCGGAAACTGTAAAGCACCTTGCCATTGAGATGGATGCTCGACTCGAAACAAATGCCAGGCGAGCGATGCAGCTGGCTGACGACAACGCGTTCCGCGCCATTGATGACAAACGTCCCCTGCGGCGTCATGAGCGGGATTTCGCCCATGTAAACTTTTTCCTCTTTCGTCCCGCGCTCTTCCTTGAGTTGAAAAGTTACGTGCAGCGGTGCGCTGAACGTCTGGCTCTCTTTTTGAGACTCGATCGCGCTGACTTTGGGTTCGCCGATGTCGTAGCTCACGAAATCGAGCGTCACTTTTTCGTCGTAGCTCGTGATCGGGAACACCTCGCGGAAAACCGCCTGCAGTCCCGTGTCTTTGCGTTTGCTCGGCGGCACATCCTTTTGCAGAAATTCCACGTAGGAATTGAGCTGGACTTCAATGAGGTTTGGTGGCTCGGCCGCTTCCTTGATTTTGCCGAAATTAATTCGCTGAGACATATTTTTGCGCAGTTTTGTGGTTGGCTCCATCACGTCGCTGGCAAGCGCGTGGCGAAGCAAAAATTATTCGTTTAAGAATTTTCCGACAGCGGACAATGCAAACAGAACAAAAGCCGCGACCTCTTGCGTGGTCGCGGTTTTCATTCCGCTCGTGATGTTTGAATTCGAAAGGTCAGTTGTTTCGGGTCAACGTCCTGAAAAGTTGGGATGGAAAGACTACGCCGGCAATCGGCGCGCGGCAAGCGTTTTTTTTTCGCCGCCGCCGCGCCAATCGCGAGCGGTAAAATTACTGGATTTCGACCTTGGCACCAGCCGCTTCGATCTTTTTCTTGATCTCTTCGGCTTCTTCCTTGGTCACGCCTTCTTTGATCGACTTCGGCGCGCTCTCTACGAGAGCTTTTGCTTCTGCCAAACCGAGGCCGGAAACTGCGGCGCGCACTTCCTTGATCACCGCAATTTTGTTGCCGCCAGTCTCCTTGAGAATGACGTCAAACGCGGTTTTTTCTTCCGCCGGTGCTGCTGCTGCGCCACCGCCGCCAGCTGCCGGAGCAGCCGCCGCGACTGGAGCCGCTGCGCTGACGCCCCATTTTTCCTCGAGCGCCTTGACGAGTTCCGCGACTTGCAAAACGGTCAGCCCGCTGAGTTGATCTACTAACGTATTTGTATCTGCCATATGTTTTTTCTGCGGTATCGTCGCGCACTGAAGCTTCAGCGCATTTGAGACAGGTAGCCGCCCGCCCGACGAGGAACCATTTGTTTGTTGTTAAAATCGCGAGCGCCAACTGCGACGCCCGCGAAAGTTTTTACGCAGCCGTTTCTCCATTTTCGGATTGCGCCTTGAGCACACGTGCGAGCGCCGAGGCCGGCTCGTTGAGCAAACGCACCAGCGTCGCCGCCGGCGATTGCAGCGTCCCGAGCAACTGCGCGAGCAGGACTTCGCGAGCGGGCAAATCAGCGATCGCCTTGATCTGGTCGGTCGAGACAACCGCGCGATCAATGACGCCAACCTTCATCACCGGCTTTTGAAATTCCGCCGCATAGCTCTTTAAAATTTTCGCCGCCGCCGCCACATCTTTGTCGCCGACGATGATCGCGCTTTGGCCCTTGAGCTCGCCCATTTCGGGCAGCCCCGCTTCTTTCGCTGCACGGCGCAGAAACGTATTCTTGACGACGTGGCAACGCGCGCCGACGCTCGCGAGACGCGTGCGCAACTCGCTGAACTGATCAACTTTCAGCCCCGTGTAATCGGCGACAAAAAGAAACGGCGAAGCATTCAGCTTCGTCTGCAAATCTTCCACCACACTTGCTTTTTCAGGTCTCATGTTGGTCGTTCCGTTTTAGCTTTTCAGAAATGCCGACGCGTCCACGCGCAAGCCTGGCAGCATCGTCGCCGCCAGCGTCACGTTTTCAATGAACACACCTTTTGCCGTCGCCGGACGGGCTTTGGCGACTGCGTCAATCACCGCCGCGCCATTCTCGCTGAGCGCTTTTGCTTCGAAAGAAAATTTGCCCACCGGCACCGCGACATTCCCGTTTTTGTCGAGCTTAAATTCCACGCGGCCGGCTTTGACTTCCTTCACGGCCTTTGCGGTATCGTCGGTGACCGTGCCCGTCTTCGGATTCGGCATCAGCCCGCGCGGTCCGAGCACTTTGCCCAGCTTGCGGACTTCCGCCATCGCCGCCGGGGTCGCAACCGCGACGTCGAAATCCTGAAAACCTTCCGTCACCTTCGCGATCAAATCTTTAAAACCGACGAACTCCGCGCCGGCACTCTTCGCCGCCGTCGCCGCGTCGCCTTCGGCAAAAACGAGCACGCGCACATTTTTTCCAGAACCGTTCGGCAGCGGACAAGTGCCGCGCACCATCTGGTCAGATTGACGAGGATCGACGCCGAGCCGGAACGAAAGCGTGACCGTCTGGTCGAACTTTGTCGGCGGGAGCGATTTCAAGACGCTGACGGCTTCGTCGAGCGAATATGCTTTTTTTGCATCCACTTTTTCAGTGGCTGCGCGATAACGTTTGCTGCGGTTTGTTGCCATGGTTTTTTGCAGTGCTAGCGAGCCTGAACGGGCACTCCTGCGGTAAAATGGGACGCGAAGTATGCTCGCGATGAAACCGAATGCAAGAAGTTTTTTCGGTAAAAATTAATCCCCGGTCACGACCGCAATCACGAAGCCGTCATAGCCTTTGCTGCCGACAGTCTGGATCGCTGTCGCATCGACGCGCGGTTCAGCGGCAACGAGCTCGTTGAAACGCCGCACGCCCTGCACGCGCGGGTCGTCGCTGCCCGGATCAATCACCGCGCCGTTGCGCACGACGTTGTCCGCGATGATCACTGTGCCGGGCCGCGAAAGCTTGAGCGCCCATTCAAAATAGCCGGCATAATTTTCCTTGTCGGCATCGATGAAAATGAAATCGAACGGCTCGCGTTTTTCGGCAAAAAGTTGCGGCAAAGTTTCCAGCGCCTTCCCGATCCGGAATTCCACCACGTCGGCCAGTCCGGCACGCGAAACATTTTCGCGCGCGATTTCGGCGTTCTTCGGCTCGAATTCGAGGGTCGTTAAACAACCGGTTTTAGGCAGCGTGCGTGCGAGCCAGATCGTGCTGTAGCCGCCGAGCGTGCCGATTTCCAAAATCCGACGCGCGCCGTGGATCTGCGCGAGCAGCGCGAGCAGCTTTCCTTGATTTGGCGAAACGCTGATTGCCGGCAGGTCCGCATCGGCGCTCGATTTCAGCGCGGCATCCAGGGCCGGATCGGGTTTGTGAAAAGTTTGCGCGATGTAGGCATCAACCTGCCTCCAAAGTTCGTTGTTCATTTGTCTAAATCGATTTGTTGTCGTTTTACCTTCGTCTGCAGCAGCAGCGTGATTCGAGAAAGCCGTCATCGCTATCATAAAGCCGAAGCGCAACCGATGCGGGCACAAAAAAGCCGGCGGTGGGGACTGCCGGCTTTTTCGCGGGGGACTGGTGGGAAATTTACGCTTCGATCTCGATGCCCATCTGGCGCGCGGTTCCGGCGATGATCTTGAATGCCGCTTCCTCCGAGCGCGCGTTCAAATCTTTCATCTTCACTTTAACGATGTCCATCACTTGTTTTTTCGAAAGTTTGCCGACCTTTTGCTTGTTCGGCTCCTTGCTTCCGCTGGCGATATTCGCCGCCTTCTTCAAGAGGATCGAGGCTGGCGGCGACTTCGTGATGAAAGTAAAACTCTTGTCTTTGTAAACCGTGATGACGACCGGCAGGATGTCGCCTGCCTGCTTCTGCGTCGCGGCGTTAAACTCCTTGCAGAACGCCATGATGTTCACTCCTTGCTGACCGAGCGCGGGTCCGACTGGCGGCGCGGGATTTGCGGCGCCCGCGGGGATTTGGAGTTTAATTTGTCCGACGACTTCCTTGGCCATTTTGAAAAATAAGTTGAGTTGAAATTCTAGCTGCGTTCGACCTGCCAGTATTCGAGTTCCACCGGAGTTGATCGGCCGAAAATGCTGACGGAGACGCGGAGCTTGCCGCGCTCGGGATCGATTTCTTCGACGACGCCGCTTTGGTTCTGGAAAGGACCATCGGCTACTTTGACCGTTTCGCCAATCTCAAAAGTGACCTTCGGCTTAATTTTTTCGTCGGGCGCGCGGACTTGCGAAAGAATGGCCTGGATGTCGCTCTCGCGCATCGGCGCGGGCTTGTCCTTGCCGCCGGCGATGCCGATGACGCCGTTGGTTTCGCGAACAAAATACCAAGTGCGCGCGACGAGTTGATTGTTCTCGTCGAGCAGGTTCATGTTCACGATCACATAGCCCGGCATGAGCTTGCGCGTGGTCTCGCTTTTTTTCCCGCGCTTGATTTCGGAGACGCGCTCGGTCGGGACGAGGACCTCGTAAACAAGGTCGCTCATCTCCTCGGTCTTGATGCGCTTGTTGAGGTTTTCGGCGACTTTGTTTTCCTGACCGGAAAGCACGTGCACCGCATACCATTGATCTTTGCCCGCAGGGATCGGCATTGTTTTTTAGTTCAAGAAAAAAATCAGCGGGTGAGTGCGCCGACGACGTTGACGAGGATGAAATCCCAAAACGAAATGTAGCCCGCGAGCAACAGCATCGCGATGACCACAATCAGCGTCGAGTCCGTCAGCTCCTTGTATTTTTTAAAGCCGCGCTCTTTCGGCTCCCAAGGCCAACTGGCCTTGACGAGCTCGACGCGGACTTCGCCAGCGAATCCACGCATGATCGCGCCGTAGAACTTGATGACAAGTCCAACGATGACGATCGCGGCGAGCACCAACAAGATGCCCACCCAGTTCGCTTTTAAATACAGTTCAAACATTTCGGGAGAAACACGCCAGGAGGGACTCGAACCCCCAACAGGCGGTTTTGGAGACCGCTACTCTACCAATTGAGTTACTGGCGTTTCGCTAAGTTTGCTTAATCGAGGATCTCGGAGACGCGTCCCGCGCCAACGGTGCGGCCGCCTTCGCGAATCGCGAAGCGGATCGTTTTTTCCATCGCGACGGCGGTGTGCAACTCCACTTCAATCGCGACGTTGTCGCCGGGCATCACCATTTCCACGCCATCGGGCAGCTTGACCGAGCCGGTGACGTCCGTCGTGCGGAAATAAAATTGCGGGCGATAGTTTGAGAAAAACGGCGTGTGTCGGCCGCCTTCCTCCTTGCTCAAAACGTAAACCTCAGCCTTGAACTTTTTGTGCGGCTTGATGGAGCCGGGCTTGGCGATGACCATGCCGCGCTCGACGTCTTCTTTTTTTGTGCCGCGGAGCAGCAGGCCGACGTTGTCGCCAGCGCGCGCTTCGTCAAGAAGTTTGCGGAACATCTCAATGTCGGTGCAAGTCGTCTTGACGGTGTTTTTGATTCCGACCAATTCGACTTCCTCCATTTTCTTAAGGATGCCGCGCTCGACGCGACCAGTCGCGACGGTGCCGCGGCCTTCAATGTTGAACACGTCCTCGACCGGCAGCAGGAATGGCATGTCGACCGGGCGCTCCGGCACCGGGATGTATTCGTCGATTGCCTCGACCAGCGCGAGAATGTTCTTCTCCTGTTCCGCGTCGCCTTCGAGCGCCTTGAGCGCGCTGCCTTTGACGATCGGGATTTTGTCGCCGGGAAATTCGTATTGCGTCAAAAGATCGCGCACTTCCATCTCCACGAGATCGAGCAATTCCGGATCATCCACCATGTCGACTTTATTCATGAAGACGACGATCGACGGCACGCCGACCTGGCGAGCCAACAAAATATGCTCACGGGTCTGCGGCATTGGGCCGTCCGCCGCGCTGACCACGAGGATCGCGCCGTCCATCTGCGCCGCGCCGGTGATCATGTTTTTCACATAATCGGCGTGACCGGGACAATCGACATGCGCGTAATGGCGCTTGTCGCTCTGATATTCGACGTGGGCCGTGTTGATCGTGATGCCGCGCTCTTTTTCCTCCGGAGCCGCGTCGATCTCGTCATACTTTTTCGCCGTCGCGAAACCTTTTTTCGCAAGGATGGTTGTGATCGCCGCAGTGAGAGTGGTCTTGCCGTGATCGACGTGGCCGATCGTGCCGACGTTGACGTGGGGTTTATCGCGTTTGAATGCTTCTTTAGCCATGGTGGTTTGTTTTGTTGTTGTTTATCTAAGTTTAAAAGTTGTTGCCCAGCCCGTTCATGGAGCCCATGACCGGGATTGAACCGGTGACCTCATCCTTACCAAGGATGTGCTCTACCAACTGAGCTACATGGGCCTTGTTAAAAAACGCGCTCTCGCTTGCGCAAAAGCACGCGGCTCTTTCACCGCCGCCACGACTGCAAAAGAGCGAAAAACTCCGACACCGATTCGGATTTTCCAATCCGAACGGATCAGGGCTTGATCGCAATTCCCGTCGAAGCGAGCTGGCAAAGTAACAAAAGCCCCCAGCGTGTCAAAAGTTTTTCTGGCCCTTTTTTCCGCGGCCCGCGCGCCGGCCTCAACTCCGCGCGATGCCGAGCGCGCGGCAATGAAATGCAATCGCCTCCGGCGCCCGCGCGTCCCAATACGCCCAGTCGTGCGCGCCGGGAAATTCCTCATATTCGTGCGCGATGCCGAGCTGCTCGAGATGCGCGTGAAAGTCGCGACTCCTATCCAGCAGATAGTCCGCCGTTCCGCAGTCGATGCGCATCGCCGGCAAAAGTTTCCGGTCGATTTTTTCCGCGAGCGCGAACAGATCGTTCGCTCCCCCGCTCTGCTCCGTGCCGAAGATGCGGCGCAGCTCCTCCGTTTCTCCCGAGCGAAAAATATGCGCTTTCGTCAATGCGCCCGAATGGCTGGTCGCCGAGCAAAAGTGCCGCGGATATTTCAGCGCCAGCTTGATCGCGCCGTAGCCGCCCATCGACAAGCCGCCGATGCATCGCCCCTCGCGCGTCGCCCGCGTCGGAAAAGCCGCGTCGATGAACGGCACCAGGTCGCACATGATCGCGCTCTCGTGCGCGAAACCCTCCGCCGCGTCCGTGTAAAATCCGCGGCCGCCATCCGGCATCACCACGATGAGCGACAGCCCGTCCGCGTAACGCTCGATGCTCGTCCGCCGCATCCACGCGGCATGGTCGTCGCCGAGGCCGTGGAGCAAATAGTAAACCGGGAACGGCCCGGCGCCGCAGTTTTGCGGAAGTAAAACATTCGCCGCAGTTTGTTTTTGGAGCGCTGCGCTGAAGTAATGGAGTTCACAAAAAGCCATCGATCAAAAATCTCGCGCCGTCGCGCGCGCAAACCTTTTCACGCCGCCTGCTTCCGCCGCAAGCTCCGACTCTCCTCGAGGCTCACCGACTTTCACGCCATCCATTCGGAAGCCGCATTTGCAGCCACCGCGCGATTCCGCCCGGCGGAGAGGCGCCAACAGAGTAGCTCCAGAGTAAGTTTGCCCGCTTCCAAGCCATTCTGCGTCTGTGCAAAACGATTCTGCGTGCACGCAGAGGGCTCCGCAGGGGTGCAGAATGGATCTGCGGCCTCGCAGAATGATTCTGCGCGGCAGCGGAGGGCTCCGCACGCGTGCAGAATGGTTCTGCATGGATGCAGAATGACTCTGCGTGCTTCCAGAGCGATTCTGCGTCCATGCAAAATGGTTCCGCACGCATGCAGAACGGTTCCGGAACGTTCCTTCGCGGTTCGGCGTCGCGGCTAAACCGCCGTGGCAGGCGGCCGAGCGGCTTTGATTTCATCCCAAACGCCGTCGAGTTGCGCCAAAGTGAGACCGGAAGGTTCCTGGCCGCGCTCGCGGAGGATTTTTTCAAGCTGCTGAAAGCGCGTGATGAATTTGCCGGTGGCACTTTGCAGCGTCAGCTCGGCATCGAGCGCGGCTTTGCGGGCGAGGTTGACCAAGGCGAAAAGGAGGTCGCCGATTTCCTCCTCGATCTGCGCGGGGTCGCGGCTCTCGATCGCGGCGGCGACCTCCGCGGTTTCCTCCCGAATCTTTTCGAGAACGTCGCGCGCTTCCGGCCAATCAAATCCGACGCGCGCCGCGCGTTTCTGGACTTTTTCGGCGCGCATGAGCGCGGGGAGCGCGAGGGAGATGCCGTCGAGGACGGAGCCACCGCTGCCGTTCGCTGTCCCTTTTTCGGCGCGTTTGATTTCATCCCATTGCTGGAGCACGGCGTCGGTGCCGTCGAGCGTGACGTCGCCAAAAACGTGGGGATGGCGGCGGACAAGTTTGTCGGCGATGCCGCGGGCAACTTTGTCGAGATCGAAGCGGCGTTGCTCGCTGGCGAGATGGCTGTGCATGACGACTTGCAGAAGAAGGTCGCCGAGTTCCTCGCAAAGGTGTGCGTCATCGTTTTTGTCGATCGCCTCGGCAACTTCGTAGGCTTCTTCGACGAGACACGTGCGGAGACTCGCGTGAGTCTGCTCGCGATCCCACGGGCAGCCGTCGGGCGCGCGGAGACGCGCGACGATTTCGCGCAGGCGCTCGATTTCGCTCAACTCCGCCACGGGAAACGGTGTGTGCGACGCGGCGACGTGGAGAATGGCGCCGCGATCAAGTTGAGGTTTTTTTCATCAGCGCCGAGCGGGCGCGCTCGAGTTTCTCGCGCTCGCGTAGCGTCAGACTGGCGATGCCGTGCTGCGAAATTTTGTCGAGAATCGGATCGATGGAACTGACGGTATCCTCGTCGGTGATTTTCCGCGGGACGATCCGGCGTGGCTGCGCGAGCGGCTTTAATTTTCGCGTGAAACGCAAACGCCGCAGCAGTGCGAACGGCGAAAAATTGACGCCATAACGCAGCCGCGCGATGAAGGCGAATGCCGCGCCGGTGCTGATCCAAAGGACGGCGAGCGAAGTCCAGTCATTCGCCGCGAGCTGCTGGAGTGAGAAGACGGAAAAAAGTGCGCCGGCGATCCATTTCGCTTTGATGGTAAAGAGAAGCTCGATGTTTGGATAAATCGCAGTGAACGCGACGAAGACTGCGAAGTGCAGCGCGCTCGATCCCGCAAAGCTCGTCGGCATAAACGTGCCGGCCGCAGTCGCGAGACATGGCGGCAGCAAAAGCAGCATCATATATAGCGCGCCAAACGAGCGCCGGCCGATGAACCGCTCCACCTCGCGGCCGAACGAATAGAGCAGGAACATTTCCACCGCAAACCAGACGCTGGGGCGGTTGACGAAGGCGTAGGTGAAAAATTGCCAGAGCGCGAGGTGGCCGAGCACGGCGTTGCTGGCAAAAATGAGATGGCCGAGAATGTCGAGGCGCCCGAGCGAGATCGCGAAAGCCGTGCCGATCATCGTGACCACGTGCAGAAGGACGAGGAGAGTGGCGACGTGAATCGGATAGCGGCCCATCCAGCCGATGGGTTGGTAGTCGTCCGATTTTGCGAGACCGAGCATGGAAGTCAGTGCTGGCGTCAACATGCCACTTGTCTTCAAACGTGCGCAAATGCAAAATCGATTTTCATGCAACCCGAGCCTTCGCGACTGGGAAATCCTCCCGAAAATCTCGGAACTGCGCGCCCAGCGAACGCGGAGGTCGTCGCGTGGGTCGAGGAAACGGCGAAGCTGTGCGAGCCGGATCGGATTTTCTGGTGCGACGGCTCGGATCAGGAAAACGCATTTCTTTTAAAGGAAGCCGAGGCGCAAGGCGTGCTGCAGAAGCTCAACCAGGAAAAACTTCCAGGCTGTTACTATCACCGCTCGAATCCGAACGATGTCGCACGCGTCGAGCAATGCACTTTCATCTGCACGCCGACGCAGGAGGAAGCCGGCCCGACAAACAATTGGGCCGACCCCGCGGAAATGCAGGAAAAGTTGCGAGCTCTCCTCGCCGGCTCGATGCGCGGTCGGACGATGTTTGCGGTGCCGTATTTGATGGGCACGGTCGGCTCGCCTTTGACAAAAGTCGGCATCGAGCTGACCGACTCGATTTACGTCGTGTTAAACATGCGAATCATGACGCGCATGGGCCTGCGCGCCTACACGCAGCTCGACGCGAGCGGCGATTTCAACCGCGGCATCCATTCGATGCTCGACCTCGATCCCGAGCGCCGCTTCATCTGCCATTTCCCGCAGGACAATGCGATCATCTCCGTCGGCTCCGGTTATGGCGGCAATGTTTTGCTCGGCAAAAAATGTTTCGCGCTGCGCATCGGCTCCTATCTCGGCCGCGCGCAAGGCTGGCTCGCGGAGCACATGCTTCTCCTTTGCGTCGAATCGCCGGAAGGCGAAAAGACCTACGTCGCCGCGGCGTTCCCGAGCGCGTGCGGCAAGACGAATTTCGCGATGCTCATCCCGCCGCCGCATTTCGAGGGCTGGAAAGTCACCACCATCGGCGACGACATCGCATGGATGAAACCGGGCGCTGATGGCCGACTCTACGCGATCAATCCCGAGAGCGGCTACTTCGGCGTCGTCCCCGGCACCAACTCGAAGTCGAACGCCAATGCGATGAAATCAATGGCGCGCGACACCATCTATACAAACGTGGCGTTGAAACCCGATGGCACCGTGTGGTGGGAAGGTCACGACGATCCGCCGCCCGCCGAGTGCCTCGACTGGCGCGGGAACAAATGGACGCCCGATTGCGGCCGCGACGCCGCGCACCCGAACAGCCGCTTCACCGCGCCAATGCGGAACAATCCCGCCCTCGCGGCCGAGGCCGACGATCCGCGCGGCGTGCCCATCAGCGCGATTATTTTCGGCGGACGTCGCGCCAACACATCGCCGCTTGTGATACAGGCGTTTAACTGGAGCCACGGCGTTTTTCTCGGCGCGACGATGGGCTCGGAGACCACTGCTGCGGCCGTCGGCAGCACCGGCAATGTGCGTCGCGACCCGATGGCGATGCTCCCATTTTGCGGCTACAACATGAGCCTTTATTTCCGCCACTGGCTCTCCATCCGCAAAACGATGAAATATCCGCCGCTCATTTTTAACGTGAATTGGTTCCGCAAAGACGCGGACGGCGAATTTCTCTGGCCGGGCTTCGGCGATAACATGCGCGTGCTGAAATGGATCGTTAATCGCTGCCGCGGCCGCGCGAGCGGAGTCGAAACCGCCGTCGGCTGGTCGCCAAAGTTTGAGGAATTCGACACTCAAGGTCTTGCCGATTTCGATGAGGAAAAGTTCAACGAGCTGCAAAAAATCGACCGCAACGAATGGATGCGCGAACTGATTTTGCAGGACGAATTGTTCTTCAAACTTTACGAGCGGCTGCCGAAGGAAATCGTTTTCCAGCGCGAGCTGCTCATTTCACGCTTGTAAAACCTTGCACTAATTCCACTGCGCGAGCTGCCGCGGAAACAGGCATTGCTCGCAGTCGGAGTTGTCGCGCATGCAGAAGTCCTCATAGATTTGCAGCAGCCCCTGCTGGCGCGCGATCGTTTTCAGGAAATCGCCCGGAAGCCCAGCAAACAAGCGGATCGCCGCGATCTCGACCCGTTTGTTGGAAAGCACCGCCGGAAGCTCCCGATACTTTTCCCAGAGCGCGGCGTCGCGCGAAATGCTCCACGGAAAAAAGACATTCGCGAGGATGTCAGCGACGCGCGAAGAACCGACGAGCGCGAGGCGCTTCGGCGATTCCGCCGAGAGGAGCGTGTAGTGAAAATCCCAATACGGATCGCTCAGCTCGCCGAAAAATTTCCGGGCAGCCGCGGCGTCGCATCGCTCCGCCAGCTCGAAAACTTTTCTCCAGTTCCTGACGATCTGCGCCAGCGCGGCGATCCGGCGCTGCGGATGATTCGCGGGACGCGCGCCGTGCAAAATCCACGCCGCGCGGTCGAGCGCCAGCCGCTCGTTTTCTCCACGCAGCTTCCACCACGTTTCCCACAGCCCGCGCAAATAAGCGCGCGTCGCCACATCACTGCGGTTGAACTCCGCGCCGGACAAAAAGCCGCTCATTCCGAAAAGCAGAGCATCAATTTGCGATCGGTTCTTTTGCAATGATCGCAACGGCAGGCGTTGCGCGAGGATCGTGAACGGAAGCTTGTTCGCCTTGTAACCAAGGGCCTCCGCGAGCGATTGGTAAAGAGCTTCGTCGCCGTGGACCGCGCGCATTCGTGCGAGCCGCGCAGCTTTTTTCTGCAGGCGAAATTGCGCGGCGGCCTCGAGAATATCGCAAACTTTTTCCGGCTGAAAATCCTTCAGCGGCGCTGCGCAGCGGCCGAGCGTTGCCAGCGGAACGGGATTCGGCGGCCCTTCCGTCAGAATTCTCAAGTCGAGCAGCACCTGCGGCACGCGACGATGCCGCGCGGTTCGCGTGAAAAAATCCGTCGGTCCGCGCGTGGTGAAAAGGTGCAGCACGACCGGCTCGTAATTCGGATTCGTAGCGTGCCCGTGTCGCTCCCAATCGCGTGCATCGATGTCGAGCTCAATGCAGCCGCGAATAGCCGCGCCACCATTGAATGAAACGGCCGCTTCACAAAAATCGGGACCCGCCTCGCGATTCCAAACGCCAAATTGCGAAATTTCCACCTCTTCGTTTTCGGTCGTCTTGAACTTTGTGCCCCATTCTCCGGCGAACCAGCGCGCTTGCAATTCCAGCTCGGAAACTTTTCGCGGCGCTGGCGCGCATTCTTCGCGAAAATGTTCGGCGCACGGGCGAAATTCCGCGTATCGCCCGGCAAGCCTCATGGCTGCTTGATCGGCGAGGACCCGGGATTTTGTTCGAGTTCAGCCGCAATCGCGCGGAGCACGTTTGAAGCAGGCGCCTTTGGCAAGGCCGCAATTGTGTTTTGGGCCAAATCGACCGCCTGTTTTTCAAGCTTCGCATCCATCAAGGCATGCACACGCTCGATCACCGCGCGCAGCACGTCGCTGGTGTTTGTGTAACAATGTTCCGCCTGCGCAAACGACTGCGCCGCAGCCGCCGGATCGTGCGCCACATCGCTCTGGAGCAGGCCGAGACCTTCATAAATAATCCCGCTGTGCCTTTCCTGCGCGGACTTCAGCAGCCCGGCTTCGCCCTTCGCGGGGCTTTCATCAAACCACGCGAGCGCGCCGTCGCGATATGCACTCCATTCCGTCACGGTCGGCACGGAAGCGCTGTCGGGAATGACTTTGAATGGCCGATAGAGCGGATCGCCGACGAACGTCGTCATCCACGAAAGTCCGCGCACTGACGCGTATGCGCTCTCGGCAAAGTTGAAGCCGTTGCAAAGCCGCTCATAAAAAATGTCGAGGTTCGGCGTCAGCGCGAGATACGGCTCGTAAACATTTCCCAAAACCGCGGCCGCGCCGTGCGCGAGAAGCGGCCCGACCCAGTTCTGATGCGGGCTCCGGACGGTCGAGGCGCTGAAGGAATGGATATGGCAGACAATCGCGCCTTTGCTGAAACGGAAATTTTCCTGCGCGAAAACGCTGCTCACATTTTCAGAATACCAGCCAAAGTATAACGCCACGTTTCGCAGCGGATAATCATCGGCAAACTGCGCTTCGGCAGTGTCTTCGATCACCGGCATGCCATGTTTGCGCGCATTGGCCGCGACATCGTTGAGCCACTTGTCGCCCTCGGCGAGTGGGCCGCTGGTGATGCCGCGCGAGTCGATGCAAGCAAAGCCCCAGAGGCCGTTTTGCTCCGTTTGAATCGAATCATCGATCATGCCTTTGACCATCGAAACAGTCGGCGCATCGAGACGGCAGACGAGCATCATCGGTGCGAGGTGCGCGTCGAGAAAAGCGGTGAAGCTGCGGAAATAAAGATTGCTCGCGGGACCGGAAATTTGACGCGAAAAAACGCCGAGCACGGAAAGCTCCGAGTCGACACTCGCCTCGTTTTTATTCAAAGCCGGCAAATTGGCGGGCTTGTCTCCCGGATAATTTGCAGTCGCTGCAATTTTCAGCGGAACTCCGCGCATGAGCGCGATGAACCGTATTTTATTTTTTAAGACTGGCGAATCGGCATCAGTCGGCCACCACCATTCGCGCGTCGCAAATGTCTTCCGAAGCGGCTCCGCGATGGTGCGGTCATATTCTTCGCGGCTGATTTCCTCGTTGTTTGAACAGTCGAGGCCGACGAGGTGATCGAGCGGAATCTTCCGCTTTTGCGCGTAATAGGCGGCAAGATTCACCGAATCGGGATCTGCATTGTTGTAAACAACCAGCGTCGCATCGGCTTCAACCTGTTGAGCCGATGGCGTGGGCGAACTAGTCTGCGCGCGGATCGGCAATGCGCCTGCGAAAGAAATCAGCCCGACCGCACAAAGCCTCGCCGCCTTTTTCACAAATGCACTTTCAGTCCGTCGAAAGCGATACGAACTCCCGCCGGCAAAGTTGCCTCCGTTTCCGCGTGGGAGAGTTCATGACAAAGATGCGTGAAAAGCGTCTCGCCAGGCTGCACGGCATGCGCGAGCGCCAGCGCTTCATCGATGTTCATGTGCGTCGGATGCTCGCGCCGCCGCAGCGCATCGACAATGAGAAGACGCGTGCCGCGGATCGCCTGAATCACGTGCGCGGGCACTTCCTTGCAATCGCTCAAATAAGCCGCGAGCCGCACCCCATTGCGCGAAAAAAGAAAGCCGTCAACTCGCGCGCGGCCGTGCTGGACGGGCAGCGGCAGCAGCTCAGTCTTTCCCAAAGCAAACGCACCGTTAACCACATGAGGCACGGGTCGGACGTAGCCGGGAAACCGGTTTTCGCCGTTGAAAGCAAAAGCGAAAACGCGCTGTAGATCGCGCATCGTTTCTTCGGACGCATAAACGGGCAGGTCGCGTCCGCGATGGCAAAAGACGCGCAGATCATCGAAGCCCATGATGTGATCGGTGTGTGAATGTGTATAAACAACCGCATCCAGCGTGCGCACATTTTCGCGCAGGCATTGCAGGCGAAATTCCGGGCCGGTGTCGACGACCCAATCGCATTCCGGTGTCGCGACGTGAATCGAGGCGCGCGTCCGCCGATCACGCGGATCGATCGACGTGCAGACCGCGCAGTCGCATCCGATCATCGGCACGCCCTGCGAAGTGCCCGTGCCGAGGAAGGTGATGGTGAGCATGTTTGAAATGCGCGCGCAGCTTTGCATAATCGCCAGGTGCCCGCAACGCTCGCCTCGCTCCGCATTCGCAATCTCGCGCTGGTCGAGGATTTGACGTGGAATCTCAGCCGCGGCTTCATCGCGATCACCGGCGAAACCGGTTCCGGGAAATCAATCATCATCGGCGCGCTCAAACTTTTGCTCGGCGAGCGTGCGGACAAAACCTTGATTCGCACCGGCGCGGAAAGCTGCACGGTCGAGGCGATTTTTGTTTTCGACGACACGGTTGAAATCGACACGCAGCTCGCGGATCAAGGCGTGGAGCCGTGCGCCGAGCAATCGCTGATCTTGAAACGCAGTTTTTCCAACGCCGGCATGAATCGCCAATTCGTGAACGGCTCGGCGACGACGCTCGCTGTTTTAAAAAATATCGGCGACGTCCTCGTTGATCTGCACGGGCCGCACGATCACCAATCGCTTCTCGCGAGCGATAAACAGCTCGGTCTGCTCGATTCGTTTGCCGGCGCGGAATCGGCGCGAGCTGATTTCCAAAAGCAATTTCGCGCTCTCGACACGCTGCTGCGCGAGCGTGAAAAACTTTCAGCGAGCGAGGCTTCGCTCGAACGCGAAACGGATTTGCTCAAGCACCAGGTTCGCGAAATCGAATCGGCGAATCTACAGCCCGATGAAGATCAAACTTTGCTCGCGCGCTACAACACGGCGAAAAACAGTCGGCGACTGATCGAGCTCGCAACGCAAATTTCACAACGGCTTGCGGAAGCTGAAGATGCTGTATTGGTGAGGCTGGGCGAGGTGCAGCGACTTTTTCGCGAGCTGGAAAAAGTGGATGATGGCGCCGGAAAATTTTCGCAGGCCCACACGCGCGCTGTGACGGATCTCGAGGAAATTGCGCGCGAGATGCAGCATTACGCCGAGGCGCTCGACATCGATCCGGCGCAACTTTCAGAACTAGAAGAACGCGTCTCGCTGATCGAAACGCTCAAGCGAAAATACGGCCCGGCGGTGCCCGATGTGATCGCGTTTGGCGCGGAAGCGGCGGAGCGGCTGCGCACGATAGAATCGCGCGGCGAGGAACTCGCGCGGCTGGAGAATGACATCAATGTCGCGCAGAAAAAACTTGGCGAGCTCGGTGAAAAACTGACGAAGAAGCGGAATGCCGCTGCGCCGAAATTGGCGGCAGAAATCTCCGCGCAATTGCACGACCTGGGCTTCAAGAAATCGGGATTTTCAATTGCGATCAATTCTTCGCCAAGGCCGACGCCAAGCGGGTTCGAGAGCGTCGAGTTTCTTTTTTCACCGAATCCTGGCGAGCCCGCGAAGCCGCTGAAATCGGTGGCATCGAGCGGGGAAATCTCGCGCGTGATGCTTGCGGTGAAAACTTCGCTGGCCGCTCAGGATCGCATCCCGCTGCTCGTTTTTGACGAGATCGATGCAAACGTCGGCGGCGAAATTGCGCACGCCGTCGGCGCGAAAATGCAGTCGCTCGGGCGCGAACATCAAGTGCTCTGCATCACGCATTTGCCGCAAGTTGCGGCGGTCGCGACGTCGCAATTTGTCGTGACGAAGGAATACACGAATGAACGGACGCTTTCGCATCTCGACGAGGTGAAAGGCAAGAGTCGCGAGGCGGAAATCGCGCGGATGCTTGGCGACCAGAGCGATTCAGCGCTCGCGCATGCGAAGAGTTTGCTGCGGCGCGCGTAAAAGTTCGGACGCCGAATTGTCACAAATTCCGCGTTGCGCGCGAGAGGGATCGTGCTAAAGAAAGCGCGCATGAGACGAATTTTACTAATGTGCCTCATGAGCTGGATGGCGATGATTGCTGGACGCGCGGCGGATTTCGGGCCGGAAATTTTGATCAGTGTGCATGATCAAAAACTCGCGCTGGTCAAAAACGGAGAGGTCGTTTCGGAATTCCGCATCTCGACCTCAAGGTTCGGAGTCGGCGATGAAATGGGCAGCTACAAAACGCCCGAAGGCGTGCTGTGGGTTTGCAATAAAATCGGCGACAATCTTCCGCTTGGCGCAGTCATCAGGCATCGTGCGGCGACGGGCGAAGTGCTCGCGCCGAACGCGCCGGGACGCGACCCGATTGTCACGCGAGTCATCTGGTTGAAAGGCCTCGCGGGTGAAACGCAGCGCGCGTATGACCGCTGCATTTACATTCACGGCACGCCGGAGGAGCGGTCGCTTGGAAAGCCGATGAGCTGGGGCTGCATCCGCATGCGCTCGAAAGATGTGGTGCAGGTTTACGATGCGATCGGCATCGGCACGCACGTCACGATTTCGGAGAAAAAGTTGACCGCGCTGCTTCCTGAAACGCGCACAGCGGGCCAGCTCGCGCTCTCAGACTAGCGCTGGACAGCGCGCACGATTTGTGGAAAGGGTGAGCTGTGCGGCTGCTTTCCCTGCTTTTTTGGATGCTGGTTTTTGGCGTTTACGCGCAAGCGCAACAGCAGGATCCGGGGCTGCTTTTGCAGACGCGCAATCAGGATCTGGCGAAGACTTTTTTCCAAAACAAATCGTTCTACGACGGCAAAGTTTTCCAAGCCGACAAGAAGGCGAACATCAACGACTTTTATCTGTCCGAGCATTTCGAGACGAAGACTTTTGCGAGCAAGGGTTTCCACTCGAAGTCGTATTCGCAGCGCGATCTCCTTTTTGCCACAAAAGATGCGCCGACAAAGACGGATGCGCGCGACCAGAAACTGTATGAGACGAAGGCGGCGGCGGTGAAGGACGCACCGGAAAGTGGTAAAAGTTTCACGACGCGCGAATATGAGACGCGCGAGTTTATCGAGCGGGGTAAATCGCAAAAGGCGCTCGACGAGCAGCACACGACGAAGCCGATGAGCATCGACGACGTGCGCACGCTGTTAAACAAGAACAAGTAGCAAAATGTCCGATTGCGGATTGCGGCCCGGCGTCGTAAAACCGAGTTCCCGCATGGACGTTTCTCCCGAAAGCCAACTCGAGCAGCTGCGGCGCGGCGCTGCGCAAATCATCAGCGAGGAGGAATTGCTCGCGAAGCTGCGGCTCGGCCGGCCGCTCAATATCAAGCTCGGCGTCGATCCGACCGCACCGGACATTCATCTCGGTTTCACGGTCGCGCTGCAAAAGTTGCGGCAGTTCCAGGATTTCGGACATCGCGCAGTTTTGATCATCGGCGATTTCACCGCGATGATCGGCGACCCGAGCGGGCGCTCCGCGACGCGCCCACAGCTGACGCACGACCGTGTGATGGAGAACGCGCGGACTTTTCAGGAGCAGGCTTACAAGATCCTCGACCGCGAAAAAACACGCACGGTTTTCAATGGAGAATGGCTGGAGCTGATGGAATTTGAGGAGGTAATCAAGCTGACTTCGCGCGTGACGCTGCAGCAAATTTTACAGCGCGAGGATTTTAAAAATCGGATCGAAAAAAGCGCACCTGTTCGCTTGCACGAGGTGCTTTATCCGATCATCCAAGGCTGGGATTCCGTTCAAGTCAGCGCGGATGTCGAGATCGGTGGAACCGATCAGTTGTTTAATATTCTGGTGGGGCGCGAACTTCAGCGCGAAGAGGGCCAGCCGCAGCAGGTTGTGTTTTTAATGCCGCTGCTCGAAGGGCTCGACGGCGAGAAAAAGATGAGCAAGAGCCTCGGAAATTACGTCGGCGTCAGCGAAGCGCCGGGGGAAATTTTCGGAAAATTGATGAGTATTTCCGATGCGTTAATGGCGCGCTATTATTTGCTCCTGCTCGGCATCGAAATGCCCGCGTTGCATCCGATGGAGGCAAAGAAGCAGCTCGCGTTCGCGATCGTCGAGCGCTACCACTCGCGCGCCGCGGCGCAGACGGCGCTGGATGAATTCAACCTGCGCTTCAGTAAACGCGACATTGACCACGCGACGCTTCCATCGTTTTCCATGAAAAGCGCGGATCGCGACATCGTTTCGATCGGCGTCGCGGCTTACGAAAGCGCGTTTGGCATCGCGCGCTCGCGCGGCGACGTGCGGCGTCTCATCGAGCAAGGCAGCGTGCAATTACGCGGTGAAAAAATCACGGATCCAAAAGCGACGCCCGCGTTTGAATCCGGCGATGTCTTGCGGCTCGATAAAACGCGCGCCGTGCGAATCGCGTGACTTATTTTTCGAGATTTTCGGCGGTCGCCGCGGGCGCGTGATGCTTGCGCCGGCGCAGCCGCAACCAATTGTTCCAGGTTTTGCGCAGGCTGTCGCGCGGGCTCATGTATTGTTGATTCAACTCGTTGCTTTTCAAAATCTGCGCGAGCACGCCACGCAGCGAAAAATCTTCCGTGTTCAAAATAGTGTAAGCAGTGCCGATCGCCGCTTCGTGATGCGCATCGCTGCCGGCCGTCATCGGTAAATTCCGCATCTGCGCATATTCAAAAGCCTGGCGGTTGTATCGCTTGAGAGTGGTCGCTGCGTTGAATACTTCCAGCGCATCGATGGGAATTTGATCCAGCACTGCCTGCCGGATCCCGGCGCGAAACAAGTCGTAAGGATGCGGCGGGATTGCGACGCCGCCACCTTGATGCACGAGCTCGCAAACCTCTTTCGCCGGCGTTCCTTTTAAATTTGGAAGCTGCACTCCGAGGCAGAGCAGATGGCCTTCCGCAGTCGTCACCTCGACGCCCGGGATGATGAGAAAATCGCCGACCGGTTGGCCGTCAGCCCGCATCAATCCTTTGTCGAGGAGGTAATTGACGCCGTCGGAAGTGTTGTGATCGGTGAGCGCAAAACCGTGGAGGCCTTTGAGTTTGGCAGAAGCGATCAACTCCTCCGGGCTGCTGACGCCGTCTCCGGAAAAAAATGAATGGCAGTGCAAATCAATGTTCAAAGCCATGGCGGAAAATTATGAACCAAAGATTGTGAATGATGAATGGAAAAAGCGCGGCCGACCGTGCTTGAATCGCCGCGATGAGCATTGCTTTTAAAGAATGGACGCTGATTTGCGACGCGCTCGGCTCAGGCCGCCAATCAATCCTGCTGCGCAAAGGCGGCATCGCCGAGGGCCGCGCCGGTTTTCAGTTCAAGCACGAGGAATTCTTCTTGTTCCCAACGCTTTTTCACGAGCAGGTTTCGAAATTAGAGTTGCCCGCCGATACGCCGCTGCCTCATTGCGAGTCGGGAATCGTGAGAATCGAATTTCTCGCGCGCGTCGAATGGAACGCGCTTCTCACCGATCTCGAGACGGCGCGTCGGCTAAAAAGTTTTCACCTCTGGCGCGACGAAGTTGTCGAGGAGCGATTTCGTTACGACAGCAAAAACGAGTTGCACCTCGCGTTCGTCCGAATCCATCGGCTGCAACCTATCTTTGAATTTCCGGACGAGCCAAAGTTCGGCGGCTGCCGTTCGTGGGTGACAATTCCCGACGCGTCCCCAGAAACTGGTTTGCAGCCGGTTTTATCCGATGCGGAAAACGCCGCGCGCTCGTTAGAACTGCGAAAAATAATCGGCCTCGGGTGAAAAATGGCGCGTTCTTTTACGCCGCAGAATGCGCCAAACCCATTCCCGCAAAATGACCAGCTGAATGCGCCGCCATGGTGCCGACGCCTTCAAAGTGCGCTTGCAGCCGGCGCAGCTGAACGTCCAAAAATCGATCCATCACGTGCGTCAGATTATCGACCACGCGAGCGAGCGGCGCGCTGAGTTGATAATCCAACGTCAGCACCACTTCGGTTACCTGCTCGCGAATCGCGAAGAACTCGATCATGCCGGCAACCTCGATGTTGCCGCTGGTCGAGCGGAACAAAATCTGACCCGGAGTTTTGCCGGCGAGTTCGAGGAGATCGACGTTGATCGAATAACCGAGGCCCGGTTCGAACCGAAACTGCGCAGTGCCATCGCAAATCATCGCTTTCGTCACGCCGTCCAAATGGCGGCGATAGGAGGTGACCGATGCGAGACGGCTTTGGGTTTCGGAAAGTGATTGATGAACGTGGAAAATTTTCTCGAGTTGCATTGGAGTTTGTTGGGCAATGACAGACGAGCAATGGACGTGCCTCCGCAAGTTTACAGAGGAAGCGCAGAAATCGGAGGCGCTGCGCTGTAAAAAACAAAGACAGTCGTGTCGGGATTACGACTCGAGAGGGCGTTCAGGCAAGACAGCCACTTCTTTTTGACCCCGCGTTATTTCCATCAGAATCGGGACCTCAAGATGAGATTCGAGATCCGCGCGGCGCGTGGTTGCCGCTGCCTCGCTGTCGTGGTTGAAAATCACGCCCTCGCACGAAAGTCCGCGCAACTTGATTTCGCGGACTGTTAAAAGGGTGTGGTTTATCGTTCCGAGCCTGTTGCTTGCGACGACGACGACTGGCAAAGAAAATTCTGCCGCAAGGTCGGCCACGAAAAACTTTGACGCGATCGGCACGAGCCATCCGCCAACTCCCTCCACGACGAGCGATCGATGCGTCCGGCGCAATCGCGCAAAAGTTTGCCGCACCGCGTCGAGGTCAACCTCGCGATTCTCGATCCCTGCCGCGGCGAAAGGCGCAGCGGGCGTTCGCAACCAGACCGGATTGACATCGTCGATTGAAATTTCCCCGCCCGAGGCCGCGAGCAACGCCTCTGCGTCAGCGCGATCACCACAGCAAATCGGCTTCATGCCCACCGTGTCGTGCCCCGCGGCGCGCAGCGCACGAATCAGCATTGTGGCGACGAAAGTTTTCCCGACACCGGTGTCCGTGCCGGTGATGAAATAGTTCATTCGCCAATCGAGGCGACGATCGCGGCTGCAATTTCATCTGCGCGCGCATCGATGCGCGCAGCGTCGCGCCCTTCGATCAGCAGACGAATTTTCGGCTCGGTGCCGGAATAGCGTAGCAGCACGCGCCCCGCGCCCGCGAGCTCGCTTTCCGCGGCGCGCATCAATTCCGCAACTTCGGGCAATTCCTCGATCGGCGGCTTCATTTTGACGCGCAGGTTTCTTTGCGCCTGCGGATATTTGTTTAGACAAAGTTTGAGCTCGCTGAGCGGCTTGCCCGTTTCCACGACGATGCGCAAAATTTGCAGCGCGCTCACGATGCCGTCGCCGGTCGTGCAGTAATCGTGAAAAATCATGTGACCGCTTTGCTCGCCGCCGAGGTTCAATTTGCGCTTCATCATCTCGGCGATGACGTAGCGGTCGCCGACTTTCGTGCGCGCGACTTTGCCGCCGTGCGCGGCCAGCGCTTCGTCGAGGCCAAAGTTGCTCATCACCGTCGCAACCAGCGTGTTTTGCGCGAGCCGTTTGCTTTTCAAAAAATCAATCGCGGCAATGGCCATGATTTCGTCGCCGTCGACGAGCTCTCCCTTTTCGTCGCAAAGCAGGACCCGGTCGGCATCTCCGTCATGCGTGATGCCGATTTGCGCGCCGGTTTCCTTGACGAGGCGCTGGATTTCGGCGGGATGAGTGCTGCCGCATTCCTTGTTGATATTGCGGCCGTTCGGCGTGTTGTGCGCGATGATCGCGGTCGCGCCGAGCTCGCGCAAAATGCACGGCGTCGATTTGTAGGCCGCGCCGTTGCCGACATCGACGGCGAGCCGCAACCCTTCCAGCGTCAGGTTTCGCGGAAAACTTCGCTTCGCAAATTCGACGTAACGGCCGAGCGCATCGTCGATGCGCGTGGCGCGCCCGATTTTTCCTGCGGTGGGTCGGACCGATTCGATCTCGCCGCTGAAGACGAGATTTTCGATCTGCATCTCAATTTCATCATCGAGCTTGTAGCCGTCATGCCGGAAAAATTTGATGCCATTGTCTTCGTAAGGATTGTGCGATGCACTCAGCACGATTCCCGCATCCGCGCGCAGCGAGCGCGTGATGTATGCGACGCCGGGCGTCGGCAGCGGACCGATGAGCAGCACGTCCACGCCGAGCGACATGATGCCGGCCGCGAGCGCGTTTTCGAGCATGTAACCCGAGAGGCGCGTGTCCTTGCCGATGACGATTTTTGCGCGATGCCCGCGCTGGCTTGCGTTGAGTTGCGTGATCACGTGCGCGGCCGCGCGGCCCAGCTTTAATGCAGTTTCCGCGGTCACGGGCTCGATGTTCGCGATGCCGCGCACGCCATCGGTGCCGAAGATTTTTCGCGCGGGTGGCGAGCTTGTTTTGGCGGCGGCTGCCGGCGCGTTAACGACTTTTGAGTCCATGGCGAGTGTCGACTTGCGGAGTTTTAAAAAGGTCGCGGTCAGGCCGCAAACTCGTCGTTTCGACGTTCTTTTTGACGAGAAACCAAAGCACGCTCGCGAGCACGAGCGAGATCAGCTTCGCCGCCCAGTTGTTCAGAATCAGGCTTTTCATATTTCTCGTGCAGCAGCAATTCCGAGAGGCGCTTTCGGAAACTTTCGGGATTAAAATCGCGTTCCATTTTACCGCGATGGCAGATGGACACAATGCCGGTTTCCTCTGAAACGACCAGCGCCAGCGCGTCCGATTCCTCAGTCACGCCAAGCGCCGCGCGATGCCGCAGGCCGAGATTGCGGTCGAGATCTTCGCGCTGGCTCACGGGAAAAATGCACGCCGCCGCCACGATCCGCTCATTGCGCAAAATAATAGCGCCATCGTGCAGCGGAGTTTTTGGATGAAAAATCGTCACAATCAGTTCCGGGGAGATTTCGCAATCAATCGGCACGCCACTCTCCGCGAATGCGGCGAGGTTGATGTCGCGCTCGATAGCGATCAGCGCGCCGAACGGACGATTGGATAATTCGAAAATGATTTCCGTGACGACCTCGATCGTTTCGCGGCTCTGGCTCGTAGTGGAAAAGATGCGGTGGCTGCCGAGCGCTGCCAGCGCGCGCCGCAGTTCCGGTTGAAAGATGACGACGAGTGCGACTGCGAGAAACGCGGTGAGGCTGCGAATGAGCCAGCTGATGACGACAAGTTTTAACAGCTGCGAAACAAAAATCAGCGTCAAAAAAATCAGCGCGAGGCCCGTCAAAACTTTCGCCCCGCGCGTGCCGCGGAAATACAAATAGCCGTAATAAATCGCGACCCAGAGAATGAGAATTTCGACGCCGGAGCGCCAATTCTCTTCCGAAAAATTCATGACCTGCGTCATCATGGAACGGCCAAAATTGCTTCCGTCATGCGCAGCGCCTCGGCATTCGGCTTCACGTCGTGCACGCGCAAAACATTCGCGCCGCGCTCGCGCGCGAAGCTCGTGATCGCGACCGTCGGCCAGCGCCGCGCATCCATTTCTGATGAGCCGACGATTTTTCCGAGGAAAGATTTTTGCGAAACGCCGAGCACCAGCGGTCGGTCGGGAATCCGCACGGCGTCAAGGTTTTTGAGCAACGTGAGGTTGTGCGCAAGCGTTTTGCCAAAGCCAATCCCGGGATCGAAAGCGAGGTTCATCGGGTCAATGCCCGAGGTTACAGCGGACTGGAAAGCGTGTCGAAAAAATTCCCGTATTTCCGTCGTTACATCTTCGTAATGCGGCGCGCGCTGCATGTCGCGCGGCGTCCCCTGCATGTGCATCGCGATCGCGCCGGCGCCGGTCGCGCGCACCACTTCGCGCATCGCCGGATCGCGCAATCCGGTCACATCGTTAATGATCGCCGCGCCCGCCGCAACGGCTGCGCGAGCGACTTCCGGCTTTGACGTGTCGATGGAAATGACGCACGTCGTGCGCCGCGCGATCTGCTCGATCACCGGCAGCACACGCCGCATTTCGTCATCGGCCGAAACGGGCTCAGCGCCGGGCCGCGTCGATTCGCCGCCGATGTCGATGATGTCCGCGCCTTGTGCGGCGAGGAGTTCTCCGTGTGCCGCTGCCGCATCGGCCGAGAGGAACTTGCCGCCATCAAAGAAAGAATCTACCGTGACGTTCAAAATTCCCATCACGAGCGCGCGCTGACTCAGATCAAAATCGCCGCGGCAGGTGCGCCAGATCATCCGGAAACCATTTCTTCGCGTATAACTTTCACCGAAATGCAAACAACAACGAACCCGCCTCCGAAACAATTTAAATTCCCGCCATTCAGCCTGGCGCGCCTGCTGCGCACGACCTTCAATCCAAAAGCCGGCGAACGGGTTTGTATCCTCATTGACCTCGAAGATCCGCGCGACGTGAAGGATTTCGGGTTTCTGAAAAATCCCGATCTCTCGATCCAGAGCAACGCGCACGACTATTTTTACCAGGCGCTGCGTAACGGCGTGCTCGCGGAACTTCAGCTCAAAGGCGGCGAATTGTTCGCCTACAAAATCACCGGCGGCAGCAATCTCGATCTGCCCGATGAAGCGTTCGCGCCGGACGGCCGCGCGCTGAGTCTCAGCCGCGACATTTATCCGAACTATGATCTCATTTTATGTATCTCCACGTATTCGGCGACGGCGCCGCTGACGAAATTTGCGAAGGAGTTTGGCTTCCGCGGCGCCACTTTGCACGGCGTCAACCAGGTCATTCTCGATTCCGGACTCGCGGTCGATTATAACGACGTCAGTCGGCAGGCGGAAAAGCTGCGCATCGGCATGACGCGCGCGGATTGGATCGAAATTGATTTCAATCTCGACGGCAAAACGCACACGCTGCGCCTCGAACTCGGTCGGCAGGAAGCGCAAAAAAGTCACGGCCTTTGCCTCGGCGGTCCCGACGTCGCGAATTTGCCCGCAGGCGAAATTTACTTCGTTCCGACGGGCGCGGAAGGCGAATTCCCGATGAAATATGAGGACGGCACGATTGGCCTCATGAGCGTGGGCGGCGGACGTGTAAAACACGCGACGCTCATCCGTGGTGACGCGGCGACGGTCGCTGCGCACAACGCGAAACTCGCGAGCGATCCGGTCACGGGCGCTCTCGGCGAGCTCGGTTTTGGCACGCAGGAGTTGCCGCCATCGGGGCGCGACATTCAGGACGAAAAAATCCTCGGCACGATCCATGTCGCGACCGGCCGCAGCGATCATCTCGGCGGACATTTGACGCCGGACAAATTCACCAACGCGAAAAATGCGACGCATGACGACATCCTTTTTTCGCCCACGAAAACGCCGGAGATCAACGTGACGCAGGCGCGAATGCATCGCGACGGCGCAACTGAAATTTTGCTCGAAAATTACGTGCCGAAATACATGCGGTCGCTCCTCGACGCGTAACGCGAATGGCGGAAAACGTTTACGAGACCGAACGCACGCTCAATGAATATCTGCTTTTTCACTACGGCACTGCTGAGGATTTGCTGCCGTATGATTTCGGTCCGCGCGAAGCTGTCGGTTTCGCTGAGCGCTGCGTAAGCATCGGTCTCGACACGACGCTGCTCGCCCCGAATGCGCGCGCGCTGGATCTCGGCTGCGCGGTCGGCCGCGCGAGCTTCGAGCTGGCGCGGCATTCCCCGGAAGTCATTGGCATCGATAATTCGCAGCACTTTATTCGCGCCGCTGCTCAGTTGAAAAAAACCGGCCGGCTCGGCTTTGATCGCATCACCGAAGGCATGCTGACCTCGCGCTGCGTCGCGGAGGTGCCGCATGAAATCGATCGCACGCGCGTCCATTTTGAAGTCGGCGATGCGCTGCGGTTGCGAGCGATGCTCGGCACTTTCGATGTCGTGCTCGCGGCGAATCTGCTCTGCCGGCTCGAGGAACCGATCAAGCTCGTGTTGAAATTTCCGCAACTCGTGCGGCCTGGCGGCCAGCTCATCATCACGACGCCGTGCACCTGGACAAAAGAATTCACGCCTCTGCCGAACTGGCTCGGCGGCTATGAGCGCGACGGCGTCCGTTACGACACGTTCGATACGCTGAACCGATTTTTGTCGAGCGACTTCAAACTTTTGCGAACGCGCGACATCCCGTTTTTAATCCGCGAGCATGCGCGAAAATTTCAATGGAATGTCGCGCACGCCAGCGTCTGGGTGCGGAAATAATTTCGCGCGCCGCACAAGATGCCAACTGATTGGGAAGAGCGCTACCGCACCGGCGAAACGCCTTGGGACAAAGGCGCGCCGCATCCTGAGCTCGTCGATTTTGTTCGCGCGCATCCGCTCGACGGCGTGGTGCTCGTGCCCGGCTGCGGCTACGGTTTCGATGTCCGCGCGATTTCGCGGACTGAAAACAAAGTGCTCGGCATCGACATCGCGCCGAGTGCGATTCGCGGCGCGGAAACTTTTCCAAAAGTTGCGCACGAGCGTTACGAGCTCGCCGATTTTTTCGAGATCGGTTCACGCGAAAACTTTGACTGGATCTTCGAGCACACTTGTTTTTGCGCGATCGATCCGTCGCAGCGCGCCGACTACGCGGCGGCCGCCCGCAATGCTCTTAAAGGCGGCGGAAAATTGCTCGCGATCTTTTATCTCGATCCCGGCAGCGATGTTGGGCCGCCGTTTGGCGTGACAATCGCGGAGCTCGACACGCTGTTTGGAAAAAGTTTTGACGTGCTCGACGAATGGGTTCCGGGGCGGACTTTCCCCGGCCGCGAGGGCCGCGAACTTCTGCGCATTTTACAAAAGCGGGCTTGAATGCCGCGCGAGATTGATTTGGCAAACGCCCCTCGCGGGTTTACGAAAATAGGATGAAATTTCTCCCCGTCCTCATTTCTCTCGGCCTGACGTTCGCCGCGCGCGCGGACATGGTCATCGTGCAAAAAGTCGAGGGCGCAGGCCAGTCCGGCGAGATGACGATGAAATTCAAGGGCGACAAAATCCGCGCCGACGTCTCGCCGCAGGTCAGCACGATCACCGATGCGACGACCGGCGACGTGACGACCCTCATGCCCGCGCAAAAATCTTACATGATCATCCCCGCGAGCAGCACCAAGGCGTTGATGGAGCAAATGCAAAAGCAGATGCAACAGCAGACGGCATCGGGTTCGCCCGCGCCGAATCCTAAGCCGGTCGCGACCGGCCGCAAGGAAACTATCAATGGCTACGAGACTGAGGAATACACGTGTCAGTTCGGCGGGATGAAAGTTGAATATTGGATCGCGCCGAACTTTCCAAATTGGGCGAACGTGCTCGCCGCGATGACGAAATTCCAGCAAGGCGGTCTCGCGGCGATGACGAAAGGTCTGATGCCAAGCCCGAGCGATTTCAAGGGGATGCCGATCAAAACCGAAGTGGATATGAACGGCCAAAAAATCACGACGACGCTTGTCTCGGTGAACGAACAGCCGGTCGCCGACACGGAATTTCAAATACCCGCCGGCTACACGCAGATGAAAATGCCGTCATTCAACATGCCGCAGCAATAGCGGCGACCGCGGCGTGGGAAAAAAATCACGCATCATTTTTTCCGCGCCGCTCGTGCTCGCATCAGGCTCGCCGCGACGGCGCGAGCTGCTGGCGCAGCTCGGGTATGATTTCAAAGTTCTTGTCGCGGACGTTTCGGAAAAAACTCCGACACATCTGACGGTGGCTGAAACGACGTTGCTTAACGCCCGGTTAAAAGCTGTTGCCGTCGCGCGTTTGCGGCGAGATGCGATCGTGATCGGCGCCGACACGTTGGTCGCGCTCGATGGAGAACCGCTCGGCAAGCCGCGCGACCTCGATGACGCATTCGCCATGCTCTCGCGGCTGAATGGACGGACGCACGAAGTTTTTACAGGCGTTTGGATCGAGTGCGGCGCGCGGAATTTCGCGCGCGGTCTCGTCGAAGTTTCGCGCGTTCATTTCCGTAACCTTTCCGCCGTCGAAATCCGCAAATATCTGACGCTCGTGCAACCGCTGGACAAGGCCGGCGCTTATGCCGCACAGGAAGACCCGATCGGTCTCATCGCCAAAATTGACGGCTCGCGCACCAACGTGATCGGACTGCCGATGGAAGCGCTCGATGCAGCGCTGACGCCGCTTCGCGCCTGATTCGCTACCAGGCCCAACTGCTCTCCGAGCCCGTTCGCTCGAGAAATTTTGAACTTTGCTCGCACTTCAAATTCAGTGCGGTTCTCGCGATCGCGCGCGCGGACGCCTCGGGCGTGAGCGGCGCGTTCGGCCCGCCCATATCGGTCTTCACCCATCCCGGCGAAAGCGCGACGATGCAGACTTTTTTCAGTTCCGCCGCCATCGCGCGTGTGACCATGTTCAGCGCCGCCTTCGACGTGGAGTAGGCGTAGTAGCCGTGGTCGTCTTTCTTGGAAATGGAACCGGCACCCGACGAAATATTAACCACGCGCGGATTCTCAGACTTTTCCAGCAGCGGCAAAAAAGCGCGCGTCATTCGCACGACGCCAATGACGTTGGTTTCAAATGCATCGCGGAAATGTTGCAAATCAAAATCGACAATCGACTCGTCGCCTTCCTCGGGAAAAATTGCGGCGTTATTCACCAGCACGTCGATCGCCGGCACCTCGCGCTCCAGCGCCTTCGCGGCACCAAGCACCGACTCATCAGATGTCACGTCGAGCTGCACAAGCGTCACTCTTTCCGCGTGCACCATTTCCAGTTCTTTCAATTCCTCCGAGTCCGCCGGATGCCGCGCGGCGGCGATGACTTTTTGCCCCGCACCGAGCAGTTCGCGCGCAAGTGCAAGGCCGATGCCGCGATTCGCGCCGGTGATCAAAATTGTTTCAGGCATGCACGGGATAACGAAACACCGACGGCGAATGGCTGCATTCGCTCCTCAATCTGCGGCCTGCGACCCGTTAACGCCCCGAAAGCATCACGCTTTTCATCGTCGCCTCGAGCGTGGAGAGACTCACAGGCTTCACGAGATGCGCGGAAAACCCAGCGGCGCGGCTGCTGAGCACATCTTCGTCCATTCCAAACCCGCTGAGCGCGATCGCGCGCGCGGATGACCGCTGCGAGAGCTGCCGCATGAGATCGATGCCGGAGCCATCCGGCAAACCGAGATCGCACAAAATCAAATCGAATGGCGCCGACTCGCGATTTTTTTCCTCCATAGCCATCGCTTCGGCGATGCTGTTCGCAATCGTCACCTTGTGCTTCATGCGGCGGAGTAAATTCTCCATCACGCTCGCCGTGTCTGCATGATCCTCAACGACGAGAATGTGCCACGGCACCATCTTGTTTGCTCCTGCAGAGTCGTCTGCGAAATGGCTCTGTGCCCCGACGTTTTGCGAATCCTTTAATGGCGGCAGCACGACGCGGAATTTCGCGCCTTTGCCAAGACCGTCGCTCTCCGCTGTGAGTGTGCCGCCGTGCCGGTCCACAATCGCTTTGCTGATCGCGAGCCCGAGTCCGAGCCCGCCGAATTGACGCGTGATGCGTCTCGGTCCCTGCTCAAACGCATCGAAAATTCGCGGCAGCATTTCCGGATCGATGCCCATTCCATTGTCCCTCACTTCAAAAGCGAGCCCGCCTCCGGGTTCGAGGGAGCTGCTCAATGTGACGCGACCGGAAGCCCCCGTAAATTTGTAAGCATTGGAGAGCAAATTGCAAATGACTTGCGTTAAGCGCGAGGCATCCGCCCACGTCCGCGCGTCTTGCAGCGTGAGTTGCAAATCGAGCGCGACATCTTTGTCCGCGGGCGGACAGACGTCGTGCGAGGTCTGGCGTAAAACTTCGTCGAGCACGACGACGTCGCGGCGCAGCTCGAGCTTGCCGCGCACGATGCGCGTGAGGTCGAGCAAATCATCGATGAGCCGCGCCTCCAGCTCGACATTGCGGCTGATGACGCGGAGTTTTTCGCGCAGCTCACGGGGAAGCGCCGCGTCCCGCTCAAGGTCCGATGCGATCGCGAGCACCGGCGTCAAAGGCGTGCGCAGCTCGTGCGAGAGCGCCGCGAGAAACTGATCCTTCGCCTGGTTCGCGGCCTCGGCCGCCTGCTTCGCGCGGTTCAATTCCAGCTCCGCGAGCTTTCGCTGCGAAACGTCGAGAACTGTGCCCAAAAATCGAGTCGCAACGCGGTTGCTGCCTTCGCCGTCAAAGAAGGCTCGTCCCGCCGCAGCGATCCATCGGACAGTGCCGTCAGGCCAAACGGCCCGGTAATCGATGCTATAATGTCCGTTGCCAGTCGGATTGAGTGCGGCGTCGACCGCAGCCTCGGTCGCAATGCGATCCTCAGGGTGCAAGCGACCGAGAAAAATTTGATATGTGACCTGCTCATCCGGGCCGAATCCAAACATTTTTCGGCAGCGTTCCGAAAAGAAAAGTGCGCCGGTTTGCGGCGCGAGTTCCCACGCGCCCAATGCGGCGGAATCGACCGCGAGGCGCAGCCGTTCCTGACTTTCGCGCAAGGCCTCCTCCGCAAGCATCCGGTCTGTCACGTCGCGCCACGCGGCTGCGATGCCATCTCCCAGTTTTGAAACGCGAATGTCGAAACTGCGCGTCCGGCGACCATCGCCCCAATCGTCCGTCACTTGACATCCGTCCGCGACAAACGGCTCTCCTGTGACAACAACCTGCACATAATGCGCAAACAAACCGTTTGTTCTGCTCGACGGTAACAGTTGTAAAAGTCCCCGCCCGTTCAGCTCTTCGGCGCAACGACCCAGCGACGCGCAAGCGGCGTGATTGGCGAATTCGATCCGGAGATCAACGATCTCGCCCGAGCTGTCGCGCGATGCGGTAAAAGTTGCAAAGGCGTCGAGCAAACTTTCGACCGATGTCCGGAAACGCTCCTCGCTTTCGCGCAGCCGCTCGGATTCGGCCAGCTGCCGCTCGGCGCGCACTTGTTTCATCACGCGCTCGACCGCCGCGGGCAGAAACTCGATGTAGTCGAGCGTCTTCGGGATGAACTCGCGCACGCCCGCGCGGAGCGCTTCGATCACTTTTTGTTCGTCGCTAAATCCGGTCACCAAAATCGCCGGCAGATCGAAACCGGCGGCGACGACTTGTTTGTAAAAATCGACGCCGTTCAGCTCGCCCGGCAAGACGTAATCGGTGAGCAAAATATCGATGCCGCCCTCGCGGATTTTTTCCAGCGCATCGGTTGCGCTCATCGACGGCACTGCCGTGAAACCGGAGCGCTTGAGCGCCTGGCACTGGAGATAATTTACTCCCCCGTCATCCTCAAGCACGAGCACGCGCCCGCGAAATACATCGCTCATTCGGCCTAGGCGCGACCGCGGCCGCTGCGCGGCTTTTTCACAATCTGCAAAAACATCCCGAGTCGCTTGATCGCGTCGATGAACGCCTCGTATTCGACCGGCTTTGTGATGTAGACGTTGCAGCCGGCCTTGTAGCAGTTGTCAATCTCGCGCGGATCGTCCGTGGTGGTCAGCATGATCACCGGAGTCGCGCTGAGCGCCGGGTCGCCCTTGATTTGCTGCAACGCCTCGATCCCATCGACACGCGGCATGTTGATATCGAGTAAAACGACGAGCGATTCGCTGAGAACGCGGTCGCCAAATTCGCCGCGGCCGTGCATGAAATCGATCAACTCCTGCCCATCGCGCACGCGGAGAAAGTTGTTCAACAAACCGGCGCGGTGCAAATTCCGCTCCACGAGATGCGCGTGGCCATCATCGTCTTCGGCGAGAATCAGGGTGACTGGTTCGGTGGACATCGAGAATATTTTGAAGTAATCGCGCGCCGGATTCAATCTGCTCGCCCGCGCACGAAGCCGCGAATCACCTCGGGATAAAGCGCGTGCTCGGCGTGCTGGATGCGCGCGTGCAAACTTTCCGGCGTGTCGTCCGGCTCGATCGCGACCTCGTGTTGCGCGAGAATTTCGCCGCTGTCCATCCCGCCGTCCACGTAATGCACCGTGCAGCCCGTGGTCATCGCGCCGGCCGCGAGTGCCTGTTTCCACGCTTCCAGTCCGGGGAATTTCGGCAGCAGCGACGGATGGATATTCAGGATGCGGCGCGGAAAAGCCTCGAGCAGCGGCGCCTTGATCATCCGCATGAAACCGGCGAGGACGACGAGCTCGACTTTTTCGGATTGCAGCAGTTCAACGACTTTTTTTTCCGCGTCCGTTTCCATCTTCGTGCGGTAATTTCCCGGCGCGACAAATTCCGCGCGCAGCCCGCGCATCCGCGCCAAATCAAGGATGCCGGCGCTTTCGACATCTGAAATCGCGATGCGCACCTCGGCCTGCAGCGAGCCCGCCGCGATGGCATCCAGGATGGCGCGAAAGTTGGAACCTTTGCCCGAACCGAGCACGCCAAGCTTCAGCTTTTCCATTTCGCGATGATGCTCGTCGTCGATTTTCCAGGCACGAGCGGCAAAATTTTGATTTCAGCGCCCGCGTTTTCCAGCGCAGTGCGCTCCTCGGAGTCGAGGCTGTCGATGGTGTAGTCGCCGCCTTTCGCGTAAATATGCGGGCGCACTTCGCGCACCAAATTCGTCACGCGCTGCTCGGGAAAAATCGTGACGAAATCGACGCACTCGAGCGCGGCGATGACTTCCGCGCGATCCGCTTCGCCATTGATCGGACGCCCTTCGCCTTTCAACCCGCGCACCGAGGCGTCGCCATTCACCGCGACCGCGAGCGCATCGCCGAGCGCGCGCGCAGCCTGCAAATAGCGGACGTGGCCGACGTGGAGTAGGTCGAAACAGCCGTTGGTGAAAACCAATTTCGCGCCGTTCGCATTGAGCCGCGCGCGCTCCGCGGCAAGCTGCGAAGCGGAGAGCAAAACTTCGGCGCTCATTTCTTTGCGAGCAATCGCGTCTGTTTTTGCGCTGGGATTTCGAGGTTCATGCAGTAAAAGTTAAAGGCCTCCGCTTCCGTCACAATCCTTTATTTTCATGCGCGACCCACGTTTCGATCAACTCGCGGAGCTGCTGGTCGGCTATTCCACGAAGCTGCGGCCAGGCGAAAAAGTCTTGCTCGACGCATACGACATTCCGCCCGAGATGACCGTGGCGCTCATTCGCGCGGTGCGCGGTGCGAAAGCGCTGCCGTTCGTGCAGACGCATCAGGCCCGCGTCGTGCGCGAGATGGCGCGTGAGGCGAGCGAGGCGCAGTATCAATTTGCAGCTGAGCACGAGCTGGCGCGGATGAAAAAGATGGACGCCTACATCGCAGTGCGCGGCAGTGAAAACATCACCGAGATGTCCGACGTGCCGGGCGAAAAAATGAAGCTCGCGATGAAAATCATGCGCCCCGTGATCGACTGGCGCGTGAAAAAAACCCGCTGGTGCGTGTTGCGCTGGCCGACGCCGTCGATGGCGCAGCAGGCCGGGATGAGCACCGAGCAATTCGAAAACTTTTACTTCAATGTCTGCACGCTCGACTACGCGCGGATGGTGCCGGGAATGAAGGCGCTGAAAGCGTTGATGGAAAAAACTGACCGCGTGGAAATCAAAGGTCCGGGCACCGATTTGCAATTTTCCATCAGGGGAATACCGGCGATCACGTGCGGTGGCTCGCACAATATTCCGGACGGCGAAGTCTTCACCGCGCCCGTCAAAAATTCCGTGCAAGGTCACGTCACGTTTAACGCGCCGACCATTTATCAAGGGACCGCCTTTGACAGCATTCGCCTCGCTTTCAAAGACGGCAAAGTCGTCGACGCGACCGCGAACAATTCGAAAAAGTTGAATGAAATTCTCGACTCTGATGCGGGCGCCCGCTTCATCGGTGAGTTTTCGCTCGCATTTAATCCGCACATTTTGCATCCAATGCGGGACATTTTGTTCGACGAAAAAATCAGTGGCTCGTTTCATTTCACGCCGGGCCAAGCCTACGAGCAGGCGGACAACGGCAACCGCGTCGCAAGTGCATTGGGACATGGTTTGCATCCAGCGCCAGGACTATGGCGGCGGCACCATTTCGTTCGACGGAAAAGTCATCCGCCGCGACGGACTTTTCGTCCCCAAGCCGCTTCAGCGCTTGAATCCGGACCGCTTGCGATGAAGAACGTCCTCGCGGAAAACCTGACGCAGGACGAGGCAGCACAGAGTTTTATCCCGAAGCGCGCGATGATGCCGCCGCTCGGTTCCGAGCGTTGGAAAAGCGCTGCGGAAAGCGCGATGGTGCAATCGTGGATGGAGCCGATCCGCGCGCTCGCGACCAAGGAAATCGGCGAGTCACTGCCCGCGCTGACGGACGAGTTGTATCGCGAATTTTTCACGAGCGGGAATCGGCTGCCGTTTGAAGATGCGTATTTTGAAAGACGCCGCCGTTTCGCCCGCGCCGCGATGTGCGCGCTGATCGATGGCGGACGAAATTGGCTCGATTCGATGCGCGACAAGCTCGCGCAAATTTCGGAGGAAGTTTCGTGGGCGCTGCCGGCGCACGTGAATTCGCCGTCGGGAAAAGATCCGATGCATCTCGATTTATTCGCGTGCGAAACCGGCAACATGATGGGCGAAACGCTCGATCTTTTTGGCGCGGAATTACCGGCGGAATTGGTGGGCGCAATTAAGACGCGGCTGCGAAAACAACTTTTCGAGAATTACATTTACCGGCATCAAGACTTGTTTTGGACGCGATCCGGCGGCAACTGGAACGCGGTCTGCCATCAAGGTTTACTCGGAGCCGCATTTGCCGCGGAGGACGATCCGCAGATGATCGCGCGGCTGCTTTTGATTGCGCGCCGTTATCTCAACGTTTTTCTCGAGGCCTTCGGCGAGGATGGCGGCTGCGCGGAAGGGCCGGGCTATTGGCAATACGGATTCGGCTGGTTCAGTTTTCTAAACGAGCAACTCGAGACGCGCACCGATGGAGCGCTCTCGTTTTTCGCCGGCGACGAGCGCGTGCGCGAGATCGCGAAATACGCACCGCGCGTTACGCTAGCGAATCACCATTTCGTGAACTTTGGCGACAGTCCGCGTAACGGCGCGCTGAATCCGGCGCTGCTCACCTACCTCGGCCGGCGCTTTGACGACAGCCTGCTCGGCGCGCACGGCTATCGGAATTACACGCGGCTCGGGCACACGGGATTGAACATGCGCGGCCAGCGCACGGACCTGCTTTATCTCACGCGGCTTTTTTTAAATGTGCCCGCCGATCACTCCGCCGAGCGCGCGATCGAGCCTGAGGATTTTTATTTTAAAAATCTCGGCATCGTCGTGGCGCACGCGCTCGATGCGCGCGGGAACCGCTGGGATTTCGCGGCGAAAGCGGGCAACAACGCGGAGAAAAACAATCACAACGACTGCGGAAATTATTTACTGAACATTAACGGCATCCCGCTCGTGATCGAGATTGGAGCGCCGGAATATACGAAGGATTTCTTCAGCGAAAACCGCTACAACTACCTCGCCGCGCGGACGCTCGGGCATTCGCTGCCGATCGTGAATGGCCATGAGCAGGCCGCCGGCTTGCAATACGCGGCAGGGATTCTCAATGCCGAGCTGGCCGCAGATCACGTGGAAATTTCGATCGATCTCACGAACTGCTATCCGGCCGAGGCGGGCGCGATCGATTTGACCCGCAGTTTCTATTTGGACAAGCGCCAAGGCCGTTTACGCGTGAAAGAATTTTACGAGCTTGCGGTCCACGAATCTTTTGAAACGTCGATCATCAGCGAAGAGGAAATCATCCTCACGGAACGTTCGGCGCGGATCAAAGCGAGAGGATTCGCGCTGCTGGTCAAGCCATTCGATGAGACGGTTTTTGCCGGCGTCCAGGTGCAGGAATATCGTGACCACACCGGCGCGCCTCGAAAAATTAATCGGCTGATTTTAAAACCGGCGCGGCTTTCGGAACAGCGATTCGTCGGCTACGAACTCGAACCGGCAGTGTGATTTTCGCGACTGCCGCGAGAGTCGAATTGCGTGCAGCCGTTTCGCGCTGCGCGTTACATTGAGAAGAACAAATGTCTCTGGCTGAACCGATCCGCATTTTATCCGATTTGCATTTCGGACATCCTGCGAGCTTGATCGAGAGCGCTGAGTCGCTGCTGCCGTTGTTTCGCGGAATGCGAACGGTTGTTTTCAATGGCGACACCGTCGAGATGCGTTATCTGCGCGGCCGCGCGCGCGGCAAACGCGGCGCTTCGGCGATCGCTCAATTGTGCGCCGGTGAAGGCGCGGAGGCGGTTTTCCTCAACGGCAATCACGACCCGATCATTGCCGCGCAGAGCCATCTCGATCTCGCAGGCGGCGCGGTGCTGGTCACGCACGGCGACATGCTTTTTCACGACATCGCCCCGTGGGGAACGGAGGCAAAAATCATGCGCGAGGCGCACGTGAAAGAGCTGTCGGCGCTGCCGGAGGATGCGTTTCACGACTTCGAGCAGCGCCTTTCCGCGAACAAGCGCGCATCGCTCGCGCTCGAGCTGCACAAGCCGTCGATCCCGCGCGGGCCATTCGCTTCGTTGCTCACGATCGCGCGCGAATGCTGGCCGCCGTGGCGACCTCTTCAGATCGTGAAATGTTGGATCGAAATGCCGTCAAAGGCCGTGGCGCTGGCGCGTGTTTTTCGGCCCCGCGCGCGGATCATCATCGTGGGGCACACGCATCTCTGCGGCGTCTGGCGGCGCGGGCCGCGGATCGTCGTCAACACCGGAAGCTACCTTTCCACAATCGGCGGCCGGATGTTTGTGGACATTGATGGCGATCGCGTGACCCTGCGAAAAATTGCGCGCATCAGCAGCACGTTTGCACCCGGCGAAGAAATCGAAACGCTCTCTGCGCAAAAATTGAAACCGCACGAAGGATTTTGAAACCAATGAATACAGCGGGCGGCTCTGCGTCGAATTAGGTATATGAAAACACTCTTTTTAGCGATCGGGGCTCTAATCACTTTCAGCGCCGTGCTGGTGCCGAAGGCCTCCGCCTACGACCATCATGGGCATCATTATTGTTACGACAGGGACAGCGCGGTTTATTATGAGCCATATTATGGTTACTACCGACCGCGCGCAGTCGTTTACTCCGAGCCATATTATTCGGGTTACTACGAGCCGCATTATTACTATCGGCCGCACTACTCGCGGCCGCGGTTCGCATTCACGTTCGGTTTCTAACGTCCTGAACTTGTGCATCGCCGTTGCGAAAGACACCGCAGCGGCGATGCTGACAGGATGAAACTTCGATCCCTCCCGGCTCTCTCGACACTTCTTCTCGCGGTTGCATCGTCTGGTTTCGCACAAGGCACGTCGCAGCTTTCCTCAGAAGCGCAGCGCGCATATCTCGCCGGCGATCTCGCGACGGCGAAAGCGAAATTCAGCACCGTGCTCCAGATGGATCCGTCGAATGTGGTCGCGCGCAATTATCTGCGCACAATCCTCGCGCAGGAAGCGCAGGGGCGCGGCAATAAGGAGGAGAAACAACTGCGCACGCTGATTCTGCCTGCGGTCAAATTTCAGGATGCGTCGCTCAGTTCGGCGCTGGAATTCCTCAAACAGCAGGCTGCGAAACAACAGGTCGTCGTCTCATTCGTTAGCCAGCTGCCGGCAGCGGAGATGAACAAGCCGGTCTCGCTGAGCCTTTCCAATGTGCCGTTCACCGAGGCACTACGCTATGTCTGCCAATTGGCCGGCGCGCAGGCGGTGATCGAGAAATACGCGATCGTGATCCGGAAACCGGGCGCGCCCGAAGCGACCAGCTCCGCCTCGCCAGCGGCTCAATAAAGCACGCGCACTAGATAAAGGCCGTCGGCGGGCGCGGCGAATGTGCACTTTGTTTCTCCTGCCAAAAGCGTCGTGATCCACTCCGGCTCGTGCCGATGCTGCGCCACGCGCACCAGTGCGCCGGTCATCAGCCGGACCATCTTATAAAGAAAACCGTCGCCCGAAAAAGTCAGCGTGATCTCCGTGCCGCGGCTGCGGATTTCAAGACTGTGAATCGTGCGGATCGTGCTCCTGACCGGCTTCCCGCGATTCGCTGCGAAGGCTGCGAAATCATGCGAGCCGAGAAAATGTTTTGCGCCGTGCTGCATTGCATCGAGATCGAGCTCGGAAGAAAAATGCCACGCGCGATGCAATTCCAGCGGCGGAAGCACTGGCGCGCGGCAGATGCGGTATCGGTAAACTTTTCCTGTCGCAGAAAAACGCGCGTGAAAATCGACGCGCGCTTGTGCCCAGCGCATCACCCGAATCGTGCGCGGCAGATGGGCATTGAGCGCGGCGCGCCAGTCGATCTTTTGCGGCGGCACATCCACGTGCGCGCATTGCGCGAGCGCGTGCACGCCAGCATCCGTGCGGCCGGCGCCGTGAACGACGAGTTTTTCGCCACAAACTTTCTCGAACGCTTGTTGCAAAAAATCCTGCACGGTGTTTCCACCCGCCTGGCTCTGCCAGCCGCTGAATGGGTGCCCGTCGTAGGCGATGACAAGCTTCAACCGCGGCATCAGCCGAGCATCGCCTGGCCGTCGAGATAGCCCTGCAAAATCAATTGCGCCGCGACTTGATCGACGACCGCCCGACTTTGCTTTGCATTTTTGCCGCCGGCGTGCAGCGACTTTTGAGCCGCGACGGTCGTGAGCCGCTCGTCCCAAAGTTTGATTTCGCACGCGACCCGCTCCTTTAGTTGTTGAGCAAAAGTTTTCACTTTTTCGGCGGCTGGACCGTAAGTGCCGTTCATGTTGCGCGGCATGCCGAGCACGATCATGCCAACTTTGTCGCGCGTCACAATTTCGGCGATGCGTGCGATCGGATCCGCGACAATTTTGACCGCAATCGTTTCCAGCGGATGCGCGAGCATGCCGAGTTCATCCGAAATGGCGAGGCCGATGCGCGCTTCACCGAGATCAATGCCGAGAGCGCGATTCATTGTAGTTCCGGCGGGATTTTCGCAACGAGGTTTTTGATTTTCTCCGCTTCGTCGCGATGACAAACGAGCAGCGCGTCGTCGGTCTGAACGACGATCAAATCCTGAACGCCGAGCAGCGCGACCTGTTTTTTCCCGCTGGTGAAAACTATGTTTCTCTCCGCATCGATCGTCGTCAGCGCCTCGTGATTGCTGATGTTTTCGCCCGCATGCGATTGCAAATATTTCGCAACCGCAGTCCAGCCGCCGACGTCGTCCCAATCAAAGGCGGCCTCGACCATCAGGACGCGCCCGGCCTTTTCCATGATCGCGTAATCGATCGAAATTTTCGGCAGAGCCGCAAACTTTTCCGTGAGCGCCGGCTCGAGGTTTTGTGCTGCTTTGATCTCCGCGATGAACTGCGCGAGCTCGGGCGCGTGGCGCTGGAACGCGCTTAGAATGGAGCCCAGCGTCCAGATGAACATGCCAGCGTTCCAGCGAAAATTTCCCTGGCGCAAAAACTTTTCCGCGATTTCCGTGCCCGGTTTTTCGCGAAAGCTCGTCACTTCAAAAAGGTCGGGCGCATCTGCGGGCGCGTCGATTTTCATTTTCGCGCCTTGCTCGATGTAGCCGAATCCGGGGCAGGCCCACGTCGGCTGAATGCCGACGGTTACGAGTTCGCCGGTCTCCGAGGCCGCTTCGGCGGCGGTGCGCAAAGTTTTTTGAAATGCCGCCGTGTCTTTGATCATGTGATCGGCCGGCAACACGATCATCGTGGCTTGCGGATCGCGGAGTGAGACCCACGCGACGCCGAGCGCGATCGCGGCGGCGGTGTCGCGTTTCGCGGGTTCGGCGACAATGTTTTCCGCAGGCAGATCGTGAATCAGTTCGCGCACCGCATTTTCCTGGTCGCGGTTCGTGAGGATCAAAATGTTCTCGCGCGGCACAAGCCCATTGAGTCGCGCGAGTGTCGCCTCGAGCAGCGTCGTTTCCGAAAAAAGTGCGAGCAGCTGCTTCGGCCGCGCGCGCCGGCTCAATGGCCAGAAGCGTTCGCCGCTGCCGCCGGCCAAAATGAGAACATAAAGCGAAGGTGTCACGGAACTTGCTTGAACAAGGGTGTGCTACTAAATAGATACGGCTCAGACGATTCGAGTTTATTTTCAAACAGACCTAAAAACCTTTTGTTTATGCAGCTGCAACGCCATCGCCTGATCGACAATCTTCCTGTCACTAGTATCGTCGCCGTCACCCAAACCGCGGTCGGCTGCGGCATCGGCCTTCTCCTTTCCGCCAAGATGGGCGCGAAGGTGAAGCGCAACACCGCCATCGCGATGCTCTCCGCGGGCCTGCTTTCCACGCTGCCGGTCGTCGTCGATTTTTTTGCGAAACGAATCAACCGTCCCGAATCCGCGCGCGGCATGCGGCGGCGGCTGGAATCGATTCGCGAAGATTCCGGGCTCTCGGAAAATCTCGATATTTACTGATCAGCGAAGGGCACGCCTGATGCTTAAAACATCAGGTGCATGAAGACCCTTCAGACCGTCCTTAAAAAGTTCGATCATGGCTGCAGCGAATTTTCCACCGTCGTGGAACTCATCGTCGGCGCCTTTTTGATTCTCCTCGCGATTCGCTGGCTGGCGCTCTAAGTCGATTGACGGCCGGCATGCCGCGCCGTTACACGATTTGGGGATGAAGTATTTTGCCAACCTCAACGCGGTGCGCACCGTCCTCTGGTGCTACTTCATCTGGTATCTTTTTTTCGCCGCGCGCTACTTTGACGCGAACCGCAATCTCTGGCTCACCTCGTTCGGCATCGCGATCATCGTCGGCGTCGCGCTGATGATCAGCACGGCGAGCCCGAAAACATTCGGATGGCCGATGTTTCGGCTGTTTCTCATCCCGTTTTGCGTCTCGAGTTTTTCGTCCTTGATGAAAGGCCACGGCTTCATCCTGATTTTCTCGCCAATCGCCCGGGAAAACTATTTCGCGTTCGGGCTGTGCGCGGCATTTTGCGGGTTTGTCTTTGGCGTGAAAATGGCGCGCAGATAGCCGCAGCGCAGTCGCGCATCTTTTTAAAAATCTGGCAAAGGCAACTCGCGCTGCTACACAAGCGCGATGCATCAGCTTTTGCTCATTTGGTTCGGCTGGGTCCAGCACGGCGGCTACCTCGGCATCATCGCGCTCATGGCCATGGAAAGCTCCGTCATTCCCGTGCCGAGCGAAATCGTCATCGCGCCCGCGGCGTTCTGGGCGGCGCAGGGCGAGATGAACCTCTGGGGCGTGATCGCCGCCGGCACGTTCGGCTCGTGGCTCGGCGCGGCGATCAGCTATTGGATTTCGCGCTGGGTCGGCCGCGTGATCATTGTTAAATGGGGGCGGCTCTTTTTGGTCAGCGAAGAAAAACTCACCCGCGCGGAGCATTGGGTGCACCGCTACGAAGCCGGCGGCATCTTTTTCGCACGCCTCCTGCCGGTCATCCGCCATCTCATCTCGATCCCGGCGGGCATCATCCGGATGCCGTTCGGCGTCTTCAGCCTGATGACGGTGCTCGGCTCCGCGCTCTGGTGCTTCGTGCTGGCGAAGCTCGGCGAGCAGGCGTATCGCGTGCAGCCCGACCTGATCCAAAACCCCGATGCGCTCGTCCACTTCATCAAGCACCAATCGCTCTGGATCGTGATTGGCGCGGCGGCTTTCACCGCGCTCTACATTTTGGTCATGCGCCTCACGGCGAAAGGCGACCGCGCCTGAGCTGGCGCGCGCGGCTGTGTCAAAAGGGAAACGGATGCGGTTGAGGCACGGTTGAGGGCTGATTTTAGCCGGTTGCGGGCTTTTACAGAGTGGCAGCAACGTTCTGCAGCCGTGCGGAACCATTCCGCGAGCGCGCAGAACCATTCTGCCGACGCGCCGAGCCCTCTGCCGACCGGCAGAACCATTCCGCCGGTGCGCCGAGCCCGCTGCCGACCGGCAGAACCGTTCCGCCGGTGCGCAGAATCATTCTGCCGGTGCGCCGAGGCCTCTGCCGGCGGGCAGAACCATTCCGCCGGGGCGTAGAACCATTCTGCCGGGCGGCAGAATCATTCTGCCCGTGCGCCGAACGGTTCTGCCGCTGCGTAGAATCGTTCTGCCGAGGCGCGGAATGGCTTTGCAGCGACGCTTTTACTCTGGAATCGCGGACGAAACCTGCAAAACTCCCCGTTGTTCGTTCCCCTTTATGAAGAAATCTCTCCGACTGCGCGCTGCTCGCCCTTCTCCTGATCGTCCCCTGCTCGCTGCACGCCGACGTTTCGCTGCCGCATATTTTCGGCGATAACATGGTGCTGCAGCGGGAGATGCCCGTGCCCGTCTGGGGAACGGCGGCACCCAATGAAAAAGTCACTGTTACTTTCGCAGGACAAACCGAGAGCGCCAAAGCGGGAGACGACGGGCACTGGAGGGTCACGCTAAAGCCACTGAAAGCCTCGGACACGCCGTCCGAGATGACCGTCAGCGCTACGAACACGATCAAATTCAGCAACGTGCTGGTCGGCGAAGTCTGGGTTTGCTCGGGGCAGTCGAACATGGAAAAACCACTGGCCACCTCGAAAGGACCAAACCCAGGAAGCGACTATCCGGAGGAGTTGAAAGCGGCGAATTATCCGCAAATCCGGATCTTGAATGTCGCGCGAAATCGGAAGCCTGTGGTCCTCGCTGACGCCGATATCGCATGGGCGCCGTGCAGTCCGGAGACGCTCGCCTCGATGCACTTTTCCGCAGCGGCCTATTTCTTTGGTCGCAAGATTCATCAGGAATTGAAAGTGCCGGTCGGTTTGATCGAGTCGTCGTTTGGGGGATCGCCGATCGAGCCCTGGATTCCGAAGGAAGCGCTAAGTCTCGCTCCTTCGCTCGCCGATGATGTGGAACTCGCAAAGAAGCCGTGGGTCAAGGGAACCCCGCAATTATCGATGATGTATAACAGCATGATCGGGCCGCTGATTCCTTACGCGATCCGAGGCGTGCTTTGGTATCAAGGCGAGTCGAATGTCGGCAAGCTCAGCGAGGTGAATCGCTATGCCGACAAGATGTATGCGCTCATCCAGGGCTGGCGCAACGCATGGCATGAAGATTTTCCGTTCTACTATGTGCAGATCGCGCCTTTCACCTACTTCGGCAATGGCCGGCCCGGCCCAAAGGATGCCGATTCCCCGGATCGGCTCGCCGTATTCTGGGAACAGCAAACCGATGCGCTGAAGATTCCGCACACGGGGATGATCGTGACTACCGACATCACTGACGATGTCCACAACCATCATCCGCATGATAAGAAAAGCGTCGGCGAGCGGCTGGCTCTATGGGCGCTGGCGAAGACTTATGGCCGCAAGGATGTAGTCTATTCCGGCCCTATGTTTAAAAAGATGGAAGTGCACGGTAACCAGGCAGACCTAACCTTTGACTATGCGGATGGTTTGATGAGCAAGGATGGCAAACCACTTAGCTACTTCACCATCGCGGGAAAGGATGGGAAATTCTTTCCGGCCACAGCGAAGATAGAAGGAGATCATGTGGTGGTCAGCAGTCCCGAAGTTGCAATGCCAACGACTGTGCGCTTCGCATGGGATGAGTTGGCGACGCCGAACCTTGCGAATAAAGAAGGTCTGCCCGCAGTGCCATTTCGCACCGATGCGGTCCCTTGGAATATCCCAACGTCCACGAAGACCAAAGCGCCGGGCACCTAGCGGAATAACATAGAAGTATTGAACGCTAAATTTGTCAGACTGTCAGCGCTTTATCCTTGCCGCCCATCTTCGCCTGCCATTGAGTCTTACCACCATGACAACTCTCCCTCCCGAGCCCCGCAAAGTTTTCCTCCCACTGCGTAAAAAGTTCCGGCCGATGCATATTGTCGGCACTTTCGCCGCGATTCTTTTGGCCGGCAGTTCCTCGCTCCGCGCAGAGCCGCTGTCATGGCCCGACGAGAAATTAGATATTTGGAACGGATTCACGCGTCACACTTTCACCGTGGATGGCTGCAAGGCGTGGGTGGTGGAACCGAAAGAGCCGCTGCCGGGCAAACGGTGGGTCTGGAACATGGAATTTCCCGATGCGTTTGTGCAGCGTTGCGGCGGCCCGCAGTTGCTGGCGAAGGGTTTTTACTACGCTCACATCAGTGTCGGTAACACCTTCGGCTCGCCCGATGCGGTGAAGCATCTCGATGCGTTCTATGAGGCGCTGCGCGCGAAAGGTTTCGCGGAAAAAGTTGCGTTGACCGGGGTTAGTCGCGGCGGACTTTACGCCTACCATTGGGCCGCGGAGCATCCGGAAAAAGTTTCGGTCATCTATGGCGACGCGCCGGTGTGCGATATCAAGAGCTGGCCCGGCGGCAAAGGCCACGGTGAAGGGAGCGCGAGTGACTGGGCCTTGCTGCAGAAGTGTTACCATTTCAAGGATGAAGCCGAGGCGATGGCCTACAAGGGTAATCCGACGGAAATCCTCGCGCCGTTGGCAAAGGCCGGCGTGGCGATCATCCATGTCGTCGGCGATGTCGATAGGACGGTGCCGGTCGCGGAAAATACCGCCATCGTCGAGAGCCGCTATCATGAACTAGGCGGTGAGATGAAAGTCATTCACAAGCCCGGCGTCGGCCATCATCCGCACGGCCTCGACGATCCTACTCCGGTGGTCGATTTCATCGTCAGCCATACCATTCAAACCTCCAAGTAGATGCGGTCAAAGTTAATGAAAACGCATTGGGTAGTCGCCGTTCTGCTGCTAGGTCTCCTTTCAACCATGTCCGCTGAAACCATTCCCGCTCGCGCACCGGACCTCACCGTGGATGTGTGGCCAGATGGAAAAATGCCAGGAAAAGCGGCCGATGCACCTGAGTCGGAAATGCCGCAGACTGGCGACGAGGTGCATCGCATCATCAATGTAAGCCGTCCAACGCTCGCGCTCTTCAAGGCGCCCGCGCAATCGCGACCGCGCCCAGCGATCGTCGTATGTCCCGGCGGGGCTTACAAGCTTCTCGCCTACAACCTGGAAGGAACGGAAGTCGCGGCATGGCTGAACTCCATCGGCTTCACCGCCATCGTGTTGAAGTATCGCGTGCCGGCAAATCGCGAAGGAGCCTTTCAAGACGTCGAGCGCGCGCTGCGTGTCGTTCGCTCTCACGCGACGGATTGGGGCATCGATCCGAAGCGGCTGGGAGTGATGGGATTTTCCGCGGGAGGACATCTCGCGGCGCGGTTGAGCACCGGCTTTGACGAGAAGTCCTATTCGGAGATCGATGCCGCGGACAAGCTAAGCTGCAGACCGGACTTCGCCGTTCTAGTCTATCCCGCCTACCTCGCGGTGAATGGAAAAGTCGCGCCAGAGTTGAACCTTAAGTCTCAGATACCTCCTACTCTCATCGTGCATAACGAAGACGACAAAGGCTACGTCCCCGGCAGCAAGCTCTATCACGCGGCACTGGACGCCGCAAAGATCAACAACACGTTTCTCTTCTACAATACTGGCGGCCATGGCTATGGGATGCGTTGCAAGAAGGAAGCGCGCATCTGGCCGCAGCAAGCTGAAGAATGGTTTCTGAAGATTGGAGTGCTTTCAAAGTAAGTTGGTAGTTAGTCGTTCGTAAAATCATGAAATCGTTGATCCTAGTTCTAGCCACGCAATTCCTTCTGATCTCGTCGCAGGCTAACGCAGAGCCAGCTTCGCCATTAAGCCTGCCGCACGTCTTTGGCGATCACATGGTGCTGCAACGTGGTGAACCTGTTCCCATCTGGGGCTGGGCCACGCCTGGTGAGACAGTTACAGTTAGCTTTGCGGGCCAGCAGAAAAAGGCAACAGCTGCCAGCGATGGCAAATGGGAAGTAAAGTTGGACCAGTTGACTACTTCTGAAAAACCGGAAGACCTAACTGTTACAGGAAAAGAGACGGTGACTTTTCACGATGTCCTTGTCGGAGAGGTATGGCTCTGCTCCGGACAATCGAACATGCAAAAGCCAGTCGGCACATGGCGCGGACAGCCGATCACCACGATCGATGCTGAAAAGGAACTAGCGGCCGCAGACTATCCGCTCATTCGACTCATGAATGTTGAGATCTCGAACACCGAGTCTCCCGCGAAAGATTTCAACATTACTCCGCGGCAACCTGCCGACTATCCTTGGAAAGGTTGGGTAGCTTGCACGCCTGCTTCATTGGATGAGATTAAATTCTCTGCCGTCGGCTACTTCTTTGCGCGCAAGCTTTACACCGAGCTCAAAGTTCCAATCGGGATGATCGAAGCTACTGCAGGCGGCACACACATCGAGGGATGGACTCCTGCATCAGGGTTTTCCAGCGACCCAGCACTGGCCGATTTTGCCAAGGCCGCGCTTACACCGAAGGTGAAGTTCGATGGCACTACGATCTCCACTCTCTACAATGGCATGATCAATCCAATGGTGCCTTTCGCCCTGCGCGGCATCCTTTGGTATCAAGGCGAGTCAAACCTGATCAAGGGCGACGGCTCCATCTACGCGAACAAAGAGATCGCTTTGATTAAAAGTTGGCGCATCGCATGGGAGAAGGATCTGCCCTTCTACTTTGTTCAGCTTCCTCCCCTGCTCTATTCAGCCCGAAAAAATCCTTCTCATACTCCCGAGGATGAAGCGAATTTTCGCGAAGCTCAAATGGCTGCACTCGAGCTCCCGAAGACTGCAGCCGTTGTCACAACGGATGTCGGGGACCTAAAGAACATGCATCCGCCGCACAAGAAAGAAATCGGCGAACGGCTGGCTCGCATAGCTCTGGCCAAAGACTACGACGAGCGCGGCGTCGAGACGTCCGGTCCCGTTTACCGAAAAGGAAGTATCGAACACGAAGGTTACAAAGCCGTCTTGCATTTCGACCACGTAGGCAAAGGTCTCGTCTCCAGCGACGGTAAGCCACTCACTTCGTTCACGACCGCAGGCAAGGACGGAGTCTTCTATGCAGCAAAAGCGGTTATCTCAGGAGACGCAGTCGTCATCACCAGTCCGCAAGTGGCGGAACCGAAGGAGGTCCGCTTCGCATGGGATGAAGCAGCGATGCCGAACTTCTTCAATAAAGATGGTTTGCCGGCCGTGCCATTTCGCACGGACACCGGGTCGAAACCAAGCGCTAGTCCCAGCTCTCCCTAGAACGGCTTGAGCTACTGACCGAACTGCTTCGTATCAACGAGGCGCCAGCGAGTTCCGCGAACCGCAGCATCTGAATGGGCCGACAAGTTTGCGTCTTCGCTGTTGGCTAAGGCATTGCCACTGCTGTCGGTGATGTTTGCGGTGTTCGGGTCGTAGTATTTCTCGATCGTGAATGCACCGCGGTATTCTCCGGTCACCTGGTCGCGGTCTTCGCGCCAGACGCTTGGCGTGCCATTGACCGCCTGCTGTAAACTTTGCGCCCGCACATGCACAGTGAAGGTGTTCGACTTGGTGGTCACGCGCGAATAGATCATGGAATAAGGCCGCTCCAGGCTATTATCTCCAGTGAGACCGTTGGCGCTCCAGAAGGTCGAGAGATTCGAAGTGGTGTAACCGGAAGGAATTAGTGGCACGTCACAAATCTGAGAAGCAGCAACGAAGAAGTTCGGCAGCCGCGCGGAGTTCGTGGTTCTATTAAAGACGGGGAAAAAGCCGGTGGAGTTTGTTGTCAGCTGATTGAGAGTTTGATCCGCATCGATGGGATAACGCGAGGTGGCGGTTGTGTTCTCCGAGTAGCCGGTCGCTGTGTCGTAGCCGTTTTTATATTGATGGATAAGAAGGTTTTTCCCACTTGGATCGGCAGATTGGGCAGGGTTAAGAGCCGTGATCATTACTGATTTCAATACGGCGCGCATCCCGGTGTTCCGCGTGATGTAGGTGAAGGGGGCGATCTGAGTATTAAGATTGATCTTGCCCGCAGTCGCCAATGGCTCGCTGATGCTGTAGGGCTCTACTACAGGCATCGAGAAAAGATCAAGCATAAGGTGATCAGGAATAGTGGAGTCAGTTCGGCCGGGATGCTGGTATCCACCACTTACCGAAGCATCTTGATAGCCGGGCAAATTCCCAGGGCGAAAACACAGCGTGCGCCAAGGATGATCCACTCCCACTGTAAGAGATCCCAACATTACGGGAGAGGAAACTTGTTTGTTGGGCGAGAAAAAATAGCTCTCAGCCGCCTGGTAGTTGCTCGTGGTTTCGCTGGGGCCGACATAGGGGATACCCGACCCGGCTTTCACCGGGCTCTCGCCTTCGTCGGGCTTGTTGACAAAAGGACCATCAATCATGATTCCTGGTCCGTTATCCCAGTCGCCGGGAACCGAGTTGTCGGTCGAAGCCATCATCGCCGCCGAGACACCTGGAGGGATTTCTGGCTTGCGTCCATAAACTAGGGACTTAGGCGATTTTAGCAGGGGAATCAGCGAACCATTATCTGCCGAGGCACAGGAGAAGTAAGGTGACATTCTCATGGAGGAAACTTGATAGTCTTTCGCCGTGGGATCAGTCCCACCCGATACATTGAGAGTGCCGGACGAAGCATTTATCTGCGCAAGCTTCCACGCTTCTGCCGGGACAGTAGAACTTGACGCGATCATCCGCATGTCGCCGCCGATGGCAATCCCATTGATCGTGCCGGTGGGAACGAGGGTGCGCACCGTTTCCTTTCCTGAAGGACCGCCTGCGGAATCGCCTATGAAGTGATAGAGACTGGGATCCCATCGTCTTGAGCCACCGTGAGACGAATTCGTCGTGTTATAGCTGAAGGTAACGGTGTGTGCGCTCTTGTTCGCACTCCAGGAAGAGTTCCTGAAGGTCCCAGTCGCGCTGGAACCACTCCAATAGGTGGTCACTGGAATTGGAACCGGATTGGCCGCAGGGAATTGGAAATGAAGGGTCTGAATCGGGTTGGTCGTCGCCGTGTTTGGAGCATAGACCAAAACATCGACGCTGCCTGAGACTGGAATAGTTCCACCATTGTAGGAGCCACTAAGCGCATTCGTGCCGGTAACTGCGCACAGACCGGTAGGAAACAGCGACGTCGAAGGACCACCTCCCCAAATTGGAAACATGATACCCATCAAACCACCAATCACGGCGTCGCGACCGCCGCTCGGGAGTCGTCCGGTATCAAATTCATCGGAAAGCGACCCCAGCGCTTTGGTGATAACCGGCGCATCGCCAATCTTCAGATTGTTGATCACGAACCTGAGTCGGAAATCATTTCCCAATCCCGCATAACCTGCCATCGGGCAGAAAAATTTCGGGATGAGAGACCACTCCATCAATGTTTGCTTGCTCGGGTCAATCGCGTTCACCGGAGTATCTCCTGAGATCGTCATCGCCGCTGCTTGATTCGATGGACCTTCCGGCAGTGAGGTGTCAAAACGGTCATCGATCTTATCTAGGACCAACGCGAGTTCCGCGACGGTTCCGATGCGGCCAAAACCATGGCTGGTGCCTCCCGCGTTAGCTCCGCCGCCCTGTGTCGGCACTACCTGTCCTACGGCGACGTTGAGGTTTGGTGCGCTGGGCAAGAAGCTCGGGGTATAGGTGTGATTTAAAGTCGCATCACTTTGATCCGCTAGATTCGTGCAGCGGATGTAATCAAATATCTCCGTTAGTATCTGGGTTTGATCCGTCGGGCCATACTTGGTGAGAAAGTTGCCACCGAACCCGGGAATAGCTTCCGACATTAACGAGCTTAGATATGAATAGACCTGCTGGTTGCGCTTGATGCTGAAATCTTTGGTCGCGCTCGCCGGATCCGAGCGCTCGAAGATCATCGGGTGCTGATTGCCAGCCGTAGCACTGTTGGCCACAGTGGCACAGCGCAGGATGGCATTGTCAAACGATGTGCGCTTGCTCGCATGAGAGTCATCCCAGACCGGCCACATCGCCACGCGCGGAAGGCCGAAAAGATTCAACTCCGGAGCCTTGCTGCTGGAGGTGAGGAAAAAGCGGGTGCGCTCGATGACATTCTGGACCGTGGAACCCGAGCCTACGGCTTGCACAGTGCGCGTGGTATCCGTGGAGGCTGGTGGCTTGAAAGCAAACTCATCCACGCTGGCGTAGAGCCGATCCAAGTCAGTGGTTAAATTCGCAGTGTTAGGCGCTGCCGTCCCACCCATTGAGGATTGACCTGCTGTATCAGTGACTCGCGGAATGGCATTGGTGATCGCCTGCACAAGATCATTTCGCGACAAACCACCCAGAGCCGAGCCAAGAACCGTGGAAAGACAGGTCGTCGCGGGATGTCCCGGGTAACGTTGATACTCGTGCTGCGCTCCTTGATAGGTTGCAAGGAGCACATCTCCTATCGCTGTAGTTTGTGGATATGAGAAGCTGTCAGGAGACTTTCCCGTGTTTGCCACCGGCGTATCCCAATAGGTTCCCTCGGAGGCTGTGTTGAGATTGACCTTGGCACTTTCGTCATCGGTCCAAAATGCGATGCGCCCCACGATCGGGTTGTTTTTGGTGGGGATGTTCGCCGTAAAGGTCGCGCTCGGAACTGTAGTGCTCGCTGAAGCAATGTCCGGGCAGGTCAAAGTTCCATCGCGCAGCACATAGAGCCATCGCACCGGCATCGGCAGCCGGGCTGTGTTTGTGCCGCTGCTGACCTGCACCACGCCGTCGACTCCCGCAGTGTAGCTAAAGCCCTCCACCGGAGTCGAAGGATCGGTCGCACGCGGATCGGCAATGGGGAAAATCACATCCGAAGGATTGGTCGCGTTCGCAATCGGCGCATTGAGATCGGTGAAGTAGGCCGGCTTCTTGTCCCAAAGCGCATCGAGATCCGAGGAGGGTGAGAAGTTGGTCACCGCTGGATTGGTGTCCGCCGTCACCACCATGGTGTCCGAGGAGTAGAGCTTGTAATACTTATACGGCGCACTCGAGGCACTGGTCCCGGTGCCAAAGGTGCGGATCATCCCCGGCTGGCAGGCCCACGCAGTCGTCGTTGTTTCCCGTGGCTCGGTCGCATTGGTGATCGTCCCCTGCACCAATTGCACGGCCGAAGCCGCCAATTGCCGCGAACGCAAGTTCGACGCCGAAGCTTTCGCGCCCACAACTTCCGTGGTCACGCGGGTGAAAAACGCCACCACCAGCACCATCAACAACACCAGCATCCCCAGCACCAACACCAACGCCACTCCGGCCCGGCGGCGGTGGGAAAAAAGCACAAACTTTTGCATTGCAAGATGGCGCGAACGAACAGCCAAGGGGGGCGTTTGCATGCATGAAATTAACTCTGGAGAGGAATTTTGCAATAGCTGAAACCAAGAAAATGTATTTACTATGCAGTTTCATCTTCACCGAATGAGCTCGTAGCGATACGGCAACGGCCGCCGAGCAAAATCGATTGCGACAGCTCCCGCTCGCACCTAGTTTTCACCTCCCATGATCGCTCTCGAAAATCTCCCAGACGCCCGCGGCCACTTCGGGCCTTACGGCGGAATGTTCGTGCCGGAGACGTTGATGACGGCGCTCAATGAATTGACCGCGGAGTATGCGAAGGCGAGAGCCGATGTAGATTTTCAAAAGGAGCTGGCGAATTTGCTCCACGATTACGCGGGCCGGCCGACGCCACTTTATTTCGCGAAGCGGCTGACGGAGGAACTCGGCGGCGCCAGGATTTTTCTAAAACGCGAAGATTTACTCCACACCGGCGCGCACAAAATTAATAACGCGCTCGGTCAAATCCTGCTCGCGCGGCGCATGGGCAAAAAGCGAATCATCGCCGAGACGGGCGCTGGTCAGCACGGAGTGGCGACCGCGACTGTCGCGGCGCGCTTCGGCTGCGAATGCATTATATATATGGGCGCAGTGGACATGGAGCGGCAGGCGCTGAACGTGGCGCGGATGAAATTTCTCGGCGCGCGCGTCGTGCCGGTGACGGCCGGACAGGCGACGCTAAAAGAAGCGATCAATGAGGCGATGCGCGATTGGGTGACGAATGTCCGCACCACGCATTACATTCTCGGATCGGCGCTCGGCTCGCATCCGTATCCGATGATGGTCCGCGATTTTCACCGCTGCATCGGCGACGAGGCGCGGCGGCAGATTTTAGAAAAAGAAAATCGACTGCCTGATCTCCTCGTCGCGTGCGTCGGCGGCGGGAGCAACGCCATCGGGTTGTTTTACGCTTTCTTAAATGACGACAAAGTTCGCATGGTCGGCGTCGAGGCCGGAGGCGAAGGCATTTCGCTCGGCAAACACGCAGCGCGTTTTCAAGGCGGTCAGCTCGGCGTTTTGCAAGGCACCAAAACTTTTTTACTCGCCGATCAAAACGGTCAAATCCAGCTCACGCACTCGATTTCTGCGGGACTCGACTACGCCGCGATCGGGCCGGAACACAGTTTTTTGCGCGACGCGGGACGGATCGAATACGATTTTGCGACAGACGACGAAGCGTTAAATGCATTTCAACGGTTGTCGAACACGGAGGGAATCATTCCCGCGCTCGAATCCGCGCACGCCATCGCGCACGTGATCAAAGTCGCGCCGCAAATGTCTCGCGACCAAATCATCGTTGCGAATCTTTCCGGCCGCGGCGACAAGGACGTCGCACAGGCAGCCGAGCGGCTGCTAACTTAACTGAAATGAAGGCTCGATTTCTCGCGGCGATCTTTCTTTGCGGTTTGTTTTCCACGCAGGCGCAGGATCACAATGCGCAGCTAAAAGCGCTCGAAGCCGCCGCGCAAAAGGAAATGGCGGACAAAAAAGAACGGACCGGCGGAGGCTGCCGAGCCTGACGGCGTTGTGAGCCGGCGCTCGGATGCCGGACGCATGATGCTCGGGCAATTGCGCGCGGCGATCGCGAGAGGCGAGCCAACACAGATTGAGGAAATTTTGAATCAATTGCCGGCGTATTTTTCATCCGATGATGTGAAGAAAGAAGCGGAAAAACTCGCCGAGACATTGCGCAGTGAACGCGAGACGGAGGAAAAAGCGGCCGTGGCGCAAATCGACGCCGCGGTGCAGCACGCGGGCACTGCGGTTCGCGCTGCGAAAAAGGCTGCCGATCTCGATGCGGTGCTCACGGAACTCGGAAAGTTTCGAAACCAGCGCGACCGCAACTACAATTCGCCGACCGTGCAAGCTGCGCTCAACGGCTTGCAGTCCGTCCAGCAGTTCGTGACGCATTGGCAGGATTATCTGGCGAACCTCGACGACGGCAACATCGATGCCGCGACCAGCGCGTTGCAGAACATCACCAATTACAGCGAAAGCGCGAATCTCATTCCGCGATCGGAAATCCTCGCGCGCTTGCAGGCGCTGAAAAAGCCTATCACGCCGCGTGGTCGGACTGGAGATGCGGAAAGCGAGACGTCGCCAGCGGAGCGGATGGAGCAAATCCTGGCGAAAACAAAAACACTGAAGGACATGGATGGCGCGCTCAAAGATCTGCGCAAACTTCAAAGCGAATCGCGCGTGCAGAATTACAACGATCCCATCATCGCGACGACAAACGCGCTGAACGCAATCGAGAAAACGTATCGCGAATTTCTCGCCGGTTTCCCGACGACGATCGAAGCGCCGAGCGGAAACATCGACGCCGCATCGCCGGAGATAATTCCGCTCAAAACGCAACTGCTTCTGCTTGTTCTGCCGCGTTATTTGAATCTTCCGTCGGATTTGAAAGCGAACACCGGCGAAGCAGTGCAGCCATTTTTGGAACGGATGGACAGCGAAGCCAAAAAGCGCAACGACGCCTCACTCATCGCACGAATTCACGACGCACAGCGAGTGCTCGTGCGAGGTCCGCAAGTGACCACCACGTCGGACAATGCGGCGCTTACCACATTGTCGGCGGCGCAAAATCAGGAGGCCGCCGGCCAATGGACGCTCGCAGTGGTGTCTTACGAAAACGCTTTGAAAACGGGCAGCGATGCGGTGCCTGCAAAAAACGTGGGCGACCGACTTGCCGCAATTCAGGCGGCGCATCCGAAGGAATTTGAACAAGGCATGGAGCTTTTTTTAAACCCGCCGCAGCCGATGGCATACAGGATGGCAGGTTATCCGCCGAACGTGCCGCCGAACAGCCCCGCATATCGCGTCTGGCTGTTGCGCAATGGAATCCAGCCCGATGCGGCGGCGCCGGAAAAACCGGTGCTGTCGGTTCCGGGAGGTTCACCACCGCCTGCCACTTCCGCATCGCCGAGCCGCGCCAACACGCCGTCCGGATCGCCGACAATTTCTCCGCGCAAAAGCGAATGAGCAACTTCTCGCGCCGTCTTTCTGTTTGTAATTCGAAGCTCGGTTTCTAATCTCGCCGCATGAGAAGCATGACCGGCTACGGCCGGGGCCAGAGCGCCTTCAACGGCGCAAAATTCAGCGTCGAGCTCAACTCCGTCAACCGCAAGCAAAGCGACGTGACGGTGAATCTGCCGCGCGAATTCGCCGAGCTCGAGCCGCGCGTGCGCGATCTCGTGAACACCCACATCGCGCGCGGCCGCATGAACGTCGTCGTCAGCTATCACAACGGCGGCTCCGTTTCGCCAAAGCTCGCGCTCGATGGCGCCCTCGCCCGCACTTACTACCGCGCGATGCTCGACTTGCAAAAAGAGCTCAGCGCCGCCGGCGAAGTCAGCATCGAGACCGTTCTGCGCGCACCGGGCGTGCTGAAACTGCCGGAGGAATTGATCGCTGCCGACGATGCTTGGCCGCACTTGGAAAGCGCGCTCGGCGAGGCGCTCGGCGATCTGATTAAAATGCGCGAGCGCGAAGGCAAACATCTCGCCAAGGATTTGATCAAGCGGCTCAAAATCGTCCGCCAATCACTGCGCAAGATCCGGCAGTTGCATCCGAACGTTGTCAAAAAATATCGACAGACTTTGCACGAACGCGTGGAACGCGCCGGCGTGCAGCTCGCGCTCGATGATGAACGACTCGTGAAAGAGCTGATTTTTTTTGCCGACAAATCCGACGTCTCCGAAGAACTCACGCGCCTCGAAAGCCATTTCGCGCAGTTCGCGCACACGCTTCGCAAGCCAGAGCCTGTCGGCCGCACGCTCGATTTCATCACGCAGGAAATCTACCGCGAATTCAATACGCTCGGCGCCAAAGCTAACGACGCCGAGATTTCACAGCACGTCGTCACGTGCAAAGCCGAGATGGAAAAAATCCGCGAACAAATCCAAAACATTGAATAACAAACCGGAGCGGCACGGCATTTTATTCGTCGTCTCCGGCCCGTCCGGCGCCGGCAAAAGCACGTTGCTGGCTGGTTTGCGGCCGACGAGCGATTTTTTCTATTCCATCTCGTGCACGACGCGCGCAATGCGGCCCGGCGAAGTGCATGGGCAGCATTACTTTTTTTTGCACGAGGAGGAATTTCATCGTCGCCGGATGAATGACGAATTTCTCGAGCACGCCGAGGTGCACGGAAACTTTTACGGGACGCTCCGCGAAACCGTCGTGGAAAATATCGCGCAAGGCCGCGACGTGCTCGTCGACGTCGACACGCAAGGCGCAGCGATGATTCGCGACCATGGCAATGGCAATCTGCGCGAGCACATCGTCGATGTTTTTCTAACCGCGCCAAATCTCGAATTGCTCCGCCGGCGACTGATGCGACGCGCAACGGAAACAGCGGAGGCGCTGGAAATCCGGTTGAAAAACGCCGCCGCGGAAATGCGTGAGTGGTGCAAATATCGCTACACGATTCTCAGCGGCAGCGCGCAGGAGGATCTCGAAAATTTCCGCGCGATCATGCATGCGGAGCGACAGGCCAGCAAACGCCTCACGCTGCGGCTTGGTTATGAGTGACGCGCGAAAGACGATTCTCGTCGGCATCACCGGCTCGATCGCGGCCTACAAATCCGCCGATTTGGTGAGTCAACTCGTGAGGCGCGGCAATGACGTCCACGTCATCATGACCGGTGGTGCGCAGCGATTCATCACACCACTCACATTGCAGACGCTGTCGAAAAACCCTGTGCTCATCAGCATCTTCGACGAAAAGGAAAACTGGCGCCCCAGTCACATCGAGCTCTCCGATCGCGCTGACCTCCTGCTCATCGCGCCCGCCACCGCCAACATTATCGCTGAGTTCGCGCACGGTCTCGCCGCCAATCCGCTGACAGAAATTGCACTCGCAACTCTCGCGCCAGTGCTGATCGCGCCCGCGATGAATGGCAAAATGTGGAAGCATCCTGCCACACAACAGAACGTTGACACTCTGAAAGCACGGCGCGTCGACTTCATCGGTCCCGAAGCGGGAATGCTTGCCTGCGGATATGAGGGACTCGGCCGCATGTGGCAGATCGACGGCATCATCGCTCGTGCGGAAGAAATTCTCGCGCGTCCACAAACTTGAAATTCCTCGTCACCGCCGGCCCCACTCGCGAAGCGATCGACCCGGTCCGTTTTCTCAGCAACCGCTCCTCCGGAAAAATGGGCTACGCCATCGCGCAGGCTGCGCTCGACGCCGGCGATGAAGTGACTCTCGTCAGCGGCCCCGTCTGCCTCCCCGCGCCATTCGGCGCGGAGATTGTGCCAGTTGTGACGAGCGACGACATGTTTAACGCCGTGCAGCAACGCGTTGATGCCGCTAACTGCCTCGTGATGTGTGCCGCGGTCGCTGATTTCAAACCCGCAAAATTTCACGCGCAGAAATTGAAAAAACACGAAGCGTCATTGCAAATCACGCTTGTTCCAACGCGCGATATTTTGTCGTCACTTCACATCACGAAAAAAAAAATCGCGATTGTTGGATTCGCTGCGGAGACGGAATTGCTCGCGGAACATGCACAAAAAAAACTGCGTGAAAAAAACTGTGATCTCATCATCGGAAACGATGTAAGCCGCATGGATACAGGGCTGGAGAGCGATGACAACGAGCTGCAGCTGTTTTTTAAAAGCGGAGAAACGCTCGTGATGCCGCGCGAAAACAAACGAGCCCTCGCCAACAAACTTTTAAAAATCTTTCATCATCTTGCAGAAAAACGTTGACGGAAAAAACTGCGTCTCTTACTTACAACCTCAGATCAATGTTGATCGTGAATTTCACAACCACCGCAACTCGCGGATTGAAAGGGGGGATTGTCGATGCCCACTAAGAAAGTAGTAAAAAAAGCCCCGGCCAAGAAAATGGCTGCGAAGAAACCGGCCGCCAAAAAAGCAGCCGCTAAAAAGCCGGCCGCCAAAAAAACCGCGAAGAAAAAATAACCTGATTTCAAAATCAGTTTAACCGAATGGGAGGAGAATTTGTTTTCTCCTCCCATTTTCTTTGTCAACATCCGCACCTCCTCTTTCACGCATGACTGATCCTCTCGAAATCGCCGTTCACGCCGCTCGCGCCACCGGCGAATTGCTGCGCGAAAATTTTGGCGCGACGCTTGAGGTCAATGCGATCGAAGCCCATGACATTAAGCTTGAGCTCGATGTGCGCTCGCAGAGTTTGATCACGAAAATCATCCTCGATGCGTTTCCCGAGCACGCAATTTTTGGCGAGGAAGGCATTGCCGGTAACCAGGAAAGCGACTCGCAATGGATCATCGATCCGATCGATGGAACGGTGAATTTTTTTTACGGGATTCCGCATTTCTGCATCTCGATCGCGCTGCGTGTGCGCGGCGAAATCGAAGTCGGCGTGATTTACGATCCGATTCGCGACGAGCTCTGGCAGACGCGGCTCGGGAAATCTTCTGAACTCAATGGTGCCGTCATCAACGTGAGCGAGCGCACGCAACTTTCCGAAGCGGTGCTCTCGGTCGGATTTTCCAAAACAAAAACCACGATCGATAGCGGTCTTCCGTTGTTTGAACAAATGGTATACAGGGCACGCAAATGCCGGTTGATGGGCAGCGCCGCGCTCGATCTCGCCTATGTGGCTTGCGGTCGACTCGACGCTTACATCGAACAATCGGTGAGCTTGTGGGACATCGCAGCGGGAAAACTTTTAGTCCAGAACGCTGGCGGAAGAATCAATGTCCAGGAGCGCACCGACGCTCCGGGAAAATTGTCTGTGGTCGCATCGAACGGCCGCATCGATCTTGGAATCTAAAGCATGAGTTTGGTCGGCATCGGTTACGACGTTCATCGGCTTGTGCAAGGCAGGAAGCTGATTCTCGGCGGCATAGAGATCTCCCACACGCTCGGGCTGGACGGGCATTCGGACGCGGATGTGCTGCTGCACGCGATCGCCGATGCGTTGCTTGGCGCAGTCGGCGAACAAGACATCGGCCATCATTTTCCGAACAGTGACGAGTCGATCCGCGGCATCAGCAGCATCGAAATTTTGCAGCGGGTCTCGTTGATTTTAGGAAATAAAAATGCGCGCGTTGTAAACATTGACGCCACGCTCCTCGCTGAGGCGCCGAAAATAGGACCGCACATTCCAGCGATGCGCGAAAAGATTGCCGGCGTTCTGCAATTGCCCGCAGATCGTGTTGGCATCAAGGCTACGACCAACGAGCTGCTCGGCTTCATCGGTCGCGGCGAAGGAATGGCAGCGATGGCCGTCGCAAGTGTCGAGCGAATGGATGCCGATCGCACCGCGCCACCGGCCGTCCTCGTTTAAATGCCGCTCCGCCTGTTCAACACTTATTCCCGCGAGCTGGAAGTTTTCGAGCCGCTCGCTCCGCCGCTCGTCAAACTTTATACGTGCGGCCCGACAGTTTATAACTTTGCGCACATTGGAAATTTTCGCGCTTACATCTTCGAAGATCTTCTGCAAAGGCATCTGGAATCGCGCGGGTTCAAGGTCGAACGGGTGATGAATTTGACCGATGTAGACGACAAGACAATCCGCGGCAGCCGGGATGCAAATCTGCCGCTGGCCGAATTCACGCAGCGTTACAAAGATGCGTTTTTTGAGGACCTGAAAACCCTGCGAATCAAGCCGCCATCAGCTTTCCCGGCCGCGACGGAGCCGCGCTACATCGCGAGAATGATTGAAATGATCGCAACACTTCTCGATGCCGGCGTCGCGTATCAGGCCGAAGACAAGTCGGTCTATTTTCGCCTCAGCAAATTTCCTGATTACGGAAGACTTGCGCATCTCAACCTTGAAGAAATGCGCCCGACGGGTCGAGTCAGCAGCGATGATTATGAGAAGGAAAACATCGGCGATTTCGCGCTTTGGAAAGCGTGGACTGAAGCCGATGGCGAGGTCGGATGGGATGCGCCGTGGGGCCGCGGACGGCCAGGCTGGCACATCGAGTGCAGCGCGATGGCGACGGCTCTGCTGGGCCCGGAACTCGACATCCATTGCGGAGGAGTGGACAACATTTTTCCACACCACGAAGCCGAGATTGCACAATCAGAGTGTTGCACAGGAGTTAAATTTGTGAGGTATTGGCTTCATTGCGCACACCTGATGGTCGAGGGACGAAAGATGTCGAAATCGTTCGGCAACTTTTACACGCTGCGCGATCTGCTCGCCAAGGGCTGGACCGGTCGAGAAGTCCGTTACGCCTTGATCTCCGTCAATTATCGCTTACCGCTGAATTTCACTTTCGATGGATTAGGCGCGGCACGAAGTGCGCTGATGCGGATTGACGAATGGACTGCGCGATTGTCAAAGCTCGCGCAAAATGCAGACGCGAAGTCGGCGAGTTCGAACGCGGCGCTCGCGGAATTCCAAAATGCGCTCGACGATGATTTAAACATTTCGGGCGCGCTCGGCCACGTCTTCAATCTCATCCGCGATTCCAATCGCGCGATGGACGAAATGAACTTGTCGCCATCTGAAGCGCAAGCGCTCCTCGAGGCTTGGGAAAACATTGATGCCGTGCTGATGCTCGCGCCTGAAGACACAGAAATTCCCGCAGAAGTTCTCGCGCTTGTCGAACAACGCAAAGCCGCGCGCATGGCGAAAGATTGGAAAAAAAGTGATGAGCTGCGCGATGAAATCTTCGCCCTCGGCTGGATCGTGAAGGATGAAAAAGAGGGCCAAAGACTCACTGCCCGCGCCGCATGAAGTGCTCGACAAGTCCGACGCGTGTTTCAAACTTTTAAACGATGTTCTCACCCAACAAATTTCTCGATCTCGATCACACCGATCACCGCAAACTTTTCGAGAATGTGGCGAATGCATGGGAGGCGCTTCCGCAAATCCCGAGTTATCTGCAATTCCGACTGAAACCCGCGGTGCAGGGCCGATTGATCGGAAAACCGTTCATCAGCGGCGCCGTTTTTGTCGGCAAAAACACGACGATCGAGCAGGGCGCGATGATCAAAGGTCCCGCGTGGATCGGAGACGGCTGCGAGATTCGCAACGGTTGTTACATTCGCGAAAACGTCATCGTCGGCAACGGCGTGGTGCTGGGAAACTCGTGCGAATTTAAAAACTGCGTCATCTTCGATGACGCGGAGATTCCTCATTTCAGCTACGTGGGCGACTCGATCATCGGCTACAAGGGCCACCTGGGCGCAGGCGTGATTTTGTCGAACGTGAAACTCGATCGCGGCGAAGTGACCGTGATGACGAAGCAGGGATTTGTGCCGACTGGCCTTCGAAAATTTGGCGCAATCATTGGCGACAAGGCGGAGATCGGTTGCAATTCCGTGCTCAGCCCTGGCTCGATCATCGGGCGCAATTGCATCGTCTATCCCGGCACGCAATGGCGCGGGGTGGCGCCCGAAAACAGCATCGTGAAATTCAAGCAAACGTTTGAAATCATCACGCGGCGCGACGTTTAGCGAGGCGGCAACTTGAGGAAAAATGCGTCGCGGCTTAACGTTTGGCTGCAACTTTTTCGAGCACCAAATCTTTTCACTGTTCCGGGTGATCCGCTGGCCGGGTTTTTTCTCGCGACCCGCGGCACGTTGAGCGGCGGCGTGATTTCGGCGATGGCGGCGACCCTCTGTTTTTACTCTGCTGGGCTCTTGTTAAATGATATCGCCGACCTTGAAGAAGATCAGCGAGAACGCCCGGAACGCCCACTGCCAAACGGTTTAGCGACGATTCGGTCGGCGTGGTGTGTCGCGATTGCGCTTTCATTTTGCGGGTTGGGAATGTGCGCAGCCACAAGTCTGACGGCTCTACTTTTCGGCGCGCTGCTGCTCGCGGCAATTGTCTTTTACAACTTCGTTTTGAAAAATGTTCCGCTGATCGGCGTGCTGAACATGGGGATTTGTCGCGGCCTCAGTCTGCTGCTCGGCGCCGCTTGCGCCGGAACGGTCTCTCGCATTGCGATCATCGCAGCCTGTTTAATGACCGTTTACGTTGCAGCTGTCACACAACTTGCCGGCTTCGAAACAAAATCAACGACGCCGCTCGCGATGAAACTGCTTCCGCTGTGCGCTCTCGTCGCCGGCGGCGTCGTCTTTTGTTCCGATAAGAACAACGAAGTGAACTTCGTTTTTTACGCCTCTTATCTTCTCGCCATCGCTGCCGGCGCATCCCCTACCGTGGCGATCTTGCGCAATGCGAATGCGCCTTTACCGCAACTCATCGGCGCGTTCATCCGCGTGCTGTTGCCGATGCAGGCAGCGCTGTGCATGGCGCTGAAAACCGTCACCCCCGCGAGCCTCGCCGCAGCGCTGGTGTTGCTTGCGCTCTGGCCGATCAGCCGTTTAGTTGGCAGGCGCTTTTACGCAAGCTGACTGTGGCCAAACTTCTCGTCGTTCAAATCGCTGCACTCGGGTGGGACCTGATGCAAGACCTGCCCAGATTCCAGAGCGCGACCCCGTTTTTTCCAGCGGTCACCTGCACCGCGCAGGCCTCGTTCCGCACGGCTTCACAACCGCAGGCTCACGGCATGATCGCGAACGGTTTGTTCTTTCGCGATCTGCGCAAGGTGCTGTTTTGGGAACAGGCCTCGTCGCTTGTGGAAGGCGAGCGCATTTGGAAAAAGTTTCGCGACGGCGGCAAGCGAGTCGGCATGATGTTTTGGCAGCAAAGTCTCGGCGAAGATGTCGACCTGCTTCTCTCCCCGGCGCCGATTCACAAGCACGGCGGCGGAATGATTCAGGATTGCTACGCGAAGCCGCACGATCTTTATACGCGGCTCACGAAAGAGGTCGGCCGCCCTTTTAATCTCATGAATTATTGGGGACCGCTCGCTTCACGAAAATCGAGCGACTGGATCGTCGCAGCGACTTGCGCCGTGATGCGAATGGCTGATACGCCCGATTTGCTTTTCAGCTACATCCCGCATCTCGACTACGATTTGCAGCGGCACGGACCAGCGAGCCCGCAGGCGAAGCGTGCGTTGAAGACATTGCTCAGTTACGTCGATCGCTTAAAGGCAGAAGCGGCGCGAAGCGGCTTCGAGACTTTGTTCTATGGCGACTATGCGATTGAGCCGGTGATGGGCGAAACGATTTTCCCAAATCGAAGATTGCGCGGCGCGGGTTTGTTTAACGAACGATGCGTTAAACATATGAGCTACGCGGACTTTTTCTCCAGCCGGGCTTTCGCAATGGTCGATCATCAGGTCGCCCACGTGTTCACCGCGGATGAAAAGGCCACCGCGGATGCAAAAGCCGCCCTCAGCAAATTGCCCGGCATTGAGGCGGTGCTCGACCGCGACGAGCAACGCGTGCGCGGTGTCGCGCATCCGCGCGGCGGCGATCTGCTGCTCATCGCGTCGAGCGGCACATGGTTTGCATATCCGTGGTGGAAGGACAGACGCGAGGCGCCGGATTTCGCGTCGCACGTGGACATCCACAACAAGCCCGGCTACGACCCGTGCGAATTATTTTTCGGGTGGCCGCCGCCGTCTGTGAGCGCTGATCCCAAGCGGATTCGCGGCTCGCACGGGCGTCCCGATGCGCCAGTCGCCTGGACCTCCTCGCTGCAATTTCCGGCACAGCCAAATTCGCTGCTAGATCTCGCGCGATTGACCCGCGTCTGGCTCGACAAACAGGCATGATGATCGAGCAAAAAATCAGCGTTCCATTCGCGTTTCCGGTCGTCTTTACCGACCACATTTTCGCGCAGGACAATCCCGTGCTCGTGGAAGTGATGAATCGTTTGCGCGAGGGCCGACAGCATCGGGCGATGGCTTTCGTGGATGAAAATGTGAGGCGAGCGGCGCCGAAGATTTTGACGCAGATCGAAGAATATTTCCACGCGCAGGCAGAGACGATGAAACTCGCGGCTCCCGTCCAAGTCGCGGTGGGCGGAGAATCTGCGAAAAATGATCTCAACCGAAATTTCGACTGGGCTGCGCAGATGCTGGACTGTCATCTCGATCGGCACGCGTTCGTGCTGATCATCGGTGGTGGCGCGGTCCTCGATGCCGTCGGCTTCGCAGCATCGCTGGTGCATCGCGGACTGCGCATCATCCGCATTCCGACAACGGTGCTCGCGCAAAATGATGGCGGCGTCGGCGTCAAAACCGGCATCAATTTTCGCGGCGTGAAAAACGCGCTTGGCACATTCACGCCGCCATTCGCCGTCATCAACGATTTTCAATTTTTGCTGACATTGAACGATCGCGAATGGCGGAGCGGTGTGGCCGAGGCGTTCAAAGTCGCGATCATTCGCGACCGCGATTTTTTCGACTGGCTCAATGAACACGCGAAAAAGTTGCGCGCGCGCGACGAAGCTTCCATGCGACATCTCGTCAGACATTGCGCGGAATTGCATCTCGAGCACATCCGGGCCGGCGGCGATCCGTTTGAGATGGGGCACGCGCGTCCGCTCGATTTCGGCCATTGGTCCGCGCATAAGCTCGAGGCGTTGTCGGACTTTTCCATTTCGCACGGCGATGCTGTCGCAGCGGGCATTCTGCTTGATTCCGCTTACGCAATGGAGCGCGGCTGGATGAACGAAATCGATTTCCGCGAACTTCATGCGAGCCTTGGCGCAGTGGGTTTTCCCGCGTGGCACAAAGAATTGGAAGGCGAGGACATTTTTGACGGTCTTCGCGAATTTCAGGAACATCTCGGCGGCGAGCTTTGTGTGACTTTTCCCAAAGAGATTGGTGCGCGTCACGAAGTGCACGACATCGATTTTGACGTCATGCGCCGCGCGCTTGCCAAAATCAAAGCGCTTGCGTCCTGATGCTCATTCAAAGCGATCCGCCGGTCCATTTGACCTACTGCCTGAACGTCCATCGTGGCGAAAGTTGGGCGGAAAACTTTGACGCCATTCGCACATACGCAACCGCTGTGAGGGATCGCGTGAATCCCCGGAAACAATTTGCCATCGGCTTGCGATTGAGCGCATGCGCGGCCCGCGAACTGGCTTCAGCGAAGGCTCGCGAGGAATTCAGAAATTTTCTTGAGCAGGAAAATCTCTACGTTTTCACGATCAATGGATTTCCGTTTGGGCAGTTCCATGCGGGTCGTGTGAAGGAGCAGGTTTACGCTCCCGACTGGCGCACGACGGCGCGGCGCGACTACACAAATTTGCTCGCGGAAATTCTCGCCGATCTTTTGCCGGATGGCGTGAGCGGCAGCATCAGCACAGTGCCGTGCTCGTTCAAAAAATGGATCGAGGATGACCTCGACGTCCTTGCGATGGCGCAAATGCTCGCGGAGTGCGTGCTGCATCTCGCGAAGATTGAGCGCGCGACGGGAAAGGAAATCCATCTCGGACTGGAACCGGAGCCATCGTGTTATCTCGAGACGACTGCTGAATTCATCCATTTTTTTAACGGTCCGTTGCGAAAATGCTGCAGCGAGGTTTTGACGACGGAGTTGGAAGTCACTGAAGAAAAGTCCGACGCTTTGCTTCATCGCCACCTCGGTGTCTGCTTCGATACGTGTCACGTGGCGTTGCAATTTGAAGATTTCCTCGAGTCGCTGTGGCGCTTCGCTACGGAGAATATTCGCATCTCGAAAGTGCAACTCAGCGCCGCTTTGCGCGCTCGCGGAAGCTCCCAGAGCTGGAGTGCTCTGGCGGAATTTTGCGAACCCGTGTATCTGCATCAAACCAAGGCACAGCGAGGCTTCTCGGACGATTTGCCTTCTTGGGATGATCTTCCGGATGCACTACGCGACCTGCCCAAGATTGCGGGAGTAAACGAGGCGCGTGTTCATTTTCATGTCCCGATTTTTTGCGAAAATTACGGAACACTCGCTTCGACTTCCTCCCTGCTCACGCCTGAATTTTTTGCAAAAATTCGCGACGGTCGCGCGCCGCACTGGGAAATCGAAACCTATACTTTCGATGTGCTCCCCGCGGAGCTGCGCGCGGGCGGCATTGTCGCTAGCATCACGCGTGAGTTTGAATCGCTCTTCGCTCGCGCGAACGTCAAACAATCTCCGGCGTGACAGCGTGCGGCGGCGCGCCGATCAATCCCGGACGCAGCACGCCGACGAATGGCAAATTGCGATACCGCTCCTGATAATCGAGGCCGTAGCCGACGACAAATTCGTCGCCGATATCAAAGCCGACATAATCGGCGTCAACCGGCGTTGCGCGTGTTTTCAGTTTTCGCAAAAGGACGCAGATCTTGATGCTGAGCGGCTTTGTCAAGGTTTGCAGTCTTTCCGAGATCGCGCTGAGCGTGAGGCCGCTGTCGAGAATGTCGTCGAGAATCAGGACGTGGCGGCCGTCGATATCGGGCAACGAAAGCTGGTGAAAAGTCACGTGGCCGGAACTCGACGTGCCGCCATGGTAGCTCGCGACGCTGAGGCATTCGAGTTTTAGCGGCAGAGGAATGCGGCGCAACAGATCGGCAGCAAACATTAAACTTCCGTTTAAGACGGCGATGATCGTCAATTCTCTGCCGCGATAATCCTCAGTGATCGTGCGCGCGATTTCATCGAGCCGGGAAAGGATCGTCGTGGCGTGAAAAAGTGTCTTTTCAATATCGTCCTGCATGTGGATTCTATTTTGCCCGCAAGGGCGATTTGGTTTCCAACGAATTTTTATGAAAGTCGGCGTCTTCTCCGCGATTCTCAGCGACCTCCCTCTTGAAAAGGCACTCGACCACATTGCCGCGCTCGGCTGCGATTGCGTGGAGATCGGCACGGGCGCTTATCCCGGCGACGCGCATTGCAAGCCGCGGGAACTTTTACAAAACGAGGGCAAGCTGCGCGAGTTCGTGGACGCCGCGAAGTCGCGCGGGCTGGAGATCAGTTCACTTTCCTGCCACGGAAATCCGCTGCACCCGGATGCAGAGTTCGCGCGGGAGCATCACGAAGTTTTTCAGGAAACGGTGCGGCTGGCGGAGAAAATCGGCGTCGAAGTGGTAACAACTTTTTCCGGTTGCCCAGGCGATCAGGTCGGCGCGAAATATCCAAACTGGGTCACGTGTCCATGGCCGCCGGATTTTTCAAAAATCCTCGACTGGCAGTGGAATGAGATCGCGATTCCGTATTGGCGGGAGCAGGTGAAATTCGCGCAGGACCATGGCGTGAACAAGATTGCGCTCGAGGCGCATCCGGGTTTTCTCGTTTACAATCCGTCCACAGTTTTGCGTTTGCGTGACGCGACGGAGAGCAGCGTGCTCGGCGCGAACTTTGACCCGAGCCATTTTTTCTGGCAGGGCATCGATCCGAATCAGGCCGTGCGCAAGCTCGAGGGCGCGATCTATCACGTGCATGCGAAGGACACGGGGCTCTTCAAGCACAACGCCGATTTCGACGGCTATCTCGACACAAAGCCGTATCGCGATGAAAAAAATCGTGCATGGATTTTCCGCACCGTCGGCTACGGACACGCCGCGGATTTTTGGTGCGAGTTTGTGAGCACGCTGCGGATGTGCGGCTACGACGGCGTTCTTTCGATGGAGCACGAGGATTCGCTGATGACGCCGAATGAAGGGCTGCGCAAAGGCGTGGAATTTTTACAAAACATTATTTTGCGCGAAGCGAAAGGGACAGTCAGCTGGGCGTGACGGCGCGAAACTCGGTGGCGCGCCATGGCGGATTGCGCTAAGGTGCGCGGCTTTCCATGAAAAAGGAGCCGGTCATTTATTTCGACAACAACGCGACGACGCAGGTTGATCCCGCGGTGGTCGCGGAGATGCTGCCGTTTTTGACTGACTTTTACGGCAATCCATCGAGTGCCTACACATTCGGCGCAAGCGTGGCGCAGGCCGTGGAGCAAGCGCGGGAGCGGGTTGCCGGGCTGCTTGGCTGCGAGCCGCGCGAAATTATTTTTACGAGCTGCGGCACGGAATCGAACAACTCTGCGATCGCGTCCGCGCTTTCGCTCGATCCCGATCGGCAGCACATTGTGACAACGCGTGTTGAACACAGTGCGATTACCAAACATTGTGAAGCGCTGGCGAAACGTGGCACTGAAGTCACTTGGCTGGGAGTCGACGAGCGGGGCCAAATCGATCTTGCCGAGCTGGAGCGGGCGATCCGACCCGACACTGCGATCGTATCGACGATGTGGGCGAACAACGAAACGGGCGTGCTTTTTCCGATTGAAGAAATCGCCGCGCTCGTGCATCGAAAGAAAACTTTTTTCCATACCGATGCCGTGCAGGCCGTCGGAAAAATCCCGATCGATCTCGCGCGTTCGCATTCGCACATCAATTTCCTGAGCGTCTCCGGCCACAAATTGCACTGCCCGAAAGGCGTCGGCGTGCTCTATGTCAACCGGCGCACTCGCTTCAATCCATCGTTCATCGGCGGCGGGCAGGAGCACGGCAAGCGCGCGGGCACGGAAAACGTGGCGAGCATCGTTGCGCTTGGGAAGGCGTGCGAATTGGCGGCTGAAAAAATGGAGCACGAAAATTCTTTCGTGCGCGGACTGCGCGATGACTTTGAAAGCGGAATCCTCGAAAAAATCGCTGACACGCAAGTCAACGGCGACCGCGCGCATCGCCTGCCGAACACCACCAGCATTGCGTTTGACGGCATCGAAAGCGAAGGCGTGCTGATGCTTTTGGACAACGCCGGCATCTGCTGCTCGGCCGGCAGCGCGTGCACCACGGGCTCGATTCATCCGTCGCACGTTTTGAAAGCGATGGGCTTCAGCAACGAGCGCGCGCGCGGCAGTCTCCGCTTTTCGTTCAGCCGCTTTAACACGGTGCGCGAAGTCGAGCACGCGCTGCAGATTTTGCCGCAGATCATCGCGAAGCTACGCCAGATGAGCGTTGCGGCCTGATCGCGCCGATTTATTTTCTGCCCTTCGCGGCGTCTTTCAGCGAAACATCATTATCGATGTTGCCCTGATAGGCCTTGATGAATTCATTTTTCAAAATATTCCCGAGCATCGGCAGCACCGCGATCTTCGGTGAATCGAGCGATCCCGAGACTGGAATTTTAGTCGCGAAGCGGTTCTCGCCTTGGTTGCGGAAGAGCCGCGTCAATCCAGCCACCGCGCTTTCCCACAACAGCTTGATCGGATTTTTCACGTCGCGCACGTCGATGATCGCGATGTTGTCGAGCAGAGGCTTGACGTAGCCAGTCAACTTTCCGTCGGACGCTGCGAGTTCGGTGGCCAGCGAAAAGGTGCCTTTGGTAAAATGAAATTTCCCGTATGCCTCCGAGAACTCGTTGAATTTTGTGAGCGGCACCGGCTGCATTTTCGCAGCGAGGTCGAATGTCGGTTTGTAGCGCCACGGGTCGAGCTTCACGTGCACATCGAATGGCGCCGACTCGAAAGCCTGGCCATCGATTTGAATCGTCGCGATCAGCGTCTGCGCGACCTTGCGGCTGTTCGTTAAATTTTCCGCGAGCATGTGAATGCGATCGAGCGTCAGGGTTACCTTGGGGCTGCTGTGAAAATCGCGATAATGCACCTCGCCGTTGAACACCTCGAAGCGATTGATATTTAGCGGAAACAAATCCTGCACAACTCCTGTCCACGGCTTGTCCACGCCGACCTGCGTCGTCGCTTCCGATGGTCCTTTTACGAAATTAATCACCGGATCGTAGAAACGGATTTTCGCCACAAGCGCTCCGTCAAAAAGTGCGCGCCACTGCACCGAAAGATCGACCGTGTGCGACGAAAAAAAAGGCACTGGCACGCTGCCCTCCGTCTTAAGCAGCTTGATCTCTTCGATTGAATAAGCGCCTCGCCAAAGATGCAGATGCACGTCGCCGATCTCGCCGCGAAAACCTGGTATTTCGTTGATCTTCTCGTTGACGTATTTGCGGATGAAATACGGTGCCGCGATTCGCGCTGCAATCAGCAACACCGCGATCACGATGAAAATTTGAAAAATCAGCCGAGAGTATCGGCGCAGCCGCTGAAAGAACCCGATCTTGTTTCGCTTTTGCGAACTCGTTTCCGCTTTGGACATAAGAGCCAAACCATCGGCGGTTTTACCGGTTTTGCATCAGCTAATTTGTGCCAATTAACGCTCTACTTTGTCGCCTTTGAATTCCACCACCAGCACTGTCGCCATGAGATCTGGCGCATAGTGAGGAGTCTGCACGATGCGCGATCCGTTGGTGTCCGCGATAGGTATGGAAGCCTGATCTTTGTCCGCGAGAAAGTATGCTTTAGCTACCTCGTTTTTGAAGGCCGGAAGCTTGAAGCCATTGCCCGACCAATGGAAGATTGTGAAGTAAAGTTTGCCCGGCTTTGTTGTGCATCGCCAATCCAGGAACGGTAACTCTACATCTTTGCCTCGGCCGTCGGATAGCTTCCTCCCAAAGCCGCTAAATCCTTCTCCGAACGGAGAACGGATCGTGCCATAAACGGCGTCACCATTAACCTTCAGCCAGTCCCCCACCGTCTCGAGGTTTTTCTCCGCCACGATTGGAATCTCGCCTAAAGCCGTCGGCCCGACATCCAGTAAGTAGTTACCGCCTTTACTCACAATCTCCATGAGCTTGAAGATGACCTGACTCGGCGATTGGTAGTCCTTGTCCGTTTGATCGAAGCCCCAATTATGATTCAGTTCACCAGGAGTTTCCCAGTCGCCGACTACGGTCGTATTCGGAATACCATTGTCGCCCATCGTCGCGTAGTCGCCAGGGACACCTAGCCGGCCGTCGATCAAGCAGGCAGGTTGAAGCTTGTGAACAATATCCGCGATGCGCTGGCCACGCTGCGGCGTGATCATCGCGGGAGTATCAAAAAAGATTTCGCAGATCGGGCCGTAGTTCGAAAGCAATTCCTTGATCTGCGGCTCGACCTTGGTCTGGAGATAGTTATCAAAGGCACCGCTCTTGTCCTTCTCACTATCCCTTTTGTAGTCCCAGCTATTGCCTTCGCCACCCGGCTCGTGCCAGTCCACCGACTGCGAGTAATATAGGCCAAGTTTGATTCCATACTTCGCGCAAGCTTCCGAAAGCTCCTTGAGCGGATCGCGATGAAAAGGTGTCGCGTCGTAGATGTTGTATGGAGTTACCTTCGAATGATACATGGCAAAGCCGTCACCGTGCTTGGCGGTGAAGACTAGATATTTCATGCCGGAGTCCTTTGCCATCTTCACCCATTGGTCGGCGTTAAAATTAACGGGGTTGAACTCCTTTGCGAGGTTCTCATATTCCTTCACTGGAATCCGCGCGTGCGCCATGATCCATTCGCTGCTGATGCGGATGTGCTCGCCTTTCCACATTCCGCCGGGGATCGCATAAAGTCCCCAGTGGATGAAAAGGCCGTATTTCGCCTCGCGAAACCACGCCATCTTTTTCTCATGCTCGGGCGACATGTCTTCCTTGTTGTCCAAAGTCTTCATTACCTCGGGCATCGTTTGCGCGGTGCCAGTGGAGAGGAAGCCGCTCGTTAAGCCTGTGGTTAGCAGGAGCAGAGGAATAGTTTGGACGAGACCTTTGTAATGCGTTTTCATAAGTCTCAGCTAATTCATCACAGTAACGCCCATCAGGCCGATGACTACTTCTTCGGAGAGTGTTTCCAGACTCACGCTTTCCAGCGCCACACCTTGACGCAAACGCCACGGCAGCACGATGCCCCGGCAGTTCTTTCCTAGCTGCAAGGTCATAGGCGGAACCTTTGGCAGTGCAAAAGCGTCGCGCTTGTAATCGTAATCCACACCAAATGGGCAGAGCGTCCAGAAGTTCATGGGCGGAACAATCTCTACTTTTTCTACGACGCCATCCGCATACTTCAAACGTAGTTCCGCGTTTGCGATTTGCACTTCCATCGGATTGGTGGTGCCGCACAATAGAAACCAAGCTGCCTTTCCAGTTTGGTTTACGGGAACCTCGATTTGTTTGGGCCAGTTATCCCATCGGGAAGTAAAGGCGATATTGTTTTTCGCATCGCTCCAGCGGAAAGGAATACCCTTATCGGCGACAATATTTCCCTTGCCGTCGCTCAAGGCAGGAACATTGCTCAAGTCGATCTCCGGCGCGCGGCTTTCTCCGCTTCCGGACATTTGCCACGTGTTGTAACCATTGGTAGCCAGCCGCAAGGAGCAGGTGTCCGGGCGCGGCGAAACGTAGTTCTGCTTATAGATGGTGCGGATGTCTCCGTTCAATACTTGCTGCATATCTACCTGCTTCCAGCTCGGCTGCGCCGAAGGCTGCACTTGTGTTTTATCCGCGATCAACTTGGCCGCCTGCACGTCGGTCACGTGGATCTTAAAAAGCCGCCACTGCTGTGTCTTACCTACGTTTACCAGCCCGAATACCAGATGATGGCCGTCATTGGCGGCAAGGGTGCCGGCAATCTTGCCATTCTCTATCTTGGCATCCTTGAAGACACTTTGTGGATCGTGGAACTCAGTTAGTTCACCATCCTTTGCTTCCAAAGTAATCGCATCGCCGCTGTTACCATCGAGATAGGTAGCGGGATAAGTCTCCAGCGCATCGTCACAAGTGACCTCGACCTTTGCAGAGTCAGTGGACGGAACGGAGATAGTGACAAGGCTGCACCCAAAAGATGGCGTCAAAGTCCACTTCGATGGCTCGCCGTTTACTTTTACAGACTGGATACCTTTTGCCGAAACGGGAAGCTGCACGTCCAGCGCACAAGCCTTTGAAAGAGTCACGTCGCAAAGGATGTCGGCGCCTTTGCGCGAATACTTGAGACTCATGTCCGGCGTCTTGATGGAAGCATGGTCCCAATCGCTCGGAAACTGCGGCGAGATTTTGACGACCTTGTTCGGATAGTCTGGCCGATAGCCGAAGAGTCCTTCCACGACGGTGCGCGCGAACATGCTGTTGCAGTCGTTGAAATCGGTGCCGCCTGCGGGATGACCTGTGTCTCCGGGAACTTTGCCATAAAGCATTTGTTGCGGATAAGTGCCGTGAAATACTTTCCAGCCATCGTCCGCGAGTCCGGTCTGGAAATAAGCCAGCGCGAGCTGATAGCTGTCACCCGGCCACATTTCGCGGACAGACCAAAGGGATGGCACCCAATTCGACGGCCAGCATTGCTCGCCACCATAGGGCATCTTCACGCGCTCGAGACCCCACTCGCTGAACTGCAACGCCTGCGCTGCCTGCTCGGTATCGAGTAAGCCGGCGTCGATCGGGCAGAAGATGCCATAGAGCCATGGATTGTCGTGCAGCCGCTTCAAACCGTATTGCTCGCGATAGGCTCCGGGATGACCCGTATTCGAAACCCATAGCAGATCGAAGAAACCTTTGCGGATGTGCTCAATGTTTGCGGTGTGAAGTTTGATCCCAGCTTGATCCCCTGCCCGCTCGGCCAGTTGCAAAGCGGTTTTTTCGGCATGATAAGCATAGGCCGTCTCTTCGGATGTGCCGCCGCCGTTATACCATTGGTCATCGGTCGGCCAGGTATTGGCATAGCTCTCATAGATGCCGAGGTTCATCGGATCGAAGCAATCCTTGATATACTCGCAATGCAGGTCGAGCGAAGGCCGAAGCAGTTTCTCGAGCGCGGGATCGCCCGTCCATGCCCATGCGTGCTGGACCTGGTCGAAAAACTGGCTCTGCATGTCATAATGATGCGGGTGATGAAGGTCGATGCGGCCTTTGCCGAACATCCGGGAATCAGGCGCCTGGCTCGTCAGCAGCGTCTTTGGATCGGCATGGGGAACGGTCCTGTCGGAGTCGGTGATTTGCGCGCTGATGAAAGTAGCCGCGTCCGTTTTTACATTGTCGTGCCAGCCATAGACAGTGCCGCCAAACAAAGTCCGCCAGCCGAGAAGCGCGGTCGCCCATCGCATCGCCGAGTGAGTGTAAATCCCTTCCCGGTAGACCGCATCGATGGCATTGACCGATGCGCCCACTTCCGCATTGAGCCAAGGATCGGGGGTATCGACTGTGACCACGTTTTCAAGCGTGACCTCGCGCTGCATCGCAGCGGCAAATTCTTCGGCGGGAGTCTTTGCGCCTGACTCATCCTTCGCGGAATCATGCAGATACCAGTAAATCTCGCGATCGCCTTTGGGTGACACTGTCCCGCAGGCCATCGGAAGTTCTTTCCCCTGGCTCGCCAGGAGCGCGACCGGATCCTTCCATGCGTTGGCGTCGGCGACGACTGTGTTCGTCTCTTCGCTGCAAATGCCGAACGACTGCTCCGCGCTGCCGGCCTCCTGCAAAGTCCACGACTTTCCCTGCGCCTGCACCTTGTTCTTGACGCAATCGGTCGCTTGGAATCCGGTCAGCAGGTATTTCACCTTCAAGCTCGTCATATCCATCGTCCAAAGGATGCTGCCGTTGTCGTTGCTGAAGCCGCCGCTCGCCCAGAGCAGCTTGTCGCCCGGCTGCCCATTTTCCAGCCGCGCCCGCGCGATCATCCCAGCGCCATGCGCCGCGGGGACGACTTCCAGATGAACGATCGTCCCGCCCCATGAGGCATCCGTGACCACCCATTCCATCCGGCCCGGCCTGTAGATGGAGGTAATATCGGACGCATCCTGCAGCCATTTGCCGCTTCCCTGCCGGATCAAAGCAAACATCAGGTTGCCGAGAAACGACTTTTTGTTGCCGACCATCGCCGTCGGCTTGTCGCCGCCGAGCGCCGCCGCGTAGATGTGATTGCAATAAAGCGGCCGGTTGCAAAAGCGGTCGCCATTGTGCCGCATGATCGCGTCTCCTTTCACCGTGTAGAGCGGGGTCTGGAGCTCGGCGAGGTCGATCGGCGTCTCCTGCCGGCCGGCGTAGCCGATCGTGGTGGTCGCGGCCAATGCGGCGGCGATGAGGGTGAAGCGGATTCTTTGGATCATGGTGCGGATTTTACAGGTTTGAAATGCGGGGGTGGCGGGAAGAAAGGGAGGCCGCTCCTCATTCCTTCATGGGTAGACTGGAGCCGTCAACGGCGAAATGGGGAAAAAGTTGCGGAAAAGTTGGATCTCATTTTCGGCTCAAAAGAGAGAATCAGCGCGATTCAGGACAAAGTCTCGACGATTGGAACAAAGCCATTCCGATTTCTGACAAAGTCTTCATTTCTTGGAACAAAGTCGTCATTTCTTTGAGCAAAGTCATTGCGACTTTAAACGCAGTCGTCGCGATTGGGAGCAAAGTCGCCACGATTTTTCACGTTCCCAACGCGACTTCGCCCAACCTCTCTCCGCATCCTTGCAAAGTAGATCCCCGACGTCGCAGAATGGTCGCCCCGAGCGAGGACTTTTACCCGATCTCCCATCAACAGATGAACAGCCCCCTGCTCGAAGTGCGTGGATTGACGAAAAGTTTCCCCGGCGTCCGCGCGCTGGCCGGCGTCGATTTCACCGTCCGCCGCGGCGAGATCCACGCGCTGATGGGCGAGAACGGCGCAGGCAAAAGCACGCTGATCAAAGTGCTGACCGGCGTTTACGACCGCGACGCGGGCGAGACGCGGCTGGATGGCCGCGCGATTTCGCCGCGCAGTCCACGCGAGGCGGAGGCGTGCGGCATCAGCACGGTCTATCAGGAGGTCAATCTCATTCCCGACCTGTCCATCGCGGAAAATATCTGCCTCGGGCGGCAGCCGACTTTTTTCGGGAAAATTCGCTGGCGCGCGATTATGCAGCGCGCGAAGCAGGCATTGGCGCGGCTGGAACTCGATCTCGATCCGTCGCGGCAGCTCTCCGCCTGCTCGATTGCGATCCAGCAAATGGTCGCGCTCGCCCGCGCCACGGACGTTGCGGCAAAGTTGCTCATCCTCGACGAGCCGACCTCGAGCCTCGATGAGCGCGAGGTCGCCGAACTTTTTAAAGTCATCCGCAAGCTGCGCGACGACGGCATGGGCATCGTCTTCGTCACGCATTTCATGGATCAAGTTTATGCGGTGACCGATCGCATCACGTTGCTTCGCAATGGCGAACTCGTCGGCGAGTATCCGACCGCCGAGCTGCCGCGTCTCGAGCTCGTCGCGCGCATGATTGGCAAAGACGTGAAAGAGGTCGCGGCGATGCAAAGCCATCATCAGGGCGCGCGCGACATTTCCGAAAAGCCGTTCCTAGAAGTCAAAAACTTTGGGCGCAAAGGCTCGATCGCGCCGCTGGACTTGAGCATTTGTCCCGGCGAAGTCGTCGGGCTCGCGGGGCTGCTTGGCTCCGGCCGCACCGAAACGGCGCGCATTATTTTCGGCGTGGATAAAGCGGATTCGGGCGAAATGTTTTTGAACGGCGAACGGGTGAATATTTCCTCGCCGCGCGCCGCGATTCGGCAGCGTCTCGCCTTCACCGCCGAGGATCGCAAAGTGGACGGCATCATCCCGAATCTTTCGATCCGCGAGAATATCGTGATCGCGCTCCAGGCCAGCCGAGGCGCATGGGCAAAGCTTTCGCGGGCAAAACAAAATGCGCTCGCCGAGAAATTCATCGCGGCGCTGCGCATCAAAACTCCGGGGCCGGAGCAGCCGGTGAAAAACCTGAGCGGCGGCAATCAGCAAAAAGTTTTGCTCGCGCGCTGGCTCGCGACGGAGCCGAAACTGATCATTCTCGACGAGCCGACGCGCGGCATCGATGTCGGCGCGAAGGCGGAAATCGAGAAGCTCATCGACGAGCTGCGCCGCGACGGTCTGGCGATTTTGCTCATCAGCTCCGAGCTTGAGGAGATCGTCCGCACGAGCCAACGCGTGGTGATTTTGCGCGATCGGAAAAAAGTTGGCGAGCTCTCGGGCGGCGCAATCAGCGAGCAGGCGATCATGCGGCAGATCGCCGCGCCAACTGCGGAATCCGAGGCAGTGCTGAAATGATTTTTCTCGTTCTTTTTTGGGCAGCGTTTGCGGCGTTGCTCTTTTTCACGCGAAAAGAGCGCATCTTTTTTCCGCTGCTCGCGCTGGGACTTTTACTTTTGTTTAACGCGCTGCTGACGCCCGGTTTCTTCAAGCTCGAGCTGCGCGATGGGCATCTCTACGGGACGCTGATCGATATTTTAAAACACGGCGGCATCGTGATGCTCGTTGCGCTCGGCATGACGCTCGTCATCGCCACGGGCGGCGTCGATTTGTCCGTCGGCGCGATCGTCGCCGTGACTGGCGCGGTGCTGGCGCAGGCGGTCGTGGCGCATCCATTTTCACCCGCCGCCGCGATGGCGCTCGCGCTTTTCGTCTCGCTCCTGCTCGGCGCGTGGAATGGTTTCCTCGTCGCCGGCATCGGCATCCAGCCGATCGTTTCAACTTTGATTTTGATGGTCGCCGGCCGCGGAATCGCGCAGCTCATCACCGGTGGACAAATTACCAATTTCACCGACCCCGCGCTGGTTTACATCGCGAACGGCTACCTCTTCGGCTTGCCGTTTCCGTGCATTCTCGTGCTCGTGCTGCTCGGCGTCACCGCACGCGCTCACCCGCGGCACGGCGCTCGGCTTGTTCATCGAATCAGTCGGCGACAACGACATCGCCAGCCGCTACGCCGGCGTGAATGCGCGCATGGTAAAATTCATCGCCTACGTCTTCGCCGGTTTTTGCGCCGGGCTCGCCGGCCTCGTCGTCGCGTCCGACATCAAGAGCGCCGATGCGAACCACGCCGGACTTTACTTTGAGCTCGATGCGATCCTCGCCGTCGTCATCGGCGGCACCGCGCTCACCGGCGGGCGCTTTTACCTGCTCGGCTCCATCGTCGGCGCGCTGCTCATCCAGACGCTCACGACCACGATGTATGCGCGCAACGTCAGCGCCGACATCGCGCCGGTCCCGAAGGCGCTCGTCGTCATCGCCGTCTGTCTTTTGCAAAGTGAAAAAGCGCGCCGCTGCTTCACGCGGCTCTTCGCGCGAAAGGCGGCAGCCGCGGCATGATCAACCCCAAATACATCCCGCTCGCCGCGACCGCGCTCGTCATGATCGCCCTCTACGCGCTCGGCTGCGTGCTGTATCCAAACTTCAGCTCGCCGCGCGTGATCGTGAATCTATTCGGCGACAACGCCTTCCTCGGCATCGCCGCCGTCGGCGCGACGTTCGTGATTTTGTCCGGCGGCATCGACCTCTCCGTGGGCGCGGTCATCGCCTTCATCGGCATCTTCATCGCCACGTTGATCGCCGACGGCACTCCGCCGCTTTTGGCAATGGCGATCGCCCTCGTCGTCGGCACAATCTTCGGCGCGGCGCAGGGAAGCCTCATCCGGTTTTTCGATCTGCCGCCGTTCCTCGTCACGCTGGCCGGAATGTTTTTCATGCGCGGAATGGCGTTCGTCGTGCGCGAGGATTCGCTCGCGATCAAGGACCACTTTTACCAGCAGACCATCCGCGAACTCTCGATCCCGCTCGCGCCGCGCATCAGCATTCCATTCACGGCGCTCTGCTTCATCGCGGTCGTCATCGCGGCCACGTGGCTCTGCGTTTACACGCGCTTCGGGCGCAACGTTTACGCCATCGGTTCCAGCGAAAACTCCGCGCTGCTCATGGGCGTGCCGGTCGGCAACACGAAGATCGGCATCTACGCGCTCGCCGGTTTTTTCTCCGCCCTCGCGGGCTGCGTCTCCACTTTTTACATGCAATCGGGCAACCCGGCCTCATTCGTCGGCCTCGAGCTCGACGCCATCGCAGCGGTCGTCATTGGCGGCACGCTGCTGACTGGCGGCGTCGGATTCATCCCCGGCACGCTGATGGGAGTGCTGATCCTGGGCCTGATCCAGACCTTGATTACTTTTCAGGGGAACCTGAACACCTGGTGGACGAAAATTGCCACCGGCGCGCTGCTGCTGCTGTTCATCGTCCTGCAAAAAGCGCTCACCGGCACGCGGGAGCACCGGCTTTTCCGCTAATGGCGGAGGATGGGGCGCTGGGTGCGCAGCAGCCAGCGTGAAGGCCGGAGCCAATTAGCTGCAACGTTGTTAGGCTTTTTCATCCTGCGACAGCGAGTGGTGACTGAGAACCTTTAATGATTTCGAGAGCCTCTTCTTTCGAGAATCGCATGATCAGGGAAAAAGTGCCCAGGACGAGAACTAAGCGTCTTCCACTCAATTCGATTGCCTTCAAATCTTATCAAGGCAGCGCCACCTCCCTCTCGGCCACTCTCAAACCGCACCCTGGCTTCTTGGCCACTGACAATACCTATAATTGATGGTGGATCGCCGTCTTCTGGAGAGCCCCCGTCGTCGATGTGATGAGCGCGAGTGTATAGCACCACGGCGAGATGATACCCTTCGAGTCGATTACCAGTCTGTTTTAATGACAGCGTGAACGAGATCGCTTTGGCATTCCGCTGATCCCACGTGCCTGTGAAATCGACCCTGTCACTAGCGCACGCATATACCGCTGCGCCCAGATAGAGAAACAATATTTTGGGTAGATAGCGCATCAGGAGCGCCTAACGAATTAGACCTCAAACATGCGCAATATAATGCGCATGTTTGAGTCTAATCCGGGAGAGGTTTTTACGGCGCGACTTTGGTTTGCGGCTCGCTGGCGGGGCCGGAGCCGGAGGCGCATTCGGCCGTGACGCGGAACCAATACCTTTTCCCACTCGTGAGGCCGGTGACTGCGACGCTGCTTTTGCGGCTGTTGGCGGCAAAGCGCCAGCCGGTCTGGCCGGTCGGGTCGTCGGTGACCTCGGTGAGGTAGTTTTGCAAGCCGCGTTTCACGGGGTTCCAATGGAGATCGACTTCGCCTTCGCTGTCGCCTTGCGTGGCGGAAAGGCCATCGACTTTCGGCATCGGGCCGATGGGCGGAACTTCTCCCGCCACGGACATGCCCGCTTCCTCGATAATGGCGGCTGCGGCGGCATCGGTGAGGTCTTCGACGAGGCCTTCCACATAGGTCGCCTCATTGTTGAGAGCGGCTTCGAGGATGTTGCGCGTTGCGGATCGTCAACGTGGCGGGTGTGTTTTCAGGCATTTGGGGAGAGTGATGTTTTTGGGTGCATTGGGAAGGAGATTCATGCGGGTTCCATTTGGTTCAGCCACGGATGGGACACGGATGGGAAACGGGGTTTTTTGGGATGAGACGGACGGCTCTTATCGGGAGCGCGCGCTTCCAGCGTGCCGGGTTCGGCATCCTTGCCGAATCCTTCGCGGATGTCGCCGGCAGGATGCCGGCGACTGCACGCTGGAAGCGTGCGCTCCCGGTCATTTGCGAGAGATTTGTCTTAAATTATCCGTTTTCGGCGGCGGGACGTGAGGAAATGGCTTCGGGATGTAAAAAACTTCTACACCGGACGTCAGAACTTCTCCTCGGGATGTGAAAACTTCTGCATCGGACGTGGGAAATTCTCCCCGGGACGTGATGTTTTCTCAACGGGACGTGAGAAATTCTCCGCGGGACGTGAAGTTTTCTCCCCGGGACGTGAGAAATTCTCCTCGGGACCTCAACTTTTCTCCATCGGACGTGGACTTTTCTCGACGGGACGTGAGGAATTCACGCCGGGACGCCGAGTTTTCAGTGCCGGATCGGCACGGATGGAGCACGGATGTGGAGAAACCAAGGACGGCTGCGTGCCAATCCGTATCTGTGTTTCATCCGTTTCCATCCGTGGCTAAAAGAGAGCGCCGATGGCGCCTCACCACGAGTAGTGGACGCGGTAGGTGACGACGTGTTCCTCGTCGGGCTTGAGCGGGATGCGGAACTCGATGGTGTGGGAGTCGAGTTTTGTGAATTCGTCGCTTTTTTCTTTTACCTGCCAGTTGTCGAAGCGGGAGAGGTGCTCGACGACGCGGATTTCGACGGGTTCTTTTTTGTGGTTGCGGAGTTTTATCTCGAAGGCTTCCTCCGCCCAATGCTCGCTGTCGCTGACTTTGAAGCTGGTGCGGCGGCGCTCGCCGGCGAGGTCGAAGCTGTTGCCGACGTAGACGCGGATGGTTTCGTCTTTCGGAGTGTGGTCGATTTCGTTTTCGCCGATGAATTCGAGCTGTTTGTCGTCGTCCTGCTGGTAGAAACGGAGCCGGCCTTTGGGCAGCGGCATGCCGAGGTGGTTCGCCTCGGAGTTTTTGAATTCGCGCAGGACCCAGACTTTTTTGTTCATCGGGATGCCGTAGTCGCCCTCGCCGCGATACATCGGGACCTGGCCGTAGGTGACGGTGGCGCCATCGTAAACGAAGATGCGCGGGGCGCTGACGCCCTGGGCGCGGACGAACTCGACTTGTTTCGACTCGTGGTCGCGGAGTGTGGCGGGACGGCTGATCGTGTAGAGGTGAAATTCGGAGAAGGCTTTTTCGGTGACGGGCGCGGCTTCGCCAGCCGCTGCATCGGCGCTCAGGGCGAAGGTTCTGGCCTTCATCAGCCCGGGTTGCGGGAGGATTTTGTTCACGTCGCCGGCCATGAGTTTGATCTTCGCATCGCGGAAAGTTTTACCGCTTTGGTTGTCAAAGGTGACCCAGCCGACGAGGTCGATGATGTCGCTTTTCTCGGCCGCGACGATGTTGTAATCGGCATGCCAGGAAAGTCCGCCGGTGATGTAGGCGAGCTCGGCGTCGAGAGGCCCGGCGGCGCTGGCGTTGAGCTTCCAGCCGAGCGTCGGATTTAAAATCGTATCGTCGCCGAGCGCGGGGAAACGCGGCTCGCCCGGCAGGGAAAACTGCAGCTCGCCATTGACCTCGATGATCGGCTGCGTCGGGTTCTGTCCGCCGGCGCCGTAGCCGCTGCGGATGATTTTGCCCTGGATGGTTTGGTCGGGCTTGTTCGGCCGGTTGACGAAAAACGAAATGGTTTTGCCTTCGTTGAGCGAGAGGAGGAATTCCTGCGAGACCGGGTCGTTGCGATAACTTTGCTCGAGGATTTGCAATTTCACCTTGCCGCTCGGGTCGCGGAGGATGACGGAATCGGTCTCGGCCTGCGCGGTCACGTCGGAGAAGCGGATGTCGTTGACGCCGGCGTTGAGCTTGAGCGGGACGATTTCACGGACGACGGCGAAGTTTTGATTATATATGGTGAGCGCGGGCTCGCCCGCGAAAGTATGAACGCAGATGCAGGCCAGAATAAGGCCGGGAAGGAACGGTGTTTTCATCGGTGTGGAAATAAGACGCGGGAACCCCGAAAATAGCGCGAAAAAAATTCCGATCGGCAGCAGGTGAACGAAAGCAGAAGGAGCAGTGTCTTGTTTATACGGGAGATTTCTCAAGCCGATGCCAGGCGAAAAATTAGGAAAACTGCGCCAAAGGTCCCCGCTCCGTGAGCGACAGCAGGCAGCTTGGTGGGCCGGCAAAATCGAATATTTTTTTACAGAGTGACAAACATGTTTGACCAATCCACGAGAATACCTAGATTGCGCGGTTGCTTCCGTGGCGCTGGCGTCGGACGCGCGAATGTGCGCGGCGTGTTTCCACAGTGAGCTGAATTTATGTCACAACTCGAATCACGTCCGCCAAAAGAAAAAGGCAATCGCAATGGCGGCGACCCGAATTTTAACTGGCGCGGCCTCGTGCTTTTCGCCATCGCCATCGCATTGATCGGCGGCGCCTTTTTATTCAAGGGGCCTTACGGCAGCCCGGACGAATTTTCCGAGCCGGCGTTTTTGAAAATGGTCGAGGATGGGCAGATTCGCAAAGCCCCGCCGCTCGAACTCGTGCAGCAGGAAGGGCAGACGGCCAGGTATCTGCGCGGAAATTACACGCGCGGCAAAACCGCCGCGGGCGAGGATATCGTCGGCACATTCCGCACGCCGGTCGATCTCGAGTGGGACAAAAATCTGCCGGAGACCTTGAAAAAAGCCGGCTTCGAAGTCGCGCCGAAACCGGAGTCGAACTTTGTCGCGTCGGCGATTTTCGGTTTCCTGCCGTTCGCGCTGTTCCTGCTGCTGATTTACTTTTTCTTCCGCCAGCAAATCCGCATGGCGGGGAAAGGGGCGATGAATTTCGGCAAATCAAAAGCGCGGATGCTCGCGCGCGACAAAAACAAAATCACGTTCAAGGACGTCGCCGGCGTCGACGAGGCTAAAGATGAAGTCCAGGAGCTCGTGGAGTTTTTGCGCGACCCGAAAAAATTTCAAAAGCTCGGCGGCCGCATTCCGAAAGGCGTGCTGATGGTCGGCCCTCCCGGCACCGGAAAAACTTTGCTCGCACGCGCAATCGCCGGCGAGGCGGACGTGCCGTTTTTCTCGATCAGCGGCTCGGATTTCGTGGAGATGTTTGTCGGCGTCGGTGCATCACGTGTGCGTGACATGTTTGAACAAGGTAAAAAGAGTGCGCCGTGCATTATTTTCATCGATGAGATCGACGCTGTCGGCCGGCACCGCGGCCACGGGCTCGGCGGTGGGCATGACGAGCGTGAACAGACGTTAAACGCTTTGTTGGTTGAGATGGACGGCTTCGACACGCAGGAAGGGGTCATCATCATCGCGGCAACGAACCGACCCGACGTGCTCGATCCGGCGCTGCTGCGGCCGGGCCGTTTCGACCGACAGATCACGGTCAATCTGCCCGATGTCAAAGGCCGCGAGGAAATTTTAAAAGTGCACGCACGTCGCGTAAAAATCGGCGAAGACGTGGACATGGCAGTCATCGCGCGCGGAACGCCCGGTTATTCCGGCGCAGAACTCGCGAACGTGATCAACGAAGCCGCGCTGCTTGCCGCGAGAAAAAGTCAGAAATCGATTTTCCTCCACGATCTCGAGGAAGCGCGCGACAAAGTTCGCTGGGGACGCGAGCGCCGCTCGCTCGCCATTTCCGAAAAAGAAAAAGAAAATACCGCGTATCACGAAGCCGGCCACGCGCTTCTGCTCGAGCTCCTCGAGCACACCGAGCCGCTTCACAAGGTGACCATCATTCCGCGCGGCCCGTCGCTCGGGTCCACCATGTGGCTGCCGATCGAGGACAAATACACGATGCGCAAAAACGAGTTACTTGACGATCTCGTCGTCGACATGGGCGGTCGCGTTGCGGAGGAAATTGTTTTCGGCGACGTGACGAGTGGCGCGCGCGGCGACATCAAAATGGCAACTGGCCTCGCGCGCAAAATGGTGTGTGAATGGGGCATGTCGGAAAAACTCGGCATGGTCGAATACGGTGAGCACGAAGACTATGTTTTCCTCGGCCGCGACATTTCACGAGCTCGCGATTACAGCGAGGCGACGGCGCAGGAGATCGACCGCGAAGTGCGCAAACTTTGCGACGATGCGTATTCGCGTGCGAAGGAAATGCTTTTGAAATATCGCGGGAAGTTGGAATCGATCGCGAAAGCACTGCTCGAATATGAAACTCTCGATGGCGCCCAAATTCGCGACATCATAAAGCATGATCGCATGCTTAATCCGCCAACGAGCGGCCCGAGCAAGCCGAGCAAAGAGCCGCCGCCATTGAGCGAAGGCACAACCACGCTCGCGCCCGATTATCCGCACGGGCTCACGGAAGCGCCGGCGTAGTTTATCGCGAGTCGCGATTTAGTTGTTGGAAAAGTGGGCACCGATGCCCACGATGGCCTGCCTGATGCTCCGGCCCCGCCAAGAGCCTCACGGCTCTATGGCCAAGGGGAAGTCCATCAAGTCGCCGGTCGCGCGCAACGCGAAGCAGACTGCCGTTGCGACGGATGACCACGTTTCGGCGAGTGCGTCCGCCACGCCGGGGGAAGGAAATTATCGCCTGCTTTTCGATGCGAATCCGCAGCCGATGTGGGTCTACGATCGCGAGACGCTCCGCTTCCTCGCGGTGAATGACGCAGCGATTTTTTGCTACGGATATTCGCGCGAGGAGTTTCTCGCGATGACGATTGAGCAGATCTGGCCGATCGAGGATCTCGAGGAATATCGCGCGGTTTTCGAGCAACAAAAATCGGAGCGCGAGCACTTCGGATTTTGGCGGCATAAAAAAAAGAACGGCGATCTCATCGAAGTCGAACTTACCTCGCACGCGCTCGACTTCGCCGCCCGGGATGCCGCGCTAGTGCTGGCTCGCGACGTGACGGAGCAACGGCTCACGCAGCGAAGATTACAGCAAAAAGAAAAGCGGCTGCAGGCAACTTTCGCGCAAGCCGCGGTCGGTATCTCGCAAGTCGATCTCGACGGCCGCTGGATCCGCGTGAATGACCGGATGTGCGAAATCGTCGGCTACTCGCGCGAGGAATTGCTGCAGCGAAACTTTGTCGACATCACTCATCCGGACGACCTCGCCTCAAACATCGATTTTTTTAGGCGCGCGGTTGCGGAGAAATTTCCGCGGATGAGCGTGGAAAAGCGCTACGTCCGCAAAGACGGTTCCATCGTGTGGGTGCACGTCAGCGGGACGCTCGTGCGCGAGGAGTCGGGCGCGCCGGAATATTTCGTCACGGTGGTCGAGGACGTTTCGCTTCGCAAAAAAACGGAGGATGAATTGCAAAAAATGCACGAGGAACTGGAGCAGCGCATCGAGGAACGGACAGCGGAACTGCGCGGGCTCAACGACGCGCTGCTCAAGGAAGTCGAAGATCGGCGTCAGGCCGAGAGAGATTTGCGGAACAGCAAAGGATTGCTGCGGTCGTTGATTGATTCGCTGCAGGCGCAGGTCGCAGTGCTCGATCCGCAAGGCAATGTGCTCACCGTAAACAAAGTATGGATGCGCGCTCGCGATGAATTTTGTGGAGCGATGAACTGCAGCGTCGGCGCGAATTATCTCGATTTCTGTCGCACGGCTTTTCAGTCCGCAGAGATCAGCGCGAGCGAGACGGTTTCCGGCGTGCAATGCGTGCTGGATGGATCGCTCGCGGAATTTTCGTTCGAGTATTGTGCCGACCACGCGGGAGAGCGCTGGTTTACGCTTTGCGCCACGCCCCTTTCGCCCGAGGGCGGCGGAGCGGTAATTTCCCAGACAGAAATCACCGGCAGGCACCGCGCCGAGATGGCGTTGCGCGCCAGCCACGTGCTTCTGCGCGATATCGTCGAAGGAACAACCGACGCCATTTATGTGAAGGATTTGCAAGGGCGATACACGATGATGAATTCCGCGGGCGCGCTCGCATTGGGGCGGACGCCAGATGACGTGATTGGGAAAACGGCGCGCGATCTTTTTGATCCGCAGACCGCGCGCAGCATCGTTCGCGAGGATCTGAAAGTAGTCGTGACCGGCCACACGCAAACATTTTTCAGCACCATGCGATTGATGGGACGCGAGCATGATTTTTTGGCGACGAAGGGCGTTTGCCGCAATGCCGCGGGCGACATCGTCGGCATCTTCGGCATCTCGCGCGACATCACGGAACGCAACCGGATGAGCGAAGCGCTCGCGCATGAGCGCAACCTGCTCCGCACGCTGATCGACAACCTGCCGGACTCGGTTTTTGTGAAAGACAATGAAGGCCTTTTCGTCGTGAGCAATGCTGCGCATCGACAACTTTTACGCGCGCGGACGCAGCAGGAAATCACCGGCAAAACTGACTCCGATTTTTTCCCACCGGAAATTGCCGCGCGCAATCTGGAGGAGGAGCGCGAGGTCCTCGCCACCGGCCGCGCGCTCATCGATCAAACTGAAACAATGTTGGACGCTGCGGGTCAAACGCGGTGGTTCTTGACCTCGAAAGTGCCGTTGCTCGACAGCGCCGGAAAAACAGTCGGCCTGCTCGGCGTGCAGCGTGATATTACGGAGCGTAAACAGACGGAGCAACAACTGTCGCGCTTCGCCTCGATCGTCGAATCATCGAACGACGCGATCATAAGCACGAGCAACGACGGAGCAATTCTCAGTTGGAACAAAGCGGCGGAAACTATTTTCGGCTATTCGGCGGAGGAAATGATCGGCGGGACCGCATCAAAACTTTCGCCGCCTGAACGTCGCGACGAAGCGGCCGGCATGAGCGACCTCGTGCGGCAGGGGCAGGTTTTCAAAAACTTTGAAACCGTGCGACAGACGAAGGACGGACGAAAGATCGAAATCGCGATGACGGTCTCGCCTTTGCGTGATGAAGGCGGAGAAATCCGCGGCGTCTCGGCGATCATCCGCGACATCAGCGAGCGGAAGCGGCTCGAACGCGAGGTCCTGGAAATCAGCGACAATGAAAAACGGCGGATCGGCCAGGATTTGCACGACGATCTTTGCCAGTATCTCGTGGGAGTGTCGCTGCTCGCGAACGTGCTGCGCGACAATCTCGCCGCGCAACAAATCAAGGAGGCGGACGATGCGCGCCAGATCAACGAGCTGGTGCGGCAGGCCGTGATCAAGGCACGCAGCATTGCGAAGGGGCTCGCGCCGTTGGATTTGGCTGGCACGGGATTTGTCGCGGCGCTCCAGGAATTGGCTCACATGGTCCAGCGGTTATTTAACATTGAGTGCATCTTCGATTGCGCATCGGTCGTCGAAATTGCAGACGCTGCGGTCGCGACGCATCTTTACAGAATCGCGCAGGAGTCTGCACACAATGCCGCGAAGCACAGCGGCGGCAAACGCATCGTGATTTGCCTCGCGTCAAATGCCGACGGCACCACGCTTTCCGTCGAGGACGATGGCGTGGGCATCGCGCTCGACCATTCCGCGCCCGCGTCGCCGGGGCTCGGCTGGCACACGATGCATTACCGCGCCCGCATCATCGGCGCGCAGCTCCACTTCAGGCGCGGCGCGCAGACCGGGACAGTGGTTGTGTGCAGCCTTCCAGCGCCTGCTCCGGCTCGATTGTGACGCGCGGCAAAATCGCGCGTTGACGCTGCTGAGAAGCGGCTAGTAAGTTCCCATCTTCACTTTTTTTAAAACATCATCATGGTAAAAATTGGCATCAACGGCTTCGGCCGCATCGGACGTTTGGTCTTCCGCGCGATCTGCGATCAAGGGCTGCTCGGAAAGGAAATTGACGTCGTCGCCGTCAATGATCTCGTGCCCGCCGACAATCTCGCGTATCTCGTGAAATACGACTCCAGCCAGGGCCGTTTTCCCGGCGAGGTCAGCAGCGCAAAGTCGGATTCGTCGCTCGCCGATGACGACCTGCTCATCGTCGACGGCCACGAAATCAAATGCCTCGCCGTCAAAGAAGGCCCCGCTGCGCTTCCGTGGAAGGACCTCGGCGTCGAATACGTCATCGAATGCACCGGCCTTTTCACCGAGGCGGAAAAAGCGAAGGGCCACCTCACCGCGGGCGCGAAAAAAGTCATCATCTCTGCTCCCGGCAAAGGCGAGGACATCACGATCGTGATGGGCGTGAACAACGAAAAATACGAAGCGGCAAAGCACAACATTTTGTCGAACGCGAGCTGCACCACCAACTGCCTCGCACCCATCGTGCACGTGCTTTTGAAAGAAGGTTTCGGCATTGAGGAAGGCCTCATGACCACGGTTCACAGCTACACCGCCACGCAAAAAACCGTGGACGGCCCATCGCGCAAGGATTGGAAAGGCGGCCGCTCCGCCGCGATCAATATCATCCCGTCGACGACCGGCGCCGCGAAGGCAGTCGGCCTCGCGATTCCAGAAGTCAAAGGCAAGCTCACCGGCATGTCCTTCCGCGTGCCGACGCCGACCGTCAGCGTGGTCGACCTGACCGTGCGCACGGTGAAGTCCACTTCCTACGAGGAAATTTGCGCCGCGATGAAAAAAGCGAGCGAGACCTATTTGAAGGGCATCCTCGACTACACGACCGACGAGGTCGTCTCCACGGATTTCATTCACGACACGCACTCGAGCATCTTCGACGCCGGCTCCGGCATGGGTTTAAACGACCGTTTTTTTAAACTTGTGAGCTGGTATGACAACGAATGGGGCTACTCGAATCGCTGCGTCGATTTGCTCCGGTTCATTTCAGATAAATAATGCGCCATGGCTAAGCTCTCTGTTCGCGACCTCGACGTCGCCGGAAAACGCGTCCTCGTGCGCGTCGATTTCAACGTCCCGCTCGAGGACCGCGACGGGCAGCAATTCATCACCGATGACACGCGCATTCGCGAATCGCTGCCGACGATTCAGCTCCTCCGCGAGCGCGGTGCCAAAGTCATTCTGATGTCGCATCTCGGCCGGCCGAAAGGGAAGCCGAGCGAGAAATATTCGCTGCGCCCGATTGGCGTCGCTCTGCACGATCTGCTCGGGCATCCGGTCATTTTCAGCCACGACACTGTTGGGAAAGTTCCGGAGGAAATCATCGCGCACATGCACAATGGCGACGTTGCCTTGCTTGAAAATTTGCGCTTCACCGATGCGGAGGAAAAAAACGATCCGCAGTTTGCGCAAGCGCTCGCTAGCCTCGCCGATATTTTCGTGAACGACGCGTTCGGTGCAGCTCACCGCGCCCACGCCTCGACTGATGGCATCACGAAATTGGTGCCGCAGGCCGCAATGGGTCTGCTCATGGAAAAGGAGCTGAAATATTTGATCGATGAATTGAAAGACCCGGCTCGGCCTTTCGTCGTGATCCTCGGTGGCGCCAAAGTTTCCACGAAGATCACTGTGATGAAATCGCTCATGGAAAAAGCCGACACGATTCTCGTCGGCGGCGCGATGGCTTACACCTTTGCGCGTGCGGACGGCATCGAAACGGGGAAAAGCCTCGTTGAGGCCGACAAGCTCGACCTCGCGCGTGAGATCGTCGATTTCGCGAAAGAGAAAAACGTGAAACTCGTGTTGCCGGTCGATTCCCTCGAAACGCAACTTTTCCAGGCAGGCGCGCCAACCCGCATCACCAAAGGCCGCGCGATCGATGACGGATGGGAAGGCGTCGATATCGGCCCGAAAACCACGGAGCTTTTCGTCGAGGAAATCTCGTCCGCTGCGACCGTGCTTTGGAATGGCCCGGTCGGTGTTTTCGAAATTGCTGATTTCGCGAAAGGGACCCGCGCGGTGGCGGAGGCAATCGCACAATCCGGCGCGAAGAGCATCGTCGGCGGCGGCGACTCAGTGACCGCCGTCAAACAATTCGGGCTCGATGACCAGATGACTTTTATTTCCACCGGCGGCGGTGCCTCACTCGAGTTGCTCGAAGGCCGCGAATTGCCCGGCGTCGCGGCTCTTTCGGAAAAATAGCGATGCGAAAAAAGATCATCGCGGCGAACTGGAAGATGAACATGACTTGCGCGGAGGCGGAGTCATTCCTCGAACATTTTTTGCGTGAGATCGGGCAGGAAGATGCGGTCGAGATCGTGATCGTGCCGCCTTTCACCGCGCTCGCGAAAGTTTCCGCACTTCTCAGCAATGTGCAGCACGTCAAACTCGGCGCGCAAAATATGTCCGCGGAAAAAAGCGGCGCGTTCACCGGTGAAATCAGCGCCGCGATGCTGCGCGAACTTTTTGTGCGTTACGTCGTGCTCGGCCACAGCGAACGCCGCACCCTTTTCGGCGAGACCGATGCGATCGTAAATCGCAAAATCCACGCGGCGCATGCGGCAGCGTTGAAGACAATTGTCTGCATCGGCGAAACACTCGCCGAGCGCGATGCCGGACGGGTCGAGGAAGTTTTGTCTGCACAAATTCGCGGGAGCCTCGCCGGAATGAGCGGGAAAGAATTGAGCGAAATTGTGATCGCGTATGAGCCAGTGTGGGCGATTGGCACAGGCCGCACCGCGACTCCCGAGCAGGCGCAGGCCGCGCACGCCTTCATCCGCAAAATGCTCGCAGAAATTTCTGACCAAGGCATTGCCGACAAAATCCGCATTCAATATGGCGGCAGCGTCAAACCGGAAAACACCGACGCGCTGATGTCGCAGCCAGACATTGACGGGGCGCTGGTTGGCGGCGCGGGTCTCGACCCGCGCGGGTTCGCCGAGATCATTCAAATCGCGTCCGCGGCAGCCTAACCGCTGCGTGATTTTCTAACCGCGCGGCGGCGTGGACACTTCAAAGTAGAACGGTGTGAGCGGTGGGATCGAAGGAATTTCCAAACCGCTACCCGTCAAAGTCTCACTGTTTGTGTCTAGCGTCGGACCACCGCTGAGCCGCTCAACAAAATGGAAATTGTTCGCATACCCAATTGCCTCCAGCGCTGCGCTCGAAAAACGGAGCCGCACATTTTGAAATTCGACGCTTCGGTGCAAATTTGCGACGACCAAAAAACGTTGTCCACTTTGCGCATCGCTCCGCAGAAATGCATACATCCAATGTCCGCTCGAAGGATCGCCGTCCACCGTGCCAAAGCGCGCCGTGTCAGCGTTTGCAGAGTTTAGCGGAAAAAAATCTCCGCAAGAAAACGCCGGCTCTCCGACGAGCGCAATCAAACGAATATAAAACTCTCGCAAACTTTTTTGCGCATCGCTCAAGCGTCCGCCGTCAAACTTGTGGCCGTTCACCCACTTGGTGAATTCAGGCATCGACCAATAATCAAAGATGGTCGTGCGCGCGTCATCGCCCCCGAATCCCTCGACCCCGTGCGCCGGCTCGCCCACTTCCTGGCCGTTGTAAAGCATCACCGGTCCGCGCCCGAGACCGTATAAAATCGCTGCGACCGGTCTCCCGACCTCCATCCCGATCTCAGACCAATTTCGTTTTCCCGCGAGCCGCACCTCGTCGTGGTTTTCCGCATAGCGCAGTCCGTTTTGAAAAATGAATTCGTTAGTGATGACGCGGTCGAGGTCATTTGCCCAACCGGGTCCGTCGTAAATATTCTTGAGCGCCTTGTAGCCCGGATCGTCATACGTCGCGCTAAAACCACTGTTTAACAAATCAAACATCACGTTTCCGCGACCGCCATTCAGCGCGCGGAGCACCGGATTCGTGCCGAACATTTTTCCCGGATCGTCGTCGTAAGCTTCACCCATGAAAAATGCGTCGGGATCCCGCGCCCGCGCGTGCCCGATCGCCCACGCCCAAAATTCCGGCGGCACCATGTGCGCCATGTCGCAGCGAAAGCCGTCGACGCCCATGTTTTGCCAATACTCGAGGATGCGGTCCATCTTCAGCCATGTGTCGGGAAGCGGCCTGTCAGGCTGTTCGCCGTAGGGATAAGCGCGTTCGTCGGTCGTGAAATCGTATCCGAAATTCAGCTTCGCCGTTTCATACCAATCGCTGAGTTGCGGCGCCCAACTCACCACATTGTTGCCGGTGACGCGGCCGAAATTCATTTCGCCATCGAAAAATCCGTCGCACTTTTTTCCGAGCACTTTGCAGGTCGGGCTGATCGCTTCGCCGCCGCTGAAAGTGGGTAATTTCAATGGCGGTCCGCCGCCGGGATCGTCGGCGCGGAGGTAAAAAAAGTTGTTCCGCACATCGAAAAATTTCGATTTGTCATCGCTCACGCCGAAGTCGTGCTCCGGCGCGATGTCCGAATGATAGCTGCGCGCGACGTGATTCGGCACGAGATCGGTGATGACTTTCAACCCGTGCGCGTGCATGCGGGCGACCAGCTCTTTGAATTCCTCGAGCCGATTTTTCGGATCGAGCGCGTAATCCGGGCAAACGTCGAAGTAGCTGCGAATCGCATAGGGACTGCCCGCGAGGCCCTTGAGCAAATCCGGATCATCCGGCACTGCGCCGGTCGCGCTGTGATCGGTCGCGGTTGCCTGGCGCAACACGCCGGTCAGCCACACGTGCGTAAAGTTCATCGCTGAAACCGCCGTGAGCGCGGCATCGTTAATGTCGGAAAACTTCCCGACGCCGTTCTCGAAGACCGTTCCATTCACCTTGCGCGTCTCATTCGTGTTTCCGAAAAGCCGCACGAACAACTGATAAATCCGCACCCGCTTTTTCGCGTGAAGACGCGCGTGAAAATTCCCGCAATGCGCCTTTGTATCGAGTAAAAAATAGCGCGGGATGTATTTGTCGCCGATGCCGCCGCGGACGTTCGGATCCATGCAGCCGTAAAACTTTCCCCAGCCGTTGTTTTCGCGGAAATCCTTCGCGTAAATCATCATCCCGAGGAGCGGCGGCTGGCCGAGTGCAGCGAAATCGATTTCGAGTCTGCAATTTCCGCTCAGTAAAACTTGCGCTAAATTCCGTTGTCGCCTCGAATTTTTCACTCCATTGCGTCGTTTGCCAGGCGCGAACGGTGCGCAAACCGTCCGTGCCCGCGCAGTAAAGTCGATCTGCTGCGAACGCGAGAAAGACCGTGGAACCTTCCTCGTTTTGCGCGAATGGCAAAATCGGCGAGCCCGCATTCGACACGCGAGAAAGCGCGACGAACAGCCGCTGCTGCGGTCCATCAATTCCGGAAGCGGAATAGTCAATGCGCAGCTTTCCGTCGGAAAACGCCAGTGCGATTTTGCAATTTTCGGCGCCAGGAATCGTGATCAAAGCTTCGTTTCCGTTTCTATTTTTATCCGATGAGCAGCCTGCGAACGCGAGGCAAACTGGTGGCGAAATGATGCGGCTTTCGTTCCCCGCGACGGATGTGCATTTTTGCCGGCATGTTGTGCATAGGACATCGCGGCGCGCGCGGGCATGAGCCGGAAAATACGATCCGCTCCGTGCAAAAGGCGATTGAACTCGGTGCGGACGGCGTCGAAATCGATGTCTATTTCGTCGGCAATGAGCTGCTCGTTTTCCACGACACGACGCTCGATCGGACCACGAATGGGCGCGGCAGGTTGATGCGAAAAACTCTCATCGAACTTCGTGCGCTCGATGCGGGAAAAGGGGAGCGCATTCCGACGTTGCGCGAAATTTTTGACGCCGTGGATCGGCGCGCGTTTGTTAACATCGAGTTAAAAGGGCGAAACACGTCGAAGCCTGTCGCTGCTTTGATTGGCGAATATGTGCGCGAGCGTGGCTGCGAGTTTTCGGACTTTCTCGTCTCATCATTTCATCGCCGTGAGTTGCGCGCGCTCGTCGGCGGCAAAGTTCCGCTGGGCATTTTATTCAAACGCTCGGCGCGGCGATTCGCGAAGCTCGCGGCGGAGCTTGGCGCTGTCGCGATTCATCCGCACATCCGTTTCACGAACCGCCGGCTCGTCGATCGGGCGCACGCGAGTGGGCTGAAAGTTTTTGTTTATACGGCAAATCGCCCGCGAGATATCGCGCGCATGAAAGCGTTGGGCGTCGACGGCGTGTTTACCGATTTTCCAGAACGCGTGTGAGCTGTGCAATTAGCCTTGCACCGGACGCGCGGTTTGTTACGCAGAGCGCGTGGCGGAAAAGTCCCAGCGCGTCCTGGTCGTCGATGACGACGTGGTGATCCTGCGTCTCGTGCGCGAGTCGCTCACCGGACTTTTGCATTGCGAAGTCGAGACGACGCCGAATCCGGAATACGCATTCGAGCTGATTTTGAAGAAGCCGTTCGATCTGCTGATCTTCGATTTTTCGATGCCTGGGATCGACGGCGCGGTGCTCTACGGCTTGATCTCCAAGCTTTACTCGATCGACCCGCCGCACGGACGCAAGCTGCCACCGCTCATCCTGATGTCCGGCAACGCATCGCAAAAAAAAGCGCAGGAATTGCTGCGCGAGCCGGGTGTGCGCGGACTTCTCGCGAAGCCGTTCAGCATTGAGCGGCTCGTGGAAAAAGTTTCGGAGCTGATCAGCTCCTAAACCGGAACGCCGTTATTTCGACGACGGCTTCGACGAACTTTTTTTCGCCTCGGCGCGCAATTGCCGCTCGGCCTCGATCCAGTCCTGATGCGGATCGCCCGGCAGTCCCTGAGCATTCCGTTTTTCTGCGATGAAGTATGCGCGCAGCGCAATTTCATCGGAGGAAATTGCTGCCGCTTTGGGCGCGGCAGGTGCAGCGGTGGTTTTGCTGACGGTTCGCTTGGCACGCGCTTTTTTCTCCGCAATCGCAGGCGCAGGCGAGGCTGCAACCGGAGTCGCAGTGGTTTCGATTGGTTTTGCAGGCGCCTTGCCAGCAGTGCCGGCGGTATTTGCCACCGCCTTTTTTCCCTGTTCGATTTTTTTTCCCATAGGATCTACTTTTAGATTTTCCCTGCCGATTTGGTTGAGACCGGCTTTTTTTGAAGCGGAGAATTTACGAGTTTGTGCGGCGCAGTCCATCCTTTTTTGATTTTCACCGAAATCTCTCGACGCGTCCGCTCAGGATGGATTCGCGCGGCGAATTCGCTTATACATTTCTCATGAAACCTTTTGTGATTCGCTGGCTGGTGACGACGGTCGCGGTGTTCATCGCTTCGTCGCTGGTTCCCGGCATTCACTGCGAGGGGCTCGGCTGCCTGCTCGGCGCTTCGCTGCTGCTCGGCATCGTAAATGCATTCCTGCGTCCGCTCGTGCTGCTGCTGAGCCTGCCGTTTATTTTGATCACGCTTGGCTTTGGAATTTTGATCGTGAATGCATTGATGCTGAAGCTGGTGGGCGGGATCGTGCCGTGTTTTCAGGTGGAAAATTTCCACAGCGCTTTTTTTGGCGGGCTGCTCATCTCGATCGTGAGCTGGCTGCTGAGCGCGTTTTTTAGGGACAGCAAAGGCCGCGTGCAGATCATCACGCATCATTCGCAGATGAAACAAGTGCGCGGACGCGTGATCGATGTTTAAACGATGACTTACTGCCTGAGTTTGCTTTGCCGGCAGGGCATCGTGTTTCTCTCCGATTCGCGCACGAGCGCCGGCGTCGACAACATCACGATCCACTCGAAGATGCGTGTGTATGCGGACGAAGGCCGGCGCGTGATCTGCCTGATGAGCTCGGGAAATCTCTCGCTGACACAGACGGCGATTGCGTTGATCGAGGAGGACATGCTGCGCGCGAAGACCGACCAGGAAATTCCGAACCTGCTCAACCAGCCGACGATTTTTGAGACGGCGCGCTACGTCGGCTCGAAGATTCGACAGGTGGAAAAACTCGACCGCGCCGCGCTCGAAGCGGACGGGTTTAGTTTCAACATCCACTTCAGCATCGGCGGACAAATCGCCGGACTTCCGCACCAGATTTATCACGTTTACCCGCAGGGGAACGCGATTCACGCGGACACCGATTCGCCGTTTTTGCAGATCGGCGAATTCAAATACGGGAAGCCGATTCTCGACCGCGGATTCACCTATGAGACAAAGCTCGCGCAGGCGCTGAAGTTTGGCGTGCTCTCGCTCGAATCGACGATGAAAAGCAACGTCGCCGTCGGCACGCCATTCGATATTTTTTGCTACGAACGCGACTCGCTCACCGTGAAATATCAGCTGCGTCTGCAGGAAGGCGACAGCTACCTCGAGGACGTCCGCCGTCGCTGGCAAGATGGGTTGGTGCAATTGGTAGCGGACATTCCGGCGCTTACTTTTTCCGGCATGGAACGGCAGCCGGGCGAAGGAATCGAATGAGCACGCGGCAGGCGCGGGTGAAAATCTGCGGCGTGACCAATCGCGCCGATGCGGAGAGCGCGATTGAACTCGGCGCGGATGCGCTGGGTTTCAATCTTTTCCCGGCGTCGAAGCGGTTCATCGAGATGAAAGACGCGGCGCACTGGATCCGCGAACTGCCGCTGCTCGTCACGCGCGTGGCGGTGATGGTGAATCCGACCATTGCCGAAGCGGAGGAAATTTTCGCGCTGCCGTTCATCGACGCGGTTCAATTTCACGGACACGAAAGCGCGGATTTTTGCGCGCATTTTGCGCGGCGCGGTCTGCCGTTTTTCAAGGCCGTCGGGTTGCGCGATGAAAGCGCGATCGAGGACGCGAAACATTTTCACACTCGCAGAATTTTGCTCGATGCGCATGTGCCCGGGCAATTCGGCGGCACCGGAAAATTGATCGATTTGGAGTTGGCGGCAAAGTTTGCGCGGCAAAATCCGGAGATCGAGCTGCTGCTTTCGGGAGGTTTGACACCGGTTAACGTTGCGCAAGCAGTGCGTCAAGTGCAGCCGTTTGCCGTGGATGTCGCAAGCGGCGTCGAAATTTCTGCCGGCCGCAAGGACCGCGAATTGATGCGCGCTTTCATCGAAGCAGCGCATTCGGCGTAGCCAAAACCAAGAGGCAAGGCGCGGAAAATGCAAAGTTGAGAGGCGTCGCTCCCTCTGTGGCTAAAGATTTTTTGAGGGAAAAACGCGGCGGGCACGGGGCTGGTCTGCTTCCTGCTTTTTGGGAGTTCACCACAAACAGGAAGTCAGCCAATGCCTAAACTTAATAACATCATCGCCATCTCATGCGCGTTTTCATTCGCCACTGCGTCCGCGCAGCAGGCGACGCCGGAGCCGCCATCTCCCGAGCCGGTCAGCAGCCCAGTCCCTGCCCCGACGAGCTCGAATTTGCCAGCTCCGATCGACCCGCCGCTCATGCCCACGGATCCCACGGTCGCGCCAAACGCGCCGAATCCCGCCAGCTCCGCACCGGCAAATAATGTGACCGTGCTCGATTCTTCAAGCGCGGGCCACGCGCTCAACGAATTTCAAGGCGACGATGTGAGCCAGGTGCTTCGTTTGCTCGCCCGCCAGGCGAAGATCAGCCTCGTGGTCAGCGACAAAGTCGATTCCGCGCAGCCGCCGCTGAAGGTGACGATGCGCCTGATGGACAAAACACCGCTAGAGGCAATCAACATCATCGTCGACTCGAAAAACCTGATCCTGCAAAATCGCAACGGCGTTTACTTCGTTAAAACAAAAGAGGAACAGGACGCCGAGCCGACCGAAAGCGCGTTCTACACATTTTCCTACGCCACGGCGGAAAAAATCGCGCCTTTGCTCACGGCCCAGCTGCAGAGCAAAGTCGCTCCGCAGTTTGATCCGCGGACGAACACCATCTTCTATCGCGAGGCCCGCTCGAACATGAAGAACATTGGGCTCTTTCTCGAGACCATCGATAAGCCGACCCAGCAGGTGATGATCGAGGCGCGCCTAGTGGAGGTGACAGCGAATCCAAAACAAAGCTACGGCATCAACTGGGCCGGCGTCGTCGGCGGCTCGAGCACCCCTCAAACTTTCCGCTACGCCGGCAGCGGACTCGCCACTTCCACAGTCAATCTCGCCACGAATCCGACGACCGGCGCGGTGACCTCGTCGATCGTTCCGCAGACGATCCCGTCGATCAACACGAACGCGACGACAGGCACTGTGCAGGGAAATGACTTCGTGCTCGACGGCCATACCGCAGGTAATTTCCTCAGCGCACTTGCCGGGCAATTCGCGATTCTTTCCGTCCCGCAAATGTCTGCGACGCTCCGGCTTTTGAACGAAGACGCCGATGCCGAATTCCTCGCGAACCCTCGCGTCGTCACCGCAAACAATCAGCAGGCGACCATCAAAATCACGCGCAACCAACCGGTGCCGCAGTTAAACTTTAACGAACAGACAGCGACCGCTGTGTTCGGCGGCTTCCAGGACAAGGAATTCGGCAACACGCTGACCGTCACGCCATCGATCAACAAAGACAGCTACGTGACGATGTCGGTAAAGCCGGAAATTTCCAACAAGGTCGGCGACTCCGTCTTCACTTTCGCCGGCGCCACCGTGACGAGCCCGATCATCGACAAGCGCAATCTCGAATCGAATGTGCTCATCAAAAGCGGCGACACTCTCGCGATCGGCGGCCTGTTGCAGGACGAAGTCACCAAAGGCCGCACGAAGGTGCCAGTCCTCGGCGACATTCCGATCCTTGGCTACGCGTTTCAGGAGCGGTTGAACGCACGCACGAAACGCAACCTGCTGGTTTTTGTAACACCAACGATCATTAAACAAGGTTACGGCACCGGCCTGGAAGATCAAGTCAACGGCCTGCACCACAGCGGCGAGGAATACGCCGACCCGAACGGCTGGCGCAATAATGCCAAGGGCGCGATCCGCCTCGCGCCGACCTCGAACAGGCAGAACGCGATGGATTATCCGAAACCGGGAACACCGATCGCGCCGGAGAAGAGCGTCAAATACAAAGTCTCGACGGTCGATCGCGAATATTAATTGCACATTTGGGCAGCCTGGCGAGGGATGCCGGGCATGTGCGCCACGTAACCACTCGTGGCGCACATCTTTTTGCGGAGGCGCGGCCGGCATTTCTTCTTCATACTTCGCGGCCGGTTCTTCATCCTGAGCGGATGCAGATTTTCAAAATAGCTGTCCTGGCTGGTGATGGAATCGGGCCCGAGGTGATGGCCGAAGCACTTCGCGTTTTGGAAGTGATCGGGAAAAAGTTCGCGCTCGATTTTTCGTTTACGGAACGGCGCGTCGGCGGCATTGCCATTGACCATGATGGAAAGGCTCTACCGGAGGAAACGCTCCAAACTTGCCGCGAATCGGACGCCATTTTGTTCGGCTCCGTCGGCGGTCCCAAATGGGAGACGTTGCCGCCGGATGCCCAGCCGGAGCGGGCTGCGCTGCTGCCGCTGCGAAAACATTTTGGACTTTTTGCGAATCTTCGCCCTGCGGTTTGTTTCGCGGAGCTGACCCATGCTTCGCCCGTCAAGGAGTCGATCATTAGCGGCGGATTCGACGTCTTGTGCGTCCGCGAATTGACCGGCGGCCTCTACTTTGGTCAGCCAAAATTTACGCGCGAGGAAAACGGCGACACAACGGTAGTTGACACGATGATTTACAAGCGCAGCGAGATTGAGCGTATTGCACACGTCGCCTTTCGCGCCGCGCAAGGCCGTGCAAAAAAACTCACCTCCATCGACAAGGCGAACGTGCTGGAAAATGGCGTGCTCTGGCGCAAAACGGTCACAGAAATTTCTGCGCAATATGCGGATGTGCGGCTCGACCACCTTTACGTGGACAACGCCGCGATGCAGCTGATTAAAAATCCAAAAGCGTTCGACGTCGTGCTCGCGGAAAATTTGTTCGGCGACATTTTGAGCGATGAAATGGCGATGATTGCTGGCTCACTGGGAATGCTGCCGAGCGCCAGCCTTGGATTAAAAAAAGCGAAGGACGGACATTTCGGAATGTATGAACCGAGCGGCGGCACCGCGCCGGACATTGCCGGCAAAGGCGTGGCAAACCCGATCGCGCAGATCCTCTCCGCCGCCATGATGCTGCGCCATTCCTTCGGCCAAGAGGAAGCTGCCGCGACGATCGAAAAAGCTGTTCGCAGTGTAATCATTCAAGGTTACCGCACCGGCGACATTTTTACCGAAGGCTCGCGGCGTGTGAACACACGGGAGATGGGCGACGCGATTTTGGCGGCGATTATTTAGCGAAAATCTCTCGGAGCGACTGGCTGCTGCATCAGCCCGGACCAAAAGGGCACGAATTCTGCTCTAAATGACACGATGTCGTCTGCCGAAAACAGCGAGCAGCTTTGTTTCGCGCCTGCAAATGGCCCGACAATGAAGGCGCCGCGCCCTCGCGTGCGGCGCGCCGGCGGCTTTACGCTGGTGCAAGTAATGATCGCGGCGGCAATCATGGTCGTTGTGGGCGTCTCCAGCATTTCCACTCTGCTCACCGTCAACCGTGAAGCTGCAACCGCACGCGTCTATTCCAATGCCCGCGCGATCGTGCAGAGGAATATGGACGCAGCGCTCGTCGCTCCCTTTAGCTCCACTTCCACCCCGGCAATCCTTGCGACCACAGGATCTAGTGGAGCTCTTTACGACGAAGATGGTGATGGGAGCTATACCGAAAACGTTGTCGACACGCGCAGTGGAAACGTTTTGGTCACTGGCACTTTGAACCGCACTGTGGTCGCTGAAGCAAACTCAGATAGCGCGCCGATCTTTCGTATCACTTTTCAACTTAACTACACCTTCCGCGGACGGTCCTATAGTTATCATATGACTAGTCTCCGCGCGCAGGATTGACGATGAAGCTCTGCAAACACAGAGGCTTCACTTTGGTGGAAACTGTAGTCAGCATGGTTGCTGCGTCGATTTTCGGAGTCGGCACTTACTACCTCTTGAACACGACCATGCTTCTATGGTCGAAAAATTTTGCTTTCAATGTCACGGGAAACTCCCTGCACCGGTCCATCGACAGAATTGAGCAGTATCTGCAACAGGCGGATACAATGCCAACGCTGATTGATGCACAAGGTAACGCAGTAAGTTCAGGTTCCGCACAAGGAGTAGTGTTCGATTACTATGTCGGAGCTCCCTATGTAATCACTGCCTCCACTTCGGGCTTGGCAGCCGGGATAACCTCGTTCCAGATGAATATTTACTGCGCAGACTCAACGGCTTCCGCAGTTTTCACACCATTAAAAGGAGATGTAGTCCGCATCGATGGCACCAATACAACACTACGACCTACCGCGAGCGCCAATGCTACAGTCACTGGCAGTGTTCCCGGGAACCAGCAGATGACGGTAAATTTGACAAGCGGCCTTGCGAGCGCTGTCACAACAACCAATGTCACGAACGGAGTGACAGCGAGAGTGGTTCGACCCATGGCTTTGGTCGTAGAGCAAAACGGCGGCCAATGGGAACTTCGACTCGTCCGGCCTTACAATGCTCCAGCTGACTTGAATGACTCCACGAAGTATGTAGTCCTGTCACGGCAGATTGGGAGCGTGGCGACAGACCAATCGCCATTTTCGATCACTCAGAATAACGGCCAGAGCTTTGTGAGCTGTTCCCTTTGTTTGCGAGCCGATTCTTACGATCAAGTATTGGCTAACAAACAGAAGGATAGTTTTTCGACGTTCGCGCGAGCTGATCTAGCTGTTCGCCCGAGAAGCAATCCGTGATCAAACATGAAGCGCTGCGACGGAAATATTCAGCTAATCACGTTGATCCTGATCATTCTGATCTCGGCTTTCGTCGGCGTTGCCGTCAATTCCACCTTGTCCACAGCGAGGATCACGGATAGAAGCCGTCAATACGCCTCCATTCAGGCAGCGGCGGAAGGTGCGGTCGAGTATGCCTTCGGTATCTGGAAGACCCGCACGGTAAACGCTGTAACATATCTCCCATCCAGCGGACTTTCGATTACGACTCCGCCCGCGTTTTCTGGTCTGACCTATACATCAAACCTTGCGATTACCCCCTTGGATCAATACGGAGCGCCAGTTGCAACGCCTGTCGGAGTCATGACAGACGTTCCAACCTACAATGGATGGCGCGGCCAGACCTATAGCTACCTTGCTTCTGCGAAACTCAAAGGAAACGTGGGAACGCTTCCGATTCAGGTCGGCATCAAGCGCTACTTTGCCTACACGGCAGTGCCACTGTTTCAATCGATGTATTTCTTTCAAGATGACTTGGTTTTTTACAAGCCGGCACAGATGATCGTAGGTGGATTGGTCCACACCAATGGAAACGCGTATCTCAGTGGGCAGTCCGGCGCATCGCTAACCTTCACCGGAGACGTTTCCTACTCGGACAGCTATTCCTCCACCATTGATCCACCCTATGCGAACATGTGGAGCGGGTATTCCGCTAACGCTGAAGTCTCGCCTGTCTACAGCAGTGGCGGCGTGAATGCACAGCTAAGTCAGGTGAATTCGATGGAACCTCTTGGCGTCTCCATTAGCTCGGCAATCAATACCACTGATTCGAATCCGAATAATGACAGTCTCCACGAACTCATTGAGCCAGCGAACACCAGCTATACAGATCCCACCGCATTCGCCAACCGCCGGATCTATAACAAGGCCGGCATGATTATCAGCATCAACGGAACCGCTGTAACCGTCACTGGAAAGAATGGAACGAGCGTTACGTCTACGCAACAAACTGCCATCAAGGCTGCGATTACAAAGGTTCAAAGCGCGCTTTACGATCAACGGGAAGGAACCTATGTTGACGTCAATAATGTGGACATAAGCGCGCTGAGGACTGTTTTGAACGCAGGAATATCTGGTTTCAATAACATCGTTTACATCTACGACGTCACGGCGCAGACGACTGCAGATCCACAGCCAAAGACGATTCGCCTTCAAAATGGTGGGCAGTTGCCCGACAACGGCCTTACCATCGCAAGTCAAAATCCAGTCTACATTCAAGGCGATTATAATACCGGCACAACCACCAATCCAGCAGCTGTGCCTGCAAACGTTAGCAACACTGACAATAGCGCGAGCCCTACCACCAGTAGCTACACTCGCAAGCCGGCGGCGGTAATGGCTGACGCGGTGATGTTTCTGTCGAATTCCTGGAATGACTCCAATTCTTCAAAGAGTATCAGTTATCGAACAGCAAGCGATACCACCTACAACACAGCCATCCTTTCGGGTTTCATTCCATCCGGCTACACACCGGGTTCCAGCGATCCGCACTATGGTGCAGCGCAATATGGCTACTCGGGCGGGGCAAACAATTTTCCTCGCTATCTTGAGAACTGGACCGACCAATACTGCACTTACTACGGCTCAATGGTAGAGCTTTACCAAAGCAAAACCTTCACGGGCGAATGGGACACCGGAAACATATTTTCGCCTCCCCTGCGCCGCTTTAACTATGATCTCAATTTCGGAACTAATCCTCCAGCCGGCAGCCTCGATGCAGTGACATGGGGCCGTGGGGCGTGGACAAAGTTCTAGCTCTATGAAAGTCATCCGTATTCTTCTTCTTTGCAGTTTCCTGCCGCATTCGGGTCTCTGGGCTCTCGACTTGACGCCGCACTTCTCGAGCGCGGAATCAAACATGCTCGGTGTTCGCCATCCTTATTTTTCCGATGCAAATACTCGCTACTCCGTGGCCATCGATCATGAGACCGAAGTCACTTCCGACGGGGGTGCACTCTTCCGTTTCAAAAGCCTCGACAATGCAACTTTTCACATCCGCTTTTCTGCATTCACGCCAGACGTGAAGTTCTCCGATTCGCTGGCGGCTTATCGGAAGGCAGTCCTGAAGCTAGCTCCAACTGGGGCGACCGAGGTGGCGATTCTCCACGAAGACCTGAATCCTTTGCCGGTGAACGACTGGAAGAGCTACCGCTTCGTGCTCGGCTACAAGCTGCCTGGCAGCGACCTTCGCACGGAGATCACTTTTCTGAACCTCGATGACAAACAGCAATTGATGCTGCGCACGACGGCGGACGCGAAGCAGTTTGGCGTAGCCACGAGCCGCGCGTTCAACATTATCCGCTCCTGGCACGAGATGCTGCCGGGCGAGGACAATCCGGCGCGCGGGAATTAACGGGCGCTAAGCTGCGCCGACGCTGTCTTTGATAGACGCCGCGGCATATTCGCGGTTGAGCTTCGCGATCCACTCCACGCTGATTTCAGCAGGACAAACGGCTTCGCATTCATAGTGGTTCGTGCAATTTCCAAAACCCTCCGCGTCATGCTGCCGCAGCATTTTTAAAACGCGGCGAAACCTTTCCGGCTGGCCTTGCGGGAGGAGCGCAAGGTGTGAAACTTTGGCGCCGACGAAAAGCATCGCGCTCGCATTCGGGCAAGCCGCTGCGCACGCGCCGCAGCCGATGCACGCAGCGGCGTCCATTGAGAGATCGGCCTCAGTTTTCGGAACCGGAACCGCGTTGCCATCCGGCGCAGAACCAGTGTGCACGGTGATGAAACCGCCCGCCTGCTGCATACGATCGAGCGCACGTCGGTTGGTGATCAGGTCTTTCAAAAGCGGAAACGCTCCGACGCGAAACGGCTCGATGACGATCGTGTCTCCATCGGCAAAATGCCGCATGTAAAGTTGACACGTCGTCGTCGCACGCTCCGGGCCATGTGCAACGCCGTTGATGACAAGCGAGCACATGCCGCAAATGCCCTCGCGGCAGTCGTGGTCGAACGCGATCGGATCCTCTTTTTTTGCGATCAACGTTTCGTTGACGATGTCGAGCATTTCCAGGAATGACGCATCCGCCGGAATTTCGCGCGCCTCGTAATCGCAAAACCTTCCCGCGTCAGTGCCGTCTTTTTGACGCCAGACCTTGAGGTCGAAATTCCGTTTCGCTGGGCCGTTGGCGATCATTTGTAGCTCCTGGTGGCGAGATGAACGTTCTCGAATTCGAGCGGCTCCTTGTGGAGCAGCGGCGGGCTCGATTCACCCGCAAATTCCCACGCGGCGACATAGGTAAAATTCGCGTCATCGCGCAACGCTTCGCCGTCCGGCGTCTGGTATTCCTCGCGAAAATGTCCGCCGCAACTTTCACGCCGGTGCAGCGCGTCGTAACACATCAGTTCGCCAAATTCTAAAAAGTCCGCGACGCGCCCCGCCTTCTCGAGCGACTGGTTCAGCTCCTCGTTTTTGCCGGGCACGCAAACATTTTTCCAAAATTCCTCGCGCAGTTGCGGGATGCGTTTCAGCGCCTCGCGCAAGCCGGTTTCCGTCCGCGCCATGCCACATTTTTCCCAGAGAATCATCCCGAGCTCGCGGTGAAAAGAGTCGACGCTGCGCGTGCCGTTGATGCCGAGCAATTGCGTCGTGCGATCGCGCACCGCTTTTTCCACTTGTTTAAATTCCGGGTGATCAACTGCTGGGCGCTTGCCGACGTTTTGCGCGAGATAATTCCCGATTGTATTCGGCAAAACAAAATAACCATCCGCGAGCCCTTGCATCAGCGCGCTCGCGCCGAGTCGATTCGCGCCGTGATCGGAAAAATTCGCTTCTCCGAGCACGTGCAGGCCGGGCACGTTGCTCATCAAATTGTAGTCCACCCACAAGCCGCCCATTGTGTAATGCACCGCGGGAAAAATCCGCATCGGCACGCGATACGCATCCTCGTCGGTGATCTTGTGATACATGTCGAAAAGATTTCCGTAGCGCTCTCGCACAACGTTTTCGCCGAGCCGTTTGATCGAGTCGCGAAAATCAAGGTAAACGCCGAGCCCCGTATCGCCGACGCCGCGGCCCTCGTCGCACGCTTCCTTCGCGGCGCGCGAGGCGATGTCGCGCGGTGCGAGATTTCCATAGCTCGGATATTTTCGCTCCAGATAATAGTCGCGCTCGGCATCCGGAATCTCGTTCGGCGGCCGCTTGTCGCCTGACTTTGCCGGCGCCCAGACGCGGCCATCGTTGCGCAGCGACTCGCTCATCAGCGTGAGCTTCGATTGATATTCCCCGGTCACGGGAATGCACGTCGGATGAATTTGCGTGTAGCACGGATTTGCAAAAAGCGCGCCGCGTTTATGCGCGCGATACGCGGCCGTGACGTTGCAGCCTTTCGCATTCGTGGAGAGGTAAAAAACGTTGCCGTAACCGCCCGTCGCGAGCACGACACAATCGCCCGCGTGCGAGGCGATATTTCCCGTGACCATGTCGCGGACGACGATCCCTTTTGCGTGGCCATCGACGAGCACGAGATCGAGCATTTCCGTGCGCGGAAACATCTCGACTGTGCCCGCCGCGATCTGCCGGCAAAGTGCGGAATACGCGCCGAGTAAAAGCTGCTGTCCGGTCTGGCCGCGCGCGTAAAAAGTGCGCGAAACCTGCGCGCCGCCGAAGCTGCGGTTCGCGAGCAGCCCGCCATATTCGCGCGCAAACGGCACGCCTTGCGCGACGCATTGATCGATGATGTTCGCCGAAACTTCGGCCAGCCGGTAAACGTTTGCCTCGCGGGAACGGAAGTCGCCGCCCTTGATCGTGTCGTAAAACAAACGGTAAACGCTGTCTCCATCGTTCTGGTAATTTTTCGCGGCATTGATTCCGCCCTGCGCAGCGATCGAGTGCGCGCGCCGCGGCGAATCCTGGTAGCAAAAGCATTTCACCCGATAGCCGAGCTCGCCGAGCGTCGCCGCCGCCGCCCCGCCCGCGAGGCCGGAGCCGACGATGATGATCTCAAACTTCCGGCGATTCGCCGGGTTGATGAGCTTGGAGTCAAACTTCCGCTGCGCCCATTTTTTCTCGAGCGGACCCGCGGGAATTTTTGCGTCGAGCCCGTTTGTCATTTTAAAATATGCAGCATCACCGCGATCGGGATCGAGACGTAGCCGGCGAAAATCAGCCACGCCAGGATGCGTCCGCCGTTCACGAGATAAGGTCCGGTGCGTTTCGTATTGAAGCCGAGCGTCTGGAAAAAACTGCCGAAGCCGTGGCTCAAATGCGAGCAGAGCAGGAAAAGCCCGAGGATGTAAAAAGCCGACGCGAAAGGATTTCGAAAGCCGGTGATGACCATGCGATAAACGTCGTGCTGTTGCTTCGGATCTTCAAACGTCTTGAAGCTCGGATCGATCGTTTGCGATGTGAAATGCAGGATGTGAAAAATCACAAAGCACAAGACGATCAAGCCGCTCACGAGCATCGTGCGCCCCGCGAGCGACGCCCGCTCTCGCTTGACCACTGCGTATCGCTCCGGACGCGCCGCGCGATTTTCGATCGCAAGTTTAATGGTCGTTAAAATATGTGCGACAAAGCAAATGATCAGAAAAATGCGGACGAACCAGAGCGGCACGACGTGGCTGTGCAGGAACGCGCCGTAGGCATTGATCTGCGCGGGACTGACAAAAATTTGCAGATTACCGATGAGATGGCCGATCACATAGCCGATGAGGACGAGGCCCGTGAGCGCGACGATCCATTTTTTGCCGATGGAGGACTGGTAAAAGTGGGCGACGGGATTCATCGGGACGAGCGGAGATAATAGCAGCACGGCATTTGCAAAAGCACCTGTAAAACAGGCCGCGCGCGAAATGCAAGTGGCGCACGCTTTCCATTTTCATGCGGAGCCGATTGGCAGTTGATTCGGCGGTCACCTTTTCCTAGTTTCCACCGCTTATATGAATCGAAAATTCTTCCTTGCGTTTGCGGCGACCATTCTCGGCATCTCCTCCGCGCTCGCGCAGGATGAAATAAAAGTCGGCGAGTTCGCATCGCTCACCGGCGGCAGCGCCAGCTTCGGCCAATCCGCGCACAAAGGCACCGCGCTCGCCGTCGAGGAAATCAACGCGGCCGGCGGATTGCTTGGTAAAAAAATCGATCTGCTCACCGAGGACGATCAATCGCTCTCCGGCCAGCCTGCAACCATCATTCGCAAGTTCATCTCGCGCGACAAAGTCGTCGCAGTTCTCGGCGAAGTCGCCTCGTCGAAATCGCTCGAGGCCGCGCCGATCTGCCAGGAAAATAAGATCCCGATGATCTCGCCTGCATCGACGAATCCGAAGGTCACCGAGGTTGGCGATTACATTTTTCGCATCTGCTTCATCGATCCGTTCCAAGGGACGGTGATGGCAAAATTCGCACTCTCGAAAGGTTGGAAAAAAGTCGCGGTTCTCACGGATGTTAAACAAGATTACAGCGTCGGCCTCGCGGAAGCCTTCAAGCAAAACTTCCAGAAAAACGGCGGCCAAATCGTCAAGGAACAAAGCTACAGCTCGGGCGACAAAGATTTCAAAGCCCAGCTCACCTCGATCAAAGTCACGCATCCCGACGCGATTTTTGTTCCCGGTTATTATGGCGAAGTCGCATTGATCGCGAAGCAGGCGAAGCTGCTCGGCATCAAAGTTCCGCTGCTCGGAGGCGACGGCTGGGTCGGCGAATCGCTCCTTCAGGTCGCGGGTCACGCGCTCGACGGCAGCTATTTTTCCAAACATTTTTCCGCCGACGATCAATCGCCCGCGGTTCGAAATTTCCTGAAAGCGTTTAAGGCGAAATACGGCGAGGCACCGGATGACATGGCGGCGCTTGGCTACGATTCCGCGAAGATCCTCGCGGACGCGATCAAACGCGCGGGCACGACGGACGAGCCGAAACTGCGCGACGCGATTGCCGCGACGAAAGATTTTAAGGCCGTCACCGGCACGATCTCGCTCGACGCGCAGCGCAACGCGTCGAAGCCCGTTGTGATCATGACGATCGAGAACGGCCAATTTAAATTCCAGCAGGCAGTCGCGCCGTGATGGCGAAAATCAAAAAGTAGAAAATCAAGAGTTTGAAAATCTGCCGCGTCTTTTCCATGCGACCTTCCGATTTCCGCAAACTTTGATTTTTTAGCTTTTTAATTTTGATTGAGTTTCTTCAGCAGCTCATCAACGGCCTCTCGCTCGGCGCGATTTACGCCCTGATCGCGCTTGGTTATACGATGGTTTACGGGGTGTTGCGCTTCATCAATTTCGCGCATGGCGATGTTTTCATGATCGGTGCGTTCGCCGGCTTTTATTCCGCGCCATTCATCATGCGGCATTTTCCCGGCAATGCCTCGTGGCTCGGCGCGGTTTGCGTGCTGCTTTTCGCGATGACCATCTGCGCCGTCCTCGGCATCGTCATCGAAAAACTCGCGTATCGTCCGCTGCGCGACCGGCCGCGCCTGACGGTGCTGATCACCGCGATCGGCGTCTCGCTTTTCCTCGAAAACGGCGGCCAGTTCGTCTTCGGCGCGGACCCGAAATCGTTCCCCGATTTGATCACCGACCAGGCGATCACGATTCCGGAATCGTTCGGCCGTTTCGCCGATCTCACGATCACGACCGGCCAACTGCTCGTGCTCGGTGTCACACTCCTCATGCTCGCCGCGCTCCGTTTCATCGTTTTGAAAACAAAACTCGGTCTCGCGATGCGCGCGCTTTCCGTCAATCCCGTCGCCACATCGCTGATGGGCGTGAACAACGACGTCGTCATCTCGTTCACATTCGGCCTCGGCTCAGCGCTCGCGGGCGCTGCCGGTATTTTAACGTCTATTCAACAACCATCTATCGATCCGTTGATGGGAATTTTGCCGGGAATCAAAGCCTTCGTGGCCGCAGTGCTCGGCGGAATCGGCAACATCCGCGGCGCGGCTCTCGGCGGAATTCTGATTGGCGTGCTCGAGACACTCGTCGTCGGCTATGTCTCGCCGACTTATCGCGACGCGATTGCGTTCGCCGTGCTGATTTTGATTTTGCTTTTCAAGCCAAACGGCCTCCTCGGAAAAGTGGAGCGCGAAAAAGTCTGATGCGCGCGCATTCCAAAACAATTTTGCTGGCAGTGCTCGCGGCGAGCCTCGCGATCTCGCACTACTCCGCCGCGATCAATCCGTATTTTTACGACATCATCCTCTCGATCGGCATCAACATCATCCTCGCCGTCAGCCTCAATCTGGTGAACGGCCACACTGGCCAATTTTCGCTCGGGCACGCCGGTTTCATGGCAGTCGGCGCATACGTCGCCGCGGCGTTCACGACATTTCTGTCAAAGCCGATTCTCCCATGGCTCGGCGGCTACCAGAGCTTTTTCGGCAACGCGATTTTCTTCCTGCTCGCACTCACCACCGGCGGCGTCGCCGCGTCTGTCGTGGGCCTGCTTGTGGGCATTCCGTCGCTGCGTTTGAAAGGCGATTACCTCGCGATCGTCACGCTCGGGTTCGGCGAAATCATCCGTGTGATCATTCAAAATACCGACGCTGTTGGCGCATCGCGCGGCTTTTCCGTCGCGGCCGGTTATACGAACTTTTTTTGGACCTTCGGCTTTGCGGCAATCACGGTTTACGTCATCGGCAATCTCGTCGATTCCACATACGGTCGCGGTTTTTTAACAGTCCGTGACGACGAAATCGCGGCGGAAGCGATGGGGATCAACACGACGAAATACAAGGTGCTCGCGTTCACGCTCGGCGCATTTTTCGCGGGAATCGCCGGCGGACTTTACGCGCACTTCAAGCAATACATTCACCCCGAAGGATTCAACTTTCTCCGCAGCGTCGACATCGTGGTGATGGTGATCCTCGGCGGAATGGGCAACACCTTCGGCGTCGTGATCGCCGCGATTTTGCTTACGATTTTGCCGGAACTTTTACGCGGCGTCTCGGGCCTGGAATTTCTGCCCGACTGGCTGCGCGAGATCGCGAAGAACCGGATGATACTTTATTCGCTGCTGCTGATCGTGCTGATGCTCACGCGGCCGCAGGGCTTGTTTGGCGGGCTGAAAGCGCCGCGGCGAAGGGCGAGCGCGCGATGAATGCGCTGCTCGAGCTGGATCATTGCACGGTGCGCTTTGGCGGACTGAAAGCGGTCTCGGATGTGGATTTGAAAATCGGCGCGCGCGAGCTGGTCGGGCTGATCGGACCGAATGGCGCGGGTAAAACAACCATTTTCAACCTGATTACGGGTGTCTACCGCCCAACGGAAGGCGAGATTCGCTTTGACGGTAAATCGGTGGTCGGCCGCAAGCCTTACCAGATCACCAAGCGCGGCATCGCCCGCACCTTTCAAAACATCCGCCTTTTCCCATCGCTCAGCGTCTTCGACAACGTCCGCGCCGCGCTGAACATGCACTTGCGCCACGGCATCGCGCACGCGCTCTGGCGCGGCGGCGGATTCGCGCAGGAGGAGCGCGAGATCGACGCGCGTGCGATGGAGCTTTTGCAAATTTTTCACCTCGAAAGCGAGCGTTCTGCAATGTGCAACAGTCTGCCGTATGGCGACCAGCGCCGGCTCGAGATCGTGCGCGCGCTCGCCACGCAGCCGAAGCTGCTTCTGCTCGACGAGCCCGCCGCCGGCATGAACCCAACTGAGAAAAAAGAGCTGATGGAGCTGATCCGTTTCGTGCAGGAGAAATTCCAGATCGCCGTGCTGCTCGTGGAGCACGACATGCGCGTCGTCATGGGCATCTGCCAGCGCATCGCCGTGCTCGATTATGGCGAAAAACTCGCCGACGGGACGCCGGCCGAAATAAAAATCAACCCGAAAGTGATCGAGGCTTATCTCGGGACGGAAACTGCGCCGAATGCTTGAACTCGACGCACTGCAAGTCTGCTACGGCGCGATCACTGGCCTGCACGCGCTCTCGATCAAAGTGCCGGAAAAAAGCATCGTCACCTTGATCGGCGCCAACGGCGCAGGCAAATCGACCACGCTTCGCGCCATCTCCGGCATCGTCAAAGTGCGCGGCGGCACCGTCCACTTTTGCGGCGAAGACATCACCAACGAACCGCCGCACAAAATCGTCGCACGCGGCATCTCGCACGTCCCCGAGGGGCGCATGATTTTCTCAAACCTCACCGTCCGCGAAAACCTCCGGATGGGCGCTTACCTGCGCCGCGATGGTGAAAAGTTTGCGCGCGACTTTGACTACGTCTTCGCCATTTTCCCGCGGTTGAAGGAGCGCGAGAAACAGATCGCCGGCACGCTGAGCGGCGGCGAGCAGCAGATGCTCGCCATCGGCCGCGCGTTGATGAGCCAGCCGCGATTGCTCATGCTCGATGAGCCATCGCTCGGCATCGCGCCGATCCTCGTGAAAACGATCTTTGAGAAAATCGTCGAGATCAACCAGCAGCTCGGCATCACCATCCTGCTCGTCGAGCAGAACGCCAACCGGGCGCTCGAGATCTCGCATTACGGCTACGTGCTCGAGACCGGCAACGTCATCCTCGAGAACCCATCAGCCGAGCTGCGCGCCGATGCGAAAGTGCGCGAGAGCTATCTCGGGGGGTAGGTCCAGCTGGGAACTTTGACGCGCGTCGCTCGCGTCTGCGGTCAAAGTTCGGTCATCGCTTGCCGGTAGTCACAAACAAGACCCGGTCAGTCATCGTCGCCTTCTCACTCGCGCCCGGCTTAGCGGCCGCATGCCCGATCCCCCCGACACGTTGGAGGCAAAAAACAAAAGCGCCGCAGTCTTTCGAACTGCGGCGCTTTTTGGAGTAATGGTTGCGACTGTCGCCTTAGCTCAGGCGCACTGATTTCCGGCGGCGTCCGCGCTGCCAGACCATGAGCGTGCCGAAGCCGGCTGCGAGCGATGCCCAAGTGCTGGACTCAGGGATGACTTCGTAGTCGCTATTGTGATCGAGCACTGCCCATGCGGTGTTGGTGTTGGAATCAAACCCGTAGTCACCGAGGACAAACTCGCTGTTCGGATCATACGCACCCGTCAATTCTCCGTAGGCGGGTCCGCCGAAGGGGGTCATGTTTCCGCTGCTGTTGCCGGCAATCGCGTTGACATAGCCGCCGTAGGCCGCGCTGTAGTAGGCGATAAACGGTGTGCCTTGGGCCGGTGTGCCAGTGTAGGTGAGTTGCAGGACAAACTTGTCGGTGTTGGTGCCGGTCAAGGTGAGCACGTCGCTCAGCTTGCTGGCATCATTCGGTTCGCCGCCGACCCCGTTGGAGAAGGCCATGTTGACGGTATGATCCTGCCCATCGGAGAGAGGGCCTGTGTTGCCTACGCCGGCGTTGCCTTGGAGGAGCGTGGCGGTGGTGCTGTCGGTAAACGTGCTGCCCAAGCCGTAGCCCGCGTAGCTTTGTCCCGCGAGCACCGTGGCGCTGCCGGTGTTGGTCTTGCCGGAGACGCTGGCGCTCAGGGCGATGCCGGTGGCGCTGTCGCCTGCGCCGCCTGCGATGGCAGCGTTGCCGCTGGTCACATTATCAAAGCCGACAGTGGCGGTTGTGTGATAAGTGCCGTTGAGCTTGCCGGTGTTGTCGAAGGTCGCCGCTGCCGTGGAAGTGCCCGCGTCGATCTTCGTGGTGCCGGGGACCAGCGCGGCGGTGAAGCCGGATTGGCCGCTCAAGGTCTCAGAAGTCACTGCGGCCGAGGCGCGGAGCGGAGATCCCGCTGCGTTGGCTACGTTGAGTCCGCTGCCGCTGAGCGAGGCTGCATCATACACGTTCACCGCTTGAGGTGTCGTGCCGCTGCTGCTCGCGCTGCCGCCTACCGTGTCGTTGGTTGCGGTAGTCACGGTCGGGGTGATTGCGTAGGCGCCGCTGGTGGCTCCCGCGTTGTAGGTCAACCCGGGGTTGTTGCCGTTCGCGCCTTGCGCCAGCGGGCCGCCGTTGGTCGCAGACCCGGTGATGGTCCCGCCCGTCGCGCTTGCGCTCAAGCCGGTGTAGTCGAGCGTATCCGCCGTGCCGGTGCCGGTGTTGGTGATCGTGCTGGTGACTGCTGTGGTGTGGTTGACGAGCACATTGTTGTTCGCTGCCACTGCTGCCAGCGAGTAGGTCGTCGCCGTCGCACTCACAGGAGCGTTGAAGGTCAGTGTCACATCGTTGCCGCTGAGGGCAAAGGTGTAGCCGGTCGAGCCAGAAGGCGTCGCGCCAGCCGCCGTCCATCCTGTCGGACTGCCGGTTACGCCGGAAAAGCCGCTGATCAGCGTGTAGGTCGTGCCGGTCGTCAGGCCACCCAGGTCGGCGACGTTCACCGTGACACCCGTGCCGAGCGAGAGAGCGCCGCTGCCGGCGATCAAATCCTGCGAGGTGCCTAAGTCGTAATCAAGCTGAGTCCCGTTGCCAATGGTCAACCCATTGTTCAGGTGCAGCGTGCCAGCCCCACCGAAGTCGCTGCGGGTGCCGGTGGAATTCACGCCAGGCGCGAGGTAGGCGATGTTCGAGTTATTGGTGAACGTTGTCACCAAGCCGCTCGTCGCGCCCGTGCCGGAGAAGATGGCGGTGGTCGCGCTATCATTTCCCACCGTTACCGCGCTCGTCAGCGAGCCGGTCAAGCGGAGTTTGCCGTTCGCGACCGTGGTCGCGCCGGTGTAGGTATTCGTGCCGCCCAAGGCCAGTGTGCCAGTGCCCGCCTTGATGAGGCTGCCCATTCCGACGGTGCCTTCACTGATGGCGCCTGTGAAGCTCGAGTCGAGGTTGTTCGTGCTGCCCACGGTCAATGCAGTTCCGGTCGCGTTGTTGAGGACCGCGTTGCCGCTGCCGGTCAAGCCGCCGATGGTCGGCGCCGCGCCGTTAAAGTTCACCGTGCCGATGGCGGCAACGTTGTTGTTAACCGTGACCAGCGCCGTCGAGGCGATGCTGCCGGTCGAGTTTAACGTCGTCGCATCCGCCAAAGTGTTTCCGGTCGGATTCACGGTCACATTGCCTGCGCCGAAGCCACCAGTCACTGCGGAAGTCAGGATGCCGGCGTTGACGGTGGTTCCACCAGTGTAGGCGTTGCCCGTGTTCGTGAGCGTCCAGGAACCCGTGCCCGATTTGAGCACGCTAACTGCACCCGCGCCATTGTCGCCAATCAGGGGATTGAAGATGTTCCCGGCAGTGCTGCCAGTGAGGCCGAGCGTGCGGGTTTGATCGATCGTCCCGTAGGCGATTGCGCCAGTGTTGCCGAAGGTGATAGCCCCCCCGGTAGAGGCATCGAGTGTTCCCGTCGCGCCAGCGACCGTGGAGCCGACGGTGAAGAGACGGTCGGTGGTGGTCGCCACACCCGTGTATCGCAGCGTGCCGCCGTCAAGGACGAGGGTGGATGCGGCGGGACCGGCAAGGCCGATGCCGCTGCCAAAACCATAGTTTACATTGGTTTTGGTTCCAGTAACGCCCGCATTAAGACCGGCGGATAAGGTAATCGTGATAGTCGTGCCGTTGTCCACGAGATTGGTGATTTTCGCTCCGTTACCAAGCGACTGGAGATCGAATACACTCATACCTTTAACCAAACCCGTCGTGCCGCTCGCAACCGTAAGTGTCGTGGTGTTGACGATCGTAGTCGTCGCGGTCACATAGCCGCTCGTTCCATTTGGGTTGTTAGCAGTATCCCCGTTGGTTCCCAGCACATTGATGCTCAGCACACCGCCCTTGATGGTCGTTGTCCCCTCATAGCCGCTGGGGTTGTTGGTTGAAACGATGGTCTGCGTGCCGGTGCCGATCTTGATGACATTACCGCCTGCAACTTGGCCAGTGCTGCCGTTGCCGTTTTGATCGGTGCCCGGTAAATAGTTATTGGTAATAGGCCCGGTGTAGGTGGCGTCTGTGTTGTCTCCGCCGATCGTGATGGTTGCACCACGCAGCAGCACGCCACCTCCGCCGCCGGGCGTCCCGGACAGCGACCCAACCTGGTTGTTATTGCCGCTTAAAAGCAACGTAGACGGCTGGGCGGCAAAATTAATCTTTGAATTGACGCCAAAGGCACCGCTGATCTGGTTGCCGCTGACGTCGTATTTTGAGACCACGCCCGCTGCGGTGACACCTCGAGATCCCCATGTCGTCTGCCCGGTATAAGTATTGTCCCGGTCTAAAGTTACGTTGGTATTCGGGTTGTTGATCTCGTTGCTAAAGCCACCAGTGCCCTGGATTACCACTCCCGCCGCAAACTGGCCGCTTTCACTGCCGTTGTTCATCGCGAGCAAGCCGGTTCCGGTCGCAGTGACAGAGGAGCTGAACTTGAGCGTCGCACCATTTTGCAGGTAGAGTTTGCCCCCATTGACGACCGTCGCGCCGGTGTAGGTATTCGCTGCACCCAGAGTCAGCGTGCCAGTGCCAGTCTTCGTCAGCGAGCCGCCCGTGCCCGAGAGGACACCACCAATGGTCGTCGAGCTGTTGTTGCCGCCCACGGTCAAGTTGATTGCAGCTGAACCATTATTAGCTAAAAGAATGTTGTTGCCCGTGGTCAGGCCACCAAGGGTAAAGGCGGTGCCGCCCGCTGCATCGAATACCAGCGATGTGCCGGCGGTGCTATACGTCAAGGTGCTGTTTTGCAGAGCCAGCGCATTGCTAAGGTTCAGCGTGCCCGCGGCGAGGGTCGTGGCGCCGTTATAGGTGTTCGCCCCGCTGAGCACCAGCGTGCCCGCGCCGCTCTTGGTGAGGGCTTGCGAGCCGCTCACAATCGCGCTGATGGTGCCGGTCACAGCGGAATTCACCGTGATCTGGTTTTCCGCAGAACCCGTGTAGAGGCCGGTCGTGCCGCTGGGTTTGATGCTGTTCGACGAAGCAAAGAGCAAGGCGCCGCTGGTGTTCGTGAGGGTGAAGCCGTCGTTGACCGTCACGTCACCGCCATTGATGACGAGGGAATTGATCGAGGTATTGGCGGTGTTGGTAGCCCCCGTGGTGACGTAAGTGTTAGTGCCTGCCGTGATGGCGTTGTTGGTGAACTCGTCGGTCGGGTTCAACGGGCGATAGCCACTGCCGGCAATGTAGGTGACAAAAGTATTCGCCGTGCCGGTGGCCGTTCCCAAGCCGCCAGTGGTCGAAGTCGCTTCGCCCACCAGGAACGGAACGATTTTCGTGTTCTTGACAGCGGAATTGATGCCCGTCGTGAGGGCGTTCGTCGTGCCGGTCAGAGTCGGCGCAGTGCTGATGAAACGGGCGAAGCTCGCGGCATCCGTCGAGTTTTTGCCAAGGTTTACACCGTTGACCATATCGGTGGCATTGCCCGCTGCGTGCGTAAAGGTTCCCGCCGTGAGAGTAGCCCCGTTCGTGCCGCCGAAGGAGACCGTGATGGTGGAATTGCCAGTGCCGCTGAGGTTTTGGATGGTCTCCGTGGAGTTGGTGGCCCCTTGATCGGAACCTTTGTAAACGAAGTTGCCGCCGTTGAGCGCGAGTGCCTGTGTATCGGCGATACGGTTGTTGTTGTTGCTGGCAGCACCGGTGTTATCCAGGATCAAAGAGCCGCCGTTCAACGCCGGGGCCGTGGCGGAAAGCGCCAAGGCACCGGTTGCGCCGCTCAATTGCAGAATGCCCGCATTGATGGTGGTCGCGCCAGTGTAGGTGTTCGCGCCGGTCAGGATTTGAGTTCCCGAACCGCTTTTGGTCAGCAAGAGGTTGGCAGGGGTGACTGCCGTGATCACGCCGCCAAAGGTGTTGGTGGTCGTGGAGTTGATGGTCAGCGTGCCCGCTGTGCTGCTATTGGTCACCGTTCCCAATCCGGTCAAACCGCCGATGGTTGGCGAGAAAGTCGCGATATCGAAAGTCGCACCCGTGCCGACGGAGACGATGTTTGTCGCGGCACCCGAGCCGGTGGTATTGCCGAGCTTCACCGTGCCGGTGACGACATTCAAACCACCACTGTAGGAGTTTCCACCCGAGAGAAGGAGCACGCTCGCGGTGTCGCCACCTGTCTTGGTGAGCGCGCCGCCGCCGTCAATCACGCCGCTGAGTGTGAGGACAGCCGCCGCTGTATCGATCTGGAAAGCGCCGGTGCCGCCGGTGGCCATCGTGAATTTCTTACTGCTCGCTGCCGTGACGCCGGTGTAGTCCAGCGTGCCGGTCTGGCCGCCCGTATTGCCCAGGATGACAGCAAGCGCATTGTTACCCAATTCACCATTCGCGCTCGTGTTATTGATCGTATCGATCTTCAACTTGCCGTTCTGAACGGTGAGCTGGCCGCTATAGGAGTCAGTGATGTTCGAAATCGTCACCGTGCCGCCGTTACTGATGGTAATTGCACCGCTGCCGCTAACAACACCGGAGAGGGTCGTGGCACCCGTGCCAGCAATGGCCAGGGCTTTCGCATTCGTGTTTAAACCGCCAGAGACCGTCAGGAGACCCGTCGCTTCATTGTTATAAAAACCAGTAGGGTTGGACAGCGTGATGCTCACGTTCGGCCCGATCGTGAGGTTGTGATTCGCCGTATCGGTCATGATGATACCGGCATTGGTCTGACTATTTAAGGTGGCCGTGCCGGTCAAGCTGAGCGTGAAGGCAGAAGCCGCATTGATCGTCACATCCTGGGCATCGCCAGTGGCCAACCAGATTCCCTGTGCCGTAGAAGCCGCGGTGAGGGTCGGCTGGTTCGTGAAAGTCCCGTCAAACTTCGCGCTGATCGTTGCAGAAGGCACGCCGGCGCTCCAGTTCCCCGCGGAGGTTGACCAGTTGGTCGTTCCGCCGAGCCACGAAGAAGTGGTGGTATCTGCCGCCTGCGCAGACATCGAGAATGCGGCGGTGGTAGCGATGACCGCTGCGACGCGGTTGCGGAGCTTGAGGGCGAAGGATTGCTTGTATTTCATTTTGTTTTTGGAGGTTTTGATGAGGAGGTTGGCGGAAACTGAATTGGAGATGGAAGATTGGTTCATTTGAAACGGGAGGTTTTTAATTAAAATGGGGGCTGCTGGGATGGAAGATAGCGGAGGGAAAAATGGGTGTCAAATAATTTTTTCACTTTTTTGTGACATTTTTTTGGCGACACCGGAAACGATGGGTGATTTGGCTGGAATCGACGCAATTACTCTGTCCAGACAGGCTCCGCGGGAGATAAAAAGTCGGCGAGAAAAGCGGCGCGCGGCGATCGAGCGCTAAGAAAACGAGATTTTGTGGCGTTGTGTCAGCGTCCTTTTTGTGACATTTCCGTTATCTTCCGGACAAAACAGCGCTACTCGATTGGAAGGACCGTGTGGGAAAGAGAGTCGGTAAAAATCGCCAGCGCTCAGAGCGGCGAGCAGGCCGTTCTTACTCAGCGCAAAAAAAAAGAGCCGCAGTCTTTCGAACTGCGGCGCTTTTTGGAGTAATGGTTGCGACTGTCGCCTTAGCTCAGGCGCACTGACTTCCGGCGGCGTCCGCGCTGCCACACGATGAGCGTGCTGAAGCCGGCTGCGAGTGATGCCCAAGTGCTGGACTCGGGGATGACTTCGTAGTCGCTATTGTGATCGAGCACTGCCCACGCGGTGTGGTTGGCGGCATCAAACCCGTAGTCGCCGAGCACGAAGTCGTTGTTCGGATCATAGGCGCCTGCGATTTCTCCGTATGCGGCTCCGCCGAACGGGGTCATGTTCCCGCTGCTGTTGCCTGCAATCGCGTTGACATAGCCGCCGTAGGCCGCGCTGTAGTAGGCGAGGAACGGAGTGCCTTGGGCCGGTGTGCCGGTGTAGGTGAGTTGCAGCACGAACTTGTCGGTGTTGGTGCCGGTCAAGGTCAGCACATCGCTCAGCTTGCTCGCGTCGTTCGGTTCGCCGCCGACCCCGTTCGAGAAGGCCATGACGACGGTGTGATCCAGCCCATCGGAGAGAGGGCCTGTGTTGCCCACGCCGGCGTGACCGTCGAGGAGCGTGGCCGTGGTCGGGCTCTGGGCAAAGCCGGAGCTGGTCAATCCGTAGCCCGCGTAGCTTTGTCCCGCGAGCACCGTGGCGCTGCCGTTGTTGGTCTTGCCGGTGACCGTCGCCGAAAGGGCGATGCCCGTAGCGCTGTCACCCGTGCCGCCTGCGATGGCTGCGCTGCCGCTGGTCACATCGTTGAAGCCGATGGTGGCGGTGGTGTTATAGGTGCCGTTGAGTTTGCCGGTGCTGTCGAAGGTCGCCGCTGCCGTGGAGGTGCCTGCGTCGATCTGCGTGCCAACAAGGCCGCCGGCGGCCGTGAAGCCAGCCTGGCCATTGAAGCTCTCGGAAGTCACCGCGGCCGAGGCGCGGAAAGTTCCCGCGGCGTTGGCCACGTTGAGCCCGCTGCCACTGAGCGAGGCGGCGTCATACACCGTCACCGCCTGTGTCGTCGTGCCGCTGTTGGAAGCGCTGCCGCCGATGGTGTCATTGGTGGCGGTGCCCACGGTCGGGGTGACCGCAATTGCGTAGGTGCCGCTGGTGGCTCCCGCGTTGTAGGTCAACCCGGAGTTGCTGCCGCTCGCGCCTAGCGCCAGCGGGCCGCCATTGGTCGCCGCCCCGGTGATCGTGCCGCCGGTCGCGCTTGCGCTCAAGCCGGTGTAGTCGAGCGTATCCGCCGTGCCGGTGCCGGTGTTGGTGATCGTGCTGGTGACTCCTGTGGCGTGGTTGACGAGCACATTGTTGTTCGCCGCCACCGCTGCGAGCGAGTAGCTGGTCGCAGTCGCCGCCGCCCCGATGAATTTCAGCGTCACGTCGTTGCCGCTAAGAGCAAAGGTGTAGCCCGTCGTGCCGGCGGGTGCCGTGCCAGCCGCCGTCCATGTGCTCACGTCACCGCTGTGGGAGCCGAAGCCACTGATCAGGGTGTAAGCGGTGCCTGTCGCCAGGCCACCAAGATCGGCAACGTTGACAGTGACTCCGGTGCCAAGGCTAAGAGCGCCGCTGCCGGCGATCAAATCCTGCGAGGTGCCCAAGTCGTAATCAAGCTGCGTCCCGTTGCCGATAGTCAACCCATTGTTCAGGTGCAGCGTGCCGGCTGCACCGAAGTCGGTGCGGGTGCCGCTGACATTCACGCCAGGGGCGAGGTAGGCAACGTTCGCTCCATTGGTGAAAGTGGTCACCAAGCCCGTTGTCGTGCCCGTGCCAGAGAAGATGGCCGTGGTGGCTGAGTCATTGCCCACCGTTACCGCGCTCGTCAGCGAACCGGTCAAGCGGAGTTTGCCGCTATTGATGGCGGTCGCGCCGGTGTAGGTGTTCACTCCGCTCAATACCAGAGGAACCGCACTGCTGTTCTGGATCACGCCCGTGACATTCGAGCCGATATTGGCGCTGATGGTGTATGTGCCCGAAGTAACGACCCCCACATTGGTGATCGTGCCGATATTGTTGATCGCGCCCCCGCTGAGATTGATTTGCGCGCCAGTCACGGCAGACGATCCAGAACCCAGGGAAATGTTCCCCGTGCCGGTCACTCCGCCGGTGATGTTAAACGTCTCATTGTTGCCGCTAATGCCCAGATTCAAGGTGGGATTCGTCGCTCCACCGACCAATGCGATCGCACCGCTCAGACCGCTCGTTGCTCCAACGGCGAGGAAATTGCGCCCTCCACCCGCGGTCACCGAAATCGCGTTTGCGACAGTGAAGTTACCGATCTTGATATTAGGAGTGAGGTTACTTCCGGAGGAGCCAACGGACACCGTGCCGCCAACGCCGAAGGCTGTCGCAGTATTCACATTCAGCACGGTAGAGTTTTGAATACTGGTGTCGCCAGTGTAAGTATTCGCACCACCAAGAGTAAAAAAGCGACCGCTGGCGTTACTCCCATTAATAGTCAGCGAGCCAGAGCCGGTGATGACGCCATTCACCGTGAGGCTGGCATTGTTGGAGCCAGGATTCAAAGTTCCACCGTAGGTTCCGAGGGTGATCCCCCGGTTTGCGGTCAGTATAACTTGATTGCCCGAACCCGTCACGAGGAGAGTGCCGTTATCGAGAGTAATCTCGTCAGCCACGGCTGAAACCGGCGTAGCACCGAGAGCAGCCTCAACGGAGATGGAAATGGTGCCGTTGGTGATCAAGGTCTTGCCAGTGTAGGTATTAGTAGTTCCACCAAGAACCAGGGTGCCCCCGCCGACGCCGGCAAAAACCAACGACGATGGGCCAGACGCCGAATCCTCGATGACCGAGCTGATCGTCGTGGTCACGTTCGTGTTGATGATGTCGAGTTCCTTGGTCGCACCGGCCTTCATATGTCCGGCCCCGCTGAACGTTGTGCCGGTCAGGTCGAGGATGCCGTTCGTGGTCACGCTGAAGCCGCCGTTGGCCAGCGTCACGCCGGCAAAGCTATTCTCGATAGTATTGGCCGCCACATTCGCCGTGAATGTTTTGCTGCCGGTGTTATCGATGAAGTTCGTGATGTCCACCGTGCCTCCTCCTGCGTTCCCTAGACCCGTCTGCGAGGCGACAGGCAACGCACTGATGGGGGTGCTGCCGCCGTTGGCCACCGCGTAGCTGATCGATGCACCGGTGCCGATGGTCGCCCAAGGCCCGAGGATGCCGCTTGCGTCATTGCTGTTCGTGGTCGTGACCGCACCGGTCGCGTTCGGCAAATTCAAAATCCCCAGAGTGCGAGTAATCCCGCCCAGATTCAAGGTATTGGCGCCCAGCTTGGCGATAGAGCGCAAACCATTCGGGAGGGCGAGGCCTCCCAGGCTAAAGTCACCGGCTGTCGTATCGATCGCGAGATTCCGAGATGCGCTCACGCCGGAAAGTGTATTCGTCAGATAGGCATTCACATCCGCCGCACCAAAAAATCCCGCTCCTCCCACCCCGAGTCCCAGAGTGGCGCCGCTGGAGACGGTGGTGGTTCCGGCCACCGGCTTCGCCGCCGTCTTTTGAAAGTCGAGAGTGCCGGCAGTAACCGACGTTCCCCCAGCATAGGTATTCGCGCCGCTCAGAGCGAGGACGCCGGAGCCTGCTTTGATGAGAGAGCCGTTCTGAATGACGGAGGAAATGGAGAGATCAAATGGCGCCGTGGTGCTGTCGCCAACGGTAAAGGTCTGCGCCGCGCCGTTCAGGTCGAGGGTGGTGGTGGAAATCGTGGCACCCAGCGGATTGTTGGTGGCCGAATAAGTCGCACCGGCCGTGAGTTTGAGCGTGCTGCTGCCAGTGGAGTTCGTGACAGTCGCGCCGCTGGTAGCGGTGCTGCCGCCCAAGCTCAGGCTGCTGTTGGTCTCATCGAAGCCCGCCAAATCGAGAATGGCGGTCACTCCCGCACCCGAGCCCGAAACCGTGAGCGCACTGGCCGTCGGAATGGCATTGGTGAGACCCAACTTGAGAGTGCCGTTGTTGACGGTCGTGGGACCGTGGTAGGTGTTCGCGCCGCCGAGCGTCCACGAGCCGGTGCCGGTCATGGTGACTCGAGTGTCTCCGTTGCCGACCGAGGTGTAGTTGGCGTTGTCGGCGATGACACCATTGATCGCATTGCCCGAGCTGGTGCCGCTGAGGACCAGAGTGTCAAATTTTCCCGTCGGCGGATTGGTGGTAATCTGATTGGTGACATTGCCCAGGATGGTGACCGAGGTGCTCGTCGGATTTAAGGTGGTTCCTTGACCCCCACCGCCGGTCAGTGCCAGACTGCTGAAGCTTTCCAAGTAGCCATTGGCGCCGGTAAAATTGATCGTGACCGCGTTACCTTGAGCGGGTGTTCCGTTGCTCAACGCGCCGAACGCCACAGTATTGCCAGTGTTCCCGCTGCCGTTGTTGCCGACATTGATGGTATCCGTCGTAGTCGCTCCATTAACAGTGACGTTATTGCCGAGACTGATCGTCCCATTGCTGCCTGCACCATCATTCAGAACCTGGAAGGTGGCTGAACCGAGGCTGACGTTGCTGTTGGCAATGGTGCCACCCGCCAGCGAGAGCGTTCCGGCGGAAACCGTGGTCAAGCCGCTGTAGGTATTCGCGCCGGCTAGCGACAGTGTGCCTGCTCCGGTTTTCGTGAGCGTGAATCCGCTGCCGCCGTCGCCGATAACGCCGGTCAAAGTGAGGTTCGCCGTGCTGGGGCTGAATGTGGCGTTGCCCGTCAAGGTCGTCGTGCCCGCGAACTTCAGCGCGTAGCTGCTCCCGCCTGTGACGTTGAGTGTGTTTGCGCCAATGCTCAGGTTGTTGAGCACAAAAGTATTTCCGGTGTTGGCCGCTACCAGCTTATTGACGTCAATGGTCGTGTTTCCGCCCACCGTGACGTTGTTGCCCGTCGTCCCGTCGCCCGTGATGATCGTTTGAGCATTGCCGCTGCCGTCGGCTTTCAGAAAGAGACTGCCGCCATTCAAAATCACTGTGCCCGTGCTGAGTGCCTTATCGACATTTGTCGCTCCTGTATTCTCCGCATACAAGTTGTTCGCCGTCAGGGTCGTGGTGCCGATGTAAGAGTTCGTTCCAGTAAGAATGATGGGCGCTCCAGTCGTAGCGCTGGCGGTGATATTACCCGTGCCAGTGATATTCCCGCTGAGCGTCAGGGTATTTGTGGTGGTGCCGTTGGTATTCACCAACAGCAGGTTGTTGGCTAGCGTCACCGGCCCCGAGAAGTTTACAGAACCGGAACTGTTCAAGATTTCCAGCGTCCCACCGGAAGTTGCGTTGACATTGACCGCATTAGTGAACGTGTTGACCCCCCCCGTATTATACTGCAGGATCGCGTTCGTAGAGCCGGAGGCTATGCCGAGACCGATCGCGCCGGCCCCCAGATTGGCAGCATTGCCGCCGAAAGTCACAGTGCCCGCGCCGACGGTGAATCCGCCGGAGAAGGTATTGACACCCGAGAGCGTCAGGGTGCCAGCGCCCGTTTTGGTGATCGCAAAGGCGTTTCCGCCATCGCTGATGATCGAAGTGATGGTCGAGGTGCCGGCGACATCAAAATTACCCGATTGGCCGAGAACGAGGCCGAGGGTGGCACCAGTGCCGCCAGTGCCCGTAATGTTGAAAGTTCCGCCCGTCGCAACGTAAAACAAATCGGCGGCGGTTCCGCTGACAGAATTTCCAAGATTACCCGCACCGCCCAAGGTAATGGTGACAGCGGAGGCAGAGGTCGTAACGTTCTGGATCGTGACCGTGGTTCCTGTGGATAAATCGTCCAGCGAACCAACCACCAAGCTCGGTCCCACAGAGGCGCCGTTGCCTACGCTGAAATTCCTAACGCCGGTGGCGGCGCCGACTGGGAAAACGGCATCATTGGTAATGACAGGGACCGCGTTCAAGCTCCAGTTGCCAGGCGTAGTGACGTTTCCGGTCGTGGTGCCGGTGTAATTGTCCACCGTATTCTGCGCGTGAGCCGAGTGGCTGGACATCGTGATCGCGGCGGTGGTGGCGATGACCGCTGCGACGCGGTTGCGGAGCTTGAGGGCGAAGGATTGCTTGTATTTCATTCTGCTTTTGGAGGCTGAGAGGTTGATGGAGACGGAATTCGAGATCGAAGATTGGTTCATTTGAAACGGGAGGTTTTTAATGAGAATGGGAGCTGCTGGGATGGAAGATACCGGAGCGGAAAGCGGGCGTCAAATAATTTTTTCACTTTCTTGTGAGAATTTTTCGGAGCCGCGGGAAATGTGGCTCCGGCACTTGAAAAATGACCGCGATGCCTCTGTTTACGCGGGTTCGTGTGGGATAAAGGTTCGGGGAAAAGCAGCACAAAGGGGATCGAGCGCGGGGAAAATAATCCGGCTGCGAATGGCGTCCAATTCTATTTTGTGACTTTTTATATGCATTCTCAGCAATTTGGGATGGGACTGCTCGGCGAGCACAGGCGAGTGCGCACGGACGTGTGACAATCGTCGCCATGACGATGCGCGGCGTAAACGGATGCTTGCGTGCGCTCCCCTCTTCTCGCCTGGCACTCAGATCGGCTGGTCCAAGGGGCCGAGAAACCTCCTCCCGTGCTGCTCAACAGAGTAAAAGGCTGGAATTGCTCGAGAAAAGTGCTCACCTTTTCCAAATAGTGGCCACCATTTCTAAAAGGTGGCCACCAATTCGTCCCCGGTGGTCACCTTTCCAAAATGGTGACCACCAAAACCTCTCAGGTGGCCACCATTTGCAAAAAGTGGCCACCAAATGCTCGCAGGTGCCCACCATTCCGCGATGGTGGCCACCATTTCCTGTCCGGTGCCCACCATTCCAGAAAGGTGGCCACTATCTCCGGTCGGGTGGCGACCATTCGCCGTCTGGTGGTCACCGATCGATGCCGTGCGCCGGCTGTTTCGCTGCCAGCGGCGATGGCACGGGATGCGGTGGGCGGCTGGAACGATTTTGTAGCCGTTCGAATCCAATGTGTCGAAATCTTAACACTAAAGGTTTCGACATCGCGGCGGCGGAGGTAAGAATCCGCCCAAAGCCGCCCCATGACGGGGTGGCAAAACCCAACAGAAACGAAAGAACAAAAAACTATGTCACAAGGTTACTATTCCCCAAACAACGAAGGCCGCGCCGATTGGTGGGCCAACATCGCCACCCAGGGACCGACGCTCACGGCCTGCGGCGTTTCCGCCACACAACTCACCTCCATTCTCGCCGATGCGGCCATGGCGGTCTATCTCTACCGGACGCTGCCGAATGTCTACGAAGGCTTCGTGACCTCCATCACAGGCTACATCCACTCCTACCTGGACGGGGCGATTGACCAACCCGCACCCGTCGTTCCACCGGTGCCCGCGATGCCGGTTGCGCCCGCAGCAGTGCTGGCGGGAATCGAGGCGCGTCGCGAAAAATGGGTGCAGGCAGTGAAAAGCTCGACGAGCTACAATCCCGCCGTGCAGGGAAATACGCTGCGGACGGAAGCGACGGCCGGCAGTTTTAATCCCACCAGCTACGTGGCGGTGATCACTGGCGTGACTTGCACGGCGACGGCGACGGTCAGCGCGAAGTTCCGCAAGGCGAATGGCCAGATCACAGCGATGAATTTCCAAGGACGCAAAGCGGGCACGAGCACGTGGAGTGATCTCGGCCGCTTCATGGCGACGCCGGCGATGCTACACATCCCGATCGCGACGCCGGGCCAACCGGAGGAGTGGGAGATCCAGGGGCAGGCGTATCTGAAGGATTCGGCCGTGGGGGTGGAGAGTGCGATTCAGACGGTGCTGGTGAGAGGGTGAGGAGATTTTAGGATTTAGGAATTGGTGCGCGCGGATGCGTGAGCAGTGCTCGAAATGCAGAGCGGGCACTTCTGACATCTTACTAAGAACTAAAAAAGCGCCGCAGTCTCCTGCGGCGCTTTTTGTTTTGATCGTGTCTTTCGCTTAGCTCACGCGGGCGGGCCGCCGGCGGCGGGCGCGTTGGAAGGCGCATCGTCGCGCGCGAGGCTTGGCAGAAATGCGGTGGCGCGGTGAATTTGATTTCCCGCGCATGAAAAGACGATCGGCGCGATATGGTGTGACGCAGTTGCGGGAGTTTTTCCCGCGCTGCGCTACACCCGCTGCGAGCTCCGGCGGCGTATCCGCTGGAAAACTACCAGCGTGCCAAACCCGCCAAGCATCAGCGCCCACGTGTTCGCCTCGGGAACGACGCTGAACGTGGCGGTCGTTGGGTCGCCATTGGTGGTCGCGAAGGAGCTGACACCGAAGAAGGTATTGAGTTGATCTGCCGTGTAAGTGCCGGGCGCGAGCATTTGCGAGGTGGTCGTGTCGGTGATTCCGGCGAGTGTGTCGTCGCCGGTAAAGTTCATGTTGATCGCTGAATTCGTGCCGAAGCTGAGGATGGCCGAACTGCCAATCGAAGCCGTGTTCTGCAAGGTCAGGATCGCCCCAGCGGTGTCCGCGACCGCCACGTTCCCACTTCCGAGAGTGCCCGCGGAACTGGTCGAAAGAGTGCCAAGGGTAACCGTGGTTGTGCCAGCGAAGGCAGTGTTCGCCCCTGAAACGACCAGTGGTGAGTGGGTGGTATTTTGTATGATGCCTGTGACGTTTGAGCCAATGTTCGCGCTGATCGTGTTCGTGCCCGAGCTGACGCTGTCGAGGTTGCTGATGGTGCCCACGTTGTTCACGTCGGCACCGCTGATCGTTATATTTGCGTTGTTTCTCGTGCCTATGCCGCCGGCAAAGGCGACATTACCCGTGCCGGTGATGCCGCCGGTCAAGTTGAGGGTGCTGTTGTTGTTCAGCTGAGCAAGATTAAGGGTCGGATTGACCGTGCCTCCCGTGAGAGAAATCGGGCCGGAGAATGTGCTGGTTCCGCCGCTTGAGTTAATTCCCAAGGTGCGAGTCCCACCCGGCGTGACGGTGATGTTGTTGGTGATATTCGCACCGTTGGCAGTAATATAAATCGTAGTATTGTTATTACTGTTGGTCGTGCCGAGCTGCACCGATCCGGCACCGAGGGCCGAGCTATTCGCTGCATCCACCTCGTTCTGCGCAATAATCAGCCCGCCGAAGGTGTTGGCACCGGACAAAATAAACGCTCGTGTGCCGGTTCCGCGCGGGCTCAAGGTCAACGTGCCGGGGCCGGAAATGATTTCCTGGAAGTTTACATGCTGGACATCGTTGCCGGGAGTAGTAATGGCACCACCTCCCGCACCGATATAGATGCCTCGATTCGCCGACCAGTTCTGTGTGCTCGTGTTTCCTGAAAGCTGAAGCGTTCCCCCATCCAGCGTCAGTTGATTTGCCACGTATGATGCCGGGGCCGCCCCGAGGTTGGCCTCAGCTGCGATGCTCAGCGCGCCGCCGGTGATCGCGGTCGGCCCTGTGTAGGTATTCCCGCTGTTGGCAAGCACTAGCTTGCCCGCGCCGGTTTTGGTGAATCCGCCGCCGCTGTCGGAGATCACCGAATTGATCGTGGTTGTGCCAGCCGCGATGTCGAAATTTCCGGAGGCGGCCAAGGCCAGACCCATGGTGGGTGAAGCAGCGCCAATCGTGAAGTTGGAGGTTTTAACGTAAATCAAATCGGCGGGATCGGCACCGGCGACGGAGTTTGCGCCGCCATTGAGCGTCAAGGTGGTGGAGTTCCCGCCGCCAGTGATGGTCAGCGCGTTGGTGGCCAGATCATCCAGCGTGCCGATGCTCAGGTTTGTAGGAACGGTAAAGGTTGCGGGGCTGTATGACTGCGCCGTAAAAGTGACGTCGCTTGTGGTGCCGGGAGCCCCATTGTTGTAGGAGGCGGGGTCAGTGAGATCGGTGCTGCCATTGAGCACATCATCCTCGGTGTTGCTTACCATGATCGCCTGCGCGGAGTGGACGGAGAGCAACGCGCTGATGGAACCGGCAAGGATGAAGGAGGTGCGGCGACGGGTGGTTTTCATGGGGCGAACTGAACTTGTTTTTTTCACGGGATTTTGTTTTGTGTCTGAGGAGAAGTGAAAACAGGTTTGTGGCGGACAAAGGCGGCCATTCGGCTGTATGGAAAATAGTGGCAAAGATGGCCATCGCATGTTTTTTCGTGTGCTATTTCAGGTCTTAGGATGTGATAGTTTGCGAGAGTTAAGAGCGGTAAGTCCGCAAAGTGCCTCCTCGCGCCCATCTGCTTGAAAAGGGCTCCTTTGCTCACAGAAAAAAAAGCCGCTGCGCCAAGCAAATGACGCGGCGGCTTTAGAGTTTCGCTTGGAATCGTTTACGCCCGCACCAATTTGCGACTGCGCATCCGCTGGAAAACGATGAGTGTGCCAAACCCGCCGAGCATCATCGCCCATGTGCTGGCTTCGGGGACGACGGCAAAGCTGACCAGCAGGTTGTTACCGTCCGTCGAATAGGTCGGGGTGTAGAGGGTCGCGCTGCCGTTGGTATTGATGAAATTGGTGGTGAAGCTCGCGGGGTTGAAGCCGGTCACGGGGTTGCTGCCATTTACCAAGGTGTAGGTGTTCGTGGTGTCGAGTGTGCCATTGAGCTCGTTGAAGGTGAAGGTATTCGTGCCGGTGAGGCTCAGCGCATTGGTGGCAATCTTGTCATTGGACCCACCCGCCGTGCTGCTTAGATCGAAGTCCGCGTTGGCGCCATTGAGCGAAAGAGTCGTCCCGCTGCCCGAGGCGAGGGTCAAAAGGTTTGGCGCTCCGAAGTTGCTGTTGGCGCCGGTGGTATTGGTGCCGGGTGCGAGCCGCCCGCTGGCGCTGACATTGACATTGCCGGTGACAAAACCGGTCCCGCTCAAGGTCGTGGCGCTCCCGGTCACGCCCACGTCGCCTGTGCCGGTGGCTGAGCCGGTGGTGTTAGTCACTCGCAGCTTGCCTTGGTTGATCGTCGTGCCGCCGGTGTAGGTGTTCGCGCCGGAGAATTCCTGCGTGTTCGTGCCGGTCTTTGTCACACTGGCTCCGGTGGCGGTGCCATCGGAGAGAATGCCGGAATAAACCGGATTCAACGTGTTCGGATTGGCAGTGCTGCCGTTGCTGGCATTGCTGTTGCCGATGGTCAAGGCCACGGCTCCCGGCGTAGCGGTGACCGTGTTGTTTAGGTTCACGTTGCCGGAGCCTGCGAGGCCGCCGAGCGTGACGGACGAAAGGCCCACGGTGGTGCTCGTGCCGAAGGTCGCCGCACCGCCGGTGAAGTTCACCACGCTGTTCTGCAAGGTGGTCGAGTTACGAAGGTTCAAAGTGCCTGCGGAAACGATGGTGTCCCCGAAGAACGGATTGCTCGCTCCGGTGAGGATGAACGTATTGGTGGCCGAGTTTTGATACAACGCGGTCACGTTGGCGCCGATCTGCGCACTCACTGTGGTATTGCTGCCCGCAGCGCTGTCTGATCCATAGCCAAACCCGCCATTGGCGAGGGTCGCGGCCGTGTTATTGGCGAGGTAGCCAGTCATGTTAATGGCAGCGCCCGATAGCGTCACTTTGGACGTTCTGCTGTTGCCGGCCGGACTTCCGGAGATGAAGTTACCGGTGCCGGTGATACCCCCCGAGATGGTTTCCGTATTGCCGCCGCCGCCGCTGCCTACCGAGAAGTTCGCTCCGCCCACCAAGGTGATTGGCCCACTGAATGTGAACGTTGGACTGCCGGCAGTGTAGACATAGCGCTGCCCGCCCGCGTTTACCGTAATGGCATTCGCGTAGGTGTTGCTTCCGCCGATAGCAAAGCTGATGTTGTTTCCGCTATTGGGTGCACCGATCGTAATAGGGCCAATTCCGAAGGCTGTGGCGTTGCCGATCTGTCCCAAACTTCCGCCGTATAGTAAGGTGCCGCCGGAGTAGGTGTTACTGCCACTTAGGTTCAAAGTTCCACTATTGAGAACTACGCCGCCGTTGCCGCTGACCACTCCGTTAAGATTCAACGTCCCCAAGCCTGATTTCATCAGCAGGACGCCGTTTGTATTCACGGCGGTGGTGATTGTCAAAATGTCCGTCGAAACGGGCGTGGCGATGACGAAGTCCGTGCTGCCGCCCGCCGTGACCGACGTGCCGCCAGTGATCGTCGAGATCGCGCCCGTCGCTCCTTCACCCGAACGCAGGATGCCGTTCGTGGTGAACGTCGCACCGGAGGCCAGCGCCACCGAGGCACCAGCACCCGAAAGGTTGAGCGTGTTGACCGTCTGTGTCGGCTGGGCCGAGATTTCATTGTAGGGCGTTACAGTCGCGCCCGACGCAACCGTCGCGTTCGCCGAAAGGGTGAGGGTGTCGCCGGTGACGGCCGTGACGTAGGTATTGTTCGCGATTCCGGTGCCGGTGATGGCCTCGCCGGGCGCGAAATTCACCCCCGTCCCCGCGGCGACGGGAAGGGTGGTGCTGGCAGTGGTCGAGCTCGCGGCCGTGGAAGCCGTCCCCGTCGATCCCACATACTGCGCATTCTGCGTCGCGGGCGTTCCAGTTGTCGTCAAAGCCGTGGCGACTCCCGTCTGCGTGGTGGCATTCGCTGCCGCGGCGTCATTCGTATAGTCCAGAGCGCGCACGAAGCCACCAGTGTCGTAGAAGGCGTAAGAACTGCCGCCAAAGAACGTGCCCGGACTGATGAACGTGTTCGGTGTGACGTTACCCAAGGTGATTTTGTTGGTCGAACCGTTGGCGCCGTTGGTGACGACAAAATTCGTCGTTGCCCCTGCCGAGCGCGTATAGGTGCCGATGGCCAGCGTTGTGCCCACGGTGCCGAAGGTGGAAGTCACCGTGTTATCACCTGCGCTGCTGAGCAGCGTGCCGAGCGTCTGCGTGCTGCCACCGGTTTTTCCTGTCACACCAAAGGCACCTGTGCCGGCGAAGGTCACATTGTTCCCGCTGGCCAGACTGCCGGTGTTGCTTATTGTCACCGTGCCGCTGTTGATCGCGGTCGTGCCAGTGTAGGTGTCGGCACCGCCAAGCGTCAGCGTGCCAGCGCCGGTCTTCGTGATGCCGTAGGCATTGCCTCCATCCGAGATGACGGAATTTATTGTCAACGTTCCGACAGCTTCGAAATTGCCGCTTTTACCTAAGATAAGATTGAGAGCTTTCGTGCCGCCATTGCTGATGGAGATGGTTCCACCGCTGGCGACGTAAATGAGATCGTTGGCGTTCGCCCCGAGCACGCTGTCGCCCGTTCCGCCGCTCAGGGTAAGGCTGCTATCCGTAGTGGAACTGTTGTTGATGATGGAAATCGTCTTATTGGCGGTGAGATCCAAAGAACCCCAAATGAGATCGGCCCCCGTGATCGTGGCGTTGGAAATCGAGTTGAGGCCAAAGGTCGCATCCTCCGAACTGGTTGGCACATGTCCGAGGCTCCAGTTTGCAGGGGTGTTCAGCGAGGTGGAGGCATTGAGGTAGTCATTCTCGGTATTAAGTGCGTGCGCCGAGTGGTCGGACACGCTGACCGCGGCGCCGGCGGCGAGGATGGCTGCAAAGTGGCTGCGGAGCTTCAGAGCAAAGGACTGCTTGTATTTCATTTGGAGGATCGAGGAGCTTACTGGAACGGTCTTAGAGCTTGGTCAAAGACAGCCGTTTAGGCTGAATGAAGAGTAGTGGTAGCTATGATGGTTTCATCTTTTTTCGTGTGTCATTTAGAGTGTAGCGTTGTGCTTTTTTGCGGAACACGCACAGAGGGCACCCGAGGCCGATGTGTGAGCGACTCTCTCTACAGCCGCGGGAAAAGCGGTGACGTTCACCGCTGTCGCCAGGGCAGAAAAATTCCCGCAGGTAACGTGATAAAGGTTATTACAAAACGCGAACGGACGAGACCTTTGGTAACAATCGGCTCCATGGAGCGATCAAAGCGCTTGCACCGGAAGAGTTGGCCGTTTCGCCTCGCACGAATTTTCGGTGAGTTCTTTCGCAATCAAACCTTCAATACCTGCCGCAACCTCTCGGCGGCTTTGGGCGCATAGCGGGAGCGGTTGTTGTTGAAGACTACATGCACCTGTTGCACCTGCTCGGTGAGCACCTCCACTCGCTCAGCCACTTCATCCAATTCCTCTTCCGAGTAGTCGTAGTCGAACCGAGTCGCAACCGTTTTGCCGGTGGTGTAGGCATGTTCATCCCGACCGTGCAGCCGAAGGTAAGCCAGGACTGGAGAAGTCACGATGTCAAAGCGCGGCATGATCGTGAAATGCTCGGCCGCGGGCGCATCGACCATCACCAGCGGCACACTCCGTTTTCGAAACCAGGCAGTCGTCACTTCCTGCTGTTCGCCCGTCATCCAGTTGCGGTTGCGCAGTTCAATGGCGACCGGCTGCTCGCGCAAGACATGGAGCAGATGATTGAGCTCATCCAACTGGTGCTCATGCGGACTGAACGCGGGTGAAAGTTGCAACAGCAGCGCGCCGAGCTTGCCACTCTCCCGCAGTGGCGCGATCTCGGAAAGGAACCGCTCGGCGACTGCTTCTTCGAGTTCGGGCGTGAGGTCAATCTTGCCGCGCCAAAGTCTCGCCTTGTTCCGCAAATCGGGCGGGAGCATTTCCGGTCCCGCAGAGTGGCGCGAAAGAATTTTGTGCAGCTTCACGTCAAAAACGAAATCCTCGGGCGTCTGCTCGCACCAAGTCTGCACACTCTTTTGTTTCGGAATGCCGTAAAAGCTGGAGTTGACCTCCACGAAATTGAAATGCGCGGAATACCATGGCAGCAACTCGCGCGCGCTCAGGCCCGGCGGATACCAGTCCCGCACGAATTCTTTGTCCTGCCAGCTGGCAGTGCCAATCAGGATTCTGGGCAGCATCCTACGATTTCGCTGCGTCGAGTTCGTCCATGTTCATCCCACCGAATTGCGGCGGATCAAGACGGGTAAGTGGAATCCAACCATTCTTTGCCTTGCTCGATTTCCGCAATACCAAGTCCATGGCCGCCGGCGCTCCATTGCAGCACTACTTTGGCGCCAGCCGTGCGCAGCATCGTGGCGAGTTGCTCCGTGTTTTGCGGCGGAATGATGGGATCGTTCCGGCCCGCGGCCAGGAAGACGGGAAGATGCTGAAGATCCGGAAGCTGCTCCGGGACGAGTGGGACCATCGCGCGGAACAGCACGGCCCCCGCCAGTAATCCGGGGCGCAGCAACAAGGCGCTCGCAGCGATATTCGCCCCGTTGGAATAACCGACGGCGACGACAGTCTCGATATCGAATGCATACTCGTCGGCTGCGTGCGCGACGAAGTCCGCAAGCTCGTGCGTTCGCGCGATGAGATCTTTTTCGTCGAAGACTCCCTCGGCGAGGCGGCGGAAGAAACGCGGCATTCCATTTTCCAAAACTTTGCCGCGCGGGCTGAGCAACGCGGCGCCAGGCCGAAGCGTGCGCCCGAGATCGAGCAGATCATCCTCGTTTCCGCCCGTGCCGTGCAGGAGAAGCAGCACAGGCCCGGAGTCGCCTTGCTCTCCGGCGATAAAGCGATGCGAGAATCCGAGCGCGTCAGACATGGGGAACCGTGATGACGGGAAGAATCTGTAGCAGCCGGTCGCGTTGCGACTCAGCCCATTTCGGGAGCTTCAGATTCCGACCGAGCTCGTCGATGGACTCATCGAGAGCGAAGCCAGGCGGATCGGTAGCGATTTCGAAAAGAATTCCGCCGGGCTCGCGAAAGTAGATGGAGTGAAAGTAGTCGCGATCCATGACGGGGCTGACGTTGTAGCCGAGATCGACGAGCCGCTCGCGCCATGCGAGCTGTTGCACATCATCGGGCGCGCGAAAGGCGATGTGATGCACGCTGCCAGCGCCGGAGCGCCCGCGATGATTGTCGGGCGTGCAGAGGAGGTCGAGTATCTGCCCGGGATCTTTGCCATCGCCGATGGCGAAACGAAAGCGATTTTGATCTTGGGAATGCAGGCGATACCCAAGCACATCAGTCAGCAGCGCGGCTGTGCGCTCGTAGCCTTCGAGCGCGCCGGTGACGCTGTGAAGTCCGCGGATCGCGAATTCCTCCGGAATGCCACTTTTGTCCCACGGAGCGACCTTTGGCAGCGGCGTTGTCGCTATTAGCTCCAGGCCCATTCCATCGGGATCCGCGAAACGGACCACTTCTTCGCCGAACCGCTCGGTTGCTCGCTCTGCGGCTACGTGACTGGCTCTGAGGCGGTCGATCCAAAAGCTGACGCTGCTGGCCGGAACGGCGAAGGAAGTAGCCTGAACTTCGCCAGTCCCACGAGTCCCGCGCGGCACCCCCGCCCACGGAAAGAAGGTGAGGATTGTCCCCGGCGATCCCATCGCATCGCCGAAGTAGAAATGGTAGGTGCCGGGGTCATCGAAATTTACGGTGCGCTTGACGAGGCGGAGGCCGAGCACGCCGGCATAGAAGTCCAGGTTTCGCTGTGGATCGCCGGCGATGGCGGTAACGTGGTGCAGACCGGAGATAGTAGGTGTCACGATAGGTGGGCTGTTGCGGATTTCTAAAAGGCGACTCAGAAGCGGCTTACGACCGATCCGCCCGTTGGGATACTGTATAAAGCGCGAGCGGCGTTGTCGATAGTCGGACGGAAGGTGATTGGGCGAGAGATTAAACTTTCGCCCTAGACTTCTCGTCATCTGTTGGTCTATATCCTCAAACGAAATTTGATCCTCTCCGCACGAGAAGGCAGAAGGTTGATTTTCTCAAAACATTCACCTCCAAAAAAAAATGAACCTCCGATTTTTTGTTGTCTGTATCGCCTTTGCTGTTGCCGGCGCGGCGCCTCATCTCGCCGCTGCGGAGGCGTCGCCGCACGAGCATCTTTCGCTCGACGCGAACTGGAGATTCCACCTCGGCGATGACTGGCCGGACGCGCTTTATCTCAACAAGGCCGGCGTCAATAAAGGGCCGGCTGCGGCGAACTTTGACGACACCGCGTGGCGGACGATCCACCTGCCGCACGACTGGGCGGTCGAGTTGCCGTTCGACCCGGCGGCGGATCCGGGGCACGGGTTCAAGCCGGTCGGCCCCGGATTTCCGCGGACAAGCGTCGCCTGGTATCGCCGGACATTTGAGCTGCCGGAGAGCGACAACGGGAAGCGGTTCTGGCTGCAATTTGACGGCGCGTTTCGCGACGTGACGGTTTACGTCAACGGCTGGTTCGTCGGGCATTACGAGAGCGGCTATTATCCCTTCCGCGCGGACATCAGCGATCTCGTCCGCTTTGGCAAAAAGAACACGATTGCCGTGCGCGTGGATGCGAGCCGGTTCGAGGGATGGTTTTACGAAGGCGCGGGGATTTACCGGCACGTCTGGCTCGATAAAGCCGAGCCGGTCGCGATCGCAGCCGACGGCATTTTTGTTTACAGCAAGTTCGCCAAGAATGTGCCCGAGGGTGCAGCGGAGTTGCATGCGGAGGTGCGGTTGGTTAACGCGCTCGACAAGCCGGCGGAGGCGAGTGTGGTGCAAACTTTTTTTGATCCGAACGGGAAGCGAGTCGGCGAGATGAAGGAACAGGTGAACCTGGAGCCGCTCTCGCAAAAAGATTTCACATCCGATGCGGCAAATCAGCATCTCGCGCTGGACAAATACGAACTCTGGTCGCCGGAAACGCCGCGGCTCTACAAGCTGGTCACAACCGTGTCGGTCGGCGGCAAAGTTGTCGATCGGCAGGAGACGGCGTTTGGCATTCGCACGGCGACCTTTGATGCAAAAGAGGGATTTCTCCTCAACGGCAAACACTACGAAATCTGCGGCACCTGCAATCATCAGGATCACGCGGGAGTCGGCGCGGCATTGCCGGACGCGCTGCAATATTTTCGTATCGCGAAGCTCAAGGAATTCAGCAACGCGTATCGAACCGCGCACAATCCGCCGACGCCGGAACTGCTCGATGCGTGCGACCAGATCGGCATGCTGGTGATGGATGAGAGCCGGACGCTCGGCAGCGACGAGGCAAATATTCACCGCTGGGAATCGCAGGTGCGGCGCGATCGCAATCACCCGAGCGTAGCCTTCTGGAGCCTTTGCAATGAGGAGCCGATGCAGACCGATGTGAATGGCGGCAAGGTCGGCGGATCGATGCAGGCGCTGGTCAAGAAGCTCGACCCGACGCGCGCGGTCACGGCGGCTGAAAATGTGGGCGATGTTTACACCGGCCTCGAGAGCACGCTCGAAGTGCGCGGCTGGAATTACAACATCAACCCGGACCGCGCGCCCATGGTGGAAAATTACCACGCCAAACATCCCAACCAGCCGAACCTCGGCAGCGAGCAGGGCAGCAACCTCGGCACGCGCGGCATTTACAACAGCGATCAGAAGCTCGGCTACGCGAGTTGCCGGTTGGGCGGAATCGAAAAATGGTGGCCATTTTTTGCCGACCGCCCGTGGCTCAGCGGCGCCTTTGATTGGACGGGCTTTGACTACCGCGGCGAGCCAGCGCCGTCGAATCGATGGCCGGCCATCAGCTCGCAATTTGGGGTTTTAGACATCTGCGGCTTTCCAAAGGACAACTATTACTATCTGCAATCCTGGTGGACGAATAAGCCAGTGTTGCATCTCGAGCCGCATTGGAACTGGCCGGGCAAAGAAGGTCAGGAAATTGAAGTGAATGCGTTGAGCAACGCGCCGGAGGTCGAACTTTTCCTCAATGGCGAAAGCCTCGGTCGCAAACCGGTGCCGCGTAACTATCACGCCACGTGGCAGGTGAAATACGCGCCGGGAACTTTGAGCGCGAAGGGTTACGACAACGGTAAGGTCGTCTCGGAAACAAGGGTCGAAACGACGGGCCTGCCGGCGTCGGTGGAGTTGACGCCCGACCGATCGAAGATCAACGCCAACGGCGAGGATCTGAGCGTTTTCACAGTCGCGATAAAAGATGAGAAAGGCCGCGTGGTGCCGACTGCGATGAACGCGATCCATTTCCAACTCGAAGGCGCGGGAAACATCATCGGCGTCGGCAACGGCGACCCTAATTGCCACGAGGCGGATACCTACTTTGCCGAGCCGCGAAAAAAATACGTCCCCGTAACAGGCTGGCGCTGGAAACTTGGCGAAGTGCCGAAACGTCGTGACGCTGCCCCGCCGGAAGCGGTGGCTGTGGACTTTAACGACTCTTCATGGCCCGAGCTCCCGCCGCCGCCGCAGCCCGGGCCAACCGAGGTCGTGCCCGAGGGAAAGGCCGCGATTTTCCGCACGCACATTCAACTCACAAAGGAGGAGCTGGCGAATCCGCTGATCCAGCTTCGCTTTGCCGGCATGGGCGACAACGGCTTGCTGTATGTCAACGGCAAGCGCATCGGCGAGACGAACAACTGGATGCCGCAGCCGCCTTTCCCAATCCAAAAATCGCTGCACGAAGGCGACAACGTCATCGTCGTTTGCGTGTCGAAGGATTCGGAAAAAGGCGGCTTCAACACCGACGTGAATCTCGAACTCATCGGCGAGCCCGTGATGCCGTCGTCGCCTTGGATGCGCAGCGCCTTCAACGGCTTTGCGCAAGTCATCGTGCAATCGACGAAATGGCCCGGCACGCTTACGCTCACCGCCACCGGCGAAGGATTGAAACCCGCCACCGTTTCGGTGCAAAGCCAGTCGTGCGAGCCGCGCGCCAGTTTGCCGTAAACTTTGATCCCAGTTCTTTTTGCGCTGGCCTTTCGCAGCCGCAGCGGACCTCAAAGTTCAGCCGCGAATTCGACGCGCCCGGTTTTATGAACGCATCCCCATCGACGCCGCGATCATCGCGATTTACCTGATCGGCATCACCGTGTTCGGAATTCTCGTGGGCTATCGCCGGCACGCGAGCACCGGGCAAACTTTCTCGCGAATCATTCGCTGAATTGGTTCACCGTCGGCGCGGCGGTATTTACTTCCAACATCTCGACCATCCACCTTGTCGGACTCGCGGCGGGCGGAGCGCACGACGGAATGGTCATCGGTGATTTCGAATGGATGGCGTGCTTCACCCTGATCCTGCTGGCACTCATCTTCACGCCTTCCATTTCAGATCGGGTGTGAAGACGCTTCCGCAGTTCATGGAAAGACGCTACTGCCCGGCCGCCCGGACTTTTCTCGCATTCATCGGGCTGCTTGGCGCTGATCGACATCGGCATCAGCTTGTTTGCGGCAGCCAAGGTCTTCGAGAGCTTCCTCGGAGTGCCGATGATCTGGACCATCATCGTGCTTTCACACGGTGCTCGGCGGATTGAAAGCAGTGGTGATGACCGAAAACGTGCAGGTCTGCCTGAAGATCACGCCTGTGTTCCTGATGGTTCTGCCTGGTGTGATCGGCTACGTGCTGTTGCAAAAAGGAGCGATTCATCTGGCGAATGTCGCCGGCAAGGGATCGTCCCCTCGCATTGCTCAAAGGGCCGATCCAGGCGCTCAAATGACACACGGATCGTAGCTCTAATCCTGATCTCAACCGTCGGCGTGCTTTATCTCTGGCTGCGATATCGGCGGCGACTACGCAGGCTAGCGCTTTTTTTCAAGGCAGGTAGCGCTCAAGCTTTCTCGCGATAGTTGCGCCTGATCTGGCCGGACCCGCGACAGCACGATCCGCTCTCGCGCAACGAGAGGCGTTTTTTGAGCCGCGCAGCGTCGCGCAGAAGTCGTGCATCGGCCTCCAATTCGACCCGATGCAACCGGAACAGAGCGGAGGCCACTCGGGCGAACTTTTTCGTGAGCGCATAATAGATCCACTTGCCTCGATTCCGCGTCTGCACCAGGTCGGCCTGACGCAAGTATTGCAGGTGCGTCGAGAGCGTCGACTGCACCAGATGGAGTGCATCGCACAATTCGGAGACGCAGAGTTCCTTTCCGCGCAAGGCGAAGATGACCCTCACACGCGTCGGATCGGCGAAAGCCTTGGTCGTGGCAAGAAGATTTCGCATCGTCGTATCGGGCTGTAACGATATATAAACATCGGAAGACGCAAAGCAACCAAATGGAATGAATGCGCCAACGGCATCAAAACATTTTCCGCTTCGCGAGATGCGACTCCTCATCATTGGCGAAGTCTTTTCACACTCACGATTCGAGGGAACGAAGCAGCAGCCGCTACAACTTCCACCTTCGGCGGGAGTGCCAGATTCTTGACTGCGCTTCGCGTTCCGATAGCGTGACGCCTCTCGCTTGAAATCTCACCGACCGACTCACGAGTGCGGCGTCTTCGCCGTTTACGGGCATCCGAATGCGGCGGTGCTGGCTTATTACGGCCTCTTCGCGCTGCAGCATCGCGGGCAGGAGAGCGCGGGCATCGTGACGGCAAGCGGACCGAACGCGCCTTTCGCAGTGCACAAAGACATGGGGCTCGTGTCACAGGTTTTTTCGCCGACGGACATCGAGCATTTGAAAGGCACTCGGGCGATCGGTCATGTGCGCTACTCGACCACGGGCTCGAGCACTGTGAAAAACGCGCAGCCGCTGGTGGTCGATTGCGGCCGCGGTCAGCTCGCGATCGCGCACAATGGCAACCTGATCAATGCGGCGGTTTTGCGCGAGGAACTCGAGGCGCGCGGCTCGATTTTCCAGACGACGGTCGATAGCGAAATCATCCTGCATTTGCTGGCGCAGCCGGACGGGAAAGGCGGCGTGCTCGCGGCGTTGCGAAAGGCAGAGGGCGCCTTCTCGCTGGTGCTGATGAGTGAGCGGGAGATCATCGGCGTGCGCGATCCGTTCGGCTTCCGGCCGCTCTCGCTCGGGAAGTTGGATGGCGCTTACGTTTTGTCGAGCGAGACGTGCGCGTTCGATTTGATCCACGCGGAATTCATCCGCGAAATCGAGCCGGGCGAAGTGGTGATCATTGATGAAAATGGGATTCGCTCGGAGTTTCCGTTCGACACGGAGAAGCAGGCGTTCTGCATGTTTGAGTATGTTTACTTCGCGCGGCCTGACTCAATCATTTCCAATATCAATGTGAGCCGCGTGCGGACGGCAATGGGCCGCGAGCTGGCGCGGCTGCATCCGGCGGAAGCGGACATGGTGGTGCCGGTGCCGGACTCGGGAAATTACGCGGCGCTCGGTTTCGCGGAGGAGCTTGGGATTCCCTACGAGCATGCGTTTGTGCGCAATCACTACATCGGGCGGACTTTTTTGCAGCCGACGCAACTCATCCGCGATTTCAATGTGCGGGTAAAACTGAACCTCATCAAAGAAGCCGTTGCCGGAAAACGGGTCGTCGTCGTCGACGACTCGATCGTGCGCGGGACGACCGCGAAAGCCCGCGTAGTCACGCTTCGAGAGGCTGGCGCGGCGGAAGTCCACATGCGCATCTCGTGCCCGCCGCATCGCTTCGCATGCCATTACGGCATCGATTTTCCCGATCCGAAAAACCTTCTCGCCAATCAATGTTCGCTTGATCAAATACGCGAATATCTCGGCGCCGACTCGATCGGCTATCTCGACACCGCGTCAATGGTGCGGGCGACTGGGCAGCCGGAGTCGAGTTTTTGCCTCGCGTGTTTCACGGGCGATTACCCGATTCCGTTCGATCCGAAGCTCGACAAATTCATCATGGAACGGCGTCAAAATCGCGCGAACCTCCTGGCGGAAACTGACGAGCATCCCGAGCTTTTCGCTGATCTGAAATGAAGAACGGCGCGCAGCATTCGGCGAAAAAGGCATACGCGCGCGCCGGCGTGGACGTCGATCTCGGCAACCGGATCAAAAGCAAAATCCACGCGCGCGTGCGCGTCACGCACGGCCCGGAAGTGCTCGGGAAGGTCGGCGGCTTCGGTGGATTGTTTAAACCGGATTTTACAGGAATGCGCGAGCCAGTTTTGGTCTCGAGCGTCGACGGTGTGGGAACAAAGTTGAAGCTGGCGTTCGCGATGAATCGGCACGATACGGTCGGCGCTGACCTCGTAAATCATTGCGTGAACGACATCGCAGTCGTCGGCGCGCGGCCGCTTTTTTTTCTCGATTACATCGGCGCGGAACGGCTGGAGCCGGAGGTTTTCGGGCAGTTGATGAAAGGTTTTACGACCGCGTGCAAAGGCGCCGGCTGCGCGCTGATCGGCGGCGAAACGGCGCAAATGCCGGGAATGTATCAGCGCGGCGAATACGATCTCGCCGGCACGATCGTCGGCGTGGTCGATCGGGAAAAAATGATCGATGGCAGCAAAGTTCAGCCCGGCGATGTCGTGCTCGGACTGCCGTCGAACGGCCTTCACACGAATGGCTATTCGCTGGCGCGAAAAGTTTTACTCGATCAAATGGGATTAAAACTTTCGAGTAAATGCGAGGGGCTTTCGAAGCCGCTCGGCGAGGAATTGCTGCGCGTGCATCGGAACTACCAGCCGCTGCTCGCATCGCTGCCAATCGGCATGGCCAAAGGATTCGCGCACATTACCGGCGGCGGATTGATCGACAATCTGCCGCGCGTGCTGCCGAAAAAGTGCGACGCAAAAATCGAAACGAAGGCGTGGAAAGTGCCGGCAATTTTCCAGATCATCCAGCTCGGCGGAAAAGTGGATCCAACGGAAATGTATCAAGTGTTTAACATGGGAATCGGCATGGTGATTATTGTCGCCGAGCGCGACGCCGCCGCTGCGATCAAGCTCACGCGCGCAAAGAATATCGGCCGAATCGAAAAAGGTTCGGGCAAGGTGCGGCTCGTTTTTTAAATGGCGCGGGACCGGAAATTTTGGGGCGTCGGACTCGGCGCAGGTCTCCTCGGCGCGATTTTGGTCGCCCTGAAATATGCCGTGCGTCCTGCGACGCAAGCGCGCGTGCCCGACACGATTTCGCCCGCGGTTTTCAAGACGAAAGTGCTGCACACGAGCCTCGGCCAAATGGTTTACCATGAATCCGGCGCGGGCCGGACGCTGGTGTTCGTGCACGCCATCTGTCCCGGCGCGTCGTCGTATGAATGGTCGCGCGTTTACCCGGAATTTGCCGCCACGTGCCGCGTAATCGCGCCGGACTTGATCGGCTTCGGCGAATCGGCGCGGCCCGGCGGCCAAATTGCGGCGGAGGATTACGGACGCGCGCTCGCAGAATTTATCCGCGCGACGTGCGACGAGCCGCCGGTGCTGATCGGCAGCGGGCTCGGCGGCGGCCTTTGCGTGCTGGTGGCAAGCCAGCATCCGGAGCTGGTGTCGCGTTTGATTTTGCACATGCCGACGGGGCTGACGGAGTTTGGCCAGCGGCAGCTTTCGCTTAGCACGAAAATGGCGGCCGCGATGCCGCTGCTGAATCGGTTTTTGTATCGCAATTATCAGTTGACCAATGGCGCAATCCGCGCGTGGCTGACCGATTTTGGCTTTGCTGATGCGAGCCGCGTGACGGACGAAGTGGTCGATGTCTACGCGACCTGCGCGCAGCAATACGGCGCCGAGCACGCCATTGCGAACCTGCACGCAGGCCGGCTTTGCTTTGATTTCGAAGCGCGAATCAAAATGCTCCCGCTGCCGGTGACGCTGCTATGGAGCGACGCGACGCCGACTGCGCCGATCGAGTGGGCGCACCGGCTGCGCGCATCGCTGCGCAACGGGACCCTGGTCATTTTGCCGAACGTCGGACCGCTCGGCGCGCTCGAGGCGCCCGAACAGATGACGGCGATTTTGCGCGAGCAACTACAAACGGGACTGCGCGTCGTTTGAGATATTGCAGTTGTCACCACGGACCGAATCCGCTAAGAGTGCCGCTCCATTCACGGGACTTATGAGACGAATCTATTTCACCACCGTCGTTTTTGCCGCACTTTTTTCGCTCACCGGATGCGAAGGCGACCAGCAGCAGCAGCACCACAGCCGACAGAGCCGCTACGGTTATCAAGGCACGGAGACTGAGGTTTTGAATCAAGACGTCCAGCCGACGCCGAACCCCGCTGAGACGACGACGACCACCACCACCACGCAGAATGTCCCGCCGCCACCGCCGCCATCGATCAAAACTGAGAGGACACAGACGGGCGACGCGCCGGCGCGGAAAGATTATCCCTACGGCACGCCCGTCCCAGGGAAACCGGGCTTCGTCACGAGCCCGCATGCACCGTATTCCGGCTACGTTGACGTGCGCGGATTTCCGCCGGGCACCGAAGTCAAAGATCCTTACACCGGCAAGATTTTTCTCGTTCCGTAACCCTGCGCAGCGAGACGAAAGTTTGATGAGGCGCGATGCCACACGGTGTCGCGCCTCATTTTTTGTCGCATGAATGTTTCGAAAATTGCGATCGTTGGCCCCGGTTTGCTCGGCGGTTCTCTCGCACTCGCATTGCGCGCGCGCCAGCCGTCTCTGCAAATCTCGCTGTGGGCTCGGCGTGAAAGTGCTATCGCGGAAGTGCGCGACGCTGGGCTCGGCGAGATTGCATCCACGGATCTCGCGGCGGTCGTCGCCGACGCGCAGCTCGTCGTGCTCTGCGTTCCAATCGGTTCGATGGCAGCGCTTGCGGAAAAAATCGCACAGGTGATCGCGCCGGAAACCGTCGTCACCGATGTCGGCAGCGTCAAACTTTCAGTCGTCGAAAAACTTTCACCGATCTTCGCGCAAGGCGGAACTTTCATCGGCAGCCATCCGATGGCGGGCTCGGAGCAGAGCGGGCTGGCGGCGGCGAGAGTAGATTTGTTTGAAGGCGCGGCATGCATCATCACGCCCGAGCCGACGACTCAACCGCTCGCAATCAAAACCGTGCGCGAATTATGGGAAATGCTCGGAGGCCGCGTGCAAATTCTTTCACCCGCTGACCACGATGAAATCATCGCGCGTGTCAGCCATCTGCCGCATTTGCTCGCGGCCGCGCTCGTGAATCTCGCCGTTGCCGAGCACCCGCACGCGCTCGATTTTTCGGGCCCAGGTTTTTGCGACACGACTCGCATCGCTTCGGGACCGCCTGCGATGTGGGCGGAAATTTTCGAGCAAAATCGCGCGGCGCTCGCGAAGTCCGTCAACGCAATGATTGAAAATTTGCGCGATGTGTTGAAACTGCTCGACACTGCCGATGCACGCTCGCTGGAGGGCTTTCTCACCGAGGCAAAGCAGCGGCGCGACACTTTGAAAAGGAACAAAAAATGACCCATTGGAAAGTCCAGAAGGCGCCGCTCATCCATACCGAAATCAGCGTGCCCGGCGACAAAAGTATTTCGCACCGAGCCGTCATCATTGCGTCGCTTTCAAACGGCCCCTGCGTGATCAAAGGTTTCCTCCCGAGCGAAGATTGTCTGCGCACAGTCGCGGCGATGCAGGCGCTCGGGATTGAGATCGAAACGCTGGAACCGACGACGCTAGTCGTGCACGGAACAAAGCGGAAGCTGACCGCGCCGAAGGGAGACATCGACTGCGGAAATTCCGGCACGACGATGCGGTTGCTCGCCGGACTTTTGTCCGCGCAGCCTTTTCGCAGCAGGCTTATCGGCGATGAATCGCTTTCGAAACGTCCAATGAAACGCGTGATGGAACCGCTGGCGGAAATGGGGGCGCGCATCACGGCGGAAGGCCCAAAACAGACGCCGCCGCTGCTTATCGAAGGCGCGAAGCCGCAGCCGATCCAATATTTCATGCCGATCGCAAGCGCGCAGGTGAAGAGCGCGATCCTGCTCGCCGCTTTGTTTGGCAAAGGTAAAACGACGGTTACCGAACCGAGTCAAAGTCGGGATCACACGGAGCGGATGCTGAGCTACTTTTTGGTGCGTCCGCAAAAGGACGATCTCAGCGTTTCGATCCACGGCGAGCAGACTCCCGAGTCGCGCGATTTCACTGTGCCGGGCGATATTTCGAGCGCCGCATTTTGGCTCGTCGCCGCCGCCGCCCGCGCGCATTCGCATTTACTCGTGAAGGATGTCGGCCTGAATGAAACGCGCACCGGCGTGCTCGGCGTGCTGCTGCGCATGGGTGCGCACGTGCGCGAAATCATCGAGGAAGGCGAGGAAAGCGAACCGCGCGGCTCCGTTGAAATCAAGGGCACGCGGCTCAAAGGGACGATCATTCAGGGCAAGGAAATTCCGAATGTCATCGATGAAATTCCGATCCTCGCCGTCGCGGGCGCGCTCGCGAGCGGCATCACGGTGATCGCCGATGCGAAGGAATTGCGGGTCAAAGAAACCGATCGTCTCGCGGCGATTGCGACAAATCTACGTGCGATGGGTGCGGAAGTCACGGAGCGCGAAGACGGCCTCGAGATCATCGGCGGCAGCCCGCTCCACGGTGCGCGTCTGCAGAGTTTTGGCGATCATCGGATCGCAATGGCATTTGCGGTTGCGGGACTTTTCGCCGATGGAGACACGATCATCGAGGATGTCGATTGCGTGGAGACTTCGTATCCCGGCTTTCACGCCACGCTCGAGCAAATCATGAAACCGCGCAGGGAACCGCAGACGCCAGTGATCACCGGGTTTCTCTCGCAGAACGACGCGCATTCCAGATCGTGAGCGTGCCGGAAACCGTCGTCGCAATCGATGGCCCCGCGGCTTCTGGCAAAAGCAGCGTCGCGCGAGCGCTCGCGAGCCGGCTAAAATTTCTTTACGTCAATTCCGGCGCGATGTATCGCGCAGTGACTTGGTTTGTTTTACAACAACAAGTCGACGCAAACGACCTCAACGCCGTGCTCGGACTTCTCGCTCGGATGAAAATCGAATGCGGCTTGCGCGATTCCGAGTCGACGATCCTGATCGACGGAATCGACCCGACGCCATTCCTCTGCGACGAAGCGGTGAACCAAAATGTGTCGACCGTCTCGAGCCTGCCGGAGGTGCGGCAGACGCTCGTCGCGTTGCAGCGCGCTTATGCAGAGCGCGGCAATCTCGTGATGGAAGGCCGCGACATCGGCTCCGTGGTTTTTCCCGACACGCCTTACAAATTTTACATAGACGCCTCCGCCGAAGTCCGTGCGCGGCGGCGCGCGCTGCAGGGACTTTCCGATGAAATCAACACGCGCGACCGGCGCGATTCTTCGCGAAAAGCTTCGCCGCTCGTGATCGCCGAGGACGCTCACGTCATCGATAGCTCGCACCTGACGATCGACGGCGTGGTGGGCGAGATCATTGGCCGCTTGAAATTGAAAGGCCTCCAACTGCAACCGCAATGAGCGGCTGGTATCGCTTCGGCTACAACCTTTCGCGATTCTTGGCGCGCGCGCTGTTTAGCTTCCGCGTGATCCATCGCGAGCGGATCATCGAAAGCGGGCCGGCGATTCTGGCGATGAATCACGAAAGCTTTCTCGATCCTCCGCTCGCCGGCATTTGCTGCCGACGGCCGATTCATTTTCTCGCGCGTAAAAGTTTGCTGAAATGGCCGATCCTTGGTCCGATTTTTCCGAAGCTCAACGTCGTGCCCGTCGACCAAGATCGCGCGGACATGAGCGCGTTGAAGACCGTGATCAAACTTGTGAAGGCCGGTCATTGCACGACGGTTTTTCCCGAAGGCTCGCGCACGCGCGATGGGAATTTGCAGCCGGCGCAACCCGGGCTCGGGCTGATCATCGCGAAAACTTTGGCGCCAGTGGTGCCGATGCGCATCTTTGGCGCGTTCGAAGCGTTCCCGATGGGCGCAAAATATCCGAAGCCGCATCGGATCACGATTGTCGTCGGCGAACCGATTTTTTTTACTGAAAAAGATCTCGTCGGAAGCGGACGCGATCTTTACCAAAAGCTCAGCGAGCGAGTAATGGAGCGGATCGCCGCACTTTCCCTGCCTGAAAAATGAGCGCAGGTTTTCTTCGTCGGATAAACGTTGATGCAACAGAGCGATAACAGCTTGCAATTCGCACCTTGGGCGGCGCGCCTCGGCATCGCGATGCTTGCGGGCATGTTCATCGTTTGTGTCTTCACGTGGATCGACGACATCCGCCGCCCGCAACTTGAGCACGTGACTCAGCCAACTGCGGTCGGCGATTCACAATTCGTGAAGCCGGCCGCCGATCCGCAAACGCCGCTCGGGACATTCCACGGCAAGCCGCTGATCGCCGCGCAAAAGATCAAGGCGCGCGACACGGAAATGCTCAAAGCTGGGATGGACGACAGCCAGATATTTTTCATTTACCGCGCGCAGAAACCGGCGGACAGCGACGCACGTTTTGTAAAAACCGCGAACGAAGAATATCTAAAAATCGCGACGCCGTGAACTGACTACACAATGGCCTTGCGATGAATCCAGACGCTGTTCACGAGCCCGAGCGCGAACATGATCATCAGCGCAAATGAGCCGCTGTAGCTGATCAGCGGGAGCGGCACGCCCGTGATCGGCAGGATGGAAATCGTCATTCCTATATTCTGGAAAATGTGTGTGAAAATAAGCGTGATGAATCCGACCGAAATCAAGAGCCCGAGGTCATCGGACGCTTTGAATGCGACGAAAAGTCCGGTCATTAAAAGCAACGCAAAGGCGCTCACGAGCACGACACCGCCGAGGAAGCCCCACTGCTCGCCGATCGCCGAAAAAATGTAGTCGTTGTGAATCGCGGTCTGCGGCAAAAACCCGAGCTCGATCTGCGTGTTCGGTGCCTTGAATCCTTTGCCAGCCCAGCCTCCGGAGCCAATCGCGATGAGCGATTGATTGATCGCCCACGCCGATCCCTGCGGATCAACGTCGGGATTAATGAACGCCGTGATGCGCTCATATTGGTAATGTTTCAGGCCGAAAAAAACCATGATCGGGATGCCGGCGAGCCCGACCAAAATGATGCAGATCAAGTAACGAAGCGGCATTCCGCCGACGAAGAGCATCGCGAGAATGACCGGCGCCCAGATGATCACTTCGCCCAAATCGGGCTGGATCAAAATCAGCAACATCGGCGCGCCGCAGATGGCGCCGCAGAAAAAGAGCCGCAGCATTGGATGCATTTTGCGAAATTGGCTGAGGAAAAGTGCCATCACCATGATGCCCGCGATGACCGCGAGCTGCGCCGGCTGGAAATTGATCGGGCCAATGTTGATCCAGCTTTTCGCGCCGTAAACGCGGGAGCCGATGAAGCGCGTCAAAACTAAAAAAGCAAGCCCGGCGAGATACATCGGCAGCGCGCCCCATTTGATCCAGCGGTAATCGACGAGGCTCGCGACGATGAACGCGACGAAGCCGATCGTGACCCACATCGCCTGGCGCCGCCAAAAGTTTTGCACGAACACATCGTCGCGCATGAAAGTCGCACTGTAGATCGCGACCACGCCGAAGATGGCGAGCGCCATCATCAGGCCGAAGAGCACCCAGTTCATCCCGAGAAATTTGCGCAGCAGCGGTGTCATGTTTTTTTAAAAAATCAGGCGAATCGCGGGACGGCCGCGAGCAGTTTTTTCGTATAATCGTGCTGCGGATTTTCGTAAATGGCCTCGGCGCTTGCAGACTCGACGATCTTCCCGCGATACATCACGAGGACGTGATCGCTGACGTGCTCGACCACCGCGAGATCGTGCGCGATGAACAAATACGTGAGCCCGAGTTCCTCCTGCAAATCCTGCAGCAAATTCACGATCGACGCCTGCACACTCACGTCGAGCGCGCTCACCGCCTCATCGCACACGATGAACTTCGGCTTGACCGCCAGCGCCCGTGCGATGCCGATCCGCTGCCGCTGACCGCCGGAAAATTCGTGCGGATAGCGCGCCATCATCTCGGGATTGAGCTCGACCTGCCGCAGCAGTTCCGCGACGCGCTCGCGCCGTTCGCCGCGCGTCATTTTTGGAAAATGAATCTCGAGCGCTTCGCCAACGATCGCGGCGATGGTCATGCGCGGATTCAGCGAGCCGAACGGATCTTGAAAAATCATCTGCATCTCGCGCCGCAACGGTCGGAACTGACTTTCGCGCATCGCGAGAATTTCGCGACCATCGAAAAAAATTTCGCCCGATGTCGCCGGCTCGAGCTTTAAAATCGTGCGGCCTATCGTCGTCTTGCCGCTGCCGCTTTCGCCCACGAGCCCGACCGTCGTCCCCTGCTCCACGCAAAAACTGACGTCGTCCACCGCCTTCACGTCATCGATGTGACGGCGGAGCACGCCGCCGTAAACCGGGAAGTAAGTCTTGAGATTTTTGACTTCGAGCAATGGCATCGACGCGTAATCCCATAACGCGTCCGCCGCGTTTTGTCATCCGCTTGCTGCGCGGCGGACCGAAATTCTCCGCGTGGCTAGGAGCTCCGCAAAAATCCGGTCAGCGGACTCGTCGCCGACGCTTCGGAAAGCGGCTCGGCAAGTCCCATCAAAAAAGCATCGCGGCCAGCCTCGACGGCTTTTTTGAATGCAATCGCCATCCGCTCCGGGTCGCTGGCAATGGCGATGGCGGTATTCACGAGAACGGCGTCGGCACCCATTTCAAGCGCTTCCGCGGCCTGGCTCGGCGCGCCGAGTCCTGCATCGACGACTACGGGCACGGTCGCCTGCTCGATGATGATTTCAATCTGCGCGCGCGTCTCGATGCCGCGGTTGCTGCCAATCGGAGAGCCGAGCGGCATGACGGTAGCCACGCCAACATCCTGCAGACGCTTTGCCAGCACCGGATCGGCATTGATGTAAGGCAGGACGGTGAAACCCTCGCGCGTCAAAATTTCCGCGGCGCGCAAAGTTTCGACGCCATCCGGCAGGAGATAGCGCGGATCGGGATGGATCTCGAGTTTCACCCAGCGCGGCAGTCCGGCAGCCGCGGCGAGACGCGCCAGGCGCACGGCTTCGTCGGCATTCATCGCGCCGCTCGTGTTCGGCAGCAGCAGATATTTTTTCGGATCGATGAAATCGAGGATGTTCGCAAATGCGTCGCCTTTGCCCGACAAATCCGCGCGTCGCAATGCCACAGTCACGATCTCCGTGCCACTGGCCGCGAGCGCAGCGGCCATCGATTGGTTTGAGGAAAATTTGCCCGTGCCGAGCAGCAGCCGCGACGTGAACTCGCGGTCGGCGATCTTGAGTGAATCCGGTTGGTCGGCCATGTGCGCGCGAAGCTAACAGATCGCGCGCGCTTTTCCATCCGCCACATCGCGCCGCGCCGCGAGATTAACTGCTGACATGCCGTGCGGCGTTGGTCTAAAGTCGCGCATGATTTTTCGCGGAAGCATTCTGGGCGTCGCGCTGGCGATGTCCATTTCATGCGGCTTCGCGGCTAGCGTCAAAAATTTGACCGCAGCGGAAATGGCGCAGGCGACAAAGGTCGAGTCGCTCACGATTCCAACGCCCGGCGAACTCATGGCGGCGCTCAATAAAGTCGGCAAACCAAACTGGCAGGGGGAATATCGCCAGCCGATTCCGACCACATTCACAAGCCGCCCGCAGATCGCGCTGAACCTCGGCGGTCTCATCGCCGACGGCTATCTCGCGGTCGAGGCTGAGGACAGCCAGCAGGTGAAAAATATCGGCAAAGACATCATCACGCTCGCGCGCGCGCTGGCCGTGAGCGAAAACGTAATGAGTCGCGGAAAAAGCATCACCGATTTTGCGGAAACCAACGATTGGAGCGCGCTCAAAGAAGAATTGGAAGCGACGCAAAACGAAGTCAAAATCGCGATGAACGGGCAGCACGACCAGGATCTCGTCACGCTCGTCACGCTCGGCGGCTGGATTCGCGGGACCGAAGTTGTGAGCAGTTGGATCGCCGACAATTACTCGGCGCCCGCTGCAAAATTGCTCCGGCAGCCAGCGACCGTTTCATTTCTGCGCGCGAAAATCGACAGCCTGCCGGAAAAAGTGCGCAGCGAGGAAGTGGTGAAAAACGTGGAGAAAAAACTCGCCGACATTGAGCAGGAAGTCTCGTTTCCGCGCGATCAAACTCCGACGCTCGACGCCGTCAAAACTTTGAAAGCCACAGCGGGCGATCTCGAGAAAAGCATCATGCAAAAATGATTCGCGCCGCTTCCCTGCTCCTCATTTTCGGCGCGTTCGCCACGACGCTCAGCGCGACCACCGATGACGAAGTTGCCGCGAGGAAAACGGTGCTCGATCTCGCCGGCGCCTTTTCAAACGATGGATTCAAGCTGCGGGACGGAAGTTTTACAGGCGTTATCCATCCGAAAGAGAAACTTCTCGTGCAGGTGAATCTTTTTGCCGGCAATCAATATTGGTTTTCCGTCGGCGCGAGCGACAAGGGCCAGAAACTTGCAGTCACGGTTTTTGACGAAACCGGAAAGGCGCTTTCGACCGAGCCTTATGTTGATCCGAATCGCGCCGCGGCCGGGCTTTCGCCCGACGTGAGCGGTCCGTATTACGTGCAGATTGAGGAGCTGGAAGGCGAGCCGGCGAATTTCTGCCTCATCTATTCTTACAAATAATCACATGGCTTTCGAATCAACGCGCACCACCGAAAAAGTTGAGGGCCCACGGGTCAAACAGTTTTCCATTTTCCTCAAAAACAAAGTCGGCGCGCTGCTCGACGTCGTGAAAATGTTGCAGGAGCACGCGGTGCTTGTCCTCGCGTTGAGCGTGCAGGATTCCGCCGACGCCGCGATCGTCCGCGTGGTCGTGAGCGACCCGGAGCGCGTGCAAGAACTTTTCGCGATGCAGGAAATTCCCTGCTCGATCTGCGACCTCGTTGTCGTGGAGTTGAAGGAAGGCGCGAACGAACTCGGCAAGTTATTGACCGCGCTGCTGATGGCCGAGGTGAACATCCACGGCAGCTACGCGCTGCTCACGCGTCCGCGCGGAAACTGCGCGCTCGCGCTCCACGTGGAGGACGATGAATGTGCCGGCGCGGTGCTGCGCAGCCACGGTTTTCGGATTTTGAGTCAGGCCGATATTTCACGCTGACCCCGCATGGACGGGACGTTTCGTTGGCTGCGCACGGGGCACGAGGCGCTGACAAAAATGCTCGCGGCGATCGAGGAAGCGAGCGTTTCCATCCGGCTCGAGACTTACATTTTCGCCGCGGGCGGGATTGGCGAAAAGTTCCGCGAAGCGCTCATTCGCGCCAGCCAGCGCGGCGTCAAAGTCCGCGTGCTCGTCGATGCGATGGGATCAATTTTCCTGCCGGCGGATTTCTGGCAGCCGCTCATCGATGCCGGCGGTGAGTTCAAACTTTTCAACCCGCTGAGCCTGCATCGCCTCTCCTATCGCAACCACCGCAAGCTCCTCGTCTGCGATGAGCGCTTCGCGTTCGTCGGCGGCTTCAACCTTGCCGACGATTACGACGGTGACGGCGTCAAACACGGTTGGCGCGACCTCGGGCTCGAGATTTTAGGCGCGCCCGTTCCCGCGCTCGTGCGCGCGTTCGACCAGATTTTTGAGACTGTGGCGTCGCATCAAAAGCGTTGGGGTTTATTAAACAAAACGCACACAAAGCTCGAAAGTGAGGGCGAGGGCTGGCGCCTGCTTTTGAGCGGGCCTGGCAGGCTCGGCGTGCACCTGCGCCGGATCTTGCGTTCCGACATCGCGAAGGCTCGTGACGTCAAAATCATCTGCGCCTACTTTTTGCCGACGTGGCGTCTGCGCAAAGCGATGGCGCGCGTGTGCCGCAGCGGCGGGCACGTCCAGCTCATCCTCGCCGGCAAGTCGGACGTGGGCGTTTCGCATCTCGCAAGCCGCCGGCTTTATCAGTCCCTGCTGCGCAGCGGCGTGGAAATTTTTGAATATCAGCCGCAAATTCTTCACGCGAAATTACTCATCATCGACGACCTCGTGTGCGTCGGCTCCGCGAATCTCGACACACGCAGCCTCATCATCAATCACGAGTTGCTCATGCGCGTGTGTGACAAAAAGTTATCCGACGAGGCGCGTGAAATTTTCGAGCACGACCTCGCATATTGCCGCCGGATTGATCCGAGCAAATGGCAGAAGTCGCGTTCATTCTGGACGCGCTGGCTCGAACGGGCGGCGTATTTCGTTCTCGCGCACGTCGATCCCTACGTCGCGCGGCTGCAACTGAAGTTTTTCCGGCAGCGCGATCAGGCGCAGTCGACGCCGGCAAGCGCGAGGGCATCGAGAAGCGACGCGTGATCGTCGGGATCGTATTGAATCGCCCGGAAACCTAGCTGCAGAGCCGTTTCCACGTTCGGGGCGAGATCGTCGATGTAAATCGTTTTGGACGGCGTGACGCCGAATTGCCGAACGGCAATTTCGAAAATCTCACGCCCCGGTTTCGAACATTTTGCACGGTAGGAATAAACGGCGTCGTTGAAAAGCGAGAAGACGGGATACGTGCGGAAGATGTAATCCATGTGCAAGTCGCTCGTGTTTGAGAGCAAAAAAAGCGGATAACGCGTGTGTAACTTCCGAATCAGCTCCGACATCGGTTCGTTTTCGGCAAAGATCTCCTCCCAAGCCGTTACAAACTCCCGCTCGGTGCCCGCGAATTGCAGAACTTCCATCACGCGTTGCTGAAATTCCACGCGTGAGATGTCGCCGTTTTCATACGCGAGCTTGATCGGCTCCCACAACTCCACGAGTGCCTCGGAAGCAAGGTCTGTCCTTGATTGCAGCCGTTTTTGCGCGAGCGAAAAATCGAAGCGCAGCAGCACGTTGCCGATGTCGAAAATGAACGCGCGGATCATCAGGCAGTCGGCGATTTGATGGACAAGACAAATCGCGCGATGTCGAGCGCCGCCGCGGGCCGGCTGAGCTGCGAGATGTTTTCGTGCCATTCGCGCCAAACTTTGCCGCCATCGGCGAACGCGCTTTCCACCGCGCCGACGATCGCGTCATGCGTTTCAGCGACCACTCCGCATTTGCGGTTTACGATTAGCCGCGCATTTCCTTCCTCCTGCCCCGGAACGACCTGGCTGATGATCATCGGCGTGCGCGCGGCGATCGCTTCCTGCACCGTCGCGCCGCCCGCCTTGCTGATCAGCAAGTGGCTGCGCATGACGAGCTCGGGCATTTTTTGCGTCCAGCCGTGAATCTCGACGGTGCGCCCCGATTTGCGCACGACCTCCTCGACACGCGCGCGCAGTTCTTCGTCCTTTCCGACCGTCACCGTCAGCTCAATCTCGCGGATGTTTAACAGCGCGCAAACTAGTGCAGGCGCAGAATCTTTTGCGAAATTAATCATGTAAAGCACGCGCCGTCCGGCAGCGTCCGACGGGACGAGCCGCAGGTGGTCATTGGCCGCGAAGCGAGGTGTGACGGGAAATCCGAGCACGCGGATTTTCTCCGCCGGAACTTTCGCGGCGCGCATGACTTCGGCAGTTTCTTCGTTCGGCACGATGAAAGTTCCGCTCGGCGCGCGATGCCAGACGGAGTTCACCGTGATGGAATCGGTGACGATCGTGATCTGCGTGAAAGGCGGCGTGCCATCGAAAATTTGGCCGAGGAGAAAGTTGTAAACCGGATAGGTCGAGACCACTGCGTCCGGCTTCTCGCGCTCGAGTAAGTCGCGCAAAGTTTTGCGCGCGGCGGCCATCGTCGGCAGGCTCCACTCGAGCATTTTCGTGCGGTCGAGCAGGTCGTAAACTTTCGACCAAACCCGCGGCGTGTGATTGATGGTGGCGAGATACGCTTTTTTCGCGAGCTCGTTCCGTCGGCCGTATGCGATGTGGAAAATGTCGAGGACGCGCGCATCCACTTCGCCCGGCGCGACCTGCTCCAGAGCGGCTTTCAGGCTGAATGCGGCGGTGTTGTGGCCTTCGCCGAAGCTAGCGGTGAAGATGAGGATTTTTTTCATCTGCGCCCGCAATAGCTCCCGCGCGCGGCAATGACAAACCGAATCGCGCCGCTCGCGGCGCGGAAAAATCGGGTGCGGCTTGAATGGCGAAAATCGTCTGCTAGCATCCGCGGGTGCGAAGATTTTTGCTGGTGTTCACGACCTTACTCCTGGTGGTGATTTCCCTGCCGGTCCGTCTTTCCGCACTCACCGACGACGAGAAGAAAAAGGCATTTCTGCGGGCGCGCGAGGAAATGCACACCGTCCCCGCCGACACGGAAGCGACGCCCGCGCCGAAGCCGAAACCAAAGGCAAAGCCGCACCGGAAGTCCCATTCTTCGCCGACTGCGAAGCCGTCGCCGACTGAGGAGGAAACGCCGCGACCGCATCACAAGGAAACGCCGGAGCCAGAGCATCCTATTAAAAACACGCATCCCGCAGCAGAGCAGACGCCCGAGGAACCGGCGCGCACGCCTTTGCCGCAGGCCACTCCGAAGCCGACGCCCGCGCCGACTCCGCCCAGTCAACGCGCGACTGCTTTGAAGCCGGCTCCGGTCACGATCGAAAAGTCCGGGCTCGATGAAGCCACCGGTCTCGAACCTCCGCCGCCTCCAGCGCCGAAACATCATTGGTGGCAGTTTGGTTTCAACGGCGGCGACGACTCGAAATACAAATACCTCACCCGGTCCATCCGCGAAGCGATCGATCGCGCGCCGGTCGCGCGGCACCGCTGGCGCTACATCGTGGTTCACAACAGCGGCACGCGACAGGGCAACGCAAAAATTTTCGACTACTACCACCTGCACACGCGCAAGATGCCGAACGGCCTCGCGTATCATTTCGTCATCGGCAACGGCTCCTCGTCGGGCAACGGCCAAATCGAGATCGGCAGCCGCTGGACGCGCCAGATCAACGGCGGCCATGTCCACAGTGACTATTTAAACAACATCGCGCTCGGCATCTGCCTCGTCGGCGATTTTAACCGCGACACGCCGCGGCCGGAGCAGCTTGCAGCACTCGACGAATTGATCCGCTATCTGCGCAAGCGCGTCGGCACCATCGATCGCAAGGAAGCAATCGTGAAGGCGCACAAGGACATCAATCCGCCGCAATGGCCGACCGATTGCCCCGGCGACAAATTTCCCTACCGCTGGCTCTACAGCCGCTTCTAATAAACGTTAAACACATGAAAATCGGCATCACCGGCGTCACCGGCTTCATCGGGCGGCGCGTCCGCACGCTTGCGGTCAGGCAGGGACACGAAGTCATCGGCTACACGAGCCATCCGAAAAACCCTGTGCCCGGCTGCATCGAGACGCGCCGGTTCGCGCCGGGCTTTCAGATCAATGTCCACGGCTGTGACGCGCTGATCCATCTCGCCGGCGAAAACATTTTCGGCATTTGGACGCATGAAAAAAAGCGCCGCATCTTTCGCAGTCGCAAGTTCGGCACGCGCGCGCTCGTCGATGCGATCGCAGCTGCCGAGCAGCCGCCGCGCGTGCTGGTGAGCGGCTCCGCGGTCGGTTTTTACGGCGACACGGGCGACATTCCCGCAGATGAAACGACCGCGCACGGATTCGGATTTCTCGCCGACGTTTGCGTCGCGTGGGAGACCGAGGCGAACCGCGCGCGCGACTTCGGCGTCCGCGTGGTGCTGCCGCGCACCGGCATCGTGCTTGGAAAAAGCGGCGGCGCTCTCGCAAAGATGACGCCGATTTTTCGCGCGGGACTCGGCGGAAAAATCGGCGACGGCACGCAATGGATGCCGTGGATTCATCTCGACGATGAAGCCGCGCTGCTGCTCTACGCTGCGGAGAACGACGCGCTCTCCGGCGCCGTCAATGCCGTCGCGCCGGAGCCGGTGCGCAACGTGGACTTTACCCGCGAGCTCGCGCAAACACTGCATCGGCCGGCTTTTTTCACCGTGCCTGGCATCGCGGTGAAGACAGCGATGGGTGAACTTTCGCACGAGCTGCTCGACAGCAAACGCATCGTGCCGCGCGTCGCGCTCGCCGCGGATTTTTCGTTTCAATTTCCGCGTCTCGACAGCGCGCTTGCGGAAATTTTCACCGACAAGGCGTCTCACTGAAGTCAAAGTTTTCCGATGCCCGCGCCGCAAAACATCATCGCGATCGTTTATGATTACGACCAGACACTCAGCCCGACTTACATGCAGGAGGAGGTGCTATTCCCAAAATTCGGCATTGATTCCGCGAAGTTCTGGCAGCGCTGTCGCGTGCTCGTGAAGGAGGAGGGCTACGACAACGAGCTCGCCTACATGAAGGCGATGCTCGACTACCTCGGCATGGATCGCCCGACCAACACCGAGCTGCGCGGGCTGGGCCGCGACATGACTTTTTACAAGGGCCTGCCGGAAATGTTTGAGGAATTCCGCGCCGGGCTTTTAAACGCGCAGCAGGAAGCGCACGGCATCCGCGTCGAGCACTACATTATTTCGTCGGGCTTGAAAGTGATGATCGAGGGCTCGCGGCTCGCGCCATTTGTCCGCGCGATTTTCGGCTGCGAATTCGCCGAGGACGCGGAAGGCCGCATCACTTTTCCGAAGCGCGTCATCAGTCATACGCAGAAAACGCAGTTCCTTTTTCGCATCAACAAAGGGCTGCTCGACCTCGCGCAGGATGTGAATGACCACATGCCTTCCGACCTGCGCCCGGTGCCGTTCACGCACATGATTTACGTCGGCGACGGGCCGACCGATGTCCCCTGCTTCACCGTCATGCGCAAAAACGGCGGCCAGGCGATCGCGGTTTACAATCCCGACGACCCGACGCGCGCGAGTTTTAAAAAATGTTACCAACTTTCCACCCATGCCGACCGGGTGCGGCACATCGCGCCGTCGGATTTCCGCGCCGGCAGCCATCTGCGGCTGCTGCTCGAGCAGATGGTCGAGGAAATCGCGAGCGACATTATTGAGCAGCGCCGTCGCGCGACGGAGGAAGGGACGGTCAGCGCTCCGACGCATTGAACGTCGCGTTTATTCTTTAGCCGAGGCTCGCGACCCGTTTGAAAGGCCGTCGGCAGCCGAGCCGACGCATTCCACCCCATACGGAATCGGCGCCGTCTCGCACCAATAGGTCTCATCCGTCGGATGCGAGAGAATTTTGAACCCGGACGACCGGAGCAGCGCCTCGATCGCCGCGTGGTTCGGGATCCACCAATTCGTCGGGTCGCCGGCGAAGCTGTGTTCGATGAACGCCATCTTCGGCCAGCCGGGATCGAGCAGCGGCGCGCGGTTTTGCAGGCCGGCGAGGTCGCGCGCGGGGTCGCCCGCATTTGGAAAAAGTTCCCGGCCCGGCAGCGAGAGCGATTGGAAAAGCAGATGCCGCCGCGTGCTGCGCCGCACGATATCGAGCGCGAGCAGCGGATAGCGCAGGTGGTAAAAAACTCCTATGAAAAGCACGAGGTCGAACGGCCGCGCCTCGCCCGCGAGCTCGTAAACCTGCATCTGGCGAAAGGTGATGCGCGTGTCGAGGCCAAGCTCCGCCGCGGCCCAGCGCGCCTGCGCGAGATAGCGCGGGTCGGGGTCGATGCCGGTGACGCGCGCCCCGCGCCGGGCGAGTTCGAAGCTGTAAAAACCGGCGTTGCAGCCGATGTCAAGTGCACGCCAGCCCGTGAGATCGGCGGGAAGGTGCGGCGCGATTTGGTTCCACTTGAAGGCGGGAAAATCGCCGAGTGGATGGTCGGGCGCCGTCTGTGCGCCGCCCGGCAGGTGGAGATTATGGAACCAAGGCGCGAGCGCCGCGATGGGATCGGCGGCGGTTTTCATGCGGTGAGGACTTCGCGGCGAACGGAGCGAAGCGCTTTTTCCAATTCGAGCGCACGATGCGCGGCAGTGTGCGCGGCAAGGATGCGGCGGCGGGCGTGGTCTCCGATTGTGCGGCGGCGCGTTTCCGGCAGATCGCGGAGAATTTCCAAAACGGCGTCGGCATTTTCCGCGAGCAAAATTTCCTCGCCCGGAACGAACAGCGCATCGAACCCCGGCCAGTCGTCGCTGATGATCGGCGTGCCGCACGCGGCGGCTTCAAAAAGGCGGACGCTCGGCGACCAGCCCGCCGCGCGCATATCGGCGCGCGTGAGGTTCAAAGTGTAGCGCTGCTGATTGTAAAACAAACAATGATCCGGCGGCGCCAGATGCTCGATCCGCTCGACATTTTCCAGCCACGTCGTCGCCGCCGGATATTGCGGACCGGCGACGGCAAACTTTTTCTCAGGCGCGCGGCGGGCGGGCTCGAGCAGCCGCGCTTCCAGCCCCGCCTGGCGATCCGCGCTGAATGTGCCGAGGTAGCCGAGGTCCCAGCGCGGCGCGGTCGCAATCGGAAAATACGATTGCGGATCGACCGAGCAATAAAGCGCCCGCGCGCACGGCGAGCCGAATTCTTTTTCCAGCCGCGTCAAAGTCGGGCCGCCGGTGAACGAAAAATAAATGTCGAAGCGCGGGATTAATTCGCGCGAAAGATATTCGCAATCGCCGCGCGCGAGCGCCGCCAGCGTGACGGGCGTATCGATGTCGTAAAACGCCGTCACGCCATTTGCATGCCGCGTCACCCATTCGCCGACCGCGATGCCATCCGGCACATAAGAGCCGACGATGACTGCATCGGCGTCGGAAATATTTCCCGAAAACTTTTCGCGCAAATCCGCGAGCGAATCGTAAAGCGCGAGCCCGCAAAAAGGCGGGCGCGGTAAATCGCGCTGCGCCGAATACCACGGCACGTCGCGCTCGAGAAAAAGAACGCGATGCCCGCGCGCGGCGAATTCGCGGAGCAGCGCGCGATAGGTGGTTGCGTGGCCGTTGCCCCATGACGAAGTGATTGAAAGGCCGAGGACGACGAGGTTCATGCGGGCGCTCCGGTTGCGGCAAACTTTTCCGCGAGCAGTCGCTCCACTTCCTCCGCGCGATGCGCATAAGTGTGCTCCGCGAGCACGCGCAGTCGCGCAGCTTTGCCGATTTTTTTCGCCCGCTCCGGCGTCAGCTCCGCGAGATGCGACGCGACTTCGCGGCCATCGCGCGCGACAAGAATTTCCTCGCCCGGCTCGAGAAAAGTTTCAATTCCCTCCCAATAATCCGTGATCAAACAGGCACCCGCGCCCGCCGCCTCGAACACGCGCGTCGCCGGCGAAAAGCCGAAGCGCGCCATGCTCTCGCGACTGATGTTTAACACAGCGCGCGGCGTGGCATTGAACGCGTTGTGGTCGTTTGTATAAACATGGCCGGCGTGGCGGATATTCGGCGGCAACTTTTTTCCATCCCATCCGCTGCCGCCGAGCAGAAACTTTTCGCGCGGTAAAAGTTCCGCGGCTTTTACGAAAAATTCCTCCACGCGCGCCTCGCGATCCGGCAGGCGATTGCCGAGAAACGCAAGGTCGCCCGCAAAGCGCGGATCGGGCGTGACAGGAAAATGCGTCGCGGAATCGAGCGCGTTGTAGATCGGCACGCACGCCTGCGCGTCGAGCGCGCCATATGCCGCGACGACCGGCGCGCCGCCGCCGTAGGTCAGGACGAAATCGAATTGCGGGATGAGCGCACGCGACGGATCGCGCGAATTTTTTTCGATCCGCTCGAGCGTCGCGGGCGCATCGACATCCCAAAAAATGACGACATTTTCCGGCGTCTTCAGCGCGGCAATTTCCGCCTCGAGCAGCTCGTCGAAAACGCCGACGCCGCTCGCTTTCACGATCACATCAGCATCGCGCGCCTGCTCGATTTGCGCAAGCGCCGCCCGCTCGGTCGCAGGATAAACGACCACGCGCGCCCACGGCGGATCGGCCATGTCGCGATGCTGCTGGCGCTCATACGCGTCGGGTTCGTAAAAAGTTGTGCGATGCCCGCGCTCGTGCAGCGCGCGGATGAGGCCGCGGTAGTAAGTCGCCGCGCCATTCCAATAAGCCGAGACAAGGCTGGAGCCGAAAAATGCAATGTTCATCGGGTCGCGCTCGCAGTTTCGCCGGCTTCGCAAAGTTCGCCGCGCGCGCCGCCGAGCTCGCGCAGAATTTTTAACAACTCGTCCACGCGATGCGCGCACGTGTGCCGCGCGAGGATCGTTCTGCGGCCGTGCGCCGCGAGCTCGCGCGCCATCGCCTTGTCGTGCAGCAGCGCCTTCAAATGATGCGCAACGTCCGCGCCGTTTTTCGCGACGAGAAAATCCTGGCCGGGCGAAAACAAGTGTTCGCTGTCGTTCCAGGGAGCGGAAATGAGCGGGATGCCGCACGCGAGTGCCTCGAATGGCCGGATCGTCGGGATCCCCGGCAGCGAGCGCGTGTAAGGCAGCCGCGGAATGTGGAGCGTCGCGCGGAACTGCGCGAAGATTTCCGGCACGCGAAAATTCGGCAGCCAGCCCGCGTATTCGATGCCCGCGTTGGCCAGCGCGTGCAGCCCGGCGGCGGGATAGCGCACGCCGTAAACGCGCGCCTCAACCCGCATTGTTGCGAGCGGCCGAATGAGAAATTCGTGCAGCTCGACGGTGCGTTCCTCGTCGCCCCAATTGCCGATCCAGACGACATCGCCGGTGCGTTTGATTTCCGGATGCGGATGAAAAACGCGCACGTCCGCGGCCTCGTGCCACGTCCACGCGCGCTGCGCCCAGCCGCGCTCGAGATACAAATCGCGCAGCACTTTTCCATACGCGAGCACGCCATCGTAATGCCGCAAATCGTAACCCGCCATCGCTTCCGGCGCGGTCACGGCGCGGTGATGCGTGTCGTGAAAAAGCAGGCGCCAGCCGGGATTCGCGGCGCGATGTTTTCCGATGCGGCGCACGAGCTCGTGGTCGTTCCATTCGTGCACCAGCACGAGATCCGCACCATCGAGTGCGGCATCCAGATCGAGTTTCTCGTAACGATGACTACGCAGTTTCGGATAAGCTTTCGCGAAATTTTCCAGCGCTTCCTCGCCGTGCCCGGCGACGAGATTTTGCACGCTCCACGCGTCTCGCGGCTCGTAAACTTCCACCGTGTGCCCGCGCGCGAGCAGCTCGCTCGCGATGCCGCGCAAAAAGTGCGCGTTGCCGTGATTCCAGCACGAAACGAGCGAGTGGTAAAATAGGACGAACTTCATCCGTCCGCGCCTCCCGCGAGCATGTCGCCGTAAAGATTCCGATACTCCTTCGCCATTTTTTCCGGGGTGAAAAATGCCGCGCGTTCGCGCGCGCTCTCAGCCCAGCGCTGGCGCTCCCGCGAGCTCTCAATCAAGCGCCGAAGCGCATCGCGCAGACCTCCGCGATCGTCGGGCGCGACAAAAATCGCCGTGTCCTCCCAGACTTCGCGCAGGCTCGGAATGTCGCCGAGCACGAGCGCGCAGCCGCACATCGCAGCCTCGAGCGCGGAAAGTCCGAACGGCTCGTAGCGCGCCGGCAACACGTAAATGGACGCGGTCGCGCGATATTGCGCGAGCGCTTCATTGGAAAGCTGGCCGAGGTAGCCGATCGCGCCGCCGCCGCGCACCTGGTCGTGCGGCAAATTCCGTTCGCCCGCCGCGAGAATCGGCCACGGAACATCGGCCGCAACGTGCTCGAGAACGACAACATTTTTCGCCTCGTCCCAAAGCCGGCCCGCGGTCAGGATGAACGGCTGTTTAACGTTCCGCTTGTAACGATACGGCGCGCGCGCGTTGAAAATCGCGCGGCCGCCGCGGGCTTCCCCGTAATTTTGCGCGAGCGTATTGAGCATGGCGCGCGTCGGCCCGCACAGCGCGGAGCTGCCGCGCAAGCCGCGCGTGACCATGTTTTTGTAGCCATCCCACGACGCGGGCGCGGCCTTGCCTTTCACCGCGCGCCACCATGAAAGCACGCACGAATGCGCGACGATGAGGCACGGCGCGTTCCACTTCAGCGCGCCGTGGACGTAGCCGTTGAGATGCACGAGATCGGGCCGCACGCGCCGCTCGATTTCGTGCAGCCAGCGGCCCGCGCGCCGCACGTCTTCCCACGGATTTTCCATCCACTCGAGCCGGTAATCGCTTTCGACGAGCTCGAGATTTTTGAGCTGCGCTGCTTCGCGCCGTTGCGCATCGGAAGCGCGCCCGCCCATCGTCGCGAGCGTGATCTCGATGCCGTGCGGCGCAAGGCTGCGCGCGAGCTCAAGCGAATAATTCCAGACGCCGCCGACAGTGTCGCCGGTCATCAAAATCCGTTTCGGCGTGCGCGCGCTCACATTTTAAATCGGCATCCGCCCGCCGGTCGCGCCGTAGATTTCGCCGGTCACGTAGCTTGCTTCGTCGCTGGCGAGAAAAACGAAAATGGGCGCGAGCTCGGCCGGTTGCGCGGGACGGCCAAACACTGTGTTTTTTCCAAAAGTCGAGATGTCCTCCTTCGGCATCGTCGCAGGAATCAGCGGCGTCCAGACCGGGCCAGGCGCGACGGCATTGACGCGGACGCCGCGCTCGATCGCATGCGCGGCGAGTGACTTCGTGAAGCTCGCGATCGCGGCTTTCGTCGACGCGTATGGCAGCAGGCTCGGCGACGGATCGAATGATTGGATCGACGCGGTGTTGATGATCGCGCCGGCCGGTTTCATGTCGGGCAGCACGAGTTTGCAAAGGCGAAACATGCCGAAAATGTTGACCTGATAAATGCGCTCGAATTCCTCGTCGGGAATCTCTTCGAACTTTTCGTAAGTGCGCTGGAATGCGGCATTATTGACGAGAATATCGATGCCGCCGAGTTCGCTCGTCGCCTGCCGCACGATGTCGCGGCAATCGTCTGCCGAAGCGATGTCGCCGCGAATCGTGACCGTTTGCACGCCGGCTTCTTTGCAAAGGTTTTCCGTCGTTTGCGCGTCGTTTTCGGATTCGTGAAATCCGATCGCGACCGCCGCGCCTTCGCGCGCAAACGCGAGCGCGACCGCGCGGCCGATGCCGCTGTCGGCGCCGGTGATCAACGCGCGTCTGCCCTCGAGCCGCCCGCTGCCTTCGTAACTTTTTTCGCCATGGTCCGCCGCTGGCGTCATCTCTTTTTCCGAACCAGTCGGTTCCTGTTTTTGCTCGGGAAACGGCGGGCGCGGATAGAGCGAACGTGGATCTTTCATCGTGGATTTTTTCATAAATCTTAAGCACGCGGCGCGGTCGATTGCATCGCCACCAGCGCTTTCATGAAGCCCTTCGGACGGTTGCGCGTGGCATCGAGCGCGGCACCAAGTTCGGCGAGCGGAAACGTGTTTGTGTAAAGCGGCTGCGGATCGAGCAGCCCGCTCGCGACCGCGCGCACGGCCTGGCGAATGCCGTCAATGTAAACCGCCGGATCGCGCTCGTGCGCGTTGATGACATCGAGGCCGCGCCAGTTCCAAAGCTGCATGTTGATCTCGCGCAAACCGTCCTGATGATAACCTGCGATGATGAGCCGGCCGCGCTCGCGCGCGAGTTCGGCGGCGAGCTGCAGCGGCCATTGTTTTCCGGTCGCCTCGATGACGACGTCGCAAAACTTTTCGCGCGTGAGCTGCCGGACCTGCCCGATAATTTGCCACTGCTCGCGCATCGGGACGATTTCTTCCGCGCCAAACTTTTTCGCAAAGGCGAGCGAATCGTCGCGGCGCGAAATCGCAATCACGCGCGCGCCCGCTTCGCTCGCGAGCCGCGTGAGCAGCGCGCCGAGAAAACCGATGCCGAGAATCGCGACGGTCTGCCCGGATTTGATTTCGCTACGGTGAAAAATATTCATCGCGCAACCGAGCGGTTCGCCGGGAAACGGCTTCCCATCAAGCTTCGCGGGCAATGGCACAATCGCGTCGGCGGGCGCGACATCGAAATCGGCGTAGGCATTTTGCGAGAGCATCGCGACGCGCTGGCCGATGAGCGCTGCGTCCACATTTGCGCCGACGGCATCGACGCGGCCCCAGCCTTCGTGGCCGAGCGCGCCGGGCGCCATCGGATATTGAAACCAATCGCGGCCTTCCCACGGCGGCACATTTGACGCGCAAACGCCGCAGCCTTCCAGCCGCACGCGCACTTCGTTTTCGCGCGGCTCGGGAACCGGCGCGCGCGTCAGCTCAACTTTTCCGGGCGCGATGATTCGCGCGGCATTCATCGTTGCGACGGCAGGAGGTGTGGCCAGCGCGGCGGACATTTTTTTAGTGCGTCAGCAGTTCGCTTTCGTGCGGCGCGCGCGTGCTGCGGAGCCATTCGTAAAGCCGCGCGACGCCCTCGCGCGCGGAGACGCGTGGCGTCCATCCGGTCGCGGCGGTGAACTTTGAAAAGTCGCTCACGAAATAGCGCTGATCGCCGATGCGCCACGGCGCGTGCTCGATTTCCGGCGCGCCTTCGTCGAGCTCGCCGATCATCTTGAGCAATTGCAAAAGGCTCACGCTGTTCGCCGCGCCGCCGCCGATGTTGAACGCTTCGCCAGCGAGTTTTTCCGCATTTTTTCGCGCGAGCAAAAACGCCTCGACCAGATCCTCGACAAACAAAATGTCGCGCACCTGCCCGCCGTCGCCGTAGATCACGAGCGGCTCGCGGTCGAGCGCGCGGATGAGGAAATGCGCGACCCAGCCCTGATCCTCGGTGCCGAATTGATGCGGGCCGTAAATGCAGCTCATGCGAAAAACGATCGCGGCGAGGCCGTAGCTGCGCGCGTAATCGAGCACGTATTGATCGGCCGCGCCTTTGCTGCAGCCATACGGACTGTGAAAACTCAGCGGCTGCCGCTCGGAAATTCCGCGCGCGCGCGTCGCGGCATCAGCCGGCTCGTAGCGCGCGCCGCGGCGGCGCAGCGGCACGTCGGAGAGCGCGCCGTAAACTTTGTTTGTCGATGTGAAAACAAGCGGAATGCCCGCCGCGCGCGCGGCCTCGAGGACGTTGAAAGTTCCGCCCGCGTTGATTTCAAAATCTTCGCGCGGATCGGCGAGGCTTGTCGTGACGGCGACTTGCGCGGCGAAATGAAAAACCGCGGAGCCGCGCGCGACCGCTCGCGAAACTGCGTCGGCGTCGCGCGTGTCGGCGACTTCGATCTTTAAAAGTTCGCCGTGCGTTTCCTGCAGCCAGCGCAGATTTTTTTCCACGCCGCGCCGCGAGAGATTGTCGTAGAGCAAGACCTTTTCGCCCTGCGAAAGCAGCCGGTGCGCGAGATTGGTCCCGACGAAGCCCGCGCCGCCTGTTATAACAACCGGGTGCGTTCCGTTGACGCGGTGTTTCATATCGCAAGCCCCCGGACTGCGAGCTCCTGGCGCGATTCGTCCACGCGATCAATCGCGATTTGTCCCTCGAGCGATTCCGCGAGATCGGCCAGGCCGTCGTCGAGTTCCACGCGCGGCTCGTAGCCGAGCACGCGGCGCGCGAGCGTGATGTCCGCGAAGCAATTGCGGATGTCGCCGATCCGATATTTGCCGGTGATCTCCGGCTCGAGATGTTGTCTGCCGAGCACGCGCGCGAATTTTTCCGCGATCTCGCGCACCGACCACGACTGGCCGCTGCCGATGTTGAAAACCTTTCCCGCGGCGTCCGGCACTTCCATCGCGAGCCGGCACGCCTGCGCGATATCGTAAACGCTTACGAAATCGCGGCGCTGATTTCCATCCTCGTTGATCAGCGGCGGGCGATCGTTTAAAAACCGCGAGGCAAAGATTGCGAGCACGCCCGTGTAGGGATTCGAGAGTGCCTGGCGCGGGCCGTAGATGTTGAAAAAACGGAGCGCGACCGGCTCGATGTTGTATGCCGGGGCGACCGTCATGCAGAGGCGTTCCTGGTGATATTTCGAGATCGCGTAGACCGACGGCAGCGCTGGGCACTTGCTTTCGTCTGTAGCTATCGGCGTTAATGCTTCGCCGTCGTCGCCGCGCACTTCCCAGTCGCGACGCCTGAGCTGCGCGACGCTCCGCTCGTGGCCGGGGATGCGGCGACCTTTCGCGTTTTTATAAAAGCCCTCGCCGTAAATGCTCATGCTCGACGCGACCACGAGCCGCTCGACCGGATGCCGCGCGAGCGCCTCGAGCAACAGCGCGGTTCCCATGCCGTTCACGTCCGTGTATCGCGCGATTTCATACATGCTCTGCCCGACGCCGACCGCGGCTGCGAAATGATAGACGACATCGATGTCGCGCAGCGCGCGCGAGAGCGCATCCGTGTCGCGCACATCGGCGGCGATCAGATCGACGCCGCCATCGAGATACGCCGGGCGCACGGCGTCGTCGCCGTGGACTTGCGGGCTGAGGCTATCGAGGACGCGCACGCGGTGGCCGCGCGAAAGAAGGTCATCGGCGAGGTGTGAACCGACGAATCCGGCACCGCCAGTGATGAGAACATTTTTCATAGGCTATTCAATAAGCGGGTGGGATTTGCCCATATCTCCGCTGCCATCAAAATCGCTGTCACCCCCACGTTTGTGCGTCAGGAGCACCCCCTACCGGCGGGAGGGGAAAAATCCCGATTTTTGCCCCACCGACGACCGCTCCGCGGACGACGTGCGACTTGTGTGCGATGAGGGGCAATTTCGGTCTCTGCCAGTGGTTTCATTACGAGGACCACGAGGCCGTCGAGCGCGCGGTGGCGCTGCTGCGCGAGCTGGGCGTGAAGCAGCTGCGCACCGGCATCTCGTGGGCGGATTATCTGCGGCCGCGCGGGCGCGAATGGTATGAATGGCAGATGACGCAGCTCGCGGAGTTCGAGGTGCTGCTCTCCATCTGGCACACGCCGCCATCCATCGCCGAGCGCGGCACGTGCGCGAGCCCGCCGCGGCGGCTGCGCGATTATGCGGATTTCATCGACCTCATCCTCACGCGGCACGGCGCGGACTTTGAAACGCTGGAGCTCTGGAACGAGCCGAACAACCGCTACAAATGGGACTTCGAGCGCTGCGACCCCGGCTGGTTAAAGTTCGCGCACATGATCGGCGATGCCGCGCATTGGGCGAAAAAGCGCGGACGCCGCACGGTGCTCGGCGGAATGATGCCTGTCGATCCGCATTGGCTTGAAATCATGCGCCGCGCGGGCGCGCTCGCGCACATCGACGTGGTGGCGATCCACGGCTTTCCAGAGATGTGGTGGGAGGACCACCCGAACTGGGAATGGCATTCGCACTGGCACGGCTGGCGCGAAAAAATCGATTGCATCGCCGAGCGCGCGCAAAAGCCGGTCTGGATCACCGAGACCGGCTACGCCACCTGGTCGTGCGCGGAGAAATGCGAGGCGCGGCTCGACCTGCAATGCTCGCTTTTGCACGAAGCCGCCGCCGCGCCGTGCGAGCGCGTCTATTGGTATTGCCTGCAGGACCTCGACCCGGCGCGCGAGTCGATCGAGGGTTTTCATGTGGACGAGCACGAATACCACATGGGCCTCGTCCGCCACGACGGGACACGCAAGCCGGCCTTTGAAGAATTTAAAAATGTCGGCGTGACTGGCGAAAAGGCGGTCGAAAAAGCTTCTTTTGAGGGCTGAATGGTTTCGAAACGAACGTGAATTACAACCGATTTTATCAACAGCTCCACACACGAGCTTCCGGCGAAACCGGAAGAGGTTTTGTGACCACACCAGTGCTTCCGCCGGAAATTCCTGACATGGTCGGGACTTATCGCTTCTCGAAAATGAGAAATTTGTCCCTGAGTGTATTGAAAATGGTCCTTAAACTGCCATTTTGTTGCCTGAATTTTTCGAGATCCTCAAGAGTGCGAATTTCTCGCTCGCTATTGGTCCCAACACCTGAAGAAAACGTCTTTTTTACCCCAGAATTGCGTGAACAGCTCAAGAATTTATAATTCCTGCTATGTGTGGGTGGTTTTCCGCACCCTTTTGAGGGCGTGGCGCGGAAGATGCATTCTGGCGCGGGAATTTTTAAAAGTTTGCCGTCGATGCAGCCGCGCATCTGTCTGCGAATTGGCGCGGGAAATATCGTTGCGAAATCTTTGCAGATAACCTTTTCTATTGACCAAGATGGCTAGCAAGCGTCCCTCCCGCGCGAAAGGATCGAAGCCCCGCCCCACCGAGGCGTGCCCAGTGGTCGGCATCGGCGCATCCGCGGGCGGGCTGGAGGCTTGCACGGAACTTTTCAAGCATCTCCCGGCGCGCACCGGCCTCGCTTTTGCGCTGGTGCAGCATCTCGACCCGAAACATCCGAGCCACCTGAGCGCGATCCTCCAGCGCTCGACGAAAATGCCGGTGGCGGAGGCGACCGATGGGATGCATGTGGAGCGCGATCACGTTTACATCATCCCGCCGAATGTGGAGATGCGGATTGACAGGGAGATGCTGCATCTGCGGCCGCGCGGGAAAACCAACGGCCCGCATCTGCCGATCGATGAATTTTTCCGCTCGCTCTCCGGCGAATGCGACGGGACGTCGATCGGCGTGGTGCTTTCCGGCAACGCGAGCGACGGCACGGAAGGCTTGATGGCGATCAAGGCCAACGGCGGCATCACCTTTGCGCAGGATGAAAAATCGGCGAAATATCCCGGCATGCCGCGCAGCGCCGTGAGGTCGGGCTGCGTCGATTTCGTGCTGCCGCCTGCGAAGATCGCGGAGGAGATCGCACGGCTCGGCAAGCATCCCTTCGTGGTAAAAGGGCGGCAGCCGCAGGCCGGAGAGGCGCCGGTGGATGGATTGAAAAAGATCTACTCGCTGTTGCGCAGCGCGACGGGTGTCGATTTCAGCCAATACAAACAGACGACGATCCACCGGCGCATCGAGCGCCGGATGGTGGTGCACCGGATCGACGATCACGAGCAATACGCCGAATATCTCCAGACGCATCCCGACGAGGTGGACGCGGCCTACCAGGACGCGCTCATCCACGTGACCAGTTTTTTCCGCGAGCCGGAAACGTTCGCGGCGATGGAAAGGCTGGTCTATCCGGCGCTGATGCGGGAGCGCGGGCAGAATCGCACGGTGCGCGTCTGGGTGCCCGGCTGCTCGACGGGCGAGGAGGCGTATTCGCTGGCGATCAGCCTGCTGGAATACATGGGTGACACGCCGGGCGCGCCTGCGATCCAGATTTTCGGGACGGACGTGAGCGAGCGGGTGGTCGAGCAGGCGCGGAAAGGAATTTTTCCCGCGAGTATCGAGGCGCAGGTCTCGCCGGAGCGGCTGCGGCGTTTTTTCAATCGCACGGAAACCGGCTGGCAGATCAGCAAGGCCGTGCGCGACCGGTGCGTCTTCGCGCGGCAGAATGTGATCAAGGACCCGCCGTTTTCAAAGATCGATCTCGTGAGCTGCCGCAATGTGCTCATCTATTTCGAGCCGGTGGCGCAGAAAAAGTTGATCCCGATCTTTCACTACGCGCTCAAGCCCGGCGGCTGGCTGCTGCTCGGCAGCGCGGAATCGATCGGCGCGTTCTCGGATATTTTCGAGAGCGTGGATGCGAAAAACAAAATCTTCGTGCGGCGCGCCGGTGCCGGCGATCCCGTTTTGGAAGAACATCTCGAAATGCCCGCGCCGCACGGCTCGGCGGGCGAACCGCGCGGCGAGAAGGAAATCTGGAGCCGGCTGGATGTGCAAAAAGAGGCGGACCGCCTGTTGATGGCGCGCTATTGTCCGCCAGCGATCGTCGTTGGCGAGAATCTGGAAATCATCCAGTTCCGCGGCAGCGTCGCGCCTTTTCTCGATCCATCGTCGGGCGAGGCGAGCTTGAATCTTTTCCGCATGACGCGGCCGGCGATTGAGATCGAGCTGCGGGCGGCGATCAATCGCGCGAAAAAAATCGGTTCGCCCGTGCGCAAGGAAAATGTCCGCATCAACGGCCACGGCGGGAGCCCGCCGCGGTTCGTGAATATCGACGTCATCCCGCTCGGTTCGCCGGCGTTGCGTGAGCATTGTTTCGTGGTGCTTTTCGAGGAGCGTCCGCCGGAGCCGGCGCCATCCGCACGGCCTGCGCGCGGCGGGTTGAAAGGCGGTGACGAGCGGGCGAAGCAGCTCGAGGATGAGCTGGCCGCGAGCCGCGAGCATTTGCAATCGGTCATCGAGGAGCACGAGGCGACGAACGAGGAATTGCGCTCGGCGAATGAGGAAATCCAGTCGAGCAACGAGGAACTGCAAAGCACGAACGAGGAACTCGAGACGGCGAAGGAGGAATTGCAATCGACGAACGAGGAATTGACAACCGTCAACGAGGAACTCAAGCACACGAACCTCGATCTCGGCGAGGTGAACAACGATCTCGTCAATCTTTTGCGCAGCGTGAACATCCCGATCGTGATGCTCGACCGCGACCTGGGCATCCGCCGTTTCACGCCCGTCGCGGAGAAAATGTTCAAGCTTGTCGCGGGCGACTTGGGCCGCCCGATCACGAACCTGCGACTCGGTTTCGATCTGCCGGATCTGGAGAAAATGTTGCGCGACGTGCTCACGCATCTGCACACGCGCGAGGCGGAGGTGCGCGGCGAGGATGGCCATTGGTGGCGGCTGCAGGTGCGCCCGTATGAGACTTCGGAAAACCAGATCACCGGCGTGCTGCTGATTCTTTTCGACATCGACGCGGCACGGCGCGAGGCGAAGCACAGGGAGCAGGCGCGCGCATACGCGGAGGCGTTCGTGGAGACGGTGCGCGGGTCATTTCTCGTGCTCGATGGCGAGCTGCGCGTGAAATGGGCGACCGCAGCATTTTACAAAACGTTCGTCGTGACCGCGCGGCAGACCGAGGGGCAATTGCTCTACGATCTCGGCAACGGCCAGTGGGACATCCCGCAACTCCGGTCGCTGCTGGAAAAAATCCTGCCGAAAAAAACGCGCGTGCAGGATTTCGAGGTCATCCACACTTTTCCGCAGATCGGAAAAAAGCGGATGCTGCTCAATGCGCGCCGCATCGACCATGACGTGCAGGGCGAGCCGGTGATCCTGCTCTCGATCGAGGAGCAGCCGGGATGAGCGGCCGGATTTCGGGCCGTGGAAAATCCCGGCCCGCACCGCCGCTACGACGCGCGACGCGCCACTCCGATCCCGCCGAGCTCGAGCGCAAAATCCTCGAGCTCGAGCGCACTGTGCAATTGCTCGAGGAGGCGCGCAGCCATTACGCCGACCATTATGATTTCGCGCCGTTCGGCTGCGTCACGCTCGATGACCACGGCTGCATCCTCGAGCTGAACGTCACGGCCGCGCGGCTTCTCGGCAAGGAGCGGATGCACCTCATCGGCGTGCCGCTGCTGCCGTTTGTGGAAAAAGCGTGCATGCCGACTTTTCTCAATCATCTGCGCCTTTGCCGAAGCGCCCGCGAAAAAAATGTCTGCGAAATCAACATCGGACCGCCCGGCCGGAAGCGTCCGTTGATCGAGTTCCTCAGCGTGCCGGTGATCGACACGCACACGGGCCAGACGGTGAGCCGCTCGGTGCTGCGCGATATTTCCGACCGCCGTCGCACCGAGCGCGCGCTGCGGCAATCCGAGGAGCGCTTCGCGATCGCGTTCCGCGCGAGCCCGAGCGCCATCGCCATCACGTCGCTGGAGGATGGGCGCTTCCTCGATGTGAACGCGAGCTTCTGCAAGATCACCGGATTTTCGCGCAAGGAAACGATCGGCCACACTTCGATCGAGCTCGGTTTTCACGCTGATGAAACGGCGCGCGATCAGCGGGTCGCCGATCTGCAAAGAGCCGGCACGATCCGCGGATACGAATCGCAAGTGCGGACAAAGTCCGGCGCGATGCGCGATTTCTTGATCGCGGCGGAATTGATCGAGCTCGAGGGCCGCCCGTGCGTGCTGATGATCGGCCAGGATGTGACGGAGATAAAGCAGCTCCAGCGCGAAGTGCTCGAGATCGGCGAGCGCGAGCAATCGCGCATCGGCCAGGATTTGCACGACGGCCCGTGCCAAAGTTTCACCGGCCTCGCGATGCTGGCCGAGGTGATCGCGCGTGATCTCGATCGCGATCACCCGCTTCTCGCGGAAAAAGTTCGCGACCTTTCGCGAATGGTCCGCGACAGCGCCGATGAAATGCGGCAGCTGGCCGCTGGACTTTTTCCGGTAAAAGTCGGCCGCGATGGACTGGCATGGGCGCTCGAAGATCTTGCAGCCGAAACCAGCGTGCGCTGCGAAATTCCGTGCACATTCACTATGTCCGGCCAAATTTCCATCGCGGACAAAAACGCCGCCATTCATCTCTACCGCATCGCGCAGGAAGCGGTGAACAACGCCGTGCGCCACAGCCGCGCGCGGCACATCGCCATTGATCTCAGCCAGGTGGATGGCTCGATCCGCCTGAGCATTTCCGATGACGGCGTCGGCATCCTGCGCGCATCGGCAAAGAAACACGGCATCGGTCTCCACTCGATGCAATACCGCACGAACCTGCTCGGCGGCTCCTTTGAAGCCTGCGCGGCGGGGAAACGCGGGACGAAGGTGCTCTGCGTTTTTTCCGAAAAGAAACTCGGTCAACTCGATGAAAAAAGCACAGGCAAAGAAGCGAATCTTCATCGTTGAAGATCATTGTATCGTCCGGCAGGCGCTGAAGCTCTACATCGAGCAGGAGCCGGACATGGAAGTTTGCGGCGAAGCCGAAAATGCGATTGAGGCGCTCTCCGCAATCAACGCGCTGCTGCCCGACGCGCTCGTCTCGGACATTTCGCTGCCCGGAATGAACGGCATCGAGTTTTTAAAAAACATGAAGGCGCAGCATCCGCGCATCGCCGCCGTCGTCCTCTCGATGCATGACGAAAGCATCTACGCGGAACGCGCGTTGCGCGCCGGCGCGCTCGGCTATGTGATGAAAAAAGAGAGCGTCGCCGAAGTCATCGCCGCCCTGCGCAAAGCATTCGCGGGCGATTATCACGTCAGCAAAAACATCGTCGGCGCAATTTTTCACAAGGCGCTCGGCACCTGCGGTCCGGGCAAAACGGCTTCGCCTTCGCCGCTGCAATTGCTCAGCGACCGCGAGATCGAAATTTTTGAAATGCTCGGCACTGGAAAAAGCACGCGCAACATCGCGGCCGCATTGCACCTCAGTCCGAAGACGGTCGAGAGTCATCGCGCGCACATCAAGGAAAAGCTGAACCTCAGCAGCGCACTGGAAATGGTTCAGCACGCGACGCTTTGGGTCGAGCACGAGAGTGAGGGAAATCACGACGGCCATCGCTCGTTCGCCGCCTCGCCCCGCGGATAGGGAAACTTTGGATGTAGTTTTCCTGCCGCCGCCCGATACCTCATTTCCGCCGCTGGGTGGAGAATGAATCATGGCAAGTTTCCCTGCAACGCGGGATCGGCGTCCGCCCGAGATAGTTCGAATCGTTCTGTCTCAGCTCGCACGCCAGCATTCCAGTAACGAACTCACGCGGCACGATCTCCTGGCGAAGCTCAACCGGCTCAGCCGCGAGGAACTCGCGCCGCGGCATCTGCTGCTCATCGTGCGCGATCTGCCAAATGGCACCATGCGTTTCATCGTGAAGGAGGAACCGACTGGCGCGATCTGCGACCTGCTCGATTGCCCGTGCAAAAAGTGCGGGGCCGATCGCGAAGACGCCGAATAACCGCAGATTATTTGCGCCGCAAATTCAGCGTGCGGCGGAAAAATTTTACGCCTCGCTCTCGCCTTCCTCGCTCTTGCCCTCGGACATTTCTTTCAGCGCATTCGACATGTCCTCGACTTCGTCCCAGACTTCGCGGCTCACGTAAATCGGCGCCTTTTGCGCCACCGCCATCGCAATGCAATCACTCGGCCGCGCGTCCAGCTCGATGATCTTGCGTTGCTGCAATTCGTTTTCAGCCACGATGATCAGCCGCGCAAAATAGGTGGAACTTTTCAGGTCGTTGACAATCACGCGCTCCACGTGCGCGCCGAGTGCGGTCATGAGATGCCCCATCAAGTCGTGCGTGAGCGGCCGCTCTTTTTGCGCGCTGCTCATGAACATCGTGATCGCCGCGCCGACGCTTTCATCGACGTAAATCACGAAAACTTTTTCGTCGTTGCCGAGAAAAACCGCGCGTCCGGCGCTCGTCGGCAGCACCGCGCGCACCTGCACCAAGACGACGGGTTTACTCATTTCTTCTGCAAATTTAACGGACGGCGCGCGAAAAAACAAGGTGCGCCCTCATCCTGCCGCCGCGCTAAACCGTCTCCGATTCCGGCAGCGCCTTTTCGTCGCGACGCGGTGCGCCGAAAAGTTTCGTGAAGACACGCTGCGGCAAACTTTTTCCCATTTCCTCATCCGCGAGTTCTCCGGCTGCGTCGTTCTTCGCGCTTTCCCACGCCGGCGCAAAACCGGGAACGGAAATGAGCATATGCTTTTCGGCGCGCGCGAAAATCTCGAGGTCGCGCAGCGCACGGCGATCGGGCATTTCATTGAGCGCAGCGACTTTCACGCGCAGGTTTTCATTTTCCTTTCGCAAAACTTCTGTCTCGCTGCGAAGGCGTTTCATCGACTCCGCCTCGATCTCGAGTTTGTCGCTGAGATGCCGTTTGTAGCGCTTCATCTCGAGCTTCAGCGTGAACAGCTGATAAAGCGCGATGCCTGTGAAAACGAGCCCGAGCAGCAGCCCGAGCGTGAAGGGATTCGACAGGACGTGCCAGAAATCGCTGCTCGTCATAATCCGCACCATGTTGTCGGCTCTGACGAATTGCAACTACTCCGTGCGATAGACGCGCCCCTTCCACGTCACGCCGCCGCGCGTGGAATGCCACCAGCTATTGAGCGCGATCGCCATCGCCAGCGCCTGCCCGAGCGGATGCAGCCAGACGCCGAGCCATGAGGTGCGAAAACGGACTGCGAGGATGATTCGCAGCAGATAAATCAGCGCAATCTCGATGAGCGCCGGCTTTCTCTGGCTGGGAAAACAAACGAACACGAATGGCAACAGAAAGATGCACAACTGTCCGATGCCGAGAGTCCACCAAATCCCGAGCGCATTTTCAAAAGCGGCCCATGCATTTTTCGTGAAACCTTCCCAGACCTCCCGAAAGTTTTCATACATCCGCACCGTCAAAAATCTGCCGCCGTCGCAATTGACCACGCGCATTCCCTCGCCCATCCGCAGCGCGACTTCGCGCCCAAGTGCCACGTCCTCGACAAGATGATGCCGCACCGCCGCGTGCCCGCCGATCGCGTCGTAGGAACTTTTTCGGAAGAGAATAAACTGGCCATTCGCACCGCCGAGAGCGCGCCGAATCTGCGGCGGGACGCGCCGCGCCCGCGCAGGATCGCGCTGCAGCCACGCGACGAGCGCGTGCGGGAAATTCACGACACCGAGCAGATGCAGCACGGTGATGACCACTTTTTCGCTCCACGTTTTCGTCACCAAAAGCGGCCACGCCGAAAGCAAATCCGCGTGCGTCTTGCGCGCGAGCGCTATCGCTGCCGTCAAAGTTTGTGGCGCGTGCGTCGTGTCGGCATCGGTGAAAAGCAGCCACTCGCCGCGCGCCTGCTGCGAGAGTTGATGGCAAGCCCAATTTTTTCCGGTCCATCCCGCCGGCAGCTCCGTTCCGCTGAGCCTGCGACCTATTTTTCCGCCGCTTTCGGAAATGCCGAGCTGCTCGAGGATCTCCGCGGTCGCGTCGTCGGAGCGATCATCGAGCACAAGCAATTCGTAGTTTGGATAATCCTGCGCGAGCAGCGAACCGGCGCACGCGCCGATCCGCCGCTCTTCATTCCGTGCCGGCACGAGCACGGAAATCAGCGGCGCGTCTGCATCCATTTTTGCGGACTTTTTCGGAAGCTTCATCGCCGGAAATCCCGTGAGATTGATGGCAAGCATCGCGAGCGAAAGGAGCAGCAACGCGACGACCACCGCGTGATAGGCAATCCAAAAATGATTCACAGCGGTCGAAAAACTTTGCGCATCGCGCCGCATAAACGCCGCCTTTTCCACGCGGCGCAAGTTGTTTCATCCGACGGACGAAAACGCGTTGTCATCGTGCCGCATCGCTTCATATTAAGCATTCCATGACGCTCGCCGAATCGCTCGTCCACTCCCTGCGAACGCCCGTGCTGCGCCGTTTCGCGGGGATGCTCGGGCCGAAGAGCGATGCGGATCTGGAAAAAATGGCGCGCGATGCGCAGGCGCTCACGCTGCAGAATTTTGGCCGCACAATTCGGCTTTTCGCGCCGCTTTATCTTTCCAATGAATGCATCAACTCATGCGCTTACTGCGGATTCTCGCGCGAAAATCCGATCCTGCGCGTGACGCTGGAAATCGACGAGGTGATGCGCGAGGCGCGGCATCTCGCGGCGGAAGGTTTTCGCAATGTGCTGCTGGTGGCCGGCGAGCATCCGAAGTTTGTTTCCAACGGTTATCTGGAAATGTGCGTGCGGCGGCTCGCGGCGGAAATTCCGAGCGTGTCGCTCGAGGTCGGCCCGATGGAGACGGCGGACTACGAACCGCTGGTGCGCGCCGGAGCAGACGCGCTGGTTGTTTATCAGGAAACGTATCATCGCGCGACCTACGCCGAGATGCACCGGAGCGGACCGAAAAAAGATTATGACTGGCGACTCGCGTGCCCCGAGCGCGCTTACGCAGCGGGGTTTCGGCGCATAGGAGTCGGCGCGCTTTTTGGCCTTTGGGATTGGCGCGAGGAAGCGCTGATGCTCGCAGCACACGTCAATCATTTGTTAAGAAACTGCTGGAAGGCGCAGATCACCGTGAGCCTCCCTCGCTTGCGCCCGGCGCCGGGCGAGTTTCAGCCTACACATCCCCTGCCCGACCGCGAATTCGCGCAGCTCCTCTGCGCACTGCGCCTCACTTTTCCGCAAGTCGGCATGGTGCTCAGCACTCGCGAGGCGCCTGGATTGCGTGACAGTCTGCTGCCGCTCGGCGTGACGATGATGAGCGCGGGCAGCCACACCGAGCCGGGCGGCTACACCGGCCAGGGGAAACGCGCACTGCACCAGACGGTGCACGGCCGGCAAATCACGCCAGAACATCTCGACCCCGCGGCAAACGCGACGGAGCAATTTGCGATTGCCGATGAGCGCTCGCCTCACGAAGTAGCGGAATTGCTGCGTCGGCGCGGCTACGATCCCGTTTGGAAAGACTGGGACCATGCGATCCTCGGCTCGTGAGGATTTTCCTCAACGGTGACGCGCGCGAAATTGCCACGGCGCAAACTATTTCCGCACTTGTCACCGAACTCGGTCTGCCCGCCGCCGCGCTTCTCGTAGAGCAGAATGGCCTTGCGCTGCACCGCGAGGAATGGAACGCAGAATTGCGGCACGGAGACCGCGTGGAAATTATCCGCATCGTCGCCGGCGGCTAACGACTGAAGGAATTCGCTGGAGCTCGGATTTGCTTGGCCGTGGTCCGAGAACACTTAGACTCATCAAATGTTACGCATTCGCGCCTTCAAAGGTCTCCGTCCCGCCGAGAAGCTGGTTTCGCAAGTAGCTTGCGTCCCTTACGATGTAGTTGATCGCGAAGAAGCAGCAGCTTTGGCAAAAGACAATCCTTACAGCTTGCTCCATGTTGATCGCGCTGAGATAGACATGCCTCCGTCGACTGATCCCTACTCTCCTGAAGTTTACGCCAAGGCGCGGGAGAACTTTGACGCCATGCAATTCAGCGGCGCATTGATTCGGGAGACCAGCCCTTGCTTATACCTTTACGAACAAAGAATGGGAGCGCATTCCCAGACAGGTCTCGTCGCCTTATGTCATGTCGAAGACTACGAAGCCAATGTCATCAAGAAGCATGAAAAAACTCGCAAGGACAAGGAAGACGACCGCACGCGTCTGATTGATACTCTCAGTGCAGATACAGGTCCGGTGTTTTTGACTTATCGCGACAATCTTGCTCTGAATGAAATGATAGTCGCCGAAAAGAAGGAAGCCCCGCTCTACAATTTTACTGCACCGGATGAGATCCAGCACACGGTCTGGCGAATTGCAAAGTATCCGAACTTTGTCGATACCTTCACTGAAGTCGCCGTGGCATATGTCGCGGATGGCCATCATCGCACCGCCAGCGCCGCGCGCGTAGGCCGCGAACGCCGTGCGAAAAATCCCAACCACAATGGGACGGAAGACTACAACTGGTTCCTAGCTGTCTTATTTCCTGCAAGCCAGCTCCAGATACTGCCCTACAACCGTGCTGTGCATGATTTGCACGGGCATAGCAGCGCGGAGTTCCTTGATAAGGTAAAAGGGATCTTCCAAGTAGTCCCCGCAAGAGCCGCTACTCCGAAAAAGTCAGGAGAGATTTGTATGTTTTTAAATGGTGAATGGCTTTTGCTAACCTGGAAACCAGACGCCGCAGCGGATCCTATCTCGCGTTTGGATGTGACAGTCCTGCAGGAGAAGCTGCTTTCGCCAGTGCTAGGCATTGATGATCCACGCACCAGCAAACGCATTGACTTCATCGGAGGTATTCGGGGCACAGATGAATTGGAATCACGTGTCCGCGATGGGCGCGCCGCGGTTGCTTTTTCAATGTATCCAACCACGGTCGAGCAGCTGATGAATATCGCCGATGCGGACCAAATCATGCCTCCCAAAAGCACATGGTTTGAGCCGAAGCTGCGCTCGGGACTTTTCATCCATACGTTTTGACAAGCAGCTTCGCTGGAGTTAGTATGGCTTGTGCTATAAGATAGTCTAAGCCAGCAGCAATAGACTGCCGATCCACGTAAATGACAGCCATCCGCTGCGGGTGAGATGGTGGATATGAGAATCAATCCTCACTTTTTGCGGTCGCATCCTCTGCTTTCGTTGCTGCCCACCATCACCCTGCGGGGGTTAATCTCTGGCTCTGCGTTAAAGGAATATCCAAAAGGGAGTATCGTCTTTTGTGAAGGCGATCCTTGCGACGCAATCTACTTGATCATCAGTGGACGCTGCGAGTCTCATCGCGTGGCAGATGGCGAAATGGCGCAGGAAGTTTTTGGTCCTGGAGATACTCTGGGTGAACGCGAGTTGCTGAATCAGGAACCTTATCGCTCGAGAGTCACGGTGGTGACTCATAGTGTTTTATTTCGCATCCCCGGCAAGGAGTTACTTGAGCTCTTTAAGGAAAAGCCGAGTCTTGCCGGGCGATTTTCCGAAACAGTTACAAGAAAGCTCAAGCAGGAGCGCGAAAGTTCAAGACGAGAAAAACGAATTGTCTCCTTGCTCTCGTTGTCTCCTCGAGTTCACGAATGGGCAGTGGCCGAGCGGCTCGCCAAAAGTCTGCATAAGATTGGCGCTGGCAGCGTGCTGTTGGTTCATCTGCTGCCAAGTCCGCAGAAGCTATCGCTGAGAGACTGGGCTAGGATAGGTTCCGAAATAAATGGAGAATTTTGTTTTTACAGGGATTTGCGCGAACGTGATGGCTTTCATGAATTGAACTTCTTTGTCAGTGGCGATCCTCGTGAAGCGACTTACATCGCGCCTTTGCTCAGCCATTTCGGTTCACATTTTCCTTATGTCATCCTGCAAGTGAGCGATGAAATAGGAGTCGCGTCGTCTCTCGAATGTTTAATTCAATCCGACCTGGCCTATGTCTTTCTTCAACCCGATGCCGGGAACCTTTACAACTTCCGTCTGCTGATCAAACAAATTGAGGCACAGTCCAATGGCCAGTGCCATCACATCAGACCGATCGTTTGCGCTGAACAAAGCGGACCAGCCACTGACTTGAGCTCCGATCTCCGGCACCTCGGCCAGCCTGTGCATTCTTTCTTGAGAGGCTATCCGATCGTCGGCTCCACCGGACTCATGGATCGCGTTGGAAATTATCCCTTGCACGTCAACAGTCTTGCGCGCGAAATAAGCAGGTCGCGTGTAGGTCTCGCCCTTTCTTCCGGAGGCGCGAAAGGACTGGCTCACATAGGTGTCATTCAGGTGCTGGAAGAAAATGGCATCGAGATCGATGCGGTCGCCGGTTCCAGTATGGGCGCGTATGTCGGCGCAGTCTGGGCTTATGGACACGATGGCCAGGTCTGCGAGAAAATTGCGCGCGAGGTCGAGAAGCGATGGGGACTACTATATGTGGTCGATCCAGTCATTCCGCCGCGCCAGGGGTTTTTGCGAACGCGCCGCGCCCTGGGGCGGCTTCATCGCTCCATCGGGCGTTCTCATTTTTCTGAAATGGTCCGGCCGCTGCGCGTCGTAGCCACTCATCTCGACACGCTGGAGCGCGTGGTGTTTTCGACCGGTGAAGTCGCGCAAGCAGTCGAGGCGAGCATTGCCATCCCTGGAATTTGCGTGCCAGTGACGATCGACGGCAAAGTATTCATCGACGGCGGCATCGCCGATCCGCTGCCGGTGGATGTGCTGAGCGAGATGGGCATCGAGCGCGTCATTGCCGTCAACACGATTCCGACACCGGAGCGCCTGCGGCATTGTCTCGACGCGGAAAAAGAAGCCGGCCGTCAGCATGCGCATCGCTTTAGTCTCAGCACGTTTTTAAACAGGCACCTCAACTACTTCGCTCGCGGGAACGTCCTGGACACGATGTTGCGCAGCATCCACGGCGTGCAGACACGCGTCGCGGAAAATGCCGGCCGCGAGGCGGACGTGGTGTTGCGTCCGTGGACTTGCGACGCGCGCTGGCACGATTTTACAAACCCCGGAAAATATATCGCCCTCGGCCGCAAGGTCGCTGAAGATCAACTGCCGCAAATCAAGGCGCTGGCTGGAAAAAATGAACACGCCCCTCTGGCAGTCGCTTTCTAAATCCGCGCTCCACAAGGCCCAAGCCGCGAAGCTGCTCAATTATCTCGAGCGCACCGTGCTCCCGTTTTCGCCGTTTTATCGCGAACTTTTTCGGCAAAATAAAATCAGCGCGTCGGCGATTCGCAGCCTGGATGATCTTCGCCGCATTCCGTTCACGGTGAAAAGCGATCTGCTCGATGATCCGAAAAAAATCGTCCTCACGCCTGACAGCAAAATTCTTTCACGCCGTTTTTCCTCCGTCGCCGATGCGCTTCTGCACGGCCGCGAATACGTCACGGAAAAATTTGAGCGCGAGTTTCGCCCGCTCATGATGACGAGCACCACGGGCCGCTCGGCCGATCCGATCCCGTTCATTTACACGCAGCGCGACATCGATCATCTCGGGCTCACTGGCTCGCGTGTCATGCAAATTTGCGGCGCGCGGCGCGACATGCGCATGATCAATATGTTCCCCTTCGCGCCGCACCTCGCGTTTTGGGTCACGCATTACGCCGGCACGGAATTCGGCGTCTTCGTCGTCAGCTCGGGCGGCGGCAAAACACTCGGCACCGACGGCAATCTGCGCCTCATCAAAAAAGTAAAACCGAATGTGCTCATCGGCATGCCGACCTTTACCTATCATGTTTTGCGGGCGGCACTGCTGGACGGAGTGCGCTGCCCTCAGCTTAAAAAAATCGTGCTTGGCGGCGAAAAAGTGCCCTCGGGAATGCGACGAAAATTGCGTCATCTCGCGCGGCAACTCGGCGCAGAAACCGTCGATGTGCTGCCCACCTATGGATTCACCGAGGCGAAAATGGCGTGGGCGCAATGCCCGGCGGGAGAGCAACAGAGCGGATATCATTTGAACCCCGATCTTGGCATTTTTGAAATAATTGACCCGGCGAGCGGAGAGCCGCGCGGCGACCACGAGCCGGGCGAGCTGGTTTGGACTCCGCTCGATGCGCGTGGCAGCGTGGTGCTTCGTTATCGCACCGGCGATTTCATCGAGGGCGGCCTCACGCATGAGCGCTGTCCGCATTGCCGCCGCCAGCTTCCACGGCTCATCGGGAATATTTCGCGCAGCTCCGAGGTCAAGGAAATGCGGCTCGATAAACTCAAGGGCACGCTCGTCGATTTTAATCATCTCGAGCACGTGCTGGACAACGCCGGCCACGTCGGAACCTGGCAGCTCGAGATCCGCAAGGCGAATGACGATGCCGCTGGATGTGGACGAATTGATCCTGCACGTGCAAAAACGCGATGACGTGCCAGACGAGCAACTTCGCATGGAGTTAAACGAACGCTTTGCGGCTGAGACGGAGATTCATCCGAACCGGATTTTATTTCACAACGAAGCGGAACTGCGCCGCCTGCAAGGCGTCGGCATTGCGTTGAAGGAGCAGCGCGTCGTCGATCATCGGCCAAATGGCGTCGATCACGAAACGGGAGCGGCGCATGAATGACCAGCGCCTCGTGATCATCGACGGGGTCCGCACGCCTTTTTGCAAAGCCGGCACCGACCTTGCCGGACTTGCCGCAGATGAGCTCGGTCGCATCGCAGTCAACGCGATGCTGCTGCGCACCGGCATCGATCCGAACATTGTGGACGAAGTGATTTTCGGCTGCGTTGCGCAACCTCATGAAGCCGCCAATGTCGCCCGCGTCATCGCTTTGCGGGCGGGCATTCCCGAGTCCGTTCCGGCGGTGACGGTGCATCGCAATTGCGCCTCCGGCTTTGAGGCAATCACGCTCGCCGCCGAGCGCCTCGCTGCGGGACGCGGTTCCATATTCATCGTCGGCGGCACGGAAAGCATGTCGCAGATCCCGCTATTCTTTAAACAATCGACGGCGAGAAAATTTGCCGCACTCGCAAAGGCGAAAAACTTTTTCGCGAAGCTTCGCGCGTGGAGCGCATTTCATTTCTCCGATTTTGCGCCGCGCGTCGGTCTGCGGCTCGGGCTCACTGATCCAGTTTCCGGATTAAACATGGGCGAAACGGCCGAGGTGCTCGCGCGCGAGGCTCACGTCACGCGTGCGGAGCAGGATGCATTCGCGCTCAAATCCCACGCGCGCGCAGTGGAGGCGCGGGAAAAACTCGCGGCGGAAATCTGCCCTGTTTTTCTTCCAGGACAAGACCGCGCCGTCACTGCCGACAACGGCCCGCGCCGCGAGCAGTCGCTCGAGATACTCGGCAAATTGCGACCAGTCTTTGATCGGCACGGCACCGTCACTGCTGGCAACTCTTCGCAGATCACTGACGGTGCCGTGGCATTGCTCGTGATGGGCGAGCAAAAGGCCGCGGAGCTGGGATTCAAGCCGCTTGGCCGGCTTTCGGCCTACGCTTACGTCGGTTGTGATCCGGCGCGAATGGGGCTCGGACCGATCTTCGCAATTCAGAAACTCGAGGCAGCCAACGGATTGAAAGCGAGCGCCGCCGATATTGTCGAAATCAATGAAGCCTTTGCCGCGCAAGTGCTCGCGGATTTGAAAACAATCGATGTCCCGCGCGATCGTCTCAACGTCAATGGCGGCGCAATTGCGCTTGGTCATCCTGTCGGAGCGACGGGTGCGCGACTCGTTTTAACAGCGTTAAAAGAACTGGCGCGGCGTGGAGAAAAGAGAGCGCTCGTTTCCGCATGCGTCGGCGGCGGCCAGGGCGCGGCACTTTGGCTGGAGCGCGATTGATATGGAAAACATCCGGCGCGAAATCAACGACGACAACATTTGCGTGCTAACGTTTGATCGCGAAAATTCCGCCGCAAATATTTTCGACCGCGCGACTCTCGCTGAGCTCGCCGAACATCTCGGCGCGATCGCATCCGACGCAAAAATCTCCGGCGTCATTTTCATCAGCTCGAAGCCGGCGATCTTCATTGCCGGAGCGGACCTGCATTCGCTGCAAACCTTTGGTGAAGCCGATCTCCGGCAATTCATCGAGCTTGGCCAAAATGTTTTTAAAAAAGTTTCTGCGCTAAAAATTCCGACTGTCGCCGCAATTCACGGCGCGTGCGTCGGCGGCGGATATGAAATTTGCCTCGCGTGCGATTACCGCATCGCATCGCCGGATCGCGTCACGAAAATTGGGCTGCCAGAAACCAAGCTCGGCATTCTGCCGGCGTGGGGTGGCTCGACGCGGCTGCCGCGTTTGATCGGCGTCGGGCGCGCGCTCGATGTCATTCTTGGCGGCAAAACTCCGTCGTCAAAACAGGCGCTGCGGCTCGGCATGATTGACGACCTCGCTCCCCGCGAATCCTTGCTGCGCGTGGCTTCGCAGGTGATTGCCAAAGGCATGAGGCGGCGTCGAAATGGCGCACTGCAGCTTCCACTTTTGAATGCGGCGCTCGGCCAGATCATCTCGCCGTGGGTCCGCTCGCGACTGATGCGCAAGACGCGCGGCCATTATCCGGCGCTCTTGAAAGCGCTCGAAGTCGTGACTGCCGCTGCTTCGTCATGGAATGAAAATGAATCCTTTGAGCATGAGCGCAAAGCTGTGCTGGAGCTGGCTGGAACGGATGAGTGCAAAAATTTGCTCCGCATTTTCATGCTGCAGGAACGCGCGAAAAAAATCGCGCTGGCACCGAATTTGGAAATGCCAAAGGCGCGCCGCGCGACGGTGATTGGCGCCGGCGTGATGGGCGCCGGAATCGCGCAATGGCTCAGCGCGCGCGGCCTGCGCGTGATCCTGCGCGACATAGACGCGGAGCGGGTTGCAGCAGGAATGGCGCGCATCTCGCGGCTTTACGATGCGGGCGTGAAAAAGCGCGCGATGAGCCGGCTCGAAGCGCGCGATGGGATGGATCGGATTTCACCATCGGCTGTTGAAGTTCCTCTGCGAAACGTTGACTTGGTGATCGAGGCCGCGGTTGAAAAAATGGATTTGAAAAAACAAATTTTTGCGCAGCTCGATGGAGTCGTTGATCCTTCCACGGTTCTCGCGACAAACACGTCTGCGCTTTCGATTTCCGAGCTCGCCGCCGCGACAAAAAACCCGTCGCGCGTCGTCGGCATTCACTTTTTTAATCCAGTCCATCGCATGCAGCTGGTCGAAGTCGTGATTGGCCGCGAAACAAGCACCGAAGCGGCTCAGCGGGCATTGCGTTTCGTGCAGCAGATTGGAAAATTGCCGGTCGTCGTGCGCGACAGTCCCGGCTTTTTAGTCAACCGCATCCTGCTGCCCTATCTCATCGAGGCGGGCCGCTTTTTTGAAATGGGCGCGAGCGTGGCGGATATTGACGAAGCCATGCTGGACTTTGGAATGCCAATGGGGCCGTTGCGGTTGATCGACGAGGTCGGTGTCGATATCGCGACCGATGTCGCGAACACGCTGGCGGCAAAATTTCCCGAGCGCCTGCGCGTGCCCCAAGTGCTCGTCCGAATGATGGAGGCGGGCATGCTCGGCAGGAAAAACGGCCGCGGTTTTTACATTCATAAAAAAGGCGCGGAAGCCCGGCCCAATGAAGAAGCGAAACAATTCCGGCAGGGCGATTCGGCTAACGAAGTCGGCCGGCAGGAGCTGCAACGGCGCATGGTTTTATTAATGGTGAACGAGGCTGCGCGCTGCCTCGAGGAGCAGGTCGTGAATGAAGCGGCCGATGTCGATTTTGGAATGATCATGGGCGCAGGTTTCGCACCGTTTCGCGGCGGGCCGCTGCGGTTCGCAGACGCGAATGGCGTCGCGCAAATTCACGCCGAGCTCGAGCGGCTCGCGGCTGTCGGCGGACCACAGTTCTCGCCTTGCGAGTTGCTGAAACAAATGGCTGCGACTGGAAAAAAGTTTCATGAAAGCTGACGACGCCACATCGGTCATCGACACATCAAAGATGTCGCCGGAACAGCGCGCAGCGCTGGAATTGACCGAGTCCGCGCGCGAGGCGGCGCATGCGGAACGCGGCTTTGCGGGCGGACTTTTCATGGGCCGTTGCGACGTGCGGCAGATTCATCCATTCCCGATGCAAAGCGCGGAGGATCGCGATCAAGGCGATGCGTTTTTGCAACGGCTCGAGCATTTTTTAAAGACGCGCGTCGATCCCGACGAGATTGATCGGACGGGTGAAATTCCGGACGACGTCATCGAGGCGCTTGCAGAAATGGGCGCGTTTGGAATCAAAATTTCGCCCGAATTTGGCGGCCTCGGGCTATCGCAAACCAATTACTGCCGCGCCGGAATGCTGCTCGGCAGCTACTGCGGAAATCTCACCGCGCTGATCTCCGCGCATCAATCGATCGGCGTTCCGCAGCCGCTGATCATGTTTGGCACCGAGGAGCAAAAGCGGCGTTTTTTGCCGCGCGTGGCCGGCGGAGAAATTTCCGCATTCGCGCTGACCGAGCCGAAAGTCGGCAGCGATCCGGCGAAGATGGAAACGCATGCGGAGCCGGACGGCGACCATTTCATTTTGAATGGCGAAAAACTTTGGTGCACGAACGGCGTGAAGGCTGGCGTGATCGTCGTGATGGCGAAAACGCCGCCGCGCAACGGGCGCAACCAGATCACCGCGTTCCTGCTCGACATGGACACGCCGGGCATCGAGGTCACGCACCGCTGCCGCTTCATGGGATTGAAGGCGCTCTATAATGCTGTCGTTCGTTTTACAAACGTTCGTGTGCCGCGTGAAAACATTTTGCTAGCGGAAGGAAAAGGGCTGCGCGTCGCGCTGACAACGTTGAACACCGGCCGTCTCACGCTGCCGGCGGCTTGCGTCGGGTTGTCGAAACGTTGTCTTCAAATCACGCGCAAATGGGCGGCAGAGCGCGTGCAATGGGGCGCGCCGATCGGCCGGCACGCAGCGATCGCGGACAAAATCGCGCGCATGGCCGCGAACATTTTCGCGATGGAATCGATGTCGCTTTTTGCGGCGAGCATTGTCGATCGCGACAAAAAAGCGGACGTGCGGCTGGAAGCGGCGCTGTGCAAATTGTGGGCGACCGAGCGCTCGTGGGAAATCACGAACGACACGATGCAGATTCGCGGCGGACGCGGCTACGAAACCGCGCAGTCGCTCGCGGCGCGCGGCGAAGAGCCGGTGCCGGTCGAAAGACTTTTTCGCGATTCACGCATCAACACGATCTTCGAGGGCTCGAGCGAAATCATGCGGCTTTTCATCGCGCGCGAGGCGCTCGATCCGCATTTAAAAATCGGCGCGCCGATGATGAATTCGCAACTTCCCATTTCCGCGCGAATCAAGGCTGCGCTTGGCGCGACGGGCTTTTACGCCGGTTGGTATCCGCGCCAGTGGCTGCCGGTTTTCGGCGGTGGCGACGCTTTTCATCCGCGTCTCGCGCGGCACATGCGGGGCGTGGCGAGCGGCTCGAAACGGCTCGCGCGCGCACTTTTTCACGCGATGGCAAAATATGGCCCGAAGCTGGAACGCGAGCAGGTTTTGCTTGGCCGATTCGTCGATATCGGCACGGAATTTTTCGCGATTGCCGCGACATGCGCGCGGGCGCAGGCGCTGCTTTGCGAAAAGGAAAACGCGGACGAAATGCTGTCGCTCGTCGATTTTTTCTGCCGCACCGCGCGGTTGCGCATCAACGCCCTGTTTAACGACATTTCGCACAACGCGGACCATCGCGGATACCGGCTTGCGCAAAAAGTTTTGACGCCATCCTTCGATTGGCTCGGCGACGGCATCGTGCGTTGACACGCGTGGCGGCGGCTTGCTGCGTAACTTCTTTGCAGCGATGAGCATTTCGCAAAAACGCGTGCGGCGCCCGCCCCGCGAACCACTGATGGTTTATGACGGCGATTGCAATTTCTGCCGTTTCTGGATCGCACGCTGGCGGGAGCGGACGGGCCGGCGCATCGATTATCGCCGCTCGCAGCAGGTCGCGGAGCGCTTTCCGGAAATCCCGCATCGCGATTTTGAACACGCCGTGCAGCTCATCGAGCCCGACGGCACGGTGACCGCCGGCTCGGACGCTGTATTTCGTGCGTTCGAGATTTCGGGAAGCGAGCCGTTCTGGCTGCGGGCTTTGCGACGGATTCCCGGTTTTTCAAAAATCTCGCGCATCGCCTACCGCTTCATCGCAGCGCATCGGATGACATTTTCCATTTTCACGCGCGTGCTTTGGGGAAGCAGTTTTCGCCGGCCCACATTTTTCATTGCTCGCTGGGTTTTTCTGCGACTGCTCGGCGCGATTTACTTCGTCGCGTTTCTTTCACTGCTCGTGCAAGTGCGCGGGTTGATCGGGCGGCACGGCATCCTGCCGGCGGCGGATTATCTCAATGCTGCGCGGGCGCAACTCGGCCCCGAGCGCCATTGGCTGCTGCCAACAGTTTGCTGGTGGAGTGTAAACGACGTGTTTTTGATTTTTCTTTGCGTGGCCGGCGCGGTTTTGTCGCTCGCGGTCGTCTTCAACTTCCTGCCGTGCCTGTCGCTGATTTTGCTCTGGGCGCTTTATCTTTCGCTCTCAGTGGTCGGCCAGACCTTCCTCGGTTATCAATGGGACGCGCTGCTTTTGGAGACCGGATTTCTCGCGATTTTCCTCGTCCCGCCGTTGCGCCTGCTGCCCGATTGGCGAGTGAGCGGGAGCGGGACAAAGATCGCGCATCTCGCTTTGTTGTGGCTGCTTTTCCGGCTCATGTTCGAGTCGGGCGTGGTGAAACTCAACGCGCCGCCGAGCGAGAATGGCGTGCAGACATGGCGCGCGCTCACCGCCTTGAACTACCACTACGAAACGCAGCCGCTGCCGATCTGGACGAGCTGGTATCTCAACCAATCGCCGCTCGATTGGGAAAAATTTTCCGTGCTCGTGATGTTCGCCATCGAGCTCGGCGCGCCCTTAACCATGATCGGGCCGACGCGCGTCCGGCGTCTCGGCTGCGCCGCAATGCTCGGCCTGCAAGCCATGATCGCCATCAGCGGCAACTACTGCTTTTTCAATTACCTCACCGCCGGCCTTTGCCTTCTGCTCATCGATGACGACGCATGGCCTGCGCGATGGCGAAAGCTCGCGCGCCCAGCTTTCAAGCGCCCTGGCGGCTGGTCGCCCTGGATCGCCGGCCCCGTCGCGGCCACCAGCGTCGCCGTCACCACGATGCAGCTTTTCGGCGCATTCGACCTCGACATCCATTGGCCCGCGCCGCTCATGCGGCTCTACAACGCCGTCGCCCCCCTGCGCAGCTTCAACAGCTACGGCCTCTTCGCCGTCATGACCACGAGCCGGCCGGAAATCATCGTCGAAGGCAGCAACGACGGCGTCGCGTGGACCGCCTACGAGTTCAAATGGAAACCCGGCGACGTCTGGCGTCGTCCGCGCCTCGTCGCGCCGCATCAGCCGCGGCTCGATTGGCAAATGTGGTTCGCCTCGCTCGGCACCGTCCGCGACAATCCGTGGTTCGTGAACTTCCTCGAGCGCCTCCTCGAAGGCACGCCCGAAGTGCTCGACCTGCTCGGGCACAACCCCTTTCCAAACAAGCCGCCGCGCTACGTCCGCGCGCTTGTTTACGATTACAAATTCACCCGCTCCGGCGAATCCGAGGCATGGTGGAAACGCGAACTCATCGGCACCTACTGCCCGCCGATCTCCCTCTCCGCCGACGCGCCCGCGGCGATGCAATAGCCACGCTGCCCGCGAATGCGGCTTCCGATTGGAGACGTTTCGAAACGTCGTCGATCCATCTTTTTACGACCGGCCAAAAGCCACGCGCCGTTTCCCCTGCAGCCGCGGCCATTTCGGCTCGGATCAAAATCTAGAACTCGCACTCCCATGTATCATCACATCAAGAAACTCATGTTCACCGTCCGCGTCGGCCGTCCCGAGCCGCGCTTTGGCAATATGCTGCTCGAGCAATTCGGAGGCGCCAACGGCGAACTCGCCGCCGCCATGCAATACTCCATCCAGGGCATCAACTGCGAGGACATTGCCTGCAAAGACCTCCTCATGGACATCGGCACCGAGGAGCTCAGCCATCTCGAAATCATCGGCACGCTCGCGCGCATGCATTTGAAACCGATGAAAACCGACGCCGATGCCGCCGAGCACGATCCGCTCATCGCCATCGCGGGCGGTGGAGGCGTCGCGCTCTGCAACTCCATGGGCGACGCGTGGACCGCCGATTATTTAAAAGTAACAGGCGAACTCGACGTCGATCTGCGGAGCAACATCGCCGCCGAGGCGCGCGCGAAGATCGTCTACGAACGCCTCATCAATTTCTGCGACGACCCCGGCACCAAGGAAGCGCTCCAATTCCTGATGACCCGCGAGATCACCCACATGCGCGCCTTCATGCAAGCCCTCGACAGCCTCGGCAAACCGCCGCTCGCAGTCGGACTCATCCCGCCCACGCCAGGAATCGTCGACCAATGGTATAACGACTCCACCGGCGAAGGCGACCAGGGCGAGAAAGACGTCAAAGCCCCATGGAACGACAACGCCGAAATCACCGTCGTCGAGTCACCCGCCTTGCAAGACTTCCAAGTGGTAAAAGCGACGCCCAAATCCGGTCAAACCACGCTAGACGGCAACGGTGCAAAAAAAGCCCCCGTGCGCAAAGCAGGCGTCAAAGATACGAAGCGCAAAGCTTAGTTAGCTGGTTGCTTGCAGTAGGTTAATGATATTCCTCCGTTCGAAAACGTCTCTCGACCTCAATGCGAATATCATGCAACAGGTCGATCCAGTTGCACTCGAAAACGCGGCTAAACCCGCAACGACGACATTTTAGCTTCACATGATCGACACGCCGGTAGCTTTGCTCGTTTCCAACGTATTCCACTCTTTCGTGATCTAATTGGCAGCGACACGAGGCATTCGGACAAATAGGAACAAGACTGTTTTCAAGAAACCTGCCATAGACGATTCGCCAATTCCATTCTACGCCCTCCACATTCCCAGAAGAACAAGGTTGCCTAGCAGGAATACTACCGACCTTTTGGTAGAACCACATAATCAGAACGCAACATGCGAGCAGCAACCCTAGAAGCCAGATTGGAGCTTGCTGGTTTAACCACCCGATCCGCTTCGCTGCAACTATGGCTACGAGAAAAAGAACTAGAAGGATCAGCTTGCCTCTTTGCTTCCAAAATCTTGAAAAGCGATCTGCCGTCACCCACCAAAAAAAACCGTCAGCGGCAAGCTGAATACTTGAGCGTAGTTAGCGAGGTCTCCTAATTTCATACTCGCTGTCATGTTTGCTGATCGCGCTTCGAGTTGAACGGCGGATCGATGATAGATCAAATCCACGCACTCATCCGAAAAGTTCTTCCGATCGCGCAACACCATCCAGGTTATCGCCATAGTAGAGTCGGTTCATAAGTCAGTTTGGTCAATGGGAGGGAGACGGAATATGGCGGTTTGAAGAGATTGATAAAATAGGAGCACGCACATTTCTTTCGAGTTCGTGCTTTCGATAGCAGTCGAAGATAGTTACAACGATTCGTTCTTCGCTATGAAATAAGCACCGTCCTTGTCCCCATGTTCACGCCGCCCGTCCTGGCGCAGCGGAACGCTGCCATGCTTTCTCGCAGCTTCGTGCCATTTCTCGCCTTCAACATGCCCGCAATCCGTCGCAGTGAGTAAATGCCATGCAGTCGATTGCAGCAGGTCCACTGCCTTCCGTCTCCATCTGGTCTAAAAACCTCGGTTATAGCTCATTGGCGGAGAAACAGCCGGCCTTAGTGGGTTGTTCACCGGTGCTGCCGGAACGCTGCCATGCTTTCTCGCGAGCTTCAGATGTTCTTTTGCGCCTTGTCAGCAGACCTTCGTTTACCCAGATCGCAAGTGTCGTGAGCTCCCTTCCGCAATGCAGGGAGTATGGACTTACTTCCATCGCCTGTTCTACTCATCGGTTGCGAGCAGCAGCGTGGGATAGAAGTTCAGCGGCACGGCTCGAAGGCGAAGCCGTCCTTTAGCTCAACGCTCAACCTGGTCGCGTCGATGGACGCGGCTTTGATCTCACGCAAGTAGTCGTTCATAAACTATCGGATTCGAAAGCTGTATGGCAGAAGCTGCGCTGTGCGACAAGGGAAGGTTGGCTCTCGCTTGAAAAAGAATCCCATTTAGTCCTTGACCTAGCACTTGACGGCTTGCTACCGCTTGCGCATGCCATCCAACCCCAACGAAAACCTTGTTTCCCTTAGCATCCCGGCAGCGGATTTGACTGCCATCGATGCTGCACTCACTACTTTGGAAACAAAGTTCCTGCCGCATCTTGTTTCCTTGACCGGCGATCAGCGTTCCCACCTTTTCAAGATGGGCACCTCACGCGAGCAGTTGGTGCGCGATTCGGTGACGGCGGCGGTGCAGAATCCCAATAACATCCCGGCCGGCTCCGGCACGGCGGAAGCGCAGGCCGACCTGGCTTCGCTCGATCAATGCCGCCCCTACTTTGCCCGCGTCGCGAAGCTGGCGGAGGCGGCCAGCGACACGGAGATGGCCATCGGCGTCGATCTCGCGAATTTCGCCCTGCGCGTTTACAGCATTCTTAAGATTAGCGCGCCTGACAGCCTCAAGGGTTTGCTCGATAAAATGAGCGCGTTTTTCCCCGGGCGACGCAAGGCGGCTGCTGCGGCGGCGGCTGCTGCTGCGACCGCTCTTCCAGCGACGGCTTAAGCAGCCTCGCGCGAGCCGTCGCGAGGTCCGTTTACAGAGAAGACCGGTCGGAAATCAGAGCAAAAAGCATAGCGGAACATCCTCGGAGCTCCGACCTCGGAGCAAAAAGCCTCATCTCGCAGCAAAAAGGTTCGACATCGCAGCGCGGAGCATCGGCATGGATGCAAAAAGCTGCGAGCACGCAGCAATTTACTGCACCACCGGAGCAAAAAGCTCCGTCAAGGTGCAAATAGCTGCGATGACGCAGCAAAACACTCCGGCATCGCAGTCCGGAGGGTATTCATCGTAGCAAATTGCTCCATCGGAAAAGCGGCGCGGTTCGCCTTTCCACTCTTTCGCTGCGTTCGAGAGGTCTTAGGCCACGGATGCACCCAGATGAACCACGGATATGGAAAAAAATAGGAAAGGCTGTGAGCAATCCGCATCTGTGTTTCATCCGTGTCCATCCGTGGCCAACTTTGATTCGAGCGACTTTTCGACACGGCAAGGGCGCGTTTGCAATTCGGCGCGGGCGCGGACATCGTCTGCGCTGTGTTGCGCGCCTGGATTTTGCTCGGGATTTCTGCCGGTTCGGTTTGCCTCGCACAGGATTCCGCGCCGCGGGCGACGGTTTATTTTGCGCAGGATTCGGACGCGATTTCAAACTATCAGGAAAATGCGCCGGTGGTGCGTGCAATGGTCGATGCGCTGGTGCTCGCGGTGACGGAAAAGCCAAACCTCGATGAGGCGTGGCGCTCGCTCGTGCAACCCGCGGATCGTGTTGGCATCAAAGTTTCTGCGCGTGGCGGGCCGCTTTTTTCCACGCATCGCGCGGTGGTGGATGCGATCGCCGAGGGCATCTCGCGCGCGGGCGTGCCGACGAAGAATATCGTGGTTTGGGATCGCGCGGACATGGTAGCGGCGGGCTTCGCGCGACCACCGCGAGATTTCGCTGTGCGCGCGATCGAGCCGATCACCGGCTATAATTTGAAGGCGATTTTCTCGTCGCCCGTGGTCGGCAGATTGATCTGGGGCGATGCTTTGTTCAGCCGCAGAAACAGGCGAACCCCGTCGGATGATGAGCCAGAGCAATTCGGCGACGAGAGCCACTGGAGCCGCGTTTTGTGCGCGGTCACGAAGATCATCAACGTGCCGGTTTTGAGCAGCGAGGAATCGTGTGGTGTCGCCGGCTGTTTATACAACGTCACCATCCCGAATCTCGACAACTGGCGCCGATTTGCGCAGGAGCCAGATCCGTCTCTGGTCGAACTTTATCGCGATGAACACGTCGGGCGAAAGGTGGTGCTGAATATCGTGGACGGGCTCATCGCGCAATTCGCGGGCGGGCCGGATTTTCAGCCGAATTACGCGTGGAATTACGCGACGATTTTTGCGAGTCGTGATCCAGTCGCACTTGATGCGACGGCATTGCGCGAGATCGATGAATGGCGGGCACAGGCGCGATTGCCGAAGCTGGCGAAACGCGGGAGCTATCTGCAAACGGCGGCCGCGGCGGGGATGGGGCAGTGCGCGAGCGAGCGGATTGATTTGAAAAAAGTAGGCGTCCGATGAATGCGGAACTCATCGGCGACGTGCTGAAATCGGTCTCGCGCTCGTTTTATCTCACGATCCGCGCGCTACCGCGTCCGCTGCGCGAGCCGGTCGGCCTGGCGTATTTGCTGGCGCGGGCGAGCGACACGATTGCTGATTCGCCGGACGCTCCGGTGGAAGTGCGTTTGAAAAATCTGGTCGCTTTTGGCGCAATGATCGAGACCGGTGCGAATGAATCTGAACTGCAAAGTTTGCGTAGCGAAATCGTGCCGTCGAATGTCTCGGAGCGGCGACTGATCGAGAGCGCCGGCGAATGCCTCGATGCGCTGCGAGCCTGTGCTGAAGCGGATCGCGCGGACATCGTCGAAGTTTTGCGCATCATCGTTCGCGGGCAGGAACTCGACTTGCGGCGCTTCGCCGATTCGGAAAAAGTTTCCGCGCTGCCCGATGCGGCGGCGCTCGAGGAATACACGTATCTGGTGGCCGGCTGCGTCGGCGAATTCTGGACGCAGATCTGTTTTCGGCATCTGCGCAGCTACGCGCGGCTCGATGCCGCAACGATGCGCGCGCTCGGCCGCGGCTTCGGTCAGGGCTTGCAGCTTGTGAACATTCTGCGCGACCTGCGCGCCGATCTTCAGAACGGCCGCTGCTATCTGCCGGCGGACGAGCTGGCGGCGCAAGGTGTTAACGCCGGTAACATTTTCGCAAAAGCATCGGCCGCGCGCGCAGTCGTGGAAAAGTGGATCGACCGCGCGGAGAAAAATCTCGCGGAGGCGCGGCGGTATATCGAGTCGGTGCGAAGCTGGCGGCTCCGTTTCGCGTGCATCCTGCCGTGGGCGATTGGCGTCCGGACGCTGGCGATGCTGCGCGCGCACCCGCCTTTGGAGACGGACGAGCGGATCAAAGTTTCCCGCGCCGAAGTCCGCGCACTGATGTTTCGCGCAGCGCGCGCGGCATTTTCAAACCGTCAGCTCGACGCATTGGCGCGCGCTATTTCGGCAGAAAAAAGTTCCGCTGCTTCTCGCTGATCGGCCTGCCAAGCCGCTCCAGCACTTGCAGCATGTCTTCCCAGACTTTGCGCTTTTCCGTGAGCGATTGGTTTCGCAGCAGATACGCGGGATGAAATGTGGCCATCAGCGGGATGCCGTCAAAGTCGTGCCAGCGCCCGCGCAGCGCGCCCATCGGCTCGACGCGCCCGAGCAATCCCTCCATCGCCACCGCGCCGAGGGCGACCATCGCGCGCGGCCGGATGATCTCGATCTGCTCGCGCAAATACGGCAGGCAAGTTTCCATTTCGACGCGCGTCGGCCGGCGATTGCCGCTCTCGCCGGGCGGCGTGTTCGGGCGGCATTTGAGGACGTTCGCGATGTAAATTTCGTCGCGCGTGTATCCCATCGCCACGATGATTTTCGTCAAGAGCTGACCGGCTTTCCCGACGAAAGGTTCGCCTTTCAAATCTTCATCCGCGCCCGGCGCTTCGCCGACGAACATCAATTCCGCCTCGACATTCCCGACGCCGAAAACGACCTGCGTGCGCGTCTCGGCAAGGTGCGGACATTTCACGCAAACGAGCGCGCGGTCCCGCAGCGCCTTGATCCGCGTGTCAATCGTCGGAACCGGCCGGACGAGATTTTCCAAAGCCGCGCGGGACGCGTGCAGCGGCACGCCGGCATCGCGCAGGCGCACGAGCGAATCGTGCACGACTTGCAGCGCGTTTTGGAAATCATTCATCGTCGGAAAAGTGGACGCCGGCATTTATAAAATCGTTCGGCAGCGGCGCACGAAAATTCATGCGAACCTGCGTGCGCGGATGCGCAAAACCAAGTCGCCACGCGTGCAGCATCTGGCGCGGAAAATTGACCGCGAGCTTTGCGCCGTAAAGTTTGTCGCCGAGCACTGGATGGCAGAGATGCTTGAGATGCACGCGGATCTGGTGCGTGCGGCCGGTGTGCAAAACGCACTCGACAAGCGAGCAATGTGCGAGCTCCTCGACGACGCGAAATTCCGTTTTTGCCGCCCGACCGCGTGCGGTGACGGCCATTTTTTTTCGATGAATCGGATGACGCCCGATGGCGTTTTCGATCACGCCGCGTTTGTTTTTCAAATGACCGGCGACAAGCGCGAGATAGATTTTTGTGACGGCCCGCGCAGCAAATTGGCGCGATAAATTTGCGTGCGCCATGTCGTTTTTCGCGATGACGAGACAGCCGCTGGTTTCCTTGTCGAGCCGGTGAACAATGCCCGGCCGCTGTTCGCCGCCGATGCCGGAAAGCTCTTTGCAATGATGCAGCAACGCGTTAACCAACGTGTGCGACTGGTTCCCGGCAGCCGGATGCACGACGAGACCGGCCGGCTTGTTGACAACGAGCAGGTCGGCGTCTTCAAAAAGCACATCGAGCGGGATATTCTCGGCCTCGGCGCGGACCGGCTGCGCAGGCGGTTCGTCAATCGTCACCACATCGGCGATTTTGATTTTGACGCCGGATTTTTCGGCGCGGCCGTTGCGCAGCGCGTGGCCGGATTTGATCAAGGACTGGATGCGCGAACGCGAAAATTGCGGCAGTTTTTGCGCGAGGAAATGGTCGAGGCGCGCGCCGGATTCGCTTTTCTCGACACGAAACTCCGGCATGGCGGCGACTCAAAGTTAGAAATTGGAAAATGGCAAATGCTAAACTAGCTTACCGCGCAGATGCCCGAGGAGCCTGAAGATCCCCAAGCCGAGCCGGAGCCGGAGGAGTTTGCCGAGCCGGGCGAGGCCGCTCCCGAGTATGCGGAGGAATACGTCGAGCAATACGCGGAAGAGCTCGTGGAAGATGCGGAACCGGCGCCGCAAGCCGCTGGCGAACAGGTGTTGCAGCCATGTCCGAACTGCGCGGCGCTGCTCGATGTGAGCGACGAGGAGCCGTTCGCGCAGGTGCATTGTCCGATGTGCGGGACGTTGATGCGCGCGCGGACGCAGTTAAAAAATTTCGCGCTGGTCGAGCTGCTCGGCGCGGGCGGAATGGGCGCGGTTTACAAGGCGAACGACGTGAACTTAAACCGCATCGTCGCGCTCAAAGTGGTGCGAAAGGAATACAGTTCGGACACGGAATATCTGGCGAAATTTGAGCGCGAGGCGCGCATCACCGCGTCCGTCAATCATCCGCATGTGGTCAAAGTTTTCTCGTTCGGCTCGGACCACGGTTTGTTTTACATCGCGATGGAGGCCGTGGACAAAGGCTCGCTGGATGATTTGATGAATCTGCAGGGGCGCGTCGGAGAGGCGCAGGTGCTCGAAGTCGGCATCCAGATCGCGCAGGGTTTGCAAGCGGCGCACAACAAAGGCCTGATCCATCGCGATGTGAAACCGGGCAATATTTTGTTCGCAGATGCGCACACGGCGAAGATCGTGGATTTCGGGCTGGCGCTGCTCGCGGAGCATGAGGCGGAGGAGCGCGGCGAAGTCTGGGGCACGCCGTATTATGTTGCGCCGGAAAAGTTGAATCACGAGCCGGAGGATTTTCGCAGCGACATTTATTCGCTCGGCGGCACATTGTTTCACGCACTCGCGGGGCGACCGCCGTTCGAGGCGGAAACGGCGTCTCTGGTTGCGTTGAAGCACATCAAGAGCAAGGCGGTCAGCCTTCAGGCGTTCGCGCCAAACGTGGCGAGCGCAACCGCTTTTGTCATCAATCGCATGCTGCACAAAGATCCAGCAGGCCGTTATCAAACGTATGACGAACTGCTGGAGCACTTGCAGTATGCACGCGCGCAATTACTCGAGGCCGCAGCGAAGCCGCAGCGACAAAAAGCGCGTGTCGTGGTGGAAGGCGAGCAACAGCAAAAAGTGATGGGCATCATCAGCCTGATCCTCATCCTCGCGATGCTCGCGGGCGGAGCGCTCGTCTACATTTACCGCGCAAAGTTGTTCAACAAAGGAGCCATCGCCGCGGCCGGAGGGATGCCGCAGCAGACAGGTGCCATCGGTTATCAAGCCGCGCGAATGCAGCTATTGGACGGAAATTTCCAGGGAGCCGAGGATGCGTTGACGACGCTGCAGGACCAGCCGGATATCGCGCAGCCGCTGGAGAATTGGATCATCCTGCACGAAGGCTTCAGCGCGTGGCTCGCGGGCCGCGCGGTGGATGCGAATTCCGCTTTCAAGGCGCTCGCGGACAAAGCGTTTTTTCCTGAAGAGAAACCGCTGGATGCGGCGCTGGGAAAATTCTTCGCAGCGGTCGCGAAGCTTGCAGCAGGCAAGACTTCCGTGCCGCCTGATGCCGCGAAGAACTTTGATCTCACGAGCTGCGGCGCACTCGCGCCGTTCATCTTCGCCGCGAAAGATTGGGAGCTTGGGCGCTTCGAGGATGCGAATGTTTTGCTGCAAACTTTTCTCGGCTCAAATCCCGCCGAGCCGTATGCGTGGATCGCTGAATACAAGCCGCTCGCGCAAAAATACGCGGCTGACTTTGACGCATATGAAAAGGTGAACGACCAGATCAAGGCGGCGAGCACGCCCGAGCAGCGCGCGGCCGCGTTGAAAGCGCTCGAAAGTTTGAGCACGCATGTCCACGGCAAAATGGCGGAGACGACCGCAACGATGTTGAAAAATCTGCGGCGGCATTTCACGGAGCTGGAACAAAACCAGGCGCGACAAATCGCCAGCGAAAGGGACGGGGCCGTGAAAACATTAAATGCCGCGAAGGCGAAAGTCGCCGCGGCGTGGAGAGACTACGATTTCCCCGCAGCGCTGGCGGCGGTGCAAGCCGCCAAAATCAGCGGCAACAGCGCAGTCGAAACGGAACGTGCGACCATGTTAAAAAAGGCGACGTGGCTCGATCAGTTCAAAAAAACGCTCGTGCGCGACATCAACTACAGCGGCTATCCGCTGCCGGTTTTCAAAAAAAATGGAGTGACCGTCGCGGGCGGCGTCAAGGTTGCCTCGCCAAGCGAAATGGAGATGGCGACGCCCTACGGCTACATTCCGATCGCGTGGACCGAGCTGCCGCCGGAGACGATTTTGCAGATGGGCGAATATTTTGCGCAGCATCAATCTTCGCCCGATTTGATCGCGGACCGGAACTGGCTCAACGGCGTTTTCGCATTTGAGTTCGGCATGGCGCGCGTCGGCCGCACGCTGCTCGTGGAGGCGGCGCAGACGCAGGAAAAATATACTGATGACGTCGCGCTTTTCATCCAGACCGCGCCGACGATGATCGTGACCGAAACTCCGGCGCCTTCGCCCGCCGAACCGCAACCGCCGGCGGTTGCGACGCCATCGCCGATCACGGCGCCGACGGCCGAGAACGTGTTGCGCGAGGACGGCGGAAACCTGCGGTAAACTTTAGTCGGCGAGATAGAGAATCCGGCCGCACTGCTCGCAGTTCACCACCTCTTTTTCCGCCTTCGCGCGGAACACAGTCTGCGTCGTGATTTTCATGTGGCAACCCATGCAAACCTCGTGCTCGAGCGGCACGACGGCCGCGTCGCCTTTGCTCGCAAACAGGCGATCATAGCGGTCCAGTAAATCTTCATCGACCTTTGCGGCGAGGCCGGCGCGCTCGGTTTCCAGCTCCTTCAGGTGCGTCTCGATCGACTGGATTTTCGCATCCAAATCCGCGAGCTGCGCGTCGATGCGGCTCTTGATTTGCGCGAAATCTTTTTCCGCCGCCGCGTTCGAGGTTTTCAATTTTTCCGCGTCGTCCATCAGTTCAAGTTCACGATCTTCGACCGCCTGGATGTCCGACTCGAAATGTCTGATCTCATTTCCCAGCGCCTGAAATTCTTCGTTTTTGCGCGTCTGAAATTGCTGCGTTTTAAACTTCGCGATCGAGTCCCGTTTTGACTGCGCCTCGACCTCGAGTTTTTTCTTTTCGACCTCAATCTCCTTCGCTTTTTGTTTCACGGCGTCGAGCTGCGTGCGCTGCGAAGCGAGTTTGGTTTCGAGATCGCCCCGCTCTAGCGGCACCATTTTTAGCTCCATCCGCAGCGTGCGGATTTTGCGATCACGATCCTGGAGAACGAGCAACTGCGCGATTTCGGAGAGCATCAGTGCGCACAAGTTCAAAGGTTCACGCGCAAAGTGCAAGATTTTCCACGTGCGCAAAAAACGGGCGGAAATCGACACGCCGCAGCGCGCGGATGAGAGCTTTGACACCGCTCGCGCATCGTCTAAATTTTCCCGCATGCCCATCTATGTTTACGAGACGACCGGCCAGACGAAGCGCCGTTTCGAGCTGAAGCAAAGCATGCGCGATGCGCCGCTGACGGCGGATCCGGAGACGGGCGAGCCGGTGCGGCGCGTGATCAGCGGCGGCTATGGCTTCGTGCAAAAAGGATCGCCGGATTCGGCGCCGAGCAAGCATTCATGCGGCTCCGGCGGTTGCGGGTGCCATTGAGCGCTGCGCGTCAAAGTTCCCGCAGCTCTCATTTCAATGGCTACTAAAAAGACACAGCTCAGCATTATTTTGCTGACCATTTTCATCGACATGATCGGCTTCGGCATCGTAATCCCGGTGCTGCCGCTTTATGCGATGCACTTTGGCGCTTCGTCGGTGATGAACGGTTTTCTCGTCGGCATTTATTCGGCTGTGCAATTTCTCGGCGCACCGGTTTGGGGAAAACTTTCGGACCGCGTGGGACGCCGGCCGGTGCTCATCATCAGCGTGATCGGATCGGCGATCGGCTTTTACATCATGGGCGCCGCGACGACGCTCGCGATGCTTTTTGCGGCGCGAATCATCGATGGAATTTCCGGCGGGAATATCGGAACGGCTCAAGCATACATCGCGGACATCACGACACCGGAGGAGCGCTCGGGCGCGATGGGGTTGATCGGCGCAGCGTTCGGCCTCGGGTTTATTTTTGGCCCCGCGATCGGCGGATTGCTCAGCGGGCGCTACGGCTATTCGGCGCCATTTTATTTCGCGTCTGCGCTCGCGGTTTTAAACGCGATCTGGATTTTTTTCCGGCTGCCCGAAAGCCTCGACGCTGAACATCGATCGCATCCCGCGCAGCGTCAGCCAATCCGCGACGTGTTGCAGCACTCGAACCGCCAGATCCTCACGACAGTCATCGCGATCTATTTTTTCCTCATCACCGGCTTCTCCATCATGACGGCGCTTTACGCGCTCTTCATGGACCACCGCTTCGGTTTTGACGCGAAACACACCGGCTATGTCTTTGCGGGAATCGGCGTCATTGGCGTCATTATCCAGGGCGGAATGATCCGGCACATGGTGAAAAAATATGGCGAACGCAAGCTCGCGGCATTCGGCGCGATCCTGCTGGCGCTGAGTCTTTTTGCGCTGGCTGTGAGCAAGGAACTCGGCGGCATCACTGCGCTTTTGGCCGCCAGCGCTGGGCTCGCGATCGGCAACAGCTTCCTCACGCCGACGCTCAACGGCCTGCTTTCGCGCAGCGTGGACAAGCGCTGGCAGGGCCGCGCGCTCGGGCTGATGCAAAGTTCCGGCAGCCTCGGCCGCGCGGTCGGGCCGGCGATCGGCGGCTGGGTGGCCACGTTTGACATCAGTTCACGCTACGGTCGCACTCCGTTTACGCTCAGCGGACTGCTGCTCCTGGTCGCGTTCGTGCTTGTGCTCACACTTTTCCGCACTTCGCCAGCACCTGTCGGCGAGTCGGTGGAGTTGAGCGAAGCTTGAAATCGCGCACGCACTTTTTTACAAGGCTGCATGGCTCGCGACATCGTCTACTTTGATCTCGAAACGCAACGGACGGCTAATGACGCGGGCGGCTGGCAAAAAAAACGCGACATGGGAATGTCCGTCGGCGTCACTTACAGCACGCGCACCGGCGAATATCGGGTGTTCCCGGAAAAGCGCGTCGATGATTTGATCGAGCAGCTCTTGCGCGCGGATTTGGTCATCGGTTTCAACACGGTCAATTTCGATTACGAGGTGCTGATGGGTTACACGGTGCTCGACTTGAAGCACCAGCTTTGCAGTTTCGATATCCTCGCTGATCTCGAGCCGCGCCTCGGGCATCGCGTCGCGCTCAACGCGCTCGCGCAGGCGACGCTCGGCACGGGAAAAACCGCAGGCGGAATCGACGCGATCAAATGGTTCCGCGAAGGCCGTCTGCTCGAGATCGCGGAGTATTGCTGCTTTGACGTAAAAGTGACGAAGCTGCTCCACGAATACGGCTGCAAGAACCGGCGTCTTTTTTACCACGATCATTCGCAGCAAAAACGGAGCGTCGCGGCTGAGTGGAGCGACCACGCAAAAAATTGACGCCATCCGATTTTGAATACGAAGGACAATGTCCCGTCGAAAAGAAACCAATGAAACTTTTTAATCTCCCGTCACTCGCTGCCGCAGCCAGCCTCGCTTTCATCGGCTCGGCAAACGCCTACGATCACCACGATCATCACGACAGCCACCACGATGATCACCACGACGATCATCATGACAGCGACCACCACGATCACCACGACCGCGATTGGTGGAATCGCTATCATCGCCACGACAGCGTCGTCTTCATCAACGGCGGCTACTCCTACAATCCATATTTTTACGACGAGCCGGTTTATTATTCACGGCCCGTCTATCAAGCCACAGTCGTCGGGGCAAACGTCGTCGTCGACGTGCAGCGCCGTCTGCGCCACGAAGGATATTACTATGGCGCGGTCGATGGCGTCATCGGGCCAGGCACGCGCGGAGCGATCGCTTCCTATCAACGCGATCACGGCCTCGCCCCGACCGGCCGCATCAATGGCGCGCTGCTCGACTCGCTCGATTTGACGTAAGAACGCGAATCGCGTTTGCAGTAAAAGTTCACGAGCTCCGTCGCGGCGATCTCCGCTTTCGTCGCGACAAATCCTTTGACGACGCTCCGCCGCCGCACGCATCTTTGTTGTTCCTATGAATTACGACCTCATTGTCATTGGCGGCGGCCCAGCGGGATATGTCGGCGCGATTCACGCCGCGCAGCTCGGAAAGAAAGTGGCCTGCGTGGAAAAAGAACGCGCCGGCGGCACCTGCCTGAACTGGGGCTGCATCCCGACGAAATCGCTGCTGCGCAATGCGGAGCTTTTTCATCTAATGAGCCACCGCGCCGAAGATTTCGGCTTCAAATTCGACAACCTGAGCTTCGACTGGAGCAAGGTCATCAAGCGCAGCCGCAACGTCGCCGACAAGCTCGCCGGCGGCATCGAATTCCTTTTCAAGAAAAACAAAATCGACTACCTGCGCGGCGAAGCGTCGATTCCAAAGGCCGGTTCCGTCACGGTGAAAAGCAAGGACGGCAAGGAAGAAACGCACACCGCGCCGAAGATTTTGGTCTCAACCGGCGTCGTCACGCGGCAATTGCCGGGCTTGGATTTCAACGGCAAGACCGTCATCGGCAGCCGCGAAGCGATGGTGCTCGATCCACAGCCGAAGTCGTTGGTCATCATCGGCGCCGGCGCGATCGGCATCGAGTTCGCGTATTTTTACAACGCATTCGGAACGGAAGTCACCGTCGTGGAAATGATGCCGAACATTCTTCCCGTCGAAGACACGGAAGTAAGCGTGTTGCTGGAAAAATCGCTGACAAAAGCCGGCATCAAAATTTTCACCAGCACGAAAACAACGAAGACCGAGGTCACGGAAAATGGCGTCAAAATCTCCGTCGAGGGCAAAACATCCGAAATCATCGAAGCCGACGTCGCGCTTGTGGCAATCGGTGTTGCGCCGCTGCTGCCCGGTGGCGTCAAACTTGATTTGACTGAGCGCGGCTACATCAAAACCGACGACAAATACGAGACGAGCGTGCCCGGCGTTTACGCCGCGGGCGACATCATCGGACCGCCGTGGCTCGCGCACGTTGCGAGTTACGAGGCGACGCAAGCCGTTGACGGAATGTTTAACAAAGGAACTCCGCGCAAAGTAACCACGTTTCCCGGCTGCACCTATTGCCAGCCGCAAGTCGCGAGCGTCGGTCTCACCGAACGCGCGGCGAAAGAAAAAGGGCTCAAATTCAAAGTCGGCAAATTCCCATTTCAGGCCAGCGGCAAAGCCCTGGCAGTGGGCGAGAGCGAAGGTTTCGTGAAACTGCTCATTGGCGAGCCGCACGGTGAAATCATTGGCGCGCACATCATTGGCGCGGAAGCGACGGAGCTGATCGCGGAGCTCGGCCTTGCGATCACGCTCGAGGCGACGCACGAGGAGATCGAGGCGACGATCCATGCGCACCCGACGCTGAGCGAAGCGGTGAAGGAAGCGACCGAAGCCGCCTTCGGTCGCGCGATTCATATTTAAACGCGCGTTAACGTTTACGCGACTCGCCGCCGAGCAGATCGACGAGCCGGAAATTGATGAAAAGCATTTCCGTGCCCACTTTTTGCACGCGGACCAGCTTCGCCATTTCCAGCTCGTGCAAGTAGCGTGACGCTGTCACGCGCCGCGCGATGCCGGCTTCCTCGAGGAATTTGATTTTGCAATACGGCTGCACGAAAAGCTGCTCGATTAATTCCTTGGAAAAAATTCGCTTCGGCAGTTTGACGCGCGCTTCCTCGATCATCGCGACCAGCAGCTCGGCGATCGCGTTGATTTTTTCGCACGTTTCATGCGCCGTCATTTCCACGGCGTGCAGGAGATACAGAATCCATTGCTCCCACGCGCCCTCCTCCGTCACACTGCGCAACAACCGATAGTAACGTGTTTTGTTTTCAATGATGTAACGGCTCAAAAACAGGATCGGCTGGTCGAGCAACTTTTCGTGCAACAGGTAAAGAATCAGCAGGATCCGGCCCGTGCGGCCATTCCCGTCGTGGAACGGATGAATTGCCTCGAACTGATAATGGAGGATCGCCATCTTCACGAGCGCGTCCAGATCGTCGCCGCCCTGGTTCGCAAATTTCTCGAAATTGTGCAGCAAATTGCGGATGCGCTTTTCGCCGTCGGGCGGCGTGTAGATGACCTCCTTCGTGTTCGGATTGATCAACTGCGTGCCGGGCAAATTCCGAATTCCCGCGTCGTTTTCCTTGATGGTGTTGACAACTTTAACCGCGAGGTTCGTGGAAAAAACTTCGCTTTTGCGCAGCGTTTCCGCGCCCTGCCACAGCGCTTCGTTGTAATGCAAAACTTCCTTCGCGTGCGGGCTCGCGCTCAGCGCCTCCATGCTCATGCCGCGGTAAAGTTCGTCGTTCGTCGTGAAAATGTTCTCGATTTCCGAGCTCGCCTTTGCTTCCTGCAGGGCGATTGTGTTCAGCAAAATCGTCGGGTTCGGCACGGTGTTCGTGCGGCCTTTCAGCTCGGCCAGCCGGCGATGCGCGCGCGTCGCCGCCTTCAGCACGGGCACTGTTTCCAGCGTGCCGCGCGGCGGCAGCAATGGCAGATCGTTGTAAGGTTTGGTGCGATTGAACGTGTTCACGTCATGAACAGATCACGCCGGATATGTTCACAAAACAAGAAAATATGCACATTCATCGGCATCAATGTTTACGCCGTGAACATTTAACGATGCGTTAAAAGCTCGCAAATTCCGCGCGCGATGCGCTCGCGAAGCAGCCGATTCACGAACGATGTTCATGCACCTGCATGTCGTTCACTTCGGGCCGCTTGTGGCGCTGATCGCCGGAATTTTGATTCTGATCGCGCCAAAGCTGCTCAACTACATCGTCGCGATTTATTTGATCATCACCGGCCTGCTTGGGCTGGCGATTTTGCGCTGAACTTTTACAGCGTCCGGCAGAAATCTTCGAACCGGTCGAGACCGGTTTTGATGATATCGATGCTCGTCGCGTAGCTGAAACGGATCGTCCGGTCGTCGCCAAAAGCAATGCCGGGGACGACGGCGACGTTTGCCTTGCTGAGCAAACGGTCGGCGAAATTTTGCGACGTGAGCGAGAGGCGGCTGATGTTCGCGAGAATGTAGAATGCGCCGAGCGGTTTGACCGCGCTGATGCCATTCATTTTTGAAAGCCGATCAAACATATAATCGCGGCGAAGGTTGAACTCATCGCGCATGTCTGAGACCGCCTGCTGATCGCCACGGAGCGCGGCGAGGCCGCCTTTTTGCGCGAACGAACATGGATTCGAGGTGCTGTGGCTTTGGATGGAATCGATCGCTTTCGCGATTGGTTCGGGCGCGCCGAGATAGCCGAGACGCCAGCCGGTCATCGCGTAGGCTTTGCTGAAGCCGTTCACGGTGATTGTCAGGTCGTGAGCTTCCGGCGAGAGCGACGCGATGCTGACATGCTCCGCGTCGTCGTAAGTCAACTTTTCGTAAATTTCGTCCGAGAGAATGAGAATGTCCTCCTCAATCGCGACCTCGGCGATCTTGGAAAGTTCCTCGCGCGTGTAAACAGAGCCGGTCGGATTGCCGGGCGAATTGATGATCACCATTTTTGTGCGCGGCGTCATCGCGTTTTCAAAATCCTCTGCGGTCATTTTCCAGCCGTTTTCCTGGGCCGTCTGGACGAACACCGGCTCCGCGCCGGCGAGCCGCACCATCTCCGGATAGCTCAGCCAATACGGCGTCGGGATCAAAACTTCGTCGCCCGGTTCGCACGTCGCCGCGATTGCGTTGAAGCACGATTGCTTCGCGCCGTTGCTAACGATGATCTGGTGCGATTTGTATTCGAGCTGGTTGTCCTTGAGAAATTTTTCCGCGATGGCCGCACGCAATTCCGGCATGCCGGAGCTCGGCGTGTATTTTGTAAAACCGGATTTGATCGCGTCGATGCACGCGGTTTTGATGTGCTCGGGCGTGTCAAAATCGGGCTCGCCGGCGGCGAAACCGCACACGTCGATTCCTTCGGCTTTCATGGCTTTCGCTTTGCTGTCGATGGAAAGAGTGAGCGATGGGGTGAGGCTGCTGGCGCGGGATGAAATGGTCATGAGATTTGGATTTTTAAGTTTTAACGATTTTTGATTTACGCAAATTGAACTTCGATCAACGGCTTCAGATTATTCTCGTCGATCTGCACGATCTTCATCTCGCGCTCCGCATTCTCGGCGGAATCGGATGCGTGCGCGGCATTGACCATGATCGTCTGGCCAAATTCCTTGCGAATCGAGCCGGGAGGCGCCTTGGAAGGATCGGTCGGGCCGAGAACCTCGCGGATTTTTCGCACGGCATCAACGCCTTGATAAACGAGCGCAATGCATTTTTCCGTTCCCGGATCGTTGCGGCGATCGGCGGGGCATTCGCTCGGTTTCAACCCCGCCATGAACTGCACGATTGACTCCCAGTTTTGACGCCCGGCGATCGGGCCGAGCAATTCGCCGAGCTTGCGCTGGACCTCCTCGGTGAGCGGGAGTCCGATTTCGTTTTCGATCGAGAGTCGCGCGCGCACGCCGGTCGGCTCCTTGAGTTTTTCCATCAGGACGTCGAGCACGGGCCGGTAAAATTCCTCGGCCTGCGCGACGCTCATGCGGTGGACTTTGAAGCCAATAATATAAAGGCCGGTGCGTGAAAAAAGATCGATGACGCCGCCGGGCCGTGCGTTTGGAAAGCGGAAATTGTCCGGCTTGATGAGCACGAGCGTTTTCTGGACGTTGGCGCCGGTCGAGTGCTGCACCACGTCGTCGAGCAGGCCGCCGTCACGGTCGGAATATTCGGCCCAAAGTTTCATATTCCGCTCGGCCGATTGCGCATCGGGCGGCGCGAGCACGGCCGGTTCAAAATACGTGACGTCGCCGTTTTTGTTCGTGACGTAATCGCCGAACGTGTCGCGAATCGTCTCGCCGCTCGTCCGTTCATTGACGATGTGGCCGACGACGTTGCGGATGCGCGCGATCGCATTTTCGCCGCGGAAGACGAGGAACAAAACGCGCGGCCGCTGGCCGGAAGCGTCGGGCTGAAAATTCTGCAAAACGTAATCGCGCACCTGCTCCTGCGTTTTGCGATGACGCGGCTCCGGGTCGGTCACGATCGTCTCCGCGTATTTCTCCGTCAATTCCTTGCTCGGCGCGAACATCCGCGCGCGCACGAGATCGAGTCCGGTGCGTGAGATGAGCCGGGCGATGATCCCGCCGGTGCGCGATTTGCGCATCGAATATGGCGTGAGGATGACGTAGCTGAGTTCTTCTGGCATGGCGAAAAGGGGAGGCACGTTAGCGGCACGCCGCGCGGCACGTCAAACGAATTTCAGGACCGGCGCCGCGCGAGGCCGGTCACCCATTTTCCTTTGCGAATGATTTGCTCGACGTGCATTTTTTCGCGTTCAAACGCTCGCACGCAATCACGCTCCTGCTCGCGGAGAATGCCGGAAAAAAGAAATGCGCCGCGCGGTTTGAGCGCCCGCGAAATTTGCGGCGCGGCGCGGATCAGGACGCTGCTGAAAAGATTTGCGCTGACCAAATCCCACGTCCGCGTCGGCTTCCATTTCGTGACGTCGAGCTGGCGGAGATGGATTTCTGCCGATCCGTTGGCGTCAAAGTTGTCGCGCGCGATGCGGATGCAGTCGGGATCAAAGTCGCCTGCATCGACGCGGCGCGCGCCGAGCATTTTTGCCGCCAGCGCGAGAATGCCGCTTCCGGTGCCGAGATCGAGCAGATCCCATGGCGCGGAAAACTCCGCAGCCAGTTTGCACAGCCACCGCAAACAAGTCGCAGTCGTCGCATGTTCGCCCGTGCCGAATGCCATCGCCGCGGGAATGACGAGCACGTGCCGCCGCGGAAATTGCGCGCGAAGTTTTTCTTTTTCCTCGTGCGTGCGGGTGATGAGGAGTTTGTCGCGGATGCGCAACGGCGGCCGCAGCGCGGCGTGCTCTGCGACAAAGTCGCGGCGCTTCATTTCCCTCACCTGCCCGCCAAAGTGCTTCACAAGCTGTTTCGCGTCGCGCGGCGAAATGTCGTAAGCCTCGATGCGGATCGTTTTCGCGCCGGCAAAATTGCTGATGACGATGCGCTGCGGATCGATGCAGCTAAGCCGTTCCATCCACGCGTCCTCCCATTTTGCGGAGCTAAGTTTTCGCCAGACGAGCATCGGGATTCAGGATTTTTGGGATTCGCATTTTTAGATTTTTTCGCGCGGAGATTTTTCCAGAATAGAAAAACCGCGCGGCGAAATCAAAACCGCTCCGTCTTGACTTGCGGCGGGCGCGTTTTAATCTCGGCTCCCCATTTATGAAAATGAACACGACAGCTCTCTCCCGCGCCGCAAACGAAGCGCGCGGGCTCGCCATGGACGCCGTGCATGCGTGCCAATCCGGCCATCTCGGGCTTCCGCTCGGCTGCGCGGAAATCGGCGCGGTGCTTTATGGCCACGCGATGGTCTTCAATCCCGACGAGCCGCGCTGGATCAACCGCGACCGCTTCGTGCTCAGCGCCGGCCACGGCTCGATGTTCCTTTATTCATGGCTGCATCTTTCCGGCTTCGACGTGCCGATGGAAAACGTGAAGCGCTTCCGCCAGTTGCACAGCCACACGCCTGGCCACCCGGAATCTTTTGAAACGCACGGCGTCGAAGCGACGACGGGCCCGCTCGGCCAGGGCGTCGGCAACGCGGTCGGCTACGCTGTTTCGCAGAAAATGGCCGCGGCGCGTTTCAATATCGGCCGAGCACAAAATTTTCGACAACCACATCATCTGCCTCGCCGGCGACGGCTGCATGCAGGAAGGCGTCGCGATGGAAGCGATGGCGTTCGCCGGGCATTTCAAACTCGACAACCTGATCCTCATTTACGACTCGAACGACGTGACGCTCGACGCGATGGCGAATGCCACGCAAAGCGAAAACGCCGCGAAGCGTTTCGAGGCAATCGAATGGGAAGTGCAGACGATCGAGGGCAACGATCTCGAGACGATCCACGCGGCGATCGAGAAAGCGAAAGCGGCGACTGGCAAGCCGCAGGTGATCATCGCGCGGACGCTGATCGGCAAAGGCATTCCCGAAGTCGCCGGCACCGCAAAGGCGCACGGCGAAGGCGGCGCAAAATTTGTGGACAAAGATCGCGTCGAGCTCGGCCTTCCGGCGGACGAACATTTTTTTGTCTCAAAAGAAACGCGCGAATTTTTCCTCGAGCGCAAGCAGCAGCTTGTCGCCGGCTATGAAAAATGGAATGAGACGTATCGCGCCTGGCGCAAAGCGAATCCGGAACTCGCCGCGCTGCTCGATTCCGGTCTCGAAAAAAATGTTCCGGCGGATCTGCTGGAAAAAATTCCTCCGTTCGCCGCCGACGCAAAACTCGCGACGCGCAAAGCCGGCAGCGAAGTGCTGCAGCCGATCGCCGAGGCGATGCCGCTGCTGATTTCCGGCAGCGCCGATCTGCACGGCTCGACGTTGAACTACATCAACTCCGACAAAGATTTTTCGCCGGATAACTGGAGCGGCCGCAACATCCGCTTCGGAATTCGCGAGCACGGCATGGCCGCGATTTGCAACGGCTTTGCCTACGACTGCATCTTCCGCCCGAGCTGCGCGACGTTTTTGGTTTTCGCCGATTACTGTCGCGCATCGATCCGCCTCGCGTCGCTCGCGGGGCTGCCGGTCACTTACATTTTCACGCACGATTCCGTCGGCGTCGGCGAGGACGGCCCGACGCATCAGCCGGTCGAAACGGTGAGCGGCCTGCGCGTGATTCCGCATCTCGATGTCATTCGTCCGGCCGATCCGGAGGAAACGGCGGGCGCATTTGTCGCGGCGATGCAGCGCACGGACGGCCCGACTTTGCTCGCACTCACGCGCCAGGTCGTGCCGATGCTCAGCGAAATTTCCGTCGCGGATCGACGCGAAGGCGTTGCGAAAGGCGGCTACGTTGCCGTGAAAGAAACCGAGCCGCTCGAGACAATTTTGCTTTCCTGCGGCAGTGAATTGCAGCACGCCGTGGCCGCCGCGAAGACGCTTGGCGCCTCGACGCGCGTCGTTTCAATGCCGTGCTTCGAACGTTTTGATCGGCAATCGCCGGACTATCGCGAGGAAGTTTTGCCATCGAGTTGCCGCCGCCGCGTCGCGATCGAAGCGGGCGTCAGCGATCTTTGGTATCGCTACGTCGGGCTCGACGGAAAAGTTGTCGGCATCGATCGCTTCGGCCTCAGCGCTCCGGGCGCAACCGTGATGAAAGAGCTCGGCATCACCGCCGACGCCGTCGTTGCAGCGGCCGAATCGCTGCCGCAATTGACGGAAGCTTAAAAGGATCGCCGCTCGCAAAATGTCTCCGGATCAAATCGTCCGCGCAAATGCGGAACTGCGCGAAAAATCGCCGCGCGAAATCGTGGAATGGGCGCTCGCAGTTGCGCCCGGTCGCGCGATTGTCTCGACAAATTTTCGTCCATACGAAGCGGCGATTTTGCACGTTTGCGTCCAGGCGCAGCCGGACATTGCGGTGCTTTGGGTCGATCACGGCTACAACCGGCCGGCGACTTATCGCCACGCGGAAGAGCTGAAAAAGTTGCTGAATTTAAACATCAAGGCATTCGTCCCGCGCATGACGGCCGCGCATCGCGACGCGATTCACGGCGAAATTCCGACGCCGGAAAATGAAGCGGCGCTGAAAGAATTCAGCGCCATTTTCAAGCTCGAGCCATTTCAGCGCGGCATGAAAGAACTCGCGCCGACCGTCTGGCTGACGGCTTTGCGCAAAGTGCAAAATCCGAATCGCGCTGAGCTCGACATTGTTTCCGAGGACAAAAATTTCGGCGCGCTGAAAGTCAGCCCGTTTTTTTATTTCGACGACGCGGAAATGGAATCGTATCTCGCCGCGCACGGCCTGCCGAATGAGTGGGATTATTTCGATCCCGCGAAGGCCGATGAAAAGCGCGAGTGCGGCCTGCACGCGGCGTGGGGCGGGAAGGCCGCGGAAGCCGTGAGCTGACGCGGCGAGGAAATCCCGCGCCATCGCGCGCGCCATTCCATGAAGTCTTATCATTTAGATCATCTGCAATATTTGGAAACGGAGGCGATTCACGTGATGCGCGAGGTCGCCGCGGAATTCGAGCATCCGGCGCTGATGTTTTCCGGCGGCAAGGATTCGATCTGTCTGCTGCGGCTCGCGGAAAAAGCATTCCGGCCATCCGAGCTGCCGATGCCGCTGCTGAATGTGGACACGGGTCATCATTTTCCCGAGCTGAATATTTTCCGCGACAAACGCGCGCACGAACTCGGCGCGAAATTAATCGTGCGCAAAGTCGACGACGCAATTGCACAGGGAATCGCAGTGCCCGCGCCGGGCGAGATCAGTCGGAATCGTTTGCAAATCCCGACGCTGCTCGCGGCGATCGAGGAGTTCGGTTTCGATTGCGCGATTGGCGGCGCGCGGCGCGATGAAGAAAAGGCGCGCGCGAAGGAAAGATTTTTTTCCTTTCGCGATTCGTTCGGCCAATGGGATCCGAAAAATCAGCGGCCGGAAATCTGGAATCTTTACAACGCGCGCGTAAATCCGGGCGAACACATGCGCGTTTTTCCGCTCTCGAACTGGACGGAAATGGACGTGTGGGAATACATCCGCGAGGAAAATCTCGAAGTGCCGACGATTTATTTCAGCCATCCGCGCAAGTGCGTGCGACGCGCCGGCCAGTGGCTACCCGTGAACGATTTGCTGCCGCCAAAACCGAACGAGGAAGTGCGCGAGCTCATCGTCCGCGTCCGCACCATCGGCGACATCATCAGCACCGGCATGGTCGAATCGCCCGCGCAATCGGTCGATGACATCATCGCGGAAATCGCTGCCGCGCGCGTGACGGAACGCGGTTCGCGCGCCGACGATAAAACATCCGAGGCGGCGATGGAGGATCGGAAAAAGCAGGGCTATTTTTAAAATGACCGCGCCGGCGCATCATCCCATCGACATACTTCGTTTTAACACCTGCGGATCCGTGGACGACGGCAAATCCACGCTCATCGGCCGGCTGCTCTACGACTCGAAATCTTTGATGGAGGATCAAATCGAGGCGATGGAACGCTCGGCGGACATCACCGGCGGCGGCGCGATCAATCTCGCGAATCTCACCGACGGATTGCGCGCCGAGCGCGAACAAGGCATCACCATTGACGTCGCCTACCGCTACTTCGCGACGCCGCGCCGAAAGTTCATCGTCGCCGACACGCCGGGCCACGTCCAATACACGCGCAACATGGTCACCGGCGCGTCATCGGCCAATCTTTCCATCGTGCTCATCGACGCGCGACAAGGCGTGATCGAGCAAAGCCGGCGGCATACTTACCTCGCGGCGCTGCTCGGCATTCCGCATCTCGTCATCGCCGTGAACAAAATGGATCTCGTCGATTGGAGCGAGGAACGCTTTCTGAAAATTCGCGACGAAGTCGAAGCGTTTTTGCCGCGGCTCAACATTTTCAAGGATGTAAAATTCATCCCGATCAGCGCACTCAATGGCGACAACGTAGTCGAAAAAACTTCGGCCGCGCCGTGGTATGAAGGCCCCGCTTTGCTCGCGCATCTCGAGACGATCCACATCGCGAGCGACTGGAACATGACCGCGTTTCGCCTGCCCGTGCAATGGGTCAATCGCCCGAATCATCCGCGCGATCCGAAGCTGCACGACTTCCGCGGCTTTAGCGGACAAATCGCCGGCGGCCTCGTAAAAGTTGGTCAAAAAGTAATGGTGCTGCCCGGCGGCTGGAGCAGCACGGTGAAGGAAATTCGGCTGCACGAGAAAATTTTGCCCGAGGCATTTTGCCCGCAATCGGTGACGATCACGCTCGAGCACGATCTCGATATCAGCCGCGGCGACACGATCATCGGCGTCGAAAATTTGCCCGGCATGAGCACTGATCTGCATGCAAAAATTTGCTGGATGAATCCGCGGCCGCTTCAGCGCGGGCGAAAATATTTCCTCAAGCACACGTCGCAAACCGTGCAGGCAATTGTTCAATCAATCGAAAACCGCATCAATATTTCCACATTCGAACCCGAGCCCGAACCAGCGGAACTGGCGCTCAACGACATCGGCGAAATTCGCCTGCGCGCGGCGCGGCCGCTGGTTTTCGACGGCTACTCGGCGAACCGGCTGACCGGCTCATTCATCCTGATCGAGCAAGGGACGAATCACACCGTTGCCGCTGGAATGTTGAATCCGCCCGTCGAGCTGGTGAAGCCGGAGTATAACGATTTCGCGATTTAAAAATCGTCCGCGCTCGCGGCGGCTGCTTTTCACTTAACCAGCAAAATGATGATCAACTGTCCGCCGGCGTAAAGCGGGCCGCGGATAAACAACGGGCTTTGCGGGCCGAGGTTCGCATCGAAATGCGCGAGCAATTTTTTGTCCTCGAAAATCTGGAGCCGTAGCGGCCAGCCGATTTTCGAGAGCGGTTTCGCATCCACTCGCAGGCAGAAATTCTTGCTCGGGATGAGCCAATGCTCGAGCGGATCGTCCATCGATTCCGTGTGCTGGCCGATCAATTCGAGCTGGTTGTAGCCGAAAACATTTTCCAGCTTTGTTTTAAACTTCCGCAGTTCGAGCGGAGCTTCCTTCGGATGATCTTCGTTCGTCGCGAGCACGAGTCCGCTCCAGACGCTCGGCGCTGCCGCGCGCACAAACTGCAGCGGCAAAAACACGCTGAGCGCGCAAAGAAGAATCGTCGCGCGCATCGGTTACTTTAGCTTCCGGTCGGCGGGAATGTAGTTCAATCCGTCGAGCCAGAGCACCGTCACGTTTTCGTCTTGGTCGTGATACGCGGTGGCAGAAACGTCCGGATCGTCGGCATGCGCGTTGAGGATACTGGCCACGTATTGCTGGCTCGACGCGACCTGCTTTTGCGTCTTCGGAACCGTGACGCGATAAAGCGCCGCAGCGAGCACCATGCAGAGCGCCCCGGTCCACGCCATGCGCGGCAAAGTCCAGAAAAGTGTCCGTAGCGGCGCGCGCTCCTCGCGCGGCTGCTCCGCTTCAATCCGCTGCATCAGCTGATGATTGAAAAAATCTTCGTTGCTCAGCCGCGGCGTTCCCATGTGCTCGCGAAGCAAGCCGCCAAGCCGCTTTGCGGCGAATCGCTCGGACTCGGCATCGGGCCTCGCGGAAAGTTCGCGCTCGAAATCCGCGAGCTCCGGTGCGGGCAAAGTTCCGTCAATCCATGCGGTGAATTTTTCCTCAAATGTTTTCATAAACGTCTTTCAGCAGGACCTGCAGTTTCTTGCGGGCGTAAAACAAGCGCGACATGACCGTTCCGATCGAGCATTCCATCGCGTCGGCGATTTCCTGGTATTCGAGGCCGTCCATCTCGCGCATCAAAATCACCGCGCGATGCTCGGGCGTCAGCTTTTCCACCGCCGCATCGATGCGTGCACGAATCTCCACCTGCTCCATTTTTTTTAACGGCAGTGCGTCCTGTTTTGGCGCCGTCACCGCGCCGGCCTCGACGCCGCGCAGCCCAAGCGTCTCGTCAAATTCCGCTTGGCTTTCGATGCGTTTTTTGCGCACCCAATCGATCGTGACGTTCATCATGATGCGATAGAGCCACGTGTAAAAAGAGGACTGGCCGCGGAAACGCGCGATCGATTTCCACGCCTTCAGGAATCCATCCTGCGCGAGGTCCCACGCGTCCTGCTCGTTGCGAACCATGTTGTAAATCATTGCGTAAACTTTTTGGCGATGCTTGGTAACCAGCTCATTAAAAGCCTGCGTGTCGCCACGCTGGCAGCGGGCCACCAGCACGGCGTCCTCGGCCGCCGTGGAGAGCGGCTCGGCTACGGGTTCAGCTGCTAACGGCACGGTGTTTGACGAAGCCGCAGGGACTTCATTCGAAAAATTTTCACCCTTGGCGCCGGCGCCATTCGCAGCGGTATTCGCCCATGAGCGCGATGATTCGGTCGCGAATCTGAAACAGGCGATGGTTGAGCGACGCACACCGCGCGGTGCTGAGATTGATTTCTTTTTTTAATTGCGCGCCGGCGTCGATCGCGTTCGTCACGGCCTTCAGCGCCCGTTTTAAATACGCGATCGTCATCCCGATTTCATCCACATCGTCATCGCTGAGCGCAGCCGCGAGCTTCGCGCTCGCGATCGCGCATTGCGTCGCGAGCTTCACTGCGGTCGGGTGATTTTGCAGATCGCCGTTGTCGTCGAAAAATTGATCCAGCCAGACCGTCAGCGCGAATGATGCCTGATACAGCGGATGCGCCTCGAACGCCTCCGCTTCTGCGTCGAGATCCATGTCTTCCTCGGCCGCCAGCGACTTCATCTCCTCCGAAAATTGCGAATCGATATCCTCCATCTCCTCGTCATTGAGCAGATGATGCCAGCCCATCTCGCACGCGATGATTTGGTCGCGATTCGGATCATCGATGTATTTTTCCAGCAGCTCCATGTAACGCTCCGTCTTGCGATCCTGCTGCTGCAGAAAGCGCTCCCAATCGTATTCATCCCACATCCGTGCTGGCGGCTCGTCGTCGGCCATCGCTTCTAGTTAATGCTCGTTCGCGCTTTCTGCAAAAGATTTGTCGCCGGCGAGCTCGCGCGCCGTCCGCAGTCGCAATTGCCCGCACGCCGCGTCGATATCGTGACCCTTCTCGCGGCGAATCGTCGCCACGACATCCGCGTTTCTCAAAATGCGCAAAAACGCCTCCTGCCGCGGCACCGGCGGGCGCTCCCACGGCAAACCCTCCACCGTATTGTATGGGATCAAATTTACCTTCGCGCCGAGTCGCACCGCGTGCCGCGCCAGCGCGTGCGCCTGCTCCGCCGTGTCATTCACCTCGTGGATGAGGATGTATTCAAACGTCAGCCCCTTCCGTTTTTTGCGCATCCAAAAACCGCACGCATCGAGCAGCTCCGCCAGCGGATACTTCCGGTTCACCGGCATGATTTTTTCCCGCACCTCATCCGTCGCCCCGTGCAGCGAAATCGCCAGCCGCACCGTCAGCGGCAGCTCCGCCAGCTCGCGAATCCGCGGCGCCAGCCCACTCGTCGAGACCGTGATGTGGCGGGCACCGATCCCAATTCCCCAGTGCGCATTAATGATCGTCAGCGCCCGGCACAGATTTTCGAAATTCGCCAGCGGCTCCCCCATCCCCATGAACACCACATTATCCACCCGTTCGCCGCTGCTCTCCTCCACCCGCAAAATCTGCTCTACAATTTCCCCCGCGCTCAAATTCCGCGAAAATCCATCCAGCCCGCTCGCGCAAAACCTGCACCCATACGCGCACCCGACCTGCGTCGAGACACAGATCGTCCGCCGATCCGACGTCTCACTATACAGCGCTGGGGACGCCGGGATCAGCACCGACTCGATCAAACTCCCGTCGCCCAATTGAAACAAAAACTTCTGCGTCGTATCGCGCGACCCCGTCTTCCGCACCGGCGTCAACTCATCGAACGAAAACTCCGCAGCCAGCTGCTCGCGCAACGCCGCCGGCAGATCACTCATCTCCGCGAACGACCTCACCCGCTTCTCATAAAGCCATTGCACCACCTGCTTCGCGCGATACTTCTTCTGCCCGAGCGCCAGCAAGCGCGCCTCGATTTCTTCGAAAGACAAAGCCTTGATCGGCATTTTTGTTTCAGCAATCACCGCCGCACCCTCGCGCAAAAACCCTCGCGCGCCAAGCCGTGCAATTGCAAAATCTCCACCGTCTCATCATCGCACCGACCGGGACGCAAACCGCTACTCCGAGCGCGAAGCGTCTTTATTCACTTTGGTTTGGGGTCGGGGAGAGTCGGCTGCAGACCTGACAAATTCTTGGCTTTGTCGCGGCGGGGACGTAGCATCGCGCAACAGCATGAAGGATTTTCGCCCCGCTTTCTTTAGATTGTTTTCGGTCGGGCTGGCATCAATCGTCCTATTTGGCGGTTGTTCAATATTGCCGCGCTTTCATTCGAGACTTTCGGGCAATCGCGCATTCATCGCCTACTGGCCTCCGCCGCATGGCAGCCACGCTCTGCGGCTGGCGGTAAAGGACAACATCGACATGAAGGGCGTGGTGACCACGGCGGGCTCGGAGCTTTTTGCGAAATCCCATAAGCCGGCAGAAAAGGACGCGCCGTGTCTGGCGATTGCGCGGCAGCGCGGTGTGCAGTTCGTAGGCAAGACGAATCTGACTGAGTTCGCGATCTCTCCGTCCGGGATCAACGATTATTTCGGAACGCCAAAAAATCCATTCAACCACTTGCGACAGCTCATCCCCGGAGGTTCATCGTGCGGCTCGGCGGTAGCAGTGGCGAGCGGAATGGCGGACGTAGCTTTCGGAACGGACACGGCTGGCTCGATCCGAGTGCCGTCGGCTTGCTGCGGCGTGGTGGGTTTGAAGACGACGCATGGCCTGGTTTCTCTCAAAGGAATTCATCCGATCGAGCCGAAGCACCTCGATACCGTCGGCCCGATGGCAAAAGATATCACCCGCACCGTGCAGGGCATGGAACTGCTGGAGAATGATTTCGCTGCCAAATATGAAGCGGCGAAAGTCGCCAAACCTTCTGCGGCGACTATCCGGATCGGACGCCTAAAGCTGAATAACACGGACCCGAAGGTCGACCTTGCCGTGGACCATGCGCTGGCCAAGGCGGGCTTTCAGGTGATCCCGCTGGACGAAGATTTTTCCAACAAATGGGAGCAAGCAAAAAAAGATGGCAATGCCATTGCCGCCACCGGAGCCTGGCTGAGCGACAGCCAATACCGCTACGCGCTGGGAGTGAGCCTTCGGTCAAAGGTGGTAATCCTCGCAGGGCGGGTAGCCTACCGGACCTCTTACCGTCAGGCTCTCGCGAGACAAGCCGCGTGGCAGCACACACTGAAGGAGATTTTCAAGAAAGTAGATTTCATTGCGCTGCCCACGATGCAGAAGCCGCCGCCAGTATATTCCCTCAATTTCAAAGTAGGAATTATGGAAGCGATCACGCTCCAGCTTCAAAATACGGTGCCGGCAAATTTCGCCGGCAACCCCGCGCTGGCTGTGCCGGTTCCCCTGCGTCATGACCACTTTCCCATGGCGAGCCTGCAATTGATCGGGCCGCGGCTGAGCGAAGCGGAGCTTCTAAACGCGGGCCGGTTCGTGGAGGCGGCGGTGAAGAAATGAGCATTGAAAAATTGTCGGCGTGATGAACTTTCGATGGTGGAGTCCGCGACGACGAATGATCAATAGAGCCGACCCCGACTTACGAAGACATGCGCCCCGCCTTTCTCGTCTACACTCTCTCGGCAGTGGCTGCGCTGGCACTCGCGAGCACGGGAAACGGTGCGGTTTCGGCAACGGAATTGATTCAAAAGGGCGACGTTTTTTACGACAAGCTACAGCCGGCCGCGGCGCTGAACTTTTATCTTCCGGCAGAAAAGCTGGACCCAGACAACGCGCGCCTGCTGGTGCGCATCGCGCGGCAATATCGGCATCTGATGAGTGACGCGACGAAGCGCCAAGCAAAAGTGGAGCTTGGCAAGACGGCGGTGGAGTATTCGCAGCGTGCGGTGACGCTAGCACCGGACGACCCGGAGGCGCACCTCGCGCTGGCCATCAGCCTCGGAAAGCTGTTGCCATTTGAAAGCAACAAGGAGCAGTTTGCCAACTCGAGCGTGATCAAAGCGGCTGCCGACAAGGTGATCGCGCTCGACCCGACGAACGACTTCGGCTGGCATGTCCTCGGTCGCTGGTATTTCAACGTCGCCAATGTGAGCACCGTAAAGCGCGCTCTGGTGGAGATGCTCTACGGCAAGCTGCCACATGCAAAATACGAAGATGCGGAGAAGTGCTTCGAGAAAGCAATCGAGCTCAATCCGAATCGACTCATGCACTACATCGAGCTCGGTCGCACCTATGCCGCGATGGGCAGAACCGCGGAAGCGAGGAACTTCATCACCAAGGGCCTCTCGATGCCTGATACAGAAAAGGATGATCCGGAGACGAAGCAGCGCGGGCGCGAGATCCTCGAGAAATTGCCGTGACGCCTATGGCAGTTCAGCGAGGCTAGCGTCAATGTAGAGGTGGTGCCAAAGCTGCGTCGCCACGACTGCCGCGAGGCCGCCTTCAATCGAGAGCCGCGGCAATGAACCCGGCCGCATTTGGCGAAAGGCGCGCCGCCAATGCTGCACCGCGATGGGATCAAAGTAGCCGGTGCGCAAGAGCGATTCTTCGCTCAAAAGCTGCGCCACGTAAGGCGGCTCCGGGTCCATGTGGAAACTGTCGAGCGGCGCGCGGAAGATGACCTTTTGGCGCCGATAAACTGACGCCGGCAGCCACCGCTCTGCGAGCATTCGCAGCAGATGCTTGTCGCGAAAGCCGCGCAATTTCCACATCGGATCGAGGCGCGACGTGAAATCGAAAACTTCCTCGTCGAGAAACGGATACCGCACTTCCACGGAGGAATGCATCGACACGCGATCACCCTTCGCCTGAAGCAAATGTCCCGCGAGCGTGACGCGGCCCGCGATCCAGATGCCGCGGTTGAGCGGATGCCATCGCTTGGCGCGTTCGAGCGGCATCTGCAAATCTTCCCACGGCCTCGCCCGCTCGCGGATGGCGTGCATCGAGTCGGAGTAAAAGCGGAGCTTTGAGAGGCCGAGCAGGCCGTAGGAATCGATCCACGCATTCGGGCCGCCAACCGCAGCTTCGGCATCGCGTCGAAATTCGCGCGGGTATTGCGGCACTTTGTTCAGCCGCAGATAGCTGCGCCGCGCCATGTCGCTCAGCCGCACGCCGGGCAGAATGTCGAGATACTCCATCACCTTCGCCGCCTTATACCATGGGTAGCCGACCAGCCATTCGTCTGCGCCCTCGCCGGTGAGCACAACTTTTTGCCCGCACTCGTGCACGCGCCGCGCGAGCTGCAGCAGCGCCGCGCACGACGTATCGATCACCGGCGCTTCGGCGGCTCGGATCAGCTCGGGATAAGTATTTACCGCGTCCTTGTCGCGAAACTCCTGCACGACCGGCGGCTTTGTCTTGATGTGCCGCGCGACGAGGTTGGCAGCATCGAGTTCGTCCAGCTCGGGAGAATCCACGCGAATCGTGTAGGTGTTGATTGCCGAGCCTTTCAAATGGCAGGCCAGCGCCGCGATCATGCTGGAATCGACGCCCCCGGACAGATACGAGCCGACCGGCACGTCCGCTTTTAACCGCGTATCCACCGCACGCAGTAGGACCCGCTCAAATTCATCCACGAGTTTCCGCGGATCGTCACCGCGCTCCTCGTCACCATGGTCGGGGAAATCCATTTCCCAATAGGCCCGCTCCACGATTTCACCGCCCGGCGCGATGTCGAGGTAGTGCCCGGCGCGCAGCAACTGCACGCCCTCGAAGCACGTGATCGGTCCCGGCAGCGCGGCGAAAGAAAAAATGTGATCGATGCCGCGCCGGTCCGGCCGCACGGGCACCATCCCCGACGCAAGCAGCGCCTTAATTTCCGACGCAAAGAGCAGCCAGTCGCCCTGCCGCGTCCAGTAGAGCGGACAGATTCCGAAGCGGTCGCGGCCGAGCGCGAGCCGCCGTCGTCGCTCGTCCCAAAGCGCAATCGCAAACTGCCCGCGCAGCCGCTCCCACATCGCGTGCTGATGTTCCTCCCAAAGGTGCGGAATGATCTCCGTGTCGCAGTGCTTCACCAATCGATGTCCGCGCGCCTCCAGCTCCGCGCGTTTTTCGAGATGATCGAAAAGTTCGCCGTTGAAAACCACGACAACGCTCCCGTCCTCGTTCGTCACCGGCTGCTGCCCATCCGCGAGGCCGACAATGCTCAACCGGCGCGAGGCGAGCGCGAGGCCGGGTCGGAAATGAAAACCCTCTTCATCCGGACCGCGATGCACGAGGGCGCGGGCCATTTGTCGGGCAATCTCGCCGGGCACCGTGCGTCGCGCGGAGAGATCAAGAATGCCTGCGATGCCGCACATGTTTCTTCCTCTAACGCGGACGCCATTGGTTGGCGACGGGTTTCTTGTGCCAGCGGAGTAAGACCAAGGTCCAATAGGCGGAGGCTTTGAAAACTCCGCACAAAAATCGAACCTTGACGAAACCGTGTTGCGACCTGTGAATCGCGCGCTTCCAGCACGCTAAAAGTTTATGCCCAAAGACCGCATTGCCATCATCGGAATTGGTTGCCGATTTCCCGGAGGAGTCAACGACCCGGACGCGCTCTGGAAACTTTTAGTCGAGGGTCGCGAGGCCGTTGGCGACGTGCCGCCCGATCGGTGGAATGTCGAGCGTTTTTACGATGCCGAGCCAGGAATTGTCGGAAAGTCAGTCGCGCGGCGCGGCGGCTTCATTGATGGCATCGATCAGTTTGACCCGCAGTTTTTCGGGATCTCACCGCGCGAGGCGCCCTACGTCGATCCCCAGCAACGTCTCCTTCTTGAGACGGCCTGGGAGGCGATCGAAGACGCAGGTTTGGTTCTCGATTTTGAAAACGGCACCGACATCGGCGTGTTCGTCGGCATTTCGCACAATGATTACCAAGTGATCCAAGGCACGCCGTGGGAGTCGCACGGGCATCACCGCGCATTCGCCGACGGGCAGCGCGCACAGCATCGCCGCCAACCGGATTTCCTACTGCCTGAACCTGCGCGGACCGAGCGTCGCGATGGACACGGCATGCTCGTCCGCGCTCACCGCCGTGCATGCGGCGTGCGAGCACATCCGCTCCGGCCGCGGCGACACCGCGCTCGCGGGCGGCGTGACGGTGATGATCACCCCTGGCGGCTTCATCGGCTTTTCGCAGGCGTCGATGCTTTCGCCCGAGGGCAAAGTGCAAGGCGTTCGACGCCTCCGCGAACGGCTTCGTGCGCGGCGAAGGCGCGGGCATGGTGCTGCTCAAGCGCTACTCGCAGGCCGTCGCCGACGGCGACCCGATCCACGGCGTCATCGTCGCGACCGCGCTGAATCAAGACGGCCACACGAACGGCATTTCGCTCCCGAGCCCCGAGGCGCAGGCGCAGCTCGTGAAGGACGCCTGCGAGCTCGCGGGCGTCGCGCCCTCGCGGATCGGCTTCGTCGAAGCGCACGGCACCGGCACCGCGGTCGGCGATCCGATTGAGGCTCACGCGCTCGCGGAAGCACTCTGCGCCGACCGCACGGAGCCGCTCGTCATCGGCTCGGTGAAAACGAACCTCGGCCACTTGGAAACCGCCGCGGGCGTCGCCGGCCTCGTCAAAGCCGTGCTCGTCCTCAAGCACCGGCAGATTCCCGCGAATCTCCATTTTGAAACGCCGAATCCGAACATCGATTTCGAGAAGCTGAAGCTCCGCGTAAACACCACGCTCGAGCCTTTCCCCGAAACGGTCGGGCCGCGCATGGCGGGCGTGAACTCATTTGGCTTCGGCGGCGCGAACGCGCACGTCCTCCTCGAGGAGCCGCCGCATCGCCCGCACCATGAACATGCCGACGAACCCGTCGAACGCCCTTGGCCCATCGTCCTCTCCGCGCGTTCGGAAGAAGCGCTGCGCGGCACCGCGCTCCAGCTCGCGAAGTGGCTCGACGAGCGCGCGCACGCCAACGGTGATTCGCCGATGCTGCCCGACCTCGTCTACTCGCTCGGCGCGCGCCGCAATCATCATCAGCACCGCCTCACCGTCATCGCGAATTCGATGCCCGAATTGGTGCAGGAACTCGACGCATTCGGGGTCAAAGGCGAGACGGTGAAGGCGCGCACGAGCTTCACCCCGCGCCCCGAGCACGCGCCGCGCGTGGCCTTCGTGATGAGCGGCCAGGGTCCGCAATGGTGGGGCATGGGCCGCGAACTTATGCGGCACGAACCGGTCTTCCGCGCAACGATGGAGCGCTGCGCCGTCGCAATGAAACCGTGGGCGAAATTTTCGCTGCTCGACGAACTCGCGCGCGACGAAGCGGCGTCGCAAATGCACCGCACCGAAGTCGCGCAGCCCGCGATTTTCGCGATGCAGGTGTCGCTCGCGGCGCTGTGGAGTTCGTGGGGCATCGAGCCGGCGGCGGTGGTCGGGCACAGCGTTGGCGAGATCGCCGCAGCGTGCGTTGCCGGTGTGTTCAGCATTGAGGAAGGCGCGCGCGTCATCGTGCTGCGTTCGCGTTTCATGGATGGCTGCGCGCGCGGCGAAGGCACCATGCTCGCCGTCGGCCTCGGCGAAGACGAAGCGCGCACGCTCATCTCGCGCCACGACCGCACGGTCACGATCGCCGCGATCAACGGCCCGCGTTCGTTGACCCTCGCCGGCCCGCGCCTTTCGCTCGAAGCGATGCTCGCCGAACTGGAACCGCAAGGCGTCTTCGCGCGGCTCGTGCGCGTCGATCATCCGTTCCATCACCCGCTCATGCGGCCCGCGTCCGAGGAACTCGAAGCTGCCATCGCCGATCTCGCGCCGCAGCCGGACACGATTCCATTTTTCAGCACCGTCACCGGCGAACGCTGCGCGGGCGAAACGTGCGACGCAGAGCACTGGGGCCGCGGCGTGCGGCAGCCCGTGCAGTTTGCGCCCGCGGTGAATGCGCTCGCGGATTTCGGCGTGGACGTGTGGCTCGAAATCGGCGCGCATCCCGCGCTCGTCCAATCCATCAACGAATGTCTCGCCGCGCGCACCACTAAGGCGCCTGTCTTTTCCTCCGCCCGCCGAGAACGCGAGCACGAGTCGCTGCTCGAAACCGCGACCGACCTGCACCGCGCCGGCGTCGCACTCGACTTCGCCGCGATGACGCCCTCGCGCCGCCTGCTCGCGCTGCCCGCCTACGCGTGGGACAAAGCGCGCTGGTGGAACGAAGCCGCCGATTGGCGCGAAGGCCGCCTCGCGCCCGGCGGACGCGGCATGTTCGATGTCCGTCTGCCGCGCGCCACGCCCACGTGGGTCGCGCGCCTCGACGCGCGCCACATGGCCTTCCTCAAGGACCACAAAGTGGACAGTCATGTCATCTTCCCCGCCGCCGGATTCGTCGAGCTGGTGCTCGAAGCCGGCGTGCAGTTGTTCGAGGGCCGCGCGTTCGTCGTCGAGGATTTCGAAATCCGGAAACCGCTCATCCTGCCCGAGCCCGCGTCCGGCGTGAGCATCGAGTTTTCCTACGATCAAAACGAGCGCACGTTCGCCATTCAGAGCCGCTTTGAAAACAGCGCGTCGTGGTCGCTGCACGTCGTCGGCTCGATGCGCGGCGAGCGCACCGAGTCGCCGTTTGCCCACTCGACGCTCGACGCAAATCCGTCGCTGCAGCCTGTCGAGGTCGAGGCATTCTACCGCTACATGGCCGACCTCGGCTTGAAATACGGCGATGAGTTCCGATCGGTCCGCGAGCTCTCGGCGGCGGCGGGTGAATCGCAGGGCCGCGTCGCGCTCTCGGAGGAAATCGCGAAGCGCGCGGACGAATATCCGCTGCACCCCGTGCTGCTCGATGGCGCGCTGCACGTCCTCTCCGCGGGCCGCTCGACGGTCGAGACGCGCGGCTCGAGCATGAAGCTGCCGGTGCGTTTCGGACGCATCCTTTTCCTCCGCACGCCCGGCGCGTCGGCGCGCGTGCGCGCGAGCGTAGTCCACTGCAACGACGAATTCTTCGAGGGCCGCCTCGGCATCTACGACGACGCCGGCCAGCCGTGCGTGCTCGTCGATGGCTTCCGCGCCATCAGCGTCGCCGGCATCCGCCGCGCAGGCGTTTCAGGCGGCACGCGCGACGTGCTTTATCACGTCGATTGGGAACGCACGCCCGCGTCCGTCGCGCCCACTCCGTCCAAGCCACTCCCGCTCGAACAACTCCACGCCGCCGCCGCACACGCGCTCGACGAAGTCCTCGCCACGCGCGGCCGCGAAGAACTCCAAGCCGCAATGTGCGCTGGCGACGACCTCGCCGCATCACAGCTCGCGCGCGGCCTGCGCGACATGGGCGCACGCGGAAAATTCAGCGCGAAGTCGCTCAAGGTCGCCGCCGCGATGCAGCCCGTTTTCGAGCGCCTCATGTCCACACTCGTGAAGCGCGGACTTTTGACAAAAGAAGCCGACGCCTACCGCGCGACGCCCACATTTTCCACCGCCGCGAAAAACGCGACGAAGACAATGCGCGCGTTCGTCGGCTCGCAGTCCGGCCACCTTCCCGAGGCGCTGCTCTGCGCCGGAAATTGCGCCGAACTGGGCCCGATTTTGCGCGGTGAAAAAGAAGCCGTTCAAGTGCTCTTCGCCGGCTCCAATGCAGACTTGCTCGACCAATTTTACGGCGACGGCCTCTACACCAGCCAGTGGCTCGCGGCCATCGCCGCGACGTTGCAGGAGGCCGAGCGCCATCTGCCCGAGGGCCGCGGCCTGCGCATCCTCGAAGTCGGCGGCGGCACCGCCGGCCTCGCCGCGCACGTCCTCCCGCTGCTCCAGCGCGGACTGCACAGCTACACATTCACCGACGTGTCCGCGGGCTTCTTCCCCGGCGCGATGCAAAAGCTCGCCGCGTTTCCCGAAGTCGAGTGCAAGATTTTCGACCTCGAAAAATCCGGCACCGAGCAAGACCTCGCCGCGGACTCGTTCGACTTCGTCATCGGCACCAATGTGCTCCACGCCGTGAGCGACGTGCGCGCGACGCTCGGCCACCTGCGCGACCTGCTCGCCCCCGGCGGCAGCCTCGTCTTCATGGACACCTCGACGCCGATGCTTTGGACCGAAACCGTCTTCGGCCTCACCAGCGGCTGGTGGCGTTTCACCGACCGCGATCTGCGCCCCGAGCAGCCGCTGCTCGACCGCGCGCAGTGGGAGCGCGCGCTGCTGGGCGTGGGCTTCAGCGAGACCGCATCGCTCCCCGGCCTCATCGGTCCGACCGGCGGTGAGGGCCAGTTCTGTGCCCTCGCGCGAAAGGCGTGGTCCACACTGCCCATCGCGTCCACACCGACCGATGCGCCCGCCGAAAAATCCTGGCTCATCTTCGCCGATGCCGCCGGACTCGGCGCAAAACTCGCCGCGCAGATTCGCGCCGCCGGTGCCCGCTGCCGCACCGTCTTGCGCGCGGAGGCACCGGAAGATTTGAAGCAGCTCCTCGAACCGCCGGTCGAGCGCATCGTCTATTTGTGGAATCTCGACGCTCCCGCCGAACCCGCCGACGCGCTCATGGGCACCGACGCGCTGCTGCACCTCGCGCAGGCGCTCGAAGCTACAAACCCCGGCGGCAAAGTGCGCATCGACGCTATCACGCGCGGCGCGCAAGCCGTGGGCCGCGAGCCGTTCGCCACGACCGTCGCGCAAGCGCCCGCCGTCGGACTTTTCCGCGTCATCCTCAACGAATACTCGAATCTCGCCTGCCGCGGCATCGACTTGCCGCCGTCGCCTTCCGAGGCTGATGCCGCCTTGCTCTGGCGCGAATTGCAGCGCGCCGACATCGAGCGCGAAGTCGCCTTCCGCGGCGACGCGCGCTACGTGCAGCGCCTCTCGCGCGGCCGCCCGACCGTGCAGCAAACGCTCGCGCCAGAAATCCCGCTGCGCCTGGAATCGCGCGAGCGCGGCCACCTCGACACGCTGCGCTTCGCGCCATTCGCACTGCCAGCGTGCGCGCCGAATGAAGTGCTCATTGATGTCAAAGCCGCGGGCATGAACTTCCGCGATGTGCTCAAGGCGCTCGCGCTTTACCCCGGCGAAGCTCCGGACGCGCGCATCTTCGGCGACGAAATCGGCGGCATCGTCCGCGCGGTCGGCAGCGACGTCACGCACGTCGCGCCCGGCGACCGCGTCTTCGGCCTCGCCGTCTTCGGCCTCGCCACGCAGACGCTCGCGCGCGGCGGCGATGTGCGCCGCATCCCCGGCAAGCTTTCGTTCGAGGAAGCGGCGACGCTGCCAGTCGTCTTCATGACTTCGTGGCACGCGCTGAAAAACGTCGCGCGCATCCGCAAGGGCGAAACGATTCTCGTCCACGCGGGCGCGGGCGGCGTCGGCATGGCGGCGATTCAGATCGCGCACCATCTCGGCGCGACCGTCATCGCCAGCGCCGGCAGCGCGACCAAGCGCGCCCTGCTTGAAACGCTCGGCGTGAAGCACGTGATCGATTCGCGCCGCGGCGATTTCGCCGAAGCCGTGATGGAACTCACCGGACCGCCGCGGCGTGGATGTCGTCCTCAACGCACTCGCCGCCGAAGCCATTCCGATGGGCCTCTCGTGCCTCTCGGAGTTCGGCCGCTTCATCGAAATCGGCAAGCGCGACATCTACCAAAACTCGCGCATCCCGCTGTGGAATCTGCGCCGCAACGCCTCCTTCCACGTCGTCGCGATGGACGCCGTCTTCAGCGGCGACGAATCGCTCACGCGCGACATGCTCGGCGAAATCGCCGCGCTCGTGGAAAAGGGCGCGCTCGCCCCGCTGCCGTTCCGCGCCTTCCCGGCGTGCCGCATCGACGCCGCGTTCCGGCTCATGGCGAGCGGCAAGCACATCGGCAAAGTCGTCGTCGTCATTCCCCGAAGCCTTCGTGCCGCGCCGCGGCGAACCGCTCCCGCCGCCGTTCGCGATCAAGCCGGACGGCTGCTATCTCATCACCGGCGCGTTCGGCGGCTTCGGCAAAGTGCTCGCCGAATGGCTGGTGAAATGCGGCGCGCGGCACCTCGTGCTCAGCAGCCGCAGCGGCGCCGCGACACCCGAGACGCGAAGCCTTCGTGCAAAGCCTGCGCGACCGCGGCATCGGCGTGCGCGTGGTGAAAGCCGACGCCGGCTCGGACAAAGACATCGCGCGACTGCTTGCGGAAATTCGCGCGGGCGATCAACCGCTGCGCGGGGTCTTCCATCTCGCGATGGTCATCGACGACGCGCCGCTCGCCGCGCTCAACCGCGAACGGATGCGCACCGTCATGGCGCCGAAGGCCTACGGCGCATGGCTGCTGCACAAAGGCACGCGCGACATGAAGCTCGATTGCTTCGTCATGTTCTCGTCCATCTCGACCATCTTCGGAAATCCAGCGCAGGGAAATTACGGCGCGGCCAATGCCTTCCTCGACTCGCTCGCGCATCACCGTCGCGCACTCGGCCTGCCCGCGCTCACGATGAACTGGGGCGTGCTCGGCGGCGAAGGCTACGTTGCGCGCAACGAACGCGTCGCCGAATTCCTCGCGCGGCAAGGCACGACTGAACTCTCGCCAGGCGAAGTGATGTCGATCCTCGAATCGTCGCTCGTCGCCGGCAATACGCAGGTCGCCGCGATCCGCGTGGATTGGGCGAAGTGGCGGCAGTTCTTCCGCAGCATGACCGAAAATCCGCTGCTCGAACGCATCCTCTCATCCGTCGAAAATCAGGAAGGCGGCGGCGTGACGAGCGACTGGCGAAATAAGATCGAATCAGCTCCAGCAAATGAACGCGAGCCGATCATTGCTGCCGCCGTGCGCGAAGTCGTCGGCTCCGTCCTGCGCGTGAAACCGGACAGTCTTCGCGACGACCAACCGCTGACCGATCTCGGTTTGGATTCGTTAATGGGCGTCGAAATCGAGAATTCGCTCGAAGCAACCACCGGCGTCGCCCTTCCCCCAACGAGCCTTATGCGCGCCCGCACCATTGGCCAGATCGCCACGCTCATCGCCGGCCACATGGGCGGCAAGACCACGGCGGCCGCGCCGGCACCGGCCGCAGCGCCTGCCGAAGTCGTGGCGACCGAGGAGGTCGATCTCGAATCGCTTTCCGACGAGGACATCGAGAGCCTGCTCGGTGCGGAAACGACCACGGACGAGAACGTCGATCCGCACGGCGCCGCGCGCTAGCCCAGTCATGTCCGCCGACAAACGCGCACTCTTGAAACAGAAACTGGAGCGCGGCGAAATCCGCCTCCAGCCGCTGACCTTTCCGCAGCGCGAATTGTGGGAGGCGTCGCCAGTGCCTGCGGCGGATGTCGCGAACCATATCTGCTGCCTCATCGAAGTGCGCGGCAAGGTGACCCCCGAGGATGGCAAGGGCGCGCTGCTGCAAGTCGTCCAGCGACAGGAAGCGCTGCGTGTCTCTTTTCTTCCGGGCAAAGATCGACCTCTGCAAATGATCCGCGAGGATGGTCCAGTAAGTTTTCGCTTCCGCGAATTGTCGCCGTCGCAGTGCTCGCCTGAGGCCGTCGAGGAAATTGCGCGGGAGATTTTCAACAAGCCGTTCGATCTGTTGCAAGGGCCGCTCTATCGCGTCGAACTGTTGCGCCGCGCGCCGGACGACCACGTGCTCGTTTTCGCGATTCACCATGCGATCGCTGATGGATGGACGCTCGGGCTTTTCATCCAGGAACTTTGCCTCGCCTACTTCCAGCGCGTGCGCGGCATCAACGAATCGCTGCCGACCGTGGCGCAAAGCTACACCGCGTGGGGCGCCGCTGAACGCGCGTTTTGGCAGCCATCGCAGATGGAGGCGCGCGTGGCATTTTGGAAATCGCACCTCGCGGGGCATAGGCGGCTTTGGAGTCATCTTGAAGGATCGGACACTGCGTCGGGGTCGCCGCAGCGGATCGTCAACCATTTCCCTGCCGACCTCGCGAGCGCCGCGCGCGAGCTCACGCGCCGTTGCAGCGCGACACTCTTCAGCACGCTGCTGGCGGCATTTCAGCTAGCGTTCTCGCGCTGGACCGGTGCGGACTACATCGTCGTCGGCACGCCGGTAGCGAATCGCACGAAGCAATCTCTCGACGAAACGATGGGATACTTCGCTGGGATAGTGCCGCTGCGGGGACGCGCGGATCACGCGCGACCGTTTCCCGCAAGCGTGCGCGCGGTGCATCAGACGACCGTCGATTGCTTCGCGAATGCGATGCCGTTTGCCGAGTTAATGCGCGCACTCGGCGATTCGGCAGCGCCGGGCCACAACCCGATTTTTGAAGTGCGCTTTGCTTTGCAGAATCATCCGGTGCCCGACATCGAGCTGCCCGGCCTCTCGGCGAAACTGCGGATGCGCTCGACGGGCACGGCGCGCTTTCACCTCGCGTGCGAAATCACTGAGCAAGAGGACGAACTCGAAGTCGTATGGCTTTTCCGCCCGAAACTTTTTCCACAATCCGACGTGGAAAATCTCGCGCGGCTATTCGAGACTGTGTTGGTCGAAGCATGCCTGCCGGAAGACGTTCCAGCGGCCGTTCTCACCACCTGAAGCGATGCATACCGCCATCACCGCCGAGCAAACAGTCGAAGCGCACGAACCGCACTGGATCAGCCGGGCGGCTTTTGCCGTGCTCGAAGCGCTTTTCTTTTTCATGCAAGCCGCACTCGTGTTCGCGTTATATCGCAACAACTACTGGCTCGCCGTGCCGCTCGCGCTCATGGTGAGCCACCTCATGCACGGGCTGTTGATCGGCTTTCACGAGGCCTCGCACGGGCTGCTGCGCAAGAACCGGCAGCTCAATGAAATTGGCGGCATCATCCTCGGTGTCTTCAGCCTGATGAGCTTCAGCCTCTACCGCGCGGCGCACCAATTGCACCACGCCTACCTCGCGTCTGAGCGCGATGAGGAGCTGTGGCCTTTCGTGCATCCGCAGAAGCCGCGGTGGATACGCGTCGGCGCCGCGCTGCTCGAATTGGCGATGGGAATTTTTTTCACGCCGTTCCTTTTCATGCGAACTTTTTTGCGGAAAGGCTCGCCCATCCGGAACAAGAAATTGCGCCGGCGGATTTGGATTGAATTCGCGATCATCGCGGTGGTGTGGACGGCGATCCTCACGACGGACGCGATGCTTGGCTCATGGAAATATTTTTGGTGGATGTATTTCATCCCCGCGTGGCTTGCGGCGAATATGCAGAGCCTGCGCAAATACGTCGAACACGTCGGCCTCACCGGCGCCACCGTGAATAGCTCGACGCGCAGCATTATCGCCGAAGGCTGGCAGGCAAAGTTCATCTGCTTCACGCTGCTCCACGAGCCATATCACGGCGTGCATCACTGGCGCAGCGGCCTGCCGCATCCCGAGCTGCCGCAGCACGTCGAGGCGCTCGCACCGACGGCGCCGGAAGACCGCCCGCCCTTTCGCACCTTTCGCGCGGCGCTGCACGACCTCTTCGTCAATTTGCCAGACCCGCGCGTTGGCGCGCAGTGGCTGGGAGTGACGAGAACGACGCGACAGGAAATGGCGAAGCAGGCATTGAACTGATGCCGTCTCCCACTGACGGCGCGGCCTGCGTTTTCGAAGCGATTGGACTGAAAAAGGAATACGACGATGGGCAGGTGCAGGCACTCCGCGGCGTAGACTTTCGTATCAGTCAGGGTGAGTTCGTGGCGATCGTCGGGCAGAGTGGTTCGGGAAAATCCACGCTGCTGCAAATGCTCGGCGCACTCGATCATCCCAGCTCCGGCGAGCTGCGCTATCGCGGTGCCTCGCTGGCGGCGCATGGCGACCTAGCCTCCTACCGCGCGCACGAGATCGGCTTCATCTTTCAGGCTTTTCATCTGCTGCCAACTTTCACGGCGATCGAGAATGTGCAGATCCCGATGTTCGAAACACAGCGCTCCGCCTCCGAGCGAAAACAGCGCGCGTCGGAATTGCTCAAGCTCGTCGGTCTCGAAGGACGGCAGCACCATTTTCCCGCGAAGCTTTCCGGCGGCGAACGCCAGCGTGTCGCGATCGCGCGCAGCCTCGCGAATGGCGCATCGGTGCTGCTTGCCGACGAACCGACGGGCAATCTCGACAGCGAAAATGCCGCGATCGTTCTCGACCTCATCGTGCGTTTGCGGCGCGAGCAAAATTTCACGCTCATCCTCGTGACGCATGACATGGGAATCGCTCGCCAGGCCGCCCGCGTCATCGAGATGAAGGACGGACGCATCGCCGCCGACGGGCTCAACCAATCATGACTTTTCTCACCGTCGTCACTCGCGGACTCATGCGGCGTCCGGTTCGCACCGGGCTGACCATCGTCGGCATCTCCATCGGCATCGCCGCCGTTGTCGCGCTGGTCGGGATTTCGCGCGGCTTCGAGACGAGCTGGGAGACGGGCATGAAAATGCGCGGCACCGACGTGGTGGTGAGCAACATGGGCAGCGCACTCACGCCGAAGCCGTTCCCGGCGTCCGTCGTCGAGCGCATCACGCCGTTGCCGCACGTCGCGGAAACGTGTGCACTCCTCGTCGATTTGATGAGCGTTGAAAAGGCCGACATGATGATCGTCTCCGCACGGCAGTGGAGAGGCTTTTCGTGGAATAATCTCAAGCTCGTGTCCGGCCGAATGCCAAAGGACGCGGCCGAGAAAGCTGTCGTGCTCGGCAAGACCGCGGCGGAAATCTTGCAAAAGAAAGTCGGGGAAAAGCTCCAGCTCGAAACCGAGGAGCTCGCAGTCGTCGGCATCGTGGACGGCGGCGCAGTGGTCGAGAATGGCTCGGTCATTCTCTCGCTGCCGCTGCTCCAGTCGCTCACGGGTAACGAAGGCAAGATCAACATCATCGACCTGCGCGTCACAGCCGGCACGACGAAAGACGAAGTAACCGCGCTTTGCGAAAAGATCACCAGCGTGGTGCCCGAGGCGCGCGCCGTCGTTGCTGGCGAACACATCCGGGACAGCCAGGCTTACAAAATGATTCGCGCGATGAGCTGGGGCACGTCGCTGCTCGCCGTGCTTGTCGGCGTGCTCGGTGTGATGAACACGATGCTGATGACCGTGTTCGAGCGCACACAGGAAATTTGCGTCCTGCTCGCCATCGGCTGGAAACGCAGCCGCATCGTCCGCATGATTTTGTTGGAGTCGGCGCTGCTCGGATTTCTCGGCGGCATCGGCGGAGCGCTGATCGGAATCGTCGGCGTAAAAGTTCTCGTCAATACACCCGCCATCCGCGGGCTGCTCGAACCCGACTTGAACCCGCGCCTCCTCGCCACCTCCGTCGCCATCGCTGTCGTCGTCGGAGTCTTCAGCGGCCTCTATCCCGCGTGGCGCAGCTCTCGGCTGACACCGAGCCACGCGCTGCAGGGCTGACGAATCAAATCGTATGAACTCCTTCCGTCTGATCTCGATCATGAGCGTCGCTATCGCTTTCAAGGTGCATGCCGCCGGCGACGCAGCACCGGCCAGTGCAAGCGAACTCGCCTCCCGCCTCAGCGCACTCCAGCAGGGCGGCGCGTCTTATGTGCGTTTGAAAATGGACATCAAAGGCGCCGCGGAGGAAACTCTCCAGCTTCAGATCAAACAGCGCCGCACCGCGAGCGCGACCGAAGTCGTCTATCAGGTCCTTTTCCCGAAAGAGCGCAAAGGCGAGTCCGTGCTGCTGCGGAAGATCGGCAACCGCCCGGCCAGCGGTTCCGCCTTCGTGCCGCCGGACACCTTACGCGCAATCGAAGACGTGAAAGCATCGCTGCTCGGCAGCGACCTTTCGTATGAAGACATCGTCGAGAACTTTTTCGCGTGGGACCGGCAGGCGATAGTCGGTGCCGAAGACGTGGACGGCGTGAACTGCCAGATCCTCGAATCAAAGCCCGGCAAAGGCGAACGCTCCACCTATGGCAGCGTGAGAAGCTGGATCGACACACGGCGCATCGTCCCACTCCGCGTCGAGAAATATTCTAGTTCCGGGCAATTACTCCGCCGCATCGACACTACCCGAGTCGTCGCCGACGCCGGCCATCAGATCCCTGCAAATCTTACCGTGCGCGGCCCGCGACCCGGTTCATCCACCGAACTCGATGGCTCTCGCATCCGGCATGATGTGACTTACACCGACGCCGACTTTACTGTGGAAGGCATCAAGCGATTGACCGTCCCGCGTTCGTCAGATTAGCGATGAAAACTCGGGCACGGGACTTTGACTAAACTACCCGCTATTTATACGGAGTTGCCGAGTAGGGCAAATCATGGGCCTCCACCGAACGGGTCTTCGCCTCTGGCCCCATTTCCATATTCACTACGCCACCTTGCATAATCTCGCTGTAGGGAATGCCTGTCTGTGTGTAGTCGCTGCCATTTAAGGTGCGGCTTTGCACATAGACATTTTTGTCACTGTTGGTCGGAGCCGTGATGACAAACTCTCTATCTCTGGGGAGATGCAAGGTGACTTTAGAAAATTGAGGGCTGGTAAAGAGGTAGGTCGAAGTGCCAGGACAAAATGGATAGAGACCAACGGAGCTAAGGATGAACCAGCTAGCCATCGACCCATTATCTTCATCGCCGGGAAAACCCCTGGGGCTAGAATCGAACATCTCCGCACAAACGCGCCGCGTCCAGTATTCCGTCTTCCACGGCTGCCCAGCTGCGGTGAAAAGATAGAGATTATCGAAGGACGGCTGATTAGACTGAGCATATTGCCCAAAATGAGCCGCGGCCATTTCCGTCATTTCATGGATGACGTGGCCATACCCGCCCACGTGAAAAGTAGGCGGTATTGCCAGCATGGCATCTAGTTTTGCCGTCATCTTTTCCGGCCCGCCGATCAGACCGATCAAGCCTGCCGGATCGTGGGGCACAAACCAGCTGCTTTGCCAGGGGCCGCTCTCTGCATAGGAGCCTCCCCAGGCAAATTCATCAAAGGGCTCAACCCATTGGCCATCGGCATTCTTAGGACGCATAAAACCCACCTTGGGATCCCAGAGGAAACGATAATTTTGGGAGCGCTTCATGAGCGACTGATAAACGTCGGGTTCGTGCTGCTGCTTGGCGATCTGCGCGACACACCAGTCATCGTATGCATAATCGAGAGTGGCGGAGAGGGCATACGTGCTGGCTCCGTTCGGGATGTAACCGAGCTTCATGTAATCGCCCAAACCCCTTCTCACCAGCACACCATGTGCAGGCGGCTCGAAAGCGCTTTTTTTAAGCGACTGGTATGCGCTTGCCACATCAAACCCGGTTATGCCCTTGACGACCGCGTCGGCAAAGATAGCCGCGCAGTGCTCACCGATCATGCAATCGCGATATCCTGGGCTGGGCCATTCTGGCAGCGAGCCTCCCTCCTTGGAAGCGTTGAGAAAGCCCTGAAGAATCTCAGCGACTTGCGAGGGGTAAAGAATAGTGATCAACGGGAAGGTTGTCCGGAACGCGTCCCAGATACCGATATCTCCATACAAAACGCCCTCATGGATCTTTCCATCGTAGGGACTATGATGGATCGGTTTTCCTGCTGAATTTAACTCGTAGAGACGGCGGGGAAACATTTGGGCTCGATAGAGACAGGAATAAAAAGTCCGTTTCTGAGCCTCGCTGGCATCGATTGAAATTGCACCTAGGCTGTCATTCCACGTTTTGTGCGCCAGGGAACGTGCCGCATCGAATCCTCGGGAGGTTTCAGACTGGAGATTTTGCTCCGCTTGTTCCCAACTGATGAAGGAGGTCCCCACCCGCACTTCGACTGGGACATTAGGAGTGATCTTAAACTCTACGTAACCCGCGGCATTATTTCCCGTCGCAGAACTCGCACCCGTCGCGATGTTGTTGATGAAAGTGTCATTCTTAGTAATCTCGCGGTCCAATTCGATGACGAAAAAATGAGAAGAGTTCCCAGGACCAACTCCATGAGTGATATGAGTGATTCGACTCGAGCCCCTGATGGTGCGGCCCTCAATCTGGATCTCAGATCCTCCAGAAGCATTGAAAAGCAACCTGCCGGTATCACCCTGATGGTAGGTAAGACGAAAAACAGCGCATCTCTCGGTGGGAGTTAGTTCCGAGGTGACCCGGTATTTAGTGAAATCAACCCGTTCATAATCAGGCTCCAAGACAAGACTACTGGCATCGTATTCAGAAGCACGGGATTTGGTGTCCATCGCTAACACACCACTCTGTGGCATCAGGACGAATTGGCCGTAGTCTCCCATCCAAGGGCTCGGTTCATGGGTGGCGCGAAAACCCGAAACTTTGCCCTTGGGATTCAAGAACGCCTTTGGATCCTGAATAGTCCAATCGGTCATTCCCCAGGGCATACCAACCAGAGGAAGGGTATTGCCGTGCGATAACCCTCTGGTGGAGTCAACTCCCTGAAGAATGTTAACATACTTTAGAAGCGCTGGAGAGCTCGTTGGATTCGCTTCGTCAGCCCGCATGGACACGGAAACGATGAGCCACGCCAATATGATCCGCGATATCTTGTGCATGGATAAAGGTAGCAGGCTGTTATTGAACGCCGCAACTCGTATTCGGCTGAGGACCTAGGATGAGATCGAGTGTTCCCCCATCCGTTATTTCAGAATAACTCAACCAGCAGCGGTTGATCGGTTGACCGTTGAGCGTAGCCGATTGGATGTAAACATTTTCGGGAGAATTGTTCTTGGCTGTGATGACAAAGGCATTTCCCTTTGAGTATTTGGCATTGAGATTCAAAGTAACCTTGTCGAAAAGCGGAGTGAAAATCTCATAACGGGGATCACCCGGGCAAGCCTGAGCCAGGCCGCTTGCGCCAAGAACATACCAAGCCGAGACCTGGCCCTCGTCATCGTCGCCGCTAAGTCCATTCGGACTAGCCCCGTAGGCTTCCGTGCAAATGCGACGCACCCATTTTTGCGTCAGCCAAGGCGCGCCGGCCCGATTGAAAAGAAACGGAATGAGGTGACTCGGCTCATTGGACTGGTTGTAGTAAGAGTTCCACCTGTTGAGCTTGGGCGTGCGGTCAAAGAAATCGCTCAGCTTGGCCACGAACTGGTCCTTACCGCCGAGAAGTTGGATCAAACCGGGAATATCGTGAGGGACAAACCAGCCGTTCTGGAAAATGGTCGATTCCATCCCGCCCTTGCCGGAAGTAAGCCCCTCCCATGGCACCCAATTTCCGTTCTTGTCCTTATCGCAAAACCAACCTTTCCAATCGCGATGCTCCGTCTTGCCTGACTTGTCATAGGTCCACGGCGCATCGGGATTGAAGAGGAGATGATACTCCTGCGCCCGATCCAAATACTTTTTCGTATCATCGGCTTTCCCGAGAGAAGCGGCCAACTTCGATAGGTTCCAAGCCGCAAAATTGTTTTCCAAAGGAACCGAGACTCCATGCGAACCGGGTTTGTTGCCGTCTTTGTTGCAGGTATTGACCGAGTATTCGTAGGCTTTGGCCACGTCGAAGTTACGAATGCCCTTTTGATAGGCATCATTGATCACTATCACCTCCGGGCTTCCGCACATGCATCCGGTGTAGGAATTGAACAATTCCCAGCGATCGAAATAATGGGTGCCGTTCTGCTCAGCCAGATCGACCACGCTGTTGATTTGATCGTTAATGATATCTGGAGCAATGATCGTCAATAATGGAAACTGGCTGCGATAGATATCCCAGCCGCTGAAAACAGTGCGTTTGATGAAGCCTTTCGCCTGATGGACCTTGCCGTCGGCGCCGGGATAGTCGCCATTGATGTCGGAGTAAATCCGCGGATCGACTAGCGCGTGATAGATCGAGGTGTAGAAAATGGTTTTTTGATCCTCGGTGCCTCCTTCTACCGACACGCGATTGAGAGCTTTGACCCAAAGGTCGTGCGCCTGCTGGCGTGCAGCGTCGAAATCCCAAGCGGGTATTTCCGCGGCGAGATTGGCGCGGGCGTTGTCGATGCTGACATACGAAATGCCAGCTTTAAGCATAATCACGTCCTTATCTTCGGTTGGGAATTCAGCATAAAAGCCAAGGTGCTCGCCTTCCTTCTCCCGGCATCCCGGCAGCTTTTCGGCAGCCTGACAGGCTTTAACAAATTCCGGCTTTGCCGTGCTTGGCGCTTTGTAGTTAGCCGGTAAAGTGGCGCTCCAAACTCCGAAACTTTTCAGCGGCCGGCTGAACTCCGCGTGGTAGTAAAGTGAATAGGCCACCTTGCCGCCCATAAAGCCGCCACCCTGACGAGTGCAGTCGATCTTTCCCTCAATTGTATGATCGTCGACTACCTTCACCGTTTGATGAAGTGATGTGCCGCCGATCCGTCGAGCCAAGTCGATCTGAATCCGGGCCGCCGGATCCTTGGAAAACGTAAAGCGCAGAATGCCGCTGCGGGGAGCCGCGGTCATCTCAGCCCTTACTTTGTAATCATCCAGGGTGACCGCATAGTAACCGGCCTTGGCGACCTCGCTGCCTTTTGTATAGGAGGAAAGGTAGCCGGTTCCGGGCCTGTCCGTTTCACCATACCACGTTTGGAGTGGACCCGTCGTGGGCATCACCATGAAATTTCCCAAGTCCCCGTTCGCTCCTACGCCACTCATATGTTGAAAGCTGAAGCCTTGTATTGTTGAGTGCGGATAACAATAACCGGCGCCATTATCTCCGCCGGTGATGGTATCTGGGCTAAGCTGCACCATTCCCGCAGGCGTGCATGCACCGGGAAAAAGCTTGCCATGAAACCCATCAAAGTTCGGGTCCATTTGCGGAAGTCGGGCTCTCTCCTCCTTTGTCGGATTCATGCTAGAAGTCCCAATCATCGGATTGACGTAATCTGCAGGGTCTTTGGCCTTTGACGCGCTACAAGACAGGGTTAAGAATCCTACGAGCAAAAGTCCCCTGACGATGCGAAAAGGCATTGGAGGTTTCATATCGAGCAACACGGTTAGTCTTAACACTGTTGCTCCTGTGCGTCGAGGTCTTCATTGAAAAAGACGGGAGTCGATTCACCCGCTGGCCGGTGGCACCTCAGAAAAATATCTTCGCATAATCACTTCGGCGGCAAATACTCGCGAAACTTTTTCCGATATCCCGGGTTAGTGTTGATCCCAGCTTCGCCCTCAAATGTCTTAAACTATGAAATTTTCCATCCTGATTGTTGGTCTTTGCCTCACCACCGTTTCGCTCCTAGGCGAGGACTATAAAAAGTTACCTCTCAAACCGGTTGACTTCGCGCACGACAAAAACCTCTATATCATGGGTTACGCCCACTTGGATACGGAGTGGCGTTGGACTTATCCGCAAACCACTCGGGACTATATCCTGAACACGATGGAGCAGAATTTTCCTCTTCTGGAAAAGTATCCCAACTACGTCTTCAACTTCACTGGCTCGCGCCGTTACGAATTCATGAAGGAATACTATCCGGAGGATTATGCGAAGGTGATAAAATATGTGGCCGAAGGTCGGTGGGTGCCATCGGGATCATCAGTCGATGAATGCGACGTCAACATCCCCTCACTCGAATCGGTCACCCGCCACTTTCTTTACGGAAATCATTTCTTCGAGCACGAGTTCGGAAAGCAAAATGACGATTTCATCCTGCCGGATTGCTTTGGTTTTCCCGCCTCTTTGCCGACGATCATGGCGCATGGCGGCCTCAAGGGATTCTCCACCCAAAAACTGACTTGGGGCTCGGCCGTGGGCATACCTTTCAATGTCGGTGTCTGGTATGGCCCAGATGGCTCATCAGTGATGGCCGCGCTGAACCCGGGCGGCTACGGCAATCAAATCAACGAGGACCTCAGCAAGAGCCCGATGTGGCTCAAGCGCATTACCGAGGACGGGGACAATTCCGGCATTTACGCCGACTTCAAATATTTTGGCATCGGTGATCGAGGCGGCGCCGCCAAGGCATCCACGGTCGATTGGGTGGAGCGCGCGCTGGTCAGCGGCGGCCCGGTGCGGGTCATCGAAGGCAGTTCCGATCAAATCTTCCGCGATCTCACGCCCGCTGACGCAGCCAAATTACCCACCTATACGGGCGAACTCGAGTTGGTCAATCACTCGGCTGGATCGCTCAGTTCGGAGGCTTACATGAAGCGTTGGAACCGCAAAAACGAGCAACTTGCGGCTGCAGCCGAAGGGGCGGCGACGACCGCTTCCTGGCTTGGTGCTTTCGCCTACCCTTATGACCCACTCTACCAAGGATGGGACCTCGTCTTGGGTTCACAAATGCACGACATCATGCCCGGCACGAGCGTGCCGAAAGCTTACGAATACTCGTGGAACGACGAGGTGCTGGCCCTGAACCAATTCGCTTCCGTTACGGAAACGGCTTCCGCTGCAGTCATCTCCCGCATGGATACCAGTGCGCAGGGCACGCCAGTCGCGGTCTACAATCCCCTGGCAATCGAACGCGAAGACGCGGTCGAGGCCAGTATCCCCTTCAAGGGAGACGTGCCCGCCTCGATCACAGCCTACGATTCCCAAGGTCAACCCGTGCCGACCCAGATTCTTGCTCACGACAGCAACTCACTGAAAGTGCTCTTTATCGCCAAGGCACCCTCCCTCGGCTACGCCATCTACGATTTGCGCCCGGGCGCAGGCCCTATCTCCGAGCCCAAGTTGAATGTCACCGAAAACTCGCTGGAGAATGCCCGCTACCGCGTCACGTTGAACGCCGCCGGAGATATCGCGTCAATCTTTGATAAATCGCTCAAGCGCGAGTTGCTTTCCGCTCCGGCGCGTCTCTCCATCAACCCGGAAAATCCCCCGGCGTATCCCTCTTGGAACATGTATTACGAAGACCGCGTAAAACCCGCACGCAATTATGTCAGTGGTCCTGCCAAGTTCCGCATCGCGGAAAATGGCCCGGCGCGAGTGACACTCGAGGTGAAACGAGTAACGGAAAATTCCGTTTTCACTCAGGAAATTCGTCTGGCCGCGGGCAGTGCGGGTGATCGCGTGGAGATCCTCAACAACATCGACTGGCGTTCATTGGAAGCGAGCCTGCGCGCAGATTTTCATTTTGCCGCCGGTAATCCGGACGGTGCGTTTGAGGACAAGGTTGGCGTTGTGAAGCGCGGCAACAACAACCCGAAATGCTTCGAGATGTCCCAGCAACAGTGGATGGATCTCACCGATACGGGAGGAGCGTTCGGTGTATCGGTTTTAAACGATTCCAAATACGGATCAGACAAACCCGATGATCATACGCTTCGGACGACCATGATCTATACGCCAGCCCCAGGGCGCGGGCCGAACGATCAAGCAAGTCAAGACATCGGGCGGCATGAAATTCTCCTGGCTCTGGCTGCTCATCAGCGTGACTGGGTTGCAGGCCACACCCCTACGCAGGCCGCACGATTGAATCAGCCGCTTCGGGCCTTCCTACCCGCAGCTCACGCCGGTGCCTTGGGTAAAACTTTTTCGTTACTTTCCCTCGGCAGCGACCAAGTCCAGATCATGGCCGTCAAGCAGGCGGAGGACTCCAAGGAAATCGTCGTCAGGTTTAAGGAACTTACCGGCAAACCTGCCACCGGCCTGCTCCTTCACGGTGCCACGGCCATCACGGCCGCTCGGGAAATTGACGCGCAAGAGCGCTCCGTCGGCAGCGCGACGGTCACGAATGGGGCGCTCAGTTTTGACATGAAAGGTTACGGACTTCGCGCTTTCGCTATTAAGCTTGCTCCGCCCACTGCGGCAGTCGAAGCCGTGACCAGCCAGTCCGTGCCGCTCGCCTACGACACGGATGTCGCGAGTTCCCGAGCGAAGCGCGACGATGGCGCAATGGATGGGAATGGAGGAACCTATCCGGCGGAAATGTTCCCGCAGCAGCTCACGCGCGAGGGCGTTGAATTCAAGCTCGGCCCCATCGCGAACGGGGCCAGGAACGCACTCGCTGCCCATGGCCAAAAGCTCGAAATACCAGCCGGCGAGTTCAACCGCGTCCATTTGCTCGTCGCTGCCGATGGCGATGCGTCCAGCCAGATCAAGATCGGGAACGCGGACCACCCCTTCGACGTGCCGAATTGGACCGGCTTCATCGGCCAATGGGATAACCGAGTCTGGGATCCGGCAGACACGGGAGCATATTCGGAAGCGCAGGCCGACGCCTTCAATGTTGAGCATAAGGACCCGCCGATTGGCCTTACGCCGGGCTTCATCAAGCGCACGCCCGTAGCCTGGTTCGCCACTCATCACAACACGCCCCAAGGTGACGCATACTATGAGTTTTCGTATCTTTTCCAACTCAGTTACGACCTGCCCAAGGGAGCAAAGAATTTGACCTTGCCGGACAATCCAAAAATCCGCGTCTTTGCGGTCAGCGTCAGCCGCCAGCCCGCAGCGACTCCTCCCGCAGCGCCGCTATACGACACGCTAGCCGATCACCTAATGGGCGGCGCGCCGATTATTCCGCAGGCGGGCCAGACCTTCGCGAATGCGACGAAGATCTCGCTCATCCCGCCGCTCTACTATCACCCGCACGATCTGCACTACACGCTCGATGGCAGCGATCCGACTGCGGCATCCCCGGTTTACGATGGTCCGTTTTACAAGGCTGATACGGTCAACATCGCCGTCCGGCAAATCGATACAGGTGGCCGGCAAGGGCCGATCACTCGCGGCATGATCAACATCCACGACACCAATCCGCCCCAGCTCCTCAGCGCCTTCACCGACAAGGCGAAAAGCCTGATTCTTGCCTTCTCTGAACCGTTAGACAACGCCACTGCATCGGACGCGAAGAACTACACCATTCAGCCGCCTGCGCCCGTAACGACGGTCAGCCTTTCCCCGGATGGAATGACCGCCACCCTCGTGTTCGACAGCCCCCTGATTTCCGGCACTTCCTACACCGTCGCACTGCATGGAATCAAGGACACTGCGCCGGCCGCGAATCAGATGGTGCCGGTGACGAAGCCGTTCAAGGCCGACAATATCATCTACAGCCTCGCCGCTGCGAAGTTACCTGCGGAGACTGTCACCAAGCCCGTATCGGACCTTCCGGTGCACCAAAAAGATGCGTGGACCATGAACGTATTCGTCAGGGCCGAAGCCAAGCCGGAGCAGCGGGTGATTCTTGTTGGCTTCGGAAAAGCTGAGGACAAAACAAGCGTCGCTGCCGGTGCCCGTTACCTCGCCGTTTACCCGGATGGCATCGAATTTTGGCATGGTGGAAAAAACGTGAAGACGAATTCGCCGCTCGACGTGGGACGCTGGCAAATGCTGACGGTTACCTTCAACGGAGATAATGTCGCCTTGTATAAAGATGGCGAGTCCATCGGCAAGGCCCATGCCCGATTTGGGGCGGATGCCGATCCTATCATTAGTGTGGGCGCGACCGATCCGTGGGAACACCAACACGCTTTTGAGGGCAGCATCAAAAACTTTACTTTGCGCCGCGGCGCGTTGAGTGAAAAGGAAGTCAAGGCGCTCTTCAGCCAGTCGCAAAAGAGCGGTGAGTAAATCCTGGGTCGTGGCCGGAACACTGGGCCTGTTTGCGCTGCTGACACAGTCGGCGCTGGCCCACCCGGCGCAATTCACCACCCTGCAAATCGAGATCGAGCCCTCCGGGAACTTTCGGGCGAACGTGAATATCGACATCCTCTCCTACGCGCTCGAACAAACTTCTGCCGCCACTACCAATGAGCAACTCGAAGCCCTGCTGAATGGCCCGCGGGCGAACCTGGGCCAGATGCTCTCCGATTCCGGCGATCGCTTCCGGCGAGAAGTCGTAATCCGCACCGATGCCGGGGATGTCGTCCCCACCTCGTGGCAAATGCCCGGTTTGGCTGAAGTCGATGAGGTCCTCGCGCGCAAAATCCAGCCGAGAATTTTGATGCCTGGAGATATCTCTTTCTCCGGCACTTTGCCTGCGAACGCACACACCATCTCCATCCGTCTGCCCTACGTCCTCGGTGACACGGTCCATGTCTACGAGCTGCCCAATGGCGAAAGTCACGACGAGCCTGTCGCCGCAGGCGAGTATTCCAGCGATATCAAACTGAGGCTTCCGCCGACTGGAACTGCTTCGCACCTGACTAATTTCGGTCGCTACGTCGTGGTCGGCTTTCGCCACATCGTTCCCGAAGGCCTGGACCACATCCTCTTTGTCCTGGGACTTTTCTTGCTCAGTAACCGTCTCACCGCTCTTCTCTGGCAGGTCTCTGCCTTCACCGTAGCCCATTCCATCACGTTGGGCCTTTCCATTTACGGCGTCATCCGCCTTCCGTCGTCGATCACGGAGCCGCTCATTGCCGCCTCGATTGTTTACATCGCCGTGGAAAATATTTGCACCGGCGAACTCAAACCGTGGCGACCCTTGATTGTCTTCTCCTTCGGGCTCATTCACGGCCTGGGTTTTGCCAGTGCCTTTGCCAAAGTCGGCCTGGCCCGGAATAATTTCCTGACCGGACTGATCGGCTTCAACGTGGGCGTCGAGTGCGGGCAGCTTGCAGTCATCACCGCCGCCTTTCTGGTCGTGGGCTGGTTTCGTCATCGTCCTTGGTATCGGCGTTGCATCGTAATTCCCGCCTCCAGCCTCATCGCGATCACGGCGGCGGTGTGGACCGTTCAACGTCTCCTAGTCAACGTTTCAACGTGACGGATAAATCCTGACCGCGACCGTGTCAGTGCCCGCGGGCACTGTTCTGCAATCGAGCGAAAGCGTCGATGGGCGCGATGCGTTTCTTTTTCCCTCCTGTGGGACAACGTATGTCCCACTGGTCGTGCGAATCTTAGCGCGCATGAACACGACACATTATCCAAACCGCAGACCCAAACAGCGCTGGCTCACCGCGGAACACGTTCACCACAAGTTCCAGAAACTTCGGGCGGTTATCCAGGGACGCTCATCCGCGCCGATTCTCGTGCAGGGTGAGTTCGCGCTTGTCTGCGACCGAGGTTCCCGCCGGCGCCGTCAACTCTCGTAATTTTTCCTGATCACGTCCACGACGTTCCGAACCTGATCAATCAGTGCTCGTGGCTCCAACACACGCGCATGTATGCCCCAACTCAGAATCCAGCGCTCGATTTCCTCGAGACCGCCGAGGTCCAAAGTGAGCTCGATCTCGCCGTTGCGAAGCTGCTTGATTTTCTGCGATGGATGCCACTGGCGCTCGCTCACAAGCCGGCTGGCAAATTCGTCGAAACGGATCCGGACACGGCGCCTTCCGTTGCCCGTGAACACGCCAAAACTGTCGCCCAGATGTTTGGTGATTGAAAAATCGGCCGGGCGTTTGAACCTAGCGCCTGTATCACGGAGCTTTCGCATCCGTGGCAGCGCGAAGGTCCGGCGTTGCTGGCGCACGAGATCGAAGCCGAAAAGATACCACTGATTTTCCACACAGCCGAGGTGGTAAGGCTGCACACGTCGAGACTCGTGCTGTGATCCATGGAGCTTCTTGTATTCAAACGCCAGCTCGTGCGATTTGAGCACAGCACGGCTCACGATTTCAAATAACTCGATGTCCGCGATGCTCTTCCCAATCCCGCGAAACGAGATTGCCGAATCCACTTCGTGCCAATGAAAATCAATAGTGTCCTGGAGTCCCTCGCTGATCTTTTCAAACGCCGTCTTGAGCGACTTCTCGAACGGCGTGCCTTTGTATTGTTCCATCGCTTTTTGCGCCACGAACAGAGCTACGATTTCGCCTTCCGAAACTTCAATGCTCGGGAAACTCGTCACCGGCTCGGTGTAGGCGAAGCCAAAGTGGAGCTGGTCGTATTCGATCGGCAGATTGAGCCGGTCGCGCATGAAATCGATGTCACGCTGGATTGTTTTCGAAGAGACCTCCAGCTCCTCGGCGAGCTTGCGACAGTTGGGAAATTTACCGGCTTTGAGCTTCTCATGTAACCGCATCATGCGCTCCAGCGGTGGTCGCGAATGAAAGGCGGTCTTGCGTTTTGCACTTCGACGCATGGCAGATGTTGGACTTCGCACGTCCAACCCGGTATCTGCCTTTGTGCTGACAGGCAAGCGCGAACCGGTTTCCCGAACAAGATTCATTTACTCAATTAAGACTGAAGCGAGGATTGCTGGTGCCGAACATTGTTTGTCCATTCAACTTGATGGCTTTCTCTGGCGACATCCTCGCGAAGAGCAATCCCGCGATCGCGCTCTATGAAGTTGTCGATAGGAATCGGGCGTGGCCGCGCGGGGTAGGACATCTGCCGCCCGAGCCGAAAAAAATGACATGCAGATTTTTGGAGCTTGGGACAGCCAATGTCCTATGTCACTTGCGTAAAATAAGCGCGTGGTTGAAAAACCGGCTCCGGGGAAAGGGCGAATGGGAGAATGGCGCAAGCGCGGCCCGGAGTCGGCTTTTCCGGCGCGGTGGCCGCTGTGACGCAAGTTGCCGAAAAACGCGCAGATCGGGTTCATACGGGTGCCGGCGACTGGGCGACACGAGGACCGGGATGAATGGTTCACTCAAAGTGCGCCTGTTAAACAAAATTGCCGGCGACTATCCTATCGTATCCAAACAGAGGAGATGTGGGCATCGGGATCGTCGTCATTTGTTCGAACAGCGGGGGAATAAGTATAATTGTTATATAAAAGGTCTTTTTAGTGGCACTGATTTCTCAATCAATCCTGGCAACTTGAGTAAGTGCCAACTCCGAGTAAGCCGGCAATCGGGCTCGAACCGATGACCTGCTGATTACAAATCAGCTGCTCTACCAACTGAGCTATGCCGGCAATCCTCGGTGAACGGCTCTCTCAAGCGATTCAGTTCCGCATGTTATCCGACCTAATATCCGATGCAAAACGGAAACGGCAATTCGAAATCAGATTGCTCGGCGGAAGTCCATGTTGCCTTCGGGTCCAGCAAACGCAAAGCTGAAAACCTGCGGCGGAAGAGCTTCGTAACTCGGGGCATTTCACCGTTTACTTTTTAGAGCGGCTGAAAAAAAGCGTTTTCCAGTCCCCGTCGGCCTCGCCGGGTGAGGAGGGAGCGGGAACGCTGTCATCAACATTCGCGGTTCCCCCAAATGCCGCTTTTGTCGATTTAAATGTTACGGGGCAGTAGCCGCCTCGGCGAAGAAGAATAAGCGGGTGACGAGACTCGAACTCGCGACGTCTACCTTGGCAAGGTAGTGCTCTACCAACTGAGCTACACCCGCATCTCCAACTCGATCTTCGTTCCCTCGCAACTGTGCATTTGCAGCGGCAGATGCGAATCAATCGCGATCAAGTTTCGAGAGGATAGCGGGAGTTTCGGCCGGATGGCAACAATTTTTGATGCCGACGCTCGTTTTTAGAACGCCCCCACTCGGCGATATTGAGAAAGCGGCTGTCTTGAAAATGGTCATGTTTATTGCGAGGCTATAAAAATATTAAAACTATATGATCGCCCTTGACGGCGTTGGCGAAATCTCTAAAATCTGGGTCCAACGCGCCCAATCAATTTGATGGGGCATGACAGGGTTTTAGGGACATCATGTTTATTTCAAAAAACGAAAGCTGTTTGGACACGTCGGAAGGAGCCTTGGCTCCTGCCTTTGCACTGGAAACCGGCGCGGCAGATGTAGCAGAAGTTTCTACTGCTCCTTTCTCAGAGGAAAGACTCTCGAGTCGAGGGTCCCGCACACTCGCTGAACGCCTCGTCATCACCAGCCTGCTTTGCGATAGCGCCGTCATCTTATGCGCATTGGTGGCCGGCTTCTGGGTCCGCTTTTTCACGGTCATGAGGCACTATGGTGTGATCGCGAAGGTCAACTTTGCCGACTATGCCGGCTACATTGCCTGCGGCTGTCTGTTGCTGGTTTTGATGCTTGCCTACTTCCAAGTCTATGAGCGTCACAAACTCCTGCAATTTCGGAAGGTAGCGATGGTCATCATCAAAGCGACGCTGCTTTGGTATGTGGGCTTTCTTGGCTTCTCCGTGATCTTTAAGTTTCAGCCGCCGATCTCCCGTGTCTTCGTTTCTATTTCTGCATTCAATGCGCTAACTTTCTTGCTGGTCTGGCGCTGCATTTTTCATCGCGTCCTTGCCAAGTCCTCCATCGCAACGAGCCTCCGTCAGAGGATTCTTTTTGTCGGCTGGAATGAAGAGTCGGAACGCCTGGCCCGAAGCTTTGATATGGGGCAAATGTCCTCCTACGAAGTCGCTGGGTGCGTGGCTTCAATGAATGCACGCTTTCGCTATCACCCACATGTGCCGGTGCTCGGGGAGTATCAAGATATCGCTCAACTGATGCACCGTCACGGCGTAGATATCGTGATTCTTGCGGACTTGAACGTGGTCAAAGGAGAAGTCGTGGGACTGGCCAATCTGTGTGAGAGAGAGATGGTGCAATTCAAAGTCATCCCATCCTACTTCCAAATCCTCATCTCAGGCCTCGAACTCGAGACAGTGAGCGGCATCCCAGTGTTAGGCGTTTCGCAGTTACCGCTCGATAGGACCTTTAACGTCGTCGCCAAACGCCTTACCGATGCAATCGGCGCACTCATAGGACTAGCTATCTCAGTCCCCTTGATTGCGATCTTTGGAAGCTTGGTATACCTCGAATCGCCGGGGCCCATTTTTTACCGTCAACGTCGCATGGGGCGCAATGGTGAGTCCTTTGACATCATCAAAATCCGCAGCATGCGCATGGATGCTGAAAAAGAAACGGGGGCAAGATGGGCACAGCGTGATGATCCCAGACGACTTCGGATCGGAGCTTTCATGCGCGCATGGAATATCGACGAAATCCCGCAGTTTTGGAACGTGCTGAAGGGCGAAATGAGCCTCGTTGGTCCACGCCCCGAGCGGCCGGAGCTGATCGCAAACTTCAAGCAGGAGATTCCGCACTACAACGCGCGGCACAACGTGAAGCCAGGCATTACCGGCTGGGCGCAGGTCAAAGGTCTCCGCGGCGACACGGATCTCACTGAACGCATCCGTGCCGATCTCTTCTATTTGGAGAACTGGAACATCATGCTCGATCTGCAAATCATGCTGATGACTTTCTTCCAGCGCGATAACGCTTACTAGTCGCCTATCCTGCGCTAGACGGGGCGCGCGCCCTTGTGCCGCGTCAAACTGCCCGCGATCATCGCATAGGTGCTCCACAACCAGAACAAGCTCACATACTTCCATCGGACCCATCGCGAGCTATCGCGGTTGAAGTGCTTTAGGTAAAACTGTTTTGTTCCCACGAACACCTGCTGGGACATTACGCGATAATCCTTGCTAGAGCTGCGGCCTTTCAGATGGATGACGGCGTAACGCCCGTCATAGATCACCTTGTATCCGGCGAGGCTGCAGCGGTGACAGAGATCAAGGTCTTCCCCATACATGAAAAACTTTTCGTCGAACGGCCCGATCTCGTCCAGGACGCGGCGAGGGATCATCATGAATGCACCATTCACCGCGCCAACGGAGTAGGTTTCATTCTCCGGCAAATAGGTCAGGTTATAACCCGCGCACAAACGCACTCGCGGAAAGATGCGGGCCAGTCCTGAAGCCCGCATGAAGCCATCCCAAACCGTCGGCACGGAGCGCCTGCATGCCAAGTCCATCTCACCAGTTTCGAGCAATAGTTTCGGCGAAATAATGCCGATGTCGCTCTCTGACATTAGCCGCTGAAGACAGCCTTCCAGCGCGTTTCGATTCAGGATGGTGTCTGGGTTTAGAAATAGAACGAACCTGCCTCTGGCATAACTAATTCCCAGATTGTTCGCACGTCCGAATCCTAGGTTTGCGCCGGAGGAACTCGCGTTGACCCCAGGATAAGCCTCACGAATGGCTTGCAAAGTGCCATCCTTTGAATCGTTGTCCACTACGATGACTTCCACAGGCTCACCACAAAGTTCCTGCGGAATTGATTCGAGGCACGCTCCGATCTCAGCGCGCGATTGATAGGTCACAATCACTATCGAAAGCAGCACTGTCGCGGAATGAGCTTTTTGCGGTGAGGACATCAGTTCAACGCAAACTTGTATGCTTCCAAGGTTTGGGCAGCAGTGTTTTCCGCCGAGTATTGCCGAAGCAAATCGGAATAATCTGCGTCGGACTTCCTCAACGCGCTGTCGATGCCGCGCGAAATCGAATCTGAGCAGTAAGGATTGCAATAGGAAACGGCCGCTTGGTAAAACCCCCTAGTGTAGGGCGTATCGCTGATACAGACGTGGGCACCGCATGACAAGGCCTCCATCGCGGCATAGCCACACGTTTCAAAGTAGCTTGCCAGCACTAGCGCCTTCGCCTTTGACAGCGCAAGATAGATTTCCTCTCTCGGGACATGTCCGCCATACTCGACCCACCCGTGCACAAGCTCCTGTTGAACTTTTTTCGCGTAGGCCGGATGCGCTTCATTGATAGCGCCGTAAATGACTAATCGGTGAGTGCTGCGCGGTAATGCTTTGAATGCACGTATGACAGAAAGCTGGTTCTTACGCGGTTCTATCCTTCCGACGCAAAGAACTCCATCTCGAGTTGCTGAGGAACCGTGGCCTTTGCAATCAAGATCAAATGAGGGTGGAACTACAAAACTTGCGCGAGGCTTTGCCTTTAGTTCATCACAAAGAATTTGGAGCTCTGGTTGAGAGTTGGGCAAAACAGCATCACAACCTTCGACCACCATCCGCTGCAGATGTGTAAATCTAAGCGTCGCGGCCAAGAGTCGTTGTAGATTTGATCTCCCGGCATAGTAAATTTCCTTCAGTGCAAGATATGAGGAAATCGGAAAAAAAGGCAATCGATAGAGCTTTGCGTAAAAGCGGGCCATCTCCTTCAGCGAATGCCAAATCGGCGAGAGCACGACTGGGAATCCTTTCTTCTTCGCCTCACTAAATTGAAGATAGGTCTCATGAATGCGGGTGGTATTGAAAAGATGGACGATGTCAATTCCTTGTGGAATGGGATCAACTCCAGCGGAGACCTCGCAAGTCACTCCTGCGTTTTCTAACGCGCGCTGGGTCTGGAGAAGTTGGACATAGTCTCCTCCAGGAAAAGCTTTTACATCCGATCGGATTCTCAACAGCACCTTCATGCGTTCGGATGAGCGAATCTTTGATCCGCGGTTTTTTTTCGCCGACGCCTGCGTGAGTGGCGTGACGAACTGCTTGAATCCTCCGGACTTCGACCTCGAGGCAGACCGGCTGCACTTACGTATCCACAAGCAACGAAGACAGGACCACAACTCATGAATGTCAACGACTCGCGTGCGATACCTTCCCCGATGACAAGCAACAGGAAAAGTATAAGAGCATCCATCGCGCGTGGGTCCCCTCGCGTGGACGACTTTTTAACAACCACAAAAAAATAAAAACCAACCCCCAAGAACCCTGCAATCCCAAGATGATATAGGTCCCACAAAAACTGGTTGTCGGCCCAATGAAACATGGGCGCAACGCTGGAATCGAGCAGACTTGCGAATGGTCCGCCGATGATCAGTATCAAGGGCGTTGTGGCGAAGGCTGACAGTATGTTCCTCCAGTTGTCGTCTCGCATATACGCACTGGTCGAGTCACCGATATGAGAACCGCCAAAAAGCCCGCTACCGATCGATTCAGTAAGAGATCCTACCCCAACCAAACTGATGGAAAGTCCGATCAGGACCCAGAGGAGAAGATATGCCTTGGCAAATCGTCTCACGCGAACTGGATCAAAGGTCAAAGCAAGGGCCAGAATCACTGCGGCAAAAATACCGAAGAGAGCTGAGCGTCCACCTGACAACACCAGGGGAATAGCAAAGAAAGCGGCCCAAACATATCCGAGAAGTTTCTCGCCGACGCTTCGAGCAAAAGACACAGCGTATACCAGCCCGCAAGTCGCACTCATCGCCATGAGATTGGCAAAGGAGAATACGTCACGCTGAAGACCTCGAACTCTCACATGACCGATCAGTCGGAGGTCACTTACTTCCAGCACTCCCAAAGCCGTCTTTTCACCCCATGGCGGAGAAAACAAAAATTCATTCGTGTGCCATTCATACATTCCTACTCCCGCTTCAATCAGTAACTCCAAAAGTGTGATCGCAAGAAAGATTTTGAAGCATTCGTCCCAATTCCTGTTGTAGAACGCCAGATAGCCCACGAAAATCCAATCCAACCAAAGAATACTCCACTTGATCGTGCGCAACGCTTCGAGCGTATATTGATGGTAAAATATCGCCGGCAGTAAAAAGAATGGCACGAGAAGGAGAATCGAGTATCTCCGCAGTATCTCCCTAAGTTCTCCTCGAAGATGAAAGAAAACAAAGCAGAGGATCAAATGTCCGACTGCAAAAATATCTCGGAGGTAGACTGCGACGGACATGTAAAAGTGGAGCAGACCGCTAGGGAAGTAGGTCAACATAATAAACCACCCAGAATAGAGCAGCCAATCTGCGCGCAGTCCGATCGCATTCCCGAAGCCGTTATTGTTGCCGGGACTCATGAAAATGCCGCCATCGCTGCGCTTTTACGCTTGCTCTCAGATATGAATCCTTTTCCTGAAATAGTTCTTTCGAAAAGCTGCACAACCTTGTGACCGGAAATATCTGGGTTCATAAGTTCGCTGGATCTAGCTGCGCCCTTCTTCAATAGTTCTATGCTAGAAGTATCTGCAAACATTCCGGCAAGCACTTCCTTCCATTGTGCAGCGTCACCAGTGTTCAGCAGTCGTCCGTTTTGACCGTCCGTTATCAATTCTGGTAATCCGCCGGTTGCGCTCGCTATCACAGGCATCCCAAGCTGAATGGCCTGATAAACAACCAAGGGGGAATTTTCGAACCACAAGGAGGGCACGAGAAGAAGGTCGTGAACCGCCATAACGTCGGCAATTTGTTCAGGAGGAAGCTTACCAGTAAAGTTCACCCATGAGGCGTGCGCATATTTTCCCTCAAGCTCTCGCAGTAATCTGCCGTCGCCGACAACGGTGATCTGAAATCTGTAGGCAACGGCAAGCTCGGCCAGTATGCCGAGTAGGAAATCGATACCTTTCCACAACACAACCTGCCCGACGAACAACAGCTTCACCGAATGGTGCTCACTTCGTGAGCTGGCCATCTTCTGAGGTTTTGAGAAGTATAGCGGCAAGCGAATACATTCTGCCTCCTGGTGCTTTGGAAGATGGGGCAGGTAGTAGTCCAATAAAGCTTCGGAAGGAGACCAGAAAGAAAGACGCTCGATGGATGCAAGATAGGCTCTTTTGACCCATCCTGATGCGATGCAGGAAAGGTGGCGCGGCGCGCAAGTATGGCCGCGATAGAACATTGTCATCTTGACGCAAAGAAAACCGAAATCATGAAGAACCTGGACGCAGGGAAGCGATTGTCGGCCGACCTCTCGGAGGATGTTGTAGCCAATGCCTTGTAAGTCGTGGGTGTTGACGATATCCGGCTTAAACGACTGAACGACTTCGCGGCAAATCTGCTCCGTCGTTCCATGGAAATGGTCGGACCAATGCCAGACGGCCTTTTGTAACTTTGAATGCGTAGCAGGCTGATATATGGAATAGAGATTGGGAAAGAAGCGCCTATCAACCTGAAATCCATCTTCTGCGGAAATTGCTTCAGTATCCGCCCCGGGTGCGCCCGTCAAAACATAAACTTGATGCCCTTGCTGCGTCAGCCAACATGCCAGCGAATGCGCAGCCATTTCGGCACCACCCATGATAAATGGCTGGAAAAGATTACTTATGATCAGAACTCGCATGTCTAGCAGGCTACAGCTCCGGAAGTCCGCGACGTGACCATATTCCTAGCTTCCCGGAGAACGTTGGGATCAAGAAGACCTATAGTTGCGGAGTAGCTCACGAAGCTCACCAGGATGCCCAGTGCAACGTGAAACGAAAGGCGGCCAGTCTGCTGGACATATGTGTAGCGCAATGTAGTCAAATCCACACATGACCACCACCGCACACAATGCTGGAATTGCTAGTTGCCACAGTCGATTCAAAGAAAGGGTCGTCAACCGCGAAAGAAGGGCCATCTCGACTGGATATAAGATCATAGCCCGCGCCGTATAAGCCAATGCAACTGCAAAAACTCCCCATTTTGCCACGATTAAAAACAAGGTTAGATTTGCCCCGGCGTGAATACAGCTTAAAGTAGACACCCATCCCGGCTTGGCGCGAGCGATGATCATTGAGTAATTTAAAGAAGAAGATGCCTCGAAAGGAATCGCTAGCAGCAGGGTTTGCATTGCCGGGACTGCGGCGATCCAATGTCGTCCTATCGTGGCGAGGACAATCTGACGCGAGAAAATGCTGAGACCTACCGCCAAGGGTAAGATCAAGCTTATCTGCAATTGAAATATGCGTCCAAAAGCTGACTGAATACGCACTTCGTTTGTTTGCAGTCTTGCAAGTGAAGAAAGGCTTACGCGAGAGAGAGACTTAACCGCGATTTCATTAACCAGTGTGCTTACTCTCGCAGCTATCGCATAGATTCCTATCGCTTGTGTTCCAAGATATTTACCCACGAAGAACTGGTCGGAACGCTTGTTCACCAGGCTTATCATTTCATGAACGAATAGCTTGCTTCCAAATCGCAGCATTTCATGCCCATGAGACATTGAAAACCTACCGCGTGGGCGCCACGCGCTCACGGACCAAAGAGTTAGAACGCTGATAACTCCGCCGGCAAGTTGCTGGCCGACCAAGCTCCAGACTCCATATCCCTTCCACGCCATCACGACGCCAACGCTTCCACTCAAGACGACGACAAGAAGAGTCCTTAGCGCGAGGGAGCGATAAGCAAAGTTCCGCGCCAACAAATTTACCTGCACATCCGTGAGCGCGCTAGTGATGAACAGAATGGAAAGCCACTGCAACAGTCCACACAACCGTGGAGCGTGAAACCATGCCGCCACAGGCTGGGAAAGAGCCATTGTCAGAACAACCAGAAGTATACCTATGCAAACGTTGATCCAGAATGCTGCATCGAGATGCTCTGGCTGAAGATCGAGTTTCTGAATGATCGCCTGACCGAGGCCTTGAAAAATAATCACCTGCGTGACTAGGACATAAATATTGGCCATCGCGACCAACCCGAAGTCGCCAGGACTCAAAAGACGAGCCATCATCAAAAACGCTGCAAATGAGAACCCTTGGCTTGCAATGCCTTCAATAGTAGCCCAGCGGGCGGCGTGAATTGCACGCGTCGAAAGATCTTTCATGATCTAGAAGATGCGTGAGCTATCAAAGTTCCGTCCGCGGCTTCCTTGGTGGGAACCAAGTGCCGAAGCTCCGACTCATATCCTGCCAAGATAGTATCGCGATGAAAGTTTTCGCTGTAAGCTAACGCCTTTCGGCTCATTACAGCCAGCCGATCGGGTTCTTGTGTCCATTGCGTAAGCGTCTTTTGAAGCTTTTCCTGATCGCCGAAGGAAACGATCTCACCGAATCCGCCCGCAGATACCTCTATACCGAGGGGAGCATTTCGATCGCAGATCGCCAGCACCGGAGTGCCTGAAGCCAATGCAGGCAGCAACTTACTAGGAAGAAAATTTGCGCCGACACCGGGCCTTTGAGTGATGAGACAAGCGGTCGAGAGGCAAAGTTCTCGCACATAGTCCACTTCGCTTAAGATATTGCCAATTTGGATGTCTGGGTTGCCACTCACCTGTCGTCGCAGCTTCTCAGCCTCCGCACCACCGCCATGGATTTTCAAGCGCCAGCTCGTCTTGCATTTGCTGAATAGCTCTGCGCATTCAGGCAGGCCTTGTTTGACGCCCAAGTTGCCTGAGTAAAACAAGATATCCGAACTCCGCGGCAACCTATGGTGTCGCTGTCGATCGATGGTTGATTGCAAACTTCCATGGATCCAGTTTGACAACATGACCATTCGTCGTGAAGCGCCTAATTTGCCACGCAATTTTTCCAGCATGGCTTCATTGATCGTGATGATCGTTCGAGCAGACTTAAAGGCCCAGTTTTCCAATCCAAGCAGAATATTGCCAATGGCCGGAGCCTTCAAAATCTTTAGCTCCAAGGCAGCGTCGACAACAAAATCCTGAACTACGATAACCCGTGGGATTTTTTTGAAACAATAGAGAAATCGTTGAGCCAAGCACTGCGAAAGCATTGGCGAAGCCGTCAACACTACCTCAGGCGTCCAATTTGTAAAGGTGGCATGGCGAAGCAGCCCCGTGAGAAAGCTAAGATCTGAAAAAACGCGGTTCATACCGTTTGGTTGAGCTGGAACATACATGCCGATCCTACGAATCGGTATATCTTGAAATATTTCGTCTCTGACGGCGACATTTCGATCCTCGGCGCGCAACTTCCAAGCCGGATAATAGGAAAAAGTCGTCGTGACACGGACATCGTGACCTCGAGCCTTCAGGTAAATTGCAAGGTCTGTGTAAAGCGCAGCGCCAGCTAGTTCGTCTGGTTGAAATAAGTTGGTGACGAGATGTATTTTCATTCGCCTTTGGCTTCGCCCTCGTCGGCTTGAGGCGCGTTAGCGGATTTCCATCTCGGCTTGGTTGGCACGCATGGATTGCCGGCACAGATCATTTCAGGAGGAAGGTTTCTAGTAACAACCGAGCCGGCAGTAGCGACTGCGTCGACTTCTACCGTCACGCCCGGGCCAACAAAAACCTGAGCTCCGATCCAAGCACCATCTTTGATGTCGATCTTTGCGCTGCGGTAAGTCATTGACGCGTCCGTATAGTCATGGTTGCCAGTGCATAGGAAGACGCGCTGAGAGATACAACAGTGACTTCCGATGCAAACCGGTTCCAGATTTAGAATAAAAGCTTCTTCTCCGATCCAAGCATGGTCCCCTATTGAGAGCTTCCACGGGAAATGAATGTTCGTTCTGGGCTTGATGTAGACTTTGGTTCCGATCTTAGCGCCGAAAAAGCGAAGCAAAGAACAACGGAGAGCAGATGGCCATGGAAGCGAACTTAGAAAGAAAGCGCATTTCACCAGATACCAGCATGCTTCGAACCAATATGGTTTCCCCCGGTCCAATCCTCGCTTGGGATCAAACCCGTCGTTTCTTACTCGGGTGATGCTTTCTTTCAAAACGTTTTGCCAGAGTTGCTACAGTTTCACGGCTTCCAAGGGTTAAATCCCGGTGCCCACTTATCTTGAGCGTTCGGCACCGTTGACCCTTGTTTGTATGGGTCCTGTGTGAGCTGTTCCACTCCTTGCCACCACGATACATGTCCATCACACCATAGAATGTTATTTCCTCCATTATGCACACCGCCGCCTTTATAAGCTTGGGCGCATTGTAATAGCCACGAACCATCGAGCTGCGGAACAGCGGTTCCATTCGCGCTGAGACCTGCTTCAGTCACCAGCATCGTGTTTTCCGGTGAAGTCAGCAGTGCGGTTTTTCTTCGATAGGAGGTGTTGTGGTTTGGACCAAGCGTCCAGTTCATGGCATAATTAGCGGCTATAGGTCTTCGGCTCCCAAGCTGGAAAGCAGTCAGAGTATGAACCGGACATTGAAGAACCGCCGTGCTTTTCAGATAGGGAGTGACTGCGTCCCACCAATTTGCGGTCGCTGTATTCACGTCGGGATAGTATCCCTCGGAATCGAGCTGGTAGGACACAATAGCCACACTTATTTGACGAAGGTTTGTTGAACAGGCCACTTTCCGCGATGCAGCAATTGCCTTGGCCGAACCCATAAGTAGCAGAGCGATCAAGATCGCAATAATCGCAATACAAAGCAGCAGCTCCAAAAGCGTGAAAGCACGACGATCCTCACCAGGATGTGATCTGCATCTGAGTTTGAAAGAAGTTGCCATACCCGTTTCAACACTGTCCGTTAGCTAATCAAGCCCTTGCATGCTTGCAGAATGGTTCCAGCGACGCTGGGCCATGTGTAGGAGCTTTCGGCTAACTTGCGTCCGAGTTCGCCGCGATCCTTCCTTTCCGCGCTTGAGCATGCCATTGCGCTCGAAAGTGCGACGCTGACTGATTCGACCGATGGTTCACACTCCCAACCGCCTCCGCTCTTCGCCAGTTCAGGAAAGTTGCAAGCTGTTGTCGCGATGACGGGGATTCTGCAGGCGAGCGCCTCCAGAATCGCCACTGAGAAGCCCTCTGAGTAAGAAGGTAGTATGAAAAGATCAGATTCTTTCAGCACGCGCGTCTTCTCTTTTCCTGTGACCGTGCCCGCGATTGATGCACAAGATTGCAGATCCAAAACGCGTATAAGTCGCTCGAGCTCGCTTTTATAACCGTCTTCATTCGGACCTACGATCAGCAGCTCCCATTCATCCTTGATCTTCCCAACTTTACTCCAAGCCTTCAGCAACAGGTCGACACCTTTTTTAGGATGAAGTCTTCCTAGAAATAGGCATCGCCGTCTCCGTTTCGATTTGCTCGCGGATTCTTCCTCGAAGGAATCGAACGAAGTGAGGTCGATTCCGTTTGGCGCGATTACAATCGGCGCAGTGATTCCTACCGCGCGAATCTGGTCTGCCTCCTTTTGGGTAAGCGCGCGCCATAGCGAGGCGTGGCGAATGTTGGCATCTTCGAACCACCACCTGGCGATCCGTTTTTTCACAGGAGACCGGTGCAGAATCCATGGCTCGAATATACCCTGAACATGGTAGACGAGAGGCTTCTGCGTCGCGCGAGCTTTCTTCCCAAATACATAATTAGGCCCAACGTAAAATCCATGACCATGCACGATGTCGATGTTAGGAAATGTCTGTGCTGCCGTGGCATGCAACCTCGGGGTATAATAGAACTTCTGCAGTCCGATCCTGGCGTGCTGCACGACGTCAGGCCATGTCTCATGGAAATCGGCAGCGCGAGTAGCTACCAAAGTTGATTTCTCACCGTCGGCCAAAAACTGCGAATGCAGTTCCAGCGCCGCGCGACCTAAGCCGCCACCCTGCTGCGGTTCAAGAGACTGGACGAAGTGAAGATGTCGCATAAGCTAGGTTTTGGCTGATCTCGCAAAGCGCAAAAATGGTTGAGCCATGGCTTCGAAGGTATAGTTATCCGCAGTCCAGGAGCTTATCTCACCGTTTAGATTGATCCACTTTTGACGGCATCTTTGGAAGTCTCCAATCTTGTCCGCCAGATCGGCTTCCGAGTCCGATTTGAAATACACGCAATTGAAATCCGGATGACATGCTTCGATCTCCGGGGAATGGGGTTCGGAGTCGGCAACAAGCATAGGAACGCCGAAGGCGAACGATTGGATCACTGATAAGCCGGCGTATCCAGGCGACACGGAACATAAAGCGTCGGCATATAGCTGGCGGAGCTTAGCGGTGTCCGATATTTGTCCGTAGAAGAATACACAGTCTTTCAAGTTGTATTCGCTCACCAAATCCTCGAGCGCCGCACGTTCAGGACCTTCCCCGACGATCATTAAGTTTCCGTTGAATTGTAGTCTTTGCCGCGCAAGTCGAAAGCCTTCCACAAGAAGCCTGGGCTTTTTGGCCGCGACCAACCTGCCAACATAGATCAGGTCTTCCTTCACTCCGTGCTCATTCGAGGCCGGATAGCACTCACGCCGGCCTACCACTGCATTTGGAGCTGCTTGAATGCTTTTCTTCCTCAAAATCGCGCCCACTTCGGTGCAATGGGATTGAGTATACGTGATGACGCCGTCGGATAGTCTCATCATGCAAAGGCGCAGCCTATTCATCGGCGAGGATCGTCCCTTGCGAGACCATGCGTGCCCCCACACAATGCTCCGTCTCGCTGAAAGCCGGCGATAAATCAGGAGAATCCATGTCGTCAGTGTCCTCGGGTTCATTTCTACAAAGAGCAAGTCAGCGCGGCGAAGCTGAAGAGCGCCCCTTTGCCAGAGTAGCCGTCGCCCCAGTAGAAAGCAGTTTTGAATCCGATGTATCCAGGATTCGCTAACGTCGATGCTTCGGATAGTGGAATCAAAGTAGTCTTCGCCCGTCCATAGCGAGAAGCTTGTCCCCAGTTCATCGAGCAACAACCGAAAGAAGGGCAGTCGATAATCTGGAAGGCAGGTTTGCAACATGACTATCTTGGGTGGATGTTCGGGATGTAGCACACTATCGCTGGAGATCACTTGCCCCCTTCATTTCGCGCGGTTGTTCTCCAGCTTGATATTCGTAGTGTTGCTCAGTTTGATGCCTGAGTGGTCTGTCTTTGATTCCGGCGCGTGAACGGAACAAAGGTGCGACATATCATTGTTGCGGATGATCGTGTTCCTCGCCGCCGTGAGAGCTATTCCTTCGACGCTACAACCATCAATGTGATTGTTTTCAATGACGAGATCAGTGTTGTCTGCCGGCAGGCCCGCCGCCGGAGATAGATCCTTGTCCGCCCGAACGATGGTGCAAATGGCAGCCCACCCAGGATTGCGCAAAATGTCATCGCCCAAGGCGACGTCATGGATAGTGTTCCCTCGGATCGTGATGTTGGAACACCAACCGGCCTCACGCCAATGACCATACTGCGGGCCCAAACTGATCGCCGCATCGCGCAGGCGTTCAAAACGATTATTTTCTATGATACCGTCAGTGCTGGCGATGCGAATCCCGCGCGATCGGTGGTCGTGGAAGTAGTTATCGCGAATGACAAACCCAGAACCGAGGGAGGCGGGAAAATCACAAGTATCACCGGCTTCGGCAGGGACATCCGTGTCCAGTTGCACCTCGAAAGCCGCCGGTATGCCTGCGATAGGCTTGTAAACCGTGCTCGTCGCCAGCCAAGTATTCATATAAGCCTGCGCTTCTTCGGGTGCCAACTTAACAGATTTAAAGGACACAATTTTCGACTCCGCTTTGATCGAGTAGTCGCCGTGTCGCAGAAGGCGCACCTTGTCTCCTACTTTAACGAGTGGTTCAAAAGGAAAAACGTTGGGCGCTGCTCGATAAGCTACGCACAAGGTGCGAGGACCTTCGACCTTCTCAACATCCAGCAATGGCCCGTGCAGATTTACAGAGTCATCTCCCATGCATGAAAAATCGCACTTTTCGATGGTTGGCCCTTGTCTAACGGCAGCAATATTCAAAGCATCGCCTCCAGTTGAAAGCAACCGATCCACTTCGGCGCCGGCGGGCCGTGGACCTGGCCTTACAACGAACTGGAAGTAGTCGTTGCCCAGAGCGTAACGCTCGATCACTCCTCCGCCAGGAGAGGTGAGGATTGTGATGTTTTCGACTCGAATCTTCTCAGACAGATCTTTTATGACAACCGCTGATCCGCGGCGTTGATTAAACACCATATAGTCGCCAACGGCGATACGGTTTCTCGTTTCAGCGGGCATGCCAGGAAATCCGAGTCGCACATGCTTCGAGTCCTGGATGAGGATCATCTTTGTATAAAGATCCTGAGTGCGCGCTTTCCACGACTTCGTCTTCGGATCAAAAAGGTGAATCTGCGCGAAGTAAGGTTGCGTGAATTCGGGATAGCCCTTTTGTAACTCTACATCGAATGTAACTCCATCAGTTGCCTTGGATACCACCGTTCCCTGAGTAAAGGGAAGCGGATCATAATCGATGGAAAAGTTCTTTAACGTTACGTTCTTGCAGCGGTTTAAGATCAGCAGATCCTTTTCAAAGTTCGATCCGACGAGGACGGCGCCATGCCCATCCAAGACAATGTTGTTTAGATTATTGAGCACCGTCGGCTCGATGTGATAACGACCTTGAGGTAAGTCGACGACCGAAGCTCCGCCTGTCTGGGCTGCCTTAACCAATGCCACTAGATCCATCGTAGGATCGGTAGCTTGGGCCTTAAATGCACTCAGAAGGCATAGACAGGAAATGAAAACAAAGTCCCTCATCGTTCAATCACCTTACCTTCGAGCGCTCGTGTGAAGCCTCCTTCGAACCGCGCAAAGGATGACGAATGGGAGAGCGCGGATGTGATCCATTTCCAAAAATAGATCGGGGGCAGCGTGAACATTAAAAAGTGGAAGATAGAGATCGCTCCGTCCCGATAGTATTGGATCGTGAAAGTAACAGTAACAAGGTAAGTCATTGCCTTATAAACGTCCGCCTGATTGAAGCTAAACCAGAGGAACAATCTTCCCAGAAGATAGCCCGACAGCGCTGCTGTAAGAATTAGGCCAGTCCAGCCTCCCGACATCCAACCGTCGCCAACCATGGAAGGAGTCAGTCCGATGAAGTTTCCGTAGTCATTCAAATCGAAAAATTGGATGGGCGCACCGATGGGCTTATTTTTCCAGAGCTCGCGTGGAATCGGCTCCGTGAAAAGCTGCAGATATTGTGTTCCATAAGTGTAGGTGCCTGTTAGATCCGGCACCGTAGAAATGATATAAGCGAGATAGTCGAAGTTCGCGAAATCCATCGTGTCGAACCTTTGTTTGAAGTCGCGATCTCCGGCCGTCCATGCGTGGTTGTCCTGCGGACGCCCAAGCAGGATATTTTTAAAAAATTCGCGATTACTTCCAAGGGTTGCGAAGAGAACGAAAATGACTGGAACAAATATCAATGCTCGGCGCGGAATCATCCTGATGCGCCGATCCCAACAATAGACCAACACGAGCAGAAAAAAGGTCAAAACGATCGTCCACCGATTTCTTCCCATGATGGCGCGGTAGGAGAAGTATCCGAGAAGCGGAATCATCGAGAAGAGCCTAAACCTGCAAACGTAGATGAAGACTACCAGCAGCGTAGTAAGAACGTTCTGAGCATCGTTGATGTAGCCGTTGCCCTCCGTCATCACGTAGGTTCCTCCGACTCGTTCTCCTTTGACTGCACCGCCGACTTCAATGATCGAGTAGATCGCAACAGGAAACAGCACCGCGCTAACGATGCCGAATGCGACAATCTGGTTGCGACTTATGTCCAAATAAAATGGTTCCGTGACCGACTGCGCACCACGCGCCGCGAAAAGACAGGCACCAACGAAGATGACAAGTCCGAGCGAGCTTGCCAGCAGAGTCAGGACGAACTGCTCTTCGCTTGGCTCAAATTTCATGTAGGTCCAGATCAGATCAAAGTTCAGGTAATGCACTTCGATCGGTCGGACAACGAAAACGATCAGGTGGAATACAAGATAGATGCAAGCGGGGTGGAAAATCGAGGCCTTGCCGCGCACGAAGATCGCAACCGTTGCGGCGATCCATATCGCGACTTGCAAGACAAGAAACAGGTCAATCATTGGAGAAGAGAGAGCGGATATTCTTTCGGTATTCCCGCCAGCCAAACCGAGGACGCATTTCCCATGAATGCTTCTGCCATTCACTCACAGCTTCGGGGCGGTCGCCAGCAAAGTTGACGGCGGCTGCCACAGCTTCGGGAGAAACTTCCGAGAGAACAATTCCGTTGAGATCGTTTTCCACGCAGGAGGCACACTTGGTGGATTGAATAAGGCCAAGGGCGCACGCGGCTCCTTCATAAAGGACTATTCCACCACCTTCGAAGAGTGTCGGGAACAGAAAGCAGTCCGCACGTGAAAAGTAGTCGGCTACTTCGTGTCTTGGGACAGAAGGAATATATTCAATCCGGCTTCCATACTTTTCCATCGTCGCTCTCTGAATACGAAGTTTGCCGACAAAGCAAATGTTGACCTTTTCAAAGTTGATCTCACGACAGGCCTTCAAGATATGTGCCACTCCTTTGCGCGGCTCAACGGTGCCAACAAAGACAATGTTCAACTTTCGCCCCTTTAGCTGTTGGCGCGCCGGAGGAACTTTCGGGAAAAAGGTTTCGTCATAACCATATGGCGCTACTTTGATCTTCGCTTCTGCGCAGCCATTTTCAATCAAGGTCTGCTTGCAATAGGATGACCCGACAAGCACCAAGTCCGCCAGCGAGAGCTCCTCGTTTTGTCGATCGACCAGTTCCTGTGCGAACGGCTTGTAATCTGTCTCAAAGAATTCCCCGTGCCTGGAGTATTCTTGAAGCATCACTTTGTCTCTTGAGACGGGATGGCCGATCGTCTGGTCGAGCACGCAGCGAATGCCTCTCTTTTTCGCCCAGCGGAATACTTCCAAAGAAGAAGTATTATATCCCCAAAGTAGGTCAACCGGTTCGCGACCTATCAGCCGAATTAAGTCCTGGCAAAAGGCCGCATTTCCACGCTGATTCGCCCAACGCGCAGCCTCGTTGAACCGAAGTCGAAAGGCCGCGGATTCCAGCCATTCCCAGAGTCCGAGATGCCTCACTAAAGAAGGATCAAGCTCCGGATGATGGCGGCGGCTGAATTCACGATGAATCCGATTCGCAGCCCGAGCAGGCATCCACTTCTCGATCTTATAAGGCCACTGCTTCGGATCGTAGAAAACGGAAGTAGCATACCAACCTAGCTCCTTAGTCTCCTGGAATGCCAGCGCCGTCTGCCAGGAATGCTGCGTGCCTGGATGAAAAACGCCTACTTTCATAAACGCTTCAGCTCAGGGAAGCATCGCCAACATTCCCTGGTTCGGAGTAAGCTGCGCCACAGCGAAGTCCGTAAATACTTTGCACCAGCTATTGCGCTTAAGCACTTCTTCGGTCAGGAACTTCTCGGCTAGTCGCATGTCTCCACCTTCGGGCTTGCTGTCTTTATCCGAGTTGTCCAAGTAGACCGATCCTCCAGGACGCAGCCGGGAAAGCGCGTTCTTCAAACATCGGGAGCGCATCACCTCGTCAATCACGATGAAACCGAAGAGCAGTTTCTCCCGAGGCACTTCCGAACGGAAGTTGATCAGCGAATTTAAAGCAAAGGTCAAGAAAGCTCTTGGACCGTTCAGTAATAGGTTGGGTGCGCTGACAAGGTTGCCTTTCTCATCGTGAAAATGGGATTTACGGCACTCATCGGCGCAAAGTAACTTCCTGACCAGGTTCATGGTAGTCTTACGAGGTTCACCATTATCGCGCCGCTCATACGTGGGAGGCTATTTCAGCGGAGGCAGACGACTGTTGCTCAAGTGAGATCACTTCCTGTGCCTTGGCCTTTCGCGCTGTCAGCCAAACCAAGAAGTCATTCCGCAAAAGATCGAAACGCCAGACCTCGCGAAAGAGCGTGGATACGTCGGTGTTGAGAATGCCTGCCGCGGCGCGCAGTGTGTATGGAAGGAGATAACATTCCACGACGAGCATACCAAGCGCCGCGCCCTTCACTCCCAAGCGATTACTCGCGAAAACAGTCAAAGCTATGCCGAAACATGCGGAAAGAAGGTAACGAACCGCCAAGCCTTCGTGTTTGTTGACGGCCTGGAGCAGCCCAGAGGAGGTAAACCAAAGTCCGTTGACGAAGACTCCCGCGAGAAAGAGCGACAGCGTCAGGTAATCGGTGCTTACCTGTCCATGTGTCCAGAACCTGAGCATAACTTTGCCGAAATAAAGAATGAAAGCGACCGCTGCGAGCGCGATCAAAAACGCGCTTTGCATGGAGATACGGTGCAGCCTCCGCGCCGCCATGACCCTGCCGCTGCCGATGAGGTAGGATAGCTCAGGCCAGACCGAATGTTTGATCACAGTCACTCCTTGAGTGATGATGCGAGTAAGTGTGCGCAAAGTGTTGAATCCGACCACAGCTACTGGGCCCAGCAAGGAATTTACCGCTATAGTAAACCCTTGGTAATAAACGGCGTTTCCGATTGGAAACAACATAAAGGACAATGATGGACGGAGTAGCTCGCGCAACTTCCGCATATCAAACTCCTGAATACCCATGCGCAGATCAGGCATCCCGCGCCAGACATCCAAGTAAATCAACGCCAAGGTCAGGACGTTAAAGCTGGCGAGAATGAACGCGAGTCGCATCATCGAATGAACGAAAGGCAGACTGGCAGCCGTGGCGACGAAAAGGACAAGCCGCGATGTATTAGCGACAAAAACAAACCTCGCGTTGCGATAGCCCGCGCGATAGACAGCTCCATAGATCGTAGAATGCAATGTCGCCAGAGTAGCTATCCCCAACCATAGCAAAGTCCAATGCACCTGGCTGTCCGGGGTTCCTTGAAGTCTCAGCCATGTGCCCCATGGAAGTAGAAAGGCGCCCAACACAATGAAAACCAGCGAGAAGGCGCTAATTCCCAAAACGAATCCCGTCAAAGTATGAAGCACTTTTTTTGCTTCTTGCTGCTGACCATTGGCGACCCGCATTGCCATTTCATTCCCGGCGACCGTCCCGAAGCCGGCATCAGCAAGCGCAATGTAAGTAGGTATGGCTGATAAGACCAGCCACTGCCCATACGCGAGCTTTCCCCAAAAGTGCAGGAACAAAGGCACCTGCACCAGTTGCGCAACAATCGTCACGAACTGGCCGTATAAGTTCGCACCAACATTGTCGATGAGCCGTCTCTTCAGTGACATAGGCTGTTTTTCAGACCAAACGTGGACCTATAGCTTTAACTATTAACCGGCTCGCGTTGCTTCGGCGCTCCATAGACACCTTTGCCGTATTCTCCAGACGAGTAGTAGTAATAGTAGCCATGCCCGCGCGATGACATTCGATTCAGTATTATCCCGACCGGTTTTGAGCCAGCGCTTTCAAGGATGTGGCAGGCGCGCTGCACAGCGCGCGCGGGAGTTTTACCGGCGTAGATCACGAGACAAACCGACTGGACGTGTTTGCTCAATAGGAGTGTGTCGCTCACCGCATGCACGGGTGCGCTATCAATGACAACACGATCATATTTCGTCGCGGCGTCGCGAACCATCTCTTGAAAGGCCGAGCCGGCAAGTAACTCAGCGGGATTTGGCGTGCGCTCGCCGGCGGTAAGCACATGGAGATTTTCAATCCCAGGAACCGTCATCACAGCCTGCTCGAGCCTCGCCTTTCCAGTCAAAACGGCAGAAACGCCATCGCGCGACTCCTTTTCGAAAAGAATTTTGCCGACGGTGGGAAGACGCAGATCGCCGTCGATCAAAAGTGTGCGAAGACCTAGCTGCGCCAACGAGACGGCGTAATTAACGGAGCAAAAACTTTTGCCCTCGCCCGGCACTGCGCTCGTAAAGAGAAATGTGCTTCGCTCCGATTCCTTGCCTAGCAAAGATAGTGACGTGCGTAGCGTGCGAAACGCTTCCGCGACTGCTCCCTGAGGTTCGCGTAAAATCAATAGAGACTTGTCGCTCGGTGCATTCTCACCTAGTGGCACCGATGCCAGCGCGGGAAGGCCAAGTGAAAGTTCTGCTTCATCCACCGTCTTGTAAGAGTTATCGGCGGCGGAAAGTGCGAAGCATGCGCAAACTCCAAGTAATACTCCCCCGAAAATGGAGGCGACGATGACGAGCCCAACCTTTGGCTTCACTGGTTTGTTCGGCAGCAAAGCCGGAGTCACAATCCGGATGTCGTTGGTTTCAACATCACGCGTCACCTCGGTTTCCTTCAACCGGAGCCTCACTCCTTCATAGAGGTCCCGATTGGCATTGACCTCGCGCATCAATGCATTGAAGGGAAGGGCGAGCTTGTCGTTCTCTAGTTTCATCTGCTCGAGATCCTTTAAGACCGACTCAAACTTTGACTCCGTCTGCTTCGCCGTTTCCAAAGCTGTCCCAAGACCTTCCGCTGCTTTTACAATGGTGCGCGACAAGGCGACTTTTAACTCATTAAGCTGGGCTTGCTCCTGGATGTATTTGGGATGCTTGGGCTTATAGCGTTGAGCGAGGTTCTGCATGTTGGCCTCTTCGTCGTTGACGCTCTTTTGAAGTTGCAGAACAGCGGGATCGGTATTGACGCTGGAAAGCGCAAGCAACTGGTTCGCTTTCGACTCATCCAAAGGTCCAGCAAGCAAGCTCCGGACCTGGGCGTAATCGGATTCTATCTTGAAGCGATTTTCGCGCGCTTCGTTGAGCTTCCCTGTTAGAGCGAGAAGTTTCTGGTCGATGAAATTCTGACTGTCGCCAAGAGCTACATTTGGATGTTGATCTTTGAACTCCTGCTCCTGCGCCTCGGCAGCTTCCAACTGGTGCTTGAGCCGGTCGGCTTCTTCGAGAAGAAAACGATTTGCTTCGCCGGAGATACCGATGCGCTGTGCAGTGTTGCCGCGAATGTATTGCCGCACGATGTCGTCGGAAATCTGCTGCGCCCACGCGGGACTTTGATTTTCGGCGACGATACTAATCAAGCGCGTGCCGCGGATGAGCTTTGCCGAAACAGTTCGGCTGAAGGCGTCAACGCGCTCGTTATTTGTATAAGGCAGAGGACGCGGAGGAAGGCGAAGCTGCTCATCCGAAAGCTTTAGATCTTCAATAACGCTCAGTAATACCGCCGAGCCAACCAGGTTGGTCTCGATGGTCTTTAGAATCTCGGTTTGCTTCAGATCCTGAGTCGTAATGTCTTGGATGTTGACGAACTTACTTTCAGATTGCTCGACCTGCACGACTGTCGTCGCGGCATAGGTCTTCGGAGTTTTGATGATATAGATCACTCCCAACATCACCGTAAGGCATATGCAAGCGAGCAAGATCCACTTCCTTTCCATCAAGGAATGGTAAAGCTTCAGGAAATCAAAGTCCGATTGTTCAGGACGGCCGTTAATAGTTTGAGGTCTTTGATTCATGACTTAGAACAAGCTTTCTCCCACGTTAATGATATCGCCAGGCAGGACTTCGAACGAAGCCGTTGAGCTTCCCGCCATTTTTTTCCCGTTGACTCTCATGACACTAGTTCGGTTGTTGACTAGCCGCTTCACCGTAATTTTCGAAGGGTCCGCGACGCGGGTGTAGCCGCCAGCCATTCCAATCGCTTCCAGAAGAGGAATGGTAACCCGATCCGGGAGATCGTAAGAACCTGGCTTCTGCACTTCACCAAGGATGGTGATGCGGCGCTTTGTATATTCCGTGACGTTGATATTCACATGCGGATTCACAAGATAGTCTTTGCCTAGAAGACTTTGAATCAAACCAGCGGCGTTCTGAGGAGTTTGTCCTCCGATGCTAACGCGGCCTATCAACGGGAAGACAATCACACCATCTTGTGAGATGCGTGCAACGGTGTCCAAATCGTTCTCTTGAAACACCTTCACTTCCACGATATCACCCGGCGACAAAACGTAATCCTCCGGGGTGACTGCGGGAGGTTGAAGTATTTGCGCAGTCGATGGAGTAACGGCAACCGAACCTGCGGAAGCAACGGGAATGGCAGCGCGGACCTCCGTCCGTGCAGGCGGGTTTGCTGGTTTTTGAGCGGCAGTAGAAGTTGAAAAAGTCGCGCGGGGTGCGACGCCGTCGAGATCAAAACTCCTTTGGGCATGAGCAACGGATAGCGGCATGACCGCGATTAGCAAGAAGTAGGAAAGCTTGGAACAAATGCGCATAGGTTTGGCTAAAAAAGAACGTCCATTTGCAGACTTACTAGATTGTCGCTGAAGGTGAATTGTTGTAGAGAAGACGAATCTTTCCGATAAGTATAGGTAGGAGCGATCTGGACCCTTTTCGTGACATGAAAAGCCACTCCAGCCTGGATGGAAAAGATGTCGTCGGAGCGGTGGGCGTCCGCTGTGCCATCGACGGCGTCGTATTCATCGTGCTCATATCCAGCTGTTACCGTGAGGCTTACCTTGTGAAAAAGCCGCTGAGTTACGGCGGCGCCGACGCCGGTGCCGATTACATTTTCGCCAAGGTAGCGGATAGAATTTCGAACCGTCCGGTGGCCGGAAAGAATCAATGCAGTTCCATCGAAAGGAAGATAGTCGGCCTCGATGTTAAAGACGGGGTTAACTGAATCATTGGCCTGATCTGAATCGATTTGACGAAACTCGACGCCGCCCTGCGTAGTGAACTTCAGTTTATGCGTCGTGTCATAGGTCAATCGGCCCAGGATTTGTTCATAAGTCTGGTCCGCACCTTCGCTCACCTGAAGGTAGCCCAGTGTAGTTCCGAGTCCCACATTGGACTTGGGATATAACTGGTAGTTCAGGAAATCTTCATTCACCCATTCCGTCGAATTCACGCGCGCAGAGGCATCGTAGTGATTGTCGATATGGTAGAAATCGCTTTCGACAGTAGTCCTGTCACTTACCTCGTAGCGCAAGGTTATGCCTTCCGAGATAATCCTGGTGCGGACACGGTCGCCAACCTCAGCGTCTCCATCGGAAAAAGTCCGCACGCCAGCGCGGGCTCCCATGATCAAGCTGCCGAAACGCCACTGCGCGCCGATCGACGCATCGTGATCAAAAGTGTTTTGTTCGCCGTGTTGGGTGAAAATCGTGACGCTGGGCTTGTAGCCGACGAAGAAATAGTTCCGATCGTCAAACGCGCGCGATCGCAGTTGCTCGTAAGCTTGTTGAAACCCACCAATGGGATCGACCTGCTCACGGAAATCCCCTGCCCCGACGGCAAGTCCAGCCGCAAGGGCGTAATAGACATCGCCGGTCTTTTTATTCCTCAGAAAAATGTTGTCGTCGTAAACGACCCGCGCCTGCGCCATCGGCACGACCTGCATGCGGCTGATGAATTGCCTCAAGCCATCCATTTCCACCGATGGTTTAGCCGCAGGCATCGGAATCGGATTAGTTTCCACGACGGGCTGCGGTGCGACTGCCGGCACGGCTGGCTCGGCGGACTGGCGGCCTTGCCCGTCCATCGTCTCGAGATTTATCGAGTCGGTCCCACTTACGAGGTCAGCCGCCTTACCGGCGCAGGCAATGAGAAAAGCCAGCAAGCAGAAAGCCTTGCCCACGGTGCCACGCCAGCCGATCCAACCTCTCCGCATCGTTCGACGAAGAGCCGAGCCAACGATGCGCTCAGGCTGCTCTGGATTTGGCGAAAAGTTGAAATGGCGCATGGACTATTTCCCTTTGACTAAAATGTTCCCTAAACAAAAAAGTTCCCGGTGCCGTTTTGGCAGCGGGCAGATAACAGCGCCCTGAGAATTTGTCAATAATTTCTAGAATTTTTAAGCGTGAAAGTCGCCGCACTTCCGTTTTGACGTAGCGAATCCGCTGGTATAAAGCCGCGCGATGGATCGCCTTCGCGAAATTCTCGATCACAAGCGCATAGAGATCGCCCGGCTCGTTCCGCGCGCCGCCCATCTGCGCGCGGCAGCGTTGCAGCGGAATGACTTTCGCGGCTTTACATCGGCGATGCGGCACGCTGGGCTCGGACTGATCGCCGAGGTCAAAAAAGCTTCTCCTTCCGCTGGCGCGATCGTCGAGGAATTCGATCCGGTGCTGATCGCGAAAAGCTACGAGTCCGCCGGCGCCCACGCGATTTCCGTCCTGACCGATGAACGTTTTTTCCAAGGTCATCTCCGGTTTTTGACGCAAGTGCGCGACGCGATCACGCTGCCGGTTTTGCGAAAGGATTTCATCCTGCACGAAGCGCAAATTTTTGAGGCCGTTTGCGCAGGGGCCGACGCGATTTTGCTCATCGTCGCCGCGCTCGAGCAGCCGGAACTCGTCAATCTTCACGAGACGGCCCGCGACCTGCAGCTCGACGTGCTCGTCGAGGTCCACACGCTCGCCGAGCTCGACCGCGCGCTCGATTGCGGCGCGGAATTGATCGGCATCAATAACCGCAATCTCGCGAGCTTCGAAGTCGATCTGCAGACGACGGAGGAAATCGCGGAGCAGGTCCCAGACGACATCGTGCTGGTGAGCGAGAGCGGCGTCAAAACGAGCGCCGATGCGCGCCGCGTCCATGCGGCTGGCGCCGACGCGATCCTCGTCGGCGAGACGCTGATGCGCGCGGAGGATGTGCATGCCGCAGTGCAATCGCTGCTCGCGATTCTGTGATCGCAGATTTTTAAAAGTCCGTTATTCTCGCGCGCCAAATGAAATCACTCCGCGGATTGTTGATTTACCTTTTGATTGCGAGCCGCGCTTTTGCCGCAGACTCGCGCAACGAATGGTTCCGCGGCCTCAATCTCGAAGCTGCGACGCGCGATGCGGAACTGATCGTCGCGGCGCGCGTGGAAAAAGTGGAGGAAATCCATCTCGTCTTTGGCGGCAAAGGCGAAAGCGCGATGGAGCAATTTACCTTCAAGCCGGTGCGCGTTTTGAAAGGCGTTTTCGCGCGCGACAATCTTTCGCTCACGAGCGGCGATCTCGGCGGTTACCGCTTCGGCGCAGAAATGCGAACGCTCAAGGCCGGGCAGATGCGGCTCCTATTTTTCCGCCGCTCGGAAGTCGGCTACGCGAACAGCAACAACTTTGTCTCGCAAATGGATCTCTCGATGCCGCCGCTCGCCGATGAGCACGATCCGCTGCTTCAAAGCGTGACGGCGCTGATCGCCCTCGCGGCTGAGCCGGATCGCACAAAACGCGTCGCGCTGCTGCTGTCGCGGCTCGACAATACCGAGGGCGCGCCGGCAGTTCCGCTGCTGGAAGCGTTGCGACGCCGGGCATTCCTCGCCGCGCAAAATCCGGACGCCGGAAAAGCGCTCGCGAAATTTCTCAACGCGGAATCGCCGTCCGTTCGCATCGCCGCAGCGAGTGCGTTGCAGGCGACTTTGGAGAACGATTATCTGCATTCAACAAGTCTGCAAAAAAGTTCCGCCGACGCGCTGCTCGCCGCGTTGAAAAATCCGGGCGCAAATCTGGCCGCGCGGGCCGCGATGATCGATGCCGTGGGCGCGCTCGATCATCAGGAAATCGGCGCGGATGCTTTATCCATCGGCCTTGCCGGCGAATCGCGAGAAGTCGAGCGCGCGAAAATTGCCGCCATCGGCAAATTGCAACTCAAGGCGATGGCGCAGCCGATGCAGACTTTTTTGCAGCAATGGCCGCTCGATGCGGATGGCGATCTCGCGCGCGTCGCCGAAACCTCGCTGGGCCAATTGGACGCGGCCTCTGCGTCGGAAGAAATCCTCTCGCGCGCACACGAGAAAATCGCAGCAGGACTTTCCATCACCGATGAAATTTCCGCGCTGGAAAAAATCGAGCCGCACTCGGCGATTCCGATTTTGCTGAAGATTTCCGCGCTCAATTTGAATGGCGAGGAGAAGGAAACTTTCGCGCGCGTCTGCTCAATAATTTCCAAGACGACTCCCGATGACCGGCTGGTCGCGCCGCTCGCGAACTGGCTTGATGCCGACCTCGGCGAGACGCGGGTCTACGCGGTCGATGCTCTGCTCCACCTCGGCACGGCGGACGCCGCGCGCGCATTGCGCCCGCACCTCGCGGATGAGCGCGAGCTCTCGCGCAAGCTCGCTATCGCGGAATGCCTCGGCCGCAACGGATTGGCCGACGGTTATGCTTACGCGATCGAGCACATGTCCGAGCCGCAGTTGCTGGAGGCGGCGGTAAAAGCGCTCGCGGCGATCCGCGATCCGCGCACGGTCGGCGAGTGCAAAAAGATTTTTGAGACGAGCAATGATGTGGAATGGGACACGGCGGCGATCCGCGTGCTCGGTGCGGTAGGCGCGCAAGAGTTTGCGTCAAAGTTTTTGCAGATGGCGTCTGATTTTAAAAATCCGCTCGCGCCCGCGGCGTTGATCGCGCTCGGAGATTTGCATGAGAAAAAAACTGTGCCGCTGCTCGCCGATGCGCTCGCATCGCGCAGCGATTTCGTCGTCATCGCTGGCGCGCGCGCCGCGGGAAAACTCGATCCGGGAGAAGCCGTGCGCGCGCAGTTGGCAGCGCTTTTGGAAGACAACGCCGCGAATCAATCCGCTCGCGGCGCGGCGCTCGATGCACTCGTCGCGCTGAAAGATGCGCACCTGGACAAGGCGCTGATCACAGCGGAAAAAGATGCGACTCTCGATGAGACCGAGCTGCTGGCGCGCGTGACGAAACTTTTGCGCGAGCGGAAAATCGCCATCGAATAAATCGCGCGGTCAGCTTTTCGCGGCGTCCGCTTTCTCAAACTGCGCGCGCCAAAAATCGAGCCTTTCCTTCACGCGCTTTTCCTGGCCGATTCCCGTCGGCTCGTAATACACGCGGCCTTCCGGCAAATACGCCTGCGGCACGTAGCCGCCCTCGTAATCGTGCGCATATTTGTAGCCCTCGCCGTGCCCGAGTTTTCGCGCGCTTTTATAATGGCTGTCGCGCAAATGCTTCGGCACGGCCAGCGTCACGCCTTGTTTTACATCCTTTGACGCTTTGCCAATCGCGATCGTCGTCCGGTTGCTCTTCGGCGCGGTCGCGAGATAAACGGCCGCGTGCGCCAAAACCAGCTGCGCCTCCGGCATGCCGACGAATTCCACCGCGTGCTGCGCGGCGACGGCGACGACGAGCGCATTCGAGTCGGCCATGCCGATGTCTTCGCTCGCGCAAATGACGATGCGGCGCGCGATGAAGCGGATGTCCTCGCCTGCGTAGAGCATTTTCGCGAGCCAGTAAATCGCGGCGTCGGGGTCGCTGCCGCGCATGCTTTTTATGAAAGCGGAAATCGTGTCGTAGTGCTGATCCTCGTCCGCGTCATACACCACGGCCTTGCGCTGGATCGATTCCTCCGCGACCGCGCGCGTGAAATGCACGACGCTTTTTTCATCGGCCGGCGTCGTCAGCACGCCGATCTCCAGCGCGTTTAAACATTTGCGCGCATCGCCATCGCTCACCGTCGCCAGATGCCGCAGCGCGTCATCGTCCATCTCGACTTTATATTTCCCGAGGCCTCGCTCCTCATCGGCGAGCGCGCGCCGGAGAACTTTTTCCAAATCCTCGGGCGCGAGCGGCTCGAGCTGGAAAACCTGCGAGCGCGATACCAGCGGCGAATTGATGTAAAAAAACGGGTTGTGCGTCGTCGCGCCGATCAGCCGGACGACGCCGCTCTCGACATCCGGCAGCAAAACATCCTGCTGCGCTTTGTTAAAACGATGAATTTCGTCGATGAAGAGAATCGTCTTCGCGCCACTGGTCTGGAGCCGGTTCGACGCCGTCGCGATCACGCGCCGCATGTCGGCCACGCTCGATTCCACGCCGCTGAGTCTTTCAAATTTCGAGTCGGTCGTGTTCGCGATGATCTGCGCGAGCGTCGTCTTTCCAGCCCCCGGCGGGCCGAACAAAATGATCGATGAAATCCGATCCGCCTCGATGGCGCGGCGCAGCAATTTTCCCGGCCCGAGGATGTGCTGCTGCCCCGCATATTCCTCCAGCGTGCGCGGCCGCATCCGCGTGGCCAGCGGCATCGCGCGCGCGCTTTCCACCGCGGGCTCCGCCGTTTTTTCAAAAAGATCAGCCATCGCGAAAAACATAGCTGAACCTCGCGGGCACGCAGCGAAAAAGCGGCCGGGGTTTGCGCCAGCGGCGCGAACTTTGACGCCACTCGCAGCTGCTTTTTCGCGGCACGAACGCGCTTGCGCATTGCCGCAGCGGTTCCTACAGTGCGCGAAACTTCACCCAGGAGCACCGCTTGGACTTAAAAGAAATCAAAGAACTCATCGCGTTGATGAAAAAAAACGACCTCTCCGTTTTCAAAATGGAAAAGGAGGGGTTCAAAATCAAACTCAAGAAAGGGGTCGATTTCCAGCAGGTCCTGCCCATCGCGCCGCCACTCCAGGCCGCGCCGCAGCCGATGGCGCACGCCGCACCCGAGCCCGAGCCCGCTGCCGCGCCGAAGGAGCCGGGCAAGGAGATTGTCTCGCCGATGGTCGGCACTTTTTACTCTGCCGCATCGCCGGAGTCAGCGCCGTTCGTGGAGATCGGGCAGGAGGTCAATCCCGACACCGTCGTCTGCATCATCGAGGCGATGAAAGTGATGAATGAAATCAAAGCGGAGCAAAGTGGCGTGATCACCGAACTGCTCGCCGAGAATGGCGGCTCGGTGCAATTCGGCCAGCCGCTCTTTCGGCTGAAGTGACTTCCGTTCCGCGGCCGACCTCCGCTTTCCCTGATGTTTAACAAAATCCTCATCGCCAACCGCGGCGAGATCGCCCTCCGCGTCATCCGCGCCTGCAAGGAACTCGGCATCCGCACGCTCGCCGTTTATTCCGAAGCCGACATCGATTCCCTCCACGTCCAGCTCGCCGATGAAGCCATCTGCATCGGGCCCGCCTCGAGCGCGCAAAGCTATTTAAAAATCGACCGCATCATCAGCGCCGCCGAAATCGGCGACGTTGACGCCATTCATCCCGGCTACGGCTTCCTCGCCGAGAACGCGCACTTCGCCGAGGTCTGCGCCAGCTGCAACATCAAATTCATCGGCCCATCCCCCGACGCCATCCGCGCGATGGGCGACAAAAACACCGCACGCGACACCGCGCAGAAAGCCGGCGTGCCGATCACCCCCGGCAGCGACGGCATCGTCGCGACCGAAGCCGAGGCGCTCAAGATCGCCAAAAAAATCGGCTACCCCGTCATGATCAAAGCCGTCGCCGGCGGCGGTGGCAAAGGGATGCGACCAGCGCACAACGACGTCAGCCTCGTCCAGGGCTTCCACGGCGCGCGCATGGAAGCCGAGAAAGCTTTTGGCAACGCCGGCGTCTACATTGAGAAGCTGATCGAAAACCCGCACCACATCGAGTTCCAGGTCATGGCCGATCGCAAAGGCGACGTCGTTCACATCGGCGAGCGCGATTGCTCGCTGCAGCGCCGCAATCAGAAAATCATCGAGGAAGCCCCTTCGCCGCTCCTCGACGCGAAACTCCGCGAAAAGATGGGCAAAGCCTCCGTCAAACTCGCCGAATCCGTCGCTTACGAAGGCGCCGGCACCATGGAATACCTCGTCGACGACGACGGGAACTTTTACTTCATGGAAATGAACACTCGCATCCAGGTCGAGCACACCATCACCGAGGAAGCGTATGGCATCGACCTCGTCAAAGAGCAGATCAAAATCGCCGCCGGCCTGCCGCTTTCGCACTTCGTCCGCGACCCCGTCCTCCGCTACCACGCCATCCAATGCCGCGTCAACGCCGAGGACCCCTTCAACAACTTCCAGCCCAGCCCCGGGAAGATCGAGCTCTACTACGCGCCCGGCGGCCGCGGCATCCGCATCGACTCCCACGCCTATGCCGGCTACACCGTCCCGCCGCATTACGACTCCATGATCGCCAAAGTCATCGGCATGGGCACCACCCGCGCCAATGCCATCGCCCGCATGGACCGCGCTCTCGGCGAATACCTCGTCACCGGCATCAAAACCACCATCCCTTTCCAGCAAGCCATCATGCGGAACCCGGACTTCCTTCGCGGCAACTACAACACTGGCTTCGTCGAAAAGATGATCGCCTCCCGCAGCGCCGAGTTTGGCCGCTGACCCGCCACGCGTGCGGACCGCGAGCCGCGTTTCAGTCTTGCATTGAAAAAAATCGCCGACTGCCTCCTCTACGGCATCCTCGACCTCGCCTGCGTCGCCCCCGCCGCACTCGCTGAAACGGCCGAGAAAATGATCGCCGGCGGCGTCGACATCCTCCAGCTCCGCGCCAAGAACTTTGCCGCGAAGGACATCCACTGGCTCGCCGAGCAAATCGACCCCATCACCCGCGCCGCCGAAATCCCGCTCATCATCAACGACCACCCCGAAGTCGCCGCCGAAATCGCCGCCCAAGGCGTCCACGTTGGCCAGGACGACATCGCGGCCAGCCCCGCCCGCATGCTCGCGGGTAAAAACTCCATCGTGGGCAAATCGACTCACAGCATCGCCCAAGCCCTCACCGCGCAGGAGGAAGGCGCGGACTACATCGGCTTCGGCCCTCTATTCGCCACCCCGACCAAACCCGATTACCCGCCCATCGGCCTCGACGACATCGCCCGTGTCCACGAACTCATCCGCATCCCCATCTTCTGCATCGGTGGGATCAAAGTTGAAAACCTCGAGCGCATCCTCGCCGCCGGCGCGCGCCGAGTCGTCCTCGTCACCGGCATCTTAAAAGCGCCCGACATCACCGCTTACACCCGCGACGTCAAAGCGCTCCTCACCGCGCATCGCGGCTGAGTTTCATCCACGACTTCGAAGTCCTAACCGTCCTGCGGTTTTACAGCTTCCAAGCGGTAAATACGGCGCGCCGGCGTGATTTTACTTCCTAAATCTCAAATCTTAATTCTTAACTCTCGCCATGTCTGTCCTCGTCGTCGGTTCCATCGCGCTCGATACTGTGAAAACTCCCGTGGAGGAGCATGCGGATTTGCTGGGCGGCTCGGCCAGTTATGCGGCGGTGGGGGCGAGTTTTTTCTCGCAGGTGAATCTGGTGGGCGTGGTCGGGGAGGATTTTCCAAAGGCGCATGTCGATTATTTCGCGACGCGCAGGATCGATCTGGCGGGGTTGCAGACGGTGCCGGGTAAAACCTTCCGCTGGAGCGGTGAGTATCATTGGGATCTCAACACTCGCGAGACGCGGAGTGTGGAGCTGAATGTTTTCGAGCATTTCAATCCGGTGCTGCCGCCGAGTTATGTGGGGACGCCGATCGTGCTGCTGGCAAATATCGCGCCGGCGCTGCAAAGCCATGTGCTGGATCAGATGGAGCGGCCGCGGTTCGTGATCGCGGATACGATGGATCTCTGGATCGATATCGCGAAAGGCGATTTGCTGGCGCTGCTGAAGCGGGTCGATTTATTGATCCTCAATGATGGCGAGGCGCGGCAGTTGACGGGCGAGACGAGTCTGGTGAAGGCCGGGAATGCGATTCGCAGGCTGGGGCCGTCGTATCTGGCGATCAAGAAAGGGGAGCACGGCTGCCTGCTTTTCGGCGACGGGGTTTTCTTTAGCTGCGGGGCGTTTCCGCTGGAGGATATTCACGATCCGACGGGCGCGGGCGATACTTTCGCGGGCGGTTTTGCGGGTTACCTGGCGAGCGTGGATCAGGGGACGATCACTTTTGGCCAACTGCGCAAGGCGGTTGTCTATGGTAGTGTGCTGGCAAGTTTCAACGTGGAGGCGTTTTCTCTGGAGCGGCTGCGGAAGCTGACTCAGGAGGAAATCGATGCGCGCTACGCGATGTTTAAAACGATGAGCCACTTCGAGTCGGTGGAGTAGCGGCCAGACTCATTTGATTTCAATCGAGGCGAAGGGCCCGAGCTCACAAATTTGCGGCCACGCGCGCCGGACAAATTCGACGATGGCGACGGTGATGATGCCGCCGCCAACGACGGAGACGATCGGCCCAAGCCACGCGGCAGTCATCCCGGATTCAAAGGCGCCGAGCTCATTGGAGGTGCCGATGAAGACGTTGTTCACGGCGGAGACGCGACCGCGCATCGCGTCCGGCGTGAGGAGTTGGACAAGCGTGTGCCGGACGACGACGCTGATGGCATCGAATGCGCCGGTCGCGCAAAGGAGCACGACGGAAAGCGCGAACCATTTTGACAAACCAAAAAGCAGCGTGGTCAGCCCAAAGCCGGCGACTGCGCGGAGCATCGTCCTGCCGGGCCGTTGCAACGGCGGCAAATGCGCGAGGATCACTCCGGTGGCGAGCGAGCCGACCGACGGAGAAGCGCGCATCCAGCCGAGCCCGACTGGACCACAATGCAAAATGCGATCGGCAAAAATCGGCAGCAGCGCGGTAGCTCCACCGAAGAGCACGGCGAAAAGATCGAGCGTGATGGTTGCGAGGACGATTGGATTTTCACGCACGAAGCGAATCCCGGAAAACAAGCTGCCAAGCCCCGCTGCAGCCGACGAGCGCGCGCGGCGGGCGGTGCGGACCGGGAGCAGCAGCGTGAAAAATAAAAGTGCCGTGCAGGTGTCGAAAAAGTAGATGAACGGAAATCCGAAGCGGTAGATCAGAAAGCCGCCGAGCGCCGGACCAGCGACCGAGGCAAATTGGAAAGTGCTGCTGTTCCATGTGACCGCGTTTCCAAAATGTTTTGCGGGAACAAGGTTCGGCAGAAACGCGCCGCGCGCCGCCCAGCCGAACGCGCGCGACGTGCCGGAAATCAACAGCAGCCCGTAGAAAAAACGGATGTCGGCGTGATGGATCGAAAGCAGCGCGAGCCCGACAGAAGTCGAAGCAGTGATCGCTTGCGTGATGAGCAAAATACTTTTGCGCGAAAAGCGATCCGCGAGATGACCGGCAGGAATCGCGAACAAAATTACCGGGATCGCGAGCGTGAGCCCGACAAATCCGAGCGCCGTCGCCGAATGCGTTCGCTGGTAAATTTCCCACTCGACCGCGACCGCGAGCATCTGCCGCCCGACGACCGAGGCGAAATTCCCAATGGCGAAAAACCAATACGAGCGAAAGCGAAAAGCCGCATAGGGATCACGCCGCTCGTGCAGCTCCGGCTCGGTCGGCTCCGCAGAGGTGGGCCGGTCGCTGCGCGGCACTTCAAAGGCGTGCGGCGGTTTTTTCATTTGCTCTGCAATCGCACCAGAGGCCGCGTCGTGCCGCCACCGTCCGCATAATTCGTGGTTGCGCGAAGCGGATGAAAATCGAAAATTTGCTCCCATGTTGTTGAAGCAAGTCGTCGAGGCTCTCCTTTTCGCTTCGCAAAAACCGCTGCAGCCCGGCGAGATCGTCGCGGCGCTCAAGGGCGCGGCGCAGGAGACCGACGGTGCGGAGATGCACGATTTTGCGAAGGCGAAGGAGGCGCAGATTGCGGCGCTGATCGAGGAATTAAAAATCGAGGGAATCCAGGCGCAGCGGGGCTTTCAACTCGTTGAACAAGTGAACGGCTGGCACTTCGTCACCGATCCGGCGTTCGGAAAATGGGTGCGCCAACTTTATCCCGAGAGCAAGCCGGCGCGGCTGAGCGGCCCGGCGCTCGAGACGCTCGCGATCATCGCATATCGCCAGCCGATCACGCGCGCGGACATCGAGGCCGTGCGCGGAGTGGCCGTGGACGGCATGGTAAATTCGTTGCTCGAGCGCGGGCTGATCCGCATCGCCGGCCGCGCGGAAGTGCCCGGCCGTCCGCTGCTTTACGAGACGACGCAATTTTTCATGGAGCATTTCGGATTAAAAAATCTCGACGAACTTCCAAACGCCACCGAGCTGCGCCGCATGAATCTGCCGGCGGCCGAAGAGGCGAAACCAACCGCGCAAATGGCGCTCGGCGAAACTGCACCATCGCCCGCGGAACGTGTAACGGAGCCGACTCACGAGCCGCACGGGGAAAACGCATGACACTTTCCGACATTCGGAAAAAAATCGATGAGCTCGATTCAAAGTTAATCGCGCTGCTCAATGAACGCGCCGATTTGGTGCATGAAGTCGGCCTCGTAAAAAAGCGCGACGGCATGGCGATTTACGCGCCGGAACGCGAAGAGCAGTTGCTGCAATCGCTGCTCAAGCGCAATCACGGCCGGCTTCCGGAGGCATCGGTGCGCGCGATTTATCGCGAGATCATGTCGGCATCTCTCGCGCTCGAAAAACATTTGTCCATCGCCTACCTCGGGCCGGCGGCGACATGGTCGCATCAAGCCGCGCGTCAAAAATTCGGCGCGAGCGTCGAATACGCGGCGCAGTCGAGCATTGCCGAAGTGTTTAATGTTGTTTCACGCGGCAAAGCGGATTACGGCGTCGTGCCGATCGAGAATTCCACGGAAGGAGCGGTCAATTACACGCTCGATGTTTTCATCGATTCGGAGCTAAAAATCTGCGCGGCGTTTTTGCTGAAGATCGAGAACAATCTCCTCGCGAAAATTCCACGCGAGCAGATTCGGAAAGTGTATTCGCATCCGCAGGTTTTCGGCCAATGCCGGCAATGGCTTCGTCATAATCTGCCGCATGCAGATTTGATCGAGGTCGCGAGCACGACGCATGCGGCCGAGCTCGCCGCGCGTGAAACCGATGCCGCAGCGATCGCCGGTCAGATGGCCGCCGATGTCTACGGTTTAGACATCGTCGACCGCTCCGTTCAGGATAATCCGGAAAACACCACACGCTTTCTCGTGATCGGTCACAAAACCTGTCCGCCAACGGGCGACGACAAAACCTCCCTGATGTTTTGCGTGCAAGACAAACCTGGGGCGCTGTTTTCCGCGCTGGAGCCGTTTCAGCGGCTCAAAATCAACATGAGCAAAATCGAGAGCCGCCCATCGAAGCGGCGCGCGTGGGAGTATTTTTTCTTCGTCGATGTAGACGGACACGAGCAAGACCCGACTTTGATTGAGGCATTGGCGGACCTCGAAAAGCACTGCACGTTCGTCAAAATTTTGGGCAGCTATCCCAAAACGAGCTAGCGCCGCCATGCGTCATTTTGGCGCGCTGGACAAAAACAGCCGAACATTCGCTTGTGTCGCAATGGCACGTCTGAAAACTCGGGCAATTTGGCCGAATAAACCTAACTCGCTTGTTATGATCGACTTGAGAATTTTTCAGTTTCAGACATTTAGCGGGCACGTCTAAAGCTGATCCAAGATTTGAACTTTTTACAAGAAAGGAATCATCATGAACATCATCAGATATAACCGACCTGAGTCACCAAGCTGGACGCCGTTTGATCGTCTATTTTCGCTGCGGGACGACTTGAATCGACTCTTCGATTCTGCGCTCCCGGATTTCAGCGGCGAAAACGGCCTCTTCAGCGGCTGGACGCCGGCGCTCGATGTCAGCCAGGACAAAGACCATGTCTTCGTGAAGTTCGAGCTGCCAGGCCTCAAAAAAGAAGAGATCGATATCTCGCTGCATGATCGGACGCTAAGCATTTCCGGCGAGCGCAAACGCGAATCGAAGGAAAAGGAGGGAGAGGCGTTTCGCAGCGAGCGCTACTTTGGGAAATTCCAGCGCAGCCTCACGCTTCCGACCGCCGTCGACGGGCAAAACGTGAAAGCTGTTTACAAAGACGGCGTCCTCGCAATCACCTTGTCGAAGGCCGAGGAAGCGAAACCGAAACAAATCGAAGTCAACGTTTCCTGAAACAACTTCGGGCGGATTAACGTCCGCTCGGCAAACAAAACAAAGGGAGTTTAGCAAAATGAATACACTGACGAAAAAAGAAGATCGCAGCGACGCATCGGCGCGACAGGTGAGTTATGCGACGCCGCCTGCGAACATCCTCGAAACCGAAGATGGCTACGTGATGGAGGCCGAAATGCCGGGCGTCGGCAAGGATGGTTTGGAAGTCACTGTCGAGAACAATGAACTGATGATCGTCGGCCGGCGCGGCGATTCCGCGCTGCCGGGCGAGCCAGTTTATCGCGAATCACGGCAGCTCGATTACAAGCGCGTTTTCGATCTCGATCCTGACATTGATGCGGCAAAAATTACCGCCAAAATGGAACAGGGAATCCTGACGCTGACGCTGCCGAAGGCAGAACGCGTGAAGCCGCGCAAAATTGCGGTCACCGACTAAAACAACCAGTTAGACAACGACGAATAACCCGCGCATGACAAAGTGCGCGGGTTATTTTTTTTGTGCAATGCGCACCGGCTCTGTTAGCGTCGCCGCTCGCATCTAAATCCGGAAAATTATGGCCGCCAAACTCGAAGAAAAACCCCAGGAAGACAAAGTCACCGCCGCTCGTAACAAAAATCTCGATCTTGCGATTCAACAAATCGCGAAAGACTACGGCGAAGGCGCGATCATGAAACTCGGCGACGCGCAGGTCGTCGATATCGACGTGATTCCCACCGGCAATATTTTGATTGACCGCGCGCTCGGCGTTGGCGGCGTTCCACGCGGCCGTGTCGTCGAAATTTTCGGCCCGGAATCTTCTGGCAAAACGACGCTCACTTTGACCGTGATTGCGCAGGCGCAGAAGCGCGGCGGTCTCGCGGCGTTCATCGATGTCGAGCACGCGCTCGACCCGCAATACGCGCGCAAGCTCGGCGTGAATCTCGACGAGTTGCTCGTCTCACAGCCCAGCTCCGGCGAAGAAGCGCTCCGCATTTGTGAAACACTTGTGCGATCAAACGCGCTCGATGTCATCGTCATCGATTCCGTCGCGGCTCTCGTGACCAAAGCGGAACTCGAGGGCGAGATCGGTGATGTCACAGTCGGTGCCCAGGCGCGGTTGATGAGCGCGGCTTTGCGGAAATTGACGGCGCTGATCTCGAAAGCGCGGACGACGTGCATTTTCACCAACCAGATTCGGGAAAAAATCGGCGTGATGTTTGGCAATCCCGAAACGACGCCCGGCGGCAAGGCGCTGAAATTTTACTCCAGCGTGCGCATGGATATTCGGCGCATCGGCGCGATCAAGCAGCCGGATGGCACAGTCGTCGGCAACCGCACAAAGATAAAGGTTGTTAAAAACAAAGTCGCACCTCCGTTCACCGAGGCGGAGTTCGACATCATGTATAACGAAGGCATCTCGACCACCGGCTCGCTGCTCGATCTCGCGCTTGAAAAGAACATCGTGGAAAAACGAGGCTCTTGGCTCAGCTACAAGGGCAACCAGCTCGCCCAAGGTCGCGACGCCGCCAAGGAAGTTCTAAAAACGGATCGCGCGCTTTACGAGGAAATTGAAGTCGCTGTGAAAGCTGCGCTCGACGCGGACAAAAAGTAGCGGCGTTTTTTCGCATAAAAAGGCCGGGCCCCAAATCGCCTTTGAAGCCCAGCCCGGTTTTTTAGCGTCGGCCGCCCGGCGGAGGTGGCGGAGGCATGTTTCCCGGCGCAAGGCCGCCCGGCATTATATTTATGGTGTTTTGGCCGCGCTGTTGCCCGCCATCCGGCGGCATTGGCGGCGGGTTTTGCAACTCTTCGGCAGTCAGCTTTCCGTCTCCGTTTTTGTCGAGCTTCAGCAACGCCTGGCTGGCGTTTTTGATTTCATCGGCGTCGACAAAATAATCCTGGTTCACGTCAAGCGCGGCGACGAGGCGCAGCGCCGCCATCATCGAAAGCTGCGGCGGTGGCGGACCATTTTGACTGCGGCTGTGCGACTTCGATTTGTGTCCGGAACCGACTCCCTGGCTCCACGCATCCGGCGTCGCGCTGGGGCTGGCATTGGCGCTGGGGCTCGCATCTGGCGTGGATGACGGATCTTTTCCGCCGGCGAGCGGCGGCAGCAGCAGCTCGTAAAGGCTCAATGCCCCGTCGCTGTTCGTGTCGAGCGCCGCCAGCACTTTGCTCGCGGCGGCGATTTCGTCCGCGTCGATCACGCCGTCGTTGTTGGCGTCAAGTGCGGACAGAATTGGCGGCAACGGCGGAGGTGGCGGAGGTTGACTGTTGCTCGATTGAGGAGCGGTGAAGCCGGTGCCGGCCGCGAGCAGAGCCGCGGCGCCGAGACCGGAACGAAGGATCGATTTTAATTTCATAGTTATGTTTGTTTAAACGACCGCACATACTGCGCTGTCTGGGCAAAAACCTAGCGCCGCTGTGTTAAGAGATGATGTGTGCGCGCGCGGAAATTTGTTAAAGAAGTGTAAAAGTTTGTGCCTGCAGCGAACGAGTCGCCTACTTTCGACCGCGCATGAATTCTCCCTCCCGCCCACAGCGCCCGCGTTTGCTCGTCATCGATGATGATCGCAAACTCTGCCGGCTGATCCGCGACTATCTCGATCCGATGGGATACGAGGTGGAGGCCGTGCATCACGGCGGCGAAGGAGCGGAGCGAGCAGTCGCGGAGCCGTGGCACGCGATCATCCTTGATCTCATGCTGCCGGGTCTCGACGGCTTCGAGATCTTGAAAAAAATCCGCACCGCGAGCGATGTGCCGGTGCTCATGCTCACCGCGCGCGGCGAGGAAGCCGATCGTATCGTCGGTCTTGAAATTGGCGCCGATGATTATTTGCCGAAAACGTTTTCGCCACGCGAATTGCTCGCGCGACTGCGCGCTGTCACGCGCCGCACTGTTCGCCGATCAAGTAATGAAGCCGCTTCCGGGCCTGCCGACGAATTGGTTTTCGATCAGCTTCGCCTGCAAATCTCCTCTCGCGTCGCAGTGCTCGGCGACGTGCCGCTCGCACTCACGCCGGTCGAGTTTGACCTGCTCGTCTCGCTCGCCCGCGCACGCGGCCGCATCAAAACGCGCGAGCAGTTGCTCGAGGAAATCCGCGATCGCGATTACGAAGTTTTTGATCGCTCGATCGATGTCCACATTTCCACGCTTCGAAAAAAATTGGGCGACGACGCGAAGGCGCCGCACTTCATCCGCACCGTCCGTAGCGCAGGCTACATGTTTTTCGATCCCGCGCGCGCGTGAAAATTCGCTTCCCGCTTTATGCAAAAATCTTGCTTTGGTTTTTCGCGAACCTTCTGCTCATCGCAGCCGCATTCTTCGCGATTTTCCACGCGCAGCTGCGCTTCGGGCTCGACACGCTGATCGCCGGCGGCCCGAACGCCCGCATCGAAGCGGTGCGCGATGTCATCGCGAGCGAATTGCGGGGCGCCGTGCGGCCAAAATGGAACGCGGTGCTCACGCGGTTCGACAACGCGTATCACCTCCAGTTTTTCATTTTTCGGAGAGACGGCACACAGCTCGCGGGCGCGCAGATTGCGCTTCCGGAGGAGATTCGCGCAAAACTTGCAATGCCGCCGCCGCGCCCGCCGCTAGACGATCCGCGGTTCGAGCCCCCACCAGAGGCTCCGCGTCCGCCGCCTCCACCCGATCCGCACTTTCAAAAAATTTTACATTCCTCGCATCCGACTCGCTATTGGATGATCGAGGATCTCCGACTGCCGGACGGTGAGCACCGCGGCCCGCTCGCGCTCGTCATCGCGTCCGAGTCGCTGAGCGGCGGCGGACTCTTTTTTGATCCGAAACCGCTGCTCATTGCGGCGGCGAGCGCGCTGATTTTTTCCATCCTATTCTGGCTGCCGCTCGTCGGCGGCATCACGCGCTCGCTTTCGCTGCTGACCGAGGCGACGAAACAAATCGCGGCGGGCCGTTTCGATGTGAGCGTCCCGGAAAATCGGCGCGACGAGCTTGGCGCGCTCGGCGCCGCGGTCAATCGCATGGCCGCGCGGCTCGCGGGTTTTGTGAGCGGACAAAAAAGATTTCTCGGCGACACGGCGCACGAGCTCTGCACGCCGATCGCGCGGATGCAAATGGCGCTTGGTATTTTGGAAACGCGCGCCGCCGAAAATCAACTCGGCTATGTCGCCGATGTGCAGGAAGAATTGCAGCACATTTCCAGCCTCGTGAATGAGTTGCTTTCATTTTCAAAAGCGACGCTCAATGCCAGCGAAATCAAGCTTCAGCCGATCGCGCTGCGCGATCTGGTGGAAAATGCGGTCGCGCGCGAGGCCGCCGATGACGTCAAAATTCGAGTCGATATCGCGGAAAATTTACGCGTGATGGGCGAGCCGAAATTGTTGCTGCGCTCCGTTGCAAATCTGATCCGCAACGCCATTCGTTACGCGGCCGCGGCGGGGCCGATCGTGATTTCCGCGACGCGCGCGGGCGACGAAATTTCGCTCGCGATCGCCGACAGCGGGCCGGGCATTCCACCGAATTCGCTGGCGCAGATTTTCGACCCATTTTTCCGAATCGATGTTTCGCGTAACCGCGAAACCGGAGGCGTCGGACTCGGACTCGCGATTGTCAAAACATGCGTCGAGTCGTGCGGCGGAACCGTCACCGCGCACAACCGCGAGACGGGCGGACTCGAAATCACACTCAGGCTGCAGGCCGCATAGGATCAGCGTTTGAGCCGATCATTGAGCGAGCGGAGGTTGTGCTGCACGAGCGCGCCCATCGTCTCCAGTTTTTCATAAGAGGCGTCCTTGTAATGCTCCGCGAGGTCCGCGCGCAGATGCTCGACTTTGTCCTCAAACGAGATCGGATCGCTCATCATCACGTTCATCAGCTGCGTGAGCCGATCGCCGGTGACGTTCATCCGGCGCAGGATCAGCGATTGCTCCTCGCGCTGATATTGCCGCGCGGTGTGTGCGTTCAAATGCTTGAGGCAATACGCGACGAGCGCGCGGTTAGACTTGAAAAATTGCGGCCGGTAAAAGTTCTTCCGGCCGTTGTAACTCTGCTGGTCAAAGTCCATCGGGCGGATGCGGATTTGCACCTCCTCGACGTCCGGCGTCATGTCCATCACGAAGTTGCACGAGCGCATGTCGCCGAGCAGCCGGATGAGGCAGCGCTCGTTGAATTTCACGAGCTCCTTCGCGAGCCGCACGATTTTCACCTGCGGATTGTGCAGCCATTCCTTGATGAAAATGTCGCCCGGAATTCCCGCCACATGCTCCTCGATCAATGTCTCTTCGCACGTGAGAAAGTGCATCCGGTTCGGCGAGAGCAAATGCTCGAGCTCCAGCCCGTAAACGCGCGACGCATCGGCCCGCTTCACGTAAAAGTAATCTTGGTTGTCGTTGTAGGAATTCACGATGCGCACCCGGAACGGCTCCGAGTTTCCGAAGCTGCAAAAATCGATGCGATCGACGTAGAGATGCGACATCACCGAGCGATCGCCGCCGGCCTTCAGCAGCGCGTAAATTTCCTTCAAGCCCTCGTGCAGCCGCTCCATTTCAAACGAGTGATACATCACCGCCGTCCAGAGCGTTTCCTTTTCGTTCTTGTCCAAAAGCGGCACCGATTCGCGGAAACTGCGCAGGTCATTATACGTGATCGGCAGCTTCATCTCGCGGCCGAATTGCGCGAGATATTCGCGCAGCGGCGGCTGGATCGGATAAACCGGCTTGCGGCGCGTCGTCAGCATTGGAAGGGCGTATCTTAAAATGACGCGGCGAAAATTGAAAGGTTGCCGCACCGGACTTGCGAGCTCCGGTCGCTGCGCGATAATGCCATGCCGTGGAGCTTCAGCAAAAACTCGCCATCCTCGCGGACGCCGCAAAATACGACGCCTCCTGCGCGAGCAGCGGCACCACGAAACGCAATTCGCGCGGCTCAGGCGGCATCGGTTCGACCACCGGCTCCGGCATTTGCCACAGCTACACGCCCGATGGTCGCTGCGTGTCCTTGTTAAAAATACTGCTGACGAATTACTGCATCTACGATTGTTTATACTGCATTAACCGCGCGTCGAGCAGTGTGCAGCGCGCGCGATTCACCGCGGAGGAGGTGGTGCAGCTCACGCTCGACTTTTACCGGCGCAATTACATCGAGGGACTTTTTCTCAGCAGCGGCATCATCCGCGACCCCGATTACACGATGGAACAGGTCGTGCGCGTGGCAAAAGTTTTGCGCCTCGAGCATCGGTTCAAAGGCTACATCCATCTCAAAACGATCCCCGAGGCTGCGCCGGAATTAATCGCCGAAGCCGGCCGCTACGCTGATCGGATCAGCATCAATATCGAGCTGCCGCGGCGCGAGGATTTGCAAAAACTCGCGCCCGAAAAAAATCACGCAAACATCCACGGCGCGATGAGCGGCATCAAAACGCGCATCGACGCGGCGAAAGCAGAACGTAAACAAAGCGCGAAGGCACCCGCGTTCGCGCCCGCCGGTCAAAGCACTCAGATGATCGTCGGCGCAACCGAGGCGAACGACACGGCGATTTTACAGGAGGCGTCGGCGCTTTATCAAACGCACCGTTTACGTCGCGTTTACTACTCGGCATTCAGCCCGATCCCGGACGCCTCGAGCAAGCTGCCGCTGATCGCGCCGCCGCTCGTGCGCGAACACCGCCTTTACCAGGCCGATTGGCTGATGCGCTTTTACGAATTTCGCGCGGAGGAGATCACGCCGCCCGACGCGCCGAATCTCGATCTGCGAATCGATCCGAAGCTCGCGTGGGCGCTCCGCAATCGCCACGTTTTCCCAGTCGATATCAACAAAGCGCCGCGCGCGCTGATGCTGCGCGTGCCGGGCCTCGGCGTGCGGAATGTGGACCGACTTTTACGCGCGCGGCGCTGGCACAAAATCCGTCTCGCCGATCTCGCGCGGATCAAAGTTCCGATGAAAAAAGTTTCCCCGTTCATCATCACCGCCGATCACAATCCGCACGTGCTCGCGCTCGATTCCGATGCGCTCGCGGCGCGGTTGCGACCGGCGAAGCAGCTCGATCTTTTCGCGCCGCCGACGTCGGTGTTGAGCGGCGAGTTGTGAAACAGATCACCTTCGCGCCGACTTTTGCCGGCTGGCAGCGCGCGGCGCGATCGGCGCTGAATCAAGGCCTGGAGCCGAACACGGTTCATTGGCAGGAACTGACCGCGGAGCAGCCGGCACTTGATTTATTCGACGAAGCAGAGGAGCCGGCGCAGAAAAATGGTGCGAGGTTTCTGGTGCCAAAAACTTTTTTCAAACTCGCAAAGACCGTTGCGCTGCATCGCGACGAGCGCCGATGGGCGCTGCTTTATCGCGTGCTCTGGCGGCTCACGCACGGCGAGCCGAAGCTCCTCGACATCGCCGTCGATGCCGATGTGCGCGAGCTGGCCGAGATGGAAAAGTCCGTGCGGCACGACATCCATAAAATGCGCGCCTTCGTCCGCTTTCGCGAAGTGCGCGCGGAGGAAAACGGCGAAACTTTTTACGTCGCGTGGTTCGAGCCGTCGCATCACATCGTCGAGGCGAACGCGAAATTTTTCGTCGATCGTTTTGCGAACATGCGCTGGGCGATTTTGACGCCCGACCGCTGCGCGCATTGGGACGGCGAGCGGCTTGCCATCAGCGCTGGCGTGACCAAAGCCGCCGCGCCGCGCGATGACGAGATGGAGGAAATGTGGCGCACGTATTACGCGAATATTTTCAATCCCGCGCGCGTGAAAGTGCACGCGATGCAGGCGGAGATGCCGAAAAAGTATTGGAAGAATTTGCCCGAGGCGGCGCTGATCCCAGCGTTGCTGAGTGAAGCGCCCCGGCGAATGGAAAAAATGATTCGCAAAAGTAAAACGGACGTCGACGAGAGCGCGGAAAACTTTGCGCCCGCGCCGGTGCCGAACACCACGAGCCTGGAAAAAGTTCGCGCCGCATCGAAGGATTGCCGCGCCTGTCCGCTTTGGAAAAACGGGACGCAAACGGTTTTCGGCGAAGGGCCGCCCGGCGCGAAAGTCGTCTTCGTCGGCGAGCAGCCGGGCGACCAGGAAGACCTCGCGGGCAGGCCGTTCATCGGCCCGGCGGGGAAGCTGCTCGACCGCGCGCTGGTCGAGGCGGGCGTGGATCGGACGGCGGTTTACGTGACGAATGCCGTCAAACATTTCAAGTGGGAGCCGCGCGGAAAACGGCGTCTGCACAAAAAGCCTGGCGCGCGTGAGATCGCCGCGTGCAAGCCGTGGCTCGAGGCCGAGATGCGCATCATCCAGCCGGAGATTCTCGTCTGCCTCGGCGCGACGGCGGCGGGCGCGGTGCTCGGGCCGGCGATCCGCGTGACGAAGGATCGCGGGCAGTTTTTGACGTCGGACTTTTCCAAAAAAACGCTCGTCACCGTGCATCCCTCGTCGCTCCTCCGCGCGCCGGACGAGGCGGCTCGCGAGCGCGAATACGCGCACTTTGTCGCCGACCTGAAAATGGTCGCCGACGCACTCGCGGCGTGACGCGCGGCGCGCGCTGGCGTAGATTCGCCTCCTTTTTTCATGACCTCCGCGCAAATCCGCCAGTCGTTCCTCGATTTTTTCCGCGAGAAAAATCATACGATCGTGCCGTCGAGCTCGCTCATGCCCGGCTCGCCGAATTTGCTTTTCACGAACGCGGGGATGAACCAGTTCGTGCCGATTTTTTTGGGCGAAAGAAAACCGGACGTCGACACGTGGAGCGGCGCGATCAAAGGCTCGCCGACGCGCGCGGCCGACACGCAAAAGTGCATTCGCGCCGGCGGCAAGCACAACGACCTCGACGACGTCGGGCTCGATACTTACCACCACACATTTTTCGAGATGCTCGGCAACTGGAGCTTCGGCGATTACTTCAAAAAGGAAGCGATCGAGTGGGCGTGGGAGCTGGTCGTCGAGCGGTGGAAATTTCCCGCCGAGCGGCTTTACGCGACGGTTTACTCGCCGGATAAAAGCGCGGGGGACCCGAGCGATTTCGACCAGGAGGCGCATGATCTTTTGGCGGAAAAGTTTCGTGCCGCGGGGCTCGATCCGGCTGTTCACATCGTCAATGGGAACAAAAAAGATAACTTTTGGATGATGGGCGATACCGGTCCGTGCGGGCCGTGCAGCGAGCTGCATGTGGATTTGACGCCGGCCGGCGACACCCGCGGCTCCTTGGTGAACAAAGGCGACCCGCGATGCATCGAGATCTGGAATTTGGTTTTCATCCAGTTCAACGCGCAGCCGCAGAGGGAAAAGGGAGCGCACGCTTCCAGCGTGCCCGCTTTGGCTTCCAGCCGAAGCGAAGACGCCGGCACGATGCCGGCTGATGCACCCAAGATGGGTGCGCTCCCGACGGAATTCGTCCCGCTCGCGCAGAAACATGTGGACACCGGCATGGGCTTCGAGCGCGTGACGTCGATCATCCAGGGGACGCGAAACTTCACCGACTTCGCCAACGCCAAGATTTCCAACTACGAAACCGACATTTTCCGCCCGATCTTCGACGAGCTGGAGCGGATGAGCGGGAAAACCTACCGCAGCACGTTGCCGGGCACAGGCGAAGTAACCGGTTCTGCGCCGGAAACGCCGGGTTCCCCGCGGGAAACGGTTTCTGAAGGAGAAAAAGACGTTTCTACAGGGCAAAAAGGCATTTCCAACCCCCAAGCGGACGTTTCTCCAGCGCATCGGGACGTTTCCGAACCCCAAGCAGACGTTTCCCAACCCCAAGGAGACGTTTCCCACCCGCAAACCGACGTTTCCGGACCCCGTGCCGACGTTTCCAAAGCCCAAAGAGACGTTTCCGAAGCCCAAAGAGACGTTTCCCGACCCCAAAGAGACGTTTCCCGTTCGGATGTTGAGAATCCTAAAACCGGGTCTGAGAATGCGACTTCCAGTGTATCTCCCGATCAAATCGCTCTCGACATCGCCTTTCGCGTGATCGCCGACCACATCCGCACTCTCAGTTTTGCGATAGCCGACGGCATCCAGCCCGGCAACACCGACCGCAACTACGTCCTGCGCCGCATCCTGCGCCGCGCCGTCCGCTACGGCCGCACGCTCGGCTTCCACGAGCCGTTTTTCTACAAACTCGTCGCCGTCCTCGCCCGCACGATAGGCGACGTCTTCCCCGAGATCCGCGGGAAGCAAAAGCAGATTGAGGAAGTTCTGAAGCGCGAGGAGGAGGCGTTTAATCGGACGCTGGATAAGGGGATCGAGCTTTTTGAGCGCGAGGTTGGGCGGGTAAGCGGAGACGCCGGCAGGATGCCGGCTGATGCACCCAAGATGGGTGCGCTCCCGACGGATCCGCTCCCGCAGCGTCCGACCGGGGATGCGACCGGGAGCGCACGCTTCCAGCGTGCCGCATCCGGCATCCTGCCGGATGCCATCCCCACGCCCACCACCCAAACCAGACTCCGCGCCCCCGGCGCCCGCTTTTCACGCCGCAACCTCCCCCACTACGAGCGTCCGCACGGCATCTACCATATCACTTTCACCACGCACCAGCGCCGCATCCTCACGCCTGCGGCCCGCGATATCGTGCTGAAGGCGCTGCTGCACTTTGACCAAATCCGCTACGATCTGTTCGCGGCCGTGGTCATGCCCGACCATGTCCATGTGCTGTTGCAGCCGTGGATAAAACCGACGGATATGGACACCCCGCCGGTCTTTTGGAATCTCACGGAGCTGACGCATTCCATAAAATCGTTCACGGCAAACGAGATCAATCAACTGGAAGGAAACCGCGGGACGCCGGTTTGGGAAAAGGAATCGCATGATCGATTGATGCGCAGTGACGAAGAAGTGGAGGAAAAGTTTTTTTACATTTGCGGGAATGCGGAAAGCGCGGTCGAGGCGGGTCAGGATTATCCGTGGTTGTGGACTTGGTGTGATCGGGCGGCGGGATCTGCCGGAGGTGCTCCGCAGGATGCGAAGCACAGCACGCTGGAAGCGTGCGCTCCCGATGCGCCCGCTCCCGATGCGACGGACCGCGTGATCTCGGGCGCGTTTGCTTTTCGCCTTTATGATGAACAGGGCTTTCCGCTCGACCTCACGGAACTAATGGCTCGCGAGCGCGGGCTTTCCGTGGACACGGCTGGTTTTGAAAAGTTGATGGAAGAGCAGCGCTCTCGCGCCCGCGCGGCGCAGAAGAAACAGGTGATCGAGCTTTCGCAGATCGAGACGAAGGAGCCGACGCATTTTCTTGGCTATGATCACAATCACACCGGCGCCGATGTGCAGGAAGTGGTCGCGCTGAAGGAGAAGACGGCGGTCGTGCTCAATAATTCCGTGTGCTACGCGGAGATGGGCGGGCAGGTCGGCGACACGGGCGAATTGACGGGCGCGGGGAAACTTTGGCGCATCGTGAATACGCAGAAGAGCGGCGCGACGTGGCTGCATTTCATCGAGGGCGGCGACGCGCCGAGCCCGGGCGAGCATGTGACGGTGGAGTTCGATGCGGCGCGGCGCGCGGCGATCCAGCGGCATCACACGGTGACGCATCTTTTGCATTGGGCGCTGCATGAAGTGGTGAGCAAAGACGCGACGCAGAAGGGATCGTCCGTCGGGCCGGAGAAGCTGACGTTTGATTTCAACAGTCCCGCGCTCACGCCCGCGCAGGTGCGCGATATGGAAAAGTTGGTGAACGAAAAAATCGTGGAGAATGCGGGCGTGGCATGGACGGAAGTGCCGTTCGCCGAGATCAAGGGCCGGCCGGATGTGATGCAATTTTTCGGCGACAAATATGGGGACGTTGTGCGCGTGGTGCAGATCGGCGGATCGCCCGCGAAGCTCGATGGATACAGCATGGAGCTCTGCGCCGGCACGCACACGCGCGCCACGGGCGAGATCGGGCTTTTCAAAATCGTGAGCGAGGCGGCGATCGCGGCGGGTGTGCGGCGCATCGAGGCGGTTGCGGGTTTGAATGCCTACGATTTTGCGGCAGCGGACAGCGAGCGTTTGAAAAACTTTGCCGCGAAGCTCAACGCGCCGGTGGGCGAGATCGAAAAGAAACTCGATGCGATGCTCGCGCAGCAAAAAGATTTGGAGAAAGCGCTCAACGCGCCGCGCAGAAGCGCGAAGCCGCGGGGCGCGCGAAAACTTTGATCGCGAAATCATCGGCGACGGTCAACGGCACGCCGGCGATCATCGCGAAATCAAGGCGCGAGCGGCGAAGATGTTGCAGACGATTGCCGATGCGCTGACAGTCGCACGGCTTTCAAAGGCGTGGTCGTTGTAGCCGGGGTCTCGTGACCCTGGCCACAGCGTGGGACTCGTCGCGAGCGTTTCGTCGGATTTCACCGCAAAGTTTTCCGCAGGAAAAATCATCCAGCAGATCGCGCCGATCGTCGGCGGCAAAGGCGGCGGCAAACCGGACAGCGCGCGCGGCGGCGGCAAGGACGCGGCAAAACTTCCCGAAGCGCTCGCGGCTTGCGAAAAAAATTCTCGACGGAAATTGATTTGAAAACGAACGCGCGCTCGCGAAAGTGGGCGTCGCCATGCGCGCGATTTTAGCACTCGAAGACGGCCGCACTTTTACCGGCGAATCCTTTGGCACAGCCGGCACAGCGCTCGGCGAGATGGTGTTTAACACTTCGATGACGGGTTATCAGGAGGTGCTCACCGATCCGTCGTATCGCGGCCAGATCGTGGCGATGACGTATCCGCTGATCGGAAATTACGGCGTGAATGCGCTCGACGCCGAGAGCGCCGCGCCGCATGTGCGAGGGTTTGTAATCGAGGAGCTGAGCGCGATCCCGAGCAATTGGCGCTCGCAGATGTCGCTCGATGATTATTTTAAAAAGTGGAACGTCGCCGGCATTCAGGGCGTGGACACGCGCGCGCTCACGCGGCATTTGCGCGAGAAGGGAGCGATGAAAGCGTGTTTGACAACTGACGACATTTCGCCGGACGAAGCTGTCGCCCGCGCGCGGCAAGGCGAGGGGATGGTCGGCATGGATTTCGTCGGCGAGGTGACGGCGAGCGCGGCTTATGATTGGGACCCGGAGGACAAACTTTCGCGCAATTGGACGATCGTCAAAGGCGACAGCTCGAAAATCGAGATCGGCGACAACGGCGAAAGTTTTGAAAAGTTGCCGCCGGTTACGCACGAGATCGTCGCGTATGATTTCGGCATCAAGCACAACATTTTGCGCAATCTGCGGCAGCAGGGATTCAAGGTGCGCGTGGTGCCGGCGAAAACATCCGCTAGCGATGTGCTGGCGATGAAACCCGACGGCGTGTTTTTGTCGAATGGCCCGGGCGATCCGGCGGCGCTCGGCTACGCGCATGCAACTTTGCGCGAGCTGATCGGGCGGACGCCGATTTTCGGCATTTGTCTCGGCCATCAAATCCTCGGCTACGCGTTTGGCGGAAAAACTTTCAAGCTGAAGTTCGGCCATCACGGCGGCAACCAGCCGGTGCAGGATTTGAAAACGGGACAGGTCGCGATCACTGCGCAGAATCACGGGTTCGCGGTCGATCCCGATTCGCTGCCGGCGAATGTGGAGGTGTCGCACATCAATCTCAACGACGGGACGGTCGAGGGAATGCGGCATCGCGAGCATCCGGTTTTCAGCGTGCAATATCATCCCGAGGCCGCGCCCGGCCCGCACGACGCGCACTACTTTTTCGGCGAGTTCCGTAAATTGATTGAGGAGACGCAGGCGCGCTGATATTTTAAAAGCATGCCGAAGCTCATCATCACCATGCCCGATGGCCAGGAAGTCACGCACGAGCTGGGCGAAGACCAGATCACGGTCGGGCGGACTGGCGATAACATGATTCACATCGACGACGCGTCGGTCTCGAGCCATCACGCGCAACTGCTGCTGACTGGCGGCGATTATCATCTGAAGGATTTGAACTCGACCAACGGCACGCGCGTGAACGACCGCTCGGTCGATGGCGCTTTGCTCCACGACGGCGACCGCGTGCGCTTTGGAAAAATCGCGGCTGTGTATGCATCGGAGGTCGCGAGCGAGGCACATCCGATGCCCGAGGAGGAGGACGGCGATCATCATACCAAGCCGGCCGAGTCGAGCCATCGTCCAAGCGACTTCACAAACGCGTCTCCCTTCAAGACGAAGAAGAAAAAAAAGGATCCGAAAGGCCGCGCCATCCTCGCATTTTCGGGCGTGGCAATTTTAGTATTCGGGGCGGCCATCGCGAAGATTTTCACGCTGCAACCGCCGCAGTAGCGTGTCGGCAATAGAGGAAAAAGAGCCGCGAATCGAGTGCGGTCTTTTTGCCGGGAAGCCTGATTGGGAGAGGATTCCGGCGGTTTTCCTGAAAGAGGCGGTGCACGGCGGCGAGCCGTCGCAGCAAACCTCGCTCAAGCTTGCGTGGACTGAGCAGGAGCTTTTCGTTTTATTTAGCTGCCGCGACACAAATGCGTGGGCCACGATGACGAAGCGGGATGCGCCACTTTACGAGGAAGAGATCGTGGAAGTTTTTCTCGATCCGGTGGGCGATCTTGAAAGCTATTTTGAAATCGAGGTCAATCCGCGCAACGCCGTCTGCGATCTGGTGCTGCGCCGCAATCAAAACGGCTACCGAAAATCTTTCGCGTGGAATTGCGAGGGGCTGCGGACCTCGGTCGATTTGCAGCCGGAGTTTTGGGAGGTGGAGATTGCGATTCCATTTGGAAGTCTCGGCCCGGATTTGCCGGGGACGCAGCAATGGCGCGCGAACTTTTACCGCATTGATCGACCGGAAAATTCTGCCCGCGAGCTCAGCGCGTGGTCGCCCACGGGCCGGCCGCTTTTCCACATTCCGCGGCGTTTCGGCTGGATTGATTTCGTCCGCTAATTTTCCAGCTCGGTGTGGATTTTGATGAAACTCAAAACGTCGTGACGCGTGATGATCCCCGCAACTTTGCCGCCATCGAGCACCGCGAGCCGTCCCTCGCCGCCCGCGAGCAAACGCCGGACCGCGCGCGTCGCTGATTCATCAGCCGCGATGCTCAGCTCAGCGGCTGAGCCGTTGCCCGCCGCAATGTCTCCCGCGCTGGTGAATGGCCATTTTTCCCGCGGCAATGCCTTTAAATGCTCGATCCGCAGCAGACCGCGGAATCCGCCGACGTCGTCGCGGACAGGAAAAGCAGTGTGATGTTTCGCGAGGAAAAAGTCGTCGACGACTAGGTTGAGCGGCAGCATTTCGGGGATGCAGATCGGCTGCGCCGTCATGATGTCGCGCACGAGCACGCCGCCGAGGATTTCGTGATAAAGCACCTGCTGGTAACCGCTCTCGGCCGCGGTTTTTAAAAAAATGCCGATGATGAAAAGCACAAGCGCGTTCCACTCGCGATTGAACAACGCGAACACTCCGAGCAGCATCAGCACCCAGCTGAACCCGACGCCGATGCGCGTGGTGATGTAGGTGGCGCGGCGGAGGTTTTTGGTCTTCGCCCAAATAAGCGAGCGGAGCACGCGCCCCCCGTCGAGCGGGTAGCCAGGAATCGAATTGAAGATGATGAGCGCGAGGTTCACCGACGCGAGCCAGCTGAAAATCAGCGCGCATTCCGAGAAACCAACTCGCGAAAAAATCAGCGCAAACATTTCATAAACAATCGCCAGCCCAGCACTGACGACCGGACCCGCAAGCGCGATCTTCAGCTCGGACTTTGCATCGTCGGGTTCGCGTGAAATTTGAGCGATGCCGCCGATGAAGAGCAGCGTGATGCGCGGCACCGGAATCCCGCATCGCTGACTCACAATGCTGTGCCCAAGTTCGTGCAGGATGATGCTGAGAAAAAACAATCCCGCAGCGAAGACGCCCATCAAAAGATAAATGCCGCTTTCGCGATCGGGCAAAACCAGTGGAAAATATTTCGTCGCGAGCGTGTAAACCACGATTGCGGCGATGAGAAACCAGCTGTAATCGAGGTAAAATCGGATCCCAAAAAATCGCCCGATGAACAATCCACGCCGGGGATGATTCATTGTGCGGGCGCGGTTTGCGGAGGCCAGACCATTGGAACGTCAGTGCCCGGCGAGGCTGATGGCGTCAAGGTTTGCCGCGCGCTGCGTGTGATCGCGAGGGAAAACGGAGCGGCGGAAAACGATGAACGAAACTTTGCCGCAGCCGGTTCGGGCGTGATCGTTTCGTCGAGGACGGTCGGGTCCGCCTCGCTGCTCGATTGCCAGACATACCGCTTGTTTCGCAACGGTCCGAAAATCCATCCGTCGAATCCGATGCCGCCGCGAACGCCATTCACATTCAAGGCGAGGAGCGGCTCTGCTTCGCCGAAAAAAACTGAGCCAGAATCAATCCTGAGTTTTGTCGCACCGGACGTCGCTGCAAGTTTCGAGACGTCAACGCGGCCGCGAATTTCCGGCGCGGCAGGCGAGCCAACAACATGAATCTCCGGCGTAACGATGCCGTTGGTGTTGACGAGCTGAAGCGGTGCCGACCCGGTGACGTTGCAATCCAGCTGCCATTTTTTAAATGGAATTTGCACGAACGAAAATGGCGTCAGCGGCTTGTCGAGCGCGATGCCGTCAGGATTCAAGAGCGATGCAACGTTGAGAGTGCGTGGAACCGGACTGAGCGACTTGATGCGAACGCTGCCGCTGACGCGCGCCGTTTCGGGCGCTCCGTCGATTTCCAAATCCTGCTCCGTCTCGGCGTGAAACTCGGGGCTGAAGATCAACGGGAACATCGGAAGATGCAGCGCGAGCGCGAGCTGCGGCGTGCGCACATCGCTGAGCGTCACCAAACCTTTGGTGGTAAAACTCAAGCGGTCCACCGACGCGCTCAAAGTTTTGACGACGACTGTAGCGCCTTGAAATGCAAGATCCGCATCCGCCCCGTTGATCTGCACGGGCGCAATATCGGCGTCAATTTTGCGCAATTGCAATTCGCCTCCCATGTCGAGTTTTGCGAGCTGCCCATCGGTCGTGAAACTGCCGCTCACCTGCCCGTGCACGGGCTGATCGCTCCCCGTCAGCGTCAACAATTCGTGGAGCGAAAGATTTTGCGCGCTGAGATTTATTTTGAATGGCGCTGCAAAGTTCCACCAGCTCGCACTCGTCGCATTTTGCCATGCGAGCCAAATGTTCAACGGCAACTGCGCGTCGCCCTGAAACCACGTTTCCTGTTTGTGAATAACCCGCAGCCCTTGCAGCGACAGCGTTTGCGGGTTGGCGACGACTTTTGCCGCAAGGTTCGTTTCATTGTTTGAGAGCGAAAATTTGCTAAGGAAAATGCTCGCGGGCGAATAGGTCCCCTCTGCGTCGAGGTTAAGCGGAAGCGAACCGGCGATGCCGATGCGCGAGAGTTTTTTGAACTGCGCATTGAACGCGCCCGAATGCGCAGCGGCTACTCCGTCGCCGGACCAATCGAGCGCAAGCCCGCCTTGCAGCGCCCACGGCATGAGCGCGGAATAAAGCGAGAGATCCGCGATCGACGCCTTCATCTCGCCCCAGTAGCGCTTTTCGCCGAGGATGTTTACGACGCCGTGGCCGCGCAAAAAATCGCCGCCGTGGATGAACTCCGCGCTGGTGAGCTGCACTTCGTTTCCGTTGAGCTTCAGCTCGGCGTGCAGTTTGTCGATGGGCACCGCGCCGTAGGAAAGTTCGGCACCCGTGACAGTTAACTGACCGTTAAAGGAAAGTTTTTTCCCACTCACCGCGCCATCGATCGTCGCCTTGCCCGACATTGGTGAAAACCCGCGCGGGAGCAGCGCCGCGAGCTCGGCGAGATTCCCAATTTTCGCGTCAATGTTGAAATTAAAGTCGTCCTGCCACCAGTCGGGCCGATCATTCGGCACCGGCATTTCGCCTTTGAGCGAGAGAGAATTGTGTGCCTGCTGGAGCTGGAATTCCGGAATCATGAGCCGGTGATTCACGAGCGTGGCGCCGAGAACGAGCGAGTTCCATTTGCGTGTGCCCCATCGAAAATCGGTCGCTTCGAAACGTGTGGAAAATGTCGCCTTCGCGAGATTTCGCGGCGAGCCGTGGAACGTGAATTTTCCTTCCTTGATGACGCCGTCGGCATCGCGATTTAAAAAAGCAGCGAGCTTGGCGATGGAAATTTGGGAAAAAGTTCCGCTGCCTTCAAAGTTCACGTGCTGGTCGCGCGAGGCGCTGCGCAGTTCTCCGCGAACCGCTCCATTAAAGGCCGCGAGGGCGAAATCCATTTTCAACCGTCCATGCAGCAGCTCCGGCAGATCGGCCGATGCGTTCTGAATCAGCAGCGAATCCTCAAGCGTGATCCCAGCAAGGACGAGCCGGGAATTCTGCAACGCGATCGTGCCGCGCAGGTCCTGAAACTTCGTCGTCAGCCACGGCTGCCGCACCGCGAGCGCATCGATGTGAATCGCTCCGGTTTCGACATTGCTCGCGTGAAAATCGACATGGTCGAACCGGATAAAGTCGCCGTTTTGACGGACGACGATTGACGAGTCGCGCATCTCCAGCGCATCGGGCAAAGCAAAACGCGCGGGCTTCGCTTCGGATTTGCTTTCGGTTCTTTTCGGATTCGGCGGCAGTGCCTCGGGGATTTCGACACTGCCAGTGAGTCTCTCGATGCGCAGTTCCTGCCAAAAGTTTTCGCTGTGTTTCCAGAGCAAATTTTTCCAGAAGAATGTCGCGCCGATCTTCTCGGCGGTGAGCTGTGCGCTCCTGCCGGATTCGCTTTTCCTTTCGAGATGAACGTCTTCGAACTCGAGGGGCGTCGTCAGGCTGCCGCGCATTTTTCCGATCTGGACCTGCCAGCCGCGGCGGTGCGCCTCGAGTTTCAGCAGCTCGCCCACGCAAAACCGAAAGGATCGCGGATAGCAGATTGCGGCAGCGAAAAGCAGGATCGCGAAGACGAAAATATGCACTGGCCGCAGCCGTGAGCGCGAAGGTTTTGACGAAGAAGTCATGGTTGCCCCGCTGGAGACTAATTCACCGGGCAGCGGCTTCACGAAAAACTTTGGAAGCGGGCGCGGCGCCGCGTGGGAGCGGCTCCGCACGCAGGGAGTGTGACATTTTCGGCTTCGAGCACGGGTCGAGAAATTTCATTCGCGGCGACTGTTCATGGAAAAGTTGGAGAGGCATCTGTCATGGAGCTCTTCGCGCGGGCGTGCCTGCTTCGGCGCACCAACTTTTCACCATGCGACGATTAGCGTTTGGAGACTGTCGGCTCAGATCGCAGCATGCGGACCCCAAAAGCTCCGCCCGCCATCGCTCCGGGATGCGCCTGGAAACGCACTTCGACCGTCGACTTTCCTTTCGTCAGCTCCGCTGGCACGGCGTAATTGACATCAAAAAATCGTTGACCATTTTTGCCGAGGAGCGTTTCTGTCGCGATTTTTTGAGCGTCGACGACGATGTCAAAAATTCGATTTCCCGATTCGGCGCCCCAGTAAGTCACGGCGAGCTCGTTCGGCGCGTCTGGAGTGACTTTCAAATCGAATGCGAAGTAGCCGCCGTCAAACGCGTCGCGCCAGTTTTTGCCGGAAGCCATTCCGGAGCGCGAATGGTCGCCGTGGAGTTTGTGATCGGCTTCAGATTGCTGCTCGTTCGGACGAAACTCGTCGATTGTGCGCGCGGCGATCTCGCGCTCGTGCGCCTGCTCGGCGGCAACTTTCGCACGCACGTCCGCCCATTGCTGCGGTGTGTAAACTTTCCAATAAACGTTGTAGCGCATGTGTTGCGCGCGGAAAAACGGAATGAGCTTCACTTCCACTTGCTCGCCGGAAGTCATCTGCGCGAGCCCATGCACTGTGAAGGCGAGGCTGGGGCCGGCCACGCGGGTGAAATATTGACTCCATGCGTCGAACTTTAACGAGTCGGCATCGGAGACAAAGGCGGGCATCTCAGGCGCGGGAAAGTTTGAGTATTTCGTCTGCTCGTCCACGTAATCGGAAATTTTGTCCATGCCTTCGCGGCCCATCGCTCCGGACATAACGATGGGTCCGAAGAGAATCGCCTGATGCGCAGGATCGTTATGCAACGCCTCGGCGTGAAGACTCATCGGCAGGCGCCATGAAACGACGTCGCCGCTTTTCCATTCGCGCTCGATGGTCTCGTAGCCGCCGGGCTGGCTGGTAACTTTTTGCGGTTCGCCATTGACGATGAGCGTCGGATTTTTCGTCCAGTTCGGCTGGCGCAGCTTGAGCAAAAACTTTGTCGGCTTATCAATTCCGACGGTAAACTCGCTGACGTCGTCATCCGGAAAACGCGTCTTCTGTGTGAGCGTGACGCCTTTCTCCGCCCACTTCAGTTGCGAGGCGATGAAGAGGTTCACGAAAAGCGCGTCGGCGTTGTGGAAGTAAATCGAGTTGCCGTATCTCGCGTGATTTTCCATGCCGGTGCCGACGCAGCACCAAAACGCGGTCGTCGGATTGGAGTAAACTTTGAAGCCGCCGGGATTGAGCGAATTCAAATAGTTGAAGCCGCCTTTCACCGGATCCTGCGAGCTGAGGATTTGGTTGAAGAGCGCGCGCTCATAATACGCCACGAGCGTCTCGTCCGGCGCGACCTCGTAGAGATCGCGCGTGAGCTTGAGCATGTTGTAAATGTTGCAATTTTCAGCCGTCTCCGCGGAGAGATGCTCGCTCGTTCTGGCGGGATTGAAAAAGTGTTCGTGATCCGAATTGCCGCCGGTCACATAGGTGCGGTTGTCGACGACGGTGTTCCAGAAAAAGCGCGCGGCTTCGCGATACTTCGGATCGTCGGTCAATTCATAGATGCGCTCGAAGCCGATCACTTTCGGGATTTGCGTGTTGGCGTGCCAGCCGTCGAGGATGTCGCGACCCTCGCTCATCGCATTTAGCAGCGGGCGCATGGAAAATTTGCGCGCGAGCTCGAGGTATTTCGCGTCGCCGGTGATGGAATAAACATCCGCTAGCGCTTCATTCATGCCGCCTTGTTCCTGCCAAAGCATGACGTCCCATTGGCCGGGAGTGAGATTTTTCGTGGTGGCCAGTGCCCAATCGGAAAGCTTGATGAGAACGTCCTTCGCCTTTTCGTTGCCGGTGAGCAAATACGCGTCGCGCAGGCCGGCGAAAAGTTTGTGCATCGTATACCACGGCACCCAACCGCGCTGCGTCGCTTTCGGGTCGCCGTCTTTGACGCCATCAAACATCGCGCGGCCATTCGGGATCGCGGAGACGTAGCCGTCGGGACTTTTCGCCTGGCAAAGCGCGAGCTCATCCACGCAATAATCGAGCTTTGCTTTCAGGCGCTGATCGGCGGTTGATTGAAACATCATCGAAAGCGCGGAGAGATAATGCCCGAGCGTATGCCCAGCCACGCCCTGACTTTCCCAGCCGCCGTAGATCGGCGCCTTTGGCTCAAGCCCGGCGTTGAGACGAAAGTTGTGCAAAAAACGGTCTGGCTCCAGTGACAGCAAATAATCTCGATCGAGATCCTGCGCGTGCTGGAACGGTCCCGGCAAAAGGCGCACGTCGGCCAGCGAAAACGGTTCAACTTTTCGAGAAACCTTCGGAGCAACTTTCACCGTCGGAAGTGTTGACGAAAGATCTGATGGCAATGGAAGAAAAGTTCCGCGCGTCGCCTCGGAAGCTATTTGCAGATCGGGCTTCACGACCTTCCGGTCATAAGTCATCAGCCCATTGATTTCCTGCTCCACGTCGGTGAGCTGAGTGTAAACAAACGCGCTCATTCCCTGCCCGTCGCGGAGCTTGTAAGCTTCTTTCAAAAGCTCCTGATACTTTTTGTCGAGGTCGTATTGGCGCGTCAAAACTCCTTCATAACCCCACGATTTTTTCGACCACAAATGGTCCGGCACGCTCATGCCGATGCCGCCGAATTCGCCGCCGACCGATGCGCGATTTCCCGAAGGCTTGTTGCACCACGGCGTCTGATAATGATGCGAGTCCTGGATGTCTCCGACCCCTTTATCCACCCAGCCGCTGGCGCTGTTTACGAGCCGCGTGGGATCGAGTTCCTTTGTCAGCGCTGCGATTTTTTCCGTGTCGTGCTGGCCCCAGCCTTCGTTGAAATCCGTCCAGACGATGATCGAGGGATGGTTATAAAACTCCGCGATTTCCGACTTCAACTCCTTCGCAAATTCTTCCTTCGTCGCATCGTCGATCTGCTGTCCAGCAGCCTTGTTGTTCGGATCGATCGCACCAAACATTTGCGGCATGTCCTGCCAGACAAGAACGCCGAGTTTGTCGGCCCAGAAATACCAGCGATCCGATTCAACCTTCGCGTGCTTTCGACTGAGGTTGAAGCCGAGCTTCCTGATCATTTCCAAATCGGAACGCAAAGCTTCATCCGTCGGCGCGGTATAGACGCCATCGGGCCAGTAGCCTTGATCGAGCACGCCGCGCTGAAAAACGAATTTGCCATTTAGAAAAATGCGATTCACTCCATTTGCATCCTTGGCGACGGAAATTTTTCTCATCCCGAAATAGCTCTCCACCGAATCCGCACCGCCATTCAGCGACACTTTTAAATCATAAAGATGAGGATCGTCCGGCGACCAGAGATGCGGGTTTTGAATTGGCAAATTTAGTTCTGCATTCGCTTTTCCATCCATCGTCGCGATGGCCTTTCCCGCATCAATGACCGTAACTTTTACCGCGGCATCTCCATCCGCTTGAACCAAAAGTTTGACCGCGTTGTTGTCCACATCGGGAGTGATTTTTAAGCCCGCGATGTGCACTGCTGGCACCGGCTCCAGCCAGACCGTTTGCCAGATTCCCGTTGCACCGGTGTAAAAGATTCCGTGCGGGTGCAGACGCTGCTTTCCTGTCACCTGTGCGTCCTTCACATCCACTTTCAACGGATTTGAAGCCGAGACGACCAGCTCATTTTCACCTACTTTGAGAGAGTCGGTAATGTCGTAATCGAAGGCAGTATACCCGCCCTTGTGCTCGCCGAGCTGGTGCCCATTGACTGCGACAGAGCTTTGCCAATTGACCGCGCCAAAGTGCAGCAGCACGCGCTGGCCCTGCCAGCTTTTTGGAATGGTAAAAGTGCGACGATACCAGAGCCGTTGGTCCGGCACGCTCGGCTGGCCCACGCCCGACAGCGCAGATTCGTATGGAAATGGAACGAGGATTTTACCGGTGAAATTTTCCGGCGCGGCAGTCGCATCCTTTGGCGTCAAAGCGTAATCCCAGAGGCCGTTGAGATTCAGCCAACTCTCCCGAACCATTTGCGGACGCGGGTATTCGGGCAACGTTTTTTCCGGCGATACGTCCTTTGACCATTTGGTCATCAGCGGCGCGGTAGCGGGTTGCCACGCTGCCGACTTTGCGACGACGGGAACCAACAAGACAATGAAGGGCAGAAATTTTTTCATGAAAAGATGCGTTAACGGAAGTGCGTTCAGCGCACCGTGATGGAAACAACACCAGCGGAAACGGATTCGTGTTTGCCGTCAGAAACGGAATAGCGAAAGGAGTCAACAGTGGGAAAATTTCCGCGTGGTAAATATGTGAACGAGCCGTCCTCTTTCAGCGTCAGCGTGCCATGCGCTGGATCGGAATCTTTTCGCGCGGTCAATTTTCCCGCGTCGGGATTCGCGCTGTGGTCATTCGCCAGCACACCCGGCGCAGCGATGCTTAGCGGGAAACCGCGATGCGCATCATATTGATCATCCGTCGGCACCGGCATCGTCAGAACGCGCGCGAGCTTTTGATTTTGCGCGAATTCCGTTTTGGTGCTCCAGTGCCGCCATTTTGCGCGGATGGTCTCGGCAGAATCTTTCGCGATGTCGGGCTTCGGCGGCATCGGATCCTTGGGATTAAAAACGCCCCAGCTGTCGGAGCCGGTGCCGTGTGTCGCTTTGTAAGTCCACACCGCCCACGAGACGTTGTTTTTCTCGTAAAGGTCGATCGAGTAATCCCAAGCCTGACCCATGCAATTGAACTCGCCGAGAAACACCGGGACCTTCCACGACGCGTGCGCCGCGATGTCGCTGACGACGCCTTCGGAGTTGCGCCGCTGTTTCTCGAGGTCATTCCACGCCCACTCGTAAGCGTGGATTTCGTAGAGGACGTTCGTCCAGCCGAAATGTGTCGGCGGCGGCAGCACGTTCAGCCCCCAGCCCATGTATTTGCCATTTACCTGGCCGCCCCAGCAGCCTTCGATCGCGATCATGTGATCGGGGTCCACGGCGCGGATCGCGTGATAAAGGCGATCATAGACCTTCCACAAAACGTCACGGCTCGGCGCGCCCGTCGGCTCGTTGATTAAATCGTAAGCGGCCACAGCGGGATTCCCCGCAAAATGCCGCGCGATGCTCGTCCAGATATCCGCGGTGCGCCGGAGATTTTCCTCGTTTTTCCAAAACGTCGGCTCGACGCCGGTCTCGTCTTTTTTGCGCACGCGGCCGGTGCTGTCACCATCGCTCTGGCCGCCGGGAACGCCGTGAAAATCGAGAATGGTGTAAATGTGCCGCTTCCACGCATTCGTCACGAGCCAGTCGAGCTTTTGAAACGCGTCCGGCCGCCACGCGCCTTTTTCGTCCTGCAAATTCAAATACCAAAACGGCAGCCGGATCACGTTGAAGCCCATCGCCGCGATGTGGTCGAGATCAACCTCCGTGATCCATGTCTCCTCGTAATTCACCATGAGCGAGTCCTTCACGCTCTCGCCGAAGCGCTTCGTGAGCGTCTCGCGAACCGACCAATCGTCCTTCAGATTCCCCGCGTCCATCGGCGTCTGCCATCCCTCCATCACCAGCCAGCCGCCGAGATTGACGCCGCGCAAATGGACGATGTCGCCCGCGCCGGCACGATCCCGAATTTCGCCGCCGCTGGATTTCAGAAATGCGTCATTTTGCTGAAATTGCGCGCTTCGGCACAAGATCGGCAGGCACACGATTGCCACGAATTGGAAAAGGAATTTCATCGAAGTAAAACAGGCGCGGACGGCTTAAGACCTCGCTCACGCTTGCTGGTTCAACTTTAACCCGAAAAAATCGCGGGCGTTGTTGAAGCAAATATTTTCAACCATGCCGCCGAGCAGTTTCATGTCGTGCGGCAGCTCGCCGTTGACGACATCGCGGCCGATGAGATTGCACAGCACGCGCCGAAAATACTCGTGGCGCGGGAACGAGAGAAAACTGCGCGAGTCGGTGAGCATTCCGACGAAGCGGCTGAGCAGGCCGATGTTTGAGAGCGCATTGATCTGCCATTCCATCGCCTCTTTTTGATCGAGAAACCACCAGCCGCTGCCGAATTGGATTTTGCCGGGAATGCTGCCGTCCTGAAAATTTCCGGCCATTGCCGCGAAGATGTAATTGTCCGCCGGATTCAGGTTGTAGAGCACCATTTTCGGAAGTTTGTCAGCCCTCGAAAGCATGTTGAGATAGCGCGAAAGTCCCTCGGCTTGGCAGAAGTCGCCGATCGAGTCGGCACCGGCATCCGCTCCGACCGCTGCCATGATCTTCGTGTTGTTGTTGCGGATTGCGCCGAGGTGCAATTGCTTTGTCCAGCCGCGCTCGGCATCGAGGCAGCCAAAGAAAAGCATCATGTATGCGCGAAAATTTTCCTCGAGCCCGGCGTGCGGCGGTCTTTTGCCCGCGCGCAAATCGGAAAAAGTTTTCGCGGCTTCGTCTTTCGTTCCTTCCCAGTCGCATGCGCCGAGGCCGCCGTCGGAAAGCGCATTCAATCCGTGGTCCGAAAGTCGGCCGCCCATTTCATGAAAAAAATCGTGCCGCTGCCGCAACGCTGCGAGAAATTCGTCAAAGTTTTTGCACGCGATTCCGCTGACTTTCGCGAGCTTTTCCACCCAACTGTTGAAAGCGATCATGTCCGAAACATTCAGCGCGCCATCGGGACGGAAAGTCGGATAAACGCGCGTGCTCAATTTTCCTTCGTCGCGAATGCGCCGATGCTCCGCCAGCTCGCTCACCGGATCGTCGGTGGTGCAGGAAACGACGACATTGAAGCGGCGCAAAATTTCTTGCACTGGCATGTTTTTGAGCTGCTCGTTCGCGCGTTCCCAGATTGATTTTGCCGTCGTCTCGTCGAGCAGTTCGCGGATGCCGAAGTAGCGCTCCAGCTCGAGGTGCGTCCAATGGTAAAGCGGATTGCGCACCGTGTGCGGGACGGTGCGCGCGAAGGCGAGAAACTTTTCCCACGGCGTCGCGTCGCCGGTGCAGAACTTTTCCGGCACGCCATTCCAGCGCATCGCGCGCCATTTATAATGATCGCCCGCGAGCCAGATTTCCGTGAGGTCGGCGAAGGTGTGATTTTCGGCGATCTGTCGCGGCGGCAGATGCGAGTGAAAATCGTAAATCGGCTGCAGCTTCGCGTGGTCGTGGTAAAGCTCGCGCGCGACGTCGGAGTGGAGAAGAAAATCGTCGGTGATGAAGGTTTTCATGCGAAACTATTTCACGGGAAATTTGACCGGCTCGAAGCGCGGCGCGAGCGCGTGATTGATGGCGAACGCGAGAAAATAAGCGACCGGACAACAGCAGAAAACGATGGTGTAGCCGTTGCGAAAATGGTCGAGCATCAGGCCGGTGAAAATCGGAAAAAGTATTCCGCCGAACGAGCCCGCGGTGCTCCCGACACCGGTCAGCCGCGCGACGGCGCGCTTCGGAAACATGTCGGAAACGGTCGTGAATAAATTCGCCGACCATGCCTGGTGCGCGGCGCCGGCGAGACCGATCAGCAGCACCGCCGTCCAGTCGCCGACTTGAGTGGCAAACGCAATCGGCACCACGCAAAGAGCACAGACGAAGAGGCCGGTTTTTCGCGCGCGCGTGATGCTCCAGCCGCGCGTCGTGAGATAGCCGGTGGCCCAGCCGCCGAGGATGCTCAGCACGGTGATGATCGAGTAGATCGAGACGAGCAGCGTCCAGCTTTGCTTGATATCCATGCCGCGCGTTTTCTTAAAAAAGTCGGGCAGCCAGATCAGGAAAAACCACCAGATCGGATCGGTGAGAAATTTTGCGACGACGAACGACCACGCCTCGCGATGTTTCAAGACCGATGCCCACGAGACCGCGCCGCCGCCATCGCTCGGGTCGGGCGCGTCGGATTCGATCCAGGCAAGCTCGCCCGCAGAAACGCGCTGTGAATTTTCGGGATACGCGAAAAGTTTCCACCAGAAAGCGATCCAGAGGAATCCGGCGAGACCGGTCACGATGAAAGCCCATTGCCATCCCAGCGCATAAGCAATCGGCGGCACGATGGCCGGGGCGATGATCGCGCCGACGTTCGCGCCGGAATTGAGCAGGCTGGTGGCGAAGGCGCGCTCTTTTTTCGGAAACCATTGCGCGGTCGCCTTGATCGCTGCGGGAAAATTTCCGCCTTCGCAAAGCCCGAGCGCGAGCCGCGCCACGAAGAACCCGCCGATCGATGCGACAGCCGCATGCGCCATTGCCGCCAAACTCCAACCGGCGATCGAGACGGCGTAGCCGAGCTTGGTGCCGTATTTATCGATGAACCAGCCGAAGAAAAAAAGGCTTACGCCGTAAGCCGCCTGAAACGCTGCGTTGATCGAGCCAAACTCGGTGCTGGTCCAGTGGAGCTGCGAGTCGAGGATCGGCTTCAGCAGCGAAAGAATCTGCCGATCCATGTAGTTGATCGTCGTCGCGAAAAAAAGCAGCGAGCAGATGAGCCAGCGGTATTTTGTTCTGGGATGCAGGGCGGAATCGGTGGGGTGCATGAGGATCTTTCCTGCGGCGCTCAGCGCAATCTTCGGCCGGTGATGAGTGAGCCGCAGGGAAAGTTTGGCTTGTTTAAAGCTTTGCGGCGCCGTTGTCCAACACTTCGGCAGCGGTTCCGCGCGCGTCAAAATTTGACTTCATAGACGCCGCCGATTACGAATTTTCTCCCCGCTTATGAATCGCTCCCTCCGTTCTCTCGCTCTGCTCGCCTCGTCGTTTTTGCTCGCGTCGTCGCCTTTGCGAAGCGCGCCCGCCACGTCGCCAAATCCCGACGTTGATAAATCCGTCACCATCACGCAGGACGACGACTTTGTGACCATGGAAAACGGCGTCGTCTCGATCAAAGTCGCGCGCTCCAACGCCGACATCCGCAGCCTCACCTACAAAGGTCTCGACCTCCTCGGCGGCGGCACCGGCTATTGGAATGTCTATGGCAGCACGCCGGCCAATGACGCGCGGACCGCGCCGAGAACGCAGGTGAAAGGCATGCCTTCCGTGCTCACGATCACGCAAGACCCGGCGAAGAACGGCGGCGCGATCGGCGAGTTCGAACTTCTTTTTCCCTACAAAGCCGGCATCAGTGAGCCGCTCGACATCGCCATCCGCTACACGTTGAAGCGCGGCGACTCCGGTGTTTACGGCTGGACCAGCGTCACGCACAAGCCCGGCTATCCCGCCTTCGACATCGAAGCCTCCACCGTCTGCCTGAAACTCAACCCGAAGATTTTCGACCACCTCACCATCGACAGCCGCCGGAACAAACAGATGATCACCGGCTACGATTGGCTGCACGGCCAGCCGCTCAACCTGAAGGAAGCCCGCCGCATGACCACCGGCATCCACAAAGGCGAGGTCGAGCACAAGTATGACTACAACATGCTCTTCGCCGAGACCCCCGCATGGGGCTGGAGCAGCAGCACGAAAGACGTCGGCCTCTGGATCGTCAACCCCAGCATCGAATATATGAACAACGGCCCCACCCGTGTCGATTACGGTGGCCACATCGACCTGAAAGACAACGCCGACGCCAACCCGACCCTCCTCTTCATCTGGCACAGCTTCCATTACGGCGGCACCGCCCTCGCGCTCGCGCAGGATGAATCCTGGAACAAAATCATCGGCCCATTCCTCTTCTACTGCGACAGCGCCGCAACGCCCGATGCGATGTGGAAAGGAGCGCTCGACCGCGCTGCCATCGAGAAAAAGGAATGGCCTTACGCATGGGCAAAAGCCCCCGGCTACGCCAACGCCGCCGACCGCGGTGCAGTCAGCGGCCGCATCACCGTGCAGGACCCGCAGCAGCCCAGCGCCACCGCCGCCCACGCGTGGGTCGGCCTCGCGCACCCGCCTTACACCGCCATCGACCAAGGCAACAAACCTTTTCAGGTCGGATGGGACACCGACGGGAAATATTACCAATACTGGACGCACGCCGATCAAAACGGCGCCTTCACCATCCCGAATGCCCGCCCCGGCACCTACACCCTTTACGCATTTAACGACGGCATCCTCGGCGACTTCAGCAAAGCCGACGTCACGGTCGAGGCCGGCAAAACCAACGACCTCGGCCAGCTCACATGGACCCCCGTCCGCGACGGCCGCCAGATCTGGGACATCGGCATCCCGAACCGCAGCGCCGAGGAATTCCGCCACGGCGACCATTACTGGCAGTGGGGCCTCTACAACCTTTACCCGCAGGAATTCCCGAATGGCGTCAACTTCATCATCGGCAAAAGCGATTACCACCGCGACTGGGATTACGCCCAGCCGCCCGTCCAGGACGCCAATGGCAAATGGACCGGCACCACCTGGCGCATCACCTTTGACATGCCGCAAGTCCCGAAGGGCAAAGCCACCCTGCGCCTCGCCCTCTGCGGCACGCGCGACAGCCAGATCGACCTCACCGTCAACGGCAAACCCGCCGGCACCACCGGCCCGCTGCCGTCAAACGGCGTCATGCACCGCGACGGCATCCGCGCCACGGAGATCCTGCGCGACCTGACCTTCGACACATCTCTCCTAGTCCCCGGTAAAAATGTCATCGCCCTCACGACCCACGCCCGCGATTGGACACAAGGCGTCCTCTACGACTACATCCGCCTCGAGATCGAATAGCCCCGTTCCTCGCGCCATTCCGGTCGTTGAAAAGCGGCTTTTTGTTAAAAAAGGGTGCCGCTTGATCGGCTCAGAAAGCCATTGCCTGAGCTCATAAAGTCGTTTCCTGACCTCAAACAGCTGGTTTTCGGGCTTACGAAACGGCTTTATGGCCACAGGAAACGGTTTCCTGAGCTTACGAAACCATTTCGTAGGCTCATGAAGCCGTTCCACGAGCTCAGGCAACGACTTTTTGTCCTCAGGAAATGACTTTCTGGGCTTACGAAGCGGCTTTCTGACCTCAGGAAATGGCTTCCTGAGGGCGAAAAAAGGCAAAAACTGTCGCAGTTGCCGACACTTTACTCTGGAAACCTCTCCCAATCACTCCGCCGACATCGGCCAGAACTGCGCAAACGCCGCCGACCAATCGCGCTCCTGCACCGTGCGGCGCGCATTGACGCGCATTTTTTCCCGCAGCGCCGCGTCGTCAATCAGCCGCTCCGTCGCGCTCGTGAAATCATTCACATCGAGGCTCCGCGTGATGAATCCATTCACTCCGTGCTGAATCAATTCGCGCGGCCCGCCTTGATCCGAAACCACCGTCGGCAAGCCCGACGCCAGCGCCTCGAGCACCACGTTGCCGAACGTGTCGGTCGTGCTCGGGAAAACAAAAACGTCCGCCGACGCGAAGGCTTTCGCGAGATCGAGCCCGGTCAGGTAGCCGGTGAAAACCGCGTCCGGCAAACTTTCACGCAGCTCTTTCAAATACGGCCCGTCGCCGACGAGCACGAGCCGGACATGCGCCTGCCGCTCGCGCAGTTTGTGGTAGGCGGCGGCGAGCACGGCGAGATCTTTTTCCTTTGAAACGCGCCCGACGTAGAGCAGCACGACCTCGCCATTGCGCGCGCCGAATTCACGCCGAACTTTTTCGTCACGCCGCACCGGGTTGAACAAAGTATTGTCGAGACCGCGCGGCAAAATCTTGATTTTTTCCGCAGGAATTCCCCGCTCGATCCAGCAGTCGCGATACTGCGCGGAGTTCACGTAGAAAAGGTCGAGCTGCGCGTAAAACCATTTCATGTAATTCCACGTCAGCGTCTCGAGCGAGCTGTCCTCGGTCAGGATGCGGACGTATTGCGGGAAATCGGTGTGGTAAATCCCGCTCGTGCGCAGGCCGAGCATCTTCGCCGCGAGCAGCGCCGTGAGCCCGATCGGGCCCGGCGTGCTGATGATGACCTCGGTGAACTTTTCGCGCTGAATGTAATCAATGATCGGCAAAATCGGCGGGAAGCTCAGCTTTTGCAGCTCGTATTCCGGCAGCTCAAACTCGCCGACCGGCTGGAAATTCTTGATCGGAATGTCCGTGATCTGGATCGAAGACCGCGACGTGACGACGACCAGATCCTTCCCCGCCGCGACGCCGGCCGCCGTCATTTTGCGAATCGTATTCGCCACGCCGTTGACATCCTCGAGCGTGTCGGTGAACCACGCGCGCTTGTTATTTTGCAACTGCGGCGGCGTCGAGCCGGCGAGGTCGTCGCAGATTTCTCGCAGCCATTTGCGCGACGGCGACTGGCTCTGAAACGCGTAAATGTAAGGCGCGAGCAGCACCAGAATCGGAGCGATCGTGCTCAAGTCCTGGATGCTTTCGATGACATTCCCGGACGAAATTTCCTTCACGAACTTCGTGAAAAACCGAAACGCGAGCTGGTTCGCAAAAGTGTTCGCGATGATGAACGCGCGCCGCTCCGGCTCGGCCACGCCGCTCGTCTCCGCGGCCAGCGCGCTCTTCACATCGGTCTGCGAAAAATACTTCGAGAGCTGTTTCCAAAGCGACACGTTCGCCGGCTTTGCCAGCTCGAAAATTTTCCCCGACGCAATTCCCTGCGCGAGGAAACCGATTTTTTCCGTGAAGCTGAATTCTGTCGGGTCGCGCCCTTCCATGAAGCGCGAGAAAACTTTTTCCACGAGGCCAAAGTTCGACGCGCTCGACTTCAAAAACTTTTCGCACGCGAAGCGGTAAAGCGTCTGGTAAATCCCGTGCGAAAGCGCCAGCGGCGTTCCAGCCGTGCCGCCCGCAGAACAGCTCCCCGCCTTGATTCGCGCCAAAAACTCCGCAGCGCTCGCGCAGTTTTTCGTCTCCGTCCACGCGCTCGCCGGATAAATCCCGCCATGGTCGTCGGAGCCGCCGATGAAAGTCTTTCGCCACGGTTCCGCGTGCGTCGGCTCGAGCCGATGAATCTCCGCGAGCTGCTCGATTTTTTCGCGCGTCAAATTTCCAAAAGCGAACTGCGCGATGTCGCTCAGCAGCGCGTCGCGCAATCCATTCACGCCTTCAAAAGTGCGGAAAAGCAGCACGAGTTTTTCGACATGCTTGCGCGAAAATTTTTCCTCGAGCCGGTAAAGCGGATGCGCGACCGCGTGCGCGAGATCGGCGGCGGCGAGATATTTTTGCAGGTCGTAAATATTTTCGCGCAGCGCCTGCATCTCAACGTGCTGCGCCTCGCTCAAGCCCCAGACGAGCAGATGCACGGGGCAGCGATCCTCGGGAAAAAGTGTCGTGATTTGCTCGCTGATGAACGTGCCCGGCAGCTCGGCGATCTCGAGGCAGCCGTCGATGCGGTTGTGGTCGGTGATCGTGACGAAATCCATGCCGCGCTCCTTCAGGTCCGCGTAAAGTTTGCGCGGCTCCGAGTAGCTGTCGGGAAATTCAAAACGGCGCAGCAGCCACTCCGCCGAGCGGTCGCTGAAGCGCGAATGAATGTGGAGATCGGCCTTACTCATGAGGAGGAGTCGCGCGTCCCGGCGACCCAGTCGTGATAGGTGATCGCCTTGCGGTCTGCAAGCGCGCGGGAAATAAGCGCGCGGATCTGCTCGCGGATTTTCGCGTGCGAAAAATCCGGCGGATGAATGCTCAGGCGCAAAAGCGGATTTGCCCGCAAACGCTGATGCAGCGCGGCATTCCAACGCACGCTCATTGCGCGCCGCCAGCCGCTGCGCACGCTCCAGACGAGCGATTGCGAATGATGAACGCGGCCGTTTTTTAAATCATTCACCGTCCCGAGCCGCGTCGTGTAGGCGAGCTGCAGCGCGCGCAGCGCATTCTCCGCGGCGCTGCTTAAAAGCCACGCCGGCGCGATGAAGCCGACAGGATGCAGTCCGAGCTGCGCAAATTCGTAGCGGGCTTTTCGCACCAACTCATGCGCGTCGGGTTCGCTGATGTCGTAAAATTCACCTTCATCCGCCGTGTAAAAACGGGTGAAAAATTTCGCGCGCGCTGTCTCGCCGCCGCGCCGCGCGCGCTGGTGAAAGTAACCGTGAATGACCATTTCATGCCCCTTCGCGTGCTGCGCCTCCAGCCACGAGCAAAATTCCGGCCGGTGCAAAAAAGGCGCGCGATGATGATGATCGGGCACCACGAGCAGCGATGTCTGCCGCACGCCGAGCGCGTGTAATTCCCGTAAAATCTTATCGCAGGCCTCTTGCGAAAGCGGCGAAACGTCGTGCAACGAAACGACCAGACTCTTCATCGAACTTTGATCCGCGAGAGCAAGTAGACCCCTGTCACACAGGCACACAAGACCGCGAAAACTTCGCCGTGAAGCGTGTAAAACGTCAGCGTCGATTGCACGGGCACCTGCATTTCGCGCGTAGCAAATCCTCGCTCAAAATATTTCAGCCAAAGCGAAACGCGGCCGAACGAATCGACCGAGCAAGTCGCCCCGGTATTGGCACAGCGCACCAGCGGCCGCCGATTTTCCACCGCGCGGAAAACCGCATTCGCCAGATGCTGCTCCGCTCCGGCCGTGCGCAAAAACCAGCCGTCATTCGTGATGTTTACGAGCAATTGCGCGCCGCGGCGAACAAACCGACGCGCGAGGTCGCCGACGGTGTCCTCAAAACAAATCAGTGCCGCAAGTTTTACATCCGGCGACGGAAGTTGAAGCAACGTGTATTCGCGACCCGGCGTGAAATCCGCGGGCACAAGCTGGCCCGCGACCAGCGCGAAAAGCGGAAACACGTGCCGCAGCGGCAGGTATTCACCGAAGGGAACGAGATGCATTTTTCGATACGTCTGAACATCCTCGCCGCGATGCGTCAGCAGCGTCGCAACGTTGTAATCCTCCTGGCGTTGCAAATCAGAATCGAGCGTGCCGAGCAGAAGACCGAAATCGCCACGCTGCGCTTCTTTTTGCACGAAACTAAAATTCACCTCGTCGCCAAACATGCCGCGCGGCGTCGCAGATTCAGGCCAAAGCAAAAGCTGCGGCTGAGACGCCGCGGCGAACATCGTGAGCGTGTCGAGCTGGCGGAAAATTTCGCCCTCGGCGCGCGCGAAACTTTGCTCCGAACGCGACTCGAATTTAACCAGTTGCGGGATGTCCGGCTGCACGGCAGCGACGCGCAGCGTGACCGTCTTTTCATTCGCTGGATGCAAAAGCGCGCGCACGCCGAATGCGAAAACGAGCACGATGAGTCCGACGGAAACGCTGAACTCCCAGCGGAACTTTTTTAAGAATCCGGGACCGGCTTCCGCGATGATGCGCCGCGCGATAATCACCGCCATCACGTTTGAAAACGCGATGAGAAATGAGATGCCGCTGACGCCGGTAAATTCCGTGATCTGGATCATCGCCAAATCTGCGTGAAGCGCCACGCCAAGCCCATTCCAGCCGAAACCGCTGAAGAGCCAGCCGCGCGTCCATTCCTGCGCGACCCACCCGCTTGCTCCCAAAAAGCCGATGCCCAAATTTCGCGAGGAACTCAGGAAATTTTGCGCGCGCAGTAAGCCGAGGAACCACGACCAAAACGCAAAAAAAAGCGCGAGGTAAACTGAAAGCAGCTCCGGCAAAAGGTGCAGCCAGAAATTTTCAAATAAAGTCCCGAGAGAACTCAGCCAGCCGAAGGTGATCGAAAAAAAAACCATGCCCGTGAGCTGACCGAGAGCAACGTTGCGCAACCAGCAACGACGCGCTGGCGGGCGCGAAAACCAGACGGCGCAAATGAGCGGCGTGAGCGCGATCCAGCAAAGCCAGGATTGGTCGAAACGCGGATAGCAGAGCGCGAGCGACACGCCGCTGAACGTGGCCGCGAGCCACGGCCAAAGCTCTTTGCAACGTCCCCACGGCGTGCGGCGTTCCGCAGCCGTGGCGGTCATTCGCGACGCACGCGCCGGCTTTTTGTCTGCGGGCGAAAACGCGGATCGACGGCTTCGCGAAGCGCCTTTGCATAGCCGGAATTGACGTGAAAAGTCCCGTGCTTCACGTCCTCATAAGAATGCAGCGAATTTTTGTCCGTGAGCACATATCCCATCGTGATGAGCCCCTGCAGCGTGTCGATAAACTCAGCCTCCTCCACGCCGCTCACGCGCTCGATCAGCGTCTCGCCATCGACATTTGAGCCGCTCGTGCCGAGTGCCTTGATCATCTGCACTTCGCCGCCGTCGAGATGGATTTCGAGTGACATGTAAAATCAAACGCACTCAGCCCTGCACGCGCGCGTCTGCGTCCGATTGAATCGCGCTCCACAATGAATCGAGCGAGCTCGCCACCTGCTCCTTCACATTCACGAGTTCGTCCGCAGAAAAGTTGCGACCGGCCGGCGGCTCGCGATGCGCGAAAAGGTAGAACTTAATTTTCGGCTCCGTGCCCGACGGCCGAACCGCGGCGCGGCGGCCATCTTCCAATTCGATCATCAACATTTTCTCCGACGGAATTTCGTCGCCCTCCGCATCGTAAAACTTTTCCTCTGCAAAATTTTTCAAGCCGCGCACCGTCGCGCCGTCGAGCTGCTGCGGCGGATTCGCGGCATACGATTGCACGAGTTGCTGGATTTTCGCCGCGCCTTCCGCGCCTTCAAAAGTGAGCGCTCCGTTTTTTTCCGCGTAAAAACCAAACTCCGCGAAAACTTCATCGAGCAATTGATCGAGCGTCAGCCCGCGCGATTTTGCGTATGCCGCGACTTCGGCGAACATCACGGCCGCACCGTTTCCATCCTTGTCGCGAACGAAATCGGCGCCGCTGTAGCCATAACTTTCCTCGCCGCCAAAAACGTAAAAACTCGAGTGCTGAAGCCGATTCGCGCGGGTTTCAGCCTCATCGCGCGAGCAGTAATTGTCACGCTCCGCCGGCGGAAGTGCCCTTTCGTATTTGCCAAGTTTTTCGCCGATGTATTTGAAACCGGTGAGCGTCTCGACGCAGCGCAATCCCAACTTTTGCGCGATGGCTTTTTGCAAATCCGTGGTGACAAAAGTTTTGATAATCACGCCGCGGCTCGCATTCTCGCGCGTCAAAATTCCGCGCTCGAAAAGTGTCCGCGCCCGATAATACGCCATCAGCGAACCGATTTGGTTTCCGCTGAGGAGTTTCATTTCGCCCGAGGTCGTGCGCACCGCGACGCCCATCCGATCGCAATCGGGATCGGTCGCGATCACCAGGTCGGCGGCGACTTTTTTCGCGAGATCGATGGCCATTTTCAACGCCTCGGCGTTTTCGGGATTCGGAGATTTGACGGTTGGGAAGCGGCCGTCGAAGCCGTCCTGCTCGGGCACGACGGAGGAGTCGAAACCGAGCTTTCGCAGCATTGGCTTGATGATCACACCGCCGGTCCCGTGAATCGATGTGTAAACAATGCGCAAGTCGTTGTTTTTTACCATCTCCGGGTCGAGCACGAGCGTCTCGAGTCGCGCCATGTAGGCTTCGTCAAGTTTCTCGCCGAGCACTTCGAGCGCGCCCTGTGCCGATTTCGGGAGCGCTTCATAGAGGTCGGATTCGATGGCGTTAACTTTTGCGATGATGCGGCTCGCGTGCGGCTCCACGACTTGCGCACCGTCGGCGAAATAGCATTTGAAGCCGTTGTCATGCGGCGGATTGTGGCTCGCGGTCAGCACCACGCCGGCGTGCGCGCCGATGTGCCGGACCGCGAAGGAAAGCTCCGGCGTCGAGCGCGGCGCCTCGAAGAGCGCGGCGTCGCAGCCGTTTTCCGTGGCGACTTTTGCAGCGAGCTCCGCGAACTCGCGCGAAAAATATCGCGTGTCATGCGCGATGGCGATTTTCGGAATGCCGTCGCGATTTTCGCGAGAGAACCATTCTTTTAAATAAGCGATCAAGCCCTGCGTGGCGCGGCTGATGTTGAAATAGTTCATCGCGTTCGTGCCGACGCATGGAAACTCCGGACGACCGAGCGCCTGCGGCGTGCCGCGCTCGGCGGCGGTGACGACCTTGCCGATCGTGCGTCCGCGCAATCCGCCGGTGCCAAACGCAAGCGTGCGGAAAAAACGGTCGTTGAGTTCGGCCCACTCGCCCGCGGCGACGAGCTCGTCGATGCTTTCGCGATCCACCGGCGAGCTGCTGCGCGCGAGAAGCTGCGTGATGTTTTTGGCGCTGCTTTCGAGCAGCTTGCCCATCGCGACCGCGCCGTCTAAATCGAGCGTGAGATTACTCATACGTCGCGAATTTTAAGAGGTGACCGAAAGATTGCAATCCATGTTCGAGCGGCTCGGCCGCGCCTTGGCGAAGCGCGCAGCGAATCGCGCGCATACCGATGCTTGGCGCATTGTGGACGGACGCGGGGATGATTTTGAAGATTTGGAAATCGACGACTTCGCCGGGCGCTGGCTCGTGCAAACGCGCGGAACGAAATTCCCAGAGTGGTTGCGCGACGTTAAAGATCCGCTCGCGATTTACTGGAAAAAACTTGGGGAGAATGCTGCGCCGAGCTGGATCGGCGGCGAGAAAATCGATGCGCCGTTTTTGATCCGCGAGAACGGCGCGCAGTTCGAAATCGACTTTGCCGCCGGCGCTTCGCAGGGAATTTTTCTCGACCAGCGCGACAACCGCCAGGCGGTTCGCGAAATGGCGCGCGGGATGAGCGTCTTGAATTGCTTCGCCTACACCTGCGCCTTTGGCGTGAGCGCGGCGCTCGGTGGAGCGGAAACGGTCAATGTCGATCTGTCGAAAAACTATCTCGCGTGGGGCAGGCGAAACTATGACTCCAATAACATTGAGCAGAGCGGGCATCAATTTCTGCACGGCGACGTCGCAAGCTGGATGGAACGTTTTGCGCGCAAAGGACGCCGCTTCGACCTCATCATTCTCGACCCGCCGACTTTCTCACGCAATGAAAAGGGGCGCGTATTTCGCGTCGAGTCCGACTTCGCGGAACTGGTGCGGCTCGCGGAAAAAAATCTCACGCCGAGCGGCACGATTTTTTGCTCCACGAATCAGCGGACTTTGACGCCGGAGGCTTTCCAGAGCTTGATCCGCACGGGATTGGCGCGCCCGGAGCAGTGGAAAATGAGGAGCGCTCCGATGCCGCCGGATTTCCGCGGCGAGCAATATTTGAAATCAATCTGGCTGCGGCGCGCTGTTGATTAAAGATCGAGGATCGAGCCGAACTCGGGATCGAAAAGGCGGCGATAAATCCGAATGACGCCGGCGTCGGTCATCGCCGAAAGATAGTCGCACAGGATGCGTTCGCGCGGCGCGGAATCGGCGGCGACTTTCGCCTCGATCTCCGGCGGCAGCAGACTCGCCGGCGACGGCTGCTCATAGTTTTCGAGCAGCGCGCGGAAAAGTTCCGTGAGAATGCGGCGGCCTTTGAATTCGAGCTGTTTGATCTGCGGCGTCCGGAAGATCAGTTCAACGGCGAGACGCTTGTAAAATTTGATCCGCGTCCGCTGCACCTCGTCGATTTGCAGCGCATATGCGTGGCGGTTTGTGCGGACGCTCAGCCCATTTTCATGGCGTGAAAGTTTGGTCGCGCAGATGCAATCGCCGACGCGCCGCGCAAAGACGCGGTCGAGTTTCCCCTCGCGCATCACGGTGCAAAGTTCATCGAGGATTTCATTCTCGAAATCGCTCGTCGGCTGCGTGCGGCGCCAGCGTTCGATGCGATCGAGCGTGATGAAATTTGCGTTCACGCCGTCGACGATGTCCATGAGGCCGTAGGCGACGTCGTCGGCCCAATCCATGATCTGGCATTCGATGCTGCGCAAATTTTCGTCGCCGCCGTCGAGGACCCACGCGACGATTTCCGCCTGCTCGGGATAGAGAAACTTCGCGGATTCGGCTTTCTGTTCACTGAACAAGCATTTGTATTTCAGAACGCCGTCGAGCAGCGCGCGCGTCGGCTTCATCCCGCCATCGATGCCGAAAATGAGGCTCGTCAAAATCCTCAGCGTTTGCGCGTTTCCCTCGAATCCGCCGTGCGCGCGCATGCATTCGTGAAGCGCGGTTTCGCCGGCGTGGCCGAAGGGCGGATGGCCGATGTCGTGGGCGAGGCCGCACGCCTCGACGAGATCGGGATCGATGAAAAAATCCGCGCGCAAAAACCCGGAGCTGTGGCGGAGATGCTGGCAGATGCCGCGGCCGATTTGCGCGACCTCGAGCGAGTGCGTGAGGCGCGTGCGGTAAAAATCGTATTCGCCGGAATGGAAAACCTGCGTCTTTGATTGCAGCCGCCGGAACGCCGCGGAGAAAATAATCCGGTCGCGATCGACTTGAAATTCGTGGCGCTCATCCGTGCCCGGACGCCGCGCGCGGGGCTCGGGATACATCGCGATGTCGAACGCGTTGTAGAAATTGTTTCCGTGCATCATGCGCGCGAGGAAGAATCGGCAAGCGGCCTGCGCGAAGCAAGGCGCGGCGCGCGCGACTTTCTGCGGCGCAAAAATGTGCACTTTGCTTTTCCGCGCAAAAAGTGCCAGACTTTGGCCATGAGGCGGTGCCTTCCATGCGTTGGCTTGGTCGTTTTTCTCGGCTGCTTCTCGTTTGTCATCGTGCCGGATTTTGGTTCGCAGGTGGCGCGCAGCCGGCAGCCGACTTCGGCCGACGGAGTGCCAACGGTGGTGATCGATCCCGGGCACGGCGGGGTTGATGAAGGGACGGAATTTTTCCATCTCGCCGAGAAGGACATGACGCTCGACATCGCGCTGCGGCTGGAAAAAACATTGGAAACCCTCGGCGTCAAAACTGCCCTGACCCGGCGCGACGATCATTACGTCCCGCTTTCCCAACGGGTCGCGATCGCGAACAAAATCGACAACGCGCTCTTCGTGAGCATCCACTTCAATCAGTCGAGCTCGTCCGCGGTGAGTGGCGCGGAGACGTTTTATGCCGATCAAAAAATGCCGCCGGGGCAGGAGTGGACGTGGTTCGGATTCTTCCGCGACGCGAATACGCCGGAGCTCGACAATGGCGAATCGCTCGCTGGTTTCATCCAGGCCTCACTCGTCATGCGCATGGACGCGGTAAACCGCGGCATCAAAAGCAAAGCGCTCTACGTCGTGCGGCACACGCGCGCGCCGGCGGCGCTGGTGGAGGCCGGTTTCATCAGCAATCCGCTCGAGAATCAACTTTTGCAGGAGGCCGATTACCGGCAGCGGCTGGCAAATTCCATCGCCGATGGAATCGTGAATTACATTCGCACCTCACGCCATCCAGCCGGGCCGGCCAAGCTTGCGAGCATCGAGAAAAACTGACGCGGCGCCTTTGAATAGCGCCAGCCGCATTGCGTCCATCATGTGAGTCTTTTCATGAAAAAAATTTCCCTCCTTTGCCTTTCAATGCTCGTCGCGGCTCGCCTGCACGCGGATGAACAACTGCAGCAGGTGCAGCAATCGCTCAAGGATCAGGGCTTTTATTATGGCTTGGTCGATGGCGAGCCCGGCACGGAAACGAACGCCGCCGTGCGCCGGTATCAGATTCGCAACGGCCTCGAGGTCACGGGAAAATTAAATGCCGAGACGCTTGCCGCGCTCCACATCGGAGCATCGAGTGCGCCAGCGAATGAAATCGGCAGCGTGCGGCAAACTGCTCCACCTCCAGCCGTTGCACCGCCGCCAAGCGTGAAGCGCAGCGACGAAGAATTTCTCAGAAATCATCCCGAACCGGCCGCCCCGCCAGCCGCGCCCACAGAGGAATCTTCCGCGCCGATTGAACAGGTGGAGAGTGTGCCGGCTGAGCCGGACTTGGCGGATTTTTTTCGCAAAACGCCTTACGCACAGGCGCCGATCGCTCTCCAGCGCGACACGCTCAAACGGGCGCAAGTCCGGCTTGCGCACGAGGGATTTTTCCGCGGGGAAGTTGACGGCGTCGTCAGCGCGGAAACCCAAAAGGCCATCGTTCACTACCAACACGATGCCGATCTTTCGCAGACCGGCCGGCTGGACATGGCTACTCTCGCCGATATGGATCTGCTTCCGAACCGTCGCTTTTACGCAGATCCCCCGGTGCGACATTACTATGATGATGACGAGCCGGTCGTTCGCACACGTCGGGTCTATCGCGGCATCTGGGTTCACTGAGCGCGCGCGGGATTTTCCCATCTTTCCGCTTTGGGAATGGAGAACGGGGTGCTTTTGCGGCGCCCCTACAGAGTAAACTGCCAGAACTGCTCTCGAAAAGTGGCCACCTTTTCATTCCAGTGGCCACCTTTTCATTTTAGTGGCCACCTTTCCATTTTAGTGGCCACCTTTTCATTTTAGTGGCCACCTTTTCATTTTAGTGGCCACCATTTCCATTCCGGTGGCCACCATTTCTATTCCGGTGGCCACCTTTTCCATTCCGGTGGCCACCTTTTCCGTTCCAGTGGCCACCATTTCCATTCCGGTGGCCACCATTTCCATTCCGGTGGCCACCTTTTCCGTTCCAGTGGCCACCTTTTCCGTTCCAGTGGCCACCTTTTCCGTTCCGGTGGCGACCGTTTTGATTCCAATGGCCACCTTTTGCGCTACGGTGCCCACCTTTCGCCGCGGGCTTTTACTCCGCAGCCGGCGATCCGTAAAAGGCCGCGTAACTTTGCTTCCATTCATCGGCCATCAGCCGATGCCCGGCAAAGGTCGGGTGAATTCCATCCCAGATCCAATACTCCATCGGCGCGCGCTCGGCTGCGGCGTCGAACATCATTTGGTAATGGACGACCGGCGCGTGGAAATCGTCGGCCAGCTGCGAAACCACATCGCGCATCGAGCGCATCGCAGCTTTTCGTTCATCGAAACGCGTTAAAGTTTCCTTTCCAAGTCCGATGAACGGCTCGCCGAGGATCAGCTTGAGATCAGGCCGTGCGGCAGTCGCGTCGGTTAACAAACGCCGAAAAGTCGCTTCATAATCCTCGATGGAAAATGGCAAATCTTTTCGAAAGTTTTGCCCGAGGTCATTGGTTCCGATGAGGACGCTCAGCACATCGGCATCAAGGTCGAGCGTATCCGCTTTCCAGCGAGCCGCGAGATCGGCCGAGGTGTTCCCGCTGATGCCGCGGTTGAGCACCGTGAGATTTCGCGCTGGGAAATCGGCGGCCTCGCGCGCGGCGATCAGGAACGCGTAACCGTGGCCGAGAAGATGATTTGGATCTTCGGTGCGCCCGCGCCCCATGTCGGTGATCGAGTCGCCCTGGAAAAGCAGACGCGTTCCTTTTTCAAACAACGGCTGGGTCATGGCTCGTTTCGAATGGCGCGAAATCTACTTTGCCGCAGCTTTTGAAGATTCCTCTTCGTCCGTCCGGAAGGGCGATGCCGGCAGGCCTTCTTTGTTGTAAAGATTGCAGCGCGGATTATCGGCCCAGCCGTAGCGAACCGCGGTGGGATGCGCGACTTCCGGACTCGAAACGACGACGTGATCGCCCTCGATCTTCGCGTCCGCCTTCACCCACTTTTGATCCGCGCCGGCAATCGCGAAGCCTTCGACCTCCGTGGTCGAAAGCGGCTTCGCCTTTGGATCCTGCCACGGCGTCTTTCCAATGATAAGGCCGCCGCCGATGGAATCGGGTTTGAAAGAGATGCGGACTTTCCCGTCCTCAACTTTCATGGAGTCAAAAATCGGCCCCGTGTAGGCAAGATTTTCGCCGTAGACGATGTGGCGCGCGGCGAGCGAAAGGCGCTCGCCGACATCGGCTTTGTCCGGCGGATGGATGTTGTCCCCCGTGCCGATGTCGATGATCACTGCCATGCCCGTCTTCGGCAGCGACAAAGTTTTAAGCTGCGCCTCGCGAAGCTCGGCCCACGCGTTGGTGTGCGATTCAAAGTTCGCGAGCTGGACGAAGAGGAACGGAAGTTTTTCCTCATGCCAGAGCTTCCGCCAATCCTCGATCATCGCCGGAAAAAGCGTGCGATATTCCTGCGCATTGAAGCTGTTATTTGCGTTGTTTTCGCCCTGATACCAGATGACGCCTTTCATCGCGAACGGCACCAACGGCGCGATCATGCCGTTGAAAATCAAAGTTGGATTGCCGCGGCCGGGTGTTTTGGAGCTGGGCGGCGGAGTCGGCGGCTTCGGCTGCGCGGGAGTCGGCTGACCGTCGGCCTTTGCCTTCGCGGCGGCGGCTTGCCAATCTTTCAAAGCCGATTGATAGGCAGTGTCGGCGGCGATTTTTGCTTTCCACTCATTCGCCGCTTTGTCGCTGGCCGCGATCTTCTCTGCGTAGTCTGCGTCGCCTTGCGGAAACTGCGCGTTGATTTTCTGCATCGTCTCCGCGTAATGCCGCAGCTTCGGATTCGCCTCGAGCGTCGGCAGATCCGTCCACTCCTGCGCGCCGGTGCCGCCCCAGGAGGATTCGATGAGGCCGATCGGCCGGTGCAAATCCGCGCGGAGATCTTTTCCAAAGTAGTAGCCGACAGCGCTGAAATCGCCCGCCGTTTCGGGACTGCACACCTCCCATTTTCCGACCACGTCGGTGCGCGGCGCAATTGCGAGCTGATGCGCCACGTGGAAGAGCCGGATCTGGTCGTCCTTCGCTTTGGTGGCATCTCTGCCGATCCGAAATTCCATGTTCGATTGACCGGAGCAAAGCCAGACGTCGCCGACGAGCACGTCGTCGAGAGTGATTGTATTTTTGCCGGCGACGACGAGCTTGCCCGCTGCCGTTCCGGCGGGAATCGGCGCGAGATCAGCGCGCCATTTTCCATCGGCATCCGCTGTCGCTTCGGCTTTTGATTTTTCGAAGCTGACGGTGACTTTTTCACCGGGAGCTGCCCAGCCCCAGACCGGCAAAGTCGCCTCCTGCTGGAGCACCATGTGATCGCCGAAAATCGCGGGAAGTTTTACGTCGGCGTTCGCAGAAAAAGTGCAAAGGCAAAGGGCGGCGAGCGACGTGGATAGGGTCGGAAAACGAAGGGGGATTTTCATAAGGTTTTGAGGAAATTCATTATGGCTTCGCGAGCAGTTCTGTAAACGAGCTTAGGTTTTCGCGTAGGAATTGAGCACCTCGGTGCGCGTCCAGCGTTCGAAAAGTCCGCGGCTCTCGGCGGGATGAAATGGAAGCACGTCCGAGTAACCGGGGATGATGACCTGCGCCACCGCAAAGCCGAATTCGGGATCCGTCAAATCGACCGCGATGTAATCTTTGCCGAGCGTCGCGCAGATTTCCCGCGCCTGTTCGATGTCGTCGAGGCAGTCGGCATTTCGCTCCCCTTTTTCGAAAGGAACAACTTTGCCTGCGCGGAAAAAATCGGCGTTCCGATACGGCACAAACCCGAACATGAACGTCGACATGAAATTGTCGCAGTCATCCGGCTGACTCGGCAGGCTGCGAAAATCGTGCGCGAGCAGCTTCGCAAGTTCCCCCTCGCGATCCGGAGTTTCGGCAGTGATGAATTCATGCTGCCGGCGGCCCTGCGCGTATTCGGTGAAAATCCGAAGCAGCGCCTCCTCGCGGTCAAAGGACGCGCCGACTTTGAAGAAATGCCGGAACTGAAATTCTTCCGGAATGTTATGATCGACGAAGTAAGCCGCGAGGCACGGCAGCACACCGTCAAAGGACAAATCTTTCAAAATGATCTCGATGCCTTTGCTTCGAAAAAATTCCATCTGCGCGCGAACGATCGGATGCGCAACCGTCGCCGGATCGATCGTCGGGACAACCATCCGATTGCGCAGAACCGTGATGTGGGCGCGGCGCTCGAAAATTTCGTGACGTCGCGTGAATGATCGCCTCTTCGAGATTATTGCCGGTCGCCTTGCCGTTCGGGCCGCTGATCAAGCCGATATATTCGAGCGGAACTTTCAGCGCGCGCTCGTCGATCAACGACCAGCCATCGACCCAATGATACGCCTCATCGAGCGCGCGGATTCGCTCCAGCACCGGCGGCGTCGCACTCGCGACGTGGCCGAGCAGTGACGCGATCGGCAGCGCGTCCGGCACCTCGTGCTCCCACGCGCCGAGATAGCCGGGCAGCTTTCCCGTCTCGCGCGACGCGAGCCATTCCGCGCCCTCGGCCAGCGCTCCCGCCGTGCTCGACGCGAGATCCACGCCTTTTCCCATGGAGCGAAAATCAAGACCCTCGATGAACATCGCCGTCCAGTGCAAATGCTCCGCGACCGTCTCCTCGTGCAGCCAATAATCGTGATGCGGGCGGATCAGCGCGTCGAGCCGCGCGATCGTTTCGGCAGGCGGCACGCAACGGTCGTGCGCGAGCTTGATACGGGATTGGAGTTTCATGGAAAAATGTCCGCGTGAATCGCATCGGCCGCGGTGAGCCCTTCGGCGACGCAACGGCTGACCGACGCACCGCCATTCACGGCCGCTCCGGCGGTATAAACGCGCGCGCTTTTGGTGAAAAGAAATTCGCGCACATGATCGGCAACCTGCAATTCCATCGCCTCAACCGCGAGGTCCACCGGCAGCAAAGTTTCGACGCCGAATTCCACGTGACGCAAGCGCACGCCGCGCAATTTTTCGCCATCCAGTTCATATCCGAGCGGCTGCCAATTCATCATCGCCTGCACGCCCGGCGTCGCGAACCAACTCTCCGGCAAATGCCAATGCATCGCCGAGCGAGGACCGCCGAAGATCACAAAAATTTCACGCGCACCGCGACTTTGCGCCGCGCGCGCGGCATCCATGGCGGCATCGCCGCCGGCTAAAATCGCAACGCGTGCCGGCGCGGAAATATCCGCCGATTCGAGAAAAGTGAGCGCGCTCAAAACGCCGCACGCCGAACCAAGCGAAAGTTCCTGCCAAAGGCCAACTGCGATCAAAGTGGCGTCAAAGTTCTCGCGCAAATTCTCGAGTTCGAGATTTTTCCCGAGCGTCATTCCGAAATGAATCCGAAGCCGTTGCGCCGCGATCGGTGGCTGCAAAGTCGCGTCAATTTCCGCGCGCTGATTCCATTGCCGATTCGCCGCGAGCAGGCGCGTCGGCACACCGCCGAGCCGCTCCGTCTGTTCATAAAGATCGACTTCGTGGCCGAGTTCGACGAGCCGAATCGCAGCCGCAATTCCCGACGGGCCGCCGCCAATCACGGCAACTTTTTTCCCAGTCGATTTCTGCGGGATGCGCGCACCCGCGGCGCCGCGTTCGCGCGCGCGCCACGCGATCGCGTATTGCAAATCGACGATTGGCACCGGCGTGCCGGTCAGCGTCGTTTCAATGCACGCGCCTTCGCATTCGAGCCACGCAGGAAGAATGCGCGACGTCATTTCTGGCAGCGGATCGCGCGCGCGGATGATCTCGAAAGCGCGCGCTTCGTCGCCATTTCTGAAGGCTGCGATAAACCCGGGAATGTCCGTGCGAGTGGGCGACGCGGCCACGCACGGCGCGGCTTCGCAGAGATGGCAGCGCGCGGCGCCGGCGAGGAGTTGATCGGCATCGAAGCGGCGCATCTGCCGATAAATCGGCCCGTAAATTTCGGGATCGCGCAGCACGCATCCGACGCTCTCGCCTTCATCGCGCAGTTGCGAGCAGGCGAAGCAAACCATGCACGCGGCGCCTGCATTTATCTCGCCGCGCGTCAAAGTTTCCGCCGGCAAAGATGGATACGCGAGGGCGGCGCGGCCGAGGCCGGCGAAGTCGATCATCCCATCGCGCAATGCTCCGGCGGCGACCTCCGGCACAAAATTTCGCAACCAACTGAAACCGCTTCCGACGATTGGCAAACCCGGCAGAGCCTCGCGAAAAGTGCGCGCCAGTTTGAGTTGGCGGGCGAGCGTCGTCAGCGGATGCTCGTCAGGATTTTCCGAATCGCGTCGCGCCTGCACGCCGCGCTCCGGTCCGCGCAAACGGGGACTGAAAGCGGTGATGTTCAACAGCGCGAGCCCGCTCTCGCGCAACTTTTCCGCAAGGCGAATCGGCTCGGTCAAATCGGGCTCACGAAAATCATTCGCGGAAACGCCAAAGCCGCTTCGCACCGCGTCGAAAACGCAAAGCCGCGCGGCAAGCAACAATTGCGGCGTCTGCTTTTGCGCGGCGACGAGCACGTCAGCGAGCGCGTCGCGCGGGCATTGAAAATCGACGCCATCGAAACCGGCTTCCGCTGCGAGCATCGCCGCATCGACAAGCGCCGCCGGCTCTGGCGATGTGCATTGAATGATGAGCGTCAATTCATCCGCAGCCGACGCGCGCATTTCCTGAACCATCGCGCGAAATGCCGACAAAGTTTCTTTGTTTAGACAAAGTTCACGCGGCTTTTCACTCGATCCGGCCGTGGTCATCTCGATCCAGATCAGCCCGAAGCGACCTTGCGCGTAACGAAGATAACGCCGGCGCGTCAACGCGCCCGGCGCTCCACCGGCATCGGCGTCGCCGCCGGCAATCGGCTGCGCGCAAAAACGATTCGCGATTTTCTTTTTTCGGATCTGCAACGGCTGCGCGAGCGGCGTGAGGTCTCGCTGCAGCGGAATCGAGAGCCCGAGCCGCGAGATCTCATCGCGAAGTTCCTCGAGCGTGTGCAAATAAAATGGCTGGTAGGCTGGAATCTCCATGCGGCTACTCGGCTTTGGGTTTTCCGACGCAGGCGAGATAAAGCGCGAACTCTTCCTCGCCATCGACGCCTAGCAATGCATCGACGTGAGGCTGGTCGTAGGAAAGCATTGCGCAGCAGCCGAGGCCGCACGACTGCGAGGCGAGATACAGATTTTCGCAAACGTGACCGGCTTCCATTGCGATCATGCGGTGCGCGAGGTAGGTGTATTTCCATTCGGTGCGATAAGGCACCGCAGCCCAGATGAACACGACCGCCGCGCCGCTGACCATGGGCGTGTCGTAGCACGCGGCCTGCAGCTTCGCGGAGATTTGCGCGTCTTCGCGAACGGTGACGAGCTTGTTTTCAATCGGCAGAAAACGATAAATGCCCGGCGCCAATCCCGTCACGCGAGTAACCGCGAGATAAGTCTCCAGCGGATACCGCGCGCCACCCGAGGGAGCGGCGCGGAATTGCTCGATGATCGCGCCCGTGTCATCACGCTGCACGGCAGTGATTCCTTGCGTGGCCCAGAGCAAATAACTCAACTCCTCGAGCGAGAGCGCTGCGTCGGAAAAATCGCGGACGCTGCGGCGCGCCGCGATCGCTTCGTGCACGGACATGTCGCCAAGATGGATCTTTTCCGCAGGAACGAGCGCGATCGTTTTTGCGCCGGGCGGTATTGGATCCTCCGCGGGCGGCTCGGGTTTCTCGTGCGTGCGGTCGCTGTCCGGCTGCCATGCGCCGGGATAGCCTTTCAAAAGGACGCGCAACTGCGCGATCGGGATTTCGTTGAGTTGCCGGATTTTTTCCGGCTCGCGAGGCCGGTTGCAGCCAATGAGGCTGAGGGCGAGCGCGAAGACGGCGGCGCTTTTACAGAGCGCCATTGAGCGCTTTGTAATACTCGGAAACTTTGTCGCGATACTTCGGCGGCGCCTGGTCCGGGCCGCTCTCGAGCACGTTGTCTAGCGCACCGGTCGAGCCTTTTGCTTCGACGACTCCCGAGGGTCCCGCCGCGAGATTCGCCTGCGCGCGCGTGAGCGAAGTGATCGCATCCTTGCGGAACTCGCGCATCTGCTGGATGTCACCTTTGGCGATCGCATCGGCGGATTGATGCAACTCGTGCGCGGCATCCTTGAGCGATTCAACCCGGATATTTTTCAGCGAAGCTTTCGCATAAATAGCGTCTGCCTGGCGTGCCATTAACGCCGCCATTCCTTCGGCCGAACCCGGCTCCTTCGAGTCCACACGCTCAGCTCCGCCGCTCATGCCCATGCCGTCGGCCTTGCCGCTGCCGAGCTTGCCGCCGCCCGTCGCTTTGGTATCGGCCTTGCCGGAGAGGTCAACTTTTCCACTTTGCATCGGGTCCTGCGTTCTGCGCGCTTCAATATTTTTGTCGCCCTCGCCAATCGTGCCGGAGCTCGCGGCGGTCTCACCATTCGACATTCCTTGGCGGCCGACGTTTGAGCGCCCGTCCTGCTCTTTGTGATCGGGAGCTTGGTTGCCTGATTTTCCTTGTGCGCCGAATGATGCGATGTCGCCTTCCATGACGTTTTGACCTGCCGCGGGATCCGGCATCGCGTGGTTGGTCGCGCTGTCGTCGGCTTTGTCGGCCATTTTTTTGTCCTCTTTCAGCAAGTCGCCGACGAGGTCCTGCGCGGCCGCAGCCAGCGCGGCGAGAGCGATTCCGGATTGTGGCATTTCAGCCTGATCGTGCGCCTCGGTAGTGACTTTCGTATCGTCCGGCGTTTCACCCAACCAGGTTTCCATCGCATCGAGCCGCTTGGAAGCCTCACCCATTTGCGCTAGTAATTCGTCTTCTTTCGCGAAGCCGCTCTCAGTGACTTTATCGGCCTTTTCCTTGTCGGTGCCGGCTTTTTGCTCGATCTCCTGAAAGACGGAAAAAACATCTTCGACGAGATCGTTCGCCACATTGAGATCGGTGAAAATGTGGAGGTCGGTTGGGATCTGGAGCAGCGCGTCTTTCGTATTTTTCTGCATTTCCGAGAAGTCGTCATCCATCTCGTCGGTGGCTTTGTCGTCTTTGTTTTTCTGCGCTTTGACCTGCTCCATCGCGGCTTTCATTTTTTCATTAAGCGCCTGAAGTTTCGCCAGCTTTTCCTTTGCCTGCCGGACGGCATCGAGCATCGCAGTCCGGTTTTCGGATTCGCCTTGCAGCTTGATTTGGTCAAGCATCGCCTGCAGCGTTTTCAAACCGCTCATCGCACTTTCCTGGAGCGGCACGGCTTCGGCCGTTTTATTTTGGTCTAGCCGATCCGCCGCGATCACCATGTTGCTGCGGATCTTCAATTCTCCGGCGCGCGCGATCATTTTGTTGATGGTCTCGCCCAATGCCGCATCGGTCTGCCCGGTCTGTGCGGACTGATCTTTGCATGCCGTCAAAAACGCCGCCATGTCGCTGCCGAGCCGGTCCTGCGCGTCCACGACCGGCCGCGAGACTTTGGTTTTGCTGTCGACAAAACTATGCGTCTGCTTGAGCGCATCGCCCTGACCGTGCAAAAGCGCGTCGAGCATCGCGCTCAGACCGTCCATGCTGCGGCCGATTTTTGCCTCCCCCGCAGCCGCAATCGCAAAGCTCAGTTGCTGTAAAATTTTCGTTTCGAGCCGCACCGCTTCTCCCGCCAGCGTCGCCTTTCGATCCGCGTCTGCCGTCGGAACGGACTTGAGCGAGTCGACGGCCAGCACCATTTCATTGACGTAAAGTTGCTGCGCCGCAGCAGTCAACCCGCCCAGCGGTTTCAAAGGATTCGCGAGCAGATCGTGCATCAAATTCCGAATCTGCTCCTGCTGGTCTGCCGCGCCTTTCCACAAGCTGTCGGCCGTCGATTTCAACGTCTCCTGAAAGTGGGTCGTGTCGGCGAGATTGTGTTTTTGCAGCTCGAGAATTTTCTGTAAATTCGCCAGCGCCGCTTTTTCCAATTCGTTGCGCTCCTTTGCCAGATCCGCGAGCGTCGGCGTTTTGAAAATCACGTTCGCCGAAATCGATTCGTTAGGCTTTCCGGGGCGGTTGTCACGCGCGACGATGCGATAGGCAATGTCGCTTCCACGGCGTTCCGGCACGGTGTCGCTTTTCCAAACTTGATGAAAGTCGCGATGCCCATCGACTTTCCACGCGGCCACCGGCGTCCCCTTGTCTTCCTTCGTTGCGTCTGACGTCACCTGTTCGATCGCGACCTCGGATACGCCGAAGTCATCTCCCACCTCGAACGTGATTTGCGCGCGCTCGCCCGGCGGCAAAATAGCGGTGCCCTTCGGCGAGACAATCTCGATGCCCGGCGGTTTATCGGGATCGAGCGTGAACGGAATTTCCTCGGTGAACGAGCTGCCGAAAGCGTCCTCACCTTTGAAAATGAGTGAGGTGCCGGAGATGACTTTCGCTGTTCCTTTCCACGAGGTGGGCTGTCCAGCGGTGGCAAAGTTCGTCGCATCGCCGCCGATGCCGGACACGGTGAAATGCGCAAGCGGCGCGTTCGAAGTCGCGGTCAGTTGCAACTCCGCGCCGGCCATAATCGTCAGCCGGCCTTCGCGCGGATTGACGGTTTTAGCAGGGAACTTCGTGTAAGCCGGCGGCACGATGACCATTTGGATGGCGGTGAGCGCCGGCGGCGGACGCGTCGCGATCTTGAACCAAGCCGAGTTCGGAGCATCGCCGGCGTGAAAACGATAGCTCAAGCCAGTGGTGACTTTCGCCAGCCGATAGCTGAACTCCTGCTGCGCGCTGCCATGGATGCGGCCGATCGAATAAATGGTTTTCTGCGCGTCGTTCGGCGCGATTTCCACCTGCACCTCGTGGCCTTCAAAACCTTTCACGCTGCAGCTCAGCACGAGTGGCTCGCCTTGCACGGCTGATGAATTTCCCGGATGCACATCGAGGATTTTCGTGAGACTCGGCGGCTCGATCGTCGAAAAAGGATTCACCGTCCGCCACAGCGCGACAGCCCACGCGTGGCCGAAAAAGAGCGCGGGCAGCAGCAGCAGCCCGGCCGCGACGGAGAGCATGATCCGACTGCGGCGATGCGCTTTTTCATCGCGCAATTTTTTAAAATCGAGCGCCTGCCATTCGGGCACGCCGGCGCGGACGTAAGCGGCCTTGAAAGGATCGCCCTCGGGATTCCGCGCGAGCTGCAGGAAGTTAATCAGGTGATTGTCGAGTTGCGGAAAAGTTTTCTCGACCGTAGCCGCCACCGCCTCCGGACTAAACCGGATGCGCAGCGCGGCGCGCACGAGCCACGCCGTCGCCCCGACGAGCGCGAGAAGCACCATCCACGCGACCAGCCGATCCGTCCGATCAAGCCGCAGCCAAAGATCGACGAGGCCGAGCGCCCAGATCCATCCGCCGATGATCGCGAGCCCGAGCGTTAGCTGCAGCTCGGCTTTCCAGCGAATGATCGTTTTTCCGACTTGCTCGAGTTTGGCGAGATATTGAGGCATTGGTGTAACGCTATTGGTGGAAATTCATTGATGGATCCGCGATTTTCGTGACCACGACATCTGCGACTTCGCCAGCGCCTGGCATGAAAAAATAGACGGTCAAAAGCCGGACTTTCTTGATGTGTTCGAGCGCAGATTCCGACAGCGCAACGCCCGGCAGTTCAAACTTCACATGCTTCATCGATTGGGCGGTGCCGGTCGCCGCTTTGCTTTGATAAATCATCCGCAGCTCGCCGATCGCCGGATTCTCGTGCGGATGCACGCCGGGCGCCCATTGGTAGCCGGCAAAGTAGAGCCGATAGTCGCCCTTCACCTCGACGTCGCAAATGTATTTAAAGCCCGGCTCAAATGGAAACGGACTGCTTTCCATTTTTTCGCCGCCAGTTCCTGCGGAGGTAAATTTGACCACGCTGCGCCCACCGTCGCTCGCGACAGAGACATGCTCCTTGTTGCCGACGTAGTAGCTGTTCCCGCTCCACGCGTAATCGGTGACCCAGCCTTTGAGCGGATCGCCGGGATTGTTAAACTTTCCGTTTTCGATCAGCGACTGCGACTTCGCGGACGTCGTGAAACAAACGGCGGCGGCGAAAAAAAGAGTGTAAAGAAAGAGGCGCATGGTGAAAAACGCCCGTAATGTAGACTATTGACGCGATTTAATCACGGCATATTTCGCATTTTTCGCATACTCCACGAGCCGGCCAGCATCAGCATCAGGCTTGCGACCATCGGCCAATCGCGCCAGAGCGTGTGATATTCCGCGCTTTTTTCCTCGGTCGCCCGCAATTTTAACGACGATAAACCTTTGTTCAACGCGTCCACGTTTTCGTAAAACTGGCCGCCGGTTGCTTGCGAAAGTTCCTGCAGGATTTCCACGCGCGCCGGCCGCGGCACCGTTTCGGGCGAATACGGCTTCACGAAAAAACTGAATGGCTCGCTCGTGATCGTCTGGTCTTTCACCTTCGCCGCCGCGACCGCGGTGTAGAGTCCCGGCTTCTCGGCATTGAACGTCAGCGCCTCGCCTGGGAAACTTTTACCCGAAGGCAGCGTGATGAGCTGCGGCGTCATTTGATACGGCACTTCGCGTTTGTCGGGCATCGTGATCCGCGCCTCGGCCGAATCGATCTTCGGCGGATTGTCGCCGCCGAGACGCGCGTGCAATTCCTGCGGCTCGCCGAGAAAAAGTTGATCGCGATCTGCGAAAACTTCGAGCTTCATTTTGTCGAGCGACTCCTCGCGCGGCAGCAGCCACGAGATCATTTGCTTCCAAAAACGATCGTATGGTTTCGTCCGGCCCGCGTCCGGATCGAGCTGCCAGCGCCAAAGCGAATCGGTCAAAATTGCCGTCACTTTTCCCTGCCCGTATCGCTGCGTCACGACCACGGGCTCCGACCCTTGCGGCGTCTCGGCTGTGACCAAAGTTTCCGCGCCGGGCGAGAGCGTGAAGCCGGTGAAAACCGAGAGCACCGGCGGAATATTTTGCCACAGCGCCGCGTCTCCCGCGAATGCCGGATGCGAGCGCGCCACGTCGGAAAGCTTGACGGGATAAGGCTTCGCGCCGCTTTCCATCGGTTTCACATCGGTGCCGTGCACGGGTAAAGTTTTACCGAGGGCCGTCTGCACGAGTCCCCCGTCGGTCCACGCTTTTGGCCCGCCGAGCAACACGAGGCTGCCGCCATCCTCGACAAACTTTTCCAAATTCTTCGCGCGCGTTTCGCCGAGTTCCTTGGCGTCAAGGTTCCCAAGCATCACGATTTTAAAATACGCGAGTTGCTGCGGCGTCATGTCCGGCGTGACATTGCCGACGGGCGTGCCCGGGTGCGGCGAGCCGTCCGCGCCGGTGTAAAAAATCACCGGCGAAATCTGCTCCTCGGAGAGCAGCGTGCGGTGCAAAAATTTGTATTCCCAGCGCGGGATTCCTTCGGCGTAAAGCAGCCGGCTGCGCGCGTCCATCACCTCGACGTTGACGGAATATTCGTTGTCCTCCTTGTTTTTTTCGCCGGACAGCGGCGGAATGAAAATCCGGTAAGTGAAGACGCCGATTTTCGGATGATCGAACTCAAATTGCAGCTCGCGCTCGCCGCCTTCATCGGGAATTTGCGTCGGCTTTTCGGTTTTCAATTCGCCATTTTCAAAAACCTGCACCGTCACCGGCGCATTGCGCGTCCCTTGGCCGGAAATTTTCACGGTCATCTCCGATTTCCAGCCGACGGTGACACGCCGCGAAGTCGTCACCTGATCGATGCGCAAATCGGGTTCCTGCTGCCAGCCGCCCGGTTTCTCCGGGCGCAAAGTGTAAATCGGAAATGAGCGCTGCGTGCTGGTCCAGTCATCGAGCGCCTCGCGCGTGTCCTCGCCGTCGCTGAGCACGAGCAGGCCCGCGACGTTCAAGCCCGCGGTGCGGTCGGCGATTTTTTTCAAAGCGTCGCGCAGCCGCGTGGAAGTGCCGTCGGCTTTGAGCGCTTCCGCTTTTGCCAGCGGAATATTTTCGCCGACCTCCGCCGAAAATGGATAAATCTCGACGTCGCATTCGCCCGCGAGCGATTGCAGCCACGGCTCTTTCAGTGCGGCTATGGCCGTGTCCCAGCGGCTCGGCACACCTTTTTCCGGCGTCAGCGTCATGCTTTGCGAAGTGTCGAGGGCGATGATAAACCGCGGCTTGCGCAGTTGCGTGACTGCGCTTTTGTGGCCCGGCATCAAAAGGCACCACGCCATGCCGAGCATGACTACTATATAAACGCCAAGCATTCCGAGGCTGAACCAGCGCCGCGGCAAAAATTTCCAGACCGAAAACGCGCCGACTGCCACTGCTGCGAGCAACGTGAGAATCAGCAGCCAAACCGGATAAGTATGTTCGTAAACCGTCATGCTTCGACTGGGACTGGCGCGTGCGTTTCGACATGGCCCGCGGCATCGACGCTCACTTTTCCGGCTTTGCTGCCGCGCAAAAGCGAGTTGGCGTAAATGAATTCGACTGCCGTCAAAATGAACGCGAGCCAGAGCAGTTGCTCGCCGTAAGTGCGGCCGACGCGATGCTCCTCGATCAAGCGCCGCAGCGTCGGCAAATCGAGCGCGACGTTTGCATTGTCGATGCCGAGCCGCTTCGGAATTTCTTTCACATCGAGCGGCGTGAGATCGGATTCCTCGCGCGGTAAATTCACGGCGATCGCCGGGATCGCGTTCGGCTGCTCGGAAGTCGCGAGTGTGTAAATGCCGGGCGCGGTCATGTTCTCCGCGTTTAACACCGTTTTCGCCTGCACCACCGCGCTGCGGATCGGCACCGGTCGCCCATCAGGCGTGGCCAGCATCGGAGTCCCTTTCATCTCCGGAAAACGGTTGGTCAGCGAGAGCGAATCAGTCGCCCACACGAAGGGAGATTTCGCGCCGACGCCCGCGCCATAATCGGCGATTTGTATGACGAGCGGCAGGAAAAATGGCGACAGCGGAAAGTCGCTCCACGTCCGGTCCGCCGAAACTGCGAACATCAAAACACGGCCGTCGCCAAACGCTCGCTCGAGCAAAAACGGTTGATCCGCGCCCATCGAAATAATTTTCAGCAGCGCCCTCGTTTAACTTACCCCACGCAAGTCGACGCCGGATCGCCAGCACCGGCACGGACACGCCTTCGCGCAGCGAGCGCACCAGCAAATGCTGCGGCAAATCCCAAGTCAGCGTGCGATTTCGCTCAGCCAGCGGCAGCTCGTCGATCGAGGTTGGCGCGCCCGGCAAACTCGTCCAGGCCTTGTAATCATCAGGCTTCGCGGCCGTTCCAGGAAAAATCACCAGCACGCCGCCGGCCTTCACATAATCCTCGATCGCCGTGATCGCCTGGCCCGCGAGCGGCAGCGCGTTGCACAGAAAAATGCACGAAAAAGTCGTGAGCGGTTTGTCCGTGAGATGCTCGGGCGTCGTCGTTGCGACCGCGCCCGCGCCGATCCCGGTCCGCAGCGCCGTCCGCAAATACAATGTTTCGCTTTCGTTGCCGACGATCAGCGACGGCATCTCGTCCTGCACGCGCACGAGAAAATAAAACGGATCGTCGATCGGCAGATTGTCGTCCGGAGTCTGGACGCGCGCGGTGTGAACGCCGATGGGCAAAGCCGGCAGCGTGAAATTTGGCGCGGCTGCTTCGGGATCGCCCGCTTTGATCGAGCGGCGCGCGACTTCTTTGTCATCTATATATAGAGTGGCCGTCGTGTCCTCGGCCGGACCGCTGCGCAACATTTTTGCAGTAACTTTGATCTCAGAGTCTTTGCGCGCGACAGGCGGCTGCAGCTCGACCGACGCGACGCCGGCATTTTCCGGTGCGGGCACGCCGAGGAGCGAAACGAAGACCGCCGTTTTCGGATCAATCTCGTTTTTTTCGCCCGCCATGTCGCGCCACGCCACGGCTTGGTTGTCGGTGATGACGTGCAGCTCGCGCTCGCGGCGCGCGTCGGCTTTCAACAATGCTTTCATCGCCGTCGCGACCGCCGGCCCGAGCCGCGAACTGGTTTCTCCCGGCTGCAACGCGCGCAGCCGAGCGAGGCCGTCCTGCTTGTTCGCGATCGGCTCGGCGATGAGCGCCTCTGGCTGCTCGCGTGCGAGGTAAATGCAAAAGCGATCCTTGTCGCTCAATCCTTCGATGATCGCCGTCGCGGACTCGATGCCTCTATCCCAAATACTGCCGCGGCCGGTGTGGTAGCCCATGCTGTAAGAAGCGTCGAGGACGATCGCCACGTCGCGTGGCGAATTGCCGAGCCAGCCGAAGCCGCTTTTGCGGATCATCGGCATCGCGAATGCCATGCCGAGCAGCAACATGATGAGCGTGCGCAAAAGCCAGAGCAGGAAATTCTCGAGCCGGATTTTTCGCGAGGAATGTTTTTCCGCGAGTTTTAAAAAACGAATCGTCGGAAACGGCAGCAGCTCCTTCCGCTTGTTCTGCATGAGATGCAGCAGCAGCGGCACCGACGCGCCGAGGCCGGCGGCGATGAGGAAAAGCGGCGAAAGAAACACGGCGGATTTTCAGCGCGAAAGCCGACGCCGCTCCTCGAGATACGCGCGGACAAACGACTCGAGCGCCTGATCGGTGCGCACGAGCCGATAGTCGATGTTCATGCCGGCGCACGCCTTTTTATATTTCTCCAAAAACTCACCGAAGACGCGGCGATATTCGTCGGCGAGGCCGCGGGGATTCACGGCGAGGCGCTCGCCGGTTTCGAGATCGCGCAGCTCGCATGATTTTTTAAAAGAGAGATCGATCTCCGCCGGGTCAAGCGTCTGAAAAACGACCACGTCATGCCGCTGCTTGCGCAAATGCGCGAGCGCCTTGACGATCGCCGCTTCGTCGCCGAGCAAATCCGAAATCACGACGACCATCGCGCGCCGCCGCACCGAGCCGGCAATTTCGTGCAGCGTCTGCGCGATTCCCGAGCCACCGCCGGCGCCGGGCGGAGTCGACTGCACATGCTTTAACAGGTTGTTGAGATGCTGAAACGAATTCGCCGCATCCATGCGCAGATCGACTTTTTCCGAGTGGAGGTAAAGTCCGACCGAATCGCGCGCCTTCACGATCACGTATCCGATCGCCGCCGCGAGATGACACGCAAATTGAAACTTTGACGGGATTCCGCCGCCGGAGCTGTAGGCCATCGACGCGCTTCGATCGAGCGCGATGTAAACGCGAAGGTTCGTTTCGTCCTCGTAGCGCTTAATAAAATAGCGATCGGTGCGTGCAAAAACGCGCCAGTCGATGTGCTTGGTTTCGTCGCCCTGGCCGTAGGATTTATGATCGGCAAACTCCGAGCTCGGCCCGCGCAACGGACTGCGATGCGCGCCCGCGAGATTTCCCTCGACCGTGTAGCGCGAGAGCAGCAAAAGCCGGCCGAGTTTGTGCATCTCCGCAGGATTCAAATACGCGGAGATGCCTTCTTTTTCCGGCGGTTTTGCGCGGGCGACTTTGACCTTCGGTTGTGCGGGGGCGGCCATCAGGGATGTGGCAAAATTTTCCAGTGCGAGTAATCGCAGACCACGAGAATTTTTGCACCGACAAAAGCGAGGTAAAGATCGCCGCCGCCCTGCCCGGCACCAATGATCGAGGCGCTGCCCGCGCGATTAAATTTCACCGCCTGGCCGCTGCCCGGAAGCGCGAGGATTTGCACCGGCACCGCGTCGATCGGCGAGTCGTAAGGCTGATGCAACGTCTTGTTGAAATCCGAAGCCGCGCCGAGCACCGCGCTTTGCAGCGAGTAATTTTGATCCGCAAAACCGGCGAGTTTCGCGAAGCCGGCGAGCTTGTAATTCCACGGCTTTCCAAAGCGATCCTCGAGCGGCGGACGCGACTCTTTCGGCAGTTGATCCAGTGTTTTCGGATACGCAACTTGCTTGCGATAATAAGCCTGCAAAGCCGCAACGACTTGATCGCGATCGGCCCGCGTCAGCCACGCTTGCGCCAGCCGGCGCGCACCATCGTTGACCGCATCTTTCGGCGCGTTTAAATCCGTCGCCATCATTTGCAAAACATCGCTGCGATGGCCGGAACGGAGCAGATGCCACTCCTGGAATCCGCGCGCGACTGGCAGCAGCGGATCGCCCGGATGCGCCGTCGCAAAAGTAGCGCAAGCTTTGATCATCGCATCATGATCGTCGGGCTTCGCGAGCTGCTGCTTCCATAAATCCATGAGCCCGTCCTCCTCCGCCGCGCGTGCGCCCGCGATACCGAGCGAAATCACACAGACGAGGCTCAGAAAAATTGCGCTCGCTTTCAGCCGCGCGGGCTTCAATGCTGCCCGCCCTCCTTCGCCGCCGCGGCGCGCGCCGCCTTTCGCTTGGCGATTTCTGTCTCGAGAAATTCCGTCCACGCTTTTGGGCCGCCTTGCGCCAAAACCCGATCGCGGTTGGCGAGCAAATCGCGGTCGCGAAACTCGACTCTCACCGGCCGCGGGCCTTCGGTGTAGCTGTAAAAAGTTGCGCCGGGATTCACGTCGCCGAGCAATTCCTTGCCCATCGCCGGGCTGAGCCGATCTTTGTTCCGCACGATCGTCTGGCCGAGCACGATCGTGTTTTTCGCCGAATCGATCCCATCGACCTTGCCCGTCACCGCAATGGCGTCGCCGACTTTCGAGACCGGTTCGTCGTGCAAAATAGAGAGCGACACCGGCATCGTGATGGTGAATTTCACGTCCATATATGAGCTCGGCTCGAATGCCGTTATTTGCACGCCCGATTGCCCATCTTCGGTCACTGGCTGCATTTCCATGATTTGCAAATAGCGGAAGAAATGCGGCCGCCCCTGCGCATCATCGAGCACCGCTTTTTTTGCGCCGGGAGATTTTGCTTCAGTGTAAGCGAGCGCGAAATCGTTGCCATTGGAAGTCGCCGCCGCCGCGCCCGTCACCAGGGCTACGCAAAGCGCCGCGGCCAAAAAACCGACACGAAACATATCGTTAATCAATGTGTGACGGAATACATCATCACGTTTTGGCCGAGCTGAATCGAGCTCACGTCATTGAGCCCCATCGCGAACGGCGACTGGCTCATTTCCCAGCCGCCTTGCAACGCGAGCGAACTGTAGATGACGCCGTAGTTTCCATTGATCTGAATGCCGAGCAACTCCGGCGCGATCCGCGCTTGGCCGCTCTGCTGCATCAGCGCGGGCGTCACGCCGACGGCGGAAAGTTTGTTCGGCTCCTGGAAAATAGTGGCAGTCTCGGGAATGCGCGTCAGCGGATTATCGGGCAGCACCGAGTGAATCATTTCACGAAACGACATATCAAATCCTTTGCGCCCGCAGCACGCTTCGCCGAAGAGCATGCCGCCGTTCTCGAGATACTTTTTGAGCCCGGCTTTTTCCGCCGCTGAAAGTTGGAATGCCTCATGGCCTGTAATGAAAAGCACCGGACAATTAAAGATTTCCGGATCCGTCAGCCGCAGCTCTTTTAGACCAAATTTGACTGGGATGCCTGTGCGGGCATTGAAAGTTTGCAACATCACCGAAAGCCCGGCGTGACGCGTTTTCCATATCCCGTCGTATTTTACCTGCGCCACCGAAACGGTGTCCGAGTAGGATTTCAGCTTGTCGACGAATGTCATCGATTGCGCCGCGCTCTTTGCCCATGCGCGCAACGCTGATGCATAGGAGAGAATGTTGACGCCGAGCTTAAAGGCCGAATCCGGTTCGTAAGCCTGCCACTCTTCTTTCACCTGACCCTGCCAGCCGACGGCCATTCCGAAGCGCGAGACCAGCGCGACCACGCGGCAGTTTATTTCGACTCCATCGAACCACGGCTCATCCCCACGGAAGCCCGCAGCGGCCACGCCCTTTGTATAATGGACGTGATCCAGATCATAGTGAGAATGAAAAATCGGATGATCCGGCGCGAGCCTTTGCAGAGGTTCCTCGGGAAAAATCAGCTTCAACTCCTGGACGGCAGAATCGTAAAACGGCTTTGATCCCAAGCCGGTGTTGTAAATAATCATGCCGCCATCGAGCAGATACTTCCGCAGCTTCGCGCGCTGCGCCGGCGAGTAGGAAAAGTGGTAGTGGCCTGATTGAAAGAGCACCGGGTTTTTTTCCGGATCCGGGCTCACCTCATCGAGGCTTCGGATGTCCATCTGGAAATTCGCATCCGTCTGCTCCTTCATTCCCTTCAGCAAATTATTCACGTCATCCGGAGTCGCATTCCAGTAGACATCAGCTCCGTAAAGATCTTTGCCATTCTCCCCCTTGCCCAGCAGCGAAGAAAATGACGCGATGAAAAGCGCGGAAAAAATCACAAACCCTGCACGGAAGAAGCGAGCCGCGGCCGACGTGGCCGACATTGAAAAAAAGCGCGGGGGTTGCTGCATAATTTGTTTGCTTTGGGAGCGGGCCAAGTGCATCCTAGCTTTCACAAGGAATAGCAGCGACCCACAAGTTGCGCAAGACTTTGAACTTAAAACCACGAAAAGATATGAAAAAGATCACGACTAAAAAAATCGTCAGCACCGCCTTGGCGGCCACGCTGTGCACCGGCACTTTGTTGGCCGGCGACGGCACTGGCGAGCAAGGCTTCGTGCCACCTCCCCGTGAATTGAAGAAACCGCCGGCACCCCCGCGCGTCGCTTCATCAGCCGAGACCGTTCTCGCCTGCTGCTGCTGCCCGGTGACGCCAATGTCGCGCACGGAAGCGAAAAAGCCGCCGCAACCGCCGGTCCTCATCACCAAACTCAGGGAAGATAGCGCCAGCACGAAGTAGGGAGCGGGTTTGGCTCCGCTGCGTTTCAGGGCTGGGCGCTCCCCCGCCGGCTTTGCCGCCGTCTGGTGTTGTCTTTGTTTTTTAATTGCTGCTCCGGCATCGCATGCCGCAGCAGCTGCAGCGGTTGAGTGGCAGGTCGCGGATGCGGCTCTCCGTTACAAGCTTGATTTGAGGCGGAGTCCGACTGAGTCGTCGGCCGGTTACTATTGCCATCTTCCGGACGGGGGCATTCTTCGCGGCGGCGCTGCGACGACCGTGGTGATGACGGATGCCGGCAAAGTTGTCCCCAGCTTTTTGCTTTGGCAGAATCCGGAAAGCGGATTTTCATTTGTCTTTGCCGATCCGGGCTCGTCCGTCAGGTCGGTTTACGTTTACATCCAGTCCGCCCGGCAGCCGCAGGTCTGGAAGCCGGATTCTGGAATCACGCCGAGCGCGATTCTCTGCACGCTGCCGGGACGTGACAACCTTGGCGCCGCGCATTCTCTCGCGCAGCTCGGCCGCGTTGATCCTATGGTCAATTCCATCAACAAAGCTGGAATACCGAAAGCGCCTTTCAGCATTGGCGGTGACGAAAGCGGTCGGCCTCGCCCTGGATCGTTTTATCTCCTCTCTTATATAATAGCGCCAACGGCTGGCAGCTACTGGTTCTCGCCATTCATCCGCGAGGGCCAATGCGAAATCCTCATCGACGGCGTCAGGCTCAACGTGCATGAGCACTCCAAGCAGTGGGGCGGCGACGGCGCAGCGGTCGATCTCACGAAAGGTCTTCATCGCGTGGAAGTTTTCCAGACGGCCGACGGCACCGGACCTTACTCGTCGAACAAGCGCAACGGCGGGCTCATGTTCTTGACGTGGCGTCCGCCAAAAGAACAACTCAAAGGCGTCGAATCGCGCATCTTAAAAGACGCCGAAATCGTTCGCTCCGGCGACTGCAATCTTATTTCCGTCGAGGCAAAAAATGGCGCACCTGTCGCCGTTGGCCTCGCCACTCCCGGCCTTTGCTATTGGTTTGAAAACGAAGAGCCGCTGATCATTTACGATTTGAATGCCGTCACAACTGGCGAGCCGGCTGGCACCACTTACACGTGGACTTTTCCCGAAGGCGCTGTTTTCACCGGGCCGAAAACGCAGTGGATTTTCTCCGGTCTTCGCGAAACCAAAGTGCAGCTCACCACGAAGTCGTCGGCCGGCACATCGAGCAGCATCATTCCGTTTTTTACTTTCTCGATTCAGGCCGCGAACCTCGATAACTTTTACGATCGCACAGCTTTCCGAAAAGCGGTCACGACGATGCTCGCGGCTTATCCGCACACTCCCGATCCCGTCGCCGACTGGAGCAGCGCGTGGTGGAATAATTTGATGCGCACGATCGAGGCCGATGGCGGGTATCCGTTGCTGCACCAGCTTTTCACAAACCACTTCGACACGGTCCGGAAAAAGATTTCGCCCGAGCAGCTCTCGACTTTGCAGGACCTGCTCCTCGATCTGATGCAGCGGCAGGATCCGCGCGAAGCGCTGCAATGGATCCAAACATTTTACGCCGCCGCGCCTTCGGTCGATAACCGAAATGCGCTCAAGCTGCGCGAGGGCGAGGTGCAGATGTATTATTTGGGTGATCGAAACACGGCGAAGCAGATTTTTACGACATTGTCGACAACGCCAGGCGAGCTCGGCGAGCGCGCGAAGATCCGGCTCGGCGATCTCGCTTTTCTCGATGGCGATCTCAATGGGGCGACCGCGATTTACGCCGATGTTCAGAAGCGCGCGCGTAACATGCGCAATGCTGCTCCGGCTGTTGACAAGCTGGTCACAAATCAGCTCGTCAACGGCAACGGCGGGAACGCGAAGCCGGCCGCGTCGCCGGATTGGCGGAGCGCTCCGCTGCCGATGCAAGGAGCAGCAGCTGGGACGGCTCCGGGCACGGATTTAAAACACGGCGCGCTGCAGGAGGTTTCACTTTCGGAAAATGTGCACACGCTCACCGAAGGCAATTTTTTCCTCGAGGCACTGCAAGCGTTGAGCGTGTGGGAAAGTGAATTTCCGCTCAGCAAAATCAGCGGCGACTACATCATCCGCGAGTCCGCTCTTTACATTAAAATGCAGGATTGGAAGCGCGCGCAGCCGATGCTGGAAGCGTATTGCCGCGAGATCGACGCATCGAGTTTTCTGCCCGATGCGGCGTCGATGCTGATCGAGTGCGTGCAAGGCGCGAAGGAGCCGCCCGCCTCGATCCGCGACATCATCGTGAAAGTGCGAGACCGGCTAAAATTCCATCCCGTGGCGGCTGATCTCGATCGTTTTCTTTCCGGGTCGACGAAGCCTTCGCCGTAATTTTCCGCATGCTCCCCCGGCTAATTCTTGTCGCGATTATTTTGGCCGCCACGGCCTTTGCGCAGGAGCCTCCGCAACGCACGCGGCTCTATACCAAACCAGATGCCGCGAACACCGGCGGCATCAAAGGCCACATCACAAATCCGGATCTGCCCATCGAGCAGATGCTCGCCGTCGCGACCGACAACGTCGAAGAAGTTTATAACGGAGAAGTTTCGGGCACCAAGCGCGACACGTTTGAATTCGCTCACCTGCCCGTCGGCAAATACGACCTCGTCGTCATCTACGACTCCGCATTTTACGAAGGCCTGCAGCTCACGCGCGATGCCAGCACATTGACCGATGCCGACATAAAGGGTATCGACGCGAGCATTCAAAAATCCGAGCCTTTTTTCCTTCAAAAAACAGTTCATCGTGTTGGCGGCGTCACCGGGCTCGACGGCGAAGCGCGCTGCATCTGCACCTATCTGCGCGCGAAAGGTTCGGCACTTTTGATGGAGCATTTCAATGGCCAGTCGAGCCGGCCCGATTTTCGCCGCACGTATAAATTGGTGGTGCTGAAACAAGTCGGCCCCGGCTGGCAAATCGTGCGCGCACGCGATCTTTATCCGGTCTGGATGGATCCGAAACACGCGCTTCCCGAACATCATTTCAGCGCCGCGCTCAACCAGATTCGCGTGGCCGACGAGGTGAAGGACCTCGGCGATCTTGACCTCACGCATTGAAGCACTCATTTTAAAAACCACCCCTATGCCAGACATCGAATTCCAAGCCGGTCCGCTCGCCGGCCATCGCCTGACTCTCTCGGCCGAAAGCTATTCGCTGGGCCGCCGCGCTGACATGGATTTGCAACTCGAGGACGGGATGACTTCCGGCGCGCACGCGGAACTTCGCTCGGAAAATGGCGCGTGGGAAATCGTCGATCTCGGCAGCTCGAATGGCACTTTACTCAACGGCGCGCGCGTCAACACCGCGCGGTTGTCTGATGGCGATCTTGTGCAGATCGGCGGCAGCCGTTTCGTCTTCGAAGCCGAATCAGCCGTCGAAACGGATGAAGCCGAGGAGAGCGCGGAAGCTGGGGAAACTTTTGAAACAACCGATGTCGCCGAGCCAGAAATCGACGAGGCGCCTGCCGCTGCGCCAGTGGCGGCCGGCCCGACTGCGAGCGCGGACGAACTTGCGCTCGTCGAAAAAATGCGCGTCCACACGGAGCGCATCCGCAACGAAGTCGGCAAAATCATCGTCGGCCAGCGCGACGTGCTCGACCAGATTTTGATGTGCATTCTCGCCAACGGCCACGCACTCCTCATCGGACTGCCGGGCATGGCGAAAACGCTCACCGTGCGCACCATCGCGCAGGTGCTCAATTTAAAATTCAAGCGTGTTCAGTTCACGCCCGACTTGATGCCCGGCGACATCATCGGCACCGACGTGCTCGAAACCAATTCCGCGACCGGCGAAAAAGAGTTCCGTTTTATCAAGGGCCCGATTTTTTGCAACCTGCTCCTCGCCGACGAAATCAATCGAACGCCGCCGAAGACGCAGGCCGCACTGCTCGAGGCGATGCAGGAAAAAATGGTCACCGCCGGCAATACTTCCTACACGCTCGAGGAGCCGTTTTTCGTCCTCGCAACGCAAAACCCGATCGAACAGGAAGGCACATATCCGCTGCCCGAAGCGCAACTCGACCGCTTCATGTTTAACATTTGGGTCGACTATCCGCTGCCGCACGAGGAGGAGGAAATTTTGCGCGCAACGACCGGCGGCAAGCGCGTCGAGCCGTTGCCTGTGCTCACGCAGGCGGACGTGCTTCACCTGCAAGCCGTCGTGCGGAAAGTTCCCGTTTCAGATCACGTGATCAAATACGTAACCAAGCTCGTGGGCGCGACCCGTCCACAAAGCGAAGGAGCGCCGCAAGTCACCAAAACCTACGTCAGCACTGGCGCCGGTCCGCGCGCCGGCCAGTATTTGATCCTCGCAGCGAAAGCGATGGCGATTCTCGAAGGGCGTATTCATGTGAGTTGCGCCGACATTCGCCGCGCTGCACCGCCGGTTTTGCGGCATCGCATTTTGACTAACTTTGCCGCCGATTCCGAAGGATTGACGCCGCTTGCAGTGGTCAAAAAACTTCTCGAGGAAGTTCCCGAGCCCGGCGCTGAAGCCTACGCCGCAAAGCGTTAGCGCTTGTATCCATAGCGGTCTGACGCGGTTTTTTTGGAGGACGCGCCGCGTGCAGCGCACGCGGCAAATTCGGCGCGGGCATTTAGCTGAAATCGCGCATCTGGAAGTTTGATACCAACGCTTCCGTTTTCATTTTCGATATGACCTTGTTCGCGCCGCGGAAGCATCAGCGGGCTTTCATGCAAGCGCCGTGTCCCGCCGTTCGCGACATTTTCTGATTTATGAAAACGAACATCGGTAAAAAATCCTGGGCGATCGCCGAGGGTTATATTCCAGGCTGGAGCAACGGGCCGGGCCCAGACTTCATCAGCCACGAAGCGTTTTGCGTGCTCAATGCGACCGACGAGGAAGCGCACATCACGCTGATGATTTACTACGCCGACCGCGAACCGGTCGGGCCTTACAAAATGTCGGTCGCGCCGCGCCGCACGAAACATTTTCGCTTCAATGATCTCACCGATCCCGAGCAAGTGCCGCTCGCAACGAGCTATTCAAGCGTCTTCGAGTCAGACGTGCCGATCGTGATCCAGCACACGCGGCTCGATTCGCGCCAGGCCGAGAATGCACTGATGACGACGATCGCATATCCGGGGGTTGAATAAACGCCACGTTAACGCACTGTTTTTTTGCAAAAACCGACGCATTGATGCAGCCGCGCTTTTTTAACTTTGCTCCGATAGAAAAGCACGGCGTCATCGGCGACCGGCGAACGGCTACAGTCGTCGCGGCGGATGGAACCGTCGATTGGTTTTGTGTTCCCGATTACGACGATGACGTCATTTTCGGCGGGCTGCTCGATCCGGATCGCGGTGGCTTTTGCCGCTTCGGGCCTGATGTGGTGGAGCTCGGCGACCAACGCTACGAAGACGAGACGGTCTCCCTGATCACGCGCTGGCGCGACGGCGCGCGGTCGCTGGAGCTGTCGGATTTGATGCCGTGGCCGGAGCACGATTGCCCGAAAGAAAAAGAGCGCGTGCGCGTGATCTTGCGTCTGCTGCGCGCAGAGCGCGGCGATTCACGCGTCACTTTCGAGGTGCGGCCGCGCGGAACGTTTGAAGAAAAACCGCGGACGCAAGTTTGCGACGGCGGCGTCAAATTTTCGTTTGTTCAACACGTGATCGCGCTCTGGACTTCCTTTCCAGTCGAGTGCGGCGACGACGGAGCGCGCGTAAATTTCACGCTGCGCGAAGGCGAGGAGGCGTGGGCGATGATCGGCCTCAACGAAGAGCCGAGCAAGTGGAGCGTCGCGCGCTGCCGCGAGTTGCACGACGGGACTAAAAAGTATTGGCGCGACTGGACGGGCAAGCTGAAAACTTTTCCGCGCTTTGACGACAAACTAAAACGCTCCGCGATCACGGTGCATCTGCTCGCGCATTCGCCAACCAACGCAGTCGTCGCCGCCGTCACGACCTCGCTGCCGGAGCGCATCGGCGGCGATCGGAACTACGATTACCGTTACACATGGGTGCGCGACGCGTCGCTTTCCGCGGCATTTCTCGCGACGATGGGCCAGCCGGACGAGGTCTCAAAATATCTCGATTGGATCTGCAGCCTCGCATCGGACGTCGACGCGCCGCTGCAAGTCTGCTACCGCACCGACGGCGGCACTCGCCTCACGCAGCGCGAGGTGAAAGGCGTGGAGGGCTACCTTGACTCGCGTCCCGTGCTCTTCGGCAATCGCGCTTTCGGACAACGCCAACTCGGCTCGCTCGGTTGGTTCGCGGACTGCGCGCTGATTTTTCTCCAGGCTGGTGGCAAATGGAAACCGGAGTTCTGGAAAATGCTGAAGCGCGCCGCCGACCACGTCTGCCGCGCATGGCATGAGCCCGACAGCGGCGTGTGGGAGCTGGAGATCGAAGCGCATTACGTCGCGAGCAAAGTCATGGCATGGGTCACGGTCGATCGCGCAATGCGCATTGCGGAAAAAGTCGGCCAAAGCATTCCGAAAAAATGGGAAGAAACTGCGCGCGCGATTCGAGAAGAAGTGGTGACGAAAGGCTGGAGCGAATCGCTTCAGGCGTTTCGCCAGCGCTACGATTCCGATGCGCTCGACGCCGGCTCGCTGCTGATCCCGCTGATGAAGTTTTTGCCGCCGGACGATCCGCGCGTGCTCAGCACGCTCGACGCAATCGAACGCGAACTGGTGATTGACGGACTCGTGCATCGCTTCGATCCGTCGGCGACGCTCGGCGGAGAACAGCTCCCGCTTCACGCGTTTGAAGGCGCATTTTTGCCAGCGACGTTTTGGTTTGCGCACGCGCTCGCCGACGCAGGCCGCGCGGAAAAAGCCGCGAAGGTCTTGCATGCTTGCGAGGAAATTGCGGGACCGCTCGGGATTTTTGCCGAGGAGGCCGACGCTCGGCGTAAATGTTTTCTCGGCAATACGCCGCTGCTTTTTTCGCAAGTCGAATACGGGCGCGCGCTGATCGCCTTGCATGAAAATGAACATGGCGCGCTTCTTTAAATAAAGTCACACCTATGAAAACAAACGAAAAACCGAGGGTCATCGTGGTCACCGGTGCATCCGCCGGAGTCGGGCGCGCCACCGTGCGTGCATTTGCAAAAGAAGGCGCACACATCGGGCTGATCGCGCGCGGCCACGATGGGCTCGAAGGCGCGAAGCGTGATGTGGAAAGCCGCGGCGGCAAAGCGATCATGTTGCCGACAGATGTCGCCGATGCCGGCGCCGTGGAAGCGGCCGCGGAGCGGGTCGAAGCGGAGCTGGGCCCGATCGATGTGTGGGTGAATGTCGCAATGACGAGCGTCTTTTCCTTTGTCAAACAAATGCAGCCGGAAGAATACAAACGTGTAACGGAAGTGAATTACCTCGGCTATGTTTACGGGACGCTCGCGGCGCTCAAGCGCATGCTGCCGCGCGACCGCGGGCGCATCATCCAGGTCGGCAGCGCGCTCGCGTATCGCGGCATTCCGCTGCAATCGGCCTATTGCGCGACGAAGCACGCGATCCAGGGGTTCATGGACTCGCTGCGCTGCGAGTTAATCCACGACGGCAGCAACGTAAAAGTCTGCATGATCCAGATGCCCGGGATGAACACGCCGCAATTCGGATGGGTCAAAAGTCGGCTGCCAAACAAGGCGCAGCCGGTGCCGCCGATCTATCAACCCGAAGTGGCGGCGGATGCGATCGTCTTCGCATCGCATCACGACCGACGCGAAATCTACGTCGGCTTCCCGACGGTCGAGGCAGTCGTCGGCAACAAAATCTTTCCGGGTTTGCTCGATCATTATCTCGCGTGGACCTGCGTCAAGGGGCAGCAAACGAATGAGCCGAAAGATCCGAATCAGCCCGACAACCTTTTCCAACCGGTGCCGGGCGATCACGGACCGCACGGAACTTTCGATTCACGCTCGCGCAATTTCAGCCCACAACTTTGGACCGATAAGCATCGCGACGCGCTGGCGCTCGGCGCCGTCGCTGTGATCGCAGCGGGCATCGCTGCTTTCTTCGCGAGAAGATCATGAGCGTCGGCTTCGGGAAACCTGCGGCTCTTTTTGTTGAAACGATCAATACGCGTTTTTCACAATTGCCTCGCAAGCCGACGCGGAAGAATGGCGTCAAAGTTTCGGAAAAGAATGATCCTGTTCCTACTGACGCGTTCCGGCTATCTCACGCGAACCTAGGCGAACTCTCTTCAAGTGCGCGCGCGGACAAAAGAATGCCGGCGGCTTTGTCGAGGGTCTCCTGGTATTCCAGCTCGGGGATAGAGTCCGCTACGATTCCCGCACCAACGTGAAAATGCGCGCCGCCATCTTCGACCACGACAGTGCGGATCGCGATGTTGAACTGGCTCTCGCCGTTGTAGCCAAAGTAGCCGATCGCGCCGGTGTAAAGTCCGCGCGGGATGGGTTCAAGTTCGGTGATGATTTCGCGCGCGCGCACTTTCGGCGCGCCGGTGATCGATCCGCCTGGAAAACATTTTTGCAAAGCGGTGACGTGGTCGATTCGCTCGCGAAGCTGGCCATCGACCGTTGATACAAGATGAAACACCTGTTCATAGCGCTCGAGCTTGAGCAACTCACTCGTGTGGACGCTGCCGTATTCGCAGATCTGGCCAAGGTCGCTGCGCTCCAGATCGGTGATCATGATCAACTCTGAAATTTCTTTTGGGGACGTTTGCAGATCGAACGCGGATTTTTCATCCGCCTGCGCATCGGAATGCCGCGCGCGCGTGCCTTTGATCGGGCGCGTCCGCACGTGACGCCCGCTCATTTGCAAAAAACATTCCGGCGACGCGGAGAGGATGGTGCGGTCGCCCGCGCGCATGTATACCGCGTGCGGCGCGGGCGAATAATGTCGAAGCGCTTCGTAGAGCCGCCACGGGGCAGCGCACGTCGGAGCCGTAAATCGATGCGCGAGATTAACCTGATAGATGTCGCCGGCCGCGATGTATTCCTGCGCCCGAATGACTCGGCCGCAAAAATCTTTTCGCGTCATCGCCGTTTTAAAATGCGGCGCCGGCGTTTGATCCTCAGCCATTGCGGCAGGCAGCTTCGCGGCGAATCGCCCGACTTCTTCCCACGAGTGATCGACGTGGCGATGGATCAGCATTTCATCGTAAAATGCAAAACGGAACGCGCCATCGTATTCGACATATCCGGCTGCCATTCCACACGGGATACCTTGATCCGCGGTGACGCGCTGCTGGCACGCATGCACTTTTTTCCGGAGCGAATCCCACTCCGCCGCCGTGCGCCCGGAGATTATCTCGCGAGGCTCGGCGGCGATGAGTGAGATCGCCGGCAGAGCCTCGATGGCGCTGTCAAAAAAAACCGCGTCCGGCAATTGAGCGCAACGCGCAGCGACCTCGCATGGCGCAAGATCGAGGCTCGAGTTGGAATGAATTGCGGCGCTTTTCAAAATCGATTCCTTAGCATAGCTTAGCCGACTGCCCGTGAAAACGCTCCTCACTTTTCTTTGCGCGGCCGCGCTGATTTTTTCCGGAAAGGCTTTGGCTCAAGATCCGGGACTCGACGCGCCACTGCCGGGGCAGGAACCGCAAAGCCAGATCGAAACGCCGAACACGCTGATCCCGCAGGCTGCGCCGAGCATTCAAAAGCCGACCAATACTTCGCCGGAGGAAAAACTTGCGAATTCAAAAACGATCCAAAGCGAGGAGGACCTGAAGCAGCGCATCCGTTTGCGTCAGTCCAAGACGTGGGCGCTCCAGGATCCGGCCGTGCAGGAACTCTGGACGCGCGCACAGCACGCGCGGACCGATCCCGAAAAGCGGAGCAATCTTCACAAATACTACGAGCTGCTTTACGCGCGCATTTTGAAACACGATACTTCATTGAAAGACCTAGTTGCGAAACGCAAAGCGATCGCGCTTGATCGCCTCTCGCAGTCGCACATCACCGAATCGACTTTTGCAACTGAGCAGGAGGCAGCCGATAATGCCGCTGCCGGGGATGAGCAATAGCGGCTCGCAATTTTTCTCGCGGCGTGTAGTATGCACGCTCCACGGCGCCTTCGTCTAGGGGTTAGGACACGGCCCTCTCAAGGCCGG